>CAWGTX010000006.1:0-1288735 GCA_963825585.1 uncultured bacterium
CTGCGAATTTGAGAGTTTCAGCAACTATGCCAAGCAAGCGTATTAGGCGGCGACGAACCAGTCGGTCCGGTCTTGGTCAACAGGATGCGAAGAAGAGATTGCCAGTGAATCCTAAGGAGATTCTACCGTGTCTAGTAGTGACTCATGCTCTGGATCTGAGGGTCTAATGTCACTCGCAGGTTACGGTGTCGGTGTTATGTCTTCTTATGGGGTGCCGACTGAGCTGCTTCCTGTTGTTGACGCTCTCCATGGGTCGGTCGGATGAGGACCAAAGACCGTGGACGCTGTACGACAGCTGTGGTCTAGGTTTGTCAGAAACATTGAGCTAACCAAACTGGTTTCGTAGAATCCAGTGGAACCGAAAAGGCACGCTTCGAAACGAATGATTCAATCAAAAGCATCTCCTAAAGTCATGCTGGAGATTAGTCTTGAACGCTACGAAAACGAAATCGCTTTGCAAATTAACCTCGAATCTTGCCAGGAGTCAGGCATGCCAAGAAGTGGATTACATCAGACTTCGTCCCAGTGCATCGCGAATAGGAATCCTAAACCTGTGAAAGGCTTGGCAATGGCAGAGGAATCGGCACAGATTGGCAGTTTTGAGCCGGATAAACCCAGCACTAATTGGTTATTACCCGTTGAATCCGGCATCGATGCCTTGCCGCTTCACGGAGATGACGAACTTTTTCTGGCGCCGGTGAGCGGATGCCACATTGAGAATGCGGCGAAGATCGCAGGCATCTCGGAACGCACTGCCTATCGAAGATTAGCGGATCCTGAATTTCGAGATCGCATTAATTCTGCACGCGAAGCGGTCCGAGCGTCGATCCTTGCAAAGCTCAGTGATGCTGCCGGCGATGCTGTATCGACCCTTTGGTCGCTGCTGGAAAGCGAGGACGAGAGTATTCGCCTATGCGCATCCAAAATGCTGCTTGACGCCTTACTCGCGGTGCAAAAGGGCGGGCCACACCAAGAAACGACGATCCAGACCACGGTAGAGAGAACTCAGCGTACCGCTGGGTAAACCGGTTGTGAAATCCGTCCGCATCAAAACAATCTTGATCTAAGGTGCAAAGCAAATACCTGATTCGCTAAGATACGACCTCGATAGCTTTCTGTGTGACGATGGTTGATTAAACTTAAGGATACGATTGGTATGCGAGCCGAATCATCGACGAGTGCTTGGTCATCTGGCAGGTTATCAAGGAACAATCGCGAAGGTCAAACTAGACGTCCAGTCGAAAGGTCTCGGCGGTGCACCTGACAATGTAGTCCGAACCGCTTTGAACATTGCTGAACTCTGAGGCTCAATACCCAAGATTTAAGGCGGAATAGACTGACCTTTGTAGTCCAAAGGCAGCATAAACGTTCACTCTTTGGCGAATTCTATGAATGCAGAAAAGGAAGACAGTGATTCTGGCTCAGCTGAGGAGTTGCCAAAGTATTTCGTGGATATCAAAAAATCTTCATCAGGTCTTGATGGGATACTTGTTGCGAAAGAGCTTCTCGTACTTTGTCTAGAACCTACGCCTAATAAAATCGAAATTTTTCGCTTGATGTTGAACCTAAGTTTTTGCGCAGAGGTACCGGTTTGCATCTCGTTCTTGAAACGGGACAACGTGTTCGTTGACGTCAGAGACATTGGATACATCGACGAGTATATAGTACGACTTAAAACTGGCCGCTACCACCAGGTCAAGATAGGGTGCTATGGTGTAATCAACGAGGTTAACTACCAGTATGGGGAAGAAATTAAACACATTGTTGATGGGCTCTATTCCAGCGCATTAAGAGTTGTCGCTCGGTGTCTTATTTACTGGTTAGAAGATAGGGCGGTGGATATTCAACCGGGGCTGCTGAGCCGAGTTCGCGATCCTGAGGCGAGCCAAACGGATGATGCGAATCAAACGGATTCCGTGCTCATCTCACTTAAATACAGTGCCGGGGATTTAACCGTTTTTATCCGCGACTCTTAGCGAAAGAAGCGATTCATCTTTTGACGTCACCTGAGTCCAACGATATTGAACTGTGGCGAGTCTTGAGGCTTATCGCGCAGTACAATGGGGGGCCCATTCAAATTGGTAGCCTGACGTGGGATACGATCGAGTGGTTCGATGAGACCATAGATTACTAATCTGGATGGTTGGAACAATGGAACTGCCGGGGGTGATCAGATAAGTGGAAACATCTTCCGAGGTATCAGGTCACGCTCGCGCACGGAAGATCGTTTTGGATCAGACTGAATACCGACGACGTCGTGCGAGAAGCTTATGCAGAGAAGTTTGAATATCCCGACCATGCCTTCATAACGGGGATTCTCGACTTAGACGAAAAGGTTCGATCCTCAATAGTTCGGTGTCTTCAGGATTGGCTAAAGTATTCGGAAACCAGGGCAGTACACCTTTGATCAGCACCTGTTTTCGTTGCTACTTGAATGGCATCGATATGGTGGTAAGTCTTTCAAGGATGATCCGATAGGTATCCAAGAACTATTAGAAAGATATTGGGAATTGCACCCAGAGGTATCGTGCAATCACTCGCAGATATCGCAATTTTTTGCGAACGAATTTGATGGGTATGCCAACTATGAAAGTTTATGTCGAACACACAAAATCGAGCAAGCACTAAAAGTGCTCTCTGACGGAGGCAGACCCGGATTCCGTAGATCCTCCTGTCACGATACCGGGGTGGGACGGAGGTGAAGGGATACGAACTCGGCAAGCTCCGGTGAAGATTCCCGAATGGGGCGATGGAAACTGGTTGACTACGAAAGAGTACGTCGATCGACAAAAAGGATTGGTCACCGCAAAGGATTTAGAAACGGACAGGCTACACAAAAACCTACTTTATATTTCTGACGATGGGTTGTCTGCGATCGACCACAAGAAACGATTTATCCGGCGAAAAAACAATCCGAAGGGGAAATGCTTTTACTTCGACGAACCTACTTGAACCTACTAAAACCTACCGGCTAGGCTACACGAACCGGCCCGGTGCTGGTTGCTAATAAATCAACTCACACGAAAACTACAAGCGTCTGACCACACGTCGTTGGTTGGACGCTTTTTTCGTTTCGAGGTGGAGAGGTTTATGAGTGTTTCAAACAAGACCATTGTCGATGGTTTCACCGATGAGCTCGGTGCCGCATGGTCGGCGTCACAGACATCGCCCGCATGTTGGGCGTGAGCGACAACCACATTCGACGACTCGAAGATCGAGGTGCACTGCCGCAGGGGATTCGACTCGGTTCAACAATCCGATGGCCCTTATCGCAAATTGAGCAATGGATAGCCGACGGTTGTCCAAGCGTCCGAAAAATGGCGGGACGCTAATGCCAGCGAAATGCGCCGAATGCGGCGAGTTGCTGATGCAAGTGCCCTCCGGACATTCTTGTCCGCTCGGCGACGGTCGCATCGTTCAAAACCTGAACAGGCTGTCGCATGGCCAACAGGCCGCGACGGTTGACGGGATTCAGGACGAGGTCCAACGCATCGCAATTGGCACCGATCACCCGATGCCGCACGTCATTCGGTTCCTGAATGACAAGGTTAGCCACAAGAGCCTTGTGCGGTTCGCTGCGCACTTGGCTCTGGGGCGGACGCGAAAACGGCTCGGCGGAGACACCCGCCAAGCCGTTTATGGATCGAACCCAAATCAACCTTTTTCAAATGCGAGATACAGATGAGTCAGGTCAAAGTAGGCACCGTTAGTATTGACACCAGATCCGCAAAAGTCCAGCGGAAGGTGTGGAACAATCCACTCGAAGCGATCCGCGCGAAGTGCATCGACTGTTCGGGGGGATCTACCCATGAGGTCCGAATCTGTTCCGTGTTCGACTGCCCTCAGTGGCGATGCCGAATGGGAGTGCGGCCGAACACGCTGGCCAAGACTCGGCCGGAATTGCTGGACCCCGACGCTGTCGCGATCGCAGCTGGTCAACAGTTTTACGTGGAGGCCAGGGGGAATCCTCGCAAGTCGGAATTGTCCGACGAACCGTATGGGGCTGGTGTCCCACATCCCGCTTGGGACGACATCAAAGGTCTACCAGTCACCGATCTGCGCGGTCCAAGGCGAACGCGAAGAATGGATCGGGCCGAACTTCCGGCGTCAAAAAGCCGGACCGTCGGGAATCTTCGCGTTCCATCACCAGTCCGACCAAACCTTCGGCCCCACTGACTGACGCAAAAAAGCCCGACCTAGAGGCGTTGCCGTGAGTATCCAGTACCGCGTCCGCAAGCTGGGCGATACCGACGACCGCGGACTCACCGTCGATGCGGCCTCAATCGAAGAGGCAGTGTGTGCGTTCGCCAAGGTTTACTACGTCAGGTTACAGCTTTGCGGAATCACGCCGCCGGACGTGCTGTATCTAAGCGTCAATGGAACTGCGGTCTCTCTCGATCGACAGGACCAATTCCAACAGGGGTTCTAAAGTCGAAACGCGCTCGGCCGCGTCGCGGGTTGGCGACCGCGACTGATGAGATTGCCAAACAATGAAATAGGGTCGAATGCGCCACAACAAACGCACGCGACCCAAAGGGAGTGAAAGTTATGAGATGATACCGCAAAGGCGAACTCAACCGCACGCAAAGAAAAACCGACGGTCGAAAAAAAAGAACCGGTCGCCCAACCGCAAGTCGAATCGGAAGCACCGGACCCCGATGACCTGGATGCGTTGTGGGCGCCGTCCTCATTTGCATCGGCGAAGCGACAGCGACTCAACATCCTCGCCGCGACGCGACCACCCAAGGATAAGTTTATCCAGGTCATGCCGTTCGAAATGGGTGGTGACGATTTGGGTGCCTACGTTAATTGCCGACCTGTCGAGTTATTCGAATACGCTGCAGGCGGATTCGACTCCCGACACCTACTATGTCATGCCGGGGACCGACGCGTACAAACGATTGGCCGACGATGGCCGAATTAAGCGGGCGATATTGGTTCTCGGCAAAGTCAAGGGCGGCGAACTGTTTGTGTGGGAATTGAAATTGCCCGACGGCGTCAATTCACAAGCTGACAAATGGTCGGAATCTCGACTTCAAATTGCGAAGCTGGCAACGACCCGGTGGTTAAAACCTCGGCGAACATGTCAGGCGGTGGTTACGACTACCACGAACCGGAAGCAGACTACGATCCGGTCGATTGGTCAAAAGAGGATTTCGACGAGGCAGTCAAAGTCGCTTGTCGGGATCGCATCATTCGGGACCTGGACCACGCCGCTGTGAAGAGGTCGGGGCTATGACCGATACGTTCGAACGAATGTTTGATCGGATATGGTGCGTTGACTTCGAATACTTCACCGGAGATTCGGGGGGCGACGCACCGCGTCCGATTTGTATGGTCGCGATTGATCTGTTTAGCGGCGACACGGTTCGAGAATGGTTGTGGAACACTGTGCCGGTCGCTGTCCGATTTCGTCGGCCACCCGGGCGATCACCACTGCAACGAGGAACAGAGCGACCGGTCCGAGTAGCCCGAGCAGGTTCCAACGCCAGTCTCGAACGGCGGTGGCCTGCCGGGCCAGCCGGCGGAGCCCGGGTCGGCCGGACCAGCGCCAGGTGACCAGGATGGCTGCGACCGCCGGCCCGATTCCCCCGATCAGGTGCAGGTAGATGGAGGCGGACCCGTCGATCCATCCGCGAGCTTCGGCGACCTGGGGGAGCCAGATCAGCCAGGAGATGCCCCAGGCGAGGGCGGTGAACACGATCAGGGGAATGGTCCATCGTTCGGTCTTCATGAGCTTCTCCTGTCGGCAGGGAAGGTGACCGTCCGGTTCGTGCTCATTCGGCGCCACCAGATGGTGGTTACAGCGATGGCCAGCACGGTGGACAGGACACCGTTGTAAGTGTCGAAGGTCTGGGAGATCTCGGGGGTGGCGATGTGGACGACGCTGTGGGTGAAGTGCCAGATGGCGCAGAGGAGGATGCTCCCGCCGGTGCTGTTGTACAGCCAGGCGAGGAACATGCCGCCGATCACGATCACCACCGCCTGGGCGATCTGCTCACCCAACGCGGCGTCGGCCATCCCTTCCCGGTAGAGGTAGAAGGGCAGGTGCCACGCCACCCAGATGCCGCCCAGGACGAGGGCTGCGGTGGGAGGCCGGAGTCGGGATTGGAGGCGGGGGAGTGCGGTCCCTCGCCACCCCATCTCCTCGCCGATCCCGTAGGCAACCGCCGGCACCAAGAGCGCCAGCACCCAGCCGCCTCCGGAGAGCCTGGGGGAGTCGGCGAGCGCCGACCAGGCCGGCCAGGCGGCATCGGCGAGACGGGTGATGACGGCCGCCGGGGCGAGGAACGCCAGCGGGCTGAGGGCGGCCAGGTAGTACCAGCCGGACACCCGCCACCGAGTGAGCCCATTCCTCAGATGGTCTGCGGCCACCGGCGAACGTCGGGCGATCACCAGGGCGGCCACCATGGGACCGAGGGCACCCACGGCATGCCACTCGGTTCCGATCTCGGCGTTGATCCATCCCTGGTGGGAAGCGACGATCGGGGCTGTCGCCAAGAAGGTGACTGCGAACGCGAGCCACAAGTACAGGGCGATCTCCGAGGGTGGAGGGTCGACCTTCGGGCCCGGATGGCTTCGCCGGATGGTGCGAACAGTCACCTTGCAGCTCCAACGGAGTCAGGGATGGAGTCGGCGACAGCGCGGCTCCCGCGGCCCAGCATGGCAGCGATGGTGAGACCGGCGGCGCTCTCCTCGATCAGGTGCCAGCCGATGTCGGCTGCCAGCACCTCGCCGACCAGGATGTCGGTGGTCCCGAAGTAGTAGAAACCCGCCGGAACGATGAACACGAGGGCGCTCATCACGCCCAGCCCCAATCCTCGTGCCCACCACGTCCGACCGAACGAGACATGCGGGAAGGCGATCGTCATGAGTGTCGCCAGGCTCACGAACGACAACAGTATGAACAGCATCGACGGATTCTCTCTGGCAACGGCCCCCCACGAACCGGTGTCCCGGTCGTAGAAGCCTTTCATGAGGACGGCATACCACAGCGAGTTGAGGCTCAGCATCACCGCAGTTGTCACGATCACCACCGCCAGGCGGCGGACAGGACCTGCTGCGCCTAGGCGTCCATTCGATTCGATCATTGGGGACTCCTTCGACTTGAGCCTCCCCAACGTATGGCCGAGCGGCCCCGCCGTCATCGGGGCACTCCCGGGTTCGGACTGGGTGGGCACCGTTCGTGAGAACCCGTGCTGCACGCGGTGCGGCCTTCCGTGCTGACACGGACCTCAAGCCCGTGGGTCTTTCGCGATGATGAGGGAATGCAGGCGACGAGTCGGATGCGCATCTGGCTGGCGTTGGCGGTCGTGGCCGGGATCGCCGCCGTGTCGGCGACGTTCTGGATCGGCCGAGGCCAGAAGAGCATTCCTGTCACGGATCTGGCCCGTCTCGAAACATCGGTCGACCCATCGCTCTCTCCCGTCCACGCCGCGCTGGCCTGGACGTTCGAGATCATCGGCGGTCGGCGAGTCCTCACCGACACCGACCTCGACCGGCGGCTCGCTGAGGGCTATCGGAGTGGCGACACCGCCGCGGAGCTCCAGGCCGGGTTCGACCACATGCGGGAGGAGCTGACCGGCCCCGTAGGTCTTGTTCGCATCGACGAGATCGACGACACGCGGGCGACGGGGGTCGGACTCGGCGCAAAGGGCATGGTCGTGCTCGTCGACGTCGCCGTCGACCAACAAGGACGGATATCGCTCTGGCAGATCACCGAGCCGCCGTCACAGCCGCGGGTTCCGCCGTGGCAGACGGGGTTGATCATCACTGCCGGCTGGGCCTTCGTGGGTGCCGGGATGCTGGCCCGTCGGTCGGGTCGGGGTCGTACGGTCACCGGGCTTTCAACGGGAGCGGTCGTGGTGTTCTCTCAGGTGCTGGTCCTCAGCGATACACCGACCCTGTACCTGATTGGCCGATTTGCTCCGGCCCTGGTCCTTCCGTATGGCGCTATGGCTGCTCGTGGACACGTGCCCCGTGCCCGGAGCGCGGTGGCTGCTCACCGCCGGCGCCCTCGCTGCCGTCGGGGGAGCGTCGGCTGTCCTATTGGTGGATCCGGTTCAGGTGGGTCACCCCGCCATTCCAGGGGTCGCCGACTCGCCCGGTCTGTACCGGGAGATGCTGGCGTCGACGGCGGGGTTGACAGCGGCGACGATGGCTGCCCTCACGGCACTGGTGTGGCATCGACGCCCCGACTGGCGATCGCAAGGTGATCCGGCTCCGTGGGTAGTCCTCGCCGTTGCCGGTCTCTGGGCCTTGATGGCGGGCGCAGGCGCCATGGATCTCGGGTTCGGCGACGCCGTCCTCAGCGGCGACGTCGTCCCCGGCGCCACACTGGTGTTCCTCGCGCTCGTGCCGGTGGCTTCGGGGCTGACCAGTGTGCATGGCCTGTGGGGCAGGCCCGAGCTCGCCGACCTCGTGGTCGACATCGAGCGCGGCCACGTGGATCTTCAGTCCGCCATGGCCAAGGCACTCGGCGACGACTCGGTCGGCCTGCTCCGTTGGTCGGATGAAGCGGATGCCCTTGTCGACGAGAATGGGCGACCGGCGGCCGCGAACGCGGAGGACGGCAGGCGTCGCACTCACCTCATGTCGGCCGGCAGCGTCGTGGGAGCGGTGGATCACAGTGCTTCGCTGTTGCGTCGCCCCGACCGTCTTCACGCGGTGGCAGCCGTGGCCGGAATGGCGCTGCAGGTCGAACGTCTCAACGCCCAGGCCACAGCTCGGCTCGAGGATGTCCGTTCCTCCCGCGCTCGGATCGTATCGGCTGGGGACGTCGCCAGGAAGAAGGTCGAGCGTGACCTCCACGACGGAGCGCAGCAGCGCCTCGTGGCCCTCGGCCTGCTCCTCCAACGCGGTCGACGCCTGGCCAATGGTCGCGTCTGTCGACGAGGTGAGTGCCCTCCTGGATCGGGCGTCCGCAGAAGTGCGGGAAGCATTGACCGAGCTCCGAGAGGTGTCACGCGGGATGAACCCGGCCCTCCTCAACGAGCGCGGGCTGGCAGCGGCCATCGAAGGCCTGGCCGAGAGACTGCCGATCTCGGTCCAGGCCCGCGTCGTGGACGGTCGACTGTTGCCAGACATCGAGCTGACCTCGTACTACGTGGTAGCCGAATCGCTCACCAACGTGATCAAACACTCCGGTGCGGCCGGGGCCGAAGTGACCGTGGAACACGAGAAGGATGGTCACCTGCGCATCGTCGTCCACGACGACGGGTGTGGTGGAGCAATCGCCAAGCGAGGGTCCGGGCTGGAAGGGCTGTCCGACAGAGTGTCGGCGGTCGGCGGCGAGCTGCATGTCGTGAGCCCGATAGGTCGAGGCACCACCGTCGAGGCGGCCATTCCATGCGTGTGATCATCGCCGACGACTCCGCTCTCATCCGTGACGGACTCGCCCACCTGCTCACCGACGAGGGGATCGACGTCATCGAGTCCTTCGGCGACGCCGATGGATTGGTCGACTTCGTGTGCAAGATGGCTCCGGATGTGCTCATCGTTGACATTCGAATGCCTCCCAGTTTCACGACCGAGGGTCTGGAGGCGGCATTGGAAGTTAGACGCCGATGCCCCCAGATCGGAGTTCTCGTCCTTTCGCAGCACGTCGAAACGGTGTACGCGGTGGACCTGCTGGCCGAGGATGCGGCCGGTGTCGGCTACCTGCTCAAAGACAGGGTGACCGCGACCGACGACTTCCTCGAATCGCTCCGTCGGGTCGCGGCGGGTGGGAGCGCCATCGATCCCGAGGTCGTGGCGCGGCTTCTCCGGCGGTCACGCCGGTCCTGGCCCCTCGATCGCCTTACCGACCGCGAGCGGAGTGTTCTGGCCCTGATGGCCGAGGGGCACTCCAACACCGCGATCGGAGAGCGGCTGTCGGTCAACCAGCGAACCGTGGAAACCCACGTCGGCAACATCCTCACGAAGCTCGATCTGCTCCCCGAGCCGGCGATCGATCGGCGCGTCCGAGCAGTGATTCTCTGGCTGGAGGCAGACGAAGAACACACCTGACATGCGAGATGCCCCACCCGGACGGTCGGCGGGGCGAACCCCACCCGAGGAGAACATGACCACGACCCCCACATCATCGTCGAGTACAGCGACAAGAATGCTGTGGGTCGACAACCTGAGGATCCTGCTCACGATCCTCGTGATCCTGCTGCACCTGTCCATCGCCTACGGTGCGCCCGGCGACTGGTACTACAACGAGGAAGGCTCCGTTTCGACAGTCTCGGAGATCCTGCTCACGCTGTTCGTGGCGATCAATCAGGCCTTCTTCATGGGGCTCTTTTTCATGATCTCGAGCTACTTCATCCCGACCTCACTCGACCGCAAAGGCCCCGGACCATACGTGCGAGATAGGTTCCGACGGCTCGGCATCCCCATCGTCGTCTACGCCTTCGTGCTGAACCCCCTCCTCTTGGCCTTCTTGATCGCCGAGGATGCCGCAGGCGGATACTGGTCGGTGCTCTGGGGCAGCTATGTCGACCTGATCGGGGTGGGTCCCACCTGGTTCCTCGAAGCCCTGTTGCTGTTCTCGCTGGTGTTCGTGGTATGGCGGACGATCAAGGGACCTGCATCTGAGTGCGCACAGCCGACCGCGCCGAAGGACACCGCCATCGGAGTCTTCGCCGTCGCTCTGGCGGTCGCCACGTTCGTGGTTCGAGTCTGGCTCCCGGTGGGCTGGTGGCTCGAGCCCATCCACTTCCAGATCGCTCATTTCCCCCAATACGTGGCCCTTTTCGCTCTCGGTATCATCGCATGTCGGCGTGGCTGGTTCGAGGGGCTTACCGACTCCCAGGGGCGCTTCTGGTTCCGGGTGGCAGTCGCCCTCGTTGCTGTCTTCCCGGTCCTGTTCGTGGTCGGAGGTGGGTTGAACGGCGATGTCGAGCCGTTCATCGCCGGACTGCACTGGCAGCAGCTCGCGTTCGCGGCGTGGGAGCAGACCATGTGCGGGGCGATCGTCGTGACGCTGCTCGTCTGGTTCCGGAAACACGTCGTCGGACAGACGACACTGAGCAGCTCGATGTCCAGTGCTGCCTACGCAACCTATGTGGTCCATGCCCCGGTCATCACCGTCCTCGTTGTGGGTCTCGGGGGCCTCGAGATCGACCTCGGCGTCAAGTTCGTGCTCGTGGCACCCCTCGCCGTGGCGGCATCCTTCCTCGTGGGATTCCTCGTGAAGCAGCTGCCGCTCGCACGCGAAATCCTGTGATGGCGGTCCAGTGTCGCAGGCGCGGAATGCGATCAACGCCTTGTCCATGTCCGAGCTCGCGGAGATGACCGACCCGGGCCGCCCGGCCTCCCGCACGAAGCTTGCAGCGTTCCTCGGCCGGCCCGAGCGATTGCGCCTGGGGCCCACGACGGTGCCGCGGCCGGCGGCGACCAGATCACAACGTCGGTCCCTGTGGACCGGGCAGCGTTGGTGTCCGTCGGGTGTCCGTCAGAGAACCCAAAGCGACGGAATAAGACCAGACTTGATGACAGGCAAAATCCCTTGTCCCGCATGGGTTCTGTGCGGATTGGTCAGTGTTCTCAGGACGGTCGTTCTGGCTTCACACGGCAGAGGTCACAGGTTCGATCCCTGTAGCGCCCACGCACGGAATCTCCTGTAGACACAGGGGATTCTGCCGTCTCCGGATCGACGGTCCTCTGTGGATCGGCAGTGTTCTTACTCCACCGATCATGGCCCCCACGCTCAGAGTGACGGATTGTCGCGTGGACCGCGCGCACCCCTTGGAACTAATCATCTAGTCGTTGGAACGGTCACAGCCGGGTCAGCGTGGGTGGCTCCGCGGTCGACCCCTCCGACACGACCAACTCCTCCCTCGAGGCGGCCGCGGAATTTCCGTCCGACATGGTTACGACGGGGATGGAATTGGCGCCAGTCACGCTTGAGAATGCGATCTCGAAATCGGAAGAGATCTCCATCGCCACCAACGAGCACGGCCTTGCCTTCGAGGGCGGCGTCGTCGACGCCTACCTGTTCCGGCGGACAGACCCCAGTACGATGCGCTCGGGTTCCCCGATTCAGGACCGGGCCGTGTGGCTCATCGCTATTCAGAGCTCTCGGTCCCCTACGCAGGACCCGTCACGCCTGACGGCACTCCGGCGGAAGGTGGAACCATTCGCTACGCCTATGTCGTCCCAGAGGCCGCAACCGGGGCGTGGCTGTACACACAAGAAACCGGAAACCCAGCCGGCGACGGGCATCGGAGCATCGGACCCGCGCACGATATCACCGCGTGCGTGCCACATCCGACACAGGGCGAAACCGAGCCGATCGGCACCTCCAGGTTCGGTTCGGTCAGTTCGCGGGGAGGAGCTCAGCGGCTGGTGATGCGGCTGCGAGTCCTGCATCGGTGGTCACTACGGGCGCATCGAGTCGGTTGGCAAGTTCTACGTAGAGAGCATCCACCAGCCTCAAGTTGTGGCGGAGCTTCCACGCTCCGGTGAGGAGTGGGGAGAGAAGATGACGCTGAAGCGGGGCGGTGGCAACACGCTCGAGTCGGGTGGCGACCTGACGGATAGTGAGTTCGCCGGCTCGGTGGAGGCGTCCTAGTGCGGAGAGCACTTCGGCATCGAAGTGAGCGGGAACATGAAGCTCGTGACCGCGTAGCCTTTCCTGCACTGCGGTCGCCATTGGTGACCCGACGAGCAGGTCGACCATTGCGGAGGCATCCACGATCGCCGACTCAGCCACGGTACTCGAGGTCGTCCTTGGCGGAAGCCACTGCATCGACGACGGATCGGTGGCTGATGCCGAGTGGACGCATGGTCGCGATGTCGTCGAGCCAGTCGTCGACTTGGCTGGCGGCCAACGCACTGCGCAGCGCCTCCTGGGTCAAGTTGGAAACATTCAGCCCTGCGGCCTTTGCTTCGGCTGCGAGGTCGTCGGGGAGGTATACGTTGACTCGTGCCATGCGCATACTGTACACACTCCAGGGTCCCGATCAACGGGTATGCGTCATATCACCCACACGGTCGAGCCGTCCAGATCGGCACTCATGCGCTCGGTCGCGTTGGTCTTGCCAGGCTCCGTCGACCACGCGGAGTGTACGCGAAGAGCACACGTCTTTGACACGATGTGCTGTGCGGGTCCGCCACCGACGTTTCGGGCTGCGATTACTCGGGCCAGATGGCTTCGGACTCCCCGGCACGGACCCGCAGTTCGGTGGCGTCGATCACGACCCCTGTTTCCGGTACGTCGTAGGCAGGCCATTCGCTGACGACTGTCAGCGTTCCTGCCGGCGCGAGCAGTACCGCATGTTGAACGAGTCGCCCTCACCGCCGCCTCCACGGTGCATCACGACCGGTGGTTGGGGTGGCTCGTCGGTTCGCCAGTGGCGCCAGTGAGGTTGGTCCACTTGGTGCCCTCACTCGGCAGCATGCCCAGTCGCAGGAGGTCCCGGCAGCACACCCTCCGGTGGCCCGACGCACCTGGAGCCTCCGTTGAGCGCGGTTGCGTGTTCTCGTTCGAGGTCGAAAGGCTCTCAGGCCTCGAGCTCGGCGTGCAGACGCAGGCTTTGGATGCGGCGGTGCTCGATGACCAGCACCACGAACATCACGACGACGACCAGGGTCAACAGGTTCAGGCCCTCGAGTGACGCTCCCGCGAACACGATGCCGGCAATGACCATGGCGCCTACCAGCCGCTCCCGCGCTTGGGCCCGGAAGGCGCGCCACACTGCGAGGTAGACCCCGATCAGGAAGAGGAAGAGGCCGGCGGCCAGCATTGCCCGGAACTCGAGAGGGACGGAATCGCGAGGGTGTAGCGCGATCTCTTCGAGCGCGGCGGCGGCGAGGATGATGCCGGCCACGATGGGGGCATGGGCCCAGGTATAGACGTCCCGGATGTACCGACCGGCCGCTCGACCGTCGAGCTTGGAGGCGGCATACTCGAGCCCGGGGCTGGGCCGATCGAAGTAGGCCCACCACAGCAAGCCGGCGAATGCGCCGGACGCCAGCAGTGCCGAGATCGTTGCCGGCGACAGGCTGCCGTCGTTCTCCAGGGCTGCGACGACGGGAATGCCGATCGCAACGATCACCTCTCCGAGCGCGATGATGATGATCAGCCCGTGACGCTCGGCGAAGTGGCCTGGACGCACCAGCCATTCGCTGTCGGCGGCTTTGACCATCGCCCACAACACGATGGCGACGGTGCCCAGCCAGAAGCCCAGCCGGGCCGTACCTTCGTAGAAAGACCCCACGACCAGCACCAGGATGGCCGCGATATTGGGAGCGATCCAGGTGAGAGCAGCAGAGCGATAGTCGATCTCGGTGGTCGTGCCCATCGTCTGCATGCGGAACCCGATGAGCATGATCCCGGTGAGAGCGATCGCAAACACCGGCCCGCCCCCGGCGAAGGCGGTCGAGGTGGAAGCCGCCATCGGGATGCTGACCACCGTGGCGATGAGAAACAGGATGCGCACCGGCCGCCCGTTGCCCGATATGGCGTTGGCCGCCCACGTGAGCTGCTGCCACGGCAGCCACAGCAAGGCAAACAACAACGCGGCCTTGCCGGCCCCCGCCCAGGTCGGTTCGTTGATGAGCAGCGCCACCAGCTGAGAGAAAGCAAACACATAGGCCAGGTCGAAGAACAGCTCAACGGGGTCTGCGGTGAAATCCTCGGTGAGCGCAGGAAGTTCGATGCCCTTCATGCGCCGGGATTGTAGGCGAGGGGCCTTGCATCAGCCGGTCGTCGTTGCTCACCGGCCCGGCGAGTAGCGACTCACAAGGCCTCCGCAGCCCACAAGCCGCCGGACTTGGGCGACCCGTCCGGCGCAGAAAGCTGGTTCGCCAATCCGACCACCAAATATGGGCGATATCGCACCTCACCCAGACGTATCCGGTATCGGCACTTCCAGCGTTACCCCGTGGGGCCTGCCGGTTGGTTTCTCGCCACGCTTCGTGGTTTGCTGCTGGTGTTCGTGCAGGTCGGTTCTTCCCGCCGGATGGGAGAGCCAGATGACAACAACACAGACAGCCCTGATGCCAGCAGTGGTGGCACCCGGTGTCACCGGCGACGCATGTGCGTCGTCCTCGGTCCGATTACGAGTCGAATGCCACCGGGCTGGACCGCAACGAACTTGGCATGTTCTTGGTCCAAGCCGGACTGGCCGGTGGCCGCGACCACGCCTTGGCGTGCCTGCTGGCGTTGAACGGGCTCCGGATCAGCGAAGCGCTCAACGCCGACATCGAACACTCGGGATGGAGCGAGGGCATCGGACGCTGAGGATCACCCGCAAGGGTGCACAAGATCGTCACCATCCCGCTGGCGCCGCGCACCGCTCGGGCCGTCGACCTGTGTGTCGGCGAACGCCAGGAGGGGCCGCTCTTGTTGAACCATGACGGCACCCGACGTCTGGACCGGCATGCGGCAACACGGATCGTGAAACGGCTGGCGAGGCGAGGCGGGATCGACAAGAAGATCTCACCACATTCGCTGCGGCACTCGTTCATCACCGCCGCCCTCGACGCAGGCGTTGCCTTGCGTGACGTCCAAGAGGCTGCGTCGCATGCTGATCCACGGACCACGATGCACCGGCTGTCGCTGGTACTCAGTGGTATGGCCCTGGTGCTGTTGTTTCTCTTCCTCGTCAACGGTCTGCTCGTGCGAGGGCTCTTTTGCGTTCGCCAATACGTCGTTCTCCGTGACCGATGGCGGTACTCCACCGGGTGTGGAGCGGCCGCTCTCGCCGCTTCGGTCCGGGAGCCCGGCCCCGCTGGTTTCGTGGTGCTCGGCCTGACGGTGGCAGCTGTCAAGAACTTCCTCCTCGGCCACCGATCGAGAAGGACAAGAAGAACGATGGCCTTCGCCTCTCCTGACGCCCACGGGTCAGCTTGATCCGGGCCATCGCCGGCCAGGTGGCTCGAAGTCATCCATCGCCCGGCCGTGGTCACTCGGTCACGGATGGCCGGGTATCGTGGCTCTGTGACCAACCTTCTCACGTTCTTCGGCACGGCCGTGTCGCTCTGGGCCGCTGTGGCCGTGGTCGGCGGCTTCGACTTCGACGGTTCCTTGTGGCAGTTCCTGATCGTTGCGGCGATCGTCGGGCTCGCCAACGCCTTCGTCAAGCCGTTCGTCCAACTGATCAGCCTCCCGCTGATCGTGCTCACGCTCGGCCTCTTCCTGATGATCGTGAATGCACTCGTGTTGCAGTTCTCCGTCTGGCTTTCCGGCCCCGACGTCCTCGACCTCGGGCTGACCTCCGATGGATTCTGGTGGTCGACGTTCTTGGCTGCCATCGTGATCTCGATGGTCGGGTGGCTCCTCGGCGTTCTGCTCCCGGACGGTCCCCGCATCTCAGCCGCGACCTGATCCGGTCATCTCTTCCGGTTGTCGGTCCACCGGTCTGCGAGATCGCCTGATCCCAGGTCCATCCGATCCGCTCCTGGGCAGCCGGGATGAAGAGCTTCAGCACTGCGGTCTTGACCTGCGGGGCATCGGCGTGAGGTAGAAGGTGAACATGGCGATCGTCGCCATGTTGAAGATCAGACCGACTCCACTCGTCGCGAGGCCGAGCAGGGCGCCGAACGCACCGCTCGTGAATCCGGAGATCGGGTCCTCGGCTCCCTCCGCCAAGTCCCCGACGGACCCGGGTTCGGACACCTCGAAGCCCAGGTTCGTCGAGCTCCAGTCGTTCAGCGAGTCGAGCCATCCGGCCCCGCGCTCTCCGATCACCTGCGCCAACTGGGAGATCGCAGGGATGAGTACAACGACCATGAGCGCAACGAAGAGGAACCCCCCGATGGGTGTTCCTCCTCCTCCTCCTCCTCCTCCTCCTCCTCCTCCTCGATGATGCGATCGGACGTGTCGGCTCTCGGGTCGCTACTCCCCGTCATCACTTCTCCTCGTTGCGATCCGGGGCACGGCACTCAGCCTGCGAACTCGTCGGCAGTAGGGAGATCCGTCTCGGCGCTGGCGAACGCGCGGAAGCCACACCAGGTCGAGGGCCGATAGCGGGATCTCATGCACGACACTGCCAGGCCGTGCGGTAGGAACAGATGGGCTGCTCGAGTGGTGTCGCGTCGTGGTTAGCATCCAGTCCCGACTCGCCCGGATACCGGCGTCGCTGCCTTCGTCCATCGAGGATCGTGGCTCGTTTCGGCGAGAGACGGCCAGCTACGAGGTGTATCCATGTTGTCATCGCAGGATTCCGACCCACGCGTCATGGGCTGGATGGAGGGCGTGCCTCCGTCGCCGGAGAAGCGGATCACGATCGCTGCGGGCGACTACTTCGCCTTCCCCAAATCGCGCTGGTCCGTCTGTCACATCCGTGACCTGTTCCCGACCGTTGAAGTCGGTCGCGGTCTCGAGGCCCCGGTACCGCTGGCCTACGCACCGGATCACGAGCTGGCCGACCTCCGCACCGAGATCGACTCGCTGGTCTTCACGCCGATGGGCAGTGGCGAAGCGATGACCTGGGAGGAGTCACTCGCCGCCAACTACACCGACGGCATGCTGATCCTGCACGAGGGCAGTGTCGTCTACGAGTGGTATTCGGGCTGTCTGACCGAGACCGGCAAACACGCCATGATGTCGATGACGAAATCGACGGTGGGCCTTTTGGCGGAGATCCTGATCGCCGAGGGCCGGTTGGACGACGTTGCGCCGGTCACCGAGTACCTGCCCGAACTGGCCGGCACCGGCTTCGGTACTGCCACCGTGCGCCAGGTCATGGACATGACCACATCGATCGTCTTCGACGAGAACTACGACGATCCGAACGCCGACATCTGGGTCTATTCCGCTGCCGGCAGCCCGTTCCCCAAACCGCCGAGCTACGACGGCCCGATCGGTTACATCGAGTATCTGCAGACGGTCGAGCAGTCGGGCGAGCATGGGCAGGCGTTCGGCTACAGGACCGTCAACACCGACGTGCTCGCCTGGATCGTGGCGCGTGTGACCGGGACGAGCTACCACCAGGCGCTCTCGGACATGCTGTGGAGCCGGATGGGCGCCGAGCAGGATGCCTACTTCACCGTCGATGCCGCCGGTACGCCATTCGCCGGCGGCGGCATGTCGGCGGGTTTGCGCGACCTCGGCCGGTTGGGCCTGCTGCTGCTGAACGAGGGTGCCGTCAACGGCGAGCGGGTCTTCCCGGCCGCTGCGGTGAGGAGTATCCGTAGCGGCGGCGACCGCCAGGCGTTCGCCAAAGGAGGCTTCGACACGCTCACAGGCGGCAGCTATCGCTCGATGTTCTGGGTGTTCCACAACGAGAACGGGGCCTTCGCGGCGCGCGGGGTGTACGGCCAGACGATCTACGTCGATCCAACTGCCGAGATGGTGCTGGTGCGGTTTGCGTCCTACCCGCAGCCGAAGAACGCGCTCATCGACCCGACGTCGCTACCGGCCTATCAGGCGGTCGCCGACCATCTGATTGCGGCGGGCAGGGACTCGAACACCTGAAACGGCGGCGCGGTCCCGCCAAGATCGAGAAACACCCACAACGGCCCAGGGGCCGGTGTCAGCGTCGGTGCCGGCCGCACCCCCCGCCGGAAGGCGTCAGGAGTGTTCGCGTGGCCGGGGCCGGGGGCCCCGGAGCTGTTCATGCAGTAACTCGCGTCGGCCGGTACCGGAGGGCGACCGCCCCCGACGGGAACTCATGGCGATCCACGAGCTCGAGCTGGATTCGCTCGCGTAGACCGGCGAGCAACGTCGGCCCGTGTCCGGCAAGGACTGGCTGAACAAGGAACTCGTACTCGTCGATCAGCCCCAGATCTGCCAGCGCCAGCGGGAGGGTCACGCCACCCACCCACATGCCGTCCCCCGGCTCCTGCTTGAGTCGCTCAATGGCTTGCCCCAAGTCGCCTCGCACCAGCTGGGCATTCCAATCAACTTCGCTTCGCGTGCTCGACACGACGTACTTCTCAGCCCGGTCGATGGTCTCGGCGAACGGAATCTCCCACTGCCCCATCCAGTCAGGCCACGTGCCCGTGGCCGGCTTCCGCCACGCCGACTCCATCATCTCGTAGGTCACCCGGCCGAAGAGCAGGGCATCGGCGCGTTCCATCTCAGCAGTCCAGTATCGCATCGACTCCTCGTCCGGAGGGAGCCCTGCCTCGTGATGGCAGCAGCCGTCGAGCGTCACGTTGATCGAGTAACGGAGTGGTCTCATCGTTGCTCCCCTGATGCGCGCCACGGGTTGACCGGACCGCACTCACAATCCCTCCAGGGGTGCTGATCCAGGGGGGCGACGACCCCTGGGCGAACGGTGGACGGTCCTCAAAACTGCGCCCCGCTGCTGTGGAGAGCAACGGGGCGCACCTGTCACAGTATCAGTGTGGGTGGATGTCGATGTCACGCCAGCGCCACGGCGGCGATGGCTTGGGCGAAGGCTTCGAGGTCGGCAGTGGCCGACGGGGTGTCTCCGTCGATCACGAATCTCTCCAGCACGCCGTCGATGGCTGCGATGAGCAGGCGGCCGACCTGCTCGATGGGGATCGCGAGCCGTTCCTCGGACCGCTCGACGATCTCGTGTACCAACTGCTGACCCATCCGGTTGTAGCGGCGCCACATCTCGCCCATCCGCTCCGAGTCCAGTCCGGGGATGTCGGCCATGAGCACGGCGAAGCGGGGTTGGTCGAGCAGGTGGGCAACCCGGGCCATGGCGGCGGCGAGTGCCTCGGCCAGGCCGGAGGTCTGGGCGAGCGCATCCCGCATCTCCGCCAGCAGGTCGTCGAGCACTTGGTCGACGGCCGAGGCGACCAGTTCCTCCTTCGATCCGAAGGTGTAGTGGATGCTGGCGAGGGGAGCGCCCGCCGTTTCGGCGATCCGTCGGGTGGTGGCTCCGTCGACGCCGTGGCCGGCGATCACCTCGACGGTGGCATCGATGAGTTGCCGGCGGCGGGTCTGCTGATCGACGTAACTCACCACCCCGATGCTAGCCAGAGTTGGTCAAGTGACCAACTAGCGGTAGAGTTGATCGCATGACCAACTCCCCGTCCGTCGCTCTTCTCAGAACGCCCGGGCTGATTCGGTTGGCGATTGCACAGCTGTTCGTGTTCACCGGCAGTCAGATGTGGTTCGTGGCGCTCACCTGGTTGCTGCTCGAACTCACAGACTCGGGACTGGCGATCGGCACGGTCCTCATGGTCGGGGCCATACCCAGGGCGCTGCTCATGCTCGTCGGCGGCGCCGCGGCGGATCGGTTCTCGGCGCCGGCGATCATGCGCGCCGCCGCCCTGGTGATGGCCGTCGTCGTGAGCGGGACCACCGCCCTCATCCTCGGCGAAGCGATCGCCCTGTGGCATCTGTACGTGGCAGCCGCCCTACTCGGGGCGGCCGACGCCTTCTTCGTTCCCGCCGTGGGATCGTTGATCCCCCGCATGGTGGCGGGCGACCGGCTCAACGCCGCCAACTCGTTCATCCAGTTGTCGGACATGGTCACCCAGGTGGTGGGACCGGCCACGGCGGGGCTCCTCATCGCGGAAGTCGGCCAGGGGGCCACCTTCGGCATCGACGGCACTCTCTTCGGCCTCGGGGCGTTGTCGCTGGTGGCTGTGCGGTTCGTGATCGCTCCCCGAACGGAATCGGCCGGCCGGGTACTCGACGAGATCAGAGCGGGATTCGCTCACGCCTGGCATACGCCCGTGATCCGCCTGACGCTGCTCACGGTGTCGGCCCTGAGCCTCGCCGCCGTTGGACCGCTGACGGTGGGTGGTGCGCTGCTGGCCCGTGACCGCCTGGGCGGAGCCGAGGCACTCGGGCTGTTCTTGGGCGCGTTTGGTGCGGGATCGCTCGTCGGTGTGGTCGCCGCAGTCAGGGCGAGGATCCCCGGTCGCCCCAACCGGCTTCTGATCGCCATCAGTGTCGCCCTCGGGCTGGGGATCGCTGCGTTGGCGTTCGTGCAGACCATGGCGACGGCGCTCGGGGTGGCGGCGGCCACCGGGTTGGTGGTGGGGTTCGGGGGCGTGGTGCTCACCACCCTGCTCCAGAACGCCACGCCGTACGACATGCAGGGCAGGATCGCCAGCCTGCTCATGTTCGCCTTCTTCGCTCTCGACCCCGTGTCGCAGGGATTGTCCGGGTTGCTGGTGGGTGCCGGGATCGAGGCGCTGTTCCTGTTGGCCGGTGCAATCCCGCTGTTGGCGGGGGTCGCCGTCGCTTTCGACCGGTCCACCCGCCATCCGACGCCGCCGCGGTGACCCGACCAAACCTCTCACTCCTCATTACTTGACTCGTCAGGTATTCTGTCATCAGACGAAACCGACAGGAGTTGCGATGGATGCGGTGATGCAGGTGGTGGACTTGGGAATGCCCTGGACCGGCCTCGATCCTTTCATCTTCACGGTTCATCACGTCGATCACTACCCGGCAGGCAACGAGTTCCAGGGACCGGCGGCGTCGCTGGGTGGGCGCCGGTTGGGGATGGACTTCTCCTACCGCGACGGCTGGAGCATGTACCACGGCGACACAGTGCCGGGCTTTCCTCAGCACCCGCACCGCGGGTTCGAGACAGTCACTGTGGTGCGACGGGGATACGTCGACCACTCCGACTCACTCGGTGCCACCGCCCGGTACGGCGGCGGCGACGTGCAGTGGCTCACCACCGGTGCCGGGATCATGCACTCGGAGATGTTCCCGCTCATCGACGACGCCCGGGACAACCCTCTCGAACTGTTCCAGATCTGGTTGAACCTGCCACCCCAGTCCAAGCTGGTCGAACCCCATTTCGGCATGTTGTGGTCAGAGGACATCCCTGCAATCGAGGTCGCAACCGGAGTCGTCGTCGAGGTCGTGGCCGGTTCGCTCGACGGGCAGAGGGCGCCTTCACCGCCGCCGGACTCGTGGGCATCCAACCCCGCCGCCGACATGGCGATCTGGGTCGTTCTGGTGGAGCCGGGCGCTTCCTGGGAGATGCCGGCGGCACCTCCCGCCGTCAACCGCATGCTGCATGTCGCCCAGGGCAGCAACGTGTCGGTGGGCCAGGTGACCCTCGGACACCGGCAGGGCGCGCGGCTCCGACCCGACGTCAGGGTGCCGATCGTCAATCGCGGGGAAACCCCGGTCGAGCTGCTCGTGCTCCAGGGCCGTCCGATTGGCGCTCCCGTCATCCAGATGGGTCCATTCGTGATGAACACGCCCGAGGAGATCGATCAGGCCATATCGGATTACCGGCGCACCCAGTTCGGTGGATGGCCGTGGTCGAGTCCCAGCCCGGTTCACGACCGGACCTCCGGCCGGTTCGCCCTCCACGCCGACGGCCACGTGGAGCATCGGGAGATGCAACCCAGCTGACGCCTCTCGAAATTGCGTACCCCGCCCCCGAATCAGGGGGTGAGGTACGCAATTTCGGGTCGGGCGGTGCGGTAGCGTCGCTGCTCATGGACCACGCGTTGTTCGAGACGCCTCGCCCCGACGTGAGCGTCGGGGAGGCCGAGGCCCTGGCCGGTGAGCTGTTCGGCATCTTCGGATCGGCCACGCCCCTCGATGGCGAACGGGATCGCAACTTCTGCGTCTCCGCCGACGGAAGCAGGTTCGCGCTCAGGATCGGTCATGCCGCCGACCGTCCCGACGCAGTGGCGATGCTGTCGCTGGCGATGGAACACGCCTTGGCTGCCGACCCGGCCCTTCCGATCCCGTCGGTGATCCGAACCAGGGGTGGCGACCCCATCGGCCACACCCACACCCATCAGGGTGCCCATGCGGTGCAGCTGGTCACATTTCTTCCCGGAGTCACTCCGCCGCATAGGCCCACCACGCCGGGATTCCGCCGATCGGTTGGCGCCACCGTCGCCCGGCTGAGCCAGGCACTCCGAGGTTTCGACCACCCGGCCCTGGCACGCCATCTTCTGTGGGACCTTGCCCGGCTGTCCGAGCTTGGACGCCACCTCGATCACGTCGACCCGGCCCGACGTCCTCTGCTGGAACGGCGACTCGACATCTTCGACCGCGACCTGGCTCCGGCGCTCCGCTCTCTTCCCCATCAGTTCGTGTACGGCGACGCTCACGCCGGCAACCTGCTGGTCGACCCCTCCGACCCCGACCGCGTGACCGGGCTCATCGACTTCGGGGACGCCACCCGCGGTCCGCGAGTGCTGGACGTGGCGATCACCGCCTCCTACCAGGTGTTCGGAAGCGACCCCGTCGACGCCCTCGTACAGACCGTGGCCGCCTATCACGCCACCGATCCGCTCCTCGAGTATGAACTCGCCCTCATCCCGGGACTGGCGGCCTCACGACTGACACAGTCGTATCTCATCTCGGCATGGCGTTCTGCGCTGCACCCCGACAACTGCGACTACATCATGAGCGACTCCGCCGATGCATGGGAGGGGATCGTGGCGCTCG
Source organism: uncultured bacterium (assembly GCA_963825585.1). Taxonomy (GTDB): domain Bacteria; phylum Actinomycetota; class Acidimicrobiia; order Spongiisociales; family ZC4RG35; genus JAOUGY01. Next base: position 23,294 of record CAWGTX010000006.1, read on the forward strand.
ACGCCCTCGATCCGGATGTCGCCCTGGCGGAGTTGTGGACAGCGTGTGGATGGGCGCGACCGCGGCGGCGCCCGCTCGACGAAGCTGTCGCCCATCGCCGCGACAGGCTGGGACCGGCCCTGTCGCTCAGCTACGACCACCCCGTTCGGCTCGAGTCCGGTGACGGGGTGTGGCTGACCGACACGGACGGACGCCGCCTCCTCGACGCCTACAACAACGTCCCCCATGTCGGCCACGGCCATCCCCAGGTGACCGCCGCCATCGCAGCCCAGGTACGGCGTCTCACTACCAACACCCGGTATCTGGTCGACGAGGTGGGGGAGTACGCCGACCGGCTGGTCGGTCTGCTCCCGGACGAACTGTCGGTTGTCATGTTCGTCAACTCCGGGAGTGAGGCCAACGACGTGGCCTTTCAGATCGCCCGAGCCGTCACCGGCCGACGTGGGGTGATCATCACCGACCATGCGTACCACGGCACCACCTTCGCCACCTCGATGATGTCGCCAGAGGAACTCGGACATGACCGCCTGGAACCGTGGGTCGCCCACCTCGGCGGGGCCATCACGCTCGACTCCGCCGACGCCGCCACCAGGGTGGAGGCCGAGATGTCCGCCGCCTTCTCCGCCCTCGCCGATCGGGGAGAGCGGCCGGCCATGGTGATCTTCGACGACGTGTTCTCGAGCGACGGGATCTTCCGGGTGCCGAACGGATATCTACGCGCTGCCTACGCCTCCGCCCGCGCCGCCGGTGCACTGTGCGTGGCAGACGAGGTCCAGGCGGGATTCGGGAGGGTCGGCTCGGACTTCTGGGGTTTCGCCCAGGACGGTGTGCTCCCCGACATGGTGACGCTGGGCAAGCCGATGGGCAACGGCCACCCAATGGGAGCCGTGGTCACCACACCGGCGATCGCCGCAGAGTTCGCCGACACGTGGCATTTCTTCTCCACCTTCGCGGCATCGCCGGTGGCCGCCGCGGCCGGTTCCGCCGTGCTCGACGTCGTGGCCCGCGAGCGGTTGGCGGAACGAGCCGACGAGGTCGGCACCCACCTCCGAGCGGCGATCGCCGGGTTGGGGCATCCGGCCATCACCGCCGTGCGTGGCCCGGGCCTGTTCATCGGCGTGGAGATGACCGATGCCGCCACCGCCCGGGCAACCGTCGAAGGCCTCCGACGGGAAGGCGTGCTCGTGGGACGGACCGGGCCGGCGGGCAACGTGGTGAAGGTACGTCCGCCGATGGTGTTCTCCCGCCACCACGGCGATCTGCTGGTCGCCCGGCTCGCATCGGTGCTCGACGACGGCGGCTGAATCCCGGTACCGCACCGTGGCGACATAGCCTCCCGACCATGAGAACCGTGTGGGTGCTGGGCGACCAACTGAATCGGGCCATCGGTGCCATGGCCGAGGCCCGACCGTCCGACACCCGCGTCCTCATGGTCGAGAGCGCCGCGCTTCTCGAAGAGGGCGGATTCCACCGGCAACGTATCCATCTGGTGAGAGCGGCGATGCGGCGTTTCGCCGACGAACTGAGAATCGAGGGCTTCGATGTCGACCACGTGACCGCTCCCAGCCTGGCGGCGGGTCTCGAGAGTCATGTCGGCCGGTATGCGCCGACCGCCGTGATGGCCACCGAGCCCAACGGACCTGGTGTGGCCCGCCTGTTCGAGCGGCTCGGAGTCGTAACGGTCACCTCCAACCAGTTCCTCTGCCATCGCGATGAGTTCGCGGTGTGGGCGGCGGGGCGGTCGCGGCTCCTGCTCGAAGATTTCTACCGGTGGCATCGGAGCACGCTCGGATACCTGATGGACGACGATGGTGTTCCGCTGGGCGGCCGCTGGAACCTCGACCGGGACAACCGCCGACCGCCCCCCGCCGGGGAGGCACCATGGCCGGCGCCCATCCGCTTCGAGCTCGATGACCTCGACCGGGAGTTGATCGCAGCGCTGCCCGGCGACGCTCCAGGGGCCGAACCGGTCGGCTGGTGGCCGACCTCACGTACCCAGGCACTCGCTCAGCTCGACCACTTCGTCGATCACGTGCTCCCTCACTTTGGACCGTTCGAGGACGCAATGCTCTCGGCCGACTGGCACCTCGCCCACTCGCTGCTCAGCCCGGCGCTCAACCTCGGGCTGTTGCTGCCCGGAGAGGTGTGTGATCGGGTCGTCGGGCGTTACCACCAGGGTGGAATCCCGTTGAACTCAGCCGAAGGATTCATCCGACAGGTCATCGGCTGGCGGGAGTTCGTCTGGGGGATCTCGTGGCTGTGGCCGGACCAGGGCGCAGCCAACGCGCTCGACCACCATCGCCCCCTGCCTCCGGCATACACGGGTGCCACTCCCACCACCCTCGCCTGCCTGGCATCGGCCCTCGAAGGGCTCCACGAACGGGGATGGATTCATCACATCCAACGGCTGATGGTCCTCTCCAACATCGCCAACCTGGTCGGAGTCGAACCGGCGGCGGTGCAGCACTGGATGCGTCGAATGTACATCGACGGAGCCGACTGGGTGATGCGGCCCAACGTCATGGGCATGGGGCTGTGGGCCGACGGCGGCAGGATGTCCACCAAGCCGTACGTTTCGGGCGGTGCCTACGTCAACAAGATGAGCGACCACTGCCGGTCCTGCCGATACGAGCCGGCTGAGCGGATCGGTGAGACGGCCTGTCCGCTCACCACCCTGTACTGGGATTTTCTCGACCGCCATCGGGCGGTGTTGGCCCGGAACCACCGGATGGCTCCCCAGTACGGCACGTTGGAACGGTTGGCCGACCTCGAAGCGGTCCGGGAGAGGGCACGTCACGTGATCGAGGAGATCAGCGCCGGCCGGATGTGAAGGAGCTGTGCGGGGCCGCCGACATTCCGATCGTGATGCCGTCCTGGGCCAGGGCGACGGCGTAGTCGGTGTCGGCTCTGGTGGCGGCGAGGTCGGCGAACGGGTCGCCGGCCATCACGCCCAACTCCTGCAGTGTCTCGATACGGGCGTTCTCGTCGAGATCCGGTTGGGTGACACGCAGCAGCAGATCCATCGCCTCCACGATGATCTCCCCGCCGTCGGCTTCGCGATCGCCGATCACCGAGAGTTCCACCACCATGCCCGACTCGGCGTCGACCCGGCCTCGCAGGCCGAAGGTGTCGCTCCAGTCATTGCCGAAGAGGAGATCGCCGTCGCCGTTGTCGGTCAGGGACGGAGGTGGAAGAGCGAGCAGCGGACGGCCGGTCGTGGTCGCCGCCTGGTTCCAGCGATCGGTCGCCGACGTTGCGTCGAACGGAAACGTGATCCGGTCGACCTGCAGGCCGTTGATGAACACGAGCAACGCCACCACCACCATCGATCCGCCAAGCGCCACCGACTTCCACCCGGATGCGCCCGGACGGCGGGTGATCAGGCCGCGCGAAGGGAGCAGACCCACCCGTGACGGCGGGGTACGGACGGTACGATCAGTGCGCATGTCCCCTCCTATCGGCAGTTTCATCGCTTCGCTGCACGAGATCATCCCGGCCCATCGATCCGCCAATTGGGACGTTTCCGGGCTGCAGATCGGTGATGCCGCCGGTCCTGCCCGCATCGTGGCGGTGGCACACGAAGTCACCGAAGAAGTGGTGTCGGAGGTCGAGGCCCACCCCGTCGACCTCCTCGTCACGTACCACCCGCTGCTGTTCCGCCCGACCAACCGATTGGTCGACGGACCCACGGCCCCCGGCAGAGCGCTGCGGCTCATCAGAGCCGGGACTGCGGTGGCCGTGGCCCACACGTCGTTCGACGCGGCAGAGGGCGGCACGGCAGACGCCCTGGCGGCGGCGCTGGGGTGCACCGACATCACCGGTTTCGGCCCGGTGGCGCCGGCAGGAGCCGTCAAAGTGGTGACGTTCGTGCCCGAGCCGGCGGCGGATGATGTCGCAGAAGCCATGTCGGACGCCGGAGCCGGAGTGATCGGCAACTACTCGGGATGTTCCTTCCGCACCGCCGGGATCGGTGCCTTCCGGGCAGGACCCGGAGCCGAACCCGTCGCCGGAGACCCGGGCGGGGTCAACCGTGAGCCCGAGATCCGCCTCGAGATGATCTGCCCTTCGTCCCGCCTCGATGGCGTGGTGGCCGCACTGGTGGCCGCCCACCCCTACGAGGAACCCGCCTTCGACGTGGTCGACACCAGATCCAACATGGGCTTCATCGGTCGGGTTGGCCGGCTGGCGGAGCCGATGACGATCGACCGGTTGGCCGACCTGGTCGGCGAGCGGCTCGGATCCTCCGGGCTGCGGGTGTCAGGGACCGGTTCGCCGATCGAACGTGTCGCAGTGGTCGCCGGATCGGGTTCGTCGTTCCTGGGAGCCGCCAGAGCCGCCGGGGCGGACGTTCTGGTCACCGGCGACGTCGGCCACCACGCCGTGCGGGAGGCGGTCGATGGAGGAATGGCAGTCGTCGACCCCGGTCACGCCGGCACCGAGCGACCCGGGATGACACGGCTGGCAGACATCGTCGGAGGAGTCTGTGCGCGCCTCGGAGCCGAAATGATCGACCTCACTGCTTTCGATCCCACTCCGTGGCGGTAGGCTCTGGCGCAATGGAGATGCCCGCACTATCCGACCTGCTCGACCTCCAGGATGTCGATCTCGAGATCGACCGCCTGCTCGACCGGCGCCAGGGCCTCCCCGAGCTCGCCCAGTACCGGGACGCCAACGCCGCACGAGTGGCCGCCGAGGCCGACCGTGACAGCGTGGCGGCCGACCTCCGGCAAGCTGAGTTGGAGCTCGACAAAGCCGAAGGCGAGCTCGAGATCCTCGAAGCCAAGTTCAACGAGTCCGAGACACGGCTCTACGCCGGAGGGATGAGCGCCAAGGAGACCGAGCACAAACGGCTCGAGGTCCGATCGCTGCAGGGCCAGAAGGAAGCCTCCGAAGACCGGGTTCTCAGACTCCTCGACCAACGGGATGAACTCAGCAGTCGGCTCTCCGAAGCCCAGCAGAACGTGGCTTCCAAGCGGGCACGCGAAACCGGTCTGGAAGAGGTCATCAAGATGTCGTGGGCGGAGATCGACCGGGACCTCGGTCGCAAGGAGGCCCGCAAGGCCGAGATGATCCCCGGGATCCCCACCGAGCTGCTCGCCCGCTACGAGAAACTCCGCAAGTCCAAGCAGGGTGTCGCAATCGCCCGCCTCGACCACGGCCAATGCGGGGGATGCCACCTGACCCTGTCGTCGGCCGAGCAGAAGGACGCCGCCGAGACCGACCCACCCCTGTGCGTCCACTGCCGGCGCATGCTCGTTCTCTGACCTTGCTGCTCTGGCACGGGGCCGGGGCCTTGTTCCTGTTCCGCTGGGTGTTTCGCGACCCCTCGGTCGATGTGCGCTTCCTGGTGGCCGGAGCGCTCGTACCCGACCTCGTCGACCTCGTCATCGGCACCGCCCTGGTCCCCGAACTGGGAAGCGGTCAGCTGTGGATGCACACCCTCCTCGCACCGAGTCTCGTCGTGGTGGTGGTGTTGATCGCCACCAGACGTGGGGCCCGGCGACGGGCATGGATGGCGCTGGCTGTCGGAATGTTCTTCCACCTGCTGCTCGACGGGATGTGGACATCGACCGAGGTGTTCCTGTGGCCGCTGTTCGGCGCTGACTTCCCGGCCGGCAGCACCCCCTACTGGCCGGCGGCGTGGGAGCGGGCACTCGGCGACCCGTGGCGTTGGGTGAAGGAGGCGGCCGGACTGGTCTACCTCGTCGGGCTGTGGGTCACCTCCGGACTGTCGGACAGCGACGCACGCGCCCAGCTGATACGAACCGGGCATCTCCCCGGACCTCCGCCTTCGGCGACGGCCTCACTACCGTGAACGGCATCATGCCAACCAGAACGGTGCTCGTCGGCGTCCTCGTGGCCGTGTCCGTGCTGGCATCGTCCTGCACCACCGAACCCGAAACTGCGCCCGTGACCCTGTCTGTACCGGTGGTGGAACCCGGCGCCGCCGATCCCGGCACCGCCGTCACCGAGCTGCTCGCCTCGCTGGCGTCCGGTGACTTCGAACGAGCCTCCCAGCTCACCGTCGACGACCAGATGCTGTCGATCGCCGTCACCGGAAACGTTCCCACCGAAGCGCTCCAAGGAGTGCTCGCCACCGGCGGATCCGACATCGGACGGAACTACTGGGAGAGCTTCGCCGCCAACCTGGAGAGCTTCCTCGGCGTGGAACCCGGTCAGGTCAGCACCGGAGCCGTCTCCGAGATCGAAGTCGACGGGTCCAGCTTTGCCAGCGTCCAGATCCTCGTACCCGGCGACACGGCCCGGCGACGGTTGGTGGTGCAGCAGACCGACGGCTGGAAGGTCGATGTGGTGGCGAGCTTCGGACCCGCCCTCGCCCAGCGGCTCGGAAGAGCCGCCGAGGCGTTCCGGGCCGATCCGAGCGCATCCGACATCCTCGCCTCCCTCGTACGCCAGCGGCCCAGCCTCCAGGTCTCGCTCGATGCCCCGGACCTCGACGCCGAGACCGCCCAGGTGATACGTACCGCGCTCGTTTCGTTGGGTGGATGACATGACCCTGCCCCTGCTGGACTGGATCCAGCGTCTCAACGCCATCGCACAGTCAGGGCTCACCTTCGAGCCGAGCGAATACGACCGGCAGCGCTACGAGCAGATCCGCCTCCTCGCCGCCGAGATGGCCGCCCACCCCGACGGCCACATCGAAGCCGTCTCGGCACTGTTCGCGGTCGACTCCGGATACGCCACCCCGAAGATGATCTGCCGTGCCGCCGTCTTCGACGACGACCAACGCATCCTCATGGTCAAAGAGACGGCCGACGGACGCTGGACGCTCCCCGGCGGGTGGATCGACATCGGCGACAGCCCCGCCGACGCCACCGAACGCGAAGTACGGGAAGAGACCGGATACGTCGTGAAAGCCACAAAACTCGCCGGCCTCTACGACAAACGCCGCCACCCCCACCCCCCGGGCGCCCACCACGCCTACCTGGTGTTCTTCATGTGCGACCTCCTCGGAGGCGAACCCACCACAAGCGTCGAAACCTCCGAGATCGCCTGGGTGTCGGAACACGACCTCCCCGAACTCTCCACCGGCCGCGCCACCGAACAGCAGATCCGCCGCATGTGGGACCACCTGCGCCAGCCCGCCCTCCCCACCGACTTCGACTGAACCAATCTGAAGGGGCGCGACCCCCCTTCGACCCCCCGCCGGTGCTCGTGTCGTCGGTTCTCGCGTGGCGGGCCGGGGGCTTCGGGGTTTCGCGGCGTGCGGTAGCCACGGTGAACGGTTTGACGGTGACCGGTCAACGCTGGACAGTGAACGCCTCGGACCAGGCGCCCGCCCCTGGCGCGGGTCTTCTACGTTCTACGTTCTACGTTCTACGTTCTACGTTGTACGTTGCACCCGGCGCCCAAAGCTCAGAACGGTCGGCGGTCGACGGTCGACGGTGAACGGTCGACGGGTATCCTCCAGCTCCCCCTAAGGTCTGTGCATGGACGGTCTCCCCACCACTGTCGGCGAGCTGCGGGCCTCCGGATGGCGTCAGCGAACCGTGAAGGAAGAGCTGCGCGAGAACCTGGTGGAGCGGATGCGCACCGGCGACGATCTGTTCCCGGGGATCGTCGGATACGAGGACTCGGTCATTCCCGCCCTGGAACGGGCCATCCTGGCCGGCCACGACATCATCATGTTGGGTGAGCGCGGACAGGGAAAGACCCGGCTCATCCGCCGTCTCATCGAGTTGCTCGATGAGCAGACCCCGGTGATCGAGGGTTCGGAGGTCAACGACTCGCCCTACGCGCCGATCTCCCTGTACGGACGCGAGAAGCTGGCGGAGATGGGCGACGATACGCCAATCCGTTGGGTCTCGAGGGAGGACCGCTTCGGAGAGAAGCTGGCCACCCCGGACACGGCCGTGGCCGACCTGATCGGTGACGTCGACCCGATCCGGGTGGCGGAAGGGCGCTACCTGTCCGACGAGATGGTCATCCACTATGGCCTGGTGCCCCGTACCCACCGCGGGATCTTCTCGATCAACGAGCTGCCCGACCTACCTCCCCGGATCCAGGTGTCCCTGCTCAACGTGCTCGAGGAGCGCGACGTCCAGATCAGAGGATTCAGTGTCAGGCTCCCGCTCGACCTGTTGCTGGTGGCCACGGCCAACCCGGAGGACTACACCAACCGAGGCCGCATCATCACTCCTCTGAAGGACCGGTTCGGGTCGGAGATCCGCACGCACTACCCGGCCGACCGCTCCCACGAGATCGACATCATGCGCCAGGAAGCCGCACCGTCGGTGGCGGGCATGTCGGTGAGCATTCCTCAGTTCCTCGAGGACGTGGTGGCCGAATACAGCCACCAGGTGCGCGACTCCAGCCACGTCAACCAGCGTTCGGGTGTATCGGTCCGGTTGTCGATCGCCAACCTCGAGACCCTTGTGGCCTCGGCCGTGAGACGGGCGGTGCGGACCGGCGAGACCGAGGCGGTGCCACGCGTTTCCGACCTGCCGACCCTCATCCAGTCCACCATGGGCCGGGTCGAGTTCGAAGGCTTCGAGGAGGGACGGGAAGAGGAGATTCTGCGCCGCATCCTCGGACAATCGGTGCTCGAGGTCTTCCGCGAGTATCTGATGGGCTTCGATTTCACGCCGTTGCTTGATCACTTCGATCGCGGTGCCGAGATCGAGTCCGGAGATCTGGTCCCCGCCCAGGCGCTGCTCGACCAGGCGGGCGACATCGACCTCGCCCCCATCCTGCTCAGGCTCGGCCTGAGAGGCGAGTCGCCTGGGGACGCCGCCACCGCCCTCGAGTTCGCTCTGGAAGGATTGCACCTGACCCGGCGTCTCAACAAGACGGGCGGTCGGTACGGCGGGTAGCGTGCCCGGCCATGAGAATCATCACGTGGAAGGATCGGCTCAGGTACCGGTTCGACAGCGTGCTGGCACGGGGGAGCGGCGCAGCCATCTGGTGGGTGGTCGGGCTCGCCCTGCTGCTGGCGCTCGTCGGCGGGATCACCTTCTGGACACTGGGAGTGGAGTTCGACGGCCGATCGGGGCCGTGGGAATCGTTCTGGAACGCCCTCATCATCGCCATCGGGGAAGGCGAGGTGATCGGATCCAGCACCGCTGCCCGGTTCGCCTCGTTCCTGTTCGTCGCGGCGGCGGTGTTCCTCACCGGTGGGCTGATAGGCGCCCTGGTGGCGGCCGTCAACGAACGTCTCGATGAGATGCGTCGGGGACGCAGTCGCGTCCTGGAGTCGGGCCACACCGTGGTCGTGGGATGGTCACCCCGCCTACTGCCCGTGATCGACGAGCTGCTGGCCGAAAGCCCGGGCGGCCGCAACGTGGCGGTGGTGGTCCTGGCCGACCGGGACAAGACGCAGATGGAGGACGACTTTCGCGCCCGACACGACGGTCCGGAACGACGGCGAGTGGTGTTCCGGAGCGGCAAACCCGAGTCCCGGGCCGATCTCGAGATGGTGTCGGTGGACCGGGCCAGGGCCGTGGTCGTGCTGTCGGAAGGAAGCTTCGTGGACGCCAAGGCCGTCCGGCGGGCCCTGGCCGCCTTCGACGTCGAACCCGACGAGGCCCATGTGGTGGCCGAACTGTCGAACCCCCGGGTCGCCAGATCGGTGCGGGCATCCACCGGTGGGGGAGTCGTGGCGGTCACGGTGGGCGAGGTTGTTGCCGACATGCTCGCCCAGGCGATCAGAACCCCCGGCATGGCGTTCGTGTTCGACGAGTTGCTGTCGTTCGCCGGCAACGAGTTCTACGTGGTGGGTGCCGGTTCCGTCGAGGGGCTCACGTTCGAGAGGGCCGTGCTGGCCGTCCCCGGTGTGATCGTCGTCGGCCTCGTCGACCGCGACAGCACCGTGGTGCTGGTGCCGCCGCGGGGCCGGGTCATCGAATCCGGCGAACGGCTGGTGGTGATCTCCGAGGGACGGCCCGCCATGACCCAGGCCGCACCCCGTCGACGCAGCACTTCGCTCGAGCCGATGTCCGCCCCCATCCCCGTGAAGGTCGTGGTCCTCGGGTGGAACGCATCGGGACCCGGTGTGCTCGACCGTCTCAGCGAGTTCCTTCCCAGCGGTTCCATGGTCGAGGTGGTTGCCGACACCACCATGCTCCCGGACGGTGCGCCCGAATGGACCTGGGCGGTGAAGGGCCGGGTGACGCACACCAAACACGACCCCGCCCATGTGATCGCAGTGATCAACGAAGCCCAGGCGAACGTGGTGGCGGTGCTCGGGTACTCCGACCGATTGAGCGAGGACGAGGCAGACGCCCTCACCCTGCTGACCCTCATGACGCTCGACCGGGCTCGGGAGGCGGGCCACTTGCGGGTGGAGCGGATCGTCGCTCATCTCTTCGACAACGAACTCGCAACCACCGCCCTCACGGCCGGAGCGTCCGACTTCGTGGTCACGGACGCACTCGCCAGCCGCATGCTCGTCCACACGTCGCGGGAGAGGGAACTCGCAGCCGTGTTCGATGACCTGTTCGACGCCTCCGGCCCCGTTGCCGAGGTGGTGCCGGTAGCTGCTGGGACGTACCAGTATGGGCATCTGGCCGATGGGCTGGTGACCGCCGGGATGATCCCGATCGGCACCGTGGTCGGGCACGAGGTCACGCTGAACCCGCCGCTGGGACACGGCGTCGACATCGGTCCCGGCGACGGCGTGGTCGTGATCCACCGATCTGGAGGACGATGAGCCGAAACCGCTACTCGCGTTGGGATGGCTCCCAGGATCCACTGGGCGCCGAGCTTCCGATCGACGAATTGGCCGATCGCCTGGCCGAGGACGTGCTCGATGGGTGGGGGATCGACAACAGCCTCCGCCGGCTGCTCGAGAACGGTATGGACGGCCGTTTCGACGGTCTTCGCCAGCTCCGGGAGCGGTTGGAACGGATGCGCCAGGTGCAACGGGAACGTACCGGTCGACCCGACCCCCTGGCCGACACCAAACAGAAGTTGGCGGAGATCGAAGAGCTGGAACGGTCTGCCCTCGCCCAGGACCCCGGTGAGGAAGCCCGTTTCTCAGAGTTGGAGCTCGACACCCTCCCCGACAACACCGCCGCCCGCATTCGGTCCCTGCGCGACCGCGACTGGCGGTCCCAGGACGCCAGGGAGAAGTTCGACGAGCTGCTCGACGAGTTGCGCCGTGAGATGCTCGACGCTTCGTTCCGCCAGATGACCGAGGGTATGCAGTCGATGACACCCGAGGACATGGAACGGGTCAAGGACATGATTGCCGACCTCAACGCCATGATGGATCAGCGGGCCAACGGCCTCGGTCCCAGTCAGGAACAGTTCGACGACTTCATGGCCAAACACGGAGAGTTCTTCCCCGAGAACCCCCGGACTTTCGACGAGCTGCTTGAGACAATGGCCCGTCGAGCCATGGCCATGTCCCGGTACATGGCCTCGCTCACCCCCGACCAACGGCGGGAACTGTCCGAGCTGATGTCGGAGATGATGCAGGACATGGACCTGGCGTTCCAGATGAACCAGCTCGGCCAGAACCTCAGGTCGTTGGCTCCACAGCTGCCCTGGGACGAAAGCATGGACATGGGAGGCGAGCCGATGGGTCTGTCGGAAGGCCTCGACTCGATCGACCAGGCGAGCCGGCTGGACGAACTCGAGGACGCCCTCGGACAGAACTACCCCGGTGCCTCACTCGAGGACATCGACGAGGAAGCGTTGCGGGCCTCGCTCGGCGACGAAGCGGCCCGTGACCTGAGGCGGCTCCGACAGATCGAGAAGATGCTCGAGGACGCTGGTGTGATCGTCCGTACCTCCGGCCGCCTGGAGCTCACTCCACGAGGTGTCCGCAAACTGGGGGAGCGTGCGCTCACGCGGGTCTTCGAACGGCTCAAGATGGCTCAGGCGGGCTCTCACGAGATCTCGGCGGGTGGGGGCGTCGACGAACCCACCGGCCAGTCGCGTCCGTGGCGTTTCGGCGACCCGTTCCGCCTCGACCTGCAGAAGACCGTCCACAACGCCGTGCTCCGCACCGGTCCCTCCACCGACGGCGTTCGGCTCCATCCCGACGACTTCGAGATCGAAGAAGCCGAGCACCGCACCAGCACCGCCACCGTGCTCCTGCTCGACATGTCCCGATCCATGCCCCTTCGGGGACACTGGCTACCCGCCAAGCGGATGGCCCTGGCGCTGCACACGCTGATCACCACCACCTATCCCGAGGACTCGATCCAGATCGTCGGGTTCAGCGACTATGCCCGACCCATGAGCCCGGCGGATCTCGCCGAGGTCGACTGGGAACCGGTCTACGGCACCAACATGGAACACGCCTTCAACCTGGCCGGGAGGATCCTCGCCAAACACCGCGACGCCGCCAAGCAGGTGTTGCTCGTCACCGACGGCGAACCTACCGCCCACCTCGAAGGGGAATACGTCTACTTCAACTGGCCCCCCGTCCGCGAGACACTCGAGAAGACCTACAAGGAAGCCATGCGCCTCGCCAAGTCCGGCGTCACCATGAACATCTTCATGCTCGAGGAAACCCCCGGGCTCGCCGGCTTCATCGACCGCCTCGCCAAGATCGTCCACGGCCGCGTCTTCACCAGCACAGGTGAGGAGATCGGTGACCTGATCGTCTCGGACTACGTGCGGGGCCGTTGATACTCCCAGGGGGGCGACCCCCTGATACTCCCAGGGGGGCGACCCCCTGGAACCCCCGCCGGTACTGGTGTGGTGTGCGTTCGTGCTTGGCCGGGGGTGTGGAAGTGCTCGCGTGCGGCTGTTGCCACGTTTTATGGGTGTTTGATGCCCAGGGGGGGACGACCCCCCTTCGACCCCCCGCCGGTGATGCCCAGGGGGGACGACCCCCCTTCGACCCCCCGCCGGTACTGGTCTTGCGCTGGTCGTGTGCTTGGCCGGGGGTGCGGAAGCGGTCGCGTGCCGCTGATGCCACGTTTCCGGGCGTTCTGCGTTCTGCGTTTGGTGCCCAGGGGGGACGACCCCCCTTCGACCCCCCGCCGGTGATGCCCAGGGGGGACGACCCCCCTTCGACCCCCCGCCGGTGCTCGCGTTGGGTGATGGCGTGTTGGGCCGGGGGTGTGGAGCGGTGGCGTGTGACGGCTGCCACGTTCAGGCTGTGTTTGATTCCCTGGGGGGACGACCCCCCTTCGACCCCCCGCCGGTGATGCCCAGGGGGACGACCCCCCTTCGACCCCCCGCCGGTGCTCGCGTTGGGTGATGGCGTGTTGGGCCGGGGGTGTGGAAGTGCTCGTGTGCGGCTGTTGCCACGTTTTCTGGGTGTTTGATGCCCAGGGGGGACGACCCCCCTTCGACCCCCCGCCGGTGCTCGTGGTGGAGTTGGAGCGTGCTTGGCCGGGGGTGTGGAAGTGCTCGCGTGCGGTTGTTGCCACGTTCCGAACGTTCTACGTTCTACGTTCTACGTTCTACCTTCTACCTTCTTCTCACCACACCGGCCACGGCACCGCCGGACGATCATCGGGTGGCTCGGGGTGGACTCCGGCATCGAGGAGGTCACGGACCCGGGACACCAGGGCTCCGGCTTCGACGGGGGTCAACAGCGAGGCGACCCGGTCGCACAGACCGGCGCCGAGGGCCGCATCGAGAAGGGCGAGCTTGTCGATCAGTTCCGCTGGTACCGGTTTGCCGGCGAAGCCCCAGAGGACGGTGCGGAGTTTCGGGTGATGGTGGAACGTGAGTCCGTTGTCGATGCCCCACAGGCGGCCGGAACCGGCCTCCTTGAGGAGATGGCCGATCTTGCGGTCGGCGTTGTTCGTGACGATGTCGAGCACGGCGAATGGCCACAACGCCGGGTCGAGAATCTCGGCGAACATCGGTCGCGGGTCGAAGGAGTCGTCTTCGGACAGGAACCGTTGGGCCGATCCGGGCCCGAACTGGCCGGTGGCCATCACGGTCTCGGGGATGATGTCGAGCTGCATGGCCGCGCTCACCTCGAAGGTCAGCACCTCCCGGGCCGCCAGCGTCTTCCACGGGAAGTCCCACAGGGGCTGTTCTCCCGCCTCGGGTTTGTACACCCACAAGGTGCCTTCGGCGTCACGCGACAGCAGCGTGGCGTTGGAGGCGTAGGGAAGGTGCCCGAGCACCTCCACCAGCGTGAGCGTCAGTTCCGCGCCGGACACTCGTGGTTCTCCGGGTCCATTGGGAGCCGGCACCACGGGCAGGTGGGTCGGCCGGCGGCGACGACTCGGAGTGCAACGGTTGCCATCGCCCGAAACTGCTCGGGGGCGATCACGAAGGTGACGGCATCATCCTCGTCGACCGACTCGACCGTGATGGTGAGCAGCTCCGATGGAGCCATCGATATGGAGATCGTCCCCACCCGGAACCGATCGCCGTCCTCGCCGGGGTCGTTGATGTCCAATCCCTGAGCCATGATCCGGTCAACGGCCTCGGTGTCGGACGACACGTCGTGCTCGTCGAGAATTTCCAGACCCTGACTGGCGAGGGCGGCGATCTGCGCTTTCTCGGCGAGCATTGAATGCCACGATCCTCCCGCCGTCACCTGAAGGTAGAAGCGGCGCTGACCGGGGCGGCCCACCGCCCCTGCGGCGAAACGCTCGGCTGGTCCGAGGTCGTCTATCTCCATGTCGCCGGATCCCCGTTGGTGTTGACCGCTACCACCTGGGGAGGCCCTTCAGCCGGAAGATCGATCACCGACACCGATGCGGGTGAAACACCAACCCGCTGGAACAGGTCGAGCGGTTGGCCGAGGTAGTGCGAGACCACGGCCTTGATGACGTCGGCGTGGGTGACGAGTGCAACCGTCTTCTTGCGGTGGGCGGCCGCGATCGACTCGGTTGCAGCCACTGCCCGCTCCTGGGCGCCCCGGAGCGACTCGCCGTTGGGGAAGACCATTCGGGAAGGGGTCATCTGGACGACCTTCCAGGCCTTGAGCTTGTACAACGCAGCCAGGGTCCGGCCCGACCAGTCCCCGTAGTCGACTTCGAGCAGGCCATCGTGGGCGATGGGCGAGAGTTTGTGCGGTGCGGCGACCGCCAGCGCCGTCTCCCAGGTACGCTCGATAGGTGAGGCATACACCATGTCGATCTTGACGGCGGCGAGATTGGCGGCGGTTCGGCGGGCAACCTCGAGCCCGGCTTCACCCAGCGGCACGCCGGGCAGCCGCCCGGTCAGCTTCTTGCCTGTCTCGACGGTGGGGGCGTGGCGGATCAGCAGCAAACGTGTCATCGTCGTCGAGGGTACCGGGGTTGGCCGTGAACCAGGAACAGCGGACATCGAGTTCCGGTGTGATCGTCCGACAAAGAGGGACGGAGGTTCCCAGTGTCCGAACTCCGTTTCGACACCTACGTGGGGGCACCGGCATCGGTTCATCGCGCCAGAATGTGGATGGCGATCGGCGGGGGAGCGGGCGTCATCGGACTGGCGGTGGTGGTGCCCACGCCGTCATTTCGCACGCCCTCGAAGCGGTGGCCGTTCCGACCGGAGACGGTACCCGCTTCTTCGACGTGGAAGTGGTCGATGTCATGTCCAACGTCATGGTGAGCTTCGTCGACGTGTCGGCGTAGGTGGCCGCCGCCCGCGCCCTGGGCGAGAGGGTGGCATCCCAGGCAGCGAGCAGGCACGGGATCTCGTCCACCTGTTCGACGATCTGCTGGTGGTGGCCCGGGCCCAGGGGGGCCAACTCCAGGTATGCAGTCAGGTCGTGGACCTCGTGACCGAGACCCTCTCGCTGATGGCGGCGGCCGCTGTCGCCGATCGTGTCCACCTGGCGTTGCCTGGTGATCCGGTGCTGGTCCTCGGGGATCGCACACGGATCCGCCAGGTTGTGCGAAACCTGGTGTGCAACGCCGAGCGGTACGGCGGCCCGAAGATCGTGATCGAAACCGCGACGGTGCCCGGTTGGGTGTGTCTCTTCGTCCGCGACAACGGCGATGGCATACCCGAGTCGGACATCGCTCGGGTATTCGAGCCGTACGGCAGGGTGGCGGGAAGCGAGCAGCGGCACGAACATTCGGTGGGACTGGGACTTCGCGTCGCCCTTGAGTTGGCCCGCAGGATGGGCGGCGACCTCGGGTATGCCCGTCACGACGGATGGACGGTCTTCGAGTTCCGTCTTCCCGCCGGCTGACTCACACCAGGCGGGTGGGCCCGGCCGGTTCGGTCAAACGGGCGTGATTGTTCCGCACGCTGTTCACGGCCGACGAGACCTCGTGCTCCGCGATCAGTTCGGCCGGGATCGGCTGGAGGAGCCGCTCGATGTCCGACGGGTCGGTGATCGCCCGATCGAGCCACGCATCCCAGACGGCGGGATCGAGCGCCAGCGGCATCCGTTCGTGAACCCGGACGATGGCGCCAACCGCCGGGACGGTCACGATGGCGCAGGTCCTGATCAGCTCGCCGGAGGACGGATCCTTCCAGGTCGACCACAGCCCGCCGAAGCCCATCGGAGCACCGTCCACACGGCGGACCCAGTGGGGAACTCGCCCACGGGTGGCGGGTTCCCACTCGTAGAAGCCGTCGGCGGGGATGATGCACCGTTTCCGAGAGAAAGCGTCACGGAACATCGGCTTGGTGGCGACAGTTTCGGCCCGGGCGTTGATCTGGATGCCCTTGGAGTCCTTGGCCCAGTGGGGGATCAGCCCCCAGCGCATGGTGCCGAGCAGCCGTTCGCCCTCCCACTCCGCCACGGTGTACACCTTGTCGGTCGGAGCCACGTTGTACGAAGGAGCCAGCGTTTCGGTGACGATCCGATCGGCGCCGAAGTAGTCGGCGTAGTCGGCTGCGTCGGCCCCGAGAACGTATCTTCCACACATGTAATTTCATCGTAGTAATCCCTCAAGGGGCTAGTCAGGGAGTCGATGAAATGGTTGTGCATTGGCGGGTATCACGGTCGACATACCGTGATCATTCCCGCTGAGGGGACCGGGGATGGACGAGGGAGTGCGTCGTGAGGGATGCGAAGAAGCGTTTCATGGTGATGGCGGTCTTGGCTGCCTCGTTGGCGGCCGGTCTGCCGGCCGGAGCGACCGAGTGCGGTGAAGTCACCGTCCAGGAGGCCTGGCGGCTCGATGGCGTGTGGCAGGGCCTCGAAGGCGCGCTCGGTGGTCGCAACACCCACCGGTGAGGGGCTGTCATGGCAGGTGCTCGACGGCGTCGAACTCTCGACCGTCTGGTCCGGCACGTTCCCCGTGCAGTCGGGAGACACCGTCACGAGCTCGGCCGTGTTGATGCCGGGAGCACCGAGCGGGACGATCCCGGCGTATGGCGACGGGGATCACCGGGTGGTGTTCGAAGGGACCGGGCCATGCCTGCCGGGTCCGGCGCTCGACGTGCACGAAGACCCGGTCGAGGCGTTCGTCGAACCCGAACTCAGGCCGCAGGTGGTCGAGGCGACGGGCCAGCCCACCCCTCAGATTCAGCGGTCGGTCCGCGCCCCCGCCCCCGCCCCCGCCGGCGAGTTCTACCGCCTTCTGACCAGGATGCGGTTCTACCCGGAGTGATCCCGCGCCTCAGCTCACCACGATGGTGTCGAGCAGCACGTCGGGATGGTTGCGGACGGTGGCATCGAGCCGGTATTGGTTGTGGAACAGCGCCAGCAGGGTTCCATCGCTGCGGGTGAGGACATCCACGTCACGGCTCTTGGCCAGTATCTGAGCTCCGGCCGCGTTGGTGCGACGCGCCACCGAGAACGGAGTGGGGGACAACAGCACCCTGGCTCCGTACTCGTTCTCGAGTCGGTGCACCGCCACCTCGTACTGGAGGGGACCGACCGCTGCCAGGATCGGCTGCTGATCGCCGCGGTCCGGGTGGCGGAGCACCTGGATCACGCCTTCCTCATCGAGCTGGGTCATCCCGCGGCGGAACTGCTTGTAGCGGGAGGTGTCGAGGTTGCGGGCCTCCATGAAGTGGCCTGGAGCGAACGTGGGGATGGGGGGAAAGCCGACGTCGCCTACGGCGCTGAGCGAATCACCGATCCTGAGATCGCCGGCATTGACGAGCCCGACGATGTCGCCCGGGAATGCGATGTCGACCGTGTCGCGCTCCCTCCCGAACAGCTGATGGGCGTACTTGGTGGCGAACGGCTTTCCGGTGCGGTGGTTCACCAGGTTGACGCCCCGCTCGAACGTTCCCGAGCAGATCCGGAGGTAGGCGACGCGGTCCCGGTGACGGGGGTCGAGGTTGGCCTGGATCTTGAAGACGAAGCCGGACGTGGGGGAGTCGACCGGGCGGTGGTCGCCCGCTCGGTCGGGACGGGCATCGGGTGCCGGCGCCATGTCGATGATGGCGTCCAGTAGCAGCCGCACACCGAAGTTCCACATGGCCGAGCCGAAGAACACGGGGGTCGAAGCACCCGCCATGAACGACTCGGCGTCGAAGGTTGCACCCACCTCGGTGAGCAGCTCGATCTCGCCGTGGGCGGCTGCGCCGACCTGGCCGCGCTGGGCCAGTTCGGCGCCGGGGATGACCTCCTCGGCGCCGACCCTGGCGCCATGGGCGGTTCGCTCGAACTTCCAGAACGTGGCGTCCCGGCGATCCGCCACTCCTTCGAAGTCCGGTCCCATTCCGATCGGCCAGGTGACCGGGGTGGCGACGATCCCCAGTTGGGACTCGATGTCGTCGAGGATCTCCAACGGTGCCAGCCCGGGACGGTCGCACTTGTTGACGAAGGTGATCAGCGGGATGTTGCGCGCCTGCGCCACCTGGAACAGCTGCAACGTCTGGGGTTCGATGCCCTTGGCGGCGTCGAGCACGATCACGGCGGCGTCGACGGCGGCCAGCACCCGGTAGGTGTCCTCCGAGAAGTCGCGGTGACCGGGGGTGTCCAACAGGTTCAGCACGTGGTCACGGTGCTCGAACTGCAGGACCGTCGAGGTGATGGAGATGCCACGTTGGCGCTCCATGTCCATCCAGTCGGAAGTGGCGTCACGCTGGCGCCCGGCGCGGGCCTTGACGGCGCCGGCCTCTTCGATCGCCCCCGAGTACAGGAGGAGCTTCTCGGTGAGCGTGGTCTTCCCGGCGTCGGGATGGCTGATGATGGCGAACGTGCGGCGACGGCGCGCCTCGTCGAGGAGTGACATGGGAGGATCTCAGGCTAGCCGTCATCCGACCGCTGCCGAACGGCGGTGCCAGACGAGTGGTTCCGCACTTCGGGTGAACGACCGAACCCGGTGACCGGCGGTCGGTGAGCGGAGCCCGGATAGTGCTGTGACCAGAAACGTTTGCGAGGGTCAGGTCGTGACCGTCCCCCCGTTCGTCTTCTGGTCACAGCCTGGCCGACCGTGCCCCCACGCCCCGCCCCGCCTCCCAGCGGAACCCAACAGGTCGGCCGGAACATCGAAGACGGCGAAGCACCATATGGAACACGCCCACACGACACGTGCGGCGCCGACCCACAACCAGGCGAACGTTGCAGGACACGGCGCTAGCTCAGCAGGTAGCCGATGACGTCCGCCGCCGAGTACGAGGGTTCGGCGCCGGCGGCGAACCGGGCCACGTCGGCCACATCGTCACCGGCGGTGAGGAGCGGCAGCTCCTGGCGGCCGTCAGGACGGACCTGACCCAATCCGATGTTGGCCATCAGAGCGTTGCAGAGGCACTTGCGCCCGTCGAGCTCCGTAGCAGTTCCGCCCTTGTTGACGAAGTCATCGATCCGCTCAGCCGGGCACCGCCAGCCGACGCCGCCGTCATCCTTGGCGTAGGCACTCCGCAGGTAGCCGAGGTCACAGATCCGGTGTCGATCGAGGTAGGCGTCGTCGTCGGACAGAGTGCCCGGGACCTCGACCAGTTTGAACGGGAAACCGGTGGGTGATGCGATCGGATCGGTGAAGACGCCGGCCTCACCTCTTCGGCTCATTTCGATG
This sequence comes from uncultured bacterium, assembly GCA_963825585.1. GTDB lineage: Bacteria > Actinomycetota > Acidimicrobiia > Spongiisociales > ZC4RG35 > JAOUGY01. Next base: position 43,093 of record CAWGTX010000006.1, read on the forward strand.
ACCTGCCGTTTGAGATCGGCTCTGAGCCCCGATTCGTCACAGAACGCAAACGCCGTGCCCACCTGGATGCCGCGGGCTCCCAGCCCGATGGCTTCCTGGAGTTGGTCGGGTTCGGCGCGCATTCCGGCGAGCCAGAAAGGGAGGCCCAGCTCGGCGATCACGGCCAGGTCGGGCTCGTCGCGTTCGCCGTACACCGGTTCGCCCCGTTCCGAGAGTTGGAGCTTGCCTCTCGGTGGGGCGTTGTGCCCACCGGCCGATGGAGCTTCGACGACGAACCCGTCGACGCGGGAGTCGAGGCGGGAGAACATGGTGGCGAGCACATGAGAAGAGACGATGGCGAGGAAGGCCGGCCGCGGGGCGGGAGGAACGGCGCCGTCGGTGTACGCCTTGGGATCGAACCTCAGGTAGTGGTCCTCGTCGGAGCCTTTCACGTCGAGCTTCAACTCGACGGAAAGTCCCTCTGAGAGACGGTCGAGGATGGCTGGGATCGCCCGGGGGATTCCAGCGCCCATGAGCACGTAATCCACACCGGCGAGCATTGCGCCGTACAGACCGGGCAGGGTGGGGGACTGGATCTTCTCGAGGTAGTTGATGCCGACCGGATTCTCATGACCCTCCTTGGCCAGCCAGACCTCGACGAAGTTGGCGGCGACCAGCAGGTCCTCGGCGTTGCGACTGGGCTCGGCGCTCGGCATCGGGTTCTTCCGGAATGCGACGTTGGTGGGCCTGGCGTCGGTGAAGTAACGATCGATGATCCGTTCGGCGACTTTCGGGACGGGGAACGCCGCGAGCGCACGCCGGATGTGGCCATCCGGATCACCGGTTTGCAGTCGGCGAGCGAGCACCGAATCGATGGCAGTCCCCGAAACCACACCGAGGTGGCCGAGCGATGACACGGTGTTGGCAAGGCGCCAATCGGAGACGCCGATGCCCATACCGCCTTGAATGATGATCGGGTGCTGTTCCGGCACGGCTCGCAATGGTATCGGAAAAGGGGCGTTTGCCGAGAAACCGGCGCTCACGTTCGTCGGAGTCGGTTACGGGCGAGCCTCATGGTGCCATCCAGGCGAGACCGGCCGTCAGCACGACCGCGAGCCCCAGGACGGTTTGTGTGGCTCCGAGGACGGCTGCGGTGGGGGGCTTCAACCGGATGACAACGACCTGGGCGGCGGCCACGGCGGCGACCGCCAGGAATGCCACCGGTGGCACGAGATCGATTGCGGCCGCCGTCCCGACGATGGTGAGAGCGGCGAGTTGGGCGGCATCCGACGAGCCCACGTGATGCGCCTGGCCCTTTGCCCGTCGTAGTTGGACCCGGACGTGCGGCACGGAGGCAACCACCCGTGCGGTCGCAACCGCCCAGACCCCGAACGCCGCCTGCATGGACCCGCCACCGGCCAGGACAACGGCTGCCCCGACGGAAGCGATGGCGATCGAGCCGGCCAACTCGGCCACGAGGCGACGGCTCCTGCTGCGAACATCGAACGAGACACCGACCGCCGCTGCCGGGGCCGCTGCGACCAGCGGGACCCAGAACGGTGCCCGGGCGGTCCACCAGGCGCCGGCGACGAGCAGAGTCAGTCCCAGCAGATAGGCGACGATGAACCGATCGGCCAGCCGGGTCCGGTCGAGCATCCGGTGGCGGAGGCGGTCGCCGAGTGACACCTTCAGCGGAGCTCGGATCATGAACGCCAGCACCCCGGCGATCGTGAGGAGCACGCCCGACAGCCCTGGCGCAACCAACAGACCCAGGATGGCCGGCTCCAGTGTCAGGCTCCAGCCCCCGTGCTCGTTGGGAACCGCCACGCTCGACGGTCGAACCGCCGTCGACGTCATGCGGGTGCCGGGCCTCGACGACCGGCGATCCCTGCCACCGATGCAACGGTGGCGGCGGCCAGCTCGGCCACGAGCGCCGATCGGGCCCGCTGCCACGGCTCGTGAAGGGCGCAGATCTCCGTGTAGGGGCACGGACCGGAGTCGAGCACGCAACGGCCGTCGAAGGTGGGTCCCTCCACCGCCTCGATCACCTCGAGGATGGTGATGTCGGACAGCGACACCGCCAGCTGGTACCCGCCGGCAGGCCCCGGAACCGAACCAACCCATCCCAGGTCCACGAGCGGCATCACCACCTGCGCCAGGAACCCCGGGGTCGCGCCGATCGAGTCGGCCAGCGCCGAACCCTTGGTCCGTTCACTCCCGTCGAGAGCACAGAGGGCCTTGACCGCCAAATCCGTCTTCCGCGTCAGCTCGAGTCGCACGCCGTGATTCCATCCTCGCTCGTCAAGTCCCTGAGTCGCAGAGTCATTGAATCACCGATCAGGTGCATGTCGCAGGGGCGAAGGTCCCGACTGTCGATAGGCGATGACCACCGCCCGCTGCGGATTGGCACCCGCTGCGGTTCCCAGCGGAATCATCGTGGCTGCCACCAACGCCACCAGCATGAACAGGGCGAGTCTCCACGAGGTCCCAACCTCGCATGTCGTCCCCTCGAGGCCCGCCGTGGGTCACACCGCCGGAGCATGTCGCATCGAAGCCCTGAACGACGTGGAGGCCCCCGCAGGGGCCTCCACGTCGCGCGAGTCCGCGTGTAAGCCGGATTCTGTACCCCGTCCGGGTGGACGGGGTGGTGATCATCCATCTGGGGCCTGCGTTGCCGCAGACCTCGGTGCGACCTACCCGGGACTTTGTCGGCGGGCCGCCGGCGTCCCTGTCTGGTCTTGCTCCGGGTGGGGTTTACCGAGCCGCCCGGTCGCCCGGGACGCTGGTGAGCTCTTACCTCACCGTTTCACCCTTGCCTGTTCGTCGTGCTCCCGGGGGAGTACGACGTCATCGGCGGTCTGCTCTCTGCTGCACTTTCCGTCGGATCGCTCCGCCTGGCCGTTAGCCAGCACCCTGCCCTGTGGAGTCCGGACTTTCCTCGGCGCCCGGTTTCCCGGACCACCGCGATCACCCGACGGGCTCGCGGAACTCCAGGGTAGTTGGTAGACGGCGCCCCGAGCGAGGGGCGAGGGGCGAGGAGCCAAAGCCCGTCGACCTGTCGACTCGTTGACCTGTCGACTCGTTGACCTGTTGACCTTCTTCAGCTCTCGTCTTCGAGGAGCTTCATGAGCTCGCGGTCGAGTTCGTCCATGTCGATCTGCATGGGATCGGCGGTGCGGAACACCCACACGGCTCCGATCACGATCACGGCCATACCGCTGAAGAGTGCGACGCTGATGTCGATGAACGACACCACGCCGGTGACTGCGGCCCAGATGATGGCGACCACCGCTATGCGTTTTGCGACCTTGCGTCCTTTGGTCGGGAGCGCCTTCAGCGTCGGCATCTGCGGTCGCGGCTGACCCGACTCGTGCTGCATGCTGAGTGCCCGCCAAACGCCGACGCCGATGAGAACCACGAGGATGAGCGGTAGCACCACACGCACAACATGCCACGGTTTCGAAGTTATGTGAAGTCGAATCACTCCTCGTGGTGGCGTCGGCCACTCATCGTGCCCGCCAGGCCTCCGATGGCGATGCCGATGACAGCGAGGAGCAGCACCTGGCCGATCGTGGCCTCGCTCCCTCCTCCTTGGGCGATGAACACCACCAGCGCCGTGAGCCCCAGTCCGGTGACCGAACCATGGAACCGGTGCGAGTGGATCGCCAGACGACCGGCGACGAATCCTCCCACGGCGAAGCCGACCAGCATGCCGGGCACCAGGCCGGCACGGGCGCCGCCCTCGGCCCCGGCGAGTTGAAACGCGAGTGAGGCGAGCAGCGACACGACGGTGGCGGCCAGAGCCCCGGACCCGACACCCATCAGCACGGCGGGGATTCGCAGTGCCGCCAACACGATTCACCTCGAGGTAGGAGGGCGCCGATGCTAGGTCGGCTCGGACAGTGTCGGCGCAGGCGGCGAGCACGCGCCGCGTCGGCTGCCGATACACTCGCCCGATGCTGTGGCCAGACATTCTCGGGCGCGTCGCCGCCGGAACCGATCTCGAACGGACCGAGACCCGCGAGGCGATGGCCACGATCATGGCCGGAGAGGCGACCGATGCCCAGATCGCAGCCTTCATCGTGTCGCTGCGGATCAAGGGAGAGACGGTCGAGGAGATGACCGGGCTGGTGGAGGGCATGCGGGCTGCCGCAGTCCACGTGGACGCCGGTCCCGACATCATCGACGTCGTCGGGACGGGTGGTGACCGTGTCGGCACCTTCAACATCTCCACCACCGCCGCCCTCATCGCCGCCGGCGCCGGGGCGGTGGTCGCCAAGCACGGCAACCGCTCCATTTCCTCGATGTGCGGTTCTGCCGACGTTCTCGAGGGGCTCGGGATGGTGATCGATCTGGAGCCGGAACAGATGGTCCAGATGATCGCCGAGACCCGGTTCGGGTTCTTCTTCGCCCCCCGGTACCACCCTTCGATGCGCCACGTCGGGCCGGTTCGCAAGGAACTGGGGATTCCCACGGTGTTCAACTTCCTTGGGCCGCTGTCGAACCCGGCAGGGGCGCGCCGGCAGTCGATCGGTGTCTCCGATGCGCGCATGGCCGAGCGCATGATCGGGGTGCTGGCGAATCTCGGATCCGAGTACGCCTTCGTGGTCCACGGTGAGGACGGTCTCGACGAGGTGACCACCACAGGGCCCACCTACATCCATCGCCTCCGCGATGGCGAGATCACCCATGCAGAATTCACGCCTGAGGACTTCGGGGTCCCGAGGGCCGGTCTCGAAGATCTGATCGGGGGATCTGTCGACGCCAACGTCGCCATCACCTCCGCCATCGTCGACGGTGCCGAAGGGCCGAAGCGTGACGCAGCCGTCGTGAACGCAGCCCCGGCCATCGTGGTCGCCGGCCTCGCTCGCGGGTTCCTCGACGCTGTCGACATCGCCGAAGAGGCGATCGACTCGGGCGCGGTGCGCGGGGTGCTCGACTCGGTGGTCGAGCGCTCCCACGAACTGGCCGGTCGCTGAGCGGTGTCCGAGGTCTCGGCCGAGTCGCTGGTTTCAGATCTCAAGTCGGCCGGGCTGCGGGTGACGGGTCCGAGGCGAGCCATCTGTGCGGCGATCGCTGCCGCCCACGACGAACACCTCACCGTCGCGGAACTCCACAAGCGGTCTGAGCGCATCTCGGGCTCGCGCATCGACCCCTCGACCGTGTACCGAACCATCGAGGCTCTCGAGTCGGTGGGCACCCTCCACCATGTCCACCTCGGGCATGGTCCCGCCATCGTTCACATCCGCGACCACGGTGAGCACCACCACCTCGTCTGCGAGGTGTGCGGTCGCACCGATGACATCGCCCTCGACGAGCTGGCCGGTCTGATAGTGCACGTCGAAGAGCGTCACGGCTTCCGCGCCGGGGGTATCCACTTCGCACTGGTGGGTCGCTGCCTCGAGGACTGCGAACCCGGAAACTCGCGGTGAACAAACCGGTCCGGGTGTGGCCTATTCGGATCCGCCTCGTACACTGCTCGCCATGAACACCCACGTCAGATCGGTCGCCGTTGCCGGGGCGCTCGCCATGATCCTGGCCGCCTGTGGTGGCGGTGAGGCTGCGGTCGCTCCCGACGAGTCGTCTGCGTCCAGCGTCGCCCCCGGCGCCGCCCCGACGTCGACCCCATCCACGGGAGCCGGGAGTGAAACCCCCGCTGAATCGCCCGAAGCACCTTCCGACGGCGGGCAGAGTGCGGCGGACCCAAATGCGGTGATCGCACCCGACTTCACCCTGGCGCTCGGTGAAGGAGGTGAATTCGCCCTCTCCGAGGAGGCCCTACCTGTGTACATGGTCTTCTGGGCGGAGTGGTGAGGCACCTGTCGACGGGAGTTGCCCGTCGTCGATGAGATCTCCGGCGATTACGCCGGAGAGGTCTCGTTCCTGGCTGTTGCATGGAAGGGATCCCTCGAGGACACAGCGGACGTAGCTGCCGACCTCATGCCGTCGGGTCGCATCAAGTGGGGACTCGATGCCGAGGAGGCCATCTTCGCCGCCTACGGAGTCCCATATCAGCCGGTGACGGTGATGATCGGGGCCGATAAGACCATCGTCGACGCCTGGCCCGGAGCGTTGTCCGAGGACGAGATCCGAGCCAAGCTCGACGCCCTCCTGTCCCGGTGAGAACGTGCGCGCGGTGAATTCCGGATAGCGGTTCCGCCTTGATACAGTTGCAACCAGGTTGCAACAAGGAAGGGCGACGTGCACATCCCCGACGGATTCATCAATGGAGCCACATCGGCCGGTGCGGCGGTGGCGGCGGTTGGTGGGGTGGGTGCGGCACTGCGAGCCGGTGGCCGCAGCCTCAAGGAGAAGCAGATCCCGATGGCGGGTCTGGCTGCCGCCTTCATTTTCGCGCTCCAGATGCTCAACTTCCCGGTGGCGGCGGGCACGTCCGGTCATCTTCTCGGCGGAGCCCTCGCCGCCATCCTCCTCGGTCCGACGCTCGGCATCACCGTGGTCGCCGTGGTCGTGATCATCCAGGCACTCATCTTCGCCGACGGCGGCATCGTCGCCCTCGGACTCAACGTCATCAACATGGCCGTGATCACGTCGCTGGTGGCGTGGATCGTCTTCAAGAGCGTCATGAAGATACTCCCCAAGCGGACTCCTTCCGTTCTGGGCGCCGCCATGGTGGCGGCATGGGCATCGGTGGTCGCCTCCTCGCTCGGTTTCGTTCTCCAGTACGCCCTCGGGGGCAACGGGGGTGTCGACATCGGCACGGTGTTCGGAGCCATGGTCGGCGTCCATGCCATCATCGGGATCGGTGAGGGTCTCATCACTGCGACGATCGTGGGGGCCGTCCTCGCCGTTCGGCCTGACCTGGTCGCCGGCGTCGCCGCCTACGGGATGACCCGGCACACCGAGAGCTCTCCGAGCAGGCGCGCCATGACCGGCTTCGTGGCCGCCGGGCTGATGGCCGCGTTCGCTCTGGTGGCATTCGTGGCTCCCATAGCCAGTGCCGATCCCGACGGACTCGAGAAGGTCGCCGAGGACACCGGATTCATCGTGGCCGCCCAGGACCACCCAATCGGTGGTCCGCTCGCCGACTACGGCGTGGCAGGGGTCGACAACGAATGGCTCGGTACCCTGGTCGCCGGGGTGGTCGGCACCGTGATCACCTTTGGTGTCGGCCTCGTGCTGGTCGGCCTGGCGCGAAGGCGCCGGGCAGAAGAGCCCACCGGCGCGTGAGCGAACCCCACGTCCACAACCTGGTCGTGCACGGGCACAGCCCTGTCCACCACCTGCCGGCGCGGATCAAGCTCGTGGCGATGCTCGCGTTCGTGGTCGCCGTGGTCGCCACCCCACCCCAACAGATGTGGGCGTTCGGAGTCCATGCACTGCTCGCCATGGGCGTGATCGTGGTGGCAGAGCTGCCCGTGACACATGTGCTGAAACGGATCACGATCGAGGTGCCGTTCGTGCTGTTCGCCGTGTTCCTGCCGTTTCTCGGTGGTGGGCCGTCTATCGACGTGGCCGGGATAGCGCTCTCGCAGGACGGCTTGTGGGCTGCGTGGAACATCGTGGTGAAGGGCACGCTCGGCGTCACCGCGTCGGTCATCCTGGTGAGCACGACCGAGATCCCACACCTGTTACGCGGGCTCGGTGAACTGAAAGTCCCGCCGGTAATGGTCGCCATCGCAGGGTTCATGGTCAGGTACCTCGACGTGATCGCCGGTGAGCTGGCACGAATGCGGATTGCCATGGCGGCGCGAGGCTACGAGGCGAGAGGCTTCGCCCAGGCGAAGATCCTCGCCATCGCCGGTGGGGCGCTGTTCATCCGCTCCTACGAGCGGGGAGAGCGGGTGCATCAGGCGATGCTGGCCCGCGGTTTCGGTGGCACGATGCCCGTTGTTCGCACGGAGGCGGTCACATCCACCGCATGGATGACGGGTCTCTCGGTTCCCCTGGCGGCGTGGTTGATCACGATGGTGGCGGTGCTCGCATGATGGCGCTGGCGGTACGTGAGCTCCACTTCTCCTACCCCGACGGCAAGAAGGTGCTCGACGGGGTCGACCTCGACGTCGCCGCCTGGTGAGCGGGTGGCGCTGCTCGGGCCGAACGGTGCAGGCAAGACGACGCTGTTGCTCCACCTGATCGGCATCCTCGAGTCGGGCGCCGGATCGATATCGGTTGCCGGGTTGGCGTTGGGACCGGAAACGGTCCGCGAAATCCGCAGACGGGTCGGCATGGTGTTCCAGGACCCCGACGACCAGCTTTTCATGCCGACCGTGTACGAGGATGTCGCCTTCGGGCCTGCCAACTTCGGCGTGAGCGGCAGCGAGCTGGAAGATCGCGTCCACGATGCTCTGGCGGCCGTCGGCATGGAGGGATCAGGGTCGCGGGCACCACACCACCTGTCGGGTGGAGAGCGGCGCCGGGTGGCGCTCGCCACCGTGCTGGCCTGTCGACCTGAGATCCTCGTGCTCGACGAGCCTTCCTCGAACCTCGACCCGGCGGGCCGTCGGGAGCTGGCCGAGGTGCTGAAGAGCCTCGAGACCACCGTGCTGCTGGTGACCCACGACCTTCCCTACGCCCTCGAGCTGTGCGGTCGGTCGGTCGTCATGAACGCCGGTCGCATCGTGGCGGACGGTCCGACGGCGGAGGTGCTCGCCGACGACCGGGTGATGGCCGCCAATCGTCTCGAGCTGCCCGCCGGCTTCGACCCGTCCTCCTTCCTCGCCTGATCCGACCGGACTCTGCGGACCAGACATCGTCGGGTAGCGTGACGCATTCATGCGCACCCTGGAGCTCGTTCAACTCGTCCTCGTCGCCGTGGCGGTCGCCGTGCCGGTGACGCTCGGTCGACGACTCCGGCGAGGTCGGATGGCCGTCCTCCTGGTCGTCTCGATGGTGGCTCAGCTCGTGTTCGAGGGGTACCGCTGGCAGTTGCTACCGCTCGAGATCGCAACCCTGCTCCTGGCGGCAGGTGACGCCCTGTGGGAGGAACGGAGGTTCCGTGGGCTCATCCGTCTCCGCCGTGGCGTGCTCGGTGCAGTCGGCATCGCTCTGGTGGCAGTGCTTCCACTCGTCCTTCCCGTGCCGGAGCTGCCACAACCGACGGGCGCATTTTCGGTAGGTACCGCAACCTTCGTGATCGTCGACGGCGAACGCGAAGAGATCTACGGCCTTCCTGCTCCCGATCCTGACAGCGAACAGGCGCCCACTCCGGAAGGCGAAGAGGACGAGCAGAGCCTTCCACCGCGACGGATCGTCGTGCAGGTCTGGTACCCAGCCCAGTCTTCCGAGGACGCCGTTCCGGTTCCATGGAACCCGGACCTGGACGTGGTTGGGACCGCCATGTCGGAACGGCTCGGTTTCCCGGGCTTCTTCCTGTCCCACACGAGTGATGTCGTTTCTTTGTCGCTGCCGGGTGCGATCCCGCTAGACGGCGAGTTCCCGTTGGTGCTCTCATCACACGGTTGGGGCGGATTCCGCACGATCAACCTCAATCAGATCGAATCCCTCGCAAGCCACGGGTTCGTCGTGATCGCTCCCGACCACACCTACGGATCGATCGCGGTCAGGTTCCCCGACTCGGGTTCGGTGGTGTACCTCGACGAGCGGGCGCTGCCGTCCAACGACCAGGCGGCCGCCGAAGGAGAGGCGGCTGACGACGAGGCGTACCAGGAGGCCTCCGAGCTGCTGGTCCAGACCTATGCGGAGGATCTCGGTGTGATCATCGACCGCATGGAGGAGGGCTCGGCGGGGACGTTCGGCACGATCGCCGACCACGTGGACCTCGAGCACATCGGCGTGTTCGGCCACTCGACCGGGGGAGGGGCGGCCGCCAGGCTCTGCCTCGAGGACGCCCGATGCGACGCGGTACTCGGCATGGACGCGTGGGTGGAGCCGATTCCGGACAAGATCGTCGCCCAGGAGTTCCAGGTGCCCAGCCTCTTCATCCGGTCCGACGAGTGGACCGGTACTCCGAACGACCGGCGCCTCAGGGGGCTGGCCGAGCGTTCGCCCTCGCGGTCCTATTGGATCGGTCTCACCGGGGCGGGCCACAACGACTTCGTGATGACGCCGTTGTTCTCTCCGATCGCCGACCGTCTCGGTCTCAAAGGCCCCATCGACACCGATCGCGTGGTGCCCATCCTCGACTCGTACCTGGTGGCATTCTTCGACCGCTACCTCCTCGGGCTGGGCGGCTCGGCGCTCGATGCGCCACCACCACCCGAGGTCGAACTCGAGCTGATCCCATAGCGGCCGCGGGTAAGAACGTAGAACGTACAACGGCCGGCGACCACATGGCGGGATGAGTGGAGGGGCCTGCAACTGTGCCGGCCACAGGCGCTGGCTATCACTTCCCCTCCACCTGCTCGCTGGGGTGCGGCCCCCGAGCATCGTGTCGAGGGTATCTCCGGGGCCGGCCCTGGTGGTGGCCCCCGGCAGCTCAACCGCGATCGTGCGGCCGGACGTTCTACGTTCTACGTTCTACGTTCTACGGCTACCGGTCCCGAGTCTTCAGAGCGTTTCCACGGGCTCGGCGTCCGCTCACTCGTCCCGCGTGAGCACTTCCCCCACCACCTGCTCGCCGGGGCTACCGCCGTCGAGCATCGTGTCGAGGGTTTCGCCCAGGATGAGGGCGTTGGTCTCGCCGCTGATCTTGCCCTGAACGATGCCGGCGGCGTCGACGAAGTAGGTCTCGGGGACTCCGCGGAGCCCGAAGCCGATGGCGGCGGAACTCGACACGTCGGACAGATACAGCGTCTCCGGCGTGGTGCCGAGTGCATCGAGGAAGGCCCTCGTGTCGTCGGGACGGTCGTCGTAGGCGATCTGGACGAATCGGACACCTCGATCGGCGAAGGCGCGGGAGGTGGCGAGGAGCCCGGCATGTTCCGTTCTGCAGCCCGGGCACCAGGAAGCGAAGAAGTTCACCACCAGGATCTCGCCCTCCAATCCGGACAGGCTGACATCACCCGATCCGTCGAGCGCAGGCAGCGTGAGATCGGGTACCGGCCGGCCGATCAGCGGGGAGTCGCTGAGGCTCGGGTCACTTCCGAACCGGGTCGAGAACGCCACCGCCAGCACGGCGGTGCCGATCACCATCGCCCAGGCGGCGATCCTGATGGCGTGCGCACCCTTCACGATGTGCAATCCGCGCCCGATGAAGCCAGTTCGATGTCGGCCGAGACCTGGTCGGCGACGGCGGGCTCGAGGGCGTTGGAGTCGAGCACCTGCTGGAACAGCGGGACCGCCTCGGCGGCACGATCCGCCCCACACCACAGAATCTGGCCTTTCACGTACAGCGTCTCGGGATTGGTGGGGTCGATGGTCAGCGCCTGGTCGAGGGTGGACAACGCCAGATCGGTCTCGTCGTTGAGGATCCACACCAGCCAGCCCACCCGCGTCAATGATGCCTGCACCCGGTCGGGCGGTGCCGATGGATGCTGGATCACGTTGCTGTAGTGGGGGAACGAGGCGAGGTAGTCCTGTTCCTCGAAATACCGCTCGGCGAGTCGGAACTCCATGAGCGGCAGCTGGTCGGCGACCGTGGGATCGTTCCGGTACGACTCGATGACCGCTTCCATGGTTTCGTTGGATACGGTGTCGAGGTCGATGCCCTCGCCCGGGCCGGCTGCGACGCCTTCGAGCGCGTCGGTCTCGCGGTCCTGGGCGAAGCTGCCGACGATTCCGATGGTGAGCGTCACCCCGGCGACCAGGAGGGCGCCGCCGACCAGGAGACGGGTGCGTGATCGCCCCTGGGGCGGTGCCACGCCGTCCTCGTCGGGCACGACATCCAGCTCGGATCGGGTCACCTCGAGCTCTCGGAGGTAGCCGGCCCGCAATGGTGCGGCGGTCTCCTCGTCGATCTCGCCGATCGCCACCTGACCGGCGAGTTCCTCCAGATCCCGTTCGGCCTGATCGGCCTGCTCGGTGAGCCGGCGACGGCGGTCGCTCATGCCCCCTCCTCGGCTACCACGCCGGACACCGACCCTTCCTGGGCGGGTTCGGACTTCCCTCGTTTGCGGGCCACCATGAGGCCGGCGCCACCGGCACCCACCAGTGCCGGGATCAACCAAAGCGCCAACGTCTCCGCCGAGAAGGGCGGATCGAGGATTTGGGCGTCGTTTCCGTAGGCGCCGAGTACCGAGTCGATGATCTGATCGTCGGTCAGACCGGAGTCCACGCCCTGTCGGACCAACAACATCATGTCGCGGGCGAGCTGGGTGGGGGAGTCGGCGATCGCCTCCCCGGCGCACACCGGACAACGGATGAGGCTCCCGATCTCGGCGGCGCGGTCGTCGGCTTGCGGCGGAGCCGTCACCACGGAGAACACGATGAACGTGGCCAGCGCCAGGGTGATGCCGACGCGGGCCACCGTCGTCGAGCGGTCAGACACCGGCCGTCGCCCCGATCTCGCTCCGACGGCGGCGGCGGCCGCGAGCGGCCACGAAGCCCCCTGCCCCTGCGAGGAGGCCTCCGAGCCACACCGTCCACATCAGCGGCGAGGAGTCGAGGCTGAGGGTGATCTCCGGTTCGGGCACGGTGCGGAGCGTCAGATACAGATCCCCTCCGATGGTGGTGTGGACCGCCGGCGTGGCGATGAGTGAGGACGCGTTGGAGAACTGGTTCAGCCGCGGCTCGAGCGTGGTGACCACCTCACCAGATCGAAGGACGTCGATGCGCGCCCCGACGACGTTCCGGTTGGTCTCGGCGGTGGTGAATGGAGCCTCGTAGGTGAGTGTGTAGCCGTCGAAGTCGACCGACTCCCCGGGAGCGAGGGTCACTTCGGTGTGGGCGGCGAGGTTGCCGGCGAAGGCCAGACCCAACGTGACCAACGCCACGCCCACATGGCTGACCTGTCCGCCCCAGTATCCAGCGTCGGCGGAGAACAACCTGCGCAGCTCCAGTCCCAGGCCCGTACCCTTCTTGTCTGCAGCGGCGTGCGCCTGGACGAAGGCGTGTCGGACCACCACGGCGATCAGGAACGTAGATGCGACGACCGCAAGCACGACCCATCCCACGCGGCTCACCGTCACCACGGTGATGGCCCCGGCGGCCAGGGCCACCTGGAGGGGGCCGTGGATCCGTCGCCACACGAGCTCGGGCTTGGCGACCCTCCATGGCATGACAGGACCCACCCCCATGGCGAGCAGGAGGGCGAAGCCGAGAGGGACGGCGAGCCGATTGAAGAACGGAGGGCCCACCTGGACCCGATCGCCTGTGAAGGCTTCCAGGAAGATCGGATACAGGGTGCCGACGATGACCACCGCCGCATACACCGTGAGGAGCAGGTTGTTCAGGAGGAACGATCCCTCACGACTCGACAGTGCCTCCAACCTGGATGGCTGAGCCACCTCGTTGGCCCTGGCAGCGAAGAGGGCGAAACTCCCGGCGAGGACAACCACAAGGAATCCGAGCAGGACAGGACCCATCGGGCCCTGTGTGAAGGAGTGAACGGACTGGACCGTTCCGGATCGGGTCAGGAAGGTTCCCAGAATGGTGAGAGCGAAGGCGCTGATGACGAGCACGAAATTCCACGCCTGGAGCATGCCGCGACGCTCTTGGACGAGCGCCGAGTGCAGGAAGGCGGTGGCGACCAGCCACGGCATCAACGATGCGTTCTCCACCGGATCCCAGGCCCAGTACCCACCCCAACTCAACACCTCGTACGCCCACCAGCTCCCCAGCACGATGCCGAGGCTGAGGAACGACCACGCCACCGAGGTCCAGCGCTTGGAGCGGCGGAGCCACTCCGCCCCGGGGAGCCCGATCGCCAGCGCCGACATGGCGTAGGCGAAGGGGACGGTGAGGCCGACGTAGCCGAGATAGAGCAGCGGGGGATGCACCGCCATGAGGATGTGATTCTGGAGGAGGGCGTTGGGACCGGTGCCGTCGGCAGGTGCTTCGGCGCCGACCAGCGGAATCGGGCTCGACTCGACGCAGCTCGTGGTGCCGGCTTCGACGCAGGTCTCGAACGGATTGGCGATGGTGGACATCACACCGAAGAAGAAGAGAGCGACGAAGCCCATCACCACCAGGGCTCCCGACGACAACCGGTCACGTTTGGATCGGTGATCCCGGGCCACCATCCAGGTGAACCCTCCGAGAACCAGGCCCCACAACACGATCGATCCTTCCAAAGCCGCCCACCCGGTGGCGATGTCGAACGGGAACGGCGTGGTCACCGAATGGTGGTTGGCGACGTAGACCACCGTGAAATCGTTGGCGAGGATGGCGGCCTCCAGGGTCACGAAGGCGGCCACCGCGGCCCCGAACAGGACCTTCGCCGGAGTCACCGCGTCGACCGTGGCCGCCGCCTCGTCGCTGCGGGCGCCCGCCACGCCCCGCACCATCAGCCACACCGCAGCCAGAACCCCGGCGACGATCGCAGCCGTGCCGACCAGAGAGAACATCAGGTGGTCCCCGCTTGGTCGATGTCCTCGATGTCGTAGGCGCCGCCGACAGTGGGGGCCTCATAGCCCTCCTCATGGCGGATCAGGGCTTCGGTTGCGACGAAGACGTCGCCTTCCCACGCGCCGGAAAGGAGGACCGGCACGTCGTCGTCGAACAGGGGCGGAGGGGTGCGGGTGAGACGCACGTCGACCGTGGAGGCACCATCCGTGATGGAGAACTCCGATATGCCGCCGCCGAGATCTTCGATGGTTCCCGGAACCACCAGCCCCGAGACCTTGAACGGACGCCCGTCGACGAAGTCGGCCCTCTGCTCCAGCGCCTCGCCTGTAGTGAGGAAGTACACGAGGTCGCTGTCGAGGGATCGAATCATGAAGAACCCCGCCACGGCGATGCCGAGGGCGGCGATGACCGCGAACAGCTTGCGCGACATCAGCGTCCTCGCCTGCTCCGTCCCAGCCGTCCGACCATGGCGAGCACGTAGCCGGCGATCAGACCATAGGTGACGAGGTAGGACAGCCACACGAAACCGTCGCTCATGGGTTGCTCCCCAGTTTGGGGGCGGTGATGGCCGAGCCCGCCGGGGCGATCGCAGCCGTCTCCCTGGTTTCCTCCAGTCGTCCCACCCGGACACGAGCGACCAGCAGCGTCACGTACAGGACGCTGAACGCCGCCAGGTTGACCAGGAGTGCGACCACCATCTCGCCGTCCATCTCGATACCGGTCGGCCGAACGGTGATGCCCTGGTGCAGGGTGCGCCACAGCGTGACCGAGAAGTACACCAGCGGAACCTGGACCACCGCCACCAGACCCAACAGGGCGGAACGGCGAGCCCGTTGCACCGGATCGGGCGTCGCCCGGCGCAAGGCCAGATATCCGAGATACACGAAGAACATGAGAGCGGTCGACGCCATACGGGCGTCACCCCAGTCCCAGTAGGTGCCCCACACCGGCTTGCCCCACAGCGCACCGGTGAACAGCGCCACCGCCGTGAACAGCACGCCGATCTCGGCCGAAGCCTCCGCCATGCGGTCCCAGCCACGGGTGCGGCGAATCATCCAACCGGCCGACCCGACAGCGGTGACGCCGAACGCGAGGAAGGCGAGCCATGCGGACGGGACGTGAACGTACATGATCCGGGCGAAGTTGCCTTGGAGCACATCGGGCGGAGACGTGAAGGCGGCCCACAAACCCGCAAGCACGAGCAGGACCGACAGCACGGTGAGTGTCGGGAGTGCGATGCTTCGGCGGGTCTCGGTGTCGGCGGTCATGTCGTGGCGTCCTCCAGCGGGCGGGCTGCCAGTGCCACGGTGGCCGAGAGGGCGAGATCCGTCATCACCAGCAGCAGTATCGGGGTAAGGGTACCGCTCCCACGGGATAGCGATTCCAGCGTCTGTGCCGCGCCCACCAGCAGGGGAACGGCCAACGGGGCAACGATGAGCGGGGCGAGTGCCGAACGAGCACGGAGGCCCACGGTCACGTCTCCCGCCAGGGTCGCCAGGGTCGCCAGCCCGGCCGAGAACAACACGAGCACCGGCAGCATGACCCACAACCGGGGGACCGGGTCGGGGTTGTAGAACAGGATCACCAGGGGTGCAGTGACGATGAGGACGCCGAACATGAGGACAGCAGCGGACAGGGCCCGTCCGGCGAAACGCGCCACCGGGTCGACCCCCAGCAGGGTGAGATGACGGCGCTGGGTCTGGGACTCGGTGGCGGTCTGTCGCAACGTCACCTGCATGCCGAACAACAGCGCCACCAACCAGTAGATGGGCCAGGCGATGTCGGCGAGTCGGGTACCAAGGGTGTCGGTGGCGAGCGGAACCACGAACACCGCTACACCGGCGAACGGCAGCACGACCGAGGTGACCTCACCGGCCCGACCCTCGATACGGAGATCACGGCGGGCGATCGCCCAAGTCTGCCTCCAGAACGTCATGAGACGATGGTGCCGTGCTCGAGCCTGGCGATGCGGTCCACCCGTGACGCCAATCGGGCGGCGTCATGGCTCACGAGCAGCGCTCCACCACCGTCGTGGCGTGACCGACGGATCACCTCGTCGACGATCGCCTCGGCGTCCTCGTCGAGACCGGCATGCGCCTCGTCGAGCAGCACCAGCGACGGCCGCATCATGAGCAGCCGGGCCAGATCGGCACGGCGTTGCATCCCGTTGGAGGACCGGTCGGCCCGACGACCCGCCGCCCCCGCCAGCCCCACCGCGTCGAGCGCCTCATCGGCCTCCGCATTCGAACGGCCCGCTACCGTCGCCCACAGGCGGATGTTCTCCGACAGCGTGAGCTCCGGATAGAGGCCGGCATCATGTCCCGACCAGCCGATGTGAGGCCTCACCGCCACCACCTCACGGGTACCCAGCCGGGCTCCCATCACGTGACCCGTACCGGCCGTCGGGCTGAGCAGCGTGGCGATCAGCGTGATGAGCGTGCTCTTGCCGGCGCCGTTCGGCCCGGCGATCCCGATGACATCCCCCGGCTCGAGCCGCAGATCGACGCCGGCGAGGACCGGAACCGAAGCCATCGTCACCCCGACGTCATCGAGTTCGACCAGCACCTCGCCCATGCCGGGAAGTCTAGGGAGCGCTCGCCCTGGCGGGCTCGCCCGCGACGGGTCGGGGAGCCAACGCCGTTGCGAAGCCTTGACTACCCTTCGGCCATGAGCACGCCACCGGTTCATCACACTCTCAGCGGCCACGAATATCGGTCCCAGGAGGTGTTCGAAGCCGAGCGAGCCGGGCTGTTCTGGCGGCAGTGGTTCTATGTCGGGCGTTCGGAATTGGTGGCCGAACCGGTCGATCGCCTGGTGATCGATGTCGCCGGGGAGAGCGTGGTGGTGGTGAGGGATCGCTCCGGGCAGCTCCACGCCTACTACAACGTGTGCCGTCATCGTGGCGCCCAGTTGTGTGATGAAGGTGAGAAGGGCGCCCCCGGTGGGATCACCTGCCCCTATCACGCCTGGAGCTACTCACTCGACGGTCGGCTGATCGGGACGCCGCACGTGGGCAAGGACGAGGTCGACCGGGAGAACATGTCGCTGTGGCCGGTGCGGGTGGACGAGTGGCAGGGCTTCGTGTTCGTGAACCTGTCCGGTGACGCCCCCGAGCTTCGGGAGTGGCTCGGCGCTCAGAACCACGAGCCGCTCCGTTTCGAGGCGCATGACCTGGCGGCGTTGCGTATCGGGCGGCGCACCGTATCCGAGGTGAAGGCAAATTGGAAGATCCTCATCGACAATTACAACGAGTGCCTCCACTGCCCGAAGGTGCATCCGGAACTGGTCGAGCTCATACCCATCTACAAGACCGGCTCTGTGATCGACCCGACCCGTGACGATGGCGGCGTGGCACTCGCCGATGGCGCCACCAGCTTCACGCTGTCCGGGCGGTCGTGGATGCCATTACTCGAAGGTATGGGCGAAGCCGAGGCGAGCGCCTACTTCGGTGCCGCCGTGTTCCCCAACATGTTCATCGACATCACCGGTACCAGCGCCATCGCCACCACCATGATCCCCCGGGGGCCTGCCGACACCACCATCGTCTCGGAGTATCTCTTCGTGAGGGAGGCCGTCGAGTCGGACGGTTTTGACCCCACCGAGGTGGTCGACTTCAGCGAGCTCGTGGCATCCCAGGACTACGACGTGTGTGAGCGGGTGCAGCGGGGTGTGTCCTCACAGGCGTTCACCCATGGCATCTACGCCGACAAGGACTCGATGGCCCACGAGTTCAACGAGTGGTATCGCCAGGTGATGCATTGAGTGATGCGCTGTGTCGCCGGTCTGGATTCAACGACCCAGACCGATGGCGGCGCTGATCGCGCCGACGGCCACCACCATCAGCAGGGCCACGCCGAGGGCAGCGAACCGGCGGTCGCCCTCCTGCGCCCAGCGGAAGATGAGCCAGCCGACCCGGACCAGCGGGGTCGCCGCCACCAGCACGAGAGCACCTGCGGCCAGGCGTTCGTCGAGGGGCGCCGGAACGGCCAGCGAGGCTGCGGCCGCACCGATTACGACCGCCGAGATGATCCTCAGCGCCACAGCCTGCCGGCGGCCGGTCACGTGGCTCAGGGGTGCACTCCGAGGACTCATCGCGCCACCAGCAGCACGGCGATCACGGCCAGGACGACCGCCACGAAGAGCCGGATCCCAGCCGGCTGCAGCCTGGTCTGCAGCCGGGCTCCCGCCCACCCCCCGGCGAGACTCCCGACGATGACGCCGGCTGCGGCGGTGGGCGTCACCCGGCCCTGAAGAGCGAACACGATGAGGGCGGCGGCGGCGGTGACGCCAATGGTGAAGGTGGTGGTGGCAGCCGCAACCTTGGTGGGCACGTGCATCACCTCGCTCATGGTCGGGGTCTTGATGAAGCCTCCGCTCGTGCCGGTGACTCCGGCCACCAGCCCGGCGACCCCCATGAGCGACATCCCCAGCGGGAGGTTCCGTGGGCGATACGGCGCCACCGCCGCCCCGAGCGGGTAGGCGCCGGTGAGTGTGCCAACCCGCTCTCCGACATCCTCCAATCCGTAACTCGGATCGGGTGGGTTACGCAACCCTTTGCGGCGGCCGCTGGCTACCGCCGTTGCCAGTGCCACGAAGGCGAGGACGAGTTCGAGTGCCCGGTCTGGGACGAGGTTCGAAACGGTTGCTCCGACCACTGCGCCGGTGGTCGCCACCAGCTCCACGGCGACACCGAGTCGATGATTCACGGACCGTTGGGCCAGTTGGGCGGGGCCGGCACCCACCGAAACCGACACCACCGACACCAGTCCGAGCGGGGCTGCAACGGATGCGTCCACTCCGGCAACCACCAGGAAGGGCACCAACAGGATGGCCCCTCCGAGACCGCCGAGCGCCCCGACGATGCCGGTGAGGGTGGCGGCCAGCACGAGTGCAGTGGGCGAGATCACGACGAACGACACTACCGCTGCTGTGATCGCCTCAATCCGGTATGCACCAGTCGATGGGCGGGAGTCCCGCTTCGGCGAGAGCGGTGTTGGCCCGGCTGAACGGCCTCGAGCCGAAGAACCCGTTGTGGGCCGACAACGGTGAGGGATGGGCCGACTCGATCACCACGTGCCGGGAGCGGTCCACCAGTTCCTTCTTCCGTCTGGCCGAGGCCCCCCACAGGATGAACACCACCCGCTCTTCCTTGGCGTTGACCGCTCGGATCACCTCGTCGGTGAAGGTCTCCCACCCCTTCTTCTGGTGCGATGCCGCCTGATGCGCCCGCACCGTGAGGGTGGCGTTGAGCAACAGGACGCCCTGGCGTGCCCAATGCTCGAGCGAGCCGTGGGACGGGACCGGGCATCCCAGGTCGAAGTTGAGCTCGGCGTGGATGTTGCGAAGCGAGGGGGGAATGTCGACGCCTCGTCGGACCGAGAAGCACAGACCGTGGGCCTGGCGGGGGCCGTGGTAGGGGTCCTGTCCGAGGATCAACGACCGCACCGTGGCGTGCGGCGTGAGATGGAGCGCAGCGAACACCTCGTCCTCGGGAGGAAACACCGCCGTCCGTGCCCGTTCGCTCGCCACGAACGTCATCAACTCGGACCAGTACGGCTTGGAGAACTCGGCCGAGAGCAGGGGATTCCAGTCGGTCTTGGGCGCCACGGCGCAAATCTAGAGCAGCCGTGGCCGAGAGCGACGAGCGCCGCGGGAAAGGCTCGCAGAGAACATTCCAGAAACCCGGTGCAGGCTGGGAACACTCCGGCGCCCACAGTCCTTACCATCACACCAGATGCCCCGACAGCAACGAATACTCGTGATCGATGACGAACCCCGGGTGAGGGAGGTGGTGGCGACCTACCTCCAGCGGGAAGGGTTCAAGGTGCTGGAGGCAGCTGATGCCGATACCGCTCGCCGCCACTTGGCGGGACCGGACCCCGATCTGGTGATCCTCGACATCATGTTCCCCGGTGCCTCCGGGCTGGACCTTCTGCACGAACTGCGCCGGAACAGCGAGACCCCCGTGATCCTCCTGACCGCCCGAGCAGAGGAGGCTGACCGGGTGCTCGGTCTCGAGCTGGGGGCCGACGACTACGTGGTGAAGCCGTTCTCGCCGCGAGAGCTGGTGGCCCGGGTGCGGACGGTCCTGCGGCGAGCCAATCCGGCGCCGGTGTCGCAGGCCATCGCATTCGATGGCCTCACGGTGGACATGGCAGCCCGCGAAGTGGCGGTGGGAGGCGTCGTGGTGGAGCTCACCGCCAAGGAATTCGACCTGCTGGCGTTCATGGCAGCCAACCCCCGGCAGGTGTTCAGTCGGACCCAGCTGTTGGAACAGGTGTGGGACAGCTCACCCGAGTGGCAGGATCCGGCCACGGTCACCGTCCATGTTCGTCGGGTCCGACACAAGATCGAGTCGGACCCGACCCAACCGCGTTGGTTGCAGACGGCCTGGGGCGTCGGATACCGGTTCCAGCCGTGAGACGCCTCCTCCTCGCACTGCTGCCCGTTCTGGGCTTCGGGATCGTCGCCACCGAACTGGCGATGGATCTCGACACGACGGCTCGCGCCCAGACCTATTCGATCTACGTGGTGGCCGCGTTCCTGACGGTGGCCGCCTACCTCGTGTCGGTGCGGCTCACCTCCCGGGTGCGGCATCTGGCGGTGGCGGTGCAGTGGACGGGCACGGCCACGGTGGGTGTGGCGGCGGTGGCTGTGGTCATGGCCGCCAGGTCGATGTTCTTCAATGCCCACGACCGCGATGTGCTGCTGGTGGTGCTGGCGATGGGCGTGGCGCTGGCGGCGGCGCTTGCGTGGGCGTTCGGGAGCACCGTGGGTGAGGATCTCCGGCGCATGTGTCTCGCCGCCGAGCAGGTCGCCGAAGGTGACTTGACCGCCCGGACCGGGGTGGTCCGTCGCGACGAGGTCGGCCAGACCGCAGCGGCGTTCGACGCCATGGTGGAACGTCTCGAGGCCGCCGAGACCGAGAGGAGCATCCTCATCGCCTCGGTCGGGCACGACCTCAGGACTCCGCTGGCGTCGATGCGAGCCGCCATCGAGGCGATGGAGGACGGGTTGGCGCCCGACCCGGCGGCCTACCTCCGCGGTATGGGCACCGACGTCGAACATCTGGGCCGTCTGGTCGAGGACCTGTTCGCGTACGCCAGGATCGAGTCGGGCCGATACGAGCCGGCTCTCGAGGCGGTGGACCTCCGGGAGCTGGCCGACGAGACGGTTGAGGTGTGTGCTCCCATCGCCGACGGACGGGGTGTGGAGCTGGTGGTGGACGCATGCGGTGGCGGACACCTGCAACTGGATGCCGCCGGGATGGGCCGGGTGCTGCGCAACCTGGTCGACAATGCGATTCGCCACAGCTCCCCCGGGGGCCGTGTGACCGTCGAAGTGTCCGACAGGGGATACCGGGTGCTCGACGAGGGACCGGGTTTCGATCCGGGTTTCCGTGGCCGCGCCTTCGAGCATTTCACGATGGCCGACCCGGCCCGCAGCGGCGGTGGAGCTGGCCTGGGACTGGCCATCGCCCGCGGCATCGTCGAGGCGCATGGTGGCGTCATCGAGATCGAGGACGGTCCCGGCGGGAGGATTCGCGTCGGGCTGTAGCGCCCGGCCCTGTGAAGTCTGGCAGACTGCCGAACTCAGGAGGTCCGAATGGGGATCCGGGGCCGGGCGGTTCACGGATGGCTGATTGCGACGGTGACGCTGGCACTGGTTCCAGCATGCGGTGTGGCGGCCGATCGGGCTCTGGTCGGTTCCATGATGCTGCATGCCGAGGCGGCCTACGACCATGCCGGCTCCCCCTCACTGGAGGATCTGGTGGCCCCGCCTGCACTGGGGATCGTGGGCACCGTCACGGCAGTCGACCCGGGGGTCGGGCTGTGGTGGGCGGGGGCATCCGACCGGACCGAAGAGCCGTCCATCCTCGATGTCCAGGACTCCGACGCCCAGTCGATCACCGCGCACCTGGTGTTGAAGGTCGATCGGGTGGTGTTCGGGACCGGATCGGAACAGGGTGACTCGGTCATCGCCGGAGTGATGGTCGAACAGGCGACCACGGCCGATGTGCGCGGCCTGCTGGAAGGCGCCCGTCTGTTCGTTGTCCTCGAGCCCTCCGGCACTGGAGTCTGGGGGTACCAGCCAGACGTGCGAGGGATCGCCCTCGAAGGCACGTTCATGGCCCGCACCGGAAGCGAAGGTGTCCTCGACTTCTTCGCCTTCTCCGAGGAGATGGTTGCGGGGCTCGGTCTGGAGGATCTCAGCCCGAGCGAGATCGGGGAGCTCGCCGGGGGTTGAAACGGCCCGTGAGGCGATCGCCGAACACGGCGAGTGCGACACCTGTTGCCAGGGCGAGGGCGTAGAACGACATGGGACCGCCCTCGAGGCTCGGCCGGATCGGTTCGGTGGCGAGCCTGACGAGGGCCAGCCCCGCCATCGCAGCGCCGGTTGGCAACCACGGGCGAGCGGGAAGCCGGTCGACGAGGAAGGCCCATGCGACCATCGCCAGCGCTGCGTAGATCTCGACGGGGTGGCGGGTGACGGTGGATCCGGGAAGTGGTATCGCCCACGGGAGATCGGACGCTGCACCGAGGCAGGTCCCGCGCCACACACACCCACCGTGCCAGCCCGCCAACCCGGCCACGGCCATCGGTGCCAGGGCGTCGATCCAACCCGGAATCCGAGCCCGGGTGGTCCAGAGCAACGCCACAACCGCAACGGTCGCTGCGATGGCGGTGTCGACCCCCGCCCGGACCAGGATGATCTGGAACGGGTCGGTGAGCGGGTTGACCCCGTCGATGATCATGGCCCCCACCCGTCCGGCGAACAGCCCGATCGAGGCGACGCCGATGAGGGTGTCGACGGCGTGCGGGATCTCGGTGAGTCGTCGCCGGAGCAGCCGGGCAGCGATCCACAGGAATGCCACAGCCGTGAGCACGGCGAAGAGGAGGGTGAACTCCATCAGCCGGCTGTCGACGCCAGCAGTTCATCGACTGCCAGAGCGAGCTGGCCCTCGTCGATGATGCCGAAATGGGTTTCCACCAGGGCGCCGCCGGGGGCGACGAAGTAGGTGATGGGCACCCCCGAGCCTCCGAGCACGCCCCTGATCTCTGCGTCGGGGTCGAACAGGTTCTCGTAGGGGATGGCGAACTCGGCGATGAACCCCGCCGCACCGGCCTGGGTGTCCTGGATGTCGATTCCGACGAAGTCGACCTGGTCGCCGAACTGCTCGTGGGCGGAGGTGAACAGCGGTGCCTCCGAGCGGCACGGGATGCACCACGACGCCCACACGTTCACCACCGTGGGCCGCTCGGATTCGTCCAGGCGTTGCTGGAATCCGTCGGGGTCGAACGCCGGTAGCTCGCCTTCCACCGGGGCGGCCGTATCGCCGCCGCCGCAAGCGGCCAGCACTACGACGAGGAGCAGCAGGGGCCTTCGCATCGCATGGATTGTGGCATCTCGGGAGCCGTAGCCGCTCCTTGCCTG
Organism: uncultured bacterium; assembly: GCA_963825585.1. GTDB lineage: Bacteria > Actinomycetota > Acidimicrobiia > Spongiisociales > ZC4RG35 > JAOUGY01. The sequence goes on from CAWGTX010000006.1 coordinate 66,874, forward strand.
TCCCCAAAACACATTCCGCGATCCATCCTGGATCTGTCGAGAGAGAGCCGGCCTTTGAACATGAGCCGCACGTCACCGACCTCGGGCAACGCGGTCTGCGTGGCTGCGGCGTTCAACCACTTGTCGCAGGGCGCCATGGCCAGGTCGTCGGTCGCTTCGGCCGTCATATCGGCGTCGCCGATGGTCGCCGTGAGCGCACGAACCACCTCGGACCGAGCCACCCGGTGGAACGCCGCCAAGTCGTCGTGGCGGAGTCTGGTCACGGCGGCCTCTGTGGATGTCGCTTCTCTGATCACGTTCCCCAGACGTCAGAGGCCGCGGATCGGTTCCATCGAGTTCGTGCGGTCACGGCTCGAAGCGGCAGCAGGCCACTCGCCGGCTGTTGACCTGTTGACCGGCCGACCACTCCGCTGGAGCTCGTCGCGTCCTGGATCACTATGTTCGAACCATGACAGCCATCAGCCGTTTCCCCGTCGGCTCTCTCGACGACATGCCCGCCGACGTTCGTGACCGTATCGCCCCCATCGCCGAGAAGTCGGGGTTCGTGCCCAACGTGTTCCTGGGTATGACCCACCGCCCGGCCGAGTTGCGGGCCTTCCTCGACTATCACGAAGCCCTGATGGAACGTGACTCGGGGCTCAGCAAGGCCGAGCGGGAGATGGTGGTGGTGGCGACCAGCGCTGCCAACGACTGCCTGTACTGCGTGGTCGCCCACGGCGCGATCCTGCGGGTGCGGGCCAGGGACTCCGAGATCGCCGATCGGATCGCCGCCAACTGGCGGTCGGCCCCGGCCACCGAACGTCAGCACGCCATGCTCGCCTTTGCCGTGAAGTTGGCCCGGACCCCCGAGGACGTGGATGAGGCGGACTTCGCATCTCTGCGCTCGCACGGATTCTCGGATGACGACATCTGGGACATCGGTGCAATCACCGGGTTCTTCGCCTTCTCGAACCGGATGGCCCATCTGATGGACCTCCAACCGAACCCGGAGTTCTTCGCCATGGGCAGGGCGCCTCGCTCATGAGGCGGATGTCGGATGACGAGATACGTGCGTTCCTTTCGGAAGGAACCAGGACCGGCAAGCTCGCGACGGTCCGGTCCGACGGGCGGCCGCATGTCGCGCCGGTCTGGTTCGTGCTCGACGGCGACGAAGTGGTGTTCAACACGGGTGGAGACACCGTCAAGGGTGCCAACCTCGACCGGGAACGGCGGGCGGCGTTCGCCGTCGATCTCGAGGAGCCGCCGTACGCCTTCGTGACGGTCGAGGGAACGGTGTCGATCTCCGAGGACCCTGGCGAGATGTTGTTCTTCGCCACCCGGATCGCCGGCCGTTACATGGGGGCGGACCGGGCGGAGGAGTACGGCCGAAGAAACGCAGTGGAGGGGGAGTGGCTGGTGCGTCTCCGTCTCGACAAGGTGATCGGTCTCACAGCCGTCTCTGACTGAGGGGAAGTGCGCGACCGGTCCGGGACGTCCGGCTCCTCTACCAGGTCGGCCTGGTCGTCCCAGCGTTGCTGGCGCACCTCCCACTCGGCATACGCCTCGGAGCAGGCTTCAGAACAGAACTCGGACCCGGGAATGCGGCGGCCGCCATCCCAGAGGCAGGCCCTGTAGCTGTGGCGGAGCCACTGCGGATCGAAGATCTCAGGGATGTCCCGTGGTCATGTGCACCTCTCCACCGACACTACGCCGTCGGGGCGGAGGGGGAAGGGTCTTTCGCCCGTCCTCTCAGCACCATGACGACTCCGAGGATCACCACGCCCATCGACACCCAACCGTTGCGGCTCAGCCCGAGGAAGCGGAAGGTCGTGTCGGTCCGAATGAGCTCGAGCATGAACCGCATCAGCCCGTAGCCGGCGAAGTAGACGGCGATGAGGCGTCCACGGAACCGGGGATGGCGCCTCCCGAGCCAGATGATGAATGCCGACAGGGCGAGGTTCCACAACGATTCGTAGAGGAAGGTCGGATGGAAGGTCTCGGCGTCGGGGTAGGCCGCCGGACGGTTCTCCGGGGCTATCTCGACACCCCACGGGAGGTCGGTGGGTGTGCCGAACAGTTCCTGGTTGAAGTAGTTGCCCCAGCGACCGAACGCTTGCGCCAGCGGCACCGCCGGAGCGAGGGCATCGAGCAAGGCCGGAAGATCGCCCTTCCAGCGCCGCATGAGCACGATCACGGTGATTGCGCCGGCGGTGAGACCACCGAAGAGGGCCAGTCCGCCCTCCCAGATGGCGATGACCTTCCACCATTCACCCTCGAACCGATCGAGATGGGTCGAGACGTAGGCGGCGCGAGCGCCCAGGAACCCGAACACCACCATTCTCAGCAGCACCCTTTCGGCGAGCACCGGGTCGCCGCCCGCCTCCTCGTACCGCTTCACGGCGAGCCGCCATCCGAGCGCCACCCCCACTGCGATGATCATGCCGTAGAAGGTGAACCGCAGCGGCCCGATGTGGAGGGCGCTGCTGGACGGCGATGGGATGGAGGCGATCAGTCCGTACATCGGAGGTGACCCTACCTTCGTCGGCGGGCAACCCCGGGCGATGCGGCGGGGGTCCAGAGGATCGAATCGTGGTCCGGCGCCAGCTGGCGGGACACGATCACGGTGGGAGCGGAAGCGATCATCGCTCCCGTTCGGCGAGCACGTCGAGCACCGCCGCCGGCTCGAGGCCGCGTTCGCGTATCAGCACCAGCAGGTGATAGGTGAGATCGGCCATCTCCTCGGCCAACCGGTGGTCGTCGGCCACACCGTTGGCGTGGTCCTTGGCGGCCATCAACACCTCGGTCGCCTCCTCGACCACCTTCCGGGCCGGGAGGTCGGGTCCCTTAGCGAACAGGGTGGTGGTGTAGCTGCCCTCGGGCCGGTCGATGGCGCGCTGGTCGATCACCGACCACAGCCGTTCGAGTCGGGCGAACCCGGCGTCGACCGACTCGTCCCAGCAGGTGTCCGCACCGGTGTGACAGGTGGGCCCGGCAGGTCGGGCGATCACGAGGAGGGCATCGTCGTCACAGTCGGAGCGGATCTCCACCAGGCGCAGCACGTTGCCCGACTCCTCACCCTTCTGCCACAGCCGTTGCCGGGATCGGGACCAGAAGTGGACCAGCCCGGTGTCCTCGGTGAGGCGGCGGGATTCGGGGTTCATCCAGGCCAGCATGAGCACCCGGCGGGTGTCGGCGTCCTGGACGATGGCCGGTATCAGGTCTTCGCTCACGACATCACCCTCCGCACCGGCAACCCGGCCTCTTCCATCACCTGTTTGACCCGGTCGATCTCGATTTCGCGACGGTGGAAGATCGAGGCGGCCAGCACCGCCGACGCCCCACCCTCGGTGACGGCCTCCACCATGTGGCGTTCCTCACCGGCTCCGCCCGAGGCGATGATGGGCACTTCCACGGCGCCGCTGATGGCCCGGGTGAGCGGCAGGTCGAAGCCGGCCTTGGTGCCGTCGCGGTCCATCGAGGTGAGCAGGATCTCGCCGGCTCCGAGGTCGGTGCCCCGACGCGCCCACTCGACGGCGTCGATCCCGGTCGGCTCTCGCCCGCCTTTGACGACCACCTCGAACCAGGTGGAGCCGTCGTCCCGGGTGCGCGCCTTGGCGTCGATGGCCAGCACGACACACTGGCGGCCGAACCGGCGCGCACAGCGGGCGATGAGGTCGGGGTCGACCACGGCGGCGGTGTTGACGCTCACCTTGTCGGCCCCGGCCCGCAGCACCGCCTTCATGTCGTCGGATTCTCGAACCCCTCCGCCCACGGTGAGGGGGATGAACACGTTCTGAGCGGTGCGGCGAACCACGTCGAGCAGTGTGCCCCGGCCCTCGGGAGCGGCCGAGATGTCGAGGTAGCAGATCTCGTCGGCGCCCTCTGCGGCGTACCGTGAGGCCAGCTCCACCGGGTCGCCCTCGTCGGTCAGGTTGACGAAGTTCACCCCCTTCACCACCCGGCCGTTGGCGACGTCGAGACAGGGGATCACCCGTACCCGCACCGTCACGGCATCACCGCCGGTTGGCGGCATTCGGCCACGAAGTTGGCGAGGATGCGCAGGCCCGTGTCGCCGGATCGTTCCGGGTGGAACTGGGTGCCGCTGACCCGACCCGATCGCACGGCGGCCGTGAAGGGCTCGTCATAGCTGGAACGACCGATCACGGTGGCGGCGTCTTCGGCGACCGGGGCGTAGGAGTGCACGAAGTAGACGATCGGTTCGGGGCCGAGACCGTCGAGGAGACTGTCGCCTCCGACCAGCTCCAGTGCGTTCCAGCCGATGTGGGGGAGTCTGGGCGCGTTGCGAAGGCGGCGCACTTCGCCACCGAGCAGACCGAGGCAGCGGGCTCCGTCCTCTTCGCTCGACTCGAACAGCACCTGCATGCCGACGCAGATCCCGAACAGGGGGACGTCGAGGTTCCCGAGCGGTTCCTCGAATCCGGCCTTCCGGATCCCTTCCATAACCGAGGCGGTGGCGCCCACCCCGGGAAGCACCACTCCGTCGACACCGGCGAGCGCGTCGGGGGTGTCGGCCACGATCACCTCGGCGCCGGCCCGCTCCAGGCCCTGACCGATCGACACCAGGTTGCCGGCGCCATGGTCGACCACGGCGACCCTCACAGGACTCCCTTGGTGGATGCGACTCCGCTCCGCCGGGGGTCGAGGCTCACGGCCGCCCGCATGGCACGGGCCAGCGACTTGAAGGCCGCCTCCGCCACGTGGTGGTCGTTGGCCCCGGCTGCGGTGAGGTGCAGCGTGAGTCCGGCGGTGCGGGTGAACGCCTCGAGGGCGTGGGCGATGTTCTGGGTGGCCAGGTTGCCGAGCATCGGCTGACGGAACGGCAGGTCGATCACCGAGTACGGCCGCCCCGAGATGTCGACCACGGCGGTGGCCCGGGCCTCGTCCATGGGGATGGTGGCGTCGCCGAACCGGCTGATCCCCGAGCGATCGCCCAGTGCCGATGCGAAGGCCTCCCCCAGAACCAGGGCGGTGTCCTCGACGGTGTGGTGGTCGTCGATGTGGATGTCGCCGCGTGGTGGAGACGGTGAGGTCGAACATGCCGTGGTGGCCGAAGCTGGTGAGCAGGTGGTCGTAGAAGCCGACCCCGGTGCTCACCGAGGTGGTGCCGGTGCCGTCGAGGTCGAGGGTGATCTCGACAGACGTCTCCTTGGTGGTGCGGGTCACCGCGGCGGTTCTGGTCATGGCTGGTCCTCTTGCAGTCTGATCTGGGCCGCCAGCCGGTGGGCTGTGAGCCCTTCGGCGGTGGCGAGGGTGGCGATGGTATCGACGATGCGACCCAGTCCTTCACGGGTGATGCGCTGCTCCTGGCGCCACGAGCCGAAGTCCTGGGTGGACAGCGGCCCACAGGCGGCTGCCAGTCCCCCGGTGGGGAGCACGTGATTGGCGCCGGTGGCGTAGTCGCCGGCGGACTCGGGAGAGAACCGCCCGATGTACACCGAACCGGCGGCGGTGACCCGCTTGGCGTCGGCCTCGGGGTCGGTGGTCATGATGGTGACGTGTTCGCCGGCGTAGTCGTTGGCGAAGGCGATGCCCGTCTCGCGGTCGGGAACCACCACCGCCCAGCCGTGATCCTTCAGGGCCTGTTCCAGGATCTCGGATCGTTCCAGGGTCGGCAACAGATCGTCGAGTTCGGCTTCCACCCGTTCGGGCAGGGTCTGGTCGGTGGTCACCAGCACGGCGGGGGAGTCGGGGCCGTGCTCGGCCTGACACAGCAGGTCGACGGCCACGAGCCGCGCCTCGGCGGTGTGGTCGGCCAGCACCAGGACCTCGGACGGCCCGGCAGGGAGGTCGATCGAGCACACGCCGAACACCGCCAGCTTGGCGGCGGTCACCCAGGCGCTTCCGGGTCCCACGATCTTCTCGACCGGGTGGATCGACTCGGTTCCATGGGCCAGTGCGGCGATCGCCTGAGCACCACCCATGATCCACAGCTCGTCGACGCCGGCGACGTGACAGGCCGCCAGCGTTGCCGGGTTGACGGTGCCGTCCGAAGCGGCGGGGGAGGCGACCAGCACCTCGGCCACACCCGCCACCTTGGCGGGGACGGCGGTCATGATCACCGTCGACGGATAGGCGGCCTTGCCTCCTGGCACGTAGGCGCCCACTCGCCGCAGCGGAGTCCACCGACGGGTGATCTCGACACCTTCGACCGTGGTCACCACCAGGTCGGTGGGCAGTTGAGCACGGTGGTAGGCCTCGACGTTGGCTGCTGCTGCCTCCAGCGCGTCGATCACATCGGTCCCGACCTCGTCGACCGCCGCCAGCATCTCATCACGTCCGACCCGCCGGAATCCGCCCCCGAAACGTTCGGCATACTCGGCGAGGGCGGTATCGCCTCGTTCCGCCACGTCGTCGCACACCGCCATCGCCCCATCCCGCACGGCCTTGTCGGGAACCGCACCCCGACGCAACAGCGCGTTCCGCTCGCCGGCGGTCAGCTTCTCCAGTTCGATTCTCTTCAGTCTCATCTGCTCAGCCCTCGACTATTGGGGACAACTCGCTGATCGGCGGCCGCAATCGCGCGTGCGGCAGCCCAGGCCGACCGGCGGCTGTTCGGGCCCCCGGAGCCGGATCAGCCTCTGCCACGAAGGGGCCCGAAGTCGGCCTGTCAAAGTAGCTGCTCGATGGGCAGGACCAGAATCCCCTTCCCACCCGCCGCCTCCAACTTCGGAAGCAGTTCCCACAGCGCTTCGGCGTCGACCACCGAATGGATGGCCACCCAGCCGTCTTCGGCGAGCGGCACCACGGTGGGCGCTTCGAGTCCGGGGATGAGCCCGGCGATGGTCTCGACGGCGCCGGATGGGGCGTTGAGGAGCAGGTACCGCTTGCGGCGTCCGGCGGTGACGGCACGGATGGCGGTGGTGACCTGTCGGACCTTTTCGTCGTCGGCGGCGTTCGCCCTGCTCACCAGGATCGCCTGGGAGTCGACAACGGTTCCGATAGCCCGGAGGCCGTTGACTCGCAGGGTGGATCCGGTGGAGACGAGGTCGACGATGGCGTCGGCGACGCCGATCTTGGTGGCCACTTCCACCGATCCGCGCAGAGCCACCACGTCGACGTCGATGTTGCGATTGGCGAAAAAGGCGGCGGTGGTGCGTGGGTGGGCGGTGGCGATCCGAAGACCGCCGAACTCGTCGGTCTTCTCGATGGGTGAGTCGACCGGGACGGCCGCCACCAACTTGCAGTGCCCGAATCCCAGTTCGCTGAGTGTCTGCAGGCCGTTGCCGTGCTCGGCGACCAGGTCGACCCCGGTGATGCCGGCGTCGGCCACGCCATCGGACACCAGTTCGGGGATGTCCTCGGTACGGACGAACAGCAACTCCATGTCGACGTTGCGGACCGGCACCGACAGGGCCCGTTCGGTCACCTCGAACGAGAGCCCGGCGTCTCTGAGCAACTGGACGGATGGTTCCTTGAGGCGCCCCTTGTTGGGGACGGCCAGCGAGAAGGTCATGGGTTCTCCCGGTCGAGGGCCCGGCGGTATCCGCCGGTGCCGTGTGTGAGCCACTGGTTGATACGGGTGACGGTGGCGGTCGACGCCCCGGTCCGTTCGGCGATCTCCCGGTAGGGGATCCCCTGGTCGAGTAGGCGGACCACCGCCCAGCGACGGCTGAGATCCTCCAGTTCCTTGCGGGTGCAGAGGTCGCGGAAGAAGTCGGCGGCATCATCGATGGTCTCGAGCCGGATGATCGTCTCGAGGAGCGTTCGGGTGTCGTCGGTCAGCCAGTCTGCGTCGGTCATGTCGCTCGAGTCCGTCGGATGTGCCGTGCTAGTGTTTTAGCACGTTAACACAGTGTTACAGACTGGAAACCCATGCTTCAGATCATCCCCGCCGTCGACGTGCTCGATGGCCGAGTCGTTCGTCTCATGCACGGCGACTACGACCGGGTCACCGTTTACGCCGACGACCCGGTCGCCCAGGCCCGCAGCTGGATCGACCAGGGAGCCGAGTTGGTACACGTCGTGGATCTGGCGGGAGCCAAGTCCGGAACACCGGACGTCGCGTTGTGGGAGTCGCTCACCTCCGCCGGTGTCGCCTTCCAGGTGGGGGGTGGCATCCGCACCGCCGAGCTCGCCCGCCGTGCCCTCGACGCCGGCGCAGCGAGGGTGGTGATGGGGACCGCCGCCGTGTGGGAACCCGAGATCCTGGCGCAGGTCGGTTCCCCCGGCACGGTCGTGGCCGCCGTCGATGTCAAGGGCGACCGTGCAACCGGAGCCGGATGGCTCGATGAGGGCCGCGCGCTGCCCGATGTGCTCGACGGTCTGGCGGCAGTGGGATGCGAACGGATGCTCGTCACCGGGATCGGCCGTGACGGCACCATGAAAGGGCCGGAAACGGACCTGCTTCGCACCGTGGTCGGCGATGGACGGTTCGCCGTGATCGCCAGTGGTGGGGTGGGGACGCTGGGTGATCTGTCGGCGGTGGCAGCCCTCGGCTGTGAAGGGGTGATCGTGGGACGGGCACTCTACGAGGGCAGATTCACCCTGGTAGAAGCCTTCGCCACCGCCGGCTGACCCTCAACCGGGCAGGGACACCGCCGCCGGGTCACAATGGTGGTCACGAGATGCAGAACTCGTTGCCTTCCGGGTCGGCCATGGTCACCCAGGTGTGCGGGCCCTGACGGCCGTCGTGCAGGAACACAGCCCCCAGAGACTCGAGTCGCTCCCGCTCAACCCCGACCTGATCCTGCCCAACCCGGAGATCGAGGTGAAGCCGGTTCTTCACCGTCTTGGGCTCGGGGACCAGCTGGAACAGCATGCGCCGTTCGGAGCCTCCAACTCGGCCGCCGATGGCGGCGCCCTCCCGCCACACCAGCTTTCCGTCGTGGCGGGCGGTGTCGGCCTCCGATGCGTGGCCCTGCTCGATCATCGAGGTGATGAACGCCTCGTCCTGAGGCTCGACCTCCCATCCGAGCGCATCGGCCCACCAATCGGCGAGCACGTGGGGGGCGGCGCAGTCGATCGTCACCTGGAAGTCGATGGGCATGGTGTGCAACTCCTCTCTCCCAGCCGACGTTAGACGCGACCCCGGTCACGGGAGTGGTGGCTTCGCAAGGGAGGGTCGAAGGTGACGTGCGATAGCGGCAGCGCAGCGATGGCCCGGGCGTACGACGAGATGGCGGAACGGCGGGCTCCGGCCGCCATCCAGCCATGGAAGCTAGATGAGCTCCTGGACCGGAGGCGAGCCACCATCGTTCCGGGTGGCATGGCGCTCGTGTGCGTGTGGGGCGGCGCATCGACGGATGGGACGACCGTTTCAGCGGGGGCCATTCTTCGCCTCATGCGACGACGGGGAGTTCGGGCCATCGCCATGCCCGGGTTCGAGAACATCGATGTGAGGATTCGCACCGAATCGGGGCGCGGCGACAGTCATCACCCTCAGGTGATGGGGCTGCGCCGAACGGTGTGAGTGGAGGTCAGTCGGAAGGCGCCACCCGGGCGTGTGCCGGCACGACCACCAGCACGATCGCAGCGATGAGCGCCAACACCGCCCCCATGGTGAATGCCGTGGGTGCACCGAAACGGGCGTACACCAACCCGAACACCACCGACGCCGGAAGAGCCGCGACGCCCACAGCCCCGTGATACCAGCCAAAGGCGGTTCCGCGGCGCCCCGGTGGGGCGAGGTCCGCCACCCACGCCCGCTCGGCCGGTTCGGTCAAGCCGAACGTGATGCCGTAGGCGAGGAAGATCGCCACCAGTGCCACCGTCGACTCGCTCACGGCGAACGCCACGTAGATGGCGGCGTACAACATCCAACCGGCCAGCACCAGGGGTCGCCTTCCGATGCGGTCCGTCAGGCGGCCGCCCATCCAGGTGGAGGTCATCTTCACGGCTCCGTGGGCGGCCCACAGCACGGCTACGCCGCCCAGTGGCAGCCCCGCCTCGGTGAATCGAAGCAGGAAGAAGGCGTCGGTCGAGTTGCCCAGGGTGAAGACGACGGTCGCGACCAGCAACACCTTGAACGGCCGCGGCATCGGTCCCGGGGTTTCGGCCTGCTCGGCAGGGCGGGGAGCCGCTGGTCGATCACGCACGAACAGGACCAGCACGGCGACAACGGCGACCGCTGGGACCACGGCGAGAAGGAACACACTTCGAAGCTCGAATCCGGCGGCCAGGAGGCCGGCCGCCACCAGCGGTCCCAGCACCGATCCGGCATGGTCCATGGCGCGGTGGAGTCCGAAGGCCCGGCCCCGATCCGCCTCGCCAACCGACGCTGCGATGAGAGCGTCGCGCGGTGATGTGCGCAGACCCTTGCCGATCCGATCGACGAATCGCAGCGCGACGACCATGGGCCATGCCACGGCGAGCCCGATGAGTGGCCGAGCCAGACCGGAGGTGGTGTAGCCGGCCACCACCAGTGGCTTCTGGCGTCCGGACCGGTCGCTGCGCCGCCCCGACACGACCTTGACGATCGCCGCCGTCGCCTCCGCCACACCCTCGACGACCCCGAGGGCCACTGCTCCTGCCCCCACCGTCAGGAGGAAGGCCGGGAGCAACGGGTAGATCATCTCGGACGACATGTCGGTGAGCAGGCTGACGACACCGAGGGCAACCACGGTGGAAGGAAGGCGAGCGGGGCGTATCACCGATGGGACGGTACCGGGTACGCTCCGGGCTTCAGCCGGGCGAGCGAGAGATGATCTGATGGACTTCACGTATCCGGAAACAGCCGAGGCGATCCGTTCCGAGATCCGGGCGTGGCTGGGCGACAACCTTCCCGCCGGGTGGGAGGGAACGGGTCGACTGGACCCCTCCGAGCTCGTCGACTTCACAACCGAGTGGCGGGCGAAGCTCGCCACCGGGGGATGGCTCGGGCTCGAATGGCCGGTCGAGTACGGCGGTCGTGGTCTCGGCCCGATCGAGGCGATCGTCGTCCACGAGGAGCTGGCCAGAGCAGGGGTCCCGGCGGGCGGTCCCAACGACGCCTTCTCGATCGGTATGCTCGGCAACACCCTGCTCAAGCTCGGTACCGAGGAACAGAAGCAGTACTTCATCCCGCGGCTGCTCTCCGGTGAGCACGTATGGTGTCAGGGCTACTCCGAGCCAGACGCCGGTTCCGACCTCGCCGGGGTCAAGACCCGGGCGGTGCTCGACGGCGACGAGTGGATCATCGATGGCCAGAAGATCTGGACCTCGGCCGGCCATCTCGCCAACTGGATCTTTGTGGTTGCCCGCACCGACCCGGACGCCCCCAAGCACAAGGGCATCACCTTCATCCTGTGCCCGATGGACCAGCAGGGAGTGGAGGTGCGGCCCATCGAGATGATCTCCGGTGAGAGCGAGTTCAACGAGGTCTTCTTCACCGACGCACGGGCGCCCAGGGACCACATCATCGGCCAGGTCAATGACGGATGGCGGGTGGCGATGGCGTTGCTCGGATTCGAGCGCGGCAAGGACGCCGCCACCGCCTCTATCGGGTTCCGCAACGAGCTCGACCGGCTGTTCGCCTATGCCCGCGAGCTGGGCTGCGTCGATGACCCCGAGATCCGTGACCGACTGGTACGAGCACACGAGAAGGTCGAGATCATGCGGTTCATGGGCTACTCGGCCCTCACCCGGTTCGCCAGGGGTCAGGATCCGGGTCCCGACGCCGCCATCACCAAGGTGTGGTGGAGCGACTATCACCGCCAGGTGACCGAGTTGGCGATGGACATCATGGGAGTCGGCGGCCTGATCTCAGAAGGGCGCAAGCCGTCGTCGGCGTTCCGTTCCGACGACTTCAACGCCCCCAATTCGACCGCCAGCTGGCAGACGGTGTTCCTCAACGCCCGAGCCGGAACGATCTACGCCGGGACCAATCAGATCCAGCGCAACATCATCGGTGAGATGATGCTCGGGCTTCCCAAGGAGCCGGCCGTCGCTCGATGACCGAACCGTGGGCCAGGGCTGACCGCAGCGGTCAGCCTGAACCCAGGGTTGGGCCCTGGGTTCCCCGGGTCTGGTGCCAGCGCTGAACCGCCTTCTCGATCTGAGACCAGATGACGGTGGTGGCGCCACGATCGGCGCGGAGGGCGTCGAGGGCCGACTCCCTGAGGACGCCCTCCATGTCGGCGAAGCTCATTCCGTCGGTGATGCCCGCCAGTCGGTCGAGATCGACGTCCTCGGCGAACGGAACGTCGGAGATGTCGAGCAGCGCCCGCCGCGACTCCTTCACCGGGAGGCCGAGCTCGATCTGGATCTCGAAGCGCCCGGCTCTCAGTAGGGCGGAGTCGATCAGGTCCCGACGGTTCGTGGCGGCGATCACCGACACGTCGCCCCGGGCGCCCACCCCGTCGATCTCGGTGAGCAACGCCGCCACCACCGAGTCGGTCACCGAGTTGGTCGATCGTCCCCGCACAGGCGCCAGGGCATCGAACTCGTCGAAGAAGATGATCGACGGAGCTGCCGCCCGTGCCCGGGCGAACACCTCGCGGCACGCCGCGTTCGGACTCGCCGACGTACTTGTCGAGTAGTTCGGCGCCCTTGACCGAGAAGAAGGCCGCACCGGCCTCGTGGGCGAGTGCCCGGACCACGAACGTCTTGCCGGTCCCGGGAGGTCCGAAGAGCAGCACCCCGCGAGGTGGGTCGATGCCCATCGATCGGAAGCGGGTCGGGTCACTCACCGGCCAGATCACCGCCTCGGTGAGTCGCTGCTTCACCTCGACCAGGTTGGCCACCTTCTCGAAGCCGAACGACGGCATCTCGCCCAGCGACATGGACCCGAGCGAGGGCTGGGTCTCCGAGACGGCCGCCAGCACGTCGGCGGTGGTGAGCTTGGCCTCGGTCCGGGCCACCCGGGCGGAAGCGTGGATCACGGCCGCCACCACATCGGCCCCGGAGAACCCGGCCGAGCGGTTGGCCAGTTGATCGTGGTCGATCGAGTCGGTGGGCACGCGGGCAAGCGCGGACTCGAAGAGCAGCTTGCGTCGGGTGTGGTCCGGCGGCGGGATCACGATCGAACGGGGCAGCAGTGGTGACTTCACCACCGCCGGATCCAGGTTCTGGCGGGACGCAACCCCGATCACGCATGCCATCCCTTGCTTGTCGGAGACGGCGTCGAGGAACCAGCGGAGGATGGCGCCTACCTGGGTCCGGAACGAGCTCAGACCCTCCTCGCCCGCCACCGCCTCGATCCTGTCGACCAGGATCACCACCGGGGTGGCCTGTTCCTTCACGGCCTTCTCGAGCAGGTCGAGCAATCGGTCGGGTTTGAACACGAGGTCGACGTCCACCTCGTGGACACGAGCGCCGGCGTTGGCGGCGGCCGCGGCCACCAGTTCGGCTTTGCCGCACCCGTGGGGCCCTTCCAGCAGAATCCCGGCGACTCGTGGGAGTCCCCATGCGGCGGGAAGGTCCCGGGGCGACGTCAGGAGCGACAGCCAACCGGACAACAGGTCGAGTTCGGCGTCGAGCCCGGCGAGCAGCGCTTCCGAGGTGGTCGGCCCCGGGGGCGGGGAGGGAGTTCTCGCTGCGGGCGATGAGGTCGGTGTGGGTGACGCAGTGGCGGACGCAATGGCATCCGAGGGCGCAGCACTCGCATCGGGGAGGGGTTCGGCGGCCTCCGTCGAACCAACGGTGACGAATCTGGTGGCCGGTCCGATCAGCCCCGCCCCACGGGGCTCGACCCGGTCGATCGAGATGGCGATCGGGTGTTCGGCTCCCAGGTAGGCGCCGTCGATCTCGATCCGGTCACCACTCGACACCGGTCGGCCCTGCAACGCCCGTACCAGGTCCTTGGGTTCGCCGGGTAGTGCGGTGGCGGCGACCACCACCAGCCCGGCCGGTGTCATGACGGTTCGGTCGACGTCCACGCTCTGTCCCGGGCTGACGCCGGCGTTGGCGAGCGCCAGGGGACCCATCAAGATCGCCGTCGGCTCGGGCACGTCCCCGCCCCTTATCAGGACATGGGTTCGACCGACCCGGACCGCTCCCCCCGACGGCAGGCCCAACGCCTTGAGCAGGGTGGTGTCGGCACGGGCAACCGGGTCGGTCCCGGGGCGAACGGTGAATCGCATCACGGCACTCTAAAGGGGCAGCAGAAGTCCAAGGAGCGAGGCGCCAGAAGCGAGGAGCCTGGGGCGAGGAGCATCCGGCCCCTCGCCCCTCGCTCCTGACACCCTGGCTCTACGGCTCCAGCCTGAACTCCGTCGTCTCGTACACGGTCCGGATGGCGAAGATCGATCGAAGCCGGGCCACTCCGGGGAGCTTCGAGAGATGATCGCGATGGATGCGTTCGTAGTCGGCCACGTCCGCCACCTTGAGGCGGACCAGGTAGTCGGCGTCGCCCGCCATGAGGTGACACGACATGATGGCCGACGACGAGGCCACGGCCTTCTCGAAGGCGTCGAGGGCTTCGTCGCGCTGGCTCGACAGGGAGATCTCCACGAAGACGTCTGTGGTGCGCCCCACTGCAGCGGGATTGACGAGCATGGCGTAGCGGTCGATGACCCCTTCTTCTTCCAGCCGCCGCACTCGCCGCAGACACGCGGATGGGGACAGGTGAACTCGACCCGCCAACTCGGCGTTGGTCATCCGCCCATCCTGTTGGAGAAACCGCAGGATCGCACGATCAACGGCGTCGAGTTCCGTCAGCACAACAATCGACCTCCCAGGTCCGGCTCTTGGGGTAATAGTGTCGCACATCTCCGGTTCGGCAGACGATGATTCGCATGACATTCCCTGTGCGAGGGCCTAGATTCTCAGTCATCCGTCCAAGGAGTGCCTTCCCGTGATCGTTGGAGTGCCGAGAGAGGTCAAGAACGCCGAGATGCGGGTGGGACTCACCCCGGGGAGTGTCCGCGAGCTGATGGTCCACGGCCACGATGTGATCGTCGAAACCGGTGCGGGTATGGGCGTGGGGGCGTCGGACGACGACTACCGGGCGGCCGGGGCCGGGATCGCCGCCTCAGCAGCCGACGTCTTCGGGGGGGCCCGAATGATCGTGAAGGTCAAGGAGCCCCAGGCGGCCGAACGGGCGATGCTGAGCCCCGACCATGTGCTGTTCACCTATCTGCATCTCGCTCCCGATCCCGAGCAGGCCGCCGACCTGGTGAAGTCCGGCGCCACCTGTATCGCCTACGAGACGGTTACGTCACCCTTCGGTGGGCTTCCGCTGCTGGCGCCGATGTCGCAGGTGGCCGGGCGCATGTCGATCCAGGCCGGCGCCCACTGTCTGGAAGCGGCGCAGGGCGGCGCCGGCCTGCTCCTCGGGGGCGTGCCCGGTGTGCCCGCCGCCCACGTCGTCGTGATCGGGGGCGGCGTAGTCGGCGAGAACGCCATCGAGATGGCCATCGGCCTCGGCGCCGACGTCTCGGTGCTGGATCGCAGCATCCCGGCGCTGGAACGACTGGCACGTCGGTTCGGTCCCACCCTGCGGACGGTGTACTCCACAACCAGCTCGGTGGAGGAAATGGTCACGTCGGCCGATCTCGTCATCGGCGCCGTCCTGGTGCCGGGTGCTCGGGCACCCAAGCTGGTGACTCGTCAAATGGTGGCCGACATGCGTCCCGGGTCGGTGCTCGTCGATGTGGCCATCGACCAGGGCGGCTGTTTCGAGACCGCACATGCCACGACCCACGAAGATCCGACCTACGTCGTGGATGGGGTCGTTCACTACTGCGTGGCGAACATGCCCGGTGCGGTGCCGAGGACCTCGACCTACGCCCTGAACAACGTGACGCTGCCGTTCGTGTTGGCCCTGGCCGACAAAGGTGCCCCACTGGCGCTGGCGGAGGATCCGCATCTGCTCGCCGGTCTGAACGTGATGGCCGGTGCCATCACCGAGCCACACGTGGCCGAGGCCCTCGGGTACGAGTACGTCGATCCGGCGGTGTTCCTGGCCCGCTGAGGCTGGCCGGGTCTCAGCCGGTTTTCGCCAGGTCGGTGACCGGTTTGGCCGGGAGCCCGAGGCCGCCGGTGGCGTCGACGATGCGGGCGTCGGGTTGGGAGATCCACTTCCAGATGATGTCGGCCTCGGCGGCGACCGCTGATGACGAGGGGACCACGCCGTGGTCTTCGAACCGCGGTTCGGGTAGGAATGGGTGCTGCGCCCCGGTTGCCCAACCGGCCACGTAGCGACCCTGGTCGATCACCGCGGTCTCACCGCCGCTGCGTTCCACGATCAGCCTCCCGGCCGCTGTGAGGGCCTGCCAGCGCCGGCGGCGTTCGATGGCGCGAGCCAATGCCCGGTGCCGGTCCCGCAGCCAGCCCGCCTCCTCGAAGCGCTGGTGGCGGGCGTGGTCGCGGATCTTGTCTTCCAATGGACCCAACACCAGCGATGGGTCGTCCCGCACGGCCGAGACCAGCCGATCCACCACTTTGCGGTAGTCGTCACTGCTGAGGTTTCCGTCACACGGGCACATGGCCACTCCGAGTTGGGCAGGTGCACACGGCGACTGTCGGGACCCCGGACGGCCGGTGCAGCGACGGATGGGGACCGCGTCCCACAGTGCGACCATCACCGCTTCGGCGCTCTGGTGTGAGCGGAAAGGCCCGAGCACCATGGGGGAGCGGTCGTGCAGGGTCCTGGTGATCGACAGTCGGGGAAAGGCGCCGTCGGTGAGGGTCACCCAATGGGTGGAGCGCGACGGCCGGGCCGCCCGATTGTGACGGGGTCGGTGGGCGTGGATGAGACGCAGTTCGGTGATCGACGCCTCGAGTTCGGTGGGGCACACGATGTGATCGATCGTCTCCAGCTCCCGCAACATGGTGGTGACCGACCGGCGTTCGTCGCCGTGGAAGTAGGAGGTGACCCGGGTGCGGAGATTGGTGGCCTTTCCGACGTAGAACACCGTGCCATCGCGGTCGGTGAACAGGTAGACGCCCGGTTGGCGTGGCAGACCACGGGCCAGGTCGATCTTGCGGTAGTCGGCCGAACCCTTGGCGGTGGGAAGCACCAGCAGGTCTTCGAGGGCGGTCACGCCGACCCCGCCGGCCCGTTCCAACAGTGAGTGCAGGACGTGCATGGTGGCGCGGGCGTCTTCCAGGGCACGGTGATTGGGCGTGACCGGTGATCGGAAGTAGGCCGCCAGCGTGGCCAGCTTGAGGTTGCGGACCTCGGTGCGCACCAGGCGCCGAGCCAGGGCGGCGGTGTCGACCCATCGGTTGGTGAGGGTTCCGTACCCGAGACGATCGGCGGCGGCGTTGAGGAACGACAGGTCGAATCTGACGTTGTGTCCCACGACCACCGCATCGCCACAGAACTCCAGGAATGAGGGGATCACAGCCTCTACCGGGGGAGCCTCGATCACCATCGACTGGGTGATGCCGGTGAGGATGGTGATGAAGGCGGGGATTGCGTCACCCGGATTGACGAGCGTCTGAAAGGATCCCAGCACCTCGCCACCCCGCACCTTGACGGCGCCGATCTCGGTGATGCCGCAGTCCTTGGGCGAACCACCGGTGGTCTCGAGGTCCACCACGCAGAAGGTGACATCGAACAGTGGCGTGCCCAGATCGTCGAAGCTGCGTTGGAGGGCGCCGGCCATGGGACGAGCATAGAGCGAACATATGTTCGATGGCAAGGACTGGACGTAGAACGTAGAACGTAGAACGTAGAACGTAGAACGTAGAACGCCCGGAACGTGGTAACAGAGTGCCGCGAGGGGTTCTCGCCCTCGGCCAAGCCCGCGAACGCTGTTGATGAGTGCCGGCAGGGGGTCGAAGGGGGGTCGCCCCCCCGGGAATCAAGCGTAGAACGCCCGGAACGTGGTAACAGAGTGCCGCGAGGGGTTCTCGCCCTCGGCCAAGCCCGACGCTGTTGATGAGTGCCGGCGGGGGGTGAAGGGGGGTCGCCCCCCCTGGGAATCAAGCGTAGAACGCCCGGAACGTGGTAACAGAGTGCCGCGAGGGGTTCTCGCCCTCGGCCAAGCCCGCGAACGCTGTTGATGAGTGCCGGCGGGGGGTCGAAGGGGGGTCGCCCCCCCTGGGAATCAAGCGTAGAACGCCCGGAACGTGGTAACAGAGTGCCGCGAGGGGTTCTCGCCCTCGGCCAAGCCCGCGAACGCTGTTGATGAGTGCCGGCGGGGGGTCGAAGGGGGGTCGCCCCCCCTGGGAATCAAGCGTAGAACGCCCGGAACGTGCGCAACAGAGTGCCGCGAGGGGTTCTCGCCCTCGGCCAAGCCCGCGAACACGTTGACGAGTGCCGGCGGGGGGTCGAAGGGGGGTCGCCCCCCCTGGGAATCAAACGCAGAACGCCCGGGAGTCACCGCTGTCGTACGGCTTCGAACACGGAGACGGCGGCTGCCATGGCGGCGTTCAGGGAGTCGGCGGAGCCGGCCATGGGGATGCGCGCGGTGTGGTCGGCGGCGTCGAGCCATCGCTGGCTGAGGCCGTACTGTTCGGAGCCGACGACGAGGGCGACGGGGCCGGTGAGGTCGATGGCGTAAAGGAGGGTGTCGGTGTCGGGGGTGGTGGCGACGGTTCGGATGCCGTGGTCGGCGAGCACGCCGATGGCTTCTTCGGTGCTACACACGGCGAGTGGCACGGTGAAGAGCGTGCCGAGTGAGGAGCGCACGACGTTTGGGTTGAAGGGGTCGGTGGTGGGGTCGCACACGATGACGCCTCGACATCCGGCGGCGTCGGCGGTGCGCAGCATGGTTCCGAGGTTGCCGGGTTTTTCGATGGCTTCGACGACGAGCAGGAGTGGGTTGCCGGTGAGGTCGAGGCCGGCGAGCCCGGTGTCGAACTGGCGGGCTTCGGCCAGGAGTCCTTCGGGCCGGTCGCGGTATGACGCTTTGCGGAACGGGGCCTCGGTCATCTCGATGATGGTGGCTCCGGCGTTACGGCAGGCTTGGATGAGGGCGGGTTCGTTGGGCCCAAGGAACAGGTCGGGGCACACGTACAGGATTTCGATGGCGACGCCGTGTTCGACGGCGCGTCCCAGTTCGCGGTACCCCTCTATGAGGAAGCGCCCGGCGTCGTCTCGGGGGCGGCGGTCGCGGAGGCGGACGAGGCGTTTGACGGTGTCGTTGTGGGTGGATGTGATCAATCGGTCTCCGGGTGAAGCCGAGCGTAGGCCTCTTCGAGCTTGCGCCGGGCGCGGAGGGCGGCGACACGGGTGGCGCCGGTGGCCATGGACAGCCGGGTTCCGATCTCTTCGTGCGTGAGCCCCTCGACTTCCCGGAGCCACAGGATCTGGCGGTCCCGTTCGGGGAGTTGGGCCAGGGCGGTGCGGATGGCGCTGTGTTCGTCGACCATGGCGGCGAGGTCGGCCGGGTCGTCGACGGGGCCGTATTCGAGTTCGCGCTCTTTGCGGCTGGATCTACGGAACTGGGACCTCATTCGATTGCGGGCGACCGTCCAGAACCAGCCTTCGAAGGCGGCCGGCTCTCGGAGGCGCGGGAGGTTGCGGACCATTCCTTCCATCGCTTCGGAGGCGAGTTCCTCGGCCTCCACCCATCTCAGCCCCATGCCCCGGTAAAAGGCTACGAGTCTGGGGTATCCCTTGGCCAGGATGGCGCCGAGCATTCGGGTGTCCCCATCTCGTGCTGCTTCGACTTCGGCCGTGGTCGGCGGCCACCCGGGTTCGGCCATTGGGCGAGGATACGGGTGGGGCGGCGTTCAGCCGTCCTTCTTCCCGTCTTCCCTGGCGGGTCGGGTGTCCGATGGTGATTTCGCGGGAGGGCCCGGCTCGTTGGATTGGCCGGGCGCGGTGTTCTGAGGAGGCTCGGTGGCCTCGGGGGGTTCGGCGGCGTCGTCCTGCGGTGGGCTGCCCGTTTCCTCGGGTTTGCCGGTGTCGTCGGGTTTCCCGGTGTCCTCCGGTTTGCCGCTGTCCTCCGGTTTGCCGGTGTCCTCGGGTTTGCCGGTGTCCTCCGGTTTGTTGTCGGAGGCGTCACCCGGGGTGTCCTGGGATGACTGTTCGGGCAGTTCCACGCTCTCCCGGATGCGCTGGGCGATGGCGGCGATGTCGAGGCCCTCGCCGGCCACGGTTCCGGCGGTGTCTCTGAGACCCTGGTCGCGGGCATCCTCGGCGGACTCACGGGCGATGCCGATCATGATCTCGATCTGTGCCTTGAGAGCTGTGACGTCGGCGCCGTTCTCCAACCCGGTGATGATCGCTCGGGCGGTCTCGGCGTCGTCGTCGACCAGTCCGTCGAGTGCTTCGATCACGAGGTCGAGCGCAACACCCGAGTCGCCGCGTTCGACGACCTCCGCCGCCTCGTCGAGCCGTTCGAAGCGGTGGTCACCGCCGATGCCGAGGGCGAGGCCGATTCGCTCGTACGCACGATCGACGGCGTACAGGGGGTCGCCGGGGACCGAGGGGTCGGCCACCGATGCCACCGCCACGTTCGACAGGCCCATGAACGCCAGGGTGGCCGTCGCCGTGATCGCCCGACGTCGGATCTGACGGCTCGACTCGTGCCGGCGGTTGACCGCAGCCATGGCCCTGGTGCGCGCCTGCTCGACCGTTACCTGGGCTTCCAGGTGCTCGGCATAGCGGCGCAGATCGTTGAAAGGGTCCCGCATGGTTCGTAGGTCAGGTCGCCTCGAGGGGTTGCGTGTTACATGCATCGGATTCATCGGTCGACCACCTTTGCCAGTGGATCGCCTCGGCGTCCGGCCTACCGCCCCTTCCGATCGACGACGACGGGCGGTCCGGAGAGGGCACGCCCACGGTGATCACCCCCACCGGGACCACGCCAGGAGGGAGGTCGAGTGCTTCCGCCAGGCCAGGGATGGCGTGTGCTCCCAGGAATCCCGCTCCGAGCCCGGCGTCCACGGCGGCCAACAGAATCGCCATCATCGAGGCGCCGGCGTCAACCCACCAGTAGGGCACGGTCCAATCCCCGTCGCTGCCGCCTTTGTCTGGCTCGGCGTAGCGCCGGCGATACTCCTGCTCGGATGTGCACACCACGATGTGGGCGGGGGCGTTCGACAGCCATGGCTCGAACCCGCGCTCCACGTAGGCCGGTTCGTCGGCCAGTTCGGCCACGGCGCGCCGACGATTGGGGTCGGTGATGACGACGAAGCTCTGACCCTGACTGTGGCCGGCGGAAGGGGCCCGCCTCCCGGCCCGCACGAGCTCGGTCAACACCGGTTCGGGGATTGGCTGGGCCAGGTAGTTGCGGACCATCCTGCGCCGGCGCAGGACCTCGGTGAACTCCATCAGTCGGGCCTGCCCGGCGTGGCCCACCCGAATCGGATCGCTCTGAACAGGCCGACGCACCAGGCGACCACGCTCACCGCCAGCGCCAGGTATTCGGTGATGGTGCTGATGAGCACGGCCGAGGTGAAGATCAGCGACACCCCGACGGCACCGAGCGCGAACAGCATGAGCGCGGGCCGGCCTCGCTCGTCTACGAGTCGCCGCACATCGGTGGTGGAGATCCAGATGAGGATCACCACCGTGAGTGTGAGGATGACGGTCTCAACGAGACCAACCGTGCCGAAGAAGACCAGGCCGAGAGCCCCCATGGCCACAGAGATCCCGATGGCGAGGTCGCGCACCGGTGTGCGCGGTTCCGTCACAGCGACTTCACGGCCGCCACCACTTCGGCCAGGCCCTGTTTGGCGTCGGCGAACAACATCAAGGTGTTGTCGAGATAGAAGAGCGGGTTGTCGATACCGGCGAATCCGGGCGAGAGGGACCGCTTGACCACGACCACGGTCTTGGCCCGATCCACGTCGAGGATCGGCATGCCGGTGATGGGGCTGTTGGGCTCGCGCGCCAACGGGTTGACGACGTCGTTGGCGCCGACGATCAGGGCGACGTCGGTGCTGGGAAAGTCGCCGTTGATGTCGTCGAGGTCGTAGAGCTTGTCGTAGGAGACGTCGGCCTCGGCGAGGAGCACGTTCATGTGTCCGGGCATCCGGCCCGCCACCGGGTGGATGGCGTAGCGGACATCGACGCCGTTCTTCTCGAGGAGGTCGGCCAACTCCCGCATCACGTGCTGTGCCTGGGCGACGGCGAGACCGTACCCCGGCACGACGATGACCCGTTGCGCATATGCCAGGGTCACTGCCACGTCCTCGGCCGTGGCACGACGGGCGTTGCGGTCGCCTCCGGTGTCCCCTGTGGTCACGCCGGTGGCACCGAACGCCGAGAACAGCACGCCACCCAGGGTGCGATTCATGGCTTTGACCATCACGCTGGTCAGGATGAGTCCGGAGGCGCCGACGAGCGCACCCGAGATGATGAGGGCGTTGGAATCGATCACGAACCCGGCGGCCGAAGCGGCTACGCCGGAGAGTGAGTTGAGGAACGATATGACGACCGGCATGTCGGCTCCGCCGATGGGCATGGTCCGGGTCACGCCGAGGACCCCAGCCACCGCCAACGCCAGCCATGCCCCTGCCATCCGTCCGTTCACCGACACCGCCACCACCGACGCCAGCACCGCTACGGCCAGCAGGCTGTCGATCGCCTTCTGGAACGGCAACACCACCGGCGATCCGGAGAGCAGACCCTGGAGCTTGCCAAACGCCACCAGGCTCCCGGTGAACGTCACCGCACCGATCACGGTTGACAGCCCGATCGAGACGAGTGTTCGCGTGGCCAGGGTCTCGTCGGAGGCCCGTGCCAATTCGGCCACGGCCACCAGAGCCGAGGCGGCGCCGCCGAAGCCGTTGAAGGCGGCGACCAGCTGGGGCATGTCGGTCATCTCGACCCGCCGTGCCAGCAACGCTCCGATCGCGCCACCTACGACCAGGCCGCCGAGGATTGTCGCAAACGTCACCACCTGGCTGTCGAGCAGGGTCACGACAACTGCGATGAGCATGCCCATGGCGCCGAGCTGGTTGCCCTGGCGGGCGGTCGCAGGGGAGGAGAGGCGCTTGAGGCCCATCACGAACAACACCGCCGCCAGCAGGTAGAGGTAGCCCGAGAGGGTGGCGTTCATCGATCGCTCCGTCGGAACATCTTGAGCATGCGGTCGGTCACCAGGAAGCCGCCCACCACGTTGACGGTGGCGAAGGTGACGGCGAGGAACCCGAGGACGGTGCCCAGGGTGCCTTCGCCGTGCCCGGCGGCGATGATGGCTCCGATGATCGAGATGCCGGAGATCGCGTTGGATCCCGACATGAGCGGAGTGTGGAGGGTGGGCGGCACCTTGGTGATGACCTCGAAACCCACGAAGGCCGCCAGCACGAAGACGGTGATCGGGATGAGTAGTTCGCTCACGATGTCTCTCCGGGGGTGGATGTCAGGCGGGGGTGGACCAGGCGACCGTCGCGCATGACGCAGGACTCCGAGACGATGTCGTCGTCCCAGTTCGGGACGAAGGAGCCGTCCTCGCCGGTCACCAGGTCGACGAAGGAGGCGACATTGCGCGCATAGAGGCGCGAGGCGTCACCGGCCACGCGCGACACGAGGTCGGTCTCGCCGACGATGATCACCCCACCAATCGCGACCGTCTCGCCTGGGCTGGTCGCCTCGCAGTTCCCCCCGGTGGCGGCGGCCAGGTCGACGATGACGGCGCCCGGCCGCATCGCCTCGACCATCTGCCGGCTGATGAGTGTCGGCGCCCGACGCCCGGGGATGGCGGCGGTTCCGATGACGGCGTCGGCAGCGGTCACGTGATCGAAGAGACCGCGCAGGATCCTCGCCTGCTCATCGGCGGCCACTTCCCGGGCGTATCCACCCGATGTCGACGCATCCTGCGGTGCAGCCTCGACCTCGATGAACCCGGCACCGAGGCTCCGAACCTGCTCCGCCGCCGCCGCCCGTACGTCGAAGGCAGCGACGACGGCGCCCAACCGTCGGGCGGTGGCGATGGCCTGGAGGCCGGCGACGCCGGCGCCCAGCACGACCACCTTGGCGGGCCTCAGGGTCCCGGCGGCGGTGGTCATCATCGGGAACATGCGGTCGGACCGGGTGGCTGCCTCGAGAACGGCCTGATATCCGGCGATGGTGGCTTGAGAGGAGAGAGCGTCGACGACCTGGGCGCGAGTGGTTCTCGGGACCGCCTCGAAGGCGAACCCGGTGACGCCGGTGGCTGCCAGCATCCCGATCCCCTCGACATCGTCGAACGGACGCAACAGGCCGAGAATCGCGCCTGACACTGCGATGCTGGCCGGGGGACGGTCGACGCTCGCAATGAGATCGGCGCTCCACGCCGACGCCGTGTCCACCACTTCTGCGCCGATCGATGCGTATTCGGCATCGGAGTGCCCGGCCGCCACCCCGGCTCCTGCCTCGACGGCCACTTGATGTCCTTTGGCGACCAGCTTGGCGGCTACTTCCGGGGTGAGCGCCACCCGCCGCTCACCTGGTGCACTCTGCAACGGAACCCCGATACGCATGGGGCAACAGTAACGAAGTGATGCTCATGACCCCGAACCGGGCTCCGCTCACCACCGTCGGCTACGGTCCGGTTCGATGCGCATCGTTCAACGCAGTCAGGATGGCGTGGCTCGTCCCGTTCTCTGGACCCGGGGTCAGGGCTGCCATGAGCTGGCCGAGATGCTGTCGGATGTCGAACCGGTTCGGGTGGTCGGCGACGTCGGTGAGGCGTGCATCCATCACGGTGCCGAGCTGTTGGTGTCCCGGAAGCTGTCTGCGAGCTTCGACCTGATCAACACCGCTGTGCCTGTGGGCATGGATACGGGATCGATGTCGACCGTGGTGGCGGCGGTGGCCGGCGGACCTCACTCGGAGTTGGCCGTTCGCGTGTCGGAGCGGCTCGCCCAGGTAACCGACCGACCGGCGCTGGTGACGTGCGCGTTCCAGGAGGAGACCGACCGGGACCGGGCGGTGGCGACGATCGAACGCCTCTACGGCGCCGTCCCCGGAGTGGAGTACCGGCTGGTCAAGGCCTCGGACGCCACCGACTTGGTCTCGCAGCTGCCCGACCGCTCCTTGCTGGTCATCGGCGCTCCCGGTGGCGGGTGGCTCCAGCGTACCTTCTTCGGCCTGGGTGCCAAGCTCCGATCCGAGGCTCCGGCCGGCGCGGTGGTGGTCCGGCGTGCCCCCGATCGGGTCTTCCAGCACATGACCGATCCGCAGTTCGTGGGTCCGCTGCGGGAGGCGGTCGACATCCTCAGGCTCCACTCCGAGCCGGTGCTGGCGGTGGTGGACCGTGCACTCCTCATCGGTGTGGTGCGCCGGGAGTCTCTCGAGTTGGCCGATCCGGGTGTGCCGGTCGAGGCGCTGATGGAGGCACCGGCTTCGGTGTCGATGACCTCGACGCTGACGGAGGCGGCCGCGCTGGCCGGACGGTTCCAGGGCGGTGCGATTCCGGTGGTCGACGACGATGGCCGTCTCGTGGGCGCCCTGCCCGCCCACCTCATCGATCACCTCGGTTGATCGTCTGGACACCACTGGTCGACAGACCACAATGTGGCGCATGGAACGGCCCTACCGTGATCGCCCACGTTCGCGTCCTCCGCGTTTGATTCGGGCCGCGGTGTTGGTGTTGGTCGTCGTGGGGATCGGCGCCCATTCCGTCGCCGCCTGGATGTTCTCGTCCTGGATTCACGACGAGTTCCTCCTGCCCGCCATGGCCGAGAACACCGCCGACGGTGCCGTGCTGGCGATATCCGGTGACCGCGTGACGATTCGGGCGTTCCCGAACGCGGACGACGACCTCGCCGAACCGGGCCTGATCGGATTCGCCGCCGGACCCGACTACCTGCGTCTCGGCGAGGTGGTGGAGGTCTCCGGCGATGACGTCACCCGGACCTTCGAGTTCGCCCGGGGTTCGGAACCGGAGCTGGGGGCGT
The DNA here is from genome assembly GCA_963825585.1 of uncultured bacterium. Classification (GTDB taxonomy): domain Bacteria; phylum Actinomycetota; class Acidimicrobiia; order Spongiisociales; family ZC4RG35; genus JAOUGY01. The sequence goes on from CAWGTX010000006.1 coordinate 92,515, forward strand.
CCGGTTCGATCGATCGGACCGGTGACGATCCCGTCCAGCTGCGCGACGAGTTGGGGATGGTGGATTCGTCGTACGAAGGGCCGCTGGGATCGATGGATGCCTGGCTCGTCGAGGGGAGTACCACCTGGGTGATCCACGTGCATGACCGGTCCTCGGGCCTCGACCAAAGTCTGCGGATGATGAACCTCCTCCGGGACGAGGGCTTCACCCAGCTCGCCGTGACCTATCGCAACGACCCCGGCCAACCCTCCGACGACGCCGGGTTGTCGACATTCGGAGTGGGCGAACGTGATGACCTGGCCGCCGCCATCGCCCACGCCCGTGCCGAGGGTGCAGCAACGGTGTTCCTGGTCGGGTACGGCTCTGGCGGGGCTGTGGCTGTTGCCGAGTTGTACCGGGACCCGAGTCTGGCGGGGGTGATCCTCGACGGGCCGGTGCTCGACGCCAAGTCCACGGTGTTCCATGCCGCTTCGATCGCCGACGGGTTGATCGGGTCGATGCCATCGACGGTTCGGGAGATGGGAGCCGTCATCGCCTCGCTGCGATACGGTGTCACGTGGGAGACGACCGACTATCTCGAGCGGGCCGAACAGATCACGGTCCCCGTGCTGGTGATCCACGGCAACGAGGACACGGCCCACCCGATCTCCGACAGTCGCACTCTGGCCGAGGAGCAGGGTGCTGTGGTGCAGCTCGTCGAGATCGAGGGGGCGGGCGCTGATCGGGCATGGAATCTGGAGCCGGACACCTACCGTTCGGCCGTCCTCGACTTCCTCGACCGGGCTCGCGCCAGTCGGTAGCGCCGACCGGTAACCTTGCCGCCCCCATCGAGAGGTCTCCAGTGGCCGGCCGCGGCTATTACCGACATCCCAGCATCCACGGGGATGAGATCGTGTTCGTGTCCGAGGACGACCTCTGGCACGTGGACGCGAACGGCGGTACCGCCTCGCGCATCACGGCCAACCCGGGAAGCCACACCCATCCGCGTTTCTCGCCCGACGGCTCGATGCTCGCCTTCGTGAGCCGTGACGAGGGTCGCCCGGAGGTGCACCTCATGGCCGCCGACGGAGGCCCGAGCAGGCGGCTCTCGCATCTGGGGACCACCACTCAGGTGGCCGGATGGCAACCGGACGGCTCGGCCGTTGTCGCCGCGTCCGACCATCGCCAGCCGTTCGCCGGGTGGACGCATCTCTGGGCGGTCCCCATCGACGGCTCCCAACCTCGGTCGGTCGGTGTCGGGCCTGCGTTCTCGGTCACCTACGGGTCCGGGCGGCGGATGGCGCTCGGGCGCAACACGTTCGACCCGGCCCGGTGGAAACGCTACCGGGGTGGCCGAGCGGGAAGTATCTGGGTCGATCGGAGTGGCGACGGGGTGTTCGAGCCGTTGGTGACGCTCCCGGGGAACCTGGCCTCGCCCATGTGGGTGGGGCGACGGATCTTCTTCCTGTCGGATCACGAGGGCACCGGCAACATCTATTCGGTGACTCCCACCGGGGCGGGATTGCGACGGCACACCCACCACGAGGAGTTCTACGCCCGTTTCCCCAGCACCGACGGCCGCCGCATCGTTTATCAGTGCGGAGCCGATCTCTGGGTGTTGGACCCGGCCACCGACGTGGGCGGTCCGGTAGACGTGGGCATCGTCTCGGCCCGGCCCCAACTCAATCGCCGGCAGGTGAGCGCCGCCCGCCATCTCGAGTCCGTGGCGCTGCACGGTTCGGGCCATTCGTTGGCGGTGACCGCACGGGGCGCGTCGTTCGTGGCGCCGCTGTGGGAAGGGGCGCCGACCCGGTTGGGACCGGTGTCCCGGCACCGCCGGCGTCTGACCACATGGCTGGCCGGTGGCGACGGTGTGGTCGCCGTGACCGACGAGCCCGGCGAGGAACGGCTGGTGGTCGAGGCGGCAGACGGGTCGGCACCACCCGAGATCATCGATCGCGATCTCGGACGGATCAGGTCGATCCTCCCCGCCCCTGCCGGTGCCTCGCGGGTTGCTGTGACCAATCACCGCCACGAGCTGTGGCTGGTTGACATCGGTCGGCGCACGGCGCGCATGGTGCATCGCTCGCCCTTCTCGTGGATCGGTGGTGTGGCCTGGTCCCCCGATGGGCGGTGGCTGGCGTTCGGTGCCTCAACCACCCGTACGACCATGAACATCCACCTCACCGACACGCGCTCGCGTCGAACCCGTGTCATCGGCCGGCCCGAGTTCGTGGACCACACACCCTCCTTCGATCCGGATGGTCGCTATCTCGCCTTCCTCTCCTCCCGTGTGCTCGATCCGGTACCGGATTCGGTCTTTCACGACTATTCGTTTCCCCGCTCGTCGATACCGTTGCTCGTCACACTGAGGGGTGACGAGCCTTCGCCGTTCGGTGTGGCGGGCCGCCAGCCGCGCCCACCAGGAGCTCCCGCCGATGGCAATGGCACCGGCATGGGCAATGGCACCGGAAAGGCGAATGGCAACGGCACAGGTCCGGATGATGGTGGCGTCGAGATCGACTTCGAAGGTATCGCGGCGAGGACCGAGGCCTTCCCCGTGCCGGTGGGCCGGTATCAGGGTCTGGCGCTGGCTCGTGGTCGGGCGCTCTTCTCGTCGTGGCCGGTGACCGGCAGCCGCGGGACACCGTGGATCGAATCGGAACGACCGCTCGGGACCCTGCAGGCGTGGGACTTCGCTGCCGATCGCATCGACACCGTCGCCGACGGGGTGGGAGGATTCGGGCTGAGCGCCGATGCAAAGGTCCTCGTCCTGGTGGCGCGTCGCCGTGTCAGGGTGGTGCCCGCCTCCTGGAAGGACGACAAGTCGGGCAAGGACACACCGGGCCGTGAGTCGGGTTGGGTCGACCTCGATCGGTTCCGGATCGAGGTCCGTCCGACCGACGAGTGGCGTCAGATGTTCTCGGAGGCGTGGCGTCTACAGCGTGACCACTTCTGGTCCGAGAACATGTCGGGTGTCGACTGGCTTGCCGTCCACGACCGCTACGCGGCACTCATCGATCGGGTGGGTTCACGATCGGAGTTCAGTGACCTCCTGTGGGAGATGCAGGGCGAACTGGGAACCAGCCATGCCTATGAACTCGGCGGTGACTTCAGGCCGGAGCCGACGTGGTCGCTCGGTCGGCTCGGGGCGGACATCGTCTGGGATCGCAACGCCTGGAGGGTGGAGTCGCTCCCCGAGGGTGATCCGTGGGACCGTTCGGCCTCTTCGCCGCTCACCCGTCCCGGTGTGGGAATCGCCGCCGGCGATCGATTGCTGGCGATCGATGGTGTCCCGCTCGACCGTCTGACGTCTCCCGACAGCCAACTCGTGGACCGGGCCGGGCGCCCCGTCCGGATCACGGTGGCCACCGGCCGGAGAAAGCCACGGACCGTGGTGGTGACTCCGCTCGGATCGGAGCTGGCTCTCCGCTATCGCGACTGGGTGAACGGCAATCGACGCATCGTCGCCGAAGCGACCGGTGGACGGGTCGGCTACATCCACGTCCCCGACATGCAGGCCCCTGGGTTCGCCGAGTTCCACCGTTCCTGGCGGCTCGAAGTCGACAAGGAGGGTCTGGTGATCGACGTCCGCTTCAACCGGGGCGGGAACGTCAGTCAGCTTCTCCTCGAGAAGCTCGCTCGCCGTCGGCTTGGCTACCGGGTGACCCGGTGGCGACAGCCCTACCCGTTCCCGACGGACTCGCCCGCTGGGCCGATGGTGTGCGTGACCAATGAGATGGCCGGTTCCGACGGCGACATCTTCTCGCACACCTTCAAACTGGCCGGTCTGGGACCGCTGATCGGGACCAGGACCTGGGGCGGTGTGGTGGGAATCTGGCCGCAGCAGTCGCTGGTCGACGGGACGGTGACCACCCAGCCGGAGTTCGGGACGTGGTTCAGCGATGTGGGGTTCGCGGTCGAGAACCATGGCACCGAGCCGGACATCGAGGTGGTGTTCCCTCCGCACGCGGGCGGGGATCCGCAGCTGGAACGGGCCATCGACGAGGTGCTGGCCATCATGGGGCCTGATTCGCCGGTGGAGCCCGATCTCTCGCGACGTCCGTCGACGACCCCACCAAAGCTGCCCCGCTGAACTCGCCCTGCGGACGGCCTCTCCGACCCGCCAGGCGGTCGGTCCCGGTCCGGGTCACGGGTCGGAGGGACCCAAGTCCCGGCTTCCGCCGGAGCCCAACCTCCGCTCTCAAGTTTCTCGAACCGTTCTGCCGATGTCCGAGGCATGACGTTTTCGAGACCACGGACGGTGATCACCCTGGCGGCGCTGGTGTGGTCCGTGGTTCTCCCCGGATCTGCCGTGGCCTCCGACGTCACGCCCACCGGGATCGAGGCGGAATTCCTTTCCCTCCTGAACGACGAGCGGGCTGGTCACGACCTCGAGGCGCTCTCGTCGATGGCCGAGTTGACCACGGGGGCGCGCCTTCATGCGGCCGAGATGGCCGAGGCGGGATACATATTCCACAATCCCGACCTCGGCTCGGTGCTGGCCGACGGCTGGAACAAGCTCGGCGAGAACGTGGGCGTCGGGTACACCGCCGAATCCCTGCACCTGGCGTTCATGGGCTCGCCCGGCCACCGCGACAACATCGTCGACCCGTCATATGACACAGTGGGTGTGGGGACCGTGAAGGCCGGCGGGGCCATCTACGTAGTGTTCGTCTTCGCCGACCTGATCGAGGTGGCGGCCTCGGGCGGCCGCTTCTCCGATCTCGGAGATTCGCCGTTTGTGTCGTCGATCGAGGCGTTGGCGGCGGCGGGGATCACGTCGGGGTGTGGGGATGATCGGTTCTGTCCGGATGATCCGGTGACCCGGGGTCAGATGGCGGCGTTCCTGGTGCGGGCGTTGGATGTTCCCGATGCCGGGGGGAGTCGATTCTCCGATGTCGAGGGGAGCGTGTTTGAGGCTTCGGTGGAGGCGTTGGCGGCGGCGGGGATCACGTCGGGGTGTGGGGATGATCGGTTCTGTCCGGATGATCCGGTGACCCGGGGTCAGATGGCGGCGTTCCTGGTGCGGGCGTTGGATGTTCCCGATGCCGGGGGGAGTCGATTCTCCGATGTCGAGGGGAGCGTGTTCGAGGCTTCGGTGGAGGCGTTGGCGGCGGCGGGGATCACGTCGGGGTGTGGGGATGATCGGTTCTGTCCGGATGATCCGGTGACCCGGGGTCAGATGGCGGCGTTCCTGGTGCGGGCGTTGGGTCTGTGAGACGCATTTGCCCCACCGCTCGCTTTTGCTATCGTGCCCGGGTCAGTGACTAGGTCAAAGGGACGCGGAGTGACTAGTCACAGGAGAGTTACATGAAGCATTTCAGAGACCGGCTGGCACTCGTTCTTCTCTCGGGGATCCTCGTCGCGGCCCTCATGCCGCTCCAGGCCTTCGCGGCGACGTCGGCCCGGGACCAGTTGATCGACCTCATCAACGAAGAGCGCAGTGACCGGGGGCTCAACGAGCTCAAGCCGCACTCCGATCTCGATGAGGGTGCTCAGGCACAGGCCGAGGCCGTCGCCGATGCCGGCTATCTCTTCCACAACCCAGACCTCGGTGACATCACCAGCGGATGGGCGATGATGGGGGAGAACGTCGGGTACGCCGGATCGATCGCCTCGGTGCACGAGGCGCTCATGGAATCACCCGGTCATCGCGAGAACATCCTCAACGCCAACTACAGCCACGTGGGCGTCGGAGTGGTCGTCGCCGACGGCTCCGTCTGGGTGGCCGAGGTGTTCATGGATTCGATCGGTCCCTCCCAGTACGAGGGCACCTTCTGGGACGACGACAACTCCGTGCATCAGGGCTCGATCGAGTGGTTGGCGCAGTCGGGCATCACCAAGGGCTGCAGCCCCATCCAGTACTGCCCGCTCGACACCGTCACCCGGGGTCAGATGGCGGCGTTCCTCCAGCGGGCCATGAACCTCCCGGAGGGAACGGGCAACACCTACAGCGACGACAACTCCTCGATCTTCGAGGGAGCCATTCAGGCGATGGCCAACGCAGGTATCGCCGAGCCCTGCGCCACGGGTCGCTACTGCCCCGACGCCCCGATGACGCGGGAGATGATGGCGGTGTTCCTCACGAGGGCCCTCGACCTGCCCGCCAGCTCCACCGATCGCTTCGTAGACGACAACTCCTCGAAGTTCGAGGCCGAGATCCAGGCGTTGGCGAAGTCGGGGATCACGGTGGGTTGCTCGGACACGCATTACTGCCCGAACGACTCGGTGACCCGTGAGCAGATGGCGACGTTCCTCATGAGGTCGTTCGGCTGACCGGGCGCCGAGGACGCCAGCCGACCCGGCCGGTTCGGCATGTAGCCTCCAGTGGGTGACATCGCCCCACCATCTCGATACGGTCCTCGTCAACATCGGTCGCCCCTCGAGCGGCGGAGCGCCGCTCAACCACCCGATCGTGCCTGCCTCGAACTTCGCTCCAGGCGGGAGCCACTGGTACTCCAGGTCCGACGGCACCGACACCGTCGACGCCTTCGAACTCGCAATGGGGAGTCTCGACGGAGGTCGCTCGGTCTCGTTCGGCTCGGGGATGGCGGCGGTGGCGGCCGTACTCGACCAGGTCCCCGTCGGTGGGCGGGTCGTGATCGGCCCGGACACGTACCACGGCGTCTCCACGTTGCTGGCCGACGGGGTGTCGGCCCGGCGCTGGTCGGTCCGGATCCTCCCGCACGACGACACTGCGGCCTGGGTGGCGGCGCTGGCGGATTCAGACATGGTGTGGCTGGAGTCGCCGTCGAACCCGCGCCTCGACGTCTTCGACCTCCTCACCATCTGCGGCGGTCGGCCGCGACGGGCCACGGTGGTCGTCGACTCGACCTTTGCGACGCCGCTCGGCCAGCGACCACTCGAACTCGGGGCGGACGTGGTGGTACACAGCGCCACCAAGTTCATCGGCGGCCACAGCGACCTGCTGGCGGGTGTTGCCACGGCGATCAGGCCGGACCTCGTCGACGCGGTCCGGCGTCGGAGGAGTCTCGGCGGGGCGTCGCTCGGTGCCCTCGAGGCATTCCTCGCCCTCCGCGGGCTTCGAACGCTCTCGCTCCGCCTGGAACGGGCCACCGCCAACGCCGGTGGGCTGGCGGAACGTCTCGAGGCGCACAGATCGGTGACCCGGGTGCGGTATCCGGGGCTGGCGTCCCATCCCGGCCACCAGCTCGCCCGGACCTTCATGACCGGGTTCGGCGCCGTCATCTCCTTCGAGGTCGCCGACGACGAAACTGCCGACCGGTTGGTGGGCGGTTTCGGGCTGATCCACCACGCCACCAGCCTGGGCGGAGTGGAGACAACGGCCGAACGCCGGTCCGGTTATCCCGGCTCGGACCACATCCCGCCCGGACTGATCCGGATGAGTGTCGGATGTGAGCACGTGGACGATCTGTGGAACGACCTCTCGGGTGGCCTCGATCGGCTGTGAGCCGGGTCGCTCCCGCCGTCAGCCGCCGATTCGCCCGGCGATGACGTCGCCGATCTGACTGGTCGACATGCCCATGTTGGGCCCACCCATGGTCTCGAGCTCTGGAAGCACCGAGGCGGCTGCAGCCTCGACGGCCCGAGCCGCTTCCTCCTCGCCCAGGTGGTCCAGGCAGAGGGCGGTCGACAGAACGGCCGCCACCGGGTTCGCCCAGCCGTTGCCGGCGATGTCGGGGGCGGAGCCGTGGACCGGCTCGAACATCGACGGGTAACGCTTCTCGGGGTCGATGTTGCCCGAGGCGGCCAGGCCCAGGCCACCCTGCACGGCAGCGCCGAGGTCGGTGACGATGTCGCCGAACAGGTTGTCGGTGACCATCACGTCGAAGCGCTCGGGTGACTGGACCATGTAGAGGCAGGCTGCGTCGACGTGGACGTAATCGAGCGTGACATCCGGGTAGTCGCCGGCGATCTCCTGGGCGGTGCGCCACCAGAGGTCACCGGCGAAGTTGAGGACGTTGGTCTTGTGACCCACCGTCAGCCGGTTGTCGCGACGCTGGGCCTGACGGAAGGAATACCTGATCACCCGCTCCACCCCTTTGCGGGTGTTGATCGACTCCTGTGTGGCGATCTCGTCGGGCGTTCCCTTCTTGAAGAAGCCGCCGACGCCGGCGTACAAACCTTCGGTGTTCTCGCGCACCACGAACATGTCACAGCGTTCGGGGGTGAGCCCCGTGACGGGGGTAGGCACGCCCGGGTAGAGCTTCACCGGCCGGAGGTTCACGTACTGGTCGAAGTCGAATCGCAGCTTGAGCAGCAGGCCACGCTCGATAACACCCGGCGGCACCTCAGGGGTACCCACTGCGCCCAGCAGGATCGCATCGTGCTCGGCCAGCTCGTCCTGGATCGATGACGGCAGCACCTCGCCCGTCCGGAGGTATCGGCCACCCCCGACGTCGTAGTCGCTGTAGTCGACCGAGAAGCCGTAGCGGACGGCGGCGGCGTCGAGCGCCTTCACCGCTTCGGCCGTGACCTCGATGCCGACGCCGTCTCCGGGGATGGTTGCGATGCGATAGGTTCGATCCGACATCGGGCGAGCATAGGTGATGGCGATACCCCGACCGCCGTCTGAACGTTGTGCCGGAGCGGTCAACAGGCCAACAGCACCCCTGATCTACGTCAACCGGATCATCGCCCACCTCATGAACGTGATGACGGCCGTGGTCATGCCCCTCGACCGGCTCGACTACTGGGACGAGGACACGATCGACCGGGACTGACGATGCTCAATGGTTCAGGAGGTCGAGCCTCCAGGCGTCGGCCAACTCTCCGAACATGCTCGGAGCGTTCGGAACCGTCCACACATGGAGCATCTCGTTGGTGATGGCGATGGTGACCGACCCGATGGGACACATGCCGAGCGGTGACGTCATCCCGGCCAGACCCGGCGGAATCAGACTCAGGCATGCCTCCTCGTGCCCGTGCCACACGGTCAGGCGTCCTCCCACGGCCGGTCCGCGTTGGTGGGCCTCCGGCATCTGGAACATGGCTCCGAGCAGGATCGGCCCGCCGTCGCCAACGGCGTAGACCAGCGTCTCCGGTTGGGCGGGGTCGAGAATCACGCCATCGCCGACGTGAGCCCGGTTGTCTGCGTGGAAGTCGAGCCCGGTCATTCCCTCGACGTCGAAGCCGGCGGCGGCCGCCACTGCCGGGTCTTCGTACACCGCGATGGCATGTGCGGTGGCCTGTTGCAGCTGGCGCGCTGCGATCAGGGCCTCGCCCACCGGGAGGTCCTCGTCGGTGGTCGGAACGAGCACCCCCAGCGGAGGAACCCCGCCTATGTGGTGCCCGCCACCGGTGTTCATGCCGGCTCCCCACGCCGTCAGTGACACCAAAGCCGTCAGCGTTGTGATCCCGAGCAGGGTTGCCCCACGTCGGAGTCGCCGCGAGAGCGGTGCCAGCGCAACAAGTGCAGTCGTTTCGAGGAGCTTGGTGGTCATGGCCGTCTGATCCGGTGCCGATCCGAGTCCGGCCGAGACCATGAGGCCGAACGCGGACGCCACCAGGGCGAGGACGGCCAGTCGCGCCCGGTCGTCCGTCACGAGTCTCAGTGCCCCCCACGCCAAGGCGACACCGCCGACCACGTATGCCACCGTCCACCCCGTCAGCTCGTGTCCGAAGGGCAGACCGAGGTGGATGAGCGCCGACGCCGCCGTGAGCCACGCCGCCAGCCGGCGTTGTGGTGAGAGTCTCCGGTACCCGGAATCGAGGAGAACCGCCAGTCGGCTGCGGGAGCGCTTCACGAGTTCGGCTATCACCGGGAGCAGAGCCAGCGCCAGCAGGCCGGGGATGTGGGCGTCGATGATGTCGTACATGGGGCTGCCGACGTACTCGCCGTCACCGGCGATGGGAAGAGCGCCGTGGCCGAGGATCATGACCGTCGTCCTGCGGTGAGTGCCAACACCAGAACTGGGATGGCGATCCGTACGATCCCGACCGTGAGCAGGGGCGGTCGGTGGGCGATCCAGGCGACCGCGGCGACATCAACCATTCCCAGGCTCAGGAGGACCCACTGCATCTTCCTTATCGAGCCCACCCCGCCACCTTCCCGCCCGGACCACCCCACCGCGCCGGCGATGAGCCCGGTGGCGACCGCCGGCACCGGTGAACCGATACCGAGGAGGCCCAGGGCCGTGGCCTCGATCGTGGTGACGACGAGGATGATCGTCTGGACGGCGATGAGGGAGCGCGCCACCGGAAGGCGGGGGTCGGTGAGGGTGGTTGGGATCGTCATACGGGCATCATCGGAGGGGACGATGAGCCCACGATTGACCGTCGATGAGCCGATGGTGAGAACGGCCGACGGCCAGCCGGTCAGGTCGGGATGCGAACGGTGAACTCGGCGCCGCCATCGGTGCGGTTGGCGGCGGTGACCGTCCCTCCGTGCGACGTGACGATTTCTCGGACGATCGCCAGACCCAGTCCGGTGCCCGGCCCGGTGCGCGACGGGTCCGCCCGGTGGAACCGCTCGAAGATTCGTTCCAGGTCCTGCGGTGGGATGCCCGGCCCGCGGTCGGACACGGTGAGGACCGCGTGCCCGTCCACCGTCCTGAGACCGAGGACCACGTCGTGGCGCCCATGCAGGCGGGCGTTCTCGGCGAGCGCCACCACCATCCGGGAGAGTGCCTCCCGGTCTCCCCGCACGACCACCGTGTCTCCACTGAACCCCGCACCGACCCGTCGTGCCGCTGCAGCCACGATCGGGCCCAGGTCGACCGGAACGATCGACACCTCGGTGCCGGCGTCACCTCTGGCCAGCGCCAGTAGACCGTCGACCAGCGCCGCCATGCGCTCGGACTCGGCGGCGATGTCGGAGATCGCCTCCGCACGATCGGGCGGGGAGGCGTCGGGGTGCTCGGCGAGGAATCCGGCATTCGATCGGATCGAGGTGAGCGGCGTCCGCAACTCGTGGGATGCGTCGGCCACGAACCGTCGTTGGGTCTCGAGCGCACCGGCGAGTTCCAGTTGGCTTCCGGCGAGGCGGTCCATCATGGCGTTGAAGCTGTTGGCCAGGTGTCGGACCTCGTCGTCGTGTCGACCGGGCGGAAGACGGCGGGTGAGATCGCCGGTACCGGCCACTTCGTCGGCGGTGGCAGCCAACTCGGCCAGCGGCCTCAGCGCACGGCCACTCACCACCCAACTCGCCAGAGCACCGGCGATGGCGGTCAGCACGGCCGCCACGATCAACGCCACCCGTACGCCTCCCAACTCGGCCTCGGCGTAGTCCGCCGACTGGGCCGCCACCACCACCCCGCCTTGCCACGGCGTGGCGGCGAAGACGAACCGGTCGGTGGTCAGCTCCGTCGTTGCTCCCGGTTCTGGCACCGCCAGCTCATCGGGCACGGCAACAGGGGCACCGTCGAGTTCGGCGTCGGTATAGACCACTGCGCCCGCCCGGTCGAGCACGACCACGAACGGTTCGAGGGCGTCGGCGGCGTCGGCGACCACCGGCGGTCGAACGGCACCTCCGGGTTCGAATGCCGCGGCGGTGTCGGCGGCGAGCGCCCGGAGCCTGGTCAGTTGGTCGACGGGCGCCGTCTGTGAGGCGAGGGATATCACCAGCCAGGCGAACAGGGCGATGGTGGCGGTGGCGAGGACGGTCCCGAGCAGGGCGAGACGGCGGCGGATCTTCACCGCGACACTTCCCGCAGCACGTATCCCGCGCCCCGGACCGCGTGGAGGAGCCGGGCTCCGCCCGGTGCCTCGAGTTTGCGCCTGAGATACCCCACATAGACGTCGACGATGTTGGAGCTGGTGTCGACGTCGAGCCCCCACACCGCCTCCAGGATGCGGCTGCGGCTCAGCACCGTGCGCGGGTTGCGCATGAAGTACTCGAGCAGTCGGAACTCCAGCGTCGTCAGGTCGACCGGATGGCCGTCGCTCACTACCTCCATCGCCTCCACATCGATCTCGACCCCGCCGAAGCAGAGCCGTTCCCCGCCGGGAGCGCGCCGCCGCAGCAACGCCCGCACCCGAGCGAGCAGCTCCTCCTGGGCGAAGGGTTTCACCAGGTAGTCGTCGGCGCCGGCGTCGAGCCCGGCCACCCGGTCGGTGACGGCGTCGCGGGCGGTGAGCATGAGCACCGGCACGTCGTCGCCCGCCGCCCGGATCCTGCGGCAGACCTCCATCCCGTCGATCCCGGGCAACATCAGATCCAGGACCACCAGGTCGAGGCTCCCGTTGCGGGCGGCGTCGAGGCCGGCATGACCATCGGCCGCCAGCGTGACCTCGTTGCCCTCGTAGACGAGGGCACGCCGAACGGCGGCGGCGATGCGGGCGTCGTCTTCCACCACCAGGATGCGCGGTCTCATCGACGAACATGATGCCATCGACCGATGAGAGGACGGTGAGAAGGAGCCGACGGCTATGCGATCATCCGAGCGTGACCGTCAGCGCCGGGAAACCGGTGAGGCTGTAGGTGAAGGTGGTCGACTCGTTCACCTGCATCGGAGGGACGATCGAGCCACCGATGATCACATCGCCCGCCCTCAAGCCGGTGCCGTGGCCGGAGAGGGCGTCGGCGGCGGCGGCGAGCACACTTCCGTAGTCACCGGTGAGCGCTTCGAGGTCGGTCACCTGTGTCGGGGTGGGGTCACCGAAGGTGGTGGTGATGGTGGCCGCGAGACCGGTGAGGTCGGCGCCGGAACGCCCGAACGTCGGTTCGCCCAGGATCACCCCCCGGTGGAAGATGTTGCCGGCGACGATGTCGGCCACGCACTCAGGTGTGAGCGGCAGGTCGACGTCGGCCAGTTCGATGGCGGGAGCGATCCCGCTCACCGCCATCCGGGCCTGGTCGGGTGATGTCCCGGCCGGCACGTCTACGCCGAGATGGAGGGCGATCTCGAACTCCACGACCGGACCGGTCCATCCGGTCATCGACACCGACGACCCGTCGTCGAGCAGCGTTCGCGCGGTCAGGTAGCCCGGAGCGGGTGCGGACAGCTGCAGCCGCTCCAGCATGACGGGGGCACCGAACGCCATCTTCCAGCCGATGTGACGGGCGTTCGTTAGGAGGAGCCGATTCCGAACGGGGAGCTGGCGTCTCAAACCCTCTGTCACACGGGGGTCGACGTCAGACATCGGCCTCGTACCCCGAGGCCTCGAGCGAGCCGGCGCCGTTCCATCCCCACACCAGCACCACGTCCTCGTCGCCGGTGTTGTCGAAGCCGTGGGCCTTGCCCCGCGGCGTCCAGATCACGTCACCCCTGCCCGACGGCGCCACGCCGTCGTCTGTGTAGACGTGGCCCTCGCCGGCCAGCACGACGAAGAACTCGTCGGCGTTGCGGTGCAGATGCCGGTCGTGTCGGGCGCCCGGTGGGAGCACCGTCCAGCCGAGCAGGAAGTCGTCGCGACCGGTGTTGGCCTGGTTCAGCAGGAACTGGACCTGCATCTGGACCCAGCCCTCCTCCTCCCGGAGGCCGCCCACCAGCGGCACGTCGTCGAGGTGGAACTTGATGCGTTCGTCGGGGATCACGTGCCGCCTCCCATCATCCGGTACACATCGAACACGGTCACGAAGTCGCGGTGATCGATCCCCAGTCCCCGACAGGCGTTGAGGAGCTCGTTGGCGACCGCTCCGAGCGGAGCGGGCGAGCCCTGCCGGCGCGCGACCTCGAGGGCGAGCACCATGTCCTTCTGCTGGAGTGTGACATCCGCCAATGGTTTGTCGGGCATCTCGAGGATGAACGGCCCCCGGTATCCCATCACCGGCGATGCCACCACGCTCTTCAGCATGGCATCCACCGCCACCGCCCGGTCGACGCCGCCCTTCTCTGCCAGCGCCACCGACTCGCAGAACACCACCATCTCGACGATCAGCGTGAGGTTGATGGCGACCTTCATCTGAACCGCGGTTCCCGAAGGACCGATGTAGGACACCTTGGGGCCGATGGCGGAGAGGATGGGGGCGATCAGGTCGAAGGCGGCCCTGTCGCCGCCCACCATGACCGAGGCGCTGCCGGCGGCGATGGTCACCGGCGAGCCGGACAGCGGGGCGTCGAGCATGGTCTTGCCCTCGTCGGCGAAGGCGGCTGCGACCCGCCGGCTCACCTCGGGGTCGATGGTGCTCATGTCGAGGTACACGGCATCGGGGGAGAGGCCGGCGATGACGCCGTCGCCGCCCAGCGCCACCGCCTCCACCGCCTTGGCGTCGGTGACGATGGAGAACACCACATCGGCACCGGCGGCTGCTTCGGCGGGGGACGAGGCGAGTGACATCCCCAGTGCCGTCAGGTCACCGGCCTTGCCGGGTGATCGGTTCCACCCGGTGACGGCATGCCCGGCTGCGAGCAGGCGGGGGACGATCACCTGGCCCATGTCGCCCAGTCCGATCCATCCGATGTTCATGCTGACTCCTGACAATCGTTTGCAGAACGAAGCTACCAGCCGGATGGAGACGGCGATGGCCGACCCGCACAGCGCCCGCCATCCGAAGGCCCGGAGCGGCTCGTCGAAGGCCGGTGGCGCATCGTTCGACGTCGGGTCGACGGCGGGGTGGCGTCACACGGTGAACATCAGGTCGACCTGCCGACTCAGCTCCCGGCTTTGTTGAGGGCCTCGACGAAGGCCTCGGCGGAGCCTTCCACCACGTCGGTGTGCAGCGAACGTCCGGCGAAGGTGTTGCCACCCACCCGGATCACCACGTTGACCTCCGCCATGGCGTCGGCACCGGACGTGACCGGGACCACCCGGTAGTCGACCAGCCGAGCGTCGACGCCGAAGCCCTGCTTGATGGCGGCGAAGGCGGCGTGCACCATGCCGTCGCCCTCACCCGAGAACGCCAGCTCCTCCCCGCCGATGTCGAGGGTGACGGTGGCACTCGGGGTCACGTCGTTGCCACCGGTCACATGCAGCCCCACCATCCGGATGTCACCCACCGGGGCCATCGCCTCGTCCTCGACGATCGCTCGCAGCTCTTCTTCGCCGATCTGGACCTTGCGGTCGGCCAGTTGCTTGAACTTCTCGAACGCCCGGCTGAACGCAGCGTCCTCGAGGACGATGTCCAGCTTGGTGAGGGCGTCGGCGAACCCTGCCCGGCCCGAGTGCTTGCCGAGAATGATCTGTCCCGCCACTTGGCCCACCGAAGCCGCGTCCATGATCTCGTAGGTGAGCCGGTCGCGCAGGACCCCGTGCTGGTGGATGCCAGACTCGTGGGCGAAGGCGTTGCGGCCAACCACCGACTTGTTGTACTGGACCGGATATCCGGTGAGACGCGACACCAGTCGCGAGGTGTCGAAGATCTGGGTGGTGTCGGCGCCGATCTCGACCCCGAAGATGTCCTGGCGGGTCTTGACCGCCATGATGATCTCCTCGATCGATGTGTTGCCGGCCCGTTCGCCGATGCCGTTGATGGCACCCTCGATCTGACGTGCCCCGGCATGGATCGACGACAGTGAGTTGGCCACCGCCAGGCCGAGATCGTTGTGGCAGTGCACGGACATCACCACGTCGTCACGGTCGCCCTTCACCTCGCGGAAGGCCCGATTCATGAGCTCGACGAAGTCGGTGGGGGTGGCGTATCCGACGGTGTCGGGGATGTTGATCGTGGTGGCACCGGCCGCCACCGCCGCCTTGCAGACCTCGATCAGGAAGCCATGGTCGGTCCGGGTGGCGTCCTGGGGTGAGAACTCGACGTCGTCGGTGTACTGCTTGGCACGCCTCACGCCCTCGATCGAAGCGTTCAGTACCTCGTCGGGAGTCATGCGCAGCATCTTCTCCATGTGGATGGCGCTGGTCGACATGAACACGTGGATGCGGAACCGCTCGGCCGCCTTCAGGGCTTCGGCCGCCTTGTCGATGTCGTCGGGATGGGCCCGGGCCAACGACGCGATCACGGGCCCGCGTACCTCGGCGGCGATGCGCGACACGGCCTCGAAGTCGCCGGGGGACGAGGCGGCGAATCCCGCCTCCATGACATCGACCTTCAACCGGGCCAGCTGGTGGGCGATCACCACCTTCTCCTCGGGGCTGAGAGCGATGCCTGGTGCCTGCTCGCCGTCGCGCAGGGTGGTGTCGAAGATGATCAAACGGTCGGACATGGTGTTGTCTCCAGTGCCTAGTGCACGCCTCGTTCGACGTCGGGTCAGAACGTAGAACGTAGAACGTAGAACGTAGAACGTATGAGCGTGATGGCCGGGTCGGGACGTGGTCCCGCCCGGCCATCAAAGCGCGAGCAGCCCGCCGGAAGTCGACAGGCCCATCGAGTGGCGCGATACCTTGAACGTTCTACGTTCTACGTTGTACCTCACTGTGGGGGAGTCTTCGGGGTCAGGAACGGCATCATCTGACGCAGTTCGGCGCCGACCTGCTCGATCTGATGGGAACGGCCGGAGGCACGACGGGCCAGGAGGTTCGGGGCGCCGGCACGGGCCTCGGCCAGCCACTCCTTGGCGAACTCGCCGTTCTGGATCTCGGCGAGCACGTCGTCGAGCACTTTCTGGGTTTCGGCGGTCACCACACGGGGACCACGGGTGTAGTCGCCGTATTCAGCGGTGTCCGAGATCGAGTACCGCATCCAGCTGAGGCCGCCCTCGTAGAGCAGGTCGACGATGAGCTTGAGCTCGTGGAGCGTCTCGAAGTAGGCGGACTCGGGCTGGTACCCGGCCTTCACCAGCGTCTCGAACGCAGCCTGGATGAGGTGGCCGACGCCACCGCACAGGATGACCTGCTCGCCGAACAGGTCGGTTTCGGTCTCCTCCTTGAAGGTGGTCTCGAGCACGCCGGCCCGGGCGCCGCCGATGCCCCACGCGTACGAAAGGCCGATGGCGTGTGCCTCTCCGGTGACATCCTGATGGACGGCGATGAGCGCCGGAACTCCGGAACCCTCGGTGTAGGTACGACGAACCAGGTGACCGGGACCCTTGGGGGCGATCATCAGCACGTCGATGTCGGCCGGCGGGGTGATGGCATCGAAGTGGATGTTGAACCCGTGGGCGAACATCAGGGTCTTGCCGGGTCGCAGGTGCGGCTCGATGTCTGCCTCGTAGATGCCCGACATGTGCTGGTCGGGGACCAGCAGCATGATGACGTCGGCCCATTCGGCGGCGTCGCCGACGTCCATGACGGTGAGACCGGCGTTCTCGGCCTCGGTGCGACTGGAGGATCCGGGACGGAGCCCGACCACCACCTCGACACCCGATTCCCGCAGGTTGTTGGCGTGGGCGTGACCCTGGCTGCCGTAGCCGATGATCGCCACCTTGCGGTTCTGGATCAGCGAGGGGTTGGTATCGCTCTCGTAGTAGATCGTCGCCATCAGGTTTCCTCCGTCGGCGTGCCTCAGCACGCGTGTTTCAGTTGACCGCCCGCAGCCGAGGCTGCTTGCCCTTGGTGTCCCTCGAGAGCGCAATCCGGCCGGACTTGGCGAGATCGATCACGCCGTACGGTCGAACCAGCTCGAGGAAGTCGTTGAGTTTGGCAGGCTCGCCGGAAACCTGGAAACAGATCGAGCTGTGTCCCACGTCGACGGCGACCGCCTTGAAGATGGATGCCACCTCGAGCACGTCGGAGCGACGCCCAGGGGCGGCTGAGACGCGCACCAGCATCACTTCCCGCTCGATCGAGTTGTCCGACTCGAGCTCGGTGATCTTGACGACGTTGATCAGCTTGTGGAGCTGCTTCTTGACCTGCTCGAGCTCGGGGGCGTCGACCACGATGGTCATCTTCGACATGCCCTCCTCGTGGGAAGGCCCGACCGCCAACGAATGGATGTTGAATCCACGCCGAGCCAGCAGCGACGACACCCTGGCCAGGACCCCGGGCTTGTCCTCGACGAACACGGAAAGTGTGTGGTTCACGATTCCTCGCTTGGCTGGTAGCTGATGGCTGGGATCGGGCCGCTGGTCATGGCAGATCGCTGGCGGGCGAGATGATCCGCTCGGTGGGCCCGGTGATGACCTCGTCGTTCGATCCGCCCGGCGGGATCATCGGGAAGACCATCTCTTCGGGGTCGACCACGAACTCGACCACCACGGGGCGGTCGTCGATCGACAACGACTTCTCGATGGTGGGCGCCACCTCGTCGGGGGTCTCTGCCCGGAGACCGACACATCCCATCGCCTCGGCCAGCTTGACGTAGTCGACGGTGTTGCCGAGCTGCGAGCCCGAGAAGCGGTTGTCGTAGAACAGTCGCTGCCACTGTGTCACCATGCCGTGCACGCCATTGTTCATGATGGCGATCTTCACAGGGATGCCTTCGTGGGCGGCGGTGATGAGCTCCTGGCTCGTCATCTGGAAGCAGCCGTCACCGTCGATGGCGTACACGAGCTCGTCCGGCATCCCGGCCTTGGCTCCGATTGCTGCGGGGACGGCGAAGCCCATCGTGCCGAGACCGCCCGAGTTGATCCACTTGCGCGGGTCGTCGAACTTCCAGAACTGGCTGGCCCACATCTGGTGCTGGCCGACGCCGGCCACCACGATGGCGTTGCCACCGGTGATGCGGTGCAGTTCCTCGACCACGTACTGCGGCTTGACGGGCCCATCGGGGGTCTGTTCGTATTTGAGTGGGAACTCACGCTGCCACCCGCGGATCGTCTCGAGCCATGCGGTGCGATCGGGAGCCGAACGCTCGCCCCAGGCCTCGATGAGCTGACGCAGGACGGCGCCGGCGTCACCGACGATGGGCACCTCGGGAACCCTCACCTTGCCGATCTCGGCCGGGTCGACGTCGACGTGGATGACCTTGGCGTGCGGGGCGAAGAACTTGGGGTTCCCGGTGACCCGGTCGTCGAATCGGACCCCGAGCGAGATGAGCACGTCGGCCTTCTGGATGGCGGTGATGGCGGTGTACGTCCCGTGCATCCCCGGCATGCCCATGCACAGCGGATGGGAATCGGGGAACGCTCCCCGCCCCATCAGGGTGGTGGTGACCGGCACGTCGGTCATCTCGGCGAACCGCTTGAGCGCGTCCGAGGCGTTCGCCTTGATCACGCCTCCGCCGACGTACAGCACCGGCCGCTTGGCCGAGGCGATCATCTCGATCGCCTCCCGCACCCGCAATGGATGGCCCTCGACGGTGGGTCGGTATCCGGGAAGGTTCAACGCCCCGGGAGCACGCCAGGTGGTGGCGGCGTTGAGGATGTCCTTGGGGACGTCGATGAGAACGGGGCCGGGGCGCCCGGTGGCGGCGATGTGGAATGCCTCGTGGACGATCTGGGCGATCTCGTCGGCGTCGGTCACGAAGTAGTTGTGCTTGGTGGCCGGCATGGTGATGCCCGTGGTGTACGCCTCCTGGAAGGCGTCGTTGCCGACGGCGCTGGTGGGGACCTGCCCGGTGATCGCCACCATGGGCACGGAGTCCATGAGGGCGTCGGCGAGCGGCGTGACCAGGTTGGTCGCACCCGGGCCGGAGGTGGCGATGCACACGCCGACCCGCCCGGTCGCCCAGGCGTAGCCCTCTGCCATGTGGCCGGCGCCCTGCTCGTGGCGGGCGAGGATGTGGCGGATGGGGCTGTCGAGCAGCGGGTCGTAGGCAGGCAGGATCGCGCCACCGGGTACGCCGAAGATGGTGTCGACCCCTTCGTGCTCGAGGGCCTTGATGAGTGCGTGTGCTCCGCTGATCGTGCTCATGATGCTGATGCCTCGCGGTGTCTGGTGGCGGTCCGGGTCGTTGGTGAGTCGTGGTGGTTCGGGAACGAAAAACCCTCCCAGGTGGGAGGGTCATGCGAGCGCACACGCCGGTTCTGGGGGCGTGCGCGCTATCGAAGTACGAGAATGCTGGTCATTCGGTGCCGGAGTATAGCTGACGTCCTCTCCAGTCCGCCAACCATTGGGCGGCGAATCGACGCCACCCACCGCCCCGGCCGCCCGAAGCCCTGTACCAACACCCACGCTCCGATGGTTGACTGAGCGGGTGCCAGACGCCCGTCTCATCCAACCCGCCCTCGAAGCGGCCCGGAAGGCCCTCAGGCTGCTCGACGAGGAGCATGTTCCGGCCGGGTTGCGTCGGGTGGTGGCAGCGTCGGGGCGCAGGCTTCCGGTCCCGCTCGAGAAGACCCTGATCGATCATCTCGATCGACTCGACTGGTTGCGGGCCGAAGCAGCGGAGCACCTCGACGACCGCCACGTCGCTGCGCGGTTGTTCCTGGAACGTCCCGACGGGTGGGAGGAGACGACCGCCCGCCTGGAGTCGGGCCACCACGACTCCACCGCAACGCGTCTGCTCGAGTCGGCTGAGGCCGCAAATGCCCGCTTGCTCGCCAAGTTGGCCGGCCAGGCCGAGGAGCTACGGGCGGCGCGCGCCGAGGTCGAGCGGCTGCGCACCGAGTCCCGATCGGATCCGGAACGGACCCGATTGGCCGAGTCCAACCGTGACCTGCGTGCCAGGGTCGCCGAAGTCGAGCGGGCGCTGGAGGCGGAGACCCTTCGTTCCGACGAAGTCGAGCGCCTGCTCGGCGAGGCCGACCGCCGTATCGCCGAGCTCCGGCGCCGGAGCAGGGTGGGACATCGCGAGGCGGCACCGTCGGGGGGCCCGCAAGTGTTCGGCGCCGGAGATCCGCTGGCGCTCGCCCGATCACTCGACCATCTGGTGGAATCGCTGTCCAGCCGCCGCGGTGAGGAACGGCCCGACGTCGGAGTTGCCCAGTCGGGGGAGGCCCTGGTGCTGCCGCCGGGGGTACGACCCGACCAGGCCATGGCGATCGAGTGGATCCTGTCGCTGTCTCGACCGGTGGTGGTGCTCATCGACGGGTACAACGTCGGTCACGAACTGGCCTCGGTGCCCGACTCGGGTGTCCGGCTGAGGGTGGAGCAGATGGCCGCCCGGCTGCGCCGCCTGGCGGAGGCCCCGATGACGGTGGTGGTGTTCTGGGACTCACGGGCCGACACCGGCGGGTGGCGGTCGTCAGGCGTAGACGTACGGTTCGTGCCGTCGGCCGACGACGCCATCGTCGAGCAGGCGGGCAGCGGGGTCGTGGTCGTGTCGTCGGATCGAGCGGTGCGCGAAGCGGCGGAGCGGAAGGGTGCGGCTGGTCTGTGGTCACAGGCGCTCCTGGGATGGATGGCGCGGTGACCTCTCGGTGGGGCCGATTTTTGTCTCACCCCGCCGATACGTTGGCTCCATGCTCATCGACTGTGACTGTTGTGTGATGAAGAACACGTCGGCCTGTGCCGACTGTGTGGTCTCGGCGTTCGTAGCCCTCGATCTCGGCGGCCCGATCGAGGTCGACGACGCCGAACGGGCTGCCATGGATGTGCTGGCGGAGGCGGGGCTGGTCCCACGCCTGCGGCTGCTGCCGGGGAGGGGCGATCCTCCGGCGGCAGCTGCAGGCTGAGCCGTCCGGGCAGCGGTCAGACCAGCTCCGGCTCCTGCTCTGCTCGTTCGGGTTCGGCGGGCGGTGTCGGCGCTCGGCGGCGCCGGCGGGACGCGGCCACTGCTGCGATCAGGATGATCCACGAGAACGGGAGCATCCATGCGACCGCCAGCACGGCGAGGCGAACGATGCTCACCAGGACCTCCCAGCTCTCGCTCAGCCCATCGGAGAAGCCGGTGATCCCATCGGGCTCCTCGACCTCGATACGCGAAGACACCGTGTCGGCCACCGGCTGTTCGTCGAGGGCGGCACCGGCAGGGTCGGCTGGTCTGGCGGTCACGGTGGTTCGGGTGCGAAGGTTCTCCTCGGCGGAAAACTCGAACGAGAACACCAGGGATTCCTCCGGCGCCAGTGCGACGGAGACATCACCCGACACGGCCGTCAGATCAGCGAGCGACACGCCGAGCTCGGTGTCGTTGAGCGTCACGTCCACCAGGGGTGTGTCACCGGCGTTGGTGATCTGGAAACACGCCGTCACCGCTTCGCCCGTCTCCACCGAGATGGCGGGGGAGCCCGGGCACACGAAGCCCCCGTCGCCGTGGCCCGCATAGAACGTCGTCTGCACGGCCACGGCGGGGGCGATGCGTGCCTCGGTCAGGGTTACGACGATCGTGGCCAGCGCGACCTGGCTCTCGACGGTGCGGAGCTGGCCGCGCAGCGTCTCGAGGTCGGTTTCGCGCTGGAGCAGTTGGTTCTCGAGGGTGGCGATGGTCTCGAGGTCGTCGGCGTTCTCGAGGAATCCACGAAGCCGTTCGACGCTCGCCTGGGCGGTGCTGATGCGACTCCGGAGGTCCACCACCCGCTCGGTCACGTCGTCGGCCGACACCGTCTGGTTCCGCACTTCGCCGATCGAGCCGAGCTCGGTGAGAACCGCCTGGAAGTCCTCGGGGAACACCTTGAACACCAGCACGGTTCGAGGTTTGGCGCCGCCCGTGGTCTCCTGTCCGAAGAGGAACCCTCCGAATCGTTGGATCGCGCGGCCGGCGGCCTGGCCGGCCTCGCCGACGTCGTCGACGGCCATCGTGATCTCGGCTGTGAAGATGATGTCACGGCCCAGATCGGTGGGTGCTGCGAGCACGCCGTCCACACCGCCATTCCCCACCTCCTGCTCGGACGGCTCGGTTGTTCGTTGCTCCTCTGCCCCCTCCGATGCTGCGGCCGTCGTAGCGGTGGGTTCCGCTGCTGCCGCCGTGGTTTCGGTGGCGGCGAAGTCCCCTCCGCTCAGCGTCTCCGATGTCGTCGCCTCGAGCGTCTGGGCGATCTCCGAGAATTCGGCGCCGGCGTCGTCTCCCGACAAGGAACACGCTCCGAGCACCAGGCCCAACGCCACGATCGCCGTGAGGATTCGTCTCGACATGTTTCCCTCCATCGCGTACCTGCTTGGACGCCGGGCGTAACGTGCCGGTTCCGGCATACCCTGGAACCGTGACGTTGCCCCACTCGCCAGCCGCCAGATACGAGCTCCTCGCCGAGACCGCCACCGTGGCGGGGCTCGACCGTTTCGGAGCGACATCGGTGGAGCCGTTCGAGGACACTCGGAGGGTGATCACGAGCCGGAAGGAAGCGGGTCTGCATGGTGGTCTCACGTTCACGTACACGCGACCGGAACGGTCGACGGACGTGCGGGCCTCGTTGCCGTGGGCGCAGACGTTGCTCGTCGCCGGTTGCGCCTATCTCCCCGCAGCGGGAGATCCGGGACCGGCCCAGCCCGGAACCGGACGAATCGCCCGGTTCTCGGTGGAGGACTCGTATGCGCCCTTGCGGGCCGGCCTCGAAGCCGTGGCCGGCATCCTCCGGGACGCCGGCTACCGGGCGGAGCTCCTCGTGGACGACAACCGGCTGGTCGATCGGGCGGCAGCCGTCCGTGCCGGCGTCGGCTGGTGGGGAAAGAACACCATGGTGCTCGCACCCGGGCAAGGCCCATGGATGTTGCTCGGATCGGTGGTGACCGACGCCGAGGTGGCACCCACGGCGCCCATGCAACGCGACTGCGGCAGCTGCGAGGCGTGCCTTCCCGCATGCCCGACCGGTGCCCTGGTCGCACCGGGTGTGCTCGATGCCCGGCGCTGCCTGGCCGCGATTGCCCAGCTTCCCGGCTCGATACCCGAGGACCTGCGGGAAGCGATGGGTGATCGCATCTATGGCTGCGACGATTGCCTCGATGCCTGCCCTCCCGGCGGGCGGCTGGCGGACCAGGCGACGCAGCCCCGTGGCCGGGTCGAGCTCCGTCGGCTGCTCGAGGCCTCCGACGAGGCGCTCCTGTCCGAGTTCTCCCGCTTCTATCTCCCGCGTCGCATGCCGACCGTGCTGCGGCGGAACGCCTTGGTGGCGACAGGCAACTCGGGTCGGGCCGATCTCGCCTCCACGGTCGCCGGCTATCTGCAGCACGAGGACCCGGTCCTGGCCGAACATGCCCACTGGGCCCTCGACCGCCTCACCGGTGAGGTTCAGGCGGGTGAGTCGACGTCGCCGTCAGACGAACGGACGAGCTCGAGCGGTGACGCAACCAGCACGTTGTGGTGATCCGGCTCGGCTCGGAAACCGAGTGACTCGAAGACCGCCCGCCGCGAGTCGACGGCCTCCCCGCTCATTGGGAAGACCACGACCCGCCGCACCGCGCCACTCAGGTCGGACGCAGCGGCGGCGACAAGTGATCGGGCCACCCCCTGTCGGCGGAACTCTGGCGACACCGCAACCTCCTCAACGTAGGCGACCGCATCCTCCACATGCACGATCAGGTACCCGATGAGGCGGCGATCGGACATGGCGCGATACAACACGCTTCCGCGGTGGTGGCCGGCGAGATACCACCGGGGGAAACATGCCTGGCGAAGGTCGGCGACGTGGGCGGGGTACTCGCCGGGCCGGATGGCCTCGCGTTCGACTCGCATCCCGCGAGGCTACGCCCCCGGGGCGGGATTCACTCGGCGCCGAGTGGGAAGTACGCCTGCCGGCAGTAATCGGCGACCATCCGATGGGTCGAGAAGTCCAACAACGTCGAAGTGATCGACTCGCGCATCCGGTCCACCCAGCCTTCGGGGATGTCGGCGGCGTTCCGCTCGTAGAACAGTGGCGCCACCTCGTCGGCGAGGATCTCGTAGAACGAATTGGCGTCGTGGTGATCGGCTGCGCCCCAGTCACCATTGGCATCGGGTGAGCCGAATGCCCAGCCGTTCTTGCCGTTGTATCCCTCCAGCCACCAGCCGTCCAGCACCGAGAGGTTGAGGGAGCCGTTGATGGCTGCCTTCATGCCCGAGGTGCCCGAGGCCTCCATCGGCGGCCGCGGGTTGTTGACCCACACATCGACGCCCTGAACCATGAAGCGGGCGATCCGGGCGTCGTAGTCCTCGAGGAAGTGGACGTGACCCTTGAACTCCTCGGACCGCGACAGCTCCACGATCTGGCGGATGAATGCCTGCCCGTGCAGGTCTGCCGGATGCGCCTTGCCTGCGAACACGATCTGGATGGGCTTGTCGGGGTCCTTCAGGAGGGCCTTGAGTCGGTCCCAGTCCGAGAACATGAGGGTGGCTCGCTTGTAGGTGGCGAAGCGGCGGGCGAATCCCAGGGTGAGCCGGTCAGCGGTGAGCAGGGTCTCCACCCCACGCAGCTCATCCGGAGAGGCGCCATGGCGGGCCATCTGCCGGCGGAGGCGGCCGCGAGCGAAGCGCACGAAGATCTCCTTGCGGCTCTCATGGGCCCGCCAAATCGTGTCGCTCGAGATCTGGCGGGCCTGTTCGAGCACGTCGGGGTTCTCGAGCAGCCGGGTCGGCCACGATCGGCCCAGGTTCCGCACCAGGATCGAGGCGGCGCTGCGGCCGATCCAGGTGGGGGTGTGGACGCCATTGGTGACGGCGATGGCGTCGTGGCCGATCAACTGGCGCCAGTCCTCGGACACCACTTCCCCATGGCGCTTCGACACCCCGTTGACGATCGATGCGAAGCGGATGGCAAGGGCGCCGAGGTCGAATCGGTGGAGGTCGTGACCGTCGGCGGAAGCCAGTGCCATGAGCCCGTCGAGATCGGTCCCGATCCGCTCGGCCCACGGTCCCATGTACTTGCGGGCCACCGAGCCATCGAACACCTCGTTGCCGGCGGGCACCGGGGTGTGCAGTGTGAAGAGGGTCGAAGACCGGATCTCATCGCGGGCGTGGTCGAGGGAGGCGCCGCCTTCGACGTGTTTGGCGGTCCGTTCGATGAGGCTCATGGCGGCATGCCCCTCGTTGACGTGCCAGGCGCCAGGCTCGATTCCCAGCGACTCCATTGCCCTGATCGCTCCGACGCCCAACACCAACTCCTGGCAGAAGCGCATCTCCCGGCCGGCCACATAGAGCTGGTGGGTGATGGGCCGGTCGGCCGGATCGTTCTCCGGGATGTCGGTGTCGAGCAGGAGCAACGGTACCCGGCCGACATCGAGCTTCCAGACGGCCGCGTAGACCTCCCGGCCAGGGAACTCGATCGGCATCTTCAGCTGACCGCTCCCGCTGCTGACGGGTCGCACCGGGAGACTGCGCAGGTCGAGCGTCGGATAGATGTGTTGCTGGTGGCCCTCCATGCCGACTTCCTGCCGGAAGTATCCGCGCCGGTAGAGCAGCCCCACGGCCACCAGCGGGATGCCCAGGTCGGTGGCCGACTTCGTGTGGTCGCCGGCGAGGATGCCGAGGCCGCCGGAGTAGAACGGCAACGAGTCGTGAATCCCGAATTCGGTGCACAGATAGGCGATCGGGCCCTTCATGTCCACGCCCTGGCGGTCGAACCAGGTCTCGCGCTCGAGCATGTACTTGTCGAACTCGCGAACAGCGGCCTGATAGCGCTCGTGAACCTCTTCGATCTGCTCGATGACGCGCCACTGCATGCGGTCGATCGAGGCGAGCAGGTCGATGGGATTGTGGTACCGCTCCCAGCCCACCGGGTCGATCTGGACCCACAGGTCGCGACCTTCCCCATGCCAGGACCACCACAGGTTGTGGGCGAGGTCGACAAGGCGGTGCAGTGATTGGGGTACCACCAACTCGGCGTTGGGGAGAGTCGGGATCTGAATCTTCATGGTCGTCCCTTGTAAGCGCTTACATAGCTCGGCCGTCAGCGAATATAGCGTCTGACACACTACGCCAGGGGTCGGACCGGGTCGAGAAGCTTCGACCTGTATCCTCTCCGCCATGGCGCAGAAGATCCATTCCCAGGACGTGACCGAAGGAGATGCCAAGGCTGCGGCCAGGGCGATGCTGCGAGCGGTAGGCCTCACCGACGACGATTTCTCCAAGCCCCAGATCGGCCTGGTGTCGGCCGGAAACGAGGTCACGCCCTGCAACGTGACCGGCCCCATGCTGGCCGAGGCCGCCAAGGAGGGCGTGAGGGCCGCCAACGGGGTGGGCCTCGTCTTCGCCACCATCGCCGTCTCCGACGGCATCTCGATGGGCCACGAGGGAATGCGGGCCTCGCTCGTCTCCCGCGAGGTGATCGCCGACTCGGTCGAGCTCGTCATGCATGGGGAGCGGTTCGACGGGATGGTGACCATCGCCGGATGCGACAAGTCGCTGCCCGGCATGCTGATGGCGGCGGCACGAACCAACCTTCCCAGCGTGTTCCTCTACGGCGGGTCCAGCCTTCCGGGCTCCTACCGGGGACGCGACATATCCATCGTCGACGTCTTCGAAGGCATCGGCGCCCTGTCCGAGGGCCGCATCGAGGCGGCCGACCTGCTCGAACTGGAACGCAGCGCATGCCCGGGGGCCGGATCCTGCGCCGGGATGTTCACCGCCAACACCATGGCTTCGGTCGGTGAGGCCATCGGGATGTCGTTGCTGGGCTCGGCCTCGGTTCCCGCCATCGATCCGCGGCTTCGTGAGTACGCCGTCCTCTCTGGCGAAACCGTGATGGGGATGCTCGAGGCGAACATCCGCCCCCGCCAGATCATGACCCGGGCCGCCTTCGAAAACGCCATCACCACCGTCATGGTGCTGGGCGGATCCACCAACGCCGTGCTCCACCTGCTCGCCATCGCCAACGAGGCCGGGGTGGACCTGGAACTGGACGACTTCGACCGCATCAGCCGCCGCACGCCCCATCTCGGCGACCTCAAACCGTTCGGTCGGTACCACATGGTCGATCTCGACCGCATCGGCGGCGTTCCGGTTGTCCTACGGGCGCTGCTCGACGAGGGTCTCATCGACGGTGACGTGCTCACCGTCACCGGCCGGACGATGGCCGAGAATCTCGAGGACTATTCGTTCCCCACCGATCAGGACGTGATCCGGCCGGTTTCGAACCCACTTGCGGCGGAGGGTGGCATCGCCATTCTGCGAGGCTCACTCGCTCCTGAAGGTGCGGTGGTCAAGGTGGCCGGCATCGAACTCGACGTGTTCGAGGGCCCGGCGCGCGTCTTCGACGGGGAGCAGGCCGCACTCGAGGCGTTGTTCGCCCATCGCATCAACAAGGGAGACGTTGTGATCATTCGCACGGAAGGTCCCCGGGGTGGGCCCGGCATGCGCGAGATGCTCCAGATCACCGCCGCGATCAAGGGCGCCGGGCTGGGCAAAGACGTACTCCTCGTCACCGATGGGAGGTTCTCCGGAGGGACCACCGGGTTGTGCATCGGACACGTCGCCCCGGAATCCGAACTGGGCGGCCCGATCGGCCTGGTCGCCGAAGGCGACACGATCCGCATCCACGTGGCCGAGCGTCGTATCGACGTGCTGGTGGACCAGGCCGCGCTCGACGAGCGGGCGCTCGAGCGCAAGCCCTTCCCCCCCCGCTACACCACCGGTGTGCTCGCCAAGTACGCGAAGCTGGTGGGCGGCGCCGAAGAGGGAGCGGTGACCAACCGGTGAGAGCCGTCTATGCGGTCGTCCTGGTGGTCGGCTTCCTGGGCCTGATCGCCTGGATGGTGGCCCACTCGCTCGCCGAGAGCACGGAGCGACCCGATCGCGATCCGGAGCGGAGGTTCGGGGTGAAGGGTCGTCGCCTCACCGCCGGTACGGTGGGATTCGGGATAGCCGGGATGAGCGCAGAGTTCGCCGTCATCGACATCCCGGCGCCGCTCGTCGCCCTGGCGGCGGTGGCTGGTGCCGCCGTGGCGGCCTGGTGGGCGGGAGCGACGGGCGGAGCCGAGTAGTGCTCCTCATCTCCGATGTCCACGGCGCCTTCGACGCCATGCGCCGGGTCGCCGCTGCCGGCGAGACGCTGCTGGTATTGGGCGACCTCGTCAATCTGATGGACTACCGCACCGGTGAGGGCATCACGGCCGATCTGCTCGGCATCGAGTTCGCCCGTCGGGCGGCGCGGGCGAGAGCAGCAGGTGACTACGGCGGGATGCGGGAACTGTGGGGCGAAGCCGTCGGCGACGAGCTGGAGTCGTTCCGTGCACGGTTCGAGCAGTCGCTCCTCGACCAGTACCTGGCCGCCCAGGACGCACTCACCGGAGCGAACGCCTACGTGACGTTCGGGAACGTCGACCGTCCCCGCATGCTCGTCGAGCACCTTCCCGAGGGTGTTCGCTTCGTCGACGGTGAGGTGGTGGTGATCGAAGGCCTCCGGGTGGGCTTCGTCGGTGGCGGTGTCTCCACCCCGCTCGGTGCCGAAGGAGAGGTGTCCGACGAGGAGATGCGCGCCAAGCTCGATCGGATCGGCGAGGTGGACGTCTTGTGTTCGCATCTGCCGCCTGCCGTGGAGCCCCTGCATCGCGACGTCATCACCGGTCGGTTGGAGCGGGCCTCGACGCCGATCCTCGAATACCTGCTCGATGTGGCCCCGCCGTTCCACTTCTTCGGCGACGTGCACCAACCACAGGCGACCAGGTGGAGGGTGGGGAAGACGCTCTGCCGCAACGTCGGCTACTTCCGGGCGACCCAGCGGGCGGTCCGATTCGATCCCTGACAACCCGTGCAGGTATCCGTGCGACGCGGCCGTGGGCGATGTCGGCTTGATCCGCGCCCGGCGCTAACATATGCAAGCACATGGCCGACAGCACCGTTCAGACCATAGAGATTGCAGCCAGCCCCGAGGCCTGTTTCGCAGTTGCCTCCGATATCGCCTCGTACCCCGAGTGGGCCACGGGGGTTCGGGTCACCGAGGTTCTCGGGCACGATCAGGCCGGTCGTGTCGACAGAGCCCATTTCGTGATCGACGGCATGGTCAAGGAGATCGCCTACGACCTCCGGTACTCCTACGACGAGCCAAACCGGATGTCGTGGACCGCCGAGCCGGGTGACGACCTGAAGTCGCTCGAAGGCTCCTACGCCTTCAACCAGCTCGAGGACGGGCGCACAGAGGTGGTGTACGCCCTCCGTGCCGAACCCGCCTTCACCATCCCCGGGTTCCTGCGCCGGCAGGTCGAGAAGCAGATCGTCGGTACCGCCCTGCGCGGCTTGCGTGAGCGGGTCGAACAGATCACCACCGGGTAGCCGGTGCGCATCGTCCTCGTCACCGGGAAAGGAGGCGTCGGCAAGACGACGGTTGCCGCCGCCACCGCCCTGGCAGCCGCCGAACGGGGCCACCGGACGCTGGTCAGCTCCACCGATCCCGCCCACTCGCTGGCCGACGCCCTCGACGTGAACCTGGGCGATCGGCCCACCCCGGTGGTTCCCGGGCTGCATGGTCAACAGATCGACACCCAGGAGCAGCTCGACCGTCACTGGGGGGCGATCCGCGACCAGCTCATGAGTGTGCTCAACTGGGGAGGCGTCGACGGTCTCGAAGCCGAGGAGTTCCTGGTCTTCCCCGGCATGGATGAGTTGTTCGCCCTCCTCGACGTCAACGAGCACGCCCGCTCCGGCGAATACGACGTGATCGTGCTCGACTGCGCCCCCACCGCCGAGACGCTTCGGCTGCTCAGCCTGCCCGAGGTGCTGTCGTGGTACTTCGACCGGGTCATGCCCACCGAACGCAAGATCATGCGGGCGGCACGGCCCATCCTCACGAGGATGACCGACCTACCGATGCCCGACGATTCGGTGTTCGCCGCTGCCCAGAGCGTGTTCGAAGGGGTCGAACAGGTCAAGGAACTGCTCGCCGATCCCCACGTCACGTCGGCCCGACTGGTGATGAACCCCGAAAAGATGGTCATCGACGAGGCCCGGCGCACCTACACCTACCTGGGCCTGTTCGGGTACGGCGTCGACGGCGTGGTGGTGAACCGGGTGCTTCCGGCGGAGGTGTCCGACCCGTACTTCGCCCGCTGGATCGCCATCCAGGCCGGCCACCTCGCCACCGTCGACTCGGCCTTCCACGAGGTTCCCCGTCTGCGGCTCCGCCTCTTCGACGACGAGATGGTCGGGATAGAGAGGCTCCGCCAGCTCGCCGGTGAGTTGTACGGCGACTCCGACCCCATCGCCGACTTTCACGCCCACAGCCCGTTCCGCATCGTCGATCAGGGCGGCGAGGTGCTCATGGAGATGGACGTTCCCTTCGTCGGCAAGGAGGATCTCAACGTCTTCCGCCACGGATCCGAGCTGTACCTCGAGGTGGGTCCCTACCGCCGATCGTTCGTTCTGCCCGACTCGCTGCAACGCCGGCAGGTCTCCAAGGCAACCCTCGACCAGGGTGTGCTGCGGGTGGTCTTCAGCGCAGCCGTGAAACGGGCCCGGCCGTCGGCATGAACCGAGTGCCCCGATGAGCCCCGATCCCGACGTGGTCGACGCCCTCCGCCGGGCCGGAGCCCGGGCGGCGTACCACTTGTTGCGCGCCGGTGTGGAGAGCCTCAAGGCGCTCGAGGCCGTGATCGACGAGCTCGGTACGGCCCGTCGCAACGAAGACGGCGTCCGACGACCGCCGGTGGGGCGCCAGCAGATCGACATCGAATGACGACCGTCGGCATCGACGTCGGGGGGACCTTCCTCAAGGCGGTGGTGATGTCCGAAGGCCGTATGGTGGCGGAGCGATCCGATCCCGTCCCGGACGACGACGTCATCGAGTTCGTGGCTGCCGTCGGATCGAAACTCGCGGGCGACCACGCCGCCGAGGCGCTCGGCGTCGGGGTGGCGGGGCTGGTGAGGTGGCCCGAGGGTGAGTTCGTCTGGGGGCCGCACGTCTCGGGTCGACGTGTCGCCTACCGGGCCGAACTCACCGCTCGCCTGGGCATCCCGGTCGTGGTCGACAACGACGCCAACCTGGCCGCCTACGCAGAGGCCACCGCCGGCGCCGCCGTGGGATTCGAGAACGTGCTGATGCTCACGTTCGGGACCGGGATCGGTGCCGGGATGGTGTTCGGGGGAGAGGTCTACCGGGGTCGATCCTTCGCCGGTGAGCCGGGCCACATGACCGTTCAACCCGATGGGCTGCTGTGCGCTTGTGGGCGACGAGGCTGCTGGGAGACCCTGGTCTCGGGAGCACGTCTCGACGGGCTGGCTGCCGACCTGGTGACGCAGGCTCCGGATGGAGCCGTCGCCCGCCTCGCCGGGGGATCCGTTGCCACCGGCGCCCATCTGTCGGCTGCCGCCGAGGCGGGAGACCCGGCATCGCGTGCGATCCTGGCGGAGGCGGGTGAGTGGCTCGGTCGGGGTGTCGCCAACATGATCGCCGTGCTCGACCCGGATGTGGTGGTGGTGGGCGGTGCCGTCGCCCAGGCGGGTCGATGGCTGTTGGATCCGGCCAGAACGGCGATAGCATCACATCTAACCGGTTTCGCCCATCGGGAACCGGCGCCACTGCTCGAAGCGCGGTTCGGGCGGCTGGCGGGATCGGTGGGAGCCGCGCTGCTGGCGGCCACGACCATATGCCGAACATCCGAGGAACGAACATGACAGGTCCGCTTCGCCCAGATGAGGTCATCTCCCCAGGTGGTGGTCCGTCACTGCAGATCCGCCGATTCGCTCGCGACGCGGCTCTGTTGCTGCCCAATCTGATCAGACTCCTGACCCGGCTGGTCAAGGATCCCCGCGTGCCTCGCCGAAGCAAGGTGGTGGTGGGAGCGGCCATGGCATACCTGGCCTCGCCGATCGATCTCATCCCCGAGCTCATCCCCGCCGTGGGTCTGGCCGACGACATGCTCATCGTCGCTCTGGCGCTGAACCATCTCATCAACGTGGCCGGCGAGGACGTGGTGCTGGAGCACTGGGACGGGCCCCGTGACCTGCTCGACCTGGTTCGCTCGGTCCTCGACGTGGCCTCGGATCTGGTGCCCGCCAAGATCAGGCGTCTGTTCCGGGGCCTGTTCGGTACCTGAGGCCCACGTGAGGCCTCGGTTCCACCTCACCGTTCCCCAGTTCTCCCCGACCTTCGACCCCGTCCTGTCGGCCGCCCGATTCGCCGAGGCATCATCGTTGGACGGGGTCTTCATGTTCGATCACCTCATCCCGTTGGGGGACCCGTCCCGTCCGGTGCTCGAACTCGCCGCCACATTGGGGGCCGTGGCCGCCGCCACGTCCACCATCACCATCGGAACGCTGGTGATGCGGGTTCCCATGCGGGGTCCCGAAGTGTCGGCGGCGGTGGCGCGGACGGCCGCCACCATCGCCCCGGGTCGGATTGTGGTGGGTCTCGGTGCGGGTGACCGGATGTCGGCCGACGAGGCAACGCGCTTCGGTCAGGAGCCGGGGTCGGTGAGCGACCGGGTGGAGGCGGTCGAGGAAACGGTGCGTGGGCTCGAAGGCTCCGGTGTACGGCGATGGGTGGGCGGGACCCACGAGCGCGTGCTCGCCGCCGCCAGCCGCGCCGACGGTTGGAACGGATGGGCTCTCGAGGCCGAGCGCTTCGCCACCATCGCCGGCAGGCTGCGGGAGGACCATCCCGGACTCGAACTGAGCTGGGGAGGCTCGGTCGTGGTGGGGGAGACCGCATCGGATCTCGACGAGTTGATGTCAGAGCGTCAGGGCCGGGGAGGCGACATAACCGGAACGGCCGATCAGGTGGTCGCGCAACTTACTGCGCTCGCATCGGCCGGATGTCAGCACTTCGTTGTGTCGGTGCTCCCCAACCGGGGAGAACGATGGGAGATATTTGCGCGTTCCGTGGTCGACAGGTTCGGCTGAAAGCCGGATCCGACCCGGTAGTCTCACGGTCATGGACTACCAGTTCCGTCGTATCGACAACCTGCCGCCGTACGTGTTCGCCGAGGTCAACCAGCGGAAGATGGCCGCTCGACGAGCCGGCGAGGATGTCGTGGATCTGGGCTTCGGCAATCCCGACATCCCATCTTCGCCGATCGTGGTCGACAAACTGATCGAGGCCGCCCGGAACCCTCGCAATCACCGCTATTCGGTGTCACGTGGGCTCCCGAATCTGCGCAAAGCGGTGGCGGACAGGTATCAACGTCGGTTCGGCGTCACCATCGACCCCGAAACCGAGGTCATCTCGACCATCGGCGCCAAGGAGGGACTGAGCCACCTGATGTGGGTGCTGGTCCAGCCTGGTGACGCCGCCATCGTTCCCACGCCGTCGTACCCCATCCACATCTACGCGGCCTCCATGGCCGGCGCCGAGGCGCGGATGGCACCCATCAACTCCGAGGTCGACTACTTCGAAGTGCTCGAGCGGATGTTCCTCAACGCCTGGCCGACACCGAAGGTGATCGTGGTGTCGTTCCCGCACAACCCGACCACACATTGCGTCGAACTGGGCTTCTTCGAGAAGCTGGTGGCCTTCGCCCATCAGCACGGCGTGATCCTCGTCCACGACTTCGCCTATGCCGACATCTCCTTCGACGGCTACAAGCCGCCGTCGATGCTGGAGGTGCCCGGGGCCAAGGAGGTGGGGGTCGAGCTCTACACCCTCACCAAGGGCCATTCCATGGCCGGTTGGCGGGTGGGTTTCCTCGTGGGCAACCCGCAGATCATCGCCGCCCTCGCCAAGCTGAAGAGTTATCTCGACTACGGCACCTTCCAGCCGATCCAGATCGCCTCGATCATCGCCCTCAACGAGGGTGACGGCTATGTCGAGGAGGTCAACGAGATCTACAAGGTCCGCCGTGACATCCTCGTCGACGGGCTCAACAGGAGTGGCTGGAAGATCGAGAAGCCGCGCGGCACCATGTTCGCCTGGGCTCCGATCCCCGATCCGTACGTCGAGATGGGCAGTCTCGACTTCGCCATCCACCTCATCGACAAGGCCAAGGTCGCCGTCAGCCCCGGCATGGGCTTCGGCCCCACCGGTGAGGGGTTCGTCCGCTTCGCGCTCGTCGAGAACGAGCACCGAACCCGCCAGGCCGTGCAGGGCATTCGCAAGGCGCTCGACCGGCTCTGAACCCGGAAGGTCGGGGAGCGGGGGACTGAGACGCCTGTTGTGTGCATTTCCGGGCGCAAAGCGCCCGGAAATGCACACAAGCCCACCCCTCCGAGTGATCCCGCAGGGGTCCTCGTATCACTGGATGCTCGTCGCGCTCTGCCGGAGTGAAACCGACGGGAGGTCAGTAGGAATGGTCGAGTGGGCCAAGAAGGTCGAGAAGTCGTGCTCGGACGAGCTGGGCGGTGAGAGGGTGATCGGGGCGCTGTTCTGTCAGCCCTCGGGCAACTTCGCTTCCGCCATGGGCATGGGGGTCGGGGGAGTCGTGGGGAGCATCGTCGCCGAGAAGGCACACGTGGACTCCTCCTCGGATGAGGGCATCGCCGCTTCGATCCCGAAGAAGAACCTGGTGCTGGCGGTCACGCAGTCGAAGCTGATGGTGTTCGGCCATTCCGCCATGTCGGGCAAGCCCAAGGGGCTGGAGGCGTCGATCCCGTTGTCACAGGTCGACGGAATGGACCTGGCCGAGGGAAAGCTCGCCCCCAAGCTCGCCGTGCGCTTCGCCGACGGCTCGCTCAAGGTGTTCGAGGCTCCCAAGATGGGCAAGCCGGCGGACTTCGTGGCGGCGTTCTCGTCCGCTCGCTGAGCTCGTTCTGATCGCCACGCTCCCGTCGACCTGTTCACCTGGCCGTTGTCGTAGCCTGGTGGCATGGCATTCCCCGACGGCACCGCCGACTTCCGCTCCGACACCGTCACCCGCCCCACCCCGGCCATGCGCCAGGCGATGGCGAATGCCGAGGTGGGTGACGACGTGTACGGCGACGACCCCACCGTCAACGCGCTCGAGGAGGAGTCCGCCGCCCTGGTGGGGAAGGAGGCGGCGGTGTTCGTCCCCACGGGAACGATGGCAAACCAGCTCGCCATCCAGCTCCAGACCCGGCCGGGGGAGGAAGTACTGGTCGACGAGGGCGCCCACTGCCGCAACATCGAGCGGGGGTCGGCCTCGGCGTTCGCCGGGGTGGCCTTCCGCACCGTGCACGCCCCGGGCGGAGCCATCGAAGCGCACCAGATCGAGGTGGCGATGGCTGCCGCCGGCAGGTTCTATCCCCGCATCCGGCTGATGGTGTGGGAGAACACCCACAACCTCTCGGGTGGCCGGGTGATCCCGGTCGAGACCATCTCCGCTGGGAGCTCGGTGGCCCACGCCGCTGGTGCCCGGGTTCACCTCGATGGCGCCCGGCTGTTCAATGCTGCCTCCGCCCTCGGGGTCGGCGCCGACCTCATCGCCGACACCGCCGACACGGTCGCCTTCTGCTATTCGAAGGGCCTCGGTGCTCCGGTGGGATCCGTGGTGTGCGGAACCACCGGCGACATGGCCGAGGTTCGCTACCTGCGCAAACGAATGGGTGGTGGGATGCGCCAGGTCGGCGTCATCGCCGCCGCCGCCC
Source organism: uncultured bacterium (assembly GCA_963825585.1). Classification (GTDB taxonomy): domain Bacteria; phylum Actinomycetota; class Acidimicrobiia; order Spongiisociales; family ZC4RG35; genus JAOUGY01. Next base: position 128,387 of record CAWGTX010000006.1, read on the forward strand.
GGGTGGCGCTCGACCACCGCGACCGGTTGATCGAGGACCACCTTCTCGCCCGGTACATCGCCGAACGGATCGCCGACCACGCCCCGCACGCCGTCGACCTGGCCTCGGTGCAGACCAACATGGTGAACGTGATGATCGATCACCTCGGGACCGATTGGGCCGAGCTGTCCGCTCGAATGGCCGCCGTCGGCGTCCTGGTGAACCCGCCGTTGGTGGGCGGTATCTGGCGACTCGTCACCCACCGTGATGTCGATCAGACCGATGCCGCTCGGCTGTTGGAGGCGATCGTTGGTCGGTGATTTCAGACGGGCACGACGAGGACTCGCTCCGAGCCCGCGCCCAGTCGGGAGATCCTGCGGTCGAGCGTGACCAGGCGACCCTCATAGCGGATGGCGAGGGCGAGGAGGTGGGCGTCGGTCACCTGCCGGCACGTCGCAATCTGGTGGGTGTCGATTCCTTTGGCGCCGACCAAGGACGTGTCGTCGACCCAGAACTCGTGCCCCTCGAGTGTTCGGTACCGCCGGAGCATGTCGATCGCGTCCGATGGAGTTACGGCGTTCTGCAGCACTGCGGGGTTCGAGGAAACCCGAACGAACCCGTTCTCGGTGATGGGACAAGTCGCCCACCCGAGGTGTCTGTCCGTGGCGAACCAGGTTGCGGCAGCGGCATGGTGGACGTGGTTGGGCCATGCGAGGGCCACGAGTACGTTCACGTCGAGGAGCCCGGTCACTCGGCTTCGAGTGCTTTCTCCACCATCGCTTGTGTGATGGGTTTTGCGTTGGGGGGAATGTCGAACACCGGCAGGTCGGTGCCGATGACCGGCGTGGCCGCCCGGAGTCCGCGTCTGGCGAGACGCGACAACGCCACCCCGATCGGTATCTGCTCCGCGTCGGCGATCGCCCGAGCCGCCTCGAGCACATCGTCATCGATCTGGAGGGTCGTTCGCATCTGAACATCATAACATCGCGATGAGGCGTCTCCGGCTCCTCGCTCCTCGCCCCTCGCTCCCCGCCCCCAGGTGATCCTCTCTCTAATGTCCCTCGAATGCCTTACGCCATCCTCTTCCCCGGCCAGGGGAGTCAGTTCGTCGGCATGGGTGCCGACCTGTTCGACGCCCGTCCCGACCTGCTGGGTCAACGAGCCGACAGGGTGCTCGGTTGGTCGCTTCGGGGCATGTGCCTGGAAGGGCCTGAGGACGAGCTCACCCGAACGGAACACGCCCAGCCCGCCCTGTTCGCCCTGGCGGTGGCGTTGTGGCAGGAGCTCGCGCCGCGGCTCACGATGCCACCCGCCGCCGCCGCCGGGCACTCCCTGGGGGAGTATTCGGCGCTCGTCGCCGCCGGGGTGCTCGATTTCGACACGGCCCTGGCGGTGGTGGCGGAGCGGGGGAGGGCCATGCAGGCCGCGGCCGACATGGAGCCCTCCGGAATGGCGGCGCTCCTCGGCGCCGACGTCGAGTTGGCTCGATCGGTGTGCGACGCCTGCGTGGCGGCAGGAGGCCGGCTGAGTGTCGCCAACATCAATGCCCCCGGCCAGGTGGTGCTGGCCGGGGGTGCCGCAGACCTCGACTGGCTCGACGCCAATGGACGGGACCTGGGCGTCCGCCGAGCCGTGCGTCTCAAGGTGGCGGGGGCCTTCCACTCCGAGTTCATGGCGCCGGCCTCGACCCGGGTCGCCGCCGCCCTGTCCGGCGTGTCGGCGCTCGACCCGGCGTTCCCCGTCTACGGCAACGTCGACGCCGCCCCGCTCGACACCGCCGACATCACCACCAACCTCGCCCGGCAGGTCGTGTCGCCGGTTCGTTTTTCCGAATCGCTGGCGGCCATGGCGGACGCCGGTATCGATACCTTCGTTCATGTCGGTCCCGGTGACGTGACCGCCGGCATGGCCAAGCGGACGGTGGAAGGTGCGGGCATCGTCACCGTGTCCGGCCGCTCCGATGTAGATGCCGCCGTCGAGGCCCTCAACGGCTGACGGCGGACCGTTCACCTGTCACCTAGCATTGCCGCACCCTGAGGAGCCATCACATGACGTACGCCGAGATAACCGGATGGGGCAAAGCCCTGCCGCCGGTGGTCCTGACCAATTCCGATCTCGAGAAGATCGTGGAGACGAGCGACGACTGGATCACCTCCCGTTCGGGGATCAAGGAACGCCGCATCTCCCACGTGGAGGTGAGTGAGATGTCGGCCGTTGCCGCCAGCCACGCCCTCGCCGCCGCCGGCCGCGAGGCCCATGAGATCGACCTTCTCATCTGCGCGACGCTGACACCCGAGACCATCGTGCCCCCGACGTCGGCGCTGATCCAGGCCCGGCTGGGAGGCACCCGCATGGGTGCGTTCGACCTCAACGCCAACTGTTCGGGTTTCGTCTACGGGATGGTCGCCGCCTCCGACATGATCCGGGGTGGCACCGTCAAGCGGGTGCTGGTCGTGGGTGCGGAGAAGATGAGCTACATCATGGACTACACCGATCGCACCACCTGTGTCCTGTTCGGAGACGGTGCCGGCGCAGTGGTGATGGAGGCCACCGATGAGCCGGTCGGCATCCTCGCCTCGGAGATGGGCGTGGACGGCACGGCCGCACCCTTCCTGTGCGTGCCCGAATTCGGGACGGTGGGGGCACCCGGTCCACGTGACCCCCGAAAGGCGGGCGTGTTCATGGAAGGCCAGGAGGTGTTCCGTCGGGCCGTCACCAAACTGGGGGAGGCCTCGGTGAACGTGGTCGATCGGGCCGGTTGGGCAATCGACGACATCGACCTCCTGATCCCGCATCAGGCCAATCTGCGCATCATCGACGCCACCGCCCGCCGACTCGGGATCGACGCCTCGAAGGTGTTCGTGAACGTGCACGCCTACGGGAACACGTCGGCCGCCACCATCCCCATCGCCATCACCGAGGCGATGGAGGCCGGCAGGATCACCCCCGGTGCCAACATCGTGTTCGCCGCCTTCGGCGGTGGGCTCACCTGGGCGGCGGCCGCCATGACGTGGGGGAGCAGGGTCGAGCCGATCGGCACCTCCGACGTCGTCATCCCAGCCACCGACAAGACCGTGTGGGACATCCTCGAGCCGAGCTTCCAGTACTTCGGACGGGACAAGGAGGCGGAGTGACCGACCAGGCTCCCGTCTCCAGGGTGGCGCTCGTGACCGGTGGGTCGCGGGGCATCGGCCGGGCGATCTGTCTTTCGCTCGCCGAGCAGGGTCATCCGGTGGCCGTCAATTACGCCTCCCGGGCCGATGCCGCCGACGAGGTGGTGGCTCAGATCGTGTCCGGCGGTGGCACGGCGATGGCCGTCCAGGCGGATGTCGCAGATGCCGAAGCCGTTCAGGCGATGTTCGAGACGGTGTCGTCGTCGCTGGGGGCGCCGACGGTGCTGGTCAACAACGCCGGTATCGCCCGTGACAACCTGCTGCTGCGGATGAGCGTCGAAGAATTCGACGAGGTGCTCGCCACCAACCTCCGCTCGGCGTTCCTCTGCACCAAGTCGGCGCTTCGGGGCATGCTCAAAGCCCGGTGGGGCAGGATCATCTCGATCGCCTCGGTCGCCGGGCTCGCCGGCAACCCCGGGCAGGCCAACTACGCCGCCTCCAAGGCCGGGTTGATCGGATTCTCGAAGTCGGTGGCCAAGGAGGTCGGGCAGCGCAGCATCACGGTCAACGTGGTGGCACCCGGTTTCATCACCACCGACATGACCGAAGCACTCGGTGACGAGGTTCGGGAAGGGGCCCAGGCGTCGATCACGCTCGGGCGTTTCGGAGAGGCCGCGGAGGTGGCTGCCGCTGTGGCGTTTCTGGCCTCGGAACAGGCCGGCTACATCACCGGACAGGTCCTGAGTGTGGACGGTGGCATCGCCCTGTGACCCGTGAGGGTCACGTTGTCTTGTAGGGTTCTGCGACCAAGAAGACGGACAAGGAGACAAGAACATGGACCGCAGTGAGATCTCGTCCCGGCTGGGACTGGTGCTCGTGAACGAGCTCGGGCTCGATGCCGAGAAGATCAACGACGCCGCCAACTTCGAAGACGACCTCGAGGTCGACTCTCTGGGTGTGGTCGAGCTGCTGATGGCTCTCGAAGACGAATTCGGCGTCAAGATCCCCGACGACGAAGCCGAGAGCATCCACACCGTCGGCCAGGCCATCGATCTGGTCCACGGCAAGCTCAACGCCTGACATGTCGTCTGGTCGCCGGGTGGTCGTCACCGGTCTGGGGGCGATCACCCCGATCGGAGCGGATCAGCCCACAACCTGGTCAAACATGTGCTCCGGCGTCTCCGGCGTCGGCCACATCACACTGTTCGACGCATCCGCCTTCAAAGCCCGGATCGCAGCGGAGGTGGTCGGATTCGACCCCGAGCAGTACTTCGACAAGAAGGACGCCCGGCGGTACGACCGGTGCTCGCAGTTCGCCATGGTCGCCGCCCGTGAGGCCATGGCCGACGCCGGGATCACACTCGACCCCGATTCCGAGGAAGCCGGCCGGGCCGGGGCCGTCATCGGGGTCGGTTTCGGTGGGATGCAGACCTTCATCGACGAGATCGACGTCATGCGTGAGCGCGGTCCCGATCGGGTGAGCCCGTTCGGGATCCCGAAGATCATCGCCAACATGCCGGCGGGTCTCGTGTCGATCGATCTGAGCCTCCTCGGGCCTGTCTCGTGCACCGTGACGGCGTGTTCGGCTTCGGCCAACGCCATCGGCGACGCCGCCGAGATGATCCGTCGTGGTGCGGCGGACCTGATGGTGGCCGGCGGGGCAGAGGCGGCCATCACCGACTACGGCGTTGCCGGGTTCGCTTCGGCACGGGCCCTGTCCACCCGGAACGACGACCCTGGTACGGCCAGCCGTCCCTTCGACGCCGATCGTGACGGGTTCGTGATGGGCGAAGGTGCGGGTGTGCTGGTGCTGGAGGAACGCGATCGAGCCATCGCCCGTGGCGCCAGGATCCTCGCCGAGTTCACCGGATACGGCATGTCCGCCGACGCCTACCACATGACGCTGCCCCGACCGGGCGGTTCAGGAGCCTCCCGGGCCATGAAGGCGGCCCTGGCCGACGCCGGGCTGTCGGCGGCCGACATCGGCTACATCAACGCTCACGGGACCTCGACCGACGCCAACGACGCCACCGAAACCGCCGCCATCAAGATGGCGCTGGGCGAGGAAGAGGCGCGACGGATCCCGGTGTCATCGACCAAGTCGATGACGGGTCATCTGCTGGGGGCGGCCGGCGCGGTCGAGGCGATCGCTTCCATCCGGGCCATCACAGACGGTGTGCTCCCACCCACCATCAACTACGTCACCCCCGATCCGGACTGCGACCTCGACTACGTGCCCAACCAGGCGAGAGAGGCCCGCGTCGACCACGTGATGTCGAACTCGTTCGGCTTCGGCGGCCACAACGTGGCGTTGGTGTTCAGTCGGGCGACGTGATCTTCGACCTGGTGCCGGACACGAGCTCGCGCTCGTGGCACCGGCACCAGCAGAGCCCGGCCCTGCCGTCGGAGCGCCCCGAGGAGCCGTCGCAGCGCTTGTGCAGCCCCGAAACGCACCGACCCGAGGCGTTCATCGCCACCTGAATGTGATCCCAGATTCCCATGTGATCAGTGTGGGCGAAGACGAGGGCGTCGCCAGGGCCACCGCCGATCCCGGCCTGATGGCTAGTCCTCGGGGATCTCACAGCCCGGTCCGGGTGGTTCGACTCCCCGCGACTGGGCGTCGCGGTACTCGGCGATCGAGCGGTACACCAGCACCAGAACCACCACCATGCCGACGACGGCGATCAGGCCGCTGACCAACGCCACCAGCGCCGACCAGCCGCGGCAGTGCTGGATCACGCCGTCGACCTCCACCCGACAGGAGATGTCGGTGACCACCCACCCCAGCCCGCCCGACGCCACCCCCGCCACGAGCGCCGGGATGACGATCCAGGGGTTGGGACGGCGGCGGGTGCCGACCGGTTCAGTCACGGGGTCTGCCCCGTTCGTCGAGACCGGCGGCATCGAGGATGTCGGAGGGGACCATCTCCGGGAACATCGGCACCGCCCGGCCCTGCTCGACGAGCGGCCTCACCGCAACCCTCGCCTCCTTGGTCCACCCGAAGGCTCCGACGCCGACTCCCACCACCAGCCAGAGAAGACCGGTGGGCATCCCGGTGATGACTGCGGCGGCAACGGTGACGACGGGAAACAGCACACGCACCGCCCACACCGCCCCGGCCGTCGCCTTCGCATAGACGGCGGCGGTGACAGCACCGGCGACGATCATGACCCACTCGCCGCCATCGAGACCGCCAGGAGAGGCGGAGGCGACCAGGGTGGGTATCGCTGCGAGTGCCAGGGTGAACGCCACCACCCGCGGAGTAGGGCCATCGGCGGCGGGAAGGGTTCGGATCGCTCCAAGGGTGGCGTTTCCCGCCAGGCCGTAGATGGCGGCAGCGGAGAGAGCGAGACCGGCGATCCAAACCGGGTCGATCGGCACCGCCACGGCGATCGCCGGACCCGCAGCGGCCGTCACCAGGCCGAGAACCCGGCCCCACCGGGATGCACCCACCAGCATGCCCACGATGGCGATGGACACCAGTACCAACAGCCCCGCCGCCATCACGGCGGCAGCGTCGGTCGTCCACGGTCCTCGCCCGACCAGCACCAGACCGCCCCACACGAGGGTGGCGGAGAGCAGGACGGCGGAGGCGGCGATGGCGCGTTTCATTGCCGCCGTGAAGTCTCCACGACCTGATCGGGGAGTGCAAAACGCCGGGACGGCCGATGCCCAACGGGCGTTTGCTCGACGTCGACGTGATGGACTGGCAGACTCGCCCGGTGAGCACGACGCCCACCGACGCAAGCGACTTCTGGCCGGGCGAGTACCGGTACTGCCCGATGTGCACCGCCGAACTGGCTCCGGCGCTGAAAGCGGGGCGCATGCGCATGAGGTGCCCATCCTGTGGGTGGGTGCACTTCCGGGATCCGGCGGTGGGCGCCGCCGTGCTCCTCACCGACGAGGCCGGGCGCGTGCTGCTGGTAAAACGGGGTCCCACCTCGACCCGGTCTGGTCGGTGGTGTATCCCGTGCGGGTTCGTCGACTACGGCGAGGACGTGCGGGCGGCCGCCGCTCGCGAGCTTCACGAGGAGACCGGGCTGGTCGCCGAGGTCGACGATGTGATCCAGGTGCTGTCCAACCGCCACGATCCCGCCAAGCTGTCGATCGGGATCTGGTTCGCCGGCCGCCTCATCGGTGGGATGCTGCAGGCGGGCGACGATGCCGTCGACGTCGGGTGGTTTTCGCTGGGTGGGCTTCCCGAACTCGCCTTCGAGACCGACCGGGCGCTTCTCGACTCACTCCGCAGCGGACGATGAGCGGTGGCTGGGCCTATTCGGGCGTCCACATGCCGAGGTCTTCCCAGCCCCCCGAGGGCCGGAGCGTGACGATCGAGCAGTGACCCGGCTTGTCGGTGTGGAGGCCCGACAGGGAGATACCGGCGAACGACAGGCGGGCGGCCTGGACGGGATCCTGGTGGCTCACGATCACGATGTCTCCATCGCGGTGCTGTTCGGCCAGCAGCTCGATGGTTCCGCGGATCCTGTTGGCCAACGCCGAGAGCGGCTCGGCGGAGAATCCCAGCATGTGAGGGTGCTCCAGGTAGGCGTCCAGCTCTCCGGGAAACGAGGTCGCCAGCCCGGCCCACGGCCGACCCGCCCAGCGGTCCAGCAGCTTCCACTCGGCCAGCCGCTCGTCGGCCCGCACCGGCACCCCAAACCGTCGGGCGATGATCCCGGCGGTTTCGAGTGCCCGTTCCAGCGGAGACGACCACACCGCCACCACCGGCTGGGACCCGAGATGGCGCGCCGCCTGAGCCGCCTGTGAGCGCCCCAGCTCCGACAATCCGAATCCAGGCAGCGAGGCGTACACGAGTCCTTGGGGGTTGTCGACCTCGCCGTGCCGAACGAGATGAACGAGCGATGCCATGCTGCGAGCACGCTAGCGAGCCGGCGCTCGGCTTCTGGCTTCTGGCTGCTGGCTCCTGGATCGGAAGCAGGGTCTGACGCAACCGCACTCGATTGCGTGTTGCCCGCGTGTTGCCTCGGGCGTCGGACCCGCCGAGCCCAGTAGCCAGTAGCCAGCAGCCAGCAGCCAGTAGCCTCCCCCCCGTGTTCTCCGAACCGATCCTCCATGTCGACATGGATGCCTTCTTCGTCGAGGTGGAGCGGTTGCGCCGCCCCGAGCTACGGGGGGTACCGGTCGTGGTGGGCGGTGGCGGTCCCCGCAGCGTGGTGGCTGCGGCCAGCTACGAGGCCCGTCGTTTCGGGGTGGGCTCGGCGATGCCGATGGTCGAGGCGCGGCGACGGTGTCGCGATCGACGATCGTGCCGGTCGACCACGACGAATACGGCCGGGTGTCCACCAGGGTGTTCGAGATCCTCCGTGGTTTCACCCCGCTGGTCGAAGGGTTGTCGATCGACGAGGCGTTCCTCGACGTGTCCGGGTTGCGGCTGCACCACGGCTCGCCGGCGGAGGTGGGGGGTCTGATCCGGAGGGAGATCCGGTCGGAGCTTGGTCTTCCGGCTTCGGTGGGTGTCGCCACCTGCAAGTTCATCGCCAAGCTCGCCTCTCAGGATGCCAAGCCCGACGGACTGCTGGTGGTCACCGCCGGGGAGCAGCAGGCCTACCTGGACGCTCTGCCGGTGAACCGCATGTGGGGCGTGGGAGCGGCGACGTCGGCGTCGCTGGCGCGGTTGGGCGTGGTGACCGTGGCCGATCTCACCGATTGCGGCGAGCGGGTTCTGGGCCGGGACTTGGGTGCCTCGACAGCAGCCCACCTGTTGGGCCTCGCCCGGGGGCACGACCCCAGGCCCGTCGTCCCCGATTCGGAGACGAAGTCGATCTCGGCCGAGGAGACGTTCACCGTCGATCTCCACACGCTCGATGAGGTCACCGCCATCCTCCGTCGTCAGGCCGACCGCGTGGGTGCACGCCTCCGTCGGGTCGGCCTGGCGGGGCGGACGGTGACGGTGAAGATCCGCTACGGCGACTTCTCCACCATCACCCGGTCCGAGACGCTCCCCGTGGCCACCGATGTGGGCAACCGGATCTTCGAGGTGGCGAGGACGCTGGCTCACCGGGCGCTCGACCGGGGCCGGGGCGTCCGTCTCCTCGGGGTGGGCGTGTCGTCGCTCGTGGCCGGCGGGGAGCCGGTGCAGCTGAGCGTCGACGACGACACGCGACATCATCGAATCGACGTGGCTGTGGACGCATTGCGGGATCGGTTCGGGCCCGGAGTGGTCGGTCCGGGCTCCCGAGGAGGCCCTCCTTCAAGTTCGTGAAGCCGTGCCGTCACGAACCCGGGAACCGCCGACTCAAGTCCGATCCACCAACGTATACTGACCTCACCAAGCATGGACCAGCCAGTCCTACAACGAGGTGTGAACCGATGCCGCTGGACGACCGTGAGCAGCAGATCCTGGCCGAGATCGAGCGCCAGTTCTACGAAGAGGACCCGGATCTCGCGCACGCCGTCCGCAACATCGACCGTTCCTCCCGCTTTGGGGTGAGGCTTCCTGCGGCGGGCGCAGTGGCCGGAGTGACGATCGTGATCCTGTTCTTCACGGTGAACACGGTGCTCGCACTCGGAGGATTCCTGATGATGGTGCTGTCGCTGACGGCTCTCATTCAGGGTCTCAAGGCCCGCACTGGGAAACCACAACCCGAGCAACCGCCGGTTGTGGAGGCACGACCCAGGATGTTCCGCCGGTTCCGGCGGGGTTGAGCGATCTGGGGGGCTAGTGTGCGGTTCCCCACGGGGACCGGGCACGGTAACGTACCGGCCCTCTGACCGGCGGCTGGAGGGAGAACCGGCACCGGTCGAGACATATCCATTCAGGTCCCGGGTTCGCCGTGGCCGCGCAGACGGGAGAGGTTGGCGTTGCAGGAAGGTTTCACGGCTCAGCAGGCATGCGCACTCACTGGATGCACCCACCACCAGCTCCGCTACTGGGATCGGGTGGGACTGGTCACCCCGGCGATTCAGGGGACCGGTGGCCGACCCGGCATCCGGCGGCTCTACAGCTTCCGTGACCTCGTAGCGCTGCGGGTGGTCCGCAGCCTCCTCGACAACGGCATGTCGCTCCAGCGTGTGCGTCGGGCGTGGGATTACCTGCGGCGCAATGCCGAGATGGACGGGCACCTCGCCAACGTCAAGCTCGTGACCGACGGCACCACCATCTTCTCGGTGGCGCATGACGACGGTGAGCTGCTCGACGCACTTCGTCAGGGTCAGTTGGCGTTCTTCATTGCGATCGACGAGATCACCCGCAACGTCGAGGACGACGTCACCCGCTTCGAGCTCGACCGCGGCACCTTCCTGGAGATGCTGCGGCGAGTCGAGGACGATGTCCATGAGGAGCTGATGGCGGCCGAGGGCTGACGGCCGGACCCACCGGCTGCGTCACCTTCCACGTTCGCCGCCCGATCCACCGATGCCGGTCGGATCAGCGTCGCAGCGAGGCCCGGCGCATCCAGCTGATCCGCCAGCGCCGCCGGTCGTAGCGACGGCGCAGACCCTCTTCCGCCCGGTTGAACTCCTCGAGGCATGCCACGCTGCCACGTTCGCCGTAGGCGGCCGCGGAGTAGAGCCGGGCCAACGGCACCAGATCGGCCGATTCACGGCGGGCGATCTCGAGCGGTGTGTGCGCCGGGTCGACGTTCGTCCCCAGATCGGCCAGCCGATCCACGATCTCCTTCCAGGCGACGGCGACGTCGCCGTCGGAGATTCTGATCATGCGACGACGACGACGCAGGGCCTTGTAGGCGGGTATCGCCACTGCCGCCAGAGCGGCGAGCGGGAGCAGCCACAGCCCGCTGGGCCGACCTGGGCCCGTCGCGCCACCTCCGGTCGCTCCGGCGCCGGGAAGAAACTCCTCGCCCTCGTCCAGTCGGTCCGGGTTGACCTGTGCCGCCGGGACCTCACCGGATGCGCCGGTCTCGCCCGGAGCGGGGAGATAGGAGCGCGGATCGAAGCCCACCTCGTCGGCGGTCACCGACGGGTTGATCCCGTCGCTGCGGGGGGTTGGGTCGAATCGGACCCAACCCTGGCCGTCCATCCACAGTTCCACCCAGGCGTGAGCGTTGTTCTCCCGGACCACCACCACCTCGGAGCCGTCGGATTGAGTCTCCACGTCGCCGGGCGTGAAACCGAGCACCACCCGGCTGGGGATGCCGATCGCCCGGGAGAGCACACCCATGGCGGTGGCGAACTGCTCGCAGTACCCGGTGCGGTAGTTCCGGCTGTCGGGGTCGGTCAGCCAGTCCTCGAGGTCGAGCGACGAGTGACCGGTGTCGACACCGGTGGAGTACGTGAACTGTTCGGGGTCACGGAAGTAGGACTCCAACAGCAGCGCACGTTCGAAGGGTGTCGAGCCTCCGGTGACCAGTTCACGCGCCAGCTGCCGTACGTCGTCACCGACCGAGGAGGGGAGCGCCGTGTAGTCGGCGAGGGACTGGGGCCGCTGCGCGTCGGTTCCGTCCTGCGGTGCGGCCTCGAAAAGGCCCGCCTCGGCTGCCGTCTCGAACATGGGGCTGAGGGTGCCGTTGCGGGTGGCGAGGGCGGCGATGTCGGGAACCGGGAGGTCGGCGTCGAGCTGATAGGTCCAGTCGTCGATCACCTGCAGGTCGACCGCGATCGAACCGTCTTCGCGGACCCTGAAGCTCTCGGTGATGAGTGGCTCGTCGGAGGAGAGTTCGACGGGGGAGTAGAGGCTGGGCAGGTACTGGCCCGACAACCCGGCGATGCGGATGTTGGCGGCGACCCGGGTGGTGGGCCCCTGGAACTCCCAGTCGGTGCGCTCCCATCGCGGGTTGCCTCCTTTGGCGAAGCTCTGATCGCTCGCCGCCCACAGTTCGCCGTCGAACACATCGAGGGTGATGAGCTTCCAGTAGATCTCCCGATTGGGTGGAGCGGACTCGCTGACCCGGGCGTAGAACATCGGCTCGTCGCTCAGGTCCACCAGCGACTGCTGAAGGCCCACGAAGAGGTTGAACGAGCCGCTGCCGTACAGGCCGGATCCGATGCCCGACTGGGTGCGCCAGGCGAGTATGCCCGACTCGGGGATGAACGCCGCCATCGCGCTGGCGCTCACGACACCGACCATCGTCGCAGCCAGGAGGGTCGAGGTGAGCAACGAGGTCGATCGACGGGGCACCAGGTTGCCGGTTCGGGTTCGGGCCCGGCCCACGGTCGCCGTCGGTGACGGCACCAGGCTGATGAGGGCGGCGGCCGCCACCACCACGAACGCCACGATCCATCCCAGTCCGGGCGGACGCCGGTCGAGGGTGGCGAACTGCAGATAGAGGACGAGAGCCGGGAGAGCTCTGAGGCCTCCGCGCGAGCCGGCGGCGAGGGCGCCGAGCACCCAGAAGAGAGCGGCGAGCACCGCGGTGAGCCCGGGGACCGGCAGCACGGGGGCGGCGCCGAAGCGGATGAGCTCGGCAGCGATCCCCATCTGGAGTCGGGCCTCCTCCACCGCCGCCGGGCCCGGTAGCAGTCCGGCGATCAGCTCGTCGGGGGCCACGATGCGCGCCAGCAGCAGAACCAGGGCGCCGCCGGTCATCGACAGTCCCGCCCATCTCCCCAACCGTGCCGACGACACGGCCCAGGTGAGCAGACCGCCCAGCACGGCGGCGCCCACGAGCACCAGCTGCCAGGCCGGACCTTCGATCGAGGGTTCGAGCAGCCGATCGAGCCTGGCCAGAGCCAGGCCGATCGCAGCCACACCGATCAGCTTGCCGAGACGGTTCCCCATGACCTGTCCATCGCTTTCGCCCATGCCTGGGCCCAGGATTCGTGAGGTGCCACCCGCACGGTGGTCGCCCCGGTACGCTGAAATGCTGCCTCGTTGCTGGAGGTGTTCTCGGTGGCCGTCATCACGACGGTGGTGGCGAACTCCCGGCCGAAGAGCCGTTGGACCTCCAACAACACGTGGTCGGGCACTCCGGAGACGAGTACCAGTGCTCCGCCCCGGCCGACGTTTGCCAGGCGCGAGGCGGCGGCGCGCAGGTCGAGCTGAGGCATCGGCGAAGTCTGGGCCAGGGCCTCCATCGAGACCGCGTAGTCTGCCACCCGGATGGTGGATGAGCCGCCCGCCCACAGATCGGCGTCGAAGCCCGTCTCGGCGAGATGCCTCACGATCGACGCCGCACCCCGGACCGCCTTCTCGAAACATGCCTCGCTCTCATAGACCTCCTTGCGCAGATCGAGCAGCACCAGCGCCCTCGACTGCCACGGGGTTTCGAGTTGCTTGATCATCAACTCGTCGCGACGGGCAGAGGACGGCCAGTGGACGTAACGGAGGTCGTCGCCCTGGCGGTACTCGCGAAGCGTGAAGAAGTCCTCACCTCCCCGATGGCTGAACTCGGGGCGGCTGGCGTGGGTGGATGGGTCGCGTCCCCGGGTGGACGGAAATCCGACCAGATCCTCAACTTCGGGGTACACGACCAGGCGGTCGATCCTCGTGTCGGTTGCCCGGGTCGAGGCTATGCGGAACGGATCGCTGACCTCGACAGACGCCGGACCGACCTTGTAGACGCCCCGGGGTCTGCAGATGATCTGGTACGCCGCCTGGGCGGCGTCGTTGGAGGCGAGCATCCCCACCTGGAACTCGGCACGGCCCAGACGTTCGACGTCGTCGACCAGGGATGCGTTGCGGATGGTGCGGCCCGATCGATTGGTGACCATGGTGTCGACGGTGACGTGGTCGCCCTCGTGGACCAACGGGGGGGTGAGGCGCCGCACGATGTCGACAGTGGGCCGTGAGGACCTGACGAAGACCATTGCCGCCAGCGCCACCGTGATGAGGACCGCCCCTCCCGCCAGCAGTTCGATCTCGCCGAGCATCACCCACAGCGCCACCAGGGCGACACCGGCGCCGAAGACGGCCCACCCTCGGTCGGTCAGCATCGGGTCACTGCGGCATCCCCACCGAGGCGGGCACAGGAAGGCTCTTGAGCACGGAGTCCACCACGTCGCGGACCCGCAGGCCCCGCATGTTCGCCTCGGGACGCAGCACCATCCGGTGCTCGAGGATGGGGAGGGCAATCGCCTTGATGTCGTCGGGTGTCACGAAGTCGCGACGATCCACGGCGGCGTGGGCCCGAGCCGCCCGCTGCAGGAACAGAGCCGAGCGGGGCGAGGCTCCCAGCAGCACCTCACCGTGGGCTCGGGTGGAACCGACGACGTCGATGATGTAGCCCTTGATGGCGGGCGACACGTGGACCCGGCGGGCGATGTCGACCATCGCCAGCACGTCCTCGGCGTGGACCACAGAGGCGAGGTCGTGGTAGGTGGAACGGAGGGCATGGGTGTCAAGCATCTCGAGTTCCTTGGCCCGGTCGGGGTATCCGACCTTGACCCGCATCATGAAGCGGTCCAGCTGAGCCTCCGGGAGCGGATAGGTCCCCTCGTGCTCGAGCGGGTTCTGTGTGGCCACCACCATGAACGGTCCGGGAAGGGTGCGCGTGGTCCCGTCCACCGTCACCTGGCGTTCCTCCATCGCCTCGAGCAGAGCGGCCTGGGTCTTGGGGCTGGCACGGTTGATCTCGTCACCGACCACGACGTTGGCGAAGATCGCACCCGGCTTGAACGTGAACTCGCTGGCCTGGCGGTCCCAGATCGAAACGCCGGTCACGTCCGAGGGAAGCAGATCCGGCGTGAACTGGATCCGGTTGAAGGTGCAGTCGATCGAACGTGCCAACGACTTCGCCAGCGCCGTCTTGCCGACGCCGGGCACGTCCTCGACCAGGACATGGCCTTCGGCCACCAGGCAGATGAGCACCTGTTCGATCACGGGCCGCTTGCCCTGGATGACCAGCTCGATGTTCGCTGCGATCGTCTCGAACCGGTCGGCGAACCACCCGATCCTGTTCTCGTCGAGTCCTCGCGCCATCCCATCGACTGCTCGTTGCACTCAGTGCTCCCATGCTCGGTGCGGAAACTCTACCCCTGGTCCGGAAACAACTCCCGGGTAACCTCTTCAACGCACGGGTCGGAGTTCGAGTTTCGCGAGGGTCACATGCAGCATTCCGAAGGGGTCGAGGCCGGAGGGTCTCTCAGGGGTCATGCGCCGGCATTGCCGGGCGCAATGGTCGAACTGATCCGTATCGGATGGTCGCACCGGCGGCTGCGTTGGTGGGCTCGGGTACCCTTTGTGCCGGTTCCATCGGGAACACATCTGGGATGGCGCCTGGAAACGGCCTACGGCCGGTCCGACGCTTCCGCGAGGTTGGGGGACATCGTGGAATACGCCTCATGGCGTAGACGTCAGAGGAGGGCTCGTACGTGATCGGATTGGAAGACCGTTTGAGGACCGTCGAGGGGGTTGCCTCGATCCGCGTCGAGCTAGGCGAGGAGGGCGTCGACGCCATCAAGGTCGAGGTCCTGCCGGGTGCCGACGAGGCGGGTGTGCTCGAGGAGATCCGCCAGGTGCTGGTGGCCTATGGGCTGCGCAGCCGCAAGCCAGGCTGGAAGCTCGGCTCACGTCGCACGCCGCCCGCCATCGTGGCCGAGGTGGCAGACGTCGCCGAGGCCGACATCTCTTCTCCGGGAGGTGGATCGGGCGGCGACCTGTTCGATCTTCGGGACGGGGGGCTGGCCCCGATCGGAGAGGTGCCGCGCAACGGCACCGAGGTACGGCTCGACGTGACACCGCCAGAAGGGCTGGTCGATGCCACGCCCACGTCCACCAGGTTGCCGATGGATGAGGAGATGCCCCGCGTTCAGGTGCAACAGGGTGGCAAGGGCCTGGTGATCGCTCTCTCGGGTAACGGGCGCGAGGTGGAGGCAACGGCCGACATCTCTCCGATCGGTGCCGCCGAGGCGATGGCCAAGGTCGTCGCCGACTTCCACGGGCTGGTCCGTCCCGACCGGGTGGCGGTGGTCATGCACGAACTCGACGGCGAACGTGTGGTGACGCTGCTGTTGCGCCGGGGATCGGAGTCGGCAATCGCAGTCGAGGTCGCCCGGCCCATGCTGCACGACGCCCTCTATCTCGCCACGCAGACCGCGCTGCGCCGTCTCGAATCGCTCTGAAGATTCGTCCCACCGTCCGGGCCGTGGGGCGGTATTCTCCCGGTGCGGAAGGAAGAACGTGCCAGGAGTCCTCGTCCTCAACGCGAGCCACGAGCCTCTGTCGGTCGTGAGCGATCGACGGGCCCTGGTGCTCGTGATCAGAGGCAAAGCCGTGGCACTCGAACACCGAAGCCAGGTGTGGCGCTCCGAACGCTCCGAGATGCAGGTTCCGTCGGTGGTCCGGCTCACAGCGTTCGTCCATGTCCCCTTCCAACGCACCGTTCCGGTGAGCCGTCGGGCCGTGTTCGGGCGCGACGACAACCGTTGCCAATACTGTGCCGGTCCGGCCGAGAGCATCGACCACGTGCTGCCCCGCTCGAGGGGAGGCCAGCACACTTGGGACAACGTGGTGGCATGCTGTCGCCGCTGCAACGTCCGCAAAGGCAACCGCCTTCCAGCCGAGGCAGGTCTCGTCCTCGCCAAACGTCCGCAGGCGCCCCGCGCCCACGGATGGATCTATGCCAGCGCAGGCCACGTCGTCGATCCGCTGTGGCAGCGGTATCTGATGCTGGAAGCGGGATGAAGAAGCTGCTGCTAGGCTGCTGGCTGCTGGCTGCTGGCTGCTGCTGAAACGTCCGACGTCCGACACAACACTCCTGCGTACGCGGCTCTGGCTGGCTGCTGGGGCGCTTCGTTCCGCCATGGCACACCACGTAGGTATGGCGCGTGCTGGCCGGTAGCCAGCAGCCAGTAGCCAGCAGCCCAATCCCTTCGGTTCCCCCGTTCCAATCTCAAACGGCGCGCCCGTGCCCCAGAAATGGGTCCCAGTGGTAGAAAAGTGGGAGATTGTGTTGACATGTGGGGCGATGTGGGGCATAGTGTCGCTTCAGGAGATCAACAGCGTCGGGGGGAGTGGGTCGAATTGGGTCCGGTCAGGGCTCGGGACGTCTTCCCCTTCGAACAAGGAACGAGTCGATGACGGGCAGGGATGAAGAACAGTGTTTCTCGGAGAGGACACCCATTCGCTGGACGAGAAAGGCAGGGTCGTGTTGCCCCGCCGGTTCCGCGATGCCCTCGCCGACGGCTGCATCGTCGCCAAGGGCGAGGATCGTCAGCTCCTCGTCTTCACCCGTGAGGCCTACGAGCGCAAGGCGGCCGAAGTGATGGCCGCACCGCCCACCCGTGCCGGACGGCGAGTCCAGCGAATCTTCTTCTCCGGCGCCGACGAGCAGACGCTGGACAAAGCCGGACGGCTCCTCCTCAAGGGCGAGCTTCGCAACTACGCAGAGTTGGTCGAAGGGGGAGAGGTGAAGGTCCTCGGGTTGTACCACCACATCGAGTTGTGGAACCCGGAGATGTTCGCTGCCGACAAGGCCCGCGGTGAAGAGGACTTCACCCGCGACGACGAGGACTTCGAGGAGGACGACGAGGACTGATCACTGCAGGTAGCGATGCCTGACTCATCGCCAGCCCCCCGGAACCAATTGGAAGGCCCCTGACTCCGCCCGCTTCCACGTTGGTGCCAGCGCCCGGGGGGCTGGCCATGAGCCAGGACCGGGAGTATCACCGGCCTGTCATGGCCGACGAGGTGGTCGAGTTCTTTCGACCGATCGAAGAGGGAGTGATCGTGGACGCCACCTTCGGAGGTGGCGGTCACAGCGCGATCCTGAAACGGGAGCTGGGGAGCAACGTGTCAATCGTGGGAATCGATCGGGATCCGGCCGCAGTCGACAACGCAGCCGCCCTCGGGGTGGAACTGGTTGCCGGTGACTTCGGTGATCTCGGGGCCCTCCTCGACTCCGCCGGCATCTCCACGATCTCCGGAGTCCTCTTCGACTTCGGGGTCTCGTCACATCAGCTCGACGAGGCCGGACGGGGCTTCTCCTACCGCAACGACGGGCCGCTCGACATGCGGATGAACCCGAACCAGAGTCTCAGCGCCGACCAGATCGTCAACCAGTGGGACGCACGCGCGCTGTCGCAGACCATTCGACGATTCGGCGAAGAGCCCAATGCCGATCGCATCGCCCGCGCCATCGTCGCCGCCCGCCCCATCGTGGGCACGGTGCGGCTGGCCGAAGTGGTCGCCGAATCGCTCCCTTCCGCGGTCCGGCGTCGCCCCGGGCATCCGGCCCGTCGCACCTTCCAAGCGATTCGCATCGCCGTCAACGACGAACTCGCCTCCGTGGAACGTGGTCTCGAAGACGCCATCGCCCGGTTGGCGCCGGGCGGCCGGATCGTCGCCATCTCATATCACTCGCTCGAGGATCGCATCGTGAAGCGCCGGTTCGTCGCCGGAGGCAAGGGATGCACCTGCCCGCCGGGACTGCCGGTGTGTGCGTGCGGAGCCGAAGCCGAGCTGCTCGTCCTGACGAGGAAGGCTGTCGAACCCAGCGCAGCAGAGGTCGACACCAACCCCAGGTCCCGCTCTGCGCGCATGCGTGTCGCTCAGAAGGTGGCGGCATGACCGCCCGGGCCGCACGGGCCGTAGCCACGCGCCCCGCCGGTCTCCGGGTCATCGGTGGGCGTCGCCCGGTTCGCCCGCAGGTCGGTCCGTTCGTGGTGTTCGGGATCGTCGTGATCGCTTCGATGCTGGGAATCGTGATGGCCCGCACATCACTCGACGCCGGTGCGTTCCAGCTGACGGAGCTCAACGACCAGATCGCCGAGGAAACAGAACGTCAGGCCCTGCTCACCCTCGAGATCGCCCAGCTCGAGAGTCCCACCAGGATCGGCCCGCTGGCCGAACAGATGGGTCTCGTCCATCCGGACACACGCACCGTGCTGCTGGTCGACGGTATCGACGACGGCCTCGATCCCGATCTCCTGGTCGAAGCCGCCACCTCCGGTGGGGTGGCCGCTCCTGCGATCGGTGCTGGAGTCGCAGAGGAAGAAGGACCACCATGAGCCCGTTCATCGGGCTCACCCGACGTCGCGCTGGCGTCGGCGTGACGGCGACCTCGGGTCCGCCGTCGCGTCGACGCCCGAGGTGAGTCATGGCGGCGCTTCGTGCCGCACGGGCCTGGTCTCCTGGTCAGCAACGCCTGATCGCCCTCGGTGCTGTGCTGGTGCTGGTGTGGGGAGGGATCGGGTTTCGGCTGTTCCAGGTCCAGGTGGTCCACGCCTCTGAATACTCCGACCGCGGGCTCCAGCAGCGACTGGTGGAGGAGGAGCTTTCCCCCACCCGTGGTCGCATCTTCGACCGCAACGGCGATCCGCTCGCGCTGACCATCGACGGCGTGACGCTCTATGCCGTGCCCGAGGAGCTCAGCGACCCGATCCTGGTTGCCCAGCGGATCGCGCAGCACACCGACGTCGACGTCGACGAGTTGCGCGGCAGGCTGTCGGACGCGCTGACCGAGGGCATCGGATTCGTCTACCTCGCCCGGCAGTTGGAGCCCGATGTGGCCGCCCAGCTGATGGCCTACGATATGGCAGGCGTCTACGAGGTCACAGAGCCCAAGCGGATGTACCCGACCGGGGTGGTGGCGTCGCAGGTGATCGGCGTCTCGAACATCGACGGCCAGGGCATCGAAGGACTCGAGTTGGTGTATGACGAGATCCTCACCGGAGTGCCCGGTCGGATCCGCTACGAACGTGCCGAGAACGGCACCAACATCCCGCAACGTCCCATGGAACGAGTCCCGGCCGTGCCCGGTGACGACCTGACGACCACGCTCGACACTTCGCTGCAGTTTGCCGCCGGCGAGGCCTGCGCTGACGCTGTCGACCGGACCTCGGCGAGCTCCTGCTGGGTCGTGGTGATCCAGCCCGAGACCGGGGAGATACTGGCCATGGCCGGAGCACCCTCGTTCGATCCGGAGCTGCGCACGGCGCTCGACGGCGGACCGTTCTCCAACTCGGTGGTGAGAGATCAGTACGAGCCCGGCTCGACCCAGAAGCTGATCACCCTGGCCGCCGCACTCGAGACCGACACGGTCGAGACGAACACGGTGATCCCGCAGGTGGCCGACCGAATCGAGATCAACGAAGGTGCCTGTCTCTCCCAGACCGACGACATCAACGGGTGTTATGGCGACGCCGAGGAGCACGAAACCCGCGACATGACGGTCCAGGAGATCTTCACGATCTCCTCGAACGTCGGAACCATCAAGATCGCCTCCCGTCTTCCCGACGGCGCCCTCGACCTGTTCATGCGCCGGTTCGGGTTCGGCCAGCGCACAGGCGTCGACTTCAACGGTGAGGCGGTCGGGCAGATAACGGTCGACGAAACCTGCAGCACCTGCCTCGCCTCCGCCGCCATCGGATACTCGGTCGCCGTCACGCCCCTCCAGCTGGCAGCCGCCTACGGGGCGATCGCCAACGACGGTGTCTGGGTGGAACCCCATCTCGTCGCCGACGTCAACGGCCGGCCCACCGATGTGGAAGCCCGCCGTGTCGTGTCCGAGAACACCTCGTGGGCGATGCGCCAACTGCTCGGGATGGTGGTGAGCGACGGCACGGGAACCGAGGCCCAGATCACCGGTTACCGGGTGGGTGGCAAGACCGGCACCTCTTCGAAGCTGGCCGCCGATGGCACCTACTCCGACGACGAGAACATCGCCAGCTTCGTGGGGATGGCTCCGATCGACGATCCCAAGGTCGTGGTCGCGGTCGTGGTCGACAACCCGGCGTTCGAATACCGCTTCGGTGGTCTGGCCGCAGCGCCCGTGTTCTCCGAGGTGATGTCGGCTGCGTTGCAGCGCATGGGAGTTGCACCCGATGTCATCACCGAGTGAGATCCTCGCCGACCTGGCGACCATCGTGGCCGGCCGGGTGATCGGTGACGACACCCTCGTCATCACCGACGTCACCCATGACAGCCGTTCCGCCGGGCCGGGAGTCCTGTTCGTCGCCGTTCGTGGCATGACCCGGGACGGCCACGAGTTCGTCGCCGACGTCGCTTCATCCGGATCGCCGGCGGTTGTCGTGGATCATCCGGTCGACGTCGACATCACCCAGCTCGTCGTCTCCGACACGAGGTCGACGCTGGGTCCACTGGCCGCCTCTGTTCATGGGAACCCGTCCACTCGGCTGCGCATGGTCGGCATCACCGGCACCAACGGCAAGACCTCGGTGACCCACATGGTCGAGTCGATCGGTCAGGCGGCCGGGCTCACCACCGGTGTGATCGGCACGATCGGCATACGGGTCGGCGACGAGACGATCCCGTCGGAACGCACCACACCAGAGGCCAGCGACTTCCAGCGGCTACTGGCCGGAATGGCGGCCAGAGGAGCCGATCTGGTGGCATGCGAGGTCTCGTCGCACGCCTTGGCCCTCGGTCGGGTGGACGCAGCCCACTTCTCGGTTGGCGCTTTCACCAACCTGAGCCAGGACCACCTCGACTTCCACGCAGACATGGAGGACTACTTCGCCCAGAAGGCAAAGCTGTTCGACTACTGCGACCTGTCGGTGATCTGTGTCGACGACACCTGGGGAAGGCGCCTCGCGTCGATGGTGACCGGTCCCAGGTTGACGGTGAAGACCAGCACCGCCGACGACGTCGACTTCCCGTCAGACATCGGCGTGGTGATGCACTCCGCCTCGATGCAGGGCAGCAACTTCGACCTGACCCTGCCTTCGGGTGACATCATCCCGATTGCGCTGCCCGTGCCGGGCGCGTTCTCGGTGGCGAATGCCGCCGTGGCGGCCGGGTGCTGTCTGGACATGCTCGGCGTGGACGCGGTGCGGATCGGGCTCGACTCTCTCCGCGGGATCCCTGGCCGCTTCGAGCTCGTGTCGGGGGACGACGCCGTGTCGGTGGTGGTGGACTACTCGCACACTCCCGCCGCGGTGGAGGCAGCGATCTCCACGGCCCGGCCGCTCACCGGTGGCAGGATCATCGCCGTGTTGGGTGCCGGAGGCGACCGGGACAAGGCGAAGCGCCCACTGATGGGAGCGGCGGCCTCGACGGCTGATCTGGTGGTGGTGACGTCGGATAACCCGAGATCGGAGCCTCCGGGTGTCATCATGGAGGCCGTGACCGCCGGCGTGACCGTCCCGCTCGAATCCATCGTCGATCGCCGTGAGGCGATCCGGCGGGCCATCGGCATCGCCACACCCGGCGACACGGTTCTGATCATGGGCAAGGGGCACGAGCCGTATCAGGAGATCGAAGGTGTCAGACATCCCTTCGACGACCGCCTGGTGGCTCGTCAGGCATTGGCCGACGTCAGAGGCCACGCCTCGTGATTGCACTACTCGTGTCCGCCGCCGCCGGGTTGGTGATCTCGATCTTCGGCACCCCCGCTGCCATCCGCTACTTCCGCCGTCGTTCGATCGGACAGTTCATCCAGGAGGAGGTCGAGGGACACCATCACAAACAGGGCACGCCGACGATGGGTGGCGTCGTCTTCGTGGTGGCGGTCGTCATCGCCTACGGGCTCGCCCACGTCAAGCTGTGGACGCCGGCGACCGGCCTGACCTTCCAGCTCGACCGCTTCTACGCGGGTGGCTTGCTGGCGATGCTGGCGTTCGTGGGTATGGCCGTGATCGGTTTCCTCGACGACTACACGAAACACACCCGCAAGCGCTCGTTGGGGCTGAGCATCAAGGCCAAGTACGCCGGCCAGTTGTTGATCGCCATCCTGTTCGCCTGGGGAGCGTCGGTGGCCGACGTGTCGACGCAGCTGTCGTTCGTGCGCCCACTCGGCATCGACCTCGGGCCACTGTTCGTGATCCTCGTCCTCCTCATGATCACCGGATTTGCCAACGGGGCGAACTTCGCCGACGGCATGGACGGGCTGGCGGCCGGATCGGCCGCCCTCATGTTCGGGGCATACACCATCATCGCCTTCTGGCAGAACAACCAGAACGCCGACCCGACCTCGACGCTGTACCAGACCGCCACCGATCCCTTCGAGGTGGCCATCCTCGCCACGGCGATGCTGGGGGCGTTGCTCGGGTTCCTGTGGTGGAATGCGCCGCCGGCCCGGATCTTCATGGGCGATGTCGGTTCCAATGCCATCGGTGGACTGTTGGCGGCGATGGCCATCCTCACCAACACCCAACTCCTGTTGGTGCTCGTAGCCGGCCTGTATGTCGCCGAGAGCTTCTCCTCGGCGCTGCAGATCCTCTGGTACAAGGCGTTCGAGAAGCGGGTGTTCCGAATGGCCCCCATCCACCACCACTTCGAGATGTTGGGGTGGCCCGAGACCACGGTGGTGATCCGGTTCTGGATCCTGGCCGGGATCGGCGTCGCCCTCGGGCTGGGCTTCTTCTACGGTGACTTCCTCGCACAGGCCGGCGTGTTCCAATGACGACGGAGCCTGCGGTCGGGAAGAGGATCCTGGTGCTCGGCGCCGCCGTCTCGGGTCTGGCGGCTGCCCGGCTGGCACGCCGACTCGGCCATTCCGTCACGATCTACGACGACCGTGCCGAGTCTCTCGTCGTGGCTTCGGCCGAGGGGTTCTCGACCATCGCCGGGACGTGGGATCCGATCACGTTGCACGGGGTCGACCTGGTCGTCACCAGCCCCGGGATCCCCGAGCGATCGCGCCCGATCGTCGAGACGCTCGAGTCGGGGATCGATCTGTGGAGTGAGATCGAATTCGCCTGGCGTCACCTCGATGACCTTCCGATGGCGGCGGTCACCGGTACCAACGGCAAGACCACCGTCACCTCGCTCATCGCCGAGATGCTCGTCGCCTCAGGTGTCGATGCCCGCCCACTCGGCAACATCGGCACGCCGCTCGCCGAGGCCGTCGGCACCGACATCCAGGTGGCCGTGGTCGAGGTCTCGTCCTTTCAGCTCCACTACTCGGATCGGTTCCGCCCCGACGTGGCAGTCGTCACCAACGTGGCGCCCGACCACCTGGACTGGCACGGAAGCTTCGACCGCTACCTCGAGGCCAAGGCCCGCATCGTGGCGCATCAGCGGGCTGGAGACATGCTCGTGTACTGCTCCGATGACGACGGCGCCCGCCGTATCGCAGCCGGCGCTCCGGGCCGGCGTATCGGGGTGGGGGCCGGGGGAGTGTCGACCGACGGGTACGGCATCGACCGCACCGGCGGCCGGCTGGCGCTGGGGAACCAATCGATCGATCTGTCACGGGTGAAGGTGTCCGACGATGCCTTCCTGGTCGACCTGGCGCTGGCGGCCGCCGCCGCCGAGATTCTCGGGGGGGAGGCGGAGGCGATGCGTGGGGTGATCGAGACCTTCACACCAGGCGCCCACCGTCGCACCGTGGTTGGCGAGTTCGACGGGGTTCGTTTCGTCGACGACTCCAAGGCGACCAATCCGCACGCCGCGCTCGCTGCCATCCGCAGCTATCCATCGGTGGTTCTGATCGCCGGCGGCTTGGCCAAGGGCCTCGATGTCGCTCCCCTCGCCTCCGAACCCAATGTCCGGGCGGTGATCGCCTTGGGTGAGTCGGCACCCGTCCTGCTGGCGGCGGCCGGAGACCGCGGTGTGGCGGTGGCTTCGATGGCGGAGGCGGTCGCCGAGGCCCGTGCTGTCGCCTTGCCCGGCGACGTCGTGCTCCTGGCACCGGGCTGTGCCAGCTTCGACATGTTCGACTCGTACGGTCACCGCGGTGACGTCTTCGCCGCCGAGGTTGCGGCACGTGGAGGGAGATCATGAGTACCACCACCCGCCCCCCGGGCACCGGAACACCTCAGAAGCGGTCGCCCCAGAAGCGGTCGCCCCAGAAGCGGTCGCCCCAGAGGCGGTCACCGGCCAAACGCTCCGCCGAGCGGACGCGGGCCGGAGGCAGGAGTGTCACCTCCATCACCGAGATCCGGGCAGCGGTCAAGCAGCGCGAGGAGAAGGTCAACGCCACCAATCGCCTCGTCACCACGTTGCTGCTCGTGATGGCGGCGCTCATCGTCATCGGTATGGCGGCCACCATCTCGGCCACCTCGACCGTGGCGCTGAGCGAGGACTCGAACCGTTGGTACTACCTGCAGCGGCAACTCACCGGGCTCGCCATGGGGACGGTCGGCCTGATCGTTGCTGCAAAAGTCCCGCTCGCCTGGTACCGGCGCGCTGCCTTCCCACTGTTCATCGTGACGATGGGACTCCTCATCGTCGTGTTGCGGATCGGCTACAAGGCGGGTGGCGCCACCTCGTGGATCGACCTCGGACCCATCAACTTCCAGCCGACAGAGCTGGCCAAGTTCTCGGTGATCCTGGCCTTGGCTGCGGTGCTCGAGCGCAAACAGCGCACCCTCACCGACCTCGGTCACTATCTCGCCCCCGTCGCCGCCTATGTCGGCTTGGTGGCGTTCCTCATCATGTTGCAGGGTGACCTAGGAGGGGTGATCATCGTCGGCGCCTGCGCCGTGGCGGTGATGGTGGTGTCGACCGCACCCCTCCGCTACGTGTTCGGGACGGCACTCGGCGGCGGCATCATCGCCCTGATCGTCGCCTCCCGGAGTGCCGAGCGATGGTCCCGAATCACCAGCTTTCTCGATCCGTGGGCGGACCCCCTCGGTGACAGTTTCCAGTTGGTGCAGGGATACGTGGCGCTCGGTACCGGTGGCATCTTCGGCACGGGTCTCGGCAACAGCCGGGCGCGTTGGTTCTACCTCCCCAACGCTCACACCGACTTCATCTTCGCCATCATCGGCGAGGAGACCGGTCTGATCGGAGCGATGCTCGTCGTCGCCCTGTTCGCCCTGTTCGTGGTGATCGGGATCACCATCGCCTTCCGGTGCGCCGACCCGTTCACGCGGATGATCGCCACCGGGATCACGGTGTGGCTCTCGTTCCAGGCGTTGGTCAACGTCGGTGGGGTGCTCGGTGTCATGCCCATCACAGGGGTCACGCTCCCATTCGTATCCTATGGCGGCACCTCACTGGCGATCTCGATGGCCGCCGCCGGCGTCCTGGTCAACATCGCCACCTCGAGTTCGTCGGCGAAGACCCGCCGACGCTCCCGGGCGTGAGCTACGCCATCGCCGCCGCCGGCACCGGTGGCCACGTGTTCCCCGGGCTGTCGGTGGGCGAAGCGCTGGTACGCGCCGGCGTGGCGCATTCGGACATCCTCTTCCTGGGCGGCTCACGTCTGGAATCGCGTGTGTACCCCGCCGAGGGATTCCCGTTCGTCGAGGTGGAGTTGCGCGGACTGCGCCGTTCTCTCTCGGCCTCGAACCTCGGCATCCCCAGGGTGGTGGTGCGCGCCGTCAAGAAGATGAGCGCCGAGCTCTCGGCCCGGAGAGTGCGCGTGGTGCTCGGGATGGGAGGGTATGTCACGGTGCCGGCCGCCATGGCGGCTCGTCGTTCTGGCTGTCGGCTCGCCGTGTCGGAGCAGAATGCGGAGGCAGGCCTGGCAAATGCTCTCGCCTCCCGGTTCGCCGACCGGTCGTTCGGTGCCTTTCCTGTCACGGCTCGCATGCCCCGGGCACTCTGGGTGGGCAACCCCATGCGGGCGACCCTGTCGCGCTTCGACCGAACGGCGTTGCGGGCGCCGGCCATCGAGCGGTACGGGCTCGACCCCGATCTCCCGGTGGTGGGTGTGTTCGGCGGGAGCCTCGGTGCCGGGGCGATCAACGCCGCCGTGTCTGCGATGGCCCACACCTGGGAGGGTCCCCGCTGTCAGATCCTGCATCTGGCAGGGGCCGATCATGCCGATGCGATCCGCGCCCACGCCGTCCAATCACCGATCCGCTGGAGCGTGGTCGCTTTCGAGGATGCCATGGAGTACTTCTACGCCGCTTCCGACCTGGTCATCGCCCGGGCTGGTGGTGCGGTCGCCGAGTTGGCAGCCACCGCCACACCTTCGATCCTGGTACCAGGGGCGTTCGGCTCCGGACACCACCAGCACGAGAACGCCGCCGCCTTCGCCGATGTGGGTGGCGCCGTCGTCATCGACGAGACCCGGTTGTCTGGTCTGGGACTGCTGGTTGCCGAACTGCTGTCGGACCCCGACCGACGTGAAGCCATGGCCGGGGGACTGGCGACGCTCGCCAAACCCGACGCCGCCGACGTGATCGCCGCCGCACTGGAGGATTTGCATGGATGACCTGTTGGACGCCCGCCGGATCCACATCGTCGGCGTGGGCGGTGCCGGCATGAGCGCCCTCGCCAAGGTGTTGGCGGGCCGGGGGCACGTGGTCACCGGATCCGACCTGCGGTGGGGAGCGCCGCTCGCCACGCTCACCGACCTGGGTCTCGAGGTCTGGTCGGGTCATCGCCCCGATCACATCTCGGGCGTCGACCTGGTGGTGGCGTCGTCGGCGGTGCCCGACTCCGACACCGAGTTGGTGGCGGCGCGTGAGTCCGGTGTGACGGTGTGGCGGCGACCGCAGCTGTTGGCCGCCATCACGGCGTCGATGCCAACCATCGGCGCCACCGGCACCCATGGCAAGACCTCGTCGACCGGCATGATGATCTCGGCGGTTCGTGCCGCCGGTGTCGACCCGACCTTTGTGGTCGGTGGCGATCTCGTCGAGTACCGAACCAATGCCGCCGTCGGCACCGACGACCTGCTGGTGCTCGAGGTCGATGAGGCCTTCGGCACGTTCGAACACGTCGCCCTCCGCGGCCTCATGGTCACCAATGTCGAGGCCGAACACCTGGACCACTTCGGGACCCTCGACGAGCTGGAGAGCGCCTTCGCCCGGGTGGTCCGGGCCGTCGACGGACCGATCCTCGCCTGCCTCGACGACCCGGGCGCGGCCCGGTTGGCACGCCGGACGGACGCCAGGACCTACGGGCTCTCGACCGGTTCGGACTGGCTCGTGAGCGATGTGGTGGAACAGGGTGGCCGTTCCCGCTTTCGCCTGACCTCAGCCTCGACCTCGGTGGCGGTCGAGCTGCCGAGAATCGGGCGGCACATGGTTCGCAACGCCGCCGGCGTAGTGGCCCTGTTGGCCGAGTACGGGCTGGACCCGGCCGTGTGCGCCGCCGGCATCTCCCGCTTCCGGGGTATCCGCCGTCGCTTCGAGAACCGTGGAACCGTCAATGGCATCACGGTCGTCGATGACTACGCCCACCATCCCACCGAGGTCGCCGCCACCATCCGCGAGGCGCGCGCCGGCGGGCACCGCCGCGTGGTGGCGGTGTTCCAACCGCACCTGTACTCGCGCACCGAACGGTTCCAGGGGGAGTTCGGGACCGCCCTGGCCATGGCCGACGTGGTGGTGGTCACCGGCGTGTACGGGTCCAGGGAGGAACCGATCCCCGGTGTGACCGGATCGTTGGTCTCCGACGCCGCCACCCGTGCCGGCGCCGCAGGCGTGGTCTACGTCCCTCACCTTGGTGACGTGCCGGGCCGGTTGGCAGAGATGGTTGCCCCCGGTGACCTGGTGCTCATGATGGGGGCCGGTGATATCACCGTCATCGCCCCCGAGATCCTCGGCGCCGTCGGAGAGTGGGCATGAGTGCGCTCGATCGGCTCGTCGACCGCGGACTGGTCCGCACCGGCGTCGTGCTGGGTGCGCTCACCACCTACAAGCTGGGCGGAGCTGCCCGGTACTTCTCCGAACCGGGCACTGCCGAGGAACTCTCCGCCGTGTTGGCGGCGCGTCGATCCGACGACGTGCCGATACTGGTTCTGGGGCGGGGCTCGAACCTGGTCATCGCCGACGAAGGATTCAACGGACTGGTCGTTCGGCTCGGATCCGGGTTCGCCACGATCACCCACCACCCAGGCCACGTCGAGGCCGGCGGGGCCGTGAGCCTCCCGATGCTCGCCCGAGCCTGCGTTGCGGAGGGTCGGCTCGGACTCGAGTTCTACGTCGGCATCCCCGGATCGGTTGGAGGGGCGGTTCGTCAGAACGCCGGTTGCCACGGAAGCGAGACTGCCGACGTTCTGATGTCGGCCGAGGTGGTAGCCGGCGACGGCTCGGTGAGCTCACGATCGCCGGTTGATCTCGACCTGGCGTACCGCCATTCGAATCTGACCGACGATGACATCGTCGTGGCGGCGCGGTACTCGTACACGGCGGGGGAGCCGGGCGATGGAGAGCAGGTCATGCGCGAGGTGATCCGCTGGCGCAAGGAGTACCAGCCGGGAGGGACGCTCAACGCCGGGAGCGTGTTCAAGAACCCTCCGGGCGATGCTGCCGGTCGGGTCATCGACGACCTAGGTCTGAAGGGCCTCTCGGTCGGTGGCGCCTCGGTGTCGACCAGGCACGCCAACTTCTTCGTCGCCACCTCGGAGGCCACCGCGGGCGACGTCCGTCGACTGGTTCTCACCGTACAGGGGATCGTGGCGGAGCGAACCGGCATTCACCTCGAACCGGAGATCCGGTTCGCCGGTTTCGATGAGGAGGGGTCATGACCCGGATGGACCCACGCATGGCAGCGCGCCGCAAGGCGGTGCAGGAGTCGCACGCCCGGCGCAACCTCACCCGGTTGTTCGTCCTGCTCGGAGTGGCGGCGGCACTGGCTGCGGTCGCGTGGGCCTTCCGTTCCCCCATGCTGGCGTTGTCGGCATTCGACGTATCGGGGGCGACCCGGGTGGACGTCCCCTCCCTCCTCGAAGGGGCCGGCGTGGCCGAGGGGATGCCGCTCATGGACGTCGACGTGGAGCTCGCCCGGAATCGTCTCGAGGCGGACCCGTGGGTGGCGTCGGCGACCGTGGAGCGGCGCTGGCCCAACGCTCTCGAGATCGGCGTGGTCGAGCGGGTCCCGGTGGGTTGGGTGCTGACCGCCGACGGATGGGCGTGGGTGGCGGGAGACGGGGTCGTGGTCGGTGCGGCAACCGAGCCGCAACTCGGAGTCCCATCGCTCGTCGCCCCCGATCGCACCCCCGACGCCCTTGCAGGCGACGACGACGTCATCGGGATGCTCGAGTTCATGGATTCCCTGCGGCCGGATCTGGCCGAGACGGCCGTGATCCGGGCCGTGGAGACCGGGTTCGAGGCGGTGATCGGGGGGTATCAGGTTCGGCTGGGGACGGGCGAACAGGGTCGGGCGAAGGCCGCGGCGGTGGCGGCG
This sequence comes from uncultured bacterium, assembly GCA_963825585.1. Taxonomy (GTDB): domain Bacteria; phylum Actinomycetota; class Acidimicrobiia; order Spongiisociales; family ZC4RG35; genus JAOUGY01. The sequence continues at coordinate 158,325 of CAWGTX010000006.1, forward strand.
GTCATCGACCGGGCTCCGGCGGCGGGGTCGATCATCACGGTGATGGCTCCCGGGCAGCCCGCGGTCTTGCCACCGGGTGCGGCCGAAGGCGAAGGGGAGTCCGGCGACCCTGTGGACAACCCTGAAGAGGGATGACCCTGTAGCTCTACTTGAACCTCAATCGGAAGACCTTTACGAATGGCCACGTTGTGTGTAAACCTCAGGTCAACGGTTGAATTTCGCACCTTTTCTGAACGGCGAGGAACACGATGAACACCCTGAACGCGCTGAACGCGCCGAACGCGAGGATCACATCATGAACGCAGGCGGCTACGGCGGTGGCGGTTACCTCGCCATCATCAAGGTTGTTGGAGTCGGCGGCGGCGGTGTGAACGCCGTCAACCGGATGGTCGAGTCCGGCATTCGTGGGGTCGAGTTCATCGCACTGAACACCGATGCCCAGGCGCTGCTCATGTCGGACGCCGACGTCAAGCTCGACCTGGGGCGGGAGATCACCCGAGGGCTGGGAGCCGGAGCGAACCCCGAAGTGGGTCGCGCCGCCGCCGAGGCGCATCGCGCCGAGCTCGAAGAGGTGCTCAAGGGGGCCGACATGGTGTTCATCACCGCCGGCGAAGGCGGCGGCACCGGCACCGGTGGCGCCCCCATCGTCGCCGAGGTGGCCCGCAGCCTGGGTGCGCTCACCGTCGGCGTCGTCACCCGCCCCTTCGGATTCGAGGGACGTCGCCGTGCCCTTCACGCCGAACAGGGAATCCAGTCGTTGCGGGACGCCGTCGACACACTCATCGTGATCCCCAACGACCGGCTGCTCGAGATCGGCGATCCCAAGGCGCCCATGCTCGAGACGTTCCGGCTCGCCGATGACGTCCTCATGAACGGTGTGTCTGGGATCACCAATCTCATCACCACGCCGGGTCTCATCAACGTCGATTTCGCCGACGTCAAGACCGTCATGTCCGATGCCGGTACCGCCGTCATGGGCATCGGACGGGCGTCGGGGGACGACCGGGCAGCGCAGTCGGCCCAACGGGCCATCTCGAGCCCGATGCTCGAGACGTCGATGGAGGGAGCGCGAGGAGTGTTGCTGTCGGTCGCCGGTCCGCCGTCGATGACGTTGCACGAAGCGACCACCGCCGCCCAGGTGGTTTCCGAGCACGCCGACGACGACGCCGAGATCATCTTCGGTGCCATGATCGAGGATTCGCTCGGTGAGGAGATGCGCATCACCGTGATCGCCGCCGGATTCGACCGCAAGCGTCCGGTTCGCGGACCCGGGTCGGCCACAACTTCCAGCACGTCGTCGCGCCCCACCCTGGCTCCTGAGCCGGCCCGCGACGATCTCGAGATCCCCACCTTCGTTCAAGGATGATGAGCCCTGCGCCGGGGGTGGCCTTCACCCTGGCCGAAGACGGCGATCTGAGATCGGATCCCGATGCCCGCCGTCGGGTGTCGGCGGAGCTGTCCATCACCGACGAGTGGGCGACCGTGCACCAGGTCCATGGCAACGCCGTGGTTCGCGTGGGCGAGCCAGGATCGGCGGGTGAGGCCGATGCCATGGTGAGCGCGGTGCCCGGACTTCCGCTGGCGGTGTTCACGGCGGACTGTCTCGGTGTCGTCATCACCTCCGATGCCGGTGTGGGCGTCGCTCACGCCGGGTGGCGGGGTATGGCCGCCGCGGTTCTGGTTCGGACCGTCGATGTGATGCGTGCCAACGGGATGACACCGGCGGCCGCGTACGCCGGGCCCCACATCGGCCCGTGTTGTTTCGAGGTCGGTGCCGAGGTCGCCGAACGGTTCCCCGGTTCGCGCGCGCTCACGACCCGCGACACCCTGTCCGTCGACCTGCTCGATGCAGCCCGCCGCCAGCTCGACCCGCTGCCGTTGTGGGACGCCGGCAGGTGCACCGGCCATCACCCGGGACATCACAGTCATCGCGGCTCGGCCACGCCCCTGCGAATGGCTGCTGTTGGCTGGGTTCCCCCGCCGGAAGAGACGCCATGACGTACCGGTCGGTGATCGACAGGGTGGCCGCCGCCGCCGAGCGGAGCGGCCGGCCAACCGACGACATCACCGTGCTGGTCGTGTCCAAGGGTCACGGCACCGACGACATCCGTCGCATCTACGACCTCGGCCAGCGGGACTTCGGGGAGAACCGTGCCCAGGAACTCGCCGCCAAGACGGTCGATCTGCCCGGCGACATCAACTGGCACTTCATCGGCCCGCTGCAGACCAACAAGGTCCGGCTCGTGCGTCCGGTTGCGTGCCTGCTCCACTCCTTCGATCGTGATGACCTCGGCCGCTTCTGGCTCAAGGGTCCTGGCGTGGCACCGCCCGTGCTCCTCCAGGTCAACATCGGGCGGGAGCCACAGAAGCACGGTTTCGATCCCGACGAGACGATGGCGGCCTGCGGCCGCGCGCTGGCGTTGGGGCTCGACGTGCGGGGCCTCATGGCGATTCCGCCCCTCGTCGATCGGGCAGATGAGGCCCGGCCGTTCTTCCGGCAGCTCCGTGAGCTTCGCGACGAAGTCGCCTCCCACCACCCCTCCGTGCGTCACCTGTCGATGGGCATGACCGACGACTTCGAGGTTGCGGTGGAGGAAGGTGCAACCATCATCCGTCCTGGACGGGCTATCTTTGTCTCCTGACCGGGAGGGTCACACCACATGTCGTCATTGTTCTCGAAAGCACTCGTCTACCTGGGCCTCGTCGATGAGGACAACGTGGATCACGAAGTCGACCACGACCCCGTGCAGACGAGCGCGGCCGACGATCGGAAGGTACGCCCGTTGACGCCTCCCGAGGGTCGGCGTATCGAGCCACCCGCCGCCACCTCCCGCACCGCCGCCTCGGGTTCACCCGGTGGAGCGGTGCAACGGGTTCAGCAGTCTTCCCACGCCCAGCATTCGGCGCCGGCCTCGGCCACCGTTCGAACCGCCAGCGCCCCGTCGTCGGGCTCGTCGAGCATGCGTTCGATCCGGCCCGAGCCGCAGACCAACATCCTCGTGGTCGAGGAGTTCGGCGACGCCAAGATCCTGGCCGACTGGGTGCGCGACCGGATCCCGGTGGTGATGGACCTGCGTCGCACCGACTCCGAGCTGATGCGGCGGGTGATCGATTTCTCCTCCGGCCTGATCTACGCACTCGACGGCCGTATGCGAAAGGTGGGGGACTCCCTCGTGCTCATCACGTTGGCGGGAACCGATCTGAGTACGGAGGAAAAGCGGCGTCTTCAGGCGCTCGGCGCATACGAGATCCCCCTCGACGAATAGAGCCCCCTCCGATGAACCTCAGCGTCCTCATCTGCCAGATCCTCGATCTGTTCCTGCTCGCCCTCTTCGCCTGGATCGTGCTCTCGTGGATCCGGGTCCCCTACGACCATCCGATCGGCAAGGTCCACCGTTTCCTCGACAAGCTGATCATGCCGATCGTCCTCCCGATTCGACGGGTGATCCCGCCGCTCAACCTGGGCGGTATCTCACTCGATCTGTCGGTGCTCCTGATCTTCGTGGTCGTCCGCATCATCTGCTGATGATGCGCAGAGATCCTTGGATAGCCGCGACAGCGTCCGTAAGCTCGACACATCCAGCCTGAGGTGAACACATGGCGTTGACGCCGATCGACGTCCAACAGAAGACGTTCGGGACCGCCCTCCGGGGATACGACCTCGACGAGGTCGACGATTTCCTCGACGAGGTGGTCACGAGTCTCAAGGGGTACGAGCTGCGACTTGTCGAGGCGCAGGCCCGCATCCAGGCCCTGGAAATCGAGTTGGCCGGCAAGGGCGACTCCGAGAGCGCAATCTCGCGTGCGCTCGTCGCCGCCCAGCGATCGGCTGACATGATCATCGAGGACGCCAACCGCGAGGCCGACCGGTTGTTGACCGACGCCCGCACCCAGGCAGAGATGCTGGCGGCGGTGCGCGAAGAGGAGCGGGCCAAGCTCGCGCTCGAGGTCTCGTCGATGAAGGCCGGCGTCGCCGAGATCCGCGACAAGGTCAAGGCTCTCGCCGGTTCGATGGAGAGCGATCTCGAAGAGATGGATCGGTCGGTGGCCACCGCCGAGGCACACGTGCTCGGTGATCAGGGTACTGCGCCCGGCGATGCCTCGTCCGCTTCGACCGCCGGCGTTGCCGGCGGGATCGCCGCGTTTGCGGCCGACAGCGCCGCCGACGCCGATTCGAGCGGAGGTCCGGATATGGACGCTTCCGATCTGGTCGCCCAGTCGGTTTCAGAGACCGCCACCGAAACCGTCATCGAAGCCGAATCCGATGGTGCCGACGCCTGGTTCGATCAGGACGGTCAGGGGGAAGGGGTTGTGGAGCAGAGCAGCGACGTCGATTCCTGGGTGACGCCGCAGCCCGACGACATGGTGGAGTCGCTCCCCGAGCCTCGATCATCGGCCGCCCAGTGGGCGCCGTCATTGAGTGACGAGATCGAGACCGCCGTATCACGTGACCCGCTGGAGGAAGCACTCGCCGAGGCGACCTTCGCCGGCCTCGAGGGGCTGGGCGAGGCAGATGTCGAAGCGGCAGTGGTCGATGCGGCGGTCGATGTCGATGCCATCGAAGAGATGGTTGAGCTCGATGTCGACGACGGCTTCGCCGACGAGGAGATCGTCGCTGCCTCCGAGGCACTCCAAGCCGACGATGTCGACGCCGGCGAAGCCTGGGAGCGGGCGGGGCTGGAAGGTTGGGGCGAAGAGACGACCCCCACCGCTGAAGACGACCGCCCGCGACGCCCCTGGGAGTGAGCGCCGGGCGGGGTTCAGGCCGCCCGGGTCACGGCCAGTCCCACCGTCAGGCCCTCGTCCGACTCACCGTCGGCTGATCCTGCCGCCACCTCCAACGATGGATCGACCACGATCTGATCGGCCAACACCTCCGAGGCGATGAACGGACCGTGTTCCGTGAAAGCGGCCACCACCGTCGCATCCGGGGAGTTCCAGGCGAGCATGATGTGGTCGGCCATCGCCAACCCTGCCTCGCGTCGAAGTGTCTGAACTCGGCTCACGAGCTCGCGGGCAGCTCCCTCCACGGCCAACTCCTCATCGATCGACGTGTCGAGCGAGACGGCGAGGGCGCCTGCCGTCTCCACCACGGTGCCCGGACGGGGCGTACGCCCGACGATCACGTCCTCGGAGCCGAGTACCTCGCCGGCGACCTCGACGGTCCCGCCTGACAGCAGGCGCTGGATGTCGGACTGCGGCAGGGCGCTGACGGCCGCCGCCACCTCTTTCATGCGGGGACCGAGTCGTTTGCCGAGCCGCTTGAAGTCACATTTGGCGCTCAGTTCCACCAGGTCGCTCTCGTCGGTCTCGACATCCACGGACTTGACGTTCAGTTCGCCGGCGATCAGCTCGGCGTGAGCTCGAACGGCGGCCGCCACGAGCGGGTCGTGGCTCAGTACCGCCGCCCGGCGGAGCGGCTGGCGCACCTTCACCTGGCTCTGCTTGCGGAGCGAGTGACCGAGGGCCACCACCTCCCGGACCACCGCCATCTCCGCCTCGAGCCCCGGATCGATCAGGCCGGCGTCGGCCACGGGGAACTCACAGTGGTGCACACTGCGTGGGGCGGCTGGGTCGAGACCGGCCACCAGACCCTGGTAGATCCGTTCGGTGACGAACGGCAGCACCGGCGCCAGCACCTTGGAGAAGGTCGACAGAACCTGGTAGAGGGTTGCGAACGCCGCCAGCTTGTCGGAGTCCGATGACGCAGAGTCTCCGCGACGTGCCCAGAACCGCCGGCGCGAACGCCGCACGTACCAGTTGGTGAGGTCATCGATGAAGCCGAGCGTGGGGGGAACCACGTTGTAGAGGTAGTAGCCCTCCATTTGCGTGTTCACCTCGGCGATGAGGGTCTGGAGCACCGAGAGAATCCATCGGTCGATCTCGGGTCGTTCGGCCAATGGTGCGGCATCGGCGAGGTCGGCGAGGGTGATCCCGTCGGCTTCGGCGTAGGTGGTGAAGAAGCTGTACGTGTTCCACAACGGAAGCAGCACGGTCCGCACGACTTCCCGAACACCGTCCTTGGAGAACCGGAGTGGCTCGGCCCGAAGCACCGGCGAGTTGATGAGGAACGCTCGTAGAGCGTCGGCGCCGGCGTCGTCGAAGATCTCGTCGGGGTCCGGGTAGTTCTTGAGGCTCTTGGACATCTTGCGACCGTCCTCGGCCAGGATCATGCCGTTGACCACACAGTTCTGGAACGACGGCCTGTCGAACAACGATGTGGCGAGGACGTGGAGGGTGTAGAACCATCCCCGGGTCTGGTCCAGGCCCTCGGCGATGAATTGGGCCGGGAAGGTCGACTCGAACCGCTCCCGGTTCTCGAAGGGGTAGTGCACCTGTCCGTAGGGCATCGACCCGGACTCGAACCAGCAGTCGAGCACCTCCGGTACCCGCTGCATCATGCCAGAGCACGTCCGGCACGGGAACGTCACCGGGTCGACGATGTGCTTGTGCAGGTCGTCGAGACGAACACCGCTGCGCTGCTCCAGGTCTTCGATGGACCCCATGCACTCGGACTCGTCACAGCTGTCGCAGGTCCACACCGGGATACACGAGCCCCAGTACCGGTTACGGCTGATCGCCCAGTCTCGAGCTCCGCCCAGCCAGTTACCGAACCGACGCGAGCCCGACGTACTCGGGGACCCAATGGATCGACTCGTTGTGGGCTGTCATCTTCTCCGGGTCCACCTTCACGAACCAGGTGGGGATGGCCTTGTAGATGAGCGGTGTCCCGGTGCGGTAGCAGAACGGATACGAGTGGCGGATGCGGTCCTGGCGCACCAGGACCCCCATGTCCTTGAGGAGCGCCATCAGGACCTTGTCGGCGTCCTTGATGTTCATGCCGGCGACCTCGGGGACCTCCTCGGTGAAGCGGCCTTCTGCGTCGACCGGATCGACGAGCACGTCGAGGCCCGCCGCCTGCAACGCCAGGAAGTCGGCTTCACCGTAGGCGGGCGCCATGTGCACCAGCCCGGTTCCGTCGTCGATGGTGACGTCCTCGGAGAGGATGACCCGGAACGCGCCCCGGTCCCGCTCCGTCTCGAAGTGATCGAAGGGCTGACGGTATGAGACACCCGCCAGTTCGGAGCCACGCACCGTGGCCACTGGGTCGGGGGAGTCCTTCCAATAGGCCGACACCCGGTCGGCGGCGATCCAGAAGCGTCCGGTTTCGTCGTCGATCCGCACGTAGTCGATGTCTTCTCCGGCGGCGACGGCGAGGTTGCCGGGAAGCGTCCACGGCGTCGTGGTCCAGATGAGGAGGAAGTCACCGGCGGCGACATCACCCCGGCCTTCCACCACCTCCAGTCGCACGGTGATCGAGGGGTCGTCGGTCTCGCGGTAGTCGAGGTTCGCCTCGAAGTTCGACAGCGGTGTCGTGGCACCCCATGAGTAGGGGAGCACCTTGAAGTCCTGGTACACCAGCCCCTTGTCCCAGAGCTGCTTGAAGACCCACCACACCGACTCCATGAAGTCGGTGTCCATGGTCTTGTAGTCGTTTTCCATGTCCACCCACCGACCCAGCCGGCGGGTGACCGTCTGCCACGCCTCGGTGTTGGCCTGGACCAAGGATCGACACGCCTCGTTGAACTCGGCGATTCCGTATTCGGCGATCTGACGAGGGCCAGAGATGCCGAGCTGTTTCTCGACCTCCATCTCCACCGGGAGGCCATGGGTGTCCCAGCCGAAACGGCGCTCGACCCGGTAGCCGCGCATGGTCCAGTAGCGGGGCACGACGTCTTTGATGACGCCGGCCAGCAGGTTGCCGTAGTGAGGGTTGCCGGTGGGGAACGGCGGACCGTCGTAGAAGACGTATTCGTTGTCGGCGGGCCGCATCCGGACCGATTCGGCGAAGGCGTCGATCTCGTCCCACAGGTCCAGCACCTCGTGCTCGAGGGCGGGGAAGTCGACGCGGGGGTCGACCCGTGGGAAGTCGGACGTACTCACCTACTGCTCCAGGTCGGGGGTTAGGGATGGTAACGGCTCGTGCGGGGACGGTTCACGGCATTGATCGTTCCCCGTTCGCCAACCGAGCCGGTTCCGGCCCGGCTTGAATGGACGGATGGTGCACTGGCTGAGGGCAGCGGAATCCGACACCCTCATCACGGTGTGGGCCGTGCCGCGCTCATCCGCCACCGCACTTGCAGGGCCGCATGGGAACGCCATGAAAGTGCGTATTGCGGCGGCCCCGGAGTCCGGGAAGGCGAATCAAGCCATGCTCGATTTCCTCGGCGAGCGGCTCGGGACGCGCGTGTCACTCGAAGCCGGCATGAGTCAGCGCAGGAAGATCGTGCGTGCCCACGGCGTGGCGCCGAACATGGTCGAGATGGCATTGGCGGATCCACCCACTCCGAACGGTGAACCGTCAACGGTGAACGGATGACGGTCAACGGTCCAGGCGACGGGCCTTTCGGCACTCCCGGTAACCGGGCCACTACTGGTACGCTCCCGGCTCCCCCCAATAGGTGAATCAATGGCCAAGACGCTCGCCAAGGCGAAACTCAAGGAATTCCGGGCTCAACTCGAGGCGGAGCGGCAACGACTGTCCGAACTCATCGCCGAGCACGAGCATGAACTCGAAGAGGCGCGACTCACCGAGACCTCGGCGGACCGCAGCCCGGACCCGGGCAGCGCAGATGCCGGCTCGATGAAGTTCGAGTACGAGAAGGAGCTGTCGCTCGAGCGCAACAGCATCGACCTGCTCCACAAGGTGGAACGGGCGCTGGCCCGGGTCGAGGACGGCACATACGGATTCTGCGAGTCGTGTGGTGTCGAGATCCCGCTGGCACGCCTCGATGTCCTGCCCTACGCAACCATGTGCGTGAATTGCGCATCCAAGAGGGGGTGAAGCCCTATCTGCTGGCGCTCTCGGTGGCGGCAGCTGTCGTCGCTGCCGATCTGTGGACCAAGCGGACGGCGGCGGTGTCGTTCGCCGATGGGCCGCTGACGGTCATTCCGGGCGTCCTCACCTTCACCTTCGGGGAGAACCCGGGTGCATCGTTCTCGATGTTCCAGGACGCCGGCCCGTTCCTGGCGCTGGCAGCTGTCGTGGCCGTGGTGGTCGTGCTGGTGGCGTTGCGGCACCCGCGGCCCACCCCCGAAGTGGTCGGCTTCGGGCTCATCATGGGTGGGGCGGTCGGCAACCTGGTCGATCGCATCTTCCGGGCGGAGGGTTTCCTCGACGGACATGTGATCGACTGGATCCAGTTCCCCAACTTCCCGATCTTCAACATCGCCGACTCGGCGATCACGATCTCGGTCGTGCTCCTGTTCATCGTGGCGTGGGGCCAGTCGAGGTCTCAGAAGGTGGAGGCCTGACCATGGAACGCCACGCCGTCCCGGTTTTCCTCGACGGCGAGCGGGCCGACAAGGTGGTCGCAGTGCTGGGCGGTGTGAGTCGGGCGATCGCCCGCCAGATCGTCGACCAAGGAGGGGTGCGCGTCGATGGCGAGCCGATCACCCCCCGCCGCAGATTGTCCAGTGGGGACACCATCGAGTTCGAGCTCCCCGACATCGCCGAGCTGCTGTCGGCCGAGGACGTGGACTTCACGGCTCGCTACGAGGACGAGCACCTCGTTGTGGTCGACAAGCCGGCCGGGCTGGTGGTCCACCCCGGAGCGGGCCGCACCGTGGGGACCTTGGCGTCTGGCCTGCTCCATCGTTACCCCGAGATTCGTGGCGTTGGCGAGGATCCCCGATGGGGGATCGTCCACCGGCTAGACAAGGACACCTCCGGCCTGTTGGTGGTGGCCAGGACACAGACCGCGCACAAGGCACTCTCGAAGATGATCGCCGCCCACGAGGTGGAACGTGGCTACAAAGCCTTGGTGGACGGCATCTTCGACGCTCCACGTGGAACGATCGATGCCCCGATCGGGCCGGACCCCGCCAAACCAACCCGGAGGGTCGTGACTCCCTTCGGGCGTCCGGCACGTACCCACTACCGCCGGGTGCAGGAGTGGGACACCGAGGCGGTCACGTTGCTGGACGTGCAGTTGGAGACTGGACGGACCCATCAAATCAGGGTGCATCTGGCGGCTATCGGCCATCCCGTGATCGGTGATCGTTGGTACGGCAAGCCGGCCCGTGTCGATTCGCCGAGGGTGTTCCTGCACGCGGCCCGATTGGCGTTCGATCACCCGATCACCGGAACTCGGGTCGAAGTCGAGAGCCCTCTTCCCGCCGACCTGCGGGCTGTCCTCGGCGGCCTCTGACCCTCGCCCCTTCCTCGGGTCCCCTGGTTTCCACCCGGAGTGAGTCATCGCCACTACCTGTGCCCTCCGGCCATGTCGGTGCGTGCCTCGGGAGGGCGTCGACGTCCCGGGCATGGTCGAGTCAACCGAAGAAGGTGGCCGCCGTGTCGTACAACTCCTGGTCCACACCCCGCACTTCGGCGCAGGCGTCGGCCAGGGGTACCGGTACCATGGCGGTGCCTCTGGCTGCCACCATCAGCCCGGTACGGCCGGCTGCGGCCAGGTCGGCGGCGGAAACCCCGAACCTGGTTGCGAGCACACGGTCGTAGGCGGAGGGGGTACCCCCACGTTGCAGATGGCCGAGCACGGTGACCCGCGCCTCGAACCCGGTGAGCTGCTCGAGGACCGGGGCGATCTCATACGCCACCCCTCCGAGGCGTTTGAAGCCGAAGGAGTCGACCAGTTCTTCGCTGGTGACTCCCGGGGGAGGTTCTACCCCTTCTGAGACCACCACGATCGAGTACCGGTGCCCGCGCCGGTGGCGGCTCTTGAGAATCCTGGCGATGTCGGCGAGGTCGTAGGGGATCTCGGGGATGAGCAACGCGTCGGCGCCTGCGGCGATAGTTGCATGCGTTGCGATCCAGCCCTTGGTCCGGCCCATCACCTCCACCAGCATGATGCGGTTGTGCGCCTCGGCGGTGGTGGTGATACGGTCGATCGCCTCGGTTGCGATCTCGACGGCGGTGTTGAACCCGAAGGTGACGTCGGTGGCGGCGATGTCGTTGTCGATGGTCTTTGGCACGCCGATCACCGGGAAACCCTCCTTCGAGAGTTGCAGTGCCGAACGAAGAGTTCCGTCCCCGCCGATCACGACCACCACGTCGATGTCGTTGGTCCGCATGGTTCGCTCCACACTGGCGAAGCCGTCACCGTGCACGTATGGATCGAGCCGGGAGGTGCCGAGGATGGTCCCGCCTTTGGCCACGATCCCGCGGACGTCGTCGCGGTCGAGGTGGCGGGTGTGTCCCTGCATGAGACCCTCCCACCCGTTGAGGATGCCGACCACTTCGTTGTCGTGGGTGCCGATGCTGCGGCTGACGACGGCCCGGATCACAGCGTTGAGGCCGGGGCAATCACCACCAGCCGTCAGGATGCCGATGACGCTCATCCCATCTCCTCTTCTGCGGGTCCCCGCTCGACGCCGGTCATCAGTACAGGAACATGGGTTTGCCGGTGATGTGTTGGATCCTGGGTCGATAGTGATCCTTGTCGTACAACTCGTCGACGTCGACCCGCTTGACCCCCTCGGCCGTCACCGAGATCGGGACGGCCGTATAGGTGCCGCCTCGCAGGGCCACCATTCGCCCCGAGGCCCCTTCCATCGCCAGATCGGCGGCCATCACCGCGTAGTTGTTGGCCACCATCAGGTCGAGGGAGTCGGGTGCACCAGACCGGACGAGGTAACCAAGGCGCTGCTCGATGATGTCGATCCCCGTCCTCTCCTTGATGAGTTGGGCGGTGAGATCGCCGATGCCGCCGAGTTTGCGGTGCCCGTAGGCATCCGCCTCACCGAACTCGATGATCTGGCCGCCGGCCAGGGTCGCCCCTTCCGAGATGGTCACCATGGCGTAGTGGCTGGGGTTCCGGTACCGGTCGCCGATGAGCATATCGCACAGCCTGTCGATGTCGAATGGAACCTCGGAGATGATCGCCCGATCGACCCCGGCCAGGTAGGCGGTCACGAGCGAGGTCTCGCCCGAGTTCCGCCCGAACAGTTCGATCACCGCTATCCGCTCGTGCGAACCGGAACTGGTCCGCAGGTTGGTGACGAATTCGACCCCGCGGGTCACCGCGGTGGAGAAGCCGATGCAGTAGTCGGTGCCGTGGACGTCGTTGTCCATGGTCTTGGGGATGCCGATGACCGGGAAACCCTCCTGATGGAGGCGCATCCCGAACGACAGGGTGTCATCCCCTCCGATCGGGATGAGCACGTCCAGTCGCTGGCCCTCGAGCACCTCGAGCACGTGGGAGGTGAAGTCGAAGGGGCCATCCCCCGTCGCCCGGTCCGCCAGGAAGTCGGGCACCCCTGACGCCTTCACCTTCTGGGGATTGGTCCGGGACGTGTGGAGGAACGTCCCGCCGGATCGGTCGATCGTCCGAACCACCTGGTGGCTCAACTCCACGAAGTGCCGAGCTGCCGAGTCGGGGTCGGTCGGATCGTGTTCGAGCAGCCCGGCCCATCCACGGCGAATCCCCACGACCGTGTGACCGTGGTCCTCCACGCGGTTCACGACCGCCTTGATGCAAGGGTTCAGACCGGGGACGTCGCCGCCCCCCGTCAGGATCCCGATGCGCATGCCACCTCCTCCTCAGCTCGTGGGGAATCGACCCTACACCGGACGCGCTGGCCGGCCGTCGTGCGACCGGCTACCGGGTCGCCTTCTGGTAGATGTCGATGAAGTTGAGGTAGTTGTTGGCGATGCGGTCGACGGCCGCCTGCCTGCTCGATGTGGCGTTCATGAGGCCTTCGACGGCGTCCCACCAGATGGTGCGGCCGATGGCGAAGCCGGCGTATCCGGGGACCCCGGCGCCCATTTCGAGCCAGTGGCCGACCTTGGAGTCGTCGGCCCCTCGCCCGAGCACAACCGCCACCACACCATCGCGGCCATCGCGTCGAATCAGCTCGGCCAGCAGTTCGCAGCTCAGCCTTCGGTCGAGACCCTCGATCTTCCAGATGTCCGGTTCGATGCCGGCGTCCTGGATCTCCTCGATCGCAGCCAGGGTCACCGCCGGACGGATCTCTGTGTCGTAGGCGGATGTGAGACCCCCGAGGCGGGCGAGCTGGGCCCCGCTGGCGGGAACCAGCAACTCGAACAGGAACTTGCGATCGCGTTCGTGGAGCCAGTCGCTCAGTCGGCGGAGCCGGTCTCCCTGCAGGCGCTTCGTGTCTGGTTCGTCGTCGGGGTTCCAGCGGACCAGCACCTTGGCGAAGTGCGGGTCGAATGCCTCGATGTGGTCGCCGAACTCCTCGCCGTACTCGAAGTCGAAGACGTCCTTGCCCGACGATTCGACCGGCATGGCCAGTTTCACTCCGCGTTCCTTGGCAAGGCGGGCCACCGCCGTTCCCATCTCTTCGTCGACGAGCGCACCCACGAGGTCGGTCGGCGCCCCGCGCTCGATCGCCGCCTCGACGCCCTCCCAGACCAGCAGCTTGGCGTCAGCGAGTCGGGCCTGCTCGTCTGCGGTGGCCTCCCGACCCGATATTCCGAACATCTTCTTCTTGAAGCTTCCCCTGTGATCGAACGCCAGGATGAAGAGATGGCGGTCGTATCCGAGTGCCACGATGTCTCCGATCTTCTCGATGCCCCCTGAGACTACGGTGCCCGGGCGGTGGCGGTCAGGGGACCAAGGCCCGACTTGGCGCCCGGCGGCCGTTCCCTATGTGGGGGTGTGAGGTAGCGTGTCATCCGTGACCAACCCGGCGACCGAAGCCACCTGCTACCGGCATCCCGACCGGCCCACCGGACTTGCCTGCACCGAATGCAACCGGCCGATCTGTCCTTCGTGCTCGATCGACGCCGCCGTCGGTCAACGGTGCCCCGAGTGCGTCCGCGAGGCCGGACCGCAGAAGGTGATCACGGCCCGGGAGCTGGTGGCACCAAGACCTTCGTTCTCCGGCTCCCCGGTGACCTTCTCGATCATCGCGGTGGCCGCCGTCGTCCAGGTGTTGTCGTTCGTGGCGAGGCCGCTGTGGAACGAGTTGTTCACGGCACTGGCCATGTGGCCACCGGGGGTGGAAGCGGGGGAGTGGTGGCGCCTGGTCACGGTGGTGACGCTGCATGCGGGACTCATCCACGTCGGGTTCAACATGCTCATCACCTATCAGCTCGGCCCGCAGCTCGAACGACAGTTGGGAAGCCTGTCGTTCCTGAGCCTGTTCCTGGCTTCGGCTGCGGTCGGTTCGACGTTCGCCTACTTCATCGGGCCGGTTGCTCCCGGCGTGGGAGCGTCGGGGGCGGTGTTCGGCTTGGTGGGGGCGTGGCTTGCGCCTGCGGTACGCCGGCGCGGCACCGCCTGGGGTCGTCAGCTGCTCAACCAGCTGGGCGGTCTGCTCCTCATCAACGCCGCCATCCCGTTCATCGTCCCCAACGTGTCGTGGCAAGCTCACCTGGGTGGTCTCATCGCCGGGTTCGCCATCGGGTGGGCCTGGACATCCCAGCGGCTGTTGAACAACCCTGCGGCCCGCATCGCCGTGGGGTTGGCGGTGTTGGCAGCCGCCATCCTGACCACCCAGCTGTAGGTGAGCCGATCGGGAGAATTCGCGCTGTCGACCGCGGGGGTCTCCGGTGCTAAGTTCTCGGGTCTAGGGAATCACACCCGTGTAACTCGGACCCCATGCGGAAATGACCAGCTCAGACTCCTTCGCCCACCTGCATCTGCACACCGAGTTCTCCATGCTCGACGGTGCCGCACGGGTCAAGGACGTGGTGGCAGCGGCGGCCGCCGACGGCCAGCCGGCGGTTGCGATCACCGACCACGGCGTCATGTACGGGGTCATCGACTTCTACCGCGCCGCCGAGAAGGCCGGGATCAAACCGATCATCGGCATCGAGGCCTACACCACGCCCGGGTCGCGCATCGAACGCCCCGCCCGCAGTCAGAACGTGCGTCATCACATGCTGCTGTACGCCGAGAACGAGCAGGGGTACCGCAACCTGATGCAGCTGTCCTCCCGGGCCTACCTCGAGGGGTATTACTACAAGCCCCGTATGGACCGCGAGATCCTGTCCCAGCACGCCAAGGGGCTCATCGCCACCTCGGGCTGTCTCGGTGGTGAGGTACCGCAGCTGCTGGCGCCCGACGCATCACGCGAGGAGGGCAACGCCGGTTCAGTCCGTGACTTCGACGCCGCTCTCAGGGTGGCAGCCGAGTACCAGGACATCTTCGGCAAAGACAACTACTTCATCGAGATCCAGGACCACGGGATCGAGGCGCAACGGCGCATCATGCCCGACCTGCTCGAGATCTCACGCCGGCTCGGTGCCCCGCTGCTGGCCACCAACGACGCCCACTACACCCGCAAGGAGGAGGCGGAGGCGCACGATGTGCTGCTCTGTATCCAGACCGGCGCCACCATCGATGAGCCCAACCGGTTCAAGTTCGACGGCAAGGACTTCTACCTGAAGTCGGCCGCCGAGATGCGCGCCCTGTTCCCTGGCAACGAGTACGAGGGGGCGTGCGACAACGCTCTGCTGATCGCCGAACGCTGCGACGTGAAGTTCGAGTTCGGCAACATCCTCCTGCCCGCCTTCCCGGTTCCGGCGGGTGAGACCGAGACCAGCTACCTGGAACGCCTGGTCTACGAGGGTGCCAAGGAGCGCTACGGGGATCCGCTTCCCGAGGATGTGATCGAACGGGTCCAGTTCGAGCTCAAGGTGATCGGCGAGATGGGCTTCCCCGCCTACTTCCTGATCGTGTGGGACCTGATCCGCTACGCCAAGGAACAGGGTATCCGCACCGGTCCGGGTCGTGGGTCGGCGGCCGGGTCGATCATCGCCTACTGCCTGCGCATCACCGATCTCGACCCACTCCGCTACGGGATGCTGTTCGAGCGGTTCCTCAACCCCGGCCGCAAGTCCATGCCCGACATCGACATGGACTTCGACGAGCGCTTCCGGGCCGATGTCATCAAGTACGCCGCCGAGAAGTACGGCTCCGACCACGTCGCCCAGATCATCACGTTCTCCACCATCAAGGGCAAGCAGGCGATCCGTGACGCCTCTCGGGTGTTCGGTCTGCCCTACTCGTTGGGTGACCGGGTGGCCAAGCTGATGCCGCAGGCCATCCTCGGCAAAGAACCTTCGCTCACCCAGTGCCTGGAGCAGCCCACATCCGATGCCGACTCCGACGTCAAGGACTGGTACGCCAACGCCGCCGGTCTTCGTGAGGAGTACAACAACGACCCCGAGGTCCGCCGGGTGGTCGACGCCGCCAAGGGGCTCGAAGGGCTGCGCCGACAGGATTCGATCCACGCCGCCGCCGTGGTGATCGCTCCCAAGCCGCTGGTCGAGGTGATCCCCATCCAGCAGAAGGGCGAGGACTCCGAAGTCGTCACCCAGTACGAAATGGGTGCGGTCGAGTCGCTCGGCTTGCTCAAGATGGACTTCCTGGGTCTGCGGAACCTCTCCACCATCGAGCGCTGTCTCGAACTCATCGACATGGGCCACGGCGTGAAGGTCGACATCGACAACGTCGACCTGGCCGACGCCAAGACCTTCGAGCTGTTGCAGCGGGCCGACACCATCGGGGTGTTCCAGCTGGAAGGCACCGCCATGCGGGCGCTCATCCGGTTGCTCCGCCCCGAGACCTTCGACCACATCATCGCCGTCAACGCCCTGTACCGCCCGGGCCCGATGGGCATGAACATGCACACCGAGTACGCCGAACGCAAGAACGGCCGCAAATCGGTGGCCTACCCGCATCCGGCCACCCAGCCGTTCCTGGAGTCGACGTTCGGCATCATCACATACCAGGAACAGGTGATGCGCCTCGCCCGGGAGATGGCCGGCTATTCGATGGCCGAAGCCGACGACCTCCGCAAGGCGATGGGCAAGAAGATCAAGTCGGTGATGGACGCCCAGAAGGAGAAGTTCGTCGCCGGCTGTGTCGCCCAGGGGCACCCCGAGAAGCTCGGCAAGGAGCTGTGGGACGCGGTCGAGCCGTTCGCCGGGTACGGCTTCAACCTGAGTCACTCCGCCTGTTACGCCTACGTTGCGTTCCAGACCGCCTACCTCAAGGCGCACTATCCGGCCGAGTACATGGCGGCGCTGCTCACTTCGACCAAGCGTGACAAGGACCGCACCGCCCTCTACCTTTCGGAGTGCCGTTCGATCGGTGTCGAGGTGCAGGTGCCCGACGTGAACGAGTCATTGGTCGACTTCAACGTCGCCGACGGCAAGATCCGCTTCGGCATGTCGGCAGTGCGAAACGTGGGCGAGGCGGTGGTCGAGAAGATCATCGAGGCCCGCACCGCCACCGGGCGTTTCGCCGACTTCCCCGATTTCTGTGAGCGGGTCGACATCGACGTCCTCAACAAACGAACCATCGAGTCGCTCATCAAGGCCGGTGCCTTCGACTCACTCGGCTACTCCCGCAAGGGCCTGTTCACGAAGTACGAGGAGATCGTCGACGCCATCGTCGACCGTCGCCGCAACGAGGAGCAGGGCCAGTATTCGCTGTTCGGCGGCGAGGTGTCCGAGGTGCAGGCCGGCTCTTATGAGGTGCCCGACGACGAGTGGGGTCAGAAGACCAAACTCGCTTTCGAGAAGGAGATGCTGGGCCTGTTCATCTCCGACCATCCGCTGCTGTCGATGGCCTCGACCCTGCGGGCGGCGGGTGCCACCCCGGTGCTGGCGCTGTGGGATTCCTCCGACGGCGCCAACGTGACGGTGGGCGGGATGATCACCGGCATCAGCCGTCGCTACACCAAGAAGGGCGACGCCATGTTGTTCTTCCGGCTCGAGGATCTCGAGTCCGGGGTGGAGGTGGCCTGTTTCCCCAAGACGGTCGCCGAGTACGCCTCGATGGTGCAGGAGGACGGGATCGTGCTGATCTCGGGCCGGCTCGACCACCGTGGCGAGGACATCAAGCTGATGGCCCGGGAGATCAAAGAACTCCACATGAAGGCCGACGGCGTCCTCAAACTGGAGATCCCCGCCACACGCCTGTCACCCGACCTGGTGGGTCGCCTCAAGGAGGTGTTGGCCAGTCACCCGGGCACCACCCCGGTGATGCTGCACATGGTGAACGGCTCCAGCCACAAGGTGTTGAAACTCTCCGACGAGTTCCGTGTCGAGCTGCGTTCGGCGCTCTACGCCGAACTGCGCGAACTGCTGGGCCCCCGCGCAGTCGCCTGACCGGGAAATCGTGGAACCGGGCCCCCTGCGCGGGCGTTGATGGACATGAAATACTCCGCCGACCCATCGCGCCGACGTGACCTGACCTTCGCCGAGCAGGTCCTCGCCGACACCGCCCTGGCTCAGGCCGAGCCGCCCACCGAATCCGATTCACGTCAGGCGTTGGCCCGGATTGACAGTTCGGCACCCTGGTGAGTCGACAGAGTCGCCGAACGTCGATGCGTTGGCCGGCCGATCTCAAGGGAACCACTCAGGGAGACACATCTCTCGACCGCCACCACCGCCGGATCCACCTCCTCCGAGGAGTCGTACTCTCCGAGCGGACCGCCAGCACCCCTGCGCCGATTGCCGCGCGGACGCACTCGATGTGGGCATGGCGTCGCCGATTCGGGTTGCCGACGGGTGTGATCAGCATGTGCTCGGTTGCCGAGTGGATCGGACCGTCACACAACGGGCAGGTGTAGATAGACCCGGAGGGGTTCCGGGCCATGCGTATGTCCCACCATTCGGCGCTTTGGTCCACGAACACAGTTTGGCGTCACTCGGGCTGTGAAGGTGCCGACCGACTTGCCCAACCGATCACGCGCCGATGCCCCGGATGGTTCCGGGGTGGCGCTGTCTGGGTTGCTGTGATGTGGTTCAGGGGATTGGCGGTGGTGGCGGTCGTTTGAGTCGTCTGCGGCCGGGCGGACTGTCGGGGTCGATGGTGAACCCTCGCCGGTGGATGAAGACGTGGTGATGTACCCAGCAGAGTGTGGCGAGGTTCGGAGGGTCGTCGGTGCCTCCCCGGGATCGTTCGACCACGTGATGGATTTCTTGTCCCCCGGAGCTTGCGAGGGGGGAAGGGACCCGCTTGCGGGTAGGGGGATGTATCGGGACGTGCAGCCGTCGATGACGCAGCCGCCGTCGCGGGCGATGACGGCCCGGCGCAGCCGCGGCGGGAGGCTGGTAGTGGTCTTGCCGACCCCGAGCAGGTTCCCGTCGGCGGTGGCAACGTTCAGTTCCGCCCGGCCGATGCACAGCAGCTCGTCGAGCGCCATCGGGCCGAGTCGGGGTCCGGCGGCGACCTCGGCTCCCGATTCGCCGTCGGTTGCCAACAGCAGCCCGGCATCGGCGGTGATGGTGACCACGGGATCGCCGCCACCGTTGAGGCCGGGCTCGTTGTAGACCGAGTCCTGGCAGATGGCGGTGAGGGCGAGCGCCATCCGTAGCCCACCGGTGACGTCCATGCCTTCGGTCAGTTCGTCGGCTCGGGCGAACAGGGCCTTCTCGACGATGGAGCCTTCGAACCCTTGCAGGCTGGCCCACAGGCTCCAGCCTTCGCCATCGAGGGATGGTTGGATCGAAACGGTCTGGCCCATGAAGGCGTCACGTTCGTGATGTCGGCTGATGCGGCGGTGCCTGGCAGCCAGCCGGCGCACTCCTGCCAGGTCGAGCCCGCGGGAGTCACGGATCGTCTCGGGGTTGGCTCCGGTGACGTGGAGGCGGGTCTCGGCGATGGCCCGGTCGAAGGAGACGGCGCCCTCGCCCAGCTCGGCAATCAGTGGTTCGGGCATCGTTCTGGAGGCTGACACCAGTTGGCCGGCGATGTCGTGGCGGACGTCGAGCCGTGAGGAGATCCAGTCGGTCATGCTGCGGCAGCCGTCGGCGGTGGCGACCTGGCGCTTGTCGAGCTCTGCGACAACGGTCACCTGGATGGCGCGGGCGTGGGCGATGGCTGCTTCGGCGCGCGTCCGTCAACGGTCAACGGCTCCTCGACCATTCCCTCGCAGGTCCGCACCAGCACCTGGGCTGCCTCCGACAGGCCTCTGCTCGACAGCGGGTTCTCGGCCCGGCGGCGGAAGTGGTCGATGGTGCCGAGAGCGGCGGAACGGATCTGGTCGGGGGAGGCTGCGCCATCGAGGCCCAGCCGCTGCCTGGCGTCGCCTGCGGTGAGCAACCGGTCGACGAGGGGGCGGTCCTTTCCGAAGTCGACGGCACCGGCCCGGTGGGCGTTGAACACGGCCATCTCGGCGAACTCGTGTGCCGATGTCCGCACCCGCTCCAGTTCGCTCCACAGACGTGGGTCGGTCGGATGGTCGACCAGCACCAGCTCGAGTGCGGCCAGCGCCGATCGTGCCCGCAGGGCGTCGCTGCGGGCGGCGAACTGCCCGAACAGCTCGTCGCGAACTTCGTCGATGCCGCTGGTGCGGACCAGTGACTCGGAGAGCTTCCGTGCGGTCGTGGTGCGGCCCTGGCGCAGGGTTGCCACCGAGATGCGCACGCCGAACATACCGAGACGCATGAGCAGGTGAGTCCGTTCGACACCTGACAACCCGGCGGCCACGCCGTCGGCGCAGAAGCGGTCGGCCGACAACAGCAGCGCATCGGTCTCGGGTTTCGGTGCTTCGGCGAGTCGCTGGAGTGCGGTGTACTCGTCCTGGGTGAGCGTGGCGCCGGTTTCGCCGAGGAGGGCGTCGACCGCGATCACGGTCTGGCACAGGCTCCGCAGCTTGGGGTCGCTCCGGTAGCGGGCGGCGATGGTGCGAGCCGACCGCATGGCGTCGGGTCGCCCCACTCCGATCTCGTCGGCCCGGGAGAGCAGGCCGATGGCGTTCACCGGGGTCGAGGACGCGGTGCCGTCGTGGAAGGCTTCGAGGAAGTCGATGTCGCTCGAGTGCAGGTGCCGCATCAGGTAGAGCACGGCGTCGGCGGTACCGGCGCCGTCTGGCGAGGATTCGAAGAACCGGTGGGTCCGCTCGGACACGTCGACGCTGGCCGAGGCGATCCCGGGAGTGTCGATCAGGGTCATGTGCTCGAGGCGGGGGCTGGGCCATTCGATCTCGATGTGGTCGATCTGGTCGTGGGTGAGGCCGCCGAGGTCGACATCGATCGCTCCACCGTCGCGGGTGAACGACGTCTGGCGGCTGCTCCCGTCGGGGAGGTGAAGCGTCACCCGGTAGGTGTGTCCGTGGCGGTACCACGTGACGATCCGGGTGCACTCCCCGGCATCGGTGGGTGCGAGCTCGTCGCCGATCAGGGCGTTGAGCAGGGTGGACTTACCGGCTTTCACCCGACCGGCGATGGCCACTCGGAGTGGCTCGTCGAGGCGGGCGCAGATGCCGGAGATCTGTTCGGTCGCCGTTGGTGTGGCGTCGGCGGCCTCGGCCAGCAACCGTCGAACGGCGTCCATCAGACGGCTCATGATGCGCCCCCTGCGAGTGCGACCGCTTCGGTGCGGAGGGCGGCCAGCCGGGCGCGCTCGGCACGGACGTCGGCCAGTCGTTTGTCCCGCTCCGCCTGGGTGGCAGCTGCCGCCAGCTTGGCGGAGCTGATCGTTTCGGACACAGACCGGTTCAACTCGTCGGCGCACACCGTGTAGTGGTCCCTGAGTAGGCGCTGCAGTCGGCGCAGCTCATCGCGAACCTCCTTGCCGAGTTCGAAGGTCGCGTCGTCGACGTACTGGCGAACCGTGGCTTTCGCCTGCTGGCGTCGGATGGTGAGCTGTCGCTCCTTCTCGTCGCGCACGGCCTTGCCGCCCATCAGGATGCCGATGACGGCGGTGGCGGGGTTGATCATGGCCAGTCCCGCCATCTGCCCGAGCATGCCGAACATGAGGAACCCGCCGTAGCTTCCGCGCATGGCGGTGAGACCGGTCCCCACCACTCCGTTGGTGTTGTCCTCCACCCGGCTGCGTATCTCCAGCTCCGAGGCTTTTCGGACGACGGTCGACGGGTCGAGCGACAGACCCAGGGCGTCGCGCCCGGTGTCGAAGTGCCCGGCGACCGTTCCCGAGAGTGTGTCGGTGCGGGCGGCCAACTCGACGTAGGTCTCCGCCACGTCGTGGGCGACCCTCCTGCTCAGCCACTCCTCGAACTGTGGCCACACCTCGCCCGGGTCCTGTGTGTCGAGGGCGTCCTCGGCCTCCCTGATCACGGCACGCAGTCGGGCTCTGAGCCGGTGGTCGAAGTCGGCGCTCAGGTCGGCGATGCCGTCGTTGAGGGTGACCTGCCAGCGGGCGGCGTTGCCGCGCAGCGCTTCCGCATGCCGCCGGGTCTCTTCGAAGCGTGCCGTCATCGCTTCGATCTGGTCGGGGTCGGTGAGTGCGGCCTCCTCGCCGGCGAAGGCGCCGGCCATCTGGTCGACCGCTTCGAGCACGACACCCGCCGCCTCGTGGGCCGCCCGTTCGGAACCGACGGCGGTGACACGGTCGGTGAGGAAGGCCACCAGGTCGGGGTAGCCGGACTCGGCGTTGAGCATCCGGTCATCGGTGCGAGCTGCGATCTGGCGCAGCGTCGCCGACGTGGCGATGACGTCGGTGTCGAGTCCGATCCGGTGGAGATGTTCGAGGTCGATGTCGCGGATCCGCTTCCACTCCGGATAGAGGTCGACCTTGGTGAGCACGAAGGCGATGTCGGGGCACGCAGCCTTCGCCATCGTGAGGAAGTCCAGCTCGGGCCGTCCCAGCTCCTGGGAGGCGTCGGAGACGAATATGAGGGCGTGGGCCTGGGGGAGAGAGGCCACCGTGGCGGCCGTATGGGCCGATCCGAGGCCACCGACTCCGGGGGTGTCGATGATGGTGAGTCCTCCGGCGAGGAGTCGGCGCGGCAGTCCCACCTCGGCTGCTCGCACGCCGGGGGCGGGAGCGGTCTCGGTGATGAGACCGGGAAGGAGTGAGAAGTCGACCTCTTCCAGCACCTGACCGTCGTCGCCGTCGCGAACGATTCGGGCCCACGGGGTTTCCGAGTGGCGGATGAAGGTGGGGACGGCGGTGGCGATGTCGTCGTCGACGGGACACACACCGGCGTTGAGGAGAGCGTTGACGAGCGAACTTTTTCCCTGTTTGAACTCGCCGACCACCATGACCCGGAAGCTGGGGTCGGCGGTCTTCTGTCGCTGTGTGGTGAGGCGTTGGGCCAGGTCGTCCCGGCCGTACGCCCGAGAGGCGGTCACTGCCCGGTCGAGCAGCGCCAAGGCGGTGTCGTTGCTCATGATGTGCATCCCAGGGTCGTCGGATGGTGAAAGCGGACGCGTGTGCCCTTCCCGGAGGAAGAGCACACACGCCTGCGCTTGCTCAGTGCTCGTATTCGAGCTCTTGTTCCTCGACCGCCAGGTCGATCTCCAGCTCGGGTTCGAACTCGCCCTCGGCGTCGCCCTCGTTCGACACGCCGACCCCGGCGCTGTGATCGATGTCGACGTCCTGGTAGTCGAACTCGCCCTCGGCGTTGCCGTGGTCGCCGGTGTTGACGCCCACGCTGTCGTCGATCTGGATGTCGTTGGCCTCGGCCGAACCTGATCCGAAGGCGGTTCCTTCGGTGTCGGAGTCCTGGATGGCGTTGATGTCGCCATCGCCGGACTCGATGTTCGAGTTGTCCATGTGGCCGGTGTTGCCGGTGACCTCGGAGCCGCCGGTGCCGACCACGCTGTCCTCGGCGTTCACCTGATCGCCGTGACCCGTGTTGACGTTGCCCCCGGCCTGGATGGCGTCGCCGCCGGCGATCTGCTCGGCCTGGGTGGCGTCACCACCCAACGCAACCGGCCCGTCGATGTCGTTGCCGTACAGCGAGGTGTTGCCGTCGCCGACGATGGCGCCATCCGAGTCGTTGAGGATGGTGTTGCCATCACCCACCGCCGACCCGTCCAGGTAGGCATCGTCACCTGCCACCACGCTGTCCTCGACCCCGCCGCCGATCACGGCGCTGTTCTCGATCTCGCCGGTGTTGGCCACCGACTCACCTGACGCCACGGCACTGTCGAAGTCCTGATGGACGTCGCCGTCGGCGAGGATCGTCTGGTTCACCGACGAATCCACCACGGTGTCGTCGTCGGAGAAGTAGTCGTTGTCCTCGGTGTAGGTGTTGTTCGACACGTTGTTCACGTACACGATCTGGCGGATGGCCGCTTCCAGTTCGGTCTCGCCGTAGCCCGGATCGAGCGGTGGCGGTGGCGGTGGCGTGTGGTACACGGGCGCCTGGGCCGGTGCGCCTCCTCCGCCTCCTCCAGCCGTTGCTCCGATCGACGTGGTGGCCGGGGCGTAGGCGCCCTGGTTCACGTTGTTGCCACCGGTGTAGGCCTCGAGCTGCGAAGACTGCTCCGAGGTGAACACGTCACCGTCGTCGATCATGGCGTTGACGGCGTTGTACACGTCGTGCGCCGTCATGTCCCCGTACCCGGCCTGCTCCATCTTGTCCTTGATGGCGTCGTAGTCCTGGTGCTCGCCTTCCTTGAAGAGGTTGACGAGCCACTGATAGAACTCCTCGAGAGTTGCCATTGTCCTGTTCCCTTCCCCATCGGGCGAATGGTCGTTCCATTCGCGCCCTTCTCTGCCCCTTGGGCCGTGCGGGTTGTCTCTCCCGTGCAGCTGCGTTCGACCGGCCCTTGTGCAAATACCGAGTATCCAGAACGGGTTCGGATACTCGATTCTTCGAGTTTTCGATGGTTGAAGGGATGGACCATGTCGTACTACCTGGGAATGGACCTCGGCACCACCTACACCGGCGCTGCCCGGTTCAGTGATGGGCGAGGCGAGATCATCACATTGGGCGACCGTTCGGCGGTGGTGCCGTCGGTGCTGTTCTTCCGGGATGACGGCGACGTCCTCGCCGGCGACCCGGCCGTCCGGCGGGGGCTCTCGGAGCCGACCCGGGTGGTGCGGGAGTTCAAACGGCGGATGGGTGATCCCACGCCGATCATGGTGGGTACCGCCCCGTACTCCGCCGACTCGTTGATGGCGGAGCTCTTCGAGACGATCCTGGGGGTGGTTTCGCAGCGGGAGGGGGGACCGCCCGAGGGGCTCGGGGTCACCCACCCCGCCAACTGGGGCCCGTACAAGCTGGACATCCTGCGTCAGGCGCTCCGTATGGCCGACGCCGGGCACGCCATCGTGCTGAGCGAACCCGAGGCGGCGGCGGTCCACTACGCCTGGACGGAACGGCTGGCCGTGGGTGAGATCGTGGCGGTCTACGACCTGGGCGGCGGTACCTTCGACGCTGCGGTGCTTCGCAAGACCGACTCCGAGCAGCGCTTTCAGATGTTGGGCGAGGCCGAGGGAATCGAACGGCTGGGAGGGATCGATTTCGATGAAGCGGTCTTCCAGTATGTGGTTCGCTACCTTGGTTCCGCCATCACCGAGTTGGATCCCGACGACCCTGCCACGGTCCAGGGCATCGCCCGGTTGCGCCAGGAGTGCGTGAACGCAAAGGAGGCGCTGTCGTCAGATACCGATGTCGGTATCCCGGTGTTTCTGCCAAATGTGCAGACCGAGGTCCGCCTGGTCCGCGCCGAATTCGAGGCGATGATCCGACCGGCGATCGGCCAGACCATCGAAGCACTCCGGCGAGCCCTCCGCGGTGCCGGGGTGACGCCGGATGATCTGGCGGCCGTGCTGCTGGTCGGTGGATCCTCGAAGATCCCGCTGGTGGCTCAGCTGGTGGCGGCCGAGGTGGGCCGTCCGATCGCGGTGGACATCCACCCCAAACACACGGTTGCGATGGGAGCCGCCATCGCAGCGGCGTTCGCGGACGGTGGTTCGCACAACCGGGCACAGCCGGTCGTGATGAAGGATGCCGAGGAGCTGCCCGAACCGTCCCCGGAGCCGGAGCAGGGACCGGAGCCAGGGCCGGAGCCAGCACCCAAGCCCGAGCAGGTGACGATTCCGACCACCCCAACCTCCGACCTTGCAGCCGACCCAGGTCCGGGTCGAGGTCGGGGACGGGTGCTGGCCGGCGCCGGGATGGCGGGCGTGCTCGCTCTTGTGGCCTTCGTCGCGTCCAGCATGGGTGACGGTTCGGGCGCTGCCAACACGACGATCGGAGCGATCGCAGGGGTGGAGACCACCGTGGCGGCGGCCGAGACCACCATCACGGAGGCGTCCACGACCACTGCTCCGACGTCAACCACCACGACCCTGCCGGTCCGGGATCCGGAACCACTGCAGGTGTCCGATGGCGTGGATGGCGGCTCGGTGACGGTCAGGCTGGAGGCGGGCGACGGCTCTGCCGAGGTGGGCGCTTTGAGCGCACTCACCACCTTCACCACCACCGGTCTCTACGCCAGTGTCGATGGCGAGGAGTGGATAGAGCTCTCGGAGCCGGTGTCGGGGTGGATTCCGGCGGCGGACGCCCAAGCGGTGGAATCGGGAGATCGGGTCACGATCACGGGGATCGAACTGGAGGGGGACCGCTATCTGGTCGAGTATGCCGCCAACTACGAACCGCTCATCGCCGGCGGAGAGGCCGTCCACATCCACTTCTTCTTCGACAGCGTGGCTGTGGAGGAGGCCGGTGTACCGGGCAACGGCCCGTGGATCCTCTATGACACCCCGGCGCCGTTCTCCGAGTACGGGCCTGCAGACCGTCCCGAAGGTGCCACCCGCATGTGTGCCACACCGGCCACGTCGGATCACCGGGTGGTGAACCCGCGGGTCTTTCACTGCATGGCGCTCCCAGATGTCGGAGCGGCATCCGGGTTGATGACGGTGTCGTTGCTCGACCCGGCGGTGCCGGACCCGTCGGTGCTCGGGCCATGCAAGCTGGAGGGTCACGCCTCGCTGTGAGCGGCCTCACCACCCCACCGCTCCGGACGAACGCCGGTGTAGTGGTAGCGGATCTGATCGTTGGGGTAGCGGTGGGGCTTCCCGACCGGACATGCGTCCCGCACCGCCAGCCACAATCGCCATCGCTCGGCCAGCTCGGCGCCATCGGAGGGCTCACCCGCCTCGAGCGCCCGGGCCAGGAGCGGCAGGCAGTGCTGAGAACAGTCGCAGGGAGGTTTCGGCTCGGCGGGGACGGCGCCGACCGGTTCGTCGAAGACGATGGCGGCCCGGAGAGCGATCCAGGGACCGAAGTCCGGATGGACGCACAGGTGGCTGGGGGAGAGCCACGCCAGCCCGGCCAGATGGGCCAGTCGTTGGATGGCGATTCGGCGTGGCGGCGGTTCGTGGGAGAACCTGATGTCGATCACACCTCCGACATCGGCGGTGGCATCGGCCACGACACCCTCGACGAACCGGTCGACGGGATCGGCGACGTGCGAGCCCTCGGCCCGGGCGAACCGTTCGATGTGCGGCCACAGGGCGGCCGTGTTGCCGACCACCATCACCGTGGAGTCCGCCGGGCCGGGGAGGCGGTGGGCGGCACCGACCGCCGCGTTGTATGCCGCCACCGACGTGCTGGCGGCCAGGTCGATCCCGTCCCGTGTGAGGCGGTTCGCCACCAGGTCGGTGGTGGCGCTCACACCAGCTCTTCGAGCAATTCGATGCGGTTGCCGAACGGGTCGTCCACATAGACCCGGTGGTATCCGGGAAGCGGTTCATCGGTGATCGGTTCGAAACCGGCGGCGCCGAGCCGGTCGATCAATCCCGTCAGGTCGTCCACCAACAGGGCGGGATGTGCCTTGCGGGCGGGGCGGAAGTCGGCCTCGACCCCGAGGTGGATCTTCACGTGGTCGTCCTCGAACCAGACACCACCCCGCACGGCGAGATGCGGCGGCTTGATCCGCTCGGGGATGTCGAGCAGCGCCTGGTAGAACGCCCGCGCCTCGTGCTCACGACCGGCTGGCATCGCCAGTTGCACGTGGTGAACCCCCCGGATCACGTCAGCGTCTCCATGGCGAAACGGGTCGCCATGAGATCGAGATGGGCGCCGCCTCCCGACTTGTACAGGGTGATGTCGTGGGCGGACGTCCGCCCTGGGTGTTCGCCCCGGCACAATCCGAACAAGTCCGCCTCCACGTCGTCCCGGCTCCGCACCCCCGAGGCGATCGGTTGGCACAGGTCACCGCAGTGGTCGATGTTGAACATGGCGGCGTCCACGAACAGCCGGGCCCGGCGGGCGACCTCGTCGTCGCTCTCGCGCATGTCCGGGGTGAAGCCGCCCACCAGGTCGAGGTGGGTGCCGGGTCCGACCACGGCACCGTGGATGAGCGGCTCGGTGGCGGCCGTGGCCGCCGATACGACGTCGGCTTCGGCCACCGCCGCGTCGAGGTCGTCGACCGTCTCACCGCCGATGGCTGCCGCCATCCGCTCGGCCTTGTCGCGGGAACGGTTCCACACCATGACCCGTTCGATCGAGGGTCGAACAGCCCGATGCGCCATCGCCAGGTAGGGAGCGAGACCCCCGGCGCCGACCATCAACAGGGTTGCGGCGTCAGGGCGAGCCAGGAAGTCCGCACCGAGTGCAGACGATGCCGCCGTCTTCCAGTAGGTCAGCTCGGTGCCGTCGATCAGTGCCACCGGGCTGCCGTCGACGCCGTCGAAGGCGGTGATCACCGCCTGGACGGCCGGCTTCGGCTCGGGGAGAGAGGGATTCCCCGGGAAGATGGTGCCCATCTTGACGGCGATCAACGAGTCGGGTGCCCAGGCATGCCACACCAGGAAGCTGTTGTCGGATCCGGGTTGTGCCATCAACACCCGCTCCATCACCGGTGCCGGTTGGCGATGTCCCTGGCGCATGGCGTCGACCAGCCCGAGGATGTCGAGTCGGGACCTGATCTCATCACCGGTGATGAACGGAAGGTGCATGGCTTCAGTCAACCATCCGTTTGCCGTTCCCGATGGTCGATAGCAGGGCTTTCCGCTGGAGCGGAGGGCGACAAGCCGATGAAACGACCGAACGACCGGTTAACCTCGGTCGTACACATGTTCGTACTCGGAATCGACCCCGGACTGACCCGCATGGGCTACGGCCTGGTTCGGCGCGGGCACCCGCCCGTGACGGTGGCGGTGGGCGTCATCAGGACCTCTCCCGACGCCGCCATGGCGCTACGGTTGGCCGAGCTGTACGCCGACCTGTGTGCCCTCATCGCCGAACACCGGCCCGACGCCATGGCGGTCGAAGCGGTGTTCACCAACAAGAACCTGCACACCGCACTGGCGGTGAGCCGGGCGTCGGGGATGGCCCTGCTCGCTGCCGCCCAGGCCGGTATCCCCGTCACCGAATACACCCCCACCGCGGTCAAGTCCGCCGTCACCGGCGACGGATCGGCCGACAAGTCGATGGTGGCCACCATGGTGGTGCGCCGCCTCGGCCTCACCGAGCGTCCAAAACCCGCCGACGCCGCCGACGCTCTGGCCGTGGCCATCTGCCACCTCCAATCCGCCCGGATGCGGGTGGGCGCATGATCGGGCTCCTGTCCGGGTCGGTGGTGTCGTTCCGGGGCGAGCGGCTCATCCTCGATGTGTCGGGTGTCGGGTACGAGGTGCTCATGACCGCCAAGTCGATCGCAGCGCTACCTCCGGCCGGTGAGCGCACCGTTGTGCACACCCACCTCCATGTCAGGGAAGACGCCATGACCCTCTACGGGTTTCCCACCGAGGCAGAGCGTGACCTGTTCCGGGTGCTGCTCGGGGCGTCGGGCGTCGGTCCCAAGGTCGCCCTCGCCATGCTCGGGGTGTTCTCGGCCGACGCCCTTCGCAAGATGGTCGCCACCGAGGACGTCAAGGCGCTCACCCAGGTGCCGGGCATCGGCATGCGTGGCGCCCAGAAGATCATCCTCGACCTCAGACCGAAGCTGGCCGACCTCGAAGCCGAGATCCTCGACGGTGCCTCGACGTCGTCGCAGTTCCGTGACGCGCTCGAAGGCCTGGGCTACACCAGCGCCGAGATCCGTGACGTACTGCCGGTGATCGACCCCGAGGCCCCGGTCGCCGAGCAGATCCGCCAGGCGCTGCGTGAGTTGGGTCGGAGCCGGCGCTCGTGAGGGAGGAGAGTGTGCTCGGTGGTGGGTTCGACCCGCTCGACGACGAGTTCGAGGCCACCCTGCGTCCCCAGAAACTCGACGAGTTCATCGGCCAGCCCAAGGTGAAGGAACGCCTCCTCATCTCGATCGACGCCGCCCGCTCGTTGGGAAAGCCCCTCGACCACGTGCTGCTGTCGGGGCCACCCGGGCTGGGCAAGACCTCACTGGCGGGCATCCTCGCCAACGAGCTCGGTGCCGCCATGAAGAAGACGTCCGGCCCTGCCCTCGAACGCCCCGGTGACCTGGCGGCCATCCTTTCCAACCTGGAACCGGGTGACGTGTTCTTCATCGACGAGATCCACCGGGTGCCACGGGCGGTGGAAGAAGTGCTGTACCCGGCGATGGA
The DNA here is from genome assembly GCA_963825585.1 of uncultured bacterium. Classification (GTDB taxonomy): domain Bacteria; phylum Actinomycetota; class Acidimicrobiia; order Spongiisociales; family ZC4RG35; genus JAOUGY01. The sequence continues at coordinate 188,492 of CAWGTX010000006.1, forward strand.
GGACTTCGAGCTCGACATCGTGCTCGGAAAGGGTCCGGCCGCCACCTCGATCCGGCTCGACCTGGCTCACTTCACACTGGTGGGCGCCACCACCCGCATCGGCACCGTCGCCGCCCCGTTGCGCGACAGGTTCGGGATCGTCGAACGGGTCGACCACTACTCGGCCGACGACCTCCAGCAGATCGTGCGGCGTTCCTCTCGCATCCTCGGAATCGACATCGACGACCGCGGTTCCCGTCAGATCGCCGAACGCAGTCGTGGCACCGCCCGGATCGCCAACCGGCTGCTGGCGCGGGTACGCGACTACGCCATCGCCCGGGCCGACGGACACATCGACGGTCGGGTGGCCGATGCCGCACTCGATGTGTTCGAGATCGACGCCCTCGGTCTCGACAAGGTCGACCGGGCCATCCTCGATGCGGTGGTCCGCAAGTTCGGAGGAGGCCCGGTGGGCCTGGGCACCCTGGCGATCGCGGTCGGTGAGGAGACCGAGACGGTCGAGGACGCCTACGAGCCGTTCCTGTTGCAGGCGGGCCTGCTGGCCCGGACCCCCCGCGGCCGGGTGGCCACCGCCGGCGCCTACCGTCACCTCGGGCTGGAACCTCCCGGCACCGCCCAGAGTGCCCTCGAGCTGTGAACCGACGCGGTTGAGCCACATGGACATCTCGTCGTTCGACTACGACCTCCCCGAGGACCGGATTGCCCAGACCCCGGTCGAGCCCCGCCACTCGTCGCGTCTGCTCGACGCTCGCGACCTGACCCACCACGTGTTCCTGGACCTCGCCGACCGGCTCGAGCCAGGCGACCTGGTGGTGGTGAACCGAACCAGGGTGCGCCCAGCCCGGCTGCAGGGCGTGAAGGCCGACACCGGGGGAGCGGTGGAACTGCTGCTCCTGCGACGGCTACCTGACGATCGATGGAACGCGCTGGTGCGTCCGGCCCGGCGGCTCCGTACCGGGAGCAGGCTCGTCTTCGGTGACCTTGAGGGGTCGGTCGAGACCGATCCGGTCGACGGCGTGGCCGTGGTGTCCTTCGCGGCCGACGGTGACATCGAGGCTGCGGTGGCCCGAGTCGGGCAGATGCCATTGCCATCGTACATCACCACCCGGCTGGAGAACGCCGAGAGATATCAGACCATGTTCGCCGACCGCCCCGGCTCGGCGGCCGCCCCCACCGCAGGGCTGCACTTCACGCCGGAGGTGGTGGACTGCCTCGCCGCCCGCGACATCGGCCTTGCCACGGTGGAGCTCGAAGTCGGGTTGGCCACTTTCCGTCCGATCGGAGTCGACCGGATCGAAGATCATGTGATGCATCGCGAGCTGTGCCGCATCGACCGGGAGGCCGCCGACGCCATCGCCGGCTGCCGTCGGCGGGGCGGTCGGGTGGTGGCGGTGGGCACCACCACCGTTCGCACCCTCGAGAGCCTCGCCAACCCCGACGGGACGGTGCGCACCGGCGAACTCGATACCGACCTGTACCTCACCCCCGGAAGCCCCATCCACGTGGTCGACCTCCTGGTCACCAACTTCCACATGCCCCGCTCCAGCCTCCTGGTGCTGTTGGAAGCGTTCATGGGACCGGGGTGGCGTGAGGTCTACGCCGCCGCCCTGGAGCGGGGCTTCCGCTTCCTCAGTTTCGGTGACGCCATGATCTGCGCCCGGGCGGGTACCGAATAGGCTGCGGCGGTGACCCACGCCGTCTCCTGGAAATCCATCTCCAACCACGGATCCGCCCGAGCTGGAATCCTGTCGTTGACCCACGGCGAGGTGGAGACACCGACGTTCATGCCCGTCGGCACCAGGGCAGCGGTCAAGGGGCTCGACGCCACCGACGTCCGCGCCGTCGGCGCCCAGATGGTGCTGGCGAACACCTATCACCTCATGTTGCGGCCCGGCGCCGAGGTGGTGGCCGAACTGGGCGGACTGCACGGTTTCATGGGGTGGGACGGGCCGATCCTCACCGACTCGGGCGGGTATCAGATCTTCTCGCTCGATCCCAGGGTCGACGAGGACGGTGCCACCTTCCGCTCCACCTACGACGGTTCGCTGGTCCGACTCACACCGGAGGAGTCGATGCGGGTTCAGCAACTGCTCGGGCCAGACGTGGCCATGATCCTCGACGTGCTGGTGGGACTGCCCAACACGCCCGAGGTGGTGGGCGCCGCCCTCGAACAGACACTCCGCTGGTCGGAGCGTGCCCTGGCCGCCCACACGCGGGTCGACCAGGCACTGTTCGGCATCATCCAGGGCGGGGTCGATCCAGCCCTGCGGGCGTTCAGCGCCCGCGCCACCGACGCCCTCGGGTTTTCGGGTTTCGGCATCGGCGGGCTGGCGGTGGGCGAGGAGCCACACGAACGCAACGCCGCCCTCGAGGCAACCTTCCCCGAACTCCCCGAGCACAAGCCCCGCTACGTGATGGGGTTGGGCGATCCGGAGGGAGTTCTCGACGCAGTCGCCCGTGGCGCCGACCTGTTCGACTGCGTGTGGCCCACCCGGCTGGCCCGCCACGGCAAGATCCTCACCGCCGACGGCGACTACAACCTGCGGCGGGCCGAGTTCATCCGAGACCCACGTCCGCTCGCCGAGGAATGCCCCTGTCACACGTGTTCGACGGTGTCGCGCGCCTATCTGCGTCACCTTCTCGCCACCAACGAGCTGACCGTGTTCCGGTTGGTGTCGATGCACAATCTCACGTTCACGCTGTCGCTGCTGGCCGACGCCCGCCGGGCCATCATCGACGGTCGCTTCGCCGATCATCACGCCGCCGTGGTGGAGCGGCGGAGGCGCACCGGAGCTGCGTCGACCCTCTAAGCTTGCCGTCGTTCCCCCACCCCCTGGAATTCACCACATGACCGCAACCTTCATCCTCGCCCAGACCGACGCCACCGGAGGTGGCCTCACCGCCTTCCTACCGTTGCTCCTGGCGGTCGGGTTCCTGTTCCTCATCACGGTCCCGCAACGGCGTATGCGCAAACAGGCAGCCGCCCTGCAGGAGTCGCTGTCGGTGGGCGACACGGTCCGCACCGCCGGCGGGATCCACGGACGGATCCTCTCGATCGATGACGGCACCGTGCTGATCGAGGTCGAGGTCGGCAAGCTCCGCCTCGAGCGTCGCGCCATCGCCGCCAAGCTCGAGTCCTGACGTGAAACGACCCTGGATCGGCATCCTGGTGATGCTGGCGCTCTCGTGGGGAGGGCTGGGGGCGCTCCTCCTCAACGGGACCACCCCCAAGCTGGGGCTCGACCTCCAGGGCGGCATCTCGGTGGTGCTGACCGCACCCGAAGGCACCGAGACCGACAAGCTCGAGGTGGCGGCGGACATCATCCGTCGACGGATCGAGGAGATCGGGGGTGTCCAGGAACCCGACATCGCCCCCTCCGGCGGGAACGCCCTGACGCCCCCCAACATCCTCGTGCAGCTCCCCGGCATCACCGACGAGGCCCGCGCCCTCGAGGCGGTGGGCGCCACCGGATCGCTCAGCTTCAGACCCGTGCTCGGCGCAACAGTCGGTCCGGTCGGTCCGCTCGCCGATGGCGGCACGGTGCCGGCCGAGCATCTCACCGTGGACACCTACAACCGCTGCTACGAGCTACCCGGGGGAACGGTTCCCGAGACCACCACCCCGGTGGTGGATCCAGCCACCGGTCTGACCGTCGTCGACGACGACTCGGCCGAGACCTTCCTCCCGTACGAGGGCCAGGTGCTGCACCTCGGGCCGGCCATCGTCGACGGCACCCAGGTGTCGCAAGCGCTGTCGAACTTCCAGAACCAATGGTTGGTGCAGCTCGACCTGACCGCCGAGGGTGGAGATCGCTTCGCCTGCATGACCGGACAGGCCACCGCCTACTTCGACGCCCGGCGTCAGATCGCCATCGTCCTCGACGGCGACGTTCAGACCGCTCCGCCGGTTTCCACCGATGTGGGCCCCGAGGGCATCGACGGGGGCAGCGCCGTGATCACGGTCGGTTCCGATGCCGAAGCCGAACAGGAAGCGCGGGACCTGGCAGTCGTGCTCCGTTACGGGTCGCTCCCAGTGTCCTTCGAGCTCTCGGACGTGAGCCAGGTGTCGGGCACGCTGGGCGCCGACTCGCTTCGGATCGGCATCATCTCGGGCCTGGCCGGTCTCGTCCTGGTGGCCGTGTTCCTGCTGGTGTTCTACCGGGCGCTCGGGCTGGTCGCCATCGTCGGTCTCACCGTGTTCGGTTCGTTGCTGGTCGGCCTGTTCGCGTTGCTCGGTGAGGGACTGGGAGTGTCGCTCACACTGGCGGGCGTCACCGGGATCATCATCTCGGTGGGTATCACAGCCGACTCCTACATCGTGTACTTCGAACGAATCAAGGACGCAGTGCGAGAAGGTCTGGCGCCGACCGCCGCCACCGTCGAAGGCTTCAAGGATGCCTACCGGACCATCATCACCGCCGATACGGTTTCGCTGCTCGCCGCCGGCCTGCTCTACGCCCTGGCCGTGGGACCGGTGCGCGGATTCGCGCTCTCGCTCGGTATCGCCACTCTGCTCGACCTGGTCGTCGCCAGGGCCTTCACGCGTCGCGCCGCTCACGTGCTGGCACGCGGGAGACTGGGTGACGGCGGGTGGTTCTCGATCACCGGCGCCGCCAGAATCCAGGAGGAAGCATGAGCACCATGAGACGGCTCCTGCAGGGCAAAGCCAATTTCGATTTCGTCGGGCACCGCAAGCGCTGGCTTGCGATATCGGCCGGTGCCGTGGCGGTCTCGCTCGTCGCACTGCTGGTGCTCCAGCTCAACCTGGGTCTCGAGTTCCGCGGCGGTGTGGCGGTGCAGGCGCCCAATCCGTCCGGAGCCGACGTTTCGGACATCACCGATGCGCTGGCCGAGGTCGGGCTCAACGAGGTCATCGTCCAGCTCGTCAACGGGGGCGAGGCGGCGAGGGTCGAAACGCCTCCGCTCGACCAGGCCGGACAGGACGAGCTTCGTCAGCTCGTCTCCGATGTCACCGGTGCCCCCCGTGAGGATCTGTCGGTGGATGCGATCGAACCCCGGTTCGGTGCGCTCCTCGCCCGACAGGCCCTGATCGCCCTCGGTGTTTTCCTGGTTGCCGTGTCGCTCTTCATCAGCTGGCGGCTGGAGTGGCGCATGGCGGCGGCCGCCATCACCGCCCTCATCCACGACCTGATCATCACCGCCGGCATCTATGCCATCACCGGTTTCCCGGTTACGTCTGCGACGCTTGTCGCCCTGCTCACCATCCTCGGCTACTCGCTCTATGACACGGTGGTCGTGTTCGACCAGGTGGCCGAGACGGCTGGGCAGGCGGATGAGTCCGAGACCTACGGCAACGTGGTGAACAAGGCCACCAACCACGTGCTGGTTCGCTCGCTCGCAACGTCTCTCACGTCGCTGCTTCCGGTTGGGAGCCTGCTGTTCGTGGGATCCGTGCTCCTGGGGGCAGCCAGTCTGCGTGACTTCGCGCTGGCGTTGTTCGTGGGGGTGGCCGTCGGCACCTACTCGTCGGTGTTCGTGGCCGGACCGCTGCTGGCCGAATGGAAGAAGGATGCGCCGGTGGGGACCAAGCGTCGGGCCGAGCAGGAGAAGACACGCCAACCCACGCCGGGCTACACCCCGCGGCTCACCACGTCGGGAAGTCGCCGTCCGCCGGCGGGTGGCTCGGCCAAGAACCGGCCGCCCCGGCCCCCCAAGGGAGCCAAGTAGACTTCCATGGTGGACACCATTCGATCCCTCATCCGCGAGATCCCCGACTACCCAAAGCCGGGGATCCTCTTCTACGACATCACACCCGTCCTGGCCGACCCTGACGGGTTCGCCTCGCTCATCGAGGCTATGACGGCGCCCTTTCGGGCCTCGGGAATCACCAAGGTGGCGGGAATCGAAGCACGCGGGTTCACCCTGGCGGCTCCGGTGGCCGAGAAACTCGGGGCCGGTTTCGTACCGATCCGCAAGCCGGGGAAACTGCCGTACGAGGTGCGACGCAAGGACTACGACCTCGAATACGGCACCGACGCCCTCGAGATCCACGCCGATGCGGTCGGACCCGCCGACAAGGTGCTCCTCGTCGATGACGTGATCGCCACCGGCGGAACCGCTTCGGCCGCCATCTCGCTGTTGAAGGGACTCGGCTCCGAGGTGGTCGGCTTCTCGGTGTTCATCGAACTGGTCTTCCTCAACGGGATGCACGCTCTCGACGGGGTGTCTCACCATGCCCTCCTCAGATACGACTGACATCGAACCGGCCGTACGGCTCGAGACCGAGGTCATCGAGACCTTCCTGGCGCGTCACCCCTCGGGTGACGCCGATCTGTTGCGACGGGCGTTTGCGATCGCCGACCGCGCCCATCACGGCCAGACCCGCAAGTCGGGCGAGCCCTACATCCACCATCCGGTGTCGGTGACGGCGATCCTGGCCGGGTACGGGATGGATCAGGCAACCCTGGCAGCCGCCATCCTCCACGACACCGTCGAGGACACCGACGTCACCCTTCCCCAGATCGTCACCGAGTTCGGTGAGGAGATCGCCTACCTCATCGACGGAGTCACCAAGCTCGATCGCATCCAGTACGACAGCCGGGAGCAGGCCCAGGCGGCGACCATCCGCAAAATGGTGGTGGCGATGGCGCAGGACCTGCGGGTGCTGATCATCAAACTGGCGGACCGGCTTCACAACATCCGAACCGTCGACTCGCTACGCGAGGAAAAGCAGCGGCGGGTGGCAGCCGAAACCCTCGACGTCTACGCCCCGCTCGCTCATCGCCTGGGTGTGCAGGAGATCAAACACGAGCTCGAGGACAGCTGCTTTCGGATTCTCTACCCGGGGCCATACAACGAGATCGAGGCGAAACTCTCGATCAGGGCACCGGAGCGGGAGATATTCCTCGACAAGGTGGTCACCGAGATCCAGGCGATGCTGGGAGAGTCCGACATTGCCGCTGCCGTCTCCGGGCGTCCGAAGCACCACTATTCGATCTACCGCAAGATGGTGGAGACCGGCCGTCCGTTCGAGGACATCCACGACCTGGTGGGCATCCGCATCGTCACCCAGACCATCCCGGCGTGCTACGGGGCGTTGGGACTGGTCCACGCCCGCTGGGTGCCGATCTCTGGGCGGTTCAAGGATTACATCGCCATGCCCAAGTTCAACCTGTATCAGAGCCTCCACACAACCGTGATCGGCCCCGACGGCAAGCCACTCGAAGTCCAGATCCGCACCGAGGAGATGCACCGGTTGGCCGAAGCGGGTGTCGCCGCCCACTGGCGATACAAGGAAGGCCCCGAGGCCGCCGGCCTCGCCTGGCTGGGGGAGTTGCCATCGCTGCAGGACGAGGTGGCGGACCCCGAGGAGTTCCTCGACCAGCTCAAGCTCGATCTGTACCAGGACGAGGTCTTCGTGCTGACGCCCCGTGGCGACGTCAGGAGCCTGCCGCGGGGGTCGACGGCGGTGGACTTCGCCTTCGCCGTCCACACCGAAGTGGGTTACCGCTGTGTGGGTGCCAAGGTGAACGGGCGCCTCGTGCCGTTGTCCACCAAGCTGGAATCGGGCGACACCATCGAGGTCATCACCTCTCGATCCCAGGATGCCGGGCCGTCACGGGACTGGCTCAACTTCGTGATCACCTCGCGGGCCAAGTCCAAGATCAAGGGCTGGTTCCTCAAGGAACGTCGCGATCAGGCGACCGTGGAGGGGCGCGACGAGGTCATGACGCTGCTCCGCAAGGAAGGCCTGGGTCTCGGGGCCTCCGAGCGGGAGTCGATGCTCGCCGAGGTGGCCGCCGATTTCAACAAGGCCGACGTCGACGGGTTGATGGCGGCGGTCGCCGAAAACGACGTCTCCGCCCAGGCGGTCGTCAACCGGGTCGTTCGCATGGTCCGCCCGGCGGTGGACGACGACGATCTCCTGTCTCCGGTACGGCCGCGTCGGTACTCGTCGGGCGGCCCCGGGATCATCGTCGAAGGCCTCGACGACATGCTGGTGCGGATCGCTCGCTGCTGCGCCCCGGTGCCGGGCGATGACATCGTCGGGTTCGTGACCGTGGGGCGCGGTGTCTCCGTACACCGGGCCGACTGCACCAACATGGCTGCGCTCACCGCCGCCGGCGGCGAGCGCATGGTGGAGGTCACCTGGGCGCCTGAGCGGGTCGGCTCGTTCACCATTTGGGTTCAGGTGGAAGCGCTCGACCGAACGAAACTGTTGCGGGACGTCACCAGTGCCGTCTCCGACATGGGTGGCAACATCACCGCATCGTCCTCGGTGACGGGCCGTGACCGGGTTGCCATCCTCCGCTACGAGGTCGAACTGTCAGACCCCGGGATGGTGTCCAAGCTCATCGCCGATCTGCGTGGCGTCGATGGGGTCTTCGCCGCCTTCCGCCTCGTGAGCGATCCCGGCGATTGAGTCGGCGGCGTCACTGATCGTGAGCCGCGCCTGGCTGCGGGCCGACGCCATGATCAGCCTCGCCTTGAACCGGGCCTCGGCGATCGTCGTACGCGCCTGAACCTCCGACTCGGCCAACAACGACACCGACTCCTCGAGCGACTCGAGGGCGGCCGCGTCCGCTTCGGCACGCACCGCCTGCGCCGCCGCCAGCTCGGAGCGGGCTTCTTCGGCGAGCAGCGTGACCTGGATACGGATCGCGTCCGCCTGACGTGCTGCGTCGGCGATCAGCTCGGCGGCGTGGTGGCGAGCGTCGTCGAGGGCGCGTGCGGCCTCCACTTTCAGAGTGATGACCGATCCCCGGTCGGTGATCTGGACAGCCGGATCCATCGGATGTGTATCGGCAGAGATGTCGTCGGCCTGAGCGCGATCCGTTACCGTCACCACGTGCTGCTCGACTCCGACGTTCTGTGGCTGGCCCAGACCAACACCTGGGTGGTCGCCCCTGCCCCCGGCGGCCCGGCCGTCGTCATCGACGCCCCACCCGACCCCACGGGGATCGCTCGTCTCCTCGCCTCCCACGACCTCACCCCGGTGGCGCTGCTGCTCACCCACGGTCACATCGACCACATGGGCGGAGCCGAGAGCGTGCGCACGCTCGGCGCCCTCACCTACGTCCACCCCGACGACGACTACCTGACCATGGACCCGGTGGGTCAGATGCGGGCCCTCTTCGGCATCGTGCCCCCCGGTGACTACCCGGCCCCCGCCCAGCGCGTCGACCTCATCGACGGCATGCGAGTCAGCGCCGCCGGCCTCGATTTCGAGGTACGACACACCCCGGGTCACACCCCCGGCCACTGCTGCTTCCACCTTGAATCCGAGGGCTGGCTGTTCTCCGGAGACCAGCTCTTCGCCGGTTCAGTGGGCCGCACCGACCTTCCCGGCGGCTCCTGGGAGCAACTGCTCGAGTCGATGAGCACCCGCGTCCTCGACCTGCCCGACGACACCCGCGTCCTCCCCGGACACGGGCCGGAGACGACCATCGGGCGCGAACGGCGGACGAACCCGTTCTTGTGATCCCCCACGAGGCGTGGTGGTGGCGCTCCGGTACAACGTAGAACGTACAACGTAGAACGTTCGATCCGGCGTGGAGGGGGGAACCTCCGCCGCGAACGGCCAGCACACCAACGTTCCCGCATCCGCCAATCCTGAACGTGTGAAGCGGGCACCTGCGCCGGCGGTGGGTCGGAAAGGCCGGTGCTTGGTACGTTCTACGTTGAACGTTGTACGTTCTACCTGCCGGGCAAAAGCGTCCTGTGGCTGACAGCGCGCCTAGTACCGTGGTCGGCCCCGTTCCCAGGACCTCTTTCCGTCATGATCAAGCCACGAACCATGCCCGGTGTGTTGGAGCTGCTGCCGGCCGAGCAGATCACGTTCCAGCGGATGCTCGACACGATTCGGAGCCAGTTCGAGCTGTTCGGGTTCCTGCCGATCGAGACGCCGGTCATGGAGTTGTCCGAGGTGCTGCTCACCAAGAGCGGGGGAGAGACCGAACGTGAGGTCTACTTCGCCCAGACCACCGGCAGCCGTGAACAGGACAAGCTGCCGGAGTTGGCGTTGCGCTTCGATCTCACGGTGCCGTTCGCCCGCTACGTGGCGGAACACGAGAACGAGCTGAGTTTCCCGTTCCGTCGGTATCAGATCCAGCGCGTGTACCGGGGTGAGCGGCCGCAGCGGGGCCGCTTCCGGGAGTTCTACCAGTGCGACATCGACGTCATCTCCCGTGAGGCCCTGAGCCTGCGGTATGACGCCGAGATCCCGGCGGTGATGGAGCGGGTGTTCGACCGACTCGGTATCGGCGAGTTCACCATCCGACTCAACAACCGCAAGCTCATGCGGGGCCTGCTCGACGATCTGGGTGTCACCGACGACGAGGCCAAGACCCTGGTGCTGCGCGAGGTCGACAAACTCGACAAGCGTGGCGCTGATGCGGTGTCGGCGTCTCTGGCCGCCCTGGGATTGTCGGAGCAGGCGGTGGCCCGTCTGGTCGAATTGGTTCAGGTCCGTTCCACCGACCATGCCTCGGCGATCGCTGCCCTCGACGGGCTGGCGGGAGGCGGGGAGACGCTCACCGAGGGCGTGGCCGAACTACGCCAGGTCCTCGGGACCATGCGGTCGCTGGGTGTGCCCGAGCACCGCTACGCACTCGACCTGTCGATCGCCCGCGGGCTCGACTACTACACCGGCACCGTGTACGAGACCATCCTCGACGAACATCCGGGGGTCGGTTCGATCTGTTCGGGTGGCCGCTACGACGACCTCGCCGGTCACTACACCTCGAGTCGTCTGCCCGGTGTCGGGATGTCGATCGGTCTCACCCGGCTGTTCTGGCAGCTGCGCGAGATCGGACTGGTGGAGGCTTCGACCAGCACGGTGACGGCGCTCGTCACGTTGATGGACGCCGAAGCCATCGATTACACCCTGGACATCGCCACCCGCCTGCGTGCCGCCGGCATCAACACCGAGGCGGTGGTGGAGGCGTCGAAACTGGGCAAACAACTCAAAGCCGCCGACCGGGCGGGGATACGCTTCACCATCATCGCCGGGAGCGATGAGCGGGAGCGTGGCACCGCCACGGTCAAGGACCTCATCACACAGACACAGGCGGAGGTGGCGATCGGCTCTATCGTCGATCACCTCCGGACGATTCAGGAGAGCTGATGGCCACCACGTACAGGACCGCCCACGCCGCCGAGGTCACCGGAGCCCGGATCGGGGACACCGTGACGGTGGCCGGATGGGTGAATGCACGTCGCGATCACGGCGGGGTGGTGTTCATCGACCTGCGGGACGCCTCCGGGGTGTTGCAGGTAGTGCTGGATCCTGCCGTGCTCCCCGACGTGCACGACCTCCGGATGGAGTACTGCATCAAGGTGGAAGGGGTGGTCCGGCCCCGTCCGGAAGGGACCGTCAACCCGAACATGGCCACCGGCGAGGTCGAGGTGGGGGCGGGCTCGCTCACCGTGCTCAGCAGCTCCGAGACCCTGCCATTCATGATCGAGGACCGGGTCGACGTCGACGAACGCATCCGCATGAAGTACCGCTACCTCGACCTGCGCCGCCCCAAGATGGCCGACAACATGCGGGCTCGGTCCCGCGCCATCTCGGTGATGCGTCGGGTGATGGACGACCTGGGATTCATGGAGGTCGAGACCCCCACCCTCATCGCCTCCACCCCGGAGGGGGCCCGCGACGTGTTGGTCCCCAGCCGTCACCAGAAGGGTGCGTTCTACGCCCTGCCCCAGTCGCCGCAGCTGTTCAAGCAGCTGCTGATGGTGGCCGGCGTCGAGCGGTACTACCAGGTGGCGAAGTGCTACCGCGACGAGGACTTCCGTTCCGACCGTCAGATCGAGTTCGCCCAGCTCGACTTCGAGGGGGCGTTCTGGGACCGCGACGACGTGCTCGACACTCTCGAGACGATCGTGGTGGCAGTCACATCGGCGGTACGCGGCGTCGACCTTCCGACCCCGTTCCCGCGGATGACCTGGCAGGAGGCGATGGACCGCTACGGCAGCGACAAGCCCGACATCCGCTTCGGGATGGAGATCGTCGACCTCTCCGGTGTCTTCGCCGGGACCGGGTTCAACGCCTTCGCCGGGGCCCTCTCGGCGGGTGGGACCGTCCGTGGCATCAACGCCGGAGCCATCGAATCGACCCGCAGCCGTATGGACGCCCTCACCGACCGGGCCAAGGAGCTGGGGGCGAAGGGCCTGGTGTGGATGGTGGCCGAGGAGGACGGCAGTCTCCGCTCGCCGGTCGCCAAGTTCCTCTCTCCCGACGAGCTGGCCGGTGTGAGATCGGCGCTGGGTGTCTCGACCGGGGACGTCTGTTGATCGCCGCCGACGAGAACTGGCGCAACGTCGCCGGTGTGCTGGGTGGCTTGCGTCTCGACATCGGCAAGCCCGACACCCATGATGAGCTGGCGCCCCTGTTCGTGGTCGACTTCCCGACCTTCGAACCCACCGACGACGGTGGGTGGGCACCCTCGCATCACCCGTTCACCGCTCCGCTCGACGTCGATCAGATGGCCAACGATCCGGCCAATTCGATCTCGCGGGCCTACGACCTGGTGCTGAACGGTTCGGAGCTGGGGTCGGGCAGTGTCCGGATCTTCGACCCCGAGATCCAGGCCCGGGTCTTCGACGTGCTCGGCATCTCCCGCGAGCAGGCCGAGGTTCGCTTCGGCTGGTTCCTGGAGGGTCTCCGCTACGGGACGCCGCCGCATGCGGGGTTCGCCATCGGGATCGACCGGTTCGTGGCCATCCTCCAGGACGAGCCCAACATCCGCCAGATCATCCCGTTCCCCAAGACCCAGACGGGTGGCGATCCACTCACAGGCTCACCGACCATGGTCGACGAAGCCCAGCTGGCCGAGCTCGGCATCAGGCTGCGACCGGAAGCGAAACCACAGGGCTGACACGTTGGTGTCGGGCCTGCCACAACGCCCGACCCCACAGAGCGAACCCGGCGGTGTTGGTGATGACGTAGATCACCGGCGCGGCGACCGGGGCGACCTCGGGTCCGACCAGGAGCCAGCTCGACCAGGCGCCGACCGGCATCAAGCCCAGCCACCCGAGTCTCGGGTGGCCGGTGTGGGCGACCGGGTCGAGGTGGGCCGAAGCCGCCGCGGAGTGCTGCTTCATCGCCCACAGCGCCGAGCCGAGCAGTACGGGAAGCACCATCAGTGCCAGGGGCAGAGCGATGGCCCGGACGAAGAAGGCAAAGGTGAGAACGGCGATCGCCGACCATCCGAGCCAGGTCGGGACCAGGTGATCGGACCGCCACCGGAGCCATCCGGCCAGACCGAGACCCACGCCGACGGTGGACAGGCCCACATAGGCGGCGAAGGTGAACGGTGCATCGGGTATTCCCGTGTCGGCTTGCATGGCGGCGGCCCAGCAACCCCACGTCACTCCCACCGCCGACAGGGCGGTGACGCGTCGTCGCAGCGACATCGCCAGGATCCGGGGCAGCACCACCCAAGCCCCCAGCACGGAGAGCAGGGCGTGCCAGGCGAGCCCTGTCCACCCGATCGACAACGGAAGAGCCTCGTACGTTGTGGTCACGATGGTGCCTTCCACCAGCCATCCCAGCAGCGCACCGGCCAGGAACACGCCGCTGCGGCCGGCAGGTCGCAGCCGTTCCAGACAGAACAACACAGCCACCACCACGATGGTGTACGCCACAACGGTGATGGCGACTTCGGGCCCGGGATAGGCGGTGCTCCATTTGCCCCAGAACATCGATTCCGACACCGAGAACGTGAGCAGTCCGAGCGATGCGATTGCGAGGAAACGTCTCATGCGGGACAGCATCGAACATGACCATGAGAACACGATGAGTGGTCGATGGGCTGTCGGTGAGACAACCGGCTACCTTCACCCTCGATGGATCTGTTCAGCGCCCGTACCGACGAAGCCGCATCGAGGATGGCGCCTCTGGCGGCCCGGATGCGGCCGCGCACACTCGACGAGGTGGTGGGCCAACCGGCGCTTTTGAAACCGGGGGCGGCGTTCCGGCGGGTGGTCGAATCGGGGCGCCCCGTGTCGATGCTGCTGTGGGGCCCGCCCGGTACCGGCAAGACCACCCTGGCACGGCTCATCGCCGGATACGCCGACGCCGCCTTCGAGACGTTGTCGGCCACGTCGGCGGGGGTGAAGGACGTCCGTGAGGTGCTGGCGGCGGCACGGGAACGGATCGGCACCGACGAACGCCGCACCGTGCTGTTCATCGACGAGATCCACCGCTTCTCGAAGAGCCAGCAGGACGCACTGCTTCCCGGGGTCGAGGACGGCACCATCGTGCTGGTGGGTGCCACCACCGAGAACCCGTTCTTCGAGGTGAACAGCCCGCTGCTCAGCCGGATGACGCTGTTTCGTACCGAGTCGCTCACCCCCGACGACCTGTCGGTGATGGTCGAGCGGGCCGTCACCGACACCGAGCGGGGACTGGGCGGTGACCACCTGAGCATGGCACCGGAGGCGGTCCAGACGCTGGTGACCCGGGCCGGGGGTGACGCCCGCCACACCCTCACCGTGCTCGAGGTCGCATCGACCCTGGCGCTCGGGCGGGGGAGCAGCGCCATCGAGGATGTCGACGTCGAAGAAGCCCTCCAGCGTCGCATCGTCCGCTACGACAAGGCCGGCGACCAGCACTACGACGTGGTGTCCGCCTTCATCAAGAGCGTGCGTGGCTCCGACGTCGACGCAGCCCTGTACTGGTTGCATCTGATGCTGGAAGGGGGAGAAGACCCGGAGTTCATCGTCCGCCGCCTCGTGATCCTCGCCTCCGAGGACATCGGGCTGGCCGACCCCAACGCCATCCTCCAGGCGATGGCAGCCTCCCAGGCGCTCGCCTACGTCGGGCTCCCCGAGGCCGCCTTCCATCTCACCCAGGCCACCATCTATCTGGCGGTGGCGCCCAAGTCGAACGCCGTCACCGCCGCCATCGGCGCCGCCAAACGGCTGGTGTCGGAAGGTCCCACCCCGGTGGTGCCCGCCCACCTCCGTGACTCGCACTACGCCGGTGCCAAGAAGCTCGGCCACGGCGAGCAGTATCGCTACGCCCACGACGCCCCCCACCACGTGGTTCGGCAGCGATACCTGCCCGACGACGTGGAAGCCGAACCGCTCTACCGCCCCACCGAACAGGGCCGCGAAGCGGGACTCAAAGAGCGGCTGGCATGGATCGACGAGATCCTGGGGCGCGAGGGACGGTGACCCGGGGAAGGCGGAGGAGGGCAGAGGAAGGCGGAGGAAGGCAGAGGCCGGGAAGCTGGGCCTTTGGGGGATCGGTGAAGGGTTGACTGCTTCCTGCAAGAATCGGCTGTATGCGGCGGTCGCTTCTGGTCCTGGCTTTGATCCTGTCGGCGTGTATTCCCGACCAGGCGGCCCTCCCGCCCGACACGACCGCGACGACGTCTGTCACATCCGTGCCGTCCGAGCCGTCGACCACGATCGTCGAGACCACCACGACAACGGTCGAGGCGACGACAACCACCTCGCTCGACCCGCTGCAGGGGATCGAACTGGAGGAGGTCGCCGCCGGGCTCGACCAGCCGGTGTTGCTGACGTCGCCGCCGGGGGACGAGAGGCTGTTCGTGGTTGAGCGGCGAGGGGTGATCCGCATCATCGGGCAGGACACGCCGTTCCTCGACATCGATGCCCGCACCAACTCCGAGGACGGGATCGAACCGGGGCTGCTGGGCCTGGCATTCCACCCCGACTACGCCACCAACGGGCGTTTCTTCGTGTACTACTACCAGGCCGACGCCGAACGGACCCGGTTGGCGGAGTACCGGGTGTCGGACGACCCGGGTCGGGCCGACGCCGGGTCCGAGGTGGAACTCCTCGGTTTCGACAAGCCCACCAACCGGCACAACGGCGGGATGGTCCAGTTCGGGCCCGACGGGATGCTGTGGGTGTCGCTGGGGGAGGGCGGTGCGGCCTCCACCCACGCCCAGGACCCGAACACGCTGCTGTCGTCGATCCTGCGCATCGACGTCGACTCGACCACGCCGTACGCCGTCCCGGCCGACAACCCGTTCGTCGCCGGGGGCGGTGCTCCCGAGGTGTGGGCATACGGGCTGAGAAACCCGTGGCGGTTCTCGATCGATCCGGTCGACGGGTTGTTGTACATCGGGGATGTCGGTCATGAGCGCTGGGAGGAGATCGACGTGGTCCCGATCGACTCGGGCGGCGGCTACAACTTCGGCTGGCTGCGAATGGAAGGCACTGCCTGCTTCCAGGACGGCTGTGACGCCACTGCCGAGAACCTCACTCTCCCGGTGTACGAGTACCCCCACGACGGTGCCTGCTCGGTCACCGGTGGTCACGTCTATCGGGGTGCTGCCATCCCCGAACTACACGGCGAGTACTTCTTCGGTGACTGGTGTGGTGGCTGGGTGAAGAGCTTCCGCTACCAAGGTTCGCCGGTGACCGAGGCCAACGACCGATTCGACGACGTGGGCCAGGTCAACGGATTCGGTGTCGACTCGGACGGCGAGCTGTATGTGCTCACCTGGGAGGGAACCGTCTCGAAACTGGTGGCAGTCCGATGACCTTGCTCGAGCGGGTGCTGGCCGCCGACGTCGATCTGATCGCCCATTTCGGGATCGAAGTGGTGTCGGTGGACGCCGCAGCCGCCACCCTCCGCGGGCGTCCCGGCCCCGCCCTGGTGAACTCGGCCGGGTTGGTGCACGGCAGCTACGGATTCGCCCTGCTCGACACCGCCGCCGCCTACGCCCTCGCCGCCCGTGACATCCACGCCGTCACCATCGGCTCGCACCTCACGTTCTCCCGACCGATCGGCGTCGACGCCGAGATCCTCGCCTCTGTCGTGGTCGAGACCGCCGGCCGCACCCTCGCCAACCTACGGGGCACCCTCACCGCCGACGGCAAAACGGCGATGCTCTCCACTCTCCAGTTCGCAGTCGTGGCACAACGGGTGTAACGCCGGCCGAGGTTCTTGACGCCGGCGCGCAGGTACGATCCGATCATGCTCGATCGGATCTGGTGGTTCATCACGGGTGCGCTGGCGGGGGGTTTCGTCACGGTGCGGGCGTTGCGGCGCAAGCCCAGGCCGGAAGACCTGAAGCATGCGGCCGTCCACACCGGTGCCGACATCCTGAATCTGGCCGCCAAAGCGGTCCGAGCGCCGAACCGGCGCTGACATCTCGGGGCGCTCGCCCAGGTCGATCAGATCGGCGGGTCGGTTCCCGGTTCGGGCGGCAGGAACCTGATCCGCCCCGGGGTCGAGGTCGGGTCGATGCGGTGCCCGCGTCGGTGGATCACCACGTGATGGTGGAACCAGCACAGCAGGGTCAGGTTCGATGGGTCGTCGCCTCCACCCTGCACCCGGTGGACGATGTGATGGGGTTGGAGGCGGTGGGTCGAGAGGCAGCCGTCGGCGGTGCAGATCCGGTCGCGTTGGTGGATGAGCCGGCGCAGCCTCCCGGGCAGCGTGCGCGATTTCCTCCCGACTCCCAGCAGCCTGCCGTCGGCGGTGATGGCGTTGACCTCGACGATGGCGTCGCACAGGATGGCCTCGAGGGCGGCGGGGCCGACTCGATGGCCCGACAGGATGTGGATGCCCGACTCTCCGTTGGTGGGTGCAGCTTCTCGGGCGTCGACCAGCACCGTCACCATGGTGGTGGTGGCCGGGGCGTCGCTGCCGCCTGCGTCGATGACCAGGTTGACGAGGGCGTCGGCCATGCGGGCCTTGCGGGCTTCACGGCGCCCACACGGCAGCGCCGGAGTGGCGTCGGCGGTTTCGACGAGGATCTGATGGAACCGTTCTGCGTCGATGTCGACCAGCTCTCCCCACAATCGCAGGGCCGTCTGATCGAGGTTGGGCTGGATGAGCAGGAACCGCTCGGCGTGGCGGGCTCGTTCTTCGGTCTTCGAGATTCGCCGCCTGCCTGCAATGTGGTGGCGAAGCCGGGGAATCGACATGCCGGCGGCATCCGTCACCGGGTCGGCGGAGTCGAGACGGGTGAGCTCGAACGCCCGGTCGAAGGTGATGTCTCCCGCCTCGATGGCGAGATGGATGGACTCCGATTCTGCCATGGTGACGGTGGCGAGCGAAGCGGCGGTTTCGGGGGAGAGGTCGAGCCTCGACCCGGCCCATTCGGCGAGGGTGCGGCAGCCGTCGACCATCGGAATCTGGCGTCGGTCGATCTCGCGCAACAGAACCATCTGGCGCGCCCGTGATCGGGCGATGAAGCGTTCGAGCGCTTCCAGCTCGATCTCGATGGTGTCTGTGGACGGAGCGATTCCAACGGTGAGAGGGATTCCACTTGCTGCTCTCTTCGTGCCGGTGTCCTCGATCTGGAGGGTCACCGGAGTGGGCTGGTTCAAGTGGGGAAGTGCCGCCACTCTAATCGAACGCATGTTCGATTGTCAAGTTGTCGGGTGGTAGGTTCCTCAGAGCGACTCGTACTCGCTCGCCCCTACACGGGTAAGCCGTTCCGCATCGGACGTGTTGCGTGTTGCGTCGGACGTCGAACGTGTGTCGTTGCTCGTTGCTCGTTGCTCGTTGCTCGTTGCTCGTTGCTCGTTGCTCGTTGCTCGATACTGGTAGCTGGTAGCTGGCTGCTGGTAGCTCGCTCCTTTTCGTCCGTGCTCCCCGCGCCACATCACTAACCTGCTTTCTCCCATGGACGCCACCAGCATTCGTCGCATATTTCTCGAGTTCTTCGAAGAGCGGGGCCACACCGTTCGGCCGTCGGCTTCGTTGATCCCGGTGGACCCGACGCTGCTGCTGACCAACGCCGGGATGGTTCCCTTCAAGCCGTACTTCCTGGGCGAGGAACCGGCGCCGTTCCCACGGGCGACCACGGTGCAGAAGTCGGTGCGCACCATCGACATCGACATCATCGGGACCACGGTCCGTCACATGTCGTTCTTCGAGATGCTGGGCAACTTCAGCTTCGGTGACTACTTCAAGAAGGAGGCGATGACCTTCGCCCACCAGCTGCTCACCAAGGGCTTCGGGCTCGACCCCGAGCGACTCTGGTATACCGCCTACGAGCACGACGACGAGGCGGCTGCCCTGTGGGTCGACCACGTCGGGATCCCCCCCGAACGGGTGCAGCGGGGCGGCAAGGACAACTTCTGGCAGATGGGAGTGCCCGGACCGTGCGGGCCATGCGCCGAGATCTTCTACGACCGTGGCCCCGAGCACGGCCCCGACGGCGGGCCCATCGGCGGCGGCGAGGAACGCTTCATCGAGATCTGGAACCTGGTGTTCATGCAGAACGTCCAGGACCGCCCCTACAACGTGGTGGGCGAGCTGCCCACCAAGAACATCGACACCGGCATGGGGCTGGAACGCCTGGCGATGATCCTGCAGGGCGTCGGCTCGGCGTTCGAGGTCGACACCGTGCTTCCCGTTCGTCAGGCCGCCGAGTCGTTCACCGGCGTCGCCTACGGCGCCGACGACATGACCGACGTGTCGCTGCGGATCCTGGCCGACCACGGCCGCACCATGACCTTCCTGATCGGCGACCAGGTGATGCCATCCAACGAGGGCCGCGGCTACATCCTCCGCCGCATCATTCGACGTGCGGTCCGCCACGCCTGGCAGCTCGGCGGGACTGGTCTCATCACGCCCCGGCTCGTCGAGGCCACCGTCGACACCATGGGCGAGTGGTACACCGCCATCGCCGATCGTCGCAGCTTCATCGTCGACGTCGTCTCGCGTGAGGAGGAGCGCTTCCGTCGCACCCTCGAGTCGGGGCATCAGCTGCTCGACACCGAACTCGAGCACCTCGGCAATGGCGGATCGTTGCCCGGCGAGGTCGCGTTCAAGCTGCACGACACCTACGGATTCCCGATCGAGCTCACCAAGGAGATCGCCTCCGAACGGGGCTTCGAGGTCGACGAGCCCGGGTTCGAGAGCGCCATGTCCGAGCAGCGTGCCCGCGCCAAGAAGGGGTGGAAGGGCGGCGATGAGGCGGCCAAGGGCGAGTTCTACCGGGCGATCCTCGACGACGTCGGCACCACCGAGTTCGTCGGCTACAACCACGAGCTCGCCTCCGGTCGGGTGCTGGCCATCGTCCGCGACGGTGAGCTGATCGATGTGGCCGAACACGGCCAGGAGGTGGAGATCTTTCTCGACCGGACACCGTTCTACGGGGAGTCGGGCGGACAGGTGGGCGACACAGGCTCCATCACCACGGACACCGGGACGGTGGCGGTGCACGACGTGCAGCACGCCGTCCAGGGATTCCACGGTCACAAGGCCAAGGTGGTCTCGGGCACCATCACGGTGGGTCAGGACGCCGAACTGGTCATCGACTCGATGCGTCGTGCCCGCACCCGCAAGTCCCACACCGGCACCCACGTGGTGCACGCCACCCTGCGCGAGGTGCTGGGTGATCACGCCCATCAGGCGGGATCGTTGGTGCAGCCCGGGCGCCTCCGCTTCGACTTCAGCCACTTCCAGGCGATGAGCCCCGACGAGCTGAGCGACGTGGAGCGGGTGTCGAACCACCGCCTCATCGGCAACGCCGAGGTCAGCACCACCGTCACCAGCCAGGACAAGGCCAAGGAGATGGGGGCACTGGCGTTCTTCGGCGACAAGTACGGCGAGACGGTCCGGGTGGTCAAGGTGGGTGACTTCTCCGTGGAGTTCTGCGGGGGCACCCACACCCACACCGCCGGAGAGGTCGGCCCGCTCGTCATCATGTCGGAATCGTCGATCGGCTCCAACATCCGACGGATCGAGGCGCTGACCGGCGAGACCGCCTATCAGCATCTGGTGGAGGTCCGGGATGCACTCGACGGCACCGGCCGGCTGCTCAAGGCGCCGCCGTCCGAAGTGCCGGGCCGGGTGCAGGCGCTCATCGGCAAGGTCGAAGAGCTGGAGAGTGAGATCGACGCGATCCGCTCACAACGTCGTTCGGCGCTCGCCGCCGACCTGGCCGGCTTCGCCGACCGGATCGGAGAGTCGTCGATGGTGGTGGCATCCGTGGGCGAACTGCCCCCCGAGCAACTCCGCCAATTGGCCATGGCCGTGCGCGACCGGATCGGACGCGGAGTGGTCGTTCTCGGCTCCACCAACGCCGGGAAGGGTGCGGTCGTCGGTGCCGTCTCGAAGGACCTGGTCGCAGCCGGGGTCTCCGCAGCGGAGCTGATCGGCGACGCCGCCCGTGAAATGGGTGGTGGCGGATCCCGCGATCCAGAGCTCGCCCAGGCGGGTGGCCCACGAGGTGAACAGCTCGACGCAGCGATCGACCTGGCGCGAACCGGTGTGGGCCGGGCGCTGGCCGGGGTCTGACCCTGGGCCGGGTGCTGGCCTTCGACTACGGCTCGAAACGGATTGGCGTCGCCGTTTCCGACTCGTTGCGCATCACCGCCGGACCTCTCGAGGTGATACCCACCGACTCCGCCATGACCCACGTGCGTCGTCTGGTCGAGGAGTATCAACCCGACGTGGTGGTGGTGGGCCTGCCGATCGGCCTTTCCGGCAACGAGGGCGCCGCCGCCCAGGGTGCGAGGCGCTTCGGAACCCAGGTCGAACAGGCCCTGGGCGTCGCCGTCGAGTACGTCGACGAGCGGTTCAGCACCCGCACCGCGGAGCAGGCGATGATCGAAGGCGGGGTCAAACGCAGAGATAGGCGCGCCGGGGTGGATAAAGTTGCTGCGGCAGTCATCCTTCGTCAGTATCTGGAAAGAGCGCGATGACCTCCCCCACCAACACCACACCTTCCGTCACGCCCGACCCGCCACCTCCGGTGCGCCCGAGCAAGCTGATCGTGCCCATCATCGTCATGGTGCTGGTGATCGGGGCCGGGTTCGGTGTCGTCAAGGCGGCGACCTGGTTGGGCGGCAGCGTTCGCGAAGCGCTCGAATCGAGTGGCGACGAAGACGTTGTCGAGGTGGAGCCCGGAATCGAGGTCAGCATCGAAGTCCCGGCAGGCGCCACCGCCGAAGACATCGCCGAACTCCTTGTCGACGCGGGCGTGATCGGCTCGGCCCGTCAGTTCGAATCGGCGGTCGATACCGCCGGAGTGGCCAACTCGCTCAAAGCGGGCAGCTTCGACCTCACCACGGGCATGAACCCCGACGCCGTCATCAACACGCTCATCGCCGGTCCCACCATCCGGGTCTACAAGGTCACCATCCCCGAGGGACTGCGTGTCACCGAGATGATCGACCTCCTCGCCGAGGAGTCGGAGATCGAACGGCCCGAGTTCGAGGAAGCGTTGTTCTCGGGCCAGGTCACCACCACGCTCCACACCATCCCGGCCGAGCCGACCTTCGCCGACTGGGAAGGGTTGCTGTTCCCCGACACCTACGAGTTCTCGGAGGAGTCCACGGCCTCCGACATCCTCAACCGGCTCGCCCGCACCATGCAGGTCCGCATGGACAGCGTGGACTGGACAGCCTTCGAGGAAGCCGGGTTCACCAAGTACGAGGGCATCATCATCGCCTCGCTCATCGAGTCCGAGGTTCAGGTGGCCGAAGAGCGTCCGTTGGTGTCGAGCGTCATCCGCAACCGGCTCGAGATCGGCGAGATCCTGGGCATCGACGCCAGCACGCTCTATGCGCAGGGGATCAGGGCTGCATCTGAGATCGACGTCGACTTCGACTCTCCCTACAACACCAGACGGTACGGCGGTATCCCGCCCGGTCCGATCTCGGCACCCGGCCTGGCCTCGCTCGAGGCGGCTGCCAACCCGGCCGACAGCGAATTCCTCTACTACGTGCTGGCCGACGAGGACGGCTCCCACGCCTTCGCCGAGACGCTCGAGGAGCACAACGCCAACGTCGCCGTATCGCGTGAGGCAGGGCTGCTGGGGTGAGTGGCGATGCGCTGAACCTGGTGGTGTTGGGTGACCCGGTCGCTCACTCCAAGTCGCCCATCATGCACACCGCCGCCCTCGAGGTGCTCGGGATCGCGGGAACGTATACGGCTCGGCGGGTGGACGCAGCAGGGATGGCGGCCGCAGCCGCCGAGATGCGGGCGGGATCGCTCGACGGAGCGAACATCACGATGCCCCACAAGCGGGTGGCGTCGGATCTGTCGGACTCCCTTGCGCCCGAGGCTGCCCGAGCACGGTCCGTCAACACCTGGGTTCCCGGGGGCGGCGCCATCATCGGTCACAGCACCGACGTGGTGGGTGTGCGCGTCGTCATCGACCGTGCAGGACTTCCCGACGGGCCGGTGGTGATCCTCGGAACCGGAGGTGCCGCCGCCGCCTCACTCATCGCCCTCGAGGAACGACCGCTCACCGTCATCGCCCGGCGCCCCGAAGCCGGCGCCGAGATGGCGCGAAGCTGTGGCGTCGAGGCAACGATCTTCCCGTGGGACGAGGCGGCCCCGCCCGGCCTCGTCATCAACTGCACCCCGGTCGGAATGGCCGGGGAGGCGTTGCCCGAACGGTTCCTCTCGGCCGCCACCGGGTTCTTCGAGATGGTCTACGCGTCGGGTACCACCCCCGCCGAGACGGCGGCCAGGGCGGCCGGAATCCCGGTTGCCGGTGGATTGGAACTGCTGGCGGCGCAGGCTGAGGCTTCATTCGAGCTGTGGACCGGCACGACACCCCCGCCGGGCGTCATGTACCGTTCTGTGGACAAACAACTCAAGGCACCAATCGGGGGGGCCGAAGCATGAATTCTGAGTCGGATGCGGGAGCACAGATGTCACTGAACGGAAACCTGGAGGTTTTTCCTCTCGAGGAAGTCCTTCGCCTGTTGGCTCGTTCCCGGAAGACCGGGTGCCTGCGGGTCGAGAGTGGCGGCGTTCAGGGCCGGATCTTCCTCAACGGAGGTGCGCTCACTCTCGCGACCGTTGCCGGAGACGATGAACTGAGGCGCCGACTGCTCGCCTCGGGCCTGGTCACGGAAGCCGATCTGCGCAAGGTCGAGTTGTCGGGCTCTCCTGTGTCGGAGTCGTTGGCTCCCGACGCCACCTCCACTGCACTCTCGGAGTTCGTCCGGGAAGAGTCGGTCGAGGGCCTCTACCGAATCCGCCGCACGGGCCGCGGCAGTTTCGACTTCTTGGTCGACATGAGTCCGCGATACCCGACCGGTCAGAGCTATGACTCCGAGGTCATCGTCTCCGAAGCCGACCGGCGTTCCCTGGAGTGGGAGGACGTGGAGTCGGTACTTCCGAGCATGGACTCGACGCTCAGAATGGTGCCGGTGCTCGATGGCGAGGACGCCGTCACGCTCAGCCCGTCGACCTGGCGGATCCTGGCAGCTCTCGGCTCGGGTGCGAGTGTGTCCGCCATCGCCGGCGTGGTCGGATGGAGCGACTTCCGCAGCGCCCGCGAGATGGCGTCGCTGTTCCGCAACGGCCTGGTGACGGTGGTCGATCCGCAAAGCGTCGCAGCTGCCGCTGCTGTCGCGGTCGCCCCGCCCGTCGAGGTGGTGGATGAACCGGCCCTCGATTCCCATGCCGAGGCTCCCGAGGCCGATTCGTCCGTCGACGAGGAACCCGCTGTCGAGATTCCAGCCGCCGACACCTCGGCTGCTGCGGTGCCGGCCGAGGAGATCCCGGCGTCGGAGCCGGCTGCTGCCGAGTTGCCTGCGACAGACGAGCCCGTCTTCGAGTCTCCGGCAGCCGATGCCCTCGACATTCCGGAGTCCGTGTCGTTCGATCATGCCGCCGCCGAAGACGTGGAAGACGTCGCCGAAGACGCCGCCGAAGACGTCGCCGAAGACGTCGCCGTCGCCGAAGCCCCCGAGTTCTCCGGCTGGTCCGATGACGCGAGCGAGTCGAGTGACGCGGCACCCTCCTGGTCGCTGCCCACCGAGGAAACCGTCACCCCCGCCGAGGTGGAGTTCGATACCTTCGAAGAACCCGCCGCGGCGACGGCGGTCGAGACACCGGCGGAAGAGCCGGTCGCCGACGAGACCTCGGGTTGGTGGTCCGACACCGCCGGCGAACCCGTGACGGACGCCGACACCGCAGCCGCTCCCGAGGCCCTCGACACCCCTTCCACCCCGTGGAACAACTCGCCGTGGTCAGCCGAGATCCCAACCGCTGATACCCCGGTGGAAGAGGCGGTCGTCCAGTCGAACCCCTGGGGCGGTTGGGCGTCGACGCAGGAGACGTCCGACGACGTCGAGTCGCTCGAGACGGTCGACACCGCCGCCCTCGAGTCGGTCGATGTCGCGGGCGCCGAGCCCGACCGGACCGGCGGATGGTGGGCGGAGACCATGGGCGCCGCCGAGACGTCCACCGAACGACCCGCCACGGACAACGACGCCGATCGGTTCCTCGAGAGCGTGTTCTCCTCGCTGTCTGACGAGAACGAGACGGGCCCGGCCAAGTCCGAGGAAGACGACGACGAGACCGGGTTCGGGATGGGACTGCTGAGACGGCGCCGCATGGGTGCCGCCGCCCGCGACATCTCCGACAACAACCGCTGATACCCCCGTGCCTGACGCCGCGGTGGCGACCCTGATCGGACTCGCCGCCGTGGGTTTCATCCTGGGCCCGAATCTGCACCACATCGGCGTTCGAGCGGCCGTGAGGGGGTCGTTCGACGGTCCGCTGGCACGCTGCGAGTCATGTGCCCGAGTGCGGGCCGTCCCGTGGGCGGCGCGGTGCCGGTACTGTGCCGCTCCCATCCGTCGGCGTGAACCGATCGTGTGGCTTCTCTCGGCGGCCACGTTCGCCGCGGCCGGACACGTGGCCGGGACCGGGCCGCTGCTTGCGGCACACGTGCTAGTGGCGGCGCTCACCACAGTGCTCGTCGTCACCGACCTCGACGCCAAGCTCATCCCGAACCGGCTGCTCTACCCGGGCACGGTGATCAGTGCCGCGCTGCTGGCAGTTGGAGCGATCTGGGTGCAACGGGTGTCCGACCTGGGGCGGGGGGCGATCGCCGGGCTCGGCTACTTCGGACTGCTGCTGATGGTGGCCCTCCTGACCCGGGGTGGGTTCGGAATGGGTGACGTGAAACTGGCGGTGGTACTCGGGTTGTTCATGGGCTTCTGGGGGTGGTCGGTGCTCGCCTCCGGGCTCTTCTACACCGGGATGTACGGTGGCATCCCGGCGTTGGTGATGATCGTGACCCGGCGGGCGGGCCGCGGAGACGAGTTGCCCTACGGCCCCGCCATGGTGCTCGGCGCCTGGACGGCGTTGGCGACCGGCGGCGGAGGTCTGTTCTCGTGAGCTCGACGGTACGGAAGTAGGATCGCCTCAATGTTCAGGTTCATCACCGCAGGCGAATCCCACGGTCCCGGGCTGGTTGCCGTCATCGAGGGACTCCCGTCCGGATTGCCGTTCCTCGTCGGCGAGCTCAAAGCCGAGTTGTCGCGTCGCACACTCGGGTTCGGACGCGGCCCCCGCATGGCGATCGAGCGCGACGAGGTGGCGATCATGGGCGGTGTACGGCACGGTCGCACCCTCGGGTCACCGGTGGCGGTGGTGATCCACAACACCGAGTTCCTCGAGAAGTGGTCCGAGGAGATGAGCCCGTACCCGGGCTCGCCCAAACGGACCATGACCACGCCCCGCCCGGGCCACGCCGACCTGGTGGGAATGCAGAAGTACGACACCCATGATGCCCGCGACATCCTCGAGCGGGCATCCGCCCGGGAGACCGCCGCCCGTACCGTCGTCGGATACGCCGCCAAGGTGATGCTCGGCGCACTCGACGTCTCGGTGTTCTCACATGTGATCGAGATCGGGGGCGTGCGTGCCCCCGGCGAACCGCTCCCCACGCCCACCGACCTCGAAGCCATCGACGCCTCGCCGGTGCGGGTGTTCGACCGCTCGGCGGAGCAGGCCATGATCGAAGTCATCGAAGCGGCCAAAGCCGAGCGGGACACACTGGGCGGTGTGGTCGAGGTACTGGCCTACGGTGTGGTCGCGGGAGTGGGCAGCCACGTCCACTGGGACCGCAAGATCGACGCCGCCCTCGCCGAGGCGCTCATGTCGATCCAGGCCATCAAGGGCGTCGAGATCGGTGACGGCTTCGAGACGGCCCGTCGCCGTGGTTCGGCCGCCCACGACGAGATCTTCCACGACGAGTCGGGGTTCACCCGCTCGACCAACAAAGCCGGTGGAACCGAAGGCGGCATGACGGTGGGTGACGTTCTGAGAGTCCGGGCGGCCATGAAACCGATATCGACGGTCGGGAAGGGCCTGCAGACCGTCGACGTGGGCACCAAGAAAGCCGAGTCGGCCTTCTACGAACGCTCCGACGTGGTGGCCGTCCCGGCCGCCGGAGTGGTGGCCGAACAGATGGTTGCCATTGTCCTCGCCCGTGAG
Organism: uncultured bacterium; assembly: GCA_963825585.1. GTDB lineage: Bacteria > Actinomycetota > Acidimicrobiia > Spongiisociales > ZC4RG35 > JAOUGY01. The sequence goes on from CAWGTX010000006.1 coordinate 215,649, forward strand.
ATCCAGCGGAAGTTCGGCGGCGACACCATCGGTGACCTGCGGGCGGCGTGGGACGCGTACCGCCTCCGACTGGCCGGGTTCTGACGTGAGCACCGGACCTCTCGTGTGGCTGGTGGGCATGATGGGCTCCGGCAAGAGTCGTGTCGGCCGGGTCCTGGCCACGCGCACCGAAGCCGATTTCATCGACACCGACGCCGAGATCACCCGACTGGCCGGATCCAGCATCACCGAGATCTTCGAGGTCGCCGGCGAGGACCGCTTCCGTGATCTCGAGGAGAAGGTCGTGGCTGCCGTGATCGCCCCGTGGCGGGTCATCGCCACCGGTGGAGGCGTCGTGTTGCGGAACGCCAACATCGAAGTCATGCGGGCCGCCGGCACCGTGATCTGGCTTCGGGCCGAGCCCGCCACACTGGCCGAACGGGTCAAGGACGGTCACGGCCGCCCACTGCTCGGTGGTGACGAACCGGTCGACAACAAACTGATGGCAATCTACGAGCAACGTCGTCCCCTCTACCAGCGCGCCGCCCACCACGTCATAGACACGGATGGGTTGGCCGCCGAGAGCGTGGCCGAAATCGTCGAGGAACTGTGGCTCGGATCCTGATCGGCGAATGGTCCGAGATCCTGGTGGGCCGCGGACTGCCGGATCCGCTCCTCCCCGAACGGGACGGACGTGAGCAGGTCTTGGTGATCACCCAGGCGCCGATCCGCCGCATCGCCGATCACGTGATCGGTCGTCTTCGGTCCGAGCTCGGATCCGTCCACCTCATCGAGGTCCCCGACCGCGACGCCGCCAAGACGTGGCAGGTAGTGGGTGGACTCTACGATGACATGGCCCGACTCAACATCGGCCGGCACGACACGGTGGTCGGCGTGGGCGGGGGAGCCGTCACCGATCTGGCCGGGTTCGTGGCCGCCACCTGGCTGCGCGGCATCGAAGCGGTCATGGTGCCCACCACGGCGCTCGGGGCCGTCGACGCCTCGATCGGAGGCAAGACCGGCATCAACCACGCCGGCAAGAACCTGGTGGGCGCTTTCTGGCACCCCCGCCGCGTGGTCGTCGACCTCGACACCCTCGATGCCATCCCGCTGCCGCTTCGACTGGAAGGTGCCGCCGAGACCGTGAAGGCCGGGTTCATCTCCGACCCGGTCATCCTCGACGAGTACCGCCGGCATGGCATCGCCGCCCCGCTCGACGTGGTGATACCCCGTGCAATCGCCGTGAAGGCCGAAGTGGTGCTGGAGGACTTCCGGGAGGGCGGCCGCAGGGCGATCCTCAACTTCGGTCACACCATCGGACACGGAATCGAGACGGTCACCGGAATCCCGCACGGGTATGCCGTCTCGATCGGGATGGTGGCCGCCGGCGCCGTCTCGGCGAGCCGGTACGGGTTCGACGGGCGCTCGCTCACCGAGTTGCTGTACTCGCTCGGCCTCCCGATCGCCTCGGCCGGCACGTCCAAGGCGGCGGTCCTCGACAAGGTCGCCCGTGACAAGAAGCGCACGGCAGCCGGTGTGCGCATGGTCCTGTTGCGCTCGATCGCCGACGTGGTGGTCGAACCCGTCACCGCCGAAGAGCTCGAACTGGGGTTGGCAGCGGTCGGAATCGAGTGAGGACGACGGCAGGCACTATCCTCGCCGCGTGATCTCCACAAACGACGTCCGCCCCGGCATGGCCCTGAACCTGTCCGACGGCATCTTCACCATCATCAAGTACGAGCACGTCAAGCCCGGCAAGGGCAAGGCATTCGTCCGGATGAAGCTCAAGAACATCGAGACCGGCCAGGTGCTCGACAAGACCTTCCGTGCCGACGAAGGTGTCGATCAGGCCATCATCGAGCGCAAGGACCACCAGTTCCTCTACCGCGACGATCTCGGGTACCACTTCATGGACCTGGAGGAGTACGGCCAGTTCGCCATGAGCGCTGAAGACGTCGGCGATGCAGTCGACTACCTCACCGACGGGATGACCGTGGTGCTGGTGCTTTACCAGTCGAACCCCATCGGCGTCGAACTTCCCGCCTCCGTCGAACTCGAGGTGGCCTACGCCGAGCCCGGCGTGCGGGGCGACACCGTGTCCGGCGCCACCAAGCAGGTCACGATGGAAACCGGACTGAAGGTGAACGTGCCATTGTTCATCGAGCAGGGCGAGCGGCTTCGGATCACCACCTCCGACGGCAGTTACCAGTCCCGGGCGTGAGCGAACCCCGGGATCTCGCCATCCAGGCGCTCTACGAGGCCGACCAGCTCGGCCTCGACCATCTCCCCGAAGACCCGGAACTGGTCGGGAAAGCCCGCCGCCTCGCCGAAGGAGCCCTCGAGCACCGCGCCGAGCTCGACGCCGCCATCGACGCCGTATCCGACCACTGGCGCATCGACCGTATGCCGGTGGTCGATCGCGCCGTGCTTCGCCTCGCCCTCTACGAACTGCGCCACGAGCCAGACACACCAACCGCCGTCGTCCTGTCCGAAGCGGTCCGGATCGCCAAGGAGTTCTCCACCGAGAAGTCCGGGTTGTTCGTGAACGGGATACTCGGCGCACTGGCCGTGCGCGAGCGGCCTGAATAGTCCCCACTTCCAAGGGGGGACGACTATCCCCAGGGGGGACGACCCCCCTTCGACCCCCCGCCGGTACCGGTCCTGCGTTCTTCGCGTGCTTGGCCGGGGGTGTCAAAGCCCTCGCGAATCGCCGTCGCCACGTTCCGCACGTTTGATGCCCAGGGGGGACGACCCCCCTTCGACCCCCCGCCGGTACTGGAGGTGCGCTGTTCGCGTGCTTGGCCGGGGGTGTGAGAGTCTCCGAGTGTGGCTGTTGCCACGTTCCGGACGTTTGATGCCCAGGGGGGACGACCCCCCTTCGACCCCCCGCCGGTACCGGTGGTGCGAGATGAGTCGGGCTTGGCCGGGGGTGTGGAAGCGTTCGCGTATCGCGATCGCCACGTTCCTTACGTTCTACGTTGTACGTTCTACGTTGTACCTTCCTGGCGTTCTGCGTTCTGCGTTCTGCGTTGATGCCCAGGGGGGACGACCCCCCTTCGACCCCCCGCCGGTGCTGGATGCGAGATGAGTCGGGCTTGGCCGGGGGTGTGGAAGTGTTCGCGTATCGCCGTTGCCACGTTCCGGACGTTTGATGCCCAGGGGGGACGACCCCCCTTCGACCCCCCGCCGGTACCGGTGGTGCGAGATGAGTCGGGCTTGGCCGGGGGTGTGGAAGCGTTCGCGTATCGCGATCGCCACGTTCCTTACGTTCTACGTTGTACGTTCTACGTTGTACCTTCCTGGCGTTCTGCGTTCTGCGTTCTGCGTTGATGCCCAGGGGGGACGACCCCCCTTCGACCCCCCGCCGGTACCGGTGGTGCGAGATGGGTCGGGCTTGGCCGGGGGTGTGGAAGTGTTCGCGTATCGCCGTTGCCACGTTCCGGACGTTTGATGCCCAGGGGGGACGACCCCCCTTCGACCCCCCGCCGGTGCTGGATGCGAGATGAGTCGGGCTTGGCCGGGGGTGTGGAAGCGTTCGCGTATCGCGATCGCCACGTTCCTTTCGTTCTACGTTGTACGTTCTACGTTGTACCTTCCTGGCGTTCTGCGTTCTGCGTTCTGCGTTGATGCCCAGGGGGGACGACCTCCCTTCGACCCCCGCCGGTACTGGAGGTGCGATGTTCGCGTCCGTGGCCCGGGGGTGCGAAAGCCTTCGAGTGTGGCTGTTGCCACGTTCCGGACGTGTTGAGGCCCAGGGGGGACGACCCCCCCTTCGACCCCCCGCCGGTACCGGTGGTGCGATGTTCGCGTGCTTGGCCGGGGGTGTGGAAGTCCTCGAGTGTGGCTGTTGCCACGTTCCGGACGTTTGAGGCCCAGGGGGGACGACCCCCCTTCGACCCCCCGCCGGTACTGGAGGTGCGCTGTTCGCGTGCTTGGCCGGGGGTGTGGAAGTCCTCGAGTGTGGCTGTTGCCACGTTCTACGTTCTACGTTGTACGTTCTACGTTGTACGTTCCACGTTGTACCTTCTTGGCGCTCTGCCTTCTGCCTTCCGGCTGTCCGCCTCCTGACCCGTGCTACGGTTCGACCGACCTTTAAGCCCGGTCCCGTGAGGCCGGAAAGGAGCAGAGACCGTGCGTGCACGTGCATCGGTCGGCCCGCACCGGGGTGTGTCATGCCCCAGGTGATGAGCGCCGACGACCTCAAGCGGGCCATTCGCCGCATCGCCCACGAGATCCTCGAACGACACCAGGGTGCCGAGAAAGTGGTGCTGGTGGGCGTTCACTCCCGGGGTGTTCCCCTGGCCGAGGAGATCGCAGAGGCCATCGACGACTTCGAGTCGGTAAAGGTTCCGGTGGGTGAGCTGGACATCGGTCTCTACCGCGACGACCTGGGGCTGCGGCCGACCACCCGACTGTCGCGCACGCTCATCCCGGTCGACCTGACCGATGAGCAGGTGATCCTGATCGACGACGTGCTCTTCACCGGGCGAACGGCCCGAGCCGCCCTCGATGCCCTCCTCGATCTGGGCCGACCGGCTCGGGTCGAGCTGGCCGTGATGGTGGATCGGGGCCACCGCCAACTGCCGATCCGTGCCGACTACGTCGGGAAGAACATCCCCACATCGGCCGACGAGCGGGTCTCGGTGAAGCTGGCATCGGTCGACGGAAGCTCCGGCGTCTGGGTGGGGTCCGAGGACTGATGCGCCACCTCCTCACCACCGAAGGCCTTTCCCGGCTCGAGATCGAGGAGTTGTTGGACCTGGCCGACGAGTTCGCCGGCGTCCTCGAACGTGATATCCCCAAGGTCCCGGCTCTCCGCGGCCTGACCGTCGGGACGCTGTTCTTCGAGCCGTCCACCCGCACCAGGCTGTCGTTCGAACGCGCCGCAAAAGCGCTGTCGGCCGACGTCATGAGCTTTGCGCCCTCCACCTCGTCGCTCAGCAAGGGCGAGTCACTCAAGGACACCGTTCTCACCCTGCAGGCGATGGGGTGTGACCTGATGGTGGTACGTCACCAGGCCACCGGCGCACCCTGGCGGGTGGCCGAATGGGTCGACTGCCCGGTCGTGAACGGCGGCGACGGCGCCCATCAGCACCCCACCCAGGCGTTGCTCGATTCGCTCACCATCCGGCGCCACTTCGGCAAGCTCGACGGGCTGCGCATCGCCATCGTCGGTGACATCCGTCATTCGCGGGTGGCTCGTTCGGATCTCTTCGCCATGAGCGCTCTCGGCGCTCACGTGACCATGGTGGCCCCACCCACGCTGCTTCCCCTCGACATCGCCGACTGGCCGTGCGAAGTCAGTTACGACCTCGACAGCCTGCTCGGCTCCGTCGACGTGGTGTACCTGCTCCGAATCCAGCTCGAACGGGGCGGTGGCAGCGTGTTCCCGTCGCTGCCCGAGTATGTGAGCCGGTTCGGGATGACCCGGTCGCGCTTCGACCGGCTCCAACCGGAGGCGGTGATCATGCATCCCGGGCCGATGAACCGGGGCGTCGAGATCGCGCCCGAGGTGGCCGACCATCCCCGATCGCTGGTCCTCGATCAGGTGCGGCTGGGAGTCGCGGTTCGGATGGCTGTGCTGTTTCGTTTGGGTCAGAGTGCCGGCCGCACCGCCGGGGAGGAGACGTAGTGGCCGAAGAGATCCTGATCAAGGGCGGGTCGGTCCTGACACCCGGGGGAATGGTCCGAACCGATGTGCTGGTTTCGGATCGGGTCCTGGCGATGGGGGAGGGGCTCACCGCCGATCGGGTGATCGACGCAGCGCGATGTTGGGTCGGTCCCGGGTTGGTGGACATCCACGTCCATTTCCGGGAACCGGGACAGGAGTGGAAGGAAGATATCTCTTCGGGGTCGGCGTCGGCGGCGGCCGGTGGGTTCACCGCCGTGCTCGCCATGCCCAACACCGATCCCGCCATCGACTCGGGTCATCTGGCCCGGTTCGTCGCCGACCGTGGCCGCGATGCCGGGCTGGTGGATGTCATACCGGTCGGTGCTCTCACGATGGGCCGCAAGGGGGATCGGCTCAGCCACCTCGACGACCTGTGGATGGCAGGAGTGCGGGTGTTCTCCGACGACGGCGACACCGTGGCCGATGCCGGGTTGTTGCGTTCGGCGATGGAATACCTGGCGCATCGAGGCGGGCTGGTGGCCCAGCATGCGGAGGACCCCGGTCTGGCGCGCGGCGGACACATGCACGAGGGTGCGGTGTCGTCCCGGTTGGGGATGCGGGCACTCCCGTCGGTGGCCGAGGAGGTGGTGGTCGCCCGTGATCTGGCGCTGGTGCGTCTGACGGGGTGCCGCTACCACGTCCAGCATGTCTCGACTGCGGGCACGGTCGAGTTGGTTAGGACGGCGAAGGCCGAGGGGCTCCCGGTCACGGCCGAGGTGGCGCCCCACCATTTGACCTTCGCCGACGAGTCGGTGCTGTCGATGGACCCTGACTTCAAGATGTACCCGCCGCTGCGGGCGGCGCCCGACATCGCAGCCCTCCGGGCCGCCCTGATCGACGGCACCATCGATGCAGTGGCGACCGACCACGCCCCGCACGCCGCCGCCGAATCCGAAGTGCCGTTCGAGGAGGCTCCCCGCGGCGTGATCGGTCTGGAGACGGCGGTCTCGGCGGTGCGCATGGCCACCGGACTCGGACCCGAGGATCTCTTCGACCGGATGTCGATTCGTCCCGCCGCCATCGCCGGCCTGTTCCAGCACGGATGCCCGATCGAGGTCGGAGGCCCGGCCAACCTGACTGTGATCGACCCGTCGGCCACCTGGACCGCCGGACCGTTCCGATCGAAGTCCCAGAACTCTCCATGGAAGGGCAGCGTCATGACCGGGGCGATCATCGCCACGATCCTGGCCGGCCACATCACCCACACCACGTCTGCAGAGGTTCGTTCATGACGGTCACATCGCTCACCCCCCGCTCCGGCCTGCTGGTCACCGCCGACGGGGAGGTGTTCCGCGGACGCTCGGTGGGCGCCGACGGCATCACCACCGGTGAGGTCGTGTTCAACACGTCCATGACCGGCTACCAGGAAGTCATCACCGACCCGTCGTACGCCGGCCAAGTGGTGGTGATGACCGCCTCCCACATCGGCAACTACGGGGTTGCCGGGTACGACGCCCAGGCGGACCGCACCCACGCCGCCGGTTTCGTCATGCGATCGATGTCGCGGAGGGACTCGAACTGGCGATCCGAGGGGAGTTTCGCCGCCTACCTGCGCACCCAGGGCGTGGTCGCCCTGGCGGATGTGGACACCCGACGGCTCACCCGCCACATCCGCGACCATGGCGCCCAACCGATCGCAATGGGAGCGGGTGTCGCCGAGGCCGAGTTGGCCGCCATGGCCGCCGCGGCACCCCGGATGGAAGGTCTCGACCTGGCCGCCAGAGTCAGCACCGCTACTTCGTACCGGGTTGAGGCGACCGGGGGCCGGCGCGGCTCGGTGGTGGCGGTGGACCTGGGGATGAAACGCGACATCACCCGCCGCCTCGCCGGGCTGGGTCTGGACGTCACCGTGGTGCCGGCAGCCACCTCTGCCGATGACATTCTGGCGCTCCGCCCCGACGGCGTGTTCCTGTCGAACGGGCCCGGTGATCCCGAGCCGTTGACGGCCGCAACCGACACGGTGCGTGGGCTGCTGGGTCGGGTTCCCGTTTTCGGGATCTGCCTGGGACACCAGGTGTTGGGCCTGGCGCTGGGTGCACGAACGTTCAAACTCCCCTTCGGACACCATGGTGGTAACCACCCGGTTCGGCGGCTCACCGACGGCAAAGTGGAGATCACCGCCCAGAACCACGGGTTCGTGGTCGATCTGTGGTCGATGACCGATGACAGGCCGCCCGAACGGACGGGGCTGGCCGGGCCGGAGATGCTCCCGGCTCGGGTCGATTCGGAGTTCGGGGCGGTCGTGCCCACCCATCAGAACCTGAACGACGGCACGCTAGAAGGTCTCTCCTGTGTGGACATCCCCGCGTTCAGCGTCCAGTACCACCCTGAGGCGGCTCCCGGCCCTCACGATGCGGCTCACCTCTTCGACGGGTTCTTCGATCTCATGGAGATCGACAAGGAGGTCGCCGATGCCCAGGCGTGATGACATCGACTCGATCCTGCTGATCGGTTCGGGGCCCATCATCATCGGACAGGCCTGTGAGTTCGACTACTCCGGCACCCAGGCCGCCAAGGTGCTGCGAGCCAACGGCTACCGGGTGATCCTCGTCAACTCGAACCCGGCCACGATCATGACCGACCCCGAGTTCGCCGATGCCACCTACATCGAGCCGATCACACCCGAGGTGGTGGAGCGCATCATCGCCCACGAGCGTCCCGATGCGCTGCTTCCCACACTCGGTGGCCAGACGGCGTTGAACGTGACCACCCGGCTCGCCAAGTCGGGGGTGCTCGAGCAGTACGGTGTCGAGCTGATCGGCGCGGGCATGGAGGCCATCGAACGGGCCGAGGACCGCGGCCTGTTCAAACAGACCATGGAATCGGTCGGGTTGGAGTGCCCCAAGGCCTTCTACGCCCGTTCCATGACCGAGGCGGTGCGGATGGCCGACGAGATCGGTTTCCCCGTCATGATCCGCCCTTCGTTCATCCTCGGTGGCGGCGGCACCGGCATCGCCGCCGACCGCGACGAGTTCATCGAGAAGGCTCGTCACGGCCTCGCCACCTCCCCGGTGGGAGAGATCCTGGTCGAGGAGTCGGTGTACGGGTGGAAGGAATTCGAGCTCGAGGTCATGCGCGACCGCAACGACAACGCGGTGATCGTCTGCTCGATCGAGAACCTGGACCCGATGGGCGTCCACACCGGTGACTCCATCACGGTTGCCCCCATCCAGACCCTGTCGGACCGTGAGTACCAGGAGATGCGCGACGACGCCATCACGGTGCTGCGGGCGATCGGGGTGGAGACCGGTGGGTCGAATGTCCAGTTCGCCGTCGACCCCGAGACCGGTCGGCGGCTCGTGATCGAGATGAACCCGCGGGTGAGCCGCTCGTCGGCGCTCGCCTCCAAGGCGACCGGGTTCCCGATCGCCAAGATCGCCGCCCTGCTGGCGGTGGGGTTCACCCTCGACGAGATCACCAACGACATCACCGGCGCCACTCCAGCGAGTTTCGAACCGGCACTCGACTACGTGGTCGTGAAGATCCCCCGCTTCGACTTCGCCAAGTTCCCCAACGCGCCGACGAAGCTGGGCACGGCCATGCGCAGTGTGGGCGAGGCGATGGCGATCGGACGGACCTTCCCCGAAGCGCTCCAGAAGGCGCTCAGATCGATGGAGCAGGGCCGTTTCGGGTTTGGTGGTGACGACGGAGAGGAACGCTTCCGCTCCAAGACGGACGGGGAGGTGATCGCCGGGGTGATCGAACCGACCCCCGACCGCATCTTCTACGTCGCCGAGGCCCTGCTGCGCGACGTCCCCATCGCCGAGATCGCGGCCGGATCTGGCTACGACCCGTGGTTCGTGGAGGAGATGGCCGCGATCATCGAGATGCGACGACTGATCGAGGCGGAACCGGCCGACCTGGATGTGTGGGCCGAGGCGAAACGGATGGGCTTTTCGGATCGTCAGATCGCCCATCTCACCGGGGCCACCGAGACGGATGTACGCGCCCGACGACTCGCCGCCGGCATCCGCACCACGTTCAAGACGGTCGACACCTGCGCCGCCGAGTTCGAGGCCCAGACGCCCTACATGTACGGCACGTTCGAGGACGAGGACGAGGTCCCACCTTCGGGCCGTCCCCGGGTCGTGGTGCTGGGTTCGGGCCCGAACCGGATCGGGCAAGGGATCGAGTTCGACTACTGCTGTGTCCACGCCTCGTTCGCCCTGCAGGCGGCCGGGTACGAGACCGTGATGGTGAACTGCAACCCGGAGACGGTCTCCACCGACTACGACACATCGGACCGGCTGTACTTCGAGCCGCTCACAGTCGAGGACGTGCTGGCGGTGGTCGCTGCTGAGAAGCCGGTGGCGGTGGTCGTCCAGCTGGGAGGCCAGACGCCGCTCAATCTCGCCAGGGCCCTGGAGGAGGCGGGTGTGCCGATCGCCGGCACCAGTCCCGCTTCCATCGACCTGGCCGAGGATCGCGAACAGTTCTCGGACGTGTGCCGTCGGCTCGGGATCAAACAACCTCCACATGGGATCGCCAGCGGGCGACTCGACGCCGAAGAGGTGGTCGACCGGGTGGGATTGCCGGTGGTGATCCGGCCGTCGTATGTGCTCGGTGGTCGCAAGATGCGCGTGTTGTACAGCTACGACGAGCTGACCGAGTACCTCGACGACCTCTACGGCGACCTCACCCAGAAGGACATCACCGAGGTGCCCCTGCTGGTGGACCGCTTCCTGGAGGCGGCGACCGAGGTCGACGTCGACGCGCTGTTCGACGGCAGCGAGCTGCTGGTGGGCGGCATCATGGAACACGTGGAGGAGGCCGGGGTGCATTCGGGCGACTCCGCCTGCGTGGTGCCTCCGCCGACCCTGTCGGACACGGCACTCAAGACGATCCTCGCCAACACCGAGGATCTCGCCCAGGAGTTGGGGGTTCGGGGCCTCATCAACATCCAGTTCGCCGTGCGCGGCGACGACGTGTTCATCCTCGAGGCGAATCCCCGCGGGTCGCGTACGGTGCCGTTCATCTCGAAGGCGAGCGGGATTCCGCTCGCCAAGGCTGCCGCCCGCGTGATGCTGGGTGCCACCCTGGCAGAGCTGCGAGGTGAAGGTCTGCTGCGGGACGCTGCGGTGCTCGACTTCACCGCCGTCAAGGAGGCGGTGCTGCCGTGGGACCGGTTCCCCGAGGAGGACTCGGTGCTCGGTCCCGAGATGCGTGCCACCGGTGAGGTGATGGGTATCGGCGACGACGCCGGCATCGCCTACGCCAAGGCCCTTCTGGCGGCCGGTCACCGCCTCCCGACGGGGGGCACCGTGCTCATCACCCTCGCCGATCGTGACAAGCCGATGGGCCTGGCCGTGGCGCAGGCATTCCATCTGCTTGGGTTCGACCTGCTCGCAACCCCCGGCACCGCCAAATATCTGGCGCACCATGCGATTCCGGTGAACGTGGTCCACAAGGTGGGCGAGGGCGACGACGACACCCGCTCCGCCATCGAGAAAGGCAGAGTCCAATTGGTGGTCAACACCCCGCGTGGCGGTCGGGCCCGCAGCGACGGCCGTGTCATCCGCCACGCCGCCCGACTCCAGGGCGTCCCGTGCGTCACCACCCTGCAAGGCGCCCTGTCGGTGGCCCGTTCCCTCCGCTCGGGTGACGAGGCTACCTGGAAGCCGAAGAGCCTGCAGGACTGGCACCGACCAGAAGCAGGGACGTGACGATGCGAGCCATCGGCGTCGAGTGGTTCAACGTACAACGTACAACGTACAACGTACAACGGCTCGGTACGTTCTACGTTCTACGTTCTACGTTCTACCCCGCCACCGCGCTGTGATCGACCTCACGACGTCTCTCGGGCCCGTATCGCTCTCGTCGCCGATCATCGCTGCGTCGGGGACGGTGGGGTCGGTGGTCGAGTTCTCAGAGGTGACCGACTGGTCGGTGTACGGGGCGGCGGTTGCCAAGTCGGTGTCGGCGGTCCCGTGGACGGGGCGGCCGGCGCCGCGGGTGGCTCCGGCGGGTGTGGGCATGCTCAACGGGATCGGGATCCAGAACCCGGGCATCGATGTCTGGGTCGAGAGATACGCCGCCCTGTTCCCGGAAGTGCCCACCCAGGTGTGGGGATCGGCGGTGGGCAACACCGTCGAGGAGTTCGTGACGGTGGCCGCTGGAATGGCTGCGGCCGACGTTCCCGTGATCGAGGTCAACCTCTCGTGTCCAAATCTCGACGGGCATCTGTTCGCTCTCGACCCGAAACGGTCGGCCGAGGTGGTACGAGCGGTGCGTAGTGCGGTGGCGGTCCCGATCGGCGCCAAGCTGTCGCCCAATTCCGAGGACATCGGTGCGGTCGCCGGAGCCTGCGCCGACGCCGGGGCCGACTGGGTGGTACTCACCAACACGGTGTGGGGCGCCCGCATCGACCTCGACACCCGCCGTCCCGTGCTCACCGGGACGATCGGCGGATACTCGGGTGCCCCGCTCAAGCCGATCTCGATCCGATGTGTCCTCGACGTGGCCAAAGCTGTGCCCGGCCTTCCCATCATCGGGTGTGGGGGAGTCTCGACCGGTGACGACGTGGTGGAGTACCTGCTGGCGGGCGCCACGGCGGTGGCGATCGGCACCGCCCACTTCGCCGATCCCAAGGTGGGTGCCAGGGTGATGAGAGGTCTCCGGAAGCGTATGGCGAAGATGGGTGTCACGGCACCCGGGGAGTTGGTGGGAGAGATGATCCCGTGGTGAACGACGCTGTCCCGTCGGTGAGCCACATGTCCGGCAACCCGATCCTGGTGGCGTTGGACATGCCGACCGCCGAGGAGGCGGTACGGATGGCCCGTTCCCTGGCTCCGCACGTCGGCGGTTTCAAGGTGGGCCTCGAGCTGCTGATGGGGCCGGGACCGGCCGTCGTGGCTGCGGTGGCCGAGCTCGGGAAGCCGGTGTTCTGTGACGCCAAACTCCACGACATCCCCAACACCGTCGAGCAGGCTGCCCGTCAGGTGGGCCGGCTGGGGGCCCGCTGGCTCACCGTGCACGCCGGGGGAGGCGACTCGATGATGACGGCGGCGGTCGCCGGATTCGCCGCCGGCGCCGGCGGCCGTCAGGTCGGCATTCTGGCGGTCACGGTGCTGACGAGCCTCGACGCCGCTGCTCTCAGCTCCACCGGTGTGGGTGCCACCCCGGGGCGCCAAGTCGCCCGGCTCGCCAAACTGGCCGCCGCAGCCGGTGTGGAGGGTGTGGTGTGCTCGGTGAAGGAACTCGGCGATGTGGCCCAGGTCGCTCCCCAGCTGCTCAAGGTGACGCCCGGGGTACGTCCCGTCGGGGCGGATGCCGGTGATCAGGCCAGGGTGGCGACCCCGGAGGAGGCGATGGCACGCGGGGCGGATCTGCTCGTGATCGGGCGGCCGATCACGAAGGCGGCCGACCCGGTGGCTGTGGCAGCCGGGATCGCCGCGTCGATTGGAGCCCGCTGAGCGTGGAAACCCTCGCTCAGGACCGGTAGAGTCCAGGGTTCGGCGAATCGGGAGAGAATCGCATGCAACCACCTCAGCTGTCGGAAGATCAGCGGGCTCAGGCATTGGCGCGAGCCGCGGAGGCCCGACGCGTCCGGGCTGAGGTGAAGGAGCTGCTCAAGACCGGCTCGCTCACCTTCACCGAGCTGCTCGAGAAGGCCGACAACGATGACCTCATCGGTGGCCTCAAAGTCGAGTCGGTGCTGGCCTCGATGCCCGGCAATGGGAAGGTCAAGGCCAAACGGATGATGGAGGCCCACGCGATCGCCGACAACCGGCGGCTGCGGGGCCTCGGCGAAAAACAACGTGCCGCCCTCCTCGCCGAATTCGAGTGATCGAGGTCGCCTGGTCGTGATCGCCGGCCCTTCGGGGGCAGGCAAATCGACGATCGTGCGGGGATTGCTCCACCTTCGCCCCTTCCGATTCTCGGTGTCGGCGACCACCCGGCTCCCGAGACCTGGCGAGATCGACGGCGTCCACTACCAGTTCGTGGCGGTGGAGGACTTCCGGAGGATGGTCGACCATTCCGAGCTGCTCGAATGGGCCGAATACGGCGACAACCTCTACGGCACCCCGCTCACCCCGGTCCTCGACGTCCTCGACGCCGGCGAGGACCTGCTGCTCGAGATCGAGGTCAACGGGGCCCAGCAGGTGCGCGAGGTGTATCCGGATGCCACCATGATCTTCATCCGTCCGCCCTCACTCGATGAGCTGGAGCGGCGGCTCCGCACCCGGGGTGACACCGACGAGCATTCGATCTCCCGGCGTCTCGACATCGCCGCCGACGAGCTGGCGGTCGCCGATCAGTTGTTCGACTACGTGGTGGTGAACGATGACGTCGACCGGGCGATGAACGAGGTGCTCGACATCCTCGACCGCTTGCCGTCGCGCGACGGGTAGGTTGCGGCCATGCACCAGGCACACGGAACCTTCGAGGTGGATCTCACACCGCAACCGCCCGATCCCGGGCTGGCCGATGCCGAGCTGCCACGGCTGGCGATCTCCAAGACCTTCGCCGGTGACCTGGAAGGATCCAGCACCGGTCTCATGATCGCCGTCCGCACCGCAGTCGAGGACTCGGCCGGATACGTTGCGATGGAGCGGGTGAGCGGCCTGTTGGGAGGTCGCCGCGGAACGTTCGTGCTGCAGCATTCCAGCACCATCGACCGTGGAGCTCCCACCCAAAGCGTGACCGTGGTTCCCGATTCGGCCACCGGTGAACTGGCGGGGCTCATCGGCTCGATGATCATCTACGTCGGAGACGACGGGCACCGGTACACGTTGGAGTATCAGCTGGGGTGAAGGCGGAAGGCAGAAGCAGAACGCAGAACGCAGAACGCCCGGAAGGTACAACGTAGAACGTACAACGTAGAACGTAAGGAACGTGGCAACGGCCGCACTCGAGGACTTTCACACCCTCGGCCAAGCACGAGCCATCTCCTATTCAGCACCGGCGGGGGGTCGAAGGGGGGTCGTCCCCCCTGGGCATCAGAACGTCCGGAACGTGGCAACAGCCACACTCGGAGACTCTCACACCCCCGGCCAAGCACGCGAACAGCGCACCATCCAGTACCGGCGGGGGGTCGAAGGGGGGTCGTCCCCCCTGGGCATCAGAACGTAAGGAACGTGGCGACGGCCATTCGCGAGGGCTTTGACACCCCCGGCCAAGCACGCGAAGAACGCAGGACCGGTACCGGCGGGGGGTCGAAGGGGGGTCGTCCCCCCTGGGCATCAGAACGTAAGGAACGTGGCGACCGGCGATTCGTGAGGGCTTTGACACCCCCGGCCAAGCACGCGAAGAACGCAGGACCGGTACCGGCGGGGGGTCGAAGGGGGGTCGTCCCCCCTGGGCATCAGAACGTACGGAACGTGGCAACGGCCGCATTCGGAGGACTTTCACACCCCCGGCCAAGCACGCGAAGAACGCAGGACCGGTACCGGCGGGGGGTCGAAGGGGGGTCGTCCCCCCTGGGCATCAGAACGTATGGAACGTGGCGACAGCCACATTCGGAGGACTTTGACACCCCCGGCCAAGCACGCGAAGAACGCAGGACCGGTACCGGCGGGGGGTCGAAGGGGGGTCGTCCCCCCTGGGCATGACCGGCGGGGGGTCGAAGGGGGGTCGTCCCCCCTGGGTATAACGGCTATGATTACCCTCTCCCCTTCGAAGGATCTCGTTTCATGAAGCTCGAAGATGTGGTCGACGAGGTCGGCAATCGGTTCGCCACGGTGGTGGTTTCGGCCCGTCGGGCCCGTCAGATCAATGCCTACTTCCATCAGCTCGGTGGTGGGTACGGTCGTTTCATTCCGCCGCAGGTCCATTCGCTCAGCCGCAAGCCGTTGACGATCGCCATGGAGGAGATCGCCGAAGGCAAGGTTGCCGTGGAGCGCGAGGAAGTCTGATGCCTGCCGGCCGGCTCACCGGTCGGCACATCGTGTTGGGCGTTTCCGGCGGTGTGGCCGCCTACAAGTCCGCCCTACTGGCGCGCCTGCTGGTGGGTGAGGGTGCCGAGGTGCGGACGGTCATGACCCGTTCGGCCACCGAGTTCCTGGGCCCGGCCACGCTCGCCGCTCTGACCGGTCATTCCGTTGTCACGAGCCTGCTCGGCCAGGTTGGTTCGGTCAGCCCTCATACCGACCTGGGCCGTTGGGCCGACCTGGTTGTGGTGGCCCCGGCCACCACGGCCACGCTGTCCCGCCTGGCCCACGGGCTCTCGGAGGATGCGCTCAGCGCCACGGTCGTGGCCACGAGAGCGCCAGTGGTTGTGGCACCGGCTATGCACACGGAGATGTGGGAGCACCCTGCCACTCAACGTTCGATGGGGCTACTCGCCGGCGACGGGGTGACGGTGGTCGGCCCGGTGTCGGGTGCCTTGGCCGGCGGTGACGAGGGGCCGGGCCGCATGTCGGAGCCCGAGGACATCCTCGAATCGATCATCGACAGGCTGTCGGCTGGTGTCCTCGACGGTGTGAGCGTGCTCGTCACCGCCGGCGGTACGCGCGAGGCCATCGATCCGGTTCGCTACATCGGCAACCGCTCTTCGGGGAAGATGGGTCACGCCATCGCCGAACAGGCCGCCCGCCGGGGTGCAACTGTCACGCTCGTCACCACCTCGTCGATCGAATCGTCCCCCGGCATCGCGCGCATCCAGGTGGAATCCGCCCAGGAGATGGCCGACGCCGTGGCGACCGTGGATCCTGACGTCGCCATCATGGCAGCGGCCGTGGCCGACTTCAGGCCGGCCCGTTCGCATGACTCGAAGCTGAGTCGAACCGACGGTCCCCCCGAGATCGTGCTCGAACCCACTCCTGACATCCTGAAGACCGTGGCTGCCCGAGACAAGCGACCGTTCGTGGTCGGTTTCGCCGCCGAGACCGGCTCCCTCGAACGTGCCGTCGACAAGGCACGCCGCAAAGGTGTCGACTTTCTCGTGGCCAACGATGTCTCCCAGCCGGACGCCGGCTTCTCCGTCGACACCAACCGTGTGACCATCTGCTGGCCCGACGGCCGCACCGAGCCCTGGCCACTCGGAACCAAGATGGACGTGGCCGCCCGCATCGTCGACTTGGTTGGTGCCGGGATCGGTGAGAGGCGGTAACGTGCCTCCTCATGACGCACCGACGCTGGTACTTCAGCTCTGAATCGGTCACCGAAGGCCACCCCGACAAGATCTGTGACGCCGTTTCGGACGGCGTTCTCGACGCCGCTCTCTCGGGTGATCCGCGGTCGCGTGTCGCCTGTGAAACGATGGTCACCTCTCGCAGGGCCATCGTGGCCGGTGAGATCACCACCAGCCATCACATCGACATAGAAGAGATCGCCCGATCGGTGATCGCCGGCATCGGCTACACCGATTTCGACCCTGAGTTCGATGCCGCCACCCTCACTGTCACCAACCTGGTGCACGAGCAGAGCGCCGACATCGCCCAGGGCGTCGATCAGGACGGAGCGGGGGACCAGGGCATCATGTTCGGGTATGCCTGCAACGAGACCCCCGAGCTGATGCCGGTCCCGATCCAGCTGGCTCACCGTCTGGCCGAGCGTCTCGCCGAGGTTCGCAAGGACGGTACCCTTCCGTATCTTCGTCCCGACGGCAAGACCCAGGTGACGGTGCGCTACTCCGGCAACCAGCCGCAGGCGGTCACGAGCCTGCTCATCTCCTCGCATCACGCCCCCGGCATCGACATCGACACCACCATGCGGGCAGACATGCTCGAGCACGTCATCGGTGCAGTCATCCCCGAGGGCATGGTGGAGTCGGACGCCCCGTTCTTCCTCAACCCAACGGGCAAGTTCGAGATCGGTGGCCCCCACGCCGACACCGGCCTCACCGGACGGAAGATAATCGTGGACACCTACGGAGGCTACGCCCGGCACGGGGGTGGAGCGTTCTCGGGCAAGGACCCGACCAAGGTGGATCGTTCGGCCGCCTACGCCGCCCGGCACGCCGCCAAGAACGTGGTAGCTGCCGGACTCGCCGACCGGTGTGAGGTTCAACTGGCGTACGCCATCGGCCGTGCAGAGCCGTTCTCGATCCTGGTCGACACCTGCGGTACGTCCAACGTCGATCCCGATCGTCTCGAGATGGTGGTGTCGGAGGTCTTCGACTTCCGTCCCCGGGCCATCATCGAGCGTCTCGGACTGAGGGCGCCGATCTACCGGCAGACGGCTGCCTATGGCCACTTCGGCCGGCCGGGCCTCCCGTGGGAGCAGACCGACCACACCGACGTGCTCGCGGCGGCGTTCGACTGATCGCTCGAGTCGTCCCGGCCGTTCCCACGTTCTCAGTCGACGAGGGCTTCCGCTACGCCGTCCCGGAGCGATTCGAGCATCGTGTGTCGGTGGGCACGATGGTCCGTGTTCCGCTCGGCGGTCGGCGGGTCGCCGGCTATGTGACGTCGTTGGAGGAAGGTGAGACCACCGGTCTCAAGGAACTGGCCGCCGTCTCGGGGCAAGCACCTGTTTTCGACATTGCGTTGGCCGAGGTCATGCGCTGGGCGGCCCGTCACTATGCGGCCCCCGTCTCGGTCATGCTGGGTCGGTGCGCACCTCCCAATCTGCCTCCCGCTCCCGGCCGGCCACAGGGGACCCCGGTGCCGGCGGCGGGCGAACATCCGCTGGCGGTGGTGGTCTCGAGTGGGAGGCACCGACCCGTGGTGTGGCTCGACTCGGCCGACCCGGCCCGGTGGATACGTCCGGTCGCATCCACGATGCTGTCGTCCGGGCGATCGCTGCTGGTGGTGGTGCCCACGGGGGAGGAGGTGCAGTCGATCGCACACGGCCTCGGCGACTTCGGGGATCGCCTGGTAGCGGTCGACCACGAGATGGACGACGCCGCCGTGACGGCGGCATGGGGACGGGCGCATCACCATGGTGGGGTGGTGATCGGGACCCCGCGTGTGGCGGCCTGGCATGTCCGGGCACCGGGCGCCTTCGCCGTGGTCGAAGAGAGCCGTCGGGCGATGAAGGACCGCCAAACGCCCACCGTGCATGTCCGTGACCTGGTGCTGCGTCGCGCCGCCCGCTCCGGCGTGCCGGCTCTGTTCGGCGGCCCGGCTCCCTCGCTCGAGATCGTGGGACGCGGCGCCGAGGTGCTGCGACCGCCGGGCCGGGTCTGGCCGCTGGTCGAGGTGGTCGATCGACGCGAAGACCCTCCGGGGAGTGGACTGCTCTCGGAACGAACCAGGCAGGCGGTTCAGATCGCCGCCAACCAGGGTGGTCCCGTGTTCCTGTTCGCTCATCGGCGGGGATACTCGGCCGCCTCTCGGTGCGGGCGATGCCGGGCGTTGCGGCGTTGCCCCGGCTGCGGTTCCCGACCGGACCCCGAACCGACGTGCAGGAGGTGCGGACAGCCGCTCGGGCAGTGCGTCGATTGCGGTGGGGCCCGTTTCGAACCCCTGGGTTCCGGCGTGGGTCGGCTCGTCGATGAGGCCCGACGCGTCGTGGGCCGCGAGCTGGTGGCCGAGCACCCCACCCACCTCCCCGTGACGGTGGGCACCGAGCGGGATCTGACCACGCTCCCGCCCTGCAGGCTGGTGGTGCTGGTTGATATCGACGGGTTGATCCTGGGTGCCGACTATCGGGCCGCCGAGGAGGCGTTCCGGCTCGCCACCCGCTTGGCCGGCCAGGTCGACCCGGGCTCTGGCCGACGCCTCATCGTCCAGACCAACGACCCAGAGCAGCCGGTGCTGGTGGCGCTGCGTCGGGCAGATCCCGCCGTGTTCCACGAGTCCGAGCTGGCGGTGCGCCGGTCGATGGGCTACCCGCCGTACGGCGCACTGATGGTGATCGAGGCCAGAGGTGAGGCAGCAGCGTCCGCCGACCGCGACATCCAATCCATCGCCGGAGACGCCACCGTGCTCGGTCCGGCCCCCTCCCAGACCGGTGTCCGCTGGCTCGTCCAGGGCACCGACCTGACCACGTTCAAAACCGCACTTCGTCCAGTCCTGCAACGACTGAGAGATTCCGGTCTAACGGTCAGGGTGGATGTGGATCCGATCGATCTGTAGAGGGCTGCTGGCTGCTGGCTACTGGCTGCTCGCTGCTGGGTGATCGTGTCCGATGCCTGGCGCAGAACACAGAACAGCCCGGTGCCAGAAGCTAGAAGCCAGTAGCCAGGAGCTAGAAGCCTTCCGTCAGCTGGTAGCTTCCCTTCGTCATGGCCATCCTTCCCATCCGCACGTTCGGCGACCCGGTGCTCCGGATGAACACTGCCCTCGTCACCGAGATCGACGACGGTGTCCGCAAGCTGGTCGCTGACATGATCGAGACGATGTACGACGCCCCGGGAGTCGGGCTCGCCGCCACCCAGATCGGGGTGGCGAGGCGGGTGTGCGTGTTCGACACCAACGACGGCACCGGTGCTCAGGTTCTGATCAACGGCCGGGTCGTGGAGACCGACGGAGAACTGGTCTACGACGAGGGGTGTCTGTCGGTGCCCGGGTACTGGTGGGAGATCACCCGGCCCGAGTTCGCCCGGGCCCGGGGCCTCGACCTGGACGGCAACGAGGTCGAGTATTCGGGAACCGGCCTGATGGGCCGGGTGCTGCAACACGAGCTCGACCATCTCGACGGAACGCTGCTGATCGAGCGGCTCGAACCGGCGGTGAAGAAGCAGGCGCTGCGGGACCTGCGCAATCAGGCGCTGGGCCTGGTGGACCTGGGGGAATGACGGCGGCCGGCCGTCTCCGTGTCGCGTTCCTCGGTACGCCGGACGTTGCGGTTCCGAGCCTTCGGGCACTGGCGTCGATCGCCGACGTTCCACTCGTCATTACCCAACCAGACCGTCCCCAGGGCCGTTCGAAGCGCCCCCAGCCACCTCCGGTGAAGGTGGTGGCCGAAGCCATGGGGCTGGCGGTGGCGCAGCCCGAGCGGTCTGTCGAGATCGCCCCAATGCTCGAGGGGGTGGGGCCGCTCGACGCCGCTGTCCTGGTGGCGTTCGGCCAGCTCATCCGTCCGGAAACACTGGCGCTGCCCCGACGCGGGTTTCTGAACGTCCACTTCTCCATCCTGCCCAGGTGGCGTGGTGCGGCGCCGGTGCAGCGGGCGTTGATGGCGGGAGACCGGCGGGTGGGAGTCACCGTGATGGTGCTCGAGGCCGGTCTCGACACCGGGCCCACGGTGGCCACCTGGTCGACCGCTCCGGGGACGGTCGAGAACGGCGGCGCGGTGCTAGACCGGCTGTCCCACGGTGGCGCGGCACTGATGGCACAGGTACTCGAGCCCTACGTCGACGGTGTACTCGCAGCGACCGCTCAACCCGAAGGGGCCACCCTCGCCGCCAAGATCACCGCTGCCGACCGAGCCGTCGACTGGACCGAGTCGGCCGTCGTCACCTCACGTCGCATCTTTGCGCTGAGCCCGAGACCCGGCGCCTCCACTCAGTTCCGGGGGCAGCCGTTCAAGATCCTGGCGTCCGAGCCGATCGCGGGAGACGGTGAGCCGGGACTCATCGAGGTATCGGATCTCACGGTCGGGACCGGGGACGGTCGACTGCGCTTGGTCGAGGTCCAGCCAGCGGGACGAACCCCGATGACCGCTGCCGACTGGGCTCGTGGCCTCTCCGGGGAGGCCGGTCGATTCGGGTGACAACGGACCGATACACTCGTCCGGTGCAGTACCGAATCGCCCCGTCACTCCTCGCCGCCGACTTCGCCCGACTCGGTGAACAGGTCGCCGCCGTGGATGGTGTCGTCGAGATGCTCCATCTCGACATCATGGACGGGCACTTCGTACCCAACATCTCCTTCGGGATGCCGGTGATCGGCGCCATCCGCCCGCTCACTGGGCTCACGTTCGACTGTCACATCATGACCTCGAACCCCACCGCCTACCTGGCCGAACTGGCCGAGGTCGGCGCCGACATGGTGACGATTCACGTCGAAGCGGCCACCGACCCCACCCGGGCTGCCAGAATGGCCCGGGAGCTGGGATTGCGTTTCGGGGTGGTGGTCTCTCCGCCGACGCCCTGGGGTGCCATCGAGCCCTTCGCGGAGTTGTGTGACATGGTGGTGGTGATGTCGGTGCATCCTGGGTTCGGTGGGCAGACCTTCATGCCCGAGGTTCTCTCCAAGGTCGAAAGCGCCCGGAAATGGGTTGACTCCCACGGTTTGGGGGCCGATATCCAGATCGATGGTGGGATCACAGTCGAAACCGCGCCCAGTGCACGGGACGCCGGAGCCAACGTGTTCGTGGCGGGCACTGCGGTGTTCGGGGCTGAAGATCCCACCAGTGCCGTGCAACATCTCAGATGTGTGATCGAGGGTACCGATGGCTGACAACATCCTGGTGGTCGACGACGACGAGGACATCGCCCGCGTCATTCGCGTCAACCTCCAACTCGAGGGTTATGAGGTCCACATGGCCCACGACGGCCAGGAGGCACTCGACAAGGCCCTCGAGGCGCCACCCGACCTGGTGCTGCTCGACATCATGATGCCGCGGATGGACGGGCTCACGGCGCTCAAGAAGATGCGCAGCCACCCATCGCTCGCCTCGACATCGATCGTCCTCCTCACCGCACGGGGTCTGACCGAAGACCGGGTCAAGGGTCTCGAGTTGGGCGCCGACGACTACATCACCAAGCCTTTCGACGTGGTCGAGATGCTGGCCAGGGTCAAGGCGGTGTTACGCCGGGCGAAGTCGGCTCGTGACACCAGCCCGCTCACCGGCCTACCGGGCAACTTCCGGATCGGACAGGAGATCGAGGAGCGCATCGAAACCGATGCCCCGTTCGCACTCGTCTACTGCGACCTCGACAACTTCAAGGCCTTCAACGACCACTACGGGTTCATGCGTGGCGACCAGGTCATCAAATATTCGGGTGAGGTGTTGCAGGCGGCCGCCGAGGACGTCGGCGACCCCAATGCCTTCGTGGGCCACATCGGCGGCGACGACTTCGTGGCCGTGGTCGTCGGTGATCTGGCGGAGTCGTACTGCAAAGCGGTCATCGAACGTTTCGACGACGGGGTGCTCGACTTCTACGACACCGCAGATGCGCTTCGTGGCTACATCGAGGTGGTGGACCGACGCGGTGAGCGCTACGCATTCCCGGTCGTTTCGATGTCGATGGGTGTGGTCACCAACACGGGTCGGCCCATTGCCTCACAATGGGAGGCATCGGCGGTGGCGGTCGAGATGAAGGAATTCGCCAAGAAGCAACACGGCTCGGCCTTCCGGGTCGACCGCCGCACCGGTTGACATGGCGGCCGACGTGATCGCCGGGTTCATGGCCGAGGCGGTCGAGCTGGCCGAACGTCATCGGCCTCATCCCAACCCGCGGGTCGGGGCCATCGTCATCGACACCTCCGGACGTGTCGTAGGCCGCGGAGCCCACCAACGACCGGGCACGGCACACGCCGAGGTGCATGCACTGGCCCAGGCAGGTCGGGCCGCCTCGGGCGGCACCATGGTGGTGACGCTCGAACCGTGCAGCCATCACGGTCGCACGCCTCCCTGCACAGAAGCCATCATCGACGCCGGTATCTCGCAGGTGTGGGTGGGAGTGCTCGATCCGGACGGCCGTGTCTCGGGGTCCGGGGTCGAGCGGTTGCGGGCGGCGGGTGTCGCCGTGGACCTGGTCCCCGATGGTCAGGCGCTCGAGATGCTCGATCCGGGCTACTTCCATCATCGACGAACCGGTCGTTCCCGGGTCATCCACAAGGCCGCCCTCACCCTCGACGGTCAGATCGCCGCCGTGGACGGAACGTCCCAGTGGATCTCCGGTCCCGACGCCCGATCCGATGCCCACCTGCTGCGGGCCTCGGTCGACGCCGTGCTGGTGGGGACGGGCACCGTCTTCGCCGATGACCCTCGGCTCGACGTCCGTCTTCCCGACTATGACGGGCCACAACCACGGGCGGTCATCATCGCCGGAAGTCGACCGTTGCCGGCCCGTGCCGCCATCTACGACAGGGATCCGCTCGTGATCGCCACCGCGCCGATCCAGGTGCCGGCTGAGCTGGTGGTGGTGGCGGGTCGGGGTGGCAGGGTGGACCTGGCTGCGGCCCTCGCAGCCACCGCCGATGCAGGTCTGCTCGATGTCCTGGTCGAGGGTGGTGCGGGCGTCTCGGCCTCGTTGTGGGAGGAGGGTCTGATCGATGCCGGGGTCTGGTATCTGGCAGGCCGGATCGCCGGAGGGATAGGGCGCGGGGTGTTCGATCGTCCGTTCGGGTCGATCGACGAGGCCCGTCGCATCGAGATGATGGCGATCTCGTCCATCGGCCCCGACATACGGGTCGAGTGGCGGCTCATCTGACCGTCCGCGACCCGGCGGGCTTCTTGTACCCTTTCGGCATGTTCACAGGCATCGTCGAAGAATTGGGCGCGGTGACCGGGGCGCAGACCTCCGAGGGCGGCAAGCGCATGACCATTCTCGGTCCGCTCACCGCCACCGACCTGTCGGTGGGTGATTCGATCGCCGTCAACGGCACCTGTCTGACCGCGGTGGCGGTCGACAAATGGGCTTCCACGTTCGATGTCGAGCTGGTTCTCGAGACGCTCGACCGCACGAGCCTTGGCGCAGTGGGGGTGGGCTCGAGAGTCAATCTCGAGCGGGCGATGCCGGCTGCGGGACGGTTCGACGGCCACATCGTTCAGGGGCACGTCGACGGTGTTGGTGTGGTGGCGACCGTGCGGGCCGATGGGATGGGCCGACGGCTCGGCATCGACCTCCCCGAGGCGCTCGGTCGGTATGTGGTCGAGAAGGGCTCGATCACCGTCGATGGGGTCAGCCTGACGGTGGCGGCCCTCGACGGGCGCCGCGTCGAGATCGCCCTCATACCGCACACGCTCGAGGTGACCACCCTTGGAGCGAAGACGGAGGGAGATCGCGTCAACCTGGAAGTGGATATCCTCGCCAAGTACGTCGAGCGGCTGATGGAGACCCGATCGTGACCTTTGCATCCACTGAGGAGCTCATCGAAGCCTTCTCGCTCGGTGAGATCGTGATCGTGGTCGACGACGCCGACCGCGAGAACGAGGGCGATCTGATCGTTGCCGCCGACCTCGTCACCGATGAGCAGATGGCCTTCATGATCCGCCACACCAGCGGCATCATCTGCCTCCCCATGGAGGAGGATCGACTCGACCAGCTGCAGCTACCGCAGATGGTCCGGGTGAACACCGATCGCCGTCACACCGCCTTCACCCAGTCGATCGACGCCCGGGAAGGGGTCAGCACCGGGATCTCCGCATCCGACCGCACCCGGACGGTACGCGCCGCCATCGACCCGATCACCAAACCCACCGACCTGGACCGTCCAGGACACATCTTCCCCCTCCGGGCCGACCCCGGTGGCGTTTTGAAGCGTGCGGGACACACCGAGGCGGCCGTCGACCTCGCCCGCCTGGCCGGCAGGTACCCGGCCGGCGTCCTCTCCGAGATCATGAACGACGACGGAACCGTTTCGCGGCTGCCGGAGTTGGAGCGGTTCGCCAAGGAGCACGGATTGCTGATGGGCACCATCGCCGATCTCATCGCCTATCGCCGGGTTCAGGAGGGCAAACTGGTCGAGCGTGTGGTGGAATCGAGGATCCCCACGAAGCATGGGTGGTTCCGGGCTGTCGGCTACCGCTCCCGGCTCGACGGAAGAGAACACGTGGCCTTCGTCACCGGCGAGATCGGCGACGGGGCCGACGTGCTGACCCGGGTCCACTCCGAGTGCCTCACCGGCGATGTGTTCGGCTCACTCCGATGTGACTGTGGCGGCCAACTCGACAACGCCCTCGCCGCCGTGGCAGCCGAGGGTCGGGGAGTCGTGCTCTACATCCGCGGCCACGAAGGCCGTGGAATCGGGTTGTTCCACAAGCTGGCCGCCTACAACCTCCAGGACGCCGGGCGTGACACGGTCCAGGCGAACCAGGACCTGGGGTTGCCGATCGACAGCCGCGATTACGGCATGGGCGCGCAGATCCTCTACGACCTCGGGGTCCGGTCGATGCGGCTCCTCACCAACAATCCGACCAAGCGGGCCGGGATCGAGGGCTACGGGCTCGAGATCGTGGAGCGGGTGCCGCTGGTGGTCGAGGCCAACGACCACAACCGGGCGTACCTCGAGACGAAACAGCAGCGCATGGGTCATGTGTTCGGGGTCGATCTGCCTGACGGGACCGACCTGTGACCGCCCAGGAGGTCGTTCCCGGACGGCTCCCCACCAGGGCCGGGGTGGTGATGGCCCAATTCAACGAGGCGATCACTGCCCGGCTGGCCGAAGGTGCCGTCGAGGCGCTCGAGGAGGCAGGGGTGGAGGACATCCTGATCGCCCGGGTACCCGGTGCCCTCGAGTTGGGGTTGGTCGCTTCCGGCATGCTCGAGGCGGGCTGCGAAATCGTCGTGGCCGTGGGAGCGGTCATCAAGGGCGAGACCGATCATTACGAGTACGTCGCGGGGGAGGCGTCGCGGGCGCTCACCGAGGTGGCGTTGCGCAGCGGGCGCCCGGTCGGTAACGCCGTCCTGACCGTGCGTGACTACGAACATGCCGTCGATCGTTCGCTCCCCGGGCCTTCCAACAAGGGCCGGGAGGCCGCCGAGGCGGCCATGGCCGCCTTCCGGATGTTGGCCGGTCTCGGCGTCACGTGAAGCCGCGGCCGGTCCGGGGCTTCGCTCCCTGCAACTGGCCGCTATGATCACGGGGAACAACCAGGCAACAAGCGGAGGCCGCTGTCTCCCACCCGGCCGCACATCGGCGAGCCGAGGTCACGATCACGAAGTCCGACCGACGCGGGCGGGCTTCGTTCTCAGTTGAGGCAGCACTTCCCCGTGCTGCCTTTTTCACATCGATCAGGAGGTCAAAGATCGCTGACTTGCGCGTGAACGGATACATCCGTGCCCAGGAGGTGCGGGTGGTGGCGCCCGACGGTTCCCAGATCGGGGTCAAGAAGCTGTCGGAGGCCCTGTGGCTGGCGGAACAGTTGGGACTCGACCTCGTCGAGGTCGCCCCGAACGCCAAACCGCCGGTTTGCCGGCTCATGGACTACGGCAAGTTCAAGTACGAGCAGTCCGTTCGCGATCGAGAAGCCCGCAAGAAGCAGACCCGTACCGTGATCAAGGAAGCGCGGCTCACCCCCCGCATCGCCGAGCACGATTTCCAGATGCAGGCGCGGCGGACCATGGAGTGGCTGGGCGAAGGTGACAAGGTCAAGGTGACGGTTCGGTTCCGGGGACGTGAGCGCGAGCGGCCGGAGTTCGGCCAGAGAGTGCTCGATCGCCTGGTCGAGCAGATCGGCGACTACGGCACCATCGAGCAGTTCCCGAGCTTCGAGGGTCGCAATCTGATCATGACGCTCGCGCCCAACAAACGGCGTCCCAAGGACGTCGAGGTACACGACGTCGAACAGCACGAGCACGACGTCGAAGTGCACGACGTCGAAGTGCACGATGCGGACGAGCAGGACCCGTCGACGATCGATGAGCCTTCCGGCCCCGCGGCCGGCGACGAAGAAGAATGAGGAGGGCTTCATGCCCAAGATGAAGACACACCGTGGCATGGCCAAGCGCGTGAAGATCTCCGGATCGGGACGCCTCATGCGTTCCCAGGCCGGGCGCGGACACAACCTGCTCGCCAAGGGCAACGACCGGTTCCGCCGCCTCAAGGGCGACACCGACCTTGCTCCCGGTGATGCGAAGGTCACCAAGCGGATGCTCGGCAAGTAGCAGGGAGGGAGTCATGGCTCGCGTCAAACGGGCGGTACACGCCAAGAAGAAGCACAAGAAGGTTCTGGATCGCGCCAGCGGCTACAAGGGCGCCAAGTCCAGGCGGTTCAAGTCTGCCAATGAGCAGGTGATGCACGCCATGCAGGACGCCTACAACGACAGGCGTACCCGCAAGGGCGATTTCCGGAAGCTGTGGATCCAGCGGATCAACGCCGCAGCCCGCCAGAACGGCACCACCTATTCGCAGCTCATCGCCGGCCTCAAAGCCGCCGAGATCGAGGTCGATCGGAAGATGCTGGCCGATATGGCCGTCAACGATCCCGCTGCCTTCAAGCAGCTGGTCGACGCCGCCAAGGGCGTCTGACCGACCTGCTGTCGATGGAGCCGGTTCGCTCGCCACGCAACGCCAAGGTGGTCGAAGCGAGCCGGCTTCTTCGCGCCCGGGAACGGCGTGCGACCGGTCTGACCCTGCTGGAAGGCCCCCATGTCCTGGCCGAGGCGGTGGCGGCCGGGGCCGACATCCGTCGCATCTTCGCCCTGGCCAGTGACCATGCCGCCGAGGAGGCCGCCGGACGCAGTGGCGCCGAGTTGGTGGTGGTCGAGCAAGCGGCGCTCGATCGCCTAGCCCCGACCGAATCTCCCCGCGGGCCGATCGCGGTGATGACGATTCCGTCGCCGATGCACGGCCGGGGCGACACCGTGATGCTGGCCGTCACCGATCCCGGCAACGCCGGAACCATCATCCGGACTGCTGCCGCTTTCGGCTTCGATGTTCACGCCGCCGAAGGGGCGGTGGATCTGTGGTCGCCCAAGGTCGTGCGGGCCGGAGCCGGCGCCCACTTTCGAACCCGGTTGGTTCAGGAGTGCCCGACAGCCCACATCGCAACGGTGGTGAGCGGAGGTGTGGCGCCGCGCAACCTGGCATCCGTTTTGGATCCGAACCGCCCCTGGGCGGTGCTCGTGGGTTCGGAAGCCCACGGTCTCCCGGCCGGAGTGGCGGACTCGGCGGAGGTGAAGGTCACGATCCCGATGCCGGGGGGTACCGAGAGCCTCAACGCCGCCGTCGCCGCCGCCATCGTCATCTACGAGGTGGCGGGGTGGCGGGCTGGGTTTCCCAGCGCCGACCTCGCTAATGTCGCCACCCCGCCCTGAGGAAGGTATGGAGGAGTTGGAAACGGTCGTGGCTACCGCCCCCGAACTGGTGGCGGCGGCCCGGACACTTGAAGAGCTCGAGACGCTCGACGCCGATCTGCTCGGCAAGCGATCCAAGTTGATGGAGCTGCAGCGCTCGATCGGCGGCCTTCCGCCCGAGGAGAAACCCCGAGTCGGTCAGGCGTTGCAGTCGGCGCGGGCCCGCCTCGAGGCGGTGTTCGCGGCACGCCGCGCCGCTCTCGAGGTCGAAGCCGCCAACGCCCTGCTCGAAGGCGATCGGGTCGACGTGACCCTGGAGGCGCTCTCGCTCCCGCTCGGTGCCGCCCATCTGATCCAGCAGACGATCGACGAGGTGTGTGACATCTTCATCGGGCTCGGCTACATGATGGCCGAAGGGCCCGAGGCCGAGATCGGCTGGTACAACTTCGACGCTCTCAACACCCCGCCCACCCATCCGAGTCGGGCCGAGTCCGACACCATGTACCTCGACTTCGGGGACCGCGGCGACGAGTCGCTCCTCCGAACCCAGACCTCGCCGATGCAGGCCCGCTGGATGGAGTCGCACCAGCCTCCGGTCCATGTCGTGGTGCCAGGCAAGGTGTATCGCACCGACACGATCGACGCCAGCCATCTTCCCGTCTTCCACCAGATCGAGGGTCTGGCGGTCGACACCGACATCACCTTCAGCGACCTCAAAGGGACGTTGGCGCACTTTGCCCGGGAGTTCTTCGGGTCGGCGACCACCGTTCGTCTCCGCCCGCACTTCTTTCCGTTCACCGAACCGTCAGCCGAACTGGACGTGTCCTGTTTCGCCTGCGATGGCGGACAGGCCGGATGCCGGGTGTGCGGTGGGGCCGGATGGCTCGAGATGCTCGGGTGCGGCATGGTCGACCCGAACGTCTTCGAGGCGGTCGGCTACGACCCCGCTCGGGTGACCGGATTCGCCTTCGGGATGGGTGTGGAGCGGCTGGCGATGGTGCGCCACGACATCCACAACATTCGCCACTTCATCGAGAACGACATCCGGTTCCTGAGGCAGTTCACATGACGTCCGAGCACGTACTCGCGAGAACTTACGGCTGGGTCGCGATCAGAGCGCAGAACGCAGAACGCAGAACGCAGAACGCCCGGAGTGGCGCCTGTGGGGTCGGCCGCGTCGGGTTGGGGAGTAGGCGATGAGGATCTCTTTGCGATGGCTGGCCGACTACATCGATCTGCCGACCCAGGACGTCGGCGAGATCCGCACGGCTCTCGCCTCGCTCGGTCACGAGGTCGAGGGCGTCGAGATCCTCGGCGCAGATTGGGCGGGGGTGGTGGTAGCCGAGGTGCTCACCGTGGATCCACATCCCAACGCCGACAAGGTCCGGCTGTGCACGGTCACCACCGGTGGTGAGCCGATGGCGGTGGTGTGCGGGGCGTGGAACTTCGAGGCGGGCGCGATCGTTCCCTTCGCCGTGCCGGGCGCCGTCCTGCCGGGGGGATTCGAGATCGGCCGGCGTGAGATCCGCGGCGTCCAGTCCAACGGGATGATCTGCTCGGAGCGGGAGCTCGGTCTGGGCGACGATCACGCCGGGATCCTGGTGCTCGAGCCCGACGCTCCGGTGGGCGTCGACTTCACCGAGTACATCGAGTTGCCCGACGTGGTGTTCGACCTCGCCATCACCCCCAACCGCCCCGACGCCATGTCGATGATCGGCATCGCCCGGGACCTGGGAGCCTTCTACGGCGTCCCGTACCGGATGCCTTCCCTCGACACGGCCACGGTGGCGGGCTCGCCATCGACCGCCGTGAGTATCGAGGATCCGTCGGGCGTGTCTCCGTTTCACCGGCCGGGAGGTTCGCGGTATCACCGTGCGGCCATCCCCGCTGTGGATGCGCCGCAGGCTCCGCGCCGCCGGCATGCGCCCGATCTCCAATGCGGTCGATGTCACGAACTACGTGATGCTCGAGTTGGGTCATCCGCTGCACGCCTTCGACGTCGACCGCATCGCCGGAGACCGCCTGGTGGTCCGCAGGGCGGTTGCCGGTGAGAAACTCGTCACACTCGACGACACGGAACGGACGCTTTCAGCCGATGATCTCGTGATCGCCGACGACTCCGGGCCGACATCGATGGCCGGCACCATGGGGGGAGCCTCCAGCGAGGTGGATGACACCACCGACCGGGTGTTCATGGAGGCCGCCACGTGGGATCCGCCCACCATCATGTGGATGTCACGCCGCCATCTGCTCCCCTCCGAGGCCTCGAAACGGTTCGAACGCGGCGTCGATCCGATGCTTCCGCTCACCGCTTCCACGCGCGCCTGCAAGCTGCTGGTCGAGATCGGTGGTGGGGAACTGCTCGATGGCGTGCTCGACGAGGTGGCGGTCGAACCACGCATCCTCGAGCTGTCACTCCCGGTGTCCGAGGTGGCCAGGACGTTGGGAGGAGGATTCGACTCCCAACGGATCACCAGTCTGTTGACCTCGATCGAGATGGACGTCTCAGGTGACGATCCGCTGGCTGTGAAGGTGCCGAGCTTCCGACCGGACATCACCCGGCCGATCGACTTGACCGAGGAGCTGGCTCGTCTCGCCGGGTACGACAGCTTCGGTGACACGGTCCCCACCGGCCCCGCGGGCGGACTGACCGTGGATCAGCGCAGGACCCGCGCCCTTCGGGCTGCGCTCCGAGGTGCCGGCCTCTCGCAGGCGGTGCACCTCAGTTTCATAGGCGCCGACGATCTCGACGCGTTCGCCTATCCGGCCGACCATGAGGCCCGGGCCGTGGTGACCGTGCTCAATCCGCTCCGCGAGGAGGAGTCGAAGCTGCGGACGTCGCTGCTGCCCGGGTTGCTCTCGTCGCTCCGCTACAACCGGGCGCATGGCTCGCGCTCGGTGGCCCTGTTCGAGACGGGCAAGGTCTTCTTCGCTCGACCTGATGCCGGTGACGTCCGAATTCCGGACCAACCCGATCGGGTGGCGTTCGCAGTCTCGGGCCGGTTCGGTCCACTCGAACTCGACGGCTCGGCCCGCCCCGCCGATGTGTTCACGGCGACGGCGCTGTGGAGGGTGATCGCTCGTTCACTTCAACTGCCCGATGCGGCGTTGCGCCCGGTTTCCAGGCCCGGGTTCCATCCGGGCCGGTGTGCCGAGGTCCTGGTTGGCGACGTGGTCGTGGGCGTGGTGGGGGAGATCCATCCCAACACATCGGCGGCCTACGACCTGGACGGCAGGGTCGCCGCCGGTGAGCTCGATCTCGCCCCGCTCGTCGTCGCCTCACCCACACCCCTTCTCGTGACGCCCAGCACCTTCCCGCCCGTCGAGTTCGATCTCGCCTTCCTGGTTGCCAACGAGGTGTCCGCCTCGCGACTCGTCGAAGTCACCAGGGCCGGCGGGGGAGAGGTGGTGGTCTCCGCCAGGGTGTTCGACGAGTACAGCGGACGCGACGACGGCCGCAAGAGCCTGGCGGTTCGCTACGAACTGCGTGCGCTCGACCGGACGCTCACCAGTGACGAAGTGGCCCCGATCCGGCGGTCGATGGTGGATGCTGCCGTAGCGATCGGTGCCGAGCTGCGAGGCGAACTGTGAGCCTGCTGGCGATCGCCGACATCACCACCGATCGCTTGGCGGAGGTTCTCGACCTCGGGCGGCGGGTGAAGGCGGACCCGGACTGGTACCGAACCGCTCTGGCGGGTCGATCCATCGGCTTGTTCTTCCAGAAGCAATCGTTGCGGACGTGGGTCAGCTGTGATGTCGCTGCGATCCAATTGGGTATTCACCCCATCGTCATCCGCAACGATCAGACCGGGATGGGCTCACGGGAGACTCCCGAGGATGTCGGCAGGGTCCTCGACCGCTACCTCGATCTGTTGGCCATGCGGGTGTTCGACCATTCCGACCTCGTCGCGATCGACGCCGTGACGTCGGTGCCGGTGGTCAATCTTCTCTCCGATGTAGAGCATCCGTGTCAGGCGGTGGCCGACATCATGACGCTGGCCGAACATCGCGACCCGCGAGGGGCGACGCTCGCCTACGTCGGTGACGGCAACAACGTCTGTCACTCGCTCATGATGGCTGCGGTCATGGCCGGCGCCGCGGTGCGGGTGGCAGCGCCCGCCGGTTATGAACCCGAGACGGCGGTCGTGGAGGCGGCCCGGCGGCACGGCGAGGTCATCGTCACCGACGATCCGTCCGCAGCCGTGGCCGGAGCCGACGCCGTCTACACCGATGTGTGGGCGTCTATGGGACAGGAGGAGGAGGCGGCACTCAGGCGACGGCATTTCGGCGGCTTCCAGGTCGATGAGGCCTTGTTCGCCAGGGCGGCCGACGACGCGGTGTTCCTGCATTGCCTGCCGGCGCACCGCGGTGAAGAGGTGTCGCACGAGGTGATGGAGCACCCCCGGTCGCGGGTCTTCGACCAGGCCGAGAACCGCCTGCACGCCTTCAAAGCAATCCTCCTCGCCGAGCTGGGGTGATCGACCGGGCCGTGCTCGAGGACCATCCGGCCGAGGTGGCCCCACGGCTGCTCGGATGGCGCCTCGTCAGTGAGTGCCAGGGTGCAACGACGTCGCTGGTGATCGCCGAGGTCGAGGCCTACGCAGCAGACGACCCGGCCAGTCACTCCCTTCGGGGGGAGACGGCGAGGAACGCCTCCATGTTCCGTCGGGCCGGGACACTGTACGTGTACCGCTCGTACGGCATCCACTGGTGCGCCAACGTGGCCACGGGGCCGGTCGGTCACGGTGCCGCCGTGTTGATTCGTGGTGGTGTGCCGGTGGTCGGAGCCGATGTCATGGCATCGAGGCGGGGGCGCCCCGATCGTCTGGCGGATGGGCCCGGCAAGCTTTGTCAGTCGCTGGCGATCGACGGCTCCCACGACGGCCTCGATCTGCTCGGCGGTCACTCCGTGCGGTTGGAGCCTGGGCCGCCCCCTTCGGGATACGCGACGACCCCTCGGATCGGGATCAGCCGGGCGACGGACCGCCCGTGGAGATTCGTGGCCGTGAGGGAGCTGCCTGCGACCTAATCTGGTCCACAGTCATGTCCGCACTTCAATCACAACTCGAGTTGCTCATGCGCGGTGTCGACGTGGTCAAGCCTCCCGAGGCCCTGGCCGACAAGCTCGCCACCGGTAGACCTCTCCGCGTCAAGCTCGGCCTCGATCCGACCGCACCGGCGGTCACGCTCGGTTGGGCGGTGGTGCTTCGCAAGCTCCGGCACTTCCAGGAGGCCGGGCACACGGCCGTCCTGATCGTCGGTGACTTCACGGCCCAGGTAGGCGACCCATCCGGGAAGAGCGAGACCCGCAAGCGGCTCACCCATGACGCGGTGATGGGATACGCCGAGTCGGTCCTCACCCAGTTCCGCAAGGTTCTCCTGCCCGAGCCCCTCGAGATCCGGTACAACTCCGAGTGGCTCGCCTCCTTCGACATGGGGGAGGTGCTGGAGCTCACGTCCAAGGTGACCGTCGCCCAGATGCTCGAGCGGGGAGATTTCGCCCAGCGCTTCGAGAAGAACACGCCCATATCGGTGATGGAGTTCATGTACCCGCTCCTCCAGGGGTACGACTCGGTGGCGGTGCAGGCCGATGTCGAACTGGGGGGCAGCGACCAGCTGTGGAACCTGATGATGGGGCGGGTCATCCAGGAGCGCTATGGGATGGCACCACAGGTCGCGATGACGATGCCGCTCCTGCTGGGCACAGACGGGGTCCACAAGATGTCGCAATCACTGGGCAACTACATCGGTGTCGATGACTCGCCAGAGGACATCTTCGGCAGGACCATGTCGATTCCTGACGAGCTCATGGCCCAGTGGTATCTGCTGGCGGCGGACACCCACCCGGACGAGGTGGCCGCCATCTCGTCGCGGCTGGCGGATGGGAGCGCCCACCCTGGCATCGTCAAACGTGACCTGGCACGCCGGATCGTCGCTCTGTACTGGGACGATCCTGCCGCCTTGGCGGCCGAGGAGGGCTTCGACCTCATCCACCGTCGCGGTGAGGTACCCGATGACATACCCGACCACGAGTTGCCGGCCGGCGATGCGATCTCGCTGCCGTCACTCTTGCGCGACGCCGGCCTGGCCGCGTCTGCGGGGGAGGCCCGTCGACTCATCCAGCAGGGGGCCGTCAAGCTCGACGGCGAGCGCATCGACGTACTCGAGATGGAGCGCTCCGCACTGGTCGGCAGCGCCCTCCAGGTGGGCAAGCGCAGGTTCGCTCGCCTGGTTTGACACGCCTCGCCGGTGTGTTAGTGTTCACTCTCCGCTGGTCGAGAGATCAGTTGCTAGTGACCTGACCGTCGTTTCCAGGCCTCGAGGCTCCAACCTCGCCGCATGTACCAACGGCCAATCGCACGCAGCTCATCCGAGACCCGCAAACGCCCTGAGCGTCCGCACGGATAGAGCCATTCAGAGCCTCGGCTCTGAATCTGCCCGCCGGAACGGATTTGCCAGGGGAGACCGAGAGCAATTAGATTGCTCTTCGCCTGCCTCAAACCCGAGCGCAGGCAACTCCGGGCTCCTTGACAACTGAACAGCGTGCCAAAAACCAGCATGCGCTACCGCGACGACCATCGGCTTGCCGGTGAGCGTCACGGAAGCAAAAGCATCAAAGCTCGAGTGGAGAAGCCCTTTGGGGTGACGAAGCTCGGGACCCAAATGAATCGTGATTCCGATTCAACAACTGAGGGATGCGAACTAATCACTGACAAGATCAACCGAGGCCCGTGAGGGTCGAGGAAGAGAATGTACGTTGGAGAGTTTGATCCTGGCTCAGGACGAACGCTGGCGGCGTGCCTAATGCATGCAAGTCGAGCGACGCATATCTGATCGTAAGTGACGGTATGACGGAGCGGCGAACGGGTGAGTAACACGTGAGCAACCTGCCCCGAAGACTGGGATAGCCCGGGGAAACCCGGATTAATACCGGATACCTTCACCACTTCACATGTTGAGGTGAAGAAAGGCTTTTGCGCTTCGGGATGGGCTCGCGGCCTATCAGCTTGTTGGTGGGGTAATGGCCCACCAAGGCATCGACGGGTAGCTGGTCTGAGAGGACGATCAGCCACACTGGGACTGAGACACGGCCCAGACTCCTACGGGAGGCAGCAGCAGGGAATATTGCGCAATGGGCGAAAGCCTGACGCAGCAACGCCGCGTGGGGGATGAAGGCCTTCGGGTTGTAAACCCCTTTCGGGAGGGAAGAAATTGACGGTACCTCCTAAAGAAGCCCCGGCCAACTACGTGCCAGCAGCCGCGGTAATACGTAGGGGGCGAGCGTTGTCCGGAATCATTGGGCGTAAAGAGCTCGTAGGCGGCTCAGTAAGTCGGCTGTGAAAGCCCGAGGCTCAACCTCGGAAATGCAGTCGATACTGCTGTGGCTAGAGTCCGGTAGAGGAGAGTGGAATTCCCGGTGTAGCGGTGGAATGCGCAGATATCGGGAGGAACACCAGTAGCGAAGGCGGCTCTCTGGGCCGGCACTGACGCTGAGGAGCGAAAGCGTGGGGAGCAAACAGGATTAGATACCCTGGTAGTCCACGCTGTAAACGTTGGGGACTAGGTGTGGCGATCCGATCAACGATTGCCGTGCCGAAGCTAACGCATTAAGTCCCCCGCCTGGGGAGTACGGCCGCAAGGCTAAAACTCAAAGGAATTGACGGGTCCCCGCACAAGCGGCGGAGCATGCGGCTTAATTCGATGCAACCCGAAGAACCTTACCTAGGTTTGACATCATGGGAAAAGCCGTAGAAATACGGTGTCCGAAAGGGCCCATGACAGGTGGTGCATGGCTGTCGTCAGCTCGTGTCGTGAGATGTTGGGTTAAGTCCCGCAACGAGCGCAACCCTTGTCCTATGTTGCCAGCGGTTCGGCCGGGGACTCATAGGAGACTGCCGGGGACAACTCGGAGGAAGGTGAGGACGACGTCAAGTCATCATGCCCCTTACACCTAGGGCTGCACGCATGCTACAATGGTCGGTACAACGGGCTGCAATCCAGCGATGGTGAGCGAATCCCTTAAAACCGGCCTCAGTTCGGATTGGAGTCTGCAACTCGACTCCATGAAGTCGGAGTCGCTAGTAATCGCGGATCAGCAAAGCCGCGGTGAATGCGTTCTCGGGGATTGTACACACCGCCCGTCACGTCACGAAAGTCGGCAACACCCGAAGTCAGTGGCCCAACCGTAAGGAGGGAGCTGCCGAAGGTGGGGTCGGTAATTGGGACGAAGTCGTAACAAGGTAGCCGTACGGGAACGTGCGGCTGGATCACCTCCTTTCTAAGGAGCAATGACGATCGAGAAGCCTGAACAAATAGGAGTCTCGGTCCAGCCCCTAGTTGATCTGCTGGTTATTCGGTTCCGATATGGGACCGGGCTCAGAGGAGACGCACACGCCGGTTTTCCGGTGGGTACGTTGTGATCTGGGCTCGAGAAGATTCGGAGTCGGTCACGCTGTTCAGTCGTGAAGGAGCCGGGTACTTGCGTAGGCAAGCACCTTGGCGTCCGCATTCGCGGGCGCCCCTCCAGTGGGGCTTTGGCCCCGTCTGCACCTTGAGAACTGCATAGCGAGCACGTCGTCTTGGATTCTCTTTGATCCAAGCTACTAAGAGCCAACGGAGGATGCCTTGGCGCTAGAAGCCGAAGAAGGACGCGATAGGCTGCGATAAGCCTCGGGGAGCCGTCAAATAGGCGTTGATCCGGGGATGTCCGAATGGGGAAACCCGGCTGGGGTCATGCCCAGTCACTCTGGTCTGAATATATAGGGCCAGAAGAGGCAACCAGGGGAATTGAAACATCTCAGTACCCTGAGGAAAAGAAAGAAATCTCGACTCCCTGAGTAGCGGCGAGCGAAACGGGATGAGCCTAAACCGATGCAGTGTGATAGCCCGGTGGCGTTGCTGTGTCGGGGTCGTGGGACCCACATGATGGTACACCGGTACCATCGCAGAGTTACAAAAGCAGCGGTTAGTCGAACACAGCTGGAA
Source organism: uncultured bacterium (assembly GCA_963825585.1). Classification (GTDB taxonomy): domain Bacteria; phylum Actinomycetota; class Acidimicrobiia; order Spongiisociales; family ZC4RG35; genus JAOUGY01. Next base: position 253,019 of record CAWGTX010000006.1, read on the forward strand.
AGCTGGGCCAGAGCGGGTAACAGCCCTGTAGACGAAAACTGATTGCTCTCTTTGTGGAGTTCCCAAGTAGCACGGAGGATATTCCGTGTGAATCTGCGAGGACCACCTCGTAAGGCTAAGTACTCTCTAGCGACCGATAGCGGACAAGTACCGTGAGGGAAAGGTGAAAAGTACCCCGGTGAGGGGAGTGAAATAGAACCTGAAACCGTTGGCTTACAAGCAGTAGGAGGGATCTTCGGATCCTGACTGCCTGCCTTTTGAAGAATGAGCCGGCGAGTTACCGGTATGTGGCAAGGTTAAGGCGTAAGCCGTAGCCGAAGCGAAAGCGAGTCTGAATAGGGCGCCTAGTCGCATGCCGTAGACCCGAAGCCGAGTGATCTATCCATGAGCAGGGTGAAGCGAGGGTAAGACCTCGTGGAGGCCCGAACCCACCATGGTTGAAAACATGGGGGATGACTTGTGGATAGGGGTGAAAGGCCAATCAAACTCGGCGATAGCTGGTTCTCCCCGAAATAGCTTTAGGGCTAGCGTCGTGCGTTTCGCGTTGGGGGTAGAGCACTGATTGGGCTAGGGGGCCAACAAGCTTACCGAACTCAGTCAAACTCCGAATCCCAACGTGCCAGAGCACGGCAGTCAGTCTACGTGGGATGAGCTTCGTGGACGCGAGGGAAACAGCCCAGATCGCCAGCTAAGGCCCCTAAGTCTGTACTAAGTGGGAAACGATGTGGAGTTGCCCAAACAGCCAGGATGTTGGCTTAGAAGCAGCCATCATTTAAAGAGTGCGTAATAGCTCACTGGTCGAGTGACTCTGCGCGGAAAATGTAACGGGGCTCAAGTACAGCGCCGAAGCTGCGGGATTCAACTTTATTGTTGGATCGGTAGGGGAGCGTCGTGTTGCCAGTGAAGCGGCGGCGGAAGCCAGCCGTGGAGGCTACACGAGTGCGAATGCCGGCATGAGTAGCGAATGGAGAGTGAGAATCTCTTCCGCCGATTGTCCAAGGTTTCCTGGGGAAGGCTCGTCCGCCCAGGGTAAGTCGGGACCTAAGGCGAGGCCGAAAGGCGTAGTCGATGGATAACGGGTTGATATTCCCGTACCACTCCGTGCGCGCCCAGACCGAATCCAGTTTGCTAAGGAAAGCCTTCGGGCCTACCGACCCCGCTGGTATTAGGTTAGCGATGGGGTGACGAGGAAGGGTAAGTGGACCCGGGCGTTGGTTGACCCGGGCGAAGCGTGTAGGGCGAGGGCCAGGTAAATCCGGACCTCATGAATGCCTGAGGCGTGACCGCGAGCCGATTTAGGCGAAGCCACTGAACGCCCATGCCTCCGAGAAAAACCTCTAGCGAGCTCACGGGGTGCCCGTACCCCAAACCGACACAGGTGGACAGGTAGAGAATACCAAGGCGAGCGAGATAACTCTGGTTAAGGAATTCGGCAAATTAGCCCCGTAACTTCGGGAGAAGGGGCGCCCCAGTAGAGTGTAAGACTCCGCGTCTGAAGCTCGAAGGGGCCGCAGTGATCAGGCCCAAGCGACTGTTTACTAAAAACACAGCACGGTGCGAAGTCGCAAGACGATGTATACCGTGTGACGCCTGCCCGGTGCTGGAAGGTTAAGTGGAGAGGTTAGCCCTCGGGCGAAGCTTTGAAACTAAGCCCCAGTAAACGGCGGCCGTAACTATAACGGTCCTAAGGTAGCGAAATTCCTTGTCGGGTAAGTTCCGACCTGCACGAATGGCGTAACGACTTGGGCACTGTCTCAACCAGAGACTCGGTGAAATTGCAGTGTGAGTAAAGATGCTCACTACCTGCGGCAGGACGGAAAGACCCCGGAACCTTTACTCTAGTTTGACATTGGAGTCTGGCGTTCGATGTGTAGGATAGGTGGGAGTCTGGGAAGCGGTGGCGCCAGCCATCGTGGAGACAACCTTGAAATACCACCCTTCGCTCGACGGCCTTCTAACCTCGATCCGTTATCCGGATCAGAGACAGTGTCTGATGGGGAGTTTCACTGGGGCGGTGGCCTCCTAAAGTGTAACGGAGGCGCCCAAAGGTTCCCTCAGTCTGGTCGGCAATCAGACGTTGAGTGTAAATGCACAAGGGAGCTTGACTGCGAGACCTACAAGTCGAGCAGGGACGAAAGTCGGGATTAGTGATCCCACGGCGGCATGTGGGTGCGCCGTGGCCAACGGCTAAAAGGTACTCCGGGGATAACAGGCTTATCACGCCCAAGAGTCCATATCGACGGCGTGGTTTGGCACCTCGATGTCGGCTCGTCGCATCCTGGGGCTGGAGCAGGTCCCAAGGGTCCGGCTGTTCGCCGGTTAAAGCGGCACGCGAGCTGGGTTTAGAACGTCGTGAGACAGTTCGGTCCCTATCCGCCGCAGGCGCAGGAGATTTGAGAGGAGCTGTCCCTAGTACGAGAGGACCGGGATGGACGTACCACTGGTGTGCCAGTTGTCCTGCCAAGGGCACGGCTGGTTGGCTATGTACGGACGGGATAAGCGCTGAAAGCATCTAAGTGCGAAGCCCACCTCAAGATGAGATCTCCCACGCGGTCAACGCGGTAAGGCTCCTGGTAGAAGACCAGGTTGATAGGCCGGATGTGTACGTGTAGCAATACATTCAGCAGACCGGTACTAATAAGCCGAGGGCTTGGATTTGAATCCGAAATGACGTGCTCGCTATGGAGTGCTCAGGGTGACCCCTGTACGGGGGTCTACTGAGTACACCGGCCCTCTGATCAGGGTCGCGATAGGTTTGTCCGGTGGCGATAGCGGCGGGGAACAACCCGTTCCCATTCCGAACACGGAAGTTAAACCTGCCAGCGCCGATGGTACTTGGGGGGCAACCCCCTGGGAGAGTAGGTCACCGCCGGACATAAATGTGATGAGGGCCGACCAGGAGTCGGCCCTCATTCGCGCCACAAAGGAGTGTGCATGCCTGCCAACGGTGGTGGTTCCAACAGATCCAACCACGGACGCGGCGACTCCCGCGGGGGCTCCGGCGGCGGAGGTAGCCGCTCCGGACGTGACGGTGGTGGCCGGGGTCGTGATTACTCATCTCGTGACGATGGTGCTCGCCGTGAGAGATCCCGCAGCGACCGACCGTCCGACCAACGCGATGACCGCCGCAAACCCCTGACGGTTCAACCTGGTGCGCCGCTTCCCAAGTGGGTACGCGAGGAGATCACTCGCTCGACGCCCAAGGAGCGGAGAGAGGCGGCGCTCATCGAGCTCACGAAGGGTCTCGAGTCCTTCGCCGATGAACGACCGCGGCAGGCCGTGGTGTCCCTCCGCAAGGCGAAGGATTTGTCACCGCGGGCGGCGACCGTGCGCGAGATCCTCGGTCTCGCTGCGTATCAGACCGAAGCCTGGGATGAGGCGTTGCGGGAGCTGAGAACGTTCCGGCGCATCACGGGCGAGACGTTGCACATGGCCGTCGAGCTCGATTGTCTGCGGGCGCTTGGGCGGCATGCCGACGTCGACAAGACCTTTCAGCTCTTCGGTGAGCTCGGGGGCGATCGTGACAGTGAGGACGAGGTGTGCGTCGTCTACGCCTCCCACCTGCTCGATCAGGGAAGAGTCGCCGACGCCTGGAGAGTTATCAAACCCGGTCGGCTGGTGGCCAACGCTCCGACCGCGGCGGTACGGCGGTGGGCGGTGGCCGCCAGAGTGGCGGCGGCCTCGGGTGATCGTCCTACCGCTCGCATGCTCTATGACGCAGTTCGGCGTGAGTCGCCCGATATCGAGTGGCTGGCCGATCTCGAGTCGGAGCTCGGTATCTGAGCGCCTCGATGTCCCAACGAACTCCGTCAGGTCGTCCGCCGGCGCCGTGGGTCAGTGTGTCTCACTGCTTTTCGTCACACCCGGTTCGTACGCTTGGGCTCCGCCTTCCCCCTGAACCCAGGAGGAGTCCTGTATGGACATTCAGTTCGGAGACCTCAACCTGGTCTTCATCTGTGGCCGTGTGGCGTCAGAGCCCGATCTTCGCCGCTACGACTCCGGCACTCGCCAGCTGCGCATGCTCGTCACCGTGCGAAGCGAGCATCCTCGTCGTCGCATCGACGTGATCCCGGTCACGGTGTGGGATCCCGATGACCAGCTGGTAGGTCCGGGAATCGAGGTGGGCTCGAGAGTCATGGTGGCCGGCATCGTCCAGCGGAGCTTGTGGAATGGTCCTGAAGGACATCGGAGTCGGGTCGAGGTGATCGGTCGACAGGTCACCGTACAGCAGCCTGCAATGGCGGCTTCCGGATCGGCCACCGTCGGCGCGCGGTAGCCTCCGGGCGCATGCGGGTAGCTGCGGCCACACCATCTCGTCCGGCGCTGGCAGCGGCTCTCTCGGTGGCCCGAGGTGGGGGTGGTGCGATCGATGCCGCCATCGCAGCCGCGGCCGTGGCGATGGTCACGGAAGTTGGCGTGTGCGCTCCGGGTGCGGGCGGCTTCCTCACGGTTTCCGACGGAGGCGTCGCCGCGACCTACGACGGTTACGTTGCCGTCCCCGGTCTCGGGCACGGATCCGGTCCCCGGCCGCAGAGCACCGAGGTCACCATGGCGTATGGGGGTGGCATCACCACCATCGTGGGGCCTGGCTCGATCGCCACCCCCGGCATCTGGTCGGCGATGGAAGAGGCACACCGGCGACACGGCCGAATCGAGTGGCGTCGTCTGCTGGCACCGGCCTCGGAGCTCGCCAGGGCTGGATTCGCCTTCGGGCCGGCCTCCCTCACCTACCTCCGGCATTCCCACCATCTCGTCTATGGGCACGATCCGGCGTCGGCGGACGCCATCCATCACCCGGATGGCACGCTGCGCGGCGTGGGGGAGCCGATCTCCATGCCGGACCTGGCGGATTCGCTGGAGGACCTGGCTGTGGAGGGCGCTTCGGCGCTGCACCACGGCGAGTTGGGGAGGCGAATCGCCGCCGACCTGCGGGAACGGGGCGCACTCCTCGGATGGGACGACCTCGAGAACTATCGAACCGAGGTGCGGACACCGCTCGTGCACCGGGTTGGAGGATGGGAAATCGCCACCAACCCGAACCCGGCGATCGGTGGCGAGGCCGTGGTGGCGGTGCTCGAATGCCTCCAGGAGGTCGGCACGCACTACGAGGCGCACGTCACAGCTCAAGGAGAGGTGTTCTCCCGGCGATTGCGCGGTGACCCGCTTCGGTCGCCATCGACGATTCACATCTCGGTGGTCGACGACGCTGGTACCGCCTGCGCTCTCACGGCTTCGTCGGGGTACGGCTCCGGTGTCATCCCGACCGGCACGGGGATGTGGATGAACAACGCCCTCGGGGAACTCGAGTTGGTGACCGACGCTGCCCGGCTGGTGCCCGGCCAACGACTGATATCCAACATGGCTCCCACGGTCGGAGCTTCCGACGACGGTTCGGTCCTGGCGATCGGAAGCCCCGGGGCGGATCGGATCACCTCGGCCTTGGCGCAGGTGATCGGGTCGTTCGCACTCGACCGCATGCCACTCGGGAGGGCCGTGGCCCGACCGCGGCTCCACGTCGAGGTCGGCGCCCAATGGTCCGTCTCCTGCGAGCCGGGGGTGGACCTTCCCCACACCCCGTTGCCCGTTGAGCGTTTCGCAGACCCGCACATGTACTTCGGCGGAGTGGGCGCGGCGTTGCGGACGGCGGACGGGACGCTCGAGGCTTTCGCCGACCCGCGTCGTGACGGCGCGGCCGGCGTGTCGTGAGTTCGCGACAAAAACCCGGCCCCAGCGTCGCCGGCCACGGGTAGGTTCGGCAACGAGCGTCGCACCAACAACGGAGGACTCGTCATGGCATGGTTCTGGACAGATGATCTGGCCCGTACCCTCATCGACGAGGGTGTCGTCGCCGGCGAGGCCGTCCAGGACTGGATCAGCCGACCGGTCGGCATCGCCGTCGCTGATGACGCCGATCCGGGGGAGTTCGGGCGGTTTCTGCTCGGTTCCCATCCCGAGCTCGGGGTGGCTTGAATCGAACTCGCCGTAGCGTCACCCGGACGCTTCAATGACCGACGTGCTCGCATTCGTCGGCTTCGTCAAGACCGCACGTGGCGCCCTGTTGACGGCGTTGATCATTGCGCTGGCGTTGGCCTTCGTGAACCTCGGCATATGGCAACTCGAGCGTCACCAGGAGCGTGGTCTGGAGAATCAGGTCATGTCCGCCCGCCTCCAATCCGATAGTACCCCGATGTCAACGCTGCTCGCTTCCGTCGGTTCCGACCTGACGTCGCTCGAGCACCGGCGCGTGCTGGTCGAGGGCGAGTTCCTGCCCGAGTCGGAGATGCTGGTCCGGAGCATGACGAACCTCGGCCAGGCGGGCTTTCATGTCATCACGCCGCTGCAGACGGCCGACGCCGGCGTGGTGCTCGTCAACCGGGGGTGGGTGCCGCTGACCATGGACGACCCGCCCGTCGATGCGCGTCCCCCAGCGGGCCGGTCGCAGTCGAAGGTCTCGTTCGGCTCACCCAACTCCGACCATCGGTGGGACAGGTCGAGCCGGAGGGCGTACTCGAGGTGGTGTCCAGGGTGGACATCGATCGCCTGGCGCAACAGCTACCGGGCGAAGTCGCCCCGGTATGGGTTCAGGCGCTCGAGGCGGATGACGCCACCCAGGACCTGCCGGTGGCAGTCCCGGAGCCTGACTTCACCGACTCGGGACCCCATCTTCTCTACGCGATCCAGTGGTTCGCGTTCGCGATCATCGGTGTGGTGGGTTTCTTCTTCCTGATCCGTGGCCGGGCGGTGCGGCACGGCGACCCTGTGCCATGAGGAAGGTCGTCGCCGTCCTGTCGGTGATCCTCGCAGCGTGCGCCGGTCCGGTCGCCAGCCCCGAGGCCACTACCCCCGATGTCTCATCGCTGTCGACGACGACGGCGATCGTCCCGGCGATCGCCCTGCCCGCCTCGTACGAGGAGGTGCCCTGCTCGGTCACACCGCCGGTGACGTTCGCGGTGTTGTGCGAGTCCTTCGATGACATCGACACGTTCCACGTCGATGGTCCGGAGCCGGCGGCATTGGCGGCCGCGGCCGCCATCGGGGTGAACGCCGCCGCAAGTGGCACCGACGGTTCGGTTCAGGTGACGGACTTCTCGTGCGTGACACCGCACGAAGCGTTCGGGGTGGTGTGTGACGCCATCGCCCGCCGAGCGATGGACGGGCCGATCGACATCGGCGTGATGGTGACGGCGGCTGTGCAGGGCATGTTCCGCTACGGGCTCGACCCGTTCTCCTCGTACGTTCCCGGTGCCGAGATGGACGCGGCCTTCGATCCTTCGGGGCTCATCGCCGAGCTGGGGATGGTCGTCAGTGCCCGCGACGGGGCCGGCGTGGCATGTGGGCCCATCGGAGCTTCATGTGTCTTCGAGGTGCTGTCCGCGTTCGAGTTCGGACCCGCCTCGTCGGCCGGTTTGGCAGTGGGAGATCACATCGTGGCGATCGACGGTGTCCTGACCGAAGGGCTGTCGGCTGCAGAGGCCATCGCGTTGCTGTCGGGAGCGCCGGGTACGGGAACGGTCGTCTCGGTGGACAGGGATGGAACAGTCGTGGAGAGGTCCATGACCCGTGAGGACATTCGCACGGTACCCAGCGAGATCGACTTTCTCGCCGGCGGAGTCGCCTATATGCGGCTCAACGACTTCTCCCAGCAGGCGGCGGTCGACCTCGGGTTCTTCCTGCAGCTACCCGAAGTCGAGGCGGCCTCCGGCATGGTGCTCGACCTGCGTGACAACCCGGGAGGGTTGGTTCTCGCCGCTCAGGGTGTTGCCAGTCAGTTCCTCGATGGAGGCCTGGTCATGGTCGAACGGGGCAAGGAGTACGTGGAGGAGATCCCGGTCGTCGACGGAGGCCTTGCAACAGACCGACTCCGGCTCGTCGTACTGGTGAATCGGGCCAGTGCCTCGGCCGCCGAGATCGTGGCTGCCGTGTTGCAGGAGCGCGGCCGGGCGGTGATCGTTGGGGAGACCACCTTCGGGAAGAACCTGGTGCAGTCATATCAGACGGCCCGTGATGGCGGAATGATCGGGATCACCATCGCCCGATGGGAGACGCCCGAGGGCCTGGACATCGGAATCCGAGGGCTGGAACCGGATGTCATGGTGGCGGCCGACCCGGAAACCGAGGCGGACGAGGTTCTGGACGCCGGTCTCGCGGTTCTGTCCGGTTGACTCAGACCGGGGTGGCCAGAGCCTCGACGACCGTTGTGTTGGGGAGCAAAGCCAGCCCTCCGGGTGCCATGAGGAGCTTGGTGGACCGGTTGCCTCCACCGAGAACGATCCGGTCCCGGAGCATCACCGATGCGTCCACGAGCAGCGGCATGTCGCTTGGAAGGCCGAACGGCGTCACACCGCCGATCATCATGCCGGTGAGTGCCACCGTTTCGTCGGCACCGGCGAACGACAGCTTCCTGACGCCGAGATGGTGACGGACCGCGTGGTTCACGTCGAGGCGAGTGGTTGCGAGGACCACGCAGGCGGCCACCACGCCAGCCGGCTTCTTCGACACGACCACGATCGTGTTGGCGGAATCGGCCGGGTCGATGCCGTAGTGCTCGCAGAAGGCGGTGGTGTCGGCGAGTGACGGGTCGCAGGCCATGACCTCGTGGGCGGCACCGACGTCGGCGAGAGCTGTCGTGACGAGGGGATGGAGTGCCACACGACAACGCTACCCATCCTGATCCGGTATCGGACCGCCGGCGCCCCGTTAGCCTGTTGGGCATGTCCCGGATAGCGGTGGTCGGATCGGTCAACCTAGACATGGTGGCAACGTGTGCCCGCCTACCCCAGCCGGGTGAGACGGTGGGTGGCGCCTCGATGTCCCGGCATCCGGGGGGCAAGGGTGCAAACCAGGCGCTCGCCGCACGCCGGATGGGTGCCACGGTTTCGTTGGTCGCCAGGGTCGGTAAGGATCCCAATGCCGAGGAAGCGCTCGCACTCCTCCGGCAGGCGGGGGTCGATCTCACCAGGGCGTGGCGAGATCCTTCAGCCCCTACCGGTGTGGCGCTGATCGTGGTGGACTCCAAGGGCGAGAACCAGATCGTGGTGGCACCGGGCGCGAACGGGCGGCTGGCACCCGCCGACGTCAACGTCGGAGACGCCGAGGCGGTCATCTGTCAGTTCGAAGTCCCGATCGAAACGGTCGAGGCCGCAGCCGAGCAGGCCACGGGCCTGTTCTGCCTGAATGCCGCTCCGGCGCTCCGGCTCACGGAGCCGCTCATGAAACGGGCCGACGTCGTGGTCGTCAACGAGGTCGAGCATGCCGAGCTCGCCGACAGTCTGGAACGCTTCGACGGGTTGGTGGTCATCACCGCCGGGGCTGCTGGGGCCGCCGTCTACCGCCGTGGTCGGCAGGTGGGCCGGGCCACCCCGCCGTCTGTGACCCCGGTCGACACGGTCGGAGCGGGTGACGCGTTCGTCGGGGCGCTGGTGGTGGCAATGGTGGAGGAACGATCCACCAGTGAAGCCCTCACGAGGGCGTGCGCAGCCGGTGCCCTGGCGACGACGAAACCGGGGGCGCAACCATCGCTACCGACGTCGGCGGAGGTCGACGCGGTGCTGGCGAGGGTGTGAGGCCGGCGAGGGTGTGTGAGATTCCGGGCCGGGACGGCCCGACCCGGAACCAACGGGGCCGGTCAGGTCACCGCCTGGATGGCTGCGTCGAAGTCGGCCTTGATGTCCTCGATGTGTTCGATTCCCACGGACACCCTGATGAGATCGGCCGACACCCCGGCTGACTCCTGCTCTTCGACCCCGAGCTGCTGGTGGGTGGTCGACGAGGGGTGGATGACGAGGGTCTTGGCGTCGCCGACGTTGGCGAGATGACTGGCGAGCGTCGTGTGGTCGATGAAACGCTTCCCGGGTTCGTACCCCCCGACCAGTGCGAACGAGAGCACTGCCCCGAACCCATGCTGCAGGTACTTCTTGGCGTTCTCGTGGTACGGGTGAGACTCGAGGCCGGGGTAGCTGACCCAGGCCACCTTGGGATGGCTCTCCAGCCATCGCGCCAGCTCGAGGGCATTGTCGACGTGGCGTTGCACACGCAGGCTGAGGGTCTCGAGCCCCTGGATCAACAGGAAAGCGTTGAACGGTGACAGGGCCGCTCCGAGGTCACGGAGTCCTTCCACCCTGGCCCGAATGGCGAAGGCGATGTTGCCGAAATCGGACTCCGGATTGAACACGTCGGTGAAGACCAGACCGTGGTAGCCGGGGGCGGGGTCGGTGAAGATCGGGAACTTCCCGTTCCGCCAGTCGAAGGTCCCTGCGTCCACGATCACCCCGCCGATCGAAGTCCCGTGACCGCCGATCCACTTGGTGGCCGAGTGGAGGACGATGTCGGCACCGTGTTCGATGGGGCGGCACAGGTAGCCGCCCGCCCCGAAGGTGTTGTCGATCACCAAGGGGATGCCGTTGCGATGGGCTACATCGGCGATGGCGGCGATGTCGGCCACGTTGTAGCGGGGATTGCCGATCGACTCGAGGTATATGGCCTTGGTGTTCGGCTTGATGACAGCCTCGAAATCGGCCGGGTCGTCGCCGTCGACGAATGACACGTCCCACCCGAAGCGCGGGAACGCCACCTTGAACTGGTTGTAGGTACCGCCGTAGAGGAACGAGGTCGAGACGATGTGATCGCCCGTCTGGAGGAGGGTGGCGAACGCCGTCAGCTGAGCGGCCTGGCCCGAGGAGGTGGCCACTGCCGCCAATCCGCCTTCGAGCGCTGCGACCCGCTTCTCGAAGACGTCGGTGGTCGGGTTCATGATTCGGGTGTAGATGTTCCCGAATTCCTGGAGTCCGAACAGACGGGCCGCGTGATCGGAGTCGTTGAAGGTGTACGACGTCGTTTGGTAGATGGGCACGGCTCTGGCATTGGTGCCCGGTGCCGGTTCCTGGCCGGCGTGGACCTGCAGGGTCTCGAATCTCAGTTCGCTCATGGGCTTGATCTCCTCGTCAATGGTGGGAATGCACCGAGTGAAGGGCCATCACACCTGGTGTGCCGATGACACGGCGCTCGGGGATACGGCCGGCGTGCGCTGGGTGGCCGCCGTGGTTCGATGATCGATTCTCCCGACCGGGTCGGGGAACACCCTCCGGTTGGTGCCTCTCGGGTGGCGGTGGGTATCAGCGTCCGACAGGACGAAGGTGGACCACCCGAGAGCGGCGACAGCGTCGACACGGGCGCGCGGCGCCGATCGGGAGGGGTGCGAACGGTTCGATCGTCAGTTCCATGCGAGCTCCTGTGCTACTCGGTTGCGCGCTCTGAGCGCCGCGAGCGGCGTGGAACCGTCTCGGCTGCTCATCGATCAGGCATTGGCACCTCACCGGAACTGGTCCGATCGGTTGCCGCGGTTTCAAAGGGCCTGTCCCTCCACCGCTCTGGATGAACGCTGTTGTCAACGGGCGGGAGTATGTCCATGCCGGCCGCCCGTGTCAAACACATCGATTCGTGGTTAAGGTTGCCGGACCGGCCCCCGGGGGAAGCATGAACGACCAGAGCACCGACTGCGACGTCATCGTTGCATCGCGGCGCCGTCCGGAGTTGTTCGAAGTGATCTTCGAGCGGCATTACCAGGCGGTCTACCGGTTCGCCGTCGGGCGTGCCGGTGTCGATGATGCCGGCGACATCGCCGCCGACACCTTCGTGCGGGCGTTCGATCGGCGTGACCGGTTCCGCACGGATCGCGAGAGCGCACTGCCCTGGCTGTTCGGTATCGCTGCCAACGTGGCCAGGGAGAAGCGGCGCAAGTCGGCACGGCGGCACCGCATGGTGCAGCGGTCCGTCGCTCTGGTCGCGGGAGATGACGCCCGGTTCGAAATGGAAGCGGCCGATCGTGTCGATGCGGTGTCGCAGAGGCCCGAACTCAGCGCAGCGCTGGCGGCACTCACCGAGGACGAGTACCAGGTGCTGATGCTGCTTGCGATCGCCGACTTCAGCTATCCGGACATCTCGGAGTACCTCGGGATTCCGATCGGAACGGTCCGTTCGAGAATCCACCGTGCCAGACGCAAGATGCGCGAACTCATGGAGGCCGAACGGCCAATAATGAGTGATCCGGCATTCCATGGACGACCATCCTGACCTTCCTTTCGAGTTGCGCCGACTGATCCCGTCCGACCAACCGGTCGGCGCCGATCAGGCGCGGCAACGACTCCGCACGGCGGTGACAGCGGAACGACGTCGCGTGCGGCGGGAGTGGTTCCTCGTGCGGTCTCTGCTGGTGGGGACGGTCATCTTTGCGGTGTGGTCGATCGCACCCGGCGGTCCCGGTGTCGACCATCTCCCGTTGGTCGGGCTGGCCGAAGCAACGGCCGCCCTTCCGGTGCCCGATGTCGGACCAGACGACGAGTGGTACGTTCGCGAGGAGCGTTCGCAGCGAATCCTGCTCACCGACCGATCACCCACCGAGCACACCGAGGTCGAGGTCATCGTGAACACCGTTGCCGAGACCTGGGTCGACATGGCAGCTTCCACGGTCCGCCAGCGGCTCGTCTCGCAGGTGGGGTCGTTGTCGCCGGATGACCAGGCCGCCCTGGACCTCGTCGAACGGAGCGAGAAGCTCACGGTGGGGCGGTTCGAGACCGAGGCGGTCGAGGTCGCCTATCCGGGCGTTCACCCCATGTGGGATGGCGGCGCCGAGGCGGTGCTCTCCGAGCTGACCAGAGCTGCCGGCCAGACCGGTGACATTCGATTGGAGCGTCTGTCTGTCCTCAAGGCGGCGGCGATCCTCATGCAGCAGCATGGATCCGATCCCGCCAAGCGGGGGATCGTGCTCATGGCGATCGCCTCCATCCCGGGTATCCAAGTCGACATGGGCGATGCGCTCAGCGTCCGCTATCAGTACGTGGTCGGCGATGTGGCCCAGGAGGTCCGATACGACTTCGATCGGGCCGACGGGTCGTTGGTCGGAGAGTCGATCTCGACCATGGCCACTCCCACCGCCCCCGCCATCCTTCTCTCGCAGTCCCAGTACGAGGCCCGGCTCGCCATCGACGAGAGTGCCGGGAGCTGACCTGTACTCGAGGCGAGAACTGTTTCGCCCGCTGCGGCCAAACACCTACGACACGGTGCGCTCGGCCGATGGTGATTCGGCCGATGGAAACGATCGGGCGTCAGCCACCGGGCTTGCCGTTTCCTCCCAGCCAGTTCAGGCCGGCCCCGAGGGGCCGGCCTGAACTGTGTCTCGTGGCTGGGTCTCCAGCTGCTCCCGATGTCAGCGGAAGAGGACGGAACCCTCGTCAAGGGGAGCCTCTCAGTGGTGATGCTCGGCGTGAGCCTCGGTGGCCTGCTCTGCGATCTGACGGCGGACGTCGTCCATGTCGAGGGCCTTGACCTGCGAGATGAGGTCGTCGAAGGCCGACCCGGGGAGCGCGCCCGGCTGCGAGTAGAGCAGGATCTGGTCCCTGAACACCATCAGCGTCGGGATCGAGCGGATTCCGAACTCCTGGGCCAGCTGCTGCTGTTCCTCGGTGTTCACTTTGCCGAAGACGATCTCTGGATTGCGCTCGGACGCCTGCTCGAAGGTCGGGGCGAAGGACCGGCATGGCCCGCACCACGAAGCCCAGAAGTCGACGATGACGGTGTCGTTTCCTGTGATCGTCTCCTCGAAGGAATCGAGAGTGAGTTCGACGCTGGCCATGGGATCTTCCTTTCGGGACGGTCTTTGGGATCGGTGGTGCCGGGATCGTTGCTCCTGGCGGAGGGCACCATGTGGGCATGGCAACGTTTCGATCCACCCGACATATTCCGGGTTGTGCATGCTCGGTAGCCCCTTGTGAGGCCCTTGACCTTCGACCAACGACACGTTATCCACCAAATGCTGGAACGCTGGAACCTGCTGCCTAGGGTCGTTTTGCCACCAGTGCAGGGGAAGTGATGCGTCGCTCTTCAATCGTTTCGATCATGCTCGTAGCCGCCCTCGCCGTCCAGTTCGGGGCGGCTCCGGTGGCCGCCGCCACGGCTGGGCCCCGCCCACTCATTAGAACTCCGGCGCTTCGTCCGACATCGTCGTGACGCCCGGCCAGGACGTCGCCGCCATCGTGGCGGCAGCGCCCAAGGGGAGCACCATTCGATTCCGGCCCGGTGTCTACCGGATGCTCGAGCTGGCGCCCAAGGACGACGTGCGCCTCATCGGTGACCCGGGGGCCGTTCTCAAGGGCTCAAAGGTGCTGGCGGGCTGGAACGCCAGCGGATCCCTCTGGTACGTCGGGGGCCAGACGCAGGGATCGCCGGCGCCCACCCAGGGCGAGGAGTGGGGATACTGCGACTCCTGGTGCTGAACTCGTCGGGCGTGGACATCACCGGCAACGTCGTGTCCAACAACGCACTCGGGGTACTGATCCGTCAGGACACGCGGACCAGTCGCGGGATCGTCGACGACGTGGTCGTATCCGGCAACACCATCACGATGGGTTCGGGGCAGCGAACCGGTATCGGCCAACTCCAGTACGAGCAGATCGGTTCGGTGGCGTTCTCGGGTAACACCTACACGCACCGTGAGGCGTCGCCGTTCCTGAACGACGGCAAGGTACAGACGGTCACCCAATGGCAGAATCTCGGGTTCGACACGTCCGGCGCATTCACGAAGGTGTGAACGGTGTCAGTGGCGTGGAAGCGTCATGAATTGCAGGTAGTTGCCGTCGGGATCGGTGACGGTGCACATCCGGCCTCCCCAGGTTTCGTCCTCGGGGGGCCGGATGACCCGCACGCCCCGGGCTGTGAGCGTGTCGGCTGTGGCGTCGACATCGGCTACGGCCAGGTTGATCATGATCCGCGCCGGATCCGGAGCGTCCCCCGACACGCGGTCGTGGACCGTTACCGTCACGCGGACCCCACCGAAGTCGAAATTGACGAATCCGGGTCGCCGCGAGCGAACATTGGCACCCATGACCGACAGGTAGAACATCTCCATGGCGGGGAAACGATCGGCCGACGTGGAGATCATGATGCCCGCCAGCCCACTCACCTCGCCCATTCGTTCAGTCTAGGAAGCCGTCGATGAGGGGAACACGATGAGAGTCACCATCCATCCGAATCCGTCCAACCGGCCGATGCCGGACCCACGCTCGTCGTCGTCCTCGTGGCGGTGGCAGTCGTTGCGGCCGTGGTGACCATGCCCGAAGTGGCTGGAGCCGATTCGGTGACCGAGCCCCAGGCAGCCGTGTCCCCGTTCGCCGATGTCGCCAACACCGACGCCTTCGTCGAAGCGATCGTGTGGCTGGCGGAAGAAGGGATCACACAGGGTTGCAACCCTCCAACCAATGATCGTTACTGTCCGGAGGATCCCGTGACCCGTGGTCAGATGGCGGCGTTCCTGGTGAGGACGTTCGGGTACACCGACGCAGGGTCGGTGGACTTGGCGGATGACAACGGTTCTGTGTTCGAGTCCGACATCGAACGTTTGGCCACGGCCGGTGTGACGCTCGGCTGCAATCCACCCGCCAATGATCGGTTCTGTCCCAACGATCGCCTCACCCGTGGTCAGATGGCGGCGTTCCTGGTGAGGGCGTTCGGGTACACCGACGCAGGGTCGGTGGACTTGGCGGATGACAACGGTTCTGTGTTCGAGTCCGACATCGAACGTTTGGCCACGGCCGGTGTGACGCTGGACTGCAATCCACCCGCCAATGACCGGTTCTGTCCCAACGATCGCCTCACCCGTGGTCAGATGGCGGCGTGACGGGGGGCACCAGCTCGAGGAGTGGCATCGGCAGCGTGACCATCGACACCGCGCTCCTCGGCGCCATCACCTTTCAGTCGAACACGTACGTCTACGTCGACGAGCGGCCCTTCACCTTCGACGGGACGACCTACACGCCGGGTGGGTGGCAGGGCCTCGGGTTCGACACCGCCAGCAGCTTCACCAGGAGATGAGCGCGTTCAGTCGGGCCGCCTTCCTCGGGGTGGTGGCGCATACCCCGTTGGTGTCGATCGACCTGGTGGTTCGCGACCCGGCTGGTCGCATCCTCGTCGGACGACGGGTCAACGAGCCGGCCCGCGGGACGTGGTTCGTCCCGGGAGGAAGGATCTGGAAGGGTGAGACTCTCGACGTGGCGTTCCGGCGCATCGCAACCGCCGAGCTGGGCCCGGGGGAATGGCGACGGGATCGAGC
Source organism: uncultured bacterium (assembly GCA_963825585.1). GTDB lineage: Bacteria > Actinomycetota > Acidimicrobiia > Spongiisociales > ZC4RG35 > JAOUGY01. Next base: position 269,118 of record CAWGTX010000006.1, read on the forward strand.
CCCGCTGATGGGCACCTACACTCACCTGTACCCGACGAACTTCGCCGACGTCCCCGGAATCGAGACCCACTACGTGGTGCTCGCCCACCTGGTGGACGTCGCCACTCAGCCCGATCTGCCGGAGGATCAGCATTCCGAATATCTCTGGCTCCTGCCCGGCGAGCGACCGCCGATCGGCGAGGCCCACGCCAACACCACCGTCTACTTCGATCGGCTCGCCGACGGCGGATGAGCCCGGCGGCAGCGCCATGGGGCGCCCGTGAACATCGTCAGCGTCGAGCAGCTGGGTAAGTCGTTCCCCGAGCGCCCGGTGTTGGCCGGTGTCACCTTCGGCATCGACGAGAACGATCGGATCGGCGTGATCGGTGCCAACGGTTCAGGGAAGTCCACCCTGCTCGGGTTGTTGGCCGGCACGATCGAGCCGGACGAGGGACGGGTCGTCCGGGGGAACCACGTGCGCATCGCAACGCTCGACCAGGACCCGGTGTTCGATCCGGTGGCGACGTTGGCCGAGGTGGCGGGCGAGGGCCACCACACGGTGGCGCTGCTCGACAAACTGGGCCTCACCGACCTCGACATGAGCATGGGGGCCTTGTCCGGCGGGCAACGTCGACGGGTGGCCCTGGCGTTGACGCTCGCCCAGGAGGCCGAACTGACCATCCTCGACGAGCCGACCAACCATCTCGATGTCGATGTCATCGATTGGCTGGAGGACGAGATGGCGGCGCGTCCCGGCGCTCTCGTGATCGTCACCCATGATCGGTATCTCCTCGATCGGGTCGCCACCCGGGTGCTCGAAGTCCACGACACCGTCCTCGTGTCGCACCGCGGCAACTATCAGGACTTCCTCGAGGCGCGGGCCGAGCGCGAGGCGTTGGCCGCAGCCACCGAGCGGAAACGCCAGAACCTGGCACGAACCGAACTGGAGTGGCTGCGTCGGTCGCCCAAGGCACGAACCGGCAAGTCGAAGGCGCGAATCGACGCCGCCAACCGACTGCTCGCGGCCGAGCCTGTCAGGGAGCGTGTGTCGCTCGAGTTCGACTTCCCGTCTCGCCGGCTGGGAAGCAAGGTCGTCGAGATTCGTGATGCGGGGATGAATTTCGACGATCGAAGTGTCCTCTCCGATATCACCTGGTCGCTGCATTCCGACGCCCGGATCGGATTGGTGGGACCCAACGGGGCGGGCAAGACCACGCTGCTGGGGCTGATGGCCGGTCGCCTCGAGCCGAGCACCGGTTCGGTTCAGATCGGTGACACGGTCGTATCCGGGTGGTACGGCCAGGATCCCGAGCCGCTGCCGGGCGGAAAGCGGATTCTCGAGGTCATCCGCGACATCGCCGAGGAAACGCGCCTCGGATCGGGCATCCGAGTGTCCGCATCGGAGCTCCTGACCCGTTTCGGGTTCCCGTCTTCGCAACACTCGACCACGGTGGGGGATCTGTCGGGCGGGGAACGGCGGCGGCTCGAGCTGTTGAGGGTGCTGGCGACCGTGCCCAACGTGCTGCTGCTCGACGAACCCACCAACGATCTGGATCTGGACACTCTGGGCGCCCTCGAGGCATTCCTCGACGACTGGCCGGGTGCCGTCGTGGCGTCGAGCCACGACCGGTACTTCCTGGAGCGGGTGTGCCGCGACATCATCTCGATCGAACCGGACGGCGGCATCCGGCATCACCCAGGTGGTTGGTCGGCGTATCGGCAGGACATGCTGGCAACGGCACGCACATCCTCCCGAGGGCGAGCGGCCCCGCCGGCCGAACAAGCCCGGGCCGAATCGGCGTCGGCCGTTCAGTCGTCACCACGCCGGCGGCCGCCCCCCGCCAATGGGCGGTTGTCCTACACCGAGCGACGCGAGTTCGACCGTCTGGAGCGGCTCATCCCCGAGCTGGAGGTTTCGGTCTCCCGGCTGACCGCCGAGCTGACCTCGGCCGGTTCCGATTGGCAGGTTGCGGGAGCGGTCGGGGAGCGGCTTCATGCCGCCCAGGCCGAGCTGGTCGCCGCCGAGGAACGATGGTTGGAGCTGTCGGAACGTCTGTGACCGGGCTACCGGGTGTCCTGGCCGAGTGCCGCCAGATAGAGGTTGCGCACGCCCTCACACTTCTCGGCGATATCGCCCGAATCCCAGTCCGCGGTCGGCACCGGTTCGAGCACTTCGACACGGACCGTGGCGGGGCGCATCACCTTGGAACCCCGTGGGAGCACGTCCAGTGAGTTGTGGATGACGATCGGCACGAGCGGTACGCCGGCGGCCCGGGCGAGGTGAAAGGCGCCCTTCTTGAACGGACCCAGCCGGGGTGTTGGCTGGCGCGTTCCCTCGGGGGCGATGGCCACGCTGAGCCCTTGCCGGACCCGGTCGGCTGCCTCGCCGAGGGCCGCAACCGCTCCATCATGATCGGAGCGGTCGATGAAGATCACGTCGCCCAGTGCGAACACGGCTCCGACAACCGGTAGGTATCGAACCTCCTTCTTGGCCACGGCTGTGACGTCGCGTCTCAGCAGCTTCATCATGAGCAGTCCGTCGAAATTCGACTGGTGGTTGAACAGGAAGACGCACGGGCGATGCGACCAGAGATGCTCCTCTCCGCTCAGTTCCACACGGACACCGGCGAGAGCCACCGAGAAGTCGCCCCAGGCCGAGATCGCCAGGTTCAGCCCCTGGCGCAGATCGCGGTTCACGGCACCGGTGAGCAAACCGGCAGCCACAGAGGGGACCACCGACGATTGGGCGAGGACCGTTCTCGCGACCTGGCCGGGCCGCGGCCGGCCGCGGCTGTCGAAACGAGGTGTCGACCAGCCTCGTCGACGGGCGGCACGGGCCAGTCGCTTGTCGGGGTTCAGGGGCTGGGGATGACCGACCTCCTCGAGCAGCGGGAGATCCTCGGCACCGTCGCTGTAGAAGAAGGCGTCGCTGAGTGACAAGCCGTGCACGGCGGCGTAGTCGGTGGCGGCACGCGCTTTTCCCTCGCCGTAGATGAGTGGCTCGGACACCGATCCCGTGATGATCCCGTCGTCGTCGACTTCGAGTCGGTTGCACAGCACCGTATCCACGCCGAGATCGGCGGCAACCGGCCCGACCTGCAGGTCGGTGGCGGCCGAGAGCAGCACCACTCTGTGTCCCCGGTTGCGATGTGCGGCCATGAGAGCTCTGGACTCGGGGTAGATGAGCCCGGCGATGGTGGACCGGAACAGGCGGTTGGCGAGTAACAGCGCATCATCGGTGCTCTGGCCCGCCAACGCACGGGCCGAGGCAGTCATCAGTTCGGTGAAGTCGGCACTTCCGAGTTGGTACCGAAGGGCCACGGCGGCGACGTCCAGATCGGCACGTCCCGGCCTCTTGAGGCGCTCCTGGGCGAACACGAAGGCGGTGAACCCTGCCAGCACCGTTCCGTCCATGTCGAAGAACGCCACAACCGAGTCGCCGGTTGGAGCCTCTTCGATGGACCGTATCAACGACTCGAGATGCATGGTGACAGGTTAGGGGAGGTCTCTGGGTCGATGCTTGCAGCGGACGCTGAGAGTGGTAGATGTGTTACGGAACGTGGGCACCTGGGGAGGGCTTATGACTGGGCTACTGGCGCGACGCGCCATCATCGTGGTCGCCGTGGTGGCGATCGCAGCAATGTCGACACTCGTCGTGCGGGCGCGCCAGCTCGACCTGGAGAACGAACGTGCCGCCATCGGCCGGCTGGCGGCGACGGTGGGGGCGGTGGAGACACTTGCGGGGCAGGCGATCGTCTTTGCGCTCGATGTGGATGCGGGCATCGTCGAGCCCGCCCAGGCGTCGGCGGCCCTGTCCGTCTTCGAGGCCGCACTCGACGATCTCCGTGGCCTCGACACGACCCCGGCCACGGCCCCCGAAGTACGGGCGTTCATCCTCGACGGTGGTCGGATCGCTTCCGACCTGGTGGCCAGGGACGCGGCCGGGGCACGAACACGGTTCTCGGCCGATCTCGTGGAGCACCGGCAGAACATCGACGACATGGTGGCCGACCGTTCCGCTGAGCTCGACGGTCAGGCGGGTCGGCTCGGTGACGCCTCGCGAACCCTCGCCTGGTCCTCCATTGCCGCGGCCGTGGCCGGGTTGGTGTGGGCATCGACGCCATTGGGCGGATGGATCGGGCCTGCGATCCGGGCGCGGCGGGGTCGGCATGAGGCCGCTGGCGACGATCCCTCGCCGGTGTCCACTCGTGCCGAGGAACACATCGTGATCCATTTGCCCGATGAACCCAACGATCTTCCGCTCCGGCGGCGCCATCCCAGGGTCGAGGATCTCGGGTGGCTGCTGGAACAGGTGCTCGCCCCGTTCGGGCGGAGCGGATGGTCTGTCGACGTGAGCTGTCCGGCCGTCGGCGTTGACTGCGACCCGGCCGATCTCCGTGAGATCGTGGGGAGCGTGCTCCGGCGAGCCGATGCCGCCGGCGCCGAACGGATCGGCGTGGTCGTGCGCACGTCGGGCGACCGCGTCCGGATCACGGTGGCCGACGACGGCGCCTCTGTGTTCGGATCAGACGGAAACGCTATCGGTCAGGGTCCGGTGACGCTGAGAAGTGCCGTACGCACCCGGGCCGAAGCGGTCGGCGCCACGTTGTCGTGGCGGCACTCGGGTGGGCTCAACCTGGCGACACTCGAACTCCCGAGGCTGGCTCGCTCCGAGGTGGCGGTCCTGGCGTGATGGCCCTGTTGCTCGCCGTCGTCCTTGCGACCGCGATGTCCACATCCATGCCGCAGAACCCTGTTGTCCACTTCACGGACAGTCGTCTGGCGACGAATCTGGAGGACGGTGTCCCGTCGTCGGGTGACGATGCCATCGCCCCGCCCACGCCGGAGGACCGGGGCGACCTGGTATCGCGACCGGGGTTGGGATTCGCCCCCGGTCACGCAGGATCCGATCCCGGCTGGCTGCCATCGGTTGCGTTGACGGTGGCAGTTGCCTCGGGGTCGACCGTGCTGGGTGCGCTCGGTGCCTGGGCGCACCGATGGGTGATGGATCGTGACCTCAGAACCAGAAGGCTCCCTGCCCGCCCGGCTCGGCGGTGAATCCCCAAGCCTCATGAATGAGGCCGGCGTCGTCGACGTGGAACGCGTGCACCTCGTCGGCGCGGTATGTGAGCCGGTCCCTGGTTGCGGTGACATGGCACAGCACGACGATGTGCTGGGTGTTGGCCAGCACATCGTGAACCTGAATCCGGAAGTTGGAATCGGTGACGGCCGCCACCGCCTTCAGGAAATCGATGACTTCGGAGCGGCCCTGCTTGTCGCCTGAGGCTGAGCCCCGCCCCCCGACGTGCCAGACGACCTCATCGGCGAGGAGGCGGCCCATCGCCTCGAAATCCCCGTCGCAGAATGCCTGGTACTCCTGCTGGATGTGATCGATGTTCAGTGCCGGGTCCACGAAGGCCTCCCAGATCGACAACCTACCTGTCCGTCCCAAGCATATGGGCGGCACCGATCGGCGGTAGGGCCTGTGGTCGGTTGGGAACGGTCCTCGGTCGTCAGCGGGAGACGGCGTGCAGTGCCTTGTTGCGGGCCTTGTTGCCCGCGCCACCCTTGACGCGCTGCTTCTTGACCGGGCCGGTACGTCCCTCGCCGATCGCCACCGTGAGGTCGTGGATGGTGGAGGAGCCTCTGACCCTGGAGATGATCTCGACCCGGTCCTTGATCGGGGCCGCCACAACCGGACCGATGCAGACACCGAGGCAACGTGAATCCTTCACGTCGTATCCGGCGGCCAGGAGGGCCTTGCAGAGCTTGGCGCGGTCATCGCCGGTGGCCTTGCGGCAGGCGGACCCGTCGCACACCACCACTGTGTTCCTCGGGAGGGACTTCATCCAGCTGGATGATAAGGGGTTCATGGGAAAAGTGTAAGGCGGACCAGTTAACACTGTCCAGGTAGTGGTTAGAGGGGGTGGAGAGCGGGGTCAGGCCTGCTCGAGCCAGTCCAGGACAGCGTCGACATCGCCGCGAGTGGTCGTGTGGTTGAGCACACACATCCGCAGCGTGTACCGGCCATCGACACGAGTGGACGACAGGAAGCCGATGCCGGAGGTGAGCAGCTCGTCACAGAGCCGGCGGTTGAGTGTCTCGGTCGTCTCGTCGTCGTCGTCGTCGTCGTCGTCGCCGCCGTCATCGCCTCGGCGGCGGAAACACACGATCGAGAGATGGGCGGGGCTCGTCAACTCGAGATACTCCGACGCGCGTATCCGCCGCTCCGCATGAGTCGCGAGGTCGATCGAGTTGTCGATCGCGGCGGTGAACGCCTCGAGCCCAAATGTCATGACCGACAGCCACACCTTGAGGGCGCGCACTGAGCGTGTCTGCTGAAGGCCGCGATCCGCCATGTTGGTCTCGCCCGGTCGGTCGGTGGTGTCCTGGAGGTAGGCGGGGCGCATGCTGAAGGTCGCCTCCAGCAAGGCGGGATCACGAACCAGGAGCGCGCCGACCTCCACGGGCTGGTACAGCCACTTGTGCGGGTCGAGCGTCACCGAGTCCGCCCGTTCGATCCCCGCCAGCAGAGAACGTCCGCGTGCGGTGAGCGTGGCGAAGCCGCCGTACGCCCCATCGACGTGCAGCCACAGGTCCTCTCGGTGGGCGATGTCGGCGATCCCCTCGAGTGGGTCGACCGCTCCGGTGCTGGTGGCGCCGGCGGTGGCGACGATCGCCATGGGATTCAGCCCGGCCGAGCGGTCCTTCGAGATGGCCGACGCCAGCGAGTCCAGTGACATCCTGCCGTCGAGCAGGTCGACCTGGTGGACGGCGGACGGAGCGAACCCGAGCACTCGCGCCGCCCTCGTCACCGACGAGTGGGCCTCGGCGGTGCAGTAGATGCGGGCGGCGGCGTCCCCGGCGCCGACTCTGGACTGTCGGGCGAGGGTGAGGGCGGTGAGATTGGCGGCCGATCCGCCGCCCACGAGCAGACCGCCGGCGGTGTCCGGCAGGCCGAGCCAGGAACGGAACCAGTCGATCACAACGAGCTCGAGATGCACCGGCGCCGGGCTCTCGCGCCACGATGAGGCGTCGATGTTGAGAGCCGAGACCATGAAGTCGGCCAGTGCCCCCGGCCAGGTACCCCGCCCGGGGATGTAGGCGAACGCCCGGGGATGGCCCCATCGGGCTGCAGCGGGTGCCACCTCCCGTTCGATGATCGAGAGCAGCTCGGAGAAGTCGGTCGCCCCCACCGGCGCCGAGTTCGGGATCCGGTCTCTCATCTCGTCCGGGGACGCGAGTGTGAACACCGGGCCTCGGTCCAGGTGGTCGATCAGGTCCACGAGCCGGTCCACCACCAGGTACCCCAGCTCACGCATCCGTTCGGCTGACATCTCGAGTGCGCTCATGACGTCGCAGTCTGCCAGGACTCCGTATCCTCGCGGCCCGAGGTGATTACATGAGTGACCGGGGTGATCCGCCGGTGGAGGAGTACGACGACGAACTGATCGGGCTGCTCGAGCTGGTGTGGGGCGAGGGCTTCCTGGCGCCGGGTGGTGCTGAAAGCGTTCGACGGTGTGTATCGGACGTAGATCTGAACGGTGCCGTGGTGCTCGACATCGGGTGCGGCGTCGGCGGCGCCGATCTCGTCCTGAGCGGCATGGGCGCCCGGGTGACCGGGATCGACATCGAAGCGGGTCTGCTCGAACGTGCCAGGCGGCGAGCGCAGCAGGCGGAGATCGAGGTCGTGTACCGGCTGGTCGAGCCGGGACCACTACCGTTCGATGCGCGCTCGTTCGATCACGTGTTCACTCACGCCGCCATCATCCACGTCCCGGACAAGGCGGCGATGTTCGCCGAGATTCTCCGGGTGCTGCGGCCGGGAGGCTGGCTGCTGGCGTACGACTGGCTCAGGGGAACGGAGCCGTACTCGCCCGACATGCTCCGGTGGTTCGAGCTGGAAGGGCTCACCTATGCGATGGACCATCTGGACAACTATCTGGCCATGCTCACGGCGGCCGGGTTCGAAGACGTGGCCGGCATCGATGCCACATCCGAGTACCGGGACACCGCACACCAGGAGTACCGGCGAATGCTCGGCCCCGAGCACGATCGGATGACGAGGCTCCTGGGGCCGGGACGTCGAGACCACTTCATCGAGGATTGGCGCATGCTGACGGTGGTGCTCGACAACGGAGAGCTCCGGCCCGCCTATTTGCGGGGTCGGAAGCCACTTTGAGCATTCTCGACTCGCTCAAGCGTCCGGCTCCGAGATGCCAGCACCGCCGCCCCCGCATGGGACCAGGCGGTGCTGGACATACTCGAGAGTCGGACTGGTCTCAGCCGTTGAAGGCTTCTTCGAAGGCCGCCCGGAACTCGGGCGTGGACGGACCGCTGAAACCACAGTAGTTCACGTTGCCCTCGGCGGCGGTGATGAGGTACTGGCCGCCCTCGACGAACTCGATTCCGCCGATCAGCGCTTCCATTCCGGCGGGCGCCCGCAGGTTCACGGTTTCGACGTCGCCTCCCTTGAACCAGCGATCGACGCCGAGCGTGACCTGCTCCCCGTCCACGGCTGTGACCGTGCCTTCGAACGCCACCGGCATCTCCCGCAGGAACTCGACGTCGAAGGCCATGCAGGACGCCATGAGGGCGCTCCCGTCACCGAGCGACAGCTCGAGCGGGGGAGCGGCGGCCACGGTCGTGGGTGTCGGGCTGTCGCCGTTGAGGGCGGGTATGGCCACTGCGGCCACGAGTGCCACTGCCGCCACGGCGGCGGCGGCGTACCAGCGGGTGCGGTCGGTTCGGTTGGTTGTGTCGGTGCTCGCCATGATGTCCTCCAGGAGCTCGCGAGACGGTGGTGTACTGGGCGCGCCCGGATACACGGGGTCGAGGCGCTTGAGTTGGTTCCTCAGGTCGTCACTCATTCGTGTGCTCCGGTCGTTCCATCCTGCTTGTGTCCGGCACCGGTCGGATTCTGTCGGAGGATCTCATCGGCGAGTCTTTTTCTCAGTCGAGAGAGTCGGACACTCACGGCGTTGGGTGTCGTTTCGAGGACGACGGCGATCTCCCGAGGCTCCAGATCCTCCCATGCCCACAGGGCGATGATTTCGCGGTCGGAAGGGGAGAGGGTGGCGAGGGCAGCGGCCAGTTCGGGGTGATCGTCATCTCCCGGTGGCAGCTGCGGTTCGCGTTCGACTCTTCGAACGAGTTGGAGCCGTCGCCGGTCACTCCGACGCTGGTTCGCCAGAGCCCGGCGGGCTACGCCGTAGCACCAGGGGAGGGGAGTGGGCTGGGGGATGGCATCGAGTCTGCGCCACAGCGTCAGGAGGACGTCGCCCATCACGTCGTCGGCGTCGTGCGAGTTGGCCCTGCGGCGGAGGTAGCGGTCGAGGGGTTCGTGTACCTCGGCCACCAGTGCCTCGAACCTTGCGCGCCTATCGTCCATGGCGGTTGGACGTCGGGTTCGTCGGTGTGGTTCCGTAGCGCCCTGCCGTGTCATCGATCCGGTGTGGGCTGATCGCGCCGACCAGGCGATGGGCCACGCCACCTGAGTCGTGGAAGTTAGGCTGGCAAACCCCGAACAGGAGACCCTGATGTCACTCGCCGACGAACTCGCCGCCCGTGCCGCCCAGGGAAAGGTGGACTTCGACGCCGAACGAGCGGCCGTCTACGGCAAGGCCGCCGCCGCCCTCGCCGAGTCCACCATCCTCGACGAAGCTTTGAAGGAGGGGGATAGTGCGCCGATGTTCGAACTCCCCGATGCCTTCGGTGTCACCGTGCGGCTGGCCGACATCTTGGCTGGAGGACCCGCCGTCGTGTCGTTCTACCGGGGAAACTGGTGCCCGTTCTGCAACCTGGAGCTACGGGCGCTGCAGCGGGAGCTGGAAGCCGCCAAGGCATCGGGAGTGACCCTGGTGGCGATCTCGCCCAACACACCGGACGTGTCGGCGGAACTGGTCGACGCAGCGGGACTCACGTTCCCGGTGTTGTCGGATCAGGACAACCTGGTGGCGAAGCAGTTCAACCTCGTCTACGAGATGATCCCCGAGCACATCGACTACTACCGCGACCACGGGCGCGACATCGGCGCCCTCAACGGCACGGAGGCGTGGGAGCTCCCGGTGCCGGCAACGTACGTGATCGACCAGACCGGCGTGATTCGGTATGCCTTCGTCGACCTCAACCATCGGGTTCGGGCTGAGCCGAGTGAGGTTGTGGCGATCGCAGCCGAGCTGGTGGAGTAGGCCCGGGAGGCCGTCACATCGGTGTTCGGGCCGCCTTCGCCGCGCTCCATCAGGGGGCCAGGCCGTAGGCCGGGAGGGACTGGGTGCACGGTGGTAGTGTTTACGTCACTGTGACGGAATCCGCTCCTGGAAACGCTCGACGGTGTCGCTGGTGTGGGGGACGGTTCATGGCTGCCCGGGGTCCGGGACGGCCGCAGGTGTACTGCCGGCCGTCGCATCGTCAGCGTGCCTACGAGGCGCGGCTGGTGGCGGACGAACATCGGTTGTCGCCTGACGATGTTCTCGTGTCGAGGTCGAGCTTCGAGGCGATGAGGGATCTGCTGTACCGGATCGAGGCGGCGCTGCAGGACGTCGACGCCGACCTGACGGCTGGTGCTCAGCCCGACGAGTACCGCAAGGCGCTCTGGCACCTCTACGAGGCTGCTGCCGACGCCCGCGCCGTCACCTTCGAGCCCAGGGCTGTTGGCATGGAGTCCGGAGGCATTACGTCACTGTGACGTAATGCTCCTGTGGAGAACGGATGGGGCGGTGCGATGGCATGCCCCAACGGCTGATCGATCGTCGGTGCTGATCGTCGACGGAGCGGAACGAACTCGAAGCCGCCAAGACCGTACGGTGAAGGGGGGAACTCCGTACGGCCTCGACGGCCTCGGGATGACAGTCGCCGGTGCGGTATCGACGTTTCACGCTTTCTTCCCGGCCGGCCGCTCTCTCGCACCTGCACTGGTTGCCCACTTCGAGCCCATAATCATCGTTATGTCAAGTTGATCGTATGTGGGGTGTCCCGTGTGGATCAGGTGGGTGTCCCGCTGATTATGTCAAGTTGATCGTATGTGGGGTGTCCCGTGTGGATCAGGTGGGTGTCCCGCTGATTATGTCAAGTTGATCGTATGTGGGGTGTCCCGTGTGGATCAGGTGGGTGTCTCGCTGATTATGTCAAGTTGATCGTATGTGGGGTGTCCCGTGTGGATCAGGTGGGTGTCCCGCTGATTATGTCAAGTTGATCTTCCTGGCGGGTCGAGCTCGGTATCGATGACGCCGAGTTTCTTCTGAGCGACGACTACAGCTCGCTCTCCACGGGCTACTGGATGCTGTATCGGGGCTCCTACCCGGTGCGCCTCGGCGGCGGCAGCCTGTGGGGCGTATGCGGATCGGGTGCCGCTCCCGCGTTCATCGCATCAGTCCCACAGGGTTGGGGTGAAGCTCGCGGTGTGCGGGGTGGCTTCTTCCTGCCCAACGGGACCGACCAGGCGCTCGATGAGGGCGGTCCAGTCGAACGCGTCGCTGATCTCCGATGCTCTGATCACCACCAGCCGCTCCTCCGCGGTGTACTGCGGGACGATCACGTCGAGGACCTGTTCGATCTCGACACGAAACCGATCGTTGGTGCTCCGTACCCCGTCGATCCTGAGAGGGACGTCCGGCAGCAGCCGCACGAACAAGTCGTAGGTGTCGCACCACCGCTTCACGAGCGGTTTCACGTCGAATGGGTCCGCTCCCCCGGTGGCGCGTAGGAAGTAGGCGAAGTTGTCGACGACGGCTCGATCGGTGACGAGCACGTCCGCCCGGTTGCGCAGTTCCAACTCCTGTTGGATCTGGGCCATGATCACCCACAGTTGGGCCTCGGGTGTCGCCCCCTCGTTGAGGCCCAGCGGGTTGAAACGGATCACTTCGCGGCCCACCTCGACGCTGCGGCCGCTGCGCCCGACCGCACCCGCGAACGAGTGGACCGCGTTGGTCTTGCGGACGGAGTGGGATCCGATGAAGGCGATCTTCCAGGGGCCGGGCATGGTGGTGATGCGCACGGTACTCCCCCGCTTGCGACGCGATGATCGGGCCGCACGATGGCGGCGGGCCGGCTTGGGTCCGCGTACAGTTGTGCACATGGCTTCGTACCTGCTCTCGGTTCTGGGTGACGATCGGTCCGGCCTGGTGGAGGCGCTCTCCGGGGTGGTTTCCGGCTGCGGTGGCAACTGGGAGAAGAGTCACATGACACACCTGGCCGGGAAGTTCGCCGGCGTGGTGCTGGTGACGGTTCCCGACGGTGAGGTCGAACGGTTCCTCGCCGAACTGGCCCCACTGGAGGAACGAGGACTGTTCGACATCGCCGTTGAAGCGGTCCAGGCGGCCTCCGAGCGGGACTCGGCGCCGCTCCGCCTGGAGCTGACCGGTAACGATCACCCTGGCATCGTGCATCGCGTGTCCCAGCTGCTCGCCGGCCGCGGAGTCAGCATCGACGATCTCCAGACGTGGACCAGCGTCGCCCCGATGGCCGGTCACCGGCTCTTCCACGCCGAGGCCATACTCCGCCTGCCCGCCGGCCTCGGGAGCGGCGCCCTCCAGGCCGACCTGGAGGAACTCGCCGTCGATTTGATGGTCGATCTCGAATTGGCGTGAACACCATCTCGGATAGTCGGCGATCGGATCTAGCCTCGTCGGCGTGAGTGACGACACGTTCCGACGCGCCCTCGAGGAGCTCCGTTTCGACGACGCCTCCGAGCTGGCGACAGGTGAAGCCGAAGCAGCCGAGCTGGAGGCAGCGCGGGTTGCCGCACTGGATGAGGCCAGGGGGCTTCAGACCGAGATGGTCGAACTCGGGAGGCTCGGTGACCATCGCCGGATCCTGGAGTTGCATGCCGATCCCCGCACCGCGCTGCTGTTGTCCCAGCTTCCACCCGCTGTACGGGAGCGGGCCGATCTCCAGGTCCGGCTCGCCACCAGGTGGGCGGACGAACGACGCTCCACCAACCGCCGCCGGCTCGACGAGGCGGCCAAAGCCCTGGCCGGGCTCGATTTCGAACTCGCCCGCGGGCTCCTGCTCAAGATCGATGGCGCCTTCCTCGACGAGTCCGGTGCGGCCGAGCGTGATCGACTGCTGCTCGACCTTTCAGCCCGCACGATCGAGATGGAGGAGCTCTCATCGCAGGCCGATCGCCTGCTCACCCGTGAGGCGCCGGCGAAGAAGAAGAAGAAGAGATGGTTTCGGCGGGGTTGATCGACCTGGTCAGAGGCCCTCTACCGCATACGGATTGAGGAACTGCCGTCCCCACAGTCGCTGCCGGTCGGCCGCCGTGAGGCCGGCGAGTTCGCACGCTTCCGACCAGTGGTCGATCAGGACTTCGATCTGGTGTTCGATGATCTGTCTCGCCTCGCCGGTGCTCAGGTGATAGATGCCGGCATGGGGGATGCACCTGGCCAGCTGGCTGAGGCGATCCCCGTCGGTACCGAAGGCCATGGCCTGAGCCGCCTCTCCCCCGGTTCTCTGCTGGGGGCAGATGTCGAAGCCCGGCGTGAGGTCCAGGGTGGCCCCGTCCCAGAACGCCGCGTGGTTTCGGGCGTGGTCGTCCGTGTTGCCGGTCAGGATGTTCCAGGTGATCCGGGAGAACAGCTCCCGGAGGTTGGCGTCAGGCTTCGAGAAACGGGCCCGGATCTGGTGCGCCAGGTCGGTGTAGGTGGCATAGCGGCCGGCCATGCCATCGGCATCGTGGAGTTCCAGGATGGTGAGCGCCGACACCACCATACGCCTCGTACCCTCTCGTCCCCGGTCGAACCGTTCGACCAGAAGGACATCACGGCCGGCGGTCCTGTGCAGTTCGACGTGTGCCACGTCGAGGCCGGCACGCCGTGCCAGTTTCATCGCGATGAACTCGGCCTTGACCACGGGATAGGAGTCTGTGGTGGACGTGAACTTGGCAATGAGTTGGCGATCGCCGTGGTCGATGACGGCCTTCGGTCGGGCACCGCCCACGGAGCTGCCGTGAACGAGGGCCTGGTCCAGGGCGGGGGTCAGCAGGACACCCAGCTCCACCGCTTCGGCCGCCTCCGCCAGTTCAGCGAGCGTGGCGGTATCAGCCCCCCGTGCCACATAGCTCTCAGGCGACGCCTGGAAGTCGAGCGCCCCAACCCTGTTCGATCCCGATGCGAGGAGATAGGCGAGGGGCCCCAGATCTGTTGGTTCTCCGGTCCGGCGGTGCTCGATGACCCGTCGTCCCCATGCGTCCGGCCCGCCATCGGCGATGCAGCCCGCGATCACCCCGGAGAGCGGCAGCGCCTCGCCCCGGTCGAGGGGTAGCTCGGGAAGGTACAGGGGTACCGCCTCGGCCCGGGCGAGATAGCTCCGACCGTAGGTGAAGCCCACGACCTGTCCGTGGTCGACCAGTCTGCCAGCTACCACGGGATCGGGTTTGCCGGGCAACCACGCCCACACGAACGCCTCGCTCGGCCCCATCAGAAGTCGTCGTCTACGTCACCGGTGCGAACGGAAGCCGGCAAGAGGGCGAGATGGGCCTTGACCCGATCGAGCTCTGCGGCACGCCTGGCTGGGTCGGCGTGAAACAGGGGCACTCCGACGAGTAGCGCAGTCTCGAAGACGGTCCCGATGGCCACACCGGGCTCACCGGTCTCGACCCTTCGAATGGTGACAGGCGAGACGCCCACTCGTTCTGCGAGTTCCACGACCGTCCAGCGGCGCTGCTTGCGTGCGAGTCGGATGTGGTGACCGAGGAGGCGCGTTGCCTCCAGCGTGATGGGATTCAGAACGGTCCGAGCAGCCATATCGATAGAATAGTGTCTCCCGAGGTGCTTCAGGAATAGAAAAGTGTCGCAGCACGCCGCGGTACGAAATCCGACGGGTCAGGCGTCACCGGCGCCGGTGCTGCAGGTACAGCATGAAGCTGTCGTACAGCGACCACACCGCCCAAGTCGGCTGGCCCACCGCCAGCACCAGCGCTGCTGTCACCCGGAACCGCTCCAGTGGGTCGTCGACGGCGCGACCCAACTGAAAGGCGAGCATGGCGACACCGATGATGACCGCCACCACTGCGTTGATCGTTGCCGACTTCCTCGACCGACCCGGCCAGTCCTGCTGGCGTGCCCGCCGATAGGCGGTGAGTGCGGGTACCAGCACCGCCACCGGCCACAGGACCTGCAGGATGTAAGCGGGAATCGACTCAGACAGCAGCCACACGACTGCCGTCAGGGTCACGATGCCCACCCACATGGGGACGTGCACTTGCCACCACGGTGGGGCGCTGGTCGGCGGCTTGGATGTGCTCATGCGGACTCCGGAGGTGGTGGCACAGATCGTAGGGCACCGCACCCCGGTGTCAGATGTGGAGCTCGATGATGTCGCCATCGGCGACCCGGTGGTCACGGCCCACTCTGGAACCGTCGTAGCCGCTCCTCCCCCACAGTCGGGCGGAGCGGAACGAGTCCACGAAGTCCCGGTGTACCAGCCCTGCCACGTCGACAACCGTCGCGCCCGGCATGACCGTGAACGGCCGGGTCAGATCGGGTGGTTGGCCAGGCTCTTTCGTGTAGACCCGGATGATGCCCAACCGCTCGAAGAGAAGGGGTCCGATCAGGTCGCAGCCCTCCCCCGTGACGGCCGACACGGCCACCGACTCGTAGTCGAACGCCTCCAACTCCTCGAACGCCGCCACCTCCGCCCCCGGGTCGGAGAGCAGGTCGGATTTGGCAGCGACCAGCACGGTGGGCAGCGCCGCTTCGAACATCGGGCGATCCTCCGATCGCCACCGGGAGGTGAGACGGACGCCCCGATCGGCGAGCAGCGCATGGAGCCCCGGCACCGAGTCGAGCGAGTCGGGATCGCTCAGGTCCACCACCAGCAGGGCGGCATCGGCCTGGTGGAGGGCCTCGCCGATCCAGGGCACCGGGAGTTCCCTGCTGAGGGACGGCAGATCGACCAGTTGCAGCGCCACATCGTGCACCCCGAGCATGCCCGGCTCGGGGTGCTGGGTGGCGAACGGGTACGGCTCGGAAACTGCCCTCGAACCGGTCAACCGCCGATGGAGAGCCGACTTGCCCGAGTTGGGTGGTCCGAGAAGAGCGACCTGGGCGGCGCCTTCGCGATGGATGACCGTGGCGGGACCTGTGCGGGCCCCTGCCTTGCGGGGGCCGGTCAGCTGATCGCTCAGCTCCTTGATCCTCGACTTCAAGTCCGCTTGGAGATGATCGGTGCCCTTGTGCTTGGGAACCAGCCGCAGCATCTCCCGCAGAGCGTCGAGCCGCTGCCTCGGCTCGCGTGCCTCCCGGTAGCGTTGCTCAGCGGCGCGGTAGTCGGGAGTTAGGTTGGCGGGCATGTCGTCCCCATCATCGTCGCTCGCTCCGTGCGTCGACGTACACTCGCCGGTGTGAGCACCGACACACTCGAAGCAGCGCTGGCAGGCATCGTCGGACCGGCCAACATCTCGACGACCCGGGCAGATCGCGACCTCCACGCCCACGACGACTCCTCGCATCCACCCGTGGCTCCCGACGTGGTGGTGTGGCCCGGTTCCACCGCCGAGGTGTCGGCGATCGCCCGGCTGGCATCCGAAACCGGCACGCCCATCACGGCATGGGGCGTCGCCTCCAGTGCCGGCGGCCACGTCATCCCGATCGGGCGCGGCATCGTCATGAACTTCCAGCGGATGAACCGGATCCTCGAGGTCGACGTCGAGAACTTCCAAGCGGTGGTCGAGCCCGGCGTGCTCCGTCTCGATCTGGAGGACCACCTCTCCAAGATGGGGTTGTTTTTCGCTCCCGATCCTGGCGCCAACGCCACCATTGGCGGAATGGTGGCCAACAACGCCGCCGGCATCAGAGCGCTCAAATACGGCGCGACCAAGGACAACGTGCTGGGTCTCGAAGTGGTTCTGGCCGACGGGTCGATCATCACCACCGGGTCACGGTCGGTGAAGCAATCGTCGGGTTACCACCTCACCCAACTCATCGTCGGATCGGAAGGAACGCTCGGGCTCGTGACCAGGGCGATCATCAAGCTCAGACCGATCCCCGAGCATGTGAGCACCGCCATCGTCGGATTTCCGAGCGTCGAGTCGGCAGCCGCGGCCGTCCACGACATGATGGGCCTGGCGCTCGATCCGGCTGCGCTGGAACTGCTCCACGACGATCACATCCGCTGGATGAACGAGGACGAAGGCTCGGCGTATCCGGAGGTGCCGACCCTGTTGATCGAGTTCACCGACTCCAGCGCGGCTTCGGTCGTCGACCGGATGGAGACCGCCTCGGAGATCTGCGCCGAGCACGGCTCCGTCGGGTTCACCGGTGTCACCGATCATCAGGAACGGGCGGCGCTCTGGCGCATCCGACATGGTGTTCGCCACCGCTACCGGCGCCGGCTCCCGGGCGGCCATTGGATCGGGATGGACGTCAGTGTCCCGGTGGCGGCGTTTCCCGAGCTGGTCGCCTACGCCATCGAAAGTGCTCAGGCCAACGGTCTGCCCGGGAGTGTGCTCGGCCACGCCGGCGACGGGAACCTCCACATGGGTATCGGCTACATGCCCGACGACGAGGAAGCGACCAAACGGGCACACCATGTGAGCCATCTGCTCGTGGAGCGCGCCATCGCACTGGGGGGAACCTGCTCGGGCGAGCATGGGATCGGACTCGACAAGCGCGAGTACATGGAGGCCGAGCACGGGGTGGGTGCCATTGCCGCCATGCGAGCGGTGAAAGCGGCGTTCGATCCGCAGGGCATTCTCAACCCGGGCAAAGTGCTGCCGTGACGGCGGATGAGTCGGTCGGTTCGCCCGTGGCAGGCTGGTCACCGCGGCCTCGGCCGCCTGCAGACCCGATGAACGGCGCCTTCTGTCGCCTGGAGCCCATCGATCCGCAGGTGCACGCCGACCACCTGTTCGATGCCTTCGCCCGCGACTCCGAAGGCCGGAACTGGACGTATCTCCCTTACGGACCATTCGTCGATCGCGACGAGTTCAGGAGCTGGACCGCCTCGATGGCTTCCCGGGAGGACCCGCTCCTCCACGCCATCATCGATCTCACGACCGGTCGTGCGGCCGGCGTGGCCGCCTATCTTCGGATCGAGCCGGACATCGGCGTGATCGAGGTGGGCCACATCAACTTCTCTCCGATCCTGCAACGCAGGACCTGCGCCACCGAGGCGATGTGGCTGATGATGCGACGTGTCTTCGACGAGCTGGGATACCGCAGGTATGAGTGGAAGTGCGACGTCCACAACCGGCCATCTCGGGCGGCGGCGGAACGGTTGGGATTCGCCTTCGAAGGTGTCTTCCGTCAGGCAACGATCTACAAGGGCCGCAACCGCGACACGGCCTGGTATTCCGTGATCGACTCGGAGTGGCCCACCCTCGACGCCGCCTTCCGCCGTTGGCTCGACTCCTCCAACTTCGACTCCGGTACCCAGCGGCAGCGTCTCGCCGATCTCAGGTGATGATTGGTCGGCGCCCACCGGTACCGTGTGCCGCCCAGCCAGATCGGTCCTCGTGCCTCACATCCTCATCAGCGCTCCTCTCGAGGAAGGTTTCGAGCGCATCCGTCGCCGATTCGAGATCCCCGAACGGTTCCCCGCCGACGTGATCGCCGAGGCGGAGCGGTTGGTACCGGCAACCGATGACGCGGCTGATCTGAGGCATGTGCCGTTCATCGCCATCGACCCGCCCGGGGCCAAGGATCTCGACCAGGCCTTCTGGGCCGAACCAAACGGAACCGGGTTTCGGGTTCGGTATGCGATCGCCGATCCCGCCGTCTTCATCCGTCCGGGTGGGGCGGTGGATCGGGAGGCCCGTTCACGGGGCGTGACCATGTACTCGCCCGATCTCCGGACACCACTTCATCCGGTGACGATCTCCGAAGACCGGGCGAGCCTCCTTCCCGGTGCCGATCGTCCGGCCGTGGTCTGGACGTTCGAGCTCGACGGGGAAGGCCGGCCGATCGACGTCGAGTTCCGACGGGCAGTGGTGAGGGTCGAGGAGGCGATCTCGTACCGGGAGGCGCAGACTCGGGTCGACAATGGCTCCGACGATCGACTCGCCATGCTCGCCAGGATCGGTGAGGCGCGCATCGAACGGGAGATCGAACGCGGCGGTGTCAGCCTGGCGCTCCCGACCCAGCGGGTGTCGGCGACCTCGGGCCGGTATGTCGTCGAGTTCGACGAGGTCCTCGAAGTGGAACGCTGGAACGCTCAGATCTCCCTGCTCACCGGGATGGTGGCAGCGGAGATCATGATCGACGCCGGGGTCGGGATCGTGCGCACGCTTCCACCCCCCGCGCCCCAGGCGGTGGCGCTGCTCCGGCGCCATGCCGCCGCTTTGGGCCTCGACTGGCCGCCCGGGATGACCTACCCGGAGTCCGTGCGGGCGGCGGATCCCGGCTCGCCGGGCGGGGCCGCCTTCCTCTATCAGGCGGCCCGAACCCTACGTGGGGCGGGATACGAGGTGCTTCCCGCCGGCGCCGAACCGCAGGTACACGGTGCCATCGCCGCCCCGTACGCCCATGTGACGGCGCCGTTGCGGCGCCTCGTGGATCGGTTCGCCAACGAGATCCTGCTGGCGGTCGTGGCCGGGACGTCTCCCCCGGGTTGGGCGGTGGAGGCGCTCGTCGAGCTTCCTGACATCATGGCGACCGCTCACCAGCGACAGAACGCCCTCGAGCGGGCCATGGTCGACTTCACCGAGGCGGTCGTTCTCGGACCGCATGTCGGCGACGTGTTCGACGCCGAGGTCGTCGATCTCCGAAACGGCGGCGAGGAGGCGGTGATCACACTCGACGACCACGCCGTTGTGGCGGTGATCGGCCAGCCGGGATTGGAACTCGGGCAGGCCGTCCGGCTCCGGCTGGTGGCATCCGACCCGGAAGCGGGTGTCATCACGTTCGAACCGGCGTGACCGGGATCAGGCGGAGTGCCGAGCTGGGTCAGCCGTTGTCGGCGATGCGCTCGTGATGGCGGATCACCTCTTCGATGACGAACCGGAGGAACTTCTCGGAGAACTCCGGGTCGAGGTTGGCCGTCTCCGCCAGTGACCGCAAACGGGCGATCTGCACCTCTTCGCGGCCCGGGTCGGCCGGTGGGAGCCCGGCGAGCGATTTGTACTCGCCCACCTTCTTGGTGATCTTGAACCGCTCGGCGAGCAGGAAGATGAGGGCGGCATCGATGTTGTCGATGCTCTCGCGGTAGGCGGCGAGTTTCTGGTCTGTCACGGTCGTCTCCAACGGATGGCTGGCGTGACCTTACCGGTCACCTGCGTGCCTCCGGCCCCCAGGCGCACCGGCGGCGCAGGCCAAAGGGTTCAAGTCCGGGTCGATGGAACCGATGCCACTCCCAGGTCGAGGGTCCCTAGAGTGCCGTGTCCTGCAACGTTCGCCTGGCTGTGGGTCGGCGCTGCACGTGTCGTGTGGGCGTGTTCCATATGGTGCTTTGCCGTCTTCGATGTTCCGGCCGACCTGTTGGGCTCCGCTGGGAGGCGGGGCGGGGCGTGGGGGCACGGTCGGCCAGGCTGTGACCAGAAAACGAACGGGGGGATGGTCACGATCTGACCCTCGCAAACGTTTCTGGTCACAGCATTAGACACTTGGCGGACAACGGGAATGGACCGCGAGTGATCGGAGTCGGGGGCGTACCGTCGCAAGATCGGACTCGTTGGGGTGTCTGGAGGTCGAGATGGGCCGGGTGTGGGCTGTTGCGCTCTTGCGGATACGAGTGGGCTTTCACGTTCGTCTTCGAGTCGTCGTGGCGGCGGCCGTGGTACTCGCCGTCACGCTCCCACCACTCCCCGGCCTGGCGGCAGGCCTGGGACACGTCGAACGGCGCCCGCCGATGGTTCCAGCAGGCGATGGGTGACGCCCAGGCCGTCACCTATCACAATGGCACCCTCTTCTTCGGTTCCACGAAGGATTCGGAGGCGACACCAGCGTTCGACTGTTGGCCGCCGACGCCCTGACAGGAGCCCTCGACCCGGATTTCCGACCGGTTGTCGACACCTTCATGGGTGTGTGGGCCCTCGACGCCACGTCGGGGGGCCTGGCGGCCGGAGGCACCTTCACCACCGTCAACGCGGTACCGACCGGCGGCGTGGCGGTGTTCCCCCCGACCGCGAGCGGTGACGAGGCTCCCCCAACCGCTCCGGGCCTCCCCCAGGCGACTGATGGTTCCGCGGTTTCGTCGACGTTGGAGTGGGCTCCTGCGACCGACGATGTAGGCGTCGCCGGCTATCGGGTGTCCCGCAACGGCGTCGAGATCGCCACCACTGCCACCCCGGTGTTCACCGACACAGGGCTTTCGCCCTCCACGCCCTACCCGTATTCGGTGGCTGCCTTCGATGCAGCCGGCAACACCGGACCTTCCGCCGAAGCGGTGATCTCGACGACCGCCGACGTCACACCGCCGACCGCACCGGGTGGGTTGGCGGCGACGGGCGCGGAGTCGTCCAGCGTTTCGCTCACCTGGACGGCGGCGACCGACGACGTCGGGGTCACGGACTATCAGGTGACGCGCGACGGCATCGTCGTCGCCGAGGTGGCGGGCACCTCCCACCTCGACGAAGGACTGTCGCCGGCGACCTCGTACGAGTACACGGTCCGAGCCCTCGATGGTGCCGGCAACGTTGGACCCGCCGGCGCCAGTCTCACGGTGACGACGTTCGGACCGCTCGACGTGACACCTCCCAATGCCCCCGGCACACCCGAGGTCGTGGCCACAGGGGTGACGGAGGTGAACCTGACCTGGCCCGAAGCCGTCGACGACGTCGGGGTGGCGGGATACGAGGTGGCCCGTGACGAGCAGATGGTGGCGACCGTCCCTGACGCGGCGTTCGTCGATGAGGGCCTCGAACCCGGTTCTTCGTATGTCTACGTCGTGCGGGCGTTCGATGCCGCCGGCAACCTGGGTCCCTGGTCTGAGAGCCTCGCGGTGGCCACCATGCCCGACGTGACGCCACCGTCCGCTCCGACCGACGTCCGGGTCACGGGCGTGACCGGGTCGAGCATCGATCTCGCCTGGTCCGCCGCCACCGACGACGTCGGCGTCACCTGGTACCGGGTGATCCGAGGTGGCACATCGGTCGGCGACACCGTGGGCACCACCTTCAGCGACGGCGGTCTCGCCCCGGGAGCGACGTACACCTATCGGATCGTTGCCGCCGACGCGGCCGGCAACGAGTCGGCCCCGTCCGCCGAGGTCGAGGGAACCGCACTCGGCTCCGACATCGGCCTGATCGGTGTCGGCTCCACGTGGAAGTACCTCGACAACGGCTCCGACCAGGGAATCGCCTGGCGGCAGCCCGCGTTCGACGACGCCGGATGGGCTTCCGGAGCCGCCGAACTCGGTTACGGCGACCGGGACGAGGCGACGGTGATCGCATCAGGTCCGGCCGGCAACGTGTACATCACCACCTACTTCCGTCACGCGTTCACCGTCGACTTCCCGGACGGCATCACGACCCTCGAGTTGAACCTCGAGCGAGACGATGGTGCGGTCGCGTACCTCAATGGTGCGGAGATCGCTCGTACCAACCTGCCCTCGGGCGCCATCGGCCATCTCACCCAGGCCCCGTCCGGAATCAACGGGACGGCGGAGCGGGTCTGGCATTCGTTCGTGGTCCCGGCGTCGCTCCTGGTGTCGGGTACCAACGTGGTGGCGGTGGAGGTGCACCAGAACGCCCCCAACTCGAGCGACGTCTCGTTCGACCTGGAGTTGATCGCCAATCCGAGCTGACGGCGGCGCCGGCAGCCCGGTCACTCGATGGTGGAGTCGACGATCTGGATCGGTCCGTTCCCGAGGTAGAAGATGCCGGGGATGGTTTCGAAGCCATCGCTGGGGTTCCGCTGCATGGTCGAGTCCTCGATGCGAAGCGCTCCGGTTCGGTCGTTGCTCACGAAGAAGATGCCTCCTCCGCCCTCGTTGGCGTGGTTGTCGGAGATGACCGAGTCGATGACGGTGAGTGTGAAGGCGTTGCCATCGAGGGCGATGGCTCCTCCGTTGCCGCCACCCGGGGTACCGGGTTGGGCAGGGTTGGCGCCGAACCCGACAGCGTCGTTGTGGGTGAAGAGGCTGTTGATGACCGTCCACGAAACGCCGATCGACGACAGGGCCGCCCCGTTGGAGCACTCGTTGCCCAGCTCGGCACTGCCTCCGAATGTGCTGTTGACCACGTACACCGTCTGATCCTGATGCTGGTCGAACACCCGCACGGCGCCGCCGACGTCGGGGCCGGTGGGTTGGCACCGGTTTGAGAAGAACCGGGAATTGACGATCTTGAGGCGCCCTCCGCGTGCGAAGATCGCAGCTCCCCCAGCCTCGAGGTCTTCGCCTCCCACCCAACCTTCCTCGAAGGTCAGGTTCTGGACCGTGAGGCGCGGATGGTCCTGGTCGTCGCAGTGCGAGGTGGTCCACACCTGGGCGGGATCGCAGGTGTTCATGTAGAGGATGCGGGTGTCGCCTCCTCCGCTCAGGGTGACCAGCCCTCCCCCGTCGATCACCACGTCAGGGTCCCGGTCGTTGAAGATCCTGGCGGTGGCGGCCATCTCGATGGTCACCGGGTCGGGGCCGCAGTCGAAGGTGATGATTCCGCCCTGGGCGACGGCGGCGACGACCGCCTCCGACGTGCAAGACGCCGGGGTGCCGGTGCCGACCACACGGTCGGGAGTCGAGGTGTCGACGGCGGACGCCTCGGTGGGAATGGGAGCGGTGCCGGCGGGATTGCCCGCCGGGGGAAGCGCCGGCGGCGGAGGGACGATCGGGGTCAAGCCCAGGGAACGCATGAGGAAGGTGGCCATCTCCGCCCGTGTGATGGCCTGATCCGGGCAGAAGCGGTCGTTGTCTGGCGGGTTGCAGCCCCGGGTGACTCCGGAGGCGGCCAGACGGTCGATGTCGTCCTCGAAGACACTCCCCGTGTCGTCGGTGAACAGATCGGTGCCGGCGCCTTCGGTGTAGTCGAAGGCGCGCACCAGGAACGCCGCCATCTGGCCACGCGTGACCGGTTGATCAGGGCAGAAGTGGTCGTTGTCTGGCGGGTTGCAGCCCCGGGTGACTCCAGAGGCGGCCAGACGGTCGATGTCGTCCTCGAACACCGATCCGTTGTCGTCGGTGAATCTGTTCGAACCGGCCCCGTCCGTGTAGCTCAGTCCCCGCACGAGGAATGCAGCCATCTGGCCGCGTGTCACGGGTTCGTCCGGGCAGAAGCGGTCGTTGGTGGGCGGGTTGCAGCCCCTGGTGATGCCCACCACCGCCACCGCCTCGATGGCCCCCTCGTGTACGGATCCGTTGTCGTCGGTGAACGTCCCACCCGGGTCAGTGGGTCCGGCGAGCGCCGGCGGCACCACCCCGACGACGCCGAGCACCCCTGCCACCACGACCATCACCACTGCCGGCACGGAAGACCGTGACATGAGAACTCCCCCGAGTCGATGAGACCAAAAACCTACCAGTCGACGCGGCAGTTGGCCTCCGGGTAGCGTCGTGTCGGCATGCGGGCGGCAGCGTTCTTCGATCTCGACCGGACCCTGATCTCGGGGGTCTCGGTGTTCCCGTTCGCAACCGAGGCGTGGCGGCAGGGTCTGGTCAGCAACCGTCAGATCCGTTCGTGGGCTCTCGACGCTCTCATCTTCTCGACCCTCGGGGAGAGCCCGGAACGGAAGGAGGAAGCGCGGTCCGCGGTTCTGGGCGGCATCGCCGGCATCTCGGTGGAAACCCTCGAGGAGGTTGCTCGGGCGGTCGTGCCGCGCCTCGAATCCAGGGTACGGCCAGAGTCCCGGTCGCTCATCGACATGCACCGCGAGGCGGGTCGGGACACGTGGATCGTTTCGGCCTCCCCGCATGCCATCGTGGAGCGGCTGGCACACATCCTCGGTATGACCGGTGGAATCGGAACCAGGGGCACCGTGGTCGATGGCCACCTCACCGACCAGATAGACGGTCCCTTCGTCCATGGCGAAGGCAAGGCCACCGCCGTGCAATCGGTGATCGTCGAGCGGGGCTACCACGCTGAGGCGTGCTACGCCTATTCGGATTCCGTCTCCGATCTCCCGATGCTCGAACTGGTCGGCCACCCGGTGGCGGTCAACCCCGATTCCTCGCTCGAGACGGTCGCCAGACAACGCGGTTGGCCGCTGGTGATCTTCGCTCGACGCACCAAACTGGCGGTGGCGTGGTCGGCCGGGAGTCTCTCGGTGGCGGGGGTGGCGGCGGCCGGCTATCTGCTCGGTCGTCGGCACGGCCGGGCGTCGATCACGGGTTGAGCCGGTCCACGAATCGGCTTCCGTCCACTGCCGCGGCCGTGGCATGCTGGCCCTATGAAGTCTCTGAGACCACGAGCCGGCGGAGTGATCCTGGCCGTCGGATGGCTTGTGTTTCTGGCCGATCGGTGGCTCCTGCCCCAGGGCCCCTTCCTCACGAAGGTGTGGGTGACGCTGGTCGGTCTGGTCTACCTGTCGGTGGCGATCCCCGCCGTGGCGAAGGACCGGCGGGCGGTGGCGGTGCTGCCATGGTTCGCAGTGGCTCTCGGATCGTGGGGAATGGTGGCACTGATCGGTCTCTCGGCGGACACGACGTCGTCGCGCTCGTGGATGTGGGCCTCGCTGTTCTCGTTGGCGCTGGGGACGCTCTGCTTCGTGGTCACGGTTGTGCCGTTCGATCGACGGCCTTCGGGTGCAGTCACGGCCTACCTGGCGGCGACCCTGGTCTTCGGTGGGGCCGGAGTCGGCCAGGTGATCCAATGTCGACCGGACCTCCACGCCTCGTGGTGCGATCCGCGGTACGAGCAGGAGGAACGGATCCTGAACTCGGCCAACAGCGACCGCCGGCCGGTTCGCAGCGGACACAGCGGTGGTCCCCTGAGCCCCGCCACCGCTTCGTTCCTCTTCGATGAGCCACCCGATCCTCTGACGGCGGTAGTGCCGCGCTCGGCCATGCCTCAGGTTGCCGACGATGGAACGGTCTCGTGGGAGTTCGGAGGCGACGACGACGCCTGCCGGGCCGTCAGTCTGGTCCAGCCCGCAGTGGGAGGCCACGAGCTGCGTCTGTCGGTGGACTGCCGGTGAGGTGCGACCCAGGGTCGACCTGTCGATCTGTCGACCTGTTTCGGTACCGCCGTCCGGAACGTAGGATATGCCCATGTTTGGTCCGCTCAACGGAGTCCGCACCGCCCTCGTCATCGCGGCTTTTGTCGCCGCATTGTCCGCTGCAGCCTTTGGTCAATGGGTGATGGCGGGCATGCTGATGGCTGGGGTCGCCGTGCACGGGTACGGCTGGTGGTACCTCTACAAGCGTCATCAGCACGAGTCGAACACCGGCTGAGACACGACCGTCGGGCTATAGGATCCCTGCGGCGATGACAGCCATCCCCCGCCACCTCCTGCCCGACAACGCCGTGATCGGCGCCGACGGGCACCTGTCGATCGGTGGCTGTGATGTCGCCGATCTCGCCCGTGCTCACGGCACCCCTCTGTTCGTCTACGACGAGGATCACCTGCGCCACCGTTGCCGGGAGACCGTTTCGGAGTTCGGCGGCGGTGCCGTGTACGCCTCGAAGGCATTCCTGTGTCGTGCGATGGCGCGCCTGGCCCACGAAGAGGGAATGCGCATCGACGTTGCGACCGGTGGCGAGCTGCACGTTGCGCTATCGGCGGGCGTTCCCGCCGAGCGTCTCGTGTTCCACGGCAACAACAAGTCCCCCGCGGAGTTGCGCATGGCGCTCGAGGCCGGTGTGGGACGGCTGGTGGTCGACAGTTTCGACGAGCTCGACCGGCTCGAAGTTCTGGTCGAACGAGGGCTTCCCGAGCCTCGTGTGCTCGTGCGAACAACTCCCGGTGTGGAGGCGCACACCCACGAGTTCGTCAAGACAGGCCAGGACGACTCGAAGTTCGGCTTCACCGTCTCCACCGGTGCGGCCGACGAGGCGGTGGGACGGGTGATGGCCTCGAACAACATGGAGTTGGCGGGTATCCACGCCCACATCGGTTCCCAGGTCTTCCGCGTCGAGTCGTTCTCGGAAGCGCTGGCCGTGGTTGCCGACTTCGCTCGACCGTTTCCCGTTGCCGAACTCGTCATCGGAGGAGGACTCGGTGTCGCCTACGTCGAGGGAGAGGACTCCCCCGGCATCGCTGAGTGGGCCAGAGTGCTCCACAACGCGGCCGGTGAGCTTGGAATCACCGCCGAGTTGGGAGTCGAGCCCGGCCGGGCCATCGTGGCGGCCGCCGCCATCACCGTCTACACGATCGGCACCGTCAAGACCATTCCCGACATCCGAACGTATGTGGCCGTCGATGGGGGGATGAGTGACAACCCGAGGCCCGTGCTGTACGGATCGGGATACGAGACGTTTCTCCCGGAGCGGGCGGCGGACGAACGACCCGAGCGGATCAGGCTGGTGGGCAAACACTGCGAGTCGGGCGATCTCCTGGTTCGTGACGGACGGTTGCCTGTCGGATTCGGGGTCGGTGATTTGATCTCCACGCCGGTCACCGGCGCATACGGTCACTCCATGGGCTCCAACTACAACAAGGTCTTGAGGCCGGCGGTGGTCTTCGCCCGATCCGGAGACGCTCGACTCGTCGTGCGGCGGGAGACGTACGAGGACCTGCTGGCTACCGACATCGGCTGAGGTCGGTTGGACCACGACCGGCGTCACCGCCAGAATCGCTTCCATGCACCCGCTCGACCGTGCCGCTTCCGCCCTCATGCGCGTCGATCGCAAACGACTCGGTGTCTTCCCCGAGGGATGGGGAGACCGACTCACCCTCGAGGTGTTCGACCGGCTCCCCACATCCTCGGATCCGATCCAACCCATCGATGTGGTGTGGGGTCGCAAGGAGGAACACCCGGGCTTTCGAATCCGGCGCGGATCGTTCACCTCGCCGGCCGCCGAGTTGCTCGCCCCCGAGAGTCGGGTGGTGCCGATCGAGTTCATGGAACCGGCCGCCGGAACAAACCGGGTGGTCGTGCTCATGCCGGCCTGGAACGACCACGGGTTCGCCACCCGCCGGAAGCTGGCTCGACTCCTGGTCGATCGCCGGGTCGCCAGCGTGGCCTTCGACATCCCCTTCTACGGGGCCCGTCGGGTGGTGCCGGCTCCCGGCCAGGCCATCCGAACGGTGGCCGACTTCGCCGTGATGGGCTACGCGGCCCTGCACGAGGCTCGCAGCCTGCTGGCGCTGTTCGGACTCGACGCCCAGGCAGGGGTATCGGGCTATTCCATGGGGGGAAACCTGGCAGCACTGGTGTCCGCCGGATATCCGGACGCCATCGCCACCGCTCCCCTGGCTGCATCGCACTCGCCCGGCCCGGTGTATCTCGACGGGATCCTGTCGGGCGCTATCGCCTGGCCCGCTCTGGGTGGCCGCGGGGCCGCCACCGAACTGCGTGCGATGTTGGGATCGGCGACCGCGCTGGCGATACCGCCACTCCCCCATCACTCATCAGCGGTGCTGGTGGCGGCCCGCAGGGACGGCTTCGTTCCGGCCGATGCCACCCTGGCGCTCGCTCGTCATTGGGAGGGCAGTGAACTTCGCTGGATGGATGCGGGACACGCCACGCTCCTCACCCGGCATCGGCCCGCCCTGGCCGACGCCGTGGTCGCCGCGTTCGAACGGCTGCGGAGCCACTGACGGGTCGTCGACGGCCTTTACACTCTGCATCGTGCGTCGCATCGCCCAGTGGATCGTCACCATTCCGTTCTGGCTGGCCTTCGGCCTGTCCTTGCTCCTGTTCGACATCGCCGGCCGCATCGTGCGGCCGTTCAGCCTGCGCGCCTTCGAAATGGTGATGGGTGCTCTGCAACGGACGCTGGTGTCGGTGTTCTCGATCCTCGGTACCCGGATCGAGATCGAGCGGGACCCGGGCATTCGTCCGAACACCGGATACGCCATCATCTCCAACCACCAGAGCGTCATCGACATCGTGCTGATCGGCGGAATGTTGTTCACCAATTACCCGAAGTACGTCGCCAAAGTCGAGCTCGGGAAGTGGATTCCGAGCATCTCGCTCAACCTCAAGCACGGCGGCAACGCCCTCATCGACCGCAAGGACCGAATGCAGTCGATCAGAGCGATCACCGAGATGGCGAAGACCGCCCAGGAGCGGAATGTCAGTGTCGTCATCTTCCCCGAAGGCACCCGATCGAAGAACGGAGACCTCGGCGAGTTCAAACCGGCCGGAAGCCAGGCGTTGTTGCGTGCCGCCGATCAACTCCCTGTCGTGCCGACCGCCATCGACGGGTCGTGGCGACTGCACCGGTTGTGGCCCGCACCGCTGGGCCAGCGGGTGCGGATCCGATTCGGGGCTCCGATCGAGCGGAGCAAGGGTGACGAGAAAGAGCTCACAGCCGCGGCGCACGAGTTCATCGCCACCACGCTCGAGGGCTGGAAGGCGTCGAGCTGAGTCAATCCTCGAGGCCGAGGGCGTACTGCTGCCAGCGCCACGTGTCTCCGCACATGTCGTCGACGTCGAGACTCGCCTTCCAGCCCAGTTCGGAGGCGGCTTTGGCAGGGTCGGCCCAGGTTTCCGCCACGTCACCGGGGCGACGGCCGACGATCTGATACGGGACCTTCACCCGGGCGGAACGCTCGAAGGCGGCGATCAGTTCGAGGACGCTGGTTCCCCGCCCCGTACCGAGGTTCCACACGTGCAGTCCCGGATCGGTGGCCAGCCGGTCGAGTGCGGCCAGATGGCCCTTGGCGAGATCGACGACGTGGATGTAGTCCCTGACCCCGGTGCCGTCCGGGGTGGGATAGTCGTTCCCGTACACACTCAGGTGGGGCAGCTTCTCGGCCGCGACCTGGGAGATGTAGGGCATGAGATTGTTGGGGACGTCGTTGGGATCCTCACCGATCACGCCGCTGGGGTGGGCACCGACAGGGTTGAAGTAGCGAAGCAGAGCGACGTTCCAGCGCGGGTCGGCCCGGTGGACATCGGTGAGGATCTGCTCGATCATGAGCTTCGTCCAGCCGTACGGGTTGGTGGGCGGTTTGGTGGGCATCACCTCGGTGACGGGGACGACGTCGGGCTCCCCGTACACCGTGGCCGATGAGCTGAACACGACCGTGCGCACATCGTGTCGGTCGAGCACCGCCAACAACGTCGTGGAGCCGACCACGTTGAAGTCGTAGTAGCGGAGGGGTTGGGCCACGCTCTCTCCCACCGCCTTCAGACCCGCGAAGTGGATGCAGGCGTCGAATCCGGCTCCGGCGATCACGGCCTCCAGCCGCTCTTCGTCACGGATGTCGGCCACCTCGAAATTCGGCGTGAGGCCGGTGATCTGACCGATGCGGTCGAGGACCGACTCCTTTGAGTTGGCCAGGTTGTCGATGATGACCACGTCGTGGCCGGCCAGGATCAGCTCGACCACGGTGTGGCTTCCGATGTATCCGGTACCCCCGGTGACCAGCACGCGCATGTCAAGAGCTTACGGCGTGGCATGATGGTCCACATCAAACCTGTCGGGGGGCAGCCTACGTCGACCGGCGACGAAAGATCGGCCGGCAACCGCTTCCTCGGCGGGACTCACAGGACCACTCTCGGGTATCTCCCGGGTGGAACTGGACGGGGGTATCCATGCGCACACACGTCCGAACCGCTCTGCTGCTGGCAGCAGTCGTGCTTCTCGCTGTCCTGCCAACGGCCGCGTTGGCCGATCACGACATCGTGGTCGATTTCGACGACGTCGGTGAGATCCCAGAGGGAGAGACCGATCCGATCGGCCCCTGGGACGACTTCGTCGACGCCCGCGATGACGCCGACCGAACCAACCTGATCCGCGGGTATGTCCAGGACGGTGCCAGGGTGACCATCCCGGCCTACACACACCGGGGCACCGGCGGAATCCTCCGAATGGACCCGAACACCGACGAGGGTTGGTTCCGCTACTACCTGCGTCTCGACCAGTGGAACGCAACTTCTTCTGGGAAGCTCCCGGGACTCGCCGGGCTGTATTCGTCCTCGGCGCGGGGGTGTATCCCCTCGAGTGAGGCGTCGCCGGGGTGGTCCGCCCGAACGATGTTCGAAGCGACCGGCACCGAAGGGGCGTCGTCCGGCGAGGTGCGTCTCGGGACGTACCTCTATCACCTCGATCAGGCCGGAACCTGCGGTGACCAGATCCTCTGGCAGCCGGGTGTCATCCAGCAGGACCGCTGGTACTGCGTCGAGGGGCACGTTCGAATGAACACGCCGGGTCAGAACGACGGCCAGGTCGACGCGTGGGTCGACAGGGTGCCCACGTTGCGCTGGCCGGACGTGGCGTTCCGGAGGGTCGGCGAAGAGGGCATCGGAGTCCGTCACCTGTGGGTGAACTTCTACTTCGGTGGGTCCGTGGTGAATCCGACCGACCTCACGGCCACGATCGACGAGATCGAGTTCTCCCACACGGGTCGGATCGGCTGCGTCGATCCGTTCACCGATGACAACACATCGGTCCACGAACCGGATCTCGACGAGCTCTTCGCCCGTGGCGTCCTGTTCGGGTGCGGTGACCGGTTGGCGTGCCCTCGCTCAACGATCACGAGAGGTGAGATGGCTGCCCTGCTCACCCGCGCCCTGCAACTCCCGCCGACAGATGCTGTCTTCACCGACGTCGACGACCACTTCGCCGAGGCCGACATCGGCGCCCTGGCTGCAGCGGGCATCACGAAGGGCTGCACCGCCACCCGGTTCTGTCCCGACGAGTCGGTCACCCGGGGCCAGATGGCGGCGTTCCTGACTCGTGCCTTCGATCTGACAGCGGGCGAGAACGCCTTCTTCGACGACGAGGGCCACTGGGCGGAACTCTCGATCGATGCGCTCGCCGCCAGCGGCATCACCAAGGGCTGCGACGACGGCGCCTACTGCCCCGATGCGCCGGTCACCAGGGAGCAGATGGCGACGTTCCTGCGGAGAGCGATGGGATTCGAGCTGCCACCGGCAACCGTGGGCTACGCCTCCGATGAACGAATCGGGATCCAGGTGGAAGGCGGTTTCGGCGACGACACCGAGGAACCGGCACCGGTCCTCGATTGAGGGGAACCGCTCGGGCGGCTTCGTCGTTGTGGTTGAGGTGAAGTCCCTCGTCGTCGCTCTTGTGGCGCTGGTCGCCGCCTCTGCGTTCCCGCTGCCGGGCAGAGCGGCGGTCGTGGTCGAGGGCTTCGGGACGAGCGAGGACGGGTCCGCTGCCCCCGGATACCGGGGAGCCGGACTCGAAGTGGTCGTACCCAGAGGTTCGCACTGGGGGCTGGGAACCTTCCAGCCGGTACCGGGAGCGGTCGACGAGGCCTGGTTTCGATACATGCTGGTTCTCGACCGGTGGACGCCCAGTCAGTCGGGCAAGCTGCCCGGGTTTGCCTCGTTGCGGAGTGCTTCCGCCCGGGGATGTGTTCCTGCCTCTGCGTCGCGTCCGGGATGGTCGGCCCGCATGATGTACCGGCCGGTGGGTGCTTCGGATGCTCCGGCAGACTCGAGCCGGATTGGTTACTACGTCTATCACCTCGATCAGCCGCACGATTGCGGAGAGATCATGGAGTGGAACGATGCCGGTGTCCTCAGTCCCGGGTCCTGGCATTGCATCGAAGGCCAGGTCCGGCTGAACCGACCCGGCCGATCCGACGGCTTGCTCAGGGGTTGGGTCGATGGCACCGAGGCGTTCTCACGTGACGGCCTCCGTTTCCGGGAAACCGGTCGGATCGGAATCGACGACCTGTGGCTCAACGTCTTCTCCGGTGGCAAGGCGCCATCACCCGAACGGCTCGATCTCCGGCTCGACGAGCTCGTCATCTCGACCACCGGGCCTGTCGGCTGCCCCGATGCCTTCGACGACGACGAGGCGGACCCCAGCGAGGGGGCGCTCAACCGACTCGAAGGGCTTGGGGTGTTCCCGGCCTGTGGTCCCCACCTCGCCTGTCCCGCCGAGGTGATGACACGCGCCGAGTTCGCGTCCCTGCTCGTCGGGGCCGCCGGTATCCACCGGGACGGCGCCGATGCCTCCGAGGACGATGCCGGAGACCGCTACGAACACGACATCGATGCCATCGCCGCCTCGGGACTCACGTCCGGGTGTGAAGCTGAGCCCCACTGCCCCGACGACCCCATGACCCGGGGTGCTGCCGCCGTGATGATCTTCCGGGCGTTCGATCTGCCGGCCGTCGCCGGTGGCCTGTTCGGCGACGTCGACGATCCCACGGTGGCGCAGGCCTCCTCGTCACTGGCCTCGGCCATGGTTGCGGGCGGGTGTGGAGATGGCTTGTTCTGTCCCGAGGCCCAACTCACCCGCTCACAGGCGGCGGCCATGCTGGCGGCGGCGGTGGCCCAGGGCCGGATGGAGGCCGATCCCCGGGGCCGGGCCATCCGTCCCTCGATCGAAGATGTGGTGGCCCGTCAGCGGCCGAAGCTGCGTCATCCCGTGTGACCGGTGCTCACCAGTAGGCGTGCGAGAGCTTGTCGAGGTCGAGACCCAGCGAGCTCTTGCCCACATGGATGAGGCACTCGTCGCTGGTGGCGGGCATGAGTCCGCCGAGCCGGGCATCCCGGTAGTACCGCTCGACTGGCAGCGGCCTGGCTATCGCCCGGTAAGCCTGCCCACATGGAACACGCCCACACGACACGTGCGGCGCCGACCCACAACCAGGCGAGCGTTGCAGGACACGGCACCAGAGCAGACCCGGGGAGTCGGTGCCCGCAACCGGGCCGACCGTCACAAGCGGACAGGTCGACCGTCAGACGTCGAGAGGTCACGAGTGGACGCGTCGCCGAGTGGACACGTCAGCTTCCGGCGGCGAGGCCGGCCTTGATGCGCTCCGCTGCGTCGTCCAACTCTTCACGGGTGATCGACCTGGCGGCGTTGGCGAAATCGAGGTCGTCGACCCCCCACATCGGGACCACGTGGATGTGGAGGTGGGGCACCTCGAGTCCGGCGATCATCAGGCCCACCCGCTCGGGTTGCCATGCGGACTGGACTGCACGTCCGATCTGCTGAGCAACCGAGAAGAGGTGGTCGCGAAGATCATCCGGGCAGTCGAGCCAGTGATCGATCTCCTGTCGGGGGACGACCAGCGTGTGCCCCGGCTTGAGAGGATTGATCGACAAGAAAGCGACGCAACGTTCGTCGGTCCAGACGAACGTCCCCGGAAGATCCCCGTCGATGATCCGCGTGAAGATGGTGGGCATCGATCGAGGTTAGACGACGCTCACCCGTGCCCGTCGACCGCCTCCAGTACCTGGGTGAGCCGGTCGAGGCGTTCCAGGGTGGCCACCATGGCCACCCGGTTGCGTTCGGGGAACCCGGCTCGTTCGATCGCAGCCGGAGACCGGGCGCCCGACCAGTCGAATGTCTCGATCACACACGTCCCCCCATCATGGGATCGCAGCCCGTAGCGCCAGATGTGGCCACCGAAGTGGCGCCAGGCGATGCACGTTGCCTCTTCGAACTCCACAACCGTGTTGGTGACGCGGTAGGGCAGGGCCAGTCTCATGGTCATGCGGAATCTCGAACCGAGCTCGAGTCGTTCCGGACCCCTGGCAGCGGAGCGCACGGTGCCGCTGCCGTCGAAGGCGCTGTGCATGGACGGCCGCGCAAGGATGTCGAAGATCGACGGCGCCGGAGCCGAGAGGTAGCGCTCCACGGAAATACTTCTCATACCTCCAATACGGAGCTGGAGCCCGCCCGGATGTCGAGAGCTCGACGACAGGGGGGAACCTGGGTGTGCGGTCCCCTCGCCGCCGGGGTCAACGAATCACCAGGTCAACGCGACCGGATGCGTCGGCTGCACACCACATCCACCGGCCGGGTTGAGGTACGTCGTTGCCCGGGTCCCTAGCATCGGCACCGATGACCGTGCAGCACATCGGGGACCTGACCCGCATCGAGTACCGCGGCCGGGCGGATCGGGTTCGGTTGGCCACCTTCATGCCCCGATTCCCCAAGGCGCTCGCCTTCGAGCCGGTGGAAGGCGACATCTGGCGCCTCGACCTGGACCTGCCACCGACCGCCCGCATCGAGTACCTCTTCGACGTAGAGGTCGGCGGCGAGCATCACATGTTCCGGGATGCCGACAATCCGGAAACGGCTCCCAATCCATTCGGGGTCAACTCCGTGGCGACGGGACCCCGCTACCGCCCGCCGGTGTGGCGGGAGGCCGATCCCCACGACGGGACGGTGTCGGAGATCCGGGTGGGGAGTCTCGCCTACGGCGGGCGTCGCCACCACCACGTGTGGACGCCACCCGGCCATACGGTGGACAGCCCGCTCCCCCTTCTCGTCGTGCACGACGGATCGGACTTCCTCCACTTCGCCGGGCTGGGTCGCTGCCTCGACTGGATGGTCGGAGCCGGCCGGATCGAACCGAGGCGTCTGCTCCTCCACGACCCACGTGCCCGGCACGACGAATATGTCGGGTCGCATCGGCATGTCGCCCATGTCGTCGAGGAGGTTCTGCCGCATGTACGTCGCCGGTTCGACGTACGGGGTCCCATCGGATTGATGGGTGCAAGCCTAGGAGCGGTGGCGGCCTGGCAGGTGGCCCACGAGGCGCCTGAGGAGTTCGACGCTCTCTTTCTCCAGTCCGGCACGTTTGCGTTCGATCCCCATCCCGAACTCACACCGGAGATGCAGCGTTCGATCTCCGCCTTCGTCGACCGGGCAGAGAACACGCTGCTTCCCATGCGGGTGGCCGTGACGTGCGGAAGGTACGAGAGTCTGATCGACTGGAACCGACGGGTGGCCGAATCCCTGTCGTCGGCCGGCTGCACCGTGGGGTTCGAGGAGTCATGGGCCGGGCATGACTGGGGCACGTCGGGCCGATCGTCTCGAATTCGGTTTGTCGTTTCTCTTCGAGGACGCACAACCGTGACGCCATCGGCGTCCCGGTGACCGGAAGGGCGGTAGGCTCCGGCTCCACCATGGTGGATGCAACCCGTCTCATCGGCCTCTCCCTGGGGGCGGACCTGTGCTGGCCCATCTATTACGAGGACATCCTCGCCGCACTGGATCCGGTGGTCCGCCTCGGTGGTGAGACCATTCGGTTCGACGTCGAGCGGGTGACCATCGAACCGTTCGACCTGGCCCAGCCTGTGCGCTATGACGTGTTGCTGGATCGCCTCACTCCTTGGTACCACACCAGCCGCGAGTGGATCAAGAAGGCCATCGTCCAGAACGACCTGTACGTGCTCAACAACACGTTCACGCTGCAGTCGATGGAGAAACACACCTCGTACGCCGCCATGCTCCGGTTGGGCCTGCCGGTGCCCAGGACGTACCTGCTCCCGCCCAAGGAGTACGCTCCCCAGCCCGATCTCCACATGACCCTCAGTTCGTACGCCCGCATGTTCGACCTCGGCGAGGTAGGCGACGCCGTCGGCTATCCGGCCTATCTCAAGCCCTTCGATGGCGGAGCCTGGCGTGGCGTGTCCCGGGTCGAGAACCACGACGACCTGCAGCGCGCCTACGACGAATCGGGGAGCGAGATCATGCACCTGCAGGAGGCGATCGAGCCGTTCGATCTGTTCGTGCGGACGTTGGCGGTGGGACCCCAGGTCAACGTGATGAAGTACGACCCGTCCGCCCCCATCCACGACCGCTACAAAGTTGAGTTCGACTTCGTGACGGCCGAGGAGGAATCGCTTCTGGCTGACATGACGCTCACGATCAACACGTTCTTCGGATGGGATTTCAACTCGTGCGAGACGCTCCGTCGGGGCGGCATCTTTCATCCGATCGACTTCGCCAACGCCAACCCCGACAGCCAGGTCACCAGCCTGCACTATCACATACCGTGGCTGGTGAAAGCGAAGATCCGCTGGTCGCTGTATGTGGCCGCCACCCGTAGGCGGATGCGTCATCACCCGGACTGGACCCCGTTCTTCCTGGTGGCCGACAGCGACATGAGCTACCGCGAGAAGCTGACCGCCTATGCCGAGATCGCCCACGATCGCTACGAGACCGAGCGGTTCTGGGAATTCTGCGCCAAGAACCTTCCGCATCTCGACGAGGTGACCTGGGAGTATTTCGGCACCATGCGTGCCAAGGAGGCGGTTCGGAGGAAGGTGGCGGTGATCTTCCCAGAGCACGAGATCGAGAGGTTCACCGAACACTTCTGGGGCCTCATCCAGTTCTGGCGCCACACCGAGCGTGACCGTCTCGACGGGCCGACCGAGCCATGACGGTCTCGGAACGTTGGTTCAGTCCCCGGCTCGGTTGTGACATCACCCTCACCCGGTGGGGTGAGATCGGCGTGCCCGTTCTGCTGTTCCCGACCGCCGGTGGCGACGCCGCCGAAGCGGAACGGACAGGGTTGATCGGCTGTCTCGAGCTGTTGATGGCGGACGGTCGCATCAAGGTGTATTCGGTGGATTCGGTGGCCGGTCGGAGCTGGCTCGAACGGGCGAATCCTCTCCACTCCGCCTGGCTGCAGAGCCAGTTCGATGCAACCATCCGTTGGGAGGTCGTGCCTGCCATCCGGGCCGACTGTCGCTCCGAGACGATCGAGATCGTCACCGCCGGCGCGTCGTTCGGCACGTTCAACGCGGTCGAGGTGTTGTGTCGGCACCCCGACGTCTTCCGTGCCGCGGTCGGCATGAGCGGAACCTACGACCTGTCGCCCTGGCTCGGTGGAGCCACCTCCGACGATTTCTACTTCTCATCGCCCTTGCACTACCTCCCCAACCTCGGAGACGGGCCTCAGCTCGATCGGCTCCGGTCACGTTCGGTGATCCTCGCCACCGGTACCGGGGACTACGAGACTCCGGGCGAGTCGTGGTGGATGGCCGACGTGTTGGGCGCCAAGGGCGTACCGAATCGGGTCGATTGCTGGGAGGGCTGGCCGCACGACTGGCCGACCTGGTGCCGCATGCTGCCGGGGTATCTGCACGAACTGGTGTAAACGAGCTACGAGCTGCCTTTGCCCCGAGGGGGACGACACGCCCTGCAACCGCCCGCTGGGAGCGCACCGCCTCGAGGCAGTGCTGGCTGGCGGCGGGCCTACCAACTACCGTCTCGGTACGTGCGTGATTGGATCAGTCAGGAAGCGGAGCGTTCGAAGGAAGCCGTGCTCGATGAGGTACGGGACTGCTTCGAGGACTCACCCCGGAGACTCAGAGCGTTCGAAGCCCGGTTCGACGTCGAGTACGAGCGGATCTTCCGGCTCATGCATTCCCTGTACGGATGGCGCTGGGACTTCTCGTGGCGGCTCATCGAACTGGTCCGGGTCGCTGCTGGTGCCGCCGCCGATCGACCGAAGTGGCTTCGGCGTCGCGACGAGACGATGGCCGAGGCGAGCTGGATGAACCACCCGTCGACGGTGTGGGCCATGACCTACACCGAGCGGTTCGCCGGGTCGGTGGCCGGCTTCTCGGAGCGTCTGGAACATCTGAAGCGGCTCGGGATCACCCATCTCCACCTGATGCCCCCCTACACGGTGCCGGATGGCGCCAACGACGGGGGGTACGCGGTCTCCAGCTACCGAACGATACGTCCCGAGTTGGGCGACATCGCAGAACTGACCGCTCTCGCCCGCACACTCGACTCTCAGGGCATGTCGCTGGTGTTGGACTTCGTCGCCAATCACACCGCCCACGACCATCCGTGGGCCGAGGCCGCAAAACGGGGCGACGCACCTTATGACCGGTTCTACTTCCTCTACGACGATCGTTCCGAGGTGGCGGGTTATCTGCCGTATCTCCGGGAAATCTTCCCCGATCGCGGCGGCGACGCCTTCACCTGGTGCGAAGAGGCCGGCGGGCCGAACGGCGGCAAGTGGGTGTGGACCACGTTCTATCCGTTCCAGTGGGATCTCGACTACCGGAACCCGGCGGTGCTGGTGGCGATGTCGCGCGAGCTGCTCCATGTCGCGAACGTGGGCGCGTCGGTGATCCGGATGGACGCGACCCCGTTCCTGTGGAAGCGGGAGGGAACCACGTGTGAGAACCTCCCTGAGGCTCACGTCGTTCTGCAGCTGATGAACGCAGTCGCGTCGCTGGCCGCCCCTTCGGTTCGCTTCCTCTCCGAGGCGATCGTCCACCCCGATGATGTCCAGCGTTTCGTCCGGCCGGACGAATGCGCCCTCGGATACAACCCGCTCGTCATGTCGCTCATCTGGGAGGCCGTGGCGACCAGACAGGCGGGCATGCTCTCCGATGCCCTTCGACGGCGATCGGCCCTGCCTCCGGGTTGCCAGTGGATCACGTACACGCGGAGTCACGATGACATCGGGTGGGGGTTCGCCGACGAGGACGCCGCGGCGATGGGGATCGATCCAGCTGGCCACCGCCGATTCCTCAACGACTTCTACGCCGGTATCCATCCAGGCTCCTTCGCCCGCGGGGCGTTCTTCCAGGCGAACCCCCGCACCGGCGACGCCCGGATATCGGGCACGCTCGCCTCGCTCGCCGGTCTCGAGTCGGCCCTCGAATCAGCCGATCCCGACGAGATCGATCTGGCGGTCGACCGGATCATCGCTATCCAGACGTTGGCATTCACCAGCGTCGGGATTCCCATGCTGTATCTCGGTGACGAGATCGGAACGACCAACGATCATCGCTTTGCCGACGATGCAGATCACGGCGGCGACAACCGGTGGATGCACAGGCCCCGGTTCGACACCAATGCACTCGCCTCCGCCGTAGCGTCGCCTTCTTCGCCGGCCGGCCGGATCCTGGCGGCTGTGAGACGGCTCTCGCTGCTGCGCGCTTCGCACGCCGCCTTCGGCGGCGGAACGCCCCACGTGATCGATGCCGGCCATCCTTCGGTCGTGGCGTTCACCCGGATCGGGGGTGGCGAGTTGCTGCTGGTGGTGGTGAATATCAGCGATTCCACCGTCGACGTCGACATCCATGACAGCGGGTGGACATGGGTCGATCCCGACCACGGCACCAAGCTCGTGCTGCCAGGGTCGCTGGCACCGTACGAAGTGGTCATGGCGGTGGCGCCCGGTCCCGGACACACCGAGCCGATGGCCCCGGGAGAGGTCGGCTGAGACCGACGCCGGACGGCCGCCGTCGATCGTCCTGTCAGGTGTCGAACGTGAGCTGCTGGGGGTCCTCGGGCCGCACGATGCGCTTGACCCCGGTCCACATCAGGTCGTCCATGAATGCCCAGCTGCGCCGGTGAAGTGTCGACGGTCCCCACGCATGGAGGGCGGCCTTGTGGACCGGACAGGGATAGCCCTTGTTCGCCTCGAAGTTGTAGAGCGGGTGGTGGACGGCCTCGGATCGCATGATCCGGTCCCTCGTCACCTTTGCGAGGATGGAGGCGGCGGCGATCGAGAGCGACGACCGGTCCCCGCGCACGATCTTGGTGGTGTTGCCACCGCCCACGAAGTCCCAGTTGCCGTCCAGCAGCACGTGATCCGGGCGGATGGTCAGGCCGTCGATGGCACGTCGCGCCGCCAATCGCTGCGCATCCGACATCCCCAGCTCGTCACATTCCTCGGCGGAGGCGTGTCCCACCGACCACGTCAGGCACCACGAGGCGATCCGGTCGAACATGGCCTCGCGTTCGGCCTCGGTGAGTTGTTTGGAGTCCCGGATCTTGTACACCCGGCGATCGACCGGGACGATGGCGGCTCCGATGGTGAGCGGACCCGCCCAGGAACCTCGACCGACCTCGTCGATACCCACCACATGCATCTTGCCGGCGGCGTGCAGAGACCGTTCCACCGTCAACCCTGGGGATTCCCTGCGCAGCGCCGGGCGAAGTCGACGTACCGTGTCGGTGGCCATGGGCGTTCAGCCTAGAGCCGATCAGGAACCTTCGATGCACGCCCCGTCAGTTGAGCGACGGGTCGGGCGGGTAGGTGGAGAGAAGGCTGAGGCGGCCGCCCTGGCGCCGGAGAACGGTCGCCCACAGCCCCGGGGGGTCGTGCGTGAACACGTCGTCCGCTTCGGCTCCCACCACGATCCATGCCCCGTCTGCCAGTTCCCCTTCCAGCTGCCCGCCTCCCCATCCCGAGTACCCGGAGTACACCCGAAGCGGTGCGACCGGGTCGGTCCGGTTGACGTCGGCGAGACCCACCCCGGGCAGGGCGGTGGGCCGGTCGGAGGCTTGGGTCGACTCGAGAGCGATGGCAACCTCGGGCTCCACCGGGCCGCCCACGAACACCACTCCGGGTTCCACCAGGGCGTCGGCGATCCAGGGCAGAACATCGTGCACGCTGGAGGCCGTGGGCCGGTTCAGCACCAGTCCGAGTGCCCCTTCGTCGTCGTGTTGGAGCATGAACACAACGGTGCGGTCGAAGTTGGGATCGCCGAGAACGGTGGATGCCACCAGAAGTCTGCCGGCCAGACTCACATCACACTCCCTGGAATGTTCACGAACCATTATCACCCAGATGCTCGTTGGCGGTCGCGAGTCGTATGCTGCCGAACTGCCGTGAAGAAGACGCCGTTCGCCCTCGTGCGCATGGGTCGACAAGATACCGTCGACGCCGGGCTGCGGCGACAACGGTCGTGGCTCCGCTCGGTAGGGTGATGGCCATGGCGATCCCCCATGTGGTGCTGCACGATCATCTCGATGGCGGGCTCAGGCCCGCGACCGTCCTCGACTTGGCGGATCGGGTGGGGCTCGAGTTGCCGACGTCCGACGCCGCTGCCCTCGGCTCGTGGTTCGACCAGCGCACCAGTGGTTCCCTCGAGGGCTACCTGGCGGCGTTTCGGTACACGGTGGGTGTCATGCAAGACGCCGAGGCGATCCGCCGGGTCGCGGTGGAATCGGTGGAGGATCTGGCCGTCGACGGGGCGGTCCACATCGAGAGCCGGTTCGCTCCCCTGCTCCACACCGCAGGTGGGATGGCACCCGAAGCGGTGATGGAAGCGGTGCTCGACGGGTTCACGTCGGCGGGCGCCGCCGCAGGCGTGTCGTGGGGCATCATCGTGGACGCCATCCGTTCGCACTCCGACAGCGAAACCGCCGCCGACCTCGCCATTCGTTACCGCGACGCCGGCGTGGTGGCCTTCGACCTGTCCGGCCCCGAGGCGGGCTACCCACCCGACGAACACCTCGCCGCCATCCGCCGGATCCGCGAGTACGGGTTGGCGCTGACGTTGCACGCGGGCGAGGCTGCCGGGCTGCACAGCCTGGCGCTCGCCGTGAACCGCTGCGGCGCCGACCGGATCGGCCATGGAATCGAAGTGGCGGATGACATAGCCACGACTCCCGACGGGCAGCGGATCCTCGGGGACGTCGCCACCGTCATCCGGGACCGGCGCATCCCGTTGGAGGTCTGCCCGATGTCGAACCTGGCGACCAAGGGGTGGACCGATGACCAGCACCCGTTGGTCGACCTGGTGAGGGATGGCTTCACGGTGACACTCAACACCGACAACCGACTCATGAGCGCCACCACCATGT
The DNA here is from genome assembly GCA_963825585.1 of uncultured bacterium. GTDB lineage: Bacteria > Actinomycetota > Acidimicrobiia > Spongiisociales > ZC4RG35 > JAOUGY01. The sequence continues at coordinate 311,359 of CAWGTX010000006.1, forward strand.
CCCGCGAGTACGCCTTCGCACGGTCGCAGGGGCTCGACATCGACGACCTGGCCAGGATGGGCCGCCAGTCGCTCGAGGCGGCGTTCTGTTCCGAACCGACGCGACGTGCGCTGTGGGAGGAACGGATCGCTCCGGCGCTGGCCGCCGAGGGAGCGGTGGTCAGCCCGCGCTGGTGAGGTTGCGGTCGATCCAGGCGATGATCTCGGCGACGACCTGCGGGCCCTCGGGCTCGTTCAGGGTCTCGTGGCGAAGCTTGGGATAGAGGCGCCGCTCGACGGTGGGAAGTTGGCCGAGCGGGGCGGAGGCGGAAGCCGGGACGATCGTGTCGGCGCCGCCGTGGATGACCAGCGTCGGGATGTCGAGTGCCTTCAGGTTGGCGTTCACCCGATCCATCGCCGAGAAGAGCTCCGAGCCGAGCCGGGTGGTCGACTTCGTGAGGACGAGGGGATCCGCGAAGTAGGCCTCGGCCACTGCGGGATCTCTGCTCAGCTGGTCACCTGAGAGCCCATTTGGGAGGCTCAATCTCGGTGCCAACGAGGCGGCGATTCCGGCCGTCGACCGTTGCCACGCCTTGCCGCCGGACAGTCCCGGCGAGCTGAGAATGAGCAGATCGGGAGCGCTCCGGTCGGACAGGGCGTATTCGAGAGCGATCAGCCCCCCCATCGAATGCCCCATGAGGATGGTGGGGAGACCTTCGCCGGTCTGTGCGAGGTGTGCCTCGACCTGGTCGAGGTAGATGGTCCACGATTCGATGTCGCCGCGGAGGCCGCCTGAAGCTCCGAATCCGACCAGATCGAACGAGGTGACCCGCAGCCCGGACTCGCTCAGCAGGCGACCGGTGCGCTCGTAGCGGCCCGAGTGCTCGCCGAGCCCATGGACCAACACGACGTCGCCCCGGGCTGCGGAGTCGGGCTCCCATACCCTCACCAGCTCCGACACACCGTTGGCGGTGGTTGCGGGTCGTGCGACGCTGGTCACCATGTCGTGGTCCTTCCGGGAGGCTGTCCGCCCAGTGTACGACGGGAGTGAGGGGAGGCGACGTTCACCCCAGGAATGACGAGACCACCCGGGCGGGATGCCACTCACCCCTGACCTCGACCTCGACAGAAGTGATGTCCTCGGATGGCGCACCGTCGAGGTAGCCCATCCCGATCCCATGGCCGACCGTGGGACCGAAGTTGCCGCTCGACACCGTCCCACCCCTCTCCCCCGCCTTCAGAGCGTGTCCGTGGCGGGGAATCGTGCGGCCGTTGGTCGCGAACAGGATCCGATGACGCGACAACCCCTCGAAGCGTTGGCGCTCCAGACTCTCACGACCGGTGAACGCGTGGGTGAACGACACGGCGAAGTCGAGTCGGGCCTCGAACGGAGTGATCGTTTCGTCGAGGTCCTGACCCCACAACGGGAGAGCCGCCTCGAGTCTGAGCGTGTCGCGGGCACCCAGGCCACAGGGTTGGGCGCCACCGGCGACGAAGCGGTCTAGCAGCGAAGCTGCTCCGGCATGGGCGATGACCACTTCTCCGCCGCGTTCGCCGGTGTAGCCGGTGCCGGCCACCCAGGTCCGGTGACCTTCGAACACGGTCTCGGACAGATGTGACCTCCTGGGAGTCACCGCCAGCACCGATTCGATCAGGGCGGGGGCATCGGGACCCGCCACCGCCAGGGAAACGGTCGAGGGCCGGAGATCCTCGACCGGAGCCCCCGGGGCGGCACGCGAGCAGAGCTCCATCACCCGACCGGCGTTGCCGGCATTTGGAATCACCCAGAACTCGTGTTCCGACCAGCGCCACAGGATGATGTCGTCGATGACGCCACCGTTGTCGTTGAGGGCCATGGTGTACTGGGTACGGCCGACATCCAGTCGGGTGGGATCGTTGCTCAACACCGCCGACAGGCCCTCGAGAGCCGACTGACCGGAGAGGGAGAAACGTCCGAGATGGGAGACGTCGAACACGCCGACCGCCTCGCGGACCGCCTTGTGCTCGGCGAGCACCGAGCTGTACTGGACGGGCATGTCCCAACCGCCGAAGTCGACGAAGCGTGCGCCGAGTTCGGCGTGGCGATCGTGGAGTGCCGATCGGGTCACAGGCCCGCCACTCCCCGCTCGTCGAGGCGGAGGACCTTCGGAGGGCCCGGCATACGGGTCGGTGGAGCGTCCGAACTGAGGTTCTCGGGCCGCTCGAGCCCGTACTTGGCAACGAGGTGGAGATAGTCCCGCTGGTACAGCACTTTGCAGGATACGTCGGGATACAGCTCGCGCAGCCTTCGCACCTTGGCGTTCTTCTTGGTCACGAGCTTCTGATTCATCGTCGTGATCTCGATGAACAACCGGTCACCGGGCAGGTAGAAGTCGGGAGTGAAGAACTGCGACGGCTGCCCCGACCGGTCCCAGGCGATCGGGAACGATCGCTGCTCGTACTCCCACTCGACCCCGTAGAAGTCCAGGAGGAGCGCAAACTGCCGTTCGCTGTTGTGGGCGAACCGGGTCTCGAGCGCCGATGGCGCCGGGGACGCGAGTTCGACGCTCAGGTCGCCTCCGCCACCAGGACCGGTTCGCCGGCATCCGGGAACAGGTCGTGCAGGTCTCCGGCAACTTCCGCTTCGACCGGGCCGACCGCGATACCGAAGACACCCTGGCCACGGCGGAACACGTCGACGACTTCATCGGCGGAATGGGCCGCGTAGATGGTCGCTCCGTCGGAGAGGAGCGTAACGTCGGCCAAGGGCCGATCGAGTTCGAGCTGAGCTCGCAGGATCTCGACCGCGAAACGGATCTTCTTCAGGCTCATGCCCGCATCGAGCAGCCGTTTGATGACTTTGAGCTGCACGATGTCGATGAACGAGTACAACCGTTGGGATCCCGACCCCTGGGCGTCCTGAAGCGATGGCTTGAGGAGATCGGTCCGGGCCCAATAGTCCAGTTGTCGGTATGTGATACCAACGAGCCGGCACACCTGTGGTGCCCTGTATCCGAGTTCGCCGCTCATACCGATCGTCACTTGCGTACCTCCGGGGGTTACAACATGGTAATTCCGCCCGCTCGGGAAGCTAGTGGTCGGCTCAACGCGTTGTCAACAACCTCTGTGGAAAACTTCGTTGCGATGGTCGCTTGTGGCCCCTCGTGGCCGGGCCACGGTCGGGCAGGCGGTTCAGGGCCTCAGCATGCGAGCGGCGGCGTCCACCTGATCGGGGGTGCCGACCAGGATGACGACCGATCCATGTTCGATCACGTGCGCCGGTGTGGCGGTCGTGAACGTCTGGCGACGTCGATCCTCCACTGCCAGGATCATGGCGCCGCTCATCTCACGCAGCGCTGACTCACCGATGGATCGGCCCACCAGGGCGCTCGACTCTGCAACCTCCACCTCCTCGACCACGAACTCGAGCGCCCGACCACCGACGACGACATCGAACACGTCGGCGAGATTACGCTCGACCGCCATGGCCGCGAGACGCTCGCTCCCCACGACCTGCGGAGCCACCACACGGTCGGCTCCCGCCATTCGTAGTTTGTCCTCCCACTCCACCTCGGATGCGCGTGAGACGATGTGGAGCGTGGGAGCGAGAGCACGCGCCGACATGACGATGACGAGATTGTCCGAATCGGCGGTGACGCATGCAACGAGGGCTCTGGCCCGGTCGACTCCTGCCGACTCCAGTACGTCGTTGTGGGTGGCGTCCCCCTCTACGACGATGGTCCCGAGGTCACGGAAATGGCTGACTCGTTCGGCATTCAGCTCGATCGCAACGACGTCTATTCCTCGAGCCTCGAGCGAGCGGAGCGTTCCGGTCCCGACCCGGCCGAGGCCACACAGGATCACGTGTTGTGACATGCGTGCCACCTGCCTGACGGTACGGGCGCCGCCGCGCTCGTACCGCATGAGGAACAACTGCTCGATGGCGGCCCCCGCAGTGTAGAAGAGCAGCCCGACACCGACGACGAGAATCACCATCGTGAGGATCTGACCCGAAACCGAGAGCGGGAACACGAGGCCGTATCCGACGGTCGTCAGCGTGATCACGACCATCCACAGCGCATCGAAGGGTGAGGCGTCCTCGGTGATCACATATCCCACGGTTCCCACCAGGGTGAGGAGGACGAGCCCGATGACGCTCGTTCCCAAGCGGAACCTCGGGTTCACGACTCGCCGTGTTCGCCGCCCGGATCGAGGAAATCGTCGATCGTGAGGTCCTCGAGCATCTCGCGGAAGCGCTCGACCTCGTCAGGGATCTCGTCGCCATCCTCCTGGAACTCGATGCTCGCCTCGTCGAGCACATTCAGGTTGGCGTAGACCGGGGCTCCGGTACGCACGGACAGGGCGATGGCGTCGGAAGGCCGGGACGACACGACGACCTCCCGTCCGGCCACCATGAGCACCAGATCGGCGTAGTAGACGTTGTTGCGGAGATCGGTGACCACGATTCGTTCGATGTGGGCATCGAGAGCGTCGATCACCACCGACATGAGATCGTGGGTGAGCGGACGGGGCGGTGTCACGCCTTCGAGGGCGGATGTGATGGCCATGGCCTCGACGGCGCCGACCCAGATCGGGAGGAATCGCTTCCCATCCTGCTCGCGCAGGAGAACGATCGGAGTGTTCGAAGGGAGTTCGACCCGAACCCCCGTGACCGTCATCGGTACCGCGCCTTCCATGTGCTGAGGTTATCAGGTGGACGGGTATGCGAGGCGGGCCAGCAGATCGGTGTCGCGTCCGAACTCCTCGAGGTCCAGCACCGCCCAGATCCCGGGCACGTTGCGGTAGCGACCCTTGTGGTCGAGCCCGTACCCGACCAGATACTCGTCGCCCACCTCGAAGCCCCGGTATTCGAGCGGCACGTCCACGAGACGCCTCGTGACCTTGTCGATGAGCGTCACGGTGGCCAACGACGAGGGTTCCCGGTCGAGGATCATGCGACGGAGCACGGTCAGCGACAACCCGGTGTCGACGATGTCCTCCACCATGATCACGTGGCGGCCGGTGAGGGGACTGGCGGTATCGGTCGATATGCGGATCCGGCCCCCCTCGCCGAAGCGGGTGAGCATGAGGAAGTCGACTTCGAGGTGGCTGTCGATGGCCCTGACCAGGTCGGAGAGAAACCACAAGGCACCGGTCATCACCGCCACGAGGATGGGTCGCCGGCCCCGGTAGTCGGCGGCTATCGCCGCACCCAACTCGCTCACCCGAGATGCGATTGCCTCGGCGTCGAGCACCTCGGACACCACCCGATCCGGCGCCATCAGCTGCCGCCGCCGAACCAACGACGGAACCAGGTGAGGGCCTCGCCCGCATCCGGGAGCGGGGGCTGGTCGCCGGATGCCACCGCCACCTGTGAGGACTCCTCCCCAACCACCAACACGGGATCACCCTCGACCAACGCCAGTTCTGGGGCGAGGACGCCGGCGGCGGCGATGTGAACGAACGCCTCGACGGTGCCCGCCGCCAGGAGCGGCGCCTCCACGTCACCGCTCCGGAGCAGCCCGTACGAGCTCCCCTCGATGATGAGCGGTACCACCCCGAAGGACTCGAATCCGTAATCGAGCAGGGCGCCGGCGTCCTCGAAGTGGGCATTCTCGCCCTCCGAGCCCATCACCACGGCGTACAACCGACGCCCATCACGTTCGGCGACCACCGACAGCACCAACCCGGCGTCGAAGGTGAACCCGGTCTTTCCGCCGAGCGTTCCCTCGTAGCTCCAGAGCATGAGATTCGTGTTCTCCACCACCCGTGACGAACCGTCGGGTTCGGGTGGGAAGCGGTACACCTTGGCCGCCACGGCAGACCTGAACGCCGGGATCTCCATGGCGGCCCGCGTCATCTCGAGCAGGTCGGCGGCGGAGGTGTGGTGGCCGGGCTGGTCCAACCCGTGTGGATTGGCGAACCGGGTGTGCTGCAGGCCGAGTTCGGCGGCCCGGTCGTTCATCTCCTGCACGAACGCCTCGACCGTTCCGGATACACCTTCGGCGAGGGCGATGGCTGCGTCGTTGCCGGAGCGTACGAGCAATCCGGTCGTGAGCGGTCCGAGCTGTACCGTCTCACCGACCACCAGCCCGACCTCGGCCTCTCCGACCCCGGCGGCATTCTCCGAGACGACCACGGTCTGGTCGGGCGTGGAGTTCTCCAGGGCGACGATCCCCGTCATGATCTTGGTGGTTGAAGCCATCGGGCGCTCGACATCGGCCCCCTCCGACGCCAGCACGAGGTCGTAGGTCTCGTCGTACAGGATCCATGTGATGGCACCAACCTCGGGTGGCGGGTCGATGGCGAGGCCCTCCACAGGCCGGATCGGCGCCACCGGGACCGCCACCGACGGGAGCGGAACCCACAGGAGAACCAGGGCGCACAGCAGTGCGAACGGTCCGGCCGCTCTGGTCATCGTTCGACGAAGCGGCGAAGTTCCTCGGCTAGGAGGGTGCGGTGGATCGCGACCATTGCGTCACCACAGCCCGCCAGGATATTGCGCGCCTGTTCCAGGGCCTCGGGTGTTCGGTTGCGTAGGAGGGCGGAGGTGAGCTGGGCCAGGACGTCGGCTTCCCGCTCGGCGGCATGACGGATCGCGCGAAGGTGCCGGCCTTCGAGACCGTGACCGAAGAGATGCCGGGCCTCGGTGGCGATGCTGAGGGCGGCGGCCGGATACAGATCGGCATCGGCCTTCTGGATCAGTCCGTGTTCGACGAGCGACTCGACCTGGGCGACGGTGAGGCCGCTGCGGCGGACGAGTTCGCCGATCGTGAGCGGATCGCCCTCGCCGTCGATGAGCGGACGGGCGCCGGCGGACACGTCGGACCCGGCCGACTCCTCACCGCGCTCCCACAGCGTGAGACGGGATTTGATCACCTTGAGGGGAAGGAAATGGTCGCGCTGCTGGCGAAGGATGAACTGGATCCGGTCGACGTCGTCACGATCGAAGAGGCGGTAGCCGCCTTCGCTCCGGCCGGGCGCCAACAGACCCTGGGACTCCAGGAATCGGACCTTGGACACGGACACGTCCGGGAACTCCTCGCGGAGCAGGTTGATGACCTCGCCGATGGTGAGGGGGGTCTGTTCAGCCATCACCACGAGCGACGATCAGGTGGAACCTTCCGATGAGGACTTCGTCGCCCGGGTTGAGCTGGCTCCTGTCGACACGGCTGCCGTTGACATAGGTGCCGTTGGTCGACCCGGAGTCCTCGACCACCAGTGAGGCCGACTCTGAGATGAAACGACAGTGATGACGCGACACCGTGATGTCGTCGAGGAAGATGCCGCTTTCGGGGTGACGGCCGATGGTGGTGGTCCCCGGCGGGAGCAAGAACGTGAGACCTGCCTGGGGTCCCCGCTCGACCACCAGCGCGTAGCCGTAGACACCGTCGAGGTCCGAGACCTGTTCGGGGGTCAGCCCCGGGTGCTCGGTGACGGGCACGTAGATGACGGTGGGATCCGTCTCGATGTGGAGGCCACACGACGGGCAGGTGGATGCACCCTCGGGAAGAGCGGCATGGCAGGACGGGCAGTTCATGTCCTGAGAGATGATATACCCTGGCCCGGGCCGAGGATGGTCACTCCGATCAGACCCGGTCAGGACGGGCGTGTATCCCGCTCAATCCACGAGCGCTCGGTAGGCGTCCGCGTCGAGGAGTTCGGCGTCGTCGGTGCCGTCGGCCGTCATCTCGACCAGCCAGCCTTCCCCGTACGGATCCTGGTTGACCAGTTCGGGGCGGTCGACAACCGACTCGTTGACGGCGGTGACCGTCCCGGCGAACGGAGCGTAGACCTCACCGACCGACTTGGTCGATTCGACCTCGACCATCACGGTTCCCTTGGAGAGGGTCGCGCCGACCTCGGGCAGGTCCACGAACACGATGTCACCGAGCTGGTCCTGGGCGTAGGCGGTGATCCCGATGCGTGTGGAGGTTTCGGAGGAGCGAACCCACTCGTGTTCGGCGGTGTATTTCAGATCGGCGGGGAACTCCACGGGCACTCCTCGTTGAACGGCTGGTCTGACGATACCGAGCGTACGCACCGTCCGGCAACGTGACCCGGCGGTCAGGGCCTGTCGCGTCCTGCGGCCAGGACCGAACGGATGTCCCGGGCGTAGTGACCACCGACCACGTAGTAGAGGATCAGCCCGATCGAGCCTCCGATCCATGCCGGGGGCCCGAAGATGCCGGGAGCGACATCGGCGGCGTTCAGATAGAAGGCGGGAATGGCGCCGTAGAGCAGGAACGTCGCCGTCTTGCCCAGCGGGCGAACGTCGAGCTTTCCGCCGCCCCTGGCGGCCAGGTAGGCGGCACCGACCGCCACCAGCGCCTCGCGGACCAGCAGGGGGACGCCGATGACCAGGGGCACGACGCCGGCGATGAGACCGGCGACCAGCGCCGAGGCGATCATGAGCCGGTCGGCGAGGGGGTCGAGGAACTTCCCCAGCTCGGTGACCTGATCGAGGCGGCGGGCCAGGTACCCATCGATCCAGTCCGTCGACCCGATCACGAAGATGAGCAGCGCCGCCTGTGGGATGTCCTTGGCCACGAGCGTCACCCACCAGAAGTAGGGAATGGCGGCCAGTCGCGTGAACGAGACCAGGTTCGGAACGGTGAAGATCTGGCTCACGGCGCCGGCCGGACGAGTGCGGGCAGACCGTTGAGGAATTGCAGCCCCGACAGCGAGGCGGTGAACGGGTAGACCACGGTGTCACCCCGGAAGGCTTCGGTGAGGGGAGCGTCGTAGAGGATCACGTACGGCTTGGTGTCGAAGACGATCTGTTCCATCTGCCACAGCAGCCCAAAGGCCTCCTCGGCGGTCTCGGCCCGGTTGTAGTCGTCGACGAGGGCGTCGAAATCGGTGTTGGCGAAGCCCGTGTTGTTGTTGCCGTCGTTGGCGAGCGTGTCGTTCTTCGATGCCCAGAACGACTCGTGGTACACCGGCATGGCCGGGTTGGGGAGGCGCCAGCCGAGCACATACAGGTCGTAGTCGAGGGTTCCGGCCGGAGTGGGCGTGAACACGCGCGACACCAGGCTGGAAAAGTCGGTCAGCGTGACCTCGGTGGTGAATCCGAGCTGTCGCGCCCACTCGTCGATCCACAGGGTGTAGGTGGATCGGATGGGATCGAAGGCTGGACCGGGGCCGAGGATGCGGACGGGTGGGACCTCGGCTTCTTCGAAGGTCAACCCGGTGCCGGCGACCACGGCGTTGTCGATGAAGGCCGGACGTTGCGTCCAGGCGAACCCGGCCGCCTCCATCGTCTCGACGGCGGCGGCGAGCCGCTCTTCGGTGGTGAAATCCGCGTAGCGGGCGGCGAACGCTGCCGCGGCGTCGTCATCGAACCAGCGTGGGTTGGAGGGCGGCACCGTCGCATACCGCGGGCTGACCTGCCCGGCCACCACCTGCTCGGCGAGAAACTCCTTGTCGATCATCAGCGCCATGGCCTCGCGGAAGGCCGGGCTCGCCATCGGCGGGTTGCGCAGGTTGAAGGCCAGGTAGCGAAACCCGTTGGTGTCGTTGCTGACGGTCTCGATGTCGGGGTTTCCGGCGAGGAACGCGGTGGCGGCGCTGTCCAGGCCCGCCGGGGAGAGGATCACGTCGATCTCGCCGGCATCGAGAGCCTCGACGGCGGCCACAGCGCCGTCGTAGACCTGGAAGCTGAGGTCGTCGAAGAACGGGCCGATCTGATAGGTGGCTCCCCCCGACGTGACCTCATCGCCGCGCCGTTGATAGTTGGGGTTGGGGGTGGCCTCCACCCGATCACGGCCGAACGAGCGGATCACAAACGGACCTCCGGAGGGCTCGCTCGCTGCCGATGCCGTGAGCAGCGATGTGAGGGGGTCCTCCGAATCCCGGGACTCCTCCACGATCGGCTCCCAGAAGTGGCGGGGCATGATCGGGGCCGTACCGGGCCCGTTCGGCCAGAACGGCAGCCCCGGGCGACCGTTGAAACCGAACACCACCGTATCCGGCGCAGGAGCCTCGATCGACACGAGCCCCAGCTGATCGCCCCCTGCGGCGGGATACGCCGTCGCCCAGCCCCGGCCCAATCCGAACTCCTGAACGGTGTCGAAGGTGAAGACGACATCGTCGGCGGTGATTGGAACGCCGTCGCTCCACCGGGCCTCGGGATCGATGGGCACCGTGACGGTCCATTCTCCGTCGACTTCGACCGGTTGGGCGGGAGTCTCGTCGGCGGCGATGTCCGCCGCCAGATCGAGACCCGGATGGTCGTAGGTGTACAGCGTTGGCTTGGTTGGATCGAGGATGTACTGGTCGACCAACGAGCTCTGCGGGTCGTAGTACGCCCAGTAGTTGTCGGTGGTGGGGGACTCCGCCAACCCCACCCTGTACGAGAACGGGGGTGGCGGCTCGGTGGTGGTCGTGGTTGGTGCGGTGGTGGTGGTCGTGGTTGGTGCGGTGGTGGTGGTCGTGGTCTCGGCAGTACCGATGTCGCAGGCTCCGACGACGAGCGACACCACCGACAGCAGTGCGATGAGGGCGCGGCGCGAACCGATCATTCGGTTGGTTTCGAGTGACACGATGCGGCTACGCTACCGTTTCGAACACGGGCTGTGGCGCAGCTTGGTAGCGCGCTTGACTGGGGGTCAAGAGGTCGAGAGTTCAAGTCTCTCCAGCCCGACCACCAAAGTCCCCGCTCAGGGCGTCGCACGCGTCGTGAACCTCGATCGGTTCGAGGCGCGTGGGGTTGATCATGGTGGCAACCGTGGTCCCGGTGCTTGGGCATACTGCCCAAGCGTGTCGCTCCGAGGCCGAAAACGATGGGGGTCGGCCCAGGGAGGCTTCGTGACTCGTGCCATGACCATTCGATCGTGCATGGCGATCGTGTTCGTTCATTCCGCCTCTGGCTCAGGGGACGACATCGTGCTCATGGAGGGAGTCGGTAGCGGATCAGTGCGCGGACGGTCGACGCGGCGTGCCGAGACTCGGGCTTTGTCAGCGTCGACGTCTACGACCTCGACGGAACCCGTTCGAGCGACGGGCTCTACTTCCCGGACGAGGGCGACCTCCCTAGGCCAGCTCCTGATGGTGGGAGATCCGCGCATCCTCGTTGTGGAAGCTTCCGGTTGTGATTGGTCCATAGACTGGCCCTCCGCGCGGACTCGACCCCAGAGAGCGCCTTGGATGGCGGACGCCGCCTCACGCCGCGCTGGGGCGAGCAGGTGAGCGTAGACGTCGGCTGTGATGCTGATGTTCGAGTGACCGAGGGTCTCTGAGACGGTCTTCAATGGCACGCCCGAGGCGAGGAGGAGCGAGGCCGCAGAGTGCCGCAACTCGTGGGGCGTCCAGTGGCCAAGCCCCAGCGCGCTCGAGTCATGACCGACAGACGCTTACGGAGGTTGTCAGGGTCGAAGGCCGTTCCGATCTCGGTCGTGATGACCAGTCCCGACTCCTGCCAGCACTCTCCCGCTCGAAGTCTCTCGGCTACCTGTCTGGCCCGGTGTCGCCTGAGAACCTCCACCGCCTCGGCGGGAAGGTAGAGAGTCCGGCGAGAGCCGGCGGTCTTGGTCTCACCAAGCCTCAGCGTCCCCCGGACCCTCGTCAGGGCCCTACGGATAGTGACGGTGCCTCCGACTAGGTCGACATCGGACCACGACAACCCGAGGGCCTCGCAGCGGCGAAGACCGAGTGACAACATGAGCACCCACGCTGCCTCCAAGCGATCGGCTTTGGCGGCGCAGAGAAGCTCTCGGGCCTGCTCTGGTGTCAGCGTGCGCCCCTTCGGGCGGTCAAGCCGCGGGCCAGCAGCCAGGGCCGCAACGATTCCGTGCGACCAGGCCCTCAGTCTCCGCTCGACGTACGCGCGATCCTCAGCACCTTGCGGCCACGCTCTGTCGTGTCTGTGCCGAGTAGCCAGCGGCCTCGAGGCTGCGGAGCATCGCCGAAACGTGTGCAGGCGTCAGAGCATGCAGGCGGCGATGCCCAACGTACGGGTTGATGTAGCTGCGGCACACCGTCGCATACCAGTCTTCGGTCCGCTCCGACACGGTGCCGGGAACCACGTCAGCGATCCAGGTAGTCAACCAAGCCGAGACTGTGAGTGTTTCGATTGCCGGTCGGCAGGCCAGCGGCGAGATGAGCTTTGGCCTCGTCGAGTCGCCTGCGCGCCTCCGTCTTGGTCTTCCCGGTGCGCTTTGATCCTGCGGCCGTCGATCATGACGGCCGCTATCCAGTGGCCTCGCGGGTCTCTGTAGACAGTGCCCTCGCCATTGGCACGCTTGGGTCGACGCCCCTCAACACCATTACCGTTGGCCATGGTCGGCCTCCTGCTCACTCAGGGGTCGGCTCGGCTCGGGGGCATTGCGCGCGCCTCCGAGCCACTGTTCTCTTCACGATACAGGAACATCAGGGGCCGTGAGCACGAACGCGTTGGGGGTTTCAAGGGTCTCGAGTTCCATGGGCGGCGCGCGATCGCGTCGGTACGCTTGGCTCGTGAGTCAACGTTGTACCGCTCGATCGTCCCAAACCGGCGAAGGCGTGCCGTCGGTTCGCGATCGATGGCGGCACCGTATGTCCGAGTCATGGAGGTGCTGCGCCCACGGTTCGCGAGGCGGCGCGTCGGCGGTTGCTCGCTGCGATCGACCCCGTCCTGAGTGAGCTGATCCGCCTGGCTCTCGAGTCCCCCGACGAGCGCGTGCGGCTGTCGGCGTGTCGCGATCTTCTGGATAGAGCCGGCATCGAGGACGGGAGTCCTGCGCAAACTCCTGGGGCCTCCGCGATCGAGCGTTGAACTCGCCCGTGTGATGGAAGAGGTTCAGACGCAACCGAGGTGACCGCGTGCAGGATGAGCCAGCCGCCTCGCTGACGCTCGATCGAATTCACGTGGCTCCTGCCTTCTTCTTTGCTTCTTCAATCAGTCTTCGTCGGTCTAGGCGGACGGTGTTGACGGCCTCGTCCGGCACGGGTTGGCTGTCGTCTGGGACCGAGTTGGCGGCTGATCCGATAGAGGGCAAGTCAGTCCCGGTGGGCAGGGTTGCGAGATACCGATTCGAATGACCCACGGCCGTTGCAGGCAGTCCCGCCCGGAGACGCTCAGGGTGTGCACCAACCCAGCACTCTCAAGATCCCGCACGCCGCTTCTGATGGTCGCCTGCTTCCTCTTAGCAATCGTCGCGAGCGTTTCCACAGCCGGCCAGGCTTCACCTTGGCGGTTGAAGAAGAAGCCGAGAGCAAGCGCAACCGATGCCCCTGCGGTGGAAGGCATCGGATAAACCGCATCGCGAATCGCAGCTCTCCACGCGCTGTGACAGACCCTTCGGACCTGATACCCCGGCGTCGTTGACAAACTGCAGCTCGAGCGAAGCACGCAGCGTGTGGCGCGATCCAATGGTTGGAGCACACCGTGCCAGGGCTCGATGAAACTCGCTTGGAAGCCCGCCTCCGATGCCGTCATCGAAGGCGGGCCGATTGGCGGGCAAGCCCTACTCGCTCTCGTCGAGCGATGCTTGTTCGGCGATGAAGGCCGCTACACCGAGTGCCGGGTAGCGAATGGCACGGCCGACCGAGAAGTGAGCGGGAGCTTATGACTCTTCCGAAGCTGTCGGACAGGGTTCTGCTAACGCTCAGATCCGATCGAAGCGTCTTCCGGCATGTACAGTCTGGACTCGGTCGGCGCCTCTTGATACGGGCGCTCGGGAGTTGAGTGACTCCTCCATGGGTGTGATCTCCTTCGGTCTGCTGGCGCTGGTTCGCAACACGCCAACCGCATGAAGGGAACGCGATGGTTGTCTCTTGCGCCGGCTCGCCAAGATAGGTGCGGCACCTGTCGATCAACGAGCGGTACCAGATGCGACGTTCTCCTCACGAGACACGCTGGAGCACTCAGGGATGAGGCTGTCGGGCGCCGTACGGTCGTCAGTGGCCACACTCGACCACCCGCTAGGGGGCAATCGTGGGGCAACCGCCGCCAAGGATGAGTCCAGGAGATCACCGGGCGCGGGGATTTGACCCTGACTCGACCGGTTAACCTGGGGGTCAAGAGGTCGAGAGTTCAAGTCTCTCCAGCCCGACAACGCTTCGGCACCCCGTGCCGGAGCCGCTCGATGGCCTTCACCTCGCTCGGCTGGCGGCAGTCGCTCATGATTCGACGAAGACCTCCCGCCCCTCGTAGGAGTCCAGCACTCCGTACAGCCCGTTGTAGGTGTACCCGTAGAAATCCTCGAAGAGGAAGAACCTGGGCGGGTAGGCGGTCAGCAGCAACATCGCGCCCAGCAACCCGAGATTGGCGGCCAACATCACCAGGCTTGGCGCACGACGCTGCTGGGACGCCCGGGTCCAGATCCGGTAGGTCACCCACTGGGCGAGGGCCACACCGAGCACCGACGTACCGATGTCGAGCGCCAGAGTGCCCTTCCCACGGATGGGAAGCAGGATCCCGAGGTACAGATAGAAGGTGCCGAGGATTGTCACCGGAACGATCAGGAGCCCGGCTCCCACCCCGTACCAGTAGCACCGCACCTTGTCCCTGAGGTAGGCGTGTTGGATGAGAGCGAACGCCAGTGCGGGGAAGTAGAACATCTTCAGGTGTTCCCAGGCGGACTCGTTGACCGCCGAGAACCATCCCACCCAGGTCTGGTAGCCGCTCAACTCGAAGGTGAAATGGAGGGCGGCCCCGGCTAGGAAGATCACGACGAAACCGAGCATCGCCCAAAGACCGGCGGTGCGTCGGTCGGTCGTTGCCTCGCCTGCCGCGGGATGGAGGCGGTTGCCGTTGGTGGGCGTGGCCTCGACGGTCACAGCACTCCCACCGCGAACAACACCCCGATGGTCGAAACCACTCCGCCGGCCGTCCTCAGCACCACCGGCCCAAACCGGTAGCGGCAGGCGACGGATCCGATCAGGACGCCCAGCAGGTGGATGACGGCCGTCCCACTCGAGAACCCGAGCGCGTACCTCGGTGGATCGGCGATCGCCGGTATCTCCGCTCCATGGGCGTAGCCGTGAAAGACGGCGAAGAACGCCACCGCCCCGAATGCCACAGCGAGATGGATCTTCCCACCGGTGGCGATCACCGCTCCCAAGACGATCACCGAAGCCACGATCGGCCACTCCACGGCGCCACCGATTCCCAGGTCGACCCGGCCCAGCAGGTACCCGACCCCCATGGTCGCCACGAACGCCGCCGGGACGCTCCACACCGCCCTGCCACCGATCTGAGCGCTGACGATGCCCACGGCAACCATCGCCAGGAAATGGTCGAGGCCCAGCACGGGATGGAGAAAGCCGCCCCAGAACGACCCCAGCCTGATCACCTGGTCCTCGTGGGCGAAGGCGACCGCGGGGACCGAGGCGAGCATCGCCGACATCGCCGCCACGAGCGCAAGTCGCCGCCGTCCGGTCATCTCCACCTCCGTACACCCATCTCCAGCGCAGCGACTGTACCCGAATCCTCCTATCCTCGCTTGGCCATGGGAGGTCGGGCGAACTCACGAATCGATGCAGCCGAAAGGGAGCGCATCGGCGGGAAGGCTGTGAGCCTTCGACGTCTTCAGCAGCTCGGCTGCCGAGTGCCCCCGTTCGTGACTGTGCCCGTGGGGCACGTCGGGATCACACCGGAGGTGCGGTCGTTCCTCGACACCTCTCTCACCTACGCCGTGCGGTCGTCGAGTCCGGTGGAGGACGGCGCCGACCATTCCTTCGCCGGTCAGTTCACGACGAAACTGGGAGTCCCCGGCGATGTCGCCTCGATCGAGGACGCCGTGCGCCAGGTGCTCGAGTCGGCGTCTTCGGACCGGTTGCACGCCTACCGGCCGCATCCGGCCGCCGTGGCGATGGCCGTGGTGGTACAACGGATGGTGCCTGCGCTGTACTCGGGCGTGGCATTCAGTCGGAACCCGTTGACCGGCCTCGACGAGGTGGTGATCGAGTCCGCTCGGGGCACCGGCGAAGGCGTGGTCGGCGGGCTGATCAACCCTGATCGGTGGGTCTTCCGTTGGGGATCGTTCGTTTCCAGGCCCCCGGTCGGGGACGATCACCTCGCCGAGCGCGTCGCCCGCGGGACCAAGGCGATCGCAGTCGGGTTCGGCCACCCCGTCGACGTCGAGTGGGCGTGGGACGGGACCGATGTCTGGTGGCTCCAGGCTCGCCCGATCACGGGCTTGGAAGACGTGACCATCTACTCGCGCCGGATCGCCAAGGAGGTGATGCCTGGGATCATCAGCCCCCTCACCTGGTCGGTGAATGTTCCCGTGGTGAACCGGGCATGGATCCGGCTGATCGATGCGGCCGTCGGGCCCACCGGCCTCTCGCCGGATCGCCTCGCCCGCCGATTCGGCGGTCGCGCCTACTTCGACATGACAGCACTGGGTGCCGTGTTCGAACGCGCCGGCATGCCCCGTGACAGCCTCGAGCTCCTGATCGGGCTCGACGACGGTCCGGAAAAGCCTTCGATGCGGCCGGGGACCGGTGCCGCCCTTGCCAATCTGCCCCGGATGGCGCGCCTGGGGTGGTCGGTCCTGAGGTACCCGGATCGAGCCGAGCGTGATCTGGACTCGATTCGGCACGAGGCAAGGGCCGAACCTGGCCTCGAGGAGTTGTCCGATCCCGAGCTCGCATCTGCAGTGGAGCGCGCCATGAATCGCGCTGAGAGGGCGGCCTACGCCAACATCGTCGTGCCACTGCTGGCGTCCGCCCGTGCCGGGCGCGCCAGGAAGGCGCTGCAGTCGGCGGGTATCGATCCCGACACCGTCGATCCCACCTGGGGAATGCCCCAGGCCGGAGCACACGACCCAGACCGGGGCCTGCATGAGGTGCGCGAGGCCGTCGGCGAGCTACCACCGGAGCTGCGGGCGGGTCTCGCCGATACGGTGTGGGAGAGCTTGGTGGCTGACGAGCGGTGTGCAGACGTGGTGGCGGCTGTCGAGCGGTATCTCGACCGTTTCGGCGCACTGTCCGAGCGCACCACCGATCTGACGGCGGTGCCGTGGCGGGAGGATCCGAACAGGGTGATTCGGATGGCAGTGACGCCTGCCCGGGAGCGGACCGGGCTGGCCGTGACGACTACGGGCGTGAGCCGGGGCATCCGAAAGAAGGTGGAGTCGGCCGGACGCATGCAGATCCTCCGCGAATCCGTGAGCCAGGCATACACCGGCATCTACATGGACCTCAGGCCGCTGTTGATGGAGGCCGGCAGACGACTGGCCGCTTCCGGGAGGCTGCCCACGGCCGAACGCGTGATCCACCTCGAGATCGCCGAGGTGCTGGCGGCGTTGCGGGGAGGCGACCTCGCCATCGATCTGATCGATGTCAGAGCCGTGGAGATGATCGAGGCAGAGGGCTACAGGGTGCCCGAGTTGATCGTGGGCGACGACTTCGTCCCGCTGCCCGCTCTCCTCGGAACCGTCGAGTTCCGCGGGGTCGGGTCGGCCAGGGGACGGCACCGGGGGCCGGTGGTGGTGGTCCGGGACCCGACCGCCCATCGGGTGCTGGGGCCGGGCACCGTGCTGGCGGTCCCCCATTCCGACGTCTCCTGGACTCCCCTGTTCGCCCGGGCGGCAGCCGTGGTCGCGGAGGCGGGCGGAATGCTGAGCCACTCTTCGATCGTCGCCCGAGAGTTCGGGATCCCATGTGTCGTGTCGGTGGAAGGCGTGTGCGACCTCGCCGACGGGACCGAGGTCGTGGTCGACGGCTACACCGGCGTCGTCACGGTGGTGGCTTCGTGAGCGACCTCTTCCTCGGTCTCATGGCGGGCTACCTGTTCGGCACCATCTCCTTCGCCCGCCTGGTTGCCGGACGCACACTCGGCGGCCAGGACATCTCGACCAGCCATTACGAGATGGGCGACAAAGGCTTCGTCATCGAGGCACGGGGCGTGTCGCCGGGTGCCGTCGGGTCGCGGGCCGGTCGAAAGGCCGGTGGCCTCGCCACCCTGGGAGACATCTCCAAAGCCGCGATAGCGGTTGGGGTCGCCTGGTGGCTTCTCGGTCGCGAGCCGGCGGCAGCGGCGGGCGCCGGCGCCGTGCTGGGGCACGTGTTCCCGGTCCAGTACCGGTTCAGGGGCGCCTTCGGACAGTCACCGATCATCGGCGCATCGATGGTCCTGAGCCCGGTCGGAGTGCCGTTTGCCATCGTTGCCGCCAACCTGACGGCCTGGACATTGGGCGAAGTCACCATCGGGTCGGTGCTGTGGCCTGTGTTCCTCGTCGTCTGGGGAGTCGCCTTCTCCGACGATGCCTACACGTGGTTCGCGGTCGCCGCAAACGCCCTCTACCTGATCAGGGTGGGCCCGCAGATCACCCAACGTGTCCGGTTCCGAAGAGCCAACCCGCTCACGTCGGCCGAACGGCGGGCCGAGATCCTCTCCGCCTATCGCAACCGGCCGTTCTGATCAGCAGGTCGCCAGCCCCGGTCCGACTCGTTCCAAACCATTCCGGTCGCAGCCGCTCGAGCGACGATACCGGCTCCGCACGTCGGGCCGACGGCTCAACCCGCCAGACGATCCCACGCCCAGAGGACCCCTTCGACCAGCCGCCACAGCAGGTACAACCCCATGGCGACCAGCGTGATGCGAAACCCCCACGGTGTCGGCTCGTCCGGTTCGGAGTCGGCCTCGGGGAGGAACGGATCGCTCACCGTGCCTGTTCTCTCGACCTGGTGAAGATGTGCACCGGCGTGCCCGTGAAGTCCTCTACCCCGCGAAGCTTGCCTTCGAGGAACCTGAGGTAGTCGTCACCCAGCTCGCCGCCGGACACGAACACGATGAAGGTCGGTGGGGCGACGCCGGCCTGTACGACGTACCGCAGCCGGGCCCGACGGCCCTTCCGGGTGGGAGGAAGATGAGCGTTGGTCCACTCCGACACCGAAACGGTTGAGTGTGCCGGTTCCGATTCGTCGCAGCCGGTTCTCGAGCACCACCTCGATAGCCGCCGGGAGCCGGCCTGTTCGTGATCCGGTGAGGGCGGAGACGCGAACCACCGGCGCCCACGACACGAAGCCGAAGCGGTCGGGCAGGTCGGTTTCGATGCGTTTGCGGGCCTCGTCATCGACCAGATCCCACTTGTTGATCACCACCACCATCCCGACGCCGGCCACCACCACCTCGTCGGCGATTCGTTGGTCCTGATGCGTCACCCCTTCGGTGGCGTCGATGACCAACAGGGCGACGTCGGCACGTTCGAGCACCTCGCGGGCCCTGAGCACTGCGTAGAAGTCGGCATCCTCGGTGATCTGCGGTTTGCGGCGGATTCCGGCGGTGTCGATGAGCCGGTAGGTGGTGCCGGCGAGTTCCACCACGGCGTCGATGGGATCGCGGGTGGTGCCGGGCCGGTCTGACACGATCACGCGGTCTTCCCCGAGGAGCTGATTCAGGAGGGTCGACTTGCCCACGTTGGGACGTCCGATGATGGCGAGGCTCGGTATGTCGTCGGCGCCGGCGTGGCGCGGCGCCTCCGGGAGCGCACCGACCACAGCGTCGAGCATGTCGCCGATGCCCAGACCGTGGAAGGCCGACACCGGGTAGGGCTGGCCCAGGCCGAGAGCCCACAAGTCGTCGACCAGTCGTTCGTGGCTGGGAGCGTCGACTTTGTTGGCAGCCAGGAACACGGGCACCTCGGCCGCCCGCAGGATGCGGATGACACTCTGATCGTCGTCGGTCATGCCGGTGGTGGCGTCGGTCACGAAGATGACGGCGTCGGCGGTGGCGACGGCGGCCTCGGCCTGCTCGCGGATCTCGTCGACGAACGGCGCACCGGGACGGATCTCCCATCCGCCCGTGTCGACCACCAGAAACGACCGCCCGGTCCAGTCGGCGGTGAATTCGCGCCGGTCACGGGTCACTCCCGGCATCTCCTCGACCACGGCGGGACGACCGCCCACGATGCGGTTCACGAGCGTGGACTTGCCCACGTTGGGGCGGCCGACCACGGCGACGACGGGGAGACGGGACATGACGCAAGGTTAGAGGCCACGTTGCGGGTACCGGCCGTCTCCGCCCTAACCTTCCTCCCATGACAGAACCGCAGCCTGAACGACTCCTGCTGGCAGAGCCGCGCGGTTTCTGCGCCGGAGTGGAGATGGCGATCAAGGCGCTCACCTGGATGGTGCGGGTGTTCGAGCCGCCGATCTACTGCTACCACGAGATCGTCCACAACGAGTGGGTGGTGCGCGCCTTCGAGAAGGTGGGCGTTATCTTCGTGGGCGACATCTCCGAGGTACCCGAAGGTGCTCCGGTCATGCTCTCGGCCCACGGCTCCGCCCCTGAGGTGATCACGGGGGCCGAGCAGCGGGCGGCTGTGGTGATCGACGCAGTGTGTCCACTCGTCACGAAGGTGCACCACGAGGTGAAGCAGATGGCGAAGAAGGGTTTCGACATCATCTACATCGGCCACACCGGGCACGACGAGGCGATGGGCACGGTGGCTGAGGCACCCGACGCCATCACGCTCGTCGAGCCCGAGCTGGGACTGGGTGACTTCTCCCCAGCCGATCCTTCCAAGGTCGCGCTGCTCGCCCAGACCACACTGGGGATGTACGAGTGGCAGTCCGTTCTCGAGGACGCATCCGCCCGGTTCCCTGGCCTCGCCACCTCCCGCAAGAGTGACCTTTGCTACGCCACCACCAACCGCCAGTCAGCGGTGAAGCGACTGGCCGAGGAGTGTGAGCTCATCCTGGTGGTCGGCTCGGAGAACTCATCGAACACCCAGGCGCTCGTGAGGGTGGCGCGGGAGCTCGGTCGTCAGGCCCATCGGATCGACTCGGCGGCCGAGATCGAGCAGACATGGCTGGACGGGGTCACGACGGTCGGGCTCACCGCAGGCGCATCCGCTCCCGATCACCTCGTGCAGGAGGTGATCGACCGGGTGGACGCCCGGCTCGGATTCGAGCTGTTGCAGGTGACCGAGGAGGGCGAGTACTTCCCGCTGCCTCCCCAGCTCCGCTCGTTCGTGTCCACACTCCAGGCGTTGGTCGAAGCATCCGTGACGGCCAAGCCGTCCCGCGAGCGGGGGTGGCTGGAACAGGACAGGGACTGGACCGCCTCCGACGCGCTCCGCCTGCTCCAAGCCTGAGCCGAACGGTCATCCGCCCCACGCCCGGAGGTACCAGGCCCCTCCCCCACGGCGCCATCCCTTGATCACAGGGCGACGGCAGCTTCGACGATCAGGTCCACGACCTCTTCGATGCCCAACTCGGTGGTGTCGATCACGAGAGCGTCCTCGGCGGGGCGGAGCGGAGAGACCGGACGGGTGGAATCGAGCCGATCGCGTCGATCGATGGCGGTGGCCACCGCCTCGGCGGCGTGCCCCGTCTCCGCTGCACGGCGGCGGGCCCGTTCCGCCGGGTCGGCGGTGAGGAACACCTTCACCCCGGCGTCGGGGAAGACCACCGTTCCGATGTCGCGCCCCTCGACCACGGCGCCGGTTCGTTGCCCGACCCATCGGCGCTGCAACTCCACCATCAGGCGTCGGACGCGGGGGTGAGCGGCAACCGAGCTCACCGCTGCGGTGACGGCCTCACTCCGGATCTCGGTCGAGATGTTCCGGCCATCCAACAGCATGGCCCCCTCGACCTGGTCGAAGTGGCGACCCTCGAGGGCGGCGAGCACCGCCTCTTCGGCGGCGGGATGGGCGCCGGCCTCCAGTGCCGCCACGGTGGCAGCCCGGTAGTAGGCCCCCGTGTCGAGGTGTCGCCAACCCAGGCGCCCGGCCACCGCCCTGCTCACGGTTGACTTGCCCGAGCCGGCCGGACCGTCGACGGTGATCACGATCGGCGTCACATCTGTTCCAGTACATCGAAGAACGAAGGCCAGGTCTTGGCGACGCATCCCGGATCGATGATCTCGACCCCGGGGATGCGCAGACCGGCCAGAGCAAACGACATCGCCATGCGGTGATCGTCGTAGGTCTCGATGGCGGCGCCACGGAGCGGGCCCGGGGTGATGAGGAGGTCGTCTCCTTCGACCCGTGCCCCGGAGCCCATTCGGCGGATCTCGGTCTCGAGCGCCAGCAGGCGATCGGTCTCCTTGATCCGGAGGTTGCCGACATTGCGGATCCGGCTGGGTCCGTCGGCGAACAGGCACGCCACCGAGAGCGCCAACACGGCATCGGGCGCCAGGTTCATGTCCACGTCGACGCCCCGGAGCGATCGACCCACCGCCGACAGCACGATCCGGGTCGTACCCCGCTCCACGGCGCACCCCATCGATTCGAGGACGCCGACCAGGGCGAGGTCTGCCTGAGTCGAGGAGTCGGGGATGCCTTCGATGGAGACCACTCCCCCGGTGATGGCCGCTGCCACGAGCGGGTAGGCGGCGGCCGAGGCGTCGGCTTCGATGTCGTAGTGGGTCTTGCGGTAGCCGGTCGGGGCCACATCGAAGGTGTCACCCCGATCCACGACCTCCGCACCGAACGCCTCCATCACCTCGAGCGTCGAGGTCAGATACGGCCTAGACACCACCTCGCCGCCCGCCAGTCGGATCGTCGTTGGCGAGGCGAGCATCGGGGCCAGCATGAGCAGGGCCGAGACGAACTGGCTGGAGGCGGACCCGTCGATCGCCACCTCTCCCCCGTGCAACGGAGCCGGTGTGATCGTGACCGGTGGGTAGCCGCCGTTCGAGGTGACCTTCGCCCCCAATGCGGTGAGCGCATCGAGCAGGTGGGCCATGGGACGTTGGCGCATGCGGGCGGTGCCATCGATGGTGACCGGACCATCGGCGAGGACGGCCGCCGCGGTGACGAACCGGGCTGTCGTCCCCGAGGCCCGGGCGTCGAGGGGAGCGGGGGGAGCGGTGAGACGACCTCCGGTGCCGAGCACCAGCCACGGATCGTCGACGTCGTCGATGAGCACACCCAGCCCGCGCAGGCATTCACGCATGGCGACGGTGTCGTCGGCCTCCAGGGGGTCGATGAGACGACTCGCACCACCCGAGGCGAGGGCGGCGACGATCAGCGCGCGATTGGTGAAGCTCTTCGAGCCGGGAGGCCGCACGACGGCCTGAACCGGGTGATCGATCGGAATGATGCGCCTCGTCATCGGGGGCGATCCTAGGAGCGGCGACCCCGATGCGGTATTCGAGTCGCCGAGCAGGGCGTGATCGACCCGGCGACTGATGTTGGCTCCGCCGGCGCATACCATCACCGGGTGCGGAGAGCTCTCATCATCGTCCTGGCCACCCTGAGTGTGTCGGCCGCGGCCATCGTCGGATGGTACGTGGTGGAGTGGCGCACCGGCCTCGATGAGGTAGCGCCGAACGTCACGCTCGACGGCCGCTCGGTAGGCCTCATGAACACCGACGAGCTCACCGATGTGATCGGAGCCCGCGCCGACTCGATCCGTCAGGCCGGGGTGGAGATCGTCTTCGAGGGAGGAACCATCGAGGCCACCGCCGCCGATCTCGGCGTGGTCGTCGACGAGGCGTCCACCTTCCAGGGGGTGATGGCTGCCGGGCGGACCGGTTCGTACGCCACCGACTTCCTATCGTGGGCGCAGGGGCCGTGGCGGCAGCGGGACGTCACGACCTCGGTCGATCTCCCGGTCGAAGCGGTCGACTCGTTCCTGTCAGCGCACCCTGCGGCGACGGTCTCGGATCCTGTCGAGCCGACGGTGGTGCTGGAAGAGGAGGGGTTCGTGGTGGTTCCCGGGACGGCAGGGTCGCGCCTCGACGTCAGGGCGGCGTCGGCGGCGGTCACAGCCGACTTCCGCCCCGGCGAGACGCTCTCGGTGTCCGCTCCGGTGCTCGCGGTACCCACGGACGACACAGACGCCACGGCCGAGGAGTTGGCCAACCGACTGGCCGACCTCACCGACCGGGGAGTGACGGTTCGCCTCCTCGGCCAGACCGGTCGACTGTCGGCTCGAACGCTTCGCCAGAGCATCGACCTCTCCGGCCCGCTGTCCGAGCCGAGCGTGCGGTTCCTTCCCGAGGCCATCCAGGCGGCGTTGCTGTCGCTGTTCGAGGGAGTGTCGCGTCCGGGCACCGATCCGGTCTTCGAGATCGAGGATGGAGTCCCCGTCCTGGTCGAACCCGGGTCCACCCCGCAGGGATGCTGCGGTCCGGACGCCGGCGAGGTGATCGTGGCGGCACTGGAGAACGGGGAACCGGACGGAATGGTCGACGTTCCCCCGGCAGAGTCCGACGACGAGGCCCTCGCCGCTTGGGCCGCCGGAGAAGGTGTGGTCGAGCCGGTCGGAGCGTTCACCACCGAACACGCCTGCTGTGAGGCGCGTGTGGCGAACATCCATCGGATCGCCGACCTCGTACGTGGCCAGTATCTCCTGCCGGGTGAGTCCTTTTCGGTCAACGAGTTCGTGGGGAGGCGCACCACTGAGAAGGGGTTCGTGTCGGCGGGCGTCATCGAGCGGGGCCGTTTCACCGAATCGGTGGGTGGGGGCATCTCCCAGTTCGCCACCACGTTCTTCAATGCGGCGTTCTTCGCCGGACTCGATCTCGACGAGTACCAGAGCCACTCGATCTACATCAGCCGATATCCGTACGGTCGGGAAGCGACCCTGTCGTTCCCCAAGCCCGACCTCCGGATCACCAACTCCACCGAGTTCCCGGTGCTCATCTGGCCGACGTACGAGGACACCTCGATCACGATGACCCTGTACTCCACGCCCCACATCGAGGTGGTCGAGACGGGCCAGGAGCAACGTCCGTTCAACCGATGCACCGACGTCGAGACCTTTCGCTCCCGTACCTATCCCGACGGGCGGGTCATCGAGGACTCGGTGGTCGCCCGGTACCGCCCGGGCGAGGGTTTCGACTGCAACGGCAACCCCACACCGCAGCCGTGAAGGTACCGGTGCTTCAACCCCCGGCGTAGAGACCGGCGACTTCACCGGGTTCGAGGAGGCGCCACTCCCCCGGCTTGAGGGTGCGGTCGCGGATCGCACCGATGGCGGTGCGCACCAGTCGTTCGACCGGGTATCCGATCTCGTCGCACATGCGCCGAACCTCCCGGTTGCGTCCCTCACCCAGCACGATCTCGATCATCGTGGTGCGGGCCCGGCGGTCGAGGACCCGGGCGGAGAGGGCCTTGGCCGGACCGTCGTCGAGGGTGACGCCTTCAGTGAGGGCTCTCAGAGCGGCGGCACCGATCTGGCCGGTGACGAGCGCCGTGTAGGTCTTGGTGACTCCGAAGCTGGGATGGGTGACCCGGTGGGTCAGCTCGCCGTCGTTGGACACCAGGATGAGGCCCTCGGAGTCGGCGTCGAGCCGTCCGACCGGGACCACCCTGGGCTCGGCGGGGACGAGATCGACGAGCGTGCGGCGGCCCTGCGGGTCGGAGGCCGTGGAGATGACCCCCAGGGGTTTGTTGACCAGGTACGTCACCTTCCCGGGTGCGACTGGGATCCGTTTGCCATCGACCTCGACCACGGCGGTGTCGGGATCGACACGTTGTCCGAGCGTGACGCCACGGCCGTCCACCTGCACCCGACCCTCCCGGATCAGGGCCTCGGCGGCACGTCGCGACATGAGACCGGCGTCGGAGATCGCCTTGTGGACCTTGATGGGTTCTCTCACGCCTCGGGCGTCCGGAACGTCTCCTCGAGCACCTCGACCACCGATGAAGGTGGGACGTGGTCTGCCAGAGGGGGGAGCTGATCGACCGAGGTCAGTCCGAGCTTCTCTAGGAAGAGGTCGCTGGTCCGGTACACGGCCGGGTTGCCGGGCGTGGGGAGCCGCCCCGCCTCCTCCACCAGCCCCATCCGCTCGAGCGAGCGCACCGAGGAGTCCGAGTCGACCCCGCGGATCTCGGCGATCTGGGCCCTGGATACCGGCTGGCGGTAGGCGATCACGGACAGCACCTCGAGCGCGGCACCGGAGATGCGTCTGGCGGTGGCGGAAGACGAGAACCGCTCCAGGTAGGGGTAGCACTCCGGCCGGGAGTACAGGCGCCACCCGTGGGCAGCCTGGCGCACCACCAGACCGCTGTCGCTCGCGTCGAGCCGCTCGGACAGTTCGGTGAGGAGGCGTTCGATCTCGCCGGTGGAGAGCTCGAGGACCTCCGCAAGTTCGGAGATCGGTACCGGGGCTTCGGTGACGAACAGAATCGCCTCCAGGGCTGCCAGGGGATTCATTGGGTCCACTCCGATCGTGCCTCGCCGGGTTGTCCCTCGGCCTTGTGGCGGACCTCGATGGTCGACAGCCAATCCTCCTGGGCGAGCTCGACCATGCCCCACCGGGCGAGCTCGAGCAGCGCCAGGAAGTAGGCGGCGACCTCCAACTTGCGGGTGCAGTGGGAAACGAGGTCTTCGAAGGTGGTCTCGGCCGTTTCGCTGACACGTACCCTGAGCTCGTCTATGGCGGCCTGTACCGACGGCAGGTCGAGGTCGAGATGATCGAGGTCGGGCTCGGTGGGACGTTCCGTGAAGACCTTGTCGGCGATGCGTGCCAATCCGGCGGCATCGACCGGTATGACGATCTCCATCGGCCGCGGTTGGATCTTCTGATCGAGGCCGGCCGTGCGGGGGACGAACCGGTTGGCGAGCGACATGCGGGCCGACAGCACGGCTGCCACGTCCTTGAAGGTGACGCACATGAGCAGTCGGCTGAGGAGTCGGTCGCGCTCTTCCATCAGGGCCAATTCCTCGTCGAGATCGACCTCGACGTCGTCCGGCAGCAGCTGACGGACCTTGAGCTGGATGAGGGTGGCGGCGATGAGCAGGAACTCGCTGGTCACGTCGAGATCGAGCAGCCTCATGTCGTCGAGGTATGAGAGGTATTCGGTGACCAGATCACCGAGGCTCACCGCCGTGACATCCACCTGATGACGGGTGATGAGCTGGAGGAGCAGATCGAGGGGCCCCTCGAACACCGCTGTCTTCACGTGATAGGTCATCGCCGCCGTCCGTTTCCGTGTGGAGGTTCAGCGTATCGGTTCGTTGGGCGGGCAGTGCCGAGCCGGGCCCGGTCGACCGACTCGAGCAGGTCCCAGTCCTCACTCGTGATGGAGGCGGGCCGGGCGCCGTGGTGGTGCCGGGCGAAGTCCACCACCAGACCCTCGGCGCCGAGTTCGAGAAGCTCGTCGGAGCCGATCGGCCCGTGGGCCTCGTACGACCGCACCCTGGCTCCCAACGGCGTGTGGAGTCGGATGAGGATCGAGGCGAGCACCCGGCCCAGCGGTCCGAGTCGGGCGTGACGTTTGCCAACGTCGTGCAGCAGGGCGGCTCTCACCAGGTCGAGCCGATCGGCGTGGTTGCGAGCCACCTCGAGGCCGCACTCGAGACCGTGGCGCTGGTCGGCCGCACGTTGGCCGAGGAAGATCGCCTGCTCGACCGGCGAGAGCCAATCGTTCAGCCTGCCAAGGTCAACCGGGTCGAGGGGTTGCGCGGTGACCACATCGAAGAAGCGCGCGGCGAGATGGGTCCAGCTACCCGGCATCGGTCAGCGGCGGGACTTGCAGTCCACGCACAGAATCGACGACGGTCGCGCTTCGAGCCGAGCCTCGGGAATCGGGTTGCCGCAGATCACGCAGGTGCCGTACCCGCCTTCCTCGATTCGAGCGAGGGCGGCGTCGACGGCGTCGAGCTGGCCCTTGAGCGTTTCGGCGAGGCCCAATCGTTCGGTCCGTTCGGCGGTGGCGGCTCCGGCGTCGGCGAACCCGTCACCGTAGTCGAGACCGGCTCTGAGCTCACCCGATTCGGTGGCACCCAGCTCGTCGAGCTGATGGAGGAGACGGATGCGTTCCGCTTCCAATTCCTGGCGTGCACGTACGGTGTCGATCGGCATGTATTTCCTCGCTGGTGAACTCGTCACCTGCTCCTTGGATGCGCCTGAACGAACACCTCGAGGAGGTGCTGTGGGCTCACCCGTGTATAGACCTGGGTGGTGGTGACATTAGCGTGACCGAGCATCTCCTGGACGGAACGGAGGTCCGCTCCCCCTTCGATCATGTGCGTGGCGGCCGAATGTCGGAGGACGTGCGGGGAGATCCGCTCCGATGCTATCCCCGATACGGATGCTGCCGCCTTGACCACGAGATAGGCGCCCTGGCGGCTCAACCGGCCTCCCCGCAGGTTGACGAACGCGGCGTCGTGGCCGGGTTTCGCCAGCTCCAAACGGTCGGGCAGCCAACGCTGGAGGGCGGCGACGGCTGCGCCGCCCAGGGGAACCAGTCGTTGTTTCGACCCCTTGCCCGTGACGAGGGCGACTCGTTCGACCAGATCGAGGTGGGCGAGGTCGAGACCCACTGCTTCCGAAACCCGACAGCCCGTTCCGTAGAGGAACTCCAGGAGGGCGGAGTCACGTCGGCCCGCCACCGTGGAGAGGTCGGGCGACTCGACGAGTGTCGCGGCCTCGTGGATGTCGAGCGCCTTCGGGAGCGACATGGCCAGCCGGGGGCGGTCGACCAGGACGGTCGGGTCGTCGGTCGCCAGGCCCTCGGCCAGGAGGTACCGGTGCAGGCCCCGCACGGCGGCCATCTTCCGATTCACCGAGGCGGGCGCCAGTTCCCGGGAGCGAAGGTGTTCGACGAAGGCGGCCACGGTGGACTCATCGGCGGCATGGGTTCCTACGAACGCCAGATATTCGTCCAAGTCACGTCGATAGGCGCTCAGCGTGTTGTGCGCCAGGCCCCGCTCCACCCGGAGGGAGGCGAGGTAGTCGGCGACGTCGGCCCCCAGGGAGATCAGGTGCCCTTTCGTGCCCAGGCCAGGACGGCCAATTGGGTCTTGGCATCCAGGATGTCTCCCCGCTCCACCATGTCGACCAACTCGGAGAGGTCGATCCGAACGATCTCGGAGTGGTGCTCCTCCACTCCGTCCGGCCTGCGGGGTGTCGGCTCGAGGCCCCGAGCGGCGAACAGGTGGATCACCTCGTCGGTGTACCCGGGCGAGGGCCACATCGGGCCGAGCGGAATGAGCTCGGACGGGGTGTAGCCGACCTCCTCCTCCAGCTCCCGGATGGCGGCCTCGTCGACCGGCTCATCGGCACCGTCGAGCTTGCCGGCGGGGATCTCCAGGATGGGCATCCCGACCGCAACCCGGTACTGGCGCACCAGCAGCGCATCGGTGCCGTCGAGCGCGAGGATGCCCACGCCGCCCGGGTGGCGGACCACGTCGCGGTGGGCCTGTTCGCCGTCGGGGCCTTCCACCACCACGTCGAGCAGCTCGAGGAAGCGGCCCCGACCGAGTGTGGAGGTTTCGGCGATGTGAAAGGTCACGCCCGCTCGACGATCGGAGCGATGGCCGGTGCCCGCCCGGTCCGAGCCCTGCGGTGTTCACCTGCCGCCACCGACAGACCCTGGAACAGGGGGTGCGGATGGTCGGGTCGTGACTTGAACTCTGGGTGGGCCTGGGTCGCTACGAAGAACGGATGGCCGGGAAGCTCGATGAACTCCACGAGCGAGTCGTCGGGCGCCACGCCCGACATCAACAGGCCGGCGGACTCGAGATCCTTGCGGTAGCGGTTGTTCACTTCCCAACGGTGGCGGTGCCGCTCGTAGATGAGCTCCTCACCGTAGAGGCGGTGGACGACGCTGCCGGGAACCAGTTTGGCCGGGTAGAGCCCGAGCCGCATGGTCCCACCCTTCTCCTCGACGTCGCTCTGACTCGCCATGAGGTCGATGACGGGATGGACGGTGGTCGGATCGAACTCCGTCGAGTTCGACTCCTCCAGGCCGAGGACGTTTCGGGCGTACTCGATGACGGCACTCTGCAGACCGAGGCAGAGGCCGAGCATGGGTACCCCGTTCTCGCGGGCGTAGCGGATGGCGGCGATCTTTCCCTCGACTCCCCGGGCGCCGAACCCACCCGGGATGACGATGCCATCCAGGTCGTCGAGGTAGCTGGACGCCAGCATGCCGGTGAGCTCGTCGCTGGGAACCCACCGCAGGTCGATGGCCAGACCCGCCGTTGCGGCGCCGTGGCGAAGGGCCTCGGCGACGGAGAGGTAGGCGTCAGGAAGGTCGACGTACTTGCCAACGATGCCGATGGTGACCGGTTCGCCCACGGTCTGCATGCGCTCGACCATCGCCTTCCAGCTGGTCAGGTCGGGAGGTCCGGTGGTGATGCCGAGCCTGTCGCACACCACTGCGTCCAGCCCTCGTTCGTGCAGCATCATCGGGACCTCGTAGATGCTGTTGGCGTCGAGGGCGTTGATGACGGCCTTGGTCGGTACGTCACAGAACAGCGAGATCTTGCGGCGGGCCGATTCCTCTACCGGGCGATCGGAGCGGAGCACGATCACGTCCGGATGGATGCCTTTCGAGCGCAGCTCGGCCACGGAGTGCTGGGTCGGCTTGGTTTTGAGCTCCTCGGCCGAGCCGATGTACGGAACCAGCGTGACGTGCAGGTAGAGGGCGTTCTCGCGTCCGATGTCGTTGCCGAACTGTCGGATCGCCTCTAGGAACGGCAGGCTCTCGATGTCGCCGACGGTGCCGCCGACCTCGGTGATGACGACGTCGGCGCCACCTTCCTCGCCGACTCTGGCGATCCGGGCCTTGATCTCGTTGGTGATGTGCGGGATGACCTGCACCGTGTCGCCGAGGTAGTCGCCCCGACGCTCCTTCTTGATCACCGACAGGTAGACCGAACCGGCGGTCACGTTCGATGTGCGACGCAGGTTGGTGCCCACGAATCGCTCGTAGTGGCCCAGATCGAGGTCTGTCTCCCCACCGTCGTCGGTCACGAACACCTCGCCGTGCTGGAAGGGGTTCATCGTCCCGGGGTCGACGTTGATGTACGGATCGAGCTTCTGGATGACCACCCGGAGCCCCCTGGCTTTGAGGAGCCGTCCGAGCGACGCCGCCGTGATGCCCTTTCCGAGGCTGGAGACCACGCCTCCGGTCACGAACACGTACTTGGTGCTTGAAGGCCCTGCCTGGAGATCGAGCGGCTCCATGCCGTTCGATCCGCCGGTGGAACCGTGGGTGAATAGATCGTCCGCCACGGGAGGCCACGCTAGCACCTCTTCGGTGTTCGTCCGGGTAACCGCAGCGCGGCGGCGCCCATCAGGGAGCGTGTGAGGGAGAGGGCGATGAGGGAGGGAGTGGTACAACGTAGAACGTAGAACGTAGAACGTACCGGAAACCGTCCGGTCGGACTCTCGGCGGTGGAACTGATCAGAGGCGCCATTTCCACGTTGACCCCCCGTGAACGCCTTGGCCTGACGGTGCTCTAGCGCTGGAGGCACTGGCACCCATACAGTGCTCTTCCACGTTCAGCCTACGTTGTACGTTGTACGTTGTACGTTCTACGTTTACCCGCTTCGGCGTCCCCCACTCCGTCATGGCTTCAGTTGATGCGCTTGTTCCCCGACCACAGCGCTTCGCGCAGCACGTACTTCTGGATCTTGCCGGTCGAGGTCTTGGGGAGGGCGTCGACGATCTCGACCTCGTCGGGTGCTTTGAAGCCCGCCAGACGGGACTTGACGTGCGCGATGAGCTCGGCGGGTTCGACCGAACCTCCCGGTTTGAGGGTGACGAATGCTTTGGGGCGTTCACCCCACTTCTCGTGGGGCATGGCAACGACGGCACATTCGAGCACGGCCGGGTGTGACACCACCGCCTGCTCGACCTCGATGGTCGAGATGTTCTCACCACCGGAGATGATGATGTCCTTGGCACGGTCGCGGAGCTCGATGTAGCCGTCCGGGTGCCACACCCCGAGGTCGCCGGAGTGGAACCATCCGCCCTGGAAGGCTCGTTCGGTGGCCTCCGGGTCGGCGTAGTAGCCAGACATGACGTTGTTGCCGCGCATGATGACCTCACCCATGGTGGCTCCGTCGCGGGGAACGTCGGTCATCATCTCGTCGACCACCCGAATGGGATCGGCGCCGAGGTAGGCGACGCCCTGCCGGGCGAGCAGTCGCACCCGGTCGGCCTCGTCGAATCGGTCCCAGTCGGTCTGGTACTCGCACACGGTGTAGGGGCCGTACGTCTCGGTGAGGCCGTACACGTGCACGATGCGAGCGCCCAGTTCGGTCATCTGGGCGATGATGGTGGGCGCCGGTGGCGCCCCGGCGGTTGTGACGACGAACTCCCGCCCGAACGGGCTCGCTCCGGGATCGTTGACCATCGAGACCAGCACGGTGGGGGCGGCGTTGAGGTGTGTGACGCCCTCGGCTTCGATGAGTCGCCAGATCTCGGGCGGATCGACGGCTCTGAGGCACACACTGGTGCCGCCGATGGCGGGGAGCGCCCAGGTGGTGCACCAACCGTTGCAGTGGAACATCGGCAGGGTCCACAGATAGACCGACTCTGGGGTGTGACCACTGTGGAGCAGCTCCGCCAGTGCGTTGAGATACGCCCCGCGATGGGTGTACATGACGCCCTTGGGCCGACCGGTGGTTCCCGAGGTGTAGTTGATCGAGATCGTCTGCTGCTCGTCGTCCACGCGGAACGGGAGCGGCTCGTCGTTGCCGCGGTCGACGAGCTCGGCGTAGGCGGTGTGTGCGCCCGGGTCGTCGATCCCCGAGTGGGGGTCATGGCAGGTGACCACTTCGCGGAGGTCGGGACAGGCGGCCAGATGGGGGGCGACCACCGGGAGCAGGGCGGTGTCGACGACCAGCATGGTGGCGCCGGAGTGCTGGAGGATGTACTCGATCTCCGGGCCGGACAGTCGGGTGTTGATTGCCACGAGCACTCCCCGGGCGAGAGGGACCGCGAAGTGGGCGATCTGCATCTCAGGCAGGTTCGGCATCAGGTACGCGACCCTGTCGCCGGCGCCCATGCCCGACGCCTGGAAGGCTCTCGCCAGTCGGGTGCTGGCGGTCTTCATCTCTGCGAAGGTGATGACCCGGTCCCGATAGCGGATGGCTGCCTTGCCCGGGAACACGTCTGCGGATCGTTCCAGGAACAGCAATGGTGTCAGTTCGGTGATGGAGACCCTGTCGCGCATGATGGGGAGGGTAGATGGACCGGTCAGTGCCCGTCGGTGGGAGCGGACCAGTTCGCCGCCCGTTTGCCCAGAAAGGCGTCGATGCCTTCCCTGGCGTCCGGCAGGCGGGCGTTCGAGGACATGACGGCTTTGGCGAGGTCGTAGGCGCGATGCTCGTCGAGTTCCACTTGGCTGTAGAACGCCTCCTTGCCGATCCCGATCACGGTTGCGCTGTACCGAACGATCTGACCGATGAGGCGCTCGATCTCGGAATCGAGCTCGGCGGCGGACACCACACGGTTGACGAGACCCCAGTCGAGGGCGGTGGTGGCGGTGATCGGTTCGCCGGTGAGCAGCATCTCCATCGCCCGCTTCCGGCCGACGGCGCGACTGATCGGAACCATCGGCGTGGAGCAGAACAATCCGATCTTCACCCCGGGCGTGGCGAAGGTGGCGGTGTCGGTCGCAACGGCCAGATCACACGACGCCACCAGCTGGCATCCCGCCGCGGTGGCGACGCCATGGACCTTGGCGATCACGGGCTGGGGAACGTGATGGATGCGTTCCATCATGCGGGTGCACACGTCGAACAACTCGGCGTAGAAACCGGGGTCGCGGTCGACCATCTCACCCAGGTCGTGGCCGGCTGAGAAGGCGGGACCGTCGGCGGCGAGTACCACCACCTGGCTGTCGGAGGGAAGGCTCCCCAGGGCCTCGTACACCTCTGTCATGAGAGCCAGCGACAAGGCGTTGCGTCGCTCGGGCCGGGACAGGGTCAGCGTGGTGACGGGGGAACGATGTTCGATCCGGATGTGCTCCATGGGGCAAGTATGCCCCGGGACGGGCCGGATTGCCGCTACCCCGCCCGAGTGGAACGAGCCATGGTGATCAGTTCTTCGGCGGCTTCCCTCCCCCGTTCGGAGTCGGGCAGACCGGCGAGCATCCGGGAGAGCTCCTCGAGCCGCTTCGAACCTTCCACAACCTCGACCGCGGCGGAGTCGCCGTGGCGGCGCACCACGACATGGAGATCGGCGAATGCCGCCACCTGCGGCAGGTGGGTGACACACAGGACCTGGCGGTCCTCTGCCAGGGCGGCGAGCTTCCTGCCGACCGCCAGCGCGGTGGCTCCACCCACTCCGGCATCGATCTCGTCGAACACCAGGGTCTCGGCGTCGCCCGCTCCCCCGGCCAGACGCAGAGCGAGCACCAGCCGGCTCAGCTCGCCTCCGGATGCGACCTTGGCGATCTCGCCCGCCCGCAGTCGACTGTCCGAGGCAAACAGCAATGTGACGCCGTCGGCGCCGGCCGGGCCGGGTTCGGCATCGGCGACGACGACCTCCACCATCGGATCGGCGAAGCCGAGTTCCACGAGATGGGTCACCGCCCGGGAGGACAGCTCGCGTGCGGCCTGTTCCCTGGCATCCCGGAGGGCGGCACCCGACCGGTCGAGTTCGGAGCGGGCGGAGACGATGAGCTGAGAGAGCGATTCCGCCCGTTCCAGGAGATCGTCGAGCTCACCGGCTCGGTGTGATGCACGGGTACCGAACTCGAGCACGTCGGTCAACGACGGCCCGTATTTGCGGCGAAGCTCGTTGAGCGTGTTGAGCCGTTGTTCGGCATCTTCGAGTTCCTGCGGCTCGACGTCGAGATCCTGGGAGGTGGAGCTGACTCCCATCACAACGTCACCGATCCGGCTCTCGAGCGTGTGGAGCTCATCGAGGGACGCTTGCAGCGTGGGGTCGAGGGATGCGGCCTTCCGAAGCTCGGCCAGAGCGGCACCCAGTTCGTCGCGGCCACGATCGAGCCGTTCGGCTGCCGACCCGAGATGGAGCCGCAGCTCCTCCGCATTGCGAAGTCGTGCCAGCCGGCTCTCGAGTGCCTTGTCGTCGCCGCCCGTGAAGGCAGCCCGCTCGATCTCGGCTGCCTGGTGTCGAGCCAGGTCACGTTCGCGTTCGAGGGCGTGCCGGTCACCGCCGATGCGCCGTTGATCGTCCAGGAGCGCGCGGTGGCTCTCCCAGGCGCCCCGGTAGGCAACTCGGGCGTCGAGTCCCGCCTGGTCGAGGAGCCGATCGATCGCCGCACGGATTTCTGCCGGCCGGGTTATGGCCAGCTGGTCGTGTTGGGCGACGATCTCGACCAGTCCCTCGGTTGCGGCGTCCAGCGCAGCCGCCGACGCCATCGCCCCGTCGAGGTACGCCCGGCTCCGGCCGCTGGCCGTGAGTCGTCGACCGGCGGCGATCTCGCGGCCGTCAGCGGCGAGGAACCGGCCCTGCACGGAGGACTCCTCGCCGAATGGTCCGATGAGGTCGAGGCGGGCGGTCTGGCCCAACAGCATCCGGAGGGCGCCCAGGAGCAGGGTCTTGCCCGTTCCGGTTTCGCCGGTGATGACGGTGAGACCCGGGCCGGGCTCGACCTGCGCCGACTCGAGGACGCCGAGGTTGCGGACGATCAACTCGTCGAGCATCAGGCCAGCCCGAACTTCCTGGTGACCCGGGCCGGAAAACCCTCGGTCCCGAATCGGACGAATCGGATGGGACGTTCACCCTTGGTGATCGTCACGAGGCCCCCCTGTTCGACCTCCCCGATCTCGAACCCGTCGACGCTGACGCGGACGGGACGATCGGCGGCCACACGGATGGTGATGGTGACATGGGGTGGCAGGACCAGGGTCCTGTTGAACAACGAGTGGGGCGCCACCGGCGTGAAGAGGAGCGTGTCGAGCGCCGGGTCGACCAGAGGACCGCCGGCGGAGAATGCGTAGGCGGTGGACCCTGTCGAGGTGGCGACGACCACGCCGTCGGCACGGTGGGTCAGGAAGTCCTCGCCATCCACCTCCACCTCGAGTACCACCAGGCGCTGCGACTCGATCTTCTCGACCACGACGTCGTTCACCCCCACCTCGGATGCGCCGTCTTCCAGCGTCGCCCGCAGTGTGAGTCGGTCCTCGAGTCGGTAGTCACCCGAGGCGAGGCGACCCAGCGCCATCTCCAGGTCCACCGGCTCCACCTCGGCGAGGAATCCGATCGTGCCCATGTTGAACCCGACGACGGGAACATCGCGGTCGTGGGCCATCCGGGCTGCCTCCAGGACCGTGCCGTCACCGCCGACCGCCACAACACAGTCGACTTCGCCATCGAGGGAATCGACCGTCAACCCGAGGTCGACGGCGCATCGGCCCAATGCATCTGCGAACTCCGCTGCGGCGGCGCGTGCGGTGTTCACGACCAACCCGAGTCTCATACCGGGTACTCCAATTCGGAAGCGGTGGATGCTGATCGTACGCACCACACGAAGAACTCACGATTTCCCTTGGCGCCCTGGATGGGCGACACGGTCACGCCTCGGGTACCCATGTCGGACGACCCGAGACAGGCGATGACCTTGTCGATGGCCCGTCGGTGGAGCGCGGGGTCGGACACGATTCCGCCCCGGCCCACCTGCTCCTTGCCAACCTCGAACTGAGGCTTCACCAGAAGCACGAGATCGGCGCCGGCGCGGGCCATGGACGCCAGAGCCGGCGCCACGGTGCACAGCGAGATGAATGACAGATCGGCCACGATCAGGTCGAATGGACCGCCGACGTCTTCAGCCGCTGCGTAGCGGATGTTGGTCCGATCGAATACCGACACCCTGGGGTCGGTGGTTATGCGGGCGTCCAGTTGGCCGTACCCGACATCGACCGCGCTCACCGAGGAGACACCTTGCTGGAGCAGGAAGTCGGTGAATCCCCCGGTGGAGGCTCCGGCGTCGAGTGCCTTCCGGCCCGAGACGTCGAGACCGAAATCGGCGATGGCGCCTGCCAGTTTCAGACCACCGCGTCCCACGTAGGGAGGGGGGTCGGAGGCGAATTCGATGGGATCGGATGCGTCGACCATGCTGGCGGCCTTGGGCGCGGTGACCCCGCCGACCCGGACCGACCCCGAACCGATCAGTTCGGCGGCATGGGACCGGCTCCGGGCCAACCCGCGGCGGACCATCTCCTGGTCGAGTCGTCGGCGGCTCAGCGTTCTTCCTCCTCGAGCGCCCGACTGAGGATGTCGGCGATGGCGGTTCCGGGTGCGGCGGCGTCGGCCGGGTCGAGGTGCGTGAGCCGTCCGATCGCATCGGCGATGTCGGCCAGCGGACCGTCGGGATCCAGACCGGCATCCGGGCTGGGATCGGCCCAGTCGGTGTCGACCCACTCCGCTCCCGTCTCGGCTTCGGCTTGTGGTGCGTCTGTGTCCTCTACAACCGCATCGTGCGGGCCCTGCGACCCTTCCGGCGCCGGTCTCTCAGCGGTCTCGTTGTGAGTTGTCGGGGTATGTGATGTCGGGTCGGGACGCTCTGCTTCCATACGTGGCATTATCGCTCGACCCTGTGACAGGAAACGGTCATGCTTCCGATCCGAGACGACAACCCCACTCATCTCTCGCCGTTCGTGAACTGGACGATGATCGCGCTGGCTGCCCTCACCTTCTTCTTCGTACAACCGGGGGGCGAACTCGAGTCGCTCGAGTTCCTGTACGCCGAGGCGACCATCCCCTGCGAGGTCGTCACCGGTGAGCCGCTCTCGATCGCCGAGGTGGAGGGTGGCGAGTGCACCCGGGGCGGTGCGCCGATCTTCGCCGACAAGAGTGTCCTGACGAGCCTGGTCGTCTCGATCTTCCTGCACGGTGGGCTCGGCCACCTGGTCGGGAATCTGTGGATCCTGTGGATCTTCGGCAACAACATCGAGGATGAACTGGGCCATGTCCGATACCTGGTCTTCTACCTGGTGAGCGGAGTGCTCGCCACCCTCGCCCATGTTCTGCTCCAGTTCGGTTCGACCGTCCCGGTGGTGGGGGCATCGGGGGCCATCGCCGGCGTGATGGGGGCGTATCTCGTCCTGCACCCGGCGGCGCGGGTCACCGCGATCATCCCGCCCCTGTTCTTCCTCCCCTTCCGGGTGCCGGCCGCGGCGTTCCTGGTGATCTGGTTTCTCGGCCAGTTCGCCCTGGCCGGTGCTGACTCCAACATCGCATGGGAAGCCCACGTGGGCGGTTTCGTGGTGGGTGCGATCTACGCCTGGCGGCTCCGCCGCAGCCGTCAGGAACTCGCCGAGGACTGATCGGCGACGGCTCGGCCCTCAGAGACCGAGGTGGCTCGGCAGGTCGGCCAGCGACTCCAGCACGACCCGGGGAGGAGGTTCGATGCCCTCCGGTCCCTGGGCGACTCCCGTGAGGACGAGGACCGATGTCCAGCCCTCGAGGTCGGCCATCGCCAGATCGGTATCGGCGCGGTCGCCGACCATCCACACCGGTCCTGACCCTGCCATCACCCCGAGGATCGACCGCATGGGCGGGAACGGCTTGCCGGCCGATTCGGCCCTGACACCCGTCGCCGTCTCCAGAGCGGCCACGATCGAACCCGCCCCGGGAAGCAGACCGATCGGTGTGGGGTAGGTGGCATCGAGGTTGGTGGCGACCAGTCGGGCCCCGTTGCGAACGGCGCGGGTGGCGCGGGCCAGCTTGTCATAGGTGATGTCGACGTCGAGACCGACCACGACCACACCCGCCTCGAGCGGGTCACCGGTGATGGTGATGCCGGCGTCGGTGAGCGCTTCCACCACCCCGGCCCCGCCCACGACCATCGCCGGCACGGCGGTGCCGGCCAGCATGGCGCCGGCGGCGGTGGCCGACGACACGAACTGGCTGCGATCGGCCGCATAGCCGGTCAGGCGTGTGATCTTGGCCGCCCCCTCGGATCGTGTGCGCGAAGAGTTGTTGGTGGCGAACAGCAGCCGAAACCCGGCCGCATGCAGGCGTTGCAGTGCCGTCCCCGACCCGGGTACCTCCTGGTCACCGAGGTAAACCACCCCATCCAGGTCGCATACGATCGTCCCAATCATCGATGTAGCTCGGACCAGCGTTCGACGATCCGTTCCAGGAGGCGGGTCGTCAGACCGACGGAGTCGACACCGACACGCTCGTCGTGACCGTGGAACATCGCCAGGAAGTCCGGGAATGCGATCCTGTCGTCGAACAGACCCACCCCATAGGCGATCACGCCCCGCGAGCGGAAGAACCGGGCGTCGGTGGTGGCGGGCATCATCGTCGGCACCACCCGCCGGCTCCCGGTCAGGTCATCGAGCGAATCGACGATGGTGTCCCACAACGGGTTGGCGAGCGGTGAGGCGTTGGCGGCGTGATCGGCCATCGGGATGAGCTCGACTCGGTCGCCCGCCGAGCCCATTGCCTTGCGCAGGTGCTGGTCGACGTCGGTGCGGGTCTGACCCGGGAGCGACCGGACGTCGATCTGTGCCTCCCCCACCTCCGGCACCATGTTCGCCTTCACGCCGCCCGAGATCACGTTGGGACTCACGGTGAGGTGCGTGCAGGCGTGGACGTAGGCGGCGAACCTCGGGTCGGTGGCGGCGAGACGGTCGATGGCGTCGTCGAGGCGGTCGGGATCGAGCAGATCAGAGCGATCCTCCAGTGGCAACCCGAGGGCGTCGACGAATGCCGTCCATTCCGGTGTGATCAACACCGGCGAGGGGTTCGAGAACAATCCGTTCAGGGCCTCCACGAGCGGGGCCAGCGCATTCGAGGCGCCGTACGGGACACTTCCATGTCCGGGGGTGCCGCTGGATCGCACGATCGTCCAGTGCGGACCCTTCTCCCCCACTGCGATCGGGAATCCGGGACCCTGGGAGGTGGCGATGGTCGGATAGGCGATCTCCGTGAGGAGGTGGTCACAGGCCACGAGGTCCCACCGTTCGTCCACGAGCGGCCGCGCACCGAGTCCGCCTGCGTTCTCCTCGTCGGCGACCGCCAGGAAGGCGAGACCGCCGGGAGGTGGCTCGGCGTCACCCGCCAGATACCTGGCGAACACCGTTGCCATCGACGCGGTCAGGTTGAGCATGTCGACGGCGCCACGCCCCCACACGAACCCATCCGAGATCTCGCCCCCGAAGGGATCGCGCGACCAGCCGGCTGGGTTGGCGGGGACCACGTCGGTGTGACCCATGAGCATGAGCGTCGGGGCGGTCGGGTCGGAGCCGGGAATGCGGTACACCACCGACTGGCGGCCCGGCGCCGGCTCGAAGATGGTTCCACTGCGTCCGAAGAAGTCGGCCAGGGTGCTGACGGACCGATGTTCCTGGCCGGAGGCAGGGGTCCCGTCGTTGACGCAGGCGTTGCGGATGAGCGCTTGGAGCAGCTCGATGGTGGTGGTCATGTGGTCTCCTCGGCGTCGGCCAGCAGGGACTCCTTCCAGGTACGGAAGCGGGAGTGGATCGTCTCGTTCGGGCCGGTGCCCTCGCCGGTTCGTCCCATCAATCGAAACAGGAACGTGCGGGAGGTGTCGGCACGGTCCAGGGCCAGGTAGAGGGCCTCGCCCACCGGTGGGCCCGCTCGCCACAGCAGGTAGCGGCCGATCCGTCGCTTGTACTCGACCGGCTCGCCCAATTCGTCCCCGAGCCGGAGCAACTGGTCGGGTGCCTCGATCCAGCCGGTGGCGGGGATGCGGAAGCTACGCGTTGGAGTATCGGGCAGATCTGCGGTGTGAAAGCGATCGGCGGTGAAGGGACGCTCGTGGACCGGAAGTGCCTCGGAGCTCATCGTGGTCCGAATACGACGTCGAGGAGCGATGGCATGGTGGGTACCAATGGCAGCGCAGCTGCCTCGGAGGCCGTCACCCAGCGAGCCTCGGCGGCGTCGTCGCCGGCGACGAGGCAGCCGCCGACCGGCTTCGCCATGAAGTCGACGATGGCGAAGTGCCAGGCCGGCGGATCACCGGGGCCGATGCTGTCACCGGCCCAGACCACGTCTCCCACCTCGACGTCGAGACCGGTCTCTTCCCGTGCCTCCCGGCGGGCGGCCTCGCGCAGCGACTCGCCGTAGTGTTGCCGCCCTCCAGGGACGGCCCACAGGTCCTTTCCGGGCTCCCGGCCACGTCTCACCAGCAGGATCCGGTCGCCGTCGACCACGGCAACGCCGACGCCCGGCTGGGGGAACGACTCAATCATCGGCGTCATCGTGATGCATCACGATGTGCCGAGCCGAGAACCCACCCTGTTCGAAGAAGTTCTTGGCGAGGCGGTGTCCTGGCAACACGTGGGCGTCGAACCGGGTGAGGCCGCGGCTTCGGAGCTCTGTCAGGACCATGTCGCGCATCGCCTCACCGATCCCCACCGCCCGGGCCTCGATGTCGACGAAGACCAGCCGGATGGACCCGATGCGGAGGTCGGCGGCCTGCGGAAGCAGGCACTCGATGCGGGCCATCATGAATCCGAACGGGTGATCGTCGAAGTAGCCGATCACCGTCACGTGGTCGGGATCGGTCAGCACCTGTGCCCAGGTCTCGCTGACCGGTTCTGCCAGGGCGTCGGTCAGTGGCCACAGGTCGGAGAGGGCCACCATCTCTTCTTCGAGGGTCTTGTACAGGTGGACGAGGGTGTCGATGTCGGCGGGTGAGGCGAATCGGGCTGTTGCTGTCACGTCCTGCGGAAGCGTAGCGATGAGCCGATCAGACGCATACCCCGGCGCATACCCCACAGCGTGACGAGGGCCATGGCTTCGATCACGATCCGACCGTTCATCTTCGAACTGCCGCGTTCGCGGTCGCGGAACACGACCGGGACCTCGACCACTGCCAGCCCGGCAGTCACGGCTCGCCACGCCATCTCCACCTGGAACCCGTAGCCGGACGCTTCTGCGCGGTGGTAGGGCAGAACCTTCAGCGATTCGGCTCTGAACGCCCGA
The DNA here is from genome assembly GCA_963825585.1 of uncultured bacterium. Taxonomy (GTDB): domain Bacteria; phylum Actinomycetota; class Acidimicrobiia; order Spongiisociales; family ZC4RG35; genus JAOUGY01. Next base: position 352,814 of record CAWGTX010000006.1, read on the forward strand.
AATCCGGCGGTGGCATCCATCACGGGTATGCCAAGCATGAGACGGGCGTAGAGGTTGCCACCCTTCGAGATGATGCGCCGGTGGGTCGGCCAGTCGGGGGTGTCGCCGCCTGGAACATACCGTGATCCGATGGCGAGATCCGCCCCGCCTTCGATGGCTTCGATCAGGCGGGACAGGTCGTTGGGGTTGTGGGAGAAGTCGGCGTCCATCTCGACGACCACGGAAGCGCCTTCGGCGAGGGCCCGGTCGAATCCGGCGGCATAGGCCGGGCCGATTCCAGCCTTCGAACGGCGATGGATCACACCCACGCCGGGATCGTCGGCCGCGATCTCGTCGACGACGGCCCCGGTGCCGTCGGGCGAGCCGTCGTCGACCACGAGCATTGAGTACCCGCGGAGACGCACGGCGGCGATCAGATGGGCGATGTTGAGCGACTCGTTGTATGTGGGAACTACGACGGTGACGTCGTCAGGACGCACAATCGAGGCAGATCATCTTCTTGCGGTTGGCGAGCTGGGTCGTCCGTTTGACGAGGAAGCATGACTGGCACACGAACTCTCCGCTCCGGACGGCCTGGGCCTCCACGTTCATCGTCAGCTCTTCACGACGAATCGCCCGCAGTTCGGCGACCTCGTCGACCAGCAGGGACTCGGACACCTCGTCGTCGATGAGCTCGAGTTCTTCGGCTTCGAGCTCATCGAGGGCCTCGTCGCCCTCGGTCTCCTCGTCCTCGTCATCAGCGGTCACATCGGGGACGTCGACCAGGGCGTCGTCAACCTCGTCGGTGAGCACCTCGTCGATGTCGGCCTCGAGCTCGTCGCCATCTGCCTCGTCGTCGTCGAAGACCTCGACGTCCTCGTCGTCGTCGACCTCGAGGTCAGGGCTGTCAATGTCGAGTTCGTCGTCTGCCATGAATGGTTTCCTGTACTCCGGGCGGCGGGAGTATATGCACGGTGTTCGGGATAGCGGCCACCGCCAAGCGTGGATGGTGGGCACCGGCGATCATATCTTGATCGAGAGCGCCGATGGGAGCACGGTGACCTCAACGGGCGTGGATCCAACGTAGTCCCCGTCGGCCTCGATCGGCCAGACCTCTTCGGTCCTGAGCGTGAAGGCGGACAGGCTGCGCCGGGTGACCGAGCGGTGACGGAGGTGGACCCCGGCGATGATCTTCGGCACCAGGCTGGGGGCCTGGCGCTTCTTGGCATCGATGATCTGCACATCGAGTTCGCCGTCGACGAGCAAGGCCTTGGGGGCCACGTTCCAGCCACCGGCGAAGAACTGTCCGTTGGCCATGATCACGGCGAGGGCCGTGGATCGAATGGTCCGAGTCCCCTCGATCTCGATCATGCAGGAGGGAAACCGTGGCAGCCTGGCGGCGAAGGCCAGCGGATACCGGGCTGGACCCAGCCCTCGGGGCAGTCGGGTGGCGGTCTCGGCGGCGGCGGCTCCGGCCCCCGCCTGTGCGATGTTCACGAAGATGCGCTCCCCCCATGCTCCATGCAACCGACCGAGGTCGATCCGGTACTCGGAGTCGGTGAGCAGATGGGCGGCCGCGCCAACCAGGTCCTGGGGAATCCCGAAGGTGCGCAAGAAATCGCACCCGGTTCCCACCGGGAGCACGCCGATCGGCAGGGCGTCGCCGGCCAGACCGGCCCGCACGAGCGCCTGGGCGGCCAGACCGAGCGTGCCGTCGCCCCCGGCGAGAACGAGTCGGCGACCGCTGCGGACCACCTCGATCACGGCGTCTTCCATCGCTGCGGAGCCTGAGACGACCTCGAGGGCGTGGCTGACACCGTGGCGATCGAGGGCATCGGCGATCTCCGCCGGCGAGACGGGGCGGCGTCCGGCGGCCGGGTTGACGAGAACCACCGACTCGATCATCGGGCGCCCTGGGCGGCCACCACACCCCGATCGATGGCAGTGAGCGCACTCCTGGCGTCGTCGGCCAGCGGCGGGAAGACGTCGCGCAGCTGCTTGATGAGGTCCACCAACTGTCGCGACACACGAACGAAGTCTCCCGCCGCCAGGCGTTCGGCGGTGGGAAGGTCGTCGAGTTCGCGACCCATCGCCCAGGCGTAGGCGGACTCGACGAAACCCGGGTCGGGTCGGCGGGTCATCGGGAGGCGGTGTCGGCGCTCCGAGTCGGCCAGCTCCTCCCAGACCGCCACCACGTCGTTGTATCTGCGCTCCAGCGCCACGGAGGGCCACGCTGGATCGGCGGGCTGGTCCGTGCGGGGTTCGAACACGAAACACGAGGCGAGGGCCGCCAGCTCGGCAGGCGTGAGACTCCAGAAGGCTCCCCGCTCGGCGACTTCCACCAGCAGCAAGTCGAGCTCGTTGTAGAGGAAGCGAAGACGTTCCCCCCGGTCGGTCAGCGACCAGTCACGGAGGTAGCCCCACTCGGAGAGCAGGGCCTGGATCCACCGGAACTCGTCGACCAGACCCACGCCTTCGCGTCGGAGATCGGTGCGGGACTGGTCGATGCGGCGCTGGGTTCGTCTCGCCTTCCTGAGCCACTGGATGTGTGAAGCCGCCTCGGGACAGGCTGCCACCGGGTGGTCGATGCGGATGCGAGGGGCGGCTCGGGGCTGACGCTGTTCCGGTGGCGGGATCCCACGCAACTTCCGAACCATGACCTGGTTGAACTTGCGGTCGTTGCCCTGGTATTCGCGGGGCATCGAGACGGTTCCCGCCTTGACCGTTCCCGCAACCATCTCGTGCTCGCCCAACGTCGAGGTGCGTCCTCCGGTGCCCATCACCAGGTGCCGAATGCCGCGTTTGCCGCGGGCGACACGACGCAGGATCACGTATCGACCCGCACGTGGCCCGGCGGGTACGTCGACGACGTCGCCGGGATGGAGAGTCCCGGCCAGACCCTGGGCGGAAGCGGCATCGGCGCCTTCGATGGCGGTCAGGTACTCCTCGACCGATCCCAGTTCGCATTCGGCCCGGGCCAGCTCGTCACCCAGTCGGTCCTCCATCTGGCGGAGCGCCTTCTCTGCCGATGCGCTCGATCCCTGGCGCTGGAACTGGGCGAACGACGCATCGAGGAGTTCGGCTGCCCGCTCCTCGGTGTAGTTGGCCACCAGGTTCGCCGCCATGTTGTAGGTCGGCCGAAACGAGGAGCGGAGCGGGTGACTGCCGATCGAAGCGATGCCGACCACCTGATCGAAGCGGACGAACCGGGAGTGCAGCACCACGCCGTATCCGACGGTGTCGATGCCCCGCCGCCCGGCCCGTCCGGTCAGCTGCGTGTAGTCGCCCGGTTCGAGCAGGGAGTGCCCTTCGCCGTCGAACTTGGACAGCGTGTCCAGAACGACGGTCCTGGCGGGCATGTTGATGCCCAGGGCGAGCGTCTCGGTGGCGAAGACCACCTTGAGCATTCCGGTCGAGAACAATTCCTCGACGGTCTCCTTGAACGCCGGGACCAGGCCGGCGTGATGAGCGGCCACACCGGCCTCCAGCCCCGAGATCCAGCGTCCGTAGTCGAGGGCCGCCAGGTCGCCGTCGCTGAGGTGGGCAGTGCGCTCCTCGGCGACCCGGCGGATGGCGGGCCGGAGATCGGGGTCGACCAGGCGGATGCCACTTTCCAGCACCGACAGTGCGGCGCTGTCACACCCGGCCCGGCTGAAGATGAAGTAGATCACCGGGAGCATGCCCTCGTCGGCGAGGTGTTCGATGATCTCCACCCGTCCGGGCGTGGTGAATCTGGTCCTCCTCCCCCGGTCCACCCCCAGCAGATGTTCGAGTTTCGGGTTCGGGCGGAGTTTGCCTGCCTTGTCCGAGAAGGTCGGAAGCATCAGCATGCGTTGGGTCCCGGTCCGGTCGGCCATGAGGTATCTGCCTTCCAGCGGCACCGGTCGTTCGGTGGTGATGACGAGGGCGGTGTCGCCCCGTCGCTCGGTGATCCAGGCGGCGAACTCGTCGGCATTGGCGATGGTTGCCGACAGCGCCACCATCCGGACGTGGGCAGGAGCGTGGATCAGCACCTCCTCCCAAACCGCACCCCGGAACCGGTCCTGGAGGTAGTGGACCTCGTCGAGGATCACGAACTCGACCTCGTCGAGGGTGCGGGCGTCGGCATAGATCATGTTGCGGAGGACCTCGGTGGTCATCACCACGATCTCTGCGCCGCCGTTGATGACGTTGTCACCCGTGAGCAGCCCCACCCGGTCCGCGCCGTAGGCGTCGATCAGGTCGTGGAACTTCTGGTTGGAGAGCGCTTTGATCGGGGTCGTGTAGAACACCCGGCGCCCTGATGACACCGCCAGATGAATGGCGATCTCGGCCACCAGTGTCTTGCCGGCACCTGTGGGGGCGGTCACCACCACGCTGCGGCCCGCCTCGAGGGCGACACCGGCCTCGATCTGGAAGAGATCGGGCCGGTAGGGCAGCTGGTCGAAGAACTCGGCGAGCCTGGCCCCTGGGCCTGTCATTTGCGGAGGATGAGGCGCACGAGCCAGTAGGTGATCTCGTAGAAGAGGTAGAGCGGGACCGACAGCAGGGTGAGTGTGAGGACGTCTCCGGTCGGCGTGATGGCCGCTGCCACGATCACGATCACCAGTACGGCCCACCTGCGGCTTCGACCGAGCTGGGCTGAGGTGACCAGGTTGGCGGCGGCGGCTCCGAACAGGAACACCGGGTACATGAACGACACTCCGAAAGCGAGCAGGAACCGGATCACGAACGAGAAGTAGTCGCCCAGCCGGAAGTTGCTGTCAACTCCGTCCTCGAAGATCCCGAGGAAGAAGGCGAACGCCCGGGGCAGGCTCCAGTAGCCGAACGAGACGCCGAGCAGGAACAGAGCCACTGACACTCCGATCACCGGAACCGCCCATTTCCGCTCGCGTGGGGTGAGCGCCGGGGACACGAACGCCCAGATCTGGTACAGCACGATCGGACTCGACAGGATCACCCCCGAGAACACCGCCACCCGCATCAGCACCGAGAAGGATTCGGTGGGGGCTATCACCTGAAAACACACGTCCTGGTCGCAGATGCGTTCGTAGGGCTCGGCCAGGAAGTTCTTGATTGCGTTGGCGAAGACCAGGGAAACGAGCGACGAGCCCACGACGGCCAGGGCGATCTTGACGATGCGCCAGCGCAGCTCGTTGAGATGGGTCAACAACGACTGAGGCTCGTCCTTGTCCTCATCCACGGTCACGCCGCCCCACCTTCGGCCGTGGGCGGATCGACATCCTCGCGGTCGGAGATCTCCGGGTCCGCCTCGTCGGCTACCTCGGGCGGTGTGGGCTCGGAGCCGGCCATGAGGTCCTCTCCCGCCTGGATGCGCTCGAGGTCGGCCATGGCATCCTCGGGGGTCGGCCCTGAGATGGGTTTGGGGCCGACCCATGTCCGGGGTGCGACGTCCTCGTCGATGACCTTCTTCGTCTCGCGAACGGTGTCCTGCACCTCGCGCAGCGGTTCCCGGATGTCACGGGCGATCTCGCGGACGTCACCGACCTCGGCTTCGAGTCCCTGCCGGATCTCGTTGGCGGCGCGACGCATCTCCGCGGTCCAGTTGCCGAGCTTGCGTGCCATCTCCGGCAGGCGCGAGGGACCCCAACACCACCAGCGCCACCAACAGGATGACGAAGAACTCGGTACCTTCGATCACGCCGGTAATGGTAGAACGCCGGGCGGGCGAACCGGCGAGGTGTGCGGAGCGAGGCGTTCGGGCCGGCGGGTTGGCACCGGGGTCGCCGTTCCAGGCACTCGAGACACAGAACGAGCCCCGGCGGATCGATCCACTGGACTCGGCCTACCCCCGGAAGGGCGAGGAGTGGATCGGCCCGGCGGGGCCCGTTCGGAAGCGGCTCAGTTGGCGAGCAGACGGAAAGGGTCGATCTCGGAATTGAGAGCGGAAACGAACCGATCGATCTCGCCTTCTGTGATGGGGTCCGGGCGGACCACCTCGTAGGCGACACCGGTAGCCAGGAGCACGCTCACCACGCGTGGGTTGGCGGGACGACGCTCGATCTGACCGCAGCTCGGGCAGGAGAACCGGTACACGCCGGATTCCTCGGAAGGCTCCAACTCGAGGGCGAGGTCGTCGGGCGTGAGCTCGACATCCCCGCACTGACTGCATGTGGTTTTGATCGTCGTCATCGGTACTCCGCTGTTCCGCTTCTGCAGGGGATATCGGTGATGGGCCTCCGCAACTGAAGGGTCATTTCGGGTCGTCCAGTGTGGCCGTACCGAAATGGGCGAAAGGCCCACGCCCGGCCGTGGCGCGACCTCAGCCGTCGATGCCGTATCGGGTGAGAACGCTGCTCCGGAGGCGTGCCAGCGTGGTGCGGACCTCGTCACCTTCGAGCAGTTCGGCCTGGTCGCCCAGCCGCAGCAGCAACCCAGCCGCGACCATCGGGTCTGCGGCCGAGAAACGAACATCCATGTGGTTGCCGTCGTCGGTGATCAGTTCGAGGGGGTAATACTCGGCCACCCAACGTCCACCGGCGCCCAACCGGATGACACAGGACACGTCGTCGTCGCCCGGGACATACCGCACGGCCGGCTCGGGCGGCGTGGCCGGTGGCGTGAAGGCGAGATCGGTTTCTGACACCGACCTGATCCGATCCAGACGGAAGACCCGTTCGGCACGGGCGCTCCGGCAGTACGCCGACGTGTACCAGTTGCCGAGGGACGTGAACACGGCCCACGGCTCGATCGATCGGGTGGTGGTGTCGTTGCGACTGAGCGACGTGTACACGATCTCGACCACCTTCCCCTCGGCGGCGGCCTGGCGGAGAGTGAGGGCGAATTCGGGTTCGGAGGTTGCGATATCGACGGTGAAGAGGTCGGGCTCGTCGGGCAGGAGCGAGTGGCTCAGCTTGGCCACGGCCCGGGCGAGGGTGTCGGAACCGGCTCCGGTCCCGAGGACGGCTAGCCCTGAGGCGAGCAGTGCCACGGACTCGGCTGGGCTCAGCCGAGGGGCACCGGCGAAGTAGTCGGCGGTGTCGACCACCACCCGGTCGTCTTCGACGTAGGCGACCATCAGGTCGCCCGGCCCGTACCCGGGCAGTCCGCACACGAACACGAGATCGAGGTCTTCGAGCAGTTGGCGGCGTGAATACCCGAAGCGATCGCACACCTCCCCCACCGTCACGCCGGGATGGGCGATCACCCAGGGGAGCATGGCGAGGATGCGCGTGAGGCGGGTGGCGGTCTTGGAGCTCATGCCCGCACCGCCAGCACCCGCTCGACCACGGCCTGACGGACCGGCTCCGGGGTGAGGACCTCGGCCTGGTCACCGAACGACAGAATCCATCCGATGAACGCATCGAGGTGACTCACGGCGAGCGTGACATCGGTGTACCCCTCGGCGTTGTGCTCTTCCTTCACCCCGCGCCCTCCGAGCCGGCGTTCGGCCCACCATGCCGCCGTCGCATCGAAACGAACGGTCACCTCGAGCGGTTCTCCCCCGCCCACCTCCCACGGGTGGGCGGCGAGGGCAGCCCCCACGGTGACCCCGGGGGTCCGCTGGAACGCATCTCTGGACGCGCCCACGGTCATCGTGGCCATGCGATCGATGCGGAACACCCTCTGTTCGCCGGATTCGATTCCGGCGACGTACCAGTGGCCGTTGCGGTGCCCGATGCCGTGCGGGGCGAGCTTGCGCCGCCTGTCGCGGTACTCGAAGTCGACGTGGCGGCGTTCGGTGACCGCAACGTAGAGTTCGGCGAGGACGTCGGTGTCGGCGCCGAGGTCGGCTCCGAGCGGCTCCACCCCACCGGTGGTGCGGGCTCCGCCCAGTTTCAGGATGGCATCGGGGCCGGAAGGTTGTCCTCCGATCCGTACCACCTGGGCGGCCAGCCACAGGGCCGCTCGTTCCTCGTCGTCGAGATCCGGGTCGGGAAGGCGGTATTCGTCGGGCGGGATCACGTACCCGTGTTCTATCTCCCAGTGGTCGGTGGGTGAGGTTCGAACCGGGATCCCCAGCCGTCGCAGGAGTTCCTTGTCGCGCTCGAACATCCTCCGGAAGGCGTCGTCGTTCTGGCCACCGTATCCGGCGACGGTGACACGGATCTCCTCGGCCGTCACGGGCCGGCCGGCGGTCAGGAGGAACGCCAGCAGGTTGAGGATCCGTTCGATCACATTGCGCATGGGGACCTTCGTACAGGACGGGGTGGACGGTTACAAGGACCTCGAACAGGTCGACACGTCAACAGGTCGACACGTCAACAGGTCGACACGTCAACAGGTCGACGTCACAACGACTCGATGAGTTTGTCCACGCGCTCGTCGAACGCCTTGAACGGGTCCTTGCACAGCACGGTGCGCTGGGCCTGATCGTTGAGCTTGAGGTGCACCCAGTCGACCGTGAAGTCCCGCTTCTTCGCCTTGGCGGCCTTGATGAACGAGCCCCGCAGTCTGGCCCTGGTGGTCTGGGGCGGCTCGATGACGGCTCGTGCGATCTTCTCGTCGGTGGTGACACGTTCGACCATGCCCCGGCGTGCCATCAGGTAGTAGATGCCGCGTGAGCGGTTCACGTCGTGATACGACAGATCGAGCATGGCCAGACGCGGGTCCGACATCGGAACCTGACGTTTCTCGCGATAGTTCTCGAGCATCTTGTATTTGATGACCCAGTCGACCTCCCGATCGAGATTCATCGGGTCCTTCTCGAGATTCGTGAGCAGGTGCTCCCAGCGCTCGATCGCCAGCTCGATCTCAGGCGGGAAGCCGGGGCTGCGGGCGAAGCGCATGGCCCGGTCGAGATACTCCCATTGGATGTCGAGCGCCGACAACTCGCGTCCGTTCGCCAGTCTCACCTTCTTGCGGCACGTGAGGTCGTGGGCGATCTCCCGGATGGCTCGAATCGGGTTCTCGAGAGTCAGATCGCGGAAGACGACATCACGTTCGATCATCTGGAGCAGGGCGACGGTGGTGCCAACCTTGACGAAGGTGGCGTACTCGCTCATGTTCGAGTCACCGGCGATGACGTGGAGGCGGCGGTAGCGCTCCGCATCGGCGTGCGGCTCGTCCCTGGTGTTGATGATCGGGCGACTGCGGGTGGTGGCCGACGAGACGCCTTCCCAGATGTGCTCGGCACGTTGGGCGAGCGAGTAGGTGGTCCCGCGTGGGGTCTGGAGGAGCTTGCCGGCACCCAGGAAGATCTGACGGGTCACGAGAAAAGGGATGAGGACGTCCACGGTGCGGTGAAAGTCCTTGTGCCTGGAGACCAGGTAGTTCTCGTGGCAGCCGTAGCTGTTGCCCGCCGAGTCGGTGTTGTTCTTGAAGAGGAAGATCTCGCCCTTGATCCCCTCCTCCTCGAGCCGTTGCTCGGCGGAGGTGACCAGGCTCTCGAGGATGCGCTCCCCCGCCTTGTCGTGGGTGACTACTTCTTCGACCTTGTCGCATTCGGGGGTGGCGTACTCGGGATGGCTACCCACGTCGAGGTACAGCCGAGCGCCGTTCTCGAGGAAGACGTTGGAGGACCGCCCCCAACTCACCACCCGTCGAAAGAGGTACCGGGCGACCTCGTCGGGGCTGAGCCGGCGCTGCCCTCTGAGCGTGCAGGTGACACCGTATTCGTTCTCGAGCCCGAAGATCCGTCGGTCCATGATCGACAGCGTATCCGCTCGGGGGGGTACTTGTGACAACGGGTCAACGGGTCAACGGGTCAACCCGCCGACCGGTCAACGGGTCGACAGTTCAGGACTGCGGGGTTGCCTCGGCAGCGGGCTCGCCGCCACGGATCTCGTCCTGGGTGAGACGGCGGAACGCCCGGCGGCCGTTGCCACGGTCGAGAACGGCGGCTTCCCAACCCTCCGACTCACGGCCTTCCGTTTCGCGGAAGGCACTGACTCCCAGGCCGATGGCCTCCGACAGGCTCATACCTTCCCGGAAACCGGTACGAAGGGCCTGTTCCAGTGCTTCGCCCTTGCCGCCGATCGCCACCACGTCACGCTGGTCGTACAGGGTGCCGTCGTAGGTGACCTTGTAGAGACGGTTGCCCTCACCGGTCGAGCCGACCTCACAGATGAGCACCTCTACCTCGAACGGCTTGGGCTCGTGGCTGAAGATCTGTCCGAGCGTCTGGGAGAAAGCGGTTGCCAGGGCCATGGCGCTCACGTCGGCCCTGCTGTACAGGTAGCCCATGAGATCGGCCTGCCGGATCCCACCCTTGCGCAGCGTCTCGAACTCGTTGTAGCGGCCGACGCCGGCGAAGGCGATCCGGTCGTACACCTCGGAGATCTTCTGGAGAGCACGCGAGATGTTCTCGGCGAGCAGGAGGATGCCGGAATCGAACTCGATGGCGACGATCGAACGGCCTCGGGCGATTCCCTTGCGGGCGAACTCGGCCTTGTCCCGGACGAGCTGTTCGGGGGCCACGTAGAACGGGACGCTCACCTCGAACCTCCGATGGCGGCTTCCGCCGCCGCCCGAATCGGGCCTTCCTCGACCTCGTCTACACCATCGACGTCGATCGAGAACACGTTGGGATAGATGCCGCGGATCAGGTCGGGGCCACCGGTGGCGGTGTCCTCGTCGGCGGCGGCCACCAACGATCCGACCGCCAGACCGATCGCCTCGTCGCGAGTCAGGTCGGGACGAAAGGTGGTGCGAAGGTAGGACTTGGCGAGACGGGAACCGGATCCGGTTGCGCCAAAGTCCTGCTCCTCGTAGCGGCCGCCCACGACGTCGTAGGTGAAGAGCCGACCTTCCCCGGTGAGTTCGTCGAAACCGGCGAACAGCGGTACCACCACCAGACCCTGGAACGCCATCGGCAACTGGTTACGGACCAGACGCGCCAGGAAATTGGCCTTGCCTTCCAGGGTGAGCCGGGTGCCTTCGATCTTCTCGTAGTGCTCCAACTCGACCTGGAACAGGCGGACCATTTCGATTGCCAGCCCGGCGGTTCCGGCGATGGCGACGGTCGAATGCCTGTCCGCCTGGAAGACCTTCTGGATGTGGCGGTGCGCCACCAGATGCCCCTCGGTGGCCCGGCGGTCACCGGCCATCACCACACCGCCGGCGTACCGGAGTGCGAGGACGGTGGTGCCTTCAGGGGCCTGGATGGCGCCAGCAGTGCCGGCCGGGAGATCCCACTTCGGAGTGGCACCGACCGAGGCGAGCAGGTCGACGAAACTCGATCCTGGAAGGGGCGCGCCGAGAGGCAACGTCCGCTCGAAGCGTTCGCTCACTCGCCACCCTTCTGGACGTAGTTGCGCACGAATTCCTCGGCGTTCTCCTCGAGAACGGAGTCGATTTCGTCGAGCAGATCGTCGACGTCGTCGGTGACCGACGACTCGATCTCTTCCACGGCCTCGACTTCGACGTCCTCTTCGCGTTCCTGTGATCTCGAGCGTTCCCGATCGGTCATGTTCAGCCTCCTAGAGCCTCGATGAGAGCGGCGGCATCGGCCGCGCTCTCCAGGAGCGGGCCCACGAGGCTCTCGTCACCTCGCAGCGGCTCCATCATAGGGACACGTTTCAGATGGGCTTCACCGGTGTCGAACACCAGCGAATCCCAGTTGGCGGCCACCAGCGAGTCGGGGAACTCCGACACGCAACGCCCCCGAAAGTAGGCCCGGGTGCGGGTGGGAGGGTTCTCGACCGCTGCCTCGACCTCGGCATCGGTGAAGAGCCGCGTGATGTCGCCCCGGGCCGCCAGCCGGTGGTAGAGGCCGGTGGCCGGGTCGACGTCGTGATACTGAAGTGCCAGCGCCTTCACTTTGGTGTGGTCCCAGGCGAGCCCGTCGCGTTGGACGTAGGCGCCGAGCAGCCGCCGCTTCGCCACCCAGTCCAGTCGGTCGGCGCAGATGGCGGGGTCCGTTTCGAGATCGGTGAGGGTGCGTTCCCATTCGGTCACCAACCGGGCCCACACCGGATCGTCGAGCTCGTTCTCGGCGTACTTGGACAACCATTCGAGATAGCGCAACTGGATATCGAGCGCAGTGGCGGTACCACCCTCCTCCAGCTCGAGCGGAAGATTGAGATCGAGGTCGTGGCTGACCCGCCAGCACGAGTCGACCGGGTCGGCCAGGTCGATGGGATCAGGCAGGGCACCGTCCTCGAGGGCGGCTAGGAAGAGTGCCGTCACCCCGAGTTTCAGGAACATCTGGTATTCGGAGAGGTTGGCGTCACCGATGATCACGTGCAGGCGCCGGTACTTGCCGGGGTCACCGTGCGGTTCGTCCCGGGTGTTGACGATGGGTCGTTTGAGGGTTGTCTCGAGGCCTACCTCCTCCTCGAAGAAGTCGGCCCGCTGGGTGATCTGATACGGCACGGTGGGGCGACCGTTCTCGGAGCCCACCTTTCCGGCACCCGTGTAGATCTGCCTCGTCACCATGAAGCTGGTGGCGTAGCGGATGACACGGCCGAACGGTGTCTCGCGGGAGAGCAGATAGTTCTCGTGGGCACCGTAGGAGTTGCCCTTGCCGTCGGAGTTGTTCTTGTAGAGCTTGATCTGCTGACCGGCCGGCAGGGTGGTCTGTGCCCTGGCCAGCGCCAAGCGCATCACGAACTCTCCCGCCTTGTCGGCCAGAGCCGCTTCGAGGGGGTCGTAGCACTCCGGCCCGGAGTACTCCGGGTGAGCGTGGTCCACATAGAGCCGAGCCCCGTTGGCGAGTACCGCATTGACCAGTGCCGAGTCGGGATCCGAGACCCCGTAGCCGTCGTGACCGAATCCACGGGCGTCGCGACCGGGGGTCTCCTCCTCGTACGACCACTGGATCCGTACCCGCGCCCCCGGGTATGAGTTGATGATCAGCGCCGAAGCCAACGCCGGGTTGAAATCCGGCTGGTTGCGGATGATGACACCGTATTCGGTCTCCGTGCCGATGACCTTGTGGAGCGCCATCTCAGAGGTACTGGCCGGTGGAGACGCCCTCTACCATGCGGCTCTCGTCGTTCCCGCTGATGAGCGTGCGGACATACACGATCCGCTCGCCCTTCTTGCCCGAGATCTTGGCCCAGTCATCGGGGTTGGTGGTGTTCGGCAGGTCTTCCTGCTCCCGGAACTCCTGCTTGATGGCCGCCAGCAGATCGGTGGTGCGGATACCGGCGCTCCCGCCGTCGATCTGGCGCTTGATGGCGTCCTTCTTGGCCCGTCGCACGATGTTCTCGATCATCGCCCCGCTCGAGAAGTCCTTGAAGAACAGGACCTCCCGGTCACCATTGGCATAGGTCACCTCGAGGAAGCGGTTCTCGTCCTCCTCGGAGTACATGAGCGCCACCGTCTCCTCGATCATGGCGTCGAGCAGGCGGGACTGGTCGCCGTCGAAACGGGCCAGCTCCTCGGCGTCGAAGGGGATCCGATCGTCGAGGTAGATCCGGAAGATCTCGGCAGCTGCGGTCGTGTCGGGTCGATTGATCTTGATCTTCACGTCGAGTCGACCGGGTCGCAGGATGGCCGGATCGATCAGGTCTTCCCGGTTGGAGGCGCCGATCACGATGACGTTCTTGAGCGACTCCACGCCGTCGAGCTCGGACAGCAGCTGCGGCACGATGGTCGACTCGACATCGGAGGAGATGCCGGTGCCCCGGGTGCGGAACAACGAGTCCATCTCGTCGAAGAAGACGATCACCGGCACGCCCTCGTCGGACTTCTCCTTGGCCCGTTGGAAGATCAGCCGGATCTGGCGTTCCGTCTCACCGACCCACTTGTTGAGCAGCTCGGGGCCTTTGATGTTGAGGAAGTAGGAACGGGCGTCGGGTCGGCCCGAGCGGTCGGCTACCGCCTTGGCGAGGCTGTTGGCGACGGCCTTGGCGATCAACGTCTTGCCACAGCCCGGGGGCCCGTACAGCAGGATTCCCTTGGGTGGCACCAGGCCGTAGACCGAGAACAGGTCCTTGTGGACGTACGGGAGCTCGACAGCGTCACGAATGTCCTCGATCTGGTTCTTGAGACCGCCCACCTGCTCGTAGGTGATGTCGGGGACTTCTTCGAGGACGAGTTCTTCGACCTCGGGGCGGGCCATCTTCTCGTAGGCGAGGGAGCTTCGGGTGTCGAGACGCACATGGTCGCCAACCCGAATGGGGATGTCGGCCAGTGAGTCGGCAACTCCGACCACCAACTCGTCGTCGGCACGGGCTATGACGACCAGCCGGCCGTCGGCGAGCTTGTCGCGAACACGCACGACCTCGCCTCGGTCGTCGAAGCCCCGGACGTCGACGATCGTGAAACTCTCGTTGAGCAGGACCTCCTGGCCCTTCATCAGCTCCTTGACCTCGATGGTCGGCTGGGCGGCAACCCTCAGCTTTCGATTGCCGGTCATGATGTCGACCGATCCGTCGGCGTTGATGCCGAGCACGGTCCCGAAGTTGTTGGGGGGCGAGGTCAACTTCTCGACCTCGGAGCGGAGCACGCTCAACTGCTCCCGGGCCTCTTCCAGCACCGAGGCGAGCCGTTCGTTCTGCTCGAGCGCCTTCTGCAGGCGCTGGGATGTCTCCGTCAGTCGGCTCTCGAGATCGTTGACGCGGTGGGGGGCGTCGTGAAGTCTGCGCCGCAGGACATCGACCTCGGCCTCGAGGGCCGCGATGGTCCGGCGCAACGCGAGCGGATCTTCGGGCCGCATCGACCGGTCGCTCATCTCGGTCCTCCTGGATCGCTCATCAAACCTACCTGTCGCGCAGTATACGAAGGACTCGTCACTCCGCACCTGCCTGTTCATGGACCCGACACACGACCCGAACGGGCTCGCCGTCAGCGCACATCCACGGCCCTCCCGCCGGCACATGGGTGGCGAGGATGAGTATTGGATTCGCGGTCCGGGGGTCTATCATCCTGCTCCTGCCACGGTCTCAGGAGAATGACAGATGAAGGTTTGGATCGACCAGGACTTGTGCACGGGCGACGGCCTGTGCGAGGAGATCGCACCCGACGTGTTCGTGCTGCTCGACGACGGGCTTGCCTACGTTCGTGAGGGCGCCACGATCTACGCCGAGGCCAAGGGCAACTCTCAGGGTGCTGCCGGGTTGGCAACCGTGCCGGCCGGCCAGGAGGACATCACCATCGAATCCGCCGAGGAATGCCCCGGCGAGTGCATCTTCATCGAGCCCTGAGCTCGAGACCACACACGGTCGAATGTCCTGCAACAGATTTGTCCCCCACTTCTTCGTGGGGGACAAAGCTCCTGACCCCACTCGCCGTTCCCTATCCGCGGATGGGCGGACAGCGGTCGTCCCCACGTCGGCCGGGTCGACCACGCTACAGGTCAGGTGAGACCGCTGACCCTTCCGTCTGGAGCGTCTCGCCCACCACCTTCCTGGCGATCACGAGGAAGCCGGTGTGTCCCACCATCTGGTGGTCGGGCCGCACCGATCGTCCCGAAACGTTCCAGGTGCGGTAGAGGTGCTCCGAGACCTCGATCTCGATCCAGGCACCCGCCTCGCGCAATGTCTCGACCAGGTGTTGGACCTGGGGAATGGTGGGGATGTAGGCGCACAGGATGCCGCCCGACGGCATCGACGTGGTGGCGATCTCGGCTGCGTGCCATGGCTCGGGGAGGTCGAGCACCAGACGGTCGGGAGCGACCTCGGCGATGGCGTCCTCCACCTCGCCCGACCGCATCTCCAGATAGGACGGGATCTCACCGAACCAGCGGGTGATCGATTTCACGGCGGTCACCGAGTGATCGTCGCGGCGCTCCACCGTCACCACACGTCCGGTGGGACCAACCGCCCGGGTGAGGGCGATGGTGAGGGCGCCCGAACCGGTTCCCGCCTCGAGCACCGTCTGGCCGGGTCCGATGTCGGCCCACACCAGGATCGGGCCGATGTCCTTGGGGTAGACCACCTGGGCCCCGCGGGGCATCTTGAGGATGAAGTCGGCCAACCGGGGCCGGATCACGGTGAGGTGCCCCCCACCGGTGGATGTCAGCATCGAGCCCTCCGGCGCGGCGATGATGTCGGCGTGGGGAAGGATGCCGCGGTGATACTCGAATCGACCCCCCTCACTCAGCTTCACCAGGAACCGTTTGTCCTTGTCGTCGATGAGGAGGACGGTCTCCCCGAGATGGAGGGGCTCAGGCATTGGGCGATCGTCCTATCTTGACGAGGGTGGTGGTGCGGAGGCGGCAGAAGGCGCACACCTCACCGGTGGTGGGGCTTCCGCACTGGGCGCATTCGTGCAGGTCGGGCGTGGGGTTGGCGTTTTCGAAGGCGGCGGACCCGTGGTCGAAGAACCCGTTGAGGAACTGGGCCTTGATGCCGGGTGACTCCTCCTCCAGGCGGTTGAGCCACTGCTTGTACCGGTTGATGGTGTTGCCCGCCGCCATCGGGCACTCTTCGACCTCGTAGTCGATGCCCTGCAGGACCGCATAGGCAGCCGTCTCCCGTTCGGCGACCCGGACGAGTGGCTTCACCTTGCGGGCGAGGCCCCCTTCGGTCGCCGGTAGCACCGGACGTTGGCGCGCCAGGTAGTCGGTGTTCCACTGGATCACGTTGCCGAACAGGGTGGCGGCCTCGTCGTCGAGGTTGTGGCCCATGACCAGGACGTCATAGCCTCCGTCGTCGGCGACCTGGTTGAGGATGTACCGCTTGGAGAGTCCGCACGCCGAGCATGGAACACGGCGGGTGGCGTCGGCCGCCTCCTTCACCGAGAAACCGAACACCTCGGGCAGGTTCACCACGCGCAGATCGAGTGATCGTACGGCCGCGAACGATTGGCTGAAGACCAGGCTGTCGGAGCTGTACTCGCCGATCCCCAGGTGGAGGTAGACCCCGTCGACCCGGTAACCCAGTTTCGTGAGGATGTCCCACAGGGCCAGGCTGTCCTTGCCACCCGAGACCCCGAGCAGCAATCGATCATCGGGTTCGAACATCCTGTGGTCGTGGATGGTGCGCTCGACCTGGCGGGTGACGTGCTCGATGAAGTGGGGTCGGCAGAAGTTGGCGTTGTGCCGACGCACCTGCATCACCGCCTTGTCGCGGCACACGCGGCACTTCATGTCAACCTCCGGAGATGACGGGTCGTAGCTCGATCACGTCGTCGGGCCTGAGATCGGCGTCGACGGTCAACAACTCATCCCCACGGATCACCAGTACCGACTCGGCCACGATGTCCATCCTCTTGAGCAGTTGGGCGACCCGAGTGGGGCCTTCGATTTCGATCTCGCGCCGGGGCTGTCGGAGGATCACCTTCATGCGAACGCCCCGACCAACGAGGCGCCGACGGCGAGCAGCATGCCGAGGACGACGGCCCAGACGACGATCTTGACGAAACGTTGGTTGCGCATCAGTGCTCTACAGTGGTCATGGTGAGGAGACAACCGTAGTGCGGAGACTCGCCAAGCTCGTCGCCCGGTTCCTGCCGGCGTCCCCGATGGCCGCCGGTACCGCGGCCGCGTTGCGGGGACTACGGACCGGCGATCAGCGCACCCTGTTGGGCGGAGCCGCCCTGCTCGCGTACGGCTGGTGGCGAACCCAGGATGGCGAACGGGAGCTCTTGTACCGTCGCGAGGTCCCGCTGGGATCCACCGTGGTGGTACGCCACGGCCGCAAGGGAGAACTCCCCGAGATCGAGATCCATGAGAAGTCACCGGCGCTCGAGACCAAGGCGACGCGCCGGCGTCGCTGACCGCTCGGCGGTCACTTCATCCGGTAGACCTCGACGATCGCCTTTCCGGCCTTGCCCTTCTTCCGTCCGATGAGGAATGCGATCAGGACGGCGACGATGATCGCCACCCCGGCCAACACCGCGGTGTTCTGGGCGGCGTCCTTGGTCTCGTTGAGGGCGTCTTCGATCTGCCGGGCCTTCGCCTCGATGTCGGAACGCTGGATCATGCCTTGCTCATCCTCCACCCCAGAACTCCGACCCCTGCGCCGGCGACGATCACCGTGAGCAGGCGTGACAACACCAGCCACCATTCCCCCTCGGGCAGCACCTCTCGGAAGAGGGCGTAGACCCCGAGGACGAGGAACATGGCGGCGAACGCGAACACGACGCCGGCTCCGATACCGAATCCGGCCAGTCGGCCGAGCTTCTTCGCCGGCTCCAGGGTCTCCTGACGGAGGTACTCCTTGGACATGCCGACCAGCTCAGTGACGAGCTCGGGGATCTCCTTTGGACCAGACATGCTCTGAGGCTACAACATCGGGAGTGGAGGTCCCACACGAAAGCACACAACTCCAGGCAGGGAATCGCCTGGGGTCTCCGCCCTGCTCTGCCCTCCTCCGCCTTCCTCTCCCCCACACCCCCCGGCGCAGAGCGGTATATTCGCCACCGGGGCGAGCGGGGGCACGCGCGTTTCGGGGGAAAGACGGTGATGGCTCGGGTCCAGACGGCTCTCACGGCCGACGAACGTACAGACGAACGGCGCTTCAACCTGCTCTGGGCGGGTCAGGCCGTGTCGCAGTTCGGTGACTACCTGCCCTACGTCAGCCTGCCGTTGTTCGTCAAGTACCTCACCGACGGCACCTTCGAGATCGCACTGACCTACGCGCTCGATGCGTCGCCGGCCGTCATCGTCGGGTTCCTCGGCGGTGTGCTGGTCGACCGGGTGAAATCGCGCAACCTCATGGTGGCCACCGACCTTCTCCGCGCCGCCGCGTTCGCGGTGCTCGCCCTGGTGGCGGCGTCGGATCCCCAGCCCGGAAGCGGCGCAGGCCTGGCATTGGTGTTCGCCGTGACCTTCGTCGCCGGGACACTCGCTGCCTTCTTCAACGGAGCCCTCTTCGCAGCGGTGCCGCGGCTCGTGGCTCGAGACCGATTGGCGGTGGCGAACGCCCGCCTGTCGGCGAGCCTGAATCTCGCCTCGATCCTGGGACCGGCCCTGGCGGGCGTCCTCATCGGTGCGGTGGGGTTCTGGCCCACCTTCGCCCTCAACGCCGTGACGTTCCTGGCGTCGGCCGCCACCGTGGCGATGGTCGGTCCGATCCGGGCACCGGTGCGAGCCGGTGACACCGAGGGGTACTGGCGGGCTGCCTCGTCGGGGTTGCGTCACCTCTGGTCCGATCCACGGCTGCGGGCCGCCACTGCGGGCGTGGCGGCGGTGAACTTCGTCACAGGGTTCCTCGAGGGAACCCTCGTCCTGACCTTCGAACTGGTCGGAGCGATCGAGGAGTGGGAGCAGGGAGCGCTGTTCGGCTTCATGGGAGCGGGCGCCCTGCTTGGCTCGGTGGCGGCGCCGAGGGTCATCGCCCGGTTGGGAAACGGACGCGCCATGGTGATCGGCACGCTCGGGTTCGGTTGCCTGTTCGGTCTCTTCGTGAACTCCTCGTTCGGTGCGGGTGGCTTCGGCCTGTTGCTGGCGGCCTTTTCCGCCGTTCCTCTCCTGTCGGTTGCGTATGCCACCCTGCGCCAACAGCTCACTCCCGATCCCCTGTTGGGCCGGGTCGCCACCGCCAGCCGCGCAGTGGCGTGGTCAACGCTCCCGATCGGTGCGTTGCTCGGGGCAGCCGTCAGCGACATCACCGACTTCGGGATGGTGGTGAGAGCGGCGCCTCTCGGTCTCGTCGTCATCGGGCTGGTGATGACGAGGAGCGTCGTCTGGAGGATGCCAGGCTGACGGAGTCAGATCCCGATGGGAGGAGGCGCCACCCGGGTCGCCAGCGCCTCCCACACGGTCTCGCCGCCGTAGCGTTCGATGAAACCGTACGGGTAGAGCGGGTAACCGGGGGCCGACGTTCGATCGAGCAGCGTCCGCTCGTCGTGGGCGAGCTCGACGTGCACGGCGGCCAGGTTGGCGTCGAGCTGTTCGACGGTGCGCGCTCCCAGGATCACCGAGCTCACCGCCGGACGGTCCCGGAGCCAGGCGAGGGCGATAGCGCCGACGTCGACGCCCTGCACCTCCGCCACCGCCCGACATGCCTCGATCACCGACCAGGTTCGGGGATTGTTCTTCAGGTCGTAGGCCTCGATACCGCGGGCGGGGTCCTCCCCGAGCCGGGTGGTGCCGGTTGGTCTGTCCGAGGCGGAGTACTTCCCGGTCAACCATCCGCCGGCGAGCGGCGACCACGGCAGGACGCCGAGCCCTTCGTCGAGACACTCGGGTACCAGTTCCCACTCGATGGTGCGGTCGAGCAGGTTGTACTGGGCCTGGAGGGCAACGATGGGAGTGCGTCGCAGCAGACGCGTCGTGGTCACGGCCCGGGCGAGCTGGTATCCCGTGTAGTTCGAGACACCAACGTGGCGCACCTTCCCTGAGCGCACGAACCCGTCGAGCGTGTCGAGCGTTTCCTCGAGGGGCGTGCCCGGGTCCCAGCAGTGGACCTGGTACAGGTCGATCACATCGACGCCGAGACGCCGGAGTGAGGCGTCGAGGGCTCTGCTCAGGTGGCGGCGCCCTGCCCCGGTATCGTTGGGGTTGTCGCCCATGGCGAAGCGGCCCTTGGTGGCGATCACGAAGTCGTCACGGTCGGTACGTCCGGACAGCCAGGAGCCGACGATCTCTTCGGAGGCCCCGGCGGCGTACACGTCGGCGGTGTCGATCAAGGTGCCACCGGCGGCGGCGAACCGATCGAGCATGGCATGTGAGGCGGCCTCGTCTGCTTCGGCACCGAAGGTCATCGTGCCCATCGAAAACACGCTGACGTTCAGTCCGCTGCGGCCCAGTGGTCGGTGTTCCATTCCACCATCGTACGCCCAGCCCACCCGAGTACCGTGGCGTTGTCCCCCGAGGAGTGCATCCCGGTTCGGCGCGCGCCGTCGAGCCGGATATGCTCGTCGGCTGGAGGGTCGACGACATAGAAGGGGTTTCGAATGTCTGGTGTCCCTGCCGTGGTTGGTGGCGACCGTCTCCTGCGCCGATTCTACAAGCTGGCCGACGAGGCCCGGAGTCGGGGTCTGTCCCGCCGGATCCTTCAGGACACTGATCTCTCCAACCCCGAGTTCATCACTCTCGACGGCAATCGCCTGGTGAACTTCACTTCGTGTGGGTATCTGGGGATCAACACCGACCCCAGGCTCAAGGAGGGGGCAATCGATGCGATCGAACGCTTCGGAACGTCCTACTCCTCCTCACCCGCCTATTCCGCGCTGCCGCTCTACGAGGAGCTGGGTGACCGAATGTCCAGGATGATCGGCGCTCCGGTCGTGCTGGCTCCCACCACCACACTCATGCACCTCGCAGCGCTCCCCCTATTGATTCGCACCGGTGACACGGTTCTGATCGACTCGTACTCTCATGCTTCGGTTCAATCCGCGTTGGCGTCGGTCACGGCGTCGGGCGTGGCCGTCAATACCCTTCCTCACGCCGACAGCGACGGACTCCGTCGTGCCGTCCACAATGCCGCCGAGTCCACATCCGGGCACGTCTGGTATCTGGCCGACGGCGTGTACTCGATGTTCGGTGATCTGGCGCCATTCCACCTGATCGGGTCGCTTCTGGACGAGGTCCCCAATCTCTACGTGTACCTGGACGACGCTCACGGGTTCTCGTGGCAGGGCCTCTCCGGGCGGGGCACCGCCCTCCAGGCTCTCGGGGGGCGGGAGCGGGTTGTGGTTTCCTTCGGTCTCTCGAAGTCGTTCGGTGCGACAGGAGGTGCGCTGTCGGCCACCGATCCGGGACTCGTGGACCTCGTCGAACTTTGCGGTGCACCGTTGTCGTTCGGAGGTCCGATCCCGCCGGCGGCGTTGGGGGCGGGAATCGCGTCGGCTGATCTGCACCTCTCTGCCGAGCACGCCCAGCTCCAGACCGCACTGATCCAAAGGATGAGGCTCGTCGACGGTCTCGCAACCGAACTGGGCATCGCTTTTGCCGCCAGGGACACCTCGCCTATTCGGTACGTAGAACTCGGCTCTGTCGACACCATGTTCCAGATCGTCGAGGCGATGAAGTCCGACGGGATCTACATCAACGGGGCGATGTTCCCGATCGTGCCGCACGGACACGCGGGAATCCGCTTCACGGTTTCCCTGGCGAACAGCGAAGAACAGGTCGAACACATGCTCGTCCGGCTCGCACACCGCTTGCGTAGGGTCGCAGGTGAGAAGATGGTCATCGATCTCCGCATGGAGGACCACTTCCCCATCACCTGAGCAGCCACCACCTCTTGATCGGTGCGGTCGCCGGCCGACGTGGCTTCCGTGGGTGTTCTCTCTTCCATTGGGGCGGCCAACCGCATCGCCGCTGTGGTGCTCGTCGCCCTCTTGTGCGGCGCAGTCGCCGCGGCCGGCATTCCCGCGGCCGGCGACGAGGTAGCGCCGCTCCTTCTGGTGGTCGGTCACATCACCGCCGGTATCCTCTTCTTCCGACGAGCGCGCCGTTTCGGGCCCGCCGACGCCCCCGCCTGGCGAACACTCGCACTGGCATTGTTCTGTGGCGCCGGCGGTGTGCTCCTGGTGGGCGCTCTCACCCTTGCCGGAGTAGACGTGCCGGCGTTCAGCGCAGTCGATCTCGTGTTCCTGGCAGGCTATGTCGCGCTGGTCACAGGCCTCGTCCAGCTAGCCAAGAGCAGCACACATGGTCCCGGATGGGTGGTCACCCTCGTGGACACGGGTGTGGGCGCCATCGCCCTGGCAACCTTCGTATGGGTGGGGGTGGGTCACGACCTGGTGGACGCGATGGCAGGGGCGGACTTCTGGTCGTGGGCGATTGCGCCGCTGTATCCGGTCCTCGACATCGCGGTCGTGGTGGGAGTCACTGCGATGGCGATTCGCCGGACCGCCTTTCGTCTGGATCCGAGGCTGGTGGCGTTGGCTGTGGGCCTTGGGATTCAGGTCGTAGCCGACCTCTCCTACCTCGCCGATGGCATCGGGCGGTCCTTCAGCGAGGCGAGCCCACGCTTCGACCTCTTCCTCCTCTCGTCGGCTTGCTACGTGATGGTCGGAATTCTGGCCGGCTGGGAGCGCAACGCCCGCGAGTACCCGGAGCGGACGGTTTCCGCTTGGGCGCTGGTCTGGCCGTATGCGCTCGGTACCGCTCTGATCGTCATGCACGTGGCCAACCTGGTCCGTCTGGAGGCTCCGGCAGACGACGTCATCACCCTGATGGGATCCATCGGTGTCGGCGTACTCGTTCTGTTGCGCCAGGGCGTCGCCATCCGACACGTGCGCGAGACGGTGGAGCGGCAGCGAAGCGAGCTCATCTCGTCGGTCTCCCACGAGGTGCGCACCCCGCTCACCGGTCTGTTGGGGTACCTGCAGTTGCTGACCACCGGACGTGACGGATTCAGCCCGGAAGAGGTCGATGAGATGCTCGACATCGCAGCGTGTGAGGCTTCACGGCTGAGCGTCATCATCACCGACATGGTGGCGATGGCCCGCGACGACGCGGCTGGTCTCGCCGTCAACACTGCACCGACGCCGCTGGTCGAGGTGTGCCACACCGCGGCCGAGCGGGCGGGAGTGGCCGACGTGGTGGTGTCGGTCTCGACCGACGAGCACGTGCCGGCGGATCGCGATCGCCTCAGCCAGGCCATCGTGAACCTCCTGTCGAACGCCGAGAAGTACGGACACGGCGAGGTTCTCCTTCAGGCCACCCAGGAGCTCGGGGAGGTCCGCATCGAGGTGCACGACAACGGCCCCGGCGTCCCGCTCCGCTACCAGGACCGCATCTGGGACAAATTCGAGCGGGGTAGTCATCGCCTCGACGCCACCACGCCAGGCATGGGGTTCGGTCTCAGCATCGTGCGGGCGATCGCCGTGGCCCACGGAGGCTCCGCCGGATACCGCCGATCCGAGAAGTTGGGGGGCGCGTGTTTCGTCATCGCCCTTCCGGCCAAGCCGACGACCGGTCACGCCGGACGCGTTGTCCTTCCTGCGGGAGCGACCGGCCGGGTGCAGGCGCTCTGAGCGACTCTCCGTCGTGCGTGTTTGGGCAACCGAGACGCATGAAACCCCTGGCGGGTGCCTGGGGTTGCTGTGGTGTCGGAGCGAGGACTCGAACCTCCATGAGTTGTGCACTCTCTGGGCTCTGGGCGATCAGGCCCAGCACCAAGCATCACGGTCGGATGGGGGATCGCTCGCTATGGTCGCCGGTCAGCTCAACCCGTTTCGCCTCCGATGGTGCGATCACCTGCTCATCCAAGTCCCTCAACAACTCGTCGAGGGTTCCGTATTCGTACGGCGGCAGCACCCAGTGGTACTTCTTCAGTGTTGTGAACATGCTGAACGGCTCCTGACCCTGGTGCACGATCGACCGGATCGGCACCGCAACATCCGGTGCGATCGCCTGGAGTTCCATCGGAATGCTGGCCGGGTCCGTGAGGTCTGCGACGATGAACCGGGCCATCCGGGCCAACAAGGTCACGGTCTCGGTGATGTCCCGGTCGGCGGGCACATCGAAGTCGAACAGGACGGGAGTCAGGTTCCGCGTGCGGAGCTGGTTCCGGAGGGCGTAAAGGACCTGTTTCCGTTCCTCGGTGAAGCGACCGAGGATGAGCACAACCTTCGACGTGATGGTGTCGATGACTCGGCGGAGCCTGGCGTTGTCGATCAGTAGCCAGATGAACTGAGCCATCTCTAGGTCGTCGACGGTCACCCTGGGCGGAAAGGGCGAGATGACGAGGTCACGCTGTCGTTTCGGTTCTCCCTTGAGGCTCCACACGGCGGTCCCGTACACGGTCGCCCCCGACAGATCAGCCCCCTCCACTGTGGTTGAAACCAGCTGAGCCCCGTAGAGGTCGGCCCCGCTCACGTCAGCGTCGGTGAGGTCGGCGCCCGACAGGTTGGCCCGGTTCAGGTCGGCGCCAGACAGGTCGACTCGTTGAAGATTCGCCTTCCACAGCTCCGTGAGGGTCAGTACGGCCCGGGCCAGGTTCGCGTCGGACAGATCCGCCCGTGACAGCTCCGCTCCCCACAGACGGACCCCGGACAGATCAGCTCCGGCGAGGTCCGCTCCCAGCAAGTGGGCCTCACCCAGGTCCGGGACGACTTCCGGGTTGGCTCTTCGCCACTGGTTCCACGCCTCGACGCCCTGGGCCAGGATCGCGAGGTGCTCTTCGTTGGCCACGGATGCGACACTACCGACCCCACTCGGCGGCAGGTGAGAGCGGCGGACCTTGGACCATGGGAGCGCCGGTCACCCGCCAGACAGCGTTGAGATCGGTCCCGGGCTGCGGTCGTCGCCGGATCCTGGCCACAACGCCTCGGACTGGTGTCACAAACGTCCTTGGCGGACCATTCGAGCCTGGCTCGGCAACTCGGGATGTCGAGCAGCTGTGTGAGGTGCGTGGCGCACGAGTGCCCGGGCACGAGAAGCGACTGGGTCTGCACGGCGTCCCACATGCCCGATCGACCCTCGGACACGAACTGAACGAGCCGTTGGCAGTCACCGCCGCCATCCTCGGTCACTCGTCGGCCTGCACGACGCTCGACGTCTACGCATGGCAGTCGCCAGCCATGCTCGCCACTCATGTCCGGTGGCGGCTCGGAAGCACGGATGCCGGCGGCCCTGAGGCGTGACTGCGAACAACCGGCATGCAGACTTGCGCGACGATGGCGCGAAAGCCCGCTCGACGAGCGGGGCAAGGACGCCCAGAGAAAGGAAGATCCCCCGATTTCTCGGGGGATCCGTGGTGTCGGAGAGAGGACTCGAACCTCCACGAGTTATTCACTCACTAGGCCCTCAACCTAGCGCGTCTACCAATTCCGCCACTCCGACGTGCGGTCGGCGATGTTAGCCGGGTGTTGACCCGGCTACGAGCCGAGAAGCCACGACAGCGCGACCGTCGTGACACCGAAGATGCCGCCCACGATGACCGTGAGCCGGTTGAGATTCCGTTCGGCGAGAGTCGATCCGCCGAGTTGGCTCTGCATGGATCCACCACCGAACACGTCGGACAGGCCACCGCCACGTCCGGCGTGCAGGAGGATCAGAACGATCATCACCAGCGAGACGATGACGTGGAGGATGCCCACGATCCAGGTGACTACTTCCATGACAACCGTGCTTTCGAATCTCGGGGGGTCGGACGCTCAGCGCCCGGGCGCCACAGCATAGCGCCCGGACACTGCGTTTCGGACGCGCTCACCCGGCCTGTGCCGCCACGGCGGCGGCAGCGGCGGCCGCGGCCTCCGGGTCGCCGAGGTACCGCGAAGGTTCCGACGGACGCAGATCCTGGCCCAGTGTGTACACCAGGGGGACTCCGGTGGGGATGTTGAGGTCGACGATGGCGTCGTCGCTGACGCCGTCGAGGTGCTTGACCAGTGCCCGCAGGCTGTTGCCGTGGGCGACCACCAGCAGCCGCCGTCCGGCCCTGATCTGAGGCACCATCCGGTCGTACCAGTACGGCAGCATCCGATCGACCACATCGGCGAGGCACTCGGTTCCCGGCACCAACTCGGGAGCCAGATCGGCGTAGCGGGGGTCGAACCGGGGATGACGTTCGTCGTCGGCATCGAGGGCGGGTGGTGGAACGTCGTAGCTGCGCCGCCAGATCAGCACCTGCTCGCTGCCGTGGCGCTCGGCGGTCTCCTTCTTGTCGAGACCCTGGAGCGCCCCGTAGTGGCGTTCGTTGAGACGCCAGTGCCGTTCCACCGGCAACCAGTGCAGTCCCATCTCCTCGAGGGCGACCTGTGCGGTCTTGATCGCCCGCAACAGCACCGACGTGTGGACGACGTCGAAGGAGAAACCCTCTGCGCTCATCAGCGCGCCGGCGGTCCGGGCCTCCGACATGCCCTTGCCGGTGAGATCGACGTCCTTCCAACCGGTGAAGCGATTCTCGAGGTTCCACGTGCTCTCGCCGTGGCGGAGCAGTACCAATGTCGATGTCACCCGTTGTTCCTTTCAGACCCAGTACCGGACGATGGCGGCGAAGCCGTCGGGATCGAGCGCAGCGCCGCCCACCAGGGCACCATCGACATGACGTTTCGCCATGAAACCCTTGATGTTGCCTGCGTTGACCGATCCCCCGTACAGGATACGGATTCCGTCGGCCGCCTCGTCTCCGGCCTCCGACCGCACAGTGTCACGGATCAGCTCGGCGACCGCCCCGGCGGTGTCGGTATCGGCGGTGCGGCCGGTTCCGATGGCCCATACCGGCTCGTAGGCGATCGAGCTGCGGGCGAGATCGGCCCCAGAGATCCCGGCGGTCCCGGCGATCACCTGGCCCACCACGACCTCCTCGGTGCGGTCGGCTTCCCGCTCTTCCAGGGTCTCTCCCACGCACACGATCGGCGTCATGCCGGCGGCGAGTGTCGCCTTGGCCTTCTTGGCCACCTGGTCGTCGGTCTCGCCGAACATGGCCCGTCGCTCGGAGTGCCCGACGATCACATGCGCAACGGACATCTTGGCGAGCATGTGTGGTGAGATCTCACCGGTGAAGGCGCCGCTCTCGGCCCAGTGGACGTTCTGGGCCCCGAGCCGGATCTTCATGTGGTCGGCCTCGATGACGGTCTGCACCGACCTGAGCGCCGTGAAGGGCGGTGCCACAACCACTTCGACGCGTTCGTAGTCGGGCGCCTCGAGGCGGTACGACAGCTTCTGAACCATCTGGATGGCGTCCAGATGGGTTGCGTTCATCTTCCAGTTTCCAACGATCAGATCCATCGATGCCTCCTGTCAGGTGGGGTCAGCGGGCCCATCGGGCGAGCACGGCGACCCCGGGGAGTTCCTTGCCTTCCAACATCTCGAGACCGGCTCCGCCCCCGGTGGACAGGTGCGACACCTGATCCTCGTAGCCGAGCAGGCGAAGGGCTGCGGCGGAGTCCCCGCCACCGACCGCGGTGAAGGCCTCGGTTTCACCCATGACCCTGGCCACCGTTTCGGTGCCGGCCCGGAAGGCGTCCCACTCGAAGACACCCATGGGGCCGTTCCAGAACACGGTGCGTGCCTCGAGGATGATCCGTGAGAAGCGTTCGGCGGTGTCGGGACCGATGTCGAGGCCCATCCAGCCCTCGGGAATCGAATCGACGGTCACCGCCCGGTGCTCGGCGACCTCGGCGAACCGGGCGGCGGCAACGAGATCGGTGGGAAGGACGATCTTCGACCCGTGGTCGGAGGCGAGCAGCTCTCCGACCTTGGTCACCATGTCCTCCTCCACGAGGCTGGCGCCCACGTCCACGCCTTGGGCGGCGAGCAGTGTGAAACACATGCCTCCACCGATGAGCATGGAGTCGACCCTCGGCAGCAGGTTCTCGATGACGGCGAGCTTGTCGGAGACCTTGGCGCCACCCAGGATCACCACGTAGGGCCGTTCCGGTTCACCCAGGAATGTTCCGAGAGAAACGACTTCGGCGGCGAGCAACGGGCCGGCCACGGAGCGGACCCGCTCTGCGACGCCGACAGTCGAGGCGTGGGCGCGGTGCACCGAGCCGAAGGCATCCTGGACGAACAGATCGCACAGGGCCGCCAACCCGTCGGACAGACCTTCGTCGTTCTTGGTTTCCCCCGCTTCGAAGCGGGTGTTTTCGAGCATCAGTACCGATCCCGGCTCGGCGGCCGCAGCCGCCGCCTCCACCTCGGCGCCGACCACACCATCGAGTTGGGTCACGGGAAATCCACCCAACTCCGACATCCGAGCCGAGATCGGGGCCATCGAGAAGGCTGGATCGACACCCTTGGGTCGTCCGAGGTGACTGCAGACCACCACGGTCGCTCCCGCCGAACGCAACCGCTCGATCGTGGGGAGGGCGGCCCTGATCCGGAAGTCGTCGGTGATGGTGGTGCCGTCGAGGGGGACGTTGAGATCGGAGCGGACGAGGACCCGCATCCCGGCGGGGTCGACCTCGTCGAGGGTGAGGAAATCGGTCATCGGCCCTTCTCCTGGTGCTCGTCGTATCGGACTGTCCGAATGTCAGATGAGGGTGGCCAGGACCGAACACAGCTTGGCAGGGTCGTGCATGGCCCGTGCTGCCGCCTCGTCGGCGACGTCCGCCCGAATCACCGTCCAGCCGTAGCCGGCCGCATCGGCGTCGTCGATGGTCACCGCCTCGAGCGGTGGCGACACGGGTGTCCGCCCCTCGTGCACGACGATACCACCGGCGCGTTGGAGGCCCCCCACCCGGTGGAATGCCTCGAGGTGTGATGCACCGTCGAGGCCGAGCGTTTCACCGTCCTCGGTGACCATGTTGAGCACCACCACCAGCGGTGCGGGTGATTCGTTGACCGCCTCAGCGATTCCGGGGACGGCGAGGGCGGCCAGCACCGACGTGTACAGGCTTCCCGGACCGAGCACGATCTGATCGGCCTCCCGGATGGCGGCGAGCGCGTCAGGGTGGGCCACGACGCCGTCGGGGCCGATCTCGAGCCGATCGATCCTGCCCCGACCGGCGGCGATGTTCACCTGGCCCTCGACGAGTCGTCCCTCGACCATGGCAGCGAGTGTCACCGCGCCCCCGGCGGCGGGGACCACTTTCCCCATCGCACCGAGCAGTCCACCCGCCCACAACACCGCCGACGCGAAGTCGCCGGCCAGATCGGTGAGGGCGGCGATGATGAGATTTCCGAGCGAATGACCGGCGATGTCGACGGGGTCCGATGGGTCGGCCGAACCGACGTCGGTTCGGAACCGGTACGAGAACAGCTCCGACCACACCGAAACGTCAGGTGTGAGTGCCAGCAGGCAGCGTCGGATGTCGCCCGGAGCGGGAATGCCCAGTCCGGTTGTGAGTCGGCCCGACGAGCCACCGTCATCGGCCACCGACACGATGGCAGTGGTGTCGATGGCATACCCCCGGATGGCGGTGAGGGCAGCGGCCAGGCCGTGCCCTCCCCCGATGGCCACCACGTGACGCCCGCTCACATCGTCCTCGAATTCGGCCAGCTCGAGTTCGAGCGGGGTCGGGACTTCGATCGTCACCGCCCTGAGTCCCGGTGTCGAACGACCGCATCGATGTCTTCCGATGCCAGCCACTCCCCCAGCTTCTCGGACAGCGCCACCGAGCGGTGGTGGCCGCCGGTGCATCCGATGGCGATGGACAGATACGACTTGCCTTCCGCCTGGAAACGGGGGATCAGGAACGACAACATGTCCTCGACGCGTTCCAGGAATCCGACGGCATCGTCGTGGGACATGACGTAGTCGGCCACTTCCTTGTCGGTGCCCCGGAACGGCCGGAGCTCCGGCACCCAATGCGGGTTCGGGAGGAACCGCACGTCGAAGAGGAGGTCGGTGTCGCGGGGGATGCCGTGTTTGAACCCGAAGGAAGTCACCGACACCCGCATGGGACGGTGAGCGCTTCCCTCCGAGAACTGGTCGGTCAGGCGGTCACGAAGCTGATGGACGTTCAGGTCGGTCGTGTCGATGACCACGTCTGCCAGATCACGCAGCTCGGCGAGGAGACTGCGTTCGGTCTCGATGGCGTCGGCGAGGTTGCCCTTGCGCAGCGGGTGAGGACGACGGTTCTCCTCGTAGCGGCGGATGATGGCGGCGTCCTCGGCATCGAGGAACAAAACCCGGCTGGTGATGCCCTGCCGGTCGAGCTCGTCGATCCCGTGGCGGATCGCATCGATGGGGAGACCACCACGTGAGTCGATGACCATCGCCAGCTTGCGTCTGCCTTCCGCCACCTGGTGATGATCCACCACGGCTGCCATCAGCTGGGGCGGCAGGTTGTCGATGACGGTGTATTCGAGATCCTCGAGCACGTCGGCCGCCGTCGAGCGACCTGCACCGGACATACCGGTCACAACCAACACCTGCGGACGTTCGGCCTGGGACAGTTCAACCTCCATGGAGAGCAGCGTAGAGATCCTCGGCGACAGATTCGGGAACAACTTCGCCCAGTTCGGCCACCGTTGCCTCCCGCATGGCCTTGAGCGAGCCGAACCGGCGCAACAGCACCCTCTTGCGGGCAGGTCCGATACCGGCCACGTCGTCGAGCACCGAGTCCACCATCTTCTTGGAGCGGAGATTGCGGTGATAGGTGATGGCGAAGCGGTGCGCCTCGTCACGGATCTGCTGGAGCAGGTAGAGCGCCTCGGCATCGCGGGGAATCCGGATCGGTTCGGGCTGTCCCGGCAGGTAGACCTCCTCGAACCGCTTCGCCAGCCCGATGACGGGAATGTCCAGGTCGAGTTCGTCGAGCACCTTCACCGCTCTTCCCAGCTGCCCGGGACCACCGTCGATCACCACCAGCGACGGCGGGTAACTGAACTTGCCCTGCTCCCCGGGTGCCTTGCGGGTCTCGCGGAGGTAGGCGGTGAACCGGCGGCGGATGGTCTCCTCCATGGAGGCGAAGTCGTCCTGGCCGTCGACCGTGCGGATCTTGAAGCGCCGGTACTCGTTTCGTTTGGGCAACCCGTCCTCCATCACCACCATCGAGGACACGGTGTTGGTGCCTTGCAGGGTCGAGATGTCGTAGCACTCGATCCGGAGCAGGGCCTCGGGAAGGTCGAGCGCCTCCTGCAGGCTTCGCAGCGCCCGGGCTCGTGCATTGTGGTCGGAGCTGCGTCGCAGCCGGTGGCGGGCGAACGCCTCGCGAGCGTTGGTGGCGGTGGTTTCGATCAGGCGGCGTTTCGATCCGCGTTGGGGTACTGCGACCACCACCGCGCTCCCCCGGCGGTCCGACAACCAGATCTGGACCAGCTCGGCATCGGTCGGGTCGATCGACACGTACACCCGGCGTGGAGGCTCCCGGTCGGCGTAGAGGTCCCGGAGCACGCCCTCCATGACCCCGGCGTCGTCGACGTCCTCCACCCGGTCCACGATCGAGCCGAGGCGTCCGATCACCCGCCCCTTGCGAACGAACAGCACCTGAACCGACGCCTCCAGATCGTCGGAGTGCAGGGCGACGAGGTCGAAGTCCTCGGGTTTGTCGGTGACCACCTCCTGGCGCTCCACCGCCTTGCGCAGGTCTTCGATCCGGTCGCGGTATCGGGCGGCCAGCTCGTACTCTCGGGATTCGGCCGCATCCCACATCTGCGACTGGAGCAGGGCGACGACGTCGTCGGTGTCTCCCCTCAGGAACCCGGCCAGTCCCTCGACGACCTTCGTGTAGGTCTCCTGGTCGACCTCTCCCACACAGGGGCCGGTGCACTTTTCGATGTGGAACAGCAGACATGGGCGGCCTTGCGCCTGCTGGCGTCGAAACACGCCGTCGGAGCAGGTGCGCACCGGGAAGGTGCGCAACACGAGGTCGAGCGTCTTGCGGATGGCGTAGGTGTGGGCGTAGGGCCCGAAGTACTCGGTTCCCTTCTTCTTGGCGCCACGCACCACCCGGGCCCGGGGCCACTCGTCGGAGCGGGTGATCGCCAGATACGGGTAGCTCTTGTCGTCCTTCAGCTTGATGTTGAAGCGCGGCCGGTGCTGTTTGATCAGCGAGTACTCGAGCATGAGGGCCTCGACCTCGGACCCGGCGATGATCCACTCGACCGTTTCGGCGGTGTCGACCATCTGCTCGGTGCGAGGATGCAGGTCCTTGGTGAAGTACGAGGTCACCCGCTTGCGCAGCGACTTCGCCTTGCCCACGTACACCACCCGGTTGTGCCGGTCCCGGAACAGGTAGGCGCCGGGGGCGTCTGGGATCTCGGAGGTGGGTGGTCGCTGCACGTGCTGAGGGTATCGGGATCGCGAGGTTGGCCGAACACGTTCGCTGCTACCTCAATAGGCGGCCAACCAGGCGGTCTGGCAGCGGGGAGGGTCCTGCGTGTCGACTGAACGGAAGAGCCCGAACTTCTCGACGATTACTGGGAGACGCTCCCCCAGTTCGGCTCCGGTACCCGTGACCGTCCGGCCGTCCACGGTGTAGGTCACGTGGCGTCGGGATGGTCGGCGAGGCGATCCAGCACGTTGCGTTCCGGGACCAGGTACCCGCGCCCGACATAGGCCGCCAGTCCCGGCTCGGAGGTCTCCACGATGGTCACCAGGGGCACGTCGATGAGGTCGGCGGTACGGCGAACCAGCCAGTGGTTGGTTTCGCCGTCGGCGGTGTGGAGGTTGGCGTACATGTTGAAGCCGTAGCCGGTCTTCAGTCCCAGATACGGCGTGAGACCGTTGAACGCCACCAGAGCCACCAGGGCCAAGCCAACCGCTACCGGCCGAACGGAACGAAAGGGTGTGCTGCTGGACCCTCGGCATACGTATCACGGCCAGCACCAGCGCCACACCGACCGGGATCCAAACCAGGAAGGTCCCGGTTCGCACCGTCCAAACAGCGAGGGCGCGATCGGGTGTCACCGCCGCCACGGTGAGCAGGACGGAGGCCGCGGCGCCGGCCACCAGGCTGGGTTGATGGTTGCGGAGGTTCCGCTCCCAACGGGCGCTGACCGAGTCGTCGATGAACAGCGTGAACAGCGCGAACAGAAGGGCGGTGAAGTCGAAGAAGTGCTGGCTGAGGTCGAGTGAGATCAGGAAGTGGAACGCGAACCCGAGCATGACGCCGTAGACGCGGGTGCGCTTGATCACGAGGAGGATCGGCACCGCCAGCTCGATGATCGTGGTGGCCGCTGCCAGGGCGACGGCACCCGCTCCCCCGCTCGGGACGAGCGGGAGTCCCCACGACGCCAGCGATTGGTTGGTGTAGAACAACCCGCACGACTGAACGGAGTCGAAAAAGCCATCGTTGAGCTTGGCGAAAGCGGCGAACGAGTAGAAGGCGAGCAGGATCCCCCGCCCTGTGGGAGCGAACCATGCCCACCATTCCCGCCGGAGCGATGTCGCCAGGATCGCGAGTGCGACGAACCCGGCGACGATCCAGTGGTTGCCGATGACGGGCGCTTCCAGGAATACTGTCGCGACGATCAGCAGCCCCATCGCCACCCGAACGATCGAGCTTTCGGGAGCCACGACGGCAAGCGAGGCCACCAGCCCGAGCGCCAGGATGGCGATCCCGAGACCGTCCAGCCCGAAGGGCGGGTTGCCGGCGATGTGGGCGACCGACGCCACTCCGAGCAACCGAATGAACCAGTTCGAGGCGTCTTTGTTCATCCCCCTTTCCATCGGAATCCTGTTCAGCGACCTGAGTTGATCCACCGGCAGCCGAGCAGCCTGGGGATGTGGCGTTGGTCGGCCAGCCAGGGCGTCCGGGCGACTTGTTCGTCGGTGATGCCCAGTTCGACCATCGCGTCGAGTGACCACCCTGCCTTGGCGGCTGTGGTCAGCAACTCCGACATCGTCCGGTGGTGGAACCTTATGACCCCCCGGCCGGCCGGCTCCTCGGTCCACCCCCGTCCGAAGTATGTGCCCGGCCTCCACAGTGTTTCGCCGTCCTCATCGTGGATCGGCGCAGATTCGGGGGCGGTGAAGATGGGGTGGTTCACCACGAGCGCCAGCACGCCCCCACTCTTGACGGCTCTCGCCGACGCCGAGAACAGGGTGACGTGGTCCTCCAGATGTTCGAGCACGAGGCAGACACAAGCGGCGTCCACCGAGTCAGAGCGCACAGGGTCGAGAGCCGGCAACGAAGCGCGGACGACAGGGCCGTGGTGGCGGGCACGCGCCAGCAGCGGTCGTTCGGTGTCGAGACCGACCGCAACGGCCCCCGCCTCGGTGATTGCGGCCATGACCCGGCCATCGCCACACCCGAGATCGAGGATGACCTGATTGGGACAGGGTTGGAGGAGGCGGATCATCAGCGGGGTGACCACCTCCCCGTAGGCAGGATCCTCGTTCACCTCATCGAGCCACCATTCGGCGAGGCCATCCCAATCGGCGTTGGGTTTTCCTTGGGTCGACGGCACATCCGTACGATACGAGGCTTCGGGCCCGAGGAGCTGCATGGTGGCGATGTCCAGGTTGAGCAACATCCGAGACTTTGCGCGCCTGCTGGCTTTGGCGATGCTCCCATTCATGTGCGCTTCGACGGGTGCAGGTGGCGGGGTGGCCTGGTTGGCTGGGATCGCCGTGGTCCTGACGCGCTGGTCGCAGCCGACTCCACCGGCTGCCTGGCGACTGGCGGCGATCGCCGGTGTGGTGGCGGCCATGATCGGGCCTGTTTGGTTCCGGGGTACCCCCTACCACCTCGGCATGGTCCTGCTCGCCCTCCTCGGTGCGGCAATCGTGCTCGCTGGCACGCGCCTCACACCGAGACGAGCAGTACTGATTGCGGCCGGCGGCTCGCTTGCGGCCCTGGCGTTCTCGGTGGCCACAGACCCCGGTGGCTACCTCGATGTCGGGCTCATGCACCGTGCCGGTGCCAATGCGGTGCGAGCCGGACTCAGCCCGTGGAGCGGCCTCGAGGTCCCCAGCGGAGCCCCTGGAGCCGAGGGCAGCTTCATAACCGGTGATCCGTACCCTCCGGTGACGCTGCTGTGGTATTCGATCGGCGACTGGATCTCGGGAGACCCGCGTGCAGGAGGGGCCGTTGGGTGGCTCGTCCTGGTTGCGGGCGCCCTCTTCCTTCGGGTGGCCGATCATCGGCCGGTCGTCGTGATGCTCACCTCTGGAGCACTGCCGCTGATGCTGTGGACGGGATGGACCGAGTTGTTCACCGTTGCCGTGCTGGTGGCGGCAGTCAGTCTCTGGTCCCGAGCTGGACTGTCGTCGGTGCTGCTCGGTGTGGCGCTCGCCTCGAAGCAGTACATGATCGTCCTGGCACCGTTGGTGGCCGTGGTCGGAGACCAGCCCAGGAGGCTCCGTCGCCTGCTGCCGTTGGTCGTGGCGGCGTGCCTGGCATTGGCCGGTTTCGCGCTCGGTGAGGGGTACCTCGATGCAACCGTCGGAGTGTACGCAGAGTTCGATGCCCGGCCCGACTCGGCCTCGTTCTTCGGGTTCCTGTCGGTGCTCGGCCTCGGCGTCTCGCCACCGTTCTGGCTGGCACCGGTAGCCGGGTTGGCGTTCGCGGCTCTGGTTGCGATGAGGTGGCGTCCGATCACACTCGTGCAGCTCCTGGGGGGATCAGCGAGGACGCTCGCCGTGTTCTTCCTTCTCGGAACCCAGGCATTCTCCAACTACTGGTTCCTGGTGTGGTGCCGCGCTGCTCCTTGCTCTCGTCCTCCAGAACCCACCGACAGAGGCGCCCGACATCGCGTCGTCCGCCGGCCGGATACCAGGTACACCCGCGAGACCAGGTCAGGAGCGAACGTGGAAGTAGATCAGGAGAAGATGTCGCCGTTCGATCGATTCGCTGCGTCGTCGGTTGCGATCCTGTTCGGAATCTCCCAGCCCGTTCTGGACCTGTTCGGGCGGTTTCCGGCGTTCTTCGGGGCACGCCTGTCACCCCGGTCTGACATCGTCCTGCTCGGAGTATTCGCGGCTCTGATGGTGCCTGGGATCGCAGGAGTGCTCTCGCTCGGCAAGGGACGTCTTGGTCACCTTGGATTCTTCCTAGGAACGAGCGTTGGCCTCTTCGCATTTGGTGCACGTATCCCCGCCGCATTCGGAGTCGAGAGTGACGTACTGTGGCTGCTGTGCGCTGGTGTGGTGGCGCTCGGAGGAGTCTGGCTGCTGGAGCATCGGGAAGCTGCCAGAACGTTCGCTCGTTTCCTGGTTGTAGCCCCCCTGGTCTCGCTTGCGGTCTTCCTCGTGGCTTCGTCGACGGGTCAGACGCTCCGTGCTCCGAGCACGCCCCTCCCAACCGTCGCAGCACCGGGCGCGCCGGCGCCGATAGTCGTCATCGTGTTCGATGAACTACCGCTCGCCTCGTTGATCACACCGGAGGGCACGATCAACGATGAGTGGTATCCGAACTTCCATCGTCTGGCCGACGACTCCATTTGGTATCGAAATGCGGCGACAACGCAGCAACAGACAGATGGTGCCCTGCCGACCATCCTCACGGGAACGAACGTCACGCCCGGCAGCCAGCCCGTGCTCGCCGAGCACCCGAACAATCTCTTCACGCTCCTCCGAGGACACTATGACCTCCGGGTCGTCGAAGGATTGACCACCTTGTGCCCTCTCGAATGCCCTGAAATCGTTGAGCAGTCGGGTCCTCTGGAAAGGTGGGGGACGATTCTGCCTGATGTATGGGTCGCAGCGTCTCATCAGCTTCTGCCGCCCACCATTCGTAGTCGCCTTCCGACGATTGCGGAACAATGGGGCCGGTTCGGCGATCTGCGCTTCCGCGATCTCATTCGGAACGACCGTCGCTCCATCGTGGATGACTTCATCGCGGACATCGCGAATCGGCCGGACCGGGGTCGGCCCCCCCTGTACTTCCTGCACTCGATGCTACCCCACCGCCCTTGGCAGCATCTACCGGATGGCCGGGTCATAGCCGACATCGAGCAGGATCCACCTGGGCTGGTGAACCGAACGTGGCGCGACCAATGGGCTGCGAACCTAGCGATGCAGCGCCACCTCATGTCCGTCCAGTTCACTGATAGCGTCCTCGGCGAGGTCATGTCGGCGTTGAAGGCATCTGGCATCTACGACGAGGCTTTGATCGTGGTTATGTCGGACCACGGTATCTCGCTCGAGCTCGATCAGGAGTACCTTCGGAAGGTGACCGACGAGAACATGGGGCAGGTCGGAGCGATACCGATGCTGGTCAAGCTACCTGGTGGCGAAGGAGGTGGAACGATCGACGACTACCGGGCCGAGTCTCCCGACATCCTACCGACCATCGCGGACATCATCGAGATCGAAGTGCCGTGGATGGTGGACGGCGTCTCCCTGGTCGGCGACGGTCGCCCGAATCGCGAACGGACCACAGCTTTTGGTATTGCTTCGACGGCCACATGGGGCGTGTCCGGACAGGAGAAGTACGAGGTGGCAAGCCGGATCGAAGAGCTCTTCCCCTTGGGTGATGTCTTCAATCTCACGCTCCCGGCGGACATTGCCTGGCTGGGCCGACTGTCCGACGATCTCGAGCCGTGCAGCGAGTGCAGATTGACGGATGCTGATCTTTACGAGGACGTGGATCCAGCGGCCATGGTTGTGCCCGCCGTCGTCAGGGGTGTGATCGACGGGCTTGGAGAACCTGGGCGACGCATCGGCGTCGTGGTGAACGGCGCCATCCAAGCTGTGACCTACTCCTTCGAGAGCGCTGCCGGCTCACGTGAGCTGCAGGCGGCGATTGATCCATCAGCGCTCAGAGCCGGGGCCAACGACGTGTGGTTTGTCGAACTACCGTGACGTCACGAGAACGCGGCGATAACATCCCTGAGGAACTTGCCGGTGTAACTCTCTCCCACCTCTGCCACCTCTTCAGGTGTCCCGGTTGCGATGATGAGACCGCCGCCGGACCCGCCCTCCGGGCCGAGGTCGATGACGTGGTCGACGGACTTGATGACGTCGAGGTTGTGTTCGATGACGAGCACGGTGTTGCCGGTGTCGACGAGGCGCTGCAGAACCTGCAACAGCTTGCGAATGTCTTCGAAGTGCAGACCGGTGGTGGGCTCGTCGAGGATGTAGAAGGTCCTACCGGTCGAACGCTTGCCGAGCTCGGAGGCGAGTTTGATCCGCTGTGCCTCTCCACCCGAGAGGGTGGTGGCCGGTTGGCCGAGCCGAACGTAGCTCAGGCCGACGTCGTAGAGGGTCTGCAGGATTCGGGCGATCTTGGGCTGGTTCTCGAAGAACTCGAGCGCCTCCTCGACCGACATCTGGAGAACGTCGGAGATGGTGTGGCCCTTCCACATGATCTCGAGTGTCTCGCGGTTGTAGCGCTTGCCTCCGCAGATCTCACACGGCACGTAGACATCGGGGAGGAAGTGCATCTCGATCTTGATGGTGCCGTCGCCGGCGCAGGCCTCGCAGCGGCCCCCCGAGACGTTGAACGAGAACCGTCCGGGCTGATAGCCCCGGGCGCGGGCCTCGTTGGTCGATGAGAACAACGTTCGAATGTGGTCGAACAGTCCGGTGTAGGTGGCCGGGTTGGAGCGGGGGGTGCGCCCGATCGGCGACTGGTCGATGTTGATGACCTTGTCGATGTGTTCGATGCCCTCGATCTTCTTGTGACGGCCCGGGTTCGACCGCGACCGGTAGATCTTCTGATGGAGGGCCTTCGAGAGGATGTCCTCGACCAGCGTCGACTTGCCAGACCCCGACACACCGGTGACGGCTACGAACGACCCGAGCGGGATGGTCATGTCGACGTTGCGCAGGTTGTTCTCGGTGGCGCCCAGCACCCTGATGGCGTTGCCGTTCCCGATCCGTCGGGTGGGCGGGACCTCGATCCGGCGACGTCCCGCCAGGTAGTCGCCGGTGACCGAGTCGGCGGCCGAGCACAGGTCGGCGAACGTTCCCTGCGCCACCACGAAACCGCCGTGCTCGCCGGCACCCGGTCCGATGTCGACGATGTGGTCGGCGACACGAATCGTGTCCTCGTCGTGTTCGACGACGATCAGCGTGTTGCCCAGGTCGCGGAGACGGATGAGCGTCTCGATCAGGCGCTGGTTGTCGCGTTGATGGAGCCCGATCGAGGGCTCGTCGAGGATGTAGAGCACTCCCACCAGACCCGACCCGATCTGGGTGGCCAAGCGGATGCGCTGCGCCTCTCCTCCGGCCAGCGTGGCCGCGGAGCGGGCCAGCGTCAGGTACTCGAGCCCGACATCGAGCAGGAACCGGAGACGGGCACGGATCTCCTTCAGTACCCGCTCGGCGATCGTTGCCTCACGTTCGGTCAGCTCGACGCGTTCGAGGAATCGGTGCGTCTCGCCCAGCGACATCGAGGACAGCCGGTGGATGCCCATTCCGGCGATGGTGACGGCCATCGACACCGGGTTCAGCCGACCCCCCGAACATGTCTCGCACGGCACCTCCCGCATGTACTCCTCGTAGTACTCGCGGGCGTTGTCGGACTCCGCACCCTCGTGGCGACGCGACAGGAACGGAAGCACGCCCTCGTAGGTGGCCGAGTACTCGCGTTTGCGGCCGAACCGGTTGGCGTAGGAGACCCTGATCTTACGATCGCCGGTGCCGTCGAGGATGGTCTTGCGGACCTTGGCCGGGAGATCCTTCCATGGTGTGGTGAGCGAGAAGCCCATCTCCTCGGCGATGCCTTCGAGCATCCGCTGGAAGTACTTCATCTTGTTGCCCGACCAGGGCGCCACGGCACCTTCGGCGATCGACCGGTCTGGATCGGGGATCACCAGGTCGGGGTCGACCTGGAATCGGGTGCCGATCCCGGAGCAGTCGACACAGGCGCCATAGGGGCTGTTGAACGAGAAGTTGCGGGGCTGGAGTTCCTCGAAGCTGAACCCGTCGAGCGGGCAGGCGAGATGTTGGCTGAAGGTGAGGGTGGGCCCGTCGGTCACATCGATGTCGACCACGCCCTCGGTGAGGCCCAAAGCCGTTTCGAGTGACTGGGTGAGACGCTGGTCGATGCCCGGCTTGCTCACGAGACGGTCGACCACCACCTCGATGGTGTGCTGGTAGTAGCGGTCGAGCTTGATGTCCTCGGTGAGATCCCGCACCTCCCCGTCGATGCGGGCGCGGGCGAAGCCCTGCGAGGCGAGGTCCTTGAGCATCGCCTCGTACTCGCCCTTGCGGCCCCGGATGACCGGAGCCAGCACCTGGAAACGAGTGCCCTCGGGTAGTTCGAGGATCTTGTCCACGATCTGCTGGGGGGTCTGTTTCACCAGCGGTGTGCCGTCGTGCGGGCAGTGCGGGATGCCGATGCGGGCGTACAGCAGGCGCAGGTAGTCCCAGATCTCGGTGACGGTGCCGACGGTGGACCGTGGATTGCGGCTGGCCGTCTTCTGGTCGATGGAGATTGCCGGTGACAGGCCCTCGATGAAGTCCACATCGGGCTTGTCCATCTGGCCCAGGAACTGGCGGGCATAGGCGGACAGCGACTCGACGTAGCGACGCTGACCCTCGGCATAGATGGTGTCGAACGCCAGCGACGACTTCCCCGACCCCGACAGGCCGGTGAAGACGATCAACTTGTCGCGCGGCAGCTCCAACGACAGGTTCTTGAGGTTGTGTTCGCGAGCACCGCGAATGAGGATGGTGTCGATCGACATGGCCCCGTTTGGCTCCGACGTCTAGGCCACTCGATGCTAATGCAGGTTCGCAGCGAACGCATGTTCGATGGAGTTTGCTGTTCAGGAGGGTGCTGCGCGTGCCGATGGATCCGCATGCAATTGATCGTCGCCTACCTCGACGCAGGAACCGGGAGCCTTCTTCTGCAGGCCCTTCTCGGCGGTTTGGCCGGTCTCGGCGTGGCTCTCCGCGCGTTCAGGATGAGACTTCTCACTCGGCGACCCAGCGAGCCCGACGAGGGTTCCGAGCACACCTCCTGATCGCGGCGAGGCACCGGGAGCGATACCTGATCAGGGTTGGGACCGGTGGGCTTTCCGCGCGGGACCGCGGCGTCGGGCGCCATGGCCGCTTCGCATTGGACGACTCCTCCTGCGGCCGCTGCTCGTCATGTCGTTTTGCGGTGGCCCAACGCTGAAACGACGAAGCCGAGGGCTTCGGCGGCGAGCATCGCCACGCGGTGCATGAGCGCAAGCGCCAGAACGTTGCCGAAGTTGGTCGAGACGCTCAGGGCGAGGGCGAGGGCTCCCTCCCGGACACCCGCTCCAGCCGGAAACGGAACCGCCAGGAATCCCACGGTCCACGCAAACGCAAAGGCTCCCATCAAACCGCCGTACCCCGGAAGCCCTGAATCCGAGCGCCCAAGCAGGACGATCGCAGACGAGAGCGCGACCATTCCCACGACACACGCCGAGAGGGCGGCGGCTTTGGCTGGTCGCCCCGTCATCAGTTCCGGGAGACGCGGGAGCGAACGTACGGGGCCGAACTTACTGATCCGATCGATCAGAAGGTTGGCGACTCCTGCCACATCGGTGAGCAGGATCCAAGCGGAACCGATCGATCCACCCAGCAGACAAATCAAACCGAGTGACCGTTGTGCTGGCTCGAGAAGCATGGCGGATCCGGCGAGCAGGCCGGCACACACCATCATCGCTGAGTGCGTGACGAGCCGGGCGACAGAGGAACTGGTCGAGGTGTCGTAATCCTTCGACAGAACCACCTGACTCGCGGGCATCGAGACTCCGCCGGGGATGTACTTGGCAGGTTGCGCCATGAGGAAGCGACGGATGAGGGCGGTTCGAGGAGCGCCTTCGGGATGGAGACGCGCCCACGCCCATCCGAGAGAAAGAAGGCCCACCAAACAGAGCCCAACCGCGCCCGCGAAGCCCAACGAATCGACCTGAACCGCAGCGACGAAGTCCGACCAGTTTCTGGCGAGGGCGATCGAGATGAAAACGACACCCAGGCCGAGGAGAGCGATCTGGAGGCGTCTCCCCGTCGTCACAGACGGATGAGAGCGGTGTTCCACATGGCGGCGGTGGACACTTCAACCCGTTCGAAGTGCTCGCCGAGGAACCGATTGAACCCACCCGTCGACCAATGCTGGACGTGACCTGGCGTGTTGCCCAAATCGCGCAGGTACGCGCCCCGGGCCATGTTGCCGATACGCCACCAGGGTTCGTTCGGAACCGTGATGAGACACGAGGAGCGTGCCACTCTGCGAAGTTCTTCCAACGCCTTGGTGGGGGTGTCGAGATGTTCGAAGACCTCCGTGGCGACCACGAGGTCGAACGAGTCGTCTGCGAATGGCAGGTCGTACACGGATGCGGCCAGGAAGTGTCCCTCGCTCACATTTCGTGGGCCCTCACTGACGGCCGAGACCTCGAGGTCGCAGCCGACCACCACCGATGACGACAGCGCCTGGGATAGGACGGCGGTGGTACGGCCCTCACCGCAACCGACGTCCAGGATGGAGTCGTGGGGTACCGACGATGCCATGTCCACCAGTCGTCGGTGGAAGGTGTGCATCATCCGGACGACGATCGGGTTGGTCGACCCGTGCTTGTCGTAGTGGTTGCCCGGGACGTTCCGGACGACACCGTCATCGGCGGCCTCGTTGCTGCGGACCACTTTCACCGGACGTTCGCGTTTGGTCATGCCGCCCGCCTCGGTGCAGTGGCCGGCATCACGTCGTGTCGCTTCTTGCTGAGCTGGACGAGGAGGTCGGCGAGCATCCCCAGAATTCCGAGGCCGACGCTCAAACCGGCGAGCAGGAGCGTGTTGCCGGCCACCTTGAAGTCCGAGGCGATCAGGTCGTACACGAGCTTTCCGGTGGCGGTCAGACCGGTGATGATGGCAAGCGGCCCGAACACCCGGAATGGCTCGTACATGAGTGTCATGCGGATCACCTGGAGGAGGTATCTGCGGGTGTCCGCCCACCAGTGGAACTTCGACTTCCCGGCCCGGGCGGCGTACGGGATGGGCACGAACTTGACGGAGTAGCCGTTGGCGAGGAACGCCATGGTGATGGTGGTGACGCACGAGAAGCCGCGTGGGAGCAGATAGAGGAACTGCTCACCGACGTCGCGCCTGAACGCCCGGAAACCGGAGTTGAGGTCGGGGATCTTGGTGTCGGTGAGATAGGCGGCGAGCCTGCGGATGACCCACTTGGCGGGTGTCCGGAGGAGCTTCAGAGTCCCCTCCTCGGATGTGCGGGCGCCGACCACGTGGTCGAATCCGTCGATGGAGGCCACCAACTCCGGGATCTTGTGGTTGGGATACGTCATGTCGACGTCGGTCCATACGACATAGGTGCCCCGAGCCGCCATCGAACCGTATTTGCGGGCGGAGCCCGATCCGCGGTTGGTGGCGAACTGGATGAGGCGAATGCCCTCGATCTCGCGCAGACGGTCGCCCGAGCCGTCGGTCGACCCGTCGTCGACCACGATGATCTCGAAGGAGTAGTCGGATGCTTCGAGGGACGTGCGGATCCGGTCCAACTCGTCGTCCAGATGACCGCGTTCGTTGAACACGGGAAGAATCACGGAGATGTCGACGACGTCGCTCATGCCGGGCACGATAGCGGCGGAGCCGTCCGCTCCCAGTGGAACCGGCCGGCCGTTCCAGGAGAGCTGACTCTTCATAGCCGGCGGGTGCCTCCATGGCTGCGAGGATCGGGGTACGAGCCGAGCCGACGATTTCGGATCTCCGAGGCCGACGATCCCCCGATGCGCTCAAGGAGACGATGATGCGCGACGATGAGGCCTTGATGCTGGATGACATGACCGGTTCCGCCATCGCGCGCTGGATCCAACGCATGGTGAATCGCGTGTTCGTCGCCACATTCCTACCCGTTCTCGCCGTGTACCTACTGACCGCCACGTACTCCCGTCCATGGCACATCGATGCGATGACCAATGCGGTGACGGCCCGGTCGATCGGGGCCACCGGGTCCCCGCTCCTGCCCGATCACGTCGAGGCTGCCACCGAGGACCAGTTCGGGAACGTGGGATGGATCGTGATGAGCCCGAGGGGCCCGATCTCTCAGTACCCACCCGGAACGGCACTGCTCGCCGCACCGCTGTACGCAGTGTGGGGAGGCTCGATGACGGCGGTCGAGATGCAGGGCGAGCAACCGGCCGGACCTGGATCCGGTGACCTTTCCCGGTGCCCCCACTCGCTCCCGCGGCGTTGACGGCGGCGTCGTTCACGGCACTGGCGGCCGGACTGGTGGCCCTCATGTCACGGGCCGTCGGTGCCACCCCGCTGCAAGGCGTCCTGACCGGCTACACCGCCGCCTTCGCCACCGGTACTGGAGCGTGTCCTCGAATCAGCTGTGGCAGCACGGGCCGGCTTCGGCGGCGGTGGCCGCTGCGGTGTACGGATGCATGACCAACCGTCGGGTCGTCGGGCGGCCTCGGATTCGCGGCTGCGATCCTGATTCGGCCCCACCTTGCCATCATCGCGGCGGTCGTCGGTGTCGGGTTGGCCGTGTCAGAGACGGTCCTGGAAGCCGCTCCTCCAGGTCGGCCTCGCCTCAGCCTGGGATTTGGCGGCGCATCTCGGTTTCAACTGGTGGGTCTGGGGCGAGCTCACGGTGAGCGGCGGCTACGGCACCTACTTCACGGATGCGCTTCTCGCCAACGACATGGGCTGGTACGTCAGGAATGTGATCGGATCGCTGATCGACCCGGCCCGC
This sequence comes from uncultured bacterium, assembly GCA_963825585.1. Lineage (GTDB taxonomy): Bacteria > Actinomycetota > Acidimicrobiia > Spongiisociales > ZC4RG35 > JAOUGY01. The sequence goes on from CAWGTX010000006.1 coordinate 397,427, forward strand.
GGAGTCCTGGTCGGCGTCCCCTCTGTTCCTCTTCCTGCTCCCCGGCCTGAGGCAGGCGTGGAGCGACGGCCGATCCGGCGGTGCGTTATGCGGCGGTCGGATCGGTGGTCTACATGCTGGTTCAGCTCCGGGCGAATCGATTCTCGGGCGGCGACGGCCATTTCGCCTACCGGTATCCGCTCGAGCCCCTCACGGCCTCGGCCCCGCTCCTCTTCCTGGCGTTCACGTCGTGGGTCGGGCGCCATCGGCGGGTGTTGCGATACTTCGGATTCGCAGTGGTCCTCTCGTGCTGTCCCTCAGCTCATCTGGGCCGTGCTGAGGTGATCGCCAGGACCGGACATACCGAGCCGGCCCACGTGACTCTCGCCGCGCATCCGAACGCGAGGTGGGGCCAATGACCGCCCGAACAGGTCGATCGAGTGATGTGCGGGAGCGGTTTTGGGTGGTGGCGATCGTTCTCAGCGGATACTCGATGTTCGCTGCATGGACGTTGCCGTTCAGTGCCGATGCTCTGACGAATGCGCTCACCGCGTGGCACCTCGGCGTTCGGGGCACACCGTTCCTGACCGGTGCCGAGGCCGGCGACATGTGGATCGTCGAGGGAGCGCGGGGCCCTGTCTCCAGTACCCGCCCGGCACGGCCCTGATGGCGGCTCCCGTCTACGGCCTGGTTCGGCCTCCCCTCGATACGGAAGTCACCGCCAGGCGCAACGCCGACACCGCGCCCTACACCTTCCTGGCGCCACCCGTGTGGCCGGCGACCCTCACGGCAGTCATCACCAGTGCTTTGGTGGCCTTCTTCCTGCTCATGGCGCTCCAACAGCTGAATACCCCACCCCGAGTGCGTGTCGCTGCAGTCTTCGTGGCGAGCTTCGGAACGGGACTCTTCAGCGTCGCCTCGAACGCTCTCTGGCAGCACGGACCCGCCGCCCTGGTGCTGGCAGCAGGATTCTGGTTCATGAGTCGCGACCGTCTCCGCATTGCCGCCGTCGTCTTCGGGTCGCTCGGAGTCGTGCGTCCGCTCGCCCTGGTGATCCCGGCCGTAGCTGCAATGGTGCTCGCCGCGGAGCGTCGGAGCGTTCGGCCCCTGCTGGACATGTCGCTGGCCGGGTGGGGTGTGGGCGCCCTGGTGCTCTACAACCGGTGGGTCTTCGGTGCCTTGGCGTTGACGCCCGGGTACGACTCGACCGGACTGCGACCGCCGGAAGGACTGGAGGCTCTGCTCGGCAATGTGCTGTCCGGTTTCGTCGATCCGCACCGTGGCCTGTTGATGGTCTCGCCGTTTCTCGTGCCGTTGGCAGTCGGACTGCCGGGAGCCTGGCGTTCGGCGAGTGCCGCTGTGCGCGGTGCCGCCCTGGGTGGGCTCGTGTACTTCCTGGTCCACCTCACGCTCAACCGATTCACGGGCGGTGGCGGCTTCTTCGGCTACCGGTACCCGATAGAGGCTCTGGTGGCAGGTGTTCCGCTCCTCACCCACTCCTACCAGGCAGTGGCCCACTCACGGATCGTACGGATGATGGTCTTCCTCGGCGTGTGTGGCGGGGTCGGACTCCAGGTCGCCGGGTCACTGTCCAGCTGAGCCGTCTCCGAGGTCCGCCAGATCGAGTTGGAACGTTGTGTGCACGGCCCGATCGGGTGGCCGGGTGAGAGTCGACTGCCAGTACCGAGTGCTGAGCGTCGGCAGCTGGCGCGCGCCGGGCATTCCCGGCTCCGAAGATCTGATCATCACCACGCCCGCAACGTCTCCAATCCGATCTGCGACCGAATCCATCCGATCGGGGGTCACGCCCGCAACACTCACCCCGCACCACGCCCGTAGGGGCGGCCCGAGGCGCCAGGAAAGCGGCACCGCCGGGTCGTCGTCCACAACGAGCACTGCCGCCCCGTCGAGCTGCCGACAGACCGAATGCATCCACTCTTCCGTGCCGGCACCTTCTCGCTCGTCCCAGAGCGGCAGACGCGGTCGATATCGGCTGGAAGGTCAGCAGTGTCGCCGCCATGAGAGGAACGAGAGGAGCAGGGCCGAAACGGAATCGGCTGGTGAGCCAGCCTGCCACCACCATCGCCGAGATCAGGAACCCGGGGATCACGATTGGAAGAAATCGGCGCATCGCCCAAATGTGGTCGGGGTTGATGGAAGGGCGGTAGATGTACACGGCCGCGGGAACCAGTAGCGACAGACAGGCCGTCCTCACAGACCAGGACATGTCCCTCCCCAGCGCCCGGAAAACCGCAGCCGCAACGCCAAGGCACCCGAGGAGCAGGATTGGAACACCGACGTACCAACTGAGCCACTCCATCGAGAATTCGGCGTACGTGCGGGTCGCATCGATCGGTAGGCCCTCCCGTCGCTGGATCTCCTCGAGGGCGTAGGGAAACGCAGCCCGCGCCTCTCCCGTGCTCGGCCTGAACAACCAGGCGAACATCAGAAGTCCCACGACTCCGAGAGCTCCGACCGTTTGCCCGACTCTTCTCGACCAGCCTCTGACAGGCCATGCCGCCACCACTCTGCCTGCCAGCGGCGCGATCAACCGGACGATGAGGGTGGTCGCTACGAGTGCCTGGAACTGCGCGCCGAGGATGAAGACGTAGGGAAATGAGAAGCCCACGATGTCGACGATTCCGAGGAGGCTGATGATGAGGAAACCCCGCCACAGCCGTTCGGCCACGTGCCGGTTGGCGGCGTCGGCCTCGAGGTGGGTCCAGACCACCAACAGGGCCAAAGCCAGGCCCGATGTCCAGCCGTCGACTCTCACCAACGCAGTACCTCCGAGCAGCAATCCGGCTCCGAAGGCGAAACGACCGTCGTCGTCGAAGGCACGGGTTGCCACCCAGAGACCCGCGATTCCGAGCGCGAAGGGACGTCGCCTCGCTGAACGTTGCTCTCGTGAAGTAGATGAACGGGAGCGTCACCGACAATGTCAACGACGCCAAGGTGGCCCACCACGGTGTCGTGAATCGGCGAGCGAGCGCATACATGGCGCCGATCGAAAGACCTCCGATGATGGGGTTGACCCAGTACATCGCCGCCGTTCCGCCGAGCTCGCCGACCGTGGCGAGCACCGTCGAGGTGGCGTGAAGGAACTGTTGCCAGAATCGGCCATCATCACGGGGGACGAATCCAGGGCTCTGGAACTCCAGTCCATCGACGCCGACGAAGGGTGCCTCGACGGCGGTTGGGAAGAGGTCGGTGCCGTCGATCAGGAACGCAGCTGTGTTGGCGTAGGTGGCGCCGTCTCTGCCCGCAATGACGAGCTCGGTGTGCAGCGAGCCCGAGGTCAGCATCACGAGGATCGAGGCGGCAATCACCACGACGCCCGCCGAGGCGGATCCCGCTACCGGTGCATGAAGGGCGGTGGGAAGGCGGTGGCGGACCGCCAGCGCAACGGGGATGGCCAGCGGGAGGTGCAGGTACCACCGGTGCTGACCAACCATTGCCAGCACCAGGCCTGACCAGCAGCAACGCCAGGAGGATCGACGACCCGCCGGCGACGCAGGACGCCACCATCCGATCGACAACAGCGTCAGCGCGACTCGGTGACCTGCCTGAGCTCTCGCTTGAGCTCATTGATCTCGTCTCTGAGTCTGGCTGCATATTCGAACCGGAGCTCCTTGGCGGCCTCGTGCATCTCGTCTTCGAGCGAGAGGATAAGCCGGGTCATGTCGTCGCCGGCGATGTCGAGTGACCGGCGATGGACGTCGTTCGCTCTTCGATCGGTACGTCCCGTGTTCGACTGAACGAGTTCGAGGATGTCGGACACCTGCTTGCGGATCGTCTGTGGGTCGATGCCGTGTTCCTCGTTGTACACCCGCTGCAACCGCCTGCGGCGGTTGGTCTCGTTGATGGCCCGCTGCATCGAATCGGTGACCTGGTCGGCGTACATGATCACCTGGCCGTCGACGTTGCGGGCGGCCCGTCCGATGATCTGGATCAGCGACGTCTCGGACCGGAGGAAGCCTTCCTTGTCGGCGTCGAGGATCGCCACCAACGACACCTCGGGCAGGTCCAGGCCCTCTCGCAGCAGGTTGATGCCCACCAGCACGTCGAACTCGCCCAATCTGAGATCACGGAGCAGGGCGATGCGTTCGAGCGTGTCGATCTCGCTGTGGAGGTAGCGGGCACGCACGCCCATCTCCAGGAAGTAGTCGGTGAGATCCTCGGCCATCTTCTTGGTGAGGGTGGTGACGAGGATGCGCTGATCGTTGACGGCTCGCTCCCGGATCTCGCCGAGGAGATCGTCGATCTGACGTTTGGTGGGCCGGACCATCACCTCTGGGTCGATCAGCCCGGTGGGGCGGACGATCTGTTCCACCACCTTCTTGGAGTGCTCCCGCTCGAAGGGACCCGGTGTGGCCGACAGGAAGATGATCTGCTTGGAACGGTCGAGCCACTCGTCGAAACGGAGTGGTCGGTTGTCCATCGCCGAGGGCAGCCGGAAGCCGTGCTCGACCAGCATGTCCTTGCGGCTCCGGTCACCCTCGTACTGGCCGCCGATCTGGGGAACCGTCACGTGAGACTCGTCGAGCACCATCAGGAAGTCGTCGGGGAAGTAATCCAGCAGGGTGTACGGGGCCTCGCCCGGCGAGCGCCCATCCAGATGACGTGAGTAGTTCTCGATACCCGAGCAGAACCCGACCTCCCGCAGCATCTCGAGGTCGTAGGCGGTGCGCATTCGTAGCCGTTGGGCTTCCAACAGCTTGTCCTTGCGCTCGAGTTCGGCCAGCCGCTCCTCGAGCTCGGCTTCAATCGAGCCGATCGCCTTCTCCATCCGTTCCCGCTCGGTGACGTAGTGGCTGGCGGGGAAGATGAACAGCTCGCGAAGCTCCTCGATCACCTCACCGGTAACCGGGTCCATGCGGAGGATGCGGTCGACCTCGTCGCCGAAGAACTCGACCCGGGAGATCGTCTCTTCATAGGAGGGAAACACCTCGAGGGTGTCGCCCTTGACCCGGAACTTCCCTCGTACCAGGTTGATCTCGTTGCGTTCATACTGGATGTCGACGAGGCGACGGACCGCCGCCTGCATCGGGTACTCCACCCCCTGCACCAGGCGCAACAGCTGCCCTTCATACTGGTCGGGCGATCCGAGGCCGTAGATGCACGAGACCGAGGCGACGATGATGACGTCGCGGCGGGTCAGCAACGCCGAGGTGGCGGCGTGGCGGAGCCGGTCGATCTCGTCGTTGACCGTGGCGTCCTTCTCGATGTAGGTGTCGGTCTGGGGGAGGTACGCCTCGGGCTGGTAGTAGTCGTAGTACGACACGAAGTACTCCACCCGATTCTCGGGGAAGAACTGGCGGTACTCATTGGCGAGCTGGGCGGCGAGCGCCTTGTTGGGTGCCAGGATCAGGGTGGGGCGCTGCACCTTCTCGATCGTCCATGCGATCGTGGCCGACTTGCCGGAACCGGTGATCCCGAGCAGCGTCTGGAACCGCTCCCCGGCCAGCACGCCTGTGCTCAGCTCTTCGATGGCCTTGGGCTGGTCGCCGGCGGGCGAGAACTCGGAGTGCAGTCGGAACTCGGACATCGGGCGCCAGTGTACCAATGGATCGAACCGATGTTCGATGCGAGGCAAGGGGGGCCGACAGCGGCTGAGGGGCAGGCCAACGGCTGCTGGCTACTGGCTTCTGGCTGCTGGCCGACTCATTCAGCTGATGAACTCGACGACGAAGAGTGTGTCGCTCCCGAGCCGTCGGATTCTCGCTTCTGGCTCCTCGCTCCTTGCTCCTGGCTCCTGGATCGGCGTGGTGTCAGTCGCCAGTCTGCAGTCGGAGCCAGACGGCGTCGACCTGGTCCTCGAGTTGATCGAGGTCTCCGTCGTTGTCGATGACGACGTCCCCCGGCTTCACCCAGTCCGACGCGGCCGGTTGGGCGGCGATGCGTTGTTCGAGTTCTTCGACCGTGAGACCCCGGTCGAGCAGACGACGGCGACGGATCGGCTCCGAGGCGACCACCACGATCCGCCCCCATCGGGGATCGATGGGAAGGTGGGGCACCGACACCTCGACCACAGCCACGGGGGCGGTCGACGCATCCACCAGTTCGCGGAGTCGGGCGACGATGAGCGGGTGTGTGATCGCCTCGAGTTCGGCGAGTTGTGCCGGGTCCGAGAACACGATGGCACCGAGCATGCGGCGATCGATCTTGTCATCGACCACCACCTCGGGCCAGCGGGCCGCAACCAGTGGGAACGCCGGGCCCGAGGGGTCGATCACGCCGTGTCCGATCCGGTCGGCGTCGATGACCCTGGCACCCCTGGCGGCGAGAAGGGAGCCAACAGTGGACTTCCCCGTCCCGATCGCTCCGGTCAACGTCCACGTGTCGGCATGTTTCTGCACGGTCACCAAGGTAGCCTCTCGGAATGCTTGCGGTCGACGTTCCATCCGAACAACGCGTCACCGTCGTCGTGGTGATCGCGACCTGGGTGGCGCTGGCGGTCGGCATCTTCACATCGGTGCTCGCCCGGGACGTGGACATCAACGTCGCCCTGGGAGGCGCCGGAGCGGGCGCTCTCTGGGTCCTGGCCGTCACGGTGCTCCCACACGCAGCCATCCGGCGGCCGTTGGTACTCGAGGGCATCACGTTGTTCGGAGTGGCCACCACCATCATCGCAGTGGCGCTCACCGGCACCATCGACAGCCAGTTCCTCCTCTTGTCGGTGACGCCCACGATGTATGCGGCCATCCACGGCGGGTTCCGGGTGGGACTGGGAACGGCCGGTCTCTCCGCCCTCCTGCTCGGGGTGGTCACCTTCGCTCAGGGAGCGCCCGTCCTCTCGGCCGTCACCAACATGGCGTTGTACGTGGCGGTGGGAGCGACGATCGCCCAGATTCGCCGCCTGCTGCTCGACGTCCAACGCCGGTCTGCTGCACTCGAGAAGTCCTCGCTCGAGAGCGAACAGCGGCTTCAGAGCCTCGAGGGGGCTCACACGCTGCTCGCGCGGCTGGCGGACATCACCGGATCGGCGGACACCAGCCCGATGGCGATTGCAAGGTCGGCCCTCGAGATGGTGTGCAGCGCCTATCCGGATAGTGCTGCAGTCGCTGCCATCAGCGGCGAGGACGGTCCGATCATGGTTGCCAAACAGGGCGTCGCGCCAGAGCCGAGTGTCGACAGCACGGTGCGGCTGGCGGTCGGAGGCACCGAGGTCGGCCACGTGACGGTGCGAACCGCCAGGGCGCTCAGCCGCGGCGAGATCGAGGGTCTCGAGACGTCGTTGCGGCCACTGGCGCTGGCGTTCTCCAACGCCCGATTGCTCCAGAACATCACCGGAAGTGCCGTGAAGGCCGAGCGGGTTCGCTTGGCGCGGGAACTCCACGACGAGATCGGCCCGAGCCTGGCCTCGTTGGGGTTGGCTCTCGACCTGGCGCTCGTGCAGAGCGCATCGCAGAGTGAGCTCACCGGGCACATCGAACAGCTCCGAAGCCGCGTGACCGACCTGGTCGACGAGGTTCGCTCGACCGTGTCGGACCTGCGCACAGGCAAGGCGACGACGCTGAAAGTGGCGGTAGACCGCCTGTTGGCTGACACCGGGACAGATCTCGAGGTCAGGTTCGAGGTGGATGAACGCCGACCGGTGCGTCCATCGCTCAACGAAGCCGTGTTGGGAATCACCGGAGAGGCACTCCGGAATGCAATACTGCACTCCGGTGCGAGTACCGTCCGGCTCTCGGGCTGGATCGACTTCGACCGGGGAAAGGTCGTCATCGAAGACGATGGTCACGGATTCGACCCCTCCGACCTCCCCAAGGGGCATTTTGGGGTGCTGGGAATGAGAGAACGTGCTGCGGATGCCGGTCTGGCGCTCGATCTGACGAGCGGCGCCACCGGCACCCGGGTACTGATCGAGTGGAGCTGACATGATCAGGGTCGCAATCGGTGACGACCATCAGATGTTCGCCGAGGGCATGCGCGATGCGCTGCACGCCGTTCCCGACTTCCGGGTGGTAGGCATCGCGGGCGACGCCGAAGCGCTCATCGCCATCACCCGGGTCGAACCGGTCGACGTCGCCCTCATCGACCTCGAGATGCCCGGCGGGGGCGGCTTGGCGGCTCTGGCCGGAATCGACGACGACACCGTCGGGTTGATCGTCACGATGCACATCTCACCCGAGACTCTCGATCGGGCGACCGAGTCGGGTGCCGTGGGTGTGTTCTCCAAGGGTGCGCCACTCTCGGAGCTGTCGTCGGGGATCAGGGCGGCGGCGTCGGGGGCGATCATCCCTCACGTCGGTCCGGAACGAACCGAACTCCTGAAGGCACACTCGGCCGCCGTGGTCGACCCGGGGGCAGCGAGCCTCACCGACCGCGAAGTGGAACTCCTCAGCCTGCTGGCGACCGGCGTGTCCTCGACCGAGGACCTGGCCGATCGGCTCTACATCTCGCAGAAGACGGTGAAGAACCATCTGGCATCGATCTACACCAAGCTGTCGGTGAGCGACCGGACGCAGGCCGCAATCGAGGCGATCCGGCTCGGTTTCGCTCGGCCCAAATAGCACAATTGGCGACGTTGTGCCAAATAGTCCGAGCGACCCATGGCGGCCCACCAGACGCTCGGTAGCTTGTGTACCTGCAAGCCGCTTTATTACAGGAGGTCCAACATGCTTGCTCTCTGGACGAAAGTCACCAACTGGATGTCGGACGAGGAGAAGGGTGCTTCCATGGTGGAGTACGCCCTGCTCGTGGCTCTGATCGCCATCATCGCGATCGTGGCCGTTACCGCCACCGGCCGCGCCGTTTCGGACCAGTTCGGCTCGATCGCTGCGACCCTGAACTGATCCGACAGGCCAAGGCAAGGAGCAACCCGATGCGGTCATTGGATGAGAGGGAAGAGGGTGCCTCGATGGTCGAGTACGCCCTGCTCGTCGCTCTCATAGCTCTCGTGGCCGTCAGCGCCGTGACCTTCTTCGGAGAGTCGCTCAGCTCTGAGTTCGGGAGCATTGCTTCGACGATCGGCGCGGTCAACTGACTGCGTAGAACGTCTGCCGTAACGTGGTGAGGGCCCGCCGAAAGGCGGGCCCTCACTTACGTTTCTCCCCAGCGCTCCGACGTTTCCCTGTATGGACCGCTACGGTCAGGGCCGGTTGAGTACCAGGAAGTTCTCGTCCCGGTGGATCTCGATCCATCCGGCCGCCAACAGGATCTGGGTGATCGGTTGATCGACGCCGACGAGAGCCTGGTCCAGGTCCCACTTCTCGAACTCGGCGAGCCACTCCTTCCCACCGCGGGTGGTGTCGGAGAAGGCGACGTAGTGCTCCTGGTACAGCTCCGCTCGATCGTCGACGTACACCAATCGATCGGGCCAGGCGTCGAAGATCAGGTATCCGCCGACCCCGTCGCCGTGAAAGACCCTGTCGGATGTCAGGCGCGTGGCGGCCTCGACGGGGAATCGTTCCTCGTCGAGCCCTGGCTCCCGGGGTAGCAGCAGCGTAGAGGCCAACAAGGCCGCACCCACCCCCACCAGCAGCGGGCGGGGAAGACGGGTACGAGCGTCGAGCCGCGTGTCGACCGCCGGCGGCGCCATCGGCAATGACTGGGAGGAGCGCGATCCACATGACCGGTATCGACCGGTTGGCGGTCAACCCGAACACGAACCAGGCGAGCACGGGGAGGTTCTCCCGCCACCCGAGACCGCTGCGTGCCGCGTGGACAACGAGCAACACCAGTGCGGCCAACACCGGCCACAGGGGCGCTGACACCAGGTCGGGTGGTTGCCACTCCTGGATCCGGTCCAGCGCCTCGTTGCCCTGGAAGAACTCGAGCAGGATCGACCACACACCCAGGCCGTGCGCCGTGAACTGCGTGAGGACTCCGGCGGCCACGCCCTGCTTGATCAGACTCCGGTCACTCGTGCGGATCCACTCGAGTCCGATGGCAACGAAGATGAGGATGAACGATCCGTGGAGGCTCGCCCACAGCCAGCCGAGGAGGGGTAGACACCAGCGCAGCCCCTTCGCCCGGAGAGAGAGGATCGTCAGGGCGAGCATGAGGTACGAAAAGATCACCGGCCTCGGATTGAGGAACGGCAACGTGATCAGTGCGGTGAGCGCCATGGTGATCGCCATCGCAGGGCCCACGGGGATGTGTCTCCGTGCGATCACGAACAGCACGACGAAGGTGGCACCGCCCACCAGTGGTGGAACCAACAGCCCGCTGTCGAGGCCCCAGGTGTCGAATGCCCACGAGTACCCGAGGTCGGCCAGCCAGGACTGGGTCCGCCAGGGTTCCCCGAGGGCAGTGAAGCTGAAGGGGTCGCTGGTGAGGACCGTCCCTCCATCGACCTGGACTCGCCCGGCCACGATGTGCCAAAGGTACGAGTTGTCGGCCTGTGGCCGGCGGGTGCGAATCAGGAGCACCACCGGTCCGAACAAGGCAGCCAGCGACCAGATCGACCAGGTGCGCCGGACGGTCACCTCGGCTCAGCTGGCAAAGGCACGGGAGATGCTGATCCCGGCCGGCCCTAGCAACACCACGAAGAGGGCGGGGAAAATGCAGAACACCAGTGGGAAGACGATCTTCACCGGTGCGGCGAAGGCTTTCTCCTGGGCACGCTGACGACGCTTGACGCGCATCTCGTCGGCCTGGACCCTCAATACCCGGGCGATGGCGACACCGAACGCCTCGGCCTGGAGCATGGCGAGCAGGAACGATCGGAGTTCCTCGAGATCCGTCCGGTCCATGAGATGACGCATGGCGTCCCGACGACTCACTCCCACCCGGGTCTCCTGCAACATGCGGAAGAACTCCTCCGACAGCGGCCCGGGCACCGTGGCGACCACCCGAGCCAGGGCGGAGTCGAAGCCAAGCCCGGCTTCGACCGAGATGACGAGGAGGTCGAGGGTGTCGGGCAACGCCCGCAGCATCGCCCCCTGCCGCTCTTCGATCCGGCGGCTCAGCCACACATCGGGAAGCAGGAAGCCCATCACCGGCGGGCCGAACAGCACCAATGCCTTGGTCAAACCGTCCCCGAAGTTCCGGAGGAAGAACGTCGCCGTGAGACCGAGCATCAACAACACGATCTTGATGACCACGAACGACGCGGCGTCCATATTGGATGGGTTGCCTGCCAGCAGCATCTTGTGCTGGGTCTTCTCGATGTACCCAGCCGGCGTGAAACGACCGAACAGCCGGCCCAGGCCCAGGATCACCGGGGCGAGGGCACGCTCCACGAACGGTTTGGAAAGGGTCTCGTCACGCGTGGCGCCCCGACCGTAGACGGCCAGCCGGTCGGTGGTCGTCCTCTGGACGCGCACCACCGCGAACCCGACCCAACCAGCGATCAGGAGGACGCCACCGAACACCAGGGCAACCGGAATGAAGATTGGATCCATGGGTCAGACCTCGATGTTGACGATTTTGCGGAGCCAGAGCATGCCACCGGCCATCAGGAACAATCCGACGCCGATGGCGATCAACCCGGCCGAGGACTCGAACAACGGCCTCAGGTAGTCGGGGTTGGACGACCACAGGAAACCGGCGATCGTGAACGGGAGGGCTCCCAGCACGATGGCGGAGATCCTTCCTTCCGCAGTGAGGGCTTTGATCTCACCTCGAAGCCGGTTGCGAGCCATCATGGTGTCGGCGACCGTCTGGAGGACCTCCGCCAAGTTGCCGCCAACTTCCCGCTGGATGTCTATCGCCATCGCAGCCCACTCGAAATCCTGGGATTGCGTTCGCTGCGTGATACCGGTGAGGGCGTCGGTGACCTGGCGGCCCAGTCGGGCCTCGGCGATGGCACGACCGAACTCCCGAGCGGTCGGGTTGGGAGCCTCTTGTGCCACGGCTTCGATCGCCTGGAGGAGTGAGTAACCGGCTCGAAGGGATGTGGACAGCAGGGTGAGGGTGTCGGGCAGCTGCTTCTCGAAGCGCGCCTTCTCGCGTGATCCCAGGAAGTTGATCAGGCCAAACACACCGAGCACCATGAGCACGAACACGACGACGGCCGTGATCGGGTTGGCAGTGAGAACGCCTGCAATGAGCGCGACGACGGCCGACAGGCCGATGGCTGCGGCGATCGCCTCACCCGCCGAGAGTGGCAGGTTGCCCTGTTCCAGCGTCGAGTTGACTGCCCCGAGGAGACCGCGTTTTCTCACCTGCTCTTCGGCGGCCGCCGTGAAACGGTTGAGCAGCGGGATCCGCTCCAGGAATGATCGCCTTTCTTCGGCCAGGCCTCCACGACGACCGTAGGCAGCCAGCCTCTTCCCGAAGCGTGAAGCGCTGTCGCCGTCGTTGCCGATGAGGATGAAGACGAAGAGGGCAACGGCGCCACCGATGCCGAGCGTCGCCAACAGCAGCACCGCGTCGAGGTCGAGGGGCAGGTCATACGTGACGACCTCTGGTTCGACGACCGCCAACTGGTAGGTGGTGGTGGTGGCGGGCAGGGTCGTCGTGGTGGTTGCGAATCCGGGCACGTTCTGTTGGGTGCTGGCCTGGAGGGTCCCATATCGGATACCGAACTCGACGGCAGTTGGATCGGTCACCGTGCTCCGGAAACGGATCACGATGGCCCGGTTGAGTTCGCGTTGGATCTGACCGTAGATCGACGACAGCTCCTCGGGATCGGCGGTTGGAAGGAAGAAGCCGCCGCCTTCGGTGGCGATAGCCTCCAGATCGACCGGTTCGAACTCACCCGACTCGATGGCGACGCCGAACGTCCTCACATCTTCTCGCTGGACCGCGCTGATCGCTTCGTTCACACCATTGACGCTCCCCTGATCCTCGCCATCGGTGAGGACGATCATGCTGCGTCGGCCCTGGTCGCCGATGCCGGCGTCGCGGAACACGTCGGTCGCCAGCACGATGCCATCGAACATGGCGGTTGCACCGCGAGGTTCGAGGGCATTGATCGCCTCGATGAGCGTGTCGGCGTTGGTGACGAAGTTGGTGACGATCTGGGCCTCGTCCGAGAAGGTGATCAGCGCCACGAAGTCCTCGGGCTCCTTCTGCTCGACGAAGCTGACCGCTGCCGCCTTGGCGGCGGTCAGTCGCCCATCGTCGTCCATCGAACCGGAGGTGTCGATGACGAGGGCGACGAAGGAGGGAACGGTGGAGAAGTCACCCTCGACCACCTGGGCGTCCTCGATCACCTGTCCGTTCTCGGTGACCACGACCTGGCTCGGATCGACGTCGGCGGTCAACCCCTGCAGCGCCACGTACATGGTGACCTGGCCCTCGGTTGCGAAGCGGCTCAGCTCGGTGCTGTAGATGGTGAGCTTGGCATTGGGGCCGATACCCGGTGCAGATTCCGAGACCGTGTCTTCGGTGACCGCAACCGTGGTCGGGGTGCTCGTCGTGGTGGTGTCTTCCTGGGCGAGGGCCGCTCCCCCGCCCATCAGGCCCAACAGCAGCGTCGCCGCCGCGAACAGTCGCATCTTCATCAGCGTGCGAGGGCGAACTGGTCGGAACGACGGGCGAAGGGCTCCGGCTCGAACAGGTCGGCGGGAAGCTTGATACCGAGATCGAGGAGTTTCTCGCTGAAACTCGGCCGGATTCCCGTGGCCTTGAGACGGCCCAGGAAGCGACCGTTCTCGTCGACGCCCATTCCGAAGTCGAACATGAAGAGGTCCTGGAGGGTGATGATCTCGCCTTCCATGCCTTCCACCTCGGTGACGTGTGTGATCCGACGAGTGCCATCACGGAGCCGGGACACATGAACGATCATGTCGACCGCCGAGGCGATCTGTTCCCGGATCGCCCGGATCGGCAGGTCGTAGCCCGACATCATCACCAGAGTCTCCATACGAGCCAAGGTGTCCCGGGGCCCGTTGGAGTGGAGTGTGGTCAGCGAGCCGTCGTGGCCGGTGTTCATGGCCTGGAGCATGTCCAGAGCCTCGCCACCACGACACTCCCCCACCACGATCCGGTCGGGTCGCATACGCAGGCAGTTCTTGACCAGGTCACGGATGGTGATGGCGCCTTTACCCTCGATGTTGGCCGGGCGGGATTCGAGGCTGAGCACGTGATCCTGATGGAGCTGGAGTTCGGCGGCGTCCTCGACCGTGACGATGCGCTCGTCGGTCGGCAGGTACCCGGAGAGCACATTGAGGGTGGTGGTCTTGCCGGAACCGGTACCGCCCGAGATGATCACGTTGAGACGGCCGACGACGCACGCCCGGAGAAAGTCCGCGGTGCGCTGGTTGTAGGTACCGAAGCGGATCAGGTCCGACTCGGTGAGCGGATCCACCGAGAACTTACGAATCGTGAGGAACGGGCCGCCGATCGCCAGAGGCGGGATCACCGCATTCACACGGGAACCATCCGGGAGGCGGGCGTCCACCATCGGAGTGGCCTCGTCGACCCGGCGGCCGATCTGGCCCACGATCTTGTCGATGATGCGGCGGAGGTGGACCTGATCGACGAAGCGGATGTCGGACTTGGTGAGCTTGCCGGCCCGCTCGACGTAGATGTCGTAGGGCCCGTTCACCATGACCTCGGTGACGTCCGGGTCGTTCAACAGGGGGTCGATCGGCCCGTAGCCAAGCACGTCAGACGCGATCTCGTTGAGGAGTTGGCGGCGATCCGACGAGGTGAGCGGGAGGCTCTGCTCCTGGTCCAGCGCCCACTCCAGCATCTCCATGACCCGGAGCCGAAGCTCGGCGTCGCTCATCTGGCGGTCGTACAGGGTGGGGCCCAGTTCCTCGACCACCTTGAAGTGCAGTCGGCCGCGGAGCTCGGTGACCGCCTCCGAGCGGTTACCACCGATGGTTGCGACCTCAGTGGCCTTGGCGGCGGCGACCCGTTCCGAAAGCGATGCCATCTCCCTGAACCCCTTGTGTCTCGATCAGCTGCGCGAGCGGTGCTACCTGCTCAGTTTCGGCGGAAAACGCCCCGGCCTGAAGCGGCTTGTTGTGGGGCATGGCCGGTGACCACCTGGGCGACCTCTTCGAAGCCCTTCGCCACCTTCGACTTGGGCGCCGACTCCACAACCGGACGGCCCTCGTTGACGCTGGCCGCAACGATCCCTTCTGAAGGGACCCGGGCCATGATCTGGGCCTTGAGTGCGCCCTCGATCTCCTTGTCGTCGAGCCTGGCTTTCGCATTCGAGCGGTTGAGTACCAGGTTGACCTTGCCGGTCGGGTACTTGAGGAGTCGGAGCGTCTCGAGCGCCAGCTTGGCGTTCTTGACCGATGGCAGGTCCATGTCGACCACCATCAGAACCTGATCGGAGCGCTCCAGCAACGACAACAGCAACTCGTCGAGCAACGAGGCCGTGTCGACCACCACGTAGTCGAATCGTTCGCTGATCACGTCGATGATCTGGAGCAGCCCCCCGGTGGTGATGTCGTCGGCGAAGGCCGGCTCCAGAGGAGCGGCCAACACTTTGAGGCCACTGGGGTGCGGGGTGAGGATCGACTCGATCAGCGTGGCGTCCAAGCGGTGCAACTCGGCAGCCGCATTCACGACCGTGAACTTTGGTTCGAGCTGGAGCACGAGGCAGACGTCGCCGAACTGAAGGTCGGCATCCACCAGGCACACCGAGGTGTTCGGCTCGCGAGCCAAGAGCACGGCGAGATTGGTGGCGGTGACGGTTTTGCCCGATCCGCCTTTGGCCGACATCACCGTGACCACCTTGCCCCGATCGGCGGATTCGCCCCCGCCACTGCCGGGCCCACCCCGGCGCAACTGAAGCATGTCGCTCGAGAACTGGCTGATCGCCTGTTCGATCTTCTCTTCGGTGAGTGGAGCCTCGATCACATCCGAGACGCCCACCCGCATGGCCGCCCGCAACAGGTTGGCGGTCACCGATTCGGCAACGATCAGCGAGATCAGGGCTGGATCCTGATGACGAAGCGTCCGCACCGAATCGAGCGCGCCCTCGTGAGCGAAGCTCGGCCCAAGGATGACCATGCGCAGGCTACCGCTCTCGATGGCTTGCAGGGCGTCACCGATCGACCGGGCGGTCGGCAGCCTTCCATCGAAAAGGCGCTTGGCCTCGTCGATGAATGCGTCGTCGTCGTCGACGACGAGCAGGTTGTTCTCGGTGAGCGACACTGTTGAGCTCTCTCGTTCGTTCCGGCTATATCAATCGAAGATGTCGTCGATCAGTTCACCCTCGAACAAGCGCTCGATGGTGACACCCTGGGTGACGACGGGCTGGTTGTCGTCCGGCACCAGAGTCATGTAGATGGTGCCGTTCTGGATAGCGTAGACGAGTCGTTCGGCTTGGTTCGGGTCGACCTCGAGGGTATAGATGGTGCTCACGGCAACCGGAGCGGCCTCGCCCTGAACCGTGCCGCCCGGTGCCGCCTCGTCGATCGAGCCCTCGGCCGTCACGGAAGTGGCATCGGCTTCGGCCGGAACGATTTCCTGGCCCACTGCCAGCACCTTGAGATTCTGGAGTACGAACCTTGTGTAGGGAACCACCACACTCAGCGCTTCGGTGTTGCCTTCCTCGTCGGTACCGGTCTGGGTGGGGACACCGAAGCTCGGTGCTTCGCTGGTGGCGGTGAGGCCAACCTCCAGGTCGACCGTCACCATGACATTCACCAGATCGCCCGGCTGGGCGAAGCCATTGATGCCCTGTACGTCTCCGGGGGAGATGGTGAGCGCCTGCTTGCCGGCGGATATCGACTCCTTGAGCGGTCGGATGCTCACGTCGGGAGCCACCCACTGGCTGGCGGTGAGAATGCCGTTCTCCGAAACCGGGCCTACGGCGACCTTGCCGTTGAGAACGTTCTCGAGGTCTGCAGCGGTCTGGATGGCGTCGGCGGGGAGGTCCTTCCGCTCTTCTGTGCTCTCGACGTAGGAGAGGTCTCGGCCCTGAAGGACCACAGAGCCCTCGGTACCCTCGAGGATCGGGACCACGGCACGGAAGACGGTGACCTTCTCCTGGCCCTCCTCGATCTCGGCCCTGACGTTGTTCAGGTACTGGAAGATGGCGAAGGCAGCAGCCGCGGCCAACACGAGTGCGATCACCAGTACTACGGCTCTCCGGCCCATCAATGCTCCTTGATCGTGTCATCACAGGTGGATGAACCCACCGTTGGGGTGGCCAACCGGCGCTGCCGGCTGGACCCCGCGCAATGCCCCTTCTGCACATAGTGATGCAACGGGCTAGTCATCTCCGGTACTGATCGACGCATCCATACGGTGACTTGAGATGATTCTCCGAGGAAAATCGAGGAAGAAGCCGGGTCGGTCGACGCGTCAGCGTCGACCGATACCCCGTTCCTTCAATTCCTGCAGAATCGCCTCGAGCGAGGCATCGACCGCCACCGGTGGACGCTCTTCCTCTTCGGGGCCGAACTCTCGCTCGAACTCGCGACGGGTCGGAGGGCGCCGCGTCCGGGGAGCGTTGAGGGCGGCCTCGCGCTCCTTCCAGTCGGGGAGCGCCTGCTTGATCGATAGGCTCACCCGGCGCTTGTCCTCGTCGAGCTCGGTGATCTTGGCCTGCACGGCCTGACCGATCGACAGTTCGAGCTCGGGCGACTCCACACGGTGGATGGCGATCTCCGAGACGTGGACCAGTCCTTCGACACCTTCCGCCACCGAGACGAAGGCACCGAACGGCACCGTCTTGATGACCTGGCCGTCGACGACGTTGCCGACCTCGTTGTCCCGGGCGAAGACAACCCACGGATCCTCGAGCGTCTGGCGGATCGAGAGGGAGATGCGCTCGCGGTCACGGTCGACCTCGAGCACCTTGATGGTGACCTTGTCGCCCACCTTGACGACCTCGGAGGGATGGTTGACGTGCTGCCAGGACAGCTCGGAGACGTGCACGAGCCCGTCCATGCCACCCAGGTCGACGAAGGCGCCGAAGTTGACGACCGACGAGACCACACCTTCCCGGACCTCGCCCTCGGCGAGATCGTCGAGGAAGGCCTGACGCTGCTCTGCCTGCTCCTCTTCGAGGTAGGCACGCCGTGACAGCACCACGTTGTTGCGGTTGCGATCGAGCTCGATGACCTTGGCCTCGATCTCCTCGCCGATGAACGGATCGAGATCACGGACACGGCGCAGGTCTACCAGCGAAGCCGGCAGGAAACCGCGCAGGCCGATGTCGACGATGAGGCCACCCTTGACCACCTCGATGACGGTGCCCTTGACGGTCTTGCCCTCATCGGCGAGCTGATGGATGCGGCCCCAGGCACGCTCGTACTGCGCCCGCTTCTTGGAAAGGATGAGTCGACCTTCGTCGTCTTCCTTGTTGAGGACCAACGCTTCGACCCGCTCGCCGATGGTGACCACCTGGCTGGGATGAACGTTGTTGCGGATCGAGAGTTCCTCGGTGGGGATGAGACCCTCGGACTTGTATCCGATGTCGATCATGGCACCGTCGGCGTCCACGCCCACAACGGTCCCCTCCACGATGTCGCCCTCTTTGAACTCGAGGACGGTGGCGGCGATCGCTGCTTCGAAGTCATCGATGTCGATGTCGTCGGGCAATTCGCTCAGGTCGGGAGCCGAGATGGCGACTGGGCCGGGAACCCTGGCCGGCGGCGTTACCGGTGCTTCGTCGGGAACCGTGACCGGCTCTGCCGGTGGGGTCTCGACGGCAACGGTCGCCTCGGGTTCGGTGGTTGGGGTTTGCGCCTCGGCGTCGTCGGGCGCGCTGTCGTGGTCAGACATGGGTGGGTCGTGTTCCTCCGAGATGGTTCTCCTTGCGGTCGCAAGAGGACGCAAGGGAAATGGAACACTATCACATCGGCCCGAGGCCGGGCCAACCACGGGGCGTTCAGCTCTTGACGGCGTCGAGGCTCGTGGCCGACGCCAGATCGACGACCAGGGGCACCTTCAGATCGACCACCTGTTCCATGACATTCCGAACCGTGGCCGAAGTCTGTTCCAGCTCTTTCACGGGCGTTTCGACGACCAGTTCGTCGTGGATCTGCAGCAGCATTCTGGCGTCCCCCCCGAGTGCCGGCTCGAGGTCGATCATCGCCTTCTTGATGATGTCGGCGGCCGTCCCCTGGATCGGCGCGTTGAGCGCCATCCGCTCCCCCATCTGCCGCAGCCGGAAGTTGTCGCTCTTGAGCTCGGGCAGATACCGCCGACGCCCGAACATGGTGGCGGTGAACCCGTTGCGACGGGCTTCGGTGACCACTCCGTCCATGTAGGCCTTCACATCCGGGAACCGATCGAAATAGGCATCGATGTGATCGCGTGCCTCTTCCCGGGAGCAGCCCAATCGCTGGGCCAGTCCGAACGCCTCCATCCCGTAGAGAAGACCGAAGTTGATCACCTTGGCCATACGACGCATCTCGCCGGTGACGAGCGACGGCTCGACGTCGAACACGCGGGCCGCGGTGGCGGTGTGGATGTCGAGACCCGCCTGGAAGGCCTCGACCATCGCCGGGTCGCCGCTCATGTGTGCCAGCACCCTGAGCTCGATCTGGGAGTAGTCGGCGACCACGAAGGTCCAATCGGGCGGGGTCACGAACGCACGGCGGATGGTGCGGCCGGTCTCGGAACGAACCGGGATGTTCTGGAGATTGGGTTCCTCGGATGAGAGCCTTCCCGTGGCGGCGGCCATCTGATTGAAGGTCGTGTGGATGCGGCCGTCCCGCCGGATGAGTGGGAGGTAACCGTCGACGTAGGTCGAACGGAGCTTTTCTATCTCGCGGTAGCGCAGAAGGCTCTCGATCAGCGGATGATCGAGCTTCTCGAGTACCGAAGCGTCTGTCGACGGCTTGCCTCCCGGGGTCTTCTTCGACACCGGCAGACCCAGCTTCTGATAGAGGATCACCGCCAACTGATCGGTCGAATTGACGTTGAAGGGTTCCCCGGCCAGTTCGTGGATGGCCCGCTCCAGGGTTTCGAGCTCCGAGCGAAGGTCGGCACCCATCTGCTCCAGGTAGTCGCGATCTATGAGGATGCCGGCGGCCTCCATTCGGGCGAGCACACCGACCAGGGGAAGCTCGAATCGGCGGTACAGGTCGAGCTCGTCTCGTCCCTCCAACTCGGTCTCGAGCATTGCTGCTACCCGGTCGATGGCGGCGACCCGCCGTGCCGGCGCGTCGAAGTCAACGTCATCTGTGAAGTCGAAGGCCGCCTGAACGCCTCCCGCCGGCTTCTCCCGGTCGGGTGACTCGAGTTCGATGCCGGCGTAGCGGGCGGCGACCTCGGCCAGGTCGTAGGCACGGGTCGCCGGATTGACGAGGTAGGCCGCCAGAGCGGTGTCGAAGGACAACCCTTCCAGCCGCACGCCCCGGTCGATCAACGCCCTGACGAGGGGCTTGGCATGGTGGGTGACCTTCAGCACGTCCGGATCTGTGAGCACGCCGGACAGCGCACCCAAACGGTCGAAGTCGATCACGGCTGCGCCGGTGTCGTCGAGCAGCACCACCAGGCCCTCGAAGCCGCTCTGATCGACCAGATCGATCACGATTCGTTGCCTGACGAGGGCGGCGGCCTCGTCGCCGCTCATGGGTCGGCCCTCGACGTCGAGTGCTTCGCTGGGCGCAGCCTCGGACCCGGGGTGAACCGCCAGCAGGTCCTCCCACAGCGAATGGAACTCGAGACTCACGAACAACTCGCGGGCGAGTGCACGGTCCCACTGCCTGCGAACCAGATCGGAGGGTTCGACTCCCATGTCGAGGTCGCGCACCAGCGTCATCAGCTCCCGGTTGAGCAGGGCCTGCTCACGGCCGGCTGCCAGGTTCTCCCTCAGCTTCGGAGTGGCCTCGTCGAGATGCTCGAAGATTCCTTCGAGCGATCCGTACTGGTTCAGGAGCTTGGCGGCCGTCTTGTCCCCCACCCCGTTCACGCCGGGGAGGTTGTCAGAGGTGTCGCCGCACATCGCCGCCCTCTGCACGTACTGCTCGGGAGTGATGCCGTAGCGCTCCTCGACGTAGCGGGCATCGGCCACCACGACGTCGCTGATGCCGCGACGGGTGTAGAGGATCCTCCGATGGTCGTCGACCAACTGGAACGAGTCCCTGTCACCGGTGACGATCAGGACCTCCCACCCATGGGCGACCGCCTGCTCGGAGAGGGATGCGATCACGTCGTCGGCTTCGAAGCCCTCCATCTGGACCTGGGTGATACCGAGGGCGTCCAGGACCTCGCGCATGAGCGGCAGTTGGGACTTGAAGGTGTCGGGCGAGGCGGTCCGCTGTGCCTTGTACTCCGGGTACCTCTCGCTCCGGAAGGTCTGTCTGCCGACGTCCCAGGCAACGGCGAGGGCGTCGGGGTGGTGATCGCCCAGCAGCTTGATGAGCATCCGGGTGAAGCCGTACACGGCATTCGTCACCTGTCCGGAACTGGTGGCGAGATCCTCGGGGAGGGCGAAGAAGGCGCGGTAGGCGATGGAGTGTCCGTCGACGAGGGCGAGAGTTGGCATCAGTCCTCGAGCTTGGAGAGCAGCTTGGTTCGGGTGGCATGGAGCTTGGCACGCCTACGGTGGATGTCCGCGAGCCGCCGTTCGAAGCGTGCGACATCAGCCCTGGACCCGGCCGCTTCGAGCCGATCGAACTCGCCACCGCTCAGGGCGGCGTCACGCTCGATGTCGTCGGCCAGGTGTCGGCGGTGGTTCAACTCCGCCAGCAGCGAGGTCTCTTCCTCGACCAGCTCCGCCAGCTCGTCGGTGATGGCGAACAACCGTCGTTGGGTGAGGCCCATCGAGCGATCTTACCAAGCCCGGCCGTGAGGGAACGTGCGTTCGGTCCTACCGTGGCGGACTGCTCCCCCCGAGTCGTGAACTATCATCGTCGTCACGCCGGAGTGTTGGAATTGGTAGACAAGATGGATTCAAAATCCATTGTCCGCAAGGGCGTGCGGGTTCGAGTCCCGCCTCCGGTACCAGTCTCGAGTTCGTGAGCTCGGCTCATAGCCACGCCGACCCCCGGATGCGTCTCACGACGGCGTCCCACAGGTCCACGGACCGGCGCACCCCGCAGGTGTGTCTTGCGGCAGATCCTGACGGCCGCCAAGGGGTACACGACCGAATCGCGTCGATGTGCAGACAGCACGACAAAAACGCGGTAAGGTTCGCGCCGCAACGGCCACCGCCGAGAACACATCCTTTGCCGCATCCCCCCACTCCCCCCACTCCCTGGCTGAGGATGACCGGTCTCTCCGGTGGCCGTTGCGTCTTTCCGACCACCGGAGAAACCCGGACTGGAGTGGACCTCCTGCTCATCCAGTCGCACGTGACCCCGGGACGTTTCACGATTCCCCCGGTTTTCCTGCGAGACGCTGAGACCACGTCTTGGCAGTCCGGCCCCCCCGGGTAGAATCGCCCGCAAGGGTATGGGGATGTCTATTGGGTGCATGCCGGGTGTCGCGTCGAATCCCTCAACCACAGGGGTCGATGGCGGGGTGCACCGGGAGGGCTTCATGAACGTTCTGTCACGTGCCGCTGCGGGATCCGCCGAGGGAGACGCCCGATGATCGGAGAAACGCGCGAGCCGATCAGAGCCTTCCTCTCGGAGATCGTCGAGGACTGGTCCGACGACGTCAGTGACCAGGTCAATCTCTTCGCCATGGGCCTGTTGGATTCCCTCGCGGTGCACGAAGTCGTCGGCTTTCTCGAGGACGAGTTCGGTGTCGTCTTCGAGGACGCCGATCTGGCGGTCACCAACTTCGCATCGGTCGATGCCATGGTGACGATGGTTGCGGGGAAACGATCGCCCGGATGATGCAGACCACGCTGATCGAGCCCGGCACAGCGACCTGTTCGGTGTTCGTCGGCGGGCCAGGGTCCCGGGTCTTCACATCCCGCACCGGCCCGGCCGATGAGCATCCGGCGCTCCGTCTGATCCTGTGCCCTCCGATCGGGGCCGAGGCAGCCAGGAACTACCGGCGCGAGACACTGCTCGCTCGCCAGCTCGCCCGCCATGGCGTCGAGACGATCCGGTTCCACTACCGCGGGAGCGGCCACTCCGAGGACTCCCCCGACCACGGTTTCCAGGCGATGATCGACGACGCCCGACTGGTGGCCTCGCAGGCGGGCGACGACGTCCCGACGGCATGGATGGGAACACGACTGGGCGGGTCGGTGGCGGCCGCCGTGCTCTCCGACTCTCCGGCGGTTCCCCTGGTCGTGTGGGACCCGGTCCTCGACGCGGCCGCCTACTTCCGTGAAATCCTCCGGGCGCGCGTCTTCAGTGCGTTCAAGACCGACGATGCCGCCACTGCTCCCAAGGCCGACCTGATCAAGGACCTCCAATCGAGCGGATCGGTCGATCTTCTGGGCTACAGCATCTCCGCCAGGCTCCTCGATGAGGTCGCGTCCATCGGCGGCATACAGAGTCTTCCGGTCACCGGCAGGAAGATCCTTCTCCTCGATCTGCGCCGCAAAGGTGACCCGCGCTCAGAGGTGGTTCGCCTCGTCAACGACTGGCGGGCCAGGGGCGGGGATGCACGCGTCCTCGGTGTCGCCCTCTACGAGCCGTGGTGGTACGGCGCCCGATCGGGAGCTGTAGGTGACGAGACCTCGGAAGCAAATCGGAAGCTGCTGCAACTGACCACCGACTTCGTGGCGGGCCTGGTGGGGAGATGAGCACCGTCACCGAGATACCCGGTTTCCTGGCCGGCCCGGAGGGACCGCTCTTCTGCGTCGATTCCCACCCGCCGGAGTCCGGCGGAAGAGGCATCGTCCTCGCCGGCGGAGGATGGATGGGGAGCAGCACGAACCGGAACGGCGTCCTCGTGCGCATCTCCCGCGCCGTGGCCGACGTCGGGGTTCGGGCGGTACGCTTCGACTGGCGTGGTACCGGGGAGAGTGGCGGCTCGGTGGAGCGATTCGATCTCGAGGCTCCGTTCCACGACGACGTCGCCACCGTGATCCAACACCTCGCCGATACCGGCTGCAGTTCGGTCGCCGTGTTCGGCATCTGTTTCGGAGCGTGGTCCTCGCTGTTGGCGGCGGACTCGTACGAGGTTGTCGATCAGGTCGTCCTCGTGTCGCTGCCGTTTCCCTCCGACAAGACCAAGGCCGATCACAAAACCGATCGGATCGCGTTCGAATCGGCCTTCCGCATGGCGTGGAAGCCGGCGGTGTGGGTGACGCTCTTCAAGAACCCGGCGATGCGCGAGGCTCTCATTCGAGGGTTGCGGCGCAAACTTCTCAAACGTTCGGACGCCCGAACCACGCTGCCCACGTCCACGACCAGTTCAGCGGTGCCGTTGGTGCTCGAGCGTCTCGCCGCTCGCGGCGTCGCAATCGACCTGGTCTTCGGCGAGAAGGATCTGGAGTTCGCCTCCTACCAGGCGTTCACGGCCCACACCCCTCTGCCTTCCGGCATACGCGTCACCTGCGTTCCGGGCGATCTGAGCAACTTCGGGACGATCACCGCTCAGGACGCCGCCGTGGAGGCGGTCGTGAAGGCCCTCGCCTCCTGACCCGAGTCAGGTGACGGCATCTATCTGGGGCGAGACCCCAAGGCTTTCGATCATGGCGGAGATCTCGGCCACGTAGATCGGGTTCATGATCACCACCAGATCGCTCCCGAGTTCTGGCAGCCGATTGGGCGCCATCACCTCGAGCCCCGATCCCGCCAGGTACTTGCCCTGCTTGTGCGGGTTGATGTCGATGACACCGGCGATGGCCTCATCGAGGCCGAGCGCGGCCACGAATGCGATCGCCTTGGATCCCCCTCCCCACAGCACCGGACGCCGTCCGTCCCTGGCCGCTTGGGAGATCCGGGTTCGCCAGTCGGCGATCACCGCACCAACCGTCTGAGCGAACGACTCGGTGAGTGCCGTCATCTCTGTGACGGGCTCTTCGTTCGGGAGCACCACGGGCGCGGCGTCCGGGCGGGCCAGCGCCAGCAGGTACTGGTCGTCGAAGGCGAGCTCCAGCTCGATGGGCGGGACGCCGACGTGGCGGAGCATCCGCCCCAGAGAGCCGAGCGAGAAGTAGGAGCAATGCTCGTGGTACACATCCCAGAATGCTCCATCCCTGAGTACCCGGATCGCGTCGGGCACCTCGATGAAGAGAGACGAACCCGGGGTGGCGAGCGTCGAATCGAGCAGGTGCCGGGTGAAACGGGCAACGTCGGGCACGTGTTCGAGGGTGTGGCGCGTGGCCACGAGCTCGCCGGTGAGGTGTGTGTAGCGTTCGTCGAAGGTGTCGATGACGAATTCGAGAGCGGGATCGGTCTGCCGACCGTGCCTGTATCCGGGATCGATTCCGATGCCGGTCACGCCCTCGGCCGCCAACAGCGCCAGGAAGTCTCCCTTGCCACAGCCCACTTCCAGCACCCGGCGGCCCCGGAGGCCGAGGTCGGTCACCAGCCGTTTCGCAAGACCATTGGCGAAGGCGTTGAACGCCGGCGAGAAGGCCTGGCTCTCTTCGCAGTCCTGCCCGTAGTCGATGAGCGACACGTCGAAGGCCACGTTCTGGACAAACCCACAGTTGGAACAGCATGCCAGCAGCACCTCACCCATTGGGTAGGAGCCCGCTTGGGAGCTGTCGTCCAGCAGAACGCAGGAATGCGCAGGCACAGCCCCACCGTGATAGAAGGCGACGAGGGTTGGCCGCTCACACGCTGCGCATTCCATCGACCGAGCTCGATCGATGTGCTCCCGGTGGAGGCTCACTCCACCACCCGCGGTGACGGGACCGGCACGATGAAGCGTCCACCCGTCTCGAGGTAACCCTGCTGTTGGGAGATGATCTCGTCGGCGAAGTTCCAGGCGAGGATCAGCACGTAGTCGGGCCGATCCTCCACCAGACGCTCGGGGGGGAAGATCTCGAGATGCGCTCCCGGCATGAAGAGGCCCTGCTTGTGGGTGTTGCGGTCGACGACGTAGTCGATGACCGTGTGATCGATGCCGCTGAAGTTCAGCATGGTGGCGCCTTTGGCGGCAGCTCCGTAGGCCGCCACCCGCTTGCCTTCGGCGCGTATGCCGGTCAGGAGAGCGATCAGGTCCTCCCTGATCTGCTCGACCTTGGCGGCGAACCCGGAGTAATAGGAATAGTCGCCCACACCCCGCTCGGCTTCGTCTCGCCGGAAGTCGTGCACCGCTGTCGATGCCTCACCCTCGTGAGCGAAGAACACGCGGATGGTGCCTCCGTGGATGGGGTGATGGCTGATGTCGACCAGTGTGAGACCGTGTCGTCCGAACAGCGCCTCGAGTGCGGCCACCGAGAAGTAGCAGTGGTGCTCGTGGTAGATGGTGTCGAACTCGCCGTGCTCGATGAGGTCGACCACGTACGGGACCTCGACCGAGACCAGCCCGTTGGGGGCGAGCAGCGCTGCCATCCCTTCGACGAACGAGTTCTGGTCGGGTACGTGCGCCAGCACGTTGTTGCCCACGATCACATCCGCCCGTCGCCCTTCGGCGACCAGCCGTCGCGCCGTGTCGGCGTTGAAGAACTCGATGAGCGTCGGGATTCCCTTGTCGATCGCAGCCTGCGCAGGCCCGGTCGATGGATCGATGCCGAGCACCGGCACCCCCGCCTTCTGGAAGTACTGCAGCAGGTACCCGTCGTTGGATGCCAGTTCGACCGCCAGCGACGAAGGTCCCAGCTCGAGGCGGTCGATGAGCCCCTCGACATTTCGACGGGAGTGCTCCAGGAGCGAGTCCATGAACGACGAGTAGTACGGATAGTCGTCCGGGAACAGCACCTTGGGTGGCACCGTCTCACGGATCTGGACCAGGGTGCAGGTGGGACAGAACACCACGGTCAGGGGGTAGCGATCCTCGGGTGACTGCAGGCGTTGTTTGGTCAGAAGAGCGTCGGCGAGAGGTGTCACCCCGAGGTCGAGCACGGGCCTCAGGTCGGCGACGCCGCACGAGCGACAGCCGGTGATCGTCTGGTGTTGTGAGGCGATCATCAGTTCACCGGCCGAAGGTCGGTGCCGATGGTGCCGGCGGCGAGACCCTGCTTGATGAAGGCGATCCGCATCAGGCGACCGAGAAAGATCTCCTCGTCGAATCCGTGTGCGGTGTAGCCGTCCCGGAGCTGTTCCGCCCCCTTCTGAACGGTCCACTGTGGCTGGAAACCAGGGACCTTGTCGAAGATCTTGGACGGGTCGACCCGGTAGTCACGGATGTCCGGACCGGCGGTGTCGGCCAACTGGATCGTGGAACCGGGGACGGTCTGCTCGACGATCTCGGCAACCGTGCGGATCTGGTAGTTCTCGTCACGGGCGCACACGTTGAACACTTCGTCGTGGACCGCCTCCCGCGGAGCGTCGAGCACCGCGACGAACGCTGCCGAGATGTCGGCGATGTGGATGAGCGGGCGCCAAGGGGTCCCGTCGCTCTTCATCAGGACCTTCCCCTGGGTGAGGGCGTAGCCCACGAGGTTGTTGACGACCAGATCGGCCCTGGTCCTGGCCGAGAAGCCGTACGCCGTGGCGTTGCGAAGGTAGGTGGGGCTGAAGTCGTCCGAGGCGAACTTGCGGATCCCCTCCTCGGCGTGGATCTTCGAGAAGCCGTAGGGAGTGACCGGGTTGACGGGAGAGGTCTCGTCGACCAACCCGCCCGGCGATGATCCGTAGATACTGCAGGAACTGGAGAAGACGAAACGTTCGGCACCGGCCTGGGCAGCGAGGTCGGCCAGCCGGACGCTCGCCAGATCGTTGATCTCCTCGGTCAAGCCGGGCTGGAGGTCACCGAGCGGGTCGTTGGAGAGCCCTGCCAGGTGACAGACGGCATCCACGCCCTCGAAGTCGGCAACGGTGGCATCCCTGATGTCCCGCCGGATCCATGGGACCTCGGGAGCGGCGGGCCCGATCAGGCATGACTCGAAGAGGGCGTTGTCCATACCCACCACATCGTGGCCGGCCTCCAGCAGCATCGGTACGAGCACCGATCCGATGTATCCCTGATGTCCTGTGACGAGAACGCGCATCCGACTCAACCCCATGTCTTCCATGGTGGGCTGCCGCCAGCCCACAGATCTTCCAGTAGTTTCTTGTCCCGGAGGGTGTCCATGCACTGCCAGAAGCCCTCGTGACGGTACGCCATCAGCTCTCCGGCGGCCGCCAGACGCTCCATCGGCTCGCGCTCCCAGGCCATGTCGTCGCCGTCGATGAGATCGAGCACGGCCGGCTCGAGAACGAAGAACGCTCCGTTGATCCACCCCTGATCCAAGGGCTTCTCGCTGAACGAGGACACGGCGTCGCCGTCCATCTCCAACTGCCCGAACCGCGAGGGAGGATGCACCGCCGTGACCGTTGCCAGCCTGCCGTGTGATCGATGGAACTCGACCAGCCTGGTCAGATCGACGTCGGCGACGCCGTCGCCGTAGGTCATGCAGAAGGTCTGATCACCGACGAACGGGGCAAGCCGCTTGAGCCGTCCGCCCGTGTTGGTCCACCGTCCCGTCTCGATCAACTCGACCAGCCACTTCTCGTCGTGCCCCTCGTCGAGAAGGAGCTGGTCGCCGGTGGCGAGGTCGACGCGGAGGCTCGAGTTGGAGCTGATGTAGTCGGTGAAGAACCGCTTGATGTGGTCTCCCTTGTAGCCGAGCGCCACCACGAACTTGTTGAAACCGTGGTGATCGAAGTGGCGCATGATGTGCCACAGAATCGGCCGTCCCCCGATCTCCACCATCGGTTTCGGCCTGATCTCGGTTTCCTCCGCCAGTCGCGAACCCATTCCACCGGCGAGTATCACGACCTTCATCAGAAAGACCCACCCCGTCCCATCGCTCCCCGGTACAGGATACCGACGGTTTCGGTGCCTTCCAGATCGAAATGTCGTTGATCGGTCGGTCGACCCGGGACCAAACATTGATCGCAAGGCCAGATCGGGTAGCTTGGGGCCTCATGGGCGCACCAGTCACAATCGGCGTACCGGTCTACAACGGCGAGAACTACCTGGATCGGGCACTCTCGTCCATCCAACAGCAAACCTACGAGAACCTCACGGTCCTCATCTCCGACAACGCGTCCACCGACCGCACCGAGGAGATCGCCCGATCCTTCGCTGCCGGTGACCCGCGATTCGTGTACTCGCGCAACGACCACAACATCGGTGCCGTCCCCAATTACAACAAGGTGTTCCATGCCGCCCAAACGCCGTTGTTCAAGTGGGCGGCGCACGATGACTGGATCGAGCCTCGCTTCGTCGAGGCTTGTGTCGAGGGCCTCGACGACGATCCGGGGGCGATCCTTGCCTTCACGGGAGCCCGCCAGGTCGACGAGAACGACATCGAGACGACTCCGCTGCTCGCCCATACCGAGATCACTTCCAACGATCCGGTGGAACGGTTCAAGGAGATCGTGCTCAGGGAGCGGTTGAACCTGGCCATCTTCGGGGTGATCCGCCACGACGTCCTCGCTCGCACCCACCTCCAAGGTACCTATCACGCTTCGTCGCGGGTACTGATCGCCGAGTTGGCCATCCTCGGACGGTTCATCCGAGTGCCCGACGTCCTGTTCGTCCACCGCAACCATCCGGCGGGTTCACTGCGTTCCTACGGCAACGCACATGAGTTGCGGCAGTGGTACGACACCTCCCGTTCCGCCAAGGGCTACATGCCCCGCTGGGCGTACATGGGAGGGATACTCAAGATCGCCGAGATCGGCGATCTTTCCTTCGGTCAGAAGATGGCCGTGCGGGGCGAGGCGCTCCGGTATGCGGTCACCAAACCGAAGAACCTGCTGGGTGACCTCGTGGTCGCCGGCAAGGGCCTCGTCGGCTCCAAGGGCTGAGGCACGGGCGTCGGGCTGCGGAGACACACGGGCGCGTCATTCCCAAGTTCGCCAAGGCGGCTTGCCCGCCGCCCAAAGGTCTTCCAGTAGTTTCTTGTCCCGGAGGGTGTCCATGCACTGCCAGAAGCCCTCGTGGCGGAAGGCCATGAGCTCCCCGGCCGCCGCAAGCTGCTCCATCGGTTCCTTCTCGAACAGGGTGTCGTCGCCCTCGATGAGATCGAACACCTCGGGTTCGAGCACGAAGAATGCACCGTTGATCCACCCCTGATCGAGAGGCTTCTCGCTGAAGGCCCACACCCGGTCGCCCTCCATTTCCAACTGGCCGAACCGTGGTGGTGGATGAACCGCGGTCACGGTGGCGATCTTGCCGTGCGACTTGTGAAACTCGACGAGCTTGCCGAGGTCCACGTCTGAGACGCCGTCACCCCACGTCAACAGGAAGGTCTCCCCGCCGAGATGTGGTGCCAACCGCTTGATCCGCCCCCCGGTGTTGGTCCAGCGACCCGTCTCGATCAGATCCACCTGCCACTTCTCGTCGTGGCCCTCGTCGAGAAGAGCGAACTCACCGCTGGCGAGATCGACCCGCAGGCTCGAGTTGGCGCTGATGTAGTCCGTGAAGAACCGTTTGATGTGGTCTCCCTTGTAGCCGAGGGCGATCGAGAACTCCCGGAAGCCGTGGTGATCGAAGTGGCGCATGATGTGCCACAGGATCGGCCGTCCCCCGATCTCCACCATCGGTTTGGGTCGGATCTCGGTCTCCTCGGCGAGCCTGGAACCCATTCCTCCCGCCAGAATTGCCACTTTCACGGTTTCATCCCTCCTGCCTCATCGGGCAGATGATCGTCGTACTCGGCCGACGGATTGGACCGTCCGCGACCTCTCCCCCGAGCCACGAGTTCGCCGCATCGTCTGAGACCGGACCCGACGTGCACCACCCCGGTCAGTTGACCGGGGCCATGAACTCGATCTCCTCGTCGGTCAGCACCGGGATCGACAGCAGTCCGAGCCGCTGGAGCGGAACGATGCTCGCCCGCACGTCCTCGTCCCAGCGCGGCGACCACGTCGAGGGAGCTGGATCGTCCGACCACGGGTAGTAGAGCTGCGCCTCGGGAACCCTGACCTCGAGGAGATCGCCCAACGAGCGGCCCAGGGCCCGGGCGTCGTCGATGGCGCGGTCCAACTGGGCGATGGCTTCCTCGGACCCGAAGCGACGGGCGGCCCGCTGCTGGCGCTCGACGTCCTCGATGAACATCGGGAGTACCTCGTCGGACAGGATCGACACGTGGCTGGAGTCGAACCGCTGAGCGTCCACCATGATCTGGAAGTACCGGTTCGGGCTGATCAGATGGAGGATCTGCGGCTCCCGGGACCGGGCGGTGTGAACCCGGAAGAATGCGATCGAGAGCCAGGCGTCGAGGCTCTTGCGCACCACCGGCACCGAACGGAGTGGACCCGAACCGAACAGGATCTCGATGATCTGACGTTCCAGCGCCGCACCTTCCTTGGCGCCGAGGTCGTCGCGCAGCAACCTCCCGATGGCGCTGCCCACCGTGGTCCGATCCTTGACCGGGTGCAACGGGAGCATGCCGTCGTGGTCGAAGCCCACCGACCGTGGGCGCAGGATGATCTCCTCTGCCATGTCCGCCATGAAGTCGGCCATCGGCCCGTAGGCGCGGGCGGGATCGATGCTCGACAGGGTTGAAGCGAGCACTTCGGCCATGGCCCCCTCCCCCACCGACTCGTCGGTGGGGCGGCGGAGCACGTCGTAGAGCCTCGGCTCGTTCGACGCTCCGCTCACGCCGCGGGAACCACCGACGCCGACGGGCTGGTCGCCATTGCCGCCGATTCGCCCCATCATGGCTTCCTGCGCCTCGGTGGGCATCGCCACCACCACCGCCGGTTCCGAGATGTCGCTGCGGCCCGACTCCTCGGCCGGGGCGATGACGGCACTTCCCTTCGAGGTGAGCCGGTCCCAGGCGTCCGCCAGCTTGGGCACCGAGCGTCGGTTGACGATCACCAGTCCCAGGAGGTTGGCGCCGCGCCTGTTGAACTCCTCGGCGTACTGCTTTATCTCGTTCGACAGCGACTTTCCGGACGACGCCACGAACAGCGAGGTGTTGGAACGGGTCACGACTTCCTGGGCGACCGTGTTGGCCATGTCACCCGCCGAGACGATCACCATGTCGTAGCGGTCGGTGAGCACATCCAGCGCCCGGTCGAGCACGTCGCCGGCGAAGAGGTCGGCGGGGTCCTCGTCGAACGAACCCGACGGCAGCGACCACAGATTCGATCTGACCTGCTTGACGGAACTCATGTCCGCCGCCACACCGGCCCGCAGGTCCACCACCATCTTGGCGAGGGTGAGCCCACCCTCGGGGAACTCGGCGAGACCATCGGAAGGTGCGAAGTTGGCGTCGACCAGGATCACCGAGCGACCGGACTGGGCGAGGGCAACCGCCAGGTCCGCCGACAGGGCCCGCACCGCGATCGATTCGATCCGGTTGCCGGCGATGGCAACCGAACCCGCACGCTGGTGCAGCCGGGCCAGCACTCCGGCACGGAGTGCCTGGATTTCGGACCGCCGCCGGGACTCGCCGGCTTCGTCGTACCAGGCGGACCCGGTGGGTTTGCGCTCCGCCATGGTCGCCAGCGTCGTGAGGAACGGAGCGTCCTGGCCGACCCACACCGGTGCCCTGAGACGATCACCGCTGAGGATGCCACCGGCGGCGAGGGCCGTTCCGAGCATGAGGCCAACGAGGGCATACAAGCCCGGGCTCACGTCGGCCTCGGTGACGTCGTTGGCGTCAGATTCGCCCGGTGCCACCAGGTTGTTCAGTTCGGCGAGCCGCAATGAGTACCCCAGATAATCGGCTTCCAGGTCGTTGTAGCGCTGCTGGAAGACCTCGAGTTCGGTCTGAGTCGCCGAGAACTCCGTGCTGGTGGGTGCGGGAATCTCAGCCAATTGAGCCTGCACTTCGTCGAGCCGCTGGTCGATGAGATCGATGTCGGCCTGGATCTCGCTCTCCGAGCGTGGCTCCGGCTCCTCGTCGGTGGTGGCTCCCCCCTGAGCCTGTTGCTCACGGGCTTCGATCTCGGGAATCAGCAGCTCCTCGCGGAACGCGATCAGCCGAGATCGCAGCGAGTCCTGCAACTCGGTGAGCTCGGCCCGCTCTGTGGCGTTGGGATCGAAGTCGGCCAACTCGGCCTGCAACGCCACGATCTCGACCCTGACGGTATCGAGTTGGGAAGCGAGCGCCGCCCGGCGCTCCTGGAACTGCACACGCTGCCCGGCGGAGGGATCGGCGAGGTAACGGGCACGCAGGTCCACGGCGCGCGCCTGGGCCTCGACCTCGGTGGGCGCCTGGGCGACGAACAACACCTCGTTGGTGTCGGTGATGATGACGGTGTTGGCCGGCGACATCTCGACCTCGGTCGTGCTCGGATCGAGGTCCAGTTGCTCCCGGTTCGCCTCGATGGCGGATTCCCGGATGCTCTCGAGTTGGGCTTCGAGCTCGGTGGCGGCCCGGTTGTTGTCCTCCTCGGCCACACCCTGGACGAGCACGATCGCCGCCTCACCTACGTAGACGGTCTGGATCGAGTTGTTGCGATAGTCCGCTCCAAACCATCCGGCCAGCGCGCCGAGCAGGGCGATGATGACCACCACCGGCCATCGGGCCGCAAGAACCCGTGCGGTGCGTGTCAGATCCATCGGTGAACTCCCCGGTCGGTCTTGGCTGCCGTCATCCGATTCACGATCGGATGGCCGACCTCGACATCTCTCTCATTGCCCACGTTTCCCACCCCTGTCCCGCCCCTGCCCACAGGCGGCCCATGCCCACTCAACCCGGCACGGAAGCCGCAACGACCCCTCGTATCCACCCCCTCGACCGCGTCGTTCCGACGCCGGCGAGGCATCGGGCAACACCACGGGCCGCCGCGTCGAACGCGGGGGTCCCACCCGTGACCCAATACGGTAGACAACTGGGACAGGTTGTCCATCCGGCCGCCGAGTCGAAGAAGAGTCGAGCCCCGGGCTTGACCCGAATCCGGGACCTGCGAGCCTGTAGACCGGATAGGCGGGTGTCCGTGCCATGCTGTGGGCGGCAGGGACCAGGATGGGGCGAGCAAACGGGGCGGATGTGCGGAACGAGTCGATGATCGGTGGCGTGCGGCAGGCGCAGAACCGGGTTGGAACCCGGCTCGGGTCCGGCGGAGTGACCGGCCCCGTCGCGGTGAGGCCCTCATGAAAGAGCTGGGTGTCTACGGCGGCATGGCGGTGGTCATCGTCGGGATCGGATTCGTGTTCGGCACCGGGGGGACACAAGTCCATCTGATCGTCATCCCCCTCATGCTGATCCTGATCTCGTATGTGATCGGTCGGATGATCGCCACCGAACACGATGCCACCTTCATCGCCCCGATGTTCGCCCTCGGCGCGGTGGCGAAGATCATGGGCTCCATGGCCCGACATTGGGTCCTGTTCGCCCAGTACGGCGGTGTCGGCGACGCCGTCGGATACCACAACCGCGGGCTCGAACTCGCCGACGTGTGGCGGTCCGGTGCCATCCCCCCGATCCCGGAGGGTCTGACCTCGCTCGGCACCCGGTTCACCGGGTGGGCGACCGGGCTGGTGTACGCGCCCTTCGAACCCAGCCTGCAGGGAGGGTTCTTCATGTTCGCCGGGCTCGCCCTGTTCGGGCAGTTTCTCTTCTACGCCGCCTACCGCAGGTGGGCGCCGCCCAAGACCCACTTCCGGTACCTCGCCCTCATCCTGTTCTGGCCAACGCTGGTGTATTGGCCGTCGAGCCTCGGCAAGGAGGCGTTGCTCATGCCGTTCATCGGCCTGTGCGCCTACGCCGCTTCGCGGGTGTTCCAGTCGTTCGGCTTTCCGTCGTTGGTGGTGTTCGGCATCGGTGCTGGGATCGTGTTCATCGTGCGCGAGCACGTGACGGCGCTGTTGGCTCTCTCGCTCCTGGGCACGATCCTCGCCGCCAAGCCGAAAGCCGGCGTGGCAGGGCGCCGACTCCTCCTCGTTCTCCTGATGATCGCCTCGCTGATTCCGGTGGCCAGCGGCCTGAATGCACGCTTCGGTGTGAGCTTCCAGGACGACGTGTCCGCAGAGGACTTCGACGGCATCAAGGCCGATCTGGAGCGTGCCACCGGGCAGGGTGGTTCGGCGGTGAGCGGCGGGGTCGTCTCCGGACCGCAGGACCTTCCCGCAGGCTTTCTGAAGGTGCTCTACCGGCCGCTCCCCAACGAGGCCACCAACACCCAGATGTTGATCGCCTCGTTCGAGGGGACCGCGTTGCTGCTGCTGACGTTGTGGACGTCGCCTCGCTGGCTCCCGACTCTGAAGAGTGTGAGACGGGAGCCGTACCTGATGTTCTGCGCCGTCTACACCCTCGGGTTCGTGATCGCCTGGTCGTGGATCCTCAACCTCGGAATCCTCGCCCGGCAGCGGTCGCTCGTGATCCCGTTCGTGCTCGTCATCTTCGCCTACGGCTGGTACGACCGGCGCGCTCAGCCGTCAGCAGTCGAACCGGCGGTCCGCCAGGACGACCTGGTCGCTCTCACGCCCCGGTGAGAGCGATCGGTGAGAGGGCCGCCCGGATCGCAGCGACCCGTTCGGCGAGGACCTTGGCGGCGTCCTGAGGACTCGCCGCCTCGAGCACGAGCCTCACCAGCGCCGAGCCTACGATCACGCCGTCGGCGCCCGCCGCTGCGGCCGCGGCCGCCTGCTCGGGCGTGGAGATGCCCACCCCGAAGACGATCGGGATGTCGGTGATCGCCCGGATCCGTTCCACCACCACCTCGGCGTTGCCGCTCGACTGGCTCCGCTCTCCGGTGACGCCCATCTCGGCGACCGCATAGATGAACACCGGGTCGGCCTCGGCCACCGCCCGAATGCGTTCGGAACTGGAGGTGGGCGCCACGAACAGCACGGTTCCGATCCCGTGGCGCGCCGCCGCCTGGCGCAGCGACAGCGACTCCTCGACGGGAAGGTCGGGGACGATGATTCCGTCGGCTCCGGCCGTGGCCAGTCGGGCACAGAACGCGTCCACGCCGCGGCGGAATACCGGGTTGGCGTAGGTCATGGCGAGCACCGGCTTCCCCGTGGCGGCCACCACCTCTGCCAGCACCTCGACGCTTCTGTCGAGGGTGGAGCCGGCCGCGAGAGCCGTGTCGCTCCCGCGCTGGATGATGGGGCCGTCCATGAGGGGATCGGAGTACGGTATGCCGACCTCGAAGGCGTCGGCGCCCGCACCCGCCATGGCAGCGAACAACGCGGCCGAGTCGGCGGGTGTGGGGAGCCCGGCGGTCATGAAGGGCAGAAACGCCGCCCTGCCCTCACTCCGGGTCGTGGCGAACAGCTGGCGGAGACGTTCGACACCCATCAGCGGGTCATCTCCGGGCGCAGCCGGCCGATCTGTTCCACGTCCTTGTCGCCCCGACCCGACAGGTTCAACAGCACCGTCTTGCCGCGCAGGGCCTCGGCCTCACGCTGGATCCACGCCACGGCGTGTGCCGTCTCGAGTGCGGGGATGATCCCCTCGGTGCGGGCCAGCAGCTCGACCCCGCCGAGGGATTCCTCGTCGGAGACCGACTCGTAGCGGGCGAGCCCGGTCTGGTGGAAGTAGGCGTGCTCGGGTCCGACGCCCGGATAGTCGAGACCGGCGGAGATCGAATGCGCCTCTTGGATCTGGCCGTCGGCATCCTGCAGCATGTAGGTACGCGTTCCGTGGAGCACGCCCGGCGATCCCGCCCCGATCGACGCTCCGTGGCGCCCGGTGGCGATGCCCTCGCCCGCCGCCTCGATGCCGACCAGCTCGATGCCCCGATCGGCCAGCGGATAGAACACACCCATGGCGTTGGACCCCCCGCCCACACATGCCACCACCACGTCCGGCAGGTCGTCGCCGAGTTGGTCGAGAACCTCCTCGCCGATCACCTTCTGGAACTCGCGCACGATCCACGGGAAGGGGTGCGGTCCCACCACCGACCCGATGATGTAGTGCGTGTTCTCCACCGTTCTGACCCAGTCCCGCATCGCCTCACTCACGGCGTCCTTGAGGGTGCCTGCCCCGGACGTCACCGGCACCACCTCAGACCCGAGGATGCGCATGCGAAGGACGTTGAGGGCCTGACGCTCGATGTCGACGGCGCCCATGTACACGGAGCACTCCAGCCCGAGTACCGCCGCCGCGGTGGCGGTGGCGACACCG
This sequence comes from uncultured bacterium, assembly GCA_963825585.1. Lineage (GTDB taxonomy): Bacteria > Actinomycetota > Acidimicrobiia > Spongiisociales > ZC4RG35 > JAOUGY01. Next base: position 434,205 of record CAWGTX010000006.1, read on the forward strand.
TGCTGCCCGGCGCCGGTCTCGGCGATGATGCGAGGTTTGCCCATCCGTTTTGCGAGCAGGCCCTGGCCGATGGCGTTGTTGATCTTGTGGGCACCGGTGTGCGCCAGATCTTCGCGTTTGAGGAGGATCCGGACTCCGAGCTGCGCGGAGAGTCGCTGGGCGACGTGGAGGGGCGTGGGCCTTCCCACGAAGTTGGTGAGCATGCTCCGGTACTCGGCGATGAACGACTCATCCGACCATGCATCCTCGAATGCCTCCACCAACTCTGCCAGAGCCGGCATCAGCGTCTCGGGGGCGTACTGCCCTCCGAACTCGCCGAAGCGGCCGTGGGCGTCGGGTCGGTCGAGCCGCATCCCCGTGATGGTCATGATGTCTTCGCCTCCTGGACGTAGCGTCGGATCAGATGTGCGTCCTTGACGCCGGGAGCGGACTCTAGGCCACTCGAGGCATCTACTCCCCAAGGGTGGAGGCGGGCCACCGCTTCGGCCACGGTGTCGGGTCCCAGACCGCCCGCCAGCACGAATGGCCGCGAGATCCCGCCCGCCAGGTCCCAGTCGAACCTGCGTCCGGTGCCGCCATGTGCATCGCGGACGGCGGTGTCGAGCAGCGGGATCTGCGCCATCGGAATGTCATCGAGCACGACCTCGCCCGAGACCGGTCTGGGACGAAGCACCATCAGCCCCGCCTGAACGGCTGCCGATGCAGCTTCTGCAGCGTGGAGACCATGTGGCTGCACACCGCTGACACCGACGAAGCGGGCCAGGTCGAGCAGCTCCGCGGGTCGGGCGTCCACCGTCACGAGGAACGATTGAATGCCGGCCGCGATCCGCACCAGTGTCGCGGCCTGTTCGGCATCGACCTGCCGGGGAGACGGTGCCATGACCAGACCAAAGGCGTCGGCGCCGGCTTCCGCGACGGCGGCCACGTCACCCTTCGTCTTCACACCGCACACCTTCACCCAGGTGGCGGCAACGGTGATGGGGGTGGAATCCACCATGGTCACGTACGGAGGGCGGACAATGCGGTCTGGGGATCCCCGGAACGCACCAGCGACTCACCCACCAGGACGGCGTCGTAGCCGGCCGCCGCCATTCGCGAAGCGTCCGCCGGCTCGAGGACCCCGCTCTCGGCGATCGTGACGTCACAGCCGTTCAGCATCGGCGCCAGCCGCTCGGAGGTTGCCAGGTCCACATGAAACGTCGTCAGATCACGGTTGTTGACACCCACGATCGTCGCTCCGGCCGCCAACGCCCGTTCGGCTTCGGCCTCGTCGTGCACCTCCACCAGTGCCGCGACCCCGATCTCGCGGGCGGTCTCGTGCAACGACCGGAGCGTGGAGTCGTCGAGTGCGGCCACGATCAGCAGGATGGCGTCTGCACCGATCGCCCTTGCCTCCCAGATCTGGGCGGCAGTGAGCGTGAAGTCCTTGCGCAGCACCGGGAGCGACACGGCCGCACGCACGGCGATCAGGTCCGCATCGGATCCGGAGAAGTGGTGGGGCTCGGTCAGGACCGACACCGCCGACGCGCCACCGCGCTCGTAGGCGCCGGCTCGTTCCACCGGGTCGAGGTCGAGCGCCAGGGGACCCCGCGAGGGGGAGCGTCGTTTCACCTCGGCGATCACGCCGAGACCCGGAGCCGTGAGGGCCGCCGCGAAATCTCGCACCGGTGGTGCATCGGCACAGCGTGCGGTGAGCTCGGAGAGCGGCGGCAGCAACGCCAGCCTCGCTCGCGTCGTCTCGAGGATCGGTTCCAACATTCCCGTCATACCACCACCATCGTCTCGCCTGAACCCGGAGCCCGGCGCGCTCCACCGGCCGCGTGTCCGGAACCGTTTGGGCAGCCATCGGTCGGCCCTGGCCGACACACCTCGGTTACCGCCGTGTCCTGCACCCTCGGCCCGAGTCCGGTCATGAGCCCTCGCGGGACCCACTGGGCTCCACCGGTGCCCCCCTGACGATGGCGGGTGCCTCTCCCCCATCCCAGCGAATCGTCACCGTGTCACCCAGTGCCACCTCCCGGCGGAGCAGAACCAAACCGACCGGCGACGTGAGGGTCTCGCTCACCGACGTGATGGCGCCGACCTCCTTGTCTGCCGCGAACACCGGGGCACCTTCCGGTGGCAGCACGTTGCGGGTGATCGCCAGCGACCTCAGGATCCGATTCACATGGCCGCGGCTGTCGATGCGGGCGACCAGCTCCTGGCCGAGATAACACCCCTTGGTGAACGACACGCTGTCGGGAACGAGCCCGGTCTCTTGAGGAATCGTCGACCCATCGACGTCTACACCGAATACCGGTTCGCCATGGACCACACGGGCCGCCGAGGTGGCCAGCCTGCCCGCTCTGATCGGCACCGACAACGGCTGCTCGCCGACCACGGCCACACGGTCCAGCCCGCGCATAGGGGCGGAGACGAACGTCGAGACGCCGCGCTCCTCCCATCCGGTGGTCAGCCCGGTCACTTCAGCGGCGGACGGGCCCCACACCTCCCACACGGGTCGGTCGTCGAGCCGGACCGTCGCCTTCACTCGGATCCGGTAGTAGTCCAGGTCGTCGACGAGTTTCAGACCCTGACCCGCATCGACGAGCAGGCCCACCCGCTGCTCACCGCGGGCTACCCGGAGCAGTGCCTTGAGCTTGCCCTGCGGACCCAAAAGAAACGCACGGCCCATCGATCCCGGCGGCATGCCCTCGACGTCCTGGCTGATGATCCCCTGGAGAAACCTGGTGGCGTCGCGACCTTCCACCCAGACGAGTTCATGGGCGTCGGACACGAGCGCCGCGCCTGTGGTGGCGGCCCTGTACTCCTCGATCACATCACCGAAGGTTGGTTTCATGATGCCCATCCCGATCGTCGCATCTGATCCGTCACATCGAGCCGGCGAGGGCGATCGCCTGGAGGGCGGCGGCGGCCTTTGCCATGGTCTCGTCGAACTCGGCGGAGGGATCCGAATCGGCCACCAACCCGGCCCCCGCCTGGACCCAGGCGGTGGATCCGGAGATGACGACCGTGCGCAGGCAGATACAGGTGTCGACATTGCCGGTGAAGTCGAGGTAGCCGACGGCACCCGCATAGGGGCCGCGGGCGACGGGCTCGAGCGAATCGATGATCTCGATGGCGCGGACCTTCGGGGCTCCCGACACCGTGCCGTGCGGGAACGTCGCTCTGATGACATCGACCGGGCCGACTCCGTGCCTCACCTTGCCCGAGACACCGGAGACGATGTGCATCACGTGGCTGTAGCGCTCGATCACCATCAGGTCGTCGACGGTGACGCTGCCGAATTCGCACACCCTGCCCAGATCGTTGCGGGCGAGGTCGATGAGCATGACGTGCTCGGCCCGCTCCTTGGGATCGGCCAGGAGGTCCTCCTCCATCACCCTGTCCTCATCGGGGCCGGCGCCACGTGGGCGGGTACCGGCGATGGGCCGGGAATAGGCGATGCCATCCCTGACACGAGTCATCAACTCGGGTGAGGACCCGACGACCGTCACCTCGGAGTCCCTCACGAAGAAGAGGAACGGCGAAGGGTTGACCAGCCTGATGGCGCGGTACACCGAGAACGCCTCGCCTTCGAAGGCGGTCTCCAACCGTTGGCTCACCACGATCTGGAAGGCGTCGCCCTGGGTGATGTACTCCTTGGCGGCGACCACCGCGGCCTCGAAGCCCGGCCGGTCGAAGGTCGAGGTGAACGGCGGCCGATCGACGGGACGGGGCGCGGCGGAGGCGCTGTAACGAACGCCGTCGCCCAGTCGGTGGGCGTCAACGGCGAGCAACTCGACCGCGCGATCGTACTGGCTCCCGGGGTCGTCACCCACGAAGACGTTGCGCACAAGCACGATGGTCTGACGGAACCGGTCGATGGCGGCGAGCGCACCCACGAACTGCCACACCATCTCGGGAAGGCCGCGATCGTCGACCGGGCGGGACGGGATGTGCTCGACGTATCGGACACAGTCGTATCCGAGGTATCCCACCACACCGGAGTGCAGGGGCGGGAGACCTGGAAGGTCCGGCGTCCGGTACGAGGCGACGAGCGCCTCGAGCACCGTGAGCGGATCTCCCTCGGGCACCACGATCGCCGGATCGTCCACGCTGCACACACCGTCATGTGATCGGAGGGTGAAGACCGGATCCCAACCCACGAACGACCACCGTGCCCAGGTCTCGCCACCTTCCACCGACTCGAGCAGGAAGCCCGGTCGGTCGCCGACCAGCTTCTCGAACGTGGTGACCGGGGTCTCCCGATCGGCGAGCACTTCGAGCGTCACCGGCACGACGTTGTGACGGGAGGCGAGATCGAGGAACTCCTCGCGTGTGGGTGAAGCGATCACGCTCGAAGGGTACCCGACTCCATGAGGCTGCAAGGAACGGGGTGATGAGCGAGACCTGGCTACTGGCTGCTGGCGACTGGCTGCTGGGTCCGACGCAACAAGCAGGGGGCATGTTCTGACTGGCGTCCGGGGATGAGCCTGGGGAGCGATAGGCGGGACTCCGTTCCAGAAGCCAGCAGCCAGCAGCCAGAAGCCAGGTCTCCTGGTGTCAGATCTCCGCCAACCGCTCGAGAAACGGGACGGCCAGGAAGAATCTCGACACCTGGGCCGACAGCCAGCCGACGTTTCCGGTGAACATGATCACGCCGAACACCGCCATGACCACGCCGCCGGCGATGTTGATCGGTCGCATCCACCGGCGGAAACCCTTGATGGCGGAGAGCGCCCGTGACATACCCACCCCTGCGAGCACGAACGGGACGCCCAGGCCGAGCGAGAAGAACAGCAGCAGCAGCATCCCCTGCCCGACGGTGTCCTGGGTGGCGGCCACCAACAGGACACCTCCGAGGATCGGGCCGATGCACGGTGTCCACCCGAACCCAAAGGCGAGACCCATGACCGGTGGTGCCCAGTTACCGAGTCGCGAGGGTCTCACCTCCATCCGGCGCTCCCTGGACAGGAAGCCGAAGAGGCCCTTGGACGAGAACGCCATCCCGATCATGACGAGTCCGAACACCAGGATGAGCGCACCGGCAACCTTCTCGGTGACGTTCTGGTTGCGAGCGAGGAAGGTCGAGATCTGGGTTGCGGCCGCGCCGGTGGCAACGAACACGACGCTGAATCCGAGCACGAACAGGGCGGTCACACGCAGCATGCGGCCCCGTGAGGCGGTTCCGTCCTGCAGGCTCGAAACCGAATAGCCCGACATGAGGCCGAGATATCCGGGCAGCAGCGGGAGGACACACGGCGACAGGAAAGCGAGGATCCCACCCCCGAATGCGAGGGCCAGTTGCAACAGGTAGCTCGATTCGGCGAAGTCCATGAAACGATCAACTCTTGTCGGGGCCGTCATCTTCCCAGGCCGTGGGCCGTAGGCTGGCACCGTGCGGAGAGTGTTTCGCAGTTTGTTCCCATTTCGCGAGCTCACCGCCGTCGAACGGAGGCTCGTGCTCCTGCTGTGGGTCATGGGCGTCCTCCAGGGTGTCGCCCAGTCGCCCCTGTCCGCCCTCGTTCCTTTCACCCGGGTGGGACTCGGACTCACCCAGGGTGAGATGAGCCTGGTACTGGCCGTCACCCGGCTGGCTTCGCTCGGTGCAGTGGGGTTTTCGTGGTGGGGTGACAGGAACGGTCGTCGTCGGCCGTTCCTGGCCGCTTTCCTCGCCATGACCGGTGCGTCGGCCGTCACCGCCCTCTCCCCCGACGCCGTCTGGTTCACGGCCGCCCAGGGGGTGTCCCGGATCGCCACCACCGCCGTCGGCACGCTGGCCGTTGTGCTCCTGGCCGAACGGGTACGCCCCGGACACCGCGCCTTTTCGATCGGTCTCTATGCGGCCGCCGGAAGTCTCGGGGCCGGTGTGGGCCAGCTCATGGTGCCGATCGCCGACCTCTCCCCCGAGTCCTGGCGGTACGCGTTTGCGCTTCCGGTGCTCGGACTGGCTGCGTTCCCGATTCTCCAAAAGGTCGAGGAGTCGCCGCTCGTCGATACAACCCCGGCGGCCGTTCCGATCAGAGACCTCCTGTTCGGATCGTTGAGTCGATCCTTCTGGGTGGCAGGGGTGGCGGGTCTGCTGGCGTCGGCCTTCCCCGCCGTGGCTCTCGCCTTCACGACCGAGCGGCTCATCAACGACCTCGGCTACACGGCCGGTACCGCCACCGCGATCGCGTTGACCGGTGGGACGCTGGGAGCGATGGGCTTCTGGATTGGTGGCCGTTTGGCCGACGTGTGGGGTCGCAAACTCACCACCGTGCTGTCGCTGCTGATGGCGACCGGCGGCGGGATCCTCCTGTTCGAGGTGGAGTCGATCCCGGCGCTGGTGGCGGCCATCGTGATCGGCGGCTTCGGATCCTTCGCCTACGTACCCGCCGCTTCGAGTCATCGGGCCGAACTGTTCCCCACCGAGATCCGCGCAACCGCAGGCACGGCGGGGGCCTATCTGGGAACGGTGGGCTCGGCCGCCGGACTCGGTGTGGGCGCGCTCCTCATCGACCGGATCGGCCTGACCGACACGTTGTTGGTGTTGGCGGCACCCATGCTGATGGCGTCGCTCCTCACCCTCACGCTCCCCGAGACGCGTGGGCGCCCGCTCGGTGAGACCCGGTGACCCACCGGCCGGCGGAGTCGGTGGAGGTCACGATCGCATCGGCCGGGCGGCGCTGAACGCCCGTCGGTAACCGGCACCCAGCACCAGCCCGCGGGCCGTCACCATCGCAACCATCGTCCACCACACGCCCGGCAGCCCCCAGCCTCGTGCCAGGGTGAGCGCCGCCCCGGTCAGCATGGCGGCGAAACCCGCTGCGGTCGAGCCGGCCAGGCGTCGCATCCGCATGAGAGCCATGTAGACGCCGTCGCTGACGAACAACAACGCCGCCAGGGGCTGCATGAGGGCGGCGATGACGAGAGCTTCGGAGGCCTGGGCCCGGACCTCCGGATCGTCGGTGAACACCCCGACGATCGGTCCACTCGAGCCCCACAGGAGCGCGCCCAGCACGAACCCGGCCGCCAGGCCCCAGCGGTGTAGCCGAGCCGAGAGCGCCCGCGCCGTATTGATGCGTCCCGCCCCGGACAGCTCGGCGATCATTGCCTGGGCGGCGATCGCCAGGGCATCGACCACGAGGGCGAGCAGGAACCACAGCTGGGAGACGATCTGGTGGGCCGCCACCGCCTTCGTACCCACCCTGGTGGCGGTTGCCGTCGCCACCGCCAGTGAGGCGACCAGGAGCAGGGTGCGAAGCATCAGCACCCCTCCCACCCGGAGCAGCGGACCACTGCCCGTGAGTTCGACCCGCCCCGTACGCCAACCCTCCTCGATGGCCCGCCTCCTGATGAGCAGGAGGAACCCGGCCGCCCCGGCCCATTGCGCCACCACCGTCGCCATAGCGGCGCCATCCAGCCCGAACCCGGCTCCGAACATCAGAACGGGGTCGAGCAGGGCGTTCACCCCGTTGACCACGAGAGTCAGCGCCAGCGGAGTCCGGGTGTCCTGAAATCCTCTGAAGGCGCCGTGGCCGGCCGTGATCACGAGCAGTGCGGGAAGGGCTGTCGCCCTGATCCTGAGATACGACACGGCCGGCTCCGCCACCCCGGGCCCAGGGTCGAACAGCGCGACCAGGATGGGCGCAGCGATTGCCAGGATCGCGCCGGCACCCACTCCGATCACGAGTCCCAGAGCGAGGGCCTGGCGAACCACGTCGCCCGAGGAGCGAAGATCCCCACGACCGCGGGCGGCTGCCACCAGCGGCGTGGTGGCATAGGCGAGGAAGTTGAATGCGGCGAAGGCGAACCCGAAGATCGCCACGTCGATGCCGAGCGCGGCCAGAGCGGTCGGACCCAGACGACCCACGAAAGCCGTGTCGACGAGCGAGACCAGCGGATCCGCCGCCAGCGCTCCCAGGGCGGGAATCACCAACCCGAGGATGCGTCGGGTCGACGGTGCGCTCAGATCGGCTTGTTCGGCCACGGGCATCGTCGTAGGAGGGGACAAGTCGTGCAGTCCGGTGCCTTGGCGGTGCATATGTCCCGACCCAGTTGGATGATGCGCATCGACAGACCGGCCCACTCGCTCTGCGGGAAGAGGGCTTTCAGGTCGCGTTCGATCTTCACGGGATCGGTGTTGACCGTGAGCCCGAGCCGCCCGGAGACCCGCTTCACGTGTGTGTCGACCGCGACGGCGGGATCACCCCAGATCTCGGCCAGCACCACCGATGCGGTCTTCCGCCCGACCCCGGTCAGTGACGTGAGGTCGTCGAGATCCCGCGGGACCTCACCGTCGAAGCGTTCGACGAGGTCGGCCGCCAGCGCCACCACGGCCGCTGACTTCTGGCGGTAGAAGCCGGTCGAGAACACGATCTGTTCGACGTCCTCCACGTTTGCCTCTGCGAGGTCGTGCGGGGAGGGGTACCGGGCGAACAGGTCGGGAGAGACCCGGTTCACCGTCTCGTCGGTGGTCTGAGCGGAGAGGACCGTGACCACCAACAACTGCCAGGCACTGTCGTGGTGGAGGGCGGTGCGGATGGTGGGGTAGGCCTGGTGCAGCCCGCGCAGCACCGCCGTGGCGTGCCGCTTCTCGGCGGGGCTGGGGATGGTTCCATCGTGGCGTGTCTCGGGCACGGTCGCCGATGGTACCGGTAGGCTCACACCCGTGTCAGACCTACTGAAATCAACCATTCGAACCCAGGGTCGGGTGGCCGGCGACCTGGTCATGGTCGACGGCTTCCTCAACCACAGGGTCGATGTAGCGCTCATGGGCGACATCGGTACCTGGCTGGCGGACGCGATCGGGCCCTGTAACGCCATCATCACCTCGGAGGCGTCCGGTATCGCCCCGGCTTTCGCGACGGCGGCGGCTCTGGGGGTACCGATGGTGTTCGCCAAAAAACGGCCCGGCACCCCGCCGGGTCCGATCTCTCGGAGCGTCCACTCCCCCACCAAGGGCGACACTCCATGGCTGCACATCTCCCCGAGCGCACTCGAAGGGCTGGAGCGGGTGGCCATCGTCGACGACTTCCTGTCGCGGGGGCGGACGGCGGGAGCGCTCGTCGAGATGCTCGAGGAATCCGCCCTCCGGGTGGCGTGTGTGGGGTTCTGCATCGAGAAGGCATACGAGGGCGGTCGCGCTCTCCTCGAGGACCTGGGCGTGCGGGTTGTGTCGGCCGCCGTGATCAGCGGCATCGAGAACGGAAGGCCGGTCGTTGCCTGAACTTGCTGCCGTGATAGACCGGGTGCAAGCGGCCTACGGTCATGCCTGCTTCGCGTGCGGTCGGGACAACCCGATCGGCATGCACCTGGAGCTTCTCGGGGTCAGCGACGGATGGGTGGAGGCCGCCTTCACCCCGCGTCCGGACTTCCGCGGTGCTCCGGATGTGGTTCATGGTGGGGTGACAGCCGCAGCCCTCGACGAGATCCTGGTGTGGGCGGGCATCGTCATGGAGAACGTCATGACGGTTACGGGGCGCCTCGACCTGCGGTATCGGCGTCCGATCCACCTCGGCGAGACGGTCATGGCCCGCGGCCGTGTCGACAACCGTAGCGGACGCCGTCTCACCATCTCGGGCAACCTGATGGTGGGCGGACACATTGCGGCTGAGGCAACCGGGCTCTACCTCGTGTCAGCTTCGGTCGATGAACTCCCGCCGGTGGACCGGGCCGAATGAGCGATCAAGCTCCGTACACGGTCCTCGTTGTCTCTTCGCTCGCCTTCGGTTTTGCCTACCCGGTGATCGAGGGCACGATCCCCGACCTCGGCGCCGCCGGCGCTGCCGGGTGGAGGCTCCTGATCGCATCGGTATCGCTGCTCGCACTCGCCTTCCCGACCCAGGCCAGGCTGTGGCGCGACGGTGCGGTAGGGGGCCTTTGGCTGGCGGCGGCCTTCTCGCTGCAGGCACAGGCGCTCGAGCTCGGGCCAATCTCCATCACGGCGGCACTCATCTCGCTCATGGTGGTGCTGGCACCGATCGCAAACGCCGCCGTGCGCCGGTCGGCCCCGGGACCATGGGTGGTGGTGGGAGCGGCGCTGGGTTTCGTCGGAGTGGTGCTGGTCGGGCTCGGCGACACCTTCGACCTCGATCGCAGCCACCTGCTGGCACTGGCGTCGGCGGCGATGTTCGCCGGTCACCTCACCTACCTGGCCCGAACCGCCGGCCGGCACGTGCTGGTGCCGTTCACCGGTGTGCAGTTGCTGGTGGCTGGTCTCGTGGCGGTGGTCGTTTCGCTCGTCACCGGCGGACCGGCCCTTCCTCCCGGCCCGTCGGTCGCCGGCCTGGCCGGTGGCGGACTGCTGCTGGGTGCCGCCCCTGTACTCGGACAGGTGTGGAGCCAGGGTCGCCTGGGTGCGGTCCGCACCACCCGAGGGCTGACGTTGGTGCCGCTTGGCGCCGTGATCGGAGCGGTGGGCTTCTCGGGGGAACGCCTGAGCGCCCAGGGCTGGATCGGAGTCGCCGTGCTTATGGGAGCGGCCCTGATGGTGACGGTGCGAAGCCACGACCCCGAGGTGCTGATGGCGCGGTCGGTGAGCGCAGGCCACTAGCGGGCGCCGCTTGGACTGGGAAACCAGGGACGGGGTCCTGCCGCGGGAGGGGGTCGACAGGTTCACGGGTCAACAGGTCAACAGGACCGGAATCGGCGGCTTGACCTCTTGACTCGTATACCTGTTGACTCGCTGACCGTCCGTCCCCATCCGCCAGGTCTCCGGATACCCGACCCGGCACAGGCCGAGTCTCCGTCGAGCTGTGCGATCATCGACGCCGGTCGGGCGCAACCGCCCGACGGGTCAGGCGTCGTGCCAGATGGGTGGTCAGCCGGAATCCACCGAGGACGACCAGCATGCCCACGGTGAGAGCGGTCATCAGCTCGGGCGCCGCGGTGTAGGGGTTGCGGCACGACCGAACGCCGAGCGGGCACAGTCCGTAGCCCGTACCGCCACCAGCCAGATCGAAGAGCACGAGCAGCGGGAAGGCCGCCATCGCCACCGCGGCGAGGATGAGGACGAGCCTGAGCGCCCGCACGACGATTCGGGGATCCATGTCGATCAGAGTAACGCCCGCCACACCCGTCCTGGTTCCCGGGTCGATTGGCGGATGACGTCGGGCTGGGTGGTCAGCGATCGCTGGGCTGGGCGGGCGGGTGATTGCTGTGGGTCGTGTGCTGGGTCGCACCGCAGCAGGATCGTCAGGTCACCTTGGCCGGCGATGGCGGCCGCTACTCTCGCCTACCGTGCAATACCACCAGGAGTCATTCACACCGGCGGAAGAGGCCATCCTGGCCCGGTTCTTCACCAACTCCGACCTCCCTGTCTTCGGCCTGGTGAACATGCCCGAGGTGGTGAAGGGAGCTCTCTTCGCCCGGTACTCGCGGTCCCCGAAATCGATTCGCCGGCTGTTCCTCGACGAGTTCGCCGCCGACGCCGAGACCGGGATCCAGGCCATCGCCGACACCCTCGCCTCCGCCGATCCGCTGGTCGATCTCCGGAACGCCGAGAGGTTGTACCAACGGGTGTTCTTCGAGTACGGCGATGACTCCGTCGCCCAGCTCGGTGGCGCTCACCTGGCATGTGAACAGGCCTCGAACATCCTCACGAAGGTCCTCGAATGGGGCAGGCTCGCTTCGTATCTCGAGCAGTCGACCCGCTACATCTTCTACGACGCACGGCTGGGTGATCGCTACCGCTACACCGTTCCGCCCGAGCTGGCGGGATCCCGCCTCGGTGACGGGTACGTGGCCTTCATGGAACGACTGTTCGACACGTACGCCCATGTGGTCGCCACCATGAAAGATGTCTACGAGCGTCGCCACCCGAGGGCGGAGACCGATTCCCCGGCGGTGTACAGGTCCACCATCCGCGCCAAGGCATGTGACGCCGCCAGGGGCCTTCTCCCGGCGGCCACCCTGTCGAACGTGGGCATGTACGGGTCGGGTCAGGCATACGAGATGGCCCTCATGCGGATGCGTGCCCACCCCCTGGGTGAGGTACGGCAGTACTCGGACATGATGCTCACCGAGCTGCGCAAGGTGATCCCATCGTTCCTCACCCGTGTCGATCGCGACGACCGGGGCCAGGTGTGGAGTCGATACCTCGCCGACAACACCGCCCGCCTCGAGGAGATCGCCAACGGCTTGGGCGAACAGGCGCATCCGGCCCCTCTGGTGTCGCTGACGGACTGGGATGCAGATGCCGAGCTCAAGTTGGCCGCTGCTGCGCTCTATGCCGTGTCGGAACTGTCCGACGGTCAGCTCCAAGACGTTGCGAGGCGGATGAGCGACACCGAACGAGCCGAGGTGATCGCCGCCCTGATCGGTGACCGGACCAATCGTCGGCACAAACCCGCCCGAGCCATGGAACGCATCTCGTACCGCTTCGACATCCTGTGCGACTTCGGTGCGTTCCGAGACCTCCAGCGTCATCGCCTGCTCACGATCGAATGGCAGCGCCTCTCCACCCGGCTCGGCCATGATCGTCCCGCCGATGTCGTCGAGGCGGGTCTCGGCGCCACCTGGGACGCCACGATGGACGAGGCCGGTGACCTGTACGAGCGCATACGAGCAGAGGCGGGCCCCGACGTGGCCCAGTACGTGGTGCCGTTCGCATTCAACGTCCGCTTCGTCATGGAGATGAACGCGCGGGAGGCGTTCCACCTGATCGAGCTCCGCAGCCAGCCCGCCGGGCACGCCGCGTACCGGCGTGTCGCCCAGGAGATGCACCGCCAGATCGGCGAGGTGGCCGGTCACCATCTGATCGCCGACGCCATGCGCTTCGTCGACCACTCCGATGTGGGACTCGAGCGACTCGAAGCCGAACGCCGAGCAGAGCAGCGTCGCCTCGACTCCCAGGCCTGATCGCTCGATTGGGGTGATACGGTCATCCAGTAGGGTTGAGCGCATCGGATTCAGCGGGTCAACCTGACCGATGTGTCGTTCGCCTTCCGGCTCCTCAGGTTGTCCGACCTGTTGACATGTTGGCTTGTTGACTTGTTGGCCGGCAGCCGATGCGAGCTCGGGCGGTGGGTCTTGTAGTCTTCGTACATGGCCGAATTCGACGTAGATGCCATGATCGAACGATTCCGGGAGCGCGCAGGTGCCGTCAAGGACCGTCCGCTCCCCCCTGTTGCCGGTGAGGAGCGGAAGCGCTTCATCGCCCAGGCCGAACGGGACTTCACCGATTACTCGCTCATCTCCAACGCCACGTGGACGGTGGAGGGCGGGCACCTCGTGTTGAGGATCCCTCTCGCCGGCGAGCAGTGAGATGACAGACGGGCCACGGCTCGTCATCGTGTCCGGCAAGGGTGGTGTCGGAAAGTCCGCCGTGACCGCCGCCTTGGCACTGGCTGCGCAGCGACGAGGCGCCCGGGTTCTGGCCGTTGCCATGACCGGTGACGGTGGCGGTCTCTCCGCTCACCTCGGGGTTGCCCCGCTCCAGTTCGACACCCGTGAGGACCGGCCCGGCCTGTTCACAACGGTGGTCGAACGAACCCAGGCGCTTCGCGAATACCTCCACCTCCAGGTCGGACTCCCTCAAATCGTTGCGTTCGGCCCGGCGGTGCGTGCTTTCGACTCGCTCGCATCGACCGCTCCGGCCGTTCGGGAGATCGTCACCATGGGCAAGGTGCTGTGGGAGGTCAAACGTCAGGAGTGGGACCTGGTGGTGGCCGATGGTCCGCCCACCGGTCAGATCGGCTCGTTCCTGCGGGCGGCGAAAACGATCTCTGAACTCGTCCCTTCTGGGCGGATCCGCGAGCAGGCAGCATGGATGGAGCGGATCATGCTGGAACAGGGAGTCGCAACCCTCTCACTCGTCACGCTCGCCGAGGAGCTACCCACCTCGGAGACCCAGGAGACCCTCGATTGGCTCGAGGCCGAGCAGTTGGTGACGACGGTCGACGTCGTCGCCAACCGCATCCTCGAGCCGCTCGATTGGACGGGCAACAGCCTTCCGTCAGGGCGCGCAGGAGAAGCCGCCCGGCTGCACATGTCGCTGAGCTCCGAGCAGCGGCGCTGGTTGTCGGCTCTCCCTCCCGAACGGCAACTCCCGTTCATGTTCGGGACCATGACACCCAGCGAGGTGTCCGCCCGCCTCGCCGACGAGATCGAGGCGTGGTCATGACCCGGGCGTTGTTGGTGACAGGCGGCGGTGGCGTCGGCAAGACCACGGTATCCGCCGCCCTCGCCGTGCGGGCCGCCCGGCTCGGTGTGAGGACGCTCGTCGTGACCGTGGACCCGGCGAGGCGCCTGGCCGACGCCCTCGGGGTCGAGGATCTCGGCTCGGAGCCGACCCCGCACCCGACCGAGCCCAACCTGTGGGCGGCGATGCTCGACGCCACCTCGTCGTGGGCAGCCATCGCCCACCGCCACGCCGACCCGGCGGTGGCCGACCGCTTGGTCGACAACGCCTTCTTCGCGGCCGCGACCACCCATTTCCCGGCCAGCCAGAGTTACGCGGCGGCCGAGGAAGCGGCGACCTTCCTCGACGCCCGGGCCTGGGAACTGGTGGTGGTGGACACGCCGCCATCGGCGGGTGGCATAGAATTCTTCACGGCCCCTGCTGCGATGACCGATCTCGTGGGAGGTCGGCTGCTCAAGTGGGTGACGGGGGCCTTTCTGCCGGGCAGGAACTTCCTCTTCGACCGGGCCACCCGTCCAGCGCTGCGTGTGGCCGATCAGATACTCGGCTCGTCACTGCTCGAGGCCATCGCCCAGTTCCTCATGGATCTCAGGACGACCTACGACGGGATATCGGGCAGATCGCGTCAGATAGAGGAGCATTTGCGTCGGGCCACCACCATCGTGGTCACGACGGCGGACCCAACGCCCATTCGCGAAGCGGTGAAGTTCTTCCGGGAACTTCCCGACATCGCCTCGCGGCCATCGGCTGTGATCTTCAACCGGTGCCTCCCCGAGGAGTGGATCGATGCACGACCGGGTCGGGTCGATGCGGTGCTCGCAGACAACCTCCGACGGTGGGGCGACGAGTCGAGACGCCAGCGCGACCTCCGTACCGAATTCGCTTCACGCTATCGCGCCGGTCTGGCGCAGATTCCGTGGCAGCCGGAGGCGCCCACCGACCTCGACTCACTCGATGCGCTCATCGACGCCGCGGCAGGGTTCGACCTCGAAGCGCTGTTGCGCACCTAACCGCCGAAGCGGTCAGTCGTCGACCAGCTGGGCCATCACCTCGTCGTCGACGTCGTAGTTGGCGTACACGGTCTGCACGTCGTCGAGATCCTCGAGGGCGTCGACCAATCGGAAGATCTTGGCAGCCGTCGATGCGTCCACTGCGATGGTGGTGGATGGCAACTGGACCAGATCGGCCGACTCCACCACCAGGCCGGCCGAGATGAGGGCGTCGTTCACCGGGAACAGGTCGTGTGACGAGGTGATGACCTCGTGGACGTCTCCAGTGGAGCGGATGTCCTCGGCCCCGGCGTCGAGCGCCACCATCATCACCGCTTCTTCGTCACCGTTGACGATGATCTGACCCTTCGGCTCGAACAGGTAGCCGACCGAACCCGGCTCTCCGAGAGCTCCGTTGTTGCGGGTGAAGGCCGCACGAACGTCGGAGGCGGCGCGATTGCGGTTGTCGGTGAGGATCTGGCAGTAGAAGGCAACGCCACCCGGGCCGTAGCCCTCGTACCAGATCTCCTCGTAGTTGGCGCCGTCGAGCTCGCCGGAACCCCGCTTGATGGCGCGATCGATGTTGTCGACCGGCACCGAGGCGGCGCGAGCCTTGGCGACCGCCTGGGCCAGCGTCGCGTTACCAGCCGGGTTTCCCCCGCCCTGGCGGGCCGCCACCTCGACCGCCTTGCACAGCTTGGCGAACAGCTTGCCGCGCTTGGCGTCGTTGGCGCCCTTCTTCCGCTTGATCGTTGCCCATTTCGAATGGCCCGACATAGCTTCTCACTCCGCGTCGATGAGATCGATGAGCATCTGATGGATCCGGTCGTCACCAGTCAGTTCTGGATGAAACGACGTTCCGAGAATGCGCCCCTGGCGCACCATCACCGGATGCCCTCGTACAGTAGCGAGGACCTCGACCCCACTCCCAACTTCGGCCACCCATGGTGCCCGGATGAACACGGCATGAAACGGGTCCGACAGGCCCGTGATGTCGAGGTCGGTTTCGAACGACTCGTTCTGGCGGCCGAACGCGTTGCGTTCCACCACCACGTCGAGCACACCCAACAGCGGCTGGGAGCCCTCGGTGACGGCCGACGCCGCAAAGATGAGCCCGGCGCACGTGCCGTAGGTGGGCAGACCGTTACCGATCATCGACCGGAGCGGCTCGAGGACACCGAAACGGACCGCCAGCTTGCCGATGGTGGTGGACTCACCTCCGGGGAGGACGATCGCCCGAATTCCCGACAGGTCCTCGGGGAGGCGAACCTCCTGCACATCCGCTCCGAGCCGCGCCAACGCCCGTCCGTGCTCACGGAAGTCGCCCTGGAGGGCGAGCACGCCCACCGTCGGTGCAGCGTAACTCACCAACCACGTCGAGCGAGTTGCTCGGCCTCCGAGAGGGTCCCCATCTCCAGTCCGGGCATGGCGGCGCCGAGCCCCCGGGACACCTTGGCGACCACGTCGGCGTTCTGCCAGTTGGTGGTGGCGTCCACGATTGCCCGGGCGAACAACGCCGGGTTCGAACTCTTGAAGATTCCGGAGCCGACGAACACGCCGTCGCATCCGAGCGCCATCATGAGGGCGGCGTCGGAAGGCGTGGCGATCCCGCCGGCGGCGAAGTTGACGACCGGGAGCTTCCCGGTGGCGGCGATCTCCTTGACCAGTTCGTAGGGCGCCTGCAGATCACGCGCCGCGGTCATGAGCTGCTCGTCACCGAGCACGGTGAGCTGACGCATCTGGTTGGTCATGGTCCGCATGTGGCGGACCGCCTCGACAACGTTGCCGGTACCGGCCTCGCCCTTGGTACGGATCATGGCGGCGCCCTCGCCGATGCGGCGCAACGCCTCACCGAGGTTCCGGGCACCGCACACGAACGGTGTGACGAAGGCCCACTTGTCGATGTGGTGTTCCTCGTCGGCGGGAGTGAGCACCTCGGACTCGTCGATGTAGTCGATAGCCAGAGACTGCAGGACCTGGGCCTCCACGAAATGCCCGATCCGGGCCTTTGCCATCACCGGGATCGAGACGGCCTCCTGGATGCCCACGATCATCTCGGGGTCGGACATTCGGGCCACGCCGCCGTCCTTGCGGATGTCGGACGGGACGCGCTCTAGAGCCATGACCGCCACGGCGCCGGCCTCTTCGGCCACCTTCGCCTGCTCGGCGTCGACGACGTCCATGATGACGCCGCCTTTGAGCATGTCGGCCAGGCCCCTCTTCACAAGGTCTGTTCCACGTTCCACGATGATCTCCTTCCAATCCCGAATGGTACCCGAGGCAGCGTCAGACGGATTCGAGGGCGCTGCGGTACTCGGACCGGTAGCTCTCGACGACGCGGGACCAGTCGTACCGAACGCACAAACGGGTGCCCGCCCGGGACAACGAATCCGCCCAGTCGGGCGACGCCAACAGGGTGATGATGGTCTCTGCCCACTCGGCGACGTCGCCTGGTGGCACGTAGGTGGCACCATGCTCGGCCACCGCCCGGAAAGCGGGCAGGTCGCTGGCGATGACGGCGCACCCGGCCGCCATCGCCTCGGCCAGCACGATCCCGAAGCTCTCCCCTCTGAGATTCGGGGCGACGAACACGCCCGCAGAGGCGAGCAGCGACCGCTTTTCCGCCTCTCTCACCCTCCCTGCGAAGTGGACGCCGGTCGGGGCTACGGCCCGGGCGGCGCCGATGACCAGCAGCTCCGCATCGGGGTGGGCCGCCATCACGGCGGGCCACGCCTCGATCACGGTGTCCAAGCCCTTGCGAGGCTCGTCGCGACCGAGGAACGCGACCCGCTTGGCCTTCCGTGTCGTGTCGACGCGGTAGCCGGCGACGTCGATGGCATTGGGAACCACCTCCACGGCGCCCCATTCGGGAGGTAGCGCCTGGCGGGCAACGGCGCTCACAGCGGTTTTCCGGTGCGCCCTCAGCGCCGTCGACAAACCGGCGGGTGCCCGCCGGTACAACCGTCTCGCCCATTCAGGCGGGTCGGCGTGGAAGGTGAGCACCATCGCCTTGTCGAGCCGCAGTGCCACCCAGCCGACGAGCGGGATGAGTGGCTCGTGGAGGTGGACGACGTCGACCTCGGCCATCGCCTCGGTCACGGCTCGGTAGACCGACCGGGACAGGGTGATGGGGACCCGGGAACCGTTGGCGCTGATCGGAACCACCGATCCGAGCGAGGTCCAGGCTCCTGTGCCCGGACCTGCCAGCACTACCTCGTCGCCGGATGCTTCGAGATGCGCCTTCAGCTCGAACGAGAGCTGTTGGACGCCACCGGGGGCCGACAGGTCGTATGGACAGATGATGCCGACCCTCATGTGGAACCGCCCGGTGCGGCCGGTGCCCGATCGGACGGCCAGTTGGGTTGCAGGAGATGCCACTGTTCGGGAGCCTGACGAATCAGCGTTTCGAGCTCAACCGCCAGCAGCTGGGTCCCTTCGACCAGGGCCGCGCTGCGCGACGAGCTCTCCGGGAGCCGGATCGGCGGCCGGATGACCACCCGATGTGTCCCATCGGGCCCGAAGTAGGCGGCGGCGGGCAACAGCGGCGCCCCGGTTCGCAGAGCCAGTGACACCGGACCGGCCGGCAGTGTTGTCTGCTCACCGAAGAATTCGACCGTGACACCGCGGCCTTTGAGGTCCCGATCACACAGAAGCGCCACCGCCCCGTTCCGTGCCAGGACGGCTTCGAGGCTCCGCATGACGGCGAAGCCGCCGGTGGCGAGCACGACGCCGATCCCCATCTGTCGTCGCATCTCGACGAACCAGTCCCGCACACGACGGTTCTCCAGGTTCTCGGCGACGGCAACCAGTTCGAAACCGATTCGGTCTCCCAATGGACCTGCGAACTCCCAGTTGCCGAGATGCGGGAGAGCGAGGACCATGCCCCGTCCTCCGGAGACGCCTGCTTCCAGGTGCTCGGCACCGTCGATCGATGTCGATTCCTCGACCTCGGACCGCCGCCGGGGACGGACCCACAGGGTCTCCGCCCAGTACCGACCGTAGGCGGAGAAGACACGCCGGACATGGGCATCGGGGTCCGCCACGCCCAGTCGGTGGGCGTGGCGCAACGCCATGCGCCGTCGCGAGCCGAGCATGGGTGCGGAAACGGTGGCGAGCCACTCGCCGATGGCGACCGCGGTCCGCCGGGGCAGCGCACCCACGATTCCCATGCCGAGGCGGAATCCCGCATACCCGACGAGCGACGTCACGTCGGCCGGCGTCACGCGTCGATACGGCGGAAGGTCGACCAGAACCGCTGTCCGACCGTGTACCAGTTGCCTGCGAGCATGATCCACAGCATCGGCTCCACCCACCCGGTCATGAGACCGATCGAGAACACGATCACACGTTCGGCCCTCCCCATGAGGCCTCCCTTGCCGTCGAGGCCCTCGACCTCGGCTTTGGCCCGCATGTAGGGAATCATCATGGCGCCGCCCATCGACAGCAGGGAGAGCAGCAGGATCCGGGCCTCGCCGCGCTGGGCGACGGCCAGACCGGTCAGCATGGCGATCTCACCGAGCCGGTCCACCGTGGCGTCGAGAAACGCTCCACGGGCGGTCACCCGATTCGAAGCGCGGGCGACGGCCCCGTCCAGACCGTCGAGGGCGGAGCCCGCCAGGAACACCGACGCGCCGAGCACTGGGTGTCCGATTCCGATGAGGATCGATCCCGTCGCCGCTATCACGAAGCCGAAGAGCGTCATGAAGGTGGGGGAGATTCCGATGCGGGCCAGGAACCGGCCGATGGGTTGCAGTATCCCCTGAACGCGAGGACGGACCCGCAGATCGATCACGATGGGGCAAACGTAGCAGGATCACGACGGGACCGAATGTCCCATACATACGGTCCACGGTCCCGGGCGTCCCGACGGAGGCCGTGCCTATGCTCGAACCCCCGGTCCATGAGGAGGTCGAAGTGGTACCTGAGAAGATCCGCAACGTGGCGTTCGTAGGCCACGGAGGAAGCGGGAAGACCTCACTCGCCGAGGCACTGCTCTTCGTTTCGGGTGCCACCACCCGGATGGGAGCCGTCGACACCGGTACCAGCGTTCTCGATCACGATCCCGAGGAGCAGGAACGCAAGATCTCGCTGGGCCTGGCCGTGGCCGGCATCGACTGGGGCGACCATCGGATCAACATCATCGACGCTCCCGGATACGCCGACTTCGCCGGCGATGCCCGGGCCGCGATCCGCGCCGCCGACCTGGCGCTGTTCGTTGTGTCCGCCGTGGACGGCGTCGAGGTCGGACATGAGCTGATGTGGAAAGTTGCTGCCGAGGAGCGCATCCCGCGAGCGATCTTCATCACCAAGCTCGACCGCGAGCGTGCCTCGTTCCAACGCACACTCGACCAGCTCCACGAGGCGTTCGGGAAACGGGTCGCCCCCGTGCAGGTCCCCGTGGGCGAAGAGGCCGGGCTGAAGGGCATGGCACGGGTGGTGTCGGAGCGGGTGTATCTCTACGGCCCAGGCGACACCAGGGGGACACTCACCGAAGATCCACCGGCGGGCTCCCGCGATCTCATCCATGGAGCGCACATGTCGCTGATCGAGTCGGTCGTCGAGACCGACGAGGCGATGATGGAGGCCTATTTCGAGGGGATCGAACCCGAGCGCGAGGTCATCATCAAGACCGTCCATGAGGGAATGCTGTCCGCCGACATCTTCCCGGTGCTGGTTGGTTCGGCCACCAAACTCGTCGGTGTCGACACGCTGGCCGAATTCCTGGTCGACTTCGGCCCGAACCCAACCGAGCGTCGCCCCCTGACCGTCGCCGGCGAACGTGTGGTCCCCAGCGCAGACGGTCCCGTCCTGGCCTCGGTGTTCAAGACCATCTCGGATCCGTTCGTGGGACGGATCTCGTTGTTCCGGGTGCTGAGTGGAACGATCAAACACGACGACGTCCTCGACATCGTCGGCGGTGGTCAGGCACGTATGCACAATCTCTTCTTCCTGCAGGGAAAGGACCACAGCGACGCGGCGACGGTCCCGTGCGGGGGGATAGCGGCGGTGGCCAAGATCGACGGTCTCCACACGGGTTCCACCCTCCGCTCCATCGGTTCGACCATCGAGCTGCCTGCCCCGAGGTACCCCCACCCGGTGATGGAGGTGGCGATCACACCCAAGTCGAATCAGGACGAGGACAAGCTGTCGGCCGCCTTGCACCGGATCCTCGAGGAGGACCCCACGCTGGCCGTGGAACAGCGAGCCGAGACCCACGAGACGATCGTGGCCGGGCTGGGCGACATGCATCTCGATGTGACCCTGCAGCGGGTCGCCCGCAAGTTCGGGGTCGAAGTGATCACCTCGACCCCGAGGATCGCATACCGCGAGACGATCACGACCACCGCCGAGGTCGAGGGCAAGCACAAGAAGCAGTCGGGTGGCAGGGGCCAGTTCGGTGTGTGTACGGTCCGGTTCTCACCACGTCCCCGGGGAAGCGGCTACGAGTACATCGACTCGATCAAGGGCGGTTCCATACCCCGCCAGTTCATTCCGGCAGTCGATCGTGGCATCCACGAAGCACTCGAACGGGGCATGCTGGCGGGCTTTCCGGTCGTCGATATCGCCGCCGAGGTCCTGGACGGGAAGTTCCATGCGGTCGACTCCGACGAGATGTCGTTTCGTATGGCGGGGATCCAGGCGGTGAAGGCGGCCGCCGAAGCCGCCCGCCCCGTGCTCCTGGAGCCGATCATGCGGCTCGAGGTGCGTGTTCCCGAGGACCATACGGGGGATATCATGGGCGACATCAACGCCAAGCGCGGCAAGGTCCTCGGGATGGATACCGATGGGTCGCTCCGGGTGATCACAGCCGAAGCTCCCATGGCAGAAGTGCAACGGTATGCAATCGATCTCAGGTCGATGACAAGTGGGCGCGGAACCTTCGAGATGGTCTTCGACCACTACGAGGAGATGCCCCATCAAGAGGCACAGAAGGTCGTTGCCGCCGCTTCGCATGAAACGAACTGAAAGAGGTAGGCATGGCTGAGGTCATCGTCCGGTACGGCGACAAGGAAGTGGTACTCCCCGTCGTGGACGCCGTTGAGGGAGCACCTGGGATCGACATCTCGACGTTGCGGTCGTCGTTGGGCCTGATCACCATCGACAACGGCTTTGGTAACACCGCCGAGGGCAAGAGTTCGGTCAGCTACATCGACGGCGACGAGGGCATCCTCCGCTACCGGGGGTACCCGATCGAACAACTGGCCGAACAGGCGAGTTTCCTCGAGGTGGCCTACCTCCTGAATTACGGGGAACTTCCCACCAAGTCCGAAATGGACGAGTACACCGAGTCGATCACCCGTCACACGTTGCTTCGCGAGGACACCAAGCACCTGTTCGAGGCGTTCCCGCACAGTGCGCACCCCATGCAGATCCTCGCCTCGGCGACGTCGGCGCTGGCGACGTACTACCCCGATGCGCTCGATCCCAAGGATCCCGAGGCGGTCGACATAAGCTCGCGGCGACTGATCGCCAAGATGCCGACGATGGTCGCATGGTCGTACAAGTACGCAGCGCACCAGCCCTACGTGTACCCGCGCAATGACCTGGACTACGAGTCCAACTTCCTGAACATGATGTTCTCGGTCCCGGCCGAGCCCTATGACGTGGACCCGGCCGTGGCCGAGGCACTGCGGGTGCTGCTCATCCTCCATGCCGATCACGGACAGAACTGCTCGGCGTCCGCCGTCAGGTTGGTGGGGAGCGGGGAGGCCAACATATTCTCGTCGGTGTCTGCGGGTATCCATGCCCTGTCCGGCCCACTCCACGGTGGCGCCAACCAGGCGGTGCTGGAGATGCTCCAGCGCATCGTGGACGACGGTGGCGACGCCGACCGGTACATCGCCAAGGCCAAGGACAAGGAAGACCCCTTCCGTCTGATGGGATTCGGGCACCGGGTCTACAAGAACTTCGACCCGCGGGCCAAGATCATCAAGAAGATGGCCGACGAGATCCTCGCCAAGCTGGGCGTCAACGATCCGTTGCTCGAGGTGGCCATGCACCTGGAGGACGTGGCGCTGAGAGACGACTACTTCGTCGAGCGGAAGCTGTACCCCAACGTCGACTTCTACTCCGGCATCCTGTACCGGGCGATGGGGTTCCCCACCGACATGTTCACCGTGCTGTTCGCGCTGGGACGACTTCCCGGCTGGATCGCCCAGTGGCGGGAGATGTCGCTCAATCCGAGCACCCGCATCTTCCGACCACTCCAGGTGTACACGGGCGTCAAGATTCGGGACTACACGCCGATCGGCGAGCGGTGAGCCGACCGCGCCGAATCGGTAAAACGTAGAACGTAGAACGTAGACGTAAAACGAGACGAGATGGGCCCGAGGCAAGTCCTCGGGCCCATCTCATTCCTACATTTGTGCTGTGGCGACCCGGATGCGGGTTCCGGCCGTTGTACGTTCTACGTTGTACGTTCTACGTTGTACCCGGTGACGAGGGTGATCCCGTTGGGTCACTCGGGGACCGTCTCCACGTAGGGTTCGCCACGCTGCTCGCCGGTGACGGCGTCGAACTCGACGAGGGCGCGCTGGGTCGGTGGGTCATCCGCCGAGTAGGTGATCACGTGCCAGCGGGGGCGGGAACGGACGCCGTGGAAGGTCACCGCCGCCGAAGCGTGGCCGACTGCGAACGGGACCAGCTTGGCGGAGCGTTCCAGCGCTTCCTCCTGCTCGATACCCAGTTTCCATCCGGCGGCGAAATGCCAGGCGGCCAGGATCGCCAGCAACGCCACCATGACCCAGAATCCCGGAGTCTCCAACGCCAGCACCGCAACGACCACCGCTGTGCCCACATAGATCCAACCCGAGATGGAGCGGCGTCGTGGGTCGGGGAACCGGTACGGCCCGACGATACCGGCGTCGAGCTCCTCGGGCAGACCTTCCTTCTCGGCGAGGTCCCGATCGATCTCGATTCCGTCGGAGATCCGGCGGCGTTCGTCGGTCATGCTCCCACCATGTCGCTGCTCGGCGGCAACGCCTCTGCAGCCAGTTCGGCTGCGATCTCGGAGACCGCCACCCCCCGCTGCTCGTGCTCCTGGCCGTACCGCCGGTATCCGGCGGTACGGGCCTCGACGTCCTTGTCGCCCACCACGAGGACGGCCGGATGTTTGTGTGTCAGCGCGCGGCGGATCTTCTCGCCGACCGTTTCGTCGCTCTGGTCCACGTCGATCCGCAACCCCAGGGCGCGAAACTCCTCTGCAACCGACTCGGCATACTCGATGTGACGGTCGGCCACCGGGATGACGGTCGCCTGGACAGGCGCCAGCCAGGTGGGAAACGCACCGGCGTAGTGCTCGGTGAGCACACCCATGAAGCGTTCGATCGACCCCGCCTTGGCGCAATGGATCATGACCGGACGTTCCGCTGAGTTCGAGGAACCGGCGTACTCGATGTCGAAGCGTTGGGGGAGGTTGAAATCCACCTGGATCGTCGACATCTGCCAGCGGCGCCCGATGGCATCCTTGACGTGGATGTCGATCTTGGGGCCGTAGAAGGCCCCCTCGCCGGCGGCGAGCCGGTACGGTTGACCGACCCGATCGAGCGCATCGGCGAGCGCCTTCTCGGCCGTGTCCCATTCGGCGATCTCGCCCACGTACTTCTCGGGTCGGGTCGAGAGGTCGGCTTCCATCTCCGTGAATCCAAAGTCGGCCAACCACGTCATGACGAAGTCGAGGTGCATGCCCAACTCGTCGTCGACCTGGTCGGGACGGCAGAAGGTATGTGAGTCATCCTGGGTGAAGCCACGCGCCCTGAGCGTGCCATGCAGAACGCCTGACCGTTCGTAGCGATAGACACCTCCCAGCTCCGAGAGACGCAAGGGAAGCTCCCGGTACGAGCGGCCCCTCGACCGGTAGATGAGGATGTGGAAGGGACAGTTCATCGGTTTGACCCGGTAGTTGTCTCCCTGGTCCATCTCCATGGCCGGGTACATGTTCTCGGCATACCACCCGAGATGGCCCGAGGTCTCCCACAGCACTTCCTTGGCGAGGTGGGGTGAGAACACGAACTCGAAGCCGTAATGCTCGTGGAGCCGGCGACTGTGGTCCTCCACCAGTTTGCGGATCATGCCGCCTTTCGGGTGCCACACGATGAGACCGGCACCCAACTCACGGGGGAAGCTGAACAGATCGAGCTCGGGGCCGAGCTTGCGGTGATCGCGGCGTTCGGCCTCTTCCAAGCGGTGCAGGTGGTCGTCGAGCGCCTTCTTCGTCTCCCACGCCGTCCCGTAGATGCGCTGGAGCTGGGGGCGCTTCTCGTCGCCGCGCCAGTAGGCGCCGGCCGTGCGGAGGATCTTCACCGCCTGGAGCCGGCCCGTGGAGGGCACGTGCGGGCCCCGGCACAGGTCCACGAACCCGTTGTTGCGGTACACCGTGACCTCTTCGTCGTCGGGCACCTCGGAGGGGTCGACGTTCTCGATGATCTCACGTTTGAACGGGTGGGGCCCGAACAGCTGGAGTGCCTGCTCGCGATTCATGGCTTCTCTCACGAACGGCTGATCGGCCGAGATGATCTCGTCCATCCGGACTGTGATGGCTTCGATGTCCTCGGGAGTGAACGGCCGACCGATGTCGAAGTCGTAATAGAACCCGTCTTCGATCGGTGGGCCGATGGCGAAGGTGGCGCCGTCGAACAGACCGAGGACCGCCTGGGCGAGCACATGGGCGGCCGAGTGCCGAAGAATGTGACGTCCCTCTTCGCTGTTCTCGGTGACGATCTCGAGGGCGCCGCCATGGGGTAGGGGACGATTGAGGTCGTATGCCTGACCGTCGACCTTGATCGCCACCGCTGCCTTGGCCAGCCGGGGACCGATCGACTCGGCGACCGTCATGCCGGTCACGCCATCGGGATGCTCTCGTTCTGATCCGTCGGGAAGTGTGAGATGTATCGACACGCTCGTTCTCGCTACGCTGTTGGGATCCCGCAGGGTACCCCGGCCGTGCCGGTGACCTGGCGAGTTTCGCAAGACCTGGAGGACCCGCCAACATGGATGCAGCGCAGATGGTGGCCGCCTTGGCTCCGACGGCGACGATCAAGGAGCTCTCGGCCTCGTCGAACCGCGTCTTTCGAGTCCGGGCCGAGAGCGGTGAGACGACCGTCGTCAAGGTCTACGCGACTCCTGCCCGGGAGCGTCGGGAACGCCACGCCTTCGAGGCCCTGTCGGGGCTGAAAGGTGTTCCGGTGGTGCTCGAGCGAGGCGCCAACCACGGCATGGCGTGGATCAGGCTGGCCGACGGCGGCGCTTGGAGCCTGGCGACGCTGCCCAAGAACCCGGAGACGATCGCCCGGGCCGGGGCCGTGCTCAGAGGTGTGCACGAGTCGCAGGCTGCGATCACCAATCTCGGTAGCGGAATGGACGCCGACTACGTGCGCGATCACTACCACTCCACGCTCGATCGTCTGGAGCGGTACCGGGGACGTCTGGGTCTGCCCGCCGAAGTTCTGCAACGCGCCCGCGACAGCCAGCGGGTGCCGGTGGGCGGCGAGCCACGCCCGGCTCACACCCGCCCGCACCCGAAGAGCTTCGTGGTGTCGGAGGTCGGCGAGATCACCCTCATCGAGTGGGAATGGGCCACGCTCGCTCCCTCGGAGTGGGATCTCAGCCTGGCCACCTGGAGGTTCACCCGGGAGCTGGGCCGGGATGCCGCCGAGGCGTTCTGGCAGGGTTACGGCGCCTCGTTCCCCCAGACCCGGCTGCGTCCGTGGATCGCCTATCACGCCGCCATGGCGATGCTCGAGGCAGCCGAGCAGCGTGACGGCCGGCTCGGCGACCTCGCATATCTGGTCCAGGACCTGTCGAGTTCAGTTGGGTGATCAGGATCGCGAAATCCCAGGTACCACGCCATATCCTTTCTACGATGCCGCCCAACGCATCGAGGAGCAACGGGTGTTCGAGGTCATTCGGAGCGGCGCAATCAGGACGCCGAAGAAGATCGGTCTGATCGGGAAGGGGGTTTCCGGCGTGGAGTTCGGGAACGAAGACCTCCCGTGTCCGTGGTGCCACGCCGATACCACCGAGGGTGACCCCCGCTGCCCCACGTGCGGCCGCCGGTTCGGTTGAAGCGAGGGGCGGCTCCCGTCAAAGGTCTCTGACGAGCGCCCGATCGAGGTGGTCGAGCCGAAAGCCCAGCTTTTGATACAGCTCGAGTGCCGCCTCGTTTCCTGAGTCGACGTACAGCATGGCTCGCGACAGGTGGCGGGCCTCGGCGAGATGGCGGAGACCCTCAAGTACGAGCGCCTTCCCCAGCCCCTTGCCTCGAGCGTGAGGCGACACTCCGATCACGTAGATCTCCCCGACGCCGTCATCGTGCACTTTCGTCCAGCAGAAGCCCACCAGGTCCTCCCCATCCCAGGCCATCCGGAACCCGTCGGGATCGAACCACGATTGGCCCTTCCGGTCCTCGAGGATCTCCTCGGTCCACGCACCGTTCTCGGGGTGACCTGCGAAGGCGGCGTTGTTGACCGTCAGCCAGGACTCCTCGTCGACCCCTGGCCGGAACGGGCCAACCACAACCGACTCGGGGAAGCTCGGACGGAGTGAGATCGGGAGAGCCAGTCGGAGCTGTCGGAGTTCGCGTTCGGGCCGAAACCCCGCCTCCTCGAGGACCGACACCAGGTTCGGCAGAAACGCCCAGCATCGAACCCGGTCGGCCCCGGCTTCCACGGCTCGCCCCACACCGGCGTCGACGAGACGCCGTGTTGTGCTTCGGTCCCGATGGAGCGGGTGCAGCGCAGGTTCGATCGCCCAGGTGCCGCCGTCCTGTGTGGGGCCGACTGCGACGTAGGCGATGGCAGCGCCCTGCTCCTCCCCCACCAGCCCGGTGACGAGTTCAGGCTCTGCGTGGAGGAGATCGAGATACTTGTGCTCACCGATTGGTGAGTGTCCGTCACACTCGGTGATCGTTTCGAACAACAATTCCAAGGTCGGAACGTCGTCTGGGCGGCGGACAGGTCGCAACAGCACCGGAACACCGTAGTCGTGTCCGTTGGTGGCTCTATATTGCAAGCCGAATGAGTTCCGTCGGTCTGGTTCTGGGAGGTGGCGGCGTCACGGGCGCCGCGTACGAGATAGCCGCGCTGATGGCGATCGAACTCGCCACCGACTGGTCGTCCAACCAATCGGAGGTGGTGATCGGCACATCGGCAGGCTCATTCGTGGCGTCCCTGGTGCGGCACGAACGCCTCGATCTCGACAGCCTGGTGCGTCGCGGCGACGATCGCTCCGACGTCGCCGAACGGGTGGCCGGCCATCTCTTCATGAAACGGCCCGGTGTGAAACTCGGTACCTGGGTGCGTCACGGCCTCATCCCTGGCGTCCGTCGGCCCGGCTTGACGATGCTGCTCGGTTCTCCCGCCCCCTGGGAAGCGGTCGGTTTGGCCAACTGGGTTCGGGAGCAGATCGGAGACGCCGGCGACGGGTGGCCCGACAAGCCGACCGTTGTCACGGCGTTCGACGTCGGTGCCCGACGACGGGTTGCTTTTGGCACCGAGGCCGCACCCGAAGTCGGCATCGCCGATGCGGTGGCCGCATCCTCGGCCATCCCGCTCGTGTTCCGCCCCTACTCCATCAAGGGGCGCCTGTATGTCGATGGAGGTGTGGTGTCGGGTACCCACGCCGACCTCGTCCTCGGCAACCCCACCCCGCTCGACCTCGTGCTCGTCCTGGCACCGATGGCGGCAGACGAGGAGCGGGAGGGCGCCCGGTTCTACGAGCGGATGTTCGATCAGGCAGGGACGAGTGCTCTCACACAGGAGATCGCGAGCATCCGGATGGCCTGGCCCGACGCCGACGTGCTGGTCCTCCGACCGTCGCCGCAGGTGCTTTCGGCGATGCGCCCCAACCCGATGGATCCGAAGGCGGCCGTACCCACCTTCGTTCGAACGTTGTCGTCGATGAAGCGATCGCTGGCCCGACCGGAGGTGTGGTCGGTGCTGGAACGGCACCTGGCGCCGGCCTCATCCCGCACTTGAACGCCCGCGGCCGGTTGATGGTGGTGGCGGGAGGTATGGCCGGCACCACCCTGCGTGCCCTCGTGGGCGGTACGCCGCCCGGTACGTTTCCCTGGCGGACGTTGACCGTGAACCTGGTGGGGACGGCCGTGCTGTCGGTGTTGATCGGTACCCTGGCACCGAGACCGGCGATGTCACGTTGGGTGCCGCTGATTGGTGTGGGCGTGATGGGGTCGTTGACCACCTTCGGGACGATGGTGGTCGAAGTGGTCGAACTCGCCCGGGGCGGAGCCGTCGCCGTGGCCTGCATCTACACGGTGGCCAGTCTCGGGTTGGGTACCACGATCGGTCTGGTCGGGCTCAGGGTGGGTGCGGCATGGAAGGGCCCTGTCGCATGACCGACGCGACGATCGGTACGCTGATGGCGCTTGCAGGCGGGCTCGGGGCGCTGCTGCGTTTCGAGATCGCCTCCACGGTGTCACGGAAGGGTCACTTCCCGTTCGGAACGTTGGTGGTGAACACCAGCGGTGCCGCCCTCACCGGATTCGCCGTGGCCAGCAGCCTGGCGCCGGCGGCCCACACGATCGTGGTCACGGGTTTCCTGGGCGGCTTCACGACGTTTTCGACCTGGATGGTCGAAACCGGACGTCTCGCCGAGGACGGGCCTTCCTGGAGGCCGGCGGCCATCAACCTGTCCGGGATGCTGGCGGCGGGCTTGCTCGGTGTGGTCATCGGGGCGGCTCTGGCCTGAACCGTCGGCATACTGCACCACCGGCGGACAACCCGAGGCGGCCGTTCGTAGGATGTCTTCAGAGCAGAGGAGGACCATGGAATTCGAGAAGATCCGCTTCGACGTCGACGGCAACGTGGCCACCATCACCTTCAACCGGCCCGACAACGCCAATTCGATGGACCGTCAGTTCATGTACGAACTGCTGCATGCGGCCATCCGGTGTGACGAGGATCCTTCCATCCGAGCCGTTGTTGCGACCGGCTCGGGTTCGTTCTTCTCGGCCGGCGGCGATCTCTCGGCGTTCTCCGATGCAGGTGACGGCGCCGGCGCGCTGCTCAAGGAGATGACCACGTATTTCCACGGCGCCGTCTCGCGCCTGTCACGGATGGACGCGCCGATCATCGCCGCCGTCAACGGCATGGCTGCGGGAGCCGGCTTCTCGTTCGCGGCCGCATGCGACATCGCCATCGCCGCCGACACCGCCATGTTCACCTCGGCGTACACGGCGGCCTCGCTCACCCCGGATGGCTCATCCACCTACTTCGTGCCCCGGCTGGTCGGAATGCGACGCGCCATGGAGCTGATGCTCACGAACCGACGGTTGTCGGCCGCTGAAGCGCTGGAGTGGGGCTTGATCACCCAGGTGGTTCCGGCCGACCAGCTGATGGAGACCACAACCACGCTCGCCCACAAGCTCGCCGCCGGCGGCACGCTTGCGTTCGGAGCTGTGAAACGAATGCTCCACGAGTCGTTCTCGGGAACACTCGAGACCCAGATGGAGATGGAGGCCCGCTCGATCGCTGCCATGAGCCACACCCATGACGGACGCGAGGGGATCACGGCGTTCTTCGAGAAACGCAAGCCCGAGTTCCTCGCACGCTGACGCCGGTCGGTGTCCGTGAGGACCGTTCGACGTTCATGGTTGAGAGTTCACCGTTGACCGTTCACTGTGGGAATCCACGGGGTTGGGCACTCCACGCCCTCGGCCAGGCGCGCGTTCAGTGTGTGCGGGTACCGGCGGGGGGTTCGGGGGGTCGTCCCCCCCGAAGACATCACCGTCCCCCCGAGGATGTCAGGACCTCGATGGCTTCGAGGATGTTGGGGAGCTCTTCGGCGTCTTCGGTGAGCCACTGGTACCGAACGATGCCGTCGGTGTCGATCACGAACACGGATCGTTTGGCCAGCCCGGTGTGGCCTTTCCAGGAGTCGTATCTGACGCCGTAGGCACCGCACACCTCCCCGTCCCAGTCCGACACGAGCGGGAAGGGCGATTTGATGGTCTCGGCGAATTCCTGCTGCGAAAAGGTGGCGGTCACGGCGATGGCCAGCACCGAGGCACCGGCTGATTCGACATCTCTCGTCATCGACGCCAACTGGGTCAATTCGTGTCCTCAGTAGTGGCCGAAGTCGAACACGTAGAACACGAGGAGCACGGGTCCGGTGGCGAGGGTCTCCGACAGCGAGACCTCGCTCGTGAAGGTGTGCCGCAGCCGGAAGTCGGGGGCACGTTCGCCGACGCTCACGGGGGTCGGTCGCGGGTGGGAGTCGAATCTCGGCATCCGCACCGACCATACCGGGATCGGCGGCGCCGTGATGGATGCAGCAGTCGGCTGGGTGCCCGTTGCTGCGCGAACTGTGGGACGGATGGCCGGATCTCGACGGTTGCGACCTGGCGCGGGCCGTCCAGGCCGGTGGCCGACGGGCGTCGGATGGTCGTCATTGACTGAGACATCGGCTAGCGTTCCCATCGCTCCCCAAGCTCCTCCTTGACGCGACACGCGCCGGAAGGCCGGGAGTGGGAAGACGTGGACGACTACGAGAGCGTCCGGCCTCTTGCCGCACGCCACGCCTTGCCGGCCGGCGAAAGCGGCCACGGGCGGTTGTCTTCCCGTTCGTCATCGCCGGTTGGTGGCCGCCCTGGCCACCCGGCACTCTCCCCGCCTGAACGAACCTGGACCCATCCAACGCTGGGTGGTGCCGCGTCTTCGTTCAGCGCGATCCCCCCTAGGAGGACCGTTGTGACCCGTGGATCCCGACCCCGAAGACATACCGTCGCGCTGGCGACGCTGCTCGCAATCCTCACGCTGTGGAGACCCGACCCTGCCCAGGCTCAGGAATCACTCAGCCTCCTCGTCGAGCGCCCGGGCGTGGGGCCCTTCATCGACGATGACGGGTCGCCGTTCGAAGACGACATCGTTGCCCTATGGGCGGCCGGTATCGCCACCGGCTGTGAGACGTGGGCGTTCTGCCCCGATCGACCGATCACCCGCGGTGAGATGGCGGCCGTGTTGCGGAGGGCGAGGCCGGAGAGCTTCCCGAACGCCGAAGCACGATTCTCCGATGTCGGCGGATCTGTGTTCGCAGCAGATATCGGGGCGATCGCTGCGGCAGGTGTCACTGCGGGGTGTGCACCCGACCTGTTCTGTCCGGACGACCCGGTGACCCGTGCGACGATGGCGGCGTTTCTCCGGCGTACCTTTCAGGATCTTCTGACGCCTGACCAGTCGGTCGAGTTCGAGGATCTCGGCGACTCGGTGTTCGCCGACGACGTCGCCTGGCTGGCCGGCACGGGCGTGACGAGTGGATGCCGCCCCGACGCCTTCTGCCCGGGTGATCCGGTGACCCGTGGACAGATGGCAGCATTCCTGCGACGCGCCCTCCGGTTGCCCTCGACGACACCACCAGGGGTGGTGTTGTGGATCTGTCGATCCCAACCGGCCCGGGTCCCGAGGGCTGGCGCCCGTTGGTGGAGCACTTCTTCGAGGCCGCCGACGTCGATCGGGCGATGGCGGTGATGGCGTGTGAGTCGAAAGGCGACCCCAACGCCAAGAATCCCGGATCGAGCGCCTCCGGCCTGTTCCAGCACCTGGCGTCGCAGTGGGCACCAAGGGCCGAGGCGATCGGATATCCCGAGGCCAGCGTGTTCGACCCGGTGGCCAATGTGGCGGCAGCGGCGTGGCTGGTGTACGACGGCGGAGGGTGGTCTCATTGGAACGCCTCCCGGGGGTGCTGGTGACAGTCCGGACGGCCCGTCGGCGCCGGCGACCATCGGCTCTGGGGGTGACGTGGAAGGAAGCGCTTCCAGCGAGAGCGGCATCCCGACGCCCTCATTGCGGCAACCGCGATCGACACCGTCTACTAGGTCTCGCCACTCGGAATCGGTCCGACTTCGGGCCGGTACGAAGCCTCCGCCTGAGGGACCTGTAGCCGCACTCGTACGTGCCGGTCTACTCGGTTGCCGTGTCTGCCCTTCCGCTCTGTATCTGGCGATATGCGCTGGCCTAGCGCGCGCGTTGTCGGAACTGCGTCTTTGGTGGCTACTTCAATTCGACTCTGATGAAATGGACCTTCCCGGTTCCGACGTTCTCAACCGAGTGAGTCGTCGCGGCGTTCCAGAACGTCGTGCCTGCGGCGACTTCGGCTCTATGGCTCTCGCCCTGCTCAGGCGTCACGACAATGGCGGCGTCACTCAAAGCATGCATCACCGAGTCCGGGTGGCCGTGCATCGGCGACTTCTCACCCGGTTCCGCCGTGACGTCGAGCACCCTCACACGTTCGTTCTCGAAGATGACCCTGTACACCTCAGGGGCAACAGAAACAGCGTCGTAGTCCATAGCGCACTCCCTCCAACCGGAGACGTTCGCCCCAGGAGTCACGTCGCTGGGGTCAGTGCCAATCTATGTGCCGATTCCGGACACTCGGCGAAATGATCAGATCAGCGCCGCCCTGAGCCGCACCTACGGTGGCGACCCTGCCGCTGACCACCGGATACCCTCGGCGCATAACGACGTCCAGCAACCCACCTCCAGCCGCTTGAAAGCGTCCTCGGCCCGGCACATTGCTGCACCTCGCTCGGCACCCAGCGTGGCAACAGGCTAGAGCGCCACGCTCAGTGACGCCCCGAAGAAGGGGCGGGCGCTCCTGGAAGTGCCGATACCGGACACTCGACGAAGTGCTCGTTATGGCACCTGACTTGGAGATCGGGGACGGTGAGCGCTGGCGCCAGGTGCGATCAGCGGTTCTATGTCACTCCACAGGTTCGCGCTGTGATGTCGTGGACGGGACCGCATGGGTCGACGTGGTCCCCCCTGTGTCGTGGTCGTGACGGCCGACGCCGTCGTGGTTGACCGCGAAGCGGGCGTCGTCGTCACTGCACGGCGCCGCCGCCGGGTGATTGCGGTCATCGTGGCGGTGGCGCTCACCACCGCCATTGAGGTCCTGACGGCGTTCAGTGGGTCTTGTTGGCGTTCAGTCGATCCCGAACAACACCGCGGCATTACGATCGCGATACCCCCGGAAGTCGATCGCCACACCGACTCGACCCTCGATGGCGAGGTGGTCGACCCAGTCATCGAATCCTGATTCGATTCTGCGACCCGACCAGGCGCCGGCGTTTTCCTCGTAGATCCAGAGGCTCCCCGGGTCGGAGTGTGAGCCGCCGAACAGGATGATCCCGTCGTCGAGTCGGGCGGCATCGCCGAACCCGTCACCGCCGGTGGCGATCGTCTCGCCAACCCAGGCATCGCCCTTCTGGGTGTAGAGATACACCGCCCCCGATGTGCCGGGCCCTGGCGTCGATCCGTTGGCCGCCACCAGCACGCGGCCGTCGTCGATGTCGACACTCGATCCGAAGGCGTGACCCGTTACGACCGGTTCGAGTCGGCTCGTGGTCCAGGAGCCGCCGTCGTCGGACATGACGTAGGTCGATTCGCCGGCGGCGAAGACGATGTCGGGTCCGTCGGCGGCGATCTCGCCGTACGGAGTGGGGGCCGACCGGGTTGTGAGGTTCCAGTCGGAACCGGTCCAGTCGAGTACCGCAAACCGGGCGGAGTCCAGACCGACCACGATCCTGTCGTTCGAGACCGCCACCCCAGCGCCGAACTCGTCACCGGTAACCACGGTGGAGAGCGACACGATGGCTTCGTCCCATCCAGTCGCCGTCCGGGTGAAGACATGGACCGATGGCGGATAGGCCGTCACCACCACCCGTGCTCCATCAGCTGCAAGTTCGAGGGGGGCAGGGTCGCCAACTGACGTGCTGGCGGGCAACAACACGCTCGGGACCCATCTGCCGCCGACCGGTTCGAGCACGTGAACGGAGTGTTCGGTGATGGTGGCATCGGGTGTGTCGTAGTCCCTCAAGTCCATCATCGCGAGCCCCCGGTCGTAGAAGTCGGCTGCGACCCAGCCGAATGTCGGCTCGGGGTGACCTGTGGGGACGGGGAGAACGATAGACCAAGGCACACCCTGGAATACCGCCGGCCGGGCCTGGGGGACGGTCGGGTTCAGATCGAGCGCACGTCCCAGGAACGAAGCCATCTGGGCTCGGGTCAGCGGATCGTCGGGACAGAACATCGTGTTGGCCGGCGGGTCACACCCCTTGGCCACACCCGCCGTTGCCAGCTCGGCGATGTCGCTCTCGAACACCGAGTCGTCGTCGTCGGTGAACGGCGAGTCCGCCGCGCTGTCGAGTCGTAGTGCTCGTCGCAGGAACGCCGCCATCTGTCCCCGGGTGACGAGGTCATCAGGGCAAAACCCTGTGTTGTCGGGCGGGTTGCATCCCTTGGTGAATCCGGCGGCTGCGATGGCGGCGATGTCCTGAGCGAACTCGGAACCGCCGACATCGGTGAACACCCCTTCGCCTGCCGCCGGCACATGGAAGGCCCGTCGCATGAACGCCGCCATCTGTCCCCTGGTCACCGGGACGTCGGGGCAGTAATGAATGTTCATGGGGGGGTCACACCCGCGGGTTATCCCCTCGACGGCGATGGCCTCGATGTATCCCTCGTGGACGTCTCCGTCGTCATCGACGAACGTCCCTCCCGGGGGGAGGGAGTCGTCGGCTGACGTAGAAGCCGGAACCGCAACGATGACGACGACCAGAGCGGTCACGAGGATGCGTGCCCACCTGAGCATCCAAAACCTCCTCTGACACAACCATCATCTCGCCCGGCGCCCGCGGTCGATAGAGGACTGCGTCTCTGGGAGACCGTCACGGTCCTGAGCGGCCACCATCAGCAGCCGGGAGACGACCCGGCGTGAAGTGCCGCCAGAGTCGACTGGTCCGAGCTCGGCGGGCCTCCGAACTCGAGGCTGATCCGGAACCGGGGCTCGCCAGCGCCCTCGGCAGCGCCCTCTGGCTCCAAGAGGACGGAAAGGCCGCAAACGTCGTCCGAAACGACGAGCCGATCTCCGTAGGCCGTGGACACCTCGGCGAGGGTGTCGCCCACGCTCACGCCTTCCGGTGTCGAGATCGTCAAGTTGGCGATAGCACTCGAGGTATACGACCAGCCTGCGAAGTGAACAAGCTCATCATCTCGATAGAACGGGTAGTGGCTGAAAGCGACCGCAAGTCCCACATCGTTCCACACTGCCAGCTGGTCGGTTGCGGCTGGGCCACCGTGATACCAGGCCTCCTCGGAGATGGCGACAGGATCGTCGAGCAGCAGCGTTGGGTTCCCCAGATAGCGGGCGAGAGCAACAAGTGCATCATCCCTGGGTTCTCCGAATGTCACGACGCCCAGGCCGTCTCCTCGAAGCTCGAGTCCCTCCTGCCAAGACACCCCGGTGAGCTGACCGCCGTCCCAGACCCATTCGATCGCGGCGTCGGGGAACACGGTCTCACACGGGATGCCGTCGCCGTCTGCGTCCATCCGGTCAGGCGTGCCTTCCAACATCCAGTAGGCAGTCGCCAGGAATGCAGCCGTGTCGGGAGTGGTCCCCGCCACGTCGAACGGGAACCCGGCTCGGTCCGCCAGCAGATCCCGGCACGACAGTCCGTGCGACGCGGTGGTGTAGGCCGCTTCGAGATCGGGAAGGTCCGAGCCCGACAGCATCGCCGACACCCCCGACTCGTTCAGAACGAGGAACACGAGACGGCCGGTCTCGACCGCTTCGCGGGTGCGGGATCGGCTGTTGCAGTCGAACACGCTCCCGAACTCGACCGTGCGACCTGGTTCGGGACACTCGATGATGATCGCGCCCGAGGCGTTCCCAGGGTTGGCGGCCCACAGGTCGTCGAGCCTGGTCTGGGCCAGCGTCACCACGTCGGCGACGGAGAGAGCCGGGGCGGCCACCGCCGTCGTGGTCGTGGTCGTCGCCGTAGTTGATGTTGTGGGCTGAGTGGTGGTCGTGGTCTGGATGATCGCCTCAGAGGCGCCCGGTGCGGCGCCGTCCTGTCCTCCGCACCCCGCCACGGCGACACACACCAAGGGAACACAGATCAGATATCGCATCATTCTCCACCCTTCACAAGCCTTGCAGGCCTCTGGCGGGCCTCTCCGACGACTGCCCAGAACGATGACCTCAGCATGGGGAGCGGTCCCATCCGGCACCGATGTAGACGATTCGAGTGGTCTGATCGTCCAACTCACCGTCGAGCAGTCCGAAGATCGGCAGGGCGAGCCAGACCTCAGGGTCGGCTGGGTCCACCGAGAACTCCACGTTCCCTGCCCCATGCGCGCATCCTTCGCCTGCTCGCAGGCCGGGGTATGCCGCAACCAGATCGCTCACCGGCGAGTCGATCGTGATGCCGGCCTCGGTGGCGAACAGGCCGGACTTCGTCAGGTAGTAGTGGAACACCGGGCCATCCGGCATCGGGCCAGGTGGCTCGCGTACGCCGTCGAAGTGGTCCCACGTGGTGAATTGGATGTAGAGGATCTCGTCTCCGTCGTCGCCCCACGCCACGGACCGATCGATCTCGGGCGACTGTTGGATCTCGTCCCAGCTCGGCGGGCCGAGCAGACCGGTGAGGACCTCCATCACGGTGTCGACCGGCTCTCCGAACGACACCACACCTAGCCCATCGTGACGGAGCACGATCATCGCCCCATCCGCAGTCGTGGTCGTGATCGTCGCCGGGGGTTGAGTGGTGGTCGTCGTCGATGTTGTGAGCGGAGTGGCGGTGACCGTCGTTGTGGGTTGGGTGGTGGTGGTCGTCTCCACGGTGGCGGTCGAACTGGTGGTCGGCTGTTCGGTGGAATCCGGCACGGGACCAGGTTCGCCGGCACAGCCGACGACCATCACCAGGGTCACAAAGATCATCAGTCGACGCATGATCCTCACCTCGTTCACGGGCTCTCCCGCCACAGCAAGAACCTCGACTCGCCCGACGCCAGGTTTGCCAGGTCGGTGACGGTGTCATCGGGGCCGATCAGCAGCCGCACCGTCCCTTCCCAGTCGCCAACCACCGCATAGCCGCCATCCCAGTCGATCCAGGCGGGGACGAACGACGGCTCCAGCACCACCCTCCGCAACCCGGCCAGGGTCACCGGGTCGATCACAACGAACGTGGTGGCGGACCCGCCTTCCCGCATGAGGGTCTCGACGAAGGCAACAGTCGACCCGTCCGGGGCGAGGCCCGCCCGCAGGCTGCCGGTGGCGCCGTCGGCGCCCGGTCCGAAGTCGCAGCGGCGGAAGAACGGCCCCCCTGCCCCGATGATGGCGTCAGGGTCGGCGATGTCGGTCAGCCGGCTGCGATCCCAGACGGCACCACAGGCATCGGGTTCGCCGTAGGTGGCAGTCAGCACCACCATCCGCTCCGGTCCCAGGTCGAAGTGGGTCCAAGAGCTCTCGAAATGCGCCACGATTCCCAGGTCGGTCCCGACTCCGGTTTCGAGGTCGTAGGTGTTCAAATGGTATGTCGTTGACTCCTCGGCGCTTCCTAGGGCCGGGTCCTCGACGAGCGTGCGGTAGACCACCTGGGTTCGACCGTCGAGGACGGTGACGTCCTCCAGCCATGCCCTGCCCGAGACCAGCACCTCCGATCGATCACCTGATCGGGGGATCCGCTCGATCCGTGGACCGCCAGCCGCACGTTGGAACACCACTCCGCCCGTCAGGTCGGGGAAAGCGACCGATACCGGTCCTCCCTCGACGAACACCTCAACCACCCGTCCGTCGGCGAGTACTCGAACGCCCTGATCATCGGCCACCAACACCTGCGGCAGACCCTGTTGTGCCAGTGTGGTGGTGGCCGGTGTGGTGGTAGACGGCTCGGCGACGCTGGACGTGGTGGACGGTCCCGTAGTGGTTACGTTCACAAGCGAGGTGGTCGTCGTGGGCGCCACCACCTGCGTCTCTGTGGTTGTCGATCCCGGTTCTGCGATCTCGGTACTTCCACACCCGACGAGAACCAGCGAGGCAACCACCACGGGCAACGCGAGACACCGCATACATGCCTCCTGACGTCATCGTCCTGCGTCGGGAGCACAAACGGAAGTGGCGATCGTCACAGCCAAGGCCCGACCCAAGCCCCCGGGACGCGGCGCAGAGGTCGGCCGGTACCGGTCCACGAGCTGTCACCTGGCTATGGCGGCCCGGGTCGTCGCACGCCAGTGCGGAATCAGGAAAGGACCGCGCTTGGTGTCCGATGGCGGATTCCGGAGATCGGGACGATGGCGACCAAGTACTCCTCGAATGGCCGGCCGTGCCGTTCGGCATGGTGTCGGACGGTGACGGGGATCTGGCGACACGCGACGCACATCTCGTGGTCGTCGCGCCCCCGCCGAGGCGAAAGGCGTGACCGTGGCGGAAATCATCCGGCGGGCGCTCGACTCGTATCTCGAGGGCGAGGCACCCGATCCTGAGTTGGCGCTGGCGGCGACCTTTGGCGCGTCGCCCGACGCCACGGTACCGAGTCGGGACAAATGGGATCGTGCCTGACATTCTCCGACACCGACGTTTCATCGACCACCTGCGCGGTGCTCGGCAGCTGGCGCGTGGTGGTCACCGAGTGCACTTTTCTGTCATGACCCGAGCCGAGCTGTTCGCCGGCAACCCCGCCTCCCGCCTGGTCAGCACACTCCTTGCTCCATTCAGGGAGATCCCGGTCGATCACACTGTGGCGGAACGTGCGGGTCGAATCCTTCGAGAGAACGGGATCCGCCTTCGCGAACGCCCTGATTGCAGCCACTGCGATCGAACATCGGCTTGGTCTTGCCACCCGGAATCGGTCCGACTTCGAGGCGGTGGGATGCCTCCGGATGAGAGACCTGTAGCCGCACGCCTAAGTGCCTGATTGAGACGGGGGGCGCACTGCGGGGTTGTCCCGTGACGTCGAGGCGCCGACCGGTTGGCTCTTGAAGTGCCTGCCGCCCTTGCGGGCTGGCTCTCTATCGAAGTGTTTGCCGGCGGGCCGGATGGCATCGGTGTGGTCGTGGGCTCGACCACGGTGCTCGAAGTCGTGCTCGACCCGGTGGTGGTGGGCATAGCCTGGGTGTTGCTGGTCACCGGCTGGGTGCTGGTCGCGGACGATCGGGGGACCGGTCGGATGGTCGGCTCGGACTCGACGTTTCCGGCACCCCCGCAACCCGGCAACACCAGCGCGACCACGATGATCAAGACGAGACGCCGCATGCACTACCTCCGCTCGCCTCGTACGCCTCGTCGTCCTCCAGCCGACTGCGAGGAGAAGCGGAGAATGATCACATCCAGCCCTGCAGCTCCGCCGCCGCGGACCTCGAAATCGGACTGCCATCCGCCTCTGCCGCTCGTCACCGCCACCTGCCATCGTTGATCAGAGAGGTGACGATGCGGCGTGTTGCGTGTTGGGTCGTGATCATCGGTCTGGTGGCCGCCTGTGGCGGGCCGAGCACCTCCGAACCATCGGTATCGACAAGTGGAACGCCGTCGACTTCGCAGGCGAGCACGAGTTCCTCATCGACCACCGTGGCCCCGACGACGACCACCACCACCTCTTCCACCACGACCGCTGTGCCGGCCGGAATCGTGTTGGAGGGGGCCCTCGTCTTCTCGGGCGGAGAACCGTTGGCGCCGACGTTGGAGCTGAGAGAGCTCCACGGGAGCCGGACGGTGTCGGTCCCCCTCGATCGCCGGCTTCCCAACATTCTCTCGGTGGTGAGCGACGGAGATCGGGGGTTGGTGGCGTTGCTCGGCCACGGCGGTCTTGCCCGCCCCGGGCCGACCGCGTTGTTGCCCGCCAACGGTATGCCGGCCGATGGACCGGTGGTGGAGGGTGGGTGGGAGTTGCAGTCGTCGAGGTTCCGGGGCGAGCCTGCGGTCGTCTTTCTGCGGAGGGCTTACGAGCAGTGGCCCGAACAGGATCGCGACGTGATGGAGATCACCATCGAGGTGGTGGTGGCGAGACTCGGTAGCCGCGACGAAGAGGTCCTCGAGAGGGCGGTGGTCCGCGAGGAGTTCGCACACTCGACGCATGAGACCGACGTTGTGAGTCCAGAGCTCGTGATGGCCTCGTACGGGG
This sequence comes from uncultured bacterium, assembly GCA_963825585.1. GTDB lineage: Bacteria > Actinomycetota > Acidimicrobiia > Spongiisociales > ZC4RG35 > JAOUGY01. The sequence continues at coordinate 475,207 of CAWGTX010000006.1, forward strand.
GCGGTGTCCTCGTGACGAGCTGGTGGCACGACGGGTGCGGCTGGCTCCAGATGACGGGCACCGAGTCCGGCAAGGTGCCGGTCAACCCCTGGCCGGCGGATGCATGCTTCTCAGGGGGTGTCGCCGCCCACATCTCGGTCGACGGTCGGTGGCTCGTCCTGAACCTGCACTCTGGCGACTCCGATCCCTGGCTCGGTGTGCTCGACGCGGCCAGCGGTGAGCTTGTGGGTGAGGTGACCGTGCCGGGCTACGCCTCCACCACTTCGTATCTCTACGACGGCGACACCATGCTGGCTGCATTCGGAGAGGGCGAGCCGTCGCCTGAGGTGATCCTCGGCTCCTGGCCGGAGGGGAATTGGTCGACGGATTCGGTCGCCATCGACACGACCTCGCCGTTGATCGGTGTCCTCGGGGGGACGATCGAGGTTCGCGAAGACATGACCGTGTTTCCCCCGGGTCTCGCTGGGTGTGACAGCCATGAGATGACACTCCCGGCCATCGCCGGTCTTCCCGCCGCAGTCGACGCCACCCGCCGTCTCATCGCCGAGGCCGTCTCTCGCTGCGACCTCACGGGGCTCGACGATCTGGCAAGGACCTCGGCGGGCTTCATCACCGGCAAACCCGGGGCTGAGGATGTTTGTGGTCAGGCCCTCGCGCTTCCGCTCGACGACCGCGACCTCGTGCCCGTGCTGTTCGGCCAAGACCTGACCGGGCTCCCGGATCTGCTGGCGCAGGAACCGGAGTTCGTCGATGGGTTCTTCGGTCCGTCCTACGTGTGGAGCGAGGATCCGGGGTTCCGGATCGTCATCGACGAGCAGGGCAACTGGGTCAACTATGACCACACCGAGGAGGTGGAACCGTGCGAGACCATCTGGTGCACCTGCTGAGACGGCACTCTCGTAGGGCCTCGGGGAGGAAACAGTGACGACGTGGCACTACTTGGGTTTGCTGTTGCTCGGTGCCATCGGGACCTGGGTGGGCGTGATTCGATGCCTGACGCTCCGACGGTGGAAGTGGGCGTTCCTTGGATTGGTTCCCATCGGGGTCTGGCTGGTCTGGTTCTTCTGGGTCTGGCCGCAGAGCAACTGGGACGTCGGGTTCTTCGATCAGCCTGCGGGCGTGCTCATCTCCGAGTTCGTGCTGCTGGCGGTGCTGTGGGCCGGCGCAGTGGTGGCAGGGTTCGATGCGCGGCACAGGGCCGGGCCTCGAACGGCCAAGGCCGCTTCAGATCTGAGTTCTCGTCGGTGACGAGTTGCTCGACAGCTTCTCGAGCCAAGTGGCTCTGGCAGCGGAGATGGTGCGTGTCGTAGGTTGGTTTCGACGGCTGAACCGGTGACGGGGTACGTGTCCGACGGAAGGAACGGTCGTGTCCGGCTCATCGCTGTTCCGGTCGAAGCAAGCGCACCCCACCTGGCGGTGGTGCGCAGCGTTGCTGGCCTCCATACTCGTGGCCTGGGTGCCTCCGGTGTCGGCTCAACCGGAGGCCCTGGGTTCGATCGAAGGAACGATCACCGATGCCGACACCGGATCGCCGGTCGCAGATCTGTGGGTGAACGGATTCAGTATCGACGGCTCTGATCGTTCGATCAACGGGTTCACCAACGATTCGGGCCACTTCGAGCTCAGCCAGCAATATCCCGAAGACCTCCCTGGTGTGGTTCCCGGCACCTACGTGCTCCTCACCGGCAACACCGACGTCTGGGCTTCCCCCTACACCCTCACATGGTGGCGCAATGGTCGCGACCGAGTCGACGCCGATCCTGTCGAGGTCCGAGCCGGAGAGGTTGCCGTATCCGACTTCGAGCTCGAACTGGGAGGTCGGATCGTCGGCAGGGTGGTGGACGCCGACACCGGGGCTCCGATCGAGGGCGTCGAAGTCTCCTATGTGGTGGCCTCCCCGAGCCCGCAGGTCGGATCGACTATGGCGGGCCGCAGCGCCGCCGATGGATCATTCGTGATCGAAGGACTCAGCGAATTCGGTTACAAGGTGTGCTTCGGCAAGGGTGGCTACCGGTCCGAGTGCTGGAAGGACGCCTACCTCTCCGCCGGGGCGGGTGGCGCCGAGACACCCGGCACGGTGCTCGAGATGACCCTCGGAGCGACGATCGAGCTGGCCGTGGATCTGGCTCCCGGGAACTTCGCCGGGTGGTTCTGGGACGACGATTCCTCAGAGTTCCAACGCGACATCGACTGGCTAGCCGAGGCGAGGATCGTCCGCGGGTGCAACCCGCCGTTCGACGACCAGTACTGCCCGGATCTCCCCATCACGAGGGCCCAGCTGGCGGCGATGTTCCACCGGGCCTTTCCCGACCTCCGGGTGGAGACGCCGAGCATCTTCGCAGATGTCGATCCTCTCTTCGCTGCGGACATCGCCTGGCTCTCGGCCGCGGGCATAACCAGAGGATGCAACCCTCCGGACAATGACCTCTTCTGCCCGGGCGACACGGTGAGCCGTGGTCAGACGGCGGCGATGCTGGTTCGAGCGCTCGGGCTGGAGGGCGCTGTCGGTGTGGATCACTTCCTCGACGACGACGAGTCACTGTTCGAGGCGGATATCGAGCGGATCGCTGCTACCGCGATCACGCGAGGCTGCAACCCTCCGGTCAACGACCGATTCTGTCCCGCGGCCATGGTCACACGGGCGCAGCTTGCCGCCTTCCTGCATCGCGCCCTGCGGTGAGGGCCCCTTGCGGCGCCACCGGCGTCGTCGTCACGGACGGTTGCTCTGCTCGACCCCGCTGCAGCGTGCCGTCGGCTTCGACCAGCAACAGATCGATCTCGCTGTACCCGAAGGCGAAGAGCTCGGGAGGCAACATCGCCTGATAGAACTCCTCGCCCTCTTCGACGTTCGATCAGGTGACCGCACCGATCCTGCCGTTCACTACGACCGCCAGCGTCGTGAAGCCGGGGCCGCCGGCCGCCGACCACGACCTTGCCGGTGACACGAGCGGGGATCACGTCGGTGGTGACTTCGGTGTAGGCCAGCGGTTGATCGGGCTCTGTGGTGAACCGAGGGCAGGCGTGTCGCCGCCGGGAACAACGCCCCAATCGGTCGGCGACGGCGAACTCGTCGGCGGGGTGGCCGACTCCCCATGCGGTAGGGGACATGAGCGTCCGGTCGTGGTAACCACCGCCGGGGAGTGGAGGTTGGCGTCTCCGACGGTCAGGCTTGGTGGACGACCTCGCCGGCGACGAACGTCGCGGCCACTCCGGTCTTCGACAGCGGTTCGCCCTTCTCGAACGGGTTCCGGTCGAGGACAACGAGATCGACGATCGAGCCGTGACGCAAGGTCCCCCGGTCTCCCTCGAAGTGGTTGACGTGGGCGGAGCCCGCCGTGAACGCCATCAGCCCTTCGACGAGGGTGAGCCGCTCGCCGGGGAGGAACGGCTCGGACGGTCCGTTGTCGGGGATGAGCCAGTCGACTGCGACGGAGCTGGCACATCACGTCGGCGGTCGATACCGATCAGTCGCTCCCCGTCGCCACCGTGGCGCCGTGCCGGAGCAGCGACCCGAACGGATACATCCACCAGGTCCGCTCTGGGCCGATGAACGGGGCTGTCAGCTCGACGACGGCGTCCTCGTTGCACGCCCACAGAGGCTGGGCGTTGGCGGCCACACCCAGACGGCGAAAGCGGGGTAGGTCGTCGGGGCGGATCGCCTGGATGTAGGCGATGTGATGGCGGTGATCGCTCCACCCGTTGGCGACCCTGGCCGCCTCGACAGCATCGGGGGCGTTGCGGACGGCGGCTTCGCCGATGACGTGGAAGTGACACTGGAACCCGAGCGCATCGAGTGGCGTCACGATCTCCTTCAGCAGTCTCGTCCTCGAACGAGACGATCGGGAGCCCGTCGTTCATCCTGTCACCTTCGCATATGCCTGCACTACATCCGGCTCGGCGTCGCAGTCGCCCCCATGAGTCAGCGCGCTCGAACGACGGCCACACGACCACCACCCAGGGTGGCCGCTGCCGATACGGCACGGCGGTCCTCGAAGTGCCAATCCAGTGCACTTGGCGAACTGCGTGATATCGCTCGGTATCAGGTCGTGATGACTGCAGGGTGCGACCCGGGGCCGAGCGTCCAAAGAGAACGACCAATCCCCGGCGGAGGAGGCCGACAGGTCGGCTGACCTGGTGGAACGCCGGTTCCCTCTCAGAGCGGCAGGACTAATCCTCAACCGTTCCATCAAGGGTCGGATCAGATGCAATGGGGTCGCAATCGCTGGGACCCGACCCGCCCTTGGCTTGGATGTCTGCGAAGAATGACTGGATGCCTTCTCTAGGCAACCGCATCCCGCTCCGCTCCAAGACCGCGTTAGCGAACCGCGTGGGGAGATGGTTGCAGTCCACCTGCAGGGCGAGGCATCGATCGCCTCCCCGACAAGGCTGTCTCGGCCGTCCCCTGACTATCGGCCGCATCGACAACGGCGTTATCCACGGAGTATCGCAACAGCCCCGCAGCCGATCGCCAACCGGCATATCATGCAATCCCGGACGCATCACAAATACGGGACTGACCACTCGCAGTGATTCAAACCGCTGTTCCTGCGCTGTGGAATCGCGTCTTGGAGCTCGGCGACAGAGTCCTCGGCGCCGGGTTTAGCCGACCACCAACGGGAAGGACGCCTAGCACGAGGACGATGGTGAGGGGTCCCACCGACGCGGATCCGGACCTCCGACGGACACCTGACACGAACAGAAGCCCAATCGAAGATCCGGATACGGCAGAATCCCCTGTGTTTACAGGGGATTCTGTGGGTGGGCGCTACAGGGATCGAACCTGTGGCCTCTGCCGTGTGAAGGCAGCGCTCTCCCGCTGAGCTAAGCGCCCGGGAGGGTAGAAGGTTACCACGCGCTCCAATCATGCCACCCGGGTGGTTGAATCGTGCCGGTGACGATCGAAGAGTTCGAGGCCGTGGTCGACCGGGTGTTCGACGAGCTCCCGGAGTGGGTCGTCGACCGGATCGACAACCTGATGGTGGTGGTCGAGAACCAGCCAACCCGGGACCAGGATCCGGAAGGTGACGGCCTGCTGGGGCTCTACGAGGGGGTCAGTCTGCTGGAGCGGTCCGGTGACTACTGGGGTGCACTCCCCGATCAGATAACGATCTTCCGGGTTCCCCACCTGGCTTTGCACCTGTCCCGGCCGGAGCTGGAGGCCGAGATCCGCAAGACGGTGCTGCACGAACTCGGTCATCATCTCGGGATCGACGACTCCAGACTTCACGAGCTCGGGTGGGGCTGAGGCACTACCCGAGGCGGAATAGCGACCGGGAACGGGTACGTTGATGACTGTAGGAGCGCCCGTCGGAGTCGACGGGGCTACCGGCGACCAGAGGAGCCCATGCGACGAGCCCAGCGAACCCCCATTTCAGACCCGGCCGATGTGATAGCGATCGACTTCGATGATCCACTCCTGGCACAGGAAGCCGTGTTGGCCACGACCCGGCTCGCTCGGAAGGGGTCGGTCGAACTCGCTGATGCGGTGTTGGTGACGAAGCTGGCGAACGGCCGAATGCTGGTGAACCAGACGAAGGAGATGTCGCCTGTCCAGGCGGCATTGACCGGGAGCTGGTGGTTGGGCCTGCCGGGTCTGGCGTTGGCGGGTACGAACGGCTGGATCGTGGGCGCCATCATCGGAGCGTTGGCCGGTTGGCTGTGGGCGAAGAACCGCGACATCGGCATTCCCAACCCATGGTTGTCGGAAGTCGGCGACCGGCTCTCTCCGGGCCACACGGCGACCGTGATCATGCTTCCGAGCTTCTTCCGCACACATCTGGTCACGGAGTTGCGCCGCTTCCGGGGTCGACTGCTGTATTCGACGCTCGACGGAGTCGACGCCTCTGAGATCGAGGACGCCCTGGAGGGCCGCTGATTCCCGTCTGCGATGATGACTCGACGTGACCCTCGTTGGGGTCGGGTAGGGTCGCCGGGCACATCCGAGTCGGGAGTTGTCGATGAACGAAGTACGCGGCGTTGTCGCCGGAGCCAAGGGTGCGGGAGTCACGGTTGAGACGATCCTGGTGCCGGATCCCGGACCCGGTGAGGCATTGATCGATGTGCTGGCGTGCGGTGTCTGTCACACCGACCTGCACTACCGGGAAGGAGCCATCAACGACGACTTCCCGTTCTTCCTGGGCCACGAGGCCGCCGGGCGGGTGTCAAAGATCGGCGACGGCGTCGACAACGTGGCCGAGGGCGACTTCGTGATCCTGGCGTGGCGTGCCCCGTGTGGTACCTGCCGTTCATGCCAGCGGGGACGGCCCTGGTACTGCTTTGCGAGCAAGAATGCTTCCCAGCCGATGACGCTGGCCGATGGCACTCCCCTGTCGCCGGCGCTCGGTATCGGCGCATTCGCCTCGAAGACGCTGGTCGCGGCCGGACAGGCGGTGAAGGTCGATGACCGGGCCCGACCCGAGGCCGCCGGGCTGATCGGATGTGGCGTGATGGCTGGGCTGGGTGCTGCCATGAACACCGGAGGAGTGTCCCGCGGCGACTCCGTGGCAGTGTTCGGATGTGGCGGCGTCGGTGATGCCGCAATCGCCGGGGCACAGCTGGCGGGTGCGGGAACCATCATCGCCGTGGACATCGACGACACGAAGCTCGAGTGGGCGCGCCGGTTCGGCGCGACCCACGTCGTCAACTCCCGCCAGGTCGATGCTGTGGAAGCGATCCGCGAGATCACCGGCGGGTTTGGGGCGAATGTGACCATCGATGCGGTCGGAATCCCTCAGACCTACGAACAGGCGTTCTATGCCCGTGACCACGCCGGCACCATGGTGCTCGTGGGTGTTCCGAACCCCTCGATGAAGATCGAACTACCGATGATCGAGCTGTTCGGTCGTGGCGGGGCTTTGAAGTCGTCGTGGTATGGCGACACGCTGCCGTCGCGTGATTTCCCGATGTTGATCGACCTCTACCTCCAGGGCCGTCTCGACTTGGACGGTTTCGTGAGCGAAACCATCACCTTGGACGGCGTCGAAGATGCATTCCACAAGATGGAGCGTGGCGAGGTCTTGCGTTCTGTGGTGGTGCTCTGAATGCGGATCGATCGGGTGGTGACATCGGGTTTGTTCACACTGGCTCCCGAGCCGATCCCTGTCGACAACAACGTGTGGATCCTCGGTGACGACGAGCGGGTCATCGTGATCGACGCCGGTCATCAGCTGGAACCGATCCTGACCGGGATCGGCGGTCGGACCGTGGATCTGATCGCCTGCACCCACGGCCACAATGATCACATCGATGCCGCCCAGGCCCTGGCCGAGGCCGTCGACGCACCGATCGGCCTGCACCCTGCCGATCGAACATTGTGGGATCGCATCTATCCGGATCGAGCGCCCGACGTCGACTTGACCGATGGAACCAGGTGGGAAGTGGGGTCGGGGACGGTGACCGTGCTCCATACGCCGGGGCACTCGCCTGGGAGCGTTTGCTTGTTGGCGGGCGGTGACCTTTTCGGCGGAGACACCCTGTTCAACGGTGGCCCCGGTGCGACTCAGTTCGAGTTCGGCGATCATGACGCGATCCTCGAGTCGATCGAGACTCGCTTGTTCGTTCTCCCCCATGGAACCGTCGTCAGGACGGGCCACGGAGATTCGACGACGATCGGCGACGAGTACATCAGGATGCATTGATTCGCAACCCGGATTCACCGACTCCGCACGCGGCGTCGCCCTCTTCGTCGACCGGTTCACCGGCCGACGAAGAGGGCGATCGAGTGTCGTCAACCCCGTCGGGTACGAGCGATTCCTGCGTCCTTGAGGACACCGGCGTCGACGCCGACAGCACGCCACGCCGAGTAGGAGATGCCCTTACGCTCGGAGTAGGACTTTGCGATTTCGACGAATTCCTTCTCGAGGGCGTCGATGTCGATGCTCCCCGAGAGAGTTCCCAATTGATCCTCAGCATCGAGCTTGGCCTGAATCAAATCCAACCGCTTGAGCGCGTCGTTCTCGACGGCAAGCCGCTCTTCGATTCCGGAGAGCTTCTTGGCGACCGAGTCGGCGGTCACGGGTCTACCTGGCCTCCGTGAACCAAGAACCTCGAGATAGGCCTTGACTGCGCGAGATTCCCGTCGACCCTGGGCCAACGCCTCTTTGTGGGCGTCAGACATAGCCATGCTGGATTCCTTTCATCGGTGGGGTGCTAGCTTTCAATTCTGCCACGCCATCGAGCGTAGGTAAACCCGACCATCTCAGGAGGGATCAATGGACGAGCTGATCGCCGCAATCGCGGCCAAGACGGGCCTTCCGGCGGACAAGGCCGAGCAGGCCGCCGGTGCCGCTTTGGACTTCATCAAGGACAAGCTGCCTGAACCGATCGCATCGCAGATCGACGGCTTTCTTTCCGGCAATGCCGGGGGTATCGGCGACGCTCTTGGGGGCGTCACCGACAAGCTGAAGGGCATGTTCGGAAGCTGAGCGAACGCTGGTTCGCCGTTGTCAGAGGGGTCGGGAGCAATCCCGACCCCTCGAACGTGGGGAGCCTTGGTAGAACCGGAACGCCGCTCAGCGGCCGACAGGTCAACGGGTCAACGTGTCAACGTGTCCATGGACGGAGTCACCGGGTCGCAGAGACCCGCGTAGAAGACCGGGTCCCAGCCTCACAGCGCGGACTACGTTCGGGCGGGGCGTGGTGGGGGGTCGTCCCCCCCACGAGCAATATTGCGGACCCCTGGTGGCGTGTTCATGTGGCAACCGGGTGCACAGTGAACTCCGGGGCCTTCGGCGCTGCACAGCTGGGCTGGTTGCGAGTGCCGGCGGGGGGTCGTTGGGGGGTCGTCCCCCCACGAGCAATATGGTGGGCCCTAGAGGAATTGAACCTCTGACCTCTTCCGTGTCAAGGAAGCGCTCTCCCTCTGAGCTAAGGGCCCGTGTTCGCGGTCTCCGGCCGCCGTACGTTACAGGACGCGCCTTCGACCCGAGGCGACGCCCGGAATTGAACCGGGGTGACGGGTTTTGCAGACCCGCGCCTAACCACTCGGCCACGTCGCCCTGCCGTCCGGCCGAAGCCGGACACCTCGACACCGCCTGAGGTGGTGGGAGGCAGGAAAGACCGGCCTACGCCGGTCTCGGAGCGGAAGACGGGGCTCGAACCCGCGACCTCAACCTTGGCAAGGTTGCGCTCTACCAACTGAGCTACTTCCGCGTACGGTGTCGATGATAGCCGACGCTCCGGACCGGACAAACGGGGTGTGATCACCGACCGGTGGATCCGAATCCCCCGCTCCCCCGGTCGGTGGGGTCGACGTGGTCGACCTGGCGGAACCGCACCGTGGGGAGATCGATGATGACGAGTTGGGCGATTCGATCGCCCGGGTCGAAGACGACGTGGTCGGAACCGTGGTTGATGAGGAGCACTTTGATCTCCCCCCGGTAGCCGGCGTCGATCAGTCCGGGGGCGTTCGCAACGGTGACACCGTGACGGGCTGCATGGCCACTCCGGGGGAGGACCAGACCGGCGGTTCCGGCCGGGAGACCAAGCGCGATGCCCGTTCCCACGGCCGCCCGCTCTCCGGGGCCGAGCGAGACCGCGTCGAGTGCGCACAGGTCGTATCCGGCGTCGTCGGTTTTTGCCTGTTGGGGCGGGATTGCACGGGAATCCAGCAGGAGGAAGCTAATGTCCATCACGTGAATCTGCACGTGGGGCGGTCGGGCGGACCTACCACGGAGTTGAAGAGTGCCACATGGGTACTGTATCGAGTGTCACGCACGCGTCACCGCTGTAGGCGGTACGTGCCTCCTTGGCCACACAATCGATCCTTCGACGATCTCGTCCAAACGTGGCCGAAGGATCGCTGCGTTGGAAGTCGGTTCGGAAACGGGTGGTGTCGCCCTCCTGGAGCGCCCGCGACCACCGCGAACCTCGTCTCGCCAAGCAGACACGGCCCGCATCACCCCCCCCAAGACCGAGTCGGCGCGTCCCCAAACGCCTCGCCGGGACCGACCTTCTGCCGACCGTCCGGGTTCGTCACGGGCCGTTGTGGACGCAGCTCCGGCTTCGGTTCCACGCTTCGACGATGACCTGAACCCAACCGGCGAGTTCGTGGTCAGGCTCTGGGACGAGACCGGTGACGCCCCCCCGCTGGAAGGCTGGGCGTCGACCGATCCGCTCGCATCGGTCCCCGAGCGCAATCCCGTTCGATTCGTGAGCTTGGGATTGATCGGAGTAGCGGCCGGGGCGATCATCTTTGCGCTGTCGCTGCTGTTCGGAGCGGCAGGCTCCGCGTCGGAGGTTCTGGCCTCCGACGCCCGGACATTGGCGGAGGCGATCGCAGAGTTCGATGTGTCAGCCGCGACCCCTGACTTCTCGGTGATGGACGCGGCAGCCCGGAATGTCCTGACGGCGGCCGACGCCTTGGAAGTGGGCGATCCCGAACGGGCGATCGCGATCGACGCCGCCGGGAGGGTCCTCGACGTGGAGCGGACCCTGTCGGATGCCTTCTCGTACGAGACCGGCTTCGTGGTCTTCGTGGGCCGTCCTGAGTTTTCGACCGAGTCCGCTGAGTCGGAATTGTCGGAGGTGAGCGCCGAGTTCACCTCGTGGGTGACCGAGTTCGGTCGAGTGCTCGAGTCGGCTCCCGCAGACCGGGCATTTGCGGATCACACGGAGGCGGTCGCATCGTTCCAGGCAGGAATTGGCGGCCTGCAAGCGAGCTACATGGATGCTCTTCGTGCTTCCGACAACGCTTCGGCCGTCGAACAACTGGCCGCGGTCGATGCCCTGGTGGGTGAGTTGCAGCGATCGATGGCGGCGGGTGTGACCGCTTCGGAACGGGCGTCCCGTTCGACCCTCGAAGAGGTGGTGGCGATGCTGTCCAGGCTCACCGAGTCGGGGCGCTGACGGCGAGACGGATTCAAGCCTCGGGGGTGTGGAGACTGGCTTCGAGCTCGGCGAGTTCGCGCGAGAAGTCCTCTACATCCCTGAAGTCCTTGTAGACGCTGGCGAATCGAAGTGACGCGATCTCGTCGAGGCTTCTGAGACGTTCGAGGACCATCCGCCCGAGCACGTCGGTGGCTGTGGGGCCGGGGGCGGTACGTACGGCGTTCTCGATCTGTTCCAGAAGCGTCTCGACCGCACCCTCTGGCACAGGACGATCGGCGAGAGCCGACTCGATACCGCGGCGGAGCTTGTCGGGATCAAAAGGTTCGGTACGGCCAGATCGTTTGAGCACCATCAAGGTCGACACGGCACGTTCATACGTGGAAAACCTGTACGAACACGACTCACACACGCGGCGCCGCCTGATAGATGACCCACCCTCCGCTGGACGCGAGTCGATGACTCGACTATCCGGATGTGCACATTGCGGACACTGCATCATGGTGCAGGCTAGCCGCGGCCCCGATCTCCCGGGCTTCGGTGGCGTCCGACTGGAGTTCATCCCGCCGGGATGAGGAGCACCTGCCCGGGCATCAGATTCGAGTTCGTGAGCTCGTTGAGATCGCGGATCACCTCGATCACTTCTCGAACGTCCTCTCCCGGCCCTGTGATACCGCCGGCGATGTCCCACAGCGTGTCTCCGCTCTGTACGCGATGCTCCATGGTGATGGTGGGTGCCGAGGCGGAACCGGTGCCTCCGAGCAGGAGGAAGGTCGCCGCCAGTGCCGTCAGGAGTATCAACAGCCTGCCGGGCAGGTTGCGTGGCTTGGCGGACATGGACCTTCCTCCACTCGGATGCGACCCGGTTCGATCGACCGGTGTCTCTGCAACGTATCGCGAGGGTGTGACAGATTTCGTGGCACAGCTCGGTCGCCCGGAAAAGCCCGCCACGGCACACGCCTGGGACCCCTGGTGGAGTGAGCGATCGTACGGCCGTCTCGTGAGCGTCGGGTTCGACATGGCTGGATCTCCGTTTCTGCCTCGTCCGGGTGGTCTGCGGGGTCTCCTGCGGGTTCTTCTTGCGGGCTCCTGCCCGGTCGACGACGAAGTGGCTGGTCGAATCCCATCACCGAACATCTGTTCGTGGTAATCTATCGAACAATTGTTCGGCCTGTCAAGTCGAACACATGTTTGGAACGCGAAGTCCGAACGACTAGCGTGGCATCGAAAGCGAAGAGGCGGGTGAGGTTCATGACCGAGATCAGTGATCGACAGAGGCAGGTTCTCGAGTACATTCGGGCGACGGTCGCATCGCGTGGCTATCCGCCGTCGGTCCGGGAAATCGGCGACGCACTCGGGCTCTCCTCGCCGTCAACGGTTCACAGCCATCTCTCGTCCCTGGCGAAGGCGGGTCTCATCCGCAAGGACCCATCGAAGCCACGCGCCATCGAGATCCTCGAAGCGGCACCGGCTTCGATCACCCCGGCGACCTCGGACGAGAACGTCCGGCATGTTCCGTTGGTGGGTCGCATCGCAGCCGGCAGCCCGATCCTCGCCGAGGAGGACATCGAGGATGTCATGACATTGCCGACCGCGCTCGTGGGGACCGGGCCGGTGTTCATGCTCACCGTCCGCGGGGATTCGATGGTCGATGCTGGGATCTTCGACGGGGACTACGTGGTTGTGCGGAGCCAGCCCGACGCACTCGACGGCGAGATCGTCGCGGCTCTCGTCAACGAGGAAGAGGCAACGGTCAAGCGCCTGTTCCGGAAGAACGGACAGATCATCCTCCAGGCGGAGAACGCCGCCTATGAACCCATGGTCTTCGATGACGGTGTCCGAGTTCTTGGCAAGGTGGTCTCCGTGCTCAGAAAGGTCCGCTGAGCCACACTCCGTCGAAGACGGTCACGGCGGGTCCGGTGAGCCACACCCCATCGTCGAAGCTGACCTCGGCGCTTCCGCCAGGAACCTCGACCGTGATGGACGCGATGTCACGCTCACGGCGTGCTACGGCGGCGACGGCGACCATCCCGGATCCGCACGCGAGCGTTTCGCCGACGCCGCGCTCCCAGACCCGCATCCGCACCCGGTCATCACCCACCCAGGTATAGAACTCGACATTCGTACCATCCGGGAACCGAGGATGGCGTTCGACCATGGACCCGACGCGGGCGAGGTCGACGGTGGCAGGATCCGCCTCGGTCACGGCGTGGGGATTGCCTACGTCCACCCGGTCGTATCTGAGCCCTTCGATGTCCACTGGTCCACCGAACCCGACCGGTCCCAGATCGACCGAGACGTCGAGCGGCGTCACCACGACTCGTTTCGGGCCGGACGGAGTGACGACCACGAACGAGGGCGTATCCACCAAACCGGTATCCCAGGCCCGTCGAGCTACACACCGCAGACCGTTGCCACACATCTCGGCAATCGAGCCGTCGGCATTCCAATACCCCATGTTGACGCCGGCCGCTCCAGCGGTCACCTGCAGGACACCGTCGGCGCCGATACCGAAGCGACGGTCGCACAGGGAACGCACCAGCTGAGCCGAGACCGCCACTCCCCCATCCACCACGACGAAGTCGTTTCCCAAGCCGTGCATCTTGGTGAACTTCACACTCCACCTTTCGTGAGGGCGGCTACCAGCGTCTCAACGGCTTCGTCTCCGCCCACCTCTGGCGGGAACCATCGTATCCGTGGGTCTCGTCCGAAGAACGTACGTTGCCGCTTGGCGAGTGCCATCGTCGACCGACGAACCCGTTTGAACCCTTCGTCGACCTGCATGGACCCCGAAACCACATCGAGGAGATCCCGATAGCCGACGGCCAGTGATGCCAACCGCCCGAGCGAGGGCGCCACCCGCGACACTTCATCCAACAAGCCGTCTTCTCTCATTCGTTGCGTGCGGAGCGTGATCCGCGCCTCGAGATTCGCGCCCGGGTCGAGCCCGAACGCCGCGACGTCGAACACCGACTGGTAGCGGCGGACGGCTTCCGCAGAATGACTCCGGAGACGCTCGGAGGGCGTGGCGCCGGTGAGTCGGTAGATCTCTACAGCGCGTACGACCCGACGGGGGTTGGCGAGGTCTAGTGCCACCCCGGCCTCGGGGTCGACGGTGAGCAGTTCGGTGACGAGCGACTCGACCGGCTCGCAGTCGAGTCGCTCCCGCAGCCCGGCGTCGGTGGGAGGGAATTCGAGCGGGTCCACCAGGGCGCGATAGTGGAGGCCACTCCCACCCACCACCAGCACGGGTCCCTCGACCGAGTCGACGGCCGCGCGAGCCTCGCCTTGGAAACGTGCCACGGTGTAGTCCACCGACGGAGCCACCACATCGATCATCAGATGAGGGACCCGAGCCCGTTGGTCGGGTCCCGGCTTGGCGGTGCCGATGTCCATCCCGCGATAGACCTGCATCGAGTCGACCGAAACGATGGTGGCCCCCGACCGGGCCGCCGCCTCCAGAGCCAGATCGGTCTTGCCGGCTGCGGTCGGGCCTACGAGTGCGACCAGCCGTCTCAGGCGGGATCACCGGCGAGATGATGCATCGAGGAGCCGGTGATCAGCACGTCTGTGAACACGCCTGCCGGAATCTCACCGGCGACGTGGACCACTTTGCCCCCCCGGGTCCGGGTGGTGGCCACGGCGGCATCCTTGCGCGAAGGGCCCTCGGACAGGACCTCGAGAGTCCGACCGACCCATCGCCGCGAATTCTCCTCGGTGATACCGTTCTGCAGGGCGATGAGCCTCTGGAACCGCTCATTCACCACGTCAGGATCGACGAAAGCGTCGGACATGTCTGCAGCCGCCGTGCCCGGACGGGGCGAGAAGATGAACGTGAACGCAGAGTCGAACCGTGCTTCCGCCACCACCTCCAGGGTGCGTTCGAAGTCCGCTTCGGTCTCCCCTGGGAAGCCGACGATGATGTCGGAGGACACGGAGAGCTCAGGGATGATGTCCCGGGCCATGGCGAGACGCTCGAGGTACCGGGCGGCTGTGTAGCCCCGGTGCATGCGGGCGAGGATCCGATCGCTACCGGACTGCAGGGGGAAGTGCAGCTGTTCGCACACCGCTGGCGTACCGGCCATCGCTTCGGCGACGGCGGGACGGAAATCATTCGGGTGGGGGCTGGTGAATCTGACCCGGCGAACACCTTCTACTGCACCCACCTGGCGGAGCAGGTCGGCGAACAGGGGCGTTCGCTTCCCGTCGAGAGCCAGGTCCCGACCGTATGTGTCCACGTTCTGTCCCAACAGGGTGACCTCGACCACACCATCGGCGACGAGTGATCGGACCTCCTGGAGAATGTCGCCTGGTCGCCGCGACACTTCGACCCCCCGCACCGCCGGGACGATGCAGAACGTGCAGGTGTTGTTGCATCCGACCTGGATGGTCACCCAGGCCGAGTGCGCCAGCTCGCGCTTGACGGGGAGCGATGAGGGCATCGCCTGGAGCTCGTCTACGACCTCGGTGATCGGCCCCCATGCGTCGGCATGGTCGAGGAGGTCGACGACCCGGTCGAGATTGTGGGTGCCGAGAACGACATCGACCCACGGCGCCCGCTCACGGACGATCTCGCGATCCTTCTGGGCAGCGCAACCGCCAACGATCAACATCATCGACGGGTTCACGTCTTTGATCGCCTTCAGGTTGCCGATGGTGCCGTAGAGCTTGTTGTCGGCGTTCTCCCGAATGGTGCAGGTGTTGATGAACACCACGTCGGCATCGTCGTAACCGGTGGCCGGCACCATCCCGTCGGCTTCGAACAGCCCGGCGATGCGCTCGGAGTCGTGTTCGTTCATCTGGCAGCCGAAGGTTCGCACCAGATACCGCTTACCCTGCCGGGACGGAAGGCGGTAGGGCCGCTCGCGCCGGACCGGATTGGAGAGGACGACACTCGTCATGGTTCAGCGGGCGTAGTCGGTGGCGCGGAACTCGCGGATGACCGTGACCTGGATCTGTCCGGGATACTGGAGGTCCTCCTCGAGCTTTCGGGCGATCCGACGGGCGAGATCGCCCGCAGACAGGTCGTCGATCTGTCCGGGGTCGACCACCACACGGACCTCGCGGCCCGCCTGCATCGCAAAGACCCGTTCGACGCCCTCGAATTCGAGAGCGACGCTCTCGAGCCGCTCGAGGCGCCTGACGTACGATTCGAGCGCTTCCCGGCGTGCACCGGGTCGGGCGGCCGAGACGGCATCAGCAGCCTGAACCAGGACCGCCAGCACGGTTCGAGGCTCGACCTCGTTGTGGTGGGCTTCGATGCCGTGAACCACCGAGGCGTCCTCACCGAAGCGGCGGGCGATCTCGGCCCCGATCAACGCATGCGAACCCTCTACCTCGTGGGTGACAGCCTTGCCGATGTCGTGCAGGAGTGCTGCCCGTTTCACCGGAGCTGGATCCACTCCCAGTTCGTGGGCGAGCATCGAAGCGACGTGGGCAGACTCGACGAGGTGGTTGAGCACGTTCTGGCCGTAGGACGTGCGGTACTTCAACCGCCCCAGCAACGTCACCAGTTCGGGGTTCATCCGGGACACACCGACTTCGAGCAGCGCCCACTCTCCTGCGTCGCGGACTGACTGCTCGACTTCGGCCTGGGCCTTCTGGTACGCCTCCTCGATCGAGGCGGGATGAATCCGGCCGTCGGCAACCAGCTTCTCGACGGTGAGACGGGCAACCTCACGGCGCACCGGATCGAACGACGCAACGGAAACCGCCTCAGGTGTGTCATCGACGATGAGGTTCACCCCGGTCACCGACTCGAGCGCCCTGATGTTTCGGCCTTCGCGACCGATGATGCGCCCCTTCATCTCGTCGGAAGGCAGCGTTATCACCGAGACGGTCGACTCCGTCACCACTTCGGCAGCGAGACGCTGGATCGACGTAGCCAGGATCCTGCGGGCTCGCTTGTCGGCCTCTTCCCTGGCTTTGATCTCGAGATCGCGCACGAGGAACATGGCCTCGCGGCGCGCCTCGTCTTCCACCTGGGCGAGGAGCTGCTCCTTGGCGGCGATCGCATCGATGCCGGCCAATCGAGCCAGTTCCTGCCGAGCCTGTTCGCGCAAGGTTTCCGCATCGGAGCGCAGCTCGCCGACTTCGCGCTCGCGCTGGAGAACCATCTGCTCTCTGGTGGCGAGGTTGGCCGCCCGTTGATCGAGCGTCTCCTCACGCTGTCCCAGCCGGCCCTCCATGTTTTCGAGCTCGACCCGCCGGTGGGCGAGCTGGGCTTCCTCGCGCTCACGGAACGCCTCGGCCCGGGCGCGCCCCTCTTCTTCGGCCCTGGCGAGAAGCCGTTGGGCTTCGAGCCGGGCACCGGAGAGGAGCTCTTCGGCATCACCCCCAGGGGAAGGCCGGGCCGATTTCATCGCCAGACGGGCGAGGAGGTATCCGCCCCCTCCCGCCACCACCGTGGCCAAGGCCACGGCGATCGCCACGATCGCCGGACTGTCCATGTGTTCCCTCGTTTCATTCCCTCGAAACGCAGGTGTGCCGAGCCCCGAACGGGCCCGGCACACACGACCTCAGACGGAAACCACCGACGTGGTCAGGTCGATATCTGGCTGACGATGGTGGTCATGGGGTGCGATCTACGTTTCAGGCGGTTCATTCGTGTGTGGACCGCATCTTACCCCGACCGCCCGGAATCCGGGAGGACCCTCAGTCCTCGAGTGCAGACTCCAGCTCGTCGTCGGCCCCGGCCACGATCGCCAGGTCGATGGGAGTGTCATCGTCGACCGAGACCATGTCTTCCGCGTCCGGTGTCGCAGCCGGCTTCGGGGCGACCAGCTCGTAGATCTTGGCCTGCAGCTGCATGGCGACCTCCGGATTCTCCCTGAGGAACCGCTTGGAGTTCTCACGGCCTTGACCGAGCTGATCCTGTTCGAATGTGAACCATGCTCCACTCTTGCGAACCACCCCGTGATCGACGGCCACGTCGAGGAGACTGCCTTCACGGGAGATGCCCTCGCCGAACATGATGTCGAACTCGGCTTGACGGAACGGTGGCGCCATCTTGTTCTTGGCGACCTTCACTCGGGTGCGGTTGCCGACCTGCTCGCCGCCATCCTTGATGGTCTCGATCCGACGGACATCCAACCGGACCGATGAGTAGAACTTCAGGGCCCGACCACCGGGGGTGGTCTCGGGTGACCCGAACATGACGCCGATCTTCTCACGGAGCTGGTTGATGAACACGGCGGTCGTCTTCGAGCGATTCAGGTTGGCGGTCAACTTGCGCAGCGCCTGCGACATCAACCGGGCCTGAAGTCCCACATGGGTGTCACCCATCTCACCTTCGATCTCGGCCCGTGGCACCAGCGCTGCCACCGAGTCGATCACGATCACGTCGAGGGCACCCGAACGCACCAGCATGTCAGCGATCTCGAGAGCCTGCTCCCCGGTATCGGGCTGGGAGATCAAGAGCTCGTCGACGTCCACGCCGAGCGCCTTGGCGTAGATCGGATCCATGGCGTGCTCGGCGTCGATGAAGGCGGCGATGCCTCCGTTGCGCTGCGCCTCGGCCACCACGTGCAGAGCGAGCGTCGTCTTACCCGAACTCTCCGGACCGTAGATCTCGACCACGCGTCCCCGAGGGAGTCCGCCGATACCGAGTGCGAGGTCGAGCGACAGTGCTCCGGTGGAGATGACTTCGACGGCCTGGGCGCCGACCTCGCCCATCTTCATGATGGCGCCCTTGCCGAACTGCTTTTCGATCTGCGACAGGGCCATGTCCAGTGCCTTGTCTCGCTCCATGTTCCTCACTCCTCGATCTCGTTTCGCTAGGTCGATCCGGTGGGCCAACCCGCCGATACCGACTCGGTTCCGTCTCGTCCGTCTTTCCGCAGCTCGTGTCGTTCCGTCGCAGCAAGTGTCTGTTCCGTCACGGCCCGGAGGAAGTCCGGGATCGACACGCAAGATCAACATACGTTTCCGGTGTGACAAATTACGCACCTGTCACTCGACGGCACACTATCGAACACCCGTTCGTATGGCAAGGATTTCCGACATCGGTGGTCCGGTACGGACGGCAGAGGGTGCGATGCCTCTCACACCAACGGGAATTCCTCGATCTGCTCGTACCAGGTGGAGCCGGCGAGATGCGACCGGTACAGCCCCACCGAGGTGACCTCGAATCGGATCGGCGGCAGCACCAGGGTGTCGATCAACCAACGGATGTCTTCGTCAGGACGGAGTCGGCTCAGGGTCACATGGGGTATGTACGGGCGATCTTCCGGGGCGAATCCGACCACCTCGGCCTCCTCGTCGATGACCCCGGCCAACTCGGCGAGGCGGTCCGCACCTCGGGACACGCCCACCCACAGGACCGTCGCTCGACGGGGGTTGGGGAAGGCGCCCAGCCCCGAGAGCTCGACGAAGAAGGGCGCTCCGAGGTGGGCCTGGTCGAGACCGGCGAGCAACCGGTCTTTCACCACCTCGTCGGTGTCACCGAGGTAACGGAGCGTCAGATGCCAGTTGCCGGGCGGGCTGGGACGGCCCGGGAGCGGAAGGTCCGCACGTCCCGCCATGATCACGGCGGCCAGCAGATCGCGGATCGGCTGAGGGAGGCCCACAGCCAGGAAGAGCGGGCCTACCGATCCCACCAGATACCCGAGACCGCCAACCGCGCCAGATGCAGCGCCGATGTTGCCGTGTAGGTACGGACCCGCTCCCGATCGCCCGGCAACCGGAGCGTCTTCGCCTGGGCGTCCTCCGGCGTGGCCACTGCCACGATCATCGTGCCGGCCGGGGCATCATGGGGGTCGGGACCGGCGGCACCGGTCACGGAGATGGCGACGTCGACTCCCAGATGTTCGCGAGCGCCCTGAGCCATGGCGAGCGCCATCGCCTCGCTGACGACACCGGCGTCCACCTCGGTGTCGGTGATGCCCAGCAGGCGCCGCTTCTCCTCGACGTCATAAGCGACTATCGAACCCCGGTAGGTAGCCGACGCACCGGAGACGGATGTGATCCGGGCCGCCACCAGCCCACCTGTGGCGGATTCGGCGGTTCCCAACGTCCAGCCTCGTTCCACCAGGAGTCCGAGCAGGATCGGCTCGATCGAGTCGTCGTCGAAGCCGAACACGGCCGGACTCAAACGCGAGACGACCTCGGCTTCGATCGGTGCGATCAGCCGTTCGGCCTCCGCCAGGGTCCCGGCGGCGGCGGTGATCCGGACCTTGATCTCGCCGTCCGAGGCGAGGAAGGCAATGGAGGGGTTGGTGCCGTCCTGGTAGAGGTCCTCACAGAGCTCACCCACTGCCGCCTCACCCCTCCCCCACGTCCGGATCACCCGGGAACGGAGGACACGCTCGACGCCTGCCTTCGCCCGGATGCGGGGCAGGACCTGCTCGGCCAGCAGCTGTTCCATCTCCCGAGGAACACCAGGAACCGCAAAGACCAGGGTCCCCTCGTGATTGAGGAAGATGCCAGGTGCGGTTCCCTTCGGATTGGCCAGCAGCTCGGCGCCGTCGGGGTACTCGGCCTGGCGCAGGTTCGACTCAGGCATGTCACGGCCCAGGTCGGCAAACCTCTTCCGGAGGGCGGCGGCGTACTCGTCGCTGAAACGCATCTCGCGTCCGGTTGCTGCGCACATACCCTCACGGGTCATGTCGTCCTGGGTGGGGCCGATCCCGCCGGTGATGATCACGGCGTCCGATCGGCTGATCGCCAGTCGAAGGGCGGCTTCGAGACGTCCCAGGTTGTCGCCCACGACCTGTTGGTAGTTGGCATCGAGCCCGGACTCTGCGAGTGAGGCGCCGATGTGGGCGGCATTGCCGTTGACGATCTGGCCCAGCAGCAGCTCGGTACCCACCGCCACCACTTCGACGATCATCGGCGAACCGGCTCGAGCACGGTCGCTTCGAGATCGGGTCCGAAGGCGCCCGTGATCCGAGCGTCCACGAGATCGCCCGGCGAGCCTGTGTCGAGGGTGATCATGCCGTCGATCTCGGGCGCCTCCCGGTAGGAGCGACCGACCGGTACGCCGTCCTCCACCTGGTCGATCAGAACCGCCAGCGTCTGCCCCACCTGGGACAGGTTCGTCTCGGCGGTGATCTCCTCCTGAGTCCCCTGGAGATACCTCAAGCGATCCTCGATGTCGGATCGATCTACCCTTCCGTCCATCTCCGCGGCAGGAGTGCCCTGTTCTGGGGAATACGGGAAGAAGCCCGCCCAGTCCAGCCGCACATCTTCGAGGAACTCGGCCAGGTCCTCGACGTGATCGTCGGTCTCCCCCGGGAACCCAACGATGAACGAGCTGCGCAGAGCCGCCCCCGGGGCAGCCTCTCGGATGGATGCGATGAGCTCCCGGTACCGGGTTCCGTCGCCGGGTCGCTTCATTCCCGCGGAGCAGCTCCCCCGAGGAGTGTTGAAGGGACAGATCGAAGTACGAGGCGACCCGGGGGTTGGATGCCATCTCCTCGATGAGGGACGGCCGGATCTCCTTCGGGTAGAGATAGAGAAGTCGAGCGGTGTCCAGACCATCGACGTCGGTGACGAAGCGCAGCAGATCGACGATGTTCCAACTCTCGTCGGCGTCCCGGCCATAGGCCGCGAGATCCTGCGCCACCAGGACGATCTCGGAGACGCCGGCCTCCGTGAGACCCGCCATCTCGTCACGGATCTCGATGGGACGCCGGGAACGCTGCTTGCCCCTGATCAGCGGGATTGCGCAGAACGTGCACGGCTTGTCACATCCCTCCGCCACCTTGACGTAGGCATACGGAAGAGCCGGCGCCGGCCGGGTGACGAGATTGAGGATGTCCATCCGGGGCCGGCGTTTGATCTCGACTGGGCTCCACTTGGTGAGCCCGTCCAGCGTGGAGATGAGGTCTCCATACCGGTCGAGTCCGATGACGGCGTCGACCTCGGGGAGCGCCTCGGTGACCTCGACCCCGAACCGCTGGGCCATACACCCGATGACGATCGTCTTTGCGTCGGAACGCTTGACGTCCTGTACTTCGAGGATGGTGTCGACCGACTCCCGGCGTGCCTCCTCGATGAAGGCACACGTGTTGACCATCACCACATCGGCGGTCTCGGGCGACGAAGCGAGCACGTAGCCGGACTCGGCGAGCATCACCTCGACCTTCTCGGAGTCGACCTGGTTCTTGGCGCAGCCGAGCGTGGTCAGCCACACGGTGGGGGACGAAGACATCGCCGGTGAGTGTAGAAGGTTCGAGCTACGAGCTACGACCTACGAGCTACGAGCTGGTCGACCATCCATCAACCCGGATGTTCTCGCCGGACAGTCCGTCGACTGCCAGGAGGGCGCCGATCGTCGCATCCGCCACCTCGTCCCACTGCGCCTCGGGAGCAATGGTTGGGGTTCCGTCGCCGCGTTGGGGGCCGTAGTTGCCGAACTGAGCGTGGTTACCGCCCTCGATCTCCACGAAGGCGACGTCGAGTGGCAGGTTGTCTTCGGCGGCGAGTACCTCGGCCGGGGTCGACAGCCCGTCTTCGGATGCGTAGATCGACGATACGATCAGGTCGGTGCCCGCGAGGTCCAGCGACTCCTCTGGGTAGGACCCCCACAGCACGAGACCCTCGATCTCCGGGTTGGCGGCGGCGTAGCGGGCGGCCATCACCCCGCCCAGGGAGTGCCCGGCGATCACCCATCGGTCGATATCCGGGTTCTCTGCAATGACGGCGTCGGCTGCGTCCGCATCGAAGATGGCGAAGTTGAGCGTGAGTCTGGGAACGAAAACGGGATACCCGGCGGCGGCGATCCGCTCGACGACCGGTGCGTACGCCTCGGGGACGACCCGTGCGCCGGTGTAGACGATGAGTCCGGTGGCGGCACCGCCCGGCACCATCAGGTCGCCGTCGTCGAGCGTGGCACAGGCGTCCGGACAGGCGACGTCCACGAAGTCGACGGCTCGAAGGGGCGAGAGCAGGAGGAACCACGCTGCTGTCGCGGCGACCAGCACCAACCCGGCGGTCCACATCATCAGACGGCGGAGCCGACTCATGACCGATCCAGGGGCACTTCGATCCGGTTTCGCTGCTCGAATCGCAGGTAGCTGCCGTAGCCGGCTTTGCGTGCCGCCGCCCGAACCTCGCCGGTCGCATGGCCGGTTTCGTGCGGCCAGTGAGCGTCGCTGGCGAGGGTGATGGGCACACCGGCATCGTGAAACATCGCCAGCATGGTGGGCGACGGGTACACCTCGGCTGCTGGATTTCGAAGCCCCTGGCTCGACACCTCGACGGCCAGCCCGTTGGCCGCGGCGGCGGCGACGACTTCCGCGTAGGCGTCCACGGGTTCGGTATCGGGTCGAAACCCGTACTTCTTGCACACGTCGACATGGGCGAGCACATCGATGCCCCCCGTCGCAGCCAGCTCGGCCTCCAGAGCGAAGTAGTCGAGCCAGGCCTGTTCGACACCGCGGCGATCGAACTCGTGGATCTGAGCCGAGGAGTCGATGGCCCAGCCGCCGACCCAGTGCACCGACCCGATCAGATAGTCCCACGGATAAGGGTCGATCAGCTCCAGCACCGCCGCAAACGTGTCCGGGAAGAAGTCGATCTCGAGGCCCAGCCGTACCGGGAGTCCCGCATCCTTGGCCGCCAGGACCGCTTCCACATAGGCATCGAGCGACAGATTCCGGTCGGCTTCGACGAACGAGCGGGTGTGCTCTGCGAGATCGAGCCGCTGCTCGTGCTCCCAGAACCGGCCGAGAACCGCCGCTGCCTCTTGGCACCGGTAGAGGTGTTCGGTGAATCCGATCTCGGAGACACCACGTTCGGCGGCCGCCTCGACGAACGCCTCGATGTGGCCCGGCGGGTAGTCCCCGGCAGGAGTCCCGGACTCGGACGGCTCGTGCGGATGGAGATGGACGTGATAGTCGGACATGGCTCAGCCACGGGCCTGTTCGACCAGCCACTGCAGTGGTCCCGGTCCCACCGCGTCGGCAAGCGTGTTCCACGTGGCGGCGTCGATCTCATCGTCGTTCTCGAGCCGGCTGGCGGCGAGATACACGGCGTCGGCGAGCCGGGTGAACGCACCGACCTGGTCACGTTCCACTGCCGTGGCAACCGCCATCCGGGCCCCGGCCGGGTCACGTCGACCGAGGGACTCGATTGCGTGCTCGGCGGCAGTGAGCGCCTGGCGTTGGAGTTGGCCGTCCATGAGGGAACGCTACCCGAGGAGGTACCGGATCAGGTATTCCGACCACATCCGGATCCGCCGCTGCAAGGATCGTCGGATGCAGTACATCACGCCGGTCACCGAAGCCGACCTGAATGCCGTGTGCGCCCTGATCGAAGGACAGCAGCGCCGACCCGAACGCACCATTCCGTACCTCTCCGACACAGCCGCTGCCATCGCCAAAGAGATAACGGCAGAGGACGACTGGTCGCAGCGGGCCTGGCTACTCCGCAGCGAGGAAACCGTGTTGGGTTTCCTGATGGCCGATGTCGACGCCGAGCTGGACCGGGTGTGGTGGATGGGGCCGTTCGCCACCGAAGACTGGGCCGCAAATGCCGACAGCCTCTACGCCCACGGCCGATCTCTCATCGCCATGAAGGGGGAGGAAATGGCGAGCGACGAACGACATCTGGAACTCGCCGAGTTCGCCACCCGTCATGGCTTTCGGTGTGACGAGGCGGCCGTGGCGTTGCGCTGCACGACGCCTCCGGGTGCTCCACAGACCGATGGCGCAACCGTCACCGAGATGACGCCGACCGATCGCCGGGAGGTGGCGGACCTCCACGATCTGGTGTTCCCCGGCACACACACGAACGGCAGGCAGCTGGTCGACAGGGACACGGAACGGTTCCACTGCCTGATCGTCAGAGAAGCCGGGACATTGACCGGCTACGTGGCGGTCGAGCGCCAGCCCGACGGCAGCGGCTACATCGACTTCGTAGGCGTTGCCCCCGAGTACCGACGTCGAGGGCTCGGTCGTGTGTTGGTGGTCGCAGCCGCCAACACACTCCTCGAGCGGGGGTCGTCCTACGTCCACCTCACCGTGCGCGAGACGAACGAAACCGCCCGGCGGCTCTACGCCTCGCTGGGATTCACCGAGGACATCATCATCCGTCCCTACCGCAAAGGGTTCACGATCGAGGGCTCGTGAACCTGCGAACCTCCGACGTCGAACCTGGGCCGTCGAACGTGGGACGTCCTCGGCTCAGACCTCCTGGAAGAGATAGGGCCTGAGAACGTCCATGCGGGTCCCCACCGACTCCGGATCCAGGTACCACAGGGTTGCCGAGACCGTTGACAGGAGCGGGTTTCCGTCCTGAGGCGTGAAGCAGAAGCCCACCAGCTCGTTGCCGCGCACCGCCAGCGTCTCGATCGGCACCACCGTCTGGGAGAGAATCCGCCCGAAGTAGCCGTGATCGCGCCCGAAGCTGAACACCTGGTTCGCCGACTTCTTGTACGTGATCGCAACCCGCTTGTTGGCGACGAGCCTGTCCACGGCCTCGTCGACGCTCATGGGCTCGTCGAGCTCCAACCGGAAGTGGATCGCGTGCATGTACTGGGTGTTCAGCTTCAACGCCGACGAGTACAGGTTGAGGTCGTAGCCCATCGTCTCGAACACGCCGTGGGCGTCCCGGGCGTGGTGGGTGCCGAACCGGGAGTCCTTGTGCTTCTCCACGGTGGGGCTCGGAGCGAATCCGGCATCCTGGCTGATGTCGTTGGAGCGCCGGATACACAGGAACTGCCCATCCTCGAGATGGTTGGTGCCGTCCGGGTCCATGGCGAGGGTCTTGATCAGTACCGAGATGTTGTGGGTGTTGCAGGAGACGATGTGGATGAACCTGTCACCCGGCTCGAGCGCATCGTCATTGATGCCGCGGGCGTACTTCTTGCCGAAGCCGTCCTCGGACCCCTGCGCCATGAAACCGACCGGGCCGTCGGCCGCTTCGTAGAACTCGGTCTTCATCTGGTTGCCGACCGGGGTGCAGTCGATCACGACGGTCGCCCGTTCGATGGCTTCGCGCGCCTCGTACTTGGGCGCATGACCCAGTTCCTCGAACGCTCCCCGCCGATCATCGTCCACGGTCAGCACGGCTCCGCGGCGGACGAGATCGTTGACCTTGCTGCGCTCGGTCAGTAGTGGCGTTCGTTTGTGGAACGTGACCTCGTCGATACCGAAGGCCTCACGATCGTCGGCCAACAGACCGATGAGTGGCTCCCCGATGGTCCCGGTGCCGACGACGTGGACGATGTTGGTCATGCTGCTCCCTGTTCGTTGCGCGCCTTTTCTACACGCTCCGCCGGATGTCATCGTCCGTCAAGGCGCAACCAGGGCCGGCGGAGCGAAAGATCTGTCGATCTTTCGCTCCGCCAGCCGCTCTCTCGGACAGGTTCGACGGTATCAGAATTGTTCGGACTCGGTTGAACCGACCAGTGCGAGGGTCGAAGCATCCCCTCCCCCGATCACGGTCGAAACCCGGTCGAAGTATCCGGCACCGACCTCCCGCTGGTGTCTCGTGGCTGTGTACCCGGACCCCTCCATCGCAAACTCGCGCTCCTGGAGCCTGACATAGGCAGTCATTCCTTCGGAGGCGTATCCCTTGGCAAGGTCGAACAGCGAGGCGCTCAACGCATGGAATCCAGCGAGGGTGATGAACTGGAACTTGTACCCGAGAGCAGCCAGGCTCTTCTGGAACGAGGCGATGGTGTCGTCGTCCAGGTGCTTCCTCCAGTTGAACGACGGCGAGCAGTTGTAGGCGAGCAGTTTCCCGGGGAATCGGGCGTGCACCGCCGCCGCGAACGCTTCCGCCTCTTCCAGGTCTGGATGGGCGGTCTCGCACCAGATCATGTCGCAATACGGGGCGTAGGCGAGCGCCCTGGCAATGGCCTGGTCGAGGCCGGGGTTGACCCGGTAGAAGCCCTCGGGCGTGCGATCACCGGTGCAGAAGTCCTTGTCACGACCGTCGATGTCCGAGGTGAGGAGGTTGGCGGCGTTGGCGTCGGTACGGGCGATCACGAGCGTCGGGACGTCCATCACGTCGGCTGCCAGCCGCGCTGCCTGCAGTGTCCGAATGTGCTGGCTGGTGGGCACCAACACCTTGCCTCCCATGTGCCCGCACTTCTTCTCCGCCGCCAGTTGATCCTCGTAGTGGACTGCGGCAGCGCCGGCATCGATGAACGACTTCGTGAGCTCGAAGACATTGAGCGCCCCGCCGAATCCGGCTTCGCCGTCCGCCACGATCGGAACGAACCAGTCGGTCGAGTCATCACCTTCGGCCCAGGAAATCTGATCTGCCCGGCGGAGGGCGTTGTTGATGCGCCGCACGAGGGCCGGAGCCGAGTTCGCCGGATACAGGGACTGATCGGGGTAGACCTGCTCCGAGAGGTTGGCGTCTCCAGCCACCTGCCAACCCGACAGGTAGATGGCAGGGAGGCCCGCCTTCACCATCTGCACCGCCTGGCCACCGGTCATCGCCCCCAGGGCGTTGACGTACGCGGTGTCGTGGAGGCCGGCCCACAGCTTCTCGGCCATGGCCTTGGCCAGGGTGTGGTCCTCCTTCATGCTCCCGCGGAGCTCGATCACCTCGGCGGCGGTGTAGTCGCGGGTGATCCCATCCCACCTCGGGTTGGAGGCCCAGTCGGCCTCGAGCTGGGTGATCATCTGGTTGCGGTCGGTGTTCATCGTCATCCTCCTCGGTGTGGGTCGTTGCTCAATCGATGAGCTCGTATGCGGGAAGTGTCAGAAATTCGCAGAACTCGTCTTGGAGCGCCACGTCTTCGAACACACTCCGAGCCGAGCCGATCGTGGGGTCGTCCGCCAGATCGGCCATCTCTTCGTCGGCGATCGTCCGAACCAGGTCCGGCGTGATGGTCCGCCCGTCGTCGAGTCGGACCCCGTGGTGCACCCACTGCCAGATTTGGGAACGGGAGATCTCGGCGGTGGCGACGTCCTCCATGAGGTCGTCGATGCCGGCAGCACCCTGGCCCGACAACCACGACGACAGGTAGCGGATACCGACCGAGACGTTGGCCCGCAGACCGGTCTCGGTGACCCGGCCCCCCTCGATGGTCGTGTCGAGCAGGTCGGCGGCGGTGACCTCGACGTCGGGGCGTTGCCGATCCAGCTGGTTGGGCCGGTCCCCGAGGACTGCGTCGAACTGGGCTCTCGCCACGGGGACGAGGTCCGGGTGTGCGACCCAGGTGCCGTCGCACCCCTGGGCGGCTTCCCGTCGCTTGTCCTCGGTGACCTTGGCGAGTGCCGTCTCGGTCACTTCGGGCTTGCGTCGATTCGGTATGAAGGCAGCCATGCCCCCGATGGCGTGAGCGCCACGGCGATGGCAGGTGGCCACCTGTAGTTCCGTGTACGACCGCATGAAGGGCACGGTCATGCCCACCTGGGAACGGTCGGGCAGGACGAAACCGGGATCGCTCCGGAACGTCTTGATCATCGAGAAGATGTAGTCCCACCGCCCGGCATTGAGCCCGGCGGCGTGGTCCCTCAGCTCGTAGAGGATCTCGTCCATCTCGAAGGCGGCGAGGATCGTCTCGATCAGGACCGTCGCCCGAATGCTCCCCCGATCCCAGCCCAACCGATCCTCGGTGTAGGTGAACACGTCGTTCCAGAGTCGGGCTTCGAGGTGACTCTCGAGCTTCGGCAGGTACAGGTACGGTCCGAAGCCGGCGGCGATGGCGGCCCGCCCCCCGTGGAACGCGTACATCCCGAAGTCGAAGAGCGATCCCGAGGCGGGCCGGCCACCGACCCGTAGATGCTTCTCGGGAAGGTGCCAGCCCCGGGGGCGGACCACCAGGGTGGCGAGGTCGTCACCAAGCCGGTACGACTTGTCCCCGGCCTCGAACGAGAGTGTTCGCTTGTAGGCGTCCACCAGGTTCTGTTGGCCCTGGACGAGGTTCGACCACGTCGGCGTGGTGGCGTCCTCGAAGTCGGCCATGAAGACCGACGCCCCCGAGTTGAGGGCGTTGATCATCATCTTGGCGTCGACCGGACCGGTGATCTCTACCCTCCGGTCCCTGAGAGGTGCAGGAACCGGGTCGATGCGCCACGTCGAGGACCGCACGTTGGCCGTCGCCGGGAGGAAGTCTGGACGTTCGCCTGCGGCAATCGCGCTGCGCCGCTCTTCCCTCCGGGCGAGCAGACGTTGCCGCTCGTCGCCGAACTCCCGATGGAGCTCGGCTACGAACGCCAGCGCCTCATCGGTGGTGACGTGCGACGCGGGCGCTCGGAGTTCCAGATGTGTCACGGGGGATCCCTTTGTCGGATTCCCGTATTCTTTTCTGAACTTGGGGAGCGAGGCGGCTCTTGCCTGCGCAAGAAGATGCTAAATTGCGAAAACGACACAGAAAGGCAGTTCGTTGAGCATTGACCTGATCGTGTTCGGGCAGCGTCTCCGGCACTTCCGCCGGAGGAAGGGACTCACACTCGAGCAGCTGGGTGGCTCCATCGGCCGACCCGCTCCGTTCCTGTCGCTGGTCGAAAACGGCAAACGTGAACCGAAGCTGGGTCAGATCAATGCACTCGCAGACGCTCTGGGAATCGACGTCGCCGATCTGCTCGACCCCGAACCCCCCAACCGACGCGCCCGACTCGAAGTGGCCCTCGAGCGAGCTCAAAGCCATCCTCGCTACGAAGAGCTCGCGCTGCCCTATCTCAAGGCATCCGCCCGGTTGCCCGACGAGGCGCTCGAACACATCGTGACACTCTTCGAGCAACTGATCGGTCGCGAAGAGCAAGCCGCTGCCACCACCGACGAGATCCGGATCGCCAACGGGGAACTGACACGGTTCCTGAGGGCGCAGAACGGCTATCTGGAACACGTCGAGGAGGCCGCTGCCGAGGCGCTCAGGACCGCCGCCTACTCGGGACCTGGGGCGCTCACCGGACGCCACCTCACCGACCTCGTCGCCTCTCTCGGCTATCGACTCAGGTTCGTCGACGACATTCCTTCCAACGTCCGTTCGGTCGTGGACCCGGAGAACAACCGCATCTACGTGGCACAACGCAACGAGCTGCGGACCAGACAGGCACGCAAGGCGGTGCTGCAGACGGTCGGAGGCATGATTCTCGGACACTCCTCGCCACGCTCGGCCCGTGAGCTGCTCACCCAGCGCCTCGAGACGTCCTACTTCGCCGCCGCCGTCCTCGTCCCGGAAGTGTCGGCGGTCCCGTTCCTCCGTCAGGCACGTGACGAACGCGACCTCTCGGTGGAAGACCTCAAGGAGCAGTATTACGTCTCCTTCGAGATGGCCGCTCAGCGGTTCACCAACCTCATCACCCATCACTTCGGTGTCCCCACCCACTTCGTCCGCAACGACGTCGACGGCACGATCTGGAAGGCCTATGCCAACGACGGTGTGCCGTTGCCGGTGGACGATGAGGGTGGGAGCGAAGGCCAGCAACTGTGCCGTATGTGGGGCGCCCGTACGGCGTTCTCTTCGTCGGACAAGTTCGCTCTCCACCACCAGTTCACCGACACAGCTGTCGGGTCGTTCTGGTGTTCGACTCACATCGCAGCCGATCTGTCCGGGCATGCGTTCACGATCGGCGTGAGGTTCGAGGATGCTCGTCTCTTCCGTGGCCGGCGAACCAACACGCACCTCAAGTCGTCGTGTCCCAATGGAGCGTGCTGTAGCCGCACTGAAGGCACCGCCTCGCCGCACACGACCCGGGCGCAACACCGGCTCGTCGCGCTGCTCTCACCCGGGCTGCCATCCGTCGGCCAGAGCGAGCTCTCGGATTTCCTGGCGCGACGTGCCGCAGAGGATGATGCTTCCCCCGATGACGGAGACGAATAGGCTGTGGTCGAGCGGGTAGGAGGAACCAGTGGGAACGTTCGATGGCTCCCTGAAACTACCGGGCGAAACCGGTCCAGGCTTGAACGTCGAAATCGACCTGACCGATGATGTCATCGCCGTGCGCAGCATCGCCGGCGACATCGGAGCGTGGCCTCGATCACAGGTGCGCATAAACGCGCTCGACGATGGATTCCATCTGCGCGTGGAAGGCGAGGAAGTCATCCTCGATGTGACGGATGATGCCCACTTCGCTCTCGCCTGTGGACTCACCGCCGGGCCTCCTCTGCTCAGACGCAAGATGTCGGCCATCCTCCGCCAACACGACTGACGACCAGATTGCTCGTGCGGTTTCCCCATCCGGGCTAGTAGAAGGTGTGAAGTGATCGAGACCGTCATGACCGAGCGGCTGCAGCTGGAACCGCTCTCTGAGACACATGCAGCCGAGATGGTTTCCGTGCTCGCCGATCCCTCGCTCTACGAGTTCATCGGGGGCGCCCCGCCGTCCCTGAACGACTTGCAGGCCCAGTACCGGGCACAGGTGGCAGGATCAGGGGACGAGCGAGAGGTTTGGCTGAACTGGGTGATCCGCCTGGAGGGTGTGGCAGTTGGGTTCGTGCAGGCCACGGTGACGGGTTCGGTGTCCGACGTTGCCTGGGTAGTCGGCGCCGCCTGGCAGGGTCGGGGCATCGCCACGGAAGCCGCTCGAGCGATGTGCGACTGGCTGACCACCGTTGGTGTATCGCGACTCGAGGCCCATGTTCATCCGGCCCACGTCGCTTCGCAGCGCGTTGCCGCCGCCCTCGGCCTGATCGACTCGAAGGAGATCGACGACGAGGGCGAGAGCATCTGGCGTTGGAGCGCCTGAGGCAGTCCGTCACACCGCCCTGCCATTGCCGCACGATCGGTCTCAGGCGAGGAACAGCGCCGGTTCGGTGAGATTCTCGATGACCATCGCCATGAACCGTCGACCCTCGCCGCCATCAACCACCCGGTGATCGTACGACAGTGACAGCGGCATGACCGGGGCGATCTCGACCCTCCCATCGTTGGCCACCGGGGTCTCCACCGCTCTACCTACCGAGAGGATCCCGATCGTTCCGTACGGCACGATCGGCGTCCCAAGACCGCCTCCCACCGCCCCGATGTTGGAAACAGTGAACGTCTGGCCGGTGAGTTCCGTTGGCGTCAGACTCCGTCGTTTGGCGCCCTCGCCCAGTCTCCGCACCTCGGCGGCGAGCTCCAGGATGGAACGAGAGCCGGCGTCGGTGATCACTGCGACCACGAGGCCTTCCGGTGTGTCAACGGCCACACCGACATCGTGGCGGCCGTGGACGATGAGGTCGTCGCCGTCGAGGGTGGCGTTGAAGGAGGGGAACGACCGGAGGGCGGGGACCACCGCCGCCACGATCAGGGCGTCGACGGGTACCGGTGTTTCGTGCCGTGCCGAGAGCGCCTTCCTGACCGCCAGCAGGCGGGTTGCATCGACGGTGTCGAAGGTCGTGACATGGGGTATCTCGTTCCACGACCTGGTCATGTTGGCGGCGATCGTGCGCCGAAGCCGCGAGAGCGGCTTCCGCTCGTCTCCGGCATCGGCTGCCGGTCCGGGGCTCGGAGCGGATGCTCCGGCCTCGGCCGGCTCGGCGGTTGGAGGCGTCGGCTCCGCATCCTCGACCACCTGTGACCTGACTTCGGGCGAGCCGGCGGCTGCCGTCACGTCCTCCCGGGTGATGCGACCACCGGGTCCGGTCCCGGTGACGGTGTCGAGCGACACGCCGAGATCGCGGGCGAGTCTGCGGACCACCGGCAGCGCCAGGAGCTTCTGGCTGTCTCCTCGGCCAGGTTGCGGGGTAGACAACGTCAGATCCACCGCCTCCGAGGAAATGGTCCCCACGATCGGTGCGACCTCCGGGCTCGGCTCTGGTGCGGAGTCGCCAGACATCGTGTCGACCTGACCGGCTCCCTCCGTCCCACCCCACGTCTCGCCGGGAGCCCCGACGACGACCAGGATCTCACCCACTGGCAGGATGTCGCCTTCCGAGGCTCCATGGTGGAGGACCACTCCGGCGTAGGGGGACGGTATCTCGACCACCGCCTTGTCGGTCTCGACCTCGACAACCGTCTGGTCGATCGCCACCGTTTCGCCGACCGGGATGTGCCAGCGGACGATCTCGGCTTCGGTGAGACCCTCACCTATGTCTGGAAGTCTGAATTCCTGGGCCATCGGTCACCGTCCTGTTCTCATGAACTGCCGATCGTGCGCAACGCCCCGGTGCATGCGCCGGTCATGCTCCGAGCACCTGTTCGACGGCACCAACCACACGACCCACACCGGGCAGATAGTGGTGTTCGGATCGCTTCAGCGGGAACACCGTGTCCCAACCGGTCACCCTCAGCACCGGTGCCTGCAGGTGATAGAGGCACCGCTCCTGGATCTGGGCGGCGATCTCGGCTCCGAAGCCGGCGGTTCTGGGCGCTTCGTGCACCACCACCGCCCGACCGGTTCGGGCCACCGACGTCACGATCGTGTCGACGTCGAGCGGAACCAGGCTGCGGATATCGATCACCTCGGCGGAGACACCGCTGTCGGCCAGCAGCGCCGATGCCTCGCGTAGCTCCTTCATCATCGCCCCCCAGCCGATCAACGTCACGTCGTCACCGGCCCGCTCGATGGCGGCCGAACCCAGCGGAACGACGAACGAGTGGTCCACCACCTCTTCCTTGACAGCCCGGTACAGCCGAATCGGTTCGAGGAAGATCACCGGATCGGGATCCTCGATCGCCGCACGCAGCATCCCGGCACCGTCGACCGGACGCGAAGCGACGACGACCTTGAGGCCGGGTGTGTGGGCATAGATCGCCTCGGCGGACTCCGAATGGTGCTCGGCCGCCCCGATGCCACCACCGTACGGAATTCGAATGACGAGGGGAGCCGTGAACCGGTGCCGTGAGCGATGTCGGATGCGGGCGACGTGATTGATCACCTGGTCGAAGGCCGGGTACGAGAAGCCCATGAATTGCATCTCGAGAATGGGACGGACCCCACCGACCGCCATCCCGAAGCCCACTCCGGCGATGGCCGACTCGGCCACGGGTGTGTCGATGACCCGCTCGGCACCGTGTTTGGCCAGCAGACCGTCGGTGATGCGGAACACACCGCCGGTTCGACCCACGTCCTCGCCCATGATCACGGTCTCGGGAATCTCGGTGAGCGCCTGGTCGAGGCTCCGATTGAGCGCCTGGGCGAGCGTGAGAACGGTCACTCCGACTCCTCCGCCCACCGCAACTGCTCGGTCAGGATGGGAGGCAGCTCGGCGAACATCCCGCTGAACACATCGGAGAGGCTCGGCTGTTCGAGATCCTCGGCGGCGGCCACGGCTCTCTCGATCTCTTGCGCCGCCATCTCCTCCACCTGGTCCTGCCAGTCCTGGGACCACCGGTCACGCTCGGACAGGTAGAGCCTCACGCGTTCCAGTGGATCGCGCCGGCGCCATGTGGCGGCGTCGTCCTCGGTTCGGTACCTCGATGGATCGTCGGCGGTGGTGTGCGGACCGAGTCGGTACGTGACCGCTTCGATGAGCGTAGGGCCGCCTCCCATTCGGGCTCGGGTGACCGCCTCACGTGCTGCTTCGTAGACAGCGAAGAGATCGTTCCCATCCACCTGCAGGCCCGGCATCCCGTATGCGAGCGCCTTCTGGGCGATGGTCTCGGAGGCCGTCTGTGAGTCGCGCGGCATCGAGATCGCCCAGCCATTGTTCTGGCACACGAACACGCAGCCCACCTCGAACACCGCCGCGAAGTTCATGGCCTCGTGGAAGTCCCCCTCGGAGGTGGCACCGTCACCGAAGTAGGTCACGGCGATCCGGTCGCTTCCCTTCAGTCGCTCGGCCCACGCCAATCCCACGGCGTGCACCATGTGACCCCCGACGGTGATGGAGGGAGGCATGATGTTGACCGGAACCGGTGGGGACCCACCCCGCTCGTCGCCGGTCCTCCCGGCGAAGAGGAGATCCATCGGATAGCCCTGCATCCACATGGCAGCCGCGTCGCGATAGGTCGCCACCATCCAGTCGTCCGGGTTGAGAGCGGCGGCGCTCCCGACCTGCGCTGCCTCCTGGCCCTCGAACGAGGCGTAGGTGGCGAGGCGCCCTTGCTTTTGGAGTGCAGTGGACTTCCTGTCGTAGGTGCGGGCGAACACCATCGCCCGGTACAGCCTGACAGCCATGTCGAGGTCGAACGGTGCGTCGGCGACGAGATCGCCCGAAGGAGTCAGGATCTGCAGCATTGTGACCGAATCAGGCTAACTGAACCGAGGAGGGCAGAGGAAGGCGGAGGAAGGCGGGATGCTCGTCCACCGTGGTCCGTTCACGTGCCCGACCCGTAGCTCGCTCAGTTCCCTTGGGTGAGCAAGTCATCCAGCTCTTCCTCGGTCATGAGCACCTCGCGCGCCTTGGAGCCGACCGAGGGTCCGACCACACCGCGCTGTTCGAGGATGTCCATGACGCGGCCGGCTCGGGCGAAGCCGATCCTCAGTTTCCGCTGAAGCATCGAGGTCGAGCCCAACTGGGAGCGGACGATCACATCCATCGCCTGGCGGACGAGCATCTCCTCTTCGTCGTCGATCTCCTCCGACGCACCCTGGGCGCCGGCTGACGAGGCCGCCTCGAGGACCTCCTGGTCCTTGTAGCGGGCTTCCATCTGGGCCTTCACCCAGTCGACGACGGCGTGGATCTCCTCTTCGCGGACCCAGGATCCCTGGATCCGTGCCGGTCGGGGCTCCTTGGCCGTCACGACCAGCATGTCGCCCATTCCGACCAACTTCTCTGCGCCGGCCGAGTCGAGGATCACGCGGCTGTCGGTCTGGCTGGCGACGCTGAAGGCGAGGCGAGAGGGCACGTTCGCCTTGATGACGCCCGTGATGACGTTCACCGAGGGCCGCTGGGTGGCCAGTACGAGATGGATGCCGACCGCACGAGCCATCTGGGCGATCCGCACGATGGAGTCCTCGACCTCGCGACCGGCAACCATCATCAGGTCGTTGAGCTCGTCGACGATCACCACGATGAACGGGAAGCGGTCGAAACCCTCCGGGTCGAGTTGGCCGGCATCCAGCTTCTCGCGGTATCCGCCGATGTCACGGACCTTGGCGTCAGCCAGCAGGTCGTAGCGACGGTCCATCTCGGCAACCGCCCACTTCAGGGCGTCGTTCGCCTTCTTCGGGTTGGTGATGACGCGGGTCAGAAGGTGCGGGACACCGTTGTACTGGCCCAGCTCCACCCGTTTGGGGTCGACCATGATCAGCCGTACGTCGTCGGGGTGGGTCCGGACGAGGAGGGATGTCACGATCGAGTTGATGCACGAGCTCTTGCCGGCCCCGGTCGCTCCTGCAATCAGGACGTGCGGCAGTTCCGAGAGGTTGATGAGCTTCGACGTGCCGTTGATGTCCATCCCGAGGCCGACCGCCAGCGGATGCTTCTCCCTGACGGCTTCGCTGCTCCGCAGGATGTCTCCCAGGCTCACCAGACGCCGCTTCTTGTTGGGTACCTCGACACCGATGGCGCTCTTGCCCGGAATCGGGACCAGCAGGCGGATGTCGGGGGTCCCGAGCGCGTAGGCGATGTCATGGCTCAGATTCGACACCCGGTTCACCTTCACACCGGGAGCCAGCTCGATCTCGTAGCGGGTCACCGTCGGACCAGGGACGATCTTTGTGAGTGCGGCGTCGACCCCGTGCTGACGCAGCGTCTCCTCCAGTTCGGCGGCCGTCTCCTCGAGGGCGCGTCGGTTTTGTTCCTCTCCCCCGCCGAATTCGAGCAGCTCGAGTGGCGGCAGCTGGTACCCCTTGGAGGGATCGGGCTGCGGGATCTCCACCGTGACCATTTTTGCCGCCTTCGCCGCCTTCGGCTTCTCGATCTTGGCCTTGGCGGGGCGGTCGTCCTTGGGGGCCTGCCGCTTGGGAGGCGGTTCGGGTGAGAGGTGGCGAGCACGCTCGCGGACAGGCTGGGCCGGCGCCGGAGGCGTCCCGGCCACGCGTGCACTCCGGGCGAATGCCTGCAGATTGCGCGACAACTCGCCGAGGGCGATGAACAGCTCGCGCACCGAGGTCCGCGTCACCACCAGGACGCCCAGCGAGATGATGGCGACGAGAACCACGAAGGCTCCCCAGCTACCCAGCATTCGCCGAAGCGGGAACGCCATCAGCGAACCCACCGCGCCGCCCCGCTCTCGTACCTGCTCCAGGTTCTCGAACAAGGCTTGAGCACCCGTCAACAGGTGGAAGAGCGCAAGGGACCCGACGAAGACGGCGATGGAGCCACCCACGAGACGACCGGCACCGTCGGATCGACGCCCGAGCGCCAGAGTGAGCCCGACAGCCACCAGCACGATCGGAAGGGCGAAAGCCCAAACGCCGAACAGCAAGGTGA
This sequence comes from uncultured bacterium, assembly GCA_963825585.1. Lineage (GTDB taxonomy): Bacteria > Actinomycetota > Acidimicrobiia > Spongiisociales > ZC4RG35 > JAOUGY01. The sequence continues at coordinate 512,182 of CAWGTX010000006.1, forward strand.
GCCCGTCGTCGAGGAAACGTCCCACCGGCCCGGCCTGACCGACGAACCCGAGCGTCAGGATGATGGCGGCAACCACCAGGATCAAACCCCAGACGTCGTCGGCCTGGCGGCCAAGACGATCACGGAGGATGTCACGCACCGCGCCCAACGCAAATCGGGGCGAGGCCGTCCTGGGCTTCGCAGTGGAAGCCCGGGCACGTTGTGGAGAGGAAGCCCTGGTCGCCGGAGCCCGCCGCGCTGCGGGCCTCGAGGTAGTGGCTTTCCGTTGAGTTGCGTTCCTGGACGCCGAGGTCCGGGAAGAAGACACCCGCTTCCGCCCGTTCTGCCCACGGCGGGTGGGTGTCTTGGTTGTCATGTGTACCCGAACATACACGCAGCCGGGGGCTGCGCCAAGGATTTCACGCGCGTAGAGCGCGATCGCTCGCGCAGCCAGTGAGGGAGGTGGTCGCCAGGTCCACGTTTCAGCAGGTCCACAGGACCGGAACCCATGGTGTCTCGTGTCGACTCGTCGACCTGATCGTCGACCTGTTGACTCGTCGACCTGTAGATGCTGAAGTCCCGCTTCGGTCAGAGGTCCATGACCACCGGGAGGATGACCGGCTTGCGGGAGGTTTCGGCGCGTATCACCGTCGCCGCCGCCTGCCGCACAGCCTGCTGGAGCGCGTTGGTGTCGAAGCCGCCGTTGCCGGCTCGATCGACGACCGCCTGGCGAACCGCTTCGGCCGCCTTGAGCAAGACCGGCTCGGGAGCGTCCATCAGCCCATGACTATCGAGGTCGGGACCGAAGATGATCTCACCCGTCTGGTGGTTCACGGCGACGGTCACCACCACCACACCCTCGTCGGCCAGGTGGCTGCGGTCACGAAGCACCGCCCGCTTGACGTCACCGAAGCTCGATCCGTCCAGATACACGTACCCGGCCTCGAACGCTCTGCGCTCCACCCTCGTCTCATCGCCATCGACCACTACCGAATCCCCGTCCTCGAGCACCTCCACCCACGGCACTCCCATCGTCCGGGCGAGCCCGGCGTGGGCGTGCAGATGGCGGTACTCGCCATGGATGGGCACGAACGCCTTGGGACGGACGACGTTGAGGAACGTGAGGAGCTCCTCGCGGTTGGCGTGACCGGACACGTGAACCCGGGCGTTGCGACCGTGGAACACGCGGGCGCCCTTACGGATCAGACGGCTGATGACCTTCGACACCGCAGTTTCGTTCCCCGGAATGGGGGTGGCCGAGATCAGCACGGTGTCGTCGTCGTCGAGTTTCACCCATTTGTGGCGACCCTGCGCCATCAGCGAAAGGGCAGCGAAAGGCTCGCCCTGGCTCCCGGTCGTGATCAGCAACTGGTGCTTGGCGGGCAGCTCAACGAGTTGCTCGATGTCGACCAGAGCGTGATCGGGAATGTCGATCTTGCCCAGCTCGCGGCCGACCTCCGTGTTGCGCTGCATCGAGCGACCGAAGAAGGCGATGGTCCGGCCGGTTGCCAGCCCGGCGTCGACGATCTGCTGGACACGGTGGATGTGCGACGAGAAACAGGCAGCGATCACCCGGCCGGGGGCGTCGCGCATGATGTCGCGGATCGGGTCGGCGAGGGAGCGCTCCGAAGGCACAAAGCCGGGGTTCTCGGCGTTGGTGGAATCCGACAGCAGGAGTCGCACGCCCTTCTTGCCCAGCTCGGCGAACGCCGGCAGATCGGTCGGTTTCCGATCGATCGGGGTGGGATCGAGCTTGAAGTCACCGGAGTGGACGATGATGCCCTCGGGGGTGTCGAACGCCACCGCGGTGGCATCGGGCACGGAATGACTCACGGGGATCAGCTGGAACTTGAACGGACCGTGTTTGCGCCACGTCAACGTCTCGACTGGGTGGAACGACGCGCTCACACCCAATTCCTCCACCCTTCCCCGGGCCAGTTCCAGGGTGAGCTTGGTGCTGTAGACCGGGACGTTGAGGTCGCGGAGGAAGTAGGCGAGGGCGCCCACGTGGTCCTCGTGGCCGTGGGTGAGGATCACGCACTCGACATCCTGTTGCCGAGCGACCAGCCAGCTCCAATCGGGAAAGACCAGGTCGACCCCGAGCATGTCTTCCTCGGGGAACATGAGCCCGACATCGACGAGACAGATCTTCCCCTCTATCTCGATCGCTGCACAGTTGCGGCCGATCTCACCGAGACCGCCCAGGAAGGATATTCGTACGCTCACGTGACCTGCACGCTAGCCATCGCATCCTTGATCGCCTGCACCGTGTGCTCCGAGGCGTCGACCATCGGAAGACGTGGATGACCCACCGGCTCCCACAGCGCCGACATCGCCGACTTCACCGGAGAGGGGTTGGTTTCGAGGAAACAGGCCCAGCACATCGGCAGCAGCACCTGATGGAGCCGCCTGGCCTCGAGGTAGTCGCCCGAGTTCGCCGCCGAGACCATCGCCTTGACCTGGCGCCCGACGAGATGCGAGATCACCGAGACCACCCCGATCGCGCCGACCGCCATCATCGGCCACGTGTAGGAGTCCTGACCCGAGTAGACGGCCAGGTTCGGAATCGTTCGCACCGTCTCGGACGTGAAATCGAGGTCCATCACCGCATCCTTGGTGGCAACCACGTTGGGATGTTCCGCCAGGGCGGCAAGGGTGGCGAGCTCGATTCTCCGGCCCGTCCGTCCTGGGATGTTGTACACGAGCACGGGGAGACCGGTGGAGTCGGCGATCGCTTCGAAGTGAGCACGAATCCCGGCTTGCTCCGGCTTGTTGTAGTAGGGCGTGACGGCCATGAGACCGTGCACACCCATGTCGGCCGCCCGCTTGGAGAGGTGGACCGACTCGGCGGTGTCATAGGTCCCGGTGCCGGCGATGACCTTCGCCCTGTCCCCCACCGCGTCGACGACCGTCCGGTACAACGCCACCTTCTCGTCGAAGCTCAGCGTGGGAGACTCACCGGTCGTCCCGGTGACGACCAGCCCATCCGAGCCGGTGTCGACCAGGAATCTGGCCAACCTCCAGGTGCGCTCGTGATCGACGCCGCCGGCGTCGTCGAAGGGGGTGATCATGGCGGTCAGCATCTCGCCGAACGGCACCATCGGTGCTCCTCTCTCCATGGTGTCCATGGTAACGGTCTCATCGGATGCCTCCGTGGTCGCGGTAGATTCACGGGTATGAGCCCTCACGTGACCGACGTCTCCACCGCCGACTTCGCCTCGGCGGTCATGCAACGCTCCTTCGATGTCCCTGTCGTGGTCGACTTCTGGGCCGAATGGTGTGGCCCCTGCAAGGTGCTCGGCCCCACCCTCGAGCGATTGGCGGCCGAGGGCGGGGGCAGTTGGGAACTCGCCAAGCTCGATGTCGACGCCAACCAGGAACTGGCCATGCAGTTCGGCGTCAAAGGGATCCCCACCGTGATCGCCTTCAAGGACGGTCAAGCCGTCGCCCAGTTCACCGGTGCACTCCCCGAGGACCAGGTCCGCGACTTCGTGGCCTCACTGGCTCCTTCCGAGCTCGATGTCGCAGCCGAACGCGCCTACGTCGCTCTCGACGAAGGCGACGAAGCACTCGCCGAACAGGTGTGGCTGGCGGTCCTCGAGCAGGACCCCGCCCACGAGCTGGCCGGCACCGGCCTCGCCGGCCTCATGCTCGAGCGAGGGGACCAGGAAGGTGCGTTGGCGCTGCTCGCCCGCCTGGCCCCGACCGAAGCGGTGCGACAGCTCCAGGCTGCGGCGCGGCTCACCGCGGTCGGCGATCTCGGTGCCCTGGAAGCCGCCGCCGCCGATGGCAGTCCTGAGGCCACGATCGAGTACGGGAAAGCACTCGCCGCCACCGGAGACTACGAAGTCGCCCTCGAGAAGCTGATCGAGGTGGTCGCCCTGCGCGACCCCGATCACTCCGACCCCGCCCGACTGGTGGTGCTCGACCTGTTCGAGCTGCTCGGACCCGACCATCCGTTGACGAGCACGTTTCGCAGGCGGTTGGCGAACGCCCTGTTCTGACATGAGCGACGAGCGACGAGCGACGAGCGACGAGCGACGAGCGAGATTCGGCTGTTGGCTGGTGGCTGGAACAAGCACACGCGAAATCTGACCACCCGTCGAGACGTCTCATCAGGATGGCCACTCGTTCCAACGTCAGAACGTTGCTGACCGTTGTCGCGGTGTCGACGGCGATCAGTGGCTGTGCCGCCACGGCTGTGGCGCCACCGACCTCGCAGGCGACGGTGACAACTGTCGTTGTGTCGACGTCGACGTCGATGCCTTCGCCGAGGGTGTCCGGACCGGACGCCGACGGCACCTACACGACGGTGTTGGCGACGGCAGATGCCTTCGAATCGTGCTGGGCCGAGCGTGAGCCGGACGAATATCTACTCGCCGTTCAGGCGTGGTCGTTCGGAGTGAGCCCCCCCGAGCTGTCACACGTGACCGACGGCGTCGCCCAGCCCCCAGAAGACGTGCCCGGCACGACCGCCTCCACACGACCGCGAACGGGAGAGACCGACCCTGCGGAGCATCGCCATACCGTCGAGGATGCCTTCGCCAGGCTTGCCATGATCGCCGATCAGGGTCCGGACAGCCTCTCGGTTGTGTTCGATCAGAACCTGTGCCATCCGAGAATGATCGGCGTGGACTTCGACGTCGACGCTTTCGATGACGAGGTCACGTTCGAATACACCGTCATCCCCGCCGGTAAAGGCGATGTCGCTCTCGTCCCGGTGACATCCGCCACGGTGGACGGGAGGAGCTATCGAGTCGAACTCGACGACGGCACCGCCTTCATCGGCGACCCGTTCGTGTGGCAGGCATGTCGAGACACCGTGCCGGCAGGGTGCGGAGCACTCGTCGTCAGGGACTCCGCGGTTCAGGTCGTGTACTCGGTGGCAGCGGTACCGGACGAGTCGACCGGCTGGTGGAGGCTGCCCACTTTGGGGGCCATCAAGGTGGAGGACGGCGCCGTGGTGCTGTGGGAGGGAGCGAGGATCGAACTCGAGAGCGACTTCGGGCCACTCACCAACGGCGAGGAGCCGGTGTGCCAGTCGTTCAACGCCGGCGACACAGTGGGAGCGGAACTCTTCATTGACCCGTCGACGCTCCAGGGGGTCGGCTACACCTGTTGGTGAGGCATTTCCGCTGCTTGGCGGAAGATGGTTAGCGTTGCCGTATCCGATCCGAAAGGACCTTCGTGGCCGCCAAGCAATGGGCCTCCGCCCCCGATCTCCTGATCGACCTCGATCTCAGCTACGCAGCCACGCTGCAGACCAACCACGGTGACGTCACCATCGACTTCGATGCCGTCAACGCTCCGTTGGCCGTGAACAACTTCGTGTTCCTGGCTCGGGAGGGGTACTACGACGGGGTCATCTTCCATCGTGTCATCCCCGGCTTCGTGGCGCAGGGCGGAGACCCCACCGGCACCGGCCGGGGAGGCCCCGGCTACAAGTTCCGTGACGAACTCGAGGGTCCCGGCGGGTACTCCCGCGGCACAGTGGCGATGGCCAACGCCGGTCCCAACACAAACGGCAGCCAGTTCTTCATCTGCCTGGCCGACGTCGGCCTCCCCCACAGCTACACCAAGTTCGGTTCGGTGAGTGCAGGCATGGAAGCGGTCGATGCCATCGCCGCCGTTCCCACCGGCCCCGGGGACAAGCCCAAGTCCGACTGCGTGATCAGCTCGGTCACCGTCACCGAGTCCTGAGCGGCATGACGCCCGAGGCGGATCCCGACTCGGGCGGCGTGGGATGTCGAACGCTGTTGACCGCAGTGGGAACACTGCTCGCATTCGCGGTCGCAGCGGTCGCCATCGGGCTGACGGTCATCCTCGGTGACAACCCGTCCCCGATGGCGGAGACGGTGGGTCTCAGCCTCTACGCCGCCGGGGCACCGGTGTCGGGCGTGTTCGCCGCAGTCGCCGGCGATCTCCCGCTCACGCTCTACCTGGACGTGCTGGTGTGGATGCTGGCCGGTGCCGGCGTCGCCAGGCTGGCCGAACGTGGTCGTGGGCTGCCGAAAACCGTGTTGGCGGTGATCGGGGCGGCGCTCGTCTTCGGGTTCGTCATATCCACGCTCATCGAGCTCGCCTGACACACCTCCCGAAATTGCGTACCGCACTCCCGAGTACGGGGGCGACGTACGCAATTTGGGGTTGGGCTCTACCAGCGGTGATGGACGTGCGGACGGACGAGCCGGTCGTACACGTCCTGGACCGCCGCCATGTCGGACGCACCCAGCGGCGTCACCGCAGCAGCGTCGGCGTTCGAGGTCGCCTGCGTGGGGTTCTTCGCACCGGGGATCACCACCGACACCTCGTCGAACATGAGGATCCATCGAAGCGCCCACTGCGCCATCGTCGCGCCGCCGGGAACCAGCGCCCGCAGGGCTTCGACCGCTTCCAGACCAACGTCATACGGCACACCCGAGAACGTCTCCCCCACGTCGAACGCCTCCCCGTGCCGGTTGTACCGGCGGTGGTCGTCGTCGGTGAACGTGCTGTCGGTCGTCATCTTCCCGCTCAGCAACCCCGATGCGAGGGGGACCCGGGCGATCACGCCGACGTCGCGCTCGGCGGCGAGCCGGAAGAACAACTCCGACGGGCGCAGGCGCAAGGCGTTGAAGATGATCTGGACGGTGGCGACCCCGGGGAATTCGGTGGCCTTGATCGCTTCTTCCACCTTCTCGACGCTCACGCCGTAGTGGGCGATCTTGCCCTTGGCCACGAGTCCGTCGAGACCATCGAAGAGCTCGGGCCGGTAGTAGACGTCGGTGGGCGGGCAATGGAGTTGCACCAGATCGAGCCGTTCGGCACCGAGGTTGGACAGGCTCCGATCGATGAACGCCTCGATGTTGGAAATGGTGTAGCCGTCGGCCACGTGCGGGTTGAGGCGCCTTCCCGCCTTGGTGGCAACCACCAGTTCGACGTCCGAACGCTCCTTCCGCACCTTGGAAACGATCCGTTCGGACCGCCCGTCGCCGTAGACGTCTGCGGTGTCGATGAAGGTGACGCCGGCGTCGATGGCGGCATTGAGGGCGGCGATTGCATCATCCTCCGTCACCGATCCCCAATCGGCGCCGATCGCCCACGCGCCGAAACCCACCTCCGAGACGTCGTATCCGGTCTTGCCGAGCCTTCGTGTATCCATGAGGCGATCCTATCCCGGCTGCGCCATCAGCAATCGAGCGACCAATGGCGCGGTCAGGATCACCACCAGCACCCGGATCAGGTGCACCACTGAAACCAGCACTGCGTTTGCGCCGAATGCGGCGCTCAGCGCCACCATCTGTGAGAGCGCTCCGGGGGAAGAGGCCAGGAACGCTGTCACGGGATCCAGACCCGCCCGGTACAGCACCCAACCGAACAGGCCGGCCGCCGCCAGCAACCCGACTACGACGATGAGGACCGGAACGATCGCCGCCCGCGCGGCCGACATGCTCTCCCGAGTCACCTGGGAGCCGATCTCCCAACCCAGGATGGCGAATGCCACGAACCGGAGCGTCGAGCCTGCCCCCACTGTCTGCGAGCCCGCCAGGTTGACGGCCGCAACCGCCGCCATCGATCCGATCAGTGCGCCGGCGGGCACTTTGAGACGGTCGAAGACGAAACCGCCCACGAGAGCGGCGAGCAGGGTGCGGGCGAGATCCATCGGTGACTCCTGGCGTTGTGGGTCGCCGACGCTAGACGGCACAACCGATCCGCCCACCGAGCCGATCGGCCTCCGACTGGATGCACACCCGGCTCAGAGGAGTACGTCGAGGCCGACGCTGACACCGTCGATCCCGGCCACGTTGCGCACCGCCAGCAACACTCCGGGCATGAAGCTCGACCGGTCGGTCGAATCGTGACGGATCGTCAACACCTCGCCATCGTTGCCCAGCAGGACCTCCTGATGGGCGAGCAACCCGGGGAGGCGCACCGAGTGCACCGGAACGCCGTCGACCGTTGCGCCTCGCGCTCCGTCGGCGATCTCGGTGGACTCGGTGTGGCGGCGCTGTCCCGACGATGCCGCCGCCATTCGGGCCGCGGTGGCGATCGCAGTGCCCGACGGAGCATCGAGTTTGCGATCGTGGTGCAGTTCGATCACCTCGGAGGCGGCGAAGAACGGAGCAGCCATCTCGGCGAAGCGCATCATGAGGACCGCGCCGATCGAGAAGTTCGGCACGATCAGACAGTTTGGCGGGCCGTCACCGAACATCGCCCGCACGGCTTCGATGCGTGGCTGGTCGAATCCGGATGTCCCCACCACGACGTGTGCGCCGATCCGGCGCCACCGCTCGAGGTTCTCCATCACCACGTCGGGATGGGTGAACTCGACGACCACGTCGCTCCCCATCGCGCAGAGCGGGTCTCCGGCGACGGTGCGCTCCCCCACCACCAGCCCGTCGTGGAGCGGATCGTAGAGACCGACGACCTCGACGTCGGCGGCGTCGGCGAGGGCGGCCGCGGTGGCCTGGCCCATCCGTCCGGCGGCACCCGACACCGACACGCGGATCATGACACGTACCGTTTCAGATCGGTCGCATCGAAGGGGCCCACTGCGCCGATCACGTTCATGTTCGTGAGGATCTCCCCGGCGACTTTCTGCACATCTTCGAGCGTCACCTCTTCTATACGTCCGATTCGCTCATCGACCGACAGATGCGGGGCACCCACCATCTCGTCCCGGCCCAGCCGCACCATGCGGCTGTTGGCGTCTTCCATCGCCAGTGCCAGCCCGCCCCGGATCGATCCCTTGGCCCGTTCCAACTCGGCGGTGGAGATGCCCTTGGATACCACGCCATCGATCTCGGCTTGGATGATCTCGAGCACCTGGCCGACCTTCTTGGGGGTCGTACCTGCATAGACACCCCACGCTCCGGCGTCGGCGTACGAGGTTCGGAACGAGTACACCGAGTACACCAGTCCCCGTTCCTCCCGTATCGACGTGAACAGACGGGAGGACATCCCACCACCGAGAACCAGGTTGAGCACTTCGAAGGCCCACCTGCGGGGATCGGCCCGCTCGAATCCGGCCCCGCCCAGCACGACATGCGCCTGTTCGGTCTTCCGGCGGATGACGTTCACGACCGGACCGTGGACGGGGGGCAGGTGTTCGTGATCGACCGGATCGCCCGACCAGTCCCCGAACACGCGCTCGATGAGCTCGACCGCCTCGCCGTGCTCGACCGATCCCGCCAGCGCCACCACGGTGGACCCGACTCCGTAGCGCCGCTTCCAGTACCCGAAGATGTCATCCCGGGTCATGCCGCGGATCGATTCCCTCGTCCCCAACACGGGGGCGGCGAGCGGGTGGCCGGCGAAAACACCGCGGGTGAACTCCTCGAAGGCCAGGTCGCCTGGGTCGTCCTCGCTTTCGTTGATCTCCTCGATCACCACCTCACGTTCGGCGTCGATCTCGTGGGCACGAAAGGAGGGGCGCTGCAGCATCTCGCCCAGCATCTCGACTCCCCTGGGCAGGTCGTCGTCCAGAAGCCTCGCCCAGAAGCAGGTGTGATCCTTGGACGTGAAGGCGTTGGACTCCGCCCCCATGGCGTCGAACGATTCGGAGATCTCACGCGCCGACAGGGTGTCTGAACCCTTGAACAGGAGATGTTCGAGGAAGTGAGAGGCACCGGCCTCGTTGGGGTTTTCGTCACGGGTTCCGGTGTCGACCCAGCAGCCGACGGCCACCGAGCGGATTCCGGGCATGTGCTCGGTGATGACCCGGAGTCCATTGGGAAGGGTCGAGAGCTCGTAGTGCATCGGGCGCATGGTACGACCACCTCGCTGACTCGACGAGTGCACCTACCATTGAGCCAATGTCCGATCGTCGCGCCACCATCGCCACCGTGTTGGTCACCCTGGGGGTGATCGCAATGGTCGTCGGGATCGGCGTGACCGCCTTCGTGGCCGGCCGGGCTGCTCGAACCGTCGACCAGGTCGACGAGGCGATCGATCAGGTGGTCGACGGCGTGACCGCAGAGGGCGAGTACACGAGGGTGGGCGAGGTGACGGTGGAATCGATCCGCAACCTGGCCGAACTCACCACCATCGAAGTGGTCGAGTACACCACCGTCGAGAAGGGCAACGACGAGGGGATCTTGAACTGGGCGGTCGGCGAGAAGCTCGAGATGTTCGCCGTCGCCCGCATCGGGGCAGGCGTCGACCTCGACCAACTCGAGGACGACGACGTCTTCGCCGATCCGACGACCGGCCGGGTGATCATCCGCCTGCCGGCCGCCGACATCACCTACGTTGCCGTCGACAACGAACGCAGCCACGTCTACAACCGTGAGACGGGAGTGTTCACCAAGGGCGATCCCGACCTCGAGCGCGCCGCCCGCATCACCGCCGAGGAGGAACTGGTCGATCAGGCCCTGGCAGACGACATTCTCGGCCAGGCCGAGGACCGCGCCGAGGTCGTGCTCGAGGATCTCCTCGAGTCGCTGGGGTACACCGATATCCGGGTGGTCGTGGCCGAGGCCGAGGTACCCGAGGCCCCGGCGGCCCCCTAGATCGTCCTCGCCCTCTGAGCCCCATCACCAGGATCCGGGATCCGGATGGCGGACATCTGGCAGGCGCGCAGCTTGCCCGACATGAGACAATGGCGGGATGCGCGCTCGCTCAGACACGGTCCTCCGGGACATGCTCCGCCCCGACGAGGGTGCGATCGAGCAGGTGGTGGCGCGATATCAGCGGGTGGCTCCGGCCATCACCCGGTTCGCCCGCTCATTGTCCGGCAACGACCGATTGCGCGTCCGGCTGGGCGCAGAGGCTGCCGCCTCGCCCGACGAGGTGGTGTGCGACCCCCGACTCTTCCAGGCCGCCTACAACCGCAACGCCCCCGTGACGGCCGATGAGGTGGCGCTGGCATCCGCACTGCACGAGGTGGTGCATCTGGTCTCGACCGATCTCGAGGAGCGCCGACCGCTGCCCGAGAGCTGGCCGGTGGAAGGTCAGCGGACCGATGACCCCGTCGACCTGCTCACCGCCCTGGAACGTTCAGGGGGCCCGGTCGCCGAGGCGATGTTCTTCACCCTGGAAGATGCCCGCCAGGAGCTGCAGGGCATGGCGTATTACCCAGGGGCGCGATCGGTTCTGGCCGACCTCTACCGGGCCGCGTTCGCGGACGCGATCCGGCAGGCCGGCCCGCTCAGCCAGTTCTCGCTCGGGTGTTTCCTCATGTGCGGCGGGTACGCCGAGCGCGAACGCCTTGAGAAGCGGTTCGATGCCAGGGCGTCGGTTGCCCTGGCGGAGGCGGGTCACATCCTCGAGCGGGCTGCCGGGGCGGTGGATGCCTGGGAGGTGGCCGGGCTCGCTCTCGAATTGGTGGAGATCGCCCGTCAGAACAACCTGCTGGCCGATCTGAGCGAGCAGAAAACCCAACACCAGCAGAAGCAGTCCCAGCGCGACGACGCCGATTCGGTGGCCGAGGCCGTCGACCGGGTTCGTCTCACGAGCCCGGTGGTCAAGGACTCCGAGAGCTATTCGGAGACACGCCGCGCCGCCCAGGCCCGGGCCGGGTTGAGCGACCGCAAGGGCGCATCCGAACTGGGCGCCGATGCCTCCACCGACCAGCTGTTGCGCGTGTCGGAGGCGCCCACCGTCTACCTGCCGACCGGACAGGCGGGCAAGATGCTGGTGTTGCCCGCCCCCGCATCGTTCGCCGCCTTCGCACCGCAGGGCCGGGAAGCACTCCAGAAAGCGGCGAAGAGCTGGGAGATCGCCCAACGCCAGGTGTCCGGCGAGCTCTTTCCCCTGTTCGCCGCCAACCAACGTCGCGGGCTCCGCTCCGGCTACGACCAGGGAGACGTTTCCCCCCACGCCGCCCTGTTCATCGGCGCCGGCCTCTACACCCGCATGTACGAGCGCCGTTCGGCACGCACCCGCAGAACCTACGCGGTGAGCCTGCTGGTCGATGCCTCGGCCTCGATGTTGCAGCCCCGCGGCGGCCCACCCGGACGCTCCTCGGCCTGGGGGATGTCGGCGGCCCTCATGGGCGCATGGACGCTGGCCCGCCTGTGTGACGAGCTTCAGATCGACTTCGAGGTGGCCCTCTTCAACCGGTCGTTCGCCGCCGCCGCCGGTGACACGGAATGGTCGTACACCCGCTCCCGTACCCAGTCGACCGCCGGGTTGCGCCAGACCCAGGGCAGTGCCGCCGATCGTCTCACTTCCACCATCAACCACTATGTGGTGAAGCCCTTCGACCGGCGGTGGCGAGAGGCCGAAGACGTGTTCGCTGGCATGTTCTGGACCGCCACCGAGCCGGTCAAGGCCGTGATGGCTGCCCGGCGCGAGCCCAAGACAGCTCCCCCGGTCTCGATGTTCGACCGGGCCTCCAACGTCGACGAGTTCAACCTGACGATGGCGGCCGAACGGATGGGGCGACTCGGTTCCCATGTACGGGTGATGGTGGTTCTGGCGGACGGTATGACCCGTGGATCGGTTCGCAATCTGGCCGATACGGTCGACGCCATCGAACGCTCCGGAACCACGGTCCTGGGCATCGGAATCGGCGACGACACGGTCACCACGACCTACAACCGGAGCGAGGTCGTGCAGCACCCTGCGGAGTTGACGAGGGCCATGGTGGACGGGGTACGGTCCTCGTTGCGCCGAAGTCTGTCGTTGTGGGGCATGGACAGCTGGTGGTCGCGACCGACGCGCCCCACCTCGACCCGAAGGGATGAGATCAGTGCCTGAGAATGTGGTGTTCGAGGATCCGACCGGCGTCGGACCGCCCATCACCCTGCCGCGATTCGAGATGCCGAAGGGTCTGTCCGATCACGATCAACGGACCGCCAAGATCCCTGATCCGGACCCCCACTACGTCGATCTCGGGATGTTGTATCGCTTCGCCCAGGTCGAAGCGGTGCGTCTGGCCGATCCCGAGGGGTTCGCCCCCCTCCATCTCGCCGTCCGGGGCCACATGGGAACCGGCAAGGATCACGACATCGAGCAGTTCGCCGCACGAATGGCGCTTCCATACTTCCGGATCCCGCTCACCGGCGAGGTCCGCGACGTGACGCTGATCGGATCCACCAAGCTGCACGGTGACGGCAAGGGCGGGACCGAGAGCCGTTGGGAGGACGGGGACATCACCCGTGCCCTCCGTGGGCCGGCACTGCTGAACCTGTCCGAGCTGAACGCCGCCGGCGCCGAGACGCTCTTCGCGCTCCACGGACTGCTCGACCGCTATGCGGCCATCGACCTGCCCAATGGCGATACCGTCCGGCTCCGCCCCGACGTGCGGGTGTTCGGCACGATGAACCCGACCGACCTCCGCGATTACGCCGGTACTCAGACTCTCAACAAGGCCTTCGCCGACAGGTGGGTGATCTGGGAGAAGTCCTTCCCCGGAACCGAGCAGATCGAGGACATGCTCCGGCGGCGCTATCCGTCGCTCAAAGCCGTCTACGTGACCGCGATCGCCCGCTTGGCGGTGGAGGTGAACGCCTCGTTCGAGGCGATCGACGCCGGAACCAGGGTGGAGACGCCCCTGAGCCTGCGCAGCATCCTCGATCGACTCCCGACAGGTCTGCACATCCACTCCCACGCCACCGACCCTCTCCGGCTGGCCTGGGAGGAGTTCGTGCTCCCTCACGTGGACCTCTACGACCGGGATCATTACGAGACGGTGTGGAACGCTGTGGTCCGCAAGGGCCCCAACGAACGTCCGTTCTGACGATCAGCCGCGACGTGCGCATCACCAAGGGAGCGCGTTGCCCACCGCGGTCCGAGTCAACCTGTTGCCCTGTCGACCCATCGACCTCTTGACCTGTCGCTAGTGGTCGAGCGGTGGCTAGCCTCCCCGCATCCGCGGGTATGACCTCGGGAATTCGGACCTCGACCGGGCGATCGCCGAACTGGTGGCGAGCGGCTCGGAGAACGACAACGCCGACCTGATCTCCGAGATCATCGTCACGGCGCTCAAGCTGCACCGAGACGGCCCTGACCGCGGGGAACTCAAGCTCATCAACACCGCGCTCAAGGAGATGCGGTACTCGAACCTGGTGTTCTCCCGCCACAACGAGCCCAAGGTCACCATCTTCGGTTCCGCCCGGCTGCCCGAGTCCGACCCCAACTACCGGCTGGCGCTTCGCTTCGGCGAGATCATGGGGGCCCGGAGTTGGGGTGTGGTCACAGGCGCGGGTCCCGGCATCATGGAGGCCGGCAACCGGGGAGCCGGACTCGAAGCCTCGTACGGTGTGAACATCCGGTTGCCCTTCGAGGCCAACGCCAACGAGTACGTGCACCCCGACAAGACCGTCAACTTCAAGTACTTCTTCACGCGCAAGCTCGGATTCGTGAAGGAGTCGCACGCCTTCGCCCTCTTCCCCGGGGGCTTCGGCACCCTCGACGAGACCTTCGAACTACTCACGCTCATCCAGACCGGGAAGAGCGACCTCCATCCGATCGTCCTCATCGAGGAGGAAGGCACTGGTTACTGGCAGCCGCTCATCGACTTCATGCGGGACGTGCTCGTCGCCAAAGGTCTCATCGCTCTCGACGATCTCTCGCTGTTCTCGTTGATCCACGATCCCGAACAGGCCGCCGAGGAACTGTGCCGCTTCTACGCCAACTTCCATTCGCAGCGCTACGTAGCCGGGACGCTGGTGCTTCGGCTCCGACAGGCTCCCGACGACACCATGCTCGAGCGCTTGTCGTCCGACTACGCCGACCTCCTGGTCGACGGCTCGATCGAGTCCATCGAACCGACGCCCGACGAGGTGCGCGACGGAGACGCCCTCGACTGCGACAGGGTCGCGCTCCGCTTCGACCGTCGACGCTTCGGTCGCCTGCGCCAGCTCATCGACGAGCTCAACTCGGTGGTGTCGACCCCGCGCGAGGTCCATCCTCCCGCGCCGTTCGGTTCCGAACAGGCTGACCGTTCGTTCTGAGAACTTGGCGGTGCCGCCGGCCATGGTGTGACCGACCAAGCCCCGATATCAATGGCTTTTGGGGCAACGCAGCGGGCCCTGGAGAGTGGTGTTCGCCCGGACGACCGCCAAGCCCGCAGAGAACGCTAAAATGAGCAACCGTGCGTGAGATCCTCTCTGACCTAGTTGCCGAACAGCAGTTCCTGGATCAGTTCCTGCAGCGCATTCCGCTGAAGGACTGGGACAAGAAGACGCGCTCGGTCGGCTGGACCATCCGGGACACGATCAGCCACCTGGCCGACTCCGAGGAATTGGCCGCGTCGGTCATCACCGGCGACGCCGACCTGTCCCGGTACCGGTCCACTCCCGATCTCGACAGCATCCGTCAGGAAGCGGTCGTGAAGGGCCGGAAGATGCGCCCTCAGGACGTCATCGAATGGTGGCGCAGTGGACGTGCCAAGGTCGTGGAGCCGCTGTCACACATGGGACCGGAGCACCGGGTCGAGTGGATCGCAGGCTCGATGAGCGCCCGCACCCTCGCCACCACGAGGCTCATGGAGACGTGGGCACACGGTCTCGACATCTACGAGGCGTTGGGTGCCGAGATCGAGGACACCCCACGTATCCGCCACATCTGCTGGCTGGGGTGGAAGAGCCTGCCCTATGCCTTCAAGCTCGCGGGGTACGACTACGTCCCGATTCGGGTCGAGGTCATCGGCCCAGGATATGTGAAGTGGGTCTACGGGCCGGATGACGCCGAGAACCTCATCAAGGGTTCGGCCGCCGACTGGGCCCGCCTCTCGGTTCGGCGTGCCGGAGTCAAGGACACGCGGCTCAAGGTCTCCGGGGACGCCGCCCAAATCGCCATCGAGGTGGTGAGGACGTACCTGTGACGTCCCCGACATCGTGACCCGTGCTCACGTGACCATTCCGCGTCTGATCGGGATGGTCCATCTCGATCCGCTCCCTGGCTCCCCCGACTTCTCCGGTTCGATCGACCGCGTGGTGGATGCCGCCATGCGCGACGCCGTGACGCTGGTGGCAGCCGGGTTCCCTTCGCTCATGATCGAGAACTTCGGCGACGCACCGTTCTATCCCGACGACGTCCCGGCCGTGACGGTTGCGGCGATGGCCCGAGTGGCCACCGAGATCCGCACCGTGGCCGATGTGCCGATCGGCATCAACGTGCTTCGCAACGACGGGCTGGCGGCGCTGGCGGTGGCGAGCGCGGTCGACGCATCGATGATCCGCATCAACGTGCTGTCCGGCACCATGTACACCGACCAGGGACCGATCGTGGGACGCGCCGCCGAGGTTGCCCGGTCCCGGAGTCGGATCGCCCCCGGAGTGGCAGTGCTCGCAGACGTGTTCGTGAAACACGCCAGCCCTCCCCCCGGTCTCACCATCGCACAGTCCGCCGTCGACACCTGGGAGCGCGGTGGCGCTCACGCTCTCGTCGTGTCCGGTACCGGCACGGGCAAGGCCATCGACCTCGACGATGCCCGCACGGTTCGCAAGGCGGTCCCCGATGCGCCCATCGTCGTGGGGTCCGGCGCCCTCCCCGAGCTCCTGTCCGAGCTGGCCGACCTCGTCGACGCCGCCATCGTGGGAACCGCCATCAAGATCGACGGAGTCGCCACCAACCGCGTCGACCCGGCACGAGCCGAAGCCTTCATCCAGGCGGCCGGTCGGATCGGGTGGGTATGAAAGACAGCTGCTGGCTGCTGGCTCCTAGCTTCTAGCTCGGGGATTCAAAGCCCCTGGACGGGCTCTCCCAGCCGCCAGTTGCCAGCAGCCAGCAGCGGTTCCTTTTTGGTTCCGCCGACCCATGGACGAAGTGAGTTATCCACGTCATTCTGTGGAAATCGTGTAACGACGGACGCGCACCGAGGACTCGCCCGTCGTAGCGAGGACCGGAGGAGGGGCGGACATGGACTCTTTGATCGAAGCGATGACCGGAGCGGGCGAGGACCTGTACGGCCACGTCTACCGGGTCTCGAGTTTCGCCACTGAGATCGGCCGTTACATGGGTCTCGACCAGGAAGACCTCGATCGGCTCTCCACCGTTGGCGTCCTCCACGACGTGGGCAAGGTGCACGTCGACCCGGCGATCCTCGCCAAGCCAGGTCCGCTGGCCGCCGATGAGATCCACCGCATGCGACGTCATCCCGAGTTCGGGTTCGCCATGACGGTCGACGCCTACGATCCGAGCATCGCCGAGGCCATCCTCCACCATCATGAGCGCTGGGACGGCGAAGGCTATCCCTTCGGGCTCCGGGGCACCGAGATCCCTCTCCTGGCTCGGATCGTGCTGGTCGCCGATGCCTTCGACGCCATCACGTCACATCGTTCGTATCAGCCGGCCCTGCCGATCGACTACGCGCTGAGCGAGCTGCGAGCCCACGCCGGTGCCCAGTTCGACCCCGATGTCTCAGCGGGTTTCATCCAGCTGGTGGAAGCCGGCGTGGTGAGTCCACAAGCTCCTGCCCTCCGCATGCTCGCCGTCTGAACAGGGCGACTGCAGCCTCGGCTGACACGTAGACCTGTTCTCGCTGTTCGACTCGCACCTGGGTTTCCCCGTTCCCGCTATACAGTGGCCGAGTGGCCGACCCCCTCGCACCGTTCTCCGCCGCCACCCGAGCCTGGTTCAACGCGTCCTTCCCCGCGGCCACCAACGCGCAGACGGCGGGATGGCCGTCGATCAGCTCCGGGGCCCACACCCTGATCCATGCCCCGACCGGTTCGGGCAAGACGCTGGCAGCATTCCTCTGGACGCTCGATCGCCTGCTCAGCGAGCCGGTGCCCGACCGGATGGAACGCTGCCGGGTGTTGTACGTCTCGCCACTGAAGGCACTGGCCTACGACATCGAACGCAACCTCCGAGCCCCCTTGCTGGGAATCAGGCACGCCGCCGAACGCCTGGGCACCCGGCAACTCCCCGAACTCAGCACGTTCCTTCGCACCGGAGACACCCCCGCCGACGAGCGGCGCCGGATGCAGAAGAACCCTCCCGACATCCTCATCACCACGCCTGAGTCGTTGTACCTGTTGCTCACCTCCCAAGCCCGGGAGGTGCTTGCGAGCGTTCGGTGGGTGATCGTCGATGAGGTGCACGCCGTGGCGGGTTCCAAGCGCGGCGCCCACCTCGCTCTGAGTCTGGAGCGGCTGGAGGAGGTGACGGCCACTCCCCCACAGCGCATCGGCCTTTCGGCCACCCAGCGCCCACTCGATGCCATCGCCCGCTTCCTGGGCGGGTTCGAACCGGGTGGCGGCGGCGTCATGGCGCCCCGTCCGGTCACCATCATCGACGCCGGAGGTGAACGGCCGCTCGACATCGAACTGGTGGTCCCTGTCGAGGACATGGCCGAGCCTGCGATCCCGGACCCATTGGATGCATTCCTCGACGGGCCCGATGCCGCTCCCCGAACACGTTCGATCTGGCCGGCTGTCTATCCGCGCATTCTGGAGCTGATCGAGTCACACACATCCACGATCGTGTTCGCCAACAGCCGGCGACTGGCCGAGCGGTTGTGCGCCGAGCTCAACACCCTGGCCGGCACCGAGATCGCCCGAGCACACCACGGTTCGGTCTCGCGAGACCAACGCGTCCAGATCGAAGAGGCGTTGAAACGGGGCGAACTGGCGGCGGTGGTGGCCACCTCGTCGCTCGAGTTGGGCATCGACATGGGTGCCGTCGACCTGGTGGTGCAGGTCGAGGCTCCCATTTCGGTGGCCTCCGGTCTGCAGCGGGTGGGGCGGGCGGGCCATCAGGTGGGCGGTGTCTCGACCGCCAAGGTTTTCCCCAAGTATCGGGGCGACCTGCTGCTCTCGACCGTGATCGTCGACCTCATGCAGCGACGCCAGGTGGAGGCGACGACGATCCCCAGAAACCCGTTGGACGTCCTCAGCCAGCAGCTGGTGGCAGCAACCGTCATCGATGACCGGACCGCCGACGATCTCTACGAGATGGCAAAGCGGGCCGCTCCGTACACCGAGTTGAGCCGCTTGGTGTTCGACGCCACCCTGGACATGCTTGCGGGCCGCTATCCGTCGGATCTTTTCGCCGAGTTGCGACCTCGAATCAACTGGGACAGGGTCAGCGGGGCCGTGACGGGTCGGCCCGGGGCACGCCAACTGGCGGTGGCGAATGCGGGCACGATTCCCGACCGGGGTCTGTACCGGGTACAGCTGACCGATGGAGGTCGGGTGGGCGAACTCGACGAGGAGATGGTCTACGAGTCCCGCCAGGGCGACGTCTTCCTGCTGGGATCCACCAGCTGGCGCATCACCGAGATCGGGCCCGACCGGGTGGTGGTTGTTCCGGCACCGGGCGAGCCCGGGGCCAAGATGCCGTTCTGGCACGGCGACGCCCTCGGACGCAGCATCGAGACCGGACGTGAGGTCGGGGCGTTCGTTCGCCGTCTGGCCGATCTCGATGCCGATGCGGCCAGGCGACTCCTCACCGAGGAGATGCAGCTCGACGAGTTCGCCGCCTCCAACCTCGTGCAGTACCTCGCCGAACAGCTCGAGGCCTCGGGCGCGGTCCCCACCGACCGGACGATGGTGGTGGAACGGTTCCGCGACGAGATCGGCGACTGGCGGATGGTGATCCTCTCCCCACTCGGCGCCCGTGTTCACGCCCCCTGGGCGATGGCGATCACCCAGTCGCTGCGCGAGCGCGCCGATGTCGATGTCGACGTGATCTGGTCCGATGACGGGATCGCCCTGAGATTCGCCGACACCGACGACATCCCCGACTTCGCCGCGCTCGCTATCGATCCGGACGCGGTCGAGGCGATCTTGGTGGATCATCTCCCGGACACCTCGCTGTTCGCGGCCCGATTCAGGGAGGCCGCCGGGCGGGCGCTGCTGCTCCCCCGACGGCGCCCCGGTCAGCGCACGCCTCTGTGGATGCAGCGACGACGGGCCGCCGACCTCCTGAAGGTCGCCAAACAGTTCGGAACCTTCCCGATCGTGCTGGAGACCTACCGCGAAGTGCTCCAGGACGATTTCGATCTCCCTGCCCTGAAATCTGTGCTCGCCGATGTGGCCGCTAGACGGATCCGGGTGGTCGAGGTCGAGACGCGGGGGCCGTCGCCGTTTGCGTCGTCGTTGCTGTTCGCCTTCGTGGCCGCCTTCCTGTACGAGGCCGACACTCCATTGGCGGAACGCAGGGCCGCAGCGCTGACCCTCGACCGTGACCTGTTGGCGGAATTGCTCGGCGAAGGTGAGCTTCGTGAGCTCCTCTCCCCCGACGAGCTGGTTTCCCTCGAGCTCGAGCTTCAACACCTGGCAGACGATCGCCGGGTTCGGCACCTCGACGGCGTGGCCGACCTGCTGCGGGACCTCGGGCCATTGAGCAGCGAGGCCGTGACGGCCCGAAGTGCCGACCTCGATGCCCTCTCGGCGCTCACGAGCCTGGAGTCCGCCCGGCGGGTGATCAGGGTGATGGTGGCCGGCAGCGACAAGTGGGCCGCCATCGAGGACGCCGGTCGCTTGCGTGACGCCCAGGGCGTCCAGCCACCTCGCGGTGTGCCGCATGTGTTCCTCGAACCCGTGGCCGACCCGCTCGGTGATGTCGTGGGTCGATTCGCCCGGACCCACGGTCCGTTCCGGGTGGGCGACGCCGCCACCGAACTCGGTCTACCTCCGGGAGTGATCGAAACCGCTCTGCAGCGGCTCGAACAGGCCCGTCGCGTTTCCCGGGGCGCGTTCCGGCCCGGCGCCGAAGGACAGGAGTGGGTCGACCTGGAGGTCCTGCGTCGTCTCAAGCGCAGGTCGCTGGCCGCGCTCCGCCACGAGATCGAGCCGGTCGATCCTGCCGGGCTAGGCAGATTCCTCCCCGCCTGGCACGGACTGGTGGATGGACCCGCCCGCGGCCGCAACGGTGCGGTCGAGATCATCGGACGGCTCCAGGGTGTGGACATCCCGGCCTCGGTGTTCGAAGCGGACGTGATGGCGTCCCGCCTGGTCGATCACGAGAACCTGCTGGACCAACTGGCGGTGGAAGGTGAGATCGTGTGGGTCGGCCGCGGTTCGCTCGGTACCCGTGACGGCCGTATCGCTGTGTTCTTCCGTGATCAACTACCGGGTCTGCTGAACGACGCGGCCAGGGACCGCCCCGAGGGGCCGCTCCACGATGCCATCAGACACCACCTCGAGACCCGGGGGGCATCGTTCTTCCGCGACCTGTACGGCGCTGCCGGTGGCGGCGACCCGGGCTCGGTCCTCGATGCGCTGTGGGATCTCGTGTGGGCCGGCGAGGTCGGCAACGACACGTTCGCTCCCCTCCAGCGCGTTCCTGGCGTCCACCGGACGTGCCAGGGCTCCGCGGCGGCCGGCAATCGCTTCCACCTTCCCTGCCCACTCGGCCGGTCGGTGGTCGCTGGTGTCCCAGCTCATGTGGGAGACGCCCAACCCGACGACGAAAGCCGCGGCCACCGTCGATCAACTGCTCCGCCGTCACGGTGTCCTGACCAGGGCGGCGGTGGCCGCCGAAGCAGTGCCCGGGGGTTTCGCGGGGATCTACCCGGTTCTGACCCGCCTCGAGGAGACGGGCCGGGTGCGGCGTGGATACTTCATCGAGGGTTTGGGCGGCGCCCAGTTCGCCCTGTCCGGAGCGGTCGACCGTCTGCGACTCCCGGGCGGCGATCATCGCGTGCTCGCGATCGCCGCCACGGATCCGGCCAACCCCTACGGTGCGGCGCTCGAGTGGCCCACGATCGAGGAAGGTCGGATCGGCCGCATCGCCGGCGCCCACGTTGTCCTGGTCGACGGTCGCCTGGCCGGATTCGCCTACAAACGGCGACTCCTGACCTTTGGTGAGCCCGATCACGACGATGTCGCCGAGGCGTTGGCAGTCATCGGCCGACGCCACCGACGACACACGGTCGAGACCGTCAATGGGCTCCCTATGTCGACATCGGGTCTCGCCGACGCACTGCGCCGCCAGGGATTCACTCCGGTCCCGAGGGGGCTCCGGTTCCATGCCGGAAGGTGATTCATACACGCGCATCGCTGCGCTGCTCCGGCCCCGCTTCGTCGGAGCCGTGCTGACATCGGTCGATGGCGTGGGTGCGGTGCGTCGCTGGTCTGACCGGTTGATCGGGGCACACGTCGAGACGGTTCGCACACACGGCAAGCACCTCCTCATCGATGTGAGTGGAGACATCTCCATCCACGTGTGGATGGGAATGCCGGGATGGTGGCGGGTCGGGTCGCCGGGCGGCGCATTCCGGACCGAAGGAGAAAGAAGTGGGTCGGCCGGGCCGGGCGGGCGGGACGGGACGGGGCCGGGCGGGCGGGACGGGACGGGGCCGGGCGGGCGGGACGGGACGGGCGACATACGTCTCATGCTCCGGACGGCCGAGCATGTCGCCACCTGCCATGCCGCACCCGTGGTCGAAGTCGATCGCCGGAAGGTGCTCGACCACAAGCTGCGACGCCTCGGCCCGGACGTCCTCGACGAGGTGTTCGATCTCGATGAGTACCGGACCCGTGTCTCCTTGCTGGCGGCGAGCACGATGGCGGCCGACCTCCTCCTCGACCAGAGGGTCCTGGCCGGAGTCGGCAATGAGTACAAGAACGAGGTGCTGTTCTTGGAGGGCATTCACCCGCGCCGTCCGTTGGCGGACCTCTCGCCCGATCAGATCGACGCCATGGCGCTCCGGTCCCGACGGATCATGACGCCGAACGCCGAGCGCGGCGGAGCCCGTGACACCACCGGGATGAAGGGCATGGAGGGCTGGGTGTACCAACGGGAAGGGCTTCCGTGCCGGCGGTGCCGCACCGCCATCCTGTCCGACCGGGTGGGGGCACGCCATCCCCGCGTCACCTTCTGGTGTCCTGTCTGTCAGCCCGGCTGACCGGCCGAATACAGCAACTCCCAGGTGAAGATCCCGGTGCGGTGCCCGTCCGGGCCAAACGAGACGCCCAGGCCATAGTCGCCCACCAGGTGGGCGCTCTCGATCGTGGGTTCGGGGCGCAGCACCGTGAGGTGGAGTCGGGGACGGTTCTCGCGCTCGGTCCGACAGTCGGCACACGGACACATCGCCCTGAGCTTCACAGCCGAGACATCGGCCACGACGCCGTCCGACCACGTCAGCAGGATCCGGGTCTTGGCGTCTATCTCGATACGTTCGGGTGGCTGCACCCTGGCAAGGTACCGTGGCCGGTGCAGATGGCAGAACTGACGGTACGGGCCGGACACCCCGACTTCCTCGACCTCCCGTGGGACAGATCGATCGTGGATTGGGATCCCCCGCACATGATCACACTCCCCAAGGGCATCTCGCGGCACGAGGTGCGCTTCTTCCAGTACCCGCAGGGCATCTACGTCGTCAAGGAGCTCTCGGTGCGGGCCGCCCGTCAGGACTATTCGGTGCTCCGAGCGCTCGAGACCTTCGGGGCGCCGGCGGTGACACCGGTGGGAGTGGTCGAAGGACGTCATCCCGACCGCCACGCAGAGCAGTCGGCGGCGCTCATCACCGAGTACGAGCCCTTCTCGTTCTCGTACCGCGAGCTGTTGGCCGGCCCCGGGTTCGGGCCCCGTCGGACCCAGATGCTCAACGCCTTCGCCGAACTCCTGGTCGAACTCCACCTGGTGGGCGTCTACTGGGGTGACTGCTCGTTGTCGAACGTTCTCTACCGCTTCGACGCCGAGGCGATCGAGACGATCATGGTGGATGCCGAGACCGCCGAGCTGTTCGACGGCGCCAGCCTCTCTGCCGGCCACCGGAACGAGGACATCGAGATCATGATCACCAACGTTGCGGGCGGGATGGCCGATATCGCCGCCGAGGCCGGACTGGAGGTCGAGGACGCCGATCTTGCCCTGGGCGAGGACATCGCCGCCCGCTACCGGGCCCTCTGGGCCGAACTCGACTCCGAGGATCTGATCGCCACAGATGAGCGCTACAAGATCGCCGAACGTATCGCCCGACTCAACGAGCTCGGGTTCGACGTCGAGGAGGTCGACCTGGTGCCCGCCGAAGGCGGGTCCAAGCTGTCGGTCAAGCTTCGGGTGGGCGGACGCAACTACCACGCCAACCGGCTCAAGGAGCTGACCGGCGTAGAAGCACTGGAGCAGCAGGCGCGCCAGATTCTGTCCGACCTCTACTACTTCCAGGCGAAGAGGGGAGGAAGCGAGTCGGCCACCGGCAAGAGCGTTTCTTCGATTCAGTGGCGAATGAGTGCATTCGAACCGACACTGACGCGCCTTTCCGCGATGAACGA
The DNA here is from genome assembly GCA_963825585.1 of uncultured bacterium. GTDB lineage: Bacteria > Actinomycetota > Acidimicrobiia > Spongiisociales > ZC4RG35 > JAOUGY01. The sequence goes on from CAWGTX010000006.1 coordinate 536,253, forward strand.
CATCGCCGATCCGGTGCAGGCCTACTGCGACCTCCTTCATCATCGCTACATCATGTCGAGCGGCGTCGGCAGCGACGTCGGCACTGAGGGAGCACTGCAGGACTGGCTGGCGCGGGGTAGGCCCGGCTATCCATTCGAGTGAGATCGGGTCGGTGGCCCGGCGGCTACCGACCGAGGACCGAGCGCACCAGCTCGGCGACTCTCGTGCGATCTTCCTCTGACAGGTTGGAACCACTGGGGAGGCACAGTCCGAGCTCGAACAGTCGGTTGGAGACGGCTCCACCGATCATGTCGTAGTCCTCGTAGAAGGGCTGGAGGTGCATTGGCTTCCACACCGGGCGGGCCTCGACGTCGTGTCGCTCGAGCTCGACCCTGATCGCCTCCCGATCCACGCCGGTGACGGCGGGGTCGACCGTGAGAGCCGTGAGCCAGAAGGTCGAGCGGCAACTCGGCGCCTCGGGCATGAAGTCGATGCCATGGACGTCTGCGAGGGCGTCACGGTAGAAACGGTTGTGATCGCGGCGACGATCTACACGACGCTTCAGATCCGAGAGCTGAGCGCGCCCCAAGGCGGCGAGGAGGTTCGACAGGCGGTAGTTGTAGCCGAGCTCCGAGTGCTGATAGTGCGGCGCCGGGTCGCGAGCCTGGGTCGCCAGAAAACGGGCTTTGGCGGCCCATTCGGCCGAACCGGTGACGAGGGCGCCGCCGCCACTGGTGGTGATGATCTTGTTGCCGTTGAACGAGAGCCCGGCCAGCGCACCAAAAGTCCCGGCGGGTCTCCCGTCATAGGTCGCTCCCAGCGCCTCGGCGGCGTCCTCGATGAGCGGCACGTCATGGCGGCGGCACAACTCCTCGATGCGGTTGTAGTCGGCGCACTGGCCGTACAGGTCCACGGTGACCACCGCCTTGATCCCACCGGCGTCGAGCGCCTCACCCAGCAGGTCGGGGTCCATGTTCCACGACCCGGGTTCCGAGTCGATGAACACCGGAACGGCGTCCACGTAGCGGATGGCGTTGGCGGTGGCAGAGAAGGTGAGGGACTGGACGGCGACCCGGTCTCCCGCTTCGACACCAACCAGCACGAGTGCCAGGTGGAGGGCGGCGGTGCCGGACGACAGCGCCACGCCGTGGTCGCGACCGGTCTCCGCGGCGAGTTCCAGCTCGAAGGCATCGACCTCGGGCCCGAGCGGGGCTATCCATCCGCCATCGAAGGCCCGCACGAGGGCCTCCCGTTCGCTGGTGCCCACGTCGGGAGGAGAAAGGAAGACCCTGGCCATCGCCAGCAGGCTACCCGAGGGCGGCGACCGCGCCACCACCCACGGCGAACGCCAGCAACCAACTGGTCAGCGACCCGACCAGAACGTACTCGGGGTTGATGGTCGGTGCCTGTCCACTGATCTCGGGGTACCGGAGGATGCTCTTGGCCGCCACCACCAGACCGGCCGCACCGGCCTCGCCCATCACGACGAGGACGAAGATCAGAAGCCGCTCGAGCACGCCGATCCATCGCCCTGCACCCACCGGCGGACCCAGGTGTGGTCGGGCCCTACCCAACACCCACCGCACAGCCAGGTTGGCCGGCCAGGTCAGGATGAGGCCGCCCAGCCCGATGATCACGGTATCGACGAGGACGTCGTTCATGCCTGCCTCACCTCGATGCCGAACAAGAGCGCGGAAAGCCCGTGCCTCCCAACCCGACGGCTCACGGCTCCCTTGTCGATGCCGAGCCGTTCGGCGATGGCCGCTTGGGTGTGTCCCTTCATCAGGCCCACCACGATATCGGCATCCACCCCGTCGATGCCGGCGACGACGTGATCACGGAGTTGCAGGTACCGCGTCAGGATGCCGTCGTCGGCGCTGTCGTCGACCAAACCGGTTGCCCACCGAGGTGGCGTTCCGCGAGAGCGCTCCGCCGTCCGCACCATGTCGATGGCCTCCCGGGCCCTCCACCAGGCCGAACCGTCCTGTTGATAGGGACCCTCGTCGGCCAGGCGAATGACCTCCCCGACGCCCACGCCGAACCTCACACCGACGGTGTCGGCGAGCACCACTTGGAGGACGAAGGTGGCCGTCGTCGCCTCTTCCACCGTATCGAACAACCCCTGGAACTCGTCGCCGATGGTCATCGCGAACGGTTGAGTGGCGGACACGAACTCCTCGACCACCAGGAAGCCCTCGCGGAGACGCTCCTGCAGAGCGGGCCGATCCGGGTGCCGTCGAGACCCGATCACGTCTCCGATGACCGCTACCAACACTTCTGGAGGAGTTGTCGCCACACTGCAAGTGTCGCGGAGTTGTCGCTATTGGTCAACTCGAAGGGTCTACCAGTCGCGGTTTCCCCACATCGCGTTGCGACACAGCCCGTGAGCGCCGAGCAGAGGTCCGGCTGGAGGAACCAGTACGGATATCAGGCCGTGACCGACACCTCGAGTCGTTCGAGACGCTCCTTGGCGTGCGTCTCCGCCATGGCGATCCGCTTCCTCGCCTGGGCGTACATCCGCTGGATCTCGGCCTCGGCGGCCGCCAGCCGCCGGTTGGCCTCCTGCTGGGCTGATCCGATCATCCCGCCCGCTTCGGCACTGGCCCTGGCGTGAGCGGCTCGTTCCTCCGCCAGGATGGCGGTCGCCTGGTCACGGGCCCAGCGGGTCTCGGTGAGAGCGGTTTCGAGGCCTGAGCGTTCTTCTGCGTGCGTTCGCTCGGACTCAGCCAGACGCTGCTCGAGGAGCGCCGCCGTCGCCGCGAACTCCTCGGCCCGACGTCGCCACTCCTCGATGCCGTCCACAGCCTTGGCCAACTCCGATCTCCAGGCCTCGGCCTGGTCGCGCACGAAGCCGTCTACCGCCGCCGGGTCGTATCCCTTCTTCACGATTGCGAACGTCTTGGCCATCGGGAATCACATCGGCCGCAACCGGTCTTGGCTTGACCAAGTCGCCTCTCCAGTTTCGAGACGCCAACTCCGATGAAGAGAGGGCAGCCGTCAGATGACTTTCCGGTCCGGAGCCGAGCCACATGAACCCATGCCGACATTCCCCCTCGTCGTACCCAGTCCACACATGGGACGCTGAAGGCACGAGGACGAACCGGTGAACGCCGACACTGCTCTCGGGCTCGCCCTCGACATCGACGGCTGCATGTCGGTGGCGCTTGGAGATCACAGCTCGGGTCTCACCCTCGCCGCGGTCGGCGGCGTGGAACGGGCCGCCTTGGATGCCGCCGTCGCCGCAGCCACCAAAACACTCCGCTCCACCTTCAAGGTGATCGAGGAGATGGAAGCGGTCGACCTGGTCGACGACCTCATCATCAACGTCGGGCCCCGCATGCACATCGTCTGTCCCATCCCCACCGCCGCCAACGGCCCCGGGTTGTTCCTCTACGCCATCTTCGACGGCCGGGTGACCGGCCTCGGTCTCGCCCGGAAACACCTTCGGGCGATCGCCGACGGAGTGGCACTGTGAGTGGCGACACCGCGATCGAACCGTTGGGTCCTGATGGACTGGATGCGTTGCTGGTCGAATTGGCCGGCGAGCGGTGGAGTGGCACGGTCCGGTTCGCTGGGCAATCGCCGGCGAGCCTGTTCTTCGAGGACGGTCGCCTCTACTTCGCCGTGTCCGATGCCCAGGCGCTCACCGCCAAGGAACTGGCCGCCGCCGGCATCGCCCACACGTTGTGGCAGGAGGCAGGCGGACGACCAGGAGCGAAGGGCAGGTTCGCCGAAGAGCTCATGCACCTGGGCTGCGACCGCAACGCCGTCGAACGCTTCGTCGACGCCAGGCTGGCCGGTTGTATCGCTGCACTCCGGGACGGCGCGCTCGACGGCTACACCCGTGGCAACGGCCGCCACGGCTTCGGGGCATCGGTCACCTTCGATGTCGACCGCTATCTGAGCGAACGTCCGCCGCGATTCGCCGACGACACCCTGATCTCGCTCGATCGAAGCATGTCCTCACCGGTCACGATCGATGCCACCACTTGGAATGCGCTGGCCGGGCTGGTGGCGCCGATGCGTTTCGCCGAACTGTCCGACGTGCTCGGTGCGGCCGGGGCCGAGCGCGCGGTCAGCAGCCTGGAACGGCTCGGACTGGTCAGCATCGTCAGCTCGCACACCACCGGTGATGCACCCTCAGCTACGACCGCCGAACCGCCATCCCCGGCGCGGTCGAACGAGACGCCCGAACCGACGCCCGCTCACCCGATCCCATCGGGCATGTTCGCCGACGACACGGACGACGACTACGAGGAATACGTGCCGGAACGGGTCGGTCGCCAGACCTACGCCGCCATCGCCAGCATGCGGGCCAATCGTGCCGAACCACCACCTCAGGAGAAGGCACACGCCTTGAGGCGGCTGATCGAAGCGGTGCGCGGACTGTGAGTGGAGGAGACACCATGAACGATGTGATCAATTTCAAACTGGTGGTGACCGGTCCGTTCGCAGCCGGGAAGACCAGCTTCATCAGTGCGGTCTCGGAGATACCGGTGGTATCGACCGAAACCGGCACCACCGATGGCGCAGACGTCAAGGACCACACCACCGTGACCATGGACTTCGGCAAGATCTCGGTGGCCGAAGGCGACCGGCTCATGGAGTTGTATCTCTTCGGGACGCCCGGACAGAGTCGATTCGACTTCATGTGGGACATCCTCTCTCGCGGAATGATCGGCTACGTGCTCCTCGTCGACGCCACCCGGCCGGAGACCTGGGCGGACGGCGCCGACATCAGAGCCCGGTTCACCGAACTGCGTCCGGTTCCGATGGTCGTGGCAGCCAACCGGCTTGGCGATGCCGATCCGGGCCCGCTCGCCGAGGCACTCGGCGTGCCCGCCGGAACCCCCGTCATCCCGTGCGAGGCGGTGAACCGCGAGTCCGTCAAACACGTACTCATCACGCTGCTCGTGAACGTCGTCGACCAACTCGAGGCGACCGCGCAGGGACGGGTGTGACGATGACCACGAGTCAGGGCTTCTACAACTTCGGCACGGACGATCCCACGTCCGCTACGACTGCTCCGACACCGGCGGCTTTCGGACCGCTGCCATCGGCGTCAGGGGCAACCGGTGTCGACGCCGTGATAGAACGTTGCGCCGACCTCACCCGAGCTCTCGACGGGGTACTGGCTGTGATCGTTGCCACCTCCGACGGCATGCTCATCCACTCCACATGGAACGAGGTGGAGGGCATGCGAGCGGCAGCCATCTCTGCGGCGGCGTTGGGCCTGGGTCAGCGGATCGCTTCTGACTTCGGTCAGGGTGGCTTCCACGACTCGGTGGTGTCGACAGGTGACAGAGTCATCGGCATCTACGCCGTCGGGGACCGACATGTCCTCGGTGTGGTGGCCGCCGCCGAGGATGTGACGCTGGGCCTGCTCCACCTGAGTGCCCGCAAGACCGCTCGCGACATCGGAACCGCTCTGGCGGGACCCCGGTGATCAGGGGCGACATCGGGAGCCTCGAGCTCTACGACGCTCTCCACCTCTGCGAGTTCACCAGAACAACGGGATCGATGGTGGTTTCGGGTTCGGTCCGCTCCGGCGTGATTTGGCTCCACGACGGTACCGTCACGTTCGCCGAGATCGGCGGAGGATTGGATCGGGGCCTCGCGGCGGCGGGAATCGGTTCGGATCTGTGGGTCGCCGCCAGATCCTCCGGTCACGGGGCGCAGACGCTCATCGACGCCGGACTCTCGGCGTTCGACCTCCGGGCCTTCGTCCAGGAGCGAATCGAGACCACCGTTGCCGAACTGGCCACGGTCGCCGGCCCTCGAATCGAGATCACCGCCGATCCCGGATGGTTCGGCCATGATCACGCATTCCCAGTGACGGCCGTGATCGAGGGTGCCCGCATCGTGAACTTCGGAGGGGAGCTGATCGGCGACACCAGCCACGATGCCCTGATCGCCCTGTGCCCCGCAGACGCACCCGTGACGATGGGCGCGGAGCACTGGAATGTGATCGCCGAGGTGATCGGCGCTGTCGAGCTCGCCACCCTCAGGCGGAAGGTGGGAAACCGCCCCGCCACCGAATTCGTCCGATTCCTGCAGGGTCGGTCACTTGCCACGAGCGTGATGGCAATGCCACCACTCGACTGAGGGACCTGCCGATATCCGCCCCGGGCGTGATCACATGTTGCGGCGGTACCGTCCGCCGACCTCGTACAAGGCGGCGGAGATCTGACCGAGGCTGGCGAGTTTGGTCGCCTCGAGGAGTGCCTCGAAGATGTTGAGATTGTGGGTGGCGGCCCGCCGCAAGGCTCCAAGTCGGGCGGTGGCCTCCGCGCCTCCCCGCTCCTGGACGGCTCGGACGTTGTCGATCTGGCGACGTTTGTCGGCATCGGTCGAGCGGACCAGCTCGTCGGGGATCACGAACGGAGAACCCTCTTTGGAGAGGTAGGTGTTGACCCCGACGATGGGGTATTCACCGGAAGCCTTGCGCTGCTCGTAGTACATCGACTCTTCCTGGATCTTGGTGCGCTGGTACTGGCGTTCCATCGCTCCCAGGACCCCACCTCGGTGGTTGAGGTTCTCGAACTCGGCGAGAACGGCCTCCTCCACGAGGTCGGTGAGCTCCTCGATGATGAAGCTTCCCTGGAGGGGGTTCTCGTTCCGGGCGAGTCCCAGTTCCCGGTTGATGATGAGCTGGATCGCCACCGCCCGCCGCACCGACTCCTCGGTGGGAGTGGTGATCGCTTCGTCGTAGGCGTTGGTGTGGAGGCTGTTGCAGTTGTCGTAGATGGCATACAGCGCCTGCAGTGTGGTGCGGATGTCGTTGAACGAAATCTCCTGGGCGTGCAGCGACCGACCCGAGGTTTGGATGTGGTACTTCAGCATCTGGGAGCGTTCGTTGGCGCCGTAGACGTGTTTCATGGCCTTCGCCCAGATCCGTCGTGCGACGCGGCCGATCACGGCGTACTCGGGGTCGATCCCATTGGAGAAGAAGAAGCTGAGGTTCGGTGCGAACTCGTCGATGTCCATGCCCCGGGCTAGGTAGTACTCGACGAAGGTGAACCCGTTGGCGAGGGTGAAGGCCAGCTGTGTGATGGGGTTGGCGCCGGCTTCGGCCATGTGATAGCCGGAGATCGACACCGAGTAGAAGTTCCGGACGTCGTGATCCACGAAGTACTGCTGGATGTCGCCCATCATCCTCAGGGCGAACTCGGTGGAGAAGATGCAAGTGTTCTGAGCCTGGTCCTCCTTCAGGATGTCGGCCTGGACGGTGCCGCGGACAATCCTGAGCGTGTCGGTCTTGATCCGGGCGTACACCTCGGCGTCGAGCACCTGGTCACCGGTCACTCCAAGCAGCATCAGCCCCAGTCCGCCGTTTCCCTCGGGCAACGGGCCCTGATAGGTGGGTCGGGGACGGTCGCGGTAGAGGCCGGCGATCCGGAGCTCGACATCGGCCTCGAGACCGTGGGCGCGAATGTGCTTCTCGCACTGCTGGTCGATGGCTGCGTTCAGGAAGAATGCCAACACGATCGGGGCGGGACCATTGATCGTCATCGACACCGACGTGGCCGCATCACACAGGTCGAATCCCGAGTACAGCTTCTTGGCGTCGTCGAGGGTGGCGACCGACACCCCCGAATTGCCCACCTTTCCGAAGATGTCGGGACGCTCATGGGGGTCCTCGCCGTACAAGGTGACCGAGTCGAAGGCGGTCGACAACCGCTTGGCCGCCATCCCCGCAGCCAGATAATGGAATCGTCGGTTGGTCTGTTCGGGCGGGCCCTCCCCGGCGAACATTCGGGTCGGATCCTCCTCGGTCCGTTTCAACGGATAGATACCCGCCGTGAACGGGAACGAACCCGGAACGTTCTCCTGCAGCACCCACCGGAGCCTGTCCCCCCACGACCGGTACCGGGGCAGCGCTACCTTGCGGACCGACATGTGCGACAGCGTCTGGGTGGTGAGAGGGACCCGTACCTCGCGATCCCGAACCCGGTAGACGTATTCGTCACCCTCATACCTGGCCACGAGGTCGTCCCAGCCCTCCACCGCTGCCCGGTTCTCGATCGTGAGACGCCCGACGGTGTCCTCCATCGCCGACGACACCGCCGGGGGAAGGTCCTCCCCCAACACCTCGACCGCACCCGTGAGGCGGTACCACTGTTCGGCGAGGTCGGCCTGCTGGTCGACCCACCGGTCGTAGCGCCGGATCTCGTCGACGATCTCGGCCAGATAGCGCTCCCGACCCGTCGGGACGACGTGTTGCTTTTCGGCATCGTCCACCACCAGATCCAGATCGGCCACGAAGCCGCCCGCCGTCCGCTCCGACACCTCCGCCATCACCGCCCGGTACAGCCGGTTGGTGCCCGGATCGTTGAAGTCGGACGCCACCGTGGCATGGATCGGCAACGCCTCGTCAGGCCCATCGAACCGGGCATGGTTGCGCCGGTACTGCTTGCGCACGTCCCGCACCGCATCCAGTGCACCCTGCTTGTCGGCCTTGTTGATGGCGACCAGATCGGCGAAGTCGAGCATGTCGATCTTCTCCAACTGGGTGGCCGCCCCGTACTCGGGAGTCATCACGTACAGCGACACATCCGAGAAGTCGACGATCTCGGTGTCGGACTGACCGATGCCCGATGTCTCCAACACGACCAGATCGAACCCAGCCGCCTTGACGACGTCGAGCGTGGTCCGCACCGCCGGCGACAGCGCCAGATTCGCCTGCCGTGTCGCCAGAGAGCGCATGTAGGCCCGTTCGTTGGGCAGCGAGTTCATGCGGATACGGTCGCCCAGCAGCGCCCCGCCGGTCTTGCGCTTCGACGGATCCACCGACACCACTGCGATCGTCGCATCCTCGAAATCGAGCAGGAACCGGCGGACCAACTCGTCCACCAGTGACGACTTCCCCGACCCGCCCGTCCCCGTCACCCCGATCACCGGAGCCGTCGCCTTGGCGGCCCGACCAGCCAACTTCGAGAACACCTCGGCGTACTTGTCGGGATGGTTCTCCCCCGCCGAGATCAACCGTGCCAACCCCCGGTGATCGTGCGCCGATGCGACCACCTCTTCCCCATCGAGTTCGCCGGTCGGGAAGTCGGCCGACATCAGCATGTCGTCGACCATCCCCTGCAACCCCATCGAACGCCCATCATCGGGCGAATAGATCCGCGTGATGCCACACGCCATCAACTCGGCCGCCTCGGCCGGGAGGATGGTTCCGCCGCCCCCACCGAACACCCGAATGTGCCCGCACCCCCGCTCCACCAGCAGGTCACGCAGGTACCGGAAGAACTCCATGTGCCCGCCCTGGTACGACGTGACCGCGATCGCCTGGGCGTCCTCCTGGATCGCGGTGTCGACGATGTCGGCACCCGAACGGTTGTGTCCCAGGTGGATGACCTCCGCCCCCGAAGACTGCAACATCCGACGGAAGATGTTGATGGCGGCATCGTGACCATCGAACAACGTGGTGGCGGTCACAAACCTGACGTTGTTGGTCGGCAGATAGGGCATACGCCATTCTGGCAGCTGCTGGCTGCTGGCTGCTGGCTGATGGCTCCTGGCTCCTGGCTACTGGCTGCTTGGCCCGGAACGTCCGGCGCAACACGCAGGATCGCGTCATGGCTGGCAGTCGCCAGCTCGAAGGAGCGACCAGCGACCAGCCAGCTTGGCTGCTGCCTGCCGGCTTCGACCGACCAGGGTATGGTGACTCGCCATCGCACGTCCCCAACTGCGCAATGGCCAAAAGAGCTTCACGCCTCACCCGAAGCCAGTAGCCAGGAGCCAGTAGCTCCGCACTTTCTCGCATTTGGGTCTTTCGACCTACCCCAGGGATAAATCTGCGCTAACATCGTTGCTGGGGCAAGGGTCAAGAGGAGCTGGTGATGCAGTCGTTCAAGGGCGGATTCGTGGCACATGTGGGCGGGGAGCCGGTCACGGCCACCGTGCAGGTCGATGGGGACTGGGTGCGCGTCGTTGCTGGACACCGTCGACTCGGAGCCTGGCCGATCAGAAACGTCGGCTGCGAGCGCGTCACCGTGTTCCGTTTCCATCTCGTGCTCGACGGTGCCGAGTTCACGTTCGCGCCTGATGATCCCACCGCCTTCGCCGATGCCATGGGGGCTGTCGTTGATCTCCGTCCGAAGTCTCGCTTCGGTTTGGGGGACAGGGTGAAAGCCGCCCGCGCCGCCCAGTCCCTCGGCTCCGGGAGCTGAAGCCGACCGGGGCCCAGGGTGAGCCCGACTCGCCGCTGACTGGCGGCTTTCGCTTCCCGCGGCAACCGTACACTCGCCCCCGTGCTGGACATCGCCCCGACTCGACGCCGCTTGACGGCGGTGCTGTTCGGAGGTGTGGCTCTCGCCAACACCGGCTACATCGCGGCCATCACGGTTTCCACACTCGCCGCTCGATCGATGACCGGATCATCGAGGCTCGCCGGTGTCCCGGCCGCCGTTGCCGTGATGGGAACGGCCAGCGGCGCCTCGCTACTCGCCGCCGACATCGCCCGGGCAGGTCGCCGTCGCGGCCTCATCCTCGGCTACGTGCTGGCTGCTCTCGGCGGCACCCTCGCCGCCACCGCCGTGGTCATGAGCGTCTATCCACTCCTCCTGCTCGGCATGTTCGGGCTCGGATTCGGCCAGGCCGCCTCGCAACTGTCGCGCTACGCCGCTGCCGACATCGCCGTACCCGAACGGCGTGGGAGTGCGGTCTCGCTGATCGTCTGGGCCGGGACCATCGGGGCAGTGGTCGGGCCTTCGCTCCTCGGCTTCGCCGGGGATCTGGCGGTTTCGTGGGGACGGGCGCAATACATGGGTGGCTTCATGGTCGCTGCGGTCTTCATGACGCTGGCGGGTACCGCGTACGCCATCGCGCTCCGGCCCGACCCGTACAGCCTCGCCGACCCCCTTCCGGAGCGAGCAGCAAGCGACAGCGCAACCGCACTGAGGACGTGGTCGAATCCCGTGGTCCAGGTCGCCGTCGTCTCGATGGCGTTCGGCCAGGTCGTGATGGTGCTGATGATGACCGGCACTCCGATCCACATCGAGGACACCGGCCGCGGGCTCGACGTGGTGGGCCTGGTGATATCGGCACACACGGTGGGCATGTTCGCCTTCTCGCCACTCACCGGCCGATTGGTCGATGTGTTCGGCACCATGAAGGTCATGTTGAGTGCGGTCGGCATCCTGGCCGCCTCGGCGATCATCGCCTCGCTGGCGCCCGACGACTCGACTCCGGCGCTTGCGTTCGCCCTCTTCCTGCTGGGAGTGGGATGGAACGCCGGGTTCGTGGCGAGCAGTGCCCTCCTGTCCCGCCACGCCGGCTCACGCGCTCAGGGCTCCGTCGACGCCATGGTGTGGGCCTGCAGTGCCATGGCCAGCCTCGGCTCGGGAATCATTCTCGATGTGGTCGGGTATCAGGCCCTGTCGCTGCTGTCGATCGGAATGTTGACGATTCCGCTCGTGCTGCTGATGGGGCGCCGCAGGCTCATCACGGTGTGAGACAACCCGCTGCCTCCATCACGCCTCGCAGCGTGGCCGGGTCGAGCGATGCGATCGCCAAGGCGGAAACACCGGAGGCCCGCCAGACGGCGAGCCGGTCGCGGACGGCCTCGACCGGCCCGACCAGTGCGACCTCGTCGATCAACTCATCGGGCACCGCGGCCACTGCCCCCGCCTTGTCCCCGCTCAGGTACCGCTCCTGCACCGACTCGGCCGCCTGTTCGAATCCATACCGGCGAGCCAGTTCGTTGTAGAAGTTCGCACCCCGGGCTCCCATCCCACCCAGGTAGAGGGCGATGGCGGGACGCACCTGATCCCGCCCGGCCGGAATGTCGTCGGTGATCACGGCCTGGACGGTTGCCACCGTGTCGAAGCGGGTGCGTTTCCCGGCGCCCTCCTTCGAGCGGGCGAAACCGGCCGCCAGCGACGGTTCGAACACCGGTCCGGCCCGCTCCGGTGAGTAGAACGCGGGCAGCCATCCGTCGGCGATCTCGGCGGCTAGAGCGACGTTGCGGGGTCCGATCGCGGCCAGATAGACCGGCACATCCGGATGGGGCGATCCGATCAGCTTCAACGCCTTCCCGAGACCGGTTGCTCCGTCGCCGAGGAAGGGCACCTGATACTCCTCACCCTGGAACTCGAGCGGTCCCGATCTGGCCAGAGCCATTCGCACGATCTCGACGTACTCGCGGGTCCGCAGCAACGGCCGCCCGTAGGCGACGCCGTGCCACCCCTCCACGACCTGCGGACCGGATAGCCCCAGGCCGAGCCGGAAGCGACCCGACGAGAGATCGTCGAGAGTGGCAGCCGTCATCGCCGTCATGGCGGGCGTACGGGCGGGAATCTGCATGATGGCGCTCCCGATTCCGATCGTGTCGGTGTGGGCCGCCACGGCTGCCAACACGGTGACGGCATCGGAGCCGTACGCCTCCGCCGCCCAGATGCAGCGGTAGCCGACTTGTTCCACTTCGCGAAGCAATCCCGGGTTCGTGGCGACCGCAGTGCCCCAGTACCCGATGTTGACGTCGAGATGCATTCCGTGATTGTGCCAGGCTTCGCCGTCTCGCCTCTGGCATCCGCGTTCCGCTTGATCGGCACGAGCGACCATCATCCACGACGTGAAGCGGATCATCCTCAGGGCAGCGGCGTTGGGAGGGGCTGTGATCGTCGCCCAGGTCGTTGCCGCCGTGGCCCGACCGGTACCGCATCAGGAAGAGTACGACGCATCGGGACTGGTGGGATCGGGCACTGAACGGTGGCGGTGGGTGGTGGTGGGCGACAGCACCACCACCGGCCCGGGGGTCACGTCGCCTCAGGACATCTGGGTGCGTCAGCTGGCGGATCGGTTCTGCTCGGACCGGTGCATCGAGGTCGCTTCGTTTGCGGTCGGCGGGTCGCGGGCTCGCGACGTCGTCGCACACCAGTTGGAAGCTGCCACCGCCGAACCGGCCGACATCGCCTTCGTGTCGGTGGGAGCCAACGATGTCCTCAAAGGGGTCTCTATGGCGGATTATGCCCACCACCTTGAGGTGATCGTGGCGCGACTCACCGAAATCCACCGCCTCGTGGTGCTGTCGGGGGTGGGGGACCTCTCAACCATCCCCCGCCTTCAACGCCCGCTCAGTGACATGGTGGCCCGGCGCGGACGACGCTTCGACGCCATCAGCGGTCAGGTGGCCCGCCGACATGGTGCCATCAAGGTGGATCAATGGGCCCTGACGGCGCCCCGGTTCCGGGACACCCCTGGTGTGTTCTCGGCGGACATGTTCCACCCCACTCCCGTGGGACACATGATCTGGGCGGATGCCGTGGAGACGACGATCACGCCCTTCTTGTGACCGGCCTGACACCCCCCTCGGTGGCGAGATGGGTCATGAACACGTCATGGGGCTCCATCGGTATTCCCTCCACCAATCGTCGTTCGAGGGTCATGCCGATCCTCACCACGTCCGGCCGGGACCGCGCCAGCAGTTGGTCGTAGTAGCCACGCCCCCACCCCACCCGTCCACCGGTCTCGTCGAAGCACAGTCCGGGCACCACCACCACGTCGATCACCCTTGGGTCGACGACCGGGGCGTCGCTGGTGGGCTGTTCGTACCCGAACCTGTGCCACTCCCGTGCCGCGAAGAAGTCGTGCACGGTCAGCCAACCGTCGGTCGGGGTACGGGTGGTGTAGAAGCGATGGCGGCCGACGAGCGGCTCGACGATGTGGTCGGCCGGCAGCTCCCCGGGCATGGACACGTATACGAGGACGTGGGCGGACGACCGATCGGCGAGCATCGCCACGATGCCGGCCACCACGGCGGCGCCCTCGTCGGGGGTGGGTGGCTCGAGCGTCTGGGCGTGAGCCCGGAGATCTCCCTTGTCGGTCACTCTGATGAGCGTAGATCATGCCGCTCGTGACGTCGCTGCAACCGATGGCGTATCGTCCCAGCGTGTTCGACAGGACCAGACTGTTGCCGCGAACGGTGCTCACGCTGATCTCAGGAGGGTTGGCCACGATCGTCATGGGCACGGCCGCCGCAGTGGTCGGCCATCTCCGGCCCACCAGCGCGCTGGTTCAGCGCATCGTGATCGCCTGGTCACGGGCCTGGCTGGTACCTGCCGGTGTCCGACTCGAGGTCGAAGGAACCGAACACGTCGATCCCACGGCATCGTATGTGGTCACTGCCAATCACCTGTCGAACATGGACGTGATGGTTTGTTTCGTGGCGATACCGGTCCCTATCCGATATCTGGCCAAGCGGGAGCTCTTCTCGGTCCCAGTGCTGGCCCAGGCGATGCGGGCGCATCGGCATCGTGGAAGTCGACCGGCGCCATGTGCGCTCGACGAACGTCCTGGAAGCGGTCAATCTCCAGTCGCAGGCCGTGATCGACCGTGGGCATTCGCTCATCATCTACCCGGAGGGCACCCGGAGCAGGGACGGCGAACTGCAGCCGTTCAAGAAGGGTGCGTTCACCATGGCCATCCAGGCGGGCATGCCTGTGCTGCCGGTCACGATCCACGGCACCCGGCGAATCTGGGAGCCGATGACCCCGTGGATCAGATCGGGCACGGTGAGGGTGGTCATAGATCGGCCCATACCGACGAACGGTATGGGCCGATCAGACGCCGAAGCACTGAGAGACGAGGTCCAACGCCAGAGCCTCGCCCGTCTTCACGAGTTGCGGAGCTTCGAGGCTCAGCGGTAGGAGGAGCCGTTCCGCCCCTGACCCGATCCGTTGCGACCGGACCCGCCGCGGCTGTCATACCCGCGACTCTCGCCACCGCGGCCGGACCCGCCACGGTTGTCGCCACCGCGACCGTCTCCGGTGCGGTTGTCACCACCGCGACCGCCGTAGCCCCGGCTGCCGCCACGGCCACCACCGCCACCACGATTTCCACCACCGTTGCCGCCACGGCCACGACCACGACCACCCGAGTCACCTGAGGGCGCACCGACCTCGACGGGATGCTCCCCCACCCGACTACCGGTCTCGCCCGTCAGCCAGTCCTCGTTGGGATCGTGCATGCGACCGTCGAGGCCGACGGCACGCTGGATCGACTTCATGGCCCGCCGCTGATCAGCGGTGATGAGCGAGACGACCACGCCACCCTTACCGGCGCGGGCGGTACGGCCCGACCGATGCAGGTAGTCCTTGTGGTCGGCTGGGATGTCGTAGTGGATCACGGTCGACACGGCGTCGACGTGGATCCCACGGGCGGCGACATCGGTAGCGATGAGCGCACGGATCCGGCCGGAGCCGAAGTCCTTGAGCGCCCTGGTGCGCTGGCCCTGGCTGCGACCACCGTGAATACTGGCGGTCGCCACTCCGGCTTTCTCGAGCTGGTTGGCGACGCGATCGGCGCCGTGTCGGGTCTTGGTGAACACGATCGCCGACTCACTCGATCCGAGAATCCTGGCTGTCGTGTCCAGACGGTCGTAGTGATCGACCTCCCAGAAGTAGTGAGCCGCCACGGTGTGGTCCTCATCGGTTTCGACCTCGTGTCGCACCGGGTCCTTCTGGTATCGGCGGATCAGTTCGCCGACGTCACCGTCGAGCGTCGCCGAGAAGAGGATGGTCTGCCGTTCCGTCGGCATCTGATCGAGCAGCTTCTTCACCTGGGGCATGAAGCCCATGTCGGCCATGCGGTCGGCCTCGTCGATCACGGCGATGTCGACCCGCTCGAGTGACAGGGTGCCCTCCTCGATCAGGTCGGTGAGGCGTCCGGGGGTGGCGACGACGATGTCTGCACCACGACGGAGCTGGCGACGCTGGAAGTCGTAGCCGACACCGCCGTAGACGGCGAGCACCCAGCGGTCCATCTTCTTGGCGAGCGGCATGAGCTCCTGAGCGATCTGCTCGGCCAGCTCACGGGTAGGGGCCAGCACCAGGGCGCGGGGACGACCCGGCTTGGAGCGCTCGACGCGGGTGACGAGCGGAATGCCGAAAGCGAGGGTCTTGCCCGAACCGGTCGGGGCCTTGCCGAGGATGTCCTTGCCGGCGAGAGCGTCAGGAATCGACGCCTCCTGGATGGGGAAGGGGACGGTGATATCTCGCGCTGCGAGCGATGAAGCGATGCGCGCGGGCACACCAAGGTCTGCGAACGTGGTCATTCAGTTGGTTCCTCGTGTTACCGCCACCTCGGAATCCGGGTGACGGGGCGGTACGGGGTAAGGGCTCGGCCTTCGCACTCCGTACATACGCGAAACCGAGACGTGGGCGGGCGAGGACACCAGGCCACGAAGGGGAGCCGTAGATCACCGGGGTGCGCAGGACGCGCAGACCTCTTTCCCGATGCGGCGATTCCGCAGACTACCAGACAAACGGCGGCAGACGGGCATCTCGGGTGGCCAGCTACCAGCTACCAGCTACCAGCTTCCAGCCAGAACCGGCCACGTGTCATTGCACCTCGCCTCGGTTCGCGTCATGCTCGGCTGGCGGCTGTGAGCTGGCAGCTGGCAGCTCCTTCAGTCGTACACCCCCGCCAGGAAGGTTCCCTGCTCTCCGACGACGCACAGGAACGCTCCCGCCGAGGTGATGATCTGATAGCGGTCGACCGGGCTCTCCCCTTTCCACCACGAACCGGTGAGACGCCAGGGCCCTGCCCAACCGGTCACTGGTTCCCAGCGGGTCCCGAGCCTGACCCGTACCGGCATACCCCCGTCCCATTCGACATCCAGGGGACGCTGGGTGGGTGGGACCAGTGCCGGTGTGGGCGAGGGTGTTGCCCCGGGCCACGGGGCACCGGGATCCCGTTCCACCGCTTCCACCTGCTCCCCCCACGTTCTCCAGGCAACCCGTTCCGCCGGCATCCGCCCGCCCTGGGGTACGGCTTGCAGCACCGATTCCGGGCCCACCAGGGCCTGCGCCCGGGCGAGCGCCCGTTCGGCTTCGATACGCGACGAGACGTCCTCGAACATCCCGAGCTGACGTCCCGCACCCGAGAGGTCGGAGGGATCGAGCCGAATCCGGACCACACCTCCCGGTATCTGCCCCGACTCGACCCAGGCCCGTGCCTGCCACCACACCCGGTCGGCCAGAGCGGGTTCGGAGAACGGATCGGTGGATCGCCACACCCGCACCCTCACGGTCCCGTCGGCCGCCTCCATCTCGATGGCCACACGGAACGGCGACATACCGGCCCTTCGCAGCCCATTGATGAGCCGGGCCGCCAACGCCTTGGCAGCGAATGCCATCTGATCCATCGACTCCAGCGGCTCTTCATACAACGCCTCGACCGCCAGTTCCGGCGGAATAGACCTCGGCTGCACCATCCGATCGTCGCCATGCGCTAGCCGATGCGCCGCCAGACCTTCGGAGCCGAACCGCGAGGCGAGCGCCTCGCGGGGAAGCCCGGCCAATGCCCCGAGTGTGGTGACGCCCAGCCAGCGGAACACCGAGACGATATCCTCATGGCCGTCCCGGGCGAGGGTTTCGACGTCGAGCGATGCCAGAAATCTTCGGGTGTCCTCAACCAGCAACGGTTCACCCGGAACCGCCGAGCGCGCCGCCCAGGAGGCGGCGAACGGGCCATCAGCGAGTCCCAGACGGACATCATGACCGGCGGCCGAGAGTTTGCCCCACACCAGATCGAGCACCTCCTGCTCCCCGCCGTAATAGCGGACGGCACCGGCGACAGGGATCATCACCGTGCCCGGATCGACCACTTCGACCCGGGGGATGAGCTCCTCCAACAGCGCGACGACCGGTTCGAAACGCCGCGCCTCCTCACCTGCGTCGCGGGCGAGGACCGTCGCACCCGGACAGATCGCCTCGGCCTTACGGCGGGCCATCCCGACTTCGACTCCCCCATCCTGGGCCTCGGCGGATGCGGCAACGACGCGGGCGTTGGCACCGGCATCGACGACCAGCACCGCCCCTTCAGACGGCGCGTCCGCTCTGGACAACGCCCAGTCCGGAAACCACACGCACAGCGTTCTCACCTGCATCCTCCACTTCGATGCGACGGGTGATTCCCGCCGCCCCCTTGCCCGAGATCTCGAGCACCAGCCTTCTCCGACCCAACCGCCCGTGGCCTGCCGCCACACCCTCCCAGACGACCTCGACCGCCCGCATCCGCAGATGTGTGACTCCCGAGGGCAGTTCTCCCCGCAGCGGCCGCAGCACCGTCCGCATCTGGCGCGCCCGGATGAGCGCTGCCAATCGACGCAGATCCTGTTCCCGCACCCCGGTCGGCACCTCGGCGTACATGGCGGACACCCCCTCGCACAATGCCGCCGCCACCTGGGGCCACACCTTCGGATCCGGGCAACGAACCACCACCAGCCGCTCCGGATCCACCCCCACCTCCCATGCCGCTGCCGGCGACATCCACCCCCGCATGTCGAGAACGACCACCGGTGCCATCATCGAGGGCCCCGCCAGCATCCGGTATCCGATCCGGGTCAGCCCCATCCCCGCCGGCCCGCTCAACTCGACGATTCGTCCGGGCTGCAACACCAGCGGATCGTCGGAGACCTCGATCACACGCGTCGACAGATCCCACCGGTCAGGACCTGACACAGCATCAGCTCTCGTATCTCTCGTTCCGGCTCTTGCATCAACGAATGACGGCACCCACAACTCCTCGACCGTCATCACTGTATCGAACACATGTTCGATCCTCAAGAGCGCGAAAAACGGGACGCTGGAAGCACCGAGCGAGAGGCGAGGGGCGAGGAGCCAGAGAGCGGAACCTCATGACGCGAGTACCTACCCGCGGCGCTCCTCGAGTTCCTCGAGGGTGGCGGGCCAGTCGTCCTTGAGCAGCCGGGAGAGGGATCTGTCGGCCAGGAGCTTGCCACCCGTCTGGCAGGTGGCGCAGTAGTTGGTCTCGTTCGAGGCGTAGGAGATCCGTTGGATCGGTGACCCGCAGCGCGGACATGCTTCGCCGAACTTGCCATGAGCCGCCATCTCTGGTCGAAAGGCGGTCACCTTGGTGGGCCACCCATCACCCACCTGTGAGCGCATCAGGTCGGTCCAGGCGTTGAGGGAGGACCGAACGGCCTCGTACAACCGCCCGACCTCGGCGGAGTCGAGTTGCCCGGTTCGCTTGACCGGCGAGAGTCGGGCCTCCCACAGGATCTCGTCGGAGTAGGCGTTACCGATGCCCGAGAACAGCCGGGGATCGGTGAGAGCCCTCTTCAGCGTGCGGTTCTCCCGTCGGAGCGCCGCTTCGAACTCCGCCAACGACACCTCCAACGGTTCGACACCCCCACGATTCTCCGCATCCACGTCATCACGGGATCCGAACACCCAGACACCGGCACGCTTCTTCGTGCCCTGCTCGGTGAGGATGAGCGTGCCGTTCTCGAAATCCCAGGCAGCCAGCCCCACCTTCCTGGCGAGCGTTGCCCCGGGCTGGTCCTTCCACTGGAGTCGACCGGCGATCATCAGATGGATCACCAGGTACCGATCACCCTCGAACTTCCAGACGAGGCGTTTGCCCAGACGTTCCAGACCGAGCACCCGCAGCCCCTGCAACTCGGTGTGAGGAGGTCGGAACGTCCGGAGAAGACTCGGCGAGGCCACGCGGAACCGCTCGAGGACCCGACCGGTGACACGCCGCTCGAGGGCCTCCAGGTACACCACCACGTCGGGGAGCTCCGGCACCCGGTCCAGCGTAGTTGGCCGACTATCATCGCTCGGGCCGAGGGGTCGGTGGGTTGGGTCCCTCCCCCGGTAGACACGGCCAACAGTCCATCGCACACCACCGGAGTGGACCGAGGCCCGCCACCTCGAGAAGCAGCAGGGAACCAACCAGCGTGCGACCCACCACAACCGCGACGATCATGGCGAAGGGCGCTCTGACCGCGGCCGGCCTGGTCACCACCATCATCGGCTTCATCGTTCGGGCACGGGGTTACGGAAGCCTGTTGAGCACCGAGCCGGCCGACCCCGAACTCGCCCGCGTTGGCGCATGGATCCTCGCGGTCGGCGCCGTGTGGCTCATCCTGACGGTCGGGGCCTGGCTGATCACGCCAGGCGTGTGGGACGTGATCGCCCCGTTCCTGGTCGGGCTGATCCTGTCGTTCTCGATCCTGGCCACGCTCCTCCTGTCCGCTGCCCTGACGCTCACCGGACGGCCCCCGATCATCGACCCGTCGGCCGCAGTGCCCTGGCGAGTGGCGTTGACGGTGGCGGTCGTGGCCATCGGTTTCGCACAACTGGCGATCGCCCAGGCCCTTGTCGGGCGGGAGCCGCCCGTGCCGCGTTCTGGGATCTGGCGGCTGCGGGCGTCGGGTGCGCTGGTTCTGGTCCTCGGTGCCATGGCCGCATGGACCTCACCGCCTGCGTTGGTGGCTGCGCTCACGATGGCATCGCTGGTGTACATCACCATCGAGCTCGTGCCCCGCGGCAGTTGACCGAATCGCGCCGCCGCTACCCGACGTTCCTGGCTCGAGGAGTCCGGCGGCGTACCCTTCCCGATCCGACAGGATGGCGCCGAAAGAGCAGCCAGGTTGCCACTCCCGCCGCGATCATCACCAACGCCGATCCCAGCAGGATGATCGGCCCCGCCCACACACCCCAGAACGAGTCCACGATGGCGCGTGTGGGATCGTCAGGCGGGTAGAGCACATCGATCGTGTCGCCCAGGGCAGGGACCTCGTCACCTTCCCGCGGCCCGGCCCAGAACCGCGTAGGGATGCCCTCAGGGGAGGGGAACTCGATCTGCGGTTCCAGCCGATCCGGCGCCCCGAAGAACATCGAGTAGTCGTCTTCGAGATCCACCACCACGCCCTCTACCGCGACCCAACCGCCCACCACCCGACCCGAATGAACCGTCCACACCAGTCCCCCGACCAGCGCCACGATGCCGGTCACCGCGTAGAGAGCGAGGAGCAGCTTCCGCAGACCGCTGCCGACACCCACGTTCAGGGTCCGTCCCAACCGGGTCCGATGCCACCGGGGTCGAGCGGATGGAGCGGCTTGGGGGTTGCCGTCCGCCCACAGGTTTGGCACTTGGAGTCGGCAGGGAGCAGCCGCGCGCCACATCCCGTGCACTTCTCGACCGTCGAGGCCTGCTGCTCCGCGCGGCGCCGGGCTTCATCGACGAGCCTGATCAGTTCCTCCTCGTTGTGGCCGTCGGCCACGAGCACCTCCCACATGACGCCGGTGAGGAGCATGAGACGTTCCATGCGCTGTTCGAGCTCGGCGAGTTGCCGATCGAGGCCCACTCCGGCGAGACCGGGAGCACTCGTCATGGAGACCGCTTTCGAAGCGATCCGCTGGCCCATCACGAACCCGACCATCCACGACATGGACGGGCATCGTACCGGGGCTTCAAGCCGTGAACAGAGGGCAACACCTCGAACTCGCCGCGAAGGATCTCGCCGTGCCCCGCCTGCATCCAGTCGTCGATGACGGCCGCGTACAGCGAGCGGAAGTCGACCCTGTGGACGAGATTTCCGTCGGGGTCCAGACGCACCAGGCTCGGGGGCTCGCCGTAGCGGCCGCCCCGCACCCGATTGCCGATGACGAAGTGCGCGCCGGCGGTTCCGTGATCTGTGCCACCATCGTTGTCCTACGGTCGACGGTCGAACTCCGAGGTCGTCATCATGACCACCACGTCGTCGGCCACTCCCGCGGACTCAACGATGTGGAAGAAGTGTCCGACTCCCCGATCCAACGAGCCCATGAGAGCGGTGTGGCGTTCGCTTTGTCCTTCGTGGGTATCGAAGTCGACGTTGCCGTGCACGTAGACGACCCTGGCGTCCACGCCGGAGGCGACCAGTGCGCCCGCCAGAGCGAACTGACCCTCTAGGGAGTACGCGTCCACCTCCAACCGGCGGAGTTCGGCGGCCAGTCGATCGAGACTGCGTTGGAGCCTCGCGTAGGAACCGCCCGGTCGAGCACCAGGCAGTCACAGTGGTTCACGTCCACCGAGAGCTCGGCCGCCGGCATGTCTCCGACGACGTCGACCGCGAAGCCGCTGGATCGCAAGCGACGCTCTAGGGCTCCGCGCAGCTCGGCATCGTCCTCGACGACCAGGGCACGTTCACAATCTCCTGTGCCGGAGTGCTGGATTGATCTGCCGCACCTCATGGAGGCGCGTGTACTCGATCTCCGCCACACCCCAGGCAGGGTTGTCACCGAGTTCGGTGAGACGCTCCCCCATGGGCCCGACCACCATCGAATGCCCTGAGTAACCCGACCCGCACAAACCGGTAGCCACCACGTAGGCCGAGTTCTCGATCGCTCTGGCCGTCACGAGCGTCGCCCAGTGATGCAGCTTGTGGGGCCCGGCGATCCAGCCTGCCGGGATGACGATGACATCGACCGTCATGGCCCGGAACAACTCCGGGAACCGGAGGTCGTAACACGTCGCCAGCCCGATCGTGAGGCCATCCATCGTGAAGGTGACGGGCGTCGGCTCACCGGGGAGGACCCGGTCGGATTCCCGGAACCCGAAGGAATCGAAGAGGTGGATCTTGCGGTACGTGGCGATCAATGCTCCGGTGGCGTCCACGGCCACCAGTGTGTTGGCTGGTCGGGAGTCACCTTTGACCCGTTCCCACATGCCGGCGACGATCGTCATCGACAACCGGCGCGCCAATTCGGCGATGCCCGTCACGAACGGGCCATCGAGCGGTTGGGAGATCGCCGCCAGATCGACCGACGGTCGGAAGTCGTGCATGACTCCCTCGGGCAGAGCCGCCATCGCCGCTCCCTGACCCGCCACCTGCTCGAGATACGGAGTGACCATCCCGAGAACACCGTCTGTGACCGACTGCACCTGGATCACGGCGACCTTCATCGGGGGGACGGTAGCCAGCGACCGGGCAACCGGAAGCCCTCCCTGCGACGACTGAAGCGCTCCCCGCACCTGCCATCATCGGGCCGATGCCCGACTCCACCATCGTGTACACAGACGGCGCATGCTCCGGAAACCCCGGCCCGGGTGGCTGGGCCTGGGCGGTACCCGACGGACCGTACGCCAGCGGCGCCGAACGTGCCACCACCAATCAACGGATGGAGCTGATGGCGGCCCTCGACGCGGTTCGCAGCCTCGAAGGCCGACTCGAGGTCGTGAGCGACTCGACGTATGTCGTCAACTGTTTCAAGGACAGTTGGTGGGAAGGCTGGATCAAGCGGGGATGGGTGAACAGCCAGAAGAAGCCGGTCGCCAATCGCGACCTGTGGGAACCACTCATCGAGATCGTGCGGGCACGCCCCATCACATTCCGCTGGGTCAAAGGCCACTCGGGCGACCACTGGAACGACGTGGTCGACAAACTGGCCGTGGAAGCGACCGCCACCCAGACGGGAAGGCGTGGAGGCGAGCCCGCCACCGACCTCGGCGAGGCGGACGCCCCCGGTATCGGGTCGGCACGGGCCGGTGACCGGGAGATCGACGGGCACACGTTGTTGGTGGTTGGCCACCGTCCCCCGGAGCTCGGTGGCTACGGCGACACCGAGACCGCCCGGGAGGTCCGACGACGGCTGGGGGCGGTGATGACGGCCAAGGCCGACATGGAACCCGATCTCGTGGTGGTCACCGGAATGGCTCTCGGAACCGAGACGCTGGCCGCCGAAGCCGCGGCCCTCGTGGGCGTCCCGTACGTGGTCGTGCTTTCACACCCTGGACAGGAGGATGCCTGGGCCGACCAGTCCAAACGTCTGTTCCGTCACCTCCTCGACGGTGCCAAAGACGTGATCACCCTCCAGCACCGCTCCCCCGCCAGCCGGCAGTTGGCCGCCGCCGCCTTCGCCCGCCGTGACGCCTGGCTGCGTCGCAATGCGGACGAGGCGATCGCGGTGTGGGACGGCAAGGAGACCTACGTCGGTCGAACCGTCAAGAGCCTCCAGAACGAGCTCGGCGAAGAGAACGTGTGGATCATCGAGCCGAAGTGAAGGCTGCTGGCTTCTGGCTTCTGGCTTCTGGCTTCTGGCTTCTGGCTTCTGGCTTCTGGCTTCTGGCTTCGGCTTCGGCTTCTGGCTTCTGGCTTCGAGAGCCTGCCACTACAGGCGGCGCATCGCCCATTGGATTTCGGAGCTTTTGGAAGGCCGCGCTTGGGATCGATCAAATCACGATGGCTGGGCATCGCTGGATGCGAAGGCTGACTGATCACCCGATAGGTCCTGCTCCGATGGTTCGGAACCAGAAGCCAGAAGCCAGAAGCTGATGCTCAGCTCACCGGTATCGCGTATGCAACGATGTTGTCTTCGTAGCTTGCGATCGAACGGTTGAACTCGCCTCCGCAGGTGATGAGGGTGAGAACCGGTTCCCCTTCCTTGCTGAAGACACGGTCGAAGGGGAGCTCTTCCTTGTCGTATTGGGCGAGTTCGATGATCTCGAAGGTCTGGGTGGTTCCGTCGTCGAAGGTGACGGTGGCGATGTCGCCGAGCTCGAGACGAGCCAGCCGGCGGAAGACGCCCGGGCGGTTGTCGAAGGCGATGTGAGCTGCCAGCACCGAAGAACCTTCCGCGCCGGGGGTGGGGCCGTAGCGATACCAGCCGACCTCGTTGCGGCCGGGGATCTCCATCTCGCCGTTCTCGAGTACACCGACCGGGATGACGGGTGCGTCGATCACGTCGATCCCGTCGATCGTGAGTCCTACCGGAGCCGGGCCGGGCTCGGCGACGGTCTCCGGGTCGTAGATGGCGGACCCGACAGGTGTGACCAGGTCGGCGTAGGGCGAACGCTCTGCGACCGTGGTGACCGTGGTCGGCGGGACCGTACTGGTGGTCGTCACCGCCGGAACGGTGGTCGAGGTCGTGACGGGCTGAACGGTCGTCCCGTTGCTGCATGCAGACAACAACAGCGCTGCGCAGACGGCCAGGGTTCGAAACGTACGCATGACTCCTCGGGGTCCCGCTACACGAAGGGTGGACCGTGAAAGCCCACCGGGAACGGTGAAGGGGTGGGAGCGGGAACCGTTTCCTCACTCCCACCCCTTCGAACGGTATGCAACCGGTGTGCTACCGGCCGTTCTACCGGGGATCAGGCCTTGGTGACGGCCAGCTTGCGAGCGCCGAGCGCCAGGGCGGCTGCGCCGAGCAGGCCTCCGACCACCACGATCCGCATGTCGGGGCCGACCGGGCTGGTGCCGGTGTTGACCGCCGTCGGGGTGGCGCCGAGACCGTCGATGGTCTCGGTCAGCACCGTGAGCGTCTCACCCTCGAGCGCACCCACCGCGTACACGATGAGCGATGATCCGTCGGTGATGTCGAGATCGGCCGGGCCGATCACGACCGGCTCGGTGGCACCGGTGGGAACCACTTCGGCGCTGATCCTGCCGGCAGCCAGGTCGGCAGACACCTCGTTGGGGTTCTCGAGATTGGAGAAGGCCACATCGCCGTTGGCGAGGACGTCCACGGCCGGAGCGGCGGCGGTGTGACGGACGGTCAGACGTCCCTCACCGGCTGCGATCTCGGACGTGTCGTTCTCGAACACGGCCAGCGTCGGGGTCCCGGCAGCGTCGAGGTGCGCGATGATCGTGTAGTTGCCCGAAGCGGGAAGGGTCACGTCACCGGCGTCGATGGCAACGGTGTCGGTACCGGCCAGGAGCACCTGCAGCCCGGCGAGCGTTTCACCGGCCAGCGCCGACAGATCCTGGGTCTCGCCGAACGCAAAGCCTTCGAACACGTTCGCCCCGCCGGCTGCGACGTCCACGTCCGTGTCGGGGATCCCGTGCAACAGATGGATCCGTGCCTCTTCCTGGGCGAAGGCGGGCATCGCCGCCAACACCGTCATGAACGCCAGGGCGAACATCGCCGTCATCTTCCGCATTGTTCCTCCTCGTAGAGTGCTTACGGAGACGTGTACGGAGCGGTCGCCGGACCCGGATGAAGTGCGACCGGAAAAAACGCCCAGGATCGCCGGGCGTCAGATCGCCGGTGTCTCGACCGGCTCGTCGGAGGTGAGCCGGGCCCGGCGGCCCCGACTTGTGATCCAGCCGAGCAGGACTCCGACGACCACCACGAGAGCAGCCACTGCGATCCGCACCAGACCGCCATCGGCTGCAGCGCCGATGGACGCTTCTGCCAACGTCGCTGCTTCGCGCGCCGTTTCGAGTTCACCGTCGACCACGGCCACGATGGCCTGCTCGAATGTGCCGTCGGGATCGTCGCCCCACAGCCCGATGATCTCGACGAACGATCTCGGCCGCTCGACCGAGCGGCGTGCATCGCTCACCGTGTCGAGCACCGTCGTCTGTGCCGCCAGCTCGGCCGCCAGCAGTTCGCCGTCCGCTCCCTCCTCGAACCGCTGCTCGAGTGAGGGGGGCGCCACTCCGGCGACGACGACCGCCGCTTCGAGCCGTTCGCGGGCATCGAACACCAGCACGGCATCGTCGATCTCCTCGGAGGCGGGTCCGAATTCCCAGTCGTTCAGGGCCATCCGGAGATCCAGCGGGAGTCCCCATCCCTCGGCGACCCCCAGAACGTCGCCGTATCTGGCGCGGATCGTCTGACGCCGGTCCAGGAGGGTCAGATCGTCGTCGGTGACGACCCACTCGGCAAACAGATCGGCGGCCGTCGCTGACCCTCCCACCTCTTCGAGCAGGTCGAGAAACCGCCGCCAGTCGTCGACCGGGCCGACCTCCTCGGGTGTGCCCCGTCCCCGGTAGGCGATCAGGTTCTCCTCGGCGGCGGCAACGACCTCCGCCATCCGGTCTGGGCCGATTTCGTCGATCAGCCGGGCCATGAGCTGCCATGAGGCGGCGTACCCGAAGTCCTCGGTGCGGTCGATGGTGCGCTCGTCGAACGTGGGCTCGTCCCACCCGTTGAGGGGTTGGTTGCCGAGGCCTGAGACCAGCACCGACGGCTCCGGCCATCCGGGAGCGCCGACCCGTTCGACCGCCAGGGCGGCGTACGCATCCGCCAGACCCTCGGTGATCCAGCGATGGGCGAAGAGATCGTCATCGAACCAGGCATGTGACACCTCGTGGAGTACGAGGTGGGCGTCCAGTTCCTCCCCGATCTCGATTTCGTCGAGACCCTCGAGATACCAACCGGCGTAGCCGTCGATGTATGGGCCGAAGGACTGCGTCACCGAGAGGTCGCGGTCCCACTCGAACCCGGTGATCTCCTCGAGAACCGGGATGCCATCGGTCAACACCTCGGCCACACCGCTGGCCCACTCGTCGTCATCCGGCCACGATTGCAGCGTCACCGTGGCATCACCGATGGAAATCGAACTGGTCTCCAACGCGGTGTCGTTGCGAGCGGAGATCACGGCGACCCAGGCGTCTGGGTCTTCTATGTCACCGGCACGGAGCAGCTGTCGGCCGGCCTCGTCGACCGAGCGGTCCAATCGGTCGCCCAGGATCTCGACCTCGAGTCCGGGTCCGAGAGTGACCGACACCGATGATGCGCCCGGATCCCCGTATGCCCACACGTAGAACCACGCGAACGCCGGATTGACCCGTAGCTCGGTGTCCGAACGGGGAGGGCGGCCTTCGAGGACGAAGCTCACGGTGAACTCGCGTGTCTGGCCCGAATACAGTCGAGGGATCAACGGAATGGACACCTCGGCGACCCCACCCACGTCCCGCGGCGTGGCTACGACATCGAGCGATCCGTCGGTGGCGGCCGCCCTGATGTCGGTGGCCTCCTCCGGCACCACCAGCACCAACTCGTCGAAGTAGAACCGGGTCACACCGAATTCGTCGGTCATGTCGTCCAACGTGTTCGTGGCCGAGACCGACAGCGTGACGGACACCAGCCCCTCGTCGAGCCGGACGTCGTAGGCGGCATCGATCGCTAGCGCTAGGCCGTCGTCGGTGCCCCCCTCCTGAGCGATGGCGGGCGATGCCGAGAACGCCAACAACGTGACCGCCACGATCCAGACCGCAGACCGCCTGCCGATCACCCGACCGCCGCTCTGTTCATCCGCTGTCCGGGCATCCGAGTGAAGACGACACCGTCACACACCGACGCCAGCGACTCCAGGTCGTCACGGAGCCGCTCAGCAGAGAACATGCGGTCTCCGTGGCCCACGAGCGCCACGATCCGGTTGCTTCCCTCGACGAGCGCAGCCATGCGGGGATCGGAGAGATTTGCCGGAACGTCGAGCAGAACGACGTCGAAAGGCTCGGCCGCTCCGACGATCGCTTCCATCAGGAGGGCCGCCTCGTCCTCGGAGACCGACCGCTTGCCCTGCGACAGCAGCGACAGGTGCCCAGAGGGTGTGGCGACCTCGGTCAGGGCATCGCCCCTGATGGTGGCGCCATCGATCAGATCGGACAGACCGGGCCGGTTGATGGCCTCGGGCGCCAGCATTCGGGAGAGCTCACGACTCTCGAAGTCGGCGTCGCCGCCGACGATGATCGCCCTGGTCAGGTAATCGATGGTGTCGTAGGGAAACGAGGCATCGACCTCCATGGCGGCCCCAGAGCTACGTCGAGCCAGTTCGGCCGACCGGAGGATGTCGATTTGATCGGCGACGTAGTCGGTGGTGTTCACGTTGGTCGACTGGAAGAGGACCGCCTCACGCGGGTTCTCCAGCGGGATCGAGGCCCGGGCCGTGTGGGTGCCCTGCGACGCCACGAACAGCAGGGTCATCGCTCCGGCTCCGACCTGTGCGGCTGCGGCCAGGCCAAGCTTCCAGTTCTGACGAACCGCTGCCACCAGGGTCGGTTCAAGCATGTGGGTATCGGACATCGGCGCCCTTCCTGAACGTGACCCGACGCGGGCCGGGTCGATTCTCGCAGATTGTCGTAGCCGTATTTCCTGGCCAGCGGCCAGGTGAGGGCGTCGACCACCAATCGATCGCGCCGATGCTGATCTCGCCGCCAGGCGTCGTCAGAACGCAATGCAACCGCTCCCGTCCGGATACGACCCGGATTGCCGGACACGGTGTGCGACGGACTCAACTCCACCTCGGAACGGGTGAGCGTCGGGTGAGGGGTCTCGAGTCCCACCATCGATCGGATCGAGTCGATCGCACTCACCGGATCGGCCAGCAGGTCCTCGTAGCGGAGCCGCAGGTACCCGGGCAGATTGGAGAACGGCTCGCCGTCGATGTTCCAGACCGTCCAGAACGTGGCTGACACGACCGGCGGATGCTGGGGCATCCCGCGTTCCTCGGTGGAATCGACCTGACGTTTGAAGCGCTTCCGCGAGTGCGCGACCGCGCTGGGATCACGGATGAGATGCACCTCCGACAGCTCGACGTCGGGCATGAGCGAGAGGAGGTGTCCCCATGTGGGTCGTTTCGACGAATCCACCAGAACCTGGGCTCCCGTCACCGCGGCCAGCTCGTGATAGACCGGGGCGACCCGGCGGGCGATGTCGGAGAGACGGCGGTCGTGGCGCGGCCCCAGCACCGGCACCCGCGGGGTGAACGCATGGCGTGTGCGCAGCAGTTCCAGGTCGGCCAGCATGCGGGGAGTGTCGGTGGTGGCGGCAGGCACGCGTGCCAACACCTCGGACCACACCGCACAATCGACGACCCGCACGCCGCAGCCACACAGCCGCAGCTCATCCAGGCCCCGCTCCCAGAGATAACGGATCTCCCCGCCCGAGAACGCTCCGGGGATTCCCCCCAGGATGTTGTCGAGCAGAGTGCTGCCACTCCGATCGGACCCGATTATCGCCAGTACCTTCGTCGTCATCTTCCTCTTCCCCTCGAAACGCTCTCCAGCACCCGGAGGATCTCCTCGTTGAGCGGATCCGGCCGGGCACCGGCGGCCGTCGCTTGTTTGATCCTCAACTCGGTGGCCTCCCACCAGTAGTCGATCACCTCGACGCTCAGCTCGATCCCCTCAGGGCGCCGGTGCCGGCCGATGGCCGCAGCCGAGATCAGGTACAGGGCGTTATCGGCACCGGGGGGCGCCCAGGTGACCGATTCCCAATCGAGGAGCGCAGGTGGCCCGCCCCTGCGGCCCCTCAGATTCCACGGAGTGAGGTCGCCGTGAGCAGGCACCCAATGCACCGGCAGATGAGCGGCCCGTTGAGGCGGTGTGATGGCGGCGGACAACTCACCGCAGATGGCGTCGAGGTCCGGCCGAATCGGCATCCGGTGGGCACCCATGGCGATCGGGGCGGTGATGTCGTACGACCAGTTGCCGATTTCGCCGGCGTCGATGAGCTTGGGGAACACGAAGCTGCGAGGCGCCGCCGCCGCCAGCTGCTGCAACGCCACGGCCTCGATCTCCACTCCGCCGGCCTGGCTGCTCTCCACCCGCATCATCGCCCGCTGACGACCGTCGGCGATGACCGCAAGGGTGAAACCGCTCCGACCGCCCGACCGCCCGTACACGGCGATGGCATCCCACGTTCCGACCTGCCCCACGATGCGCTGCTGGAGCTCCGCCCAGATGTCGGCCTCGATCGGGCACACCCAGGTCGATGCAGGTCCAGGGAGCACTCTCGGCCCGAACACGGAGACCGCCAACATGCTCAGGACCCGAAACACCTCGGACCGTCGGCGCGACGGCGCGTAGAGGGCGATACCGGCCAGGGCTTCCCTTCTCCCGGTCATCGGAACGCCGAGCCGTGACCATCCCGCTGGATATGCCTTGAGCGTGGTCATACGGGTGCCGGCTTCTGCTTGTAGTGCGGAACCATCGCTGCCCGGCAGGAGAGCCATCGGGCGAGGCCGAGCGCAGCCATCCCGGCCGGACGCGCCATGGCTGCGACGGCCGGAGATCCGACGCCCAGCCATGCGAACGCAAGCGACACGACCACCATTGGTCCGTAGACCGAACGCAAGCCCATCGAGACCACCACGATCGGTTGCGCCAGGGTCCGGGCGGCCTCGGCGTGCCCCAACGCCGCCTCACCGGCAACGGCCGAGATGAGACCGACCACCAGCAGGTTGGCACCAGTCGAGAGGGCGCCTGCGGTACCGAGCCACCAGCCCATCCGGGTGAGAAGCCGCACTGAGATGGCGTCGAGGAACCTGGCGGCCACCTGTTCGTCGACCGCCACCGTGCGGGTGGCACGCCGGGCACCGATCAGCGTGTAGGCAGTGGACAGGACGTTCGCCACGGCGAGACCGCCGAAGGCGGTCCATGCAGGATCGCCGAGCACTATGTGGAGCACAGCCACCGCCACCACCGATGTGACCGCCTGAGCTGTGGACACACGGGCCGCCTGCCAGGCCGCCTGATCGAGATGGAAGAGCCGACGCAGGTGGTCCTGGATCGGCGAGACCACAAATACGACGAACGATGTGAGCGCCAACGGCAGGACGAGTTGGCCGTATTCGCCCGTTGCCAGCACCATCAAGGTCGGTACGACGACCACCACGGCGGCGCAGGCGAGAGCAACCGGAAGTAGCCGCCACGAGACCACCGGCGCCAGACGCCGTCGGACCCCCGCCGGGCAGGTCGAGGATCACCTTCTCCGCCGGGATGAAGATGAGCTGGGTGGTGACGGTGGTCGCCATGCCGAACGCGGCGAAGAAGATGGCGTAGACACCGATGAACTCCGGGGTGTCCTCCCACGCCCGAATCACGTACAGGCCGGTGACGAACGTGGCGATGGACGCCATTCCGGCGTCGACGAGGCCACCGGACAATCTCGAGCGGATGAGCCGGATCATGGGGATCCGTCGACGACCGACTCTGACCGCGGAGCGCGCCCAGCCGCCGCACGGAACGCGCCAACAGGACGGGAGCTCCCCGGCGACGCTGGCGTGTCCCGAGTCCAATCTGATGACCACATACCCCGGACTGGCGCTGGCCGGCACCTATTCGCCGCCGTTCCGTCCGCTCACCGATGAGGAGGCGGCCGACGATGCGGCTCGAATCCTGTCGAGCGGCGCCCACGTGGTGTGGGTCGGCCTCGGAGCCCCCAAACAGGAACTGCGGATGGCCCGTATGCACCCGCTGCTCGCCGGTGTCACGCTCGTGGGCATAGGTGCCGTGTTCGACTGGTTCGCCGGCAACGTCTCCAAAGCGCCGGACTGGATGCAGAAGGCCGGCCTCGAGTGGTTGTACCGGCTGTCGCGTGAGCCCCGCCGTCTGTGGCGGCGCTACATCTGGAACAACCCGGCATACCTGGGCCTGCTCGGGCTCCAACTGGCCCGCCACAAGCTGAAGCGGTAGATCCGAGTCAGCGCCTGGCTGCTGGCTGCTGGCTGCTGGCAGCTCGCTAGCCTCACGTTCGTCATGCCCGACTTCATCTATCAGATGTACAAGTGCTCCAAGCACGTCCCACCCAACCGCGACATCCTGCGGGAAGTCTCCCTCTCGTTCTTCTACGGAGTGAAGATCGGTGTGCTCGGGCACAATGGAGCGGGAAAGTCGACACTGCTGCGCATCATGGCCGGTCGGGACGAACCGACGTCCGGTGAGGCACGCCTCCTGCCGGGGTTCACGGTTGGACTCCTCGAACAGGAGCCGGTCCTCGACCCGGCCAAGGACGTCCTCGGCAACATCATGGACGGCGTCGCCCAGACCCAGTCGCTCATCGACCGCTACAACCAGGTACTCGCCTCGTGGGCAGATCCCGATGCCGACTACGAGAAGCTCGGCGACGAACAGGCCGAACTGGAACGAAAGATCGAAGCAGCCGGAGCCTGGGAGCTCGAACGCAAGGTGGTCATCGCCATGGACGCATTGCGGGTACCGGCACCCGACGCCGACGTCACCACACTCTCAGGCGGAGAACGCCGCCGGGTGGCGCTGTGCCGCCTCCTGCTGAGCTCGCCCGACCTCCTCCTGCTCGACGAACCAACCAACCACCTCGACGCCGAGTCGGTCGCCTGGTTGGAGCGGTTCCTCCACGACTATCAGGGCTCGGTCATCGCCGTCACCCACGATCGCTACTTCCTCGACAACGTGGCCGGATGGATCCTCGAACTCGACCAGGGCCGGGGCTATCCATTCGAGGGCAACTACTCGTCGTGGCTGGAGCAGAAGCAGCACAGGCTCGCCACCGAGGAGAAGCAGGCGTCCAACCGCCAGCGCGAAATCGAACGCGAGCTGGAGTGGGTCCGGATGTCGCCCAAGGCACGCCAGGCCAAAGGAAAGGCCCGACTCGCGGCCTACGAGCAGCTGGTCGCCGAGGCACAATCGGGCGAGCAGCGCCAAGGCGCCCTCGCCCTCGAGATCCCCTTCACCCAACGACTGGGCGACCGGGTCATCGAAGCGAAGAACGTCTCGAAGGGATACGGCGATCGGCTCCTCATCGAAGACCTCGAGTTCTCGATCCCGCCCGCCGCCGTTGTCGGCATCATCGGGGCCAACGGGGCCGGCAAGACCACCCTGTTCCGCATGATCACCGGGTCGGAACAACCCGACACCGGTTCCGTTGACATCGGAACCACCGTCGACCTCGCCTACGTCGACCAGACTCGCGACGAGCTCGACCCCGTCAAGTCCGTCTACGACGAGATATCCGGGGGTGCCGAATTCCTCAGGATCGGCAAACGTGAAGTCAACTCCCGCGCCTATGTCGCCTCACTCAACTTCAAAGGCTCCGACCAGCAGAAGCGGGTGGGCGACCTGTCAGGCGGAGAGCGCAACCGGGTACACCTCGGGAAGATGTTGCGCACGGGAGGCAATGTGATCCTCCTCGACGAGCCCTCCAACGACCTCGATGTCGACACCCTCCGGGCCCTCGAAGAGGCGATCGAGGACTTCCCCGGGTGTGTTCTCGTCATCTCCCACGATCGTTGGTTCCTCGACCGGATCGCCACCCACATCCTCGCCTTCGAAGGAAACTCCCAGGTCCGGTTCTTCCCGGGGAACTACACCGAATACGAGGAGTACATGCGCCGCGAATTCGGCGACGAGGCCACCAAGCCGCACCAGCTCAAGTACAAGCCACTCGTCCGGGACTGAGGTTCCCGAGCAATTCGACATCGACCGGGAACTCGAAGCCGCCCCACCGTGTCATCGGGTAGCGGACGAGCAGGACGGGTGAGCCCGAACACAACTGGTGAACGCCAGTTGTCGATCCGGTAACAATCACCGGGCATCCTGTGATCGGGCAACAACAGGCTGGGAGACGGGCGCATGCAAGGCAACATCCAGGGGATCGACGCGGTCTCGGTTCGAGCCGACGGTGTCGGTGACGACATCGATGTGGTGGTGGATCTGCGTGACCCCCCTTCGACCCCCCGCCGCTACTTGCCCAGGGGGGACGACCCCCCTTCGACCCCCCGCCGCTACTTGCCCAGGGGGGACGACCCCCCTTCGACCCCCCGCCGCTACTTGCCCAGGGGGGACGACCCCCCTTCGACCCCCCGCCGCTACTTGCCCAGGGGGGACGACCCCCCTTCGACCCCCCGCCGGTACTTGCTTCGCGTTCTTCGCGTGCTTGGCCGAGGGTGCTGATGCCATCGCGGCATACGTCCGCCACGTTCCAGGGTGTTTGATGCCCAGGGGGGACGACCCCCCTTCGACCCCCCGCCGGAACTTGCCTCGCGTTCTTCGCGTGCTTGGCCGAGGGTGCTGATGCCATCGCGGCATTACGTCCGCCACGTTCCAGGGTGTTTGATGCCCAGGGGGGGACGACCCCCCTTCGACCCCCCGCCGGTCATGCCCAGGGGGGACGACCCCCCTTCGACCCCCCGCCGGTACTTGCCTCGCGTTCTTCGCGTGCTTGGCCGAGGGTGCTGATGCCATCGCGGCATACGTCCGCCACGTTCCAGGGTGTTTGATGCCCAGGGGGGACGACCCCCCTTCGACCCCCCGCCGGTACTTGCCCAGGGGGGACGACCCCCCTTCGACCCCCCGCCGGTACTTGCCTCGCGTTCTTCGCGTGCTTGGCCGAGGGTGCGGAGACCCTCGCACGGGCCGTAGCCACGCTCAAACTCTACGTTCTACGTTCTACGTTCTACGTTCTACGTTGTACCTTCCTGCCGTTCCGCCTTCCTCCGCTATATAGTTCGGCACCGAACGACTCGGGAGAACCATGCGGAGTGCTGTCGTCGACATCGCCGATCCTGACCTCTTCGTCGACTCCGTCCCACATGATCGGTTTCGCAGGCTCAGGAACGAACAGCCTCTGAGCTTCCACGAAGAGGAGCGGGGAGCGGGCTTCTGGGCGGTCGTTCGATACCAGGACGTGATCGACGTCGGGCGCGACTGGCGTACCTTCTCTTCGGCGCAGGGGTCGACCCTCGAGGAGCTGGACGAGGATCAGTTGGCGGTGCGTCGCTCCATGCTGGATCTGGACCCGCCCACCCACACTCGTTTGCGGCGGCTGGTGACGCCCGGTTTCACCCCCAGAGTCGTCCGAAGTTACGAGGAGGCGTTCCGCCTCCTCACCCGTCAGGTGCTCGACGAGGCGTTCGCCAAGGGCAGCTTCGACCTGGTGAGCGAGATATCCAAGAACCTGCCAGTGGTATGGCTGTGTCGACATCTCGGTGTTCCGGAGAGCGACGCCGCCAAACTCATCGAGTGGACCGATCGGATGCTGGGACAGTCCGACCCCGAGTACCGGGAGGACGAGTCCGATCCCCGCTCCCGGTACGCGCCGTTCGGGACCATCGCCGGGTTGGAGGCCTACGAATACGCCGCCCGATGGGCTACCGAACGGCGGGCACACCCGGTCGACGACGTGATGACGGCCATCCTCATGGCGGAACCCGACGGTGAACCACTCAGCGACGACGAGTTCAAGAACTTCTTCACGGTGCTCATGATCGCCGGCCAGGAGGCTTCGCGGCATTCGATCTCACACGGCGTGCTCGCTCTGATCGAGCGACCGGAACAGCTCGACCGGTTGGCTGCGAACCCCGACCTGTTGCCGAGTGCGGTCGAAGAGATCATCCGATGGTCCTCGCCCATCTACCAGTTCCGACGCACTGCCACCACCGATGTCGGCATGCACGGCGAGACCATCAGAGCCGGCGAAAAGGTCACCGTGTGGTATGTGGCAGCCAACTTCGACGAGACCGTGTTCACCGACCCCGAGACCTTCGATATCACCCGCTCCCCCAACGAGCACGTGTCCTTCGGGAGGGGCGGCCCGCATTTCTGTCTGGGGGCGGGTCTGGCGCGGCTCCAGGTCCAGATCACGTTCGAGGAGTTGATGCCCCGACTCGGATCGTTGCGGCTGTCTGGTCCCGTGGAGCGGTTGCGTTCCAATTTCATCCACGGCGTCAAGCACCTGCCGGTGACGGTTCGTTAGAGGACAGGGTCAGGGTTGAGTCAGGCCTGGCCGGCCTCGGCGATGGCGGCCTCGAGCACCTCGAGTTGCAGATCCAGGCCCGAGAGGATGTGGGCGGTCATCGCCTCCTGGGCGGCCCGACCATCGCCTCGCTCGATGGCAGTGAGTACGTCCTCGTGGCTCGGGTCGGCGTGGAGGAAGTGCAGGTCGGCGGCGTGCAACTTGGCGAACATCCGGAACGCCTGCCCACGACCCCAGATGGAGTCGACCGTCTCGAGGAACATGGCGTTCCCGGTTGCCTCCACGATCGAGCGATGAACACGACGGTTGAGGTCGTATCCCTCTTCGGCGCTGCCGGCACCGTTGGCCGCACCGGCGATCGACGCCCGGATCAGCTCGATGGCGGCGGGATCGCCCAGCTCGGCCACCAGGCGGGCCGCATACCCCTCCACCGCGGCCCGCAACTCGTACGTCGCCCGGACCTCCGCCAGGTCGAGTGAGCGGACCATGAAGCCGCCCCGCTCGCTGGCCTCGAGGATGCCTTCGCCCTCGAGTCGGAGCAGAGCCTCACGGACGGGGGTTCGGGAGACGTCCATCTCCTCGGCGAGCACCTCCTGGACGAGCCTCTCACCGGGGGGGACACGTCCGGACACGACCGCGTCGAAGATCTGGCGGTACACGAAGTCCGCCAGTCTCACGGTCGATCGTTCCAGACGTTCGAAGGCCATTCGTGCTCCCAGGGACTCCGCCGGCGGTTCCGGCGGCCGACACTGCATACAGTATGCAAGATGCAGCGGCACATTCTACGCTGAGCCGCATGGTTGACATCGTCACGACTTCGGGCGGCGGACGGTTCGAGAAGATCGGCTCCTACAGCCGAGCCAAACGGGTCGGGCCGTTCGTCTACGTGGCCGGTACCACCGCCATCGAGCCGACCGGCAAGCTCCACGCCCCGTATGACACCTATGCCCAGACCATCTACGCGTTCGAACGGGTGGCGAAGGCCTTGGAGGAGGTGGGATCCGCAATGGAAGACGTGGTCCGGACCCGCATGTATTTCGCCGACATGTCCTCGGCGGGCGAGGCGGTCCGTGCCCACGGCGAGGTGTTTCGCGGCATCGATCCCGTCACCACCGGATGCGAGGTGGGACTCACCACCCCTGGGATGATGGTCGAGGTCGAGGTCGACGCCATCGTCGCCTCGTTGCTCTGAAGACCGGCATTGCCGGTCGATTTCCGCCCCGTGTCGGGCGGGCTAGTTCTACCGGCACTCCGTATCTTTTCCCCCGGAATGGGCGACCCCGGGCCCTTCCGAGCACTACGTTGGTGGACCGTATACAGAATTCAGTGGACCTGTTCCGCTGAATCGTCAGGTGGACGTGCGACGGAGGTACGGCATGGCAGATGTGGACATCGAAAAATCCGAGAGCCTCGTCAAGGCTCTCGGCACGTGGGACATCTTCGCCGCAGGGGTCGGCCTGGTGGTGGCGGCGAGCACGCTGGTCACCGACTTCCAGGGTTGGTTCCTCGGTGGCACCACCTTTGCGCTCGCTCTGGTGGCGTCGGCGGTTCTGAACCTCTTCCTCGGGCTCTCCGCCGCCGAACTCTCGACCACCTACCCGAAGGCGGGAGCGCTCTACGACTACGGGGCGGCTGCAACCCCGGGCGGGAGGACCGGCAAGACCTTTGTCGGCGTGTTCCTGGGCATGCTCTTCTACTCGATGTTCGCCTTCGCCGGCGGCGGCGAGACCACGGCAGGTGCCTTCGGCGCCGTTGGGCTCTTCAACGCCGGTTCGGTGACGATGTGGATCATCATCCTGACGATCCTCGCCGTGATCCCGAACCTGTTGGGGATCTCGGCGCTGGCCAAACTCGAGCTCGGACTGCTCGTCGGGATGCTCGGCATCAGGTGGTTCTTCGGCCTCGCAGGATTCGGCGGGTTCTCCGAACTGGGCGGGTGGTCGTTCGACAACATCGCCGCCGCCGTGGACGATTTCGCCGGATACGCCGGGCTTCTCGCCCTGACGGGTGGATTCGCCTTCTGGAGCTTCGTCGGCATCGAGTTCGTCGCTCCATTGGCAGAGGAGACCAAGGACCCGACCCGATCCATACCTCGAGGCATCGTGTACGGGATCGGGGCCATCCTGTTCACTTCCCTGTTCATGGGATTCGGGGTGAGCGGCCTGGCGGGTGACTGGCTCAATGTGATCTCCGAGGACGCACCCCAGCTGGACGTCGGCATCGCCATGTTCGGCACCACCGGTCGGGTCCTCATGGCCATGGCTTCGGTGCTCGCAACGTTCGCATCGATGACGGTGGTGTACGCAGCGATGCCCCGCATCCTGTACGGCATCTCCCGCAACGGCCACCTGCTCGGCCCACTTTCGAAGGTCTTCGGCCACATCCATCCCAAGTACCGGACGCCATGGGTTGCGATCCTGTTCACGGCGGTCCTCTACACGGGAGTGGCGATTGCCTACGGTGGCGTGGTCGAGCAGATCTTCACGGCCGCCTACGTGTGGATTCTGCTGTACGCGATCTACCACGTGCTCGTGGTCGTGTCTCGGTTCACGAATCCGAACGTCTCCCGACCGTTCAAGCTGCCGCTGGCAGTGCCGATTCTCGGCTTCCTGATGACGATCTACGTCTGGTGGAACGCCTTCCTGCCATTTGCCGACGGTCATGCATTCTTCGGACCGAGGGCGGCGACGTTCATCCTGCTCCCGTCGTTGCTGGTGGCCGCCATCTCCGTGGCACTGCGTGGCTCGTCGGGAGTGGTGGACCACCTCGAGGAAGAGGTCCACCAGCAGATATGAGCGATCCGAGCCCGGGCGACGTCCCGGAGTCGTTCGATCAGGGAGCCGGTCGCAAGACCGGCTCCCTGCCTATGGGCCTGCGTTCCCGCGCCCGCCGCCTGTACCGGATACGGCGTGAACAGTTGATGGAGATCCCGGTCGCTGCCCTCAACGAGCGGTTCGGCCCGGATCAGGTCGTCGTCGACGAGCACCACCAGTACGCCCGGGTCGAGTCATCCGATTACACCCTCGAACTCGGCTTCGCCGGCACCTACCGGATGTTCGGCGCACTGATCGACATGCAGTGGGTGGCACTACGAGGCGACACGACCGGGACGACCGACGAATTCGAGTACCGCTTCGACAGGAAGTCCTTCGTCGTGAAGAAGGGCTCGGACCAGGTGCTGGGTGCCCGGATGGCTGATCATCGCGCCGTCGAACTCGCCGGACGCTCGGAGCTGAAGTCTCTCAAGGTGTCGAACGGGCCGTCCGGTCGCAAAGTCACCATCACCCCGCTTCCGGGAACGATCACCGCCGTCTACTTCCCGCCGCTCCCACCATATTCGGTTCCCTTGAAGCCCCACGAGGCTCGGGACCACATCGCCCTGGCGCTCCACCTACTCCAGGCCTGAACGGCGCGACACCGTTCGTTCTTGGTATACTGTATTCAGTACACAGACGACCCCCGGAGGTATCACATGTGCGGGATTGCCGGCAGGATCTGCTCCCCACCGGGCGCGGTCGGACGAGATCTGGTCGAGCTGATGCAAGCCCAGCGGCACCGGGGGTCGGACTCGACCGGGTTCGGGCTCTACGGACTGCCGCGGGAGTGGGGGTACGTCATCCGGGCCGTTTCTTCGGATCGGTCCCGACTCTCCGGTCAGCTCGAGACTCTCCTCGCCGCCTGCCGGGAGCACGGCTCCGATTTCATCTCCGATCCGACCTGGGACACACTCACCCAGAAGCATGTGTCGGTGCGGCTCGAGGTCGGAGACCCTGCCGATTCCATGGAGAGTTGGCTCGCCGACGCCGACCACATTCCCGGCTTCGAGATCCAATCCGTCGGTCGAACGCTCGAGATCATCAAGGATCTGGGTGACGCCTACGAGGTGGCCGACAAGCACGGCGTTCGTGATTTCGTCGGGACCCATGGCCTGGCGAACGCCCGCATGGCCACCGAGTCCTTCGTCTCCCCCACCGCCTCCCACCCCTTCTGGGCGCGGCCGTACCCCGACATCGCCATCGTCCACAACGGCCAGCTCACCAACTACTACCTCCTCACCGAGAAGCTCCAACGCAAGGGATACGACTTCAAGACCCAGAATGACTCGGAAGTCATCGCCATCTGGATGTCGGACCAGATGGCCCAGGGTCACTCGATGGTGGACTCGCTGGAGCTGTCGAAGACGGCCCTAGACGGGTGTTTCACCTACATGCTGTCGACCGGCGACACCATCGGCTTCGCCAAGGACAAGTTCGCCATCAAACCGCTCGTCGTGGCGGAAGAGGGGAACGGATCGGTGGCGATCGGCACCGAAGAGCAGGCCGTCCGAAAGATCTACCGGGACGAGGTCGACATCATCAACTACGACGGGCCGCTGCAGTCGACCACCTGGCCGGTGACGGTGGGAGCCCCGGTATGAGCGAACGCGTAGAGATCCTCGCCGGCGATCGACCCATTCGCCAGGTCAATGCCGACATCCGAACCGCTGTGGCCGAAGGCGAACCGGTCCGCGTGATCGAGACCTTGTCCCGACACAACCTCGGAGTGGGTCTCCCCGAGGGCGCCGACGTGACGTTCGAGGGATCGGTGGGCTACTACTGCGGCGGGCTCAACAACGGCGCCACCATCCACGTCGAGCGAAACGCCGGATGGGGCACCGGAGAGGCGATGGCCAAGGGTCACATCACCGTGGACGGCTACGCCGGAATGAGCGTGGGAGCCTCGATGAGAGGTGGCCTGATCCACGTCAAGGGCGACGCCGGCCCACGCTGCGGAGTGGCCATGAAAGGTGGCGACATCGTGGTGGAGGGGAAGGTCGGCTTCCTCACCGGATTCATGGCCCACACCGGGCGCATCATCGCCGTCGGCGGCGCCGAGGACGCATGCGGCGATTCGCTGTGGGGCGGTGAGGTCTGGGTGGGTGGCCCCATCAAGTCGCTCGGTGTCGACGCCAAGGTGGTGGAGCCCGAGGCCGACGAAGTCGTGGCGGTCGAAGACCTGCTGGCGAGCCTGGGCGTGTCCGGACGCCATGACTGGAAGAAGATCGTGTCCGCCCAACGGCTGTGGCACTTCGAAAGCAGGGATGCAAGCGCATGGCTGATGATCTGAACGGGAGCTACGACTACCCCTTCCCGATGCCCGACGAAGACGACGTCGCCATGGTCGACGGGACCGTCCCGGGCCGACCCACCGGTGTCCCGTCGTCGTATGCCCCCGGCAAGTCGATCAGGTGGACGCCGGACTCGATCTCGGAAGTCCATGCCCTGTCCCGGTTGGGTCGCTACCAGATCCGCGGGTTCACCACCGACAACACCCGCTTCCCCACCTTCGACGATCTCACGTTCGTGCCCGCCTCCATGACTCGACTCCCGCTCGAGGGATACCGGGAGAGCTGCGACACCAAAACGGTGCTGGGTGGTGGACGAACCGACCTGGTCTCCAACCCCCTCGAGCTGGGTATCCCCATCTACATCGCCT
This sequence comes from uncultured bacterium, assembly GCA_963825585.1. Lineage (GTDB taxonomy): Bacteria > Actinomycetota > Acidimicrobiia > Spongiisociales > ZC4RG35 > JAOUGY01. Next base: position 577,686 of record CAWGTX010000006.1, read on the forward strand.
CGATGAGCTTCGGGGCCCTGTCGGCGTCCGCCAAGGCCGCCCTCGGATACGGGGCCTCCAAGGTCGGCTCGATGACCTGCACCGGTGAAGGCGGAATGCTCGAGGACGAGCGTGAGGCCTCGCAGCGTCTCGTCTACCAGATGACCCCATCCCGCTACATGCTCGATCTGGAACATCTCCGTCAGGCCGACGGGATCGAGATCGTGATGGGCCAGGGAGCCAAACCGGGCACCGGTGGCCTGCTGCTCGGGATGAAGGTGTCGGAGCGGGTGGCCAAGATGCGGTCGCTACCGATGGGCGTGGACCAGCGCTCCACCGTGCGCCACCCCGATTTCCTCGGCGCCGACGATCTTCAGGTCAAGATCGAGGAGTTGCGCGAGGCAACCGGCTACAAGGTTCCCATCTTTGTGAAGATGGGCGCCACCCGACCCCGGTTCGACGTGGCCATCGCCGCCAAGGCGGGAGCCGACGTCATCGTGGTCGACGGGGCGGAAGGTGGCACCGGCGCCTCACCCGAGCTGCTCATCAACCACACCGGGATCCCGACGATCACCGCCATACGCGCCGCCCGTGAAGCCCTCGAGGACTGCGGGATGGCCGATCAGGTCAGCCTCGTGGCCGCCGGTGGGATCCGCTCCGGCGTGGACGCCGCCAAGTGCCTCGCCCTGGGGGCCGACGCGGTCATGATCGGCACCGCCGCCCTGATGGCATTGGGCTGCAACAGCCCCCGGTACTTCGAGGACTACGAGGCGCTGGGAACCGCCCCCGGTCAGTGCCACCACTGCCACACGGGTCGCTGCCCGGTGGGCATCACCACCCAGGACCCGGAGTTGGAGAAGCGGATGCATCTGCCGGCAGGTGCCGAGCGGGTGGCACGCTTCCTGACGGCCATGACGATGGAGATCACGCTGCTCGCCAAGGCCTGCGGGAAGAGCTCGGTCCACAACCTCGAGATCGAAGACCTGCGGGCACTGAGTCTCGAGGCCAGCGCCTTCACCGGGGTCAAGCTTGCCGGAATCGACCGCGCGTTCGGCTGGTGAGCGAGGAGCGAGGAGCGAGGGGACAGAAGGCGAATCCCGTGGGCCGGCCCTCGTCACCGTGGACATGACCGCACGCCGGCCTCCGGCTCCTCGCCCCTCGCTCCAGACTCCTCGCCGCTAGTCGTGCCGCTCGCGCTCGACCGTGAGTCGGAGTACGTCCGGCCGGGAGTAATGCCCGGTGGGATCGAAGTTCTGACGCTCCCTCGCCACTGTGGCGAGATCGAGATCGGCGTAGAGGATCCCCTCCTCTCCCTCCGCCAACCGGGCCAGCACCTCTCCCCCGGGAGCGACGATCACGCTCCCGCCGTTGTAGTAGCGGTCTCCGTGAGCGCACGGGATCTCGCTCCGACGGTACACCCGACCACAGCGACGATCACGCCGCGAGTGCATCTCCGCATTAATTACACGCGTGTAAGTATGCTGGTGTCAGTCGTAGCTGGAGGTGCGTGTGGTGTGGATGGTGCCGGCGGTCGAGTTGACCGTTGAGGAGCGCGTCGAGTTGGAACGGCGGGTGCGTGCGCACACGTCGTCGCAGCGGATGGTGAAACGGGCCCGGGTGGTGTTGATGGCAGCGGAGGGGTTGTCGAACCGTCGGATCGGGCTGGCGGTGGGGATGGATCAGCACAACGTGGGGGTGTGGCGTCGCCGGTTCGAGACCGAACGGTTGGCGGGGTTGGAGGATCGTCCTCGTCCGGGTCGTCCCCGCCTGTACGGGCATGACGATCGGGTCAGGATCGTGGCCACGGCCACGTCGCAGACACCTGAGACCGAGTCGCATTGGTCGCATCGGTTGCTGGCCGAGGCCCTGGCCGACGAGGTGGGGATCTCCCAGTCTCAGATCGGTCGGATCCTTTCTGACATGGATGTGAAACCGCACAAGATGCGGTCGTGGTTGAACCGGCGGGACGATCCCGAGTTCTGGGAACGTGCCGCCGACGTGTGCGGCCTGTATCTGTCGCCGCCACAGAACGCGCTGGTGTTGAGCGTGGACGAGAAGACGGCGGTGCCGGCCCGCTCGCCGAGGTATCCGACCAAACCCGTCGAGCCTGGTCGGCCGGCTCGTCGTGAGTTCGAGTACCGGCGGCATGGCACCGCCAGTTTCATCGCCGCCCTCGACGTGGTCTCGGGTGAGGTGCTGGCAGGTGACGTGGACCGTAACACCGCCGCCAACTTCATTGCCTTCCTCGAAGACCTCGACCGCACCATCGATCCCGACCTCGAGGTTCACCTGATCATGGACAACGGGTCGAGTCATGTCGCCAAGGCCACCCGGGCATGGCTTTCGGACCATTCCCGTTTCGTTGCTCACTACACGCCCAAGCACGCTTCGTGGCTGAACCAGGTCGAGCTGTTTTTCTCGATCCTCACCCGCCGGCTGCTGAAACGAGGCGAGTTCGGCTCTCGTGACGAACTCGTGAACCGGGTCATGGACTTCATCCGAGCCTACAACCAGCACGCCCGACCATTCGCATGGACCTACGCCGGCACCCCGCTCAAAACAACCTGACCCATGCGCGCGTCACTTCTGCGCGGCCCCTGGGTATACATGGCGGTGCGGGCCAGCGGCATCCAGTTCTCCCAGCAGTTGAGCCCGGTCAGGGTGGCCCCAGCCCACTCGTGGGCGACGAGCCCGGCCCCGTCGCCGTCCGCCCACACCAACCGTTCGGAGAAGGTGGGTTTGAGCTTGCGGTGGACACCGACGACACCCCGGTCGGGGTGGATGGCCACCAGCGAGCAGTAGACGGATCCGCCAGACCGGGAGCGCTCCACGATGCCCACGTATCCGAACGTCCGGGTGTCCCGACAGGCGTCGATCACGGATGCGAACTCGGGACCGTCAACGACCACCGACTGATCGAGATACCAGGCGTAGGCGGCCTGCTGGTCGGCATCCTGCCATGCCGACGTGTTGGTGATGTCCACCCACACCGGGTAGCCGGGAACGAATGTCTCGGGGAATGCCACCAGGTCGGCCCCGCTCGCCGAGGCCTCTTCGATGCGGGTGGCGGCCAGAGCGATGGTCGCCCCCCGGTCGAGCCACACCGGCGCCGACTGGACTGCCGCAACCCTCATGTCAGCGACCTCCCACGTCGGTTCGTTTCAACACCTGGAGTTCCGCCCGCATCTCCTTGAGCCGCTCGCGTAGGAACGCAGCCTCGATTTCGGCTTTCGCCGCCCGTTCCCGCGCGTCGGCGATCTGCTGACCGGCCTCGTGCAGGTTGCCCAACTGGTTCAGCACCCTGGTCCACTGATCGAGCGGCACCAACACCCCCGACCCCTGCTCGTCGACAACGGGCTTCTTGTCGGCAGCGCGGCGGCTCGCCTTGGCCCTCCCCGCACGCTCGGCCTTCTTGGAAGGCTTCTTCGCCCGCTTCTTGGACTTCCCGCCTTTGCCTGGCTTCCCGGCCTCTGCCTTCTTCTGCGTTCCTCCGCCTTCCTCCGCCTTCCTCCGCCCTCCTCCGCCTTCCTCTGCCTTACGAGGCTTCCGCGTACGTTCCTCGAGATCAGGGGTCGGTGCGGCGCGCACGATCTTCCGGGATCCGAACTCGGTCTCTTCGAAGCCGTTCATGCCAACCGGGCGGCGACGGCGGTCGCGGCGGCCTGGAGTGCTGCCATCTCGCCGATCGGCAAGGGGAGTTCGATGATCTCGATGACGCCGTTCGGCCCGAGCAGAGCAGGAACGCCCACAACCGTTCCCTGGATGCCGTACTCACCGTCGAGGACCACCGACACCGGAATCGCACCGGCTCGGGCGCCTCGAAGTGCGTCGAGCACCTCGACGGTTGCGTGGGCGGGCGCCAACGTGGCCGACCCGGTCTGCCTCAGCGCTACCACCTGTCCCCCACCGCCGACCGTGTCGGCGACGCAGGCGGCGATCCGGTCGGCGTCGAGCGACTGGGAGAGCGGTCGACCTTTGATGGTGGCCTGGCTGACGATCGGCACCATCTCGTCACCGTGACTACCGAGCGTGAAGGCGTCGACATCGGCCGGATCGACGCCTGCGGCGCGGGCCAGCGACCGCCGGAAGCGGGAGGAGTCGAGGGTGCCGGCCATGCCGATCACACGCTCGCGCGGGAACCCGGTGGCCCGGAATGCCTCCATCGTCATCTCGTCGAGCGGGTTGGTGACGACGATCACCGTCGCCTGGGGTGCGTGCTCGGCGATCGCCTCACCCACCTGACGCACGATGCGGGCATTGACGGTGATGAGGTCCGCCCGGGTCATCCCGGGTTGGCGCGGTCGGCCGGCGGTGATGACCACCACATCGGCGCCTTCGACGAGAGACAACGCCGTCCCGCCGATGATGTGCGAGATCGATCCGGTGATACCGACCGAATGCTCGAGGTCCAGGGCGGTGGCAGCCGCAGATCCGGGTACGACATCGATGAGGGTGATCTCGTGAGCCACGGAGGCATTGGCGGCCAGATGGGCCGTGTTGGCCCCCACTCCCCCGGCTCCCACCACCGCCAGCTTGCGGAACACGGTGGGGTTGGCACCCCGCGGCTTGTCCGATGCGATCCACTTCGGGTTGCGCCGATAGAGCGACCGCCGAAGGACGGCGGCACCATCGGTCACAGGCACCACCGATTGTGGGGCGGGGCCGTCCAGGATCTGGACACCGAGCCGGTCGGCTGCCTCGCGGGCCTGGTGGGTGACGAGCGAGCCCGCCAGCACGTGCAGCTTGCGACGACCGGACCGCCAGACGTCCATGACGTCGGCCTCGCCGATCACCCCACTTCCGGGGCGGACGGCCGGGCGCCCCGGAGTGGTCACTCCGACCGGCCCTCTACGGCCTGGAGGGCCGCCACCGCCGCGGTCATGGCGGTCTCGACCGACGACTCCGTACCCGACATGAAGAAGCGACCGAACCGCCCCACCGCCCGCACTTCGACGATGTCGATCGACGCCGCCTTCTCCGCCTCGTTGGCGGCGATGGAGATGTACGCCGCCGGCGAGCACTCGACGATGCCGAGGGTCTGGCCGGGCACCAGCATCGAACCCTTGCGCCACTTGTTGAGCAACTGCGCCTGATACGGCTCGACGGACGTGATGATCTGAGTGGACTCGACCGTCGGTTTGAGTCGGTCGGCCATCCCCATGCCGAGGGCGGCCAGGATCGCCTCCCGGGCGGCGGTGATCTCGGCGTTGACGGGAGATCGGAGGATGAAGAAGCCGAACTCCCGTTCCACGATCTGGCTGGTGGCCTCGATGGTGGCTGCCTTGAGGGCGATGTCGATCAGCCGGAACACGTCGTTTCCGGGTGCCAACTCACCCACCAGGACGGTGTCGCCCGCCAGTGGGATCGACCCTTGCACGGTGGCACCGTTGTAGGCGGCGAACTTGGGCTGGAGCCGGTCGATCTGCATGAGGGCTCGCACGGTTGTCTTGGGTGTCGTCATATCAGGCTCCGTAGACGTCGTAGATGCTGCGCCACGGTCTCGACTCGTAGGCGACCCGCTTGATGTTGATGAGATGGAGGGCGGTCACGTTGTCCGAGACGATCGATCCCGACACCGTACCGGTGCCGAGCATGAAGCTCGGTTCGAGATCGGCCGAGTATCCCATCGCCCCCATCAGAGCCGGCTGGTTCACGAGCACCCGCCCTGCGGGCAGCCGACCGAAACGGGCTACAACCTCTGAATCCATCGTGTGGATGGCGGCGGTGTGCCCCCGGCCACCCCAGCGCAGGATCTGGAAGCAGGTGTCGTATCCCTGGTCCTCCCCCAGCACCTCGTACCATGCCAGCACCGGATTGAGCTTCTCGAGCGACAATGGGCGATGGCGGCCGACCTCGCTCTCACGGGCCAACAGTACCCTGACACCCGGTGGCACTCCGAACCCGGCCCGCCGGGCAAGCTCGGGGGCGGACTGACCGACGCCGCCGGCTCTGATCGCCTGATGCTCGTCGAAGATGACATCGGCCAGTCGGCCCGCTTCACCCGGGGTACAGAAGTAGCCACCCAGGCGACGGATTTCCTGCTCGAGCATGCCGGCCACGGCCCGATCGACGACGACGGCTTGTTCGGCGGCGCACGCGGTGCCGTAGTCGAATGACTTCGAGGTGAGGATCTGGTCGGCCACCTCGGTGAGGTCCTGGCGCATCGACTCGTGGACGTACACCGGCACGTTGCCAGGACCCACGGCCAGCGTCGGCTTCCCCGACGAGTAGGCCGTTTGGACCATGGCCGAGCCACCCGTGGCCATCACGACCGCGGTACGGCGATGCCGCATCAATTCCTGGGTGCCCTCGATGGTGACTTCAGTGAGACACTGGATGAGGTTGTCCGGCGCACCCACCTCACGGGCAGCCGCCGCCATGACGCGGGTGGTCTCCACGCCGCAGCGTACGCCCCGGGGGTGTGGCGCACACACGATGGCGTTCCCGGACTTCACTGCGGACAGGACCTTGAAGATGATGGTGGAGGTCGGGTTGGTCACTGGGATGAGTGCCGCCACCACCCCCATCGGTTCACCGATCGCCATCACCTTGGTGGCGGGATCGGACCACAACACCCCGAGCGTCTTGACATTGCGGAGCCATTCGGCCACTCCGATCGAGTTGAACAGGTTCTTGACTCGCTTGTCCTCGGCGTTGCCGTAGCCGGTCTCCTCGGCCGCCAAGGCACCGAGGCGAGCCGCCTCGACTTCGACCGCTCGCGCCATGGCCTCGACGATTCGGTCGATGTCCGCGGGGTCGGTGCCCAGGAACCGCTGTTGAGCTTCGTGAGCGGCCTCGACCGCTCGTCGAGCCTCGGCGCGGCTTCGGAGATCCGAGTCGATGGCACTCACTAGTGACCTCCGGTGACGAGTCGTGTTCGGATGGCACCGGCATCGAGCCCGCCGAAGCCGACCTGATGGAGAGATCGACCCGCCGCCGCCAGATCCCCGCCCAGCACGGTCTCCGCCAGCGTGACCACCGATCTGGTGGCGGGGACAGCCAGCCCGGCGGCGTCGGCAGCGGAGATGAGGGGGACCAACGATCCGAGCACGGCGTCGCGCACCAGCGCGCCGGCCACTGCGGGCCCCGGCACCGCCCGGACTCCGGAACCGTCGGTGCTCCCGGCAACCTGGGCGATGAGGGCCTCGTCGTCGGGCATGTCTCGGACACCAAAGGCGGCGGCGACGGCACGACGCTCGGCGGCGAGCGCTCCGATCAGACCGCGATGGCGCTCACCGATGAGCGAGGCGAAGGAAGCCAGGGTGGTGGGTACCGCCCCGGGCGGGATGGAACGGGTGTCGGCTGGAGCGGCGGGGCCGCCGAGCAGGAGGGCTGGAATCTCGACCAACCCGGTGGGATCCGAGAGTGACGAGTGCAGGACCGTCGGAGCGGCGTCGACGTCCGGCAGATATCCGGCCACCCGCTCGATCGTCGAGGTCGACCCGTGTGGCAGCACCGCCGCCCGCACCCGTCGGCGGCGGGTCAGGCTCACGGTTCCGGCTTCATCGGTGATGTCGAACGGGAGCGACTGGAGCTCCACGATCGAGACGTCGGCCGTGGAACCTCCTGCCCGCAGCCAATGCGCCAGCTCGAGCCCGCCGAAGGTCATGGCGGGTACCACGACGATGACCTGACCATCCTGGAGGTGCTGAGCGAGCACCAGGCCGTACGTGCGCTGCTTGAGCACCGGACCCGAGACGACGATCAGGTCGGAGGCCGCCACCGCCGTGTCGAGCACCGAGGTCACCTCGATCGAGGGTCGATCACCGCCGACGCGGAAGGTGCCGATGGGGCCTTCACCCCGCAGGGTGATCGATCCTCGCGCCAGGGCCTCGACCTCCTTGGCGTACACCGAGAAGAGGCGCACCTCGTCGGCACCCTCGGCGAGGAACCATGCCGCCAGGGCACGACCCTCCACCCCGGATCCGAGCACGGTGACGCGGGCAGGTGTTCGCGGATCGGTCCGCGTCGGTGGCGGCGCTTGAAACGCCGCCACCACATCGTGGAAGCCTGCGGAGGTCACGGATCAGCTCAGGTTGCCTGCGGGATGATGGCCTCGAGCTCGGCGGCGGGACGTGGGATGACGTGCACTGCGATCACCTCGCCCACCTTGTTGGCGGCCACGGCACCGGCGTCGACGGCGGCCTTTACGGCTCCGACCTCACCCCGAACGAACATTGCCACCAGGCCACCCCCGGCCTTCTCCTGACCCACCAGCGCCACATTGGCCGCCTTGACCATGGCATCGGCTGCCTCGAAGGCGGCTACCACTCCACGAGTCTCGATCATTCCCAGCGCATGTTCAGCCATTCCTCAGCTCCCTTTCTCACCGGGGTTGGTCCTGCGACCACCCACGACCACTTCATCCACGACCACGATCACCGCCATGTCGGCGGGGATTCCCATGGTCGACCTCGCCTGCCTCGCGCCGGACCCGGTCGTGACCAGGACCATGTCGCCGACACCTGCACCGACGGCGTCCGCCGCCACCTGCCCCGACTCCTGGACGTTGCCGTCGGGGTCGACCAGATCGACGATGAGCATCCGGTGTCCGGTGAGGCTGCTCTCCTTCACCGTCCCGGTGACCGTCCCAACCACCCGGGCGAGCCTCATCAGAAGCTCCGCAGGTAGCGCGCCTGCTCGACCGGTGTCACCTGGGCGGCTATGAACTCGAGTTCGCGCTCCGCCTGCCCGAGGTAGATGCCGAGCAGGTTGGGGTCGAACACGTCGGCGATCAGGGTGGACTCGTGCGCCAGCGCCAGCGCCGTGCCGAGATCCTTGGGGATGGGGGTGGCCGTCTCACTGGCATAGCCGTCGCCCGTCTCCTGCGGCTCCGGCTCCCAACCCTGCTCGATCCCGGCGAGACCGGCGGCGATCTGCCCGGCCAGAAGCAGATAGGGGTTGGAGTCAGCCGAGCCATCGCGCTGTTCTATGCGGACCACCGGATCGTGTCCTTCGATCACCCGGAGACCGACGGTGCGGTTGTCGACGCCCCAGGCGTTGTTGATCGGGGAGAACGTGTAGGGCTGGCGCCTCCGGTAGGCGTTCGGCGTCGCCGCCGAGAACACCGCCAGCTCGGGCATGTACTTCTGCATCCCGGCCAGATAGTTCATCCCGAGCGCCGAGAGGTGGCCGTTGTCGGCGAAGATGTTCCGGCCGTCCTTGCGGATCGAGTGATGGACGTGGAAGCCGTTGCCGGACAGATCGAAGAATGGCTTTGCCATGAAGGTCGCCACATATCCGTGGGCGATGGCGAGCTGCTTCACCATGCCGCGGAACGCAACCACCCGGTCGGCGGTCTCCATGGCATCGGCGTAGCGGATGTTCACCTCGACCTGACCGGGAGCGTATTCGGGGTTCGACTGTTCGATCGGGATGCCGGCGGCCACCAGGTCGTTGCGGATCGGACCAAGGACGTGTTCGAGTTCCATCGCCCGCTCCAGGCCGTACACCTGGATGCCCGAGTCACGCGGTCGGAGCGTCCCGGGGTCGAGCAGGAAGAACTCGAGTTCGGCGCCGATGAGGATCTCGTACCCCATCGATGCCGCCTTCTCCAGCACCTTGACCAGGGCGTTGCGCGGATCGATCTCGAGGGCTCCGCCGTGTTCCTTCTCGGCGTGGCCCATGACGAAGACCGCACCGGGGTCCCAGGGCATGGGATGAAGCATCTCGGTGAGCGGGAACACCCGGATGTCGGGATACCCGGTGCCCATGTTGGCGTACGGTGTGTCCCAGATGTCACACGTCATGTCCATGGCGAACATGGCGTTGGAGAGCGCCATCCCATCGGACCGGATCGTCGGCCAGTGGGAGATTGGGATGCGCTTGCCGCGCAGGATCCCGTTGAGATCTCCAACGCCCATCACGACGGTCGTGATCCCATCAGCGAGACCGCTCATCGATGCTCCTCCTCCGATCCGTTGGCGCGACCCTAGTTAGTCTGTATACAGTATTCAAGCGAGAGCAGCACATCCCCCACTCGAGCTCCGAGGAGACATGGCCGGTACCCGATACGCCGTGGTCGGCGCAGGCATCGTAGGTGTGATGACCGCCCTGGAACTGCAGAAACAGGGATATTCGGTGACGCTCTACGACGGGTGGGAACCGGGACACACCAGGGCCGCCTCCTCGGGCATCCACCGGGTGACGAGATCGGCGCACGGTGGCGACGAGTTGTACACACGCTGGCAGTGGGAGTCACGCATGCGGTGGCTCGAACTCCAGGCCGAGTGGGGCATCGAGTTGCTCCGCGAAACCGGTGGGCTGCTCCTCGCCGAAACCGGGCGTTCCGCCTGGGAGTCCGCTGCCATCCCGGTGCTCGCCCGACTCGGTATTCCAGCCCTCAGGCTGTCGCCGGCCGAGCTCTCCGCCCGCTACCCGCACGTCAACTTCCAGCGGGTCGAATTCGGGCTCTACGAGCCCCATGCCGGATTCCTCTGGGCGCGACGCGCCCTGGTCAAGGGTTATCAGGAATTCGTGAAGCGGGGTGGCACCTTCGAACGGGCGCGGCCCCGCACCACCCCCGCCGAGCGGCTCACCGTCGACGGCAAGCCGCTCCAGGCCGATCGCATCGTGGTGGCGACAGGCTCGTGGATGAAGGAGATGTTCCGACGCTCGGTGGGGGGGATGTTGAAGGTCGTCCGCCAGGACGTCATCTTCACCTCTCCCCCGGAAGGTTCGAAGACCTACGACGCTGCCAACCATCCGGTGTGGATCGACCACGGCTATCCCGGCTACGGAATTCCAGCGGTGGAGGGACACGGCTTCAAGGCGGTGATCGCCTGGCACGAATCCGACATCGATCTCGACTCCGACGACCGGGTCGTCGACCGCGGAGCGCTGGTCCGAAGCCGCCAGTACCTGTCGTACCGATTCCCCGAACTCGCCGACCAGCCCATCACCGACCAGAAGGTGTGTCACATCGTGATGACACCCGACACCCACTTCCTGTTCGACTTCCATCCCGAGCACGAGGACATCATCCTGGCCGGGGGATGCTCCGGCGGCATCTTCAAGCACGGTCCGATCATCGGAGAATACGTGGCAGGGATGGCCACCGGCCGATGGCTTCCGGATGAACGGTTCCGGATCGGCAACCGGGGCACGCTCTCGCTGGGCGACTCCCCCACCGGACGCTGACGATCCGTTGATTGCACCCGTCGGCCTGCCGACAGGTGTCGGTGATGCCCACCATCGCTTCGATCCTGCTCGCCGCCACCGTCTCCGTGGTGTCGTTCCCCCTGGCGGCCTCGGCAACCGGGGCCGCTTCAAGTGCGGAGCGGGCCACCACTGATGGAGTGGTGGCACTTCAGGCCGAGGTGATGCTGCTGGTGGCGCTCGACGCCTATGCCGATCCCATCCCCTCTGAACTGGTCGAGGTCCACGATACGTGGTCGTCGTACATGACCGGGATGGATCGGGGAGCGCTCATCGACTGGCTGACCCTGGTGGACGCCGAGGGACGGAGCGCACGTGACGGCCTGGTGGCGGCCGGGGTGACCCCGCCGCCCGACCTCGATGTGGCCCTCGACACCCTGAGTCCGGCGATCATGTCAGCCCTCGGCGCAGGCGAGGCGACCGGGATCGACCCTGCCCCCTATGTGTCGGCCCTCCAGATCTTGAACGAGGGTGCCTTCGATGTGGCTTCCCAGCTGCCGGGGACTGCGACCGTACCGGCGTCACCCAGCACCCAGGCCACCTCGATCTCCGAGCCGGTCACGAGCGACGCCCCTGGGACGGGGTTGGCGGCAGACGCCGACACCACTCCGCCGCCGGCCTCATCCGCACCCTCCGGTGATCACACCAGCGATGACACTCCGGCCACGACGACGATGGCAGTCGTTGGGACCGCTGCACTGGCTGCGGTTGGCGCTGCGGTCGCTCTCCTCAGGCGTGCTCGCGGCCGATCCGACGGTGGATTCGACCGACTTCTCGAGGCGGGGAGGCGGATGACCAAGGCGTTGGACCGCACCGAGATCGCCCGCATCGCCATGACCGAGGCGATCAACCTGGCCAACGCCACCCACGGGGCTTTCATATCCGTCGGTGCCTCGGGGATGGAACTTCTCGCAACATCCGACGACCTGTTCGATGGTCGTCGCCTCGGTGACGGGCTGCTGCAACGTGTGGCCGACACCGGGCAGCCCGTCAACGTGGTGTCACACGATGAGCCGTCACTGACCGCCCTCCCGGTGGCGCTGCTGGGGATCCCCGTCATCGGCTCGGGGCGTGTGACCGGCATCATCGCCCTGGTGCGAACGGACCACCATCCCTTCGATGATCGGGAGGACACCATCGTCTCCCGACTCGCTCCCATGGTCGGCTCCGCACTCGCCGCCACCGAGCGACATGACGGCATCACCGCCTTGTCGTTCGTGGATCCGCTCACCTCGCTGCCCAACCGGCGCAGCCTCGACCGCGACATCGTCGAAGCCCTGGCATCACCGGGCACCGTTGCGGTGGCGATGATCGACATGGATCACTTCAAGAACTTCAACGACACCAACGGTCACGGCGCCGGGGACGAGGCACTCCGCGGCGTCGCCCGGGCGCTGGCGGACGGCCTGAGGAGCGGCGACCGCGCCTACCGGTATGGCGGCGAGGAATTCAGCCTGTTGCTCAGAGTGCGGGACGCCGACGAGGCTGCCCAGGTCGCCGAACGTCTCCGGCTCGCCGTCGAGAACGCCGCCATCCCCGGCGAACACCACCAACCCGGCGGCCGACTCACCGTGTCGATCGGCGTGGCACTGTTACCGGCCGGTGCGTTTGCTCCTCCCCCGGCCGTGAGCCTGGATGCAGCCGACGCCGCCCTCTACTCCGCCAAGAGCGCCGGCAGGAACACGGTCGTCGTCACCGAACCCGTGCGCGTGTGACCTTTTGACCTCAAGGGAACGACCCCCTTGGACCCCCGCCGGCACTCACACTGAGCACCCGCCTGTCCGGCCGAGGGCGCAGACCTTGTCGCAGCATTCTCCTCCCACGTTTCCACACTCGAAACAGACAGGAAACCAGCATCCCGGATAGTTGGACTCATGGACCGTTCTGTTGCTTTCGCCTCTGGTGCAGGAACCATGTTCTCCCCGATCGTGGTGGAAACGGACCCGGAGGCCACGATGCGACGGATCCCCCGCTCTGAGTGGATCGAATGGCTCGACGCTCTCACGCTCTCCAGCAAGGTGGCGGTGGTGTCGGACGAGGACCATCAACCCGCCAACGGAGGATGGAACCTCCGCTCCGCCGATTACGACCCCTTCGACGACGTCGTCGAGATCGTGCTTGACGACGAACGGGGGCGACTCCGGGTGCTGCTCGAGTCGCCATCCGAGATCCTGGCGGTCGGCCCGGACGGCGATCCGGAACACATCACCATCCTGTCGGCTGACGGCCCACTGGTGATCACCCGGGCATTATCGGCTGCGCCGTCCACTCCTGTTCCGGGGAAGCGCCACGGGGGACGACTCCTCCCGACCTGAAGGGCTACGCCGCGCCGGCCGTCAGCGGTGCAGGACCACCGGAAGCCGCTTGATGCCGTTGTGGAAGTTCGACCTGAGACGCTCGAGGGGCCCGCACGCCTCGAACCGCGACACGCTCGACGCCAACTCCTCGAGCAGAACCCGCAGCTCCAACCGGGCGAACGCAGCCCCCAGACACGAGTGCGGTCCGACACCGAAGGCGTGATGCGGATTGGGGTTCCGGCTCAGATCCAACCGATGGGGGTCGGAGTACACGGTGGGGTCCACATTCGAGGCCACGTACCACATCACCACTTTGTCTCCGGCGGCCACCTCCACAGGTCCCACGGTGGTCGCAGTCGTGGCGGTGCGGCGAAAGTGCATGGTCACCGACGCCGCTCGCAGGAACTCCTCCACCGCACGTTCGGAACCACCCGGCGTCCGCAGCTCGGCCAGGGTCTCCGGCCGGTCGATCATCAGCGTGACGGCATGGTTCATGGCATGACGGGTCGTCTCGTTGCCGGCCACCATGAGAAGCGTGAAGAAGTTCTTGAACTCCAGATCGGTGAGCGGCTCCCCCTCGATCCTGGCGTCGAGCAGCATCGAGATCACGTCATCGGATGGGCGAGCCCTTCGTTCGAGCGCACACTGCTCGGCGTAGTGGAACACCTCGAGAGCGGCCGGGCTCCGAAACGGCAACAGTCGGTACTCGCCAGTGCTGTCGCGGTCGACCACCACGTCGGAGAACTCGGGATCGGTGTTCGATACCAAACGATCGGTCCAGGCGACGAGGCGATCCGCCTCAGAGTCGGGGACGCCCAGCAGTCGACACAGCAATCGAACCGGGAGCGCCTTCGACACCTCCTCGGCGAAGTCGACGGAGCCGCGGGCGATCGCATCGTCGAGGATCACTCGCACCAGGCTCCGAAAGGACTGTTCGAACCCGGCAACCACCCGGGGGGTGAATCCCTTCTGGAGGATTCGGCGCAGACGGGTGTGTTCCGGCGGGTCGGTCTCCATGAGGGTGCGCCGATGGTGGAGGGCCGTATCGTCCATCTCCTCGAGGCGGATGCCGGCTGTCGTGGTGAACCGCTCCCAGTCACGACCCACCCGGCCGATGAGGGCGTGGTCGAGCACCGCCCAGTGCCACCCACCTTCGGCTTCGGCCAGGCGCACGACGGGGCCTCGTGACCGGAGCCGTTCGAAGGCGGCGTACGGCACCCCGTTCACGTAGGTGTCGTGCGCCGTGACGTCGGCGTCCGGATCACCACGGTGCCCGAGCAGCGACGACACCGGGCTCACGACCCGGCGACCTCCTCCAGGAACCAGTCGAGCAGACCGGACACGCGCACCCGCATCTCCGGGTCCTGGGCTTTGGTCGATGCGAGGACTTCGGCCGGATCGCCACCCTGGGCCTCCATCTCGGTCGCTCCGCCGCTCGCAAGCCAGAACGCCAGGTGGTCGCCATTGACCTCCGGATGGAACTGGACACCCACGGAACGTCCCACCCTGAATACTTGTTGGCCGACCGGTGACCGGGCGAGCAGGGTGGTATCGGGTCCGATCGTGAACACATCCTGATGCCACTGGAACCAGCGGCCGGCAATGGCGGGGATCTCGGAGCTGACCTCGCACCATCCGATCTCGGGATCGGGTGCCCGCCGCACGGTGCCACCGGTGGCAGCCGCCAACGCCTGGGCCCCGAAACAGATCCCGAACACAGGAACTCCCGCCCTGGTAGCTGCCGCCAACATGTCGAGCTCGGGCACCAGCCACTCCCCGATCGACGGATCGTGCACCGACCACGGCGAACCCATGGGGAGGATGAGGTCGTAGCCGTCAGCCGCGGGAAAGTCGGTGCGGCCGCCCGGCGAGCTGACATCACTCTGAACCACGAACGACTCCAGCACAAAACCACGTTCGACCAGGAGTTCGCCGACCAACGCAGCCTTCTCCGACTCGTCCTGTTCAATCACAAGCGCCTTCACGCCACCATCGCTGTCTCGGGGAGGAGGAGTGTAGGGGGAGGGGGAAGACCGTTCACCGTTCACCGTCAGAACGCAGAACGCAGAACGCAGAACGCAGAACGCAAGGAGGGTAGAACGTACAACGTAGAACGTACAACGCCCAGAAACGTGGCAACGGCCAACGCGACCACCACCACAGCCCTCGGCCGAGCACGGACGCACTCCGCCAGCAGCACCGGCGGGGGGTCGAAGGGGGGTCGTCTCCCCCTGGGCATCAAACGCCGAACGCCGAACGCCGAACGCCGAGGAAGGTACAACGTAGAACGTAGAACGTACCGGAATCCGGCTATCGGCCGTCGTTGATCCTCAACCTGTCAGGTCGTGCACGTGGCAACGGCCGACGCAAAGCACCTCACACCCCCGGCCAAGCACAAACGCACTCCACACCAACGCCGGCGGGGGGTCGAAGGGGGGTCGTCCCCCCTGGGAACAAGAGGGGGGTCGAGGGGTCGACGCCCCCGAGAACATCACAGAACGTGGCTCCCGATGTCGCGATCGCTTCCACACCCCCGGCCAAACCCGAGCACTCCCGTACGAGCACCGGCGGGGGGTTCGGGGGGTCGTGCCCCCGAGAATGTCACAGAACGTGGCTCCCGATGTCGCGATCGCTTCCACACCCCCGGCCAAACCCGATGCACTCCCGTACGAGCACCGGCGGGGGGTTCGGGGGGTCGCGCCCCCGAGAATGTCACAGCCCGGCATCCTTGCGGATGCCGGGCTGCTTCTCAGGGTTGGACTGGGGTCAGTCCTTGCGCTGCGATTCGAAGGTGTCCTCGAACGACACTGCGGCTCGACGGCGTTCGCCGCCTTCGCTGGATGCGGGAGCCTGGCTGCGCTCGGGGGCCCGGTCGCGGTTGCGGTCGCCGCCGCGATCGCGGTCGCCGCCGCGGTTGCGGTCACCGCCACGATCGCCACCGCGGTCTCCACCGCGGTCTCCACCGCGGTCTCCACCACGGTCTCCACCGCGTCCACCACGGTCTCCACCCCGTCCGCCCCGGTCCCGGTCGCGGTCACCGCGGGGGCGATCATCGGCCGGTGGAGCGTTCGGGTCGGGGTCGTACGTGAGTTCCTGCGCCAACTCGAGCGACAGCTTGCCGTTCTTGTCGATTTCGCCGACGACCACCTTGACCACGTCACCGACGGTGAGGTAGTCCTCGACCCGGTCGACGCGCCGGTTCGGGTCCATCTTCGAGATGTGGAGCAGGCCGTCACGGCCGGGCAGGATGTTGATGAACGCACCGAACTTGGTGATGTTCACGACGTTGCCCTGGTATTCCTTGCCGATCTCGGCCTCCGGCGGGAACACGATCATCATGACCCGTTCCCTTGCTGCAGCCAGGACCCCGGCATCGTTGGAGGCGATGCGAACCAGGCCCTTGTTGCCCTCTTCGGCGATCTCGATGGTGGCCCCGGTCTCTTCTTCCATCTCGCGGATGACCTTGCCCTTTGGCCCGATGACCTCGCCGATCTTGTCCTTGGGGATCTCGATCGTCTCGATACGGGGGGCATACCGGTTGAGTTCGGTACGGGGGCCCGAGATGGTGGCGTTCATCACGTCCAGGATGGCGAGGCGAGCCTCCTTGGCCTGATCGAGTGCCGCCGTCAGCACGTCGGACGGCAGACCCGACAGCTTCGTGTCGAGCTGCAGCGCCGTGATGATGTCGGCGGTGCCGGCGACCTTGAAGTCCATGTCTCCGAGGGCGTCCTCGGCTCCCAGGATGTCGGTCAGCGTGACGTACTTGCCGTCACGCTCGATCAGACCCATGGCGATACCCGCAACGGGGGCGATGATCGGGACACCCGCGTCCATCAGCGACAGCGTCGAAGAGCACACCGAGGCCATCGAGGTCGAACCGTTCGACGACAGCACTTCGGACACGAGCCGGACGGCGTAGGGGAACTCCTCCTCGTCCGGCACGACCGGGTGCACTGCCTTCTCGGCGAGGGCGCCGTGGCCGATCTCGCGGCGCTTGGGGCCCCGCATGAAGCCGGCTTCGCCCGTCGAGAACGGCGGGAAGTTGTAGTGGTGCATGTAGCGCTTCGACTCGGCCCGGCCGAGGTCGTCGAGCATCTGCTCCATCTTGAGCATCCCGAGGGTGGTGATGTTGAGCACCTGGGTCTCGCCACGCTGGAACAGGCCGGAGCCGTGGGCACGGCCCACCACGCCGACTTCCGCCGACAGGGGGCGAATGTCCTTGGCTCCACGGCCGTCGAGGCGAATGCCTTCGTCGACGACGCGTGCACGCATCATGTCCTTGAGGACCGACTTGAAGGCGCGCTTGGCCTGACCGGCCTCGGCCGGATCGGCGCCTTCGGCGGTGTACCCCAACTCCTCCATGACGGCAGCCTGTGCGGCGTCCTGGGCGGCGTTGCGCTCCTGCTTGTCGGCCATGCGGATCACGTCGGTGAGACGTGGTGCGGCCGCTGCCTTCACCCGGTCGTAGACCTCGGTGCTGTAGTCGATCTGGTATGGCCACTCGACATGGCCCTTCTCGACCTGGGAGGCGAGCTGGGACTGGAGGTCGCACAACTGGCCGATGTAGCTCTTGGACTCTTCGAGCCCACGGGCAACGGTGGCCTCGTCCGAAGGTGGCTGTCCCTCGTTGATCATGCGCACGCCATCGGTGGTGGAACCGGCTTCGACCATGATGACGTCGATGCCACCATCGGCATTGCGGCCTCCGGCGACGACGAGTTCGAACACGGACTCTTCGAGGTCCTCATAGGTGGGGAACGGAATCCACTCACCGTCCTTGAGCGCCAGCCGCACACCTGCGACAGGTCCTTCGAAGGGGATGGGGCTGACCATCAGCGCCGCCGACGCACCGTTGAGGGCGACGATGTCGAACGGGTTCTCGTCGTCGACCGAAAGCGAGGTCATGACCACGTGGGTGTCGTTGCGATAACCGTCCTTGAACGATGGGCGCAGCGGGCGGTCGACGAGCCGGCATGTGAGGATGCCTGCCTCGGTGGGACGCCCTTCACGACGGAAGAACGAGCCGGGAATGCGTCCGGCGGCGTACATCCGCTCTTCGAAGTCGACGGTCAGCGGGAAGAAGTCGATGCCTTCCCGGATGGACTTGTTGGCGGTGGCTGTGACGAGCATTTCTGTCTCGCCGAGACGGGCCACTACGGCTCCGTCGGCCTGAAGGGCGAGTTTGCCGGTGGTGAAGCTGAAGAGCTTCCCGCCGACCTCGCCGGAAACCGTGATTTCTGCCACGGCGCTCCTTTCGGGCGGAGGGCGTTCCTCCACCCACATCTGGGGAGCCCGACCCGTTACCAGTTGTCGGTGATCGCCGAGACCCGAATGTGTGCTCGCCGATCAACGGCAACTAGCAACCGGCCATGGCTCCATTGTCGATTCCGGGACTCCATGTCCCGAGGTGATCCCGACGAAGGTCGGAACTTTGGGATCGTCCGGAGGAAGGGTTCTTTCGAACTCGACCCGAACGTGACGAAGGAGCGGTTGCCCGCTCCTTCGAAATCTGCCTAGCGGCGGAGACCGAGTGCTGCGATGAGACTGCGGTACCGCTCGACGTCCTGGCTCTTCAAGTAGTTCAGGAGTCGGCGGCGCTTGCCCACCAGCATCAACAGTCCACGTCGGCTGTGATGATCGTGTTTGTGAGTCCTCAGATGATCGGTGAGGTGAGTGATGCGTTCGGTGAGGAGCGCGACCTGGACCTCGGGTGACCCGGTGTCCGAGTCGTGCTTACCGAACTCTGTGATGATCTCTTGCGTCGTCTTCATGCGCGTATGCCTAACAAAACCTGTGGTAGCGGACCGCGGAGCCTGTCCTGCGGTCGGGGACGAAGGTGATTGTAGCACGTACCAGGAGAGGGAAGGCGAATCGAACCACCACCGTTCTGGGGACAGAATCGACCGCCAGACGGTCGATTCTGTCCCCAGTTGGTGTTTGGGGAAAGCCGCCCGCCGGTCCGGCACTCGGGAACTCGCCTTGGTTGTCAGCATGCCGGCACGTTCACCGCCAGTCCGCCCAGACTGGTCTCCTTGTAGCGGCGATCCATGTCCATGCCGGTTTGCCGCATGGTTTCGATGGCGACGTCGAGGGACACGACGTGCTCCCCCGTCCCCCGAAGCGCCAGCGAGGCGGCGGTGATCGCCTTGACGGCTCCTACGGCGTTGCGCTCGATGCACGGAACCTGGACGAGCCCTCCCACGGGATCACAGGTGAGCCCCAGGTTGTGCTCGAGGGCGATCTCTGCGGCGTTCTCGACCTGGGCCGGGGTGCCACCGAGCGCAGCAGTGAGACCGGCTGCCGCCATTGCACACGCCGACCCCACCTCCCCCTGGCAGCCCAACTCGGCTCCAGAGATCCCGGCGTTCGCTTTGAGCAGCGACCCGATGGCGGTGGCGGTGAGCAGATAAGTTCCGACCGGGTTCTCGACCTGCGGGGTGCACAGGTCCACCAGGAACTTCATGACGGCCGGCACGATGCCGGCGGCACCGTTGGTGGGTGCGGTCACGATCCGATGCCCGGCGGCGTTCTCCTCGTTGACGGCGATCGCCCACACGCCTGCCCAATCCGTGGCGGTGGACGGTGGCAGCGAACGTGCGATCGAGTGCTCGTCGATGTCGAGTGCCAGATCCCGTGCACGCCTCCGAACCCGGAGCCCGCCCGGAAGCATGCCGGTCCCGCGCAGCCCCCGCTCGATCGAGTCGAACATGGCGCCGGAAATCCGCTCGATTCCGAAGTAGACCTCGGCTTCATCCCTGAGATGGAGTTCGTTGCCGAGTGCGACCTCTGCGATGGTCCGATCACGCGCCAGATTCAACAACTCCTCGGCACTCGTGAACTGGAACGGGTATTCGGGTCGGGAGGTCTCGGCTGCGGTCTCGCCCAGGTCGATGATGAAGCCTCCGCCGATCGAGGCGTAGGACGACCGAGCGATTTCGCCGTCATCGCCATGGGCTACGAATTCCAACGCGTTGGCGTGTTCTGGTCGAAAGCTGGATACGAAGACGATGTCGGCGGCCGGATCGAACTCGATCGTGTGCCTTCCCCCCAGATCGAGCGTGCGGGAACGCCGGACTCTCCTCGGAAGGTCGTCGAGCTCATCCAGCGGCACCGTCGCCGGCTCGTGGCCGGCGAGTCCCAGCATCACGGCACGGTCGGTGGCGTGACCCATACCGGTGAGACCCAACGAACCATGCAACGTGACCCGGACCGCCCGAGTCGCGGCCAGGCGGGGACCGAGCGTGTCGATGAAGGTCTTGGCGGCGACCATCGGACCCACCGTGTGGGAACTGGAAGGCCCGATGCCGATCTTGAAGAGTTCGAACAGGCTCGTATACACCACTGGATCCTCCTCAGTCGACGACGGCTTCGACCTCGATCTCGACCCGCCAGCGGGAATCCAACAGACCTCCGACCACCACCATGGTGGCGACCGGTGGTGCACTCCCGAACAGTGAAGCGTGCGCCCGCCCGATCTCGTCGGAATCGGCTGCGTCGACGATGTACATCCGTGTGCGAACGACATGGTCCGGGGAGCCACCAAGCTCGGCGATGGCAGAAAGAGCGATGCGTCCGCACAGCAACATCTGCTCGTGAGCGGACGATGGGGGGTCGGTACCGTCCTGTGGGATCGGTGCGGTGCCTGCGACCTCTATCCGGTCTCCAACCCGGATTGCCCGCCGAAACCCGTAGGCCGTCTCGTACGGCGAAGCCGACGCCACCCTTCGGCGGTTCACTCTCCCACCGCCAGTGCCGCCCGACCGGCCACCACGTCGGCGCCGATCTGGTCGATGAGGGCTTCGATCGAATCGAATCGCCGCTCTCCCCGCAATCTGGCAACGAAACG
Source organism: uncultured bacterium (assembly GCA_963825585.1). GTDB lineage: Bacteria > Actinomycetota > Acidimicrobiia > Spongiisociales > ZC4RG35 > JAOUGY01. The sequence continues at coordinate 598,965 of CAWGTX010000006.1, forward strand.
AAGTGCCACCCCCTTGCCGTACAGATCGCCTTCGTAGTCGAGCAGGTGAGCCTCGATCGTTCGACGGACACCGTCGAAGGTGGGGCGGAGACCGATGTTGACCACCGCCGAATGAGCCTCCTCATGGACCACCGCCCAGGCGGCGTACACACCGTCTGCCGGTACCGCCAGGCGCTCATCGACGGCCAGGTTGGCGGTCGGAAACCCGATCATCCGGCCCCGGCGGTCCCCCTCCACGACGATGCCGCACAACTCATAGGGATGTCCGAGCAGCCCGGCGGCGGTCTCGACATCCCCCTCGGCGATCAGTGTTCTGATGCGGGTCGACGAGATGGGTGTGGTGCCATCGTCGTCGACCAGATCGACCACAAGGACCTCGTAGCCGACCATCCGCCCAACCCTGCGAAGCGTGCCCACATCGCCTTCCCGATCGCGCCCGAAGCGGAAATCGGCGCCGACGGCCACCACTCGAGCGTTGAGATGCGTCCCGATGACGTCGCGGGCGAACACATCGGGTTCCATGGTTCGCACCTGATCGAACGGAAGCACTCCCACGATCTCGGCACCGACTTCGGCCAGGGCGGAGATGCGTTGACCGACCGTCGACAGCAACCGGGGTGCCTTCTCGGGGGCCACCACCTCGAGAGGATGCGGGTCGAAGGTGAGAGCCGCCACCGCCAGACCACGATCGACGGCGAGTGCGATGAGCGGCTCCAGCACCGAGCGGTGCCCGCGATGGACGCCGTCGAACACTCCGATGGCGACCGCGGTCGCCACGTCGCGGGCCAGACGCCACCCGAGCGGATCTCCGGTGAGCACATCGGTCATGCCAGGACGACCTCGGGACGGGCACCGTGCCCGGTGCTCGTGTAGACACCGAGCAGCCGCCGGTGTTCGTCACTAACCGTGAAGAACTCCCCTCCCGCCACCGGTGCGGCGGCGAGGGCCTTTCCATGCGAGACGGCTTGCGCCGTCGCCGGGTCGACCGTGATGCCGGGCATGCCGGCCAGCCCCTCGAGGGGCGTCATGGTTGCGTTCGCCCAGCGCTCGGGGAGATCGGTCATGGGGACAGAGGATGCCAGATCGAGATGACCGACGGCCGTCCTGCGCAGTGCCACTAGGTGGGCTCTTCCACCGAGGGTCGCGGCGATGTCGTCGGCGAGAGAGCGGATGTATGTCCCCTTGCCACAGCGAACCCTGAGCACCACGTCGGGAAACGGGGCAGGACCGACGTCGGCGACCTCGAGCTCGTGGATCTCGACCGGTCGAGGCTGCCGCTCGATCTCCTTGCCTTCCCGAGCCAGCTCGTACAGGCGACGACCGTCGACCTTGAGCGCCGACACCATCGGGGGCACCTGCATGATCGTCCCGACGAATCCGGCGGCCGCCTTCCGGACCTCGTCGAGGCCCACCTCCATCGGCTGGCTCTCGGTGATCTGTCCCTCGGCGTCGAGCGTGTCGGTGGCCTGCCCGAATCGGGCGATGGCGACATACTCCTTGGGCAGATCCTGAACGAAACGGATCAACCGGGTGGCTCTTCCCAATGCCACCACCACCACGCCGGTCGCCATCGGATCGAGCGTTCCGGCGTGGCCGACCTTCTTCAAGCCGGTCGCCCTCCTCACCGCCGCCACCACGTCATGGGAGGTCGGGCCCGACGGCTTGTCGACCACGATGAACCCATCGACTCCGGCCCCGGCCGCCACTCTCAGCCCTCGTCGACCGGTGCGAGAAGTCCCCGGACGGCTGCGAGTGCCGCCTCGACGGACCCTGCGAAATTGAATCCTGCTGCATTGTGGTGGCCTCCGCCACCGAGAGCAACCGCAACTGCACCAACGTCGGCGCGGCCACGCGACCTCATGCTCACCTTCACACGGTCGTCGCCGAGGTCCTTGAGCAGCATCGCCACGTCCGATTCGCGGGCGACGCGGATGGCGTCGATGAGAGGGTCCGTGTCATCGAGTCCGATCCCGTGGCGTTCCATGTCTGCGGCCGTCAGCACCGACCAGACCAGTCTCCGCTCGGGCTCGAGAACGGCCCGTTGTAGCACCAGGCCGGCGACCCCGAGATAGCCGAAGGGGACTTCCTCGTAGACGTGCTGCCCGATGATCTCGGGACGGGCTCCGGCTGCGACCAGTTTCGAGGCTACGTCGAGCGTGGCGGGGGTGGTGTTCGAGTACTGGAAGCGCCCTGTGTCCGTGACCATGCCAACGTGCAGGCAGGTCGCCACCACAGGGTCGAGGTCCCAGCCCATCTCCACCAACAGCAGGTAGACGATCTCGGCGGTGGCGGCGGCGGCGGGGTCGATGAGGTTGACGGACCCGAACCCGGTGTTCGAGACGTGATGGTCGATCACCACGAGTTGACGCGCCCGTCCTGCCGGTTCCGCCAGCACGCCGAGGCGGTCGACAGATCCGGCATCGAATGTGACCATCACGTCGGGCTCGGCGGGCAGCATGGCGGGCTTGACCAGGAGGTCGAGCGGAAGGAACCGAAACGCATCGGGCACCGTGAAGGGCTCGCCGAACGACGGGAACACCTCCACTCCACGATTCGATGCTGCGGCGGCGAGCCCCAGCATCGATCCGAGGGCGTCCCCGTCGGGGCCGATGTGACAGGCCATCGCGATCGAACGGGCTCCGGAGATGATCTCGGCAGCCTCTCTGAGCGGTCCGGTTGTCATTCTTCCTCGGAGTGTTGTTGGGCGATTTCGCGAAGCAGGGCGTCAATTCGTTCGCCACCCGAGACGCCGGTGTCGACGGCGAACTCCAGCGCCGGCGTGTACTTCAGCCGTACCTGGCTGCCGAGCGCACGTCTGAGACGCGGCGCCGCCGACTCGAGCGCATCCTTGGCACCGTCGGCTTCAGCCAGGTCGAGTGTGGAGAAGTACACCGTGGCTCGACGGAGGTTGGGAGCGGTGTCGACCCCGGTGATCGTGACCATGCCCAGGCGAGGATCCTTGAGGAGTTCGACTTCCTCGGCTAGGACCTCGTGGACGATCGAGTTCACTCGCAACATACGCTCGCTCATGCGTCCAACTCCACGAATGTGACCGAACAGTCCAACACGTGCACTTCCATGTTCTCGTCAACGTAGCGCCGGACCCTCTCGACCAGCGTGTCCATCGAGCCCGGGTCGGGAGTGACGAGGGCCACCCCGATCGCGCATCGTTGCCACGTGTCGTGGTGATCGACCTCGGACACACTCACCGAGGCGGTCCGCCGGAGACCTTCGATGAGGGGACGGATCACTGCCCGCTTCGACTTCAGCGACTCTGAGTCGGGAACGTGGAGCTCGAACCTCAGCGCTGCGACGATCATCCCGCCCACCTCAGGTGCGCGGAACCTCGCGCAACGTGAAGGCCTCGACCACATCGCCTTCCTTCAGGTCGTTGTAGTTCTCCAGGCCGATACCGCACTCGAACCCGGTGGCGACCTCGCGCACATCGTCCTTGAAGCGTCTGAGGGACCCGATGTTGCCGGTATGGATCACGACACCCTCACGGAGCAGGCGGGCCTTGGCGCCGCGCTGCATGACACCCTCGGTGACATAACAACCGGCGATCGTCCCGGCGCGGGGCACCTTGAACACGGCCCGGACCTCGGCCGTGCCCAGCACGACCTCTTCGATGTCCGGGGCCAGCTTGCCGACGAGTAGCTTCTCTAGTTCGTCGAGCAACTCGTAGATGATCCCGTACGTGCGGATCTCGATGCCCTTGGCCTCGGCCGCCTTGCGGGCCTTGCCGTCGGGCCGCACGTTGAACCCGACGATCACCGATCCCGTGACCTCTGCCAGGGTGACGTCGTTCTCGTTGATCCCACCGACCGCCGAATGGACGATGTCCACCCGGCCTTCGTGCCGAGCGATCTTCGAAACCGATTCACGCAACGCTTCCACCGACCCGTGGGCATCGGCCTTGATGATGATCCTGAGCTCGGTCTCTTCCGAGCGAAGCTGCTGCAGCAACGACTGGAGCCGCTCCTTGGCGGAGGGCATCGACTGCTCCTCATCGCGCAAGGTCGCCGCTCGTTCCGCCGCCACCGCGCGGGCTTCACGGTCGGAGGGATACACCTCGAAATGGTCACCGGCAGTGGGGACATCCGTCCAGCCCATGATGAGGACGGGGGTGGATGGGCCCGCTTCCTTGAGACGGGTGCCCTCATGATCGAGCATCGCCCGCACCCGACCGGACACCGAGCCGGCCACGAAGGCATCGCCCGGCTTGAGCGTGCCACGCTGCACGATCACTGTTGCGGTGGGCCCCATACCCGGATCGAGTTGGGACTCGATGACAACGCCCTCCGGGTTCGCTGCAGGATTGGCCTTGTACTCCTGGAGCTGGGCGATCAGATCGAGGACCTCGAGGAGGTTGTCGACCCCGGCACCGGTGAGCGCCGAGAGCTCGACGGTGGGAACGTCGCCACCGAGGTCCTCTGTGATCACATCGTGCTCGGTGAGCATGGTGCGCACCCGGAACGGATCGGATCCGGGCAGATCGGTCTTGTTGACGGCGACCACCATCTGGACTCCGGCCGCCTTGGCGTGGCTGATCGCCTCGATGGTCTGGGGCATCACACCGTCGTTGGCGGCGACCACGAGGACCACGATGTCGGTGACGTTGGCACCGCGGGCACGCATCGCCGAGAACGCGGCGTGGCCAGGCGTGTCGATGAACGTGATCTTGTTGTCCGAGACCTCCACCTGATAGGCGCCGACGTGCTGGGTGATTCCACCCTGCTCACCTGCCACCACCTTGGTCTTGCGGATGCTGTCGAGCAGGGTCGTCTTGCCGTGGTCGACATGGCCCATCACGGTGACCACCGGCGGTCGACCGACCAGGGAACCTTCGTCGCCAGGACGCTCGTCGGCCGCCTTCGGGGTAGCCGACGTCGTCGGCGTGCCGGCCGGAGCCTCCGTTTCGACGATGAATCCGAACACCTCGGCGACGTCGTCGAAGAGATCGGCCGGCATCGGCGCTGCGGCTCCCACCGGCCGGCCGCGTGTGAGGAGTTCCTTCACCACTGCGGTGGTCGGTTGGCCGAGGGCGGCGGCGAAATCGGCCACGCTCACGCCTTCGGGGACCGAGACGATGCCGATGTCGTCGCCGGGGGCGGTCGCGGGCTCTGCTCCTGGCGGCTCTGCACTCGCGGTGACCGGCTCTGGTTCCGGTTCGGGCTCGGGCTCTGGTTCCGGCTCTGGTTCCGGCTCTGGCTCTGGCTCTGGCTCGGGCTCTGGCTCCGGCTCGGGTTCCGCGGCGGACCCCGACAGGGCGGCGCGAACGCGCGCGGCGTCATCGGCCTCGAGGCTCGACGAGGCGGTCTTCACGTCGAAGCCAAGCTCCGTCGCCTTGTCGACGACGTCCTTCGACTCGAGTCCCAGCTCTCTCGCCAGCTCGTAGATCCTGATCTTCGCCACTCTCACTCCGTCCCGTTCGTCACGCCGTCGGCATTCACTCTTCTTCGCCGGCTCCCGCAATCACGGCCTCGTCGGCGACGGCGACCGCAGCAGTCGACTCATCATGGGCCGCCTGCACAGGGGCCGGCTCCTCGGTCTCATCGGACCGGATGTCGATCTTGAAACCGGACAGGCGGGCGGCAAGGCGAGCGTTCTGCCCTTCCTTGCCGATCGCCAAAGACAGCTGGTGCTCGCTCACGATCACCTGCGCCGTCATGGTGTCGCGATCGATGATCACGTCCTTGACCTTCGCTGGACCCAACGCCTCTGCGATGAACTGACCGGTGTCGTCACGGTACTGCACCACGTCGACCTTCTCGCCCCGGAGCTCGTTGACCACCTGGCGGACCCTCGAACCGCGGGCACCCACACAAGCGCCCTTCGGGTCGACGTTGGCGTCGTTCGAACTCACGGCGATCTTGGTCCGATGGCCGGGTTCGCGGGCGATGGCGACGATCTCGATCGTGCCGTCGACCAGTTCTGGCACTTCGAGCTCCAACAGTCGCCGAACCAGATCAGGATGACTGCGGCTCACCACGATCTGCGGGCCCTTGGCATCGTTGCGTACCTCGAGGATGAGCGCCTTGATGCGATTGCCTCGGTCGAGGCGCTCGTAGGGGATGCGCTCCGATCCCGGCATGAGAGCTTCGGCATCACCCAGGTCGAGGATCACGTAGCGGTTGTCGACCTGTTGGACGATCCCCGTGATCAGATCACCCTCGCGGCCCTCGTAGACATCGAACACCTGGTCGCGCTTCGCCTCACGAAGCCGCTGGGCGATCACCTGTTTGGCGGTCTGGGCTGCGATGCGGCCGAAGTCGTCGGGGGTATCTTCCCACTCCCGGACGACATTGCCCTCCTCGTCCAACTCCTGGGCGTAGACATAGATCTCCCCGGTGTCCGGGTCGATCGTGACCCTGGCCTCCTCGGCCGCACCCGGACTTCGCTTGTACGCCGACACGAGCGCGTTGGCCAGCGCATCGAGAATGGTGTCCACCGGGACGCCACGCTCGCGTTCCAGCAGCTCGAGCGCCTCCATCACCTGCACATCGATCTTCATGAGCTGCTCCTCACTTCTTTCCCGGCTTCGGCGCCGCCTGCCAACGGAACACGGTCTTGGCCGATGTCACCTCGTCGTAGGTAGCAGTGGTCTCCGCTCCTTCGGAGCGGACAACGAATCCCTGCTCGTCGGCCTTGCTCAGCTCACCTTTGATCACAACCGATACGCCCTCACGCCGGACCTTGACGTTCACTTCCCGACCGATCGACTTGTGGAAGTGCCGGGGCGACCGGAGCTTGCGCTCCAGGCCCGGTGAGGACACTTCGAGCTGGTATGGACCATCGAGGTCGGCCTGGGCGTCGAGGAGTCCGGAGATCCCGAGACTCAGCTGAGCGATCCGATCGATGTCGACACCTCCGTCGGCGTCCACCAGCACCCGCAGCGTCCGGGCGGTTCCGGATCCTGTCAGCTCGAGGTCGTCGAGCTCGACCCGCTCAGCGGCGAGCCAGGGCTCGATCAGGCCCCAGAGTGTGTCGTGTTGGGTGGTCATGGTGGTCAGTTCGTTGCTCCTGTCGACCCGGTCGCCTGTGGCGGTCTCCGGATCGAGTCAGTTGTCGGATCGAGTGGATTGTTGGATTGCACGCCGACTTCGATCCCGGGTTCTCGAACCCGGGATGATGGTCCGGCAACACACGACGAGGCGGGCTGGGCGCCCACCTCGCAGTAGCGTCCTATCGGTTGGACCGCAGAGTATACCGCCGTCACGCCTGGCGGTGGTCGTCGGCGAACTCCTCCATCAACCCGACCAGCGCTTCGACGCTCGCCAGCTCGAGAGCCGCATAGAGCGACGCCCGGCATCCGCCGACGCTCCTATGACCCTTGAGTCCCACCATGTGGCGTCGTTCCGCCTCCGAGAGGAAGCGCTTCTCCAACTCGTCGGTCGGCAGCCGGAACACGACGTTCATGTGGCTGCGCACCGCAGGATCGACAGGGTTGCGGTAGAAACCGTCACTCTCGTCGATCGCCCGGTACAGGAGGGCGGCCTTCTCGGCCGACTGCTGTTCGAGCGCCCGGATACCGCCGCCCGCCTCGATTCGGGCCAGGACCTTACCCATCACATAGGTCGAAAACATCGCAGGCGTGTTGGCGAGTGAGTTGGCGCCGGCGTGCCAGTCATACCGCAGGTACTTGGGGAGGGTCGACGGGCTGGTCTCGATGAGATCACTGCGCACGAACACCACCGCCATGCCCGAAGGCGCCAGATTCTTCTGCACACCTCCGTACACGAGGTCGAAGCGGTCCCAGTCGATGGGACGGGCCAGGTACTCCGACGACATGTCGCCGACCAACGGGACCCCCACATCGGGCAGGTCGATCATGCGGATGCCCCCGATGGTTTCGTTGGTGGTGACATGGAGATAGCGGGTGTCAGGTTCCACCGGCACCTCGCCGGCGGCGGGCATGGTCGTGTAGCCGTCACCGACCCCATCCCAGGCGGCGTAGGCGCTCGCCACCGCCTTGGCATCCGATAACGCAGCCTTGGCCCAGCTGCCCGTGACCACGTACCCCGCCTTGTCGGTGGCCGACAGCAGGTTCATCGGGATCATCCCGAACTGGAGCGTGGCCCCACCCTGGATGAAGAGGATGGCGAAGTCGTCCGGTGCACCCGATACGGAGCGGGTGAGCCGCATCGTCTCGTCGTGGACGGCGTCGTATTCGGCACTGCGGTGGCTCAATTCGACCAGCGCCATCCCCGACCCGGCGAAGTCGAGAAACTCGTCGCGCACCTCCTCCAGCACATCGAGGGGAAGCGTGCAGGGACCGGCTCCGAAGTTGTGCGCTCTCATCCGCCGTATGCAAGCACACCGGGCAACCGGGTCTGCGAACCCCAGACCGACCGATATCCTCACGTGATGGAGTCATCATCACGCCGGGTCACCCGCTTCGTCGACGGCGTGGCGACAGCCGCCGATGACCTGCTGGCAGTCGAGGAACCGCTCGAGATCAGACTGGCCGGCGTGCCGATCGCGGTGTTGATGCGGACACCGGGAATGGAGCGCGAGCTGGCACTCGGGTTCGGTCTCACGGAGGGCATCCTGCTCGCCCCCGCCGAGATGTCGGAGGTGGTCAGGCTCGAGCAGGGAGACCGCTGGGAGATGGTGCTGGCGCCTGGCGTTCACATCGACCCCGAACAGTTCCGACGCTCGGTGTACACCTCGTCATCGTGTGGGGTGTGCGGGAAAGCGTCGATCGACGCCGTCAAGATCACGGCTCGTCCCCTTCCCCCCGGGCCGGTGGTGGCCCCCCGACTCATCCACGGCCTGCCCGACGCCCTCATCGCCATCCAGCGCGGTTTCGCCTCGACCGGTGGCCTCCACGCCGCCGCCATCTTCGACACCGAGGGCAAGGTCCTCTCCTGGGCCGAGGACATCGGCCGCCACAATGCCACCGACAAGGCGATCGGCTCCCTCGCCGCCACCCGCTGGCCGCTGGGCGAGGTGCTCCTCCAGGTGTCGGGCCGCGTGTCCTTCGAGATCGCCCAGAAGGCGGCGGTGGCGGGCATCCCAATCGTGCTGGGCGTCTCCGCTGCCTCCTCACTGGCCGTCGAACTCGCCGAAGACCTCGGTATGACCCTGATCGGCTTCGTGAGAGGAGAGGGGTTCGTGGTTTACGCCGGAGAAGGACGCGTCACGGACGAGCCAGTCGACCAGACCATCGAGGGTTGAAGGCATTGGGCTCCTGGCTCCTGGCTTCTGGTCTCCCCACATTGAGGGCCGCCGGACGCAGGGCGCCACGATGCTCGAGCCGTCGTCTCCACATTGCTCCTGGCCAGTAGCCAGCAGCCAGAAGCCAGAAGCAGCTGATCGCGGTGGGCCGGCCCGCCGAGGGTGGACAGCGGGCCGACCCAAGGTCGATCGTCAGCTCACCCGCTGTGCCGAACGCAGCCGGGCGACCCGCTCGGAGGTGGGTGGGTGCGTCATGAACAGTGATGCGAATCGCTGACGGCCCGACAGCGGCGACTGGATCCAGGCGCTTGCCTGGGCCGGGGCGACGTCCATTGGAATTTGTCGGACATGCGCCTCGATTCGTTCCAGGGCACGGGCGAGGGCGTCGCCACTCCCCAGGAGCATGGCGCCGGAGCGGTCCGCTTCGAACTCGCGGGACCTGGAGATGGCCATCTGGAGAATCGCCGCCGCCAGCGGGGCCAACAGGGCCACCACCAGCATCGCCAGCGGGTTCGGTGACTCCTCGTCACCGTCGAACCATGCGCTGAACATCATCATCTGGCCCACGTAGCTGATTCCGGTGGCGATGGCGGCTGCCACCGAACCAATGAGGATGTCGCGGTTGCGCACGTGGGCGAGTTCGTGAGCCAGCACCGCTTCGAGCTCGTCGCGTGGGAGGGCCCTCATGAGACCCTCGGTGACGCACACCACGGCGTTGCGGTCGTTGCGCCCGGTGGCGAACGCGTTCGGCTGCAAGGCGGGTGAGATCGCCAACGTGGGCATCGGCATCTCCCACGCCAACGCCAGACGTCGCACCGTCGCGTACAGCTCGGGCGCCTCGGTCTCGGTCACTATCCGCGCTCGGCTGGTGGCTGGCTGGAACGTCCGACGTCCGACGCAACACGCAACACGCCAGCGCGGTGTGGCGGGTAGCTGGTAGCTGGTGGCTGGCCGCTGGAAGCTGGGAGCTCAGATCCCGATCCGGCGTCCGGTCTCCACGAGGTCGATGACGCGCTCGATGACACCCGACAATGGGACTTCCTCGGTGGTCATCCCCTGGCGGACCGTGAGTTCGGCGACGCCGTTGGCGACGCCCTTGGGGCCGATGGTGACACGGTACGGGATGCCAACCAGCTCGGCGTCTGCGAACTTGACGCCGGGCCGTTCAGGGCGATCGTCGAGGACAACCTCGATACCCGCCCCCGCCAGGCGTTCGTACACGTCGTTGCTCGCGTTCCTGGCGGCATCGTCGTCAGGTCGGAGGACCGTGACGACGACTTCGTAGGGTGCGAGCGAGACCGGCCAGATGATGCCGCGTTCGTCGTTCCAGGTCTCGACGACGGCAGCCATGGAACGCTCCACGCCGATGCCGTAGGACCCCATGACGATCGGGTGGGACTCCCCCGCCTCGTCCTGCACGACGGCATTCATGACGGCGGAGTATCTGGTCCCCAGCTTGAAGATGTGGCCGACCTCGATGCCCTTCCACAGATCGAGGGTGCCACCGCAGTCGGCGCACACCTCGCCGGCCCGGACGGTGCGCAGCTCGGTCCATGTCCCGACCGCGATGTCCCGATCCACATCGACGTTCTTCAGGTGCCAGTCGTCGTGGTTGGCTCCCGTGGTCATGCCCCGCCGGCCGCGCAGGGCGTTGTCGGCGATGATCGGCATGCCGCTCACACCAACAGACCCCAGGCTTCCCGGGTTCGCTCCCAGAGCCGCCACGATCTCGTCGACCTGAGCGGGTCGAATCCGCACCGCGCCGGTGGCATCGACCAGCTTCTGCTCCAACAGGTCGTGGTCACCGCGTACCAAGACGAGTGTCACGACGTCGTCGAGCAGGTAGACCAGCGTCTTGATCTGTCGGTCGGGCGCCGCCACATCGGGGTGGGCCTCGGCCAACGCCTTGATCGTGCGAAGTTCGGGTGTGGCGAATCGGGATGGCTCGGGCACCGAGTCGGGATCCACGATCTCGGGCAGACGCGAGACCGCCTTCTCGAGGTTCGACCGGTATTCACATCCGTCGCAGGTGACGATCCAGTCCTCCCCCGCCGGGCTGCGCACCATGAACTCGATCGAGCCCGCACCACCCATCGCCCCCGAGGATGCCTGAACGTCGACCGCGGCCAGACCGAAGCGAGAGAAGATCCGCAGGTAGGCGGCATGGTGGCGGTCGAAGGCGGCATCGAGCCCTTCGACATCGACGTCGAGCGAGTAGGAATCCTTCATCGTGAACTCACGCACCCGCAGCAGGCCTGACTTGGGGCGTGGCTCGTCGCGAAACTTCGTCTGGATCTGGTACCAGATCTGCGGGAGGTCCTTGTACGAGAACAGCTCGGTCGCCAGGAGGGCGAAGATCTCCTCGTGGGTCATCCCGAGGGCGTTTTCGGAGCCTTTGCGGTCGACCAGACGGAACATCTCGTCACCCATGACGTCCCAACGGCCCGACTTCTTCCAGATCTCGGCAGGATGCAGGGCAGGCAGATGGAACCGCTGCCCACCGATCAGGTTCATCTCGTTCTCGATGATGCGCGACACCTTGGTACGGACACGCTGCCCCAAAGGAAGCATCGAGTAGTGCCCAGCCGACAGCTGACGGATGAACCCGCCCCTGACCAGCAGCTTGTGCGAGACGGCTTCTGCCTCGGCGGGATCGTCACGAAGGGTGGGGATGAAGAGTTGAGACCAGCGCATGTGGGGAACGGACGATAGTCGGAGGGTCGGCCGAGCCTGGCGGGAATAACTCGAGCCGCCCTCGCGCTCATGAGGTTCAACGTAGAACGTAGAACGTAGAACGTCCGGCACGGTCTTCACGCGCGCCAACCACGGGGCCACCACCGGGGCGCCACATCCACCGAGAGGCGAGAGCCAGCGCTCAACGGGCTCATGGGTTCAACGTAGAACGTAGAACGGTCAAGGTCCGGCGGCCGACTCGCCTGATCCGTGCCCGGGGCCGCCACCGGGGTGCCACAGCTGCCGAAAGGCGGAGACCGCGCGCGGCGACGGTACAACGTAGAACGTAGAACGTTCAAGGTCCGGCGGCCGACTCGCCTGAGCCGTATCCGGGGGCCGCCACCGGGGCGCCACATCCACCGAGAGCTGAGAGCCGGCGCTCATGGGGTTGAACGTAGAACGTTCAATGTCTGGCGGCCGATTCGCCGAAGCCATGCCCGTGGCCGCCACCGGGTGGCGGCCCCGGGCCGTGCGGCGGACGGTGGCAGCCGGACCTTCTACGTTCTACGTTCTACGTTGTACCGTCGCCGCGCGCGGTCTCCGCCACCTTCGCCCGCCGTTCGGCCGACCGGTTGGCGTCGCCCTTGATCTCGATCAGTTGGAGGCGGTCGGCGGCGGCGATGGCGGCGGCATTGGTGTCGGCAGCGGCGAGGCGTGCCTCGACGCCTTCTTCGACGAGTTTCTTGGCTTCTTCGAGCAGCGCTTCGACCATCTCGGATTCCGGGACGACCCGCACGACCTGGCCTTTGATGAACAGGTGACCCTTGCCCCGACCTGCGGCGATGCCGATGTCGGCCGAGCCGGCCTCTCCGGGACCATTCACGACACATCCCATCACCGCGACCTGGATCGGCAGGTTGGCGGCTTCGAGGGCGGCCTGTGCTCGATTGGCAACGTCGATCACGTCCACCTCCGCCCGACCGCAGGACGGGCAGGCGATGAGGTCGAGGCCCTTGCGCTCGCGGCAGACCCAGATATTCGAGCAGCATCCGACCGGCCTTTGCCTCCTCGACGGGGTCGGCGGTCAACGAGAAGCGGATGGTGTCACCGATACCTTCGTTGAGCAGGGTTCCGATGCCTGCCACACCCTTGATGAGACCGCCCGGGAGCGGACCGGCCTCGGTGACGCCAAGGTGAAGCGGGTAGTCGACCTGGTCGGCGAGCAGCCGATATGAGGCGACCATGGTCGGCACGTTGGAGTGTTTCACCGAGATCTTGATGTCGGTGAAGTCGACGTCCTCGAGATAGCGGATCTCGGTGAGGGCAGACTCGACGAGGGCCTCCGGCACCGCACCCCCGTACTTGGCTTCCAGGTCCCGGTCGAGCGAACCGCCGTTCACCCCGATACGGATGGGAACCCCGTGATCCTTTGCTTCGCGGGCGACCGTCTTGATGTGCACCTCGTTGCGGATGTTGCCGGGGTTGAGCCGCAATCCCTGCACACCGGCTTCCAGCGCCGCCAGAGCCAGCTTGTACTGGAAATGGATGTCGGCGACGATCGGGACCGGGCTGCGGGGCACGATCTCCGCAAGCCCCTGCGCCGCCTCGACCTCGTTGCAGGTGATTCGGACGATGTCGGCACCGTTGGCGGCGAGTGCGTACACCTGCTGGAGGGTGCCGTCGACGTCGGCCGTCTTGGTGGTCGTCATCGACTGGACGCTGACCGGGGCGTCTCCGCCCACGGGGACGTTTCCGACCCGGATCTGTCGGGTTGGTCTACGGGCGATCACGCTGGCACCACTTTCGACGTCAGGAGGGGATCTCGATGGGATTGACGATATCGAGGATGATCGTCATCACGCCCAGGATCGAGAGCGCACCGATCACCAACACCGCCACCGGCACGAGCGCCCGGATGTCCGCCTTGCGCCGGGTCAACTTCTCATACAGGGCGACCGCAAAGTGGCCACCGTCGAGAGGGAAGAGCGGGAGCACGTTGATGGTGCCGAGCACGACGTTCACCGCCGCCATCAGGTAGAAGAGATTGGCGATACCGATCTGATCGGCCTGGGCCCCGATCTGGGCGAGACCGACGACGCTCACCGGTCGGACCTCGTTGTCGACCTCGCCTCCGACGATCCCACCGGCGAGCTGGCCGAGGGTGTCGAAGCGGAAGATCTGGGAGAACACCTGGAACGTCCCACCGATCTGGAACCAGACCTCCTGGGCCGCGCGACCCGTGGCGGAGAACACCGACACCGGAAGCCGCTCGTAAGCCGGCCCCACCCCCAGGAAACCCACTTCTCCCCCACCGGCAGGGTCCTCGCGTGTCCCGATCGTGGCGGGCAGTTCGATGATCTCACCGCCCCGCTCGACTTCGAGCACAACCTCGGCGCCGGCAGACTCGGCGACCGTCGCCGCCAGGGTCTCCCAGTCGTTCATGGCGACCCCATCGATGGCGATGATCACGTCACCCGCCTCCACCCCGGCTGCGGCCGCTGCCACCGGAGGGCCATCCTCGGGCTCCACTACCGCCGCGACCTCGGTGGTGGGGATCTGCTCGCCGGCGGAGATGATGAGTCCGAAGAAGATGAAGTAGGCGAGCAGGAAGTTGGCGGCGACACCCGCCAGCACCACCACCGACTTCTTCCAGAACACCTTCTCGCGGTAGGTGCGTCCGATGTCGGCGGGATCGACCTCCTCCACCGAGCTCATCCCGATGATCTTGACGTATGCTCCGAACGGAATCGGCTTGATCCCGTATTCGGTCTCACCCCGCTTGACCGACCAGATCCTCGGCCCGAAACCGAGGAAGAACTCGGTGACTTTCATCCCCGTCGCCTTGGCCGCGAAGAAATGCCCAGCCTCGTGCGCGATGACGAAGATGATGATGGCCGAGATGACGCCGAAGCCGCCGAGAAATCCTTGCATGAGCTCCATCAACCTAGCCGCCAGCAGAAGCTAGGTGGAGGAGCGGCTCCTGGCTGCTGGCTTTTGGCTGCTGGCTCCTGGCTGCTGGCTCCTGGCTGCTGGGCCGCGACCCGCTGTGTGCCACGACGAGCCGGATTGCGCGTTCTGGCCAGTAGCCAGCCGCTAGCAGCGAGCAGCCCGGATTCAGCACGCTCCCGCGATCATCGCAGCGGCCACAGATCTCGCTTCGGCATCGATCGCGAGGACTTCGTCGAAGGTGGTGGCGTCGGCGCCCGCCATCTCGGTCATGGCAGCTTCGATGATCATGGGGATGGCATTGAAGCCGAGGCGTCCTTGCAGGAAGGCAGCCACTGCCACCTCATCGGCGGCGTTGTAGACGGCCGGAATCGCTCCGCCCTCGCGGCCGGCCCGGTATGCAAGAGCAAGGGCGGGGAACGTCTCCATGTCGGGTGCCTCGAAGTCGAGCTGTCGGCCCACCAGATCGAACGGCTCGCGAGGTGACGCCGCACGGTCGGGATAGGTGAGCGCGTATTGGATCGGTACCCGCATGTCGGTGTGGCCGATGTGGGCGAGCATCGCGCCGTCGATCATCCGGATGAGCGCATGCACCAGGCTCTGGGGATGGACCACGACTTCGATGCGGTCGAAGTCGACCCCGAAGAGGACATGCGCCTCGAGCACTTCGAGGCCCTTGTTGACCAGCGTGGCCGAGTCGAGGGTGATTCGACCGCCCATCTGCCAGGTGGGGTGCTTCAACGCCTGTTCCGGTGTCACGTCGTCGAGCTCGTCGAGGCGGCGTCCACGGAACGGTCCTCCGCTGGCTGTGAGCACGAGCGACTCGATCTCCGAGGCGGGTCTTCCCGCCAGCAACTGATGGAGAGCGGAGTGTTCGGAGTCCACCGGCACCAACGTCCCCCCTCTGGTGAGAGCCCGCTGCACCAGAGCACCCCCGGCCACGAGCGACTCCTTGTTCGCCAACCCGAGGAGATTTCCGGCCTCGAGAGCGGCGAGCGTGGAGGACAGACCGGCGGAACCGACGATTCCGTTCATCACGATGGATCCGGGGAGCGCAGCCATCGCCGTGACCGCATCGGTCCCGAATCCGACCGGGCGCCCGGCGCGCCGCTCGAAGTCGTGCCGGTCGCTGTTCGACCCACCGGCCACTGCGAGGGCCGCGTCCGGGTGGATTGCCGCCAGCTCGAGCAGGTCGACGCTGGGGCGACCGGAGGCGAGCCCGCGAACGGGAATGCCGAGCCGGGTCGCGACGTCGAGGGTCTGGCGCCCGACTGAACCGGTGGCGCCCAACACCACGAGTCCGTCCGCAGGCGAAGGAGCGATGTTGGAATCGGTCACAGAATGTCGAAGACGCCGAGCAGGATGTAGGCACCGGGCACGACGAAGAGAAGGGCATCGATTCGGTCGAGCATCCCTCCGTGGCCGGGGAGCAGAGACCCCATGTCCTTGACGTCGAGCGAGCGTTTCACGACGGATTCGGCGGCGTCTCCGAGTGGGGCGAGCACCACGATCGTCCCGGTCATGATCAGCGACTGGATGAAGCTGATCGAGAAGATGTCCCGAAAGGTCGAGAGGACGGCGGCGAGCAGCAGCGCTGTCACCGTCCCCCCCACGAAGCCCTCCCAGGTCTTCTTGGGCGAGACTTTCGGTGCCATCAGGCGTCGCCCGAACGCCCGCCCGGCGAAGTACGACCCCGCATCGAAGGCGGCAGTGACGAGGACCACGAACAGGATCAGGCCGGTTGGGTCGACACCGGCCGCTTCCGCCTCGCGCACCAGGGCAATCGCGAACCCGAGCAGGCCCACCCAGCCGGCCCCCATCACGGTGAGAGCGGCGTTCTCCAACGGATTTCTTCGACCGGTTGCCGCGTAGAACAGGCCGACAACGGCCATCACGAGGGTGATCGACACGCCGATGGCGACCACACCGGACCGAAGAGTCCCTACGGCGATCCCGAACATACCCAGGAAGCCGAACAACGCCGCCGGTGAGTAGCCGCGTGACCGGGCGGTCGAATAGAACTCACCGAGCGACAAAATCATGACCGCCAGCACGAACCCGGTGAACCAGAGCCGGCCCAGCAGCAGGCTCCCGAGGAAGATGCCCACCAACACCACGGCGGTGCCGACCCTCATGGTGAGATCCGATGCCCGCTGCTGCTCCTCGAGTTCGACCTCCTCCTCGGAAGGCCCCCGGAACCCGGTCACATCATCGAATCCGATAAGACCGGACCCCACCCCCGGCATCGACGCCGAGACGGCCTGGCGCTCGACGTCTTCGGCAGCTGCCCGGGCGATCTCCTCGGCGAGGCCCTGGTATTCGCGGGTGGTGGCCGCCTGGTAGTCCTCGTTGGTGAAATCGTCGAGCGACGTCGGACCGCGTCCGAGGTCGGTGAAATCCTTGGGTTGGGCAGCTTCCGACTCTGCGCTTCGGAACGGATCGGCTTCCTCGGATTCGCTCGGACGCCCGTCGTCGGTCCCCTCATCGGTCGGGACCGGTGCCGGAGTCGGATCGGCCTCCCACGGGCGCAGTATGCGCGGCTCGGCCTGACCGCTCGAGGAGCGTTCGTCGCTCATGTCATACCTCGAGGAGCTCGGCTTCCTTGCGAGCCACCAATTCTTCGATGTAGGCCACGTAGCGGTCGGTGACCTCCTGGAGCTCCTTCTCGGCGCGGCGAATGTCGTCGTCGGAGATCTCGCCGTGCAGTGCCTCCATGTCGGTCTTGGTGTGGCGGCGGATGTTCCGGACCGCCACCCGACCGTCTTCGGCCATGCCTTTCACGACCTTGATCAGGTCGCGGCGGCGATCCTCGGTGAGGGGCGGGAACGAAAGCCGGATGACTTGGCCGTCGTTTGACGGGTTCATACCGAGGTCGGCTTCCTGGATGCCCTTCTCGATCGCCTGGATCGACGACTTGTCGAATGGAGAGATCACGAGCAACCGCGGCTCGGGCACCGAGAAGGTGGCCAGCTGCTGGAGCGGCGTGTGCGATCCGTAGTACTCCACCACGACCCTGCTGAGGATCTGGGGATTCGCCCGACCCGTACGAACGGTCGTGAACTCGGAGGCAACGTGATCGACGGCCTGTACCATCTTCTCACGGGCTTCTTCGAGCAGTTCCTCGATCATGGTTCCTCCCTGGGTCGTCCTCGTGGGCGACCGATCAATGCACGATCGTGCCGATACGCTGACCGGAGACGGCGTGGATGATGTTGCCCGGCTCGGTCATGTCGAACACCACGATCGGCACTCCGTGCTCGCGGCACATCGTAATGGCGGTCGAGTCCATCACCCGGAGTCCCATGGAGAGAAAATCCATGTATCCCAGTTCGGGGATGAGGACCGCATCGGGGTTGGTGACCGGATCCTTGTCGTAGATCCCGTCGACCTTGCTGGCTTTCAGTAGGAGCTCTGCTCCCACTTCGACCGCCCGCAGTGCTGCGGTGGTGTCTGTCGTGAAGAAGGGGTTGCCGGTTCCGGCGGCGAAGATCACGATCCGTCCCTTCTCCAGGTGACGGATCGCCTTCAACCGGATGTAGGGCTCGGCGAGTTGCTGCATCGTGATGGCCGACTGCACCCGCGTGGGCACGCCCGCCTTTTCGAGTGCGTCGCGCAACGCCAACGCGTTGATGACGGTGGCCAGCATTCCCATGTAATCGGCCGAGGCCGGGTCCATGCCCTTGGCGGCGGAAGACACACCGCGGAAGATGTTGCCGCCACCGACCACGATGGCGATCTCGGTACCGACGCCGTGCGCCTCAGCCACCTCTTCCGAGACGCGGGCCACCGTGACCGGATCGATGCCGTAGCCGAGTGAGGCGTCCGCGAACGCCTCACCCGACAACTTCAGCAGCACTCGACGGTTGGTCACGCCTTCTCGCCCACTGCGATCCGCGTGATCCGCTGAACAGAGATGTTCTCGCCCATCTTCAGCGCCAGCCGGGCTACCAGGTCGCCGACGGTGCCCTCGAACTTCTCCTTGTTCACGAACTCCTGCTCGTAGAGCACGTTGTCGCGGTAGAACTTCTCGAGACGCCCCTCGACGATCTTGGCCATGGCCTGTTCGGGCTTGCCCGAAGCCTTGGCCTCACGCTCGATGAGCTCGGCCTCCTTGGCGACGGCGGCCTCGTCGACATCCTCCCGGCGCACCCAGATGGGGTTGGCCCACGACACGTGCATGGCGATGTCGGTGGCGGTCTGGCCGAAATCGGGGCTCTTGGCCACGAAGTCGGTCTCGCACACCAACTCGACGAGCACTCCCATCACGACGTGGTCGTTCTGGACGTGCAGGTACGAACCAACGGTGCCTTCGGACGCCTCACGACCTGCCCGCTTGGCGGCAGCGGCGAGTCCCCGTTCGCGCAGGAGTTCGAACGCCTTGTCGAAGTCTCCGTCGCTGTCGGACAGTGCCTTCTTGGCGTCCATCATGCCGACGCCGGCCTGCTGACGGAGCTTCTGGATGTCCTTTGCGCTGATGTCTGCCACGTTTCCTCCGTTGCTTCTCAGGCTTCGGTGCCCGCCGGAGCGGCCGCCTCGAGCTCGGCTGCGGCGGCCTCTTCGAAGACGGCCTCCGCTTCCGGCTGACCCTTCTTCGATGCACCTTCACGACCCTCGCGAATCGAGGCGGCGAGCGCCATGGCGATCAGCTCGGCGGACCGGATCGCATCGTCGTTGCCCGGGATCACCAGGTCGACGGCATCGGGATCACAGTTGGAGTCGACCAACGCCAGAACCCGGAGGCCAAGGCGCTGTGCCTCTTTGACAGCAGTGTGCTCGGTGTTCACATCGACGATGAACACGGCGTCGGGGACGCGCGTCAGCCCGGCGACACCACCGAGGTTGGCGGTGAGCTTCTCGAGCTCACGACGGAGGCGCAGGCGCTCCTTCTTGTGGCGGGCCTGCATCTCGCCGGTCTCCTCCATGCGCTGCAGCTCTTTCATGTAGAAGATGCGCTTCTGGATGGTGGCGAAGTTGGTGAGCATGCCGCCCAGCCAGCGGTAGTTGACATACGGCATACCGGCGTACTCGGCTGCCGCCTGGACGGCCGTTGCGGCCTGCTTCTTGGTGCCCACGAACAGCAGGATTCCGCCGTTCGCCGACAGCTGCCGTGCGTACTCACAGGCATCGGCGACCTGGGTGACGGTCTGTCGCAGGTCGATGATGTGGATGCCGTTTCGTTCTCCGTAGATGAATGGTGCCATCTTCGGGTTCCAGCGCCGAGTCTGATGCCCGAAATGGACACCGGCCTCGAGCAGCTGCTTCATCGTGACTCCGGCCACGTCTGCTCCTTCTGGTTGATTCCTCCGCCTCAGATCCGCAGGACGGACCCACCTCAAACCGAGCAGTACTCGACCAGAGAGGTGCACGAGGCGTGCGTGATGAGGGCAGTGTATCGAGCGCACGGGTGGAGGGGCGAATCAGAGCGCTGCTGCTGGCTCCTGGCTGCTGGCCACTGGGGTCGCTCAGCACGGTATGTGGGCGAACTGCGGCGGCGAGCGATCAGAGGCGTAGAGCCAAGGAGTCAGAAGCCAAGCAGCCAGCAGCTATCTGTACGACGGCTCGGTCATCCTGTTGCGGAGACTCATCACGCTCTTGGCGTGGATCTGGCACACCCGGGACTCGGTGACGCCGAGGACGTCGCCGATTTCGGCCAAGGTGAGACCTTCGTAGTAGTAGAGAGTGAGCACCAGTCGCTCGCGGTCGGGTAGCCGATTGATGGCGTCGGCCAGAACACGGCGGGTCTCTTCCTTCTGGAAGGCCGCCTCCGGACCTGCGCCCATGGGGTCGGCCACCATGTCGCCGAGTGAGTTGCTGGAATCCGGCGACAGGATCTCGTCGAGCGCCACGATTCCCAGGTTGGAGATCTCGGCGAGAGCGTCGCGGAGATCGTCGACCGAACTGCCCATGTGGCGGGCGAGTTCCTCGTCGCTCGGGGTCCGCTGCAGACGATGCTCGAGTTCGGCCATCGACCGTTCGATCTCCCGAGCCCTGGCCCGCACCGAACGTGGCACCCAGTCCATCGCCCGGAGCTCGTCGAGGATGGCGCCTTTGATCCGGTTGATGGCGTAGGTCTCGAACTTGAAGCCACGCTCGGGCTCGAACTTGTCGATGGCGTCGATCAATCCGAAGATTCCGTAGGAGACGAGGTCGGACTGGTCGACGTTGCGGGGCAGTCCGACGCCGACGCGGCCGGCGACGAACTTGACGAGCGGCGAGTACTGGATGATCAGCGCTTCGCGGGTTCGCTCGTCTCCGGTGGACTTGAACCGTTCCCACATAACCGACACGTCGTCGGTTGGCGCCGGGTCACGCCCGTGGGTGGCTGCGGTCATAAGTGGCCTTGAGGTGCTCGCGAGTCACTGAAGTGTAAATCTGAGTCGTGTCGAGGGCAATGTGTCCAAGAAGCTCCTGCACACTTCGCAGGTCCGCTCCCCCCTCCAACAGATGCGTTGCGAATGAGTGTCGCACGGCATGGGGGAAGGTGCCAAACCTACGGGCGACGATGCGCCTGATTCCGCGGGTGTCGAGGGCGCCGCCGCGCTCGCCGACCCACAGTGCGTCACCTGCCTGGGGCCTGGCCATCGCCGGGCGACCGACCTCGAGCCACGCCTGTACCGCAACCTGTGCAGGCCGTCCGATCGGAAGAGCCCGCTCTTTCGACCCTTTGCCCATCACCGTGACCATGGCCGTGCGCGACATCTGACCCACTCGGAGTGAGGCCAGTTCAGAAACGCGCATGCCGGTCGAGTACATCAGCTCGAGGATGGCGCGGTCCCGGAGTTCGAGGGGTTCATCACCGTCGATGGCCTCGAGTCCCGATGTCACAAGACGAGCGGGCAGTGCATGCGGAAGTGGCTTGGGCAGCCGGCTCCGGGCGAGACCCGCCGCCGGGTTGGCGATGAGTGTGCGGTGGCGAACCGCATCGTCGAAGAACGCTCGTATTGCCGACGCCTTGCGGGCCATCGTCGTCCTGGCGTAGTCCCGCTCGTCGAGGTCGGCGAGGAATCGGCGCACGATCTTGCGGTCGATGCCCTCGATCGAGTCACAACCGACCCGAGCGGAGAAGCCGAAGAACTGCCCAAGGTCCGAGCGGTAGGCACCGATGGTGTGGGATGACAGGCCGCGTTGGCTCTCGAGGCGAGAGAGATAGGACTCGACGTGTTCAAACGCCCATTCCGGTACGCGGGGAGGATCGGCCACGTCCCGATGCTACGCCGCCACTCGATGATGGCGCGGGATCATGCCCCTCGCCGGCGGGATGACTCCCTGACCACCCCATCGACCAGATGAACCTCTCCCGCTGCTTGCAGCCCTAACACGTCGACCATCACGCCGGCGATGTCCTTGCCACTTCCGACCGCCAGCTCCTCGATCGTGGCGGGGAGGAGCGCCATGAGCCCTGAACGTTGCGTCGACGGGGACGGCGACGGACCGAGCCAGAACTCGATGGTCTCGACCAGGTCGTCGAGCGTGGCGATCGGATGGGCACCGTCGCGGATGAGGAGGTTGCACCCGGCCGAAGTGGCCCGGTCGATGTCACCGGGCACCGCCATGACCTCACGGCCCTGGGCGACAGCCACATGGGCGGTGATGAGCGCCCCGCTCCGTACGGCGGCCTCGACCACGATCACCACCGACGCCAAACCCGAGATGATTCGGTTTCGGAACGGGAACCTCCACGGTTCGGGAGCGATGCCCGGTCCGAACTCGGAGACGACTCCGCCTCCCGACTCGAGGATCCGCTCTCCGAGCCGCCGATTGCCGCGGGGATACCACACGTCTATTCCACTTCCCAGCACCGCCACTGCGCTGCCGCCCACCTCGAGGCACCCCTCGTGGGCAGCGGCGTCGACGCCCAATGCCAGGCCGCTGACGACGGGCCATCCCGCTCCGCCCACGGTCCGACCGATACGACGCGCCAACTCGAGCCCGTACCGGGTGGCCCTCCGGCTGCCGACGATTGCCACCGCCGGACCCGGTGGAATGGACCCTCGGACGAACAACCATGGCGGGGCATCGGGCAGCGAGGCGAGTTGCATCGGTAGCTCACCGACGGTCAGGAAGCTGACGCCTTCGACCGGCCACCGCTTCGTGGGATCGGGGCACGAGGCGATCTCGGATCTGATGGCAGGTCCACCCGCCAGGAGTACCCGCCTTATCCGGTCGGGATTCGAGCCGAGCAGCGCCAGGTCGAGCAATGGGGTCACCATGCCTCCCGAAACGAGGACGCCTCGGCCACGTCCGCCTCGGTGACCAGATCGCGCCCGGCCAGGTCGGCGATGGTGCGGGCCACCCGGCGCACCCGGTCGTAGCTCCTTCCGTTGAGGACGCCGGCATCACACGCCGTGGCGAGCAGCCTGCGGGCTCCATCCTCCGAACCCAGCCGGTCGAGCGACGCGGGAGTCAGCCCGGCGTTGAGACACCCGCGTTGGCGTTGGCGCCCCACCGCTTCTGCGATGCGGGCCGCAACCGGAGCCGTGGCCTCGCCGGCCGGACCGTCGAGATTGCCCGGTCGCCCCACCCACACCCTCAGGTCGAACCGGTCGAGGAGTGGCCCCGACAGCTTGCGCCTGTACCGCTCCACGGCCTGATCGGAACACCGGCACGCCACATGACGGTCGCCGCGGTGACCACACGGGCACGGGTTGGTGGCGGCGACCACCTGACACCGGGCCGGATAGCGGACGCTGCATCCGCGCCGGGCGATGTCGATGACACCATCCTCGATGGGCTGACGCAGCGCGTCGAGCACACCGGCCGGGAACTCCCCGAGTTCATCCAAGAACAGGACGCCGCGATGGGCCAGCGTGATCTCCCCCGGCACCGCATGACCTGTTCCTCCGCCCAACAACGCGGCCTGGGAGGCGGAGTGATGGGGCGAACGGAATGGCCGCCGGGTGCCCTCCGGGAACCGCCGATCGGCAGACTCCCAGATGCACAGCACCTCGAGCCGCTCGTCACGGGTCAGGTCGGGGAGCAGTCCGGGCAGTCGCCGTGCCAGCATCGACTTGCCGCTCCCCGGGGGCCCGATCAGGAGGAGGTGATGCCCGCCCGCGGCGGCGACCTCGACCGCCCTCCGGGCGAGCGCCTGGCCCCGGACATCGGCCAGGTCCTCGGTCGATGGGTCGCTCCTTCTGGCCTGAGCCGGAATCGGGCGCCGGAAACCGTCCCGGGCGGCTGCGATGGCTTCGGCGAGCGACCTGACAGGACGAATGTCGGCACCCTCGACGACGCCGGCATCGGCGGCGGAGTCGACCGGCACGATGCAGGGCACGCCCATCTCGGCCGCGACCACCGCCGCCGCCACGACACCGCGGGCACGGCGGACGGTGCCATCGAGGGCCAGTTCTCCCACCGAGACGACCCGCCCGGCCTCGTCGGGGATGGCCCCACACGATGCGAGCACACCCAGCGCGATGGGGAGATCGAAGGCCGGCCCGGCCTTGGGGATGTCAGCCGGAGCCAGGTTGACGATGAGCGCCCGGTTCGGGAATTGAAATCCTGACGACTTGATTGCAGCCCGAACCCGATCCTTCGCCTCGCGCACCGCCGTATCAGGCAGGCCCACAAGCGAGAACCGTTCCTTCCCGTTGTAGACGTGCGCCTCGACATGAACCCGACGAGGCCGAGCACCAACCAACGTTGCAGAAGAGGTGACAGCGAACATGAATGGCACCCTACGGACGGGGTGAGACAGAATCGCTAGAGCTTCTGGCTACTGGCTACCAGCTGCTGGCCAGACGGCGCGACCGTGTGTGTGTTGCCTGTCGCGTCGAACGTCGCGACCCCGCGAACGAATCATCAGCCGGCACCCAGCAGCCAGGAGCGAGAAGCCAGAAGCCAGCGGCTATCTCCCCCTGAACTCCGGCTGTCGCTTCTCGAGGAATGCCGCCACGCCTTCCGCCGTGTCTTCTGTGGCGAGGCAGATCGACTGGGATTGGCCTTCCCAGTCGAGGGCATCCTCGAACGAGGTCTCCCAGGCGCGGTCGATCCCCTGCTTCGTGAACATCTGGGCGACCGGCGCACCGTCGAGGAAGGCGGTGGCGAGTTCGGTCACACGATCGTCGAGCCGCGCCGGGTCGACGACCTCCAGACACAATCCGATCGCCAGGGCCTCCGGGGCCTCCACCATTCGACCTGACAGTGCCAACTCCTTGGCCCGCTGCGGGCCCACCAGCCGTGGCAGCAGCCACGTTCCACCGAAGTCGACCGTGAGGCCACGCTTGACGAAGATCTCCGAGAACCTCGCCCTGGTGGTGGCGATCACGACATCACACCCGAGCGCCAGGTTCATCCCGGCACCGGCCGCCACGCCATCCACCGCTGCGATCGTGGGCTTGGTGACACGGCGGAGGGCGACGGCGGCATCGGCGACCCGGTTCATCCTCCTTTTGTGCTCGGCGACACCGTCTGTGTTCTCCAGCCGGGATGGGTCGAGGTCGGCACCCGAGCAGAACTCGCCGTGCGCCCCGGCGATCACCAGGACGCGTGCGTCGGAGCTCTCGAAGTCGATCAATGCCCGACGCAGGTCGTCCCACCCATCCGGTGACGGCACCGCGTTCTTCCGCTGTGGGCGATCCAACACGAGGCGGCGCACCGGTCCACGGTTCTCGATCCTGATCCAGTCCATGTCGGGAGATTACGGGATACCCGGATCACCGGGCGCCCACCTACCCTGGTGGGAGCCATGGGCCTGAATCCTTTCCGTCAGCAGTCGAAGACCCGGTTCGATGTCGCCATGGTCGTCCTGGCGCTGCTCGCCACCGCCGGTGTCATCGCCTGGGCACTGTTCGGGGGCTGAGATGACCGAGGACGTGGCAGTGAGTCCGGTTCAACCACACGCGGCCCGCAAGGTGTATCTGTGCCCCGGGTGCTCGGGCACCATCCCGCCCGGCACCTTTCATCTGGTGGTGGTTCCCGATCACGAGCCGGATCTGCGTCGCC
The DNA here is from genome assembly GCA_963825585.1 of uncultured bacterium. Taxonomy (GTDB): domain Bacteria; phylum Actinomycetota; class Acidimicrobiia; order Spongiisociales; family ZC4RG35; genus JAOUGY01. The sequence goes on from CAWGTX010000006.1 coordinate 624,708, forward strand.
ATTGGCACCACGGCTGCTGGCACAAGGACCTTCGTCGCCGCAACGGGCGCGCCACACTCATCTAGACCTCCCGCAACCGACAGCTACGGTGCGCGGCCGACACCTGGAGGGCGATTGGTGTCGTTGGATCTATCGATCTCCCGGGCGGAAGAACCCGACGAGACACGCCCACACGGAGGAACGATGACGTACAAGACCGCCGTGATCACGGGGCATCACCGGACAGGACGGCTCCTACCTCGCCGAACTCCTGCTGTCCAAGGGATACACGGTTCACGGGACGGTGCGAAGGGCGTCCACGTTCGGGACCGAGCGTCTGGACCACCTCTACCTGGACCCTCACCAGCACGAGGCCCGCCTGTTCCTGCACTACGCGGACCTGGCGGAAGCCGGCTCGCTGGCACAGCTGGTGGCCGAGGTGAAGCCCGACGAGGTGTACAACCTGGCCGCTCAGTCACATGTGGCCGTCTCGTTCCGGAACCCCCTGTACACCGCCGACATCGTGGCGATCGGGACCCTGCGTCTGCTCGAGGCGATTCGGATGCTCGACACGCCGGTCCGTTTCTATCAGGCCTCCAGTTCGGAGATGTACGGCAAGGTCGTCGAGACCCCCCAGTCGGAAACCACCCCGTTCTACCCGCGAAGCCCCTATGGCGTCGCCAAGGTCTACTCGTTCTGGCAGGTCGTGAACTACCGCGAGTCCTATGGCATGTTCGCCACCAACGGAATCCTCTTCAACCACGAGTCGCCCCGACGCGGCGAAACCTTCGTCACCCGGAAGAGACCTCGGCAACGGCCAGGAGGTCCCCATTCGTGAGTTGGCCGAGACGATCTCGCGTCTGGTCGGCTTCGAAGGGTCCATCGTCTGGGACACATCCCGTCCCGACGGCCAGCCCCGACGGGCTCTCGACGTCACCAGAGCACGGGAGTACTTCGGCTGGCGGGCCCAGGTCGACTTCGAACAGGGTCTGCGTGAGACGATCGAGTGGTGGGAGTCGCACCGGGAGTGAGCCTCCCGGCGGAGCGGTCCACGGGTCAACAGGTCAACAGGTCAACAGGACCGGAATCTCGGTCCGGTCAGCGGTCCGCTGTCAGGGATCGCGGACCGTGACTCCGACGACGGCCAGCGCCGTGCCGATCACGGTCCATCCCAACACCACCGACAACGCCTGGGTGAAGGGCATGTCCATGCTGAAGCCCATACCGAACCCTCCGGAGAGGTCGGCACCCAGGTTCCCGAACAGAGCAGTGGACGCGGTGGTCAGGGATATGTTCCGATACGGCTCCCAGAAGGCTCCGACACCTTCGAACAGTGAGAAGGCCAGCACCGTTCCGATCGAGATCCCCATGTTGCGCATCAGGGAGACGGCTCCGAGTCCCAGCGCGGTCCACGTGACCTGGGTGAGGGCGGACTTCCAGACCAGATCGAACCAGGTGGACCCCGTGAGACCCTCTCCTTCGGTGAAGATGATCGCCAGCACGGCCCATCCGGCGATGGCGGCCAGCATCGCCAGCCACGACGCAACGGAGCACACCACCAGCTTCGACAGCAGGTGCATCCACCGCCTGGCCTCCTGGGTCACGGCCGTCGCCCAAATCGGTGTGGTCACCTCGCTGCCGAGGAACACGACCGCCAGGATGAGCGGAAACCAGGTCTGTCCGACCGCCTGCTGCGCCCCCAGCAGGAGCGCATCCGAACGCGAGAACTCCGGGAGTTCGGGGATCGCCTCCGGTGCCACCACCGGAAGCATGATCAACAGCACCGCTGCCAGGCCGGTGAACACGGCGAGCACCGCCACCAGAACCCAGAACAACCACCGCTTCCTCAGCTTGAGGAGATCCGCTCGCAGGAGCCCGGTCATGATGCCTCCCTCGTGAGGTCGAGGAACACCGATTCGAGACTCGCTCGCTCCCGCATGAGTTGCGAGGGATAGAGCCCGGCACCCGCCAGTACCCGGGCGATCTGGGATCCGTCTGGCGCCGCCACCACCAACCGGCCATCGATCACGGATGCCTCCAGACCCGCCGAGGCAAGGATGCCCGCCGCCGCGTCGACCGGTGTGACCTCGACGACGTATCGGCCATCGGTGCCGATCAGATCGTCCACCGAACCGGTGGTCACCAGCCGCCCCCGGTTGATGACGATCACGTGGTCGGCGAGCTCTTCCACGTCGGTCAGGTTGTGGCTTGACACCACCACCGTCTTCCCCTGCTCGGCGACAAGTGCCCGCAGGCGGCGCTTGAGGTCGACCTGGCCCTGCGGGTCGAGGCCGTCGAGCGGTTCGTCGAGGATGAGAAGCTCGGGATCGGCGAGCATGGCCTGGGCGAGGGCGAGGCGTTGCCGCATGCCCTTCGAGAACTGGCCGACTTTGCGGGTGGACACGTCGGCCAGCGACACGAAGTCGAGCAGTTCGTCGATGCGGCCGCATCCGGCGCCGATGGTGAGGGCGGCCGACCGCAGATTGTCGGACGCCGACAGCGTCTTGTGGAGGCCGGGTTCCTCGATGACGGCGCCAACCCGTTTCACGATGGCCGCCGTGTCTGGCCCGACAGCCATCCCCAGGACCTCGATGTGTCCAGAGGTGGGGCGGGTCAGGCCCAACATGGCCCGGAACGACGTGGTCTTGCCGGCACCGTTCGGTCCGAGAAATCCGGTGAGTCGTCCCTTGGGTACGTCGACCGACAGCCCGTCGAGGGCCCGCGTGGTCTTGTACTGCTTGACGACGCCGCCAAACACGATCGCAGACTCGGTTGAGGTCATGATGCGACTGTACGCCGCGGACGCCGACCCGTCGTCCCCCGGGCGGGCGAGAGCCGCCTCCCCCGGCAGGCGGAGCCTCACCGATCCGGCAACCAGCGGATGCCCACGTCCTCGGGTCCGAACGTCACCGCCACCAGATCGATTCTCGTGCAGCGGGGACGAGCAGCACGAGCCGAACGCCGGACCCGTTCCAGCTTGGAGTCGTCGAAGGCGACCAACGGATCTTCCCTCCAGCGACTCCGCACCTCCACTGCGACGCGTTGACGGCCATCGAGTACCACCAGATCGATTTCGCCGTTTGGTACCACGACGTTTCGGGCGACGATGCGACAACCTCGCGCCACCAGGAACCGAGCCGCCAGCGACTCCCCGAGTGCACCCAGATCATTCCGGTCCATTCCCCGGCTATACCGGGAGGGTGTGACAAGAACGGAGCCATGTCCGCCGGGGAGGCGTCCGTGGACCGTGGGAACTTCTACAGGCCGCCCACACGATCGAGCGGCCATATCCGGACGACCGCCCGTCCGATCACGTCTTCGACCGGGATCGGTCCTATGAAACGGCTGTCCTGGCTGCATCCCCCACACCTGTGGTCGCCCATGACCCATATCGTGCCGTCAGGAACGGTCTGGACCGCCATGTCGGGCATGGCGGGCTCGGAGATGTACGGCTCGTAGATCGCCGAGTCGTTGACGAACACCTGATTGTCCCTGATCTCGATGCGGTCACCTCCGAGGGCTATCACCCGCTTGATCAGATCCTCGTGGCCCGAACTGCGAATCCCGAGTGCATCGAGCACGGCCTTGACCACCGCCTCGGCCGCCGACATCTCGACCTCGGGACCGGTCTCGAAGACGACCACGTCCCCGCGCTCGATCTCCCCGAAGCGGTAGGTGAGCTTCGAGACCATCACCCGGTCGTTCACCTGAAGCGTCTCGAGCATCGATTCGGAAGGGATGTAGAACGGCTGCACCACGAACGTCTTGAGCAGCACCGCGATGATGAGCGCGCCCAGCAGCAGCCCCGGTAGCTCGAGGATGAACGAGCGCGGCCTCTCGGATTTGGGTGTCGTGCTGATGCCACTCATCGGATCGCAGCCTACGCCGTCGGTGCCGCTAGCTCTCTGGGCTAGAGGGCAACCCCGGGCTCCAGCTTCTCGATGTTCACGTCACGGAACGTCAGCACGGTCACCGACTGCAGGAACCGGGCAGGACGGAACATGTCCCACACCCATGCGTCGCCGAGCGTGATCTCGAAGTACACCGATCCGCCCGCCTCCCGGCGTTGGACATCGACTTGGTTTGCCAGGTAGAAGCGGCGTTCCGTTTCGATCACATAGGAGAACATCGGCAGAACATCGCGATACTCGCGGTAGATCTGCATCTCGACTTCTGCTTCGAAGCGTTCTAGATCCTCGTCCATGTTGTCGCCATCCGCCTCACCGGCCATGCCGATCCCCGTTCAGAGTTGCCCAAGCCGGTCCACCGGCCAGATCCTCACCACTGCACGCCCCACCACGTCGTCTACCTCGACGGGTCCGAACACTCTGCTGTCGGAGCTCTCGTTGCGGTTGTCGCCCATGACCCACAACCAGCCCTCTTCGATACGTCGTTCCGGCATGTCCGACATCTGCGCCCCATCGTTGAGATACGGCTCGAGCAACGGCGCGCCATTGACGAGAACCTGGTTGTCTCTGATGGCCACGGTGTCGCCTCCGAGAGCGATGACCCGCTTGATGAGGTCCTCCTGCCCCGAGCTGCGGATGCCGAGCGCATCGAGCACGGCCTCCACCACCCGTTCGGGACCCGATTGTTCGACGGCGGGTCCGGTTTCGAAGACCACCACATCCCCACGTTCGATCTCACCGAAACGGTAGGAGAGTTTCGACACCATCACCCGGTCGTTGATCTCCAGTGTGTGCACCATCGACTCGGACGGGATGTAGAACGGCTGGATGATGAACGTCTTGATGAGGATCGCCACCACGAGGGCGGCGAGAAGAAGTCCGGGAAGCTCCAGCAGGAACGAAACGCCGCCCGATCTGGGCGGCCGCTCCGCCGGGACTGCGCTCATCCCCTCGGTGCTCAGTCGCGCAACTCTTTGATGCGCGCCGACTTACCGGAGCGCTCACGCAGGTAGTAGAGCTTGGCGCGGCGGACGTCGCCTCGACGGCTGACCTCGATCTTCTGGATGATCGGGGCGTGCACCGGGAACACCCGCTCGACGCCGACACCGAAGCTGATCTTGCGGACGGTGAACGATGCCCTGAGGCCTGAGCCGTTACGGGCGATTACAACGCCCTCGAAGAGCTGCACGCGCTCGCGGCCTCCCTCGACCACGCGTACGTGGACCTTCACGGTATCGCCGGCCCGGAAGTCGGGGACGTCGTCGCGAAGGTACGCGCCTTCGACCATGTCGAGCTTGTGCATGACGGGACTCCTGTTACCGATGGTGCAGTACTGAACGGTCGTTCTCGAACGGTCGCTCCGAGCCTGTCCAGAACCTGATTCATGAACAGCTCCCGGACCGGTTCGCAACGCCGCCCGCAACGTGGTTCGCAACCGCGTTGAAGAGGCAGCCTGAAACTGCGAGGGATGGATTCTATCAGGTCGGAGAGGGGGGTCCATCCAACCGATCGTCGATAGTCGCTGCGAGGTCTGGTCGCCGGGCCCTGGTGCGTTCGATCCGCTGTTGCAGCCGCCATGCCTCGATCCGGGCGTGGTCTCCCGACAGCAGCACATCGGGCACGGCCCAACCACGGAACTCCGCCGGCCTGGTGTACACGGGCTCTTCCAGCAGGCCACCTCGGAACGACTCGGTCACGGTGGAGCCCACGTTTCCGACGACACCCGGCACGAGCCGAGCCACACCCTCGATCACAGCCAACGCCGCCGCCTCTCCCCCAGCCAGAACGAAGTCGCCCAGGGAGATCTCCTCGTCGATGAAATGATCGATCACCCGCTGGTCGATCCCCTCGTAGCGGCCACACACCAGGGTCAGGTGGGCGGTGGCGGCCCACCGATCGAGATGGTCCTGCCTCAGCGGAGCCCCCGAGGGCGTCAGGAACACCCGGTGTGAGGACGCCAGCGGTTCCAACGTCGCCGCCATCGGCTCGACCATCATCACCATGCCTGGGCCGCCGCCGAAGGGGCTGTCATCGACCTGGCGGTGGGCCCCCTTGCCGTGCTGACGGGGATCGGCGGTGTCGACCGTGACGATTCCCGCCTCGATGGCCCGGCCCACCACACCGAGCCGGAGTGGGGACTCGAAGAACTCGGGAAAGATGGTGACGACGGTGATGCGCACAAGTGGCATTCAAGTCGAAGGCCGAATCGCCCGAGGCCGGTGTCGCCGGGTCGGCCCCATCGCCCCCGGACTTTGCGGACCTCAGATCAGCTTGCGTTCCGCCGCCCACCGGGTCAGCTCGTTGCGGTTGGCGAGCTGGAGCTTTCGCAAGACCGAGGACACGTGACTCTCGACGGTCTTCACCGAGATGAACAACTCCTCCCCCGTCTCGCGGTAGGTGTAGCCGCGGGCGATGAGCTGGAGCACCTCCCGTTCGCGTGCACTGAGCGACCCGAGCTCGGAGTCGACTTCGCTCACGGGTATCGAAGAGAATGCGTCGAGTACGAAGCCGGCCAGCCGCGGCGAGAAGACCACGTCACCGCCCGCCACCCGGCGGATGGCATCGGCCAGCTCCCCCGACGAGATGGTCTTCGTCACGTACCCGCGGGCGCCCGCCCGCACAACCGAAACGACGTCGCCGGGCGCGTCGGAGGCCGACAAGGCCAGGAATAGCGTCTCGGGCTTCTTCTCGCGCACACGCTCCACCACCTCGCGACCACCGCCACCGGGCAGGTGCACATCGAGCAGCACCACGCCCGGGTCACGCTCCAGGATCAACTCGATTGCTGCCTGGGTATCGGAAGCCTCCCCCACCACCACGATGTCGTCGGGTAGTTCGGCCCGTACGCCCGCCCGAAACAGATCGTGATCGTCGACGATGAACAACTCGATGCTCACAACGGGGCCTCCAGGCTCCACTCGGTTCCACGTTCCAGACCGGTCCTCACCGAGGCCGATCCCCCCACACGCTGCATCCGCCCCCGGATCGAATCCGAGATTCCACGGCGATCGGCGCCGATCGACTTCGGATCGAACCCGCTGCCCCGATCGCGGACGTAGGCAACGACCCGATCGGTCTCCACCCCGACGTAGACGGCGATCTCGGGAGCGCCGGAGTGTTTGGCGGAATTGACCAGCGCTTCACGCACCGCCCCTGCCAGCGCTTCGACCCTCGGGCCGGCCGGAAGGTCTCCCACCACCACGACTTCGACCGGGACTCCGTACCGGTCCTCCACATCGGACGACGACCGACGAATGAGATCCGCCAGACCGCCCTGATCGCGGTGTTCGGAACCGTACAGCCACTCCCTCAGCTCGCGCTCCTGGCGCCGGGCGAGCGAGGTGACCTCGGCCGGCCTGTCTGATGCCTTCTGGATCAGGGCAAGTGTCTGCAGAACCGAGTCGTGAAGGTGCTCGAATATCTGGGTTCGTTCCGTCGATCGCGCCAACGCTTCTGTGGTGGATCTCATACGAAGGTCCGCACGTCGCAGCACCCCGATCGCCCAGGTGGCGATGAAGGCACCGGCGACATACACGATGATCTGCGACATGGGGCCGAGCACGGTTCGATTGCCCACGGCGTCGAGTGTCAGATCTCCACCCGTCACAACCGCCAGCGTGATGGCGGAGATCCAGGCGGCGCGCCGGCTCCGGATGGCAGCCACGACCACCGTTAGGATGGGCATCCCGCCGTAGTATGTGTTCTCGACCTGGGCCAGCGCAGTGGCGGTTGGTTCGGTACCGGCGGACAAAGCCGTTCCCAGGGTGAGGGCGAACACGGCCAGCGCCAGATCGCCGCCGACCAACAACCGGGAGGTGGCCAGGGTCGGGTCGGTGCGGTACACCACCGAGGTGCCGATGCCCCAGGTCACGGCCAGGCCCACCGACACCATCACCCACTGCGGCGCGCCGGCCGACCGGTCGAGCAGCGTGAAGAGACCGAGGAGCGCCCACCAGCCGAAACCGAGCAGTCGGGCGCCCTGTGCCACGCGGCGCAACACCGATTCGAAGTCGTCGGCCGATTCGTTGCCGGGCATCTCCATGCGGTCAGGTTACGACGGGTCGAGTCGGCGTCCATCTCACGGCCCTGTCCCCGGGGCCACCGGATTCTGTGGCCTCGATGCCCTAGCCTGGCGTGGTGCGTGTGGCCACCCTCCTTCTCGTCGTCGGGCTCAGCGCCTGTACCCTTGCCGAGTCCTCGCCCACGACACTGCCGCATTCCACGACCGTCACAACGACCACCAGCACGGTCGCGCCAACCACCGAGGCGGGCTCGGAGCCCGACCAGGTGACCCAAGTTGGTCCCTGTGCCGATGATTCGACTCCCTTCACCGAAGTGGGGACGATCGGTTCAGGCGGTGCCACGCGATCCGACGCCGCGGTGATCGACTCTTTCGCATGGCAGGTGCTCGACGACTGCGAGCGATTCGAGATCTCGTTCTCGACACCCGAGGGTGCGCCTGCCGTCGCCACGCCCATTGTCGGCGCCGAGTTCATGCGCCATGTCGGCGTGGTCCGCGTGGAGTTCGCCGCCGGTATCACCGAAGCGGCCGTGACGGAACAGCTGGTCGACACCGAACTCATCAAAGGCGTCTGGGTGTTCTCCTCGGTGGCCGGAACCCTGGTCGTCGACATCCATCTGGCGGCACCCGCCTTCGCCCGAATTCTCACCGAAGACAGCCCGGCGATGCTCATGGTCGACCTGGTACCCGGCGGAGACGGGTACCCCACACCGGCCGTTCGTCAGCCTGACATGGTGGTGCTGGGACCGGACCCGGCTGCCGCCGGGTACCCGATCACGATCACTGGCTACGCAGAGTCGGCCGAGTTCGAGACCCTGACCGGGACCCTGGTGGCGCCCGACGGGAGTGTGGTTGTGGGCACCTCGGCGGTGGCGGACAGTCCCCGTGGATGGGGAGGTTTCGCCATGGTGTTCCCCGACGGCCCATCCGGCGACGTGGCAATCAGCATCGAAGACGGACCGACCCTCGAGCTCACGATTCCGTGAGCAGTCCCTCGACGGCGGCGAGCTGCACGAAGCCACCATCGACGTCGACGACGGGGACCAGATCGGACACGAACGGGATCTCGACAGCCAGACCCTCGTTGGTGGTCACAGCCAGCCGATCCTGAGCGACACCTTCGACGATGGCATCGATCACACCTCTGACAGCACCGGTGTGATCTAGCACCCGGAGACCGGTCAGATCGTCGGGCCACCATTCATCATCGCCGAGCTCGCGGCGGAGATCCTCCGCAATGGTGAGGCGAAGACCGCGCAGACCCTCGGCGGCGGTGCGGTCACCGGCGCAGGTAAACCTCACGATCAGGCGTCCGTCGGCGTTCCGGCTGGACTCCACCAGTAGTTCTCCGCGTTCGGAGAACACGACGGCACCGGGCGCGAACCGCTCGGGATTGTCGGATTGGGCCAGGACGAAGACGTCGCCGGCGAGACCGTGGGCCTTGCCGACGACACCCACGAGGACGTGGCCGCCCGAATCAGTCGAGGAATTCGACTCCGGCACTGAGACCTTCTTCGTCGGCGGCGGCCTGTGCCACGGTACGGATCGAGCGAGCCACCCGCCCACGGCGCCCGATGACTCGACCGAGGTCACCCTTGGCGGTGCGCACCTCGGCCACCACCTCGTCGGGACCGAGTTCGACCATCGTCACCTCGACCTCTTCGGGCGTCTCGACGATCTCCCTGACCACGTACCCAACCACGTTGGCGACGATCTCACCTTTGGCCACGCTCATTCCTCCTCACTGCCGTCGGTTTCGGCGGCGGTGTCGGCCGCTTCGGCCTCGACCTCGGCCGGCTCGGGCTCGGCAGCGGCCACTGCGGCGCCTGCCGCAGCGGGAGCAGCTTCCGACGGGACCGTGTGGATCTTCCCCGCCGCGATCTTGTAGCGCGACATGGCGCCGCTGATCTCGAGGAGCTTCGCCACCGGCTCGGTGGGCTGAGCACCCTTCTGCATCCAGGAGATCGCCTTGTCGTTGTCGATCTCGATCAGCGAAGGGTCCTGGTTGGGGTCGTACCGGCCGATCAGATCGATGTAGCGACCGTCACGGGGGGCGCGGCCGTCGATGACCACGACGCGGTAATAGGCGGAGCGCTTCTTGCCCATCCGCATCAGGCGCATTTTCACGGCCATTCAATCCACCTCTGTCTGTTGAGAGTTCTCGTTCGGTTACGCCGCTCGCTGGCGGCACGCAGCGAAAGTTTCAGCGGCGACCGCGTCGAGCCTGGGGCATTCCGGGCATCCCCGGGATTCCTCGGCCTCCGGCCATCATCTTCATCATCTTCTGCGCGTCGGCGAACTGCTTGAGCAATCGGTTCACGTCCTGGGGGGTCGTGCCCGACCCGGTCGCGATCCGCTTGCGTCGGCTGCCGCCGATGATCTTGGGGTTCCGCCGTTCCTCTGGCGTCATCGATCGGATGATCGCCTCCACCCTGGCGAGGTCTTTGTCGTTCACATCGACATCACGCAGTGCGGAACCGGCGCCCGGCAGCATAGCAAGCACGTCCTTGAGAGGCCCCATCCGCTTCAGCATCTGGAATTGGGTGAGGAAGTCCTCGAGATCGAACTTGCCCTTTTGCATCTTGGCAGCGGCCTTTTCGGCCTCGGCCTGATCGAAGGTCTGCTCGGCCTTTTCGATCAGGGTGAGCACATCACCCATACCGAGGATCCGGCCGGCCATGCGGTCGGGATGGAACGGCTCGAAGTCGTCGAGGCCCTCACCGATACCGGCGAACTTGATGGGTACGCCCGTCACCTCCCGCACGGAGATGGCGGCACCGCCACGGGCATCGCCGTCGAGTTTCGACAGCACGACTCCGGTGACCTTGGTCTGTTCGGCGAATCCGCGAGCCACGTTCACGGCGTCCTGGCCGGTCATGGCGTCCACCACCAGCAGCACCTCGTGGGGTTCGACCTCCTTGCGGATGTCGGACAGCTCGTCCATGAGCTCCCGGTCGATCTGGAGTCGCCCGGCGGTGTCGATGATCACCGTGTCGTGTCCGTAACGGATCGCCTCCTTCATGCCCGCTTTGACCAGCTTGCGGGGTTTGGAGGTTCGATCGGTGAATACAGGCACGTCGATGCGGCGACCGAGCGTCTCGAGCTGGTCGACGGCGCCGGGCCGTTGCAGGTCGGCGGCAATGAGGAACGGGCGGCGGCCCTGCTTCTTGAGGTGCTTGGCGAGCTTCCCCGCCGATGTGGTCTTGCCCGACCCCTGCAGACCCACCATCAGGATGGTCAACGGCGAAGGCCCCTTGTTGAGCGGGGCCGGGGAAGAACCCAGTGTCGCGATCAGCTCCTCGTGGACGATCTTGATGACCTGTTGGCCCGGGCTGAGGCTCTTGGCCACGTCGGCGCCCAGAGCCCGTTCCTTGATGCGGCCGAGCAGATCGCGGACCACCGCAACGTTGACGTCCGCCTCGAGCAACGCCAGGCGTACCTCGCGAAGCGCGGCATCGACATCAGCCTCGCCGAGGCGACCCTTGCCCCGGAGTCGGTCGAAGACGCCCTCGAAACGGTCGGTGAGTGTGTCGAACATGAAAGAACGAGAGTAGTCAGGTGGGAGCTTCCAGCTACCAGCTCCCAGCTGCCAGCCAGGCAGCAGCCGAACAGCGCCCGGCGCACATGTCGTCGGCAGCTCCAACCGAGGGGCCTAAGCAGGGCCGCCAGCCTGCTCGAACGGCGACCGGCGACGCTCTGGCTGGTAGCTGGTAGCTGGAAGCTGGTAGCGGGCAGCTGGAAGCTCGCCGCTACCCTCCCCTCATGACCTCTCCAGACGCACGCGATGAGGCCCTTCGCACGGACATCCGCCGACTGGGAGCGCAGTTGGGCGAGGCGTTGACGAGACAGCACGGTGCTCGCTTGCTGGACCTGGTCGAAGAGGTCCGGGCTTCCACCAAAGCGATCCGGACCGAACACGACGATCAGGCGTCGGGGCGGCTCGAACATCTGCTGGAGGGTCTCGACATCCACGATGTCATCAACCTGGTTCGGGCGTTCTCCGCCTACTTCTACCTCGCCAATGTTGCTGAGCAGGCTCATCGGGTAGGGGATGCCGCCTTTCTCGACGGGGATCGAACCGTGCGTGCCACCGTCGACCGGGTGCTGCAGGCCGACCTCGACGCAGATCTGGTGAAGGCGGTGGTCGAGCGTCTGGAACTACGCCCGGTGTTCACCGCCCATCCCACCGAGGCCACCCGCCGTACCTTGCTCACCAAGCTCGGACACGTGGCCGATCTGCTCGACGACCGGCTCGACCCGCGAGGGTCCGACTCGGATCGGGCCCGGATCGACCGGAGGATCGCCGAACTCATCGACCAGATCTGGCAGACCGACGAGTTGCGCGCCGAACGGCCCGCCCCCATCGACGAGGCTCGCTCGGCGGTGTTCTACCTGAACCAGTTGTTCTCGGCGGTAGTGCCAGACCTCGGAGAAGAAATCGCTCTCAGCCTCGACCGCCTGCTGCCGGGCTCGGCGGCACGGGCCCCGATCAGGTTCGGCACCTGGGTGGGCGGCGACCGGGACGGCAACCCGTCGATAACACCCGGGGTCACCATGCAGGTGCTGGAGATGCAACACGAGCACGGGCTCCGCAAGCTGGTGGAGATGGTCGAGCAGGTGGCCGAGGAGCTGTCGACCTCCACCCGGATCACGGCGGTGACGGCCGAGTTGGCGGCAGCGCTCGAAGAGGACCGCGAGCTGCTGCCCGACGTGTGGCAACGGTTCCATCGACTCAACGCCGGCGAGCCGTACCGTCTCAAGTGCGCTTACATCCATCAGCGACTCCTCAACACCCGACGGCGTATCGCCGAGGGTTCACGCCATGTCGCCGGACGGGACTACGCCGAGCCGGGTGAGCTGCTGACCGAGCTCGGCCTTCTCCGGGCCTCCCTCGAACAGAACGCCGGCGAGCTGATCGCCAACGGGGTGGTGCTCCGACTGCAGCGCAACGCCACCACGTTCGGATTCCATCTCGCCACCATGGACATCCGTGAGCATGCCGCACGTCACCACGAGGTCCTCGCCCAGCTGTACGCCCGGCTCGACATCGATTACGCCGGGCTCGACCGGGCGGCGAGGAAGGAGGTGTTGGCCGACGAGCTGGCGAACCGACGCCCACTCGCCCCGGTGACCACCAGTCTCCACGATCGGGCGGTGGCGACCTTCGGCACCTTCACCGCCATCCGCGAGGCACTCGACCGATTCGGTGACCAGGTGATCGAGTCCTACATCATCTCGATGACCCAGGGCGTCGACGATGTCCTGGCAGCCGCCGTACTGGCCCGCGACAACGGCCTGGTCGACCTCCACGGCGGGGTGGCCAGGATCGGGTTCGTGCCGCTGTTCGAAACCATCGATGAGCTCCGTGACGCCGGCGATCTGCTCGACGCCCTGCTCTCGGTTCCCGCCTACCGGCAGATCGTGGACCTGCGGGGAGGACTGCAGGAGGTGATGCTGGGCTACTCGGACTCCAACAAGTTCGGCGGCATCACCACCTCACAATGGGAGATCTACAAGGCGCAGCGACTGCTCCGCAACGCCGCTCAAGCTCACGGCGTCACCCTCCGGTTGTTCCACGGTCGGGGTGGGACGATCGGACGGGGCGGTGGCCCTAGTCACGATGCCATCCTCGCCCAGCCGTACGGCACCATCGACGGCCCCATCAAGATCACCGAGCAGGGCGAGGTGATCTCTGACAAATATGGCCTTCCCCGGCTGGCGACCCGCAACCTCGAGCTGGCCGTTTCCTCGGTGCTGGAGGCATCGCTCCTGCACCGGGTGTCACGACAACCCAAGGACGTGCTCGACCGGTGGACGGCCACCATGGAGCGCATCTCGGCCTCGGCCTTCGCCGCCTACCGCAGCCTCGTCGACGCCGAGGGCCTGGTCGACTATTTCCTGTCATCGACGCCGGTGGAGGAGTTGGCTGCCATGAACATCGGATCACGACCGTCGCGTCGCCCCGGAGGCGGCACCGGACTCGACGACCTGCGCGCCATCCCATGGGTGTTCGGCTGGACGCAATCGCGCCAGATCATCCCGGGCTGGTTCGGCGTCGGTACCGGGCTGCACACCGCCCGCCAGAACGGCGATTGGGACACGGTGGTCGAGATGTTCGAGAAGTGGAGCTTCATGCAGACGTTCATCGGGAACGTCGAGATGACCATGACCAAGACCGACCTCGCCATCGCCAGCCGGTATGTGCAGGAACTGGTCGACCCGTCGCTACACCACCTGTACGACGTCATCCGCGACGAGTACGGCCGCACGCTCCTCGAGATCCGGAGGCTCACAGGCCGCGACCTGCTCGACGGCTATCCGCTCCTCCAGCGGACGCTGGGCGGTGAGGGACTACTACCTGGATCCGCTCAACTACCTCCAGGTGGCGTTGTTGGCCCGGAGCCGGGCCGGCGGCGGAACGGACCCGCTCCTCCAGCGGGCGTTACTCCTCACCGTGAACGGGGTCGCCGCTGGGATGCGGAACACCGGCTGAGAACAAGAGTATGAACAGTTGTCTCAGGGGTTCCGGTTGGCCACCGGTCTGGGATAGAACCATCCCATGCGATACAAGCTCATCGTCCTCTCTGTGGTGCTGGCGGCGTGCGGAGGAACTGTCGCCGAGCCTCCTCCTCCGCCACCGACATTCCCGGACGCTCCTACCGCCCCCTCCGGGGAGTTGAGCGAGGCGGCGGTGGCCGCCCTCGAGGAGGCCTGGAAAGGTATCTTCGTGGGCCTCGATCCCGATGCCGTCGCCGCCATCGGAGCGGCCGGTGACGTCCGGGCGGCGTGGCCGCTGTCGGACCTGATGCGCTTCTCGCAGTCGCTGCCGGCGCTCGATGCCACCAGGTCGGCGTTCGAGGCCCTCACCGGCACCGCCCTCACCGACCGCTTCCCGTGGACCGAGGCCACCAACCTGCTCATGGCCTGGGACACCCCGGCACCTCCCGGATACGTGGAGCTGAAGCGAAGACTGTTCACGATCATCGACGAGCGGTGGGAGCCCTTCTTCGCGGAACCGACCGACATCGACTACCGCCTGCTCGGCTGGGGTGGCGTCCTCATGGATGACAGACCGTTGGGGAGCCCCAACCCGTGCCCCCAGGGGTGCATCCCTTCGCTCGACGACCCTGCCGTGACCGATGCCGCGGGCGGCGACTGGCTCAACGACGACTTCCCCATCTTCGGCATCGTGCTCGACGGCGAAGCCCGGGCCTACCCCCGCCACATCATGGAAGTGCACGAGATGGTGAACGACACGCTGGGTGGGGAACGCATCGCCTTCGCCTACTGCACGTTGTGTGGTTCGGCCCAGGCATACCTGTCCGAAGGCATCGTGATGCGTACCTCCGGGCTGCTGTCGCGTTCGAACAAGGTGATGTTCGATCTGCTCACCATGTCCGCATTCGACACGTTCACCGGGCGCGCCGTCAGCGGGCCGCTGCTCTCCGAGGGTGTGCAGTTGGAGCAGGTGAGCGTGGTCACCACCACGTGGGGCGAGTGGAAGGCAGACCACCCCGAAACGACCATCGTCGCCGAGGACGGCGGCATCTCGAGGTCGTACCCGCTCGACCCGCTCGGCGGTCGCGACGACAACGGACCGATCTTCCCGATCGGCTCGATCGACCCCCGCCTGGGTGTCCAGGATCAGGTGCTGGGGGTGGTGCTCCCCGGTGGGGCGGCCCTCGCCTTCCCGGTGGCGAACTCACTGATCGAGCTGCGCAGCGGAGGGACGGTGGATTTGGCGGGAGTGATGCTCGTCACCGACGCCGGAGGGCTGAGAGCGGAGCTGACCGACGGCACCCCGGTGGTGTCGCACCAGGCGTTCTGGTTCGCATGGAGCCAGTTCCATCCCGACACTGCGCTGTGGGAGGCACCCGAGTAGCCTCCCACGCCATGCTCACAGTCGTGGATCACCCCCTCGTCGCCCACTACCTCACCACGCTGCGGGACCGCAGCACCGGTTCGACCGAGTTCCGGGCAACCGCTCGCCGTCTCGCATATGTGCTGGTAACCGAAGCCCTGTCGGACATGCCCGTCGCCGAGGTCGACATCGAAACGCCGCTGGAAGGCATGACCGCCAGCCGGCTTGGAAAGCCGGTCGTGTTCGTGGCCGTGTTCCGCGCCGGGCTGGGACTGATCGACGCCGCCCTGGACCTGGTGCCCGATGCCCGCATCGGCTACGCCGGGGTCCAACGCAACGAGGAAACCGCCCTCCCGATGGAGTACTACACGAAGTTCCCCGAGATGGGCGACGCCCGCGTGATCATCCTCGAGCCAATGCTCGCCACCGGTGGTTCGCTCGAATGGGCCGTGTCGAAGGTGAAGGAACACGGGGCGACCGACGTCACCGCGGTGTGTGTCGTTTCAGCACCGGTCGGAGTCGAAGCCATGGAGACGGCGCATCCCGATGTTCGGGTGGTGACCGCAGCCCTCGACCGCGACCTGGACCACCATTTCTACATCCGGCCGGGACTCGGGGATATGGGTGACAGGCTGTTCGGGACGACTTGAGGAAGGCGGAGGAAGGCGGAGGAAGGCGGAGGAAGGCACCACATGATCCGTTCCTCGTGGCAGCCTCAGAGAGTCGATCGATGAACGTGGCAAGTTCAGAACGCTCTCAGGCCCGCACCCCCGTACGGGGGGTCGCCCCCCCGAGGAATCAACCAATGAACGTGGCGACTTCAGACCACTCTCAGCCCAACACCCCCGGCCAAGCACGCGACCACACAGCCACCAGCACCGGCGGGGGGTACGGGGGGTCGCCCCCCCGAGGAATCACCGGGGGGTACGGGGGGTCGCCCCCCCGAGGAATCAACCAATGAACGTGGCGACTTCAGACCACTCTCAGCCCAACACCCCCGGCCAAGCACGCGACCACACAGCCACCAGCACCGGCGGGGGGTACGGGGGGTCGCCCCCCCGAGGAATCACCGGGTCGGGGGTCGCCCCCCCGAGGAATCAACCAATGAACGTGGCGACTTCAGACCACTCTCAGCCCAACACCCCCGGCCAAGCACGCGACCACACAGCCACCAGCACCGGCGGGGGGTACGGGGGGTCGCCTCCCCGAGGAATCAACCGATGAACGTGGCGACTTCAGACCACTCTCAGCCCAACACCCCCGGCCAAGCACGCGACCACACAGCCACCAGCACCGGCGGGGGGTTCGGGGGGTCGCCCCCCCGAGGAATCACTGGGGGGTCGCCCCCCCGAGGAATCACAGTGTTCGAGGACGCGGTGATCGAGGCTGTTCGATCGATCTCCGTGGGTGACCTCATGACGTACGGGGAGGTGGCCGAGTTCGCCGGGTTCCCGGGGAGGGCTCGCGGGGTCGGTCGGGTCCTCGCCATCTCGGCGGTGGACATGCCGTGGTGGCGGGTGGTCGGGGCCGGGCTCCGCATCATCTCGCCGTCCGGCGACGAACAGGCCCGACTGCTGCAGGAGGAGGGTTGGACCGTGACCGGCCGTCGGGTCGCAGACGGGACTCGAACCGACCGGGCACGACCGGCCAACTGACGGTATGAAGCGAGTGGGGTTCCTCCTGGTGATGGCGATCGCCGCCGTCCTTCCGGCGGCGCCGGCAGCTGCGGCCGGCGGCACGTTCGGAGACGACGATACGAGCGTGCACGAACGCGACATCGAGACTTTGGCCGGCACCGGGATCACCAAGGGCTGCGCCAGCGACCGCTACTGCCCCGACGAACCCGTCACCCGCGGGCAGATGGCCGCCTTCCTGGTCCGAGCCCTCGGACTCTCCCCCACCGACGGCATCGACTTCACCGACGACGACACCTCCGTCTTCGAAACCGACATCCAGACCCTCGCCGCCAACGGCATCACAAAAGGCTGCGCCAGCGACCGCTACTGCCCCGACGAACCCGTCACCCGCGGGCAGATGGCCGCCTTCCTGGTCCGAGCCCTCGGACTCTCCCCCACCGACGGCATCGACTTCACCGACGACGACACCTCCGTCTTCGAAACCGACATCCAGACCCTCGCCGCCAACGGCATCACAAAAGGCTGCGCCACCGACCGCTACTGCCCCGACGAACCCGTCACCCGCGGACAGATGGCGTCGTTCCTGGTGAGGGCGCTCGAGCTCGATCCTCTGGTTCCGGTGTCGTTCGTCGCCTCCGAACGGGCACCCACGAACCCGGAACGGGGCTTCTACCAGTCTGTCGACCTGATGGCCGAGGACGACCTGAGCTGGGTGACGGCCGACGGCGTCTCACTCGTCCACGCCTACGTACGGCTTGACGACTACCGCAGCCAGGACATTCCTGCCGACTTCCTCGCCGACCTGGGCGAGCACCTCGATCTGGCGCGGGACGCCGGGGTGAAGGTGATCTTCCGGGCCTCCTACAACTTCGGGATCGGCGAGCCTGACGCCTCTCTCTCCTGGGTGTTGCGCCACATCGAGCAACTCGCTCCGGTGTGGACCGCCAACGCCGATGTGATCGCAGTTGTGCAGGCCGGCTTCATCGGCGCGTGGGGCGAATGGCACTCGTCGACGAACGGGCTCGACACACCCGCCAACCGGGCGGCACTGCTCGATGCTCTGCTCGAGGCGGTTCCGGTCGAACGGATGGTTCAATTGCGGTATCCCAGCGACCTGATCGAGGCCCATTCGACGCCAATCGACGCCTCGGGTGCGCACGACGGGTCGGACCGTGCCCGCACCGGACATCACAACGATTGTTTCGTGTCGAGTCCCACCGACGTGGGAACCTACTTCCCGGAGTCCCGCACCGCCGAGTTCAAGGACTTCCTCGAAGCCCAAACCCGCTCCACCTGGGCGGGCGGCGAGACCTGCGGCGCCGATCTGGAGGTGGCACGGTGGGACTGCGCCACCACCCTGCGGGAGATGGAACGTTTCCACTTCACCTACATCAACCAGAGCTACTACCAGGGAGCCATCGACTCCTGGAAAGGCGAGGGATGCCACGACGAGATCTTCGATCGGCTCGGGTACCGGATCCGGGCCACCGGCGGTGCCCACAGCGATTCGGTCGTCCCGGGAGGCTCCCTCACGCTCAATCTGAACCTGGTGAACGACGGCTTCGCCGCTCCGATGAACCCGCGCACCGCGTACGTCGTGCTCGACGGACCGGACCGAGTTGAGGTGGCGCTTCCCGACGATCCCCGCAAATGGCAGCCGGGGCTGATCTCGCTGCGGGTGTCCGTACCGGTGCCGGCCGGTACGAGTCCCGGTGACTACCGGATATCTCTGTGGTTGCCCGACCCCGACCTGCCGGGCCGATCCGACTACGCCATCCGTCTCGCCAACGACGGCATCTGGGAATCTGGCGCCAACACGATCGGGACCATGACCGTCCCGGGTGGCTAGAACCCGGCGAAGCTCGCCAGGTCTTCTGCGACCAACACGGCCTCGGCGAGCAAGCCCTCTTCGGTAGCCATCCAGTCGGCGCCGGCGTCTCCCCGCAGGTCGACGTAGATCTTGATCTTCGGCTCGGTGCCGCTGGGGCGGATGAGCGCACGACCGGCGTAGCCGAGCGTGTACTCGACCAGGTCGGTGTTTCCGAGCCAACGGGGTCGGTTCTCCGCACCGGTTCGGTAGTCGGTGGCCTGGGTGACGGGTCGACCGGCCAGCGAGTCGGGCACGCGTCCGTTCAGCGACGCCATGGCAGCGGCGATCTGTTCGAGGCCTTCGGCGCCGGCACGAACGATGCTCTTCTGGGTGCTCACCCAGAGGCCGTGGTCGGCGTAGAGCCGACCGAGCCGATCCCACACCGTCTCGCCTTCCACGGCGGCGTGGGCGGCCATCACGGCGAAAGCGAGGGCGGCGCTGATGCCGTCCTTGTCGCGCACGGTCCGGCCGACCGAATACCCGAGGGCTTCCTCGTAGCCGAACACGAACGTGCCCTGTCCGGCGGCCTCACGGTCGAGAGCGGCGTTGCAGATCCATTTGAACCCGGTGAGCGTGCGGTCGTAGCCGGCGCCGTGAGCGGCTGCCACAGACGCCAACATGGGAGAGGAAACGATGCTCTGGATCACCAACGCATCCGACTCCATGGTTGTCGCCAGGACGAAGTCGGCCAGCAGCACCCCGATCTGGTTGCCGCTCAGTTGCCGCCAGCGCCCATCGACAGGGAGGCTGACAGCCAGGCGGTCGGCGTCGGGATCGTTGGCGATGACGAGGTCTGCTCCCACCTGGGCGGCGAGTGCGTTTGAGAGGTCCATCGCGCCCGGTTCCTCCGGGTTGGGGAAGGCCACGGTCGGGAAGTGACCGTCGGGCTCGAACTGCTCCGGCACCGGCACAACGCGGTGGAACCCGGCCCGGGAGAACAATTCGAGCAGCGTCTCTCCGCCTACCCCGTGCATGGCGGAGTACACCATTCGGGGCCCTGGCCCCCCGGGCGGCGTCGGCACGGTGGCGAGCACGGCTCCGTGGTAGGCGTCGATGATCTCGGCCGGCACCTGGGAGACCAGTGGATGGCTACGGGGTGAGTCGACCAGCGGAACATCGACGGCGAGCGGGGCCGAGTCGATGAACGACGATATCGAGGTGTCATCGGGTGGGACGATCTGGATGGCGGTGGCGGCGTAGGCCTTGTAGCCGTTGTCAGCCGGCGGGTTGTGGCTGGCGGTGATGATGATGCCGGCCACCGCCGCCATCTCTTTGGCCACATAGGCGATGACGGGCGTCGGGCTGGGGCCATCGATCATGGCGACCTCGAGGCCTGCCGCAGCTAGCACGCCGACCGTGTCGTCGAGGAACTGCGGGCTGGAGAGGCGGGCGTCCCGACCCACCACCACCGGTCCCCGGTCCGGGCCCGACGTCGCCAGCACGTGCTGGGCGAGTCCCCACGTGGCGCGGATCACCACGGCACGGTTCATTCGGTTGGAGCCACCCTCGACTCGACCACGCAGGCCAGCGGTCCCGAACTCGAGCGTGCCGGCCATCCGGTCGGCCAGCTCGCCGAGGTCGTCGGCGTCGATCAACGCCTCCAGCTCGGCCCGGGTCCCGGGGTCGGGGTCACCTGCGATCCATTGGCGTGTTCGAGCGATGATATCCGTCACGCCCAGGAGGGTACCCCCAGAGTGTGCCCGGGCGCTCGCTGCACTCGTCTTCCCAGTGTTCGGTCACTCGATGACGAATGCGACCTCGAGGCTCACCGACACCTGCTGGTGTCCGCCGTGGATGGGGGTGGACTCGGCGGTCATGTCGAGCGCGGCCCGGCGTGGCAGCATCGGCGCCGGCATCCATCCCGCCGACTCGGTGATCGACACGGCCCGGCCGAGACCGATTCCCGCCAACTCGGCCAGTTGGTGCGCCTTTTCGAGAGCATCGTGCCACGCCGCCGACCGGGCCTCCCGGAGCAGGGAGGTGTCGTCTTCGATCTCGAAGCGAACACCGTTCACCACCACCGCGTCGCCGCCCGCGGCCGTGCCGGCGTCGATGATGGCGCCGGCGCCGACGATGTCGCGCACGCGCACCGCCACGCTGTTCGACACCCGGTACCCGACCAACCGCTGGACGTTGCGGGAGTAGTCGAACTCGGGATGGATGGAGTAGTTGGTGGTCTGAAGGTCGTCGGACTGAACCCCGGCGGCCGCGAGAGCGGTCATCACGGCGGTTGCAGCCGCTGCGGCCTGCCCGGTGGCCTCGTCCACGGATCGGGCGAGTACCGACACACCCAGGTCGAGCATGACGGTGTCGGGAGCGCCCGAAACCGTCCCGGAACCGGAGACGGTGATGGTCGGGCGGGGGTCGGTCGGGGCTGTTGGCCGGCGGTCGACATCGGGACTGGTCATGTGGATGCTCCTCACAGGCACGGACCGCGTCAGTCCAGCGGCTTTGCGATAGGACGCCGAAACGACGACTGCGTTTCCGCCCGCCGAGGATACTGTCAACCGCGTGGCGGAGGATGCCGTCGCCGCATGGTTCGACGGCGGGCACCATCGAAACCCGCCACAGATCCACTGTCGAGACGACGACGGGTACGATCCGGGGTGTGCCTACCGCAGTCGAGCTCATCGAGCGCAAACGTGACAACGGCCGCCTCACCGATCAGGAGATCTCCTGGCTGATCGGCGCCTATACGGCTGGGTCCGTCGCCGACTACCAGATGGCGTCGATGGCGATGGCGGTCTTCCTCAACGGGCTCGATGCCGGGGAACTGGCAGCGTGGACGCGGGCGATGTTGCACTCCGGTGAAGTGCTGGATTTCTCCTCGATCCCGACCCCCAAGGTCGACAAACACTCGACCGGCGGCGTGGGCGACAAGGTCTCCATCCCACTCGCGCCGATGGTGGCCGCCTGCGGCGTGGCCATCCCCATGATGTCCGGTCGCGGTCTGGGCCACACTGGTGGAACCCTCGACAAGCTCGAGTCGATTCCCGGCTTCCGCACCGGCCTCGACCCCGACGAGTTCCATCGTGTCCTCGATCGCTGCGGCCTGGTGCTGGCCGGCCAATCCGAGACTCTGGTGCCCGCCGACCGAAAGCTCTACGCCCTCCGCGACGCTACGGGCACGGTGCCGTCGATTCCGCTCATCTCGTCGTCGATCATGTCGAAGAAGCTGGCCGAGGGACTCGACGCCCTGGTCCTCGACGTGAAGTTCGGTCGGGGCGCCTTCATGCAGGACATCGACCGATCCCGCGAGCTGGCCGAGACGATGGTGGGTATCGGCACTGCCAACGGTGTGCGCACCGTTGCCCTCCTCACCGCCATGGACGCACCCCTCGGTGTCGAGGTCGGGAACGCCTCGGAGATCCGGGAGTCGATCGAGGTACTGAAAGGTGGTGGTCCGGCCGACCTGGTGGAGGTGACGATGGCGCTCGGCGCCGAGATGCTGCTGCTCGCCGGAGTGACCGACGACGAGACCGATGCGCGGACTCGTCTCGACGGGGCCGTGTCGTCGGGTGCGGCGTTGGACGTTTTCGCCCGGGTTATCGAAGCCCAGGGCGGGAACCCGGCAGTGCTCGACACGCCCGCACTGCTGCCGACGGCGCCTCGCACGGAGACGATCCAGGCCAAGGAGTCGGGCTTCGTGTCCACGTGTGACGCGCGGGCCGTCGGGATGGCCGCCATGCGGCTGGGAGCGGGACGCGAACGCAAGGAGGACACCATCGATCCCGGCGTGGGTATCCGGGTGGTGGCGAAACCGGGAGATCGTGTCGAGTCCGGCGACGTGCTCGGGCATCTCGACTACCGCCACACCGCCCGACTCCAGGAGGCGCTCCGGGTGATTGCGGGCGCGTGGACGGTGTCGGAGGCGCCCCCGGACCCGACCCCGCTGGTGGCCGAACGGATCTCCTGACCTCCACTCGGAGGTCCCTGTCGCTCGGGACCTTTGGGTCGGCTTCTCCCGCCTCCCCACTCATACGGTGGGTGTAACCACTCGAGAAGGAGCATCACATGTTGCGACGATGGCTTGCCATGTCGACCCTGGCGGCCCTGGCAGCAGTTGCCGCCCTCCCGGTCCTGGCGGCCGATCTGCCACCGGGAGGATCGTTCTCCGACGACGACGGCACTGTCCACGAGGGCTACATCGAGGCGATCGCCGAACTCGGGATCACCCGGGGATGCAATCCGCCCGACAACACCCGGTTCTGCCCTGACGAGCCCGTCACCCGTGGCCAGATGGCTGCGTTCATGGTGCGAGCGCTCGGATACACCGACAACGGAGGCGGGAACCTGTTCACCGACGACGACACCTCTGACTTCCAGACCGACATCGATCGCCTGGCGACAGCAGGTGTGACGCTGGGCTGCAACCCGCCGGACAACACCCGGTACTGCCCGGAAGATCCGGTGACCCGAGGCCAGATGGCTGCGTTCCTCGTTCGGGCGCAGGGATACACCGATGCCGGACCGGGTGACCTGTTCGACGACGACAACGGCACCACGTTCGAAGCCGACATCGACCGCCTCGCAACGGCCGGTGTGACGCTCGGGTGCAACCCGCCCGCCAACACCCAGTACTGCCCGAATGAACTGGTCACCCGTGGCCAGATGGCGACCTTCCTGGGTCGGGCGCTGAACCTGACACCGAACGTCCCGCCGCCCACTACGTCCACCACCACCGGTGGATCGAGCACATCGAGCACGAGCGACGGTTCCTCGACGTCCAGCTCCAGCTCGAGTTCGTCCAGCTCCAGCTCGAGTTCGTCCAGCTCCAGCTCGAGTTCGTCCAGCTCGAGCTCCACGAGCACCACCATCGACGACTGAGAACTGAGCCAGGCGTTCGGGAGGTCGGTCGCCCCCGCGGCCGACCTCCTGACACTCACGAGGTCCGACAGGTCGACAGGTCAACGGGTCGACAGGGACTCGTGGAGCAAGATCATGGCGGCGTCAACGCTGCCGGTCGTTGACCCTTCCTTGACGGACTCCACAGGCGTGCTTGACCGCTCGACCCGCATCATGTCGCAAGCGACATGAGAGGGCTGATGACCACACGAACCCGGATCCCGACGTCCACCACGACGACGGATGAACGGACCCGCATCCGAGTCGCCATCGCCGATGATCACGATCTGATGCGGACCGGCCTCCGGGTCATATTGTCGGGCCGGGACGACATCGACATCATCTGGGAAGCCACGAGCCACCAGGAGGCGCGCTCCCTGATGGATGTTGCGATGCCCGACCTCCTACTCGCCGATCCCGAGCTGCATGCCGCAGCGTGTGCCAGCCCTCCGCAGGCGGGTGCTGCCAAGACGGCCGTCATCCTGCTGGCGAAGTCATCGGCGGCCCATCCTTCCTCTGCGGTCGGCGGCCCGCTTCACCTCGATCCCAGAGCGGGGCGACGGGAGCTGGATCGGCTGATCCGAGTCGCTGTCTCGGCCGACGACCCTGTTGTGCACAACGTCGATGTCTCCGGCGAACGAACTGCAGACCCCGATGACGTCGAGATCCTGGCGCTCGTCGCCGACGGACGGACCAATCGTCAGATCGCCCGCCAACTCGGCATAGGCGAGGAGATCGTGAAGGTGAGACTCCGTTCGGTGTTTGCCCGGCTCAGGGTGGCGTCGCGGTCGGCAGCGGTCGTAAAGGCGATACGGCTCGGCATCATCGAGTGACTCCTGTCGAGACCCCACCGACCCAGCGCGGGAACGACGCCACCGCCTCGATGCCTCCTCCCTCTGTCGCCACGAGCGCGGCGGAGCCGCCGGAAGATTCCGCCAGGTCCCGGACGATTGCCAGACCCAGTCCACTTCCGGGCTTCGAGTGGTCGCCGCGCCAGAATCGGTCGAATGCCCGGGCACGGTCCTCGGCCTTCATTCCCGGACCCTCGTCACGGACCCGAAGAGTCCCCTGGGAGTCGTCCGACGAGATGCTCACAACCACCGACCGTCCCTGAGGTGTCACCGCCAGCGCATTCGAGACGAGGTTGTCGACGATCTGCTCAACTCCCCCCGCTACCGACTGCACCGGTACCTCACCGGACACCTCGGCCACCAGCCGCACCCCGTGTTCCTCCGCCACCGCAGTCCAGAGCTCGCAGCGCTCCAGCACGACCGACGCGAGGTCCACCTGGTGTACCGGCTTCGAGCCCGCCTCGGTGCGGGCGATCGTGAGGAGCTGTTCGACGAGATCTGCGAGGCGTCCGCTCTCGGCCAGGGCGGCAGTCAGATCGGGCCGGGCGTGCTCGTCGACCGATTCCTCGAGATTCTCGAGCCGTAACCGCAGCGCTGTCAGCGGGGTCCGGAGCTCGTGGGAGGCATCGGCAACGAAGCTCCGTTGACGTTCGATCAGGCTCTCGAGCCTGCCGGACATGGTGTTGAAGGCGGCAGCCAGCTCCCGGACCTCGTCGGGCGCCTCGTCGGCGTCGATCCGTACCGAGAGATCCCCGGATCCGGCGGCCCGGGCGGCCTCTCCCATCTCGGTGAGTGGCCTGGCAACCGACCGGGCGATGATCCACCCAACGGCCGCTACCGCCGTCATCACGACCAGACCGATACCCAGCAACCCCCACCAGTAGCCGCGTACCAGCTCGTTCACCTCCTCCGGATCGAACGTGATCCGTACCGCCCCGTGGACTACGCCTCCGGAGGCCACCGGAACCGCGGCGAACAGGATCTCCCGGCCGAGCGTGTCGGAATACCGGGTGTCGGGACGCTCGTTGACGCCGGCCAGTGCTCGCTGGATCTCGGGGCGGGTGCTGAAGTCGCGGTTGGTCGGCCCGGCGGTGTCGACGATCGACCGCCCCTCGACGTCGACGACCACAACCCGGCCTCCGGTCGCCTGGGCGTATCGCGTGGCCGGCTCGGGACTGTACGGCTGGCGATTGTCGAGGGCGTCCTCGTACAGCGTGGCCAGCACCATTGCGTCGCGCTGGAGGTCGCTGGCCAGACGTTCGCGCTGAAGAGACGAAACAAGGACACCGAGCGGGATCTCCAGAACCAGAAGGGTGAAGAGCGTGACGGTGAGGTAACTGAACAGGAGTCGCCGGGTCATGTGGGCACCGCCATCCGGTAGCCGACTCCCCTGACGGTTTCGATCAGATCCGGGTCGCCCAGCTTTCGTCGCAGTGACGCCACATGCACGTCGAGGGTCTTGGTCGAACCCCACCAGTGTTCGTCCCACACGCCCCGTAGGATCTGGTCGCGCGTGAACACCGCCCCGGCATCCTCGGCGAGGAACACGAGCAGGTCGTACTCCTTGGGCGTGAGCGAGATCGTGCGGTCCTCGACGGTCACGTGACGGGTGCGTCGATCGACGATCAGGACTCCGGCGGTCACGACGTCGGCCTCCTCTGCCTGAACCTCGCCCGGCGCACCGCTGCGACGAAGCACGGCACGGATGCGGGCCACCAGTTCGCGGAACCCGAACGGCTTGACCACGTAGTCGTCGGCACCCATCTCGAGGAGTGTCACCCTGTCCAACTCGTCGGAGCGGGCCGTGACCACCACGATCGGAACGTCCGAGCGATCCCGCAGGCGTCGGCACACCACCTGGCCGTCGAGGTCAGGCAGTCCCAGATCGAGCAGGACCAGATCGTGCGGTGCCGCGTTCAGGGCATCGGCGCCGGTCTGAACCCAGGTCACCTCGAAACCCTGTCGGCGAAGTCCACTCGACAACGGCTCGGCGATCGAGGCGTCGTCTTCCACGATCAGGAGTCTCATCCGCAGAGCATCGCATGCCGCAGACCGGCCCGAGGCCATCTTTACCGTTCCTTTGCCTTGTGCTGGACGGCCGCTCAACCGGGCGGCCGTAGGTTGTCGGTATGCACACACCGGCCGCCATCAACCAGGAGATGCCATGAAACACCGGACAGCACTCGTATCGGCGATGTCGATCGCCGGGGTCGTTCTCGCCGGGGCCACCGCCGTCGGGGCCAACCTCGGAATCCTCAACTCGTCCCAGGGTCTCGGCGAGATCTCCGCCGTCGAACCCGTCACAACGTCGACCGCCCTCACCGCTCCGGCCAGCACCCCGCCGACCGTCCCGGTGACCACGCCCCAACCCGATCTGGTGGCCTATCAGATCAACGGGGTCGGCGTGGTCACAATCGCCCGCCACGGATCCGACCTGAAACTCGACTCGGCCGACGTCGGCGACTGGTCGTACGAGGTGAGCGGGCAGGGCGAAGCCCTCACGATGGCGTTCAGGTTCGAGGAGCGGGAAATCCAGTTCGAGGCAGCCCTGACCGACGGCCAGATCGTGGTCGACGTGTGGGAGGAGCAGGTGATCGTCGAGACCGCAGGATCGTCCGGGTCCGCCCCGGCCACCGCCCCCGCCACGGCGCCGACCACCCAGGCGACCTCGGTCACCACCGCACCTCCCGTCACCAGTGGCACCTGGGACGACGACGACCACGAAGACCACGAGGATGACTCCTACGACGACGACTCCCACGAGTCGGATGACGACTCCCACGAGTCGGATGACGATGACGGCGGCGACGACGATGACTGAGGAGGAGCGCCAGGAACGACTCCGCAAACTGGCGGAACGTCGCTCCGCTTCGGCTCGCCCGGGGGGAAGGGCCCCGGTAGCGACCGACGCCGAGACAACCCAGCCACTCGATGAACAGGCCGAGCGAATTCGGCGTCTGCAAGAGCGGCGAGGAACGTCCGCTCGGGCCATGGCCGACACCCAACCGATCGACGTCGCACCGAGCGGACCCGACTCGGGCCCGGTGACGTTCTCGACCCGGCAGCCCGACGCACCGGGAAAGGCGAAGAAGACCCGCAGATCGCACAAGGCGGAGGCCTCCCGCATCGCCAGCGCCGGGGCAGGTATCGCACTGACCTTCTCGCTCATGTCCTCGATGGCGGGGGCGGACGCAGGCTCCACCGGTCAGGTGCCGAGCACAGGGGGAGATTCGGAGGCGGTCGTCCCCGTTGGCGTCACGGTGCCGCCGGCGACTGCCCCTACGCCCTCGCCGTTGGCGGCGGCCACCCCCCGGGGTCCGGTCCCCGTCATCCTGACGCCCATCCAGGTGCGGACGAGGGTTGTTTCCGGTGGATCGACCGGCGGGGCGGCTGCCGATGGAGGCAACCGGCCCGCAGCAGGTGGCACGGTGTCGACTCCTCAGCCGGCACAGGCGCCTCCCCCGCCGCCGCCTCCACCACCGCCACCCACCACCCAGAGCAGCGGCAGTGGTTGAGCACAGACTCCGGGTGATGGGCTCCGCCGCCCACGTCGTGGTGGTGGGCGACGCCGCTTTGCTGGAGCTCGCAGAGCGGCGTCTCACCGAGCTGGAAACGGCGTGGACGCGCTTTCAGCCGGCGAGCGAAGTGAGCCGACTCAACGCCTCCGATGGCCGAACCGTGACCGTCAGCGCCGACACGTACGCGCTGGTGGCACGTTCGGTCGACGGATGGCGACTCACGGCGGGCCGATTCGATCCCACCATCCTGGGCTCGATCGTGGCCGCCGGGTACGACCGGCCCCTCGACGCCGAAGGACGCTCCGGTGCCGCTCAGGGCGGCGCCCAGCCGTCGCCCGGTTGTGGACACGTCGAACTCGACCCGAACAACCGGACCGTCCGACTTCCGGCAGGAACGCGGCTCGATGCCGGGGGCATCGGCAAAGGTCTGGCGGCCGACATCGTCGCCGTCGAACTGGTCGAGCACGGCGCCCGCGGTGCCATGGTCAACGTCGGGGGCGACCTGCGTGCCGTGGGGGAGCCTCCAACGGATCACGGCTGGATCATCGCAGTTGAGGACCCCTTCGAACCGACCGGCACCATCGCGCTTCCCCGTCTCGACGAGGGCGCCGTGGCCACGAGCACTCCCGATCACCGCCGCTGGCGGACGAACCACGGACCCGGACGACACATCATCGACCCATCGACCGGCCTCTGTGCCACCACCGATGTCGCCTCTGCAACCGTGTTCGCCGCTCACGCATGGATGGCGGAAGCGTTCGCCAAGGCGGCCGCCCTGGTGGGATTCGCCCGGGCTGTCGACCTCATCGACGACGCCGGGCTCTCTGGGCTCGTGATGTCCGACACCGGTGAGCTCTGCCTCTCCGCACGAATGGGAGCATTCCTGTGAACGACACCATTCTCACCGAGAAGATCTGGTGGTACCTGTCCAGATCGTCGGGCCTGGTGGCCTGGCTCATCCTGGCGCTGGCCGTGATCTGGGGGCTCCTGCTCTCCACCCGTCTGCTGCAGGAGCGGCGACGACCGGCGTGGCTCCTCGACCTGCACCGGTGGCTGGGCGGCCTCTCGGTGACGTTCACAGCCGTCCACCTGCTCGGACTGGTCCTCGACGAGTACGTCGAGTTCGGATGGCGGGAGCTGTTCCTCCCGTTCGCCAGCGATTGGCGGCCCGGGGCGGTGGCGTGGGGCATCGTCGGCTTCTACCTGCTCGTCGCCGTCCAGGTGACATCGTTGATGATGAAGAAGCTGCCGCGACGCGTATGGAAGGCCGTCCACTTCTCGTCCTTCATCCTGTTCTGGGTTGCGAGCATCCACGCCGCCCAGGCCGGGACCGACACGACGGCGACGTGGTACCGCGTCGGCTCGGCGTTGATGATCGTGGCCGTGCTGTTCACGGTCGCCTATCGCGTCCTCACGGCCGGGGCTTCGCGGCGTCGCGGGCAAGCCGGCGACCGCGTCCAACGTCGGACCGAGGAGACCGTGTCGAGCTCATAGCAGGCGGGATGGTGGACGGATCGCCTCAGATTCGTCCCAGGAGCGTCCCGAGCAGCCTTGAGAACCGCTCCTGTGCCTCCGCTCCCGCCGCCGTCACCTCGTCGTGACTGAGGGGCGTCGGTGAGATCCCGGCCGCCAGGTTGGTGACCAACGAGATGCCCAGGATGGCGGCGCCCATGTGTCGGGCGGCGATCGCCTCCGGCACCGTCGACATCCCCACCATGTCGGCTCCCATCCGTTTCGCCATCTGGACCTCTGCCGGCGTCTCGTAGGTCGGACCGAGGAACCAGGCGTACACCCCGTCGCCCAGTCCAACCCCGACCTCTCGAGCTACCCGATGGGCGAGTTCCCGAAGCTCGGGTGTGTACGTGGTCGACATGTCGGGGAAACGGGGGCCGAGGCGCTCGTCGTTCGGACCCAGCAACGGCGTCTGTCCAGCCAGGTTGAGATGGTCGCGGATCAGGGCGAGGTCACCCGCCGACATTCCGTCGCCACATCCGCCGCAGGCATTGGTGAGCACGACCGTGCCGGCGCCGGCCAGGATCGACGCCCGAACGGCGAACGTGACCGTCTCCATCGAGTGGCCCTCGTAGGCGTGCGCCCGTCCCGCCAGCAGGAGCACACGATTGGGGCCGAACTGAGCCGAGTAGGCGGTGCCGGCATGCCCGGCCACGTGAGGCACCGGGAACCCGGGGATGTCGGAGTAGGGAACGGCGACGGTGTCGTCCAACCCGGCCGGGTAGTCACCGAGCCCGGAACCGAGCACCGCCACAACATCATGGCGGGGGTGTCCCGTTGCCTCCCCGATCACCGCCGCTGCATGCGAGAGCCGTTCATAGAGATCCATGGCGGGAGTATGGCCGAGGCTGACCGGATAGGGGTGTCGGGGCTCCAGCCAGGGCGGGGAGCTGGGGGCGAGGGGCGAGGGGCCAGAAGAGCTGCTGGCTCCTGGCTGCTGGCTGCTGGCTACTGGCTACTGGCTACTGGCTACTACGAAGCCGGGAGCGAGGAGCCAGAAGAGCTGCTGGCTCCTCGCTCCTCGCACCAGGCACCTCCCTTGTCCCGGTAGAACGGACTCCTCTTCGGCTCGCTCCCTGTCCGCGGCGCCGGAACAGTATTTGAGCGTGGATTCCAATTCTGCGGGGTTGAGTTGTACGATCATGTCCAGACCTCGAACGAAGGAGTCGATCCGATGAAGGTGGTCGTCTGCGTCAAGCAGATCCCAGATCCGGCCACCCCGTACGCTCTCGAGCCCGACAGCCACTGGTTGGTCCGTCCGGCAGAGCAGGTCCTCGATGATACGGACCGCTACGGGGTCGAAATGGGATTGCAGCTCGCCCAGGCCAACGGTGGCACGGTGACACTCGTCAGCATGGGCCCGGCCGGCAACATGCAGGGAATTCGTCAGGCACTCGCCATGGGTGCCGACAAGGCGGTCGTGGTCGACGACGGCGCCCTGAGGGGATCCGATGCCCTCACCACCGCCCGGGTGCTGGCAGCGGCGATCTCGAAGGAAGGGTTCGACGTCGTGATCGCCGGCACCGAGTCCACCGACGGCTACGCCGGCGTGGTGCCGCAAATGGTCGCCGAACTGCTCGACGTGCCCGCCCTCACCTACGCCACCAAGGTGGAACTGGGCGAGGGCACCGTGCGCATCCATCGCCAGACCGCCACCGGCTACGACGCAGTCGACGCGTCCCTCCCAGCGGTGGTGTCGGTGACAGCCGGCGTGGTCGAGCCCCGCTACCCCACCTTCAAGGGGATCATGGACGCCAAGAAGAAGCCGGTCGACTCGCTCACCGTCGGTGACCTCGGTGTGTCCACCGACATCGAACAGAAGGTGGCCACCATCGACGCCGCCGAGGAGCGGCAGGCCGGTCAGAAGATCGAGGACGATGGCGAAGCCTTCATGGAGATCGTCCGCAAGCTCGAACAGGTGAAGGTGATCTGATGGCGAACATCTGGGTCTTCGTCCAGGAATCCAACGGCGCACCCACCACCCTGGGACTCGAGTTGCTCACCAAGGCACGCAGCCTGGGGGACGTCACCGCCGTCTACGTCGGTGCAGGGTCCGATGCCGCCTTCGCCACCCTCGGCGAGTACGGCGCCGCCTCGGTCTACCACCTCGACCCCGGCGACGCACTGCTCTCGGCTCCGGTGGCGGCGGCGCTCGCAGACCTCGTCGGTCAGTCTGCTCCCGATCTCATCCTGTTCGGCCAGGCGTACGACGACCGCGACGTGGCTGGGCGGCTGGCGGCCAAGCTCGGCCGCTCCGTGTTGTCCAACGCCGTGGACGTGTCGATCGACGGCAGCGTGTCCGCCAAGCACGAGATCTTCGGCGGCACCCAGGTCGCAACCTCGGTCCTGAACGGTGCCGCCCCGAACCTCGTGATCTGCCGACCCAAGTCCTTCCCGGCCGAGTCTGCCGGCGGCGGCGCTCCGGCCGTCACCCAGGTTTCGCTGCCGGATGTGGGACGTTCCGCCGCCACGGTCGTGGAGTCCCACACCGAGGAGAAGGAGGGGCCCCAGCTCGAGGAGGCGGCGGTGATCGTCAGTGGCGGGCGCGGTCTCGGCAACGCCGACAATTACGCCCTGATCGAGCGGGTCGCCAAACCCCTGGCAGCAGCCACCGGCGCCACCCGTGCCATCGTCGATGCGGGCTGGGTTCCGTACTCGAAGCAGGTGGGCCAGACCGGCAAGACAGTGAAGCCGGACGTCTACATCGCCTGTGGTGTGTCCGGGGCCATGCAACACCTGGTGGGGATGAAGGACTCCAAGACCATCATCGCCATCAACAAGGACCCCGACGCCCCCATATTCGGAGTCGCAGACCTCGGCATCGTGGGCGACGTCACGTCCGTCCTTCCCAAGCTGGCCGAAGAGCTGGAGAAGCGCAAGGGCTGAGCCCTCTCGGCCCGATGATCCGGTGTGGGCGCCTGCGGGCGCCCACACTGGCGTCCATCGCACCCAGTACCACGACCTGTTGACCTGTGTTGTCTGACCTGTTGACCTGTTGACCTGTCGACCTGTCGACCTGTCGACCTATTGCCTGACCCAGAAGATGCCACCCATCTCGAACATCTCGTCCCACAGCGGACGCAGTGCCGCCAGGTACGCAACCACTGCCACGACACCCACGCCGACCACGCTCAGCGGGCTCACCCGTGGCCGCCAAACCGTTTGAGAGAGACGACCGTGCCGCAGATCACCCAGCGACAAACGGCCCAGCAGTCCGGCCGGCAACAGTCCGCCCGCAAGCGACCCGAACCCGAGCATGCCGCCTCCGTAGAGGATGCCGATCCCCACCTGGCCGACCGCCACCACACCGATGGCGAGCTGTCCGATGGCGATCACACCTCGCGCCAGCTGCCCGATGGCGATGACCCCCGTCGCCAACTGTCCGATGGCGACCACTCCGGTCGCCAGCGGCCCGATGGCGATGATGCCCTGAGCTTCGACGCCGACCGAGAAGACCTTCACGCCCGGGCACAGTACCGGGTGGGCGAACGCACTCAACCGACCTTGGCGAAACGAAGCAGGATGGCCTCGCCCTCCAACTCGAGGCTGTCACCGTCGAGTCGATAGATGCTGGTCTCCCGCAGGGCCTCCCAGTACTCGTTCTCCACCGCCATCACCGGCTGGGAACAGACGCCATCGGTGATGTCTCCTTCCCCGAACAACGCGAACCGGCCGCCCACGATGTCGGCCTCCACCACGTACTCGTTGCAGCCGGCGACCCCTGACACGGCGCCGCGTTCCACCTGGAGTGTCACCGGCGCCCCGTCGACCGGCCGGATCGTCTCACCGGCCACCTGTGCCTCGACCAGCGACCAGGCGCCGTCGGCCTCACGTGACATGAGACCGCACGACGACAGCACGAACACCAGTGCGATCAGAAACCACCGCATGCTGGTGAGGATACGACGGCAGCCGAGCCACGCTCGCCTGACGGAGGTGATCGGGTCTACGAACGTTGAGCGCGGGGCGAGGAAGCCGGGTCGAACAGTCGGCACGAGCACGGTGAACGGTCAACAGTGAACCGTGAACGGCGACGTGACAGCGACGAGAGGCAGCTCCATCGAGACTTCGCTCGCCGACGTCAGTACACCTCCGGGACCTTGTTCAGGTTTTCCATCGGGGGGCGCTGGTAGCCGCCGTCGCGAACGATCTCGGGCAGATCTATGGGCGGGTAGTCGACCGGCCCGTAGGGGATGAGCGACAACAGATGCGTGATGGTGTTGAGCCTGGCGCGCTTCTTGTCGTCGCCGTCCACCACCCACCACGGTGACTCGGGGATCGAGGTGTGCTCCATCATGATGTCCTTGGCCCGGGAGTACTCGGTCCACCGGCTCCGGGAGTACACGTCCATCTCCGAGAACTTCCACCGTTTGGCCGGGCTGGCCAGACGATCCTTGAACCGTTGCTCCTGGATGTCGTCCGACACCGAAAACCAGTACTTCACGACCTGCACTCCTGAGCGGATCAGCATCCGCTCGAATTCGGGAACCGAACGGATGAACTCCCAGTACTCGGCGTCGCTGCAGAACCCCATCACCCGCTCCACCCCGGCGCGGTTGTACCAGGACCGGTCGAACAGGGCCATTTCTCCCCCGGATGGGAGGTGGCTGATGTAGCGCTGGAAATACCACTGGGAACGTTCCCGTTCGGTGGGTTTGGGCAACGCCACCACCTTGCAGAATCGGGGGTTGAGCGGATCGGAGATACGGCTGATCGTGCTCCCCTTGCCGGCGGCATCACGCCCCTCGAAGACGACCACCAGCTTGTGTCCGCTGTGACGGATCCACTCCAGCATCTTCACCAGCTCGAGCTGGAGATCAGCGAGCGAGTCTTCGTAATCCTTCTTGGCGAGCTTCTCGTTGGTCATGGCCGTTGATCCTAGGACCACACCACCGACCTCGACCGGGCCAAACGTCACCGGTTGCCGAGGTGTGCCACGGCGCGCCGGACCGGACAGGGCCCGCTCACCCTCCGGTGCGGTCTTTCAGAGCGAGAAGCGGTAGGGCAGGAGCTCGTCGAGTGTGTGGCTCCGGATCTCACCGTGGGCGGTGGTCACCAACACCCGGGAGACGTCGAACTCGCTCATGATCTGGCGACAGCGACCGCACGGATAGGCGAGATCGGTCTCCCGGGCGTCGATGCAGGCAACGGCGACCGTTGCGATCCTGCGCACACCCTGGGATGCGGCGTAGTTGACGGCGTTGGCTTCGGCGCACTGCGACACCGGATAGGCGGCGTTCTCGATGTTGGCCGAGCTGAACACCCGTCCGTCGTCGGCGACCACCACCGCCCCCACCCGGAACTTCGAGTACGGGGAGTACGAGCCGAGCGCTGCTTCCCGGGCCGCCGCCGCCATATCCTCGTCCGTCACGTTTCACCCAGTAAGGCGTCGACGAAGGCCTCGGGATCGAAGGGAATCATGTCGTCCATTCCCTCCCCCACCCCGATGAACTTCACCGGCACGCCGAGTTCCTCCTCGATCGCCACCACCACCCCGCCCTTGGCGGTGCCGTCGAGCTTCGACAAGACGATCCCGGTGATGCCGGCGGTCTCGCCGAACTGTCGGGCCTGGGCGATGCCGTTCTGGCCGGCGGTCGCATCGAGCACCATGAGAACCTCGTCGATGGCTCCGGACTCCCGCTCCAGCACCCGTCGGATCTTGGAGAGCTCGTCCATGAGGTTGCGCTTGGAGTGGAGACGGCCGGCGGTATCGACCATGACCACGTCGCGCCCGCGAGCTTTGGCGGCGGCGTAGGCGTCATATGCGACCGAGGCCGGATCGGCTCCCTCCTGCCCGCTGACCATGTCGACGCCGACACGATCCGCCCACGC
Source organism: uncultured bacterium (assembly GCA_963825585.1). Taxonomy (GTDB): domain Bacteria; phylum Actinomycetota; class Acidimicrobiia; order Spongiisociales; family ZC4RG35; genus JAOUGY01. The sequence continues at coordinate 660,542 of CAWGTX010000006.1, forward strand.
CTTGAGTTGGGTGTCGGCGGCGGCGCGGAAGGTGTCAGCGGCGCCCAGCAGCGTCGTGACCCCCTGATCGTCGAGCCGCTTGGCGATCTTGGCGATCGATGTGGTCTTCCCGGTCCCATTGACACCCACCACCATCACAACGGCCGGCTTGGATTCGAGGTGCAGCTCCCGGTCCTTGCCCGACAGGGTGGACATCACCTCGACGCGCAGCAGGCCGCGCGCGCCTGCGACGGCGACTCGGGACCGGCTTTGCGGACCCGTTCGACGATGGCGGTGGAGGCCGCCACCCCGACATCCACACCGATGAGCGCCTCCTCGAGTGAGTCCCAGAATTCGTCGTCCATGGCACCGCGACCGAACACCGATTTGAGCGCGCCGGACAGAGCAGTCCGGGACTTTGCGAGCCGCACGCCGAGTGGCGGCGCCGCCGTCGGCGCTGACGTAGCCGGGGCGGCGCCGGCCCGGGCGCGGGCCACCTCCCGTTCGATCGACTTGGGGCGCCGGATGATCACGAAGCCGACCACGGCCACGATCACGACCAGCAGGACGGCGACTGCGATGACGATTTCTGTGGTGCTCATGAACCCCGAAGGGTAATGCCACCCAGCCTCTGGCTACCACGGCGAACCGACCCGGGCGAGGGACCGTCCAGCCTCCACCACAGGGATGTGAAGCAGAGGGCCCCCCGGGACGATGCCGTCCCGGGGCTTCCCCGCGTGTCAGACCTGGATTGCTGCCCTGTCGGCGTCGGTCACGTCGGACAGCGCTTTCGCCACCACCTTCGACGAACCACCCGGTTCCATCGTGACGCCGTACAGCACATCGGCGGTCTCCATGGTCTGTTGCTGATGGGTGATCACCAGCAACTGGGCGGTCCCACGGAAGGCATCGAGCAACCGCAGGAACCGACGGAGGTTGGCGTCGTCGAGGGCCGCTTCCACTTCGTCGAGGATGTAGAACGGCGAGGGCCGGGCCTTGAAGATGGCGAACAGGAACGCCAGCGCCGCCAGCGACCGTTCGCCACCGGACAGCAGCGTCATCTTTGCCACCTTCTTGCCCAGCGGCTGCGCCTCGATCTCCACACCCGACGAAAGCGGATCGTCCGGATCGGTGAGTGTCAGTCGTCCCCGGCCGCCGGGGAAGAGCACGCCAAAGTGCTCCTCGTAGGCGGAGGAGACCTCCTCGAACGCCGCCATGAAGCGCAGTTGGATCTCGTCGTCCAGGGCCTTGATCACCTTCCGCAGTTCGTCACGGGACCGCTCCAGGTCGGCGAGCTGGTCGGACATGAACGTATGCCGCTCCGACAGCTCGGCGTACTCCTGGCCGGCGAGCGGGTTGATTGGCCCCATACGTCGGAGCTCCGCCTCACGCGACATCAGCACCGAACGCAGCCTGGGAACCGAGCGATCGTCGCCTTCGATCTCGGGGAGGGGTGCGGCCAGCGCCTCTCCCTCCGATGCGTCCGCATCACGGCGCAGTCCCTCCGCCACCGACTCGAACCTGACCCGCAGCTCGGCCGCCTCGATGGCGATTGTCGAGCGACGATCCTTCGCCTTGGTGATGACGGCGGTGACCGTGTCGTGGCGACGTTGCACCTCGCCCATCCGGGTACCGGTGGCGCCGACCCTGGTGCGAAGTTCTCTCTGGCGGTCACGCAGCGCGTCGAGGTGAATGCGGAGAGCCTCCAGCGCCTGGCGGGCAGCCTCCTCGATCGTCGCGAGACGGTCGATCGACGAAGGGTCGACCGGATTGCGCTGCTCGGTCTCGATCGACTCCGCGATTGACTTCAGCCGGCGATCGATCATCGTCCGGCGCTCGAGGATGGCCCTGAGGGCGGCGGTGGCCTCCTGCCAGGTGGCACGGGCCTGCTCCTTCTGGTGGACGACGACCTGGCGGCGGGCGACCAGCGCCTCCCAGGCACGCTGGCGTTCCGCTTCCTCGCCTTCCAGAGCCGCCAGGCGCTCGACCAGGCGCTCGCGTTGCTCGGCGCGACCGGCGCCGCCGTCGAGGAGACCGCGTTTGCGCTCCTCGAGCCGTTCGCGCTCCTGGTCCACCGTGGTGAGCGCACGATCGAGGCGTCCCAATGCCTCGACGGCACCGGCCAATCTGGCCTCGATGCCTTCCAGATGTTCGAGCGCCTCGCGTTCGGTCTGCCGGGCGGTGTCGAAGGTGCGCTTCGCCTGGTGCAGAAGGCTGAGGCAGCGGGCCAACTCGACCTCGGCAGCCTCGGCTCCGGCCGCAGCCGTCTCGAGCATCGCCGGAGTTGCTCCGTCGGGGTGAGCCACACGCACACCCACACCGGTGATGAGATCGCCCTCCGGGGTCACGACCCGAACGCCCGGGTGTGACCCCACGAAACGCCATCCGGCCGACCAGCCCTCCGAGATCACCACGTCACCCAGCAGCAGTGCCGCCAGGTCGTGGTCGGCGCCCGCTCCGAGTCCGTCGATGAGTGGTTCCAATCCGGCGGCCCGGGCGGCGACTCGCAGCTCTTCGATGACATCAGGAGCATCGGGGGCACCGGGGGAGGTGGCGGCACCGGAGGAGCCAGGGGCGACCATCGGTACTCCACCCCTCCCGGCCCCCTTGAGCGAGCCGACGGCCTCCTCCAGCGTCCTACCGTCGCCGAAGGTGACCGCGTCGGCCCACGGTCCGAGAGCGGCGTCGACGGCCGCTGCCAGGTGTTCGGGTATGTCGAGACGAGCTGCGATCGATCCGAGCGCCCCTTCGGCGGCTTCGACCATTTGCCGGGCCGCCGGATCGGCCAAACCGGACACGGCCTGCTCGATCGCTTCCATCTTGGCGGTGGCCGCCGCAAGTCCGATCCGCGCATCGGCATGGGCGGCCTCGGCCACCTCCCAACGCTGCTGTTCGAGCTTGCGATCGGCCTCGGCGGCGGCGTATCTGGCCTGGGCGGCGCCGGCGGTTCCGTCGAGCTGACGGATCTCCTCGTTGATCCGCTCGATCTCGGCCCGGTCGGTTTCGTGCTGGACGGCGAGGCCGTCCAGCCGGCGCTCGACGGCCTCGAGCTCTCGGGTGTCGCGCAGTTCGGCGGCGTCCAGACTCCGCAGGTCTCCCCGGACGACCGCCACCGCACCCTCGGTGCTCATGCCCTCCTGATCGGCCAACGATCGTTCCTCGTCCTCGAGAGCCCGGAAACTGCGTTCGGCGTCGTCCGAGGAGCGCTGCGCCTCGGCGTGGCGGATCCCGATGATGGCCGCTTCCGCCTCGAGCTGGTCACGTTCCACCGACAGGTCGCGACGCCGCTCGTCGGCGCCGTCCAGTCGGGCGCGGGCCGCCCTGGCCCGTTCGTGTGCCACCGAGCCGATACGGCGCAGCCGTTCGATCGTGGTCTCGATACGGGCAGCGGCGGACGTGTCACGATCGAGCGCCTCGCCAACCTCACCGGCGGCGCGGCGCAGAATGGCGAGAGCCGCACCCAGCTCCACCAGCTCCGCTTCGGACTCGGTTCCCACCTCGATGAGGCGGGTGTCTTCCTCGGCGATCTCGGCCCGCCGAGCGGTGATGGTGCGGAGGTCCTCACCTCCGAGGTACAGACGGAGCGCACGGACCGAATCGACCACCTCGTCATGGCGGGCGGCGGCCTCGGCCTGACGCTTCAGCGGCTTCATCTGACGGGTCAACTCACCCAGCAGGTCGTGCAACCGCAGCACGTCGGCATCGGTACGTTCCAGCCGGCGAAGCGCCTTGTCCTTGCGCATGCGGTGTTTGAGGATGCCGGCGGCCTCCTCGATGACGGCGCGGTGATCCTCGGGTCCGGCGTTGAGAACCTTGTCGATCTGGCCCTGCCCGATGATCACATGCTGATGGCGTCCCACCCCGGAGTCGGAAAGCAGCTCCTGGATGTCGAGGAGACGGCAGCCGACGCCATTGATCTCGTAGTCGCTGGATCCGTCGCGGTAGAGGCGGCGGGTGAGACTCACCTCCGGCAGGTCGAGCGGGAGCACACCGGAGGCGTTGTCGAGGATCAGGGTGACCTCGGCCCGACCCAGACCGGGGCGGGTGGCGGTGCCGGCGAAGATCACATCGTCCATCTTGTCGGTTCGCAGCGACTTCGTCGACTGGGTACCCATCACCCAGGCCACGGCGTCTACCACATTGGACTTGCCTGACCCGTTCGGCCCGACGACGACCGTGACGCCGGGCCGCAGTTCGAGGCGCGTGCGGTCGGCGAACGACTTGAACCCGGTGAGCTTGAGGGACTTGAGAAACATGTGAATTACACCAGTGTGAGTTGCGGACAGGCTAGCGGGTGGCATCGGGCCCGGGAAGCGAAGAATTCGCCCCGGCCGGCAGCCGCGACGTCAGTGGATCACCTTCGCCCCGGCCGGATCGTCCGACACCCGGTCTAACGTCGGCGCGTGAACGAGACAGCGGTCCACGCATTCGTGAGCGGCCTGGTCCAGGGCGTCTACTTCCGGCAGAGCTGTCGGCAGGCGGCACGGCGCCTCCACCTCCACGGGTGGGTTCGAAACCTGCCCGACGGGCGGGTGGAGGTGTGGGCGCAGGGGCCGCCATCGGCGGTCGAGTCGCTGGTCGACTGGCTGTGGATGGGACCGCCCAGCGCCAACGTGACCGGGGTCGAGTCGGATGTGGCCGAACTTGATCCCAACATCCAGGACTTCCTCATCATCCACTGAGGTCGCGTGGACGGCCTACGAGCCGGAGGATTCCGTCGGATGAGCGAGGGGCGAGTGGCGAGGAGCCGAACAGGGCCTCCCGGACTTCACGGCGAACGTCGCAGCGTCTCCTGCTCCTCGCTCCTCGCCCCCAGCTCCTCGCCCCCAGCTCAGTGGTCGCATCCTCCTCGGCTCTTCAGCCTCCCGAAACACGGTTCCCTTCGGGCTGACAGGCGGGGCAGTAGTGGCTCGAGCGCTGCGCCACGATGGTCCGCTCTATCGGGGTGCCGCACACAAGACACTGCTCACCTGTGCGGCCGTAGGCCCACAGCCTGCTCAGGTACTCCCCCGCCCTCCCATCGGGCAGCAGATAGGCGAGGTCGTCGAGACTGGTTCCTCCGTGTTGGATCCCCGCCTCGAGCACCGGCCCGATGGCGGAGTGCAGTTTCGTGATCTCCGAGGGAGTGAGCGTCCCGGCCGCCCGGCGTGGGTGTACGCCGGCTCTGATCAGGACCTCGTCGGCGTAGATGTTTCCGAGCCCGGCAACGATCCTCTGATCGAGCAGCAACGCCTTGATCGGCGCCTTCCGTTCGGCGAAAGCAGCCGCCAGATCGCCGGCCGACGGAAGGTCGTTCAGACCGTCGCGACCGAGCCCCGACATCGTCGAGGCGTCCCACTCCTCTGGAGTCCACACGGCCACGAATCCGAAGGTACGGGGGTCGATGAGGCGAACCTCGATACCCGAGTCCAACTCGACGACCAGGTTGGCATGAGGCTCGAGCGGTTCGGTGGTGTCGACGATGCGGATACGCCCCGACATGCCCAAGTGGATCACCCACCTCAAATCGCCGTCCAGCTCGACGACGATGAACTTGCCGATCCGCCCGACCGTGAAGACCCTGCGTCCGGAGAGTCGGTCGACCACATCGGCCGGTCGGTGATTGCGCCGGGCCATCCTGTCGCGACGCAGATCGACGCGCTCCACGGTCGCTCCCTCGAGCGCCACCGCGAGGTGGCGACGGGTGGTCTCGACCTCCGGAAGCTCAGGCATGGCACAGAGGATGGATGCCGCGGAGGCGGAAGGCAAGGCGGTAGCTGGGCTGTGGCCCGTCGCCAACTGTGCTGTGACCAGAAACGTTTGCGAGGGCCAGGTCGTGACCGTCCCCCCGTTCGTTTTCTGGTCACAGCCTGGCCGACCGTGCCCCCACGCCCCACCCCGCCTCCCAGCGGAACCCAACAGGTCGGCCGCAACACCGAAGACGGCGAAGCACCACATGCAACACGCCCACACGACACGTGCGGCGCCGACCCACAACCAGGCGAACGTTGCAGGACACGGCACTAGCCTTTCCCGTCATGGAACCCGTTGCCCTGCGGCCGCTCAACTTCGGGGAGGTGCTCGACACCTCGTTCAACCTGTTCAAGCGCAACTTCAAAGCCGCGGTCCTGGTCTCGGCCGTGATCATGGTTCCGCTGTCGCTGCTCGGCGCCGCCGCCGCCGCCGGCCTCGCCCCATCGGACCTGTCGGCGCTCGAGGATCCCAACGCCGACATCGAGGACATCCTGGGTGTCTTCGGTGGCTTCTTCGGCGCACTCGGGCTCGGCTCGCTGCTGCAGGTCGTCGGATCGATCCTGGTTCAGGCGGCCACCACCCGGATCTACTCGGAGTCGTACCGAGGTGGCACCATGTCGGCCGGTGACGCCCTCCGTCACGGCGTCCGACGGCTACCCGGAATGCTCGGTCTCACGCTTCTCACCACCATCGGCACCTTCTTCGGCATCCTGCTGTGCATCGCCCCCGGGGTGTGGCTGTATGCCGCCTGGGGCGTGGCGCCTGCCGCCCTCATCGCCGAGCCGACCTCGGCGATCAAGGCGTTGGGGCGGTCCTTCAACCTGGTCAAGGGCAATTGGTGGCGAGTGTTCGGTCTGCTCGTGCTGGCCGCGGTGCTCGTGGGCATCATCACGGGAGCCCTGACAGCCCCCATCCAATTCGGTGCCACCTTCGGTTCGGGATTCGCCGACAACCCCGAATTCGTGTTCTCCGGGACGTACCTGGCCCTGAACACGCTCGTCACCGGGGTCGTCACCGCCATCACCCTTCCGTTCACTGCGGCGGTGGTCGTGGCGATCTACTATGACCTGCGGGTCCGCAAGGAGGGCTACGACCTCGAGCGTCTGATCGCCGACCTCGGAGCCGCCCCCGAGGGTCCCACTCCCCCCAGCGCAAACCCCTCCGACCCGTTCGGGTTGGGGTGAACGGCCGGGCATGACGACGTCGAGGGGGTGGTTGACGGCGTCGCTCGCCACGAGCCTGTGCCTGGTTGCGTCCATCGCTGCCGGACAGAACGCCGAGCCCGCGCTCGATTCGCTCGACGGGCCTGTGATCGATCCGGCGGACATCGAGCAGCGGATCACCGACATCCTCTCGGACCCCCGATACGCCTCCGAGCAGGAGACGTTCCTCGAGCGACTGTTCGGCCCGCTCTACGACTGGCTGGAGCGGATGCTCGCCTACCTCTCCGATCTCGCCACCCGGGCGTTCATCCGCCTGATCTCGCTCCTCGATCTCGAGGTCCTGCAATGGCTGGGGCCGCTGCTGGTGGCGGCGGTGGCCGTGGTGGGTGCGCTCGTGCTCGGACGCCGACGAGCCAGGGACATCGAGCGCCGGGCGACGATCGAGAGGATTCTCGAACTGGGTGCCGATCCCGGTGAACTCGAGTCCCTCGCAGCGGCGGCTCGTGAACGAGGCGATCACTCCGAGGCGATCCGGCTGCGTTTCGTGGCCGGACTTCTGCGCCTGGACGCCGCAGGGCGCATCGAGTTCTATCCGGGATTGTCGAACGCCCTCGTATCCGCCGACCTGGCCAACGAGACCTTCGATCGGTTGGCCGATCAGTTCGACCGGGTGGTGTACGGGCGTCGATCCGCCACCGCGGTCGATTCGGAGGGCGCCGAGAACGATTGGCGGAACCTGCTCGGAGTCCGTACGTGACGCTTCGCAGCACCACGATCACCGACGAAGGCCGTGCCACCCGCCGCAACATCGAGACCCTGATCGTGACCGTTCTGGCGGTGGCGGTCGCTGGATGGGCACTCACCGAGTTCGGACGGCAGCAGACGGGGGCCGGCCCCAATGGATCGGCGTTCGTGACCGACGTGAACGGCACCGCCGCCCTGGCCGAACTCATCGAGGATCTGGGGCATCCGGTGTTGGCCGCCACCGCACCACTGGTTCGGCTGGATCCGGGCGGCACCGTCATGGTCCTCGACCCCTCCATCCGGACCGAGTACGCACCAGAAGAAGTCGAGGATCTGACGTCCTGGGTGGATGGGGGCGGGCGGCTGATCGTGGCGGGGCGACCCCACCCGGACCTGATCGGCTCACTCCTCCCGGACGACCTCCGCCAGGGCTTCGACGGCAGGGCGCCGGCACCGATCGTCACCCCTCTCAGGGGCGTTGAGGGAGTCCTCGACTCCTCAGGCATCGTCTCCGCCCGCACGGAAACGCCGCATGTGGTCCTGGCCGGCGAACCATCCGTGGCGATCGCCTTCGCCCGCGGCGACGGCGAGATCATCTACATCGCCGACGGCAGCATGCTCTGGAACGAGCACATCGACGACAACGCCGCCTGGGCGGTGTCGTTGCTCGTCGACGGTCCGGTTCGTTTCGACGAGGTTCGTCACGGGTTCACCGCCGCGCCGGCGGCCGAGAGTCCCACGAGTCTCCTCGCAGCCCTTCCCACCAGGGTACGCAGCACGGTCCTGCTGCTACTGCCCGTTCTCGGTGTCGCACTGGTGACCTATGGTCGTCGGTTTGGGCCTCCGGAACGCACCGAACGCCTGCTGGCCCCGTCGCGACGTGAGCTGGTGGACGCCATGACCGGTCTCCTGAGCCGAGTCGATGACCCCGTTGCAGCAGGACAACCGGTTCTGAGGCGGCTCAGATCGACCATCACGAGGTCGGCCGGTCTCCCGGCTGACGCCTCCGACGACGAGATCATCGACTCGTCACACCGACTCGGGCTCGATCCTGGTCTGGTTCGCCGGGCGATACATCCCGGCGACGAAGACGGCATGTTCGAGACCCAACGCCTGCTCGCACATCTATCCGAAAGGGAACACGCGTGAGTGATCTGAGGGACAGGATCCAAGCAGAGATCGGCAAAGTGGTGGTGGGCCAGTCCGGCCCCATCGACGCCCTGATCGCCGCCGCCCTGGTGGGCGGGCACGTCCTGTTGGAGGGTGTGCCGGGTACGGCCAAGACCTTGCTGGCGAACGCGTTCGGGCGGTGTACCGGCCTCCAGTTCGGACGGGCACAGTTCACCCCCGACATGCTTCCCTCCGACCTCACGGGAACGATGGCGTTGCGAGGCGGCGAACTGGCCTTCCGTCCTGGACCGGTCTTCACCAACGTGCTGCTCGCAGACGAGATCAATCGAACGCCGCCCAAGACCCAGGCCGCCCTGCTGGAGGCCATGGCCGAGGGTCAGGTCACCGTGGACGGCACTTCGCATCCGCTTCCCGCACCGTTCCTGGTCGTGGCAACCCAGAATCCGATCGAGTATGAGGGCACCTACCCCCTCCCCGAGGCCCAGCTCGACCGGTTCCTCATGAAGATCGAGGTGGCCTATCCGTCCGAAGAGTCCGAGCACGCCATGCTCCGGCTCGCCCGCGATGGTGTGAGGCCCGCCACCCTGAACGATGTGACGGCCGTGACGGACGCAGAGGAGCTGTTGGCGCTGCGCAACCAGGTGAGCGCGGTGCGGGTGGAGGAGCCCGTTGTGGCCTATCTGGCAACGGTGGTCCGGACCACCAGGACACTTCCCGCCGTGGAAGTCGGCGCCTCCCCCCGGGCTGCGGTACATCTGCTCGCCGCCTGCCGTGCCATCGCCACGCTGGCCGGGCGGGACTTCGTGACGCCCGACGACGTCGGTCGGGTCGCCCTCCCCGTGTTGCGCCACCGCATCGTGCTGCGGCCCGAGGCGGAACTGGAACGCTACCGGCCCGATGAGGCGGTCAAGGCAGCGCTGTCGGCGGTCGAGATCCCCCGGTGAGTCCGACACCCCGCGCCGTCGTGCTGCTGGCTCTGGCGGCTCTCACGGGTCTCCGGCTGCCCTGGCAGGTGGCGGGGACCATCATGCTGACGGTGGCCGGGGTGACCGCCGTGGACGCCTGGATGGTTCGTCGGGTGCCCGATGTCTCTCGTGTCACCAGCCCGATCCTGAGCCGAGGCGTCCCCTCCAGGATCGACATCGGCGTCTCGGGCCGATGGCCGCGGATTCGGCTGCGCCAGGCGGCGACGCCCGACATCAGGATCACACCACAGGAGGGCGAGCGGTCGCTCGGCGCCGAGATCGTCGCGCTTCGGCGAGGCACCCACGCCCTGGTGCCGGTGGCAACCCGCACCACCGGGCCGCTCGGTCTGGGATCGTGGTATCACCGAGGCGGACCCACCGGACAGGTCACCGTGTTCCCCGACATGCCCGCCGCCCGCCGGATCGCCACCTCGGTGCGTATGGGACATTTCCGCGAGGAGGGACGGCGAACCAGGGGCCCACTCGGGTTGGGAACGGAGTTCGAGTCGGTCCGCGAGTACCGGCCTGACGACGACTTCCGGCAACTCAACTGGAACGCCACCGCCCGCGCCGGGACCCCGATGTCGAACCAGTTCCGGATCGAGCAGGACCGTGACGTCATCTGTCTGATCGACTGTGGACGGCTCATGGCGGCCCGCATAGAGGACCGCACCCGGCTCGATGCAGCCGTCGACGCCGTGGCGGCGCTGGCGGCGGTGGCGGACCAGGTCGGTGACCGGATCGGGGTGGTCGCCTTCGATCGCAAGGTGCTGCGTTCTCTCGCTCCCCGCCGCGATGGAGGGCGTGCCGTGGTACAGGCGATCCACGATCTGGAGCCGAGCGAGGCCGACTCCGACTTCGAACTGGCGATCCGCTCGGTGCTGGGAAGCAAGCGGGCGTTCGTGGTGGTGTTCACCGATCTGGTCGACATCGCCGCTGCCCGTCCGCTCTCGGCCGCCATTCCGGTGCTCGCACGGAAGCACGCGGTGGCGGTGGCGTCGTTGACCGATCCCGACCTGATGGGCGGCCTGCTCGAGCCTGCCGAGGACCGGGCCGACCTCATGCGGGCCGCCGCCTCCGTGCAGCTCATCGAGGCGAAGGAATCGGTGACCGCTCTACTCAGGCACCGGGGAGTCGATGTTGTCGAGGCCGGATTGCACGAACTCTCGTCCAGGTGTGTCGCTGCCTATCTGCGCGCCAAGGCCCGGGCTCGACTCTGAGATCCCTCGACGACAGCGTCACGACCGAATCGCCACACCAGGAACCAGAACAATCCACCGATCACGAGACCGATCGCCAGCCCCGGACCCCAGGTGGTACCGGTACGACTGACGAATCCCTCGATGAGCCCGGCGAGGATCAGCCACGGCACGGTCCCCATCGCCACCAGGGCAGCGGACCGGGCCTCCACCCCGAGCGATTCCCGGCGGGTCAGATGCCCGGGCCGCAGCATCGACCGGGCCAGGGAGAATCCGGTTCCGCCTCCGATCACGATGCAGGACAGTTCGAGGAAGCCGTGAGCGGCCACCGCAGCGACGAGCAACTCGATGTTGCCGGCGTCGATCGCCAGACCGGCGAGGGCACCGAGGATCAGTCCGTTCTGAGCGATCACATAGCCGCTCATCAGCCCCCACGTGATGCCGAGCACGAAGGCGAGCAGGGTCACCCGGATGTTGTTCTGCATCACGTACGTCGAGAAGCCGACCAGCCCGGCGGTGCCATAGCCCTGATCCGTCGTCTGAGCCTCGGTGACCCAGAGGAAGTCGGGCGGCATCACGGCGATGACGCGGGCAGGATCGGTGAGCGCCCACACGGCACCGAGCATCGCCGGGATGAGCAACGCGGCCGCCGCCAACGCCATCGGCCTGCGCCGTTCTGCGATGAGTCGCCAGTACGTGGCTCCGAAGAACGTTCCGATGCTCTCGCGAGCCCCAGCCCGGTCGAAGAGCAACCCCCGTGCCTTGACCACTCGTCGTTCGAGTGCGGGAACCACCGGATCGGACGGGAACATCCTTCGGGCGATGGCCAGGTCGGCTGATGTCGCCCGGTACAGGTCGACGAAGGTGCGCAGCCGCTCGGCGCCGAGACTCTCCGCTCGTCGGCCGGCATCGGCGATCAGGGCATCCAGCTCGACCCAACGGGGTTGCCCGGTTTCCAGGAACTCGGGTAGCTTCACAAAGCACACACCAGGGGGCGGGACATGACCTTCCAGGACCGACTCGACATCACGACATCCGAGGGCGTGACGGTCAGCATGACGATAGCCGGGATCGGCTCCCGGTCACTGGCGTGGCTCCTCGACGTGTTCGTGATCGGCGTGGCGCTCGTCATGCTCGGATTCGTCGGCTTCAACACCGTCGACACCGATTCGCTCCTCGTGCTCGGACTGCTCAGTTTCGCTGCCCTGTTGATCCCCTTCTCGTACGTGGTTGGCACCGAAACCCTCAATGGTGGACGGACCTTGGGCAAGATGGCAGCAGGAATCAAGGTCGTCCGGGTCACCGGCGCCCCGGTCGGGTTCGGCTCGGCGGTGGTACGGGCCCTTTTTGCCCCCATCGATTTCCTCTTCGGAGGAGTCGGCATCGTCACCATGTTCGTCAACCGTCGCAGCCAGCGGATCGGGGACATCGCCGCCGGGACGGTGGTGGTCCGGGACCGGATGCCTGCGCCGCCACTGGAACGCCCCCTCCCAGCGGCTCCCGCCGACACTCCCCGCTGGGATGTGTCAGCCGTGACCGATGAGGAAGTGGGCGTGATCCGCTCGTTCCTCCAGCGTGCCGGCGGTCTTCCCGTGGCACGGCGGCGCGAGCTCGCCGTCCAACTCCGAGCCCGGATCGCCGCCAGAGTGGGCGGCGCCACCGGCACGTTCGAAGACGAGGACTTCCTGCGTCGGGTCATCGCAGAGAAGCACCGGGACAGCTGAGGCCGCAGGCCCGCAGCGAACGCACCCACGGCGACCGTCCGATCCGCCGGTACAGCTGACTACCGATCCTCGAGTGCCCGGTGGAGGAAGGCGGCCATCTGACCTCGGGTGACCGGGTCCTCCGGGCAGAACCGGTCGTTCGCAGGAGGGTTGCATCCCCGTGTCACACCGGCGACCGCCAGCCGGGCGATGTCGGAAGCGAACACGTTGTCACCCTCGCCGTCGGAGAACCTGGTGCCGGTGGTGATCGTGACCGGCTGCGACGAGGCAGACACATTCCCGGCCACGTCGACCGCAGCAACCCGGTAGGTGTACGACGTCGTCGGCGTCAGTCCTGCGTCCGGATACGACGGTGTAGCGGCCGACGCCACCTGCACGCCGTTCCGGGTCACCTGGTAGTAGGCGATCCCCGAGCCTTCATCGGTGGAATCGTCCCACGACAGCATGGCAGCGGTGGCGGTGACATCGGAGGCCACCAGCCCGGTCGGTCGCGAGGGCGGTTCGGTATCTGCACCAGCGCCCCCGCCTCCTGAGCCGCCGTTCGACAGCACCGGGAGCACCGCCAACCCGCGTGTTGGAACTCCACTGAACCGTGTGAAGGTGCCACCGACGAGGAGCCCGGAGCTGTGGCGGACCAGGGCCAGGACTCCGAAGCCGCTGTCGATCGGAGGACGGAACGTGCTCTCGAGTTCACCGGTGGCGGCATCGGCGGCGAGCAACCGAACGGTGGGATCGTCGGTGCTGCGATCGTGGAAGCCAAAGAACAGGTTGCCACCTGCGAGTTCGATCGCCTGTACGTCTCCGGCCACGGTCTGTGACCAGAGCAAGGCGCCGGTGTCGGCGTCCCAGGCGATGGCTGCGTTGCGGCTGCCGCCGACGCCGCCGTACCCGGTGTCACCGTCGGCCGAGACCTCGAGCGTGAGCACCACCGAAACGACGGTCGAGAAGAGGGGGCCGATGGCGCTGCCGGTGGCGGGGTCGAGAGCTCGCAGCCAACGGCGGTCGACGCCGCCGATCCGGAAGAAGGCACCGCCGGCGTAGATCCGATCCCCCGCCGGAGCAGCTGCCAGCGAGTAGACGGGTTGGTCGGGATCGGCGTCGAACGAAACGTCGACCGCTCCCGATGCCGGGTCGACCGCCACCAGGTGGCGCAGGTCGGGTGCGCCGTACACCGATGTGAACGACCCCGCCACGTACAGCCGGGATCCCAGAACCTCGAGGTCGAGTACACCGCCGCTGAGACCGGCATCGAATCCGGAGCGCGCCGCGCCACTGCTCGATGCGACGGCGGCCACCCCTTCCCTCGCCACTCCACCGATGCTGGAGAACGAACCGCCGATGTACACCGTCGTCCCCGAGGCCTCGATCGCCGTCACCCGGCCGTCCGTGTCGGCCCGGAACCCCAGCACCTCGCCCGAGTCCACATCGATGGCGGCCAGATTGACGCGGGGAACCGAGGTGGCGCCATCGGGCGAGACCACCCTGGTGAACTCACCACCGAGGTAGAGGGTGTCTCCTGAGACTTCGAGCGCATAGACCGCACCATCGACGTCCCAACCGCCGAGTGAGGCTCGTGCGTATCCGACGTCTGCTGCCTGCGCCGGAGCAGCCGGCACGGCGATCAGGATGGCGAGCACGACTGCCATGGCGCCGGCCGTCACGCCACGAGCCATCGACGACAGTCGGGCGGCCCGAGCGGCCGGTGAACGTCCGGTCACCCAGACGACTTGTGATCGCCCGATCGGCCAGAGAAGGGCCTTGCGGCCCCGCTTCCCTCTCATTCGCATCCCATCGGCACTATGCCAGGGTGGCTTGAAGGTGAGGAATCAGCGGCGGTGCATGGCCGTTCGGGCGGCGTCCTGTTCGGCTTCCTTCTTGGAGCGACCACTCCCCTCGCCCCACACCACACCTTCGACCTCGACCCTGGCAACGAATTCGCGGGCGTGGTCGGGACCCGATCCCTCGACGAAGTAGACCGGGCGCCGACCCTGGCTGGCCAGCTCCTCCTGGAGCCTCGTCTTGAAGTCGAGCCGCCCGGGAGCGGTTGCCTTCGAGAGGATCACCTCTGTCCAGTGCGCAAGGACGACTCGTCTGGCGGCTTCGAGACCGGCATCGAGGTAGACAGCTGCCAGCAGTGCTTCCATGGCGTCGCCCAGGATCGAAGCCTTCTCGCTTCCGCCCGATTGCCGTTCCCCTATGCCGAGTCGGATGTGTGACCCCACTCCGATGCGGCGAGCCACCACGGCCAGTTCGTCCCGGTTCACGCACGCGGCCCGGACCTTGGCGAGCTCACCCTCCCGCAGAGTCGGGAAGTTCTCGTAGAGGAAATCGGTCACCACCAGCTGGAGCACGGCGTCACCGAGGAACTCCATCCGCTCGTTGTCGGGGAGGGAGGGATGCTCGGCGGTGTACGACCGGTGGACCAGTGCCCGCTCCAGCAGGCCGACATCCCCGAACACATGGCCGATCTCCTCGGCGAGACGGTCGAGCGTCATCCCATCGCGACCCGGGCGCGAATCCGGGAGACCAGGTCTCGTTCGGCGCCTTCGTGCGCCATCGCCAGTGCGTTCTTCACCGACCGCCGGGTCGACGAGCCATGGGCGATGACTACAACACCGGCGGTGCCGAGGAGATGGGCGCCACCGGTGTTCTCATAGTCCATGCGGTGCCGGATCGGCGCCAATTCCGGCAGCACTGCCGCCTGGACCTCAGCCGACGTCCGCCCGAGAGCCTCCATCACCATGGCCGTCACCATCGATGCGATCCCCTCGGTGGTCTTGAGCATCACGTTGCCGGTGAACCCGTCGGTGACGATCACGTCCAACCGGTCGGAACCCAGGTCGCGACCTTCGACATTTCCGATGAAGTGGATGGGGGCGACCTTTAGCAACTCGTAGGTCTCCTTCTCGAGCGAGCGACCCTTGCCCTTCTCCTCGCCGTTGTTGAGGAGGCCCACGCGAGGTGAGTCGAGCGAGAAATAGACCTCGGCGAGCACCGAGCCCATTTCGGCGAACTGCACCAGGTGCTCGGGTTTCACTTCGGGATTGGCGCCGGAGTCGAGAACCACGGTGTGTCCGGAGGGTTTGGGGATCACCGAGGCGATGGTGGGACGGAGCACGCCCGGCACACGACCGAGGATGATGGCCGCCGCCGCCATGGCCGCACCGGTGGAACCGGCGGAGACGAAGCCGGCTGCGTCCCCGGAGCGGACCAGTCGGGCGCATTCGACGATCGACGAGCGGGGTTTCTCCCTGATCGCCTTTGCGGGATCTTCACCCATGTCGACCACCTCGGGCGCGTCGAAGATGGGGAGATCAGCTCCCAACTCGGCGAGCTGAGGTCGGAGAACCGCCTCGTCGCCGACCAGAACCACATCGACGCCCTCGGCAGCGGCAGCCACCGCTCCGGCAACCGTTTCGACGGGGGCGAGGTCGCCCCCCATGGCGTCGAGGGCGATCCGGGACACCTCAGTTTGTCTCGAGGACTTCCCGGCCGTTGTAGGTGCCGCATTCACGGCAGGCGCGGTGCGGAAGCTTGGGGCTCTTGCAGCGGGGACACGTCGACATGGCAGGTCGGGAGACCTTCCACGAAGACTTGCGCTGGCGCGTCCGCATCCGCGACATCTTCTTCTTTGGCACCGCCATGGTGCGCGCTCCTTCTCAATCAGGAATCGGATTGCTGGGACGGTTCGCCGGCAAACAGCTGCTGTAGTGCAGCGAACGGTGAGTCGGATTCCTCACCGTGCCCGTCGCAGGGCTCCGTATTCAAGTCGGTTCCGCACGTCGGGCAAAGTCCGAGGCATTCATCCCTGCAAACCGGTCTGGTCGGAAGCGCTAGCGCCACCTCGTCGTGCACCACCGGCTCGAGATCGATCCAGCCCCCGGACTCGACAGGGAGCTCGTCGTCCTCGTCCTCCGGTTGGAGGCGGAACACCGACTCGATGGGCACCGACAACTCCTCGGACCAACCCGTGAGACACCTGTTGCAGGTGAGATCGACCGTCGTGTCGGCCGTTCCACGCACCACGACGCCGTCGGTCAGCGAGCGCAACGTGACGCTCACCACGACCGCATCGTCGACGGCGGCGTTGGAGAGCGCCACATCGACGGGCAGCACGGCGACTTCCTCACGCGCCTGACCGGGGTGAGCGAGAAGATCGGAGATCTGGAAGCGCAATGACATGAGGCTTCGTATTCTCGCAGCTCACCGACGCTTCGCCAGCGTCAGTACGGGACGTCGGGGGCGGGTGGCCGTGCCTCGTGCAACTCCGCCCGGGCACCGTGGATCTTGCGGATGAGCTCGGCCATGAGTTGTTCCACCGAGACGAGCTCCTTCTCGAGTTCGTCCTCGGCCTCGAGGCGGAGGCGACGGGCCTCCCCCTCTGCCCGCCGCACGAGGATGTTCGCCTCTTCAACGGCTTCGGCGAGCACGTAGGACTCCGACACCAGCCGGCGACTCTCGTTCTGCGCACGCTCGATGATCTCGTGGGCCCGCTCGTTCGTGCGGGCGATGAATGCTTCACGTTCGCGCACCATCCACCGGGCAGCGCGAAGCTCATCGGGCAGCTCCGCCCGCAGTCGGTACAGCATGTCGAGGAACGACTCGCGGTCCACCAACACGTTGGACGAGAGCGGCATCGACTTGGCCGCCTCCATGTGGGCGATCATGTCGTCGACCATGTCCTGCAACTCCCCAACCGTTGCCCGCGGTCGGGCATCGGGGACGGCCTGCGGACCGGGGTCGCTCTGCGGCCGGTCATCTTCGTAGTCGTAGGGCTCATCGCTCATGAGAGCTTCTCCTTCAGGGCTCGATCGACCACGGCAGGGACGAGGGTACCGACGTCGCCCCCCAACCGGGCCACTTCACGGACCAGCGAGGACGACAGATAACTCCATTCGGGGGCGGTCGGGATGAACAGGGTGTCGACGTCACGGAGTGTGTGGTTCATCTGCGCCATCTGCAGTTCGTAGTCGAAGTCGGTCACGGCGCGCAGACCCTTGACGAGAACGTCGACCCCCTTCCGCTGGGCGAAGTCGACCAGCAGACCTTCGAACGACGCTATCTCGACGTTGCCGAGGTGAGAGCTGGCGCGCTCGAGGAGGTCGACTCGCTCGGCTGCACTGAACAGCGGCGTCTTGGAGGGGTTCGCCACGACCGCGACCACGAGTCGGTCGAACACGGCTGCACACCGCTCGATCACGTCGAGGTGCCCGTTGGTGGGCGGATCGAAACTTCCGGGGCAGAGCGCAACGGTCAACGGTTGTCCTTCAGCATGTATCGAATGATTCTGGTGTCTCCGTGGCGCCGTTCGTCGTCAATCGCGTATCCGACCGGGTGCGGCACGTCATCGGTGGCCCTTCGGGTGACGATCACCAGGGCATGCTCGTGCAGACTCGCGGTCAGGTCTTCCAGGATGCCCGCGAGGGACGGCGAGGTCAGCGGCCAGGGCGGGTCGCAGAACACCAGGTCGAACGGCCCGCGTGGTGTGGCGACCCACTGAGCAACGTCGAGCTGGACCACGGTGCCCTCGAGGCCCAGATCGGTCAGGTTCCTCCTGAGCGCCTCGAGGGCTCTTCGACCGTTCTCGACGAACACCGCCGACTCCGCTCCCCTGCTGAGCGACTCGATGCCGAAGCTGCCGGCACCGGCAAATAGATCGGCCACCTCGGCGTCCATCACCAACGACCCGAGCGACGAGAACACCGACTCCTTGACCCGGTCGGTAACCGGGCGGGTGTCCGCCGTATCGGGGCCGATGAGCCTCCGGCCGCCTCTCGTTCCAGCGATGACGCGCATATCGCCATCATCGCAGGCGCGCACCAGCCGGCGGGTACCCTCCCCACCTCTGCACATTGAGGTTGAGCGGATAGGGACAGCTGAGCGAACCTTTCCAGGGACGGTCAACAAGTCAACAGGTCGACAAGCAACAGGGCAAGCCCGCGATCCTGTTGACCTGTTGACACGTGGACCTGTTGACCGCTCCGCCGAGAGGGCCCCGCCGTACGATCCCCCATTCGCGCGACCTCAATGTGCAAAAGGTGGTGAGGTGCCGTCGTTGGAGGCGGCCACATCCATGAACGGATGGTGAGGTGTTCGTGTTCGAGATTGGGTTCTTCGATCTGGATGGGACGCTGGTCGATTCGGGGCCGCCCATCATCGACTCGCTCAACGATGCCCTCGATCGGCACGGGCTGGACCCGGTTCCGCACGACCATGCCCACGTGTACATCGGACCGCCTCTGTACGACACGATCACCGACCTGCTGGTCGAGCGCGGGCAGGACCCGCTGCTCATGACATCGTTGCTGGCCGCCTACCGCGAGGTGTACGCCAGCCGGTCACTGACCGAGACGGTGGTGTATCCGGGCATCGTGGACCTGCTGGAGAGCGTCAGAACCCGCATCGCGGTGGTGACGTCGAAACCGAAGGCGACCGCTGTCCCCATTCTCGAGTCGCTGGGGCTGGCCACCAGGTTCGAGCTGATCGAGGGCCCGTCGCTCACCAGCCCTGAACCGAAGTCCATGACGCTCGCCCGAGCCCTGGCAGCCGTTGACCTGCCACCCGATCGCACGGTGATGATCGGAGATCGGCGCCACGACATCGAAGCCGGGCGCCACCACGGTACCCACACCATCGGGGTCACCTGGGGGTTCGGGACCCCCGACGAGTTGCAGACGGCCGGGGCCGACTCCCTGGTCGACAGCCCGGCCGCATTGGCGTCTGTGCTCACCTGATCGGTGTCGGCACCCATCCGATCGCATCGCGGGCACGTCGATCCGACAGCCGCAGGTCTCGCGGCCTGACCGAGGCTGCCGGCCCAGGTACCACGCCACCCGGATCGGACACGCCGAGCAGGTCTGCCAAACGGCGACCCAACTCGGCCCGCGTCAACGTCTCGGCGCCCACCAGGTGCCAGATCCCGGCGCGATCCCGACGCTCGGCGATCGCCCAGATGGCGGTGGCGACCTCGGCCGTCCACGCCGGCATCCTCACCTCACCGTCGTACCAGCCGAGACGACGGCCGTGGCGTGCCGCCGCCGAGATCGAGGCGGTGGTGGCGTCGGGCGGATCGAGAGACACGAGGAGGGGAAGACGAACGATCGCCGACCCCGGAACCGACTGTGCGATCGCTTCGGCCGCCACCTTCCAACGTCCATGGTCCCACTCGGGGTCTGCCACGTCGTCCTCGGCGCGAAGGCGTCCGTCGCCGGCGAACACGGCATCGGTGGACGTGAGCACCATCGGCACGCCCGTGGCCGCCAGATGCCCTGTGGCGTCAACGATCGATGCCTCATCCAGCCGGGAGGCGGTGTGCACCACGAGGTCGGGGGCCACCTCTTCAACCGCTCGGCGGGTCGACCCGGCGTTCGTCAGATCGGCGTTGACGGTGGCTGATCCCGCCACCGGGCGTTGATGGGTGAGCGCCGTGACATCGCCCACGGCGCACCGTCGCAACCAGGTGCCGAGCAGGCCGGAGGCACCGGTGAGGAGGATTCGCATGGGACGAACGTTATCCGGTCGGGATCCCCAGCTCCCGACAGGCCCACTCGAGCGCTACCTGACCCTGCGAGCGCTGGAAGGAGCGGATGTGAGGAGCGACGTTCGCCACGAGTGGCTGAGCGGCTGACCAGATGAAGTAGCCGGCGAGGACCGCGGCATACGCACCGCCGTCTGTCATCACGTGCCAAGGCCGAGGACCGCCCTCGATCGCCAGCGACGGAAGCCATCCGGCCAGATCCAGCTTCGGATTGCCGGCGGCGGCCCAGTTCCAATCGAAGAACCGGGTGAGTCCGTCCGGGCCGATGGCGAGGTTGTCGCTACGGATGTCCTGGTGGACCAACGCCGTGCCGGCATGGGTCGCCTCGCCCGCAGCACACCGCATCGCCGGGAGGTAGTTGTCGATCCACGTGCTCGTCAGCTGGCCGGAGGCGATCACGGGATCCGGGTCGGCGGCGATCGTGTCCCAGAGCAGCAACAACCCTCCGTCGGCTGCTGGGACCTCGGCGGGTACAGAGGTCGCCCACAGGGCCTCCATGGACTCGAGGACCGCCTCCACATCGGAAGGAGTCCATGGTGGTGGCCGGCGGTGGCTGCTGAGGTCCTCGATCACAAGCAACGGACGGTCCCCGTCGTCGTCGAAGCCCACCAGGCGTGGCATGAAGGGCCCGTCGACACCCCGGTAGATCCGGGCCTCGTCACGTAGCCAACGTGCCGTGTCATCGTTGACTGCTGCCTTCACGAACACCGAGCCGGTGGCCGTGTCGACGACCCAGAGGCCGGCGGAGCTGAATCCTCCGGTCACCGGCCGGAAAGCGTGCACCGCGCCCAGGAGGGCCGAGAGTCGCTCGGTCTGATCGGCCGTCGGCGCCGCGGGTCTCACCACGAGAGCAGCCTACGTCGTGGCGCGTCGGGACTGCCGAGCGTTTACTTCCGGCCGAAACGGTCGAACTCGCTCTCGAGGTCCACGCCCTCTGTTCGAGCCACTTCGACGATGGCATCGATCCCGATCCGCTGTCTGGTGGGCTTCATGGCCATCTCGAGACGATCCGCCAGATCACCGATCCTCCAGCCGTCGGGGCGGGCGTCGGCAAGCTCATCCCAGGAGAGAGGGACTGCGACCGGCGCCCCTGGTCTGGGACGAAGCGAGAACGGGACGACAACGGTGGCGGTGGGCCCGTTGCGGAGCCAGTCGACGAACACCCGACCCTTGCGATCCCGCTTGAGGAACTCGGTGGTGAGATGCCCGGGATGGCGGGCCGAGGCGATACCGGCGAGTGCGCGCGAGGCCAGCGAGATCTCCTCGCCGGTGTGGGAGCGGTCGAGCGCCATCCATACGTGGAACCCCGACGAGCCTGTCGCCAGGCAGAACCCGTCGACACCGAACTCGGTCAACAGATCGTGGATGGCGGCGGTGGCGAAGCGGACGCCATCGACGTCCCCCTCGTCGGGGTCGAGGTCCAAGACCATCCAATCGGGATGCATGGGATGTTCCATCGACGATGTCCACATGTGGAAGGTGACGGTGTTCTGGTTGGCGAGGTAGGCGATGTCGTCGGGATTGTCCACCACCGGATAGACGGTGGCGCCGCCGCCCTGTTTGGGGACCTCGAAGCGACGAATGCTGTCGGGGAAGTAGTCGGCAGCGTTCTTCTGCATGAACCCGTTCGAGGAGATCCCTCCGGGGAATCGCTGCAGTGTGAGCGGGCGCCCGGCCATGAACTGGAGCATCCGGGGGGCGACCAACTGGTAGTGGGCAACCATCCGGGCCTTCGTGATCCCGTCGTCCTCGAACATGACCTTGTCCGGACTCGAGATCTTCACCGCTGCCATAGGACTCCACGCTAGGTCTGACGAACCCCGTGTGCACGAGCGGGCGCTTTCCGCCCTCGTATGCACACAACCCCCGAGCTCGGGCGCGACGGCCGTTTGCGCCGCCTCAGCTGACGAAGAGCCAGTCCACGTCGTCGCCGAGCATCATCCGTGCCTCCTTCACCAATTCCGGGTGCGACCTGAGGCCCGGGTCGGCGGCGACGAGGGCGAACGCTTCGTCGCGCGCCGCCACCAGCATGTCGAAATCCTTGATGATGTTGGCCAGCTTGAGGTCGGCCATCCCGGACTGCCGGGCACCGAACACCGTTCCCTGACCGCGCAGCTCCAGGTCGATCTCGGCCAGTCGGAAGCCGTCTGTGGTGTCGACCATGGCCCGTAACCGCTGTTCACCGTCGGGGGTGGCGGGATCGGCGAGCAGGATGCATGTCCCCGGATGACGGCCGCGGCCAACCCGGCCGCGAAGCTGGTGGAGTTGGCTCAGCCCGAATCTGTCTGCATCCTCGATGACCATGACGGTGGCGTTGGGCACGTCGATACCCACCTCGATGACCGTGGTGGCGACGAGGATGTCGATGGCGCCCCCACGGAACGCCCCCATCACGGCCGCCTTGTCGCGGGGATGCATCTGACCGTGCAGCAACCCGAGCCGAAGACTTGGGAAGATGCCGTGCATCCGTTCGAACTCGCCGGTGGCCGAGGCCGCTTCGAGCTTGTCGGACTCGTCCACGAGCGGGCACACGATGAACGCCTGACGCCCCTGAGCGATCTCGTCGCTCACGGTCTCCCAGGCCGCCTCCTCCGACCCCTTCGAAACCCAGCGGGTCTCGATCGGCGTCCGGCCGGGAGGCAGCTCATCGATGGCGGAAACCTCGAGATCTCCGTACAGCGTCATCGACAACGTGCGCGGGATGGGCGTCGCCGTCATGATGAGAACATCGGGATCGATGTCATCCGCCTTCTCCTTGAGCGCCACCCGTTGCAGGGCACCGAAGCGGTGCTGTTCGTCGACCACCGCAACCCCAAGGCGGTGGAAGTGGATGCCTTCCTGGATGAGCGCGTGGGTGCCGGCCACCACGTCGATCCTTCCCTCGGCGATCCATCCGATGATGTCCGATCTGCTCGCCCCGGGGGCGAAGTTGGTGGCGACCTGGGAACCGGTGAGCAGCGCCAGGCGAACCACCGGACGCGCTCGTCCGTCGAACAGACTGCCCATCCCGAGGGCGGCACCGTCCCCTTCCAGGTCGGGTGCGAGTCCGGCGTCCTCGAGGAGCGTCTGGATCCCGAGGAAGTGCTGGGCCGCCAGCACTTCCGTGGGCGCCATCACCGCTCCCTGCCACCCGCCCTCTACGCCGGCCAGGAGAGTGGCGACCGCCACCACCGTCTTTCCCGAGCCCACCTCGCCCTGGAGCAGTCGGTGCATCGGCCGAGCCGATCCCAGATCACCCCCGATCTCGGCCAACACCCTCCGCTGGGCAGCGGTGAGTTCGTAGGGCAGACCCCCGACGAACGTCCCAACCAGTGGACCGTTCATCCGATGCGCCACGCCACGCTCCAGCCCTTCCCGGTGTTGCTTCTGGAGGGCCAGGGCGATCTCCAGACGGAACAGCTCATCGAAGACGAGACGGCGCCGAGCGGGCGCCACGGCTCCCATCTCTTCCGGGAAGTGGATGTCGGCGAAGGCACGGTCCCGGTCGATGAGACCGTGGCGTTGCACGACGTCCGGCGGCACCGGATCGGTGACCGGGTGCGACCGCTTCACGGCGTTGTGCAGCGCCCGCCTCATCCACCCGGGCCCCACCTCGCCAACCGCTCGATGGATCGGAACCACACGCCCGGTGGTGAGTGCCTCGGCGGTGCCAGCGAGAACGTCGACATCGGGGCTGGTCATCTGCGGGGTCCCCTTGAACCGTTCGACCTTGCCGGAGAGTGCCACCTCGGCGTCGACCGCCAACTGCCGCTCCCGAAACGGCTGGTTGAACCACACAACTTTGATGGAGCCGCTTCCATCGGTCACGCGGGCCTCGGTGATGGTGAGACCGCGCTTGGGTCGCCGGGTCGATATCGACTGCACCCTGACGATGACGGTCACTTCCTCGCCCACCGGAAGCAGTGCCACCGGCTCCACCCGGGAACGGTCGATGTACCGGCGCGGGACGTGATGGAGGAGATCGGCAACCGTCTCGATCCCCGCCTTCCGGAGCAGCGCCCCGCGCTTGCCGGCCAGACCGGACACCTCTTCCACGGCGATGGTGGCGAGTTTGGTGAGCGAGGCCATCAGAACGCAGAACGCAGACCGCAGAACGCAGAACGCAGAACGGCGAGCGACGAACATCCCGAGCAACTGCCGAGTGGCGAAGGTGTGGGCGTGCGGTTCCGTCCCGGGCTCGGCACCCCCGGCCCACCGAGAGAGCGGCTGAGGCGGGTACCGGCGGGTGGTTCGGGGGGTCGCCCCCCCGGAGGGTTCCAGCCTGGTGTCATTCGAGCGAGACCAGATAGGGGTACAGCGGCTGGCCTCCGTGAACCTCGGAGATCTCGATCTCGGGGTGGAGCTCGCCCAGCCAGGCTTCGAGTGCTTTGAGAGCTGATGGCGAGGCTCCGTCACCGGTGTACACGGTCAGCAGTTCCACACCGGGCATGAGCAGGGAGGCGACCAACCCGCGGAGCACGGTCTCCATGTCGGGGTCGGCAACCACGATCGTCCCATCGGCGATGCCCAGCCAGTCCCCGTTGGAGATGCGGCCGAAGTCGACCACCGCATCACGCACTGCTCGTGTCACCTCGCCGGTGACCACCGACGATGCGGCCGCAGCCATGTCCTCCACGAGCACCCCGAGATCGGCTTCCAGCGGGTTGTAGCCGATCATGGCGGCGATGCCCTGGGCAACGCTCCGGGTGGGCACCACCACGACGGTCTTGGTGGTGAGCGAGTCGAGTTGCTCGGCCACCGGCACGATGTTCTTGTTGTTCGGCAGAACGAGCACATGCGGGGCCGGAACGGCGTCGACCACTGCCAGCAGATCTTCGGTTGAAGGATTCATGGTCTGTCCCCCGGTGGCGATCCCCTGGGCGCCGAGTTGACGGAACACGTCGACCAGCCCATCGCCCACCACCACCGACACCACCCCGATGTCTGCCGAGGTCACCTCGGGCAGCGGTTCGAACGGTACGAAGCCGTGGACGCTGTGATCGCCGGCCTGTTCGAGCAGATCCGTCACCCGGATCTCCCGCGGTCTGCCCACCGTGATCGCAGCTTCGATGGATGGACCGATCTCGTCGGTGTGAATGTGACAGCTCCAGGTTCCTCCGCCTCCCACCACCACGATCGAGTCGCCCAGCTCGACCCAACGGGAGCGGAATCGGTCGATGCCCTCGTCGTCGGCATCGAGCAGGAACATGACCTCGTAGCGGAGGTCGCCGATGCCCGAGTCGACCCGCTCGATCGCCGCGATGTTCGCATGGGCCCGCAACACCCTCTCGGGGAGGGCTACCTCGACTCCGGTCACGACTTCGAGGAACGAGGAAAGCAGGAGCAGAAAGCCTGCGCCACCGGCGTCGACGACGCCTGCCTGCTTCAGTACCGGCAACAGCTCGGGCGTGTTCTCCAATGCGACCACCGCCCGGTCGTAGATGCGGCGGAGAAGGGCGGCGAGATCCTCAGCAGGCGGTGAGTTCTCGGCCCGAGCCGCCTCGGCCGCCTCACGAAGCACGGTGAGGATGGTTCCTTCCACGGGCCGCTGAACCGCCCGGTACGCAGCAACCGATGCCCGATCGAGCGCGTCCACGAGCTCGGCAACACCCACTTCGTCGCCTTCCCGGAAGGTGTCCGCCAGGCCACGCAGAATCTGCGAGAGGATGACCCCGGAGTTCCCACGAGCTCCCATCAGCGACCCATACGAGATGGCCTCGGACACCTCGGCCATCGAGACGGCCCCGTCGACCGAGTCGAGGACGCTGCCCATGGTGAGCGACATGTTCGTTCCGGTGTCCCCGTCGGGCACCGGATACACGTTCAGCCCATTGAGCGCCTCACGGTACGAGGTCAACTGCTGGTGGTAGCGGCGGATGACCGCCTTGATGTCCTCGGGGCGCAAGCCAATCACCGGGCGAGTATATGGAGAGGAAGGCGGAGGAAGGCGGAGGAAGGCGGAGCAACCGTTCACCGTTCACTGTTGACCGTTCACCGGCGGACGTGGCAGCCGGAGCCACAAACCAGGCTCCACACCCCCGGCCAGCGCGACCGGTCGTGAGGAGCACCGGCGGGGGGTCGAAGGGGGGTCGTCCCCCCTGGGTGTCAAACGCAGAACGCAGAAGGCAGAACGCCCAGAAACGTGGCAACGTCCAGCGCACGCACCTTCACACCCCCGGCCAAGCACGCGACCGGTCGTGAGGAGCACCGGCGGGGGTCGAAGGGGGGTCGTCCCCCCTGGGTGTCAAACGTGGCAACGTCAGCGCACGCACCTTCACACCCCCGGCCGCACGCGACCGGTCGTGAGGAGCACCGCGGGGGGTCGAAGGGGGGTCGTCCCCCCTGGGTGTCAAACGCAGAACGCAGAAGGCAGAACGCCCAGAAACGTGGCAACGTCGAGCGCACGCACCTTCACACCCCCGGCCAAGCACGAGTGCACCCCGCCACCATTACCGGCGGGGGGTCGAAGGGGGGTCGTCCCCCCTGGGTGTCAAACGTGGCAACGTCCAGCGCACGCACCTTCACACCCTCGGCCAAGCACGAGTGCACCCCGCCACCATTACCGGCGGGGGGTCGAAGGGGGGTCGTCCCCCCTGGATATCAGAGTGTCGATGTGGCAGGACGAGGTCGAGAGGCTATTCTTCCCGAGCCGAGCGCCTCTCCGCGCGCTCGCATCATGTGATCCCAGGAGTTTTGCCATGTCGTACCGGTGCGAGATCTGCGGTAAAGAGCCGAGCTTCGGGAAGAACGTCACGTTCTCCCACAAGCGAAACAGCCGTCGTTGGCTTCCGAACATCCAGCGTGTTCGTGTGAAGCACGGTTCCAACACCCGTCGTGCCCGTGTGTGCACCTCGTGCATCCGTGCCGGGAAGGTCGAGAAGGCCTGATGGCCGTCCAGGGTGTCGTGAAGACCTACGACCCCACCACCGGCGTCGGCGTGGTAGTTCGCGATGACGACGGGTCCGAGGTGTTCCTGCGACCCGGGTCGCTGGAGGGCTCCATCTTCCGTTTCGTTCGGCAGGGACAGCGGATCCTATTCGACGTCGATGACGCCGGACGCTTCGTCTCGGCGGTCCGCGTCGGCCAAGAGGGTTACTGACCGCTCGTCGACGGCGACGGTTCTGCGGCCCATCCTCCCCCACTGCTCGGTAGAGTCGGTGAGTCCCGCACGCCCTGAAGGAGGAGCACAGTGGTCGAGGCCTACGTCCTGATCCAGACCGAGGTTGGCAAAGCCGCATCTGTGGCAGAAGCCGTCCGGGAAATTGCCGGAGTCGAGAACGCCGACGATGTGACAGGTCCCTACGACGTGATCGTGAAGGCTTCCGCCGGCGATGTCGATCAGCTCGGCAAGCTCGTTGTCGCCAAGATCCAAGCGGTCGAAGGCATCACGCGCACGCTCACCTGCCCAGTGGTGAATCTGTAGAGCGAGCTTCTGGCTTCTGGCCTCCCAAGCCCACGGTCGAGCACAGAAGGCGGCCGAGCCGTATCAGTGGCCCGTAGCCAGAATGCTTCTAGTGCTGTGACCAGAAACTTGCGAGGGCCAGGTCGTGACCATCCCCCCGTTCGTTTTCTGGTCACAGCCTGGCCGACCGTGCCCCCACGCCCCACCCCGCCTCCCAGCGGAGCCCAACAGGTCGGCCGGAACATCGAAGACGGCGAAGCACCACATGCAACACGCCCACACGACACGTGCGGCGCCGACCCACAGCCAGGCGAACGTTGCAGGACACGGCGCTAGCCGAGCTTTCCCGCGATCGATCCGGCGTTTCGGAGTGCACTTCCGTCTGCTCCGGCGGTCGAGAAGGCTCGTGGGCGACCGGCTTCGATCTCGGAGAACATGTCTTCGATCTGGCGACGGCGGTCGATGGCAGGGTCGATCCACAGGTATCCCGACAGGCTGCCCGGGATGGTGTTGATCTCGTTCACCCAGAGTTTGCCGGCGGATTCGAGGAAGTCGATGCGGGCGACCGAGCGTACACCGACCAGCCCTGCTACCACCACCGCCGCCGCGCGTAGCTCGGATTCGAGGTCGGTGTCGAGTTCGGCCGGTAGGTGGCGGGCTATCGCTCCGGAGCCGCTCCATGCCAGGTATTTCTGCTGATAGCTGTAGAGACCCCCGGCGGCGCGGACGGGCTCTTCGATGGCGGACAGCTGGAGGTCCGGATAGGTCCTCACTGCGATCTGGAGGTCACGGAAGTCGGACAAGAACGGCTCGATGACCGCACCGTCGGCCATGTTGGGTCCACGGAGCAGCGCCACCGCGGTGGCATGGTCCTCCACCACCTCGATCCCGATCGAGGAACCGCCGAACCGTGGCTTCACGATGTATGGGCCCTCGAAGGTAGGCGCCACGTCGGCCCGCAGCAGAGTCCGGGGCAGGGTTGGTAGACCGACCTGGGCGACGGCGGCCCCGAAAGACAGCTTGTCCATTCCGAGCGCCGAGCCCCACTGGCCCGGCCCCGAATAGCGGTAGCCGACGAGATCGAACACCCCCTGCAGCGTGCCATCCTCACCGGGACCGCCGTGACAGCAGTTGAGGACGACCGAGACGTCGAGCGGTTTTTTCTTGGCGACGAAGCCCACTCCCGGTTCGACCACGAACGACAGATCCCTGGCCTTCCGGGGAACGCCGTCGGCGAAGTCGGATGCCTCGGACGTGGGGTCGACGTGGTGGAAGCGGCCCGTCTTGTCCCAGTAGATCGCCTCCACCGACCTGGCGAGCCTTGCCGCCTGGAGTCCGGTCGAGATGCTGATGTCGTGCTCCGGCGAGGGGCCGCCGAAGATCACCGCCCGTTTGGCCATGATTGGGTTCCTGTCGATCTCAGGGAAAATGGTCTGGGAGGTCGTTCTCGTAGAGAACCGCATCGCCAGTGGCCAGGTTCTGCCTGACCCAATCGACCGCTTCCTCCCGTGTGCGCACGACGATAACCGAGGTCAGCCCCGCTTTCATGGCACCTGAGAGCAGGGCGGAACGGTTGGTCCGTCCCACCACCACGAGATCGGTGACGACCCCGGCGGCATCTCGGACCAGCGCCTCGTTCTCAGCCGACTGGATCGGGCCCAACTCGACCATGCCGGGCGTCACGAGCACCCGACGCGACGCCCGGGTGGCTGCCAGGCGGGTCAGGGCCGACCGCGCACCGGCCGGATTGGAGTTGAAGGTGTCGTCGATGATGGTGAATCCGGAGGCGGACGTCGACGCCACCCGGCGGTTGGGGGCGGGAGGCAGGGAGCCGAGGCGGTCCGATACCGACGCGGGGTCGAGACCGACCGCCACCACGATGCCAACGGCGCAGGCGACGTTGCCGGCGTGTTGGTTTGCGACGTCGAACCCGCCGACTTCGACGCCACGAACGGTCACCCGGCCCGAGACGGGATCGGCATGGACGTCGGCGTCTGCCAGCACGGACGAGCAGCGGATGATCTCGATGCGGGCCGACTCCTCGTCGGCGATCCGGGACAAAAGGGGATGATCGACGTTGATGACGCCGACCCGGACCTTGGCGAGAATCTCCCGCTTGGCCGCTGCGATCGCCTCCTCGGTTTTCATCCGCTCCAGATGTACCGGTCCGATGGCCGTCATCACACCGACCTCGGGCGGAATCCAACGGCACAGGTCCTCGATCTCACCGGGACCGTAGATGCCCATCTCGGCGATGAACAGCTCCGTGCCGGGTGCCAGACCTTCGTTGATGGAGCGGGCCAGACCCATGCGGTTGTTGAACGATGCGGGACTGGCCACGGTGGCGGTCACTCCCGAGAGTAGGTGTGCCGCCATGATCTTCGTCGAGGTCTTGCCATAGGAACCGGTGATTGCGACCACTCTCGCTCCCGACCGTTCCAACCCTCGGGCTGCCTTCTCGACCCACTGATCACCCAGCCGACGCTCGAACGGGGCCAACACCATGAGCGCGACGTCGATGATCATCGGAACCGCCAACACCAGGAGCGGGGCGATCCCCATCGCCGCCCCGGCGGCGATGGACACGACGGTCAGACCGCCCGTCACGGCGGCCACCCGCTTGAGCCGTGCCGTCCATGCCAACGGCGACGTTCGGCCCTTCAGTCCCAAACCGAGAGGAGCCGTGGCGAGGACGGCGATCGCTGCCAGACCTGCGGGCCACCAGGCCAAGGCCGCTGCCGCAGCGGCGAGGCCGACGGCGAGGACGATGGGATTCGGCGTGACCCGCAGCCACCAGCGGTGCGCGAACCGGGTGACCGACCCGGCCAGGTAGTGCTCGCGTTGCGCGACCCGCAACCAGCGAACCATCGACACACCGGCTCCAGCGATGCCGACGATCATGACGACCACGTGTTCGAGGGTCACGAGACCCTCTCGATGGCCACCCGCAGTGCGGCGGGTGCGAGGCTCGGGGTGAAATGGCCGACGCCCGGGATGACGTCGAGGCTGACGTCGACTCCGGCGGATGCGAGCAGCTCCCGTGCCGCCTCGGCCACTTCCACGGGGACATCGCTGTCGTCAGCCCCCCACACGAGGGCCACAGGGCAGGAAGTTCGTGCCAGCTCGGCCTCGTAGGACTCGTTGACCACGGTGACCAGCACGTCTCTCATGATGCCCGACGCCGCCCGGTAGTCGGCCGACCCCCGCGAGCGGCGCTCCCGCTCCATCCGTGCATCGGACACCAGCCCGAGCCGATTGGCCCGACGCAACAACCGGTAGCCCAGCGCCGGCCTTCCGCCCCCACTCCGTCTGATCAGGGGAACGCCCGTGAGGACCATCCCTTTGACCAGCTCGGGTCTTGTGGCCGCGACCACGGCTGCCACCCGTCCTCCGAACGAGTGCCCCACGAGGACGAACGGGCCGCCACCCAGAGCGTCGAGTGCCTCGACGACGACGGCGGCGTAGCCGGAGGCCCCGGTGGCGGCCATCGGTTCTGGCGTTGCCCCGAAGCCCGGGAGATCGAAGGCGACCGCGTCGAGACCTTCCAGAACGCCGTCGAAATCGGACCCGCGGCGAGCCCAGCCATGGAGCGCCACGATGCCCGGGTCACCGTCTCCATGCACCTGGCCGAAGAGCGGGCCGAACGCACGAAGCGGCATCAGAGATCCCTCAACCAGCCGTTCACGGCCGCCGAGGATACAGTGGCGGTGCCCAACCCATGCTGAACGACTCCGCAGTACTCCTTCCGACCATCGTCCGCTTCCGGGCCTCCGCGCTCCGTCGAAGCGTCTTTCTGGCGTGGCTGGTGGTGATCGGGCTGGTTGCTTCTGGAATCGTCAGCTCCGACGGCGAGGCTCGGAGCCCGGACTACGAGCGTCTTCTGTTCACCGCCGGGGGGTTCGTGCTGGTGCTAACCATCGGGACGGCCGCCAACTGGGACGACCTCATGCCGCGCAAGGTGGGCCCGTGGCTCGCCTGGTTGTGGGGGGTCCTGCTCACGTTGGGTCTGGGTGCAATGGCCTCCATCCCTTCGATCTTCGACGCCACCGTTCCCCTGTTCGCAGGAGTGGTGGTGCTCACAGGCCTCACCCTCGAACCGGTTCGCCACTCGGTCGTTGCCGCCCTGGCGGTGCTCGCCCTGTTGCTGGCCAAACAGGCGGTCTTCACCAGGCCGTCGCAGCTGCCCCAGCTGATCAGCGAACTCACCGTTCCCGTGCTGACCGTGCTCGTCGTCGCCGCCGCCACTGGGTTCTTCGGAGCGGAGTTCACCCGCGAGGCGATGCGAAGTTACCGGAGGCTCGAGGAGCTGCATTCCCAACGTGAGGACTTCGAACGGCTCTACGCCGTGACCGCCACCCTGGCCGGCGCCGACTCCCTGGCCGAGGGTCTCCCCCAGATCGTGGGAACCATCTGCCGGTATCTGGGAGCCCAGGTGGGTGTGGTGTTCCTCTACCACCCTGATGACCACACCCTCAAGGTGATGAGCCCGATGTGGGTGAACGGTCACACGCTCGACGTCGGTGACATCAAACTGCCCATCTCGACGGGCGGGATCGTCCCTCAGGTGTTCCGCTCCGGAAAGCCGATCCTCCTCGAACGGGTGGCCGAGAGCCCTGAACAGTTCGGCGTGATCGGCGAACTCGGTCTGAAAGAAGCGATGGTGGCTCCCCTGCGGGTGGAGGGGTTCAACGTCGGTGCCATCGCGGTCGGCGACCCGCTCGAGGGGTCGTTCCGCGAGGACCAGATCGAGGTGTTCTCGTCGCTGGCGGCCCCGGCGGCGTTGGTGCTGTCACAGCTGGGCCGGTACGAAGCGGCCGCCGAGATGACGCGCCGCATGCAGGAGATCGCCCAGATGAAGACCGACTTCGTCTCGGTGGTGAGCCACGAGCTCCGCACCCCGCTCACGTCGATCATCGGGTCTCTCGACACCGTCAACCGGCCCGAACTGTCGGCGGACCTCGCCAAGGATCTGCTCGACTCGGCCCGCCGTCAGGCGGGAAGGCTCCAGCGTCTCATCGAGGACCTCCTCATGGTCTCGCGGATCGATCGCGGGGCGATCCCGGTGGCAGTGGAAACGGTGGGGCTGCACCACCTGTTGTTGGACGTCGCCGAGACCGTCCAGGGCACCGACGACATCACGGTG
Organism: uncultured bacterium; assembly: GCA_963825585.1. Lineage (GTDB taxonomy): Bacteria > Actinomycetota > Acidimicrobiia > Spongiisociales > ZC4RG35 > JAOUGY01. Next base: position 693,241 of record CAWGTX010000006.1, read on the forward strand.
TCGGTGCAACCGCCGTCGCTGCAGGTGACGGGCGACCCCGACCACCTCCGTCGGGTGTTCATCAATCTGGTCGAGAACGCCATCAAGTACGCCCCCGGGAGTGCCATCGAGCTGGTGGCTCGCCCCTTCAGGGACCGGGTCGACATCGACGTCATCGACCACGGCGACGGCATCCCCGCCAACGAGCGGTTCCGAGTGTTCGAGCCGTTCACCCAAACCGAACGTTCCGACACCCGCACCCGTGGCGGCACCGGTCTTGGGCTGTCGATCGTCAAGGGCCTCACCGAGGCCATGAACGGCCGGGTCGCCCTCAGCGACACTCCCGGCGGAGGCGCCACCTTCACGGTCAGCCTCCAGCCCGCCGGCTCGATGTTGGTGAGCGAACGGGCGTAGAGAGATCAGCTTCTGGCTTCTGGCTTCTGGCCTCTGGCTTCTGGCTTCTGGCCTCTGGCCTCTGGCCTCTGGCCTCTGGCTCGGAACGTACGACGTACGACGTGACACGCCACACGCCAGCACAGCAGTTTCGGCTGGCTCCTGACCGAGATCTTGCCAGCAGCCAGCAGCCAGAAGCTCCTCTTCTCAGAGCTCGCGGTCTCCGGGCCCTGACGCCACGGCGTGGAAACCGCCATCGACGTGGATGACTTCGCCGGTGGTGGCGGGGGCCCAGTCGGAGAAGAGGACGCAGATCATCTTGGCGACCGGGGTGGCGTCTTCGGCGTCCCAGGGCATGGGAGAGCGCAAGTTCCAGGCGTCGTGCAGCAGCTGGAATCCCGGGATCGACTTGGCGGCGACCGTCGCGAGAGGGCCGGCGGACACGGCGTTCACTCGAATGTTCTTTTCACCGAGATCACGGGCGAGGTAGCGGGTGACGGCTTGCAGTGCTGCCTTCGACACGCCCATCCAGTCGTAGATCGGCCATGCCTGGGTGTTGTCGAAGTCCAGCGTGACCAGCGAACCACCACCGGCCGCCTCCATGAGAGGAAGCAGGCCGACCGCCAGTGTCTTGTACGAGAAGGCAGAGGTCATGAAGGCGGTCTGAGCGCTCTCGGCCGGGGTGTGCAGGAAGTTTCCGCCCAACGCGTCGTTCGGAGCGTAGGCGATGGCGTGGAGCGCTCCGTCGACCTTCCCCCACCGGTCGGTCAGGTCTGCGACGAGCGCATCCATGTGGACCGGATCGTTGATGTCGAGCTCGAGGACATCGGCCGGCCGGGGAAGCCGCTGCACGGCACGTTCGGTGAGTCGGATGCCGCGGCCAAAACCGGTGCAGACGATCTCGGCACCTTGCTCCTGTGCGATGCGGGCCGTGTGCCATGCGATCGAGTCGTCGGTCAATACCCCGGTGACAACGAACCTCTTACCTTCGAGCAGCATGTCGAGTCCTTTCGTGTCGGAGGCGGCGGGACGACCACGCTCCTGCCGGGTAGAACGTACTGCCTTCACCCGAGAAGCGCCGGTTGATCGGGTCGGAGGCGGCGGCGATGACGGTCAGAAGCTCTGTCCGAAATTGGAGATCGCCCGCATGCCCAACCCCATCAGGAAGAGACACAGGATTGCGTACGACAACGCTGGACGCTTGGCGAGCTGCAGCCGGTAGATGTAGGCGAACGCCAGCGTGAACACGCTGACGATCCCGTAGAACACGTGCTGGTTCCCAGGGTCGACGCCGTCCACAGACAACGCCCAGGTGCCCATACCCACCTGGGCCAGTACCCCGGTCACTCCCAAACCGAACGCCACCCAGTAGACGCGGCCGGGCGGTAGCTTGAGGATCGCCAGGACGACTGCCCAGGTTCCGAGCACGGCCATGGCACCCACCACGTACCAGCCGACGGCACGGTGGATGGCTCCGGTGTCGGAAGCCGAGGCGACCTGTGCAAGGAGGGTTCCGGGGTGGAGCATGCGCGGTGGCGAGGCTACACGAAGATGCGCAGGACAGGTTCAGAAGCTCGACGACAAGGGTCGAGGTCGGCGACCTCGAGCGGGCCGACAGGGACGCCGCGTGGGAGCGACGTTCAGCGCTCGACGAGCTGCCCGGAGCGAAGATCGAGCACGAATTCCTTGTCGCTGTTGGAATCCGCGATCCAGCTCGCCAGACGGGCTCCAACAGGACGCACGATCCACCAGGCGAAATCGGTGCGTTCGGCGGCGAAGAAGTCCGCTCGGGCGGCCCGCGCCGCCTCGACGGCCTCCGGCTCGCCCTCGAATACGCCGAGATTGGTCTCCTCGATGGGAGATCCCGGTCGATCCCTGGAATCAATGCTTTGGACGGCTTCGAACACGTTCCCACCCTTCCGTCGACGGTGATGCTACATCGTGTGGCGAGCTTTCACAGAGGAAAAGTGCGTAGCCTCGGGGCTACGATTCGGAGTCCGCCAGTAGAGCCTCGTACCGCTCCCTGACGACCTTCTTGTCGAACTTCCCGGTCCCAGTCTTGGGGATCTCCTCGACGATCAAGATCCGGTCTGGCATCCACCAGCTGACCACCTTGTTGGCCAGGAACGTACGGACCTCCTCGGCATCGAGATCGACACCGGTCTTGGGAACCACGAGCGCCAGCGGACGCTCCTGCCATCGTGGATGCGGGAGCCCAACCACCGTCGCCTCAGCGACTCCCGGGTGGGCCATGATGGCGTTCTCGAGGTCGATGGAGCTGATCCACTCTCCCCCGGATTTGATGACGTCCTTGGCCCGATCGGTGATGCGGACGTAACCCTCCGGGGTGATCCGACACACGTCTCCAGTCCGCAACCACCCATCCTGGAACGAGGCGGCGGACCGCTCGTCGTTGTAGTACTCCGCGGCGATCCACGGACCTCTGATCAGCAACTCTCCGAAGGCCTCACCGTCGTGGGGCAGTTCCTCCCCCAGCTCGTCGACAATCTTCACCTGCAACCCGGGTGCAGGAAGGCCGGCGGTCTCGAGGAAGTCGAGCTGGCGTTCCCATGGCAGGGACTCGAGCGCAGGAGTGAGGATCGCCTTGGCAGCCACCGGGTTCGTCTCGGTCATGCCCCAGCCCTGCACCACCCTGATGCCACGGTGCTTCCAGTACCAGTCGATCATCGCCCGGGGCACGGACGACCCGCCACACAGGAACGAGCGAATCGACGAAACGTCGGCCTCGGGGTGGCGTTCGAGATGGTGCTGCACCCCCAGCCACACGGTGGGCACACCCGCCGAGAACGTCACCCGTTCGTTCTCCACCAGTGACACGATGGACTCCGGGCTCAGGTCCGGCCCTGGATAGGTGATCTTCGCTCCCTGCGTCGTGGCCATGAAGGGGTAGCCCCACGCGGCCGCGTGGAACATGGGCACCACCGGCATGACGTTGTCGGTGGCGGCGATCGGCAGATATGCGAGGTGCGAGATCGTGTGGAGATAGGTGGATCGCTGGGTATAGGCGACGCCCTTGGGATTGCCGGTGGTACCCGAGGTGTAGCAGTACATCATCGGGGAGCGCTCGTCCACCAGATCCCAGCGGGCAGCCGGATCGACCCCGTCGATGAGTTCCTCGTATGCAATGGCGCCAGCCAGGCCGGCGGTGTCGGCGCCCATCACCACCACCGCTTCGAGCCGTGGCAACGCCGGCAGGATCGGCTCGATCACCGCCACCAGACTCGGGTCGACGAACAGAACCCGGTCATCGGCATGGTTGATGATGTAGCTGATCTGGTCCGGGAAGAGCCTCACGTTGATCGTGTGACACACGAACCCCGAACAGGCGGTCGCCCAGTACAGCTCATGGTGGTACAGGTTGTTCCAGGCGAACGTACCAACGGCCTGGCCCCGTTCGATTCCGAACCGCTGTGACAATGCCCTGGCGAGTCGACGAATCCGGTGATCGGTTTCGGCGTAGGTTGCCCGCATGAAGGTGCGCTCCGGTCCCGCCGAAACGATCTCCTGGTCGGGATAGATCCGCACCGCCCGCTGATACAACGTCGAGAGGTTCAGCGGGAAGTCATCCATCATGTGGGGCATGGCTCACCCCTGGTCAATGATCTCGCGCTTCTGAGACTCGAACTCCTCATCGGAGAGCACACCTTGCTCGCGGAGACGGGCCAGTGTCTCGAGTTCCGAGGCGGTCGACCGATTGTTGCTCTTGATGGCGATCATTCGATCCTCACGTGCGCGGTAGATGACCGATTGCAGCCCCTCGGGATCGGGAATGTTCGTGTAGCGACTCTGGCCCATCTCACCCGCCGACTCGATCAACAGATCGCCCGACCGGAACACGCGCTCCAGGAACCTCTGGGAGAACGCCACGTCGTTGATCACCTCGAGCGGGATCTCCTTGCCCCGCCGGCTCAGGATGCCGGCCCGGTAGATGACACGCTCGTTGGTGATCACGTACTGCGTCGTCATCCAGTCGAGCATCTTCTTGATGGAGACCGCTAGCCATACCACCACTGCACCGGCCATCACGATCCAACGTTCCGGACTCGACAAGGTGAGGCCCACGGCGACGAGCGCGGCCAACAGCAGCACGCCGGAGACGATCGGGCTGAAAGCTGCAGCCAGTGAGGTCGGAAAGCCTTGACGACCTGTTCACCTGGGCTGAGGAAGCGTTCTGGATATGCCACGTCGGAGAGCGTACCAAGAGGAAGGCGGAGGAGGGCGGAGGAGGGCGGAGGAAGGCGGGGAAGGCGGAGGAAAGAAGCAGGAGGCCCGGCAGGTACAACGTAGAACGTAGAACGTAGAACGTAGAACGTAGAACGTACCGGAACAGCTGCAGACCGATGGCGACGAGTACCCCGTTGGCCGTCGACGTTAGGCCGGACACGTGGCAACGGAGCCCTGCGTTGCGTCCTCGACCCCGGCCAAGCCCGCGAGTGGTCGTGACGCGTACCGGCGGGGGGTCGAGGGGGGTCGTCCCCCCTGGGAATCAACGCAGCACGCGGAACGCCCAGAGGTACAACGTAGAACGTACAACGTAGAACGTACCGAACCTGGACATAGACCGCCGTTGCCCCTCAAACCGTTGGGGCGTGCACGTGGCAACGGCCAACGCGCACCATCACACCCCCGGCCAAACCCGCGATTGGTCGTAACGCGTACCGGCGGGGGGTCGAAGGGGGTCGTCCCCCCTGGGCATCACCGGCGGGGGGTCGAAGGGGGGTCGTCCCCCCTTGGCATCAAACGCAGAACGCGGATCGCCCAGAGGTACAACGTAGAACGTACAACGTAGAACGTACCGAACCTGGCTATTGACCGCCGTTGCCCCTCAAACCGTTGGGGCGTGCACGTGGCAACGGCCAACGCAAGCACCATCACACCCCCGGCCAAGCACGCGACCAGCGCAGGACCAGTACCGGCGGGGGGTCGAAGGGGGGTCGTCCCCCCTGGGCATCACCGGCGGGGGGTCGAAGGGGGGTCGTCCCCCCTGGGCATCACCGGCGGGGGGTCGAAGGGGGGTCGTCCCCCCTGGGAATTGTCGTCCCCCCTGGGAACAGCGCGAGAAAGCCCCGAGGGAGTCTCAGCCGAAGCTTCCACCCTCTCGGGGCTCTCGCTCTGCCACCGGGGTGAACCGGTCGCGAAGGGCCGTCTTCGGTGCGCACCGTGAGATGCGACACCTCCGACTCTGGATCAAGGCCTCTCGGCCCCGGCTCCAGTTGGCATCCACCGTCCGAAGACGGCATCCGCCGGGTTGGCATCCACCGTCCGAAGACGGCATCCGCCGGGTTGGCATCCACCGTCCGAAGACGGCATCCGCCGGGTTGGCATCCACCATCCGAAGACGGCATCCGCCGGGTTGGCATCCACCATCCGAAGACGGCATCCGCCGGGTTGGCATCCACCATCCGAAGACGGCATCCGCCGGGTTGGCATCCACCATCCGAAGACGGCATCCGCCGGGTTGGCATCCACCATCCGAAGACGGCATCCGCCGGGTTGGCATCCACCATCCGAAGACGGCATCCGCCGGTTCGCACCGCGGCCCCGGCGGGCTTCTGGAGTTCTCACTCCGTCCGCCCAGCCGACATCGCTGCCGGCGTCGGGACCCCGAGATGCGAGGTGGACCCGACACCTCTCGGCGTCCGCGGTCCGTGCAACCTCTCGGCTGCAGACCCCACCGTCTCTCCATCCGCCCCGGAGGCGGAGGCTCAGACGGCGAGCCTCGTATACGAGGTGGTGGCCTCCTGAGAGACCACCAGGATCCCCCCTGCGTCCAGGAAAGAACCCCGCCGGTCCCTTCTCCCGTCTTGCGACCGGATCCGGTTCCGACTCCCCGACCGGGTCTCCCCGATCGGCGATGAACGAAAGGTAACGCACGCCCGAACGAAAAGGACCCGGATTCCGAATCGCGTTTTCGCGCCTCAGATCGACTTTTCGCGTGTATACGATCGCCGTTCGATCCGGGCCTGATCGCGAGTGAATGACAAATCTGTCATTCACGATTCGTATAGTGCGGACATGGCACTCGTGACGCTCTCCCCCAGCCGTGCCGGAGACTTCAAGGCATGTCCACAGCTGTACAGGTTCAGATCGATCGACCGACTCGACGAGCAGACGACGGTCCACCAGGCGAGGGGAACCGCCGCCCATCTGGCGCTCCAGCGTCTTTTCGACAGTCCCCCCGGCGAGCGCACGCCTGAGCACCTCTACGGGCTTTTCCGCCAGTCCTGGACCGAGCTTCGTGCACTCCCCCAGTACGAGGGCCTCTTCGCGAGCACCGACGAGGAGCGCTCGTGGGGATTGGGGTGCATGAAGCTGCTCGCCAACTACTTTTCCGCCGAGCAGCCCGAGTCGATCGAGCCGCTCGACCGGGAGATGGACATGCTCGAGGACCTGGGAGGCATCATCATCCGCGGGATCCTCGACCGCATCGACCGCCGACCCGATGGCGGTTTGGTGATCACCGACTACAAGACCGGCGCGGCGCCCTCCGAACGATATGCCCTGCCGGCGTTTTTCGCTCTCAAAATCTATGCCCTGCTCATCCGACGACGAACGGGCGAGACTCCCGTCGAGGTCAGGCTGCTCTACCTGAGGGGGCCCACGGTCTACCGGCTCGCAATCGACGACGGCCAGCTCGACGGTGTCGATCGCCAGCTCCGGGCGTTGTGGGAGGCCATAGACCGGGCCATCGAGACCGATCACTTTCCTCCGAGACCGGGGCCACGCTGCTCCTGGTGCTCGTTCAAGTCGGCGTGTCCGGCCTTCGCGGCCGACTCGAGTGCCGAACCACAGCTCGTGGCGATGTGACGGGAGGCGTCGGGACCGGTTTTCTGTCTCACCCTCCAGATAGGTTGACCCCATGAGCACCAGCACCACTATCACCGTCCCCACCATCACCGAGCCCACCATCACCGAGCCCACGATCACCGAGCCCACGATCACCGAGCCCAGGCGCAACCTCCTTCCCACCGAAACAACGACCGCGACCCGGCACGCCCAGTTGTCCGGGCACCCACGGTCATGGGGGGACATCGAGTCGATGCTCGCCTGGGCGGGCATCGGATTCGAAGTCGTCCATGACGGACCTGGCAGCTCTTGTCGAGCGTGCCCGAGGGGAGTCGATCTGGCTGCCTGACCGCTGCCCTATCGTCAACTCGTGCACACCATCAGGCTCGAGCCGGAGGACTGGCCGGAGGCGCTCGATCAGGTCCATGGACCCCAACTGGTGGTCGCCGGTCCGGGGACGGGCAAAACCGAATTCCTGGTCCGTCGGGCCATCCGCCTCATAGAGGGCGGGCACGCCTCGCCCGGCCAGATCGTCGTGCTCACGTTCTCGCGGCGGTCTGCAGCCGACTTGGCGAGCCGGATCGGCGCAGGGCTGGGACGGGCATCGGTGGGTATCGACGCGTCCACATTCCATTCGTTCGCTCACCGACTCCTCGAAACGCACTGGTACGGTCCCGTCGGATCCCTCCTCACAGGGCCCGAACAGGTCCGCATCGTCGGCCGTCTGCTGGCGACCGAAGACGCCGTCGACTGGCCGCTCCCATTCCGTCCGCTCCTCGCCTCACCCACCTTCGCCGAGGAGGTGGCCGACTTCCTCCTCAGGTGTCGTGAACGGCTCGTGGGCACCGCCGAGCTGCGACGCCTTGCCGCCGACCGAGCCGATTGGCGTGCCCTTCCGGCGTTCTTCGACCGGTACGACCGCCATCTGCGCGACACCGGACGCATCGACTACGGCACCCTGCTGATCGACGCCATCGACTGCCTACAACGTCCCGACATCGCCGCGACGGTATCCGATCAGCACCATTTCGTACTGGTCGACGAGTATCAGGACACCTCCCCGGCACAGGCGCGACTCCTCGAGGCGCTGACCGCCCAGCGACACAACCTGACGGTGGCGGGCGACCCGTACCAATCGATCTACTCGTTCCGGGGCGCCGAAGTGGGCAACATCGCCGAGTTCGCCGACCGCTTCGAGCCCGTCCACGGCACGATCCGGATGGTGTTGGCCCGGAGCTTCCGAGTACCGGCCCCCATCATGTCGGCGGCCCTCCGGGTGGTCTCGTCCGGGGAGTTGCCGGGATCGGCCGGGCCGGTCGAACCCGCAGCTCATCCAGGGCGGGTCGAGGCGTACATCTTCGACCAGCAGTCGGCCGAGGCCGAGTGGATCGCCTCCGAGGTCGAACGGTTGTTGGTGGAAGAGGGGATGGAGCGCAGCCGCGTGGCGGTGCTGGTCCGCTCGAAACGTAGGCTCCTGCCCGAGCTCTCCAGAGCGCTGGACCGCCGACGTGTCCCCCACGACACACCCGACTCCCGCCTGGTGGACCACCCCATGATCCAAGTCGTGCTCGATCTGACCCGGGCGGCCGCCTGGGGCAGCCTCGACCCCGCCGAATACCCGGGCGCAGCCGACGAGGTGGACCGCCTCGTGAGGCGGGTTCTGCTGGGCCCGTTGCTGGCGGTGCCCGTGGTGGTCGAACGCGAGCTCCTCCGGCTGCGCCGCCGTTCGGCCGCTCCCTGGACACAGGTTCTCGGTCGGCTCCCCGAAGCGGCCACCATCGCCCAGCTTCTCGGTGACCCGGTGTGGGCGACGGGCATGGCCGCGGCCCATGGATTCTGGCGGCTGTGGACGACGGTCGAGGCGTTCGGGCGCACCGCCACCGACCCGGCGGCGGGCGATGATCGCGCTGCACTGACGTCATTCGCCCAGGCGTTGGGACGTCAGGCGGAGCGCGACCCGTCACTCACCCTCCTGGGGTATGCCGAACTCGCCGAAGACGACGACTTCGAGGCGACACCGCTGCTGTCCACGAAACGTTCGGGTGACCGGGTGGTCCTCACGACGCTGCACCAGGCGAAGGGGCTGGAGTTCGACGTCGTGTTCATCGCCGACGCCGCCGAAGACGTGTTCCCCGATACCCGCCGCTCCCGAGCCCTCCTTCAACCACATCTGCTGTCACCGAACCGCTCGACGGATGCCGCCGGCCAGATCATGTTCCGACTCCAGGAGGAGATGCGTCTGGCCTACACGGCCATGACCCGGGCTCGCACACGGGTGGTGTGGACCGCAACCGGTGCCGGTATCGAAGAGAGCGGGAGTCGCCCGAGCAGATTCCTCCTCGCCGCGGCAGGCGTTCACGCAGTCTCCGATCTGGGGCTCCCGCCCGACCGGTCCGGAGACCCGGTGAGCGTCCTCGAGGTCGAAACCAAGCTGCGCCGGTCACTGGCAGATCCGACACGTCCGGCCGCAGAGCGTCTGGCAGCGGTCTCGGTGCTCGCCCGGCCGGTCGACGAGACCTCCTGGGATCCTTCGAGTTTCGCCGGTCTGGCCGAACCCGGGCCGGACTTCGGGATCGTGGATCACCCGGTGCGCCTCTCCCCCAGCCAGGCCGAGGCGTATGAGACCTGCCCGCGCCGCTACGCATTCGAACGACGGGTCGGGCTGCAATCGGCCTCGTCGCCGTACCTGACCTTCGGTTCGCTCATCCATTCCGTCCTCGAGGAGGTCGAGCGACGCGCCCTCGGCAGCGGCAACCCCCGATCGACCGCCGTAGAGGCACGCAGTCACCTCGACGAGCTGATGGCGCAGGCCGATTTCGGGTCGCCGGTGCTGTCACAAGCATGGCGCCGGCGTGCCCACGAATTGTTCGACCGGCTGTACAGAGACTGGCCGGACGACTCGGGCGAGGTCATGACGCTCGAACGAACCCTCGAGCTGGAGATCGATGGCATCCGCTGGCTCGGGCGGGCCGACCGGATCGAGCGCACCACCACAGGCGCCACCAGGATCGTCGACTACAAGACCGGCGGGACCACCCTCACGAAGGTCGAGGCGGGTCGTTCCCTGCAGCTGGGCTTCTATGTGATGGCAGCGGCGGCTGATCGGACACTCGCCGCCTCCGGTGGCCCGATCGAAGCGCAGCTCTGGTACCCACTGGCCAAGGCGAAGTCATGGAGGGTGGCGTTCGATCCCGCCATGCTTCCGACGGTCCGCCAGCGATTGCTCGCAGCAGCCGAGGGAATCGCCGGCGAGGATTGGACACCCCGCGTCGGTGCCGGATGCCGTACCTGCCCGGTCAGGCTCGTGTGCGACCGGTGGCCGGAAGGGCGGGAGGCATTCGTCGAATGACCTTCGTCCCCACTCCCGAGCAACACGCCATCATCTCGCATCCGCTCGAGCCGCTGCGGGTTTCGGCCGGTGCCGGGACCGGGAAGACCACAACGGTCGCCCACCGCATCGCTCACTTCATCTCGCACCATGGCTTCGAGCCGGAGCAGGTGCTGGGCGTCACGTTCACCAACAAGGCGGCAGAGGAGCTCTCGGACCGGGTCAGGCAGGTGATCGGAGCCGACCTGGAGCCGAGCCGGCAGGTCGAGATCCACACGTATCACGGGTTCGCTGCACAGATCCTGCGCGAGTTCGGTGCCCTCGTCGGCGTCGAGCGCACCACGTCGGTGGTGACCCCCACCTTCACCCGGCAGCTGCTCTCGGCGATCGTTCGATCGGTACCGCTCCCGAGCCTCAACGCCACCTGGCCGGGCACCGTCGATCGGATCCGAAGGTTGGCCGGTGCCCTGGGGGATCATCTCCGTGAACCCGACTCGATCGTGATCCCCGACGATCCGACCACACCATGGCTGGAACGTAGCGACCTGCTGACGGCGGTCCGCATCTATACAGCCGAGAAGCAGCGCCTCGGAGTTGCCGACTACGGTGACCTGATCTCGTCTGCCTACCGGGTGGTGTCCGATCATCCATGGGTGGCCGAGCGGGTCCGCGGCCGCTACCGGGCCGTGGTGCTCGACGAGTATCAGGACACCAACCCGGGTCAGCGGCTCCTCCTCAGCACCGTGTTCGGCTCGGGCTTCCCGGTGACGGCGGTGGGTGACGCCGACCAGACCATCTACGAATGGCGCGGAGCCTCGATCGGCAACTTCCGACGATTCCCCGTCCACTTCCCCTCCGTTTCCGGCGCCGCGGCACGCACACTCCCCCTCTCGGAGAACCGCCGGTCGGGCACCACCATCCTGTCGGTGGCCAACGCCATCCGTGCCAGGGTGGATCAGGAGGAACGGGATCTGCTTCGCCCCATGGCGGACGCCCCACCCGGCACCGTCCGCGTCGGTTGGTTCGACGACGCCGTGGTCGAGGCCGAGTGGATCGCCGACGAGATCATGCGGAGCCACGAGACCGGCACACCGTGGCGTGACACCGCCGTGCTCTTCCGGAAGAACAAGGACATGGCGGTGGTGCGCGACGCCCTGGCCTCTCTCGACATCCCGACCGAGGTCGCAAACCTGGGCGGACTGTTGTCGGTGCCGGAAGTGGTGGAGCTCCACTCCTGGCTCCGACTGTTGGGCGCCCCCGATGACGGACCGGCGTTGGCTCGGATCCTCATGGGGAGCCGGCACCGCCTCGGCATGTTCGACCTGGCGGTGCTCGGCCGATGGGTTCGCCAGGCCCACTCCGGCAACACCGGGAGCACCAACGCGAGCGACGGCGGTGGCAACGACGACGGGGGCGGCGATGACCCAGGCGATGGCGTGTCCCACTCGCTTCTGGAAGCGATCGACCACGTCGACGAACTCGAGGGGTTGCGTCCGGAGGCGCGCCAGGCGCTAGATACGTTCATGGTGCGGTACCGAACCCTGCTCGTGTCGGCACAGGGATCGAGCCTGGTCGAATTGTGTCGGCGCATCCTCGACCTCACCGGATCATGGCGAGATGTCGAGGCGATGAGCGACGCACGGCGGCTGTCGGCCCGGCTCAACCTCTATCGGTTCCTAGATCTGGCGGAACAGTGGAGCCCGTTGGAGGGACGACCGTCACTCGACTCGTTCCTCGACTACCTCTGGACGATGGATTCGGAGCCTGCCGAAGAGCTCGACACCGCACGGTTGGCCGGTGCCGACGCCGTGACACTGCTCACGGTGCATCGCGCCAAGGGGCTGGAATGGCCGGTGGTGTTCCTCCCGGGCGCTTATCGCGGCAACTTCCCTTCGGCGGTGGTGGGAGCATTCGACAACCCGTTCACGAAGGCCGAGTCGCTCCCCTACGACTATCGGCTCGACGCCGAGGATCTTCCCGCCATCGACGCCGCCATGACCGAAGCCCAGGTGAAAGACCTGCTCCGCGAGCGGCACGAGAGCCAGGAGTGGCGCATCGCCTACGTGGCGGCGACCAGGGCAAAACGCTGTCTCACGGTGACGGGCGCCCACTGGTACGGGTATCCCGAGCCCACCAAGAGGCCGGCGGTGCCTTCGGCGCTCTTCGAGTTGGTGGCCGCGCATGCCGGGACGGAAGTGGTGGCCGAGAGCGCCGCGGCACCCGAGCGTCCCGTCACGGTCGGGTTCCGCACCGACCGCTCCCCGGCACCGGATCCGGTGTTCGGCATCGCCGGATGGCAACGCGTACTGCGTGACGACATCGCCGGAAGCGACCGGGCGTCGGAGATGGCCGGGAGCCTCGGGTTGTCCGATGCGTACCATGCGGCGGTGGCCGACCACCACCAGCTCCTCTTTCGCCTCCCCGATCCAACTCCGCCCCAGGCCGCCTCGGGCGTGATCACGTCGGTGTCCGGTTTGGTCACCTACGCCGGCTGCCCCAAGCGGTACTACTGGTCCGAGGTCGATCGCCTCCCCCGCCGCCACTCGCCCGCTGCCCGTCGCGGGGTCGATGTGCACCGCCGAATCGAGCTCCACCACAAGGGTGTCGTTCCACTCGACGAGGCGCAGCCGGGGCTCTACGACCTGACACCGGTAGACATGGTGGGTGCTCCCGCGCTGGAGTCGGCCGACGCCTTCGCCACGTTCGCAGACTCGCGCTTTGCCACCCAGCGCCCGTTCCTGGTGGAGGCACCATTCGAGCTGAGACTCGCCGACGACGTCACGGTGCGCGGTCGCGTCGATGCCGTCTACCGCACCGACGAACACTGGGAGGTGGTCGACTTCAAGAGCGGCCGACCGAATCCCGACCCGTCCACAGCCGTACAGCTACAGGCGTACGCACTCGCCGTGCACCAACAGGCGTTCACCACCGACCAGCCGGGGCAGCTCACCGTCACGTTCGCCTACCTGGGCGATGGCCTGGTGGAACACAGCGAGACGGTCGACGATCGGTGGCTGGACGATGCCCGTTCCCGACTCGAGACACTCGCCGCCGACATCCGATCGGAACGATTCGATCCGCAACCGTCGGCGAGTTGTCGACGCTGTGATTTCATCACCTTCTGTCCGGTGGGCCAGGCGTTCGAGCAGGCACTCTGAAACCGGGAGTGTTGTCTCCGGACGCACCCAATCCTGCGGCCATCCAGGATCGTGAGCTGCTCTGTGGGGATCCGTATCGTTCGTGGGCCGGAAGCCATTTGAAGCAGCGGCCTTCGCCGCGCTGGTCACCATCGACGCACTCGAGCCCGCTCGTCAGAGCGCTGTCGCCGCCGGGCTCGGGGTCTCGCGGGCGGATGGGCGGCTGGTGTGGGGCGGGCAGCACGCCACCCTCCCCCGGAAGCTGCGGATCGGCAGGGCCGTTTCCCTCGCCTTGTACCTTGCGATCGCCCTCGTGCTCATCCCCCGCACCTTCGATCCGGGTTCGTCGTTGGTACGCACCGCCACGTGGGCCATCTTCGGGTACTTCGTACTGGGTATCGCCATGAATGCGATCTCCCACAGTCGCCCGGAGCGGCTGGTGATGACACCGACGTGCGTTGAGCCGGCGGCATGCTCCCTGGCGCTGGCGACGAGCTGACACCAGCCCTCCCGGCCTCCTGGCGTCAACAGGTCAACAGGTCAACGAGCATCTTCGGCTGGCAGCTGGCAGCTGGCAGCAGGCCGCCCGATCAGGCGATGATGGATCCGTTCCGCGATTCGATCACGATCGTCACCGGACCCCGATTGAGCAGGTCGACCGCCATCGACGCCCCGAACCGGCCGGTCGCGATCGGAATGCCTTCCTCGGCGAGGGTGGACGCGACCAGATCCACCAGTGGTTCGGCCTGCTCGGGGCGGGCGGCATCCACGAACGACGGTCGTCGACCCTTGCGGACGTCGCCGTAGAGCGTGAACTGGCTGATCACCAGGACCGAGCCACCGACATCGACCACAGAGCGGTTCATGAGGTCGTCGTCATCGGGAAAGATGCGCAGCGCGGCCAACTTGCGGGCAAGGGCAACGGCGTCGGCCTCGGTGTCGTCGTGGGTCACCCCAACGAGCACGGCGAGTCCGTCGCCGATCTCCCCGACGACCTCACCCGACACGATCACCCGCGCCCGTGCGACCCGCTGAACCACCATCCGCATGCCGGGATTGTGCCACTCCCCGGGCGGGACCACACGCCGCGGCATACAATCAGTCGCCCATGGCGCGACGATCCTTCCCCCCAGACCCGACACTGCCGCTGGCAGAGGAGCCGAGCTGGCCTGACGTCGCCGCGGGCCGTCCGGTATTGGTGTTGGCCGACGCCCCAACGAAACTCGAACGGCGCCTGGTTCGCGCCTGGATCCAACGCCACCGACCGGACGGCATGCAGAGTGATCTGCTGTTCCTGCTTCCCTCGCGCCGGCGCCGGCCGGGCCACCAGACCGATCCAGCCGTGTCGGCTCGACTCCAGCGTGGCGACGATCCGTGGGTCCTGCCGATCCGGGTGGTGTGGCGGGCGACCGAGCGCAACGGCAACCGATCGGCCAGCTGGATCGACATCCTCAAGCTCGGCGACCCGAGGGACCCCGATCCGATCAGAGAAAACGTCATCCTGTGGAAAGATCGCGACCGCGTGACCCTCGTCGCCGGCGCTGGAGCCGGCGCCGGGGAGTTGGCCGCCGCCCACCAGTCATCGGTCGAGGCGGGGTCGCTCATCGACTTCGTGACCCGACGCGCCCACCTGTCGCTGGAGCGGGCAGAGCGCGGCATCCGCGGGAACCGCTACAAGGTGCCCAAGTTCGTCAACGAGGAGATCCTCACCCGATCGGAGTTCCGAGACGGTGTCCTGCGGGTGGCGTCGGCAACCGGGATGTCGCCGGAGGTTGCATTTGCCCGCGCCCGGTACTACCTGCGGGAGATGGCTGCATCCCACAGCCCGTTCCTGATCGACCTCATCGCCAACGCCATCCACTGGGTGTACCGACAGGGTTACGGCGCCATCCTCTACGACGCCGAGGCGGTGAGGGACATCGCCACGCTCGGCCAGGAGCACCCCATCGTGTTCCTCCCCTCGCATCGGTCGAACCTCGACAAGCTCTCGCTGCAATACCTGCTCTGGGAGAACGACATGCCCCCCAATCACACGGCTGCCGGCATCAACATGAACTTCTTCCCAGTGGGGCCGCTCATTCGCCGCACGGGCTCGTTCTTCATCCGGCGTAGCTTCAAGGACAACGAGCTCTACAAGTACGTGGTCCGCTCCTACCTGGACTACCTGGTCGAGCGCCGCTTCCCGCTCGAGTGGTACATGGAGGGAGGGCGCTCACGTTCGGGCAAGTTGCTGCCCCCCAAGTACGGAATGCTGGGATGGGTGGTGGAGTCGGTTCAGCGCGGGAAGTCCGACGACCTCTACGTGATCCCCGCCTCGATTGCCTACGACCAGATCCAGGACGTGGCCGACTACGCATCGGAAGCGCAGGGTGGCCAGAAGAAGAAGGAGTCCTTCGGATGGGCGTTCTCGGCGGTTCGGTCCCTCCGCCGACGCTACGGCAACATCCACATCCGCTTCGCCGAGCCCCTTTCGGTCCGCAAGGAGATCCCGATCGGCAGCGACGGCGAGGCCTCGCTCGAGCTCCAGAAACTGGCGTTCGAGGTCATGTACCGCATCAGCCGGGTGACGCCGATCACTCCGACATCGGTGGTGTCGATCGCGCTGCTCTCGACACGGGGCCGGTCAGTCGACGCCGCCGGAGTGTCGGCGCGGGCGGCGGAGATCGATGCGTACATCGACCTCATGGGCTTCCCCGTCACCGAGCCGCTTCGCCTGGAACAGTCCGCCGAGGTCGAGCAGATCATCGCCCAGCTGGCCGACCACGGTTCGGTGACAGCCGATCGAGCGGATGGGACCACGCTCTACCGGCTCGATGCCTCGCAGGCCCTCCAGGCCGCCTACTACCGCAACACCATCGTTCACTTCTTCGTGCCAGGAGCCATCGCCGAGCTCGCCGTGTTGGGGGCGGAGGGCCCGGACCGGGTGGCAGGGTTGTGGGATCTGGTGTTTTCGGTGCGTGATCTCCTCAAGTTCGAGTTCTTCTTCCCCGAGCGGGAGGCGTTCCGCCGCCAGGTCGGTGACGAGTTGGCAGCGATGCACCCGGAATGGGAGGACATGCTCGAAGGGGATCGAACCGGTCTGATAGGCGGCGCCCCCCTCCTGCGAGCCCACTGGGCGCTGCTCCCGTTCCTCGAGTCGTATCAGATCGTCGCCGACCGCCTGGTCGCCGCGGCAGAAAATGCCATCGAGGACAAGTGGTTCCTGGCGTCATGTCTGGATCTGGGGCGTCGCTACCGGCTCGAGGGCCGGGTCGGAGCCGACGAGAGTGTTTCGCAGGTCCTGTTCAAGTCGGCTCTCGACCTGGCACGGAACCGGGGGCTGGCCGAGCCCGGACCCGGGGTCGACACGCTCCGCGCGGCGTGGGCCGAGGAAATCACCAGGCTGCGCTCCCTTGCAGAGCGCGTGGCCGATGCCGCCGATCGGCGGCTGGGATGACGTCCGGCGAGATCCTGGTGACCATGTTCGCCGCCGCCGTCATCGTGACCGGTGTGATCGGCACCATCCTGCCCATCCTTCCCGGACTCTTCCTGATCTGGATCACGATGCTGGGCTACGGGATCCTGACCGAGTTCGGAGTGGCCGGCTGGATCGCGATGGTGGTCGCCACCTTCCTCGTGGGGTACGGCATGTACCTGAACGTGCGTATCCCCCAACGGTCGGCCGCCGGGAGTGGCCTCTCCGTGCAGGCGCAGATCCTGGCGGCGGTCGTGGGGGTGATCGGGTTCTTCGCCTTCCCGCCGTTCGGCGCCGCCATCGGCTTCGTCGGAGCCGTCTACGCCATGCGCTGGCGTGACACCAGGGACGCGGGTGATGCCTGGCGTTCGACCAAGGCCATATCGATCGCCCTCGTCAAGGCATCGGCGGCACAGGTAGCGGTCGCCATCGCCATGTTCGTGGCGTGGGCGGGGTGGGCAGGCACCCTGGCACTCACCTGAACCCGGGCTGCATCAGGACCGGGTGATCACCACCCTCATGCGCCACGAGGCCAACAGGAGCAGCACCACGGCGAACGCCGCCAGAGCGCCCAGTTGCGGCACGATGTCGGCCACCGTCCCCTGGCGGCGGAGGATCTCCGCAAAGGCCTCATTGGCCCAGGCGTGCGGGGTGAACCGCGAGATCGTCTCCATCGTCGGAGAGAACAGCTCCATGGGGAGCATCGACCCTCCGAGCGCTGCCAGACCGATGCCTGCCACCACTGCCACACCGGCGGCCTGCTGGTCGTTTCGGAACACCGTCCCGAACAACATCGCCGCTCCGGCGCCGACCGCCGAGAACACCAACAGCACCGCCGATGCCGCCAACGGATCACCCCAGCTCACCCGGAAGAGGAGAAAGGTGGCCGCCATGATGTACACGCCCTGGATGAGCACGATCACGAAACGCCCGAGCGCCTCTCCCACCACGATCGTACCGACCGAGGTGGGCGAACCGACCATGCGGGTGGTCACACCCAGCTGGCGACTCTGGATGAGTGCAGCGGATCCGGTCAATCCGGTGAGGAACATGAACAACACCAACTGACTCGAGGCACCGATGTCGAACCGCCCCGCCACTCCCTCGAACAGCGACTCCCCGGCCGTCACCGTGCTCACGGTGAGAGCCGGTACCTCGGCCGCCGCCGCCACCTGGGCCGCCGCAGCCGGGTCGGCGCCGCGGGCCACGGCGAACGCCACCGCCGACCGTTCCAGGGTGGCCGACGACACTGCGTCGGCGACGACCGTCTGCAACTGGGGGCCGAACCCATCGGGTCGGCTGACGAAACCCAGCTCGATCGGCTGGGCGGCGGCGAGGGCCTCGTCGGCGCCAACCGGGATGACGAGGGCGGCAGCGATGTCGCCCCGCTCGACGTCGCCGATCATCTCGTCGACATCGGCGTAGATCTCCACGATGACACCCTCGCCGGCCTCGACTGCGTCGGTCAGGGCGGCGCCGAACTCCGATCCATGGCCTGCGATCCCGAGCACCGGGGAGAAGTCACCCGAGAACTGGGCGCCGATCAGCAACACGATGCCGATCGGGAGGACGAACACGAAGAACAGATTGGACCGGTCACGCACGAACCGTCGGAGGTTCGCACCGGCGATGGCGAGGATCTTCACAGGTGCACCAACTTCTTCACGAGAGGAATGCCAACCAACCCGGCGAGCACGGCCATACCGAGGAGGACTCCGGCCGCCGGTAGCCCGGCGCCGACATCTCCTGTCGCCATCTCGGCCAGTCCCCGCAGGAACCATGCGTTCGGTGTGGCGTACTGGAGCTGCGACAGCAGCCCGTCACCCTCCGCGATGGGGACGAATGTGCCGCCCAGCATGGCGAAGGTCACCGCCACGATCGACTGGAGGTTGCCGGCCTGCTCGGGGGTCCGGGCCAGTCCCCCAACCATCGACATGAGAGCCACGATGGCGAGCGTTGCGGTGGCCACCAGCATCGCAACACCCACGACGGGGCCCCAGGACGCTCCCATCAACAGGCTGGAGGCGACGACCAGCACGGTCATCGACACCGTGCCGATGATGACACTGGTGAGCGACTTACCCAGGAGGATCGAGCCCCGTGAGATCGGAGCCACCAGGAGTCGGGCCAGTGTCCCCTCCCTCCGCTCCTCGAGCATGTCGGTGACGCTGAGGCCGGCTATGAAGAACATGAAGAACACCGACAGCGCCGCCACGAAGTAGGTGGCCGAGTCGAGCTGGCGGACTTCGGTTTCGATCGGACCGACCTCCACCAGCGGCGCCATCGCGCCGGCCTCTGCGGCCGCCTGCTGAATCTGGTCGAAACCGATGACGCCCGTCCCGAGAGCGGTCGCCGCCGACAGGTTCGCCCGGGTCACTCCTGCCGAAAACTGCCGGGCGATCGCCTCTGCGATGTCGGTAGTGGTGGGGGCATCGACATTGCCCACCACCTCGATCGTTGCGGAACCACCCGAGAGCATCGACTCGGAGATCCCCGCCGGCACGATGAACGTGGCACCCACCTCGCCGTCATCGGTCGCCTGTCGGGCGGTGGTCTCGTCTTCGAAGGACTCGAGTTCGATGAATCCGTCGTCGACCAACGAAGCCAGGACGTCGTCGAAGGCGTCACCGACCGGACCGGCATCGGCATTGGCGACGCCCACTCCGAGCGTGATCTCCTCGCCGACATCGTTGAGGTTTCCACCGAAGACGAGGTTGAAGATGAACGCCAGGGCCAGCGGCGCAATGATCCCGATGATGAACACCGAACGGTCCCGCATCCGTAGCGCCAGGTCCTTCTTGGCGATGTTCCAAGCGTTCCTCATGTCAGTCCCTCAACGCCTTGCCCGTGAGATGGAGGAACACGGCTTCGAGATCGGGCTCGTCGACCGCAACGGACGACACCCCGACCCCGTTCGAGGTCAGGACCGCCAGGGCGGGCGCCAGCACCTGGCCGGCATCCGTCGCCAGGATCTCCACCGCGCCGTCCCCGTGGGTCACCTCGGACACGCCCGCCAGACCACGGATCGCTGCCACCGCCCCATCGTTCGCCCCGGTGGCCGTGACCCTGATCCGGTCGAGTTGGCCGACCATCTGCACCAGTTCCCTGCGGGTGCCCTCGGCCTTGATCTCGCCCTGGTCGATGATGCCGACCCGATCACACAGCCGCTCGGCCTCCTCCATGTAGTGGGTGGTGTAGAGGACGGCCATGCCCTCGGCCGAGAGGTGCTCCACCGACTCGAGAATGGCGTTTCGTGACTGCGGATCGACCCCGACCGTGGGCTCGTCGAGGATGAGCAGTTTGGGTTGGTGGAACAGTCCGATGCCGATGTTCAAACGCCGCTTCATGCCCCCGGAGAACTCATCGGCGCGATCATCGCTCCGATCACGGAGGCCGATCACGTCGAGCACCTCGTCGGCGCGACGATCGAGCTCGGATCCCCTCATCCCGTAGAGGCGACCGAAGAACCGGAGATTCTCACGAGCGGTGAGATCGGGGTAGATCGCCAGGTCTTGGGGGACCAGGCCGACGTCGGCTTTCGGTCCGAGTGTCGAGGTGGTCATCTGGGCGCCGTTGATCAATACATCCCCGGCGTCACGCTGCAACAGGCCACTCACCATCGAGATCGAGGTCGTCTTACCCGCCCCATTCGGGCCGAGTAGACCGTAGGTCTCACCGGTCTCGATCCGAAACGACACCCCGCAAACCGCCTCGATGTCGCCGAACCGTTTCTGGAGGCCGCTGGCCTCGAGCACACTCGTCATCTCGTCACCTCTCTACCAATGATCCTGCCATACTCCCGCGAACACGGCCACGGACGGACGTCAGGTCCCGTCATAGCGGGCCATGTCGATCAATCGCTGCAGCGCCGTCAGATGGTCGCCGAAGGCCCGGCGGCCCTCCCTCGTGGCCTTGATCCACGTGCGTGGTCGTTTGCCCTCGAATCCCTTCTCGATGATCACGTACCCGGCTTCCTCCAACACCTGGAGGTGACGGCTCAGGTTGCCGTCGGTGAGGTCGAGGCGCTCCTTCAGATAGGCGAAGTCGGCTGCGTCGGCTTCGGCCAGCACCGCCAGGATCCCCAACCGTACGCGTTGATGGATGGTGTCGTCGAGGAGTTGGGATGGATGCCGCTCCTGGCTCACCGACGGGCCGCCTGTCGAATCCCGGCCGAAACCCCCGCCATGGCGATGGCGAACATGAAGCCGAGCATCGGATAGAGCGTCATCCGGTCATCGGTGACGATCCCCAGGAACGTCGCCGTGACCGAGAGTCCCAGGAAGACGCCTGCGGCCGCCCGCCGGCGGTCGAGCAGCGAGAACCCGGTGAATCCCAACCCGAAGACGACCCACACGACCACCACGTTGACCTCGGTGGAGAGGACGAAGCTGGAGCCGAAGCCCGCAACCGTCATCGCTCCGCCGACGGCCCAGTACGGCCATGCCTTGACGCGAACCGGCGCCCGATCCTCGAGACGCTCCTGAAGGACCCAGGTCACCACCAGCGCGACCGGTACCGCCCCGACCCAGTACCAGGGAGCGATCGGGGTGGAGTAACTGAGTGCTGCACCGAGGCACACAGCACCCCACACCAGCAGCCATTGCCAACCGTCACTCTGCAGAACCGCCCGGGTTCCCTTCTTCAGGTCACCAACCTCCGCGAGCAGCGATCTGACCTCAGCGATGTCGGCGGACCGCATGTCGTTGTCCATGACACACTTTGTAGCACAAAGTAGTCGGAGGGGCAAAGTCGAGGAGGAGCGAGGAGCGAGGAGCGAGGAGCGGGGAGCGAGGAGCGAGGAGCCAGACAGGGCTGGTGGCGCCGGCTGTTGGAGCGACGCCATGACCACAGTGGCCGTAAAACCGGTACAGGCTCACCGGGAAGGACACTGGGTAGGATCGGCTCCCCGCTCCCCGCTCCTCGCCTCTCGCTTTCAGAGACCGCCCAACTGGCGGTCGGTTGGCTCGGCTCAGCAGAACCACGGTTCGGTCATTCGCGGGCGCCCGGCGGTGGCGCCGGCGGGGATCTGGGCCTCACCGGGGTCGCCTCCGGACACATCGAGCGACAGCGACCACATCTCGACCAGCGTCTCGAGTGGATCCCGACCGGTGTCGGCATGGGCAGCGGCGATGGCGGCGAGCTCGGACTGCAACCGGTCCGACCGGGGATCCTCGGAGTGCCAGCGGTACGAGAGCGCCACCGGGTCGTACGCACCCATCTGCTCGGCGGCGACGTCGAGGATGAGCGAGCCCTCCGGCACCAGGAGCCGGATCGAGAGCTGGACCGGGTCTGTGATGCCGAGAAGATCGTGACGGTCGAGGAACCTGAAGATGTCGACCACGTGCGCCGGCTCGGTCCACGGCATGAAGGGCATCCAGGACGGGTGGATGTCGAGACCGGCGGCACGGGAGATGGCGAGCGCCTGCTCCATGTCGGCGACGGTGTGGCCCTTGTCGAGCATGTCCAACGATCGATCGTCGGTGCACTCGAACGCCGAGACCACGAACAACGTGCCCGCTGCCGCCAGCCGGGGCAACAGCTCGGCGTGGTTCAGGAGGTGCTCCACCTTGATCGTCACGTCGAAGGTGAGCGACGGAAAGGCCTCATGGGCCCGTTCGATTGCCCGCATCGAATGGGCAGGACCGTTGAGGAAGTCGGGGTCCCCGAACGTGACGTGCCTAGCGCCCATGCCCACCAACACCTCGATGTCGCTGAGAAGTGGATCGAGACCGACCACCCTGTAGAGACCGTCGTACACGGCTGGAATCGGACAGTGCCTGCAGCGGTGCCGGCAACCGTGGCTCGCCTCGACGTAGCCGACCGTGCGATGCTCGGCACCGTGCTGCAGGTGGGCATACCGGTCGAGTCCGGGCAACAGGTGGCGGGCGGGCACCGCGAACGAGCCGATCGACAGGTCGGTCACCACCGGGCCGAGTTCCTCGCCGTCCGCCCACCGTAGGAGCTGCTGCTGGTACTCCCCCACGATGGCCACATCGACGACCTGCCCCACCGTTCGATCGGCACCCATGGCGGCGTACAACCCGTACATGGCGATCGGCGTAGCGGGAACGTGACCGCGGATCCGGCCCGCCACCTCGACCCCAATGCGCATGGCGGTGTGCATCGGCACCGAGATGGCGACCCTGTCCGCCCACTCCACCACCCTCATGTCGAGGGAATCGACGGCCACGTCGATGGCGGACACCTCGTGTCCGGCCTCGAGCAGGGCGGCGGCGGGAGCAGCCACCCCGAGTGGTTGGTGACCGAGCTCATATGTGGACACGAGCAGGATTCGCACACCGTGGAGGATACGTCGGACCGGGAGCGAGGTCGCCGTCGGTTCAGATCGCGGTGATCGCTACCCTCGAGGCATGCCCGACTCGAGGTACCTCGACAGCACCAACGGCCCCATTCACGTGCGAACCACCGGCAACGAGGGCGATGTCACCGCCGTGGCGGTTCATGGCCTCGGCGGATCGGCCCGCAACTGGGACCCCATCGCCGGTCGGCTGGGATGGACCGTGGCTGCACTCGACCTTCCCGGGTTCGGGCTGAGCCCTCCACGACCGGGCGACCAGATCGACACACAGGTCGGCGCAGTGATCGAGGTCATCGACACGCTCCGGTGTGACTCGGTGACGCTGCTCGGAAACTCGATGGGTGGTCTCGTCTGCCAGCTGGTCGCAGCCGCCCGACCGGACCGGATCCACCGGATGGTCTTGGTCGCCCCGGCCACACCCCTCCCACCGCGTGGCCGACCCGCCGACCCGGCGGTGGTCGCCCGCCTCCTCACACAATCGATTCCCGGAGTTGGCAGCTTCCTCACCCGGCGTCTCCTCGACCGGTCGACGCCGGCCCAACTCGTACACGCCACCTTCGACCTCGTGGCGGCTCACAAGGGCTCGATCTCGCCGGTTGCGCTCGAGGCAGCGATCGAGAACGCCGAATTGCGACAGTCGATGCCGTGGGCGGCCGACACATTCGCCGACTCCGCCGCCGCCGTGCGGAAACGGCTTGTCAGGCGCAGCGCCTTCGTCACGTTGGTCGAAGTCCTCCCGCGTCGCACGCTGCTCATCTGGGGTGACCGCGACCGGCTGGTGAGCCCGGCGTCGATGCGGTGGCTTGCCTCGCTGCGCCCTGACTGGAGAGCGGTCGAGATGACCGGGATCGGTCATGTGCCGATGCTCGAAGCACCCGCAACGGTCATCGAGACGATCCTGGACTGGCAGACGGCCCCGGAGATCTGCCAGCGCACCGGCTAGTGCCGTGTCCTGCAGCGTTCGCCTGGTTGTGGGTCGGCGCCGCACGTGTCGTGTGGGCGTGTCCGATATGGTGCTTCGCCGTCTTCGATGTTCCGGCCGACCTGTTGGGCTCCGCTGGGAGGCCGGGCGGGGCGTGGGGGCACGGTCGGCCACAACGGATGGAAACCCACGCCCGGGACCCCGGAGGAAGGGGGTTCTCCGAGGACCCCGGGCTGAGCTTCCGGTCGACCGAAACCAGTGTCGTTTAAGCGGGGACCCCGGTCGACAATCGGCGGACGCAGTCCCCGACCCGCCGACTTGTGGCGGCGTCGACCCGCCCGGAAGGGGTGCCCATCGGACCACCTCTGGGTAGGCTGGTCACATGCAGAGCGACCGAACATTCATCGACGGCTTCGTCCACCAACTCCACGACGTCGATCCGGTCGAAACCCAGGAGTGGCTCGATTCCCTCGACGGGGTCGTGGCCGAACGCGGTACCGTCCGCGGGCGGTACCTCCTCTCGAAACTCCTGGAACGCTCTCAGCAGATGGCGGTGGGAGCCCCGTTCTCGGTCACCACGCCGTACATCAACACCATTCCCCCAGAGGAGGAGCCCGCCTATCCGGGTGACGAGTGGTTGGAGAAGCGGATCCGACGTTTCATTCGGTGGAACGCCGCCGTCATGGTGATCAAAGCCAATCACTCGGAGAAGGGCATCGGCGGGCACCTGTCGTCGTTCGCTTCCTCGGCACTCATGTACGAAGTCGGTTTCAACCACTTCTTCCGAGGCCGCGAGAACGGTGGCGCAGGCGACGCCGTCTATATCCAGGGCCACGCTGCCCCGGGCATCTACGCCCGGGCGTTCCTGGAGGGACGTCTCGAGGAGAGCCACCTCGACAATTTCCGACAGGAGATCGGAGGCAACGGCCTCAGCTCGTACCCGCACCCGCGGCTGATGCCGGAGTTTTGGGAGTACCCGACGGTGTCGATGGGTCTCGGTCCGATCAATTCGATCTACCAGGCCCGGTTCAACAAGTATCTCCACAACCGGGGAATCGACGACACCAAGGACTCCAAGGTCTGGTGCTTCATCGGTGACGGCGAAACAGACGAGCCCGAAACGCTCGGCTCGATCTCGTTGGCCTCCCGAGAGGGTCTCGACAACCTGGTGTGGGTGATCAACTGCAACCTCCAGCGCCTCGATGGACCGGTGCGCGGCAACGGCAAGATCATCCAGGAACTCGAGGCGATGTTCCGCGGCGCCGGCTGGAACGTCCTCAAGGTCATCTGGGGCAGCGGCTGGGACCCCCTTCTCGACGCCGATCACGACGGCGCCCTGGTCGACGTGATGAACGCAACCGTCGACGGCGAATACCAGCGCTACAAGGCCGAGAACGGGGCGTATGTCCGCGAGCACTTCTTCGGAAAGGACCCTCGGACCCAGGCGTTGGTCGAGCACATGTCCGATGACGAGATCTGGGAGCTCCGACGCGGCGGGCTCGATCATCGCAAGATCTATGCGGCGTACAAGGCCGCCGGCGAGCTCACCGGCGCCCCGACGGTGATCCTGGCGAAGACGGTGAAGGGCTGGACGCTCGGACCCGACGTCGAGGGCCGCAACGCCACACACCAGATCAAAGAGCTCACAAACCAGCAGCTCCAGGAGCTGCGGGTGCGTCTCCACCTCGAGGACGACATTCCGGAGGAGTCACTGCAGGGCGATCTCGATCCCCCGTACTTCCGCCCGGGCCCCGACACGCCCGAGTACGCCTACCTGATGGACACACGCAAGCGGCTGCACGGCTCCGTTCCGTCCCGCTCCACGCGAGTCCGCAACCCCATGCCCCTTCCGCCTGACGAGGCGTTCAAGGAGATCAACGCCGGTTCCGGCAAGGTCGAGGCGTCGACCACCACCGCATTCACCAGACTGCTCCGCAACCTGGCCCGAACCGAAGGTTTCGGCCCACGCGTCGTCCCGATCGTGCCGGACGAAGCCCGCACCTTCGGGATGGACTCCTTGTTCCGAGAGCTCAAGATCTACGCATCGAAGGGACAGCTCTACGAGCCGGTCGACGCCTCGATGATCCTCGCCTACGTCGAGGGCAAGGATGGGCAGATCCTCGAGGAGGGCATCACCGAGGCCGGTTCCACCGCCTCGTGGATCGCGGCCGGCACCTCGTACGCCACCAGGGGCGTACCGATGGTTCCCTTCTACATCTTTTACTCGATGTTCGGGTGGCAGCGTGTCGGCGACCTCCTGTGGGCGGCGGGCGATGCCCGCACCAGGGGTTTCCTGCTCGGTGCGACCGCCGGTCGCACCACGCTGCAGGGCGAAGGGCTCCAGCATCAGGACGGTCACAGCCTGCTGCTGTCGTCGGTGGTGCCGGTGTGCCGCTCCTACGACCCCGCCTTCGCCTACGAACTCGGTGTGATCATCCGAGACGGCATTCACCGCATGTACGGCGAGGGAGAGGACATCTTCTACTACCTCACCGTCTACAACGAGAACTATCAGCAGCCGGCCAAGGCCGAGGGTGTCGATCAGGGCATCCTCGACGGCCTCTACCGCTGGGCGGAGTCACCGGAAGGCGTCGAGCGCCGCGGTGCGATCCTGTTCTCGGGTTCGGCCAACCTGGCGGCCCGCCATGCCCAAACCGAGCTGGCCGAACGCTTCGGGATCGGAGTGGAGCTGTGGTCGGCGACCTCATACAAGGCATTGCGTGAAGATGCCATGGCAGCCGATCGCTGGAACCGCCTCCACCCGGGGGCCGAGCCCAAGGTCCCGTTCGTGGCCCGGGCGCTGGCAGATGTCGGCGGACCCATCGTCGCCGTTACAGACTTCATGCGGATGGTGCCCGAGCAGGTGGCCCCCTGGGTTCCCCACCGCTTCGTGCCACTCGGCACCGACGGCTTCGGCCGTTCGGACACCAGGAAGGCGCTCCGGCGCTTCTTCGAGACCGACACCCCCCACGTGGTGGTTGCCATGCTCTCGGGCCTGGCCGCCGACGCAGTCATCGACGCCGACATCGCCCGCAAGGCCATCGCCGACTACGGGATCGATCCGGACGTGGCGCCGCCGTGGACGAGATGAGGATGGCTGCCAGCCCAGCGTCCACTACTAGCCACACCCGACCACGGCGTTCGAGTCACGAAGCCCTCGGGGTGAAGACGGACGACATTCTGGCTGGTAGCTGATGGCTGGTGGCTGCTTACGGGCTATCGTCAAATCGCTCGACTCAACGCTTCATCGTGCCGAACAACACGGTGACAAGGAGCGAGGGCCATGAGGCCGACGAAGGGGACAACACCGCTCGAGGATCGGTGGCGGTCGCGACGACTCGCTGCGTTTGTTTTGCGCGTCGGGATCTTCCTGGTGCCGCTCGGGGTGGGGTTCGTGGCCGGACGTACCGTCGCCAGGATGCTCCCCGACACGGAGACGGCCACCGACGTCGCGATCTGGTGGGTCGCGGTTCTGTCGGCCTCCACCGTGGCGGCCACCCTCACCGATCGTGTGGCCCGCCGACTGCTGCCCCTCACCATTCTGCTCAAGATGACCATGCTGTTTCCCGACCGGGCGCCGTCGCGGATGCGGGTGGCTCTCCGTTCGGGCAACTTCACCGAACTCCGCAAGCGGATCGACCGGGTTCAGTCCGGGGAATCCACCGACATCGGCGAGATGTCCGAGCTGATCCTGTCCTTGTCGACCGCGCTCTCCCAACACGACCGGAAGACTCGCGGCCATTCCGAGCGCACCCGCGCCTACACCGACATCCTCGCCGAGGAGATGGGTCTGAGCGAAGAAGCGCGGGACAAGTTGCGATGGGCGGCCCTGCTCCACGATGTGGGCAAGCTCGAGGTACCGGCCGAGATCCTCAACAAGGATTCGAAGCTCACCGACGAGGAGTGGCACCTCGTCAAACAGCACCCTGTGTACGGCATGAAGCTCGTCGGGCCGCTCATCCCCTGGTTGGGTGAATGGGCCAAGACGATCGAGCATCATCACGAGCGTTTCGACGGCACCGGGTACCCGCACGGCCTGGCGGGCACCGAGATCGCCCTCGGGGCCCGAATCGTCTCGGTGGGCGACGCCTACGACGTGATGACGTCGGGGCGGGCATACCAGCGCGCCAAGACGCCGGCGGCGGCCCGACAGGAGATCGCGTCACAGTCCAGCCGACAGTTCGATCCCCTCGTCGTTCGGGCGCTCATGAACGTGTCGCTCGGTCGCCTGCAGGCCGCGGCCGGGCCTCTCGCCATGCTCGCCGAGCTCCCGTTCATCCGGGGGCTTCCCCAGGTGGGTCGCGACGCAGCGACCCTGCTGACGAGCTCCGCCGTCATGGCCACTTCGATGGCCGCCGGCGTGATTCCTCCACCGTCGGCCTTCTTGCCCGTCGACGTTGTCGACGCCGTGGCCGCCGCCGGGGATTTCGCTCTGCCCCCGGAACCTGCCGCAACGCCGTCAACCGTTGAGGAGGAACCGACCACCACCAGCATCACCCGGCCCCCCGAGGAGACCACCACTTCCACCACCGCACCCTCCACCACGACCACCACGACCACCAGCGAGCCCACGACCACCGTGACCACCTCGGACGGACCGATGGCCTCCGGCGACGCCGTCAGCACCGTAGCGGGGGTACCGATCGTCATCGACGTGCTCGCCAACGACACCGACCCAGGCGGGTCACTGGACCCGAGCAGCCTCCGCCTTCGCTCAACGCCCGATAGCGGCTCGGCGGTGGTCGGATCCGGCCGGATCACCTACACCCCCGACCCAGGAGCGGTCGGCGAGGACTCGTTCCGCTACAGGGTGTGCAACACCGCAGGCTCCTGTGCCGAAGCGAATGTCACCATCACCATCATCGACGTGCAGCGGCCTCCCGTGATCGGCGTGACCACCGCTTCGGTCGACGAGGACTCGCTGCTCACGCTCCCGCTGGGGGTGAGCGATCCTGACGGCGACGATCTGAACTGTTCCCTGGCCGCCAGTCCCTCATCGGGGGCCGCTACGGTTCCGGCCGACTGCTCCCGACTGGTGTTCCAACCGTCGCAGGACTTCGCCGGAGACATCTCTGTCACAATCGACGTCACCGACGGAACCCACGACGTCTCCTTCACCGTGGCGATCACGGTCCGACCGGTCAACGACGCCCCGGTCGCGTCCAACGACAGCGGGTCCACCGGATGGGGTACGCCCCTCGACGTTGCCCTGCTCGCCAACGATGTCGATGTCGACGGCGATCCCCTCACACCGACGATCACCGGTCAGCCGACGTCGGGTTCCGCCGCCGTGATGGGGTCGGTGGTGCGTTACACCCCCACCTTCGGGGCGGCGGGGACGTACACGTTCGGCTACCGAGTGTGCGACCCTGGTGGCCTGTGCGACGATGCCACCGTGACCGTGACCGTGGCCGCCGTCACGGTGACTCGGGACGACACCGGCGCAGGCCCGGCCGGCCAGGCCGTGGTCGTGCGAGTCGTGAGCAACGACGTGCCCGGAAGCGGAAACTGGAACCGACAGTCGTTCAGGATCGTCACCCAGCCGGCCAACGGTGTGGGCCAAACCCTGGGTGGCGGTCGCATCCGGTACACGCCGAACGACGACTTCACCGGAACCGACGCCGTGGTGTACGAACTGTGCGACACCGCCGGATCGTGTGACACTGCGACCTTCACCGTCACGATCGGTTGATCAGACCAGGGTGGCCCGGATCACTTCTTCCCGAAGAGGCGTTTGAACCAGGCGAGCAGGCTCTGGAAGAACAACGACAGACCCTTGACCTCGGAAGCCTTGATCTCTTGGGCCTCCTCAACGGTCGTGGCCGCCAGCTTGCCTTCGACACACTGGACCAAGTCGCCGATGAGACGGGTCGACATCTCGTTGATCAGCCCGGTGCGCCCGAACTGCGCCGCTGCGCCGGAGAGCGTGACATCGGCGTCGATCTTCACGGACGTTCCGGCGGTGGACGGCACGAGGGCGTACGTCACCTTGACCTGTCCGCGGCTGCCTCCGCGACGGTCGACGCCTTTGCCGTCGATGAGACCGGTCTTCGACGAATGATCCGGAGTGACCGTGGCCTCACCCTCGAACGTCGCCGACAATGGTCCGAGCTTCACCGAAACCTTGCCGACGTAGGTGCCGTCTCCCTTGTCTTCGAGGAGCTCGGCACCCGGAAGACAATCGGCAACGGAGGCGACATCTTGGAAGAACGTCCAGACCGTGTCGACAGGGCGGGAGACTTCGAATTCGTGGGTGATGTTCATGCGCGTTTCCTCGCTCGGCTGAGACCGTACGCTAGACCGCAGCCCCCCGCCACGCACAACTGCTCGAGGCCCTTCGTGAACCCCCGGCGGGAAAGTCAGTCGAAGGTTTGCAGGCTTCGGGGGCCCTTCCGGACACGAAGGTGCCCGCCTCCCCTCCCACGCCGGACCCCCACGATCTCCGCGACGATGGCCAATGCGATCTCGCCCGGGCCTTCCGCCCCGATATCGAGTCCCGCAGGCCCGTATACGGTCCCGAGGTCATCGTATTCCTCGCCCAGGTCTCCGAGCAGGCGTTCCAGCCGTTCCCCCGGCCCCAGCGCTCCCACGTAGGCAACGGCGGTGCCCGAGAGGCTCCGCAGGTAGTCGAGGTCGCGCAGGTAGTTGTGCGACATGAGCACGACGTGGGAACGCTGATCCAGCTCCACCGCCGACCGAAGATCTCTCGGCTCGCAGTGAACCAGCGCCGAAGCCTCGGGAAACCGTTCGGCGGTCAGAAACTGGCGCCGGTCATCGACCACGATCACTTCGAACCCCAGGTCCGCTCCGTACCGAACCAGCGGCACGGCGTCGTGGCCGGCTCCGCACACCACCAACCGGGACGGCGACCCCACCACCTCGACGAGCGCTTCGACGCCGTCGACCACCGCCAGCCGGTGGCGGGAATCGATGAGGGCCTGGCGGGCGGAATCGGCCAGACCGCCGGGGATGTCGCCCTCCAGTCCGCCATGGGTGACCACCGCCCTGTGGCCAATTCGCTCACCGCTCAGCAGGTGGACGACTGCGGCCGGGCGCTGGGCACTCCGCAACGCTCCCAGCGTGATCGAAAGCGTCAAGGCCGACGACGACGGTTCCACGAGCAGCCGGGTGGCGCCATTGCAGCCGATGCCCCATCCCCAGACCGCCTCGTCGTCGGCCGTCAGATCGAACTCGACCACCTCCGGGGTCGCCGAGCGGATCACACGGGCTGCGATCGAGCGCAGATCGGAGTCCAGACACCCACCCGACACGGTCCCCACCGAGGTTCCGTCCTCGGCCACCAGCTGCCGAGCGGCCAGACCGCGATAGGTCGACCCCCTGACCCCCACCACCGTTGCCAGGGCAAAGGGGATGCTGCGGTTGGTCCAGTCGGCGATCGTCTCACGAATCCGGTCGAGTTCGGCCACACCGGGAGAATAGGCCCAGCCGCGGTATGCAGCAGTGAACAATGCTCCCCGCGGCCCGCTCGGCGAACCCCGTCAGGACACGACTCTCACCGGTGCTCGGTGTCGCCGGCCAACAGGTCCAGCACGTGAGGGACCAGGTCGAGGATCGCCTCCAGGTTCTCCATCGCACCTGTCGGGCTGCCCGGGAGGTTCACGATGAGGCTCCGGCCCACCGAGCCGACCACACCCCGCGTGAGCGCCGCCTTCGGCGTCTTCTCGATGCCCTTGGCCAGCATCAGATGCAGCAGCCCGGGAGCCTCCCGCTCGATCACCGTGCGGGTCGCCTCGGGTGTCACGTCCCGCGGCCCGAACCCGGTTCCTCCGGTCGATACCACCAGGGAAGCGCGCTGCGCCATCGCCCGGAGTGCCATGGCGATCGCCTCGGGTTCGTCGGCCACCACCTGCCGGTCGGCAACTTCGTACCCGGCCGCCCCCAGCAGTTCCACGAGGGCGTCACCGGAGCCGTCGAGCCGTGTGCCGGCGCTGACGCCGTCGCTCACCGTGAGCACAGCGGCCCGTGGACCACTCATGGACGCCACGTCAGGTCGAGGCTCTCGTTCCAAGGAGGGATCGGCACACCCGGGCCGAGCCCGAAGCGGACCGCCAGAACCACGCCCACGAAGGTGGCCACCAGGCCGACCGACAGGCTTCGTTCCTCGATCACCTCAGGCGGCTTGAACGACTTGGTCCCCGCCGCCACCAGCACCGTGATGACGATGAATGCCCCAGCCAACGGAAGGCTCGTCACGAAACCCGTCCCGGCATCCGGAAGGAACATCGGAACCGCCAGCAGAGGACCCGCCAGTCCCGGGATCAGCGCCATCGACGACGCAAATCGGAGTCGCTCGCGTGGCGTGGACACCTCGCTGCGATGGCGCGAGAACGACAGAAACGCCGGGGCAGCGCCCACTGCGATCAGAATCAATGCCAGCGCGCCGACGATCGCCAGGGCGAGGTCGATACCCTCTGGGATCGACCAGCGGGCGAACGCCCGACCCACCGGAGACGTGGCGTCGACTGCTCCGAGCGCAAGGGCGACGCATGCGTTGCGAAACGAGAACAGCATCGTCCACAACATCACCAGGCGACCGGAGCTGCGGTCTTTGGAACCTGGATACAACAAGAGCAGGCTGAACCCCACGACGAGCGATGCAACCGGACCGGCGAGCAGAACCAGGTCGGAGCCGGGGTTGCGCAGGACCGCACCGGAGTTGGTGAGGACCGGGTCACGATCGGCGAAGGCCGCGACGACGGCCACCGAGGACTGTTCGGCGATGCGGGCGAGAGCGACGCCGATCGCTGCGGCGAGGAGAGAGTTGGCGAAGAAGCTCGGTGCAGTGCGGATCACCGAGGGTGAGTGTTCGACCGATGTTGACATGCGTGACCAGGATATCGGCCGCCATTGCCACCGTCATGAGCGAAAAGACGCATGTGGTGTGCGACCGACAACATCGGAAGTGTGGAGCCGGCGAGGCGACGCTGGCACGGGTCGAGCGCGAGTTGGGGCGGGTGTGGCTGCTCCCATCGGAACCGGCCGTGCGAACAAGCGTGGCCGAGCGGAACGACACCCTGGATGCGGCAGAACCCGCCGAGGCTGAGCTTGATACCGCCGAGACGGTGGCGGCCCGGCGGCGGGATGACCCGTCTGCGGCTCCACCAACGCTGACCGGGCGTCACCGAACCCCGTTCTGACGGCACCGAGCTTCCGGAGGTCGCGGAGGCGACGGCACCGGCGCCAACGCTCGGCGTCAGGGCAGGCCGACTCCCTCCGATGCCTCGATGATCCGGTACATCTGTTCCCGTTCCATTCGAACATCCAACGCCGCGCGCGCCTCGGAGAGCCGATCGGGCCGCTGGGTGCCCACGATCACAACCGGCGACGGGGCCTGAGCGAGCGCAAAGGCAAGCGCGATCGTAGACCGGCTGACCCCATGCGCAGCGGCCACCCGATCGAGTGCCACGGTGAGATCGGTACGAATCCCCTCGCCCGTCATGATCCTGCCCCCGGCCAGCGGGCTCCACAGCAGCAGACTCAGTCCGAGGCGCATGACTTGGTCGA
Source organism: uncultured bacterium (assembly GCA_963825585.1). Classification (GTDB taxonomy): domain Bacteria; phylum Actinomycetota; class Acidimicrobiia; order Spongiisociales; family ZC4RG35; genus JAOUGY01. The sequence continues at coordinate 727,105 of CAWGTX010000006.1, forward strand.
AGGTGCCGTCCCGCAGCGGGTCGAGGTGCGCAGCGGAGAACTCCGGCTGCGTCGTCACCAATGGCACCGTCAAGTGGGCGGCGAGCGCCTCGGTCTGGGCCGGCGTATGGTTCGACACCCCCACCGCCCGCACCTTGCCAGACTTCACGAGCTCATCGAGTGTCTGAGCCACCTCGCCGGGATGAGTGAGGAGATCGGGCCGGTGCACCTGGTAGAGGTCGATCACCTCGACCCCGAGCCGTCGGAGTGAGTCCTCGCAGGCCTGTCGCAGATAGAGGGCCGACGAGTCGTAGGGCACCGGAGGGATGATCCCTCCCTTCGTAGCCAACACCATCCGCTCCCTCAGCGATGAGTCCATCGCCAGCACCTCGCCCAGGAGCGACTCCACCGACCCGAATCCGCGACCGGCCCAGTCGAGGCCGTACACGTCGGCGGTGTCGATCAGGTTCATTCCGGCGTCCAGAGCGGCTTCCACCAGAGTGCGTGCTTCGCCGACATTGGTGTGTGTGAACCGCCAACATCCGAAAGCGAGCGAACCGACCTCTCCGAGTGGGCCGAGTGCACGAGTCGGGTTGATGACCAGAGGCGCCATGCCGAAACCCTAGCTTGTGAGCCTCCGAGCAACGGATCAGGATCGATGGACGGACGGTCGCGATACAGGGGTGCAGGGTGTCGAGCACACCGTGAACATCAACCGCATCGACAACGCCGAGGCCATCGCCATCGCCGACCCCGACGAGGCGACCCTCACATCGGCTGCTTGCATCGTCCGTACAGCCGTGGCCTCGACGTCCTCGTCCGAGCTGTCGTCGTCTGGGCTGTGTGATGCCGTGGTGATCGCCTCGCCCAACCACACACACAGCGATGTCCTTTCCGAGGCACTCGCCACCGACCTGCACACATCAAGGTGGAGGAGCCCCTGACTCCGTCGCCGCAGCCGATCGACGGTCGGCTTCGCCGGCCTCGCAATGCGAGGTCGGCCAGTCCGGTGGCCGTGAACGGTAGCGCCGGGGCGAGCGCGAGACCGACGATGGTCACCGTTCACGAGAGCGACCACGCCAGCAGCATGAGCCCCTGGGTAACCACAGAGCGAACCCGAATCGTCGCGTGTTCCGGCCTCCGCAACGCCACCACTCATCCCGCCGAATAGGCGGCGATCACCGCAGTGGCCGGGTCGAACGGCGGGAGGACGAGCAGCTCGCGCGCAACCGCGATCGGGTCATATCTGCATTGTTGAGGTTCGGATCTCGAGACGCACGGCGCTGTGAACCTCTCTCGGCGGCCCGATATGGCCGGTGAGCCGATCGACCAACAATTGGGCGCCCTTGGCGCCCAGATCGGCCGGGTCCTGGGCAACGGTGGTGAGTCCGACAGCGAACGCCAGCTCGTGATCGTCGAATCCGATCATCGACAGATCGTCGGGAATCGACAAGCCGGCCTCTACAACGGCCCGCATCGCCCCGATCGCCATGTCGTCGGAGAGAGCGAACACGGCGGTTGGCCGCTCGCGGCGACCGAGCAGCTCGATCATCGCCTCGTAGCCTCCGAGCGCCGAAAAGTTGCCGAACGCCTTCAGGTCGACATCGAGGTCGAGGCCGGCGTTCACCAGCGATCTGGAGAGCCCCGTAGTCCGGTGTGCCGTCACTTCGTTGGCGAGTTCGCGCACCGATCCCGCGATCACGCCGATCCTCCGATGCCCGAGGGACAACAGGTGCTCGCCCGCCAATTGGCCACCGAGCTCGTTGTCGATGGACACCGAGTCCATGAAAGGCGACCGATCCCCCACCACCACCACCGGGAACGAGGGCTCGGGATCCAACCGGCCATTGGTGGGAGCGAGGTCGAGGAGGATGAGGGCATCCGCCCGCTTCGCCAGTGATGCAGGGTCTGCCAGCACGCGCTCCCTCGTCGCCTCATCGGACAGCAGCGTCACCGAGAGCTCCAATCCCGCACCAGCCAAGACGGCTTCCACCCCCGCCATGGCCTGGCCCGTGTACCACGACGTGATCGACGGGACCGCCATGACGACGACCCCTGTCTTCCCCGCCGCCAACCGACTAGCGTTCGGATCCGGCCGATATCGAAGCTGCGCAGCCACCTCGAGCACCCGCTGGCGAGTCACCGGCGACACGTTTGGGAGCCCCCGAACGGCCCGACTCACCGTCGCCACCGAGACACCCGACTCCCGGGCCACATCATCGATCGTCACACGTGCCATACACACGCGATTGAAAACGCTTACAGCGCGAGAGTCAAGATGCCGCCTGAGCGGGACTGTCGACCCGCCTCGGTCGAAAGCCAGCTATGGCCCCTGTACGGTCCACATCAGATCGTCGCCGCTGCCCAGCGGTACGGTGAACTGAGGATGCCTGCTCGCCACCAGCGCACAGGCCGCGGCGTCGAGAACATCGTCGGCGGGGATCGACCCCGCAGGTCCGAGTTCATCGGGGATGTCGACACCGGCATCGCCGAGCAGGCGGCGCCGTCGAACGATGCCGGCCCAGGTCTTCTTGGGAGGCAAGGGTGCGCCGGCAAGCGAGGCGAATACCACCTCGGGGTGGGATTCGAGCCAATCCGGGTGTCGATGTTCGAACACCTCGAGCATGGCGGGCGCCAGATACCACATCTGTTTGCTGACGCCGTGACGTCGAGCGTGCTCCCAGTCGGAGGCCAGGGCATCGACCGGCGGAGTCAGGAACACCGTGGATGAGCGCCGCCCCAGTATCCGTCGAGCCGCGAGTTCCGATGCCCTCCGCTCTCCCGCCTGCGGGTGCCACATCGGCATGTCGACCGCCACCCGATCGGCGGGGCCGACATCGGCCAATGAGTTCAGCACACGGCACTCCACGAACACACCATCGTCGAGTGTCACAGCCGCCCATCCCTGGCGGGTCTTGTCGAGCCCCATCGCCCTCACGCCCGCACGCTCATGCCAGTATCAGCGTACCGACGGTCCATGCCAGGAAGAGCGCGATGGTCGACCCGAGGACCCTTCCGGTGCGACGCCACTGTCGTCCAACCACGACCGCGACGATCACCCATGCCGCCGTGCTCGCCACCGTCCACCAGCGTGGCACCAGTCCGGCCAGTTCGGCACCGATGATCAGCACGGCCACCACCACGTGGAATCCGAGCCCCACCAGCGCATACAACACCTGTCGCTCCGAAGGCTCGGTCACGACGCCACCACCCCGGCTTCGATCGCCGCTCGCCGATAGGCGTCGGCAAGCGTCTGGACCGTCTCGTGGGCATTGAGGCCACTGGGATTGGGCACCAACCAGACGGCGGCCTCACCGATACCGACGTCCTGGCGACCGGGACTCACGTCCGAGACCCCATACGCAGTGCGGTAGGCGGAGATGCCGGCGATGGCGACCACCCGGGGCCGGTGCGTAGCCACCGTCGCCTCCAGCCGCAGTGCACCGGCCTTCAGTTCCCCCGCGCCCAACTCGGAGGCCCGAACCGTGGCACGCTCCACGAGGTTGGTGATCCCGAGACCACGCTCCACCAGATGGGCACGATCGTCGTCGGACATGCCGGCAGACCGGTCGATCGTGCGATCGATGATGCCCGCCACCGTCAACGCCGGGTAGAATCGGTTGCCGGGGTGGGCGAAGTGGGTCTGCACGGCGGCAGTCCACAGCCCAGGGTTGATCCCGACGAACAGGAGCTTGAGGCCCGGACCGATCAGGTCGGGCACCGTGGCGTCGCGAAACGTCTCGAGGTGCTCTCTGCTCATACCCATGGGACGCCGAGGGTAGTTGGTACGGCGATGACCCCAGGCAGGCACTCCGCCGATGGACCGACGGGCGGCATACAATCGGCGTATCGACCACACCGGGAGATCATGACCAGACTCGGAACCCTCCTCACCACTGGCCTCGTGCTCGCCGGACTCCTGGTCCCGGCACCAGCGGCTCGCGCCGAGACGGCCAGGCAAGAGGCCGGCGACGACATCGTCTTCGATGCAGGTCCGATCGCAGGATTGGCTCCCCTCGATGCCATCACCGTCGGCTTCGGCGAAGCCTACGACGCCGACCCGATGGGGCTGGTGGCGTATCTTCCCTTCACGTCGCTGTTCACCGATGGCGAGGAGACGTGGGACGTATGGATCTGCCGGCCCGCCGGAGAGACGCTGCTCGGGCTGGACCTCGGCGAGGTCGTGACCGCCCTCAACGGGACGACGGCCGATTACTTCGAGACACTCTCGGAGGGCAGATACCGCCCGGTGTTCCGGGGGCGGGGCTCATCTTCCGCCACCGGGTGTGGCATCAGCCAGACCCACACCGGCACCACCCCGCGGATGTACGTGAACGACTTCACCGTGCTGGCCGACAGCCGCAACGAAGCCGTCGGCCAGGGGGCGCCCGGGACCGTCTCGTGGTCGACCGGCGCCATGTTCTACGAGGGCCTACAACGCCGGGCGGAGATCGACGGGGCGACCGTCGTCGAGGTCGATGCCTACGAGTACTCCCCCGCCGCCTCCATCGCCGCCCACGAGATCGGCCACACCCTCCATTGGGCCCACTCCGGGGCGGTGGACGCGTACGACAACGAGCTCGATCTCATGTCACTCGGATGGACCGGCACCCACGGATTCAATCTCTACAGCGCCGGCTGGATCGAGCCGTCCCAGGTGTCGCTGCACGTCGGCGGTGACCGGGCCTACACGATCGGGCCGATCGGCTACACGGGAACGCGCCTGGTGGTGCTCACCACAGGTTCGCAGGGGCTCTTCTACGTGCTGTCGGTGCGGAACCAGTCCGAACCCGTCCTCGACGCCAACTCGGAGGGCCTCGTCGACGCTCCCGGTGTGGAGGTGTACCGGATCGACCAGCGCCCGGGATCGTGTGATCCACTACCGGACGACTCCCCCTGCTTCGGCATCGTCGCCGACGTGACACCGTATCCGGCGGTGCCGGCCACCTTTCCCGGTCCGTATGCGCACTTCCACGAGGCGGGCGAGAGCTTCCAGGTGGAGGGAGTGGCGATCACCGTCACCGATGCCGGATCCGGCCGCCTCGGACTGACCGTCGAGGGGGGCATCACGTCGAGCGGCTGGTTCGTCGACGATGACTCCTCGGTGTTCCAAGCCGACATCGAATGGGCGGCGGCAGCGGGGATAACCCTCGGCTGCAATCCGCCCCGAGGGGACCGGTTCTGCCCCGGCGACGCCGTGTCCCGAGGCCAGATGGCGGCATTCCTCGTCCGGGCGCTCGGTCTCCCCGCGTCCACGGACGACGCGTTCGCCGACGACCAGGACTCGGTGTTCGAGAAAGACATCAACGCCCTGGCGGCGTCGGGGATCACGCGAGGGTGCACGCCCACCAGCTTCTGTCCGGACGCTCCGGTCACCCGCGGACAGATGGCGGCGTTCCTCAATCGGGCATATTCACTCGCTCCCGGCGCCGAGGATGCCTTCACCGACGACGACGGTTCCGTGTTCCAGAGCGACATCAACGCCCTGGCGGCATCGGGTGTGACGAAGGGGTGCACCCCCACCACCTTCTGCCCCGGGGAGAACGTCACGCGGGGGCAGATGGCAGCGTTCCTACGGCGAGCCGACGACCTCTAGGCTGCCGGGGTCGAGCTGCCGACAGGATCAGGTGCGGTCGGCCCGGATGCCTGTGGCCGACCCCGGACCACTACTTCTTCGCCGCTTGATAGAACGGATCGGTACCCGAGGCGTGGTCGGTCACATCCACGACGCCGGTGAGCTCGGGAATCGACTCGAGGAGGATCCGTTCGATGCCCTGCTTGAGCGTGACCTGGGCCATCCCGCAACCCTGGCATCCCCCTCCGAGTCGGAGGTAGGCCGTGGACCCGTCGACGCTGACCAGTTCGGCCATGCCTCCATGCGATGCGATCGCAGGGTTCACCTGTTCCCGCAGTACGACCTGGACCTGATCGGCCAGCGGGCCGGTGAGGTCGCCCTTGGGTCCGCCGCCCATCGCCGGCGAGGCGGGAGCGTTGGGGTTGTTCATCGCAAGCCCCTGATCGGTGAGCGACAGCGACGATCCCTCGAGCTTGTCGATGTCATCGGTGGGGAAGATGAGAGCGAGCTCGCCGTGGCGTTCGACCGTGCGGGAGGGACCGGCATCGGCGACGGTCATGAAGCTCAACTCGTAGGTGAACTGCGACCCTCGGAAACCCGTGACCTCGATGAGCAATCCGTATTCGGCATCGCCGGGCTCCTCCTCGCGGAGCGAGACGATGAGATCGAGGGCTTCGGCGGAGAGTGAGAGAACCTGATCGTCTGACATCGTTGCGCATGGTACCTGGTGACCGTCGGCACCGGAACTGCGAGCGGTCGGATCCGGCTCCGCAGGATCAGGTGCCGCCGGTCCTAACCTGACGGGCATGCCACGGGTGCTCGTCGTCCTGCCAACCTCGACCTACAGAGCCGCCGATTTCGTGGCGGCGGCGGAGGCCCTCGGCGTCGAGTTGGCGATCGCATCCGAGGAAGAACCGCCCATCGCCCTGGGAGATCGGTTCGTTGTCGTTTCCTGTGACGACGAAACCGGTTCCGCTGCCGCGATCGCCGACCTCGCCGCCCGAACCCCGATCGACGCCATCGTCGCCGCCGATGATGCTGGAGTCGTGATGGCAGCGCGGGCGGCCGAGGCCATAGGGCTCAGCCACAACAGCCCTGGCGGCGTGGCGGCCACCCGCGACAAGTCGGCGATGCGCACCCTTCTGGCTGCCGCCGAGGTCCCCCAACCCGATTTCGTTCTGCTTCCCGACGGCACCGATCCGGAGGTCGTGGTTGCCTCGTTCGACGGACCGGTGGTGATGAAGCCGATCGGCCTGTCGGCGAGCCAGGGCGTGATCAGGATCGACAGCCCCGCCGATGCCCCCTCGACCGCCGAGCGCATTCGCGGCATTCAGGGCAGCCACAACCCGCTGCTGGTGGAGCGTTTCGTGCCGGGCGCCGAGGTGGCCGTCGAGGCGATGGCCTGGGACGGATCCCTCGAGATTCTCGCCGTCTTCGACAAACCCGAACCGCTCGAGGGCCCGTTCTTCGAGGAGACGGTCTACGTGACGCCCACACGGCATCCACCCGGCACCGTCGACGCCATTCTGGACACGACCCGACGGGCCGCCGCCGCCCTCGACATCACCCAGGGGCCGGTCCACGCCGAACTCCGGGTGTCGGATGGGCGGGCGGTCGTCATCGAAGTGGCGGCACGCTCGATCGGCGGCCTCTGCGGCCGTTCGCTGAGGTTCGGCCTCATGGGCACCTCGCTCGAGGTGATGATCCTCCGCCAGGCGCTGGGGATGCGGAAGATCGGTCTGCATCGTGAGGCGGGTGCGTCGGGCGTGTTGATGGTCCCGATTCCTTCGAGGGGCACCCTGGAGGGTTTCGACGGCATGGACGAGATGCTTGCACTCCCCGCCATCACGGGGTTCGAGCCTGCCATCCCTGTCGGCGAGGAGGTAGTCCCCCTTCCCGAAGGCGACCGGTATCTCGGCTTCGTTTTCGCCCGGGCGGCAACGCCCGATGAAGTCGAAGTTGCCCTCCTCGCCGCCCGACGCCTCCTCGTGCCACGGATCCGCTGAGTGTTCGCACCGACTCGACTCCTCACCGCCATCAAGCCCTCAGCCTCACCGGGCGTCCTCGTGGGCGCCGGCGTGGTGACGGTCGTCTTCGCGGCCACACCGTTCCTCGTTCCCGCGGTGGCAACCCGATTTGGTGTGACGCTGGGCACGGCCGGTCTGATCTCCACCGCCCAGGTGGCGGGCTTCGCCGTCTCGAGTTTTCTGGCCGGTCGGGTGGCGCGAGCCAGTCGCCGCCTGCTGGTGGGTGCGGGGGTGCTGCTTGCGCTCGCCAATCTCGCCAGCGCCCTCGTCGGGCCGTTCGCTCTGTTGCTGGCCACCCGGGTGGTGGCGGGGCTGGCCATGGGCGTCATCACCTGGCTCGCCTGGGCGGACGCAACCCGCCACGAAGGAGGCATGGGCGATGTTGCGGCGGTGGGTCCGGTGGCGGCCATGCTGGCGTCTCCCGGCCTCGCCTGGCTGGCACACACCGGAGGGCACCGGCTGGTCTATCTGGTTCTGGCCGGCGTCACCCTGCTGGCGACTGCGGTTACTGCGGACGTGGCGCCGACCGTACCGGTCGGACGCCGTGTGAGCGCGTCCCGCTCGAACCGGGTGCTCCTCGGCGCCCTCATGATCTTCACCATGGCCGGGTCGGGCCTGTTCGTGTTCGCAGCCGTTCCGGGCGAACTGGCAGGGCTTTCGGCAGTGGCCGTGTCGTTGGGATTCTCACTCAACGCCCTCGCCGGCATCGCCGGTACCCGCACCATCGCCCGCCCAAGAACCGCATGGCTCTGGATGGGGGCAACGGCCGCCTCCGCCATCGTCGTCGGCGTCGCCCCGCTCGGGTGGGCCTACCTGGCCGCCATGGCCCTGTGGGGGTACTCCTTCTGGGTGGCGGTTCCCCAGGTCTTCCGCCTGCTCGCGGCCAGGTCACTCCGTCCTGAGGAGCGGGTCGGTGACGCCCAGGCGCTCATGGGCCTCGGGAGGGTCATCGGCCCGGCGGCGGGGGGAATCGTGCTCGGCGCCGACCGGTTCACGGCGCTGACGATCCTGGCGGCGGGTGGACTCGTCACAGCCGCGCTCATGGTCGGTGCGGTCGAGCTCCGACGCTCGGCGACGCCGTAGACACACCCTCGCCGACCTCGGACCATCGGGTCGCCACCCGGCGACACCACCTGCCCGACGTCATCCTCACAGCGCCAGAACGCCCTGGATCGCCTCCATCCTCCTCACCCGGTCCATGGTCACGTCACTCGACCCCTCGAGCAGTCCCGCCGTCTCGACCAGGACGTCGCCGATGGCGAACAGGCGGATGAACGCATCCGAGGTCGGTTCGCCCAACTCGGTGAGGTTCCAGCCCACCATCACGTCGCTCCGGCCTTCCAGCAGGGCTTCCACCGCCACCAATCCGAATCGGCCCGCCAGCAGTCGGTCGCGGAACGAGGAGTTCCCACCTCGAACGAGGTGCCCGAGCACGGTGCCCCGGATGTCGACGTTGGGAAGGTCGGCGAGTTCGGCCTCCAGCTCGTCGACCAGCATGTGCATCGGGATCTCCACGCCCTCCGCCTTGATGATCAGGACCCGCCGCTTGGATCGGGGGGCCTTGAAACTGTCCCTCACACAGGAGGCCACCGCATCGATGATCTCGTCGAAGCTCCGACCCTGCTCCGGCAACAGAACGGCATCGGCGGCGCTGGCGATGGCGGACGCCATCGCCAGATAGCCCGAATGGCGACCCATGACCTCAACGATGAAGGCGCGATTGTGCGAGCGGGCGGTATCGGAGATCCGATCACACGCATCCACGATGGTGTTGAGCGCCGTGTCCACCCCCAGCGCCTCACGGGTCAACCCGATGTCGTTGTCGATGGAGGCCGGGATGGCGACCACTGGGATGTCGCACTCGCCGGCGATGGCGTGAGCTCCGGCGATGGATCCGTTGCCGCCCACCACCACCAGGCCTACGCAATCCCAGTCCTTCAGATTCTGGATGGCCCTGGCCCGGAACAGCGGGTCGTGAAAGCGAGGGCACCGCGCCGACCCGAGAACGGTGCCGCCCAGCGGGCCGATCCCGTCGATGTCTGGTGTCGGGAGCGGAATCGACGACTGCTCGACGCGGCGAGTCAGGGCGATCGAGTCACCGTCGATGAGGCCGTCATATCCACGCTCGACCCCCACCACGTCGAAGCCGCGCGACGCAGCCACCTTGGCCACCGACTGGATGGCGGCGTTCATTCCGGGTGCGTCGCCCCCCGAGGTGAGAACAGCGATGGTTGGCATGGTTGCTCCTTGCGAGCGGGGGAAGATAGCGTGGCCTGTGAGACACATCGGTCACAGGGAGGCGAACATGAGGATACGCGTCGGTGCTGCCTGTGTCGCGATGATCCTGCTCCCCGCCTGCACCGGTTCCGGATGGTCGCCCGACCAGTCGGCGACGCTTCCGGCGACGTCGTCGTCGGTGTTCACGTCGACGGAGGTGGTACCCCCGTCGTCTCCCGCCGCCGGACCCGATGGCGCCGGTCTCGGCGGTGCCGGACGGATCCTGGTGACCGGTCCGGAGGGATCGGTCTCGGTGGTCACACCCGGTGGCGCCAGCACGACGGTGATCGAACGCTCGGAACCCTCGTTTTCGATCCAACCCACGCCATCCCCCGATGGCACCCGGATCGCCCACACAGCATCGAACCCCGGGGCCGGGGCCGTGACGCTGATCTGGAGCGCAGGTGAGACGACTGAGGTCGACTTCGGTTTCGCGCCGTTCTTCTACTCGTGGAGCCCCGACGGGACACGCCTTGCTGCACTCGGCAACGACGGGAGCGGCGGTGTGGCGGGAGCTGTGGCCGACATTTCCTCGGGTGATGTCACCGGTATCGGGTCGGGAGCACCCCACTTCCTCGCCTGGTCACCGGACGGCTCCCGACTCGCTACCCACCGCAATGGAACCAGGATCGATCTGGTCGACAACGACGGCTCGATCCGAAACGTCTCTCAGGAGCCGGCGACCTTCCAGGCCCCGGACTGGCTCTCGGACGGCGAGATAGTGGTCGCCGTGGTCGGCTCCGGTCTGCAGGCCTCCCTCGGTGACCTCCCCGCCGGGATGGCGCGTCTGCTGGCGGTCTCCGACGATGGAAGGACCCGTGACCTCATCGAGGTCGAGCCGATCTCGCAGTTCGATCTCGACCCCGGCCGAGGCAGACTCGCCGTGTTCGACGGCCCACCCGGTGCCGGGCGCATGAGGATCCTCGACCTCGGCACACGAGCGGTCAGCGAAGTCGACGCTCCAGGGACAGTGGCCTTCGAGTGGAACCCGGACGGGAGCAGACTGCTCACGCTCTCGTTCGTCGACGGCCGGCTCGTGCCAGAGGTGTGGTCGGCGACCGGAGAGGCCGAAGCCGCGTTCGAACCGTTCACTCCCACCGCGATGTTCGTCAACGAATACCTGGTGTTCTGGGGCCAGTATGTGCGGACCGTGCGGTTGTGGTCACCCTCAGGGGACGCGTTCGTATTCCCCGCGGCCACAGCCTCGGAGGAGGCCGTGTACGTACAGCGACTCGACCAGGACGGTCCGGAACGGGTGACCGACGGGTCGATGGCCCAATGGCTGCCATGAGGCAACCGTTCCGTCTTACGTGCACCGCGGCGTCTAAGACGGTTTTGTCATTTCCCCGCGCCGGCGGGATCTCGTGAGGACTGCGGTGGTCATCGCCGGGGGCGAGCCCGTGCCCGCCGACGTCCTCGACGATCTCCCCGAGCGCGCATGGGTGGTGGCGGCCGACAGCGGCGCCGATCATGCCCTCTCTCTTGGGCTCACGGTCGACGTGATCGTCGGCGATCTCGACTCGATTTCTTCCGACACTCTGGCGGCGTTTCCGTTGGCGGATGTGCGTTCGCACCCGGCCGACAAGGATGCGACGGATCTCGAGTTGGCGGTTGCGGTGGTGGCGGACCAACCCGACATCGATCGTCTGGTGGTGGTCGGTGGCACCGGCGGCCGCCTCGATCACTTCCTGGCCAACGCCATGGCCCTTGCGGCACCCCGCTTCGCACACCTCGACATCGTCTGGCTCGCTCATCCCGGTCGTGTCACCGTCGTGCACGAGCACGCCCGCCTCCACGGTTCGGTCGGCGACCAGATCTCGCTCATCCCGGCGGGAGGCGACGTCTCAGGGGTCCGCACCACCGGCCTTCGATGGACACTCGACGGCGACGATCTCCCGTTCGGCACCAGTCGGGGAGTGTCCAACACCTTCACCAGTTCGGTGGCCACTGTGACGCTGGAGGCCGGTGTCCTGCTCGTGGTTCAGCCGCTGGGTTGATCCGGCAGCGCTCGGACGGCCGGCCCGGGACCGTGGTGCCGATACACCTCGCGGTTGGCGCACGATCGCATCGGAACACCTCTGAGGGCCGCCTCCAGGTTGTGGACGGCCATGGCCAGCATGGCGGCCCGGGTTCGATGACTGGCACTCCCCAGGTGGGGGATCACGAGACAGTTGGGGAACGCCAACAGAGGGTGGTCCCCGGGCAGCGGCTCGGGGTCGGTGACATCCAGGGCGGCGGCGCCGACCCTGCCGGCGGCCAGAGCACCGACCAGCGCGTCGGTGTCGACAACCGGACCCCGGGAGACGTTGACCAGGGTGGCGGTGGGCTTCATGAGGGCGAGGGCGCGCTCGTCGACGAGGCCTCGGGTGTCGACCGTCAGCGGCACCGTGACCACGACGTGATCGGATTCGGCCAATAGGGCCTCGAACGACCTGTGCGACACCCTGAGGTCCACCTCGAGGTGCGGCTTTCGGGACCGCGACGTGTACAGCACACGCATGGAGAACCCCGCCGCCCGTCGAGCCACCGCAACCCCGATGCGTCCCAGACCGATCACGCCCAGGGTCGTCCCGTGCAGGTCACCGCCCAGCAGCAGGTCGGGTCGCCACGGACCCCACTCACCCGCCAACACATGATCACGCCCTTCGGGCACTCGTCTCACCGAGGCCGCCAGCAACGCCCAAGCCGTGTCGGCGGTGGTCTCCGTGAGCACATCGGGCGTGTTCCCGACGGGGATGCCGCGGGCGGTGCACGCCGCCAGATCGATGTTGTCGACCCCGACCGCCACCTGCGACACCGCCCGAAGCCGGGGTGACGCCGCAACGAGATCGGCATCCACCTGATCGGTCAGCGAGGTGATCACCCCGTCGGCGTCGGCCATCTCGGCGCGCAGTGCGGCGGCAGGCATCGCAGACGTGTCCGGCCACATCACCGGCTCGATCGAGCCGAGGGGGTCGAGTACCGAGAGGTCGATTGCTCTGGTGATGACGATCTTCATGCCGCCCCACCAGCGTATCGCGCCCTGTTCGCCCTCGGGCGTACCGAGTAGCGTGTCGACCATGCGCTGGCGTCTTCTTCTCCTCAGCGTCGTCGTGACGGGATGCACGGCCGCCGGCGCCGACGTGGCAACCGGATCGGTGGTGCCGGCAACGACGGCACCAATCTCCGCCGAGTCCGCCGTCACAACCACCGTTCCTCCCGACACCATTCCCGCCCCGGCGACCACGATCCCCACCACGACCACCACGGTGCTGTCGACCGCCTCGCTGCAGCCGTTCGAGGCTCTCTCGGCCCGTTCGGACACGCTACTCGAGGTGTTCGATTCGCCCGTCGAAGGCGAGCCGGCGATGGTGCTCGAGGCCGCCACCATTCTGGGAACCCCAAGGGTGGTCCAGGTTCTGGAAGGCCCCATCGACGGGTGGATGCGGGTAGCGCTCCCTATCCGACCGAACGGTTCCCAGGGCTGGATTCGGGAGTCCGATGTCACACTCTTCGTGGTGGACCGCCGGGTCGAGGTGAGCCTCGGAGACCGGACGCTCAGGGTGATGGGACCCGATGGACCCATACTCGAGACGACGGTGGCGATAGGCTCTCCCAGCAACCCCACGCCGCTGGGTGAGTTTTTCGTCACCGATTCCGTCATCCTCAGCGAGCCCGGCGGCCCATGGGGTCCGTGGGCCTTCGGGCTGTCGGCGTATTCCGACACCATCACGGAGTTCAACGGTGGCAACGGGATCATCGGCATCCATGGCACCAATCAACCAGGCTCGATCGGCCACGCCCAGTCGCTCGGCTGTGTGCGGGTGCCCAACGACGTGGCCCTGCAACTCGGTGAGCTGATCAGTGCGGGGGTACCGGTCCGGATCACCGAGTAGACGATGGCCGGCGAACGGGGTCGTCCCAGAGGGTCGCGCAACCCCGTCCGCGAAGCGCCGACAGGCGGAGGCGGAGGTACCAGTGCTCGTCGATACGTTCTTCGCCAGACAACCGATCTTCGATCGCAGTAGGCGAGTGTGCGGATACGAGCTGCTCTACCGCTCGGGACCCGTCGATCGGGCCGGGTTCAGCGACGGGGTGAGCGCCACCGCCCAGGTGCTCGCCAACGCCTTCGCCGACGTGGACTCCCCCGATCTGCTCGGTGGGCTTCCCGCCTTCGTGAACCTGCCTCGCGAGCTGATCGTCTCCCGGGCCATTCTCGCCTTTCCCCCGGACCGTGTCGCGGTCGAAGTCCTCGAAGACGTCACACCCGACGCAGAGGTCATGGCTGCCCTGGCCGAGCTCCGCGCCGCCGGATACCGCATCGCTCTCGACGACTACGGCACGGCCGACCCCCGCCGTCGGCTGGTTCCCTTCGCCGACATCGTCAAGGTCGACCTGATGGCGACCGTTCCCGACGACCTCGTGGGGATGGCGGCGTCGCTGCGCTCCGCCGGCGTGACCCTGCTCGCCGAGAAGGTGGAAGGCCTCGAGGACTACAAACGCTGTTTCGATCTGGGCTTCTCGATGTTCCAGGGCTTCTTCTTCGCCCGACCGGAGCTGATGTCTGGTCGCAGGGTCGACGAGGGGCGATCACGGATCACCGGTCTGCTCGGTGAGCTCCACAGCCCCGGCGTGTCGATGGAGCAGGTGGCGGAGGCGGTCGAACGCCATCCCGACTTCGCACACCATCTCCTGCGGGTGCTCAACTCGGCGGCCATGGGCTTGAGCCGGCAGGTCGACAGCATCCGACAGGCGGTGGTGATGCTGGGGATGCGGCGGGTGACCGAACTCGCCACCGTGTTGGTGCTGGCATCGAACGACCACAAACCACGGGAGCTGCTCAACCTCTCGCTGACCCGGGCCCGAATGTGCTCGGTGGTGGCGGATCGGATGGGTCGGGTCGACGCCGACTCGTTCTTCACGGTGGGAGCGCTGAGCGTGCTCGATGCCCTCGCCGACCGGCCCCTGTCCGAGGTCGTCGACCCGTTGCCCCTCTCCGACGACGTCAAGAGTGCGCTCATCCACCGGGTGGGCATCAAAGGCGAACTCCTCGACGCCGCCATCGCATACGAGCGGGCCGACTGGGACCGTCTGACCGATACCGACCTCGATGCCTCCACTCTGGCTCACAGCTACCTCGAGGCGCTGGAGTGGTCGACCCGGATGATGGCATCTGTCTAGTAATGCTGTGACCAGAAGCGTTTGCGAGGGTCAGGTCGTGACCGTCCCCCCGTTCGTTTTCTGGTCACAGCCTGGCCGACCGTGCCCCCACGCCCCGCCCCGCCTCCCAGCGGAGCCCAACAGGTCGGCCGGAACATCGAAGACGGCGAAGCACCATATGCAACACGCCCACACGACACGTGCGACGCCGACCCACAACCAGGCGAACGTTGCAGGACACGGCATTAGGCGTTGAGCGGGCCGGGAGCCAGAAGCGAGGAGCGAGGCGCCGGAACCTGTGTCGAGCCGGAACCCTGCCGACCTGGGAGCCCGGGCCGCTGAGCTGGCCAGGCTCCGCCGGAAGCCTGAGCCTGGCGCGGTTCCATTCTGTAGGAGAGCAGTAGCCAGCGACCAACTACCTACCAATCCAAACAGAGCGACGAACGACGAACGACGAACGACGAACGACGAGCGACGAGCGACGAGCGACGAGCGCATTCTGGCTGGCAGCTGGCTGCTGATTGGCTATCCCTCCAACAGCCGGCCGAGGAGCGCAAGCTCCTCGGCGGCCGAGTTGAAGACCTGATGGGTCGGGAGGGCGCGGACTTCGTCGATGTGAGCGGCCACGTCCTCGGGGGTCGGGATCTGGCGTGAGCCGGCGAACCAGCCTTCGTTCACACCCACGAAGAACCGGGCGTAGCGACCGCCGCCGGCCGAGAAGATCTCGTGGGTGTAGGGGTTGGCTTCAGAGCACAGATACACCACCATCGGCATCACCTGGTCGGGGTCCACCAACTCGGCAAGCGGACCCAGCAGGGCTTCGGTCATCCTGGTCCTGGCCACCGGTGCTATCACGTTGGACGAGATCCCGTATCGGGCGCCCTCGATGGCCATCACGTTCGAAAGCCCCACCAGACCCATCTTGGCGGCGCCGTAGTTGGCCTGACCGAAGTTCCCCAGCAGGCCCGAATTGGAGGCCGTGAGCACCATCCGGCCGTATCCCTGCTCCTTCATCTTCAGGAAGGCAGGCTGACACACGTGAAACGCTCCCAGCAGGTGAACGTAGACCACCGCGTGGATGTCGTCCATCGTCATGTTGGCAAAGCTGCGGTCTCTGAGGATGCCGGCGTTGGAGACCACGATGTCGATGCGCCCGAACGACTCGACTGCGGTGGCGCAGATGGCCGCACCGCCCTCGGGCGTGGCGACCGAGTCGTACGATGCAACCGCCTCACCACCGGCGGCGCGGATCTCGTCGACGACCACATCCGCCGCCGTTTGGGCGCCACCGGTGCCGTCGAGCTCTCCACCGAAGTCGTTCACCACGACCGACGCCCCGCGCCGAGACAGCTCCAGAGCATACGAACGGCCCAGTCCTCCCCCAGCGCCTGTCACGATGGCCACACGGCCGTCGAAGCTGATGGTCTCGTTCATTGTGTCCTCCTCACAGGCCGAGCGAGCGGCCCACGATCTCCTTCATGATCTCGGTGGTTCCGCCGTAGATCGTCTGCACGCGCATCGCGGTAGGCACGAGCGATCGGGTACTCCTCCATGTATCCCCAGCCCCCGAAGAACTGCAGACACGAGTCGATGACCCGCTTTTCGAGTTCGGTGACCCACCATTTGCCCTTGGCTGCGTCCTCGGCGCTCAGCTCGCCGGCGTTGAGCGCCAGCACCTGACGGTCCACGTAGGCACGTGCGATGTCGAGCTCGGTCGCCATCTCGGCCATCCGGTGTTTCACCACCTGGAAGGAACCGATGGGCGACCCGAACGCCTTGCGTTCCTTGATGTAGTCGAGCGTCCAACCGAATGCGGCCTCGGCGTGGGCGAGAGCGCCGGCGGCGAGCGACAGCCGTTCCTGGGGGAGGTTGGCGACGAGGTGGATGAATCCTCGGCCCTCCTCGCCCAGCAGGTTGTCGACCGGAACGGCGACGTCGGAGAAGAACAACTCGGCGGTGTCCTGGGCGTGCATGCCGACTTTGTCGAGGTTGCGGCCCCGGCCGAATCCCTCCATTCCCGACTCCACCACCACCAGACTCATCCCGGCGTGGCGTTGTGTGGGATCGGTCTTGACGGCAACCACGACCACATCGGCGTTGATGCCGTTGGTGATGAACGTCTTCGTCCCGTTCACGATGTAGTGGTCGCCGTCGCGCACGGCGGTGGTCGAGATACCTGCCAGGTCGGACCCGGCCCCGGGCTCGGTCATGGCGATGGCCGCCATCAGCTCACCCGTCGCCATACCGGGCAGCCACCGCTCCTGCTGGTCGGGGGTTGCGAGGTGGAGGAAGTAGGGCAGGCAGACGTCGTTGTGGAGGGTGATGCACAGACCCGACGCCATCATGTCGGCGCGCATGATCTCCTCACCGACCACGACGTTGAACCGGAAGTCCCCGACTCCACCGCCGCCGAAAGACTCGGGGATCGCCATACCGAGCAGGCCCTGGGCGCCCGCCTTCCGGAACATCGCCTTGTCGACGATCCCGGCCCGCTCCCACTCGTCACGGTTGGGCACCATCTCGGACTCCACGAACGAGCGGGCTGTTTGACGGAACAGGTCGTGGTCCTCTCCGAAGATGTCCCGACGCACCGTTCAACCTCCGTGTTCGATGAGGGCGGCGAACAGCGGCTTCCACTGCTCCACCACCTGTTTCTGTTTGCCGGCGTCCGAGCGGACGATGGCGGTGAGCGCGGCGCCACGCATGAACTGGAGTGTGAGCTCGATCGCCTGGGCGAAGCTCGGTTCGCCGGCCACCCGGGGTCCGAACAGGTCCACCATCACGGCATGGAGATCGGCGCGCAGTCCCCGCTCGGACTCGACGATCGCATGACGGAGCTCCTCATCGGTACGCGCCGCCGACCACAACTCGAGGTTGGCGGTGAAGAGCGGCCCCGTGAAGGTCTCCCAGAGCAGATCGATCGCCTGCCCGATCCGATCGTCGCCCTCGGGGAGCCGACGGGCCTGGTCGCGCAGGTTGGCTCCCCGCTGGCCGGCCAGATGGCGAACCGACGCCACCAGCAACTCAGCCTTCGAGGTGTAGTGGTGCATGAGGGCGCCGCGGCTGACCCCGGCGCGTTCCTGCACGGCGCTGGTCGTCGTCCCCTGATAGCCCAGCTCCAACAAGCACGCCACGGTGGCGTCGAGCAGGCGCGTACGTGTCTCGGTGGAACGCTCTTCTTGGGTCCGGCGTTGAGGTATGACCACGTCGACGACGCTACCAGGAACAAACAGTACGGTCGGTTTGGGGAGGTCGACAGGTCGCCAGGCAAGTTGACTCGTTGACTCGTTGACCGGGCCGCGACGTACTAGGCCTCCTGGTACATCGCCTCGATCTCGTCGGCGTACTTCTCCAGCACGACCCGTCGCTTGAGCTTGAGCGAAGGCGTGATCTCCCCGGAATCCGGCGTCCACTCGTCGGAGACCACGTGGTACTGCTTGACCTGTTCGACCCGGGAGACGTGCTGGTTGGCCTCGTCGACGATGCGCTTGATCTCGGCCTGGACCTTGGGGTTCGCGGCGAAGGTCGCCAGGTCGGTGTATTCGAGGCCGTTCGCCGCCGCCCACGCCGGCGCCTCCTCGGCGTCGAGCGCCAGCACCATCGTGAGGTACTTGCGGGCGTCGCCGATCATGCACGCTTGCGAGATGAGCGGGTTGTTCTTGACGATCGTCTCGAGCTTCGCCGGGGCGATGTTCTTGCCGGCGGCCGTGATGATGATCTCCTTCTTGCGGCCCACGATCGACAGATACCCGTCTGCATCGATCTGACCGAGATCACCCGAGTGCAGCCAGCCCTCCGAATCGAAGGTCTCGGCCGTCTCCTGTGGCATCTTGTAGTAACCGGCGGTGATGACTCCGCCCCGCATGAGCACTTCGCCATCCTCGGCCAGCTTCACCTCGACACCGGGAAGCGCCGGACCGACCGTACCGATCTTGTTGGGAAGCCCAGGCCGGTTGGTGGTGGCGGGTCCGGTGGTCTCGCTCATCCCGAAGAGCTCGTAGAGCGGCACGCCGATGGCGTTGAAGAAGACGATCAACTCGGGGTCGATGGGGGCCGCCGCCGTGACTGCGATCGTGAGGTCGTCGAGACCCATCTGAGTCCGGACCTTGGCGAAGACAAGCCGGTCGAACAGCGCAGCCTTGGCCTTGGCGAGCAAGCCCGGATTGCGGCCCTCCCCCAGCGCCCGCTGCACCTCGAGGGCGTTGTGGAGCGCCTTCATGATGAGGTCACGCTTCTCGTTCTCCTCGAACCGACCCATCAGACGGGCATGGAACTTCTCCCACACACGGGGAACGGCGAAGAAGACCTGGGGCCGGGCCTTCTGGATGTAGTCGAGAACCTGGGTGAGATCGGGGCAGTAGTAGACCTCACCGGCCAGATAGATGCCGTTGTAGTGGGTCGACAGCCGCTCGGCGATGTGAGCCAAAGGCAGATACGAGACCATGCGGGGGTTCGCCGGCGGGTTGGCGGCCCTCCTGATGCACTCTGCCGTCCACAACACGTTCCGATGGGTGATCATGACACCCTTGGGGATGCCCGTGGTGCCGGAGGTGTAGATGAGGGTGGCCATGGTCTCGGGCGTGATCGACGCCGTTGCCTCCTCGATCATCTGTGGCGTATCGGCGAGGGCGGCCCGGCCCCGCTCGAGCAACTCGTCCCAGGACAGGACCCAGTCGCTGGTTGCGTAGTTGTCGGCGCCTTCCAGAAGCACCACGTACTGCAGGCTCGGCAGCTGGGGTTTGATCTCCTCCCAGCGCTTCATGAAGTCGGGGTCCTCCACCACCGCCACCTTGGCCTCACAGTTCTGGGCGACGTACTGGATCTGCTCGGCCGTCAGTGTCGAGTAGATCGTGACACCGGTGCCGCCGGCGTGGATGGCGGCGAGGTCGGCGGTCGCATGCTCCGGGCGATTGCCCGCCATGATGGCCACGTAGTCGTCGGCGCCGAATCCCAACGACAGCAGTCCAGCGGCTGCCTCGGAGACCCGGGTGCGGTACTGGGACCAGGTGAGGTGCTTCCACACCGACCCGTCCTTCCAGTGGATCGCCGGCTGGTCGGGATACCGCTCGGCATTGCGCTTGAAGATGTCGACGAGTGTCTTGCCCTCGACAACGGCGTCGATCTCCTTGCGCTCTCGCAGCGTGGTCTCTGAGGTCATTCTTGGCTCCTTGGTCAGCGCAGCGGAAGCAGGAGTCTATCCACCTCGTCGTCTTCGAGCCCCAGCCACACCAGGATCTCTCGGGAATGGGCACCGATCACCACCGGAGGGCGTGGGATGGGGGGAGGCGTCGCCGAGAACCTCGGAGCAGGCGCCGGTTGGATCACACCATCCACCTCCACGAACAGGTCACGTGCCACGTTGTGCGGATGATGTGGCGCTTCGGCGAGGCTCATCACCGGCGCCACACACGCATCCGATCCTTCGAACACCTCGACCCATTCGTCCCGGGTCCGGGTTCGAAACACCTGGGCGAACCGGTTCCGGAGATGCGGCCATTCCGA
The DNA here is from genome assembly GCA_963825585.1 of uncultured bacterium. Taxonomy (GTDB): domain Bacteria; phylum Actinomycetota; class Acidimicrobiia; order Spongiisociales; family ZC4RG35; genus JAOUGY01. Next base: position 747,604 of record CAWGTX010000006.1, read on the forward strand.
CCGATCGAAACGGTCCGGCAACCCTTCCTCCGCCAAGCCGAGACGATCGACCAGCTCGGAGTAGAACTGCGGCTCCAGCGCGCCGACCGCCACATGGTTGCCGTCGGCGGTCTCGTAGGTGTCGTAGAAGGGCGCTCCCCCGTCGATCAGGTTCGACCTGCGGACCGTGCTCCACATGCCGACCGCCATCAAGCCGTGGAACATGGTCGTGAGGTGGGCCGCTCCATCCACCATCGCGGCGTCCACCACCTGTCCGCCACCTCCCGCACGGGCATGCAGAACCCCCGCCAGCACCCCAACGGCCAGGAACATGGCACCCCCACCGAAATCGGCTGCCAGATTGAGCGGTGGGATCGGTTTGTCCTCGGTGCCGATCGGATGTAATGCACCTGACACGGCGAGATAGTCGATGTCGTGACCGGCCGTCGCCGCCAGCGGCCCGTGTTGGCCCCATCCGGTCATTCGACCGTACACCAGGTTCGGGTTCCGGGCGAGACACTCCTCCGGGCCCAATCCGAGCCGCTCGGCCACGCCCGGTCGGAAGCCCTCGATGAGGGCATCGGCCCGGTCACACAGCCGGAGCGCCACATCCAGCCCATCGGCGGTCTTCAGGTCGAGGACGATCGAGCGTTTTCCCCGCTGCAACACAAGGTCGGGCGCAGCGGCCAACCCTCCCCCACCGGGCCGATCCACCCGGATCACATCGGCGCCCAGATCCGCCAGCAGCATCCCGCAGTACGGAGCCGGCCCGAGACCGGCGAACTCGATGATCGTCGTGCCGTTCAGTGGTCCAGACATGACCGAAGGGTAGAGCCATGCGACGAGGGGCGACGCCCGACGAGGTACAACGTAAAACGTAGAACGTAGAACGTCCGGCACCTCGACCTCGTTGACTGCATCGAGGCCGACAAGTGCCGAGCGGATGGGGTCGAAGGATGCGCAACGACACCGCCCGATCGGCGGTACGTTCTACGTTGAACGTTCTACGTTCTACGTTCTACCGGTTATCGGCGCGGTCAGCGCGATCACCCTCACGCGCCAGCGCGTGCTGTCTTGATAACCACCGGCTCGGCGAAGTGGCAGGCGGCGAGATGGCCATGGTGTTCGATGAGCGGAGGTGCCTGCTCGGAGCAGATGTCCTGGGCTTTCCAGCAGCGGGTGCGGAACACACATCCCGAGGGAGGGTCGGCCGGGTTGGGAACGTCACCGGTGAGCACGATCCGCTCGCGTTGGGAGCGGCCGACCGGTTCCGGCACCGGCACCGCCGACAACAGGGCCTGGGTGTAGGGGTGCACCGGGTTGTGGAAGATCTCTTCCTTGCTCCCTATCTCGGCCATCTTTCCGAGGTACATGACCCCGACCCGATCGGAGATGTGGCGCACCACCGAGAGGTCGTGGGCGATGAACAGGTACGTGATCCCCAGTCGTTCCTGGATCTCCATGAGCAGGTTGATCACCTGAGCCTGGATGGAGACGTCGAGAGCAGAGACCGGCTCATCCAGCAGCAGCATCTGGGGGTCGAGCGCCAGGGCACGGGCCACCCCGATCCGCTGCCGTTGGCCACCAGAGAACTCGTGCGGGAATCGATTGCCATGCTCGGGGCTGAGCTGGACGAGCTTGAGCAGTTCCGCCACACGATCCGGCCCACCGTCGTCGAACAGCCCGTGGATGCGCAGCGGCTCGCCCACGATCTCCCGGACCGTCATCCGGGGGTTGAGTGAGGCGTACGGATCCTGGAAGACGATCTGCATCTCACGGCGAAGTGGGCGCATCTCGGATCGCGACAGTCCGCTGATCTCGGTTCCCTGGAAGCGGATGCTTCCCGCGGTGGGATCGAGCAGACGCATCACGGCGCGGGCGGTCGTCGACTTCCCACACCCGGACTCGCCCACCAGTCCGAGCGTTTCACCGGGCGCCAGGCTGAACGAGACACCGTCGACGGCGTACACGTACCCCACCGTCTTGCGGAACAGGCCTTCTTTGATCGGGAAATGGACCTTGAGGTCGGAGACCTCGAGCAGTGCCCCGTTCGGCTCAGCCAATGCGACCCCCCTCCGATGTGATTCCGGCCTCGGCGGCCTCCTTGTCGACCTCGGTCGCCATCTCGTGGGTGAAGTGACAGGCTGCTGCTTTCAGTCCCTCTCCGAGGACCGGGACGTCGGTTCGGCAGATTTCTCGTCCCTGGAAGAGTCGGCAGCGGGGGTGGAAGGCGCATCCACTGGGCCGGTTGATCAGGCTGGGCGGATTGCCTGGGATGGGGAGCAGTTTCTTGATCTCCCCGCTGAGCCGGGGAAGGCTCATCATCAGCCCGAGCGTGTAGGGATGCCGGGGCGCGTGGAAGATCTCCTCGACGGCGCCCTGCTCGACCACCTTGCCTCCGTACATGACGGCGACCTTGTCGACCATCTCGGCTACCACCCCGAGATCGTGGGTGATCAGGACGAGAGCTGTTCCGCTCTCGATGGTCGCCTGCTTGAGCACGTCGAGCACCTGAGCCTGGATGGTCACGTCGAGGGCGGTGGTCGGCTCGTCTGCGATGATGACGGCGGGGTCATTGGCGATGGCCATGGCGATCATCGCCCGCTGGCGCATACCGCCCGAGTACTCGTGCGGGTACTGGTCGAAACGACGATCCGGATTGGGGACACCCACCCGCTCCAGCAGACCGATGGTCCGGTTGCGTGCTTCGCCGGAGGTCATCCCGTGGTTGTGCTCGAGCAGCGCCTCGGCGATCTGCTCACCGACCGTGAACACCGGATTGAGCGAAGTCATCGGGTCCTGGAACACCATCCCGATCTCCTTGTTGCGCACCTTGCGCAACTCCTCGACCGGCAGACCGATCAGGTTCCGTCCCTTGTAGCGAACCTCGCCGCTGACGATCCGGCCCGGCGGCATCTGGATGAGGCCGAGGGCGGACATCACCGTGACACTCTTGCCCGAACCGGACTCCCCCACGACTCCGAGCGTCTCCCCGGCCGACACCGAGTAGCTGACACCATCGACGGCGTGAACCACACCGTCGGTCGTGTCGAACTCGACCACCAGGTTGTCGATCTCCAATACAGGTTCGCTCACGACCTCACGCCACCCGCTGCTTGGGGTCGAGTGCGTCGCGAAGGCCGTCTCCGATGAAGTTGATACACAGGGCGATGGCCACGATGGTGAGTCCGGGGAAGGTGGCGAGCCACCACTGCGTGGTGAGGGCGTCCTGACCATCCGAGATCAACTTGCCGAGAGCCGGGAACGGGGGCTGGATGCCGAAGCCGAGGAACGACAGGGCCGCCTCGACCAGGATGGCGGTGGCGACGGTCAGCGTCGCGTTCACGATGATCGCCCCGAGCGCATTGGGGAGGATGTGGCGGAAGATGATCCGGCTGTCCGATGCACCGAGCGCCTTGGCGGCCTCGACGTACTCCTTTTCCCGGAGCCCGAGGAACTCGCCTCGCACCACGCGCGCCAGGGTCGTCCAGAACAGGAACGCCAACACGAAGGCCACCCGGATCGGGTTTCCCTGCCCCCAGAACTTGGCGAGGATCATCAGCACAGGCAGGAACGGGAGCGTGAAGAACAGGTCGGTGACGCGCATCAGCAGGTTGTCTACCCATTTGCCGTAGTAGCCGGCGATACCACCGACCACGATCCCGATCATGGTCGACACCGACGCCACGATGGCGGCCACCGTCATGGAGGTCCGGGTCCCGTAGATGGTGCGGGAGAAGTAGTCCCTGCCGATCTTGTCGGTGCCGAAGAAGTGGCTGTCTTCGAAGGTGGGGGCCAGGGAACGATCGGGCACGTTGGGAGCATCGAAAGGATATGGAGCGATCTGCTCGGCGAACAGGGCCGACAGAACGATGATGGTGAGGATGATCAGCGATCCCACCGCCAGCTTGTGCTGGAAGAACTTCCGTCGAGCCAGTTGCCACTGGGTGAGCGACTGTATCTCGAGGCCCTCCATCTCGAGGTTGTCGAGCTCGGACCTCGTCATGGTGTCGAGCCCGTTCAACGGCTCCGAACCGGGGACGTTGTCGTCGTCGCCCGGTGGCGACCCCGGAAGGCGTTCTACCTGATCAGTCATATCGGATCCTCGGGTCGAGCCAGCCGTAGGCGATGTCTGCAAGGAGATTTCCGACGATGATGGCAACAGCCGTCACCACCAGCCACGCCATGATGGTGTAGGCGTCACCCTGACCGAGCGCATCGAAGAAGAACTTGCCCATCCCCGGCCAGGCGAAGATCGTCTCGGTGATCACCGCGCCGCCGAGCAGACCGCCGAAGCTGATCGCCGCCAGGGTGACCACCGGGATGAGGGCGTTGCGAAGACCGTGCTTCATGGTCACCGTCCGCTCGGAGAGACCTTTTGCCCGGGCGGTCCTGATGTAGTCGGCGTTGAGGACCTCGAGCATGGAGGCCCGCTGGAACCGGCTGTAGGTGGCGATGTTGACGTAGGCGAGCGTGGCGATCGGCAGCACCATGTGCTGGGCCCGGTCGATGAGCTCGGGGATGAACCCGGTGCCCACCACTGCGAAACTGGTCTGCCCGAACGTGTAGAACAGGCGGACCCCGGTGGCGAGGAACAGCCCGGTCACGGCGGCCTGCAGCATGAGGGCGAACCAGAAGATCGGGACCGAGAACCCGAAGAAGCTGAGCGTGGTGGTGGTGTAGTCGAACACCGAGTACTGCTTCTTGGCCGACTTGACGCCCAACCAGATGGCAGAGGAGATGGCGATGATCTCGGAGATGAGGATGAGCTGGATCGTGTTGCCGGCCGCCCGCACCAGCTCGGGCCAGATCGGGTCGTTCCCGAGAGCGGTGGTGTTGCGCTCTGTGAAGAAGTCCTGAGCCCAGTAGACGTACTGGACGTACCAGGGGTCGTCGAGGTGCTTGCGTTCGACGATGTTGGCGATGGTCTGTTCACTGACGTTGGGGATCAACTGGAGCGACGCCAGCGGGTCGGCGATCTCGCTCATCCCCCAGAAGATGATCACTGTGGAGAGGATCAGCACGGGAATGCTGTTGAGGATTCTCCTGATGATGAAGGTCGCCATGTGATGGAGCGTCGCCTGGTTCGGAAGCGGTGGACGGAGAGGCTACCTGGTCTGCCGGCGTGTGGTCGGCCCGACCCGGGAAAAGACCGGAGCATTCGATCGGTTGGAGGCCACGGAAAGGAACTGTGGAAACGGTTCAGGGGAAGGAAGTGTGGGGGGCCACCGAGGTGGTGGCCCCCCACGTCTTCATTCGATCAGCCTGCCGGGACGATTGCCTCGGCGCTCTCGACGAGCTGCGGCACGTATGCGAAGTCTGGCGTCACGGTGAACGCTCCCTGCAGCACGGCCGTTGCGATCAGACCGGCGGCAAACAGGTTGCCGTCCGGTTCGAAGACCTGCATCGACTCGGGCTGCTGGTCGGCACCGTAGATCACCGTCTCCTTGCCGGTCCACGTCTCGATGTTCCAGAGTGGTCCGATCTGCGTTGCGTTGTCCTGGGGCCCCTCGATCGAGGAGTTCCAGGCGAAGAACGTCGGCTTCTGGTACATCGGGATGAGCGGCACCTGCGACAGCCACAGGGCGTCGGCCTCGTTGTACACGGCGGCCCGCTCATCAGGATCGACGATGAAGTCGGTCGAACGGATCAACTCATCGACGGCCGGGTCACAGAAACGCAGGGCGTTGCTGAGTCCGAGGTCGATGGCCTCCTGGCCGATCGGCGCTTCACCGGCATCGTTGCAGTAGTACAGCGTGTTGCCACCGGCCGGGTCGGGCGAGCCCACCCAGGCGAAGTTGAACACGTCCCAGAACGTCGAGTCGCCATAGAAGTGCTCGTCGGCGAACACGGTGGCGGCGTCGGCGAACTTGGCGACGGCCTCGATACCAACGGCTGCGAGGTCGGCCTGCGCCAGTTCGAACTGGAGCTCGCGACCCTCGTTGCCTGCGGTGGTGGCCCACTCGAAGGAGAGACGCTCACCGTCGCAGACGTAGATGCCGTCATCACCCTTGGTGCACCCATTGTCGGTCAGGAGCGCTTCGGCTCCGGCCGGGTCGTAGGGGAACACCGAGTTGAAGTGATCCTCGTAGTACGGGGAGTTCGTCATCCACACCGAGTTGCCGAGTGCGACTGCATCGGCGGCGATGGGCTTGACGATCGCCTCGACGATGGCATCACGGTTGATGGCATGGGCGATGGCCTGGCGCACATACAGGTTCTGCAGCGCAGGGTTGTCCTGGTTGATGTCGAAGTGCTCCCAGATCGGGCCGAGACCCGCTTCCCACTCGACACCCTCGATGCCGGCCACTTCCTCCACGAGGGAGACCTGCGGCTGCGGGTAGAACATGTCGATCTCCTGGCCACGGAGGGCCTGGATCTGGGTCTGGCTGTCCTCGAGGAACGTGATGACCAGCTGCTGGACGTCACCGAGCGGCGAACCGTCGACGCCGGCGGATGCCCAGTAGTTGGGGTTGCGGGTCAGAACGATTCGCTCGTCCTTCACCCACTCGGTCATCTCGAACGGACCCGAACCCAGGGTGATCAGATCGTCCCAGACCTCGTTGAAGGGCTGACCCTCCAGCTCGGCCTTGGGCATGATCGCCGAGAACAGCGTCTGCCACGGGGCGTAGACGTTGCCGAACTGGAAGACGACCGTCTTCTCGTCGACGACTTCGAAGCCCTCGATCTGGTCGTAGCCCTGACGGCTCGTGATGTCGTTGCCTTCGTCCATGATGGTTTCCCACGTGAAGACGAAGTCATCCGACGTGACGGGCGTGCCGTCCGCCCAGGCGGCGTCGGCATGAATGTTGTACTTCACGCAGAACGCCGTCGGGCAGTCACCGACGACAGTGGTCGTCGTGGTGGCAGCCGTGGTTGTGGTTGTCTCGGGTGCGGCCGTGGTTGCCGGCTCCTCGGCTGCCGTGGTCTCGGAGGTCGCGTCGCCACCACAGGCAGCGACGATCAATCCGAGGACGGCAACGAGGGCGAACATCCGAACGGCGCGCAGAGAGCGCAGTGCTCGCACGGTTTCGTTTCCTCCCTACTTGCGTACATGAGCGGTGGGGTGTCACTCACGGCGCGGGCGCCGCGAATCTCACTCCCTCGCCTCCGGGTGAACCCGGATACGTCAACGATAGACGTGGAAGCGACTCGTCGCCACCTTCCGAAAGGCCTTTCACGCTTCTCGCATCACCGTTCACGGTTCAGCTCACCGCGTTCACGCACTGGAAACGGTCACACCGGCGGGTCGTCGTCGAGCGAAGCCCCTTCCACCACTTCGTGACGCTCGAGGGCCGTGGCTATGAACGCCTGGATGGTGGCCGCCACCGGCAGAGCGAGCACTGCCCCGACTCCTCCCAGCAACGATGCCCCGGCGATGACCGCCCCCACCGAGATCGCCGGGTGGATTGCCATCGCCTTGGCGGTGATGCGGGGAGCGACGACGTAATTCTCGATTTGCTGGTAGCCGACCAGGGCGATGAGGACCCACACCGCCTTGATCGGAGCGTCGACGAGGGCGACCAGCACCGGGAGCACGGCTGCGATGTAGGTGCCGACGACCGGAATGAACTGGCTGATGACACCGACCCAGAGCCCGAGAGCCACCACGTACGGCAGATCCAGCAGCATCAGGATCAGCGCCGTGAAACCGGCCGCCACCACGGCGAGCACGAGCCGTGAGTAGATGTAGCCACCGGTCTTGCGTACGGCGATCTCCCAGATCATGAGGAGCTCGCGCTGGCGTCTGGGAGGAACGACGCCGAGGACCGACCGGCGCATACGTGGGCCGTCGGCGACCATGTAGTAGGCGAACAGGGCGATGGTCACCGTCTGGAACACCGCCGAGAACACCGTGTTCGATACGGCGAACACCCCACCGGCGACGCTGCCGCCGTAGCGGCCGAGTAGCGAGCCGAGGTCCTCGAACTCGGCGATCATCGCGGCATCGATCAGCTCGATGTCGAAGAATTCGACATTGGCAAGCATGCCTTGGAGCGACGTCATGTAGCCCGGGAGGTTGTCGATCAGGCCCGACGCCTGGGACACGAACAGGGGGACCAGCGCTGCCACGAACCCGACACCGACCAGAAGAGACCCGGCGAACACCAGCGGCGTCGCCTTGCGTCTCGACCATCCGCGCTTGTTCAGCGTCTGAACGGCCGGCTCGATCGCCACCGAGATGAACAGCGCTATGAAGATCATGAAGATCAGGTTGCGGAGTCGGGCCACGAACCATGCGGCCGCCATCACCGAGAGGATCACCAGGAGTACGCTCAGAGAAGCCCGGGGGAGCCACCTCGGAACGCCGCCGGACCCGCCGGCAGACTCAGCGCCCGCCATCGCGGTGCCCGGCGCCAAAGCCTCAGCTTCAGCCTCGGCCTCCGCCGTACCCGCCTCGAACTGGTTTGTCTCGTTCACGTCGCGAAGGCTACCCGTCGTCACTGCGGCCGCTCCGGCGTCACGGCCGTCATGCCGAATTCTCGGCGGCTCGCCGGTGGCCGGTGAACCGGGTCGCCATCCGCCGAGTTCAACCGTCCATATACTCGCCCATCCATGACGCCCAGCCTCGGCCACGCCTCCCGCACCGAACGCTCCTCCGGTGTGCTCCTCCACCCCGCTTCCCTCCCGGGCCGCCTTGGCATCGGCTCGCTCGGGTCTTCCTCCGCCCGATTCGTCGACGCCCTCCACCGGATGCGCCAGTCGTGGTGGCAGATGCTCCCGATCGGGCCCACCGGATACGGCGACTCCCCCTACCAGTCGCCGTCGACTTTCGCCGGCAACCCGCTGCTCATCGACCTCGGAGCGCTCGGTGACCTCGTGGATCGTGCCACCATCGAGGCGGCACCGCCGTTCCCCGACGAGACCGTCGACTTCGGCCGGGTCATCCCTTGGCACATGGACGTGCTCTCGACGGCCACCGCCCGACTGCTGAGTCTCGGGAGCCCGGAGATGGCGGAGTTCGAAGACCGCCACGGTGTCGTGTGGCTCGACGACTTCGCCCTCTTCACCGCCCTGAAACGACACCATCGACAGGCGCCGTGGTGGGAGTGGTCTTCCGAGCTCGTGCACCGAGACCCAGCGGCTCTCGCCGCCGCCCGGGACCGTCTCGCCGACCGCATCGACGCGGTGAAGGCCGAGCAGTTCCTGTTCGACACCCAGTTCCGGGCGCTGCGCGATCTCGCCCTGGCCAACGGCGTGCGTCTCATCGGCGACATCCCCATCTTCGTCGCCCACGACTCGGCCGACGTGTGGGCCAACCCCGACCTGTTTTTCCTGGACCCGAACGGCCTTCCAACGGTGGTGGCCGGGGTTCCACCCGACTACTTCTCCGAGACCGGTCAGCGCTGGGGCAACCCCCTCTACGACTGGGACCGTCATCGGGCGGATGGATTCGCCTGGTGGACGGCGCGCATGCGCCGCATGTTCGCGTTGTTCGACCTGGTTCGAGTCGACCACTTCCGCGGCTTCGCCGCCTCGTGGCACATCCCCGCCGACGAGCCCACCGCCGTCAATGGCACCTGGGTCGAAGCGCCGGGTGTCGAGTTGTTCGACCACCTGTTCGCAGTGTTCGGCCGTTTGCCGGTGATCGCCGAGGATCTCGGTGTGATCACCCCCGACGTGGAGAAACTCCGGGATCGCTATGACTTCCCGGGGATGAAGATCCTCCAGTTCGGGTTCGGGACCGAGAGCGCCCACGCCCTCGATCAGTTCCGACCCAACGTGGTCGCCTACACGGGAACCCACGACAACGACACCGCGGTGGGATGGTACGAAGACCCTCGTCCCGACCGTGTCGCCGAGCGGGAGGCGGCGCTCGAGACGCTCGACTCCGACGGAGAGGACTTCCACTGGGACCTCATCGAAGGCGTGATGAGTTCGGTCGCCGACACAGCCGTGATCCCCCTCCAGGACCTGCTCGGCCTCGGGACCCACGCCCGGATGAACACGCCGGCGACCACGCTCGACAACTGGCGTTGGAGGTTCCACTGGAACCAGCTCACACCGGAGATCGAAGCGCACATGCTTCGGCTCACCGAGTCGACCGGGCGAGCAGCACCGCGGTGAGCTGGGATCCCGGTCGCTACCTGAGGTTCTCGGACCTGAGAATACGCCCCGGCCTCGAGCTCCTCGGGCGGATCGATGTCGAGTCTCCACGGCTGGTGGTCGATCTCGGCTGTGGCCCGGGCAACCTCACTCGAGTTCTCGCACAGCGCTGGCCAGACGCACGCGTGGTTGGTGTCGATTCCTCGCCGGCGATGCTGGCGCGCGCCGCGTCCACATCGTCCGAAGTGACATGGATCGAAGCCGACCTGACCTCCTGGGAGCCCCCGGACCCGGTGGACGTCATCTTCTCGAACGCGGCGTTGCACTGGGTGGAGCGCCACGAAGTCATCTTCCCGAGGTTGGCCTCCACACTTGCGCCGGGTGGGCACCTGGCCGTGCAGATGCCCGCCAACTGGGCGGAACCCACCCACCGCCTCCCAGCGGCGATCCTCGATGGTGGCGGCTGGCCCGCCGATGCCGTCACCGCGCTGGTCCGTGACCGGGTCCGCCCGGCCTCGTTCTACCGCCGACTGCTGTCCGGTCGGCTGGAGAACCTCGACATCTGGACCACGACGTATCACCAGCAGCTCGGCGGAGCTGACCCCGTTCTGCGGTGGGTGGAAGGATCGGTGCTGGCCCCCGTTCTCGACGCGCTCGACCCCGCTTCCCGTCTCCGGTTCAGCGAGGAGTGTGCCGACTCCTACCGGCGGGCGTATCCACCCGAGCCCGACGGAACCACCATCCTCCCGTTCACACGGCTCTTCATCGTGGGAAAGAGACCCTGAGCGTGCGCGACTCTACCTCTCCACCGGCACCCGCACGGCGTTGCCGTACTCGGTCCAGGAACCGTCGTAGTTGCGGACGTTGGAGAATCCGAGCAGATGGGTGAGGACGAACCAGGTGTGACTCGAGCGCTCACCGATGCGGCAGTAGGCGACCACGTCCTCGTCGGGTGACAGACCCTGCTCTTCGAGGTAGATGGCTTTCAGTTCGTCGGCCGATTTGAACGATCCGTCGTCGTTGGCCGCCCGCTTCCAGGGGACGCTCCGCGCGCCGGGGATGTGGCCGCCCCTGAGGGCACCTTCGTTCGGATAGTCGGGCATGTGCATGCGCTCGCCCCGGAATTCCTCCGGTGAGCGGACGTCGACCAGTGCCTTGCCCGCCTGGGACTGAGCGAGGGCATCGGGCAGGAAAGCACGGATCCGCGAGTCATCACGTGCCGGGACGGGGTAGTCGGTGCCGGGCCGGGTGGTGGCATCAGTCGTCATGGGTCGGCCTTCCGCCACCCACTTCTGCCGTCCACCGTCGAGCAGACGAACATCGGCGTGACCGAACAGCGAGAACACCCACAAGGCGTAGGCCGCCCACCAGTTGAAGTTGTCGCCGTAGAACACCACCGTGCTGTCCGGGGCGATGCCTTTGACGGACATGAGCGCGGCGAACGCCTCCGCATCCAGATAGTCCCGAACGAGGGGGTCGTTGAGGTCGGCATGCCAGTCGACCTTGACGGCGCCCGGGATGTGTCCGGTCTCGTAGAGCAGGACGTCCTCGTCGGATTCGACCACCACCACTCCAGGATCGTCGAGATGTTCGGCGAGCCACTCGGTCGAAACGAGACGCTCCGGGTTGGTGTAGGCGGCGAACTTCTCCGAAGTGTCGATTGATGCAGGCATGGTGTCTCCTCACCGGATCGAGTGACCCAAATTGTAAACAACACGGCGGTAGTGCAAATCGAGGTTCGGGCGGGAGCGACTCTCGTGGGCTCCGGGCAGCACGATCACGCCGGTTCTGTCAGCTGCTCCCGGATCTGACGCTTCATCCTGGCGAGGATCGCCCCCATGCCGCGAAGTCGCAGAGGGGTCACCACGTCTTCCAGTCCCATGCCGTAGAAGAAGTCGTCGGGGACCTGGAGGATGTCGGTGGCCTGCTCACCGTCGAGCCCGCCGAGGAGAAGACCGGCGAAGCCCCTGACAGTGGGCGCCTCGGGCGGCGCCTGAAAAAACATGTGGGCGGCACCGTCCTCGCCCACCCGCGTGAGTAGGAAGAACGGCGTTTGACATTCATGCACCTGTTCGAGCGAACCGGCATCGACATCCTCCGGAAGAGGCGGAACACGCTTCGAATAGTCGAGGAGAGCTTCCACCCGGAACTCCTTGGGCGAAGCCCTCATCACCTCGACGATCTGCTGGAGTCGGGGCGGGAGGGACATATATGGACTGTACCGCGACGGGTGGGGAAGGCGGTTCCCGTTGACCGCTCACCGCGAACCGGCAGAACGCAGAACGCCCAGAACGCCCAGAGGTACAACGTAGAACGTACAACGTAGAACGTACCGAACCTGGCTATAGACCGCCGTTGCCCCTCAAACCGTTGGGGCGTGCACGTGGCAACGGCCAACGCAAGCACCATCACACCCCCGGCCAAACCCGCGATCGTCGTACGCGTACCGGCGGGGGGTCGAAGGGGGGTCGTCCCCCCTGGGAATCAACGCGAGCGGAACGCGAGGTAAACGTAGAACGTACAACGTAGAACGTACCGAACCTGGCTATAGACCGCCGTTGCCCCCAAACCGTGGGGCGTGCACGCGGCAGCGGGGGGTCGAAGGGGGGTCGTCCCCCCTGGGAATTGTCGTCCCCCCTGGGAATCAACGCAGAACGCGGATCGCCCAGAGGTACAACGTAGAACGTACAACGTAGAACGTACCGAACCTGGCTATAGACCGCCGTTGCCCCTCAAACCGTTGGGGCGTGCACGTGGCAACGGCCAACGCAAGCACCATCACACCCCCGGCCAAACCCGCGATCCGTCGTGACGAGTACCGGCGGGGGGTCGAAGGGGGGTCGTCCCCCCCTGGGAATCAACGCAGAACGCGGATCGCCCAGAGGTACAACGTAGAACGTACAACGTAGAACGTACCGAACCTGGCTATAGACCGCCGTTGCCCCTCAAACCGTTGGGGCGTGCACGTGGCAACGGCCAACGCAAGCACCATCACACCCCCGGCCAACCCGCGATGGCGTGACCGTACCGGCGGGGGGTCGAAGGGGGGTCGTCCCCCCTGGGAATCAACGCAGAACGGAACGCCCAGAGGTAGAACGTAGAACGTACAACGTACCGAACCTGGCTATAGACCGCCGTTGCCCCTCAAACCGTTGGGGCGTGCACGTGGCAACGGCCAACGCAAGCACCATCACACCCCCGGCCAAGCACGGCGCGCGTACCGGCGGGGGGTCGAAGGGGGGTCGTCCCCCCTGGGATTCATCGCGGCCCCATCCGGATTCCGCCGTCCATGCGGATGGTTTCGCCGTTCATGTAGTCGTGGGTGAGCAACAGGTGGGCGAGTTCGGCGTAATCGGTCGGTGCTCCGAGTCGTTTCGGGAAGAGCACCTGGTCGGCGAGTGACTGGCGGGCGGGTTCGGGTAGGCCGGCGAGGAGTGGGGTGTCGATGATGCCGGGAGCGATGGTGTTGATGCGGATTCCGACGGTCGAGAGGTCTCGTGCGATGGGGAGGGTCATTCCGACGATGCCGCCTTTCGATGCCGAGTAGGCGGCTTGACCGATCTGGCCGTCGAAGGCGGCCACCGAGGCGGTGTTGACGATGGCGCCCCGGGCACCGTGTTCGTCGACCGGTTCGGTTGCGGCCATGGCGGCGGCGGCGAGGCGGATGCAGTTGAAAGTGCCCACGAGGTTGATGGCGATGACCTTTTCGAAGTATCCGAGGTCGTGGGCCGATCCGTCCCGGTTGACGGTCCTGGATACCGAGCCGATCCCTGCGCAATTGACCAGTGACCGGAGCGGCGCCATCTCTCCGGCGACATCGACGGCCGCTTGTACCTGGTCTCCCGAGGTGACGTCGGCGGCGACGAAGGCGCCGTCGATCTCCGAGGCGAGCGCTTCGCCGAGCTCGGCGTTGAGGTCGAGGACCACGACCCGCGCTCCTGCCCGGGCGAGTCTTTGGGCGGTTGCGGCGCCGAGCCCTGATGCGCCGCCGGTGACGATGGCGGACGAACCCTGCAGTTCCATGGATGCTCCTCCGAGATTCGGCATCGGGACGGTACCGTGCCGCCGGATGATCGGAGTGTTCGATTCGGGTGTCGGGGGCATGTCGGTGCTGATTTCGTTGCGTGCACTGCTGCCTTCTGCCGATTTCGTGTATTTCGCCGACAGCGGACGCGCTCCGTACGGGCCGCGCCCTCTCGCTCAGGTGCGCCGCTTCGCTGAACAGATCACCGATCACCTCATCGGTTCCGGTGCCGGGCTGGTGGTGGTGGCATGCAATTCTGCTTCGGCGGCGGCGCTTCATCATCTCCGCGGTATTCACCCTGGGGTCCCGTTCGTGGGCATGGAACCGGCGGTGAAGCCCGCCGCGGCGACGACGGGGACCGGTGTTGTGGGCGTTCTGACCACGGCTGCGACGTTTCAGGGCGAGCTGTTCGCCTCGGTCCTCGACCGGTTCGCAGTGGGCCTCCGGGTGGAGACGGCGATCTGTGACGGGTGGGTGGAGCTGGTGGAGGCGGGGCGGTTCGATGGAGCCGATGTGGAGGCGCGGCGTGCGCGCACACGTCGCTCCGCTCGTGGCTGCCGGGGCGGACACGCTGGTGCTCGGGTGTACGCACTATCCGTTCCTCGCCAAGGTGATCTCTCGAGTTGCAGGACCTGGTGTCACGTTGGTGGATCCTGCCCCGGCCGTGGCCCGGCAGGCAGCGCGGCTGGCGGAGGGTTCGGGGCTCGACGCCGGTTCTGGGGGGCTGCGGGTCGAGACATCGGGCGATCCGGTGGCGGTGGCGGCAGCCATCGGAGCCCTGACCGGGTTGGCACTACCCACGATGGCCGTAGGCTTGCCTCCGGCATGAACGATGGACTCGACCCCTGGGACAAGGCACTGCTCGATGCGCTGGCGCCGTCGCCGGGTGACGGCCTCGAAACCCTCGAGCAGTTGGCCGCTTCGAGCGGTGTCTCGCTGCCCCTGCTCGAGGCGCTGCAGCGGGAGGGGTTCCTGACCCCCCGGTCGGAGCACGGGGAGCCACTGTTCGATCCGGCCGATGCCGAAACGGTTCGATCGGGGCTGTCGCTGGTGGAGGCCGGTCTGCCGCTGGGCGAGCTGCTCGACCTTGCGCGGGCGATGGATGAGGCGATGCGTCCCGTGGCGGCCCGCGCAGTGGAGGTGTTCGCCCGCTTCGTGCGGGATTCGGTGGAGGCAAGCGCAGGATCGGAGTCGGATGCGGCCGAACGCCTGGTCGAGGCATTCCGCACGATGCTGCCCGCTACCGGTCGGCTGGTCGAGCACCATTTCCGGTCGCTGCTGATCGCCGACGCCAGAAGGCGGCTGGGAGGATGACGACGTCGGTGCGCACCGTCGCCATCGGGACACCACCGGCGATCCTCGACCACTCCCCTGCCCTGGTCTGGTTGTCGCCGGATCAGACGCTGGTCGGCTTCGGTGAGGCGATCCGGTTTGCGCCGGGGATCGGCGCGGACCGGTTCGACGTGGCGCAGGCGGCGTTCACGGAATGGGTGTCGGGGGTGGAGGTCGACGACCAGGTGTCTCTGCCCGGTTCGGGTCCGTTGGCGTTCGCCTCGTTCACCTTCGACCACCGCTCTCACGGTTCCGTCGTGGTGGTACCCGAGGTGGTGGTCGGCCGCCACCACGGAAAGTGGTTTCTCACCACGGTAGGCGACGTCGATGCGTCGCCGGTCTTCCACCCGGCCGGTACCGCTGATCTGCCGGTGGACCGGCCCCGCTATGCGGGCGCTTCGATTCCCGATGTCGCCTGGCTCGAGGCAGTGGCAGGTGCCATGACCTCGATCGAGGCGGGAATGCTCGACAAGGTGGTGCTCGCCAGGGACTACGCCGTGTGGTCGAAGGAACGTTTCGACCCACGCCGGGTATTGCGCAACCTCGAGGAGCGGTTCCCTGACTGCTACGTGTTCGCCGTCGATGGTCTGCTGGGCGCTTCCCCAGAGCTACTGGTTCGAATCTCCGATCGGACGGTCGAATCGGTGGCCCTGGCGGGCTCTGCGCGACGCTCCCCGGACCCGGTCGAGGACGAGCAGATCGGCAAGGCGCTGCTCTCATCGGACAAGGACCGTCGCGAGCACGACATGGCTGCCGCATCGGTGGGTCGGGTGCTCGGTGAGGTGTGCGAACGGATGCTGCGTGATCCCGAGCCGGTACTGGTCGAGTTGGCCAACGTCCGTCATCTCGCGACCCGGTTTCGCGGACGGCTCAGCGAACACCGATCCGTTCTCGACATCGTCGGCCGTCTCCACCCGACCGGGGCGGTGGGCGGTGTTCCCAGCGACGTCGCCGTGGACGTGATCCGCTCTCTCGAGGGGATGGACCGGGGTCGCTATGCGGGCCCGGTCGGATGGCTGGATCGTCATGGAGACGGCGAGTTCGCCATCGCCCTCCGCTGCGCCGAGATTTCGGGCGCCCGGGCTCGGCTGTTCGCGGGGGCTGGGATCGTGGCCGGTTCGCTGCCCGAGAACGAGCTGGAGGAGACCCGGCTCAAGCTGCAGGCGATGCTCACCGCCCTGGAATAGTCAACAGGTCGACAAGCCCACAAGCCAAGCCCGACAATCCGGTCCGGTTGACCTGTTGACCCGTGGACCTGTTGACCGCTCCGGCGAGAGGATCTGCTCTGCGGTGTCGCCTACCCTCGCAACCTCTCGGTGAGAGAGGCGTGGACCGTGGCAGCCACGTGGCGATGTTGTTCAACGTTGTGTCCGCGGCTCGTCTCGACCACCACCAACTGCACTCCGCCTTCGCCTCTGGCCGTGTCGATGGCGGGGATGAGCTCGGCGGGGTCGTCCACCCGGTGGTGACCGGCCCCGTGGAAGGCGGCGTACCGTTCGAATGAACGCCCGTGAGGGGTTCCGAACAGCCTCTCGAAGTTCCCGGGAAGCGAGGCTTGGGGCAGGAACGAGAAGATCCCACCGCCGTCGTTGTGGACGACCACGAACACGGCGTCGGGACGCCGATCGATGAGCAAGCCGTTCTGGTCGTGAAGCATCGAAAGGTCGCCGGCGAGTGCCACTACGGAGCCTTCCACCGCCGCTACACCGAGCGCGGTCGAGACGAATCCGTCGATACCGGAGGCACCCCTATTCGAGACGATGCGCGTATCCCCGGGCTCCATCACGATGTCGAGGTCCCGCACGGGCATCGACGAAGCCGCCACCAGCGTGGCACCGGCGGCACGTGCGGTGTCCCGGGCGACCCGCATCTCGGAGATCGTGTCCAGCCCGTCCAGGGCGGAATCGAGCGCCGCTCTCGCAACCCGTTCGGCATCGAACCACGATCGCCTCCAACCACCCGTGCGGGGGGGCAACGTCGCAGTGTCGACCTGCGGGATCCCCGCCAGGCGCCACCCGGCGGAGCGTCCGGGATCCGACCATGCGGCCCCGTCCGACACCATCGTCGGCACGCGGTCGAGCAGACCCGCCAGCGAACGGCTGAGACCGACCCGACCGAGCACCAACGCAGCATCGGGGCGGTGCCGTGCGGCGAACCCCGGGTGCGACGCCAGCAGATGGGCCGTCGAGATCGACTGGGCAGGTCGCCGGCCGGCGGAGGGCTCGGCGATGAGCGGCCATCCCAGGGTGGCTGCCAACCTGTCGGCGACCGTGGCGTCGACGCCACCGGCGCCGACCACGACCACGCCCCGCTCGATCGCAGCCAGCTCGGACGGAATGGGCACGGTGGGCGCGGACGCGGGGACGCCGGTCGTCCACGCCGATCCATCGGCGCGCCCATCGGTGACCGACCCGAAGACCGGCGAGCTCACACGGCCGTCGTCCGACAGCGGCACCAGCGGCTCGCGGAATGCCAGGTTCAGGTGAACCGGCCCAGGACGGCGGCCGGTGGCTTCGTCGACCGCTCGGCACACCGTGGAACGCCACAGCCCGTTGGAGCCGACACGGTCCTCGGCGACGCCCATCTCGAAGAACCAGCGGACGTGCCGCCCGAACAGGCCGACCTGATCGATGGTCTGATTGGCGCCCACCTCGCGGAGCTCGGGTGGTCGGTCGGCGGTCAACACGACGAGAGGCGTCCACGACATCTCCGCTTCGACAACGGCCGGTAGCAGGTTGGCGCCGGCCGTGCCGGAGGTCACGATCACCGCGGCAGGTGCCCCCACCTTCGCCATGCCGAGGGCGTGGAACCCGGCTGACCTCTCGTCGATGGCAACGGTCAGGTCGAGGTCCGAACGCCCGGCCACGGCCGATGCCAACGCCGCCGAGCGGGAGCCCGGGGATATGACGAAGCGGCAGACTCCGTTTCGCACCAGTTCGTCGATCACGGTGACCGCCAGAGCCGTGGACGGGTTGGGATGGCTCATGTCAGGAGGTCCGCCGCCTGGCGCAGCCGGCGGGTGAGCCGCGATGCCGTCTCCCGGTCTGCCACCCACCGCTCCAACAGTTCCGGCGACGGTACCGGACGCCGTAGGTCGAGCCACCCGTCCACCGGAACGAGCGGGTCATCCACCACGTCACCGGAGAGGAGCGTTGCCGTCCCCAGGCCGCAGGCATAGGGAAGCTCGGGCAGCGCCGCCGCTGCCGCCAGACCGCAAGCCAGGCCCACCGATGTGTCGAGCGCCGACGACACCACCACTGGGAGCCCGCTTCGTCGGGCCAGATCGAGGAGCCGACTCATCCCGCCGAGCGGCTGGACCTTGAGGACGAGCAGATCGATGACACCCCGATCGACCACCGCCATCGGGTCGTCGGAGAGCCGGATCGCTTCGTCGGCGGCGATCTTCACGTCGATCCGCGGTGCCAGGTCGGCGATCTCATCGATGGTGGCAACCGGCTGCTCGACGTACTCGAGGTCGTACTCCGCGAGACGCTCGATGCGATCCACGGCCTGCTGTACGGTCCAGCCCGCATTCACATCGATCCGGATCCGCCCCTCCGGACCAAGGGCCTGGCGGACGGCGGCCACCCGCTCCACATCCTCCGCAAACGTCTGCCCCGGTTCACCGACCTTCACCTTGGCCGTGGAACACCCGGACTCGGCGACCAGCGCCGCCGCGACCGGTGCCGGCACCGCCGGAATGGTGGTGTTCACCTCGACACGGTCCCTCACCGGTTCCGGCCACGGGCTACAGGCGGCCTCGAGCGCTGCCGCCAGCCAGCGCACGGTGACCTCCGGCGGATAGTCCGGGAACGGAGAGAACTCGCCCCACCCGGCCGGTCCTTGCACCAGTACCGCCTCCCGCCAGCTGACCCGTCGAAAGCGCATGCGCATCGGGATGCGGACCGGGTGGAACACCACATCGTTGAGCGGGCTCATTTCGATTGCTCGTCACGGAGAAACGCCACGACCGCCAGGATCTGGGCGTCTGTGAGCGTCCCGGAGAACGACGGCATCCTCCCGAGGCCCCGAGCGATGGTGGTCTCGAGGTACTCGTCGGGTTGATCCGCCGCGTGCGATCCCACCCCGAGAGCCGGTCCCACGCCGCCCTCGAGTTGCGAACCGTGGCATCGGGCACAGGACAGGGCGTAGATCTCGGGCGCGGTGGCGCCCTCAGGAACGCCGGAACAGGCGCCCAGCATCAGCGCCAGCACCGCCATGGCACGTGTCCGCCCCGATATCCGTCGTGAAGCCATGTGGTCCCCGTCTCGCTGATCAATCCAGTTCGGGTCGACCGACCAAACGGTCGACGATCGCCTTGACGTCCTGCACTCGGTCGCGGGCTGCTACCAGGACCGCATCTCCCGTGTCGACCACCACCACGTCGTCGAGTCCGATCACCGCCACCAATCGTCCGCCTGCCCGCACGTAGGAGTTCGAGGAGTCGATCACCACTGCGTCGCCTCTCACTACGTTGCCATCGGCATCCTTGTCGTCGATCTCCCACAGCGTGGCCCAGGAACCCACGTCGCTCCAGCCCACATCGAGGGGGATCACCACGGCACGGTCCGTGTGTTCCATGACTGCGTGGTCGAACGAAATCGAAGGACTCTCGAGGAACGACGGCCCCGGTCTCACCGGGTCGGCGTCCCGTCCACCCTCCATCGAGGCGACGACCGCGGTGTACACATCGGGGGCGAGACGTTCGATCTCCGCACGAACCACGTCGGCCCGAAAGGCGAACATGCCGGAGTTCCACAGGTAGCGACCCGAGGCCACGTATTCCTCTGCCGTCGCCCGATCGGGCTTCTCCACGAAGGCTTCGACGGGCCTCGCCACCGCATCGACACCGGCAGCACGGATGTACCCGAACCCGGTCTCGGGGCCGGTTGGCACCACGCCGAACGTCACGAGGGCGCCGGCCTCGACGGGACTCTGGGCCAGGGCCATCGCAGCCTGGAAGCCGTCCACGTCGAGCACGACGTGGTCGGCGGGCAGCACGAGCAACATCGATTCGTCGGGGGCCACGAGCGCAGCCAGCAACACGGCGGCGGCGGTATTGCGACCGGCGGGCTCACACACGACGGCGGCGGGCTCCACCCCGATCTCCGCGAGCTGCGCCCGGATCGGCTCACCGTGGGACTGGCCGCACACGACGATTGGATCCACCACGTCGGCCATCCCGAACAGGCGCAGGGCGGTGGCCTGGATCATGGTGTGCTCCCCGAGCACGGCTCGGAGTTGCTTGGGGGTGGCGGCACGGGACAACGGCCACAGCCGCGATCCGATGCCACCTGAGAGAAGTACGGGAACGATCTGCATCCGCCATCAGGCTACCGTTGCCTGGCTGTCACCTCGACCCAGGATTGCAGATGGACACGTCCGAGAACCCGGCCCTCGACGTCAGCGAGCGGTCGGCCGGCGGACGCACCGCTGCAACGCCGGCCGTACAGGTGCGGGGCCTGCGGCGCTCCTTCGGTTCGACGGTGGCGGTCGATGGGATCGACTTCGAAGTGGCCGCCGGGGAGGTCTTCGCCCTGCTCGGCCCCAACGGAGCCGGGAAGACAACCACCGTGGAGATGCTCGAGGGCTACATCGCACCCGACGAGGGCTCCATCTCGGTGCTCGGTCAGGATCCGCTGACCGGCGGATCCGGCTTTCGTGACCGGATCGGGATCGTGACCCAGCAGAGCGCCATCGAGCGCGAACTGACGGTGCGGGAGGCGTTGGCGCACATCGGCAGTTGGTACTCGAGGCCACGCCCGGTCGATGAGATGATCGAACGGGCGGGGCTGGTCGAGAAGGCCGACGCCCGAATCAAGACCCTTTCGGGCGGCCAGCGCCGACGTCTCGATCTGGCAGCCGCCCTGGTCGGTTCCCCCGACCTGGTGTTCCTCGACGAGCCCACCACCGGCTTCGACCCCGCCGCCCGCCGCGAGGCCTGGGACGTCGTACGCGGTCTCACGACCCGCGGAACAACGGTCATCCTCACCACCCACTATCTGGACGAGGCGCTGGCGCTGGCCGATCGGGTGGCCGTCATCCGTTCCGGGGTGATCGTCGCCGAAGGGGACCCCGCCACCCTGGGCGGCCGGGACATCGCCATGGCGCGAATCACCTTTCGTTGGACCGGTGCCGACTCCGAACTCCCTGATACGGGGCTGGAGCCTGCGGTCGACGGCGAGCGGATCACGTACGCCACTGATCGCCCCACCGCCGTCCTGGCGGCACTCACCGGCTGGGCGACCGCCCGGGGTTTGGAGCTCACCGCACTGGAGGTGTCGCGTCCCACCCTCGAGGACGTGTACCTGGAGCTGGTGGGAGGTGCGTCATGAACCGGTCGCGGCTGGTGGCCGCCGAGATCGTTCATCACATCCGCCTTCTGTGGAGGGTGCCGATCGCAGCCTTCTTCACGGTGGCCTTCCCGATGATGTTCCTGGTGCTGTTCAACCTCCTCAACGCCGATGTCACGGTCGAGTCGATGGGTGGCATCCGATTCGCCCAGTTCTACACACCCGGGATCGCGGTGTTCGCGATGGTGACCGCCGGATACACCAATCTGGCGATCACGGTGTCGATGGACCGCGACGAGGGAATCCTGAAACGGATTCGGGGCACTCCCCTGCCGCCGTGGGTGTATCTCGCCGGACGGATCGGCGCGGCAGTGGCGGTCGGCGTCCTGTCGGTGGTACTCATGTTCCTGGTGGGCATCGCCTTCTTCGGGGTGGAACCGGTGTGGGAGCGCCTCCCCACTGCGATGCTGGTTCTGGCCGTGGGTGCGGCGACCTTCGCCTCGCTCGGGTTGGCCGTGGCCGGGGTCGCTCCGAACGGGCAGGCGGCGCCGGCGATCGCCAACGCCACGATCCTGCCGTTGGCGTTCGTGTCGGGCATCTTCTTCCCGATGGACACCGCGCCGAGCTGGCTCCAAACGGTGGCCCGGTGGTTCCCGCTCCGACCCTTCGGGGCGGCGTTCACCGAGCAGTGGAACCCGATGGTCGAACCGACCTTCCCGTGGTCCGAGCTCGCCGTTCTCTGTGCCTGGCTCGCCGTGGGGGTGGCCGTGGCTGTGAAGTCGTTCACGTGGGATCCCCGGCCGTCGGGGAGGAGACGATCACGCGCCTGAGAACGTGACGGTTCAACCGAGCTGTCTGGTCGACGGTTGGTTCTGCGACGGCGCCGCTTCAGCCGAGCTTTCGGTAGGTGGCACCGAGCCGCAGATAGGTGTTCACACCGGAGTCCTGGCGTTCGATCTCCTCGGGCCTGAGCTCGCGCACCGGCTTGGCTGGTGTGCCCATGGCCAGCGTCCACGGTGGGATCTCGCGGCCCTCGGGGAGCACGGACCCGGCTGCAAGCCACGAGCCTTCGCCCATCACCGATCCGTTGAGCGCTCTCGCCCCGATGCCCACCAAACACCGATCTCCGATGGTTGCGCCATGGACCACCGCCGCATGACCGACCGTCACGCGACGTCCGATACGCGTGGGGATCCCTTCGTCGCAATGGATCACGGTCGTGTCCTGGATGTTGGACTCCTCGCCGATCTCGATGACGTCGAACTCGGCCCGCGCAACGACGCCGAACATGATGACGGCCAGACGGTCCACCGTGATGCGCCCCGTGAGGATGGCGTTGTGGGCGACGAACGCCTCGGGATGGATGATCGGATCGGGAAGATCGAGAGGGGTCACTTCCACTCCTGGTAGACGTCTTCACCGGCGAACGAGACGTGACCGCAATGACCGCACACCCGACGAGTGATGCCGCCGACGGTCTTCGACTCGGCGTAGTCGTGTACGTGGGCGTCCTCGGCACGGGAACGCCCGAACCGCCGACGCCGGGTCTGAGGCTGTGGGGCTGCGGCGGGCACGGCGGCCTGGGCGGGAGCCGTTCCAGAGTCGTCGGTGGCGTCCTCTTGGGTGAGCGGCGGCTCTTCCGGACGATCGGGTTGGTCGCTCACATGAGACTCGGAGACCGATTCGTGCTCGACAACGGCCGATTCCCCGTCATCCGGCTCGGCTCGATGGTCGTCGACGGGCGTGCCGGCCGGGTCGAACACCTCTTCCGGCTGCTCGACCTCCACATGGTCGGCCGGGACCGATTCCTCCAACACCTCGCCGTCAGGGACGGCATCGATCGTGGCGGCTGCACCATCACCCGCAGAGCCGACATCGAGGGTGTCTCCCACCGGGTGGTCACTCGTGTTCTCGATGGGCTCCACGTCGACCAGCTCGAATTCGCCTTCGTCCGATTCGACCTGGACCTCCTCCGCTCCGACCGGCGGGTGATCCGCGACAGGGACGGTGGACTCGAGTGTGGCGACGTCGTCGCCGACCGACCTGGTTCCGTCGGAGTCGTCTTCCCCGAGCGGCTCGACTTCTTCGACTTCGGGGTCGTCGAGACCGCGCTCGACGGTGGTGTCGGCGACCGGGACCTCGACCGCGTCGAGCGTTTCCTCCGATCGCAACTCGGGCATCTCGACCTCGATGACCTCGTCGACCACCTCCAGCGTCACTTCCCGCCCCAACACGATGGACCCCTGAGGCTCGAGGATCTCCACAGCCTCGACAGGTTCGATCGGTGCGTTGGACTCGATTCGATCGTCCGCCGACCCGGGTTCGGAGAGGGCATCGCGGTGCGATGCCAGGCCCACCGGAGGGGGAAGCAGCCGACCGAGACCCGGTTGTCGAGGGAGGAGGTCCTCGAGATCGGCGGAAGGGCGCTGAGCCACGACCTCCACCGTTGACACCGAGTCTTCCTTCGGCTTCCTGGGGCTGTCCGCACGCTTCCTGAACAGCCCCCGCTTCTTGCGGAGCCGACCCGAGATCTCCTCGATGGTGGTGACGGCGTTGTATGCGAACCCGAGTGGATCTGCTGCGACGAAGACCATCTGTTCGCCGTCGAGGCCCATGGCGAACTCGTTGCCGGCGAGACGGGACAGTTCCACCACATCCATCCTCCAGCGCCCGAGGTTCTCGCCACCGGAGACGAGGTCGACGTAGACGTCATCGATCGACAGGTCGACGGGAATGCCCTCACCCGGATCTCCAGCGACCTTCAGCCGACCCTTGTAGACCACCTCGTCTCCTCCAGATCCACGCTTCCGTCGAGTCCACCGGAAACCATCGCACCACCCACTACCCGCGTCAAGCGCAGTCTCCCATCATCGGCCGTCGCCGGCTCCGACCGTACCGATTTGGCGGGCTTCAGTCGGCGTAGGCCTCGATCGGCGGACAGGCGCAGACCAGGTTTCGATCACCCGCCGCCCCATCGATACGACTGACCGGCGGGAAGTAGGCCTTGGGACCGGCCGGGAACGCGGCCAGCCGGCGGGGGTAGGGATGCTGCCAGTCGTCGACCATCAGGTCCGCCGCCGTGTGAGGTGCATTGTGGAGTGGGTTGTCGTCCGCCGGCCACTCACCCCGTTGTACGCGGTCGATCTCCCCCCGAATCCCGATCATGGCCTGCACGAAACGATCGAGCTCGTGCAACGACTCGCTCTCGGTGGGCTCCACCATGAGGGTTCCGGCCACCGGGAAGCTGAGCGTCGGGGCATGGAACCCGTAGTCGGCCAGCCGCTTCGCCACATCCTCGGCGGTCACACCCGACTCGTGGGTTATGCCGCGCAGGTCGAGGATGCACTCGTGAGCGACCCGTCCCGTGTCGCCCCGGTACAGGATCGGGTAGTGGGGTTCGAGCCGGGCCGCCACGTAGTTGGCGGCGAGGATGGCCACCTTGGTCGCCCGGGTCAGACCGGCCTGTCCCATCATGGCGATGTACACCCAGGAGATCGGAAGGATCGACGCCGAGCCCCACGGCGCCGCCGAGATCGACGGGCCGTCACCGACCCGTGTCTGAACCACGCTCCCGGGCAGGAACGGCGCCAGATGGGCCTTCACTCCAACCGGGCCCACCCCCGGCCCGCCGCCACCGTGGGGGATGGTGAAGGTCTTGTGCAGATTGAGATGCGAGACATCGGCACCGAAACGTCCAGGCCGGGCAACTCCCACCAGGGCGTTGAGATTGGCTCCATCCACGTAGACCTGTCCCCCGTGCTCGTGCACGATCCGACACAGCTCCACGATGCCTTCCTCGAACACCCCGTGCGTGGACGGATAGGTGACCATGGCAGCCGCCAACCGGTCGGAGTGCTCCTTGGCCTTGGCTTCGAGGTCGGCGAGGTCCACGTTGCCGTGCTGGTCGCAGGCAACCACCACGACCCGCATTCCCGCCATCGCCGCCGAGGCGGCGTTGGTGCCGTGAGCGGAAGCCGGGATCAGGCACACGGTCCGATGACCGTCGCCTCGGGAGCGGTGGTAGTCGCTGATGGCGAGGAGCCCGGCGAATTCACCCTGCGATCCGGCGTTCGGCTGGAGACTCACCGCGTCGTACCCGGTGATCTCACACAGCCAACGCTCCAGATCCTCGATGATGCGCAGGTGGCCCGCCGCCTGGTCGAGCGGCACGAACGGATGAATCCGGGCCAGCTCCGGCCAGGTCACGGGAATCATCTCGGTGGTTGCGTTGAGCTTCATCGTGCAGGAACCCAACGGGATCATGCTGCGGTCGAGAGCGAGATCCTTGTCCGCCAGCCGCCGGAGGTAGCGGAGCATCTCGTGCTCGGAACGGTGTTCGGAGAACACGGGATGCGTGAGGATGGCGCTGACCCGGAGCAGGTCCGCCGGCAGCCCCGCAACCGGATCCGCCGGCTGGTCGGTGATACCGAATGCGGCCAGCACGTCGGTCACCACCGCCGGGGTCGTGGTCTCGTCGAGGGCCACGCCCACGGTGGATCCGTCGACCGCCCGGAGGTTGATCCCGCGCTCCAGTGCCGACGCCATCACTGCGGCGGCATCGGGGACCCGTACCGTGACGGTGTCGAACCAGGTGTCGTTGACCAGCTCGTACCCGGCGCCGCTCAGTGCCCCAGCGAGGATCCCGGTGTGGTGTGCGACCCGACGGGCGATCCGGTTCAGCCCATCCGGACCATGCCACACCGCATACATGCCCGCCATCACCGCCAGCAACACCTGGGCCGTGCACACGTTCGACGTCGCCTTCTCACGCCGAATGTGCTGTTCGCGCGTCTGCAGCGCCAGGCGGTACGCGGTGCGCCCCGCCGAGTCCTGCGAGACACCGACCAGACGTCCCGGCATCGCCCGAACATGCCGTTGCCGGGTGGCGATGTAGGCGGCATGGGGCCCGCCGAAGCCCAACGGCACCCCGAATCGTTGGGAGGTGCCGACCACGATGTCGGCGCCCCAGGCTCCCGGCCCCTCCAGAAGGACGAGGGCGAGGAGATCGGCCGCCACCACGGACATGACCCCGGCGTCCGCCGCCCTGGCGAGCGACGGCCGGTGGTCGAATACCGCCCCACCGGTGCCCGGGCACTGCACGAGCACCCCGAACGCGTCGGACAGATCGGCGTCGGCGGCCGACTCGATCGACACCTCGATGCCCAGCGCCCGTGCCCGGGTCTCCACCACCGCGATGGTCTGGGGATGACAGTCCGGGTCGATCACGAACCTGTGGCCGGAGGCCTTCGACAACCTCCGACACATTGCCATCGCCTCGGCGGCAGCCGTTCCCTCATCGAGCAGCGACGCGTTGGCCACCTCCATCCCGGTCAGGTCGGTGACCATCGTCTGGAAGTTGAGGAGGGCCTCGAGACGACCCTGGGATATCTCGGGCTGGTAGGGCGTGTACGCCGTGTACCAGGCGGGGTTCTCGAGGATGTTGCGTGCGATGACGGGTGGGGTGACGGTGTCGTGGTAACCCATCCCAATCAGCGACGTCAGCACACGGTTGTTCGCCGCCACCGCTGTCAGGTGTTCCAGCACCTCCACCTCGGACAGTGCCCCGGGGAGGTCGAGCGGATCGGTCGAGATGATCCCCTTGGGTACGGCGTCGGCGATGAGTTCGTCGAGGTCGGCGGCACCCACCTCGACGAGCATCCGGTCGATGTCATCGGGACGCGGCCCGATGTGCCGCGTATCGAACGACTCGGACAACGATTCGGTCTGCGACGGCCGGGACATGACGCTCCTAGATCGATCGATTCGATCCCCGACTGTCCCTCGCCTGACGGCGTTGTCCAGCGTTGCCTCGCCCGGCGGTCCTTCGGCCTGAGAGATTCCGGGGAGGTTGCCCCTTCGGCGCCCCACTCAAGGGGCTCTCCCGCCGGCGTCGTAAGCAAGGTCAGGATAGAGCAGCGACGCGGGACGAGCGAGAATCGGCTGCTGGCACAGAGCGTCCGACGCAACACGCAACACGCAACACGCAGCAGCAGGGGCGAGGGGCGAGGGGCGAGGGTGGCTGATGCACGTCCGATGTCCGACTCACACGCACCACAGAGAAGCGCTGGCATCTCGGGGTTGCGACGAAGCCTCAGAAGCCAGCAGCCAGCAGCCAGCAGCCTTGTTGCAATCGATATTTGACATCATCTAACGTGGCCGACGGCCGGTGTCCCCCAATACCGGCCACCCCAACCCCACGCAGGGGACCTTCGGAAACGATGGACGAGCGCTCCGGCCCTCACCCCCTGCATCAGGAACGCCCTTCTTCGAAGGGCAGACGGGGCTCCGGTCACCCCCTTGCCGGAGCCCCGTTCCTTTTCCCAGTCCCAGTGCCCGGCGACTCCCCAGTCCTCGTGGTTCGCCTCCGGCTGGAGGCCGGCAGCTGGAAGCTGGCAGCTTGGTACCCTTCCGCCTCCGCTTCCCCGCCCAGGAGTTTCACCGTGTCCCTTCAAGCCGGCATCGTCGGCCTTCCCAACGTCGGGAAGAGCACGCTGTTCAACGCTCTCACCGCCGCTTCGGTGGAGGCAGCCAACTATCCGTTCGCAACGATCGAGCCCAACGTCGGTGTGGTTCCCGTCCCCGATGAGCGCTTGGCAGTGATCAATTCGGTGATCGCCACCGAGAAGATCGTCCCCGCAGCCGTCGAGATCGTCGACATCGCAGGCTTGGTGAGAGGGGCATCGGAAGGAGAGGGATTGGGCAACCAGTTCCTCGGCCACATCCGGAGCGTCGACGCCATCCTCCACGTCATTCGCTGTTTCGAGGGCGAGGTCACGCACGTCGAAGGGTCGGTAGACCCCGCCCGAGACATCGAGACCATCGACTTCGAGTTGGTGCTCGCCGACCTGTCCGTCGCGGAACGCCGGCTCGACCGGCTCACTCGATCCGCCCGAACCGGTGACAAGGCAGCCGTGACCGAGAAGGCCGTCATCGAGAAACTGGTGGCGGTGCTGGCCGAGGGAACGCCCGCCCGATCGGCGAAGTGGAACGACGACGAGCGCGCCGTTCTGGCCGAAGCGCAGCTCATCACCATGAAACCGGTGCTGTACGTGTGCAATGTCGACGAGGAGGGCCTGGCCGGCAACGCATTCGTGAACCTGGTCAAAGACGTCGCCGCCCGCGACGGTGCCGGGTTTGTCGTCATCTGCGCCGAAGTCGAGGCCCAGATCTCCCAGCTCGACGAAGACGACCGGGCTGGCTTCCTCGCCGATCTCGGCCTCGACGAGCCAGGATTGGCGATCCTCGCCCGCGAGGCCTACCGACTCCTCGGCCTGGAGACGTTCTTCACCGCCGGTCCCAAGGAGATCCGGGCCTGGACGATCCGCCATGGCACGAGAGCACCCCAGGCTGCCGCCACCATCCACACCGACTTCGAGCGCGGATTCATCCGAGCCGAGGTCTACCAGATCGACGACCTGGTCACCTACGGCTCGGAGGCCGCCATGCGCTCGGCCGGGAAACTCCGCGTCGAGGGCAAGGATTACGTGGTGGCGGACGGCGACGTGATGCATTTCAGATTCAATGTGTAGAAGAGGCTTCCGGCTGCCGGCCTCCGGCTCGCTGGACTGGCCGGTAACGACCGACGAGATCCGCAGTACACAGGAAGCGCAGGAGCCAGTCGGCGAGGAGCAGAACGCGGCACCCAGCAGCCAGTAGCCAGCAGCCAGCAGCTCCGTACTTCTCGTCGCTCGCCCCGCCCCTGGCGTATCGATGTACCCTCCCCACCATGCGTGTCGCCGTGATTGGGGCTGGGTCGTGGGGCACAACTGTCGCGGCGTTGGCGGCTCGCTCGAACCCGACGGTGTTGTGGGCGCGGCGTGACGATCTGTGTGATGCGATCAACACCTCGTCGGAGAACGTCGACTATCTCCCGGGATACCGTCTCCCCTACACGTTGCGCGCGGTGTCGGACCTCGCCGAGGCGGTGGAGGGCGCCGAGCTGCTGGTGATGGGCGTTCCTTCCCACGGGTTTCGGGAGGTGTTCACCGAGCTGGCCCCTGTGCTGCCGGCCGGGGTCCCCGTGATCTCGCTCACGAAGGGGATCGAGCAGACCACGCTGATGCGGATGACGGAGGTGGTGTCCCAGGTCGCCCCGGAGATCGACCCGACCAGGGTGGGCGTGCTGACCGGCCCCAACCTGGCCCGCGAGGTGATGGATGGCTACCCGGCCGCGGCCGTGGTGGCGATGGTCGACGAGGAACCGGCAGCCCGGGTTCAGGAGGCGTTCATGGCACCGACGTTCCGCGTCTACCGCAACACCGACGTGGTCGGCGCAGAGGTTGCCGGGGCATTGAAGAACGTGATGGCGATCGCCGCCGGGATGGCGAAGGGTCTGGGGTTCGGTCAGAACACGCTCGCCGCTCTCATCACCAGAGCGCTGGCGGAGCTGACCAGACTGGGTGTGGCGCTCGGCGGTGACGCCGGCACCTTCGCCGGCCTGGCGGGGATGGGCGACCTGATCGCCACCTGCCAGTCGGATGAGTCCCGCAACAACCGGGTGGGGATGGCGTTGGCCGCCGGGAAGAAGCTCGACGCCGTGATCGGCGAGATGAAGATGGTGGCCGAGGGTGTCAAGAGTGTCCATCCGATCCTGGGATTGGCGGCCACCCACGGGGTCGACATGCCGATCGCCGCTCAGGTCGAGAGGGTGCTGTACTCCGGCGCACACCCCCGCGAAGCGGTGCTCACGCTCATGACCCGCCAAGCGAAAGCGGAAGGTACATGAAGCGGTTTCTCGTCGTGTCATCGCTGTTGCTGGTGGCGATGGTCGCGGTCTGCAGTGGTGGCTGTGACGAACCCGCCGCAGGCCGAGCTGCGCTCGGGTGACGCCGTGATGGTCCACGCTGGTGGTCGAGGCGATCGTCTCGACGCCGCATTGGCGTTGGTGGGGGCGGGCGCCTCCAACACGCTCGTGATCATGAACGGAACCGCCGAGCAGTGGCCGGAGGCGAACGCACTCTGTGGACAGTCGGAGCCGTTCCTGGTGCTGTGTCCTGATACCGACATCGACAACACGGTCGGCGAGGCGAGGGTACTGGCCGAACTCGCGGTCGAACAGCAGTGGCAGACCGTCGTGGTCGTCTCCTCCGACTACCACATGCGCCGGGCTTCGATCCTCGACCGTCGCTGCGCCGAAGGCGTCGAGATTCGGCCGGCTCCTGCACAGGCCGACATCTCGACGAGCCGTCGCGTGCTGCTCACCGTGCGGGAGGTCCTGGCGCTCCCCCAGGCCTACACCACCGGGTGCGGGTGACCTGTTCAGATGTGGAGGTCGCACCTGGGGGAAGGAGCGGCAGGGCTCCTCTCGCCGGAGTGGTCAACAGGTCCACGGGTCAGCAGGTCAACCGGACCGGAATCGCGACTCAGCCTCTCGACCTGTCGACGTCTCGACCTGTTCACCCATAGTACCGGTACACCACCTGGGCGACGCACACGGGTTTGGTCCCGCCTTCGATTTCGAAGATCAGGTCCAGGGTCGCCTGGGCGCCCCCTTCGAAGTTGTCCAGTGACGCCAGCGTGGCGCCGGCCCGCAGTCGCGAGCCCACCGGGACGGGTGCGGGGAAACGAACCTTGTTGGTGCCGTAGTTGACACCCATCGAGACTCCACCGACCTCGAGGATCTGCTCGACGAGCGGCACAGCCATCGACAAGGTGAGGTATCCGTGGGCGATGGGGCCCCCGAAGGGCCCGCCGGCGGCCCGCTCCACGTCGACGTGGATCCACTGATGGTCGTCGGTGGCATCGGCGAAGGTATTCACCCGCTCCTGGGTGATGTCCCACCAGTCCGAGTACCCGAGGTGTGTGCCCACGGCTTCGGCCAGGGCACCGATGGAGGAGAAGCTGGTGGCGGCCATCCGGCGACGGTACCAGTCAGCCCGACCTGGTGGTGAGCGAACCGGTTCGTGAGCCGATCGATGTCGCCACGATCCCCGCCACCTCGTCGATGCGGTCCTCCGCCAGCGCCGAGATGGACAGCCGTACGGCGGGAGGTGTTCCCATCCGACAACGTTTCCCGGCTCGGATGGCGTATCCGGCTCCCGCCATGGCCGCCACCACCGGTTCCTCGTCGGTCGGCGAGACTCTCGTACTTCACGGTTCACACGCCGCCCGCTTGTTCCGCACCATGAACTACGCACCCGTTGGGTGCGTGACGACCACGATCCTCGAAGGACTCGTGCTCGCCAGATCGGCCTTTCACCACTCGGCCAACTACCGGTCGGTGGTTCTCTTCGGCCGCCCGGATCGCCATACCGATCGACGAGGCGTCGGCCAAGGTTCGAACCGGCCCCTCCGATCGACGACGAGGACGACTACGCGTTGGCGATCAGGGCAGGCGTGGTGCCTGTCTCGCTGCACTACGGTGATCCCGTGCCCGATCCCTGCCTTCATCCACATGCAACCGCGCCCGACGTAGCGGGGTTCTTCCATCCATGAACACATCGATCGTGTCGCGATCCGACCGTGAATCCTTCGAGGCACAGGACTGGGGCCTGTTCGCCGCCGTCGGGCTGATCTGGGGTTCGTCGTTCCTGTTCATCGCCATAGGGCTGGAGTCGTTGCATCCGGGTCTCATCACCTGGGCCAGAGTCGGACTCGGCGCACTCGCCCTGGCGATGCTGCCGGCGTCGCGCCGCCGGATCGACCGGGAACACCTCCCCCGCCTGGTGGTGCTGTCGGTCGTGTGGGTGGCGATTCCCTTCACGCTCTTCCCGATGGCCGAGCTCCACATCAACTCCGCCGTCACCGGCCTGCTGAACGGCGCCACCCCCGTTTTCGCTGCCGTGATCGGAGGTCTCTTCTTCGCCCGCCCTCCACGCGGCCCCCAACGGCTCGGACTGGCCGTTGGATTCGTCGGCGTGGCCATGGTGAGCCTGGGCTCGGCCACCGAGGGTGGGACCGCCTTCATCGGCGTGCTCATGGTGCTGGTGGCCACGTTCTGTTACGGCATCGCCACCAACATGGCCGGCCCCCTCCAGCAACGGTACGGATCGGTATCCGTGATGGCGCAGATGCTGGTGTTGGGTTCGATCTGGACGGCGCCGTTCGGTCTCTTCGGGCTCGCTCGCAGCGACTTCTCCGTTGGCCCGGCGGTGGCGACCTTCGTGTTGGGCGTGTTCGGCACCGGCTTCGCCTTCGCCCTGATGGCGACCCTCGTGGGCCGGGTTGGCGGACCGAGAGCGACCTTCATCACGTATGTGTTCCCTGTGGTGTCCCTCGCACTGGGCGCCGCGTTCCTGGGTGATCGAGTGACTGCGTTCGCCTTGTTCGGGGCGGGACTCGTGATCGTCGGCGCCGTCCTGGCGGGTCGGCGCGAGGCCTGAACCCGCCCCCCTCGGATCGAGTGACTAGTCACTGCGGGCGAGTACGCGACCATGCTCTCCCTCGGGCCCGCGACGTCCGATGAACACCATGTCGACGGAACGACGCCGGGTTGAGACCCATCGGGCGGCTCTTTGGGAGAGGAGCATCCCTCACCGCCGGGACGGGCATCCCGGACGGAACGGTCTCTCGAACACCCGCCGGTGGATCCGGGGACGCCGGGAAACCGGAGCCGGGCTGGCTCCCCCACCCGCCGCCCTGGTGAATCGTTCCTCGTTTCCGGGGGCGGCGACCGGGCAGGACGCCGCCCCCTCACTCTCCGGGTGGCGATGTCGGGCTCCAGCGAGGGGCGGGCAGCGAGAAGCCGGACGCCGCCACGTGTGGCGTCGACGTGAGAAGGTCATGGCGTTCCGCTCTCTGGCTCCTCGCCCCTCGCACCCGGCAGGTTCACTCGTCCCCGCAGACGGGCTCCTCGTCCGTTCGTTACCCATCGGCGCCACCCCATCATTGTCCATCCATCGAAGGTGGGTCGGCGGTGTGGCAGCATGAGCCCATGACACTCGATCTCCGTCGAAGCGCCGCGGACCACAACCACCGCCTGGCCACCCGTCTGGACGCCCTCGCCCCGATGCTCATGGACCGGGCCGGGCTCGATGCGTGGGTGCTCATCGCACGCGAGTACAACGAGGACCCGGTGCTGGCGACCATGCTCCCATCCGAGTGGCTCGCCACGGCTCGACGCCGGACCATCCTCGTGTTCGTCCGTCGCGACGACCGCATCGAACGTATGGCAGTGGCCCGCTACGCGGTGGGAGATGCGTTCCCGTCGGCATGGGATCCCGGGGTCCAACCCGAGCAGTGGCTGCGGCTCGCCGAAGTGCTGTTCGAGGCCGATCCCGTGCGGATCGGCATCAACTCTTCCGACACCTTTCCACTCGCGGACGGCCTGTCGCACGCCGAACGTGCCGAGCTCGAAGCCCACCTCCCCGACTCGCTGCGGGGCCGGCTGGTGAGTGCCGAGGTAGCCGCCATCGGCTGGCTCGAGACGCGCCTTCCCACGGAACGGCCGGAGATGGCGGAGGCGTGTGCCATCGCACACGGGTATCTCCGCCGCGCCCTCTCAGGCGAAGTGATCACTCCTTCTCTGACCACCACCGCAGACGTCGAGTGGTGGCTGCGGGAAACGGTTCACCGCGACGGTCACGGGTCGTGGTTTCACCCAACCTGCAGCGTGCAACGACGCGGCGGGACCGCCAGAGACTCGTTCGCCGGAAGACCGGGTGAGACGGCGATCCACCCGGGTGACCTTGTTCACATCGACTTCGGGATCGTGTCGAATGGCTACTGCACCGATCAACAGCAGCACGCATACCTGCTTCGGCCGGGAGAGTCACAGGCACCGCAGGGCATGGCGGCCGGCCTCACCGCCGCCAACCGCCTCCAGGATCTGCTGATGGCGGAGTTCGTGGCCGGTCGCACCGGCAACGACATCCTCGCCGCCGCCCTGTCGAGCGCCCTCCAGGAGGGTATCGACGGTCTCATCTACACACACCCGATCGGCGTCCACGGACATGCCGCCGGACCGACCATCGGGCTGTGGGACAGCCAGACCGGTGTCGAGGGACCGGGCGACTATCCCCTGTGGCCGTCGACGGCATACTCGATCGAACTCCAGGCCAGGGTCGGCGTCGAGGAGTGGGACGGCCAGGTGGTTCAGTTCATGGTCGAGGAGGACGCCTGGTTCGACGGTGACGGCTGCACGTTCCTCGACGGTCGCCAGACCGAGCTGTGGCTGGTCTGATGACCGGTACCGCCGATCTCCGCGCCGCCTCCCGGTTCGCGCTGGCCGCCCTGCGACCCTATGCCTCGCAGGACTGGACCGCCCCAGCCGGGGATCTCGACTGGAGCTGCCGACAGACGCTCGACCACATGGCCGGTGCGCTCGTGTTCTATTCGGGCCAGGTGGCCACCCGGGCGACCGCCCTCCGCAGACGACTCCGGCACGGAGACCCCGAAGCGACGATCCACCAGCTCCTCGAGGCCGTGGAGACCGCCACGGCGCTGCTGTGCCACCTGGTCGACGGCATGGGACCCGACGACCGCGCCTTCCATCCGGCCGGCATGGCTGACGCCTCGGGATTCGCCGCCATGGGTGCCGACGAGATCCTGGTGCACACCCACGACATCTCGGTTGGCCTGGGCCGCGCCTTTCAATACCAGACCTCGGTGACCGATCGCATCGTCCAGCGGCTGTTCCCGTGGGCGCCCGAAGGCGCCGACGCATGGTCTACCTTGTTGTGGTGCAACGGCCGCGCCCGGTTGGCAGACCACGACCGTCTCGGATCGGATTGGTGGTGGTGGTGCGAGCCGATCGAACGCTGGGACGGCCGCGTCAAACGCCGGGCCTAGCCGGTACCGGCTCCCACGATGCCTCGAAGCTGGACCGCGTCAGCGCTCGAAGATGTTGCCGAGGATGTTCTCACCGGCGGACGATCCGCCGCCACCACTGGTCCGGGGTAACTGTCCGAGATCGAGTGGCACGATGGTGCCCGGGCAGGGGGCGGCACACGCCACCTTCTGGTTGCCACCACCCCGATTGGTGAAATGCGTCATGAACAGTGACTCACCGGCCACCATCCGCTTGGCGCCGCCCGCCAGCTTCCCGAGGAAGCCCTTCTCCGGCTCGGTTCCGTCGCCCATCTTGGTCTCGAACGTGATGCCTTGTTCCATCCACAACATCGCACCAGCTTCGGCGATCACGGTCTCCCGGGATCGAGCTCGACCTCGGCGAACTGGAGGTCTTCTCCGTAGATCAGATAGTCGATTTCGTGGCTCTGCATGAGCGACGTCCCTTCTCGATGTGGCTCGATGTGGCTCGATCTGGCTGTTCTGGCTCGATGTGGCGCGGTGGCAGCCGATCAACGGTGCCGGGGTGGAACCTACCCGGCGGAACGCTCAACGGAAGGGCTCAACGCGAGACCAGGTACACGATCATGAACCCGGCGATCGCAACCCACCCGATGATGCGAACCCAGCGGCCCGAGTTGTTCATGTCGATGCCTCCCGCAGCGAACGATACAGGAGGCGGGCGTCTCCCAGCCGCCGCCGCAGAGCGCGCTCGAGCCCGGCGATCGGGTAGAGATTCTGAGGAGCGCGTGGGTCCTTGTGCTCCTGGCTGGCGAAGCGCGGGAGTGTCGCCGTGACCCGGTCGGCGATGCGGGCGGCCTCTACCGGCGAGCGGTCGGCCGACACCTCACACCGTACGATGCCACCGTTGGGACCCGGTGCCACCGCCAGTCTCAGGTACCAGGCGTAGGCGCTGCGACCGCTGGACACCAGGAACAGAGGCGTGCGCCGACCCACCGGGAGCCCGGGCAGGATCCAACGAAGCTCCGGGGGGAGGTACTGGACATGCTGGGTCTTGATGTACCCCACCGCCCCGGGGACGAGCTTGTGGTGTGACAGCGGACCGTCGACCACGACGAATTCGCTGTCGGCATGCTCCATCGCAACCCGGCCCTCCAATTCCCCCATCCGCTGCTGGATCCCCAGCCAGAGCTCGGGCGGGGTCGTCCCGGTGGTGGCTCGCACCTGGTACGAACCGTGCCTCGTCTCGATGGAGGTGGTTCCGGCCGCGCTGGTGAAGAGCCCGCGCTCGACGGTGGCACCGACGATCTCGGCCGATCCGTTGCAGCGAACCGCCCCGGCGGCGTAGGTGGCACACAGACCGAGTACCGCCAGACCGTCGGGTTGTTCCAGCCATACGTTGGCATCGACCCGACGGACCCCATCGACGAACAGGACATCGGGGGCCGGATCGACGTCGGGCAGGATCGGCTGCCACTCGACCGGCGGCACCTCGATCGCCACGTCGGGCGGGACGGCCGGATCTTTCTGTTCCCCTTCGACCGGTGTTCCGTACTCCGGCGACCACGCTTCGACCGTGAACCTCATACGTCGACCCGTTCCACCACCGAACCACCGGGGCCGCGTGTGATCTCGTACCTCACCGGCACCAGCTCGGCCAGTTCCTTCACGTGGGTTACCAGCCCAACCGTGCGCCCGGTGGCTCCCAACTCCTGGATCACGCCGGCGACCACATCGAGGGTTTCGGCGTCGAGCGTTCCGAAGCCCTCGTCCAGAAAGATCGACTCCAGCCGAACCGCCCCCGCGCCCGCCAACGAACCGATCTGGTCGGCCAACGACAACGCCAGCGCCAGCGACACGAGGAAGGTCTCACCGCCGGAGAGGGTCTTGACACCCCGCGTCTCGTCGGCGTTGCGGTGATCCACGACGCTGAAGTCACGTTTGTCCATCCGCAACGAATAGGCGCCTCCGGACAATTCGGACAGGAGCAGATTGGCCCCGAGCACCAGCGCCTCGGACGCCTCCTCCATCAGCCAACCCTCGAAGCCGTTGGCCTGGAGGTGGCGGGCCAGCGTCCTGGCCACCTCGGCCTCGCTACGGGCTGCCTTGGCCTGCTCCAGGGTGGCCACCGCCAGCTCGCGATCCTCCGTGACCCTGTCGAGACGGTGCCCTGCGTCGGCGTGAGCCCGCAGGACCCGCTCCAGTTGCGTTCCCTCTCCGGGAAGTCCCGCAGCGACCAGTTGCTCCTCGAGCGCCGCCTCCACGGCAGCCAGGTGCGACGCCGTCACGCTCCGGCGGTCGAGAAGCGCTGACCGCTCGGCCACCAGCGACTCGCAGCGTTGCTGCGCCCAGGCACTGAGGTTCGCCCAGTCGGTCGCCAGGTCACCCATCGCGAGCTCGGGAGGCCCCGCCGCCGACACCCGATCCCGTGCCGCCGACAGCGCCCGCCGACCGGCCACCTCCCGGTCACCGACCGCCGCCACCGCTGCCCGAGCCGCATCCGCCGTCTGGCGGGCAGTCCGCTCGGCCGATCGAAGCTCTGCCAGGGCCGTGTGAGCGCGCTCGACACGGGCGAGCGCCTCATCGACCTCCTTCGCGGAGGGTTGGCCTTCCAGCGCTCCGTCGACGTCCGCCAGGTCGCTCACCAGGGTCTCGAGGGTCGACCGGCACGACGCCAGGTGGGCCGTCGCCGCCGCCAGTTCGTTGGCGGCTGCCCGCTGGGCGGCGGACGCCGCGGTCTGCTCCACCCGTGCCGTAGCCAACCCTTCCGGTGGGGGTCCCAGCTCGAGCGACTCGATGACCCTCAGGCACACGGGGCATTCGGAGCCGATCGTGAGCCCAACCGCCAACGCGTGACCTTTGTGCCGTGACTCCAGGTCGGCCAGGGCTGCCCCGGCGGCGGCGGCGATCCGGTCGGCCTCGGTGAGGGCGTTGGTGGCCGCAGCGTGACGACTCGACGCCTCGTCGGTGATGGCGCGGCCACGCTCGAGACGTGTCGCCAGATCGGCCCTCCGTTGCCAGCGGTGTCGGGCGGTCACCAGGTCTTCGAGGCCGGGCAAGGCGGCCAACTCCTTCTCGGCCGCTTCTACCGCCTCACCGGCACGAGTGACGGCGGCATCTGCCTGGGCGAGCGACGCCACCGCCTCGTCGATGGCTCGGGCGATTCCCGCCACGTCATCGGGGACGACGACCGACTCCAGATCGTCGAGGGCAGCGCCCAACGAGACGGTGACGGCGTCGATCTCTGTAAGGGTGGCGAGCAGTGCCTCCACCTCTGGCTGGGCGGCCTTCACGGTGTCGAGCAGGTTCGTCATCACGACCAGACGCGCCTCGGCCCCGGCCTGGGCTTCCTCGGTGGCGTGGGCGAGCCGGGCCGAGTCCCGATCGAGGACCTCGGCCTCACCCTCGGCACGCGCCTTGCGCAGCTGGGCCAGCTCACGCATCCGTTCGTAGACCCCCAGATCGAGCAGCGTGCGCAGGAGATCCTGGCGTTTGGCAGGAGTGTCGTGCAGGAAGGCGGCGAACGCCCCCTGGGGCAGCAGCACCGCCTTGGTGAACTGGTCGAACGACAGCCCGAGCAGCGAGGTGACCGATTCGTTCACCTCGTCGGCCCCACTCGCCCTGACCTCGACCACCTCGCCGATCTTCTCCTCGAGCCGGGCCTCGGGCGTGGTGGCACCGGTCTTGGTCCGGCGCACGACCCGTGCGGCGGTGAAGGTCCGATCACCCACCGAGAACTCGAAAGCGATCCGAGCCTCCTGGGCACCGAGCGAGATGACCGGCTCGACCGCTCGGGCGTCGAGACGCGGCACGCGCCCGTACAGGGCGAAACACATGGCGTCGAGCAGTGACGTCTTGCCGGATCCGGTGGGGCCGGTCAGAGCGAAGAGATCGGCATCGAGGAACGACACCGGTTCGTCCATCGAGCGGAAAGTGGTGAAGCCGCGCAGGTGGAGCGACCTAGGCCTCATGCGCCTCCTCCAACAACTCTCCGAACAGTGCAACCAGGGAGGCGTCGTCGATGTTGCGTTCGGCCAGGTATTCGGCGAACAGATCGGCGGGGTTGCGACCGATCCGGGCGGCAGCCCTCGCCTCGGCAGTCTCGTCGCGTCGGGCGAGCACGACATCGACGGCGCCCGGAATGACCTCACGCACCCGGTCGGCCAATCCGACCCGACCCGGCTCATCGAGCTCCACTTTGACATAGGCGTCCTGGCGGATGTCGGCTGCCGCCACCTCGACCTGTTCGAGGGTGCCGACCAACCGCACGAGCGGTCGTCCCGAAGCCAACGACACGGGGGTGACCACGGCCGGAAGTCCGGGCGACGCCTCGACAACGAGCACACCTTTATCGTCGCCGGACTCACCGAAGTCGAGTTGGAGAGGTGACCCCGCGTACCAGACCGGGGCGGGGGCGGGCACCTGCTGACGGCGATGGAGATGGCCGAGGGCCACGTATGACAGCGAGCCGGGGAAGGTGCCGGCGGGGATGGCGTACCCGAAGATGTGGGCATGTCGTTCGCTCCCCGAGGTGTCGGCACCGTAGACCATGACGTGCGAGAGGGCGATGTTGACGGTGTCGGTGGTGAGTCCGCCCGTCATCGCCTCGATGACGCGCCGCATCCGCCCGGCGTAGTCCTGCACCTGGTCGACGGCGTCCTTGAACATGAGGTCGGACGCCGAGACGATGCCGCGTTGGCTCTGCCACGGCAGCAGCGCGATCCGCACGGGCAATCCCAGATCGGAGATCACCCCACCCTGATCAGGTCGCTGAATCCTGCCGGCCACCCGCACCCGGCCCAGCTCGAGTAGGGGTGCAACCGCTGCCAGTCGGCGGGGGCTGTCGTGATTGCCCGCCACCACCACCACCGGAGCAACCGCCGCCAGGTCGAGCATCGCCCGGTACACCACCTGCTCGGCTTCGGCGGTGGGTGCCGCCACGTCGAACACGTCACCTGCCACCAGCACGACATCAACGGCCTGATCGGCCGCTACTTCCGCGATCTCGGCCAGCACCGCCCGATGCTCCTCGATCCGGCTCCGACCCCTGATTGTGCGACCCACATGCCAGTCGGCCGTGTGGAGGATCCTGATGGCGCTCACCTGGCGATCGTACAAGGGGGGTACGACAGAAAGCTGCACCGCCGGAAGGCCCGGTTGCCCGATGGCGTAGGTATCTTCGCCCCATGCGCATCGAGTACCCCCACCGCCACGAACGGTTCGGAGCAGTGCGCATCCACGAGCTCACCCAGGTCGTCGAACTCGATTCCGGGCTCGACGGCGATCCCGGGGAGTCGGTTGTACGAGGGCGACGGGTTCACCACGTGCCCGCCCGGGCCATCAACGCCGTCGAAAAGCGGATGGCGGTCGTGGTGCCAACCCGCAACGAGCGTCGAAAGGTCATCGACGGCGTGCTGAGCGGAATCCCCCACGACTGCACCATCGTTCTGGTTTCCGCCTCCGAACGGGAGCCGATCGATCGCTTCGATCTCGAATGTGCCCTCCTCGAGGATTTCTGCGACTCCACCGGGCGGCGGGCGGTGGCCATTCACCAGTTCGACCCCGGGGTGGGCCTCGCCGCCGACGAGTCGGGCCTCGGTGTGCTGGCGGAGTCGGGCGCCGTCCGGTCGGGCAAGGGTGAGGCGATGATCCTGGCGATGCTCATCACCGAGGCGTTCGAGCTCGACCACGTAGGCTTCGTCGACGCCGACAACTACGTGCCCGGGGCCGTGCACGAGTACGTCAAGAGTTTTGCCGCCGGCCTCCATCTCGCCCCGAGTCCGTATGCGATGGTCCGGATCTCGTGGCACTCGAAACCGAAGGTGGAAGAGGGTCGGTTGGTGTTCAACCGCTGGGGCCGCACCTCGCAGGTGACGAACCACTTCCTCAACCAGGTGTTGTCGACGTACAGCGGCTTCGGGACCGAGGTGATCAAGACCGGCAACTCGGGCGAGCACGGGATGACGATGGAACTGGCCCGGCGCCTGCGCTTCGCCGGCGGGTTCGCGGTGGAACCGTACGAGCTGATCGACATGTTCGCCCAGTTCGGCGGTGCGCTCGCATCACCGCATCCCGAGGTGAACCGCTCGCTGGTCGACGTCTTCCAGGTCGAGACCCGCAACCCCCACTTCCACGAGGACAAGGGCCAGGACCACATCGACGACATGCGGGTCCGGGCCCTGCATGCGCTGTACCACTCGCCGGTCTGTCCCACCTCCGTTCGGCGGGAGATCTGCGAGTTCCTCGAAACCGAGTCGTTCGTGGACACCGGTTGCACGCCACCCGAGGAACGAATCTATCCGTCCATCGACACGGCCGACATCGAACGCTTCGCCATGGCGCTGAGGAAGGCTGAGTCGTTCCGGCGCCTCGGAGCCGAATAGGTTCGGGCCGTGATCGTCTTCCACATCGCCACCGTTGCCGACTGGACGGCACGCTCACACGACTCGTATGTGCCGGCCGGGTACGAGGCCGAGGGTTTCGTGCACTGCTCCGGATCCGATCAGGTGGTCGGCACCGCCAACCGCATCTTCGCGGGGCGCCACGACCTGGTGCTGCTCGCCATCGACGACGCGAAGCTGACGGCACCGCTGGTGTGGGAGGACTCGTACGGATCCGGCACCGAGTTCCCCCACGTGTACGGACCGATCGACCTGGTGGCGGTGGCGGAGGTGATGGCGTTCTCGCCGGACGGCGATGGCCGTTTCGAACGTTGGCGAGCCGATCAACCGCCTGGTTGAAGGGTGCGGATGTGGGCGACCACCTCGACTATCTCGGCGTCGTCGAGACCACCGACGGGTCCCATCGCCGGATAGTCGTCGTCCTGATCGACCCCGTTGCGGATGATCTCGGCGATGCGGTCGTCTCCGGCCTCGGTGCCGATGAGCGATGGACCGGCCGTCGTACCCTCCCCGATCGAGCCGTGGCAGGCTGCGCAGTTGCCGGCGTAGAGCTGTGGCCCTCCGGCGGCGGCCTGACCGCCGCAGCCGGCGGTGACCAGTGCGACGATGACGGCGAGAATGGGAACGACGCGGCGCATGACCGCACGCTACCTCCGGAGACCCGCCATGACCCAGCTCACGACACCCAGGCTTCTGATGCGGCAGTGGCGGGAGACCGACAAGGTGGCTTTCGCCCGGATGAACGCCGATCCCGAGGTCATGGAGCACTTTCCCAGCGTCATGACAACCGAGCAGTCCGACGGCTTGGTCGACCGCATGCACACCCACCTGGAAGAACACGGGTGGGGTCTGTGGGCGGTCGAGGTGCGGGCGTCAGACGAGTTCATCGGGTTCGTGGGTGTGTGGCCGATCGGGTTCGACCCGTTCCGGCAGCGCGAACAACGCGAGATCGGCTGGAGGCTGCAGCGTTCGGCATGGGGCCACGGCTACGCCTCGGAAGCCGCCTCCGCCGCATTGGAATACGCCTTCACCGATCTCGGATGGCCAGAGGTGGTGTCGTTCACCGCAGTCCGAAACGTGCGGTCGCAGGCGGTGATGGAGCGAATCGGGATGGTCCGCGATCCGTCGAGCGACTTCGACCATCCCAGCGTGCCCGAAGGACATCCGGTCCGTCCCCACGTCGTCTACCGGATCGCCGCCCCCGAACCCTGCTGACACCATTCTGTGGGCCCACGACTACACGAGGTGTGGCCTAGAACCCTGGGTTTGGTCCGCTCACCCCAGGCCGGCGAAGGGGTCTTCGGGGCCATCATCACCGGCCAGCCGGCCGGCCTCCGACGCCCGGGTGGCCCAGGCGGGGAAGGGGAACTCCAGCACCAGCGGCACTGGCAGCTCGGGCTGGCTGACCAGCATGGTTCCGGGCTTGATGATCGTCGCCCGCTGGCGCTGCACCTGCGGGAGGAAGCCGTACTCGTCGCGGCCCGCCTCGGCGGAGTCGAGGCGGCCGACCACGCGGATCGAGGAGTTGGCGATGATGCGCCGCTCTACCTCCGAGGCCGTCTGCTGGGCGCCGATCAGGATGATGCCCAGGCTCCTGCCGCGCTCGGCCACGTCGAGCAGGATCTCCTTGATCGGGCTCGAACCTTCCCGGGGGGCGTACTTGTTGAGCTCGTCGAGCACCAGGAACAACAGCTCGCCCGACTGACCGGCCTGCTCGCGTTCGTCGAAGGCCTTGCGGATGGTGACACCCACCACGAAGCGCTTGGCCCGGTCGTGGAGGTTGTGGAGGTCGACCACCGTCACCTGGTGCTGCAACGGGGTGACGGCGTGGCGGGCGGCGTTGGCGACGTCGCCTCGGATCAACCGTTCCAGATGCCGCACCGAGCCCTGAAGGCGACGGACGAAGGCATTGACGGTGCCCTGACCGATGGCGGTGCCGGCCCACACCGGGCGGTCGTCGTCGCTCTGGACTTTGTCGGTGACGAGATCCACCAG
The DNA here is from genome assembly GCA_963825585.1 of uncultured bacterium. GTDB lineage: Bacteria > Actinomycetota > Acidimicrobiia > Spongiisociales > ZC4RG35 > JAOUGY01. The sequence goes on from CAWGTX010000006.1 coordinate 791,361, forward strand.
CTCCCGGAACGTCCGAACGGTCACGCCTTCGATCCTGATGGCGCCGTCGTCGAGGGCGGTGGCGCGACGGAGCTGGGCCATCACGTTGTAGACCACCATCGTGTACTGGGCGCGATCGTCCTCGGCATCGGCGAACAGGAACGGAAGCAGGTCGTCCCGACAGAACTCGTGCAGGGTCCAGAAGAACGATTCCACCCCGTGACTGCGTGCCGACACGTCCGGAACGGCCGCCGCCGACCCGGCCCGGGGCGGAGCCCACACGCCCACCGACCGGAACGCCTCGGCGGGCAGCCCCAGACGGGCGTACCGCTCACGCTGGACGTCGTCGAGCTTGACGTTGGGATGGTCGAGGAACAGCAGATCCTCGCCCTTGACGTTGAAGATCAGTGCTTTGGTGTTGACCGCCCTCGTCCCCAGCACACCGCTGTTGAAGATCGAATGCAGCAGGAAGGTGGCGTACGTGGTCTTGGTGGCGACGCCGGAGATGCCCGAGATGTTGACGTGGGCTCCCCGGCGACCGTCGAGGAACTCCAGGTTCAGCACCAATGGCTCGCCCGAACGAGACAGACCGATGGGGAGCCGCTCGGTCATCCGATCGAAGAACAGCGCCTGGTCGCGCTCGGCCCCCTCGGCCTTGCGCACCGGGTCTCCGGGGCGGGGAGGGACGAAGACCTCGGGCTCGAACCGGGTGGCGGCGATCTGGGCCGACTCCGCCACCTCGGCCGGCAGCACACCGTCGGAGATCAGGAACACGTCGGAGTCGAACCGGGCACCCTCGTGTCGGGCCCGAACCTGGCCGACCATGCCGAAGATCTTCACGACCTCGCCTCCGGGCAGGACACGTTCCAGCGCCACGACATCGTCGAGTTGGAGGTAGCTGTCGTCGGCGACACCCACCCAGAACTCGAGCGGGGTCGAGTCCTCGGTGCCGATCACGCGTCCGACGATGGGCTGGTCCATGGCCGGGAGGGTATCAGTAGGGGCTGACAGAGACAGCCGATCATCCGGCACCGCCAGCCGGTTCGCCCGGGCCCTACCCTCGTCGACTCCTGGATCGGAAGGAATCGAACGTGAGCGCGACATGGATGGTGGTGGCGATGACGGTGCTCGGAGGCATCGCCGCCGCCCTGCAGGCCCAGTTCGCAGGGGTCATGAACAACCGGATGGGCACGCTGGGCTCGGTGGTGGTGATCTACGGCAGCGGCGCCGCCGCCATCGCCGTCGTCGCCGCACTGACTCGTGGCAACTCGCTCGACGGGTGGAGGGACGTCCCGCCCTACACCCTGCTCGCCGGGGTCCTCGGGCTGGTGGTGGTCGGTTCGGTGGCGTTCGCTGTCGGCAGGGTGGGTGTGGTGCAGGCGCTGCTGACCTTCACCGCCGCCCAGTTCGTGTTCTCGGCGCTCATCGACCACTTCGGATGGTTCGGCGCCGAGGTTCGAAGTTTCGACCTGACCCGCATGTCTGGGGTTGTGATGGTCTTCGGCGGGGCATGGTTGGTGCTGAGATGATGAGCATGTTCAAACGGGAACGTTTCTACTGGTGTGTGACACACGAACGGGTCGAGCCGCGCAAGGGGTGCCCGTCCAAGGACCGCCTCGGTCCCTACAAGACGAAGGAGGAGGCGGAGGCGGCCATCGACCGGGTTCGAAAGCGCAACGCCGAGTGGGACGCCGAGGACAACCGCTGGGATTGAGCCCGGTGGACTTCAGGCGTTCTCGTGCGAGTCGACCACCGGCTCGTAGGTCGTGCTCCGTCGAGCCGGATTTCGCCCGGCCGCCACGATGGCCTGCTCGAACTCCGCCGGGGTCATCTCCTGGCCGTGGGCGGCGCCGGCGGAACGGGTGATGATCTCGCCCATCAGGGTGCCGCCGACGTCGTTGCAGCCGGCATCGAGCAGACGGGCGGCCCCGTCGAGACCCAGCTTGACCCAGGAGCCCTGAATGTTGTCGATGAGCCCGTCGAAGGCGATGCGCGACACGGCGTGGATCAGGACCACTTCGTCCCAGGTCGGCCCGGGCCGGGCCTTGCCCTGCAGGAAGATGGGTGAACCCATGTGCACGAACGACAACGGGACCATCTCGGTGAACCCGCCGGTACGGCGCTGGATCGCCCGGATCACCTCGAGGTGGTTGGCCCACGCCCGGGGATGATCGATGTGGCCGAACATGATGGTGGCGGTCGAGCCCATCCCCAGCTCGTGCGCTTTGATCATCACGTCCGCCCACTGCGAGGTGCGGATCTTGTCCGGGCACAGATGCTCGCGCACGTCGTCGTCGAGGATCTCGGCGGCTGTGCCCGGGAGTGTGCCGAGACCGGCGTCCCGCAGACGGGTCAGGAATGCGTCGACGGTGACACCCAGCGTCTCGGCCCCCTGCCACACCTCGAGCGGGGTGAACCCGTGGATGTGCATCCCGGGCAGCTCGGCTTTGATGGCCTCGACCACACCCACGTAGAAGTCACCGGTGAACTCCGGGTGGATGCCGCCCTGGAGCGTGACCTCGGTTGCACCCTTGTCCCACGCCTCCTTCGACCACGCCACGATCTCGGGGATGCCCATCAGGTATGGGTCACCACGCAGGTTGAGGCTGCGTGGGCCCTTCGAGAAGGCGCAGAACCCACACCGGAAGTAGCACATGTTGGTGTAGTTGATGTTGCGGTTCACCACGTAGGTGACGGTGTCACCGACGGTGCGGTGACGGAGCCGGTCGGCGGTCCAGGCCACCGCATCCACCTGATCGCCCCTGGCTCGGAACAGCACCTCGATCTCGTCGCGGGTGGGTGGCGTCCCGGCCAGTGAGCGCTCGAGGATGGCTGCCAGGTCGCCGGCTCCCGCCAACTGGGCGGGTGCGGGTCCGTGCACCCATGCGGCGTCGAGCCACTCGGCGGAGAACCGTCCGGCGGGAACGGGCGGATGTTCGTCCTTCCCGGGAGACCAGCTGTAGCGGGGCCGTGCCGCCCCGGACGCATCGACCTGGGCGCACCATGCGGTGAACAGGGGGGCCGGGAGTGTGCGCCGGCCATCATCGATTTCCACCCCGAGCGGGAAGGCGCACCGCTCCACCAGGCGATCGGTACCCAACGCAATGCGCAGTTCGCCGATCCTCTCCACGTCCCAATCCCGCAGCAGCAGGTCGCCGGCTCCGGCCTCGACCGCAGCCACCGCCTGTTCCACGTCGTCGACGAACACCGACACCACCACGTCGAGACCCGGCCGGGCCATCCGTTCGACGGCGTCCGCCACATGGGAGCGCCCGGTGCGCAGATATGCCGCCCTGGAGCGGGCGACGGCGTCGAGCACGGCGTCGTGGTGATCGCAGTCGACCACGGTGATGCGCCAGCCGGCCACGCCGCGTTTCACCAGGCCGAGCGCATCGGTGGCCGAGACCACCCAGGCGGCCGGTTCGGCTGCGCCCACACCGAGACTGACCGGGAGCATCATCGTCTCGACGGCGGCGGCGACCTGGGCGGCGTCGAGGTCCTCCACCTCGAGCGCCGTCGTCCCCTCCCTGCGACGGGTGGCGGCCTGGAGGGCATTGATGGTGTGGGTGGGCCTCACGCGGAGGAAGGTCACGGTCACGGGGTCGTCTCCATCTGTGGGGCGAGAGCGTATCCGGCGTCGTCGATCGCCGACGACACCTTGGCGAGCATGGCCGGGTCGAGCCAGTGTTCTGTGATGAACTCGGGGTAGACAGGAAGGCGGGGCATGAGCCGGAACCCGGCCGCCTCGGTGCGGGCGCGGAGTTCGTCGAGATGCGGCCACGGTGCCTCGGGGTTCACCCAGTCGATTGTGAGCGGCGACACGCCACCCCAGTCGTTGATCCCGGCGTCGAGGTAGGTCTCGAACCGTTCGGTCAGGTTCGGAGGTACCTGGACGTTCATCTCGGCGCCCATCAACCAACGGGTCACCGCCACCACCCGGGCGAACCAGGCCGGGATCGGCTCGGCGGAGCGCCGCATCGGAGTGTCGGCCTTGGCCCGGAAGTTCTGGACGATGACCTCCTGGATCTGACCGTGGGTGGCGTGCTGCTCGGCCATGGCGGCGATCGAGTCGACGATCTCGGTGTTGGTCTCCCCCAGCCCCACCAGGATGCCGGTGGTGAACGGGACCGACTGGCGCCCCGCAGCGGCGATGGTCTCGAGACGCAGAGCCGGGTCCTTGTCGGGCGCCTTGTGGTGGGGCATGCCCGGCTCCATGAGCCGGGGGGACACGTTCTCGAGCATCATCCCCATCGACGGGTTGGAGGGGCGCAGGGCACGGAAGTCGTCGTCGGTCATGACGCCGGGGTTGGCGTGGGGGAACAGCCGCGTCTGGGCGTTCACCAGCTCGCTCATCTGGCGGACATACCCGATGGTGGTGCTGTGCCCGTGAGCAGCCAGAAACTCCTGGGCTTGCGGCCAACGGTCCTCCGGCTTGTCCCCCAGGGTGAAGAGCGCCTCGGTGCAGTCGCGTTCGTCACCGGCGGTGGCCACGGCCAACACTTCGTCGGGCTCGAGATAGACGCCACCGGCACCGGGAGGCTTGGCGAAGGTGCAGTAGGTGCACACATCGCGGCACAGGGTGGTGAGCGGGATGAACACCTTGCGGCTGTAGGTGACGATGCGGCCCTTGCCCTCGTCCCTGAGCCGCCGTGCTTCTGCGAACAGCGGCGCCGGGTCGAGCAGGCCATCGAGGTACCTGACGGCCAACTCGGAATCAGGTGCCGGAAAACCCGAACTCACCAAGGCCACGCCCTCGTCATCACCAGCAAGTTACCAGACTCCACGAGAATTGGATCCAATCGAAGGCGGCTAGCCAAGCGTTCCCGACGCCCCGATCACGCCCCCGTCGACGGGCAGCACCACCCCGGTGAGCCACGAGCCGGCGTCCGAGCACAGGAACGTGATCGCCCTGGCCACATCCTCGGGCTCTCCCAACCTGTTCAACGGATGCACACCGGCGGCGCCCGCCTCGTCGGCCGTCCACAACAGCTCGGAGAGCTTGGTCTTCACGACCCCGGGAGCCACGGCGTTCACCCTCACGGTGGGCGCCAGTTCATAGGCGAGCTGATGGGTCATGTGGATGAGCGCCGCCTTTGACACGTTGTAGGCACCCAACACCGGCGCCGGGCGGATGCCACCCACCGAGGCCACGTTGACGATCACTCCACCGTGCTCACGCATCCAGTGGCGGTAGGCCGCCTGCGTCCACACCAGCGGGCCCCGCTGATTGACCGCCCAGGTCTTGTCAACCGCTCCCATGTCCACGTCGACCAATGGACCCGGAGCCGGGTTGGTGCCGGCGTTGTTGATGAGTATGTCGCAACCGCCGAACCGCTCGATGGTGCCGGTCACCGCACGATCGGCGTCATCGTCCACGTCGGCGCGGGCGGCGATGGCATGGATCCGGTCGGCGGGCGCTCCCCCGACAACCAACTGTTGCACCGCCTGCTCGAGATTGTCCGGACGCCGGGACGTGATCACGACCCCCTCGGCTCCCGATATCGCCAACTCGAGAGCGGTGGCCAGCCCGATCCCCCGGCTCCCGCCAGTCACGAGAGCCACTTTTCCGGACACGGTTGCGTTCATGGGGATCCTTCCGAAGCGGGTCAACAGGTCGACAAGTCAAACAGACAGCTCAGCGGAATGGGCGGCTGGCGGCTGGCGGCTGGCGGCTGGCGGCGAATCATGTTCAGCTCGAGGCTCGACGCTCGAAGCTCGCCGCCCTTCCGCAACCCCGCGATCAATGTCCGCCGCGCTTGACGCCTCCGTACTTCATCCGGGTGTCGCTCATCGAAGCGGGACGGGTCTCGTCGTCGTTGATCCCGGCCGAGATGATCTCGCCCACGAACAGGGTATGGGTGCCGAAATCGATCGCCTGACGCACGGCGCAGTCCATCCAGGCGATCGCCTCGTCGAAGATCGGGGCACCGGTGGCTTCGACCCGGATGGGACGGCCGTTGAGGGTCATGTCCTCCTTCGTGGCCGGCTTCGAGAACTTGACGAAGGGCTTGGTGTCCTCGGAGGACCACAGATTGACGGTGAACGATCCACCGTCGGAGATGAGTCGATGGGTGACCGCCTTGTTGTCGACGCCGACCCCGATGAGCACCGGCTCCATCGAGAGCTGGGTGATCCACGACGTGGTCATGGCGTTCCACTCGTCTCCCGCCCTCGACCCCACCAGCGCCAGGGCGTTGGGTATCTTCCAGGTGACCCGGTTGACGAGCTCGTCGTCGATGTTGACTTCGGCCATCGCAGCCCTTTCGTTGTGTCTCCTGGTTGTAGTCGGCTGGCGGGCGAACCCGTAGCGGAGCACGCCGGTCGAGCATCCCAAAGCAGAGATGTCTCCTATGCTCCGCGTGTGCACATCCTGATCGCCACCACCGGTGTTCTGCCCCCCACGCCTGTCGCCGAGCTCTGCGAGCAGCTTCTGGGAGATTCGGGGGAGGTGACCGTCATGACGGTGATCGAGGTGCCCCGCAAGTTCCTCGAGTCGATGGAAGACGACGAGCGCCGCTCGTTCCTCGACGACACCTCATGGCAGTCGGGCACCGGCGAGATGAAGGCGCTCTCGTATCTGGAGGAACGGGGCCGCCGGGCCGTCGAGCCGGTGATGTCGGCGTTCCGCGCCCGGGGCCGCCAACCCGAGATCCGGTTCGTCGACGGCACCGACCCGGTCGAGGCGATCGTGTCGACCGCCACGTCCACCGGAGCCGACATCATCGTGATGGGCGCCACCCGCCGCCTCTTCACCGAGGCCGCCTGGACGAGCGTCTCGGCCCGGGTGATGGAACGAACCCAGTGCCCGCTGCTCCTGGTACCCGGGGTGAAGACAGAGGACACCGGTGAGATCCCGCGCATCGAGCCGTAGCGCGGCGGGACGCCTCGTCGGTCTGCTGGCGTCCGGCTCGACGATCCTGGCGATGGCGCTCCTGACGGGCGTGTGCGCCGGTGACGCCCTGGATACCAACCCTTCGACGGCCAATGCCCTCAGGTCGACATCGGGAGAGGGGTGCGCCGACGTGGTCGATGTCGTCGTGACCGACGACGGCGCCACACACACCTTCGCAGTGAGCGTCGAGTCAGCCGACACCGGGTGGGACAAGTACGCCGACGCCTGGGAGGTCAGGTCGGTCGATGGCACCGTGCTCGGTGTCAGGCAGCTCCTCCACCCACACGTCGACGAGCAGCCGTTCACCCGATCACTGTCCGGAGTGGTCATCCCCGACGGAGTCGATGAGGTGACGGTTGCAGCCCGGGACTCGGTGGCGGGATTCTGCGGGCGCACGCTGACGGTTGCGCTGACCGGCTGACTCAGCCGGCCACCCATGTAGGCGCCTCCCACGTTTTCTGTCACACCCCCGCGATACGTTCACCACATGGACGTCGTGAGCTTCCCCTCCCCAACAGATGTGACACCCCCAACCGTCGAGCGGGTCACGTGCCTGCACGATCGCATCCAGGTCGGCGCATTCACGCTCGAGATGTGCCCCCAGTCGGGTGAGGGCCGCTGGCTCGACTCCGCCGATGACGAGCTCGACCCGGCGGTGGCCCTGGCCGGCCTGTTCGGGTCGTTCGACCTGATGACGGCACTGGACGGGATCGGAGCTCCCGGACCGACGGTGCTCGCCTACCGACCCGACTCGCGGCGTGGTCGCACCGCCATGCGGTCGCTGCCGCTGCGCCGGTGGTTCGAGGCGGCACCCACGCTGTGGGTCACCCACGACGGCGAGCGGCTGCTGATGTCTCCCACCAATCCGGTGCTGGTCGACAACCTCATCCGCGACCTGTGAGTCAGACCACGGTGGCGGGATCGGTGTTCGACCCACACACCACAACCACGACTCGCTCGCCCGGTGCCGGTCGGTAGGCGCCCGAGAGAACGGCGGCGGTGGCGGTCGCGCCACCCGGCTCCACCACGAGACGCAGTCGGTCCCACAACCAGCGTTGGGCGTCGACTATCGCCCGGTCGGTCACGAGCACAGACCGGGTGTGACGCAGCACCTGGAACGGGACGTCACCGATCCGGCGGGCACCCAGCGAATCCGAGGCAACCGAGTCGATCTCGACATCCGTGGGATGTCCGGCCTCGAGCGCTGCGTGCAGTGCCCGCGATCCCTGAGGCTCCACACACACCACGTTGGCGCGCCCGGCGAACCAGGCGGCGGTCCCGGCTGCGAATCCCCCTCCGCCCACCGACATGACCACCGTGTCCAGGTCGGGCACCTGCTCCTCGATCTCGATCGCCATCGTCCCCTGGCCTGCGACGGTCAGCTCGTGGTCATAGGCGTGCACCTCGAGCGCTCCCGTCTCGGCGACCCGGAGACGGCTCGCTTCCAGAGCGTCTGGATACTGCCGCCCGCCGATCACGACCCGGGCACCCAACGCGGCGATCCGCTCACGTTTCAGCGCCGGGGTCACCTCGGCCACGAACACCTCGGCGGCCAGCCCGAGCTGATGGGCGACGAAGGCAACGGCGGCACCGTGGTTGCCACCCGAGGCCGTGATGAGACCGTTCTCGGGCACCGAGTCGGCAGCCAACACCCGGTTGAAGGCACCGCGTGGCTTGAACGACCCGGTGTGCTGGAGCAGTTCGAGCTTGGCGGCCACCTCGACGCCATCGAGATCGAGTGCCATCACCGGGGTCCGGCGAACCCGACCGGCGATCCGATCGGCCGCGTCTTCTATGAGCTGAGCGTTCACGCCGGTTGTCGGTCCCGGAACTGGGTTTCGTAGAGGGTTGCGTAGAGCCCCCGCCGAGCCAACAGCTGGTCGTGCGTTCCCTGCTCCACGAGGTTGCCCTCGTCGAGCACCAGGATGAGATCGGCGGCCTTCACCGTCGACAGCCTGTGGGCGATCACCAGCGACGTCCGGTCGGTCATCAGCCGCTCCAGGGCGTCCTGGATGAGTGCCTCGGAGCGGGTGTCCAGATGCGAGGTCGCCTCGTCGAGCACCAGGATCTTCGGATCCTTGAGGATCACCCGGGCGATGGCGACCCGCTGCTTCTCACCACCCGACAGCCGATAGCCGCGCTCGCCCACCGTGGTTTCGTACCCGTCGGGTAGAGATGCGATGAACTCGTGGATATTGGCAGCCCGGCATGCCTGTTCCAGCTCTGCCTGGGTGGCGTCGGGTCGGGCGTAGCGCAGGTTGGCGGCGATCGTGTCGTGGAACAGGTAGGTCTCCTGGGTGACGACGCCGATGTTCTCGGCCAACGAGCCCAGCGTGACGGCCCTCACGTCGTGTCCGTCGACCAACACCCGGCCTTCGGTGACGTCGTAGAGCCGAGGCAGCAGATAGCTGATCGTGGTCTTGCCGGCGCCACTCGGGCCCACCAGAGCCACCAACTGACCAGGTTCGACCGAGAACGAGACGTCCTGCAGCGCCCACTCCCGGCCCGAGGGGGCGATCGGCGCGGCCACATCGGCCAACGTTGTTGGACCCCCGCCGCGAACCCGGAGCCGTTTGACACCCTCCAGCCCTTCGGGACCGTCGGACTGATAGGTGAACCAGACCCCATCGAACTGAACCCGACCCTCGCTGTGTCCGAGGTCCACACCGCCGTCGATATCGGGGAGGTCACTGGCCAGATCGATGATCTCGAACACCCGCTCGAACGAGACGAGCGACGTGGCGAACTCGACGCGACTGTTGGAGATGGCCGACAGAGGCCCGTACAACTGGACCACCAGCGCGCCGAACATCACCAGCGTCCCGGGGCTCAGGTTCCCCTGGATGGCGAAGTACCCGCCCAGCCACCACACCACCGCGGTGCCGGCGGCGGAGACCAGACCGAGTGCGGCGAAGAACCATCTGCCGATCATCGCCCGGCGGATACCGAGGTCACGGACCGAACCCGCTTCCCGCCCGAAGCGGTGCAACTCGTCGTGTCCCCGATTGAACAGCTTCACCAGCAGGGCGCCACTGACGTTGAAGGTCTCCTGGAGGATCGCCGACATGGTGGCGTTGTGCTCCATCTGTGCTTCGGTGACCCGCCGCAGCATCTTGGCGACCCGGCGAGCCGGGTACACGAACAGCGGCAAAGCTGCCACCGCCAGCAGGGTGAGGCGCCATTCGGCGCCGATCATGACCACCAGGATCGCCACGACCGAGACGATGTTGGACAGGATCGAGACGAACGTTCCGGTGATGGCCTGCTGGGCTCCCACCACATCGCTGTTGAGCCGCGAGATGAGCTCGCCTGTTTTGGTGGCGGTGAAGAACCGCAACGACATCCCCTGGAGGTGTTCATAGAGCTGACGCCGCAGGTCGTAGATGATGCCCTCGCCGGCGATCGACGACCAGTACCGCTGGAGCACCCCGACCAGAGCGCTCAGGACAGGGACGGCGATCACACCGATACCCAGCCAGGTGAGCAGGCCGAGGTCTCTTTCGGGGATGGCGGCGTCGACGATCTCCCGGATGATCAGTGGTGGGATGACTCCGAGCACGGCGATCACCAGCACCGTGACGAGCACGCCGGTGAGAGCCGACCGGTACGGAAGCCCGTAGGACCACACCCGCCGAAGCAGGATGCGGTCGACCTTGGGTTTCTCCTGGTCTTCGTCGTATTGGAGGTAGCTGTGCCAGCCACCGCTCATGAACATGGGATTCGGACCTCCAGAGCGCGAGCCTACAAGCTCACCCCAACCACTCGATCGGCCCGAACATTTCCCACGGGCAGGGGCGGTACTCGCTGCTCGAGTCGGCGACTCCTTCAACGTGGTGGCGACTTCACCAGCGGGCTGGGCGACTCCATGGCCTGCGAGGCCGAGACGGTGTGCACGATCGCCGGTCGGAGACGGGACCCAGGTCTCGCACGATCGCGGACGCTACTGGTCTTCGACCTAGGGGTCGGGCGTCTCCTCTTCGGCGGCCGTGACCTGGGTCCCGAGCACTCTGGCGGTCGGGTCGGCCACGCTGACGAAGCTGACCTCGTTGCGGACCATGAAGTCGGCGATCTCGCCGTTCTTGTCGAGCGGCCCTCGCAGGAAGAGCTGGTATTCGTAGGTATCGTCGGACCACACCCAGGTCTGCCCGGACTCGGCGTCGATGCGCACCGTTTCGTAGTCGCCGATCGTCTCGGTGGTGCAAGCAGCGACGGCACCGGCGGCGAACCGCTCACACGCCCCCTCGGTCTGGATGCCCGTGACCGTGAACGTGCCCCGCTGCCCGACACTTCGTGACTTGGTGTACGGCTCGACCGTCCACAGCCCGAATGCGGCGAACACGGCATCGTCGAGCCGTTCGCGGTTCGAAGCAACCACGATCTGCGAGGTGATGGCGGTGACCTCGGACGGAAGGAGGTCGGGGAAGCCCAACCCCGGAAGGGCAGCGGCGATCTCGAGACGGCTGGCCTGGATGTACCGGTCGGGGCCAGTGGTCCGGGCCACGACCGCCGCCAGCACCTCCTGGGGTGAGCCGATGGAAGCTGCCGACCCGAGTTCGTCGTTCACCCAGTCGACTTCGACCGATCGAACCACGGGCTGCTGGGCGACGGCAGGGCCGTCGACGGACGCGGACTCATTGGTACCGATCCACTCCGAGGATCGGCCGCCCAGATCCGACAGGGACGACTCGGAGCACGCCGACAGAGCCAGCGCGCACACCAGGATGAGAGTCGATCGCCTACAGGACATGTTCCCCTCGGACAGAGATGCCATTGTTGCCCCTCCCTCGCAAAACGTCCAGGCAATCCGATTCGGTTCCGGTTTTGGCCCGATCATCGGCGTTTCCACTCGTTCACGGGTGGATCTAGTAGTGCTGTGACCAGAAACGTTTGCGTGGGTCAGGTCGTGACCGTCCCCCCGTTCGTTTTCTGATCACAGCCTGGCCGACCATGCCCCCACGCCCCGCCCCGCCTCCCAGCGGAGCCCAACAGGTCGGCCGGAACATCGAAGACGGCGAAGCACCATATGGAACACGCCCACACGACACGTGCGGCGCCGCCCCACAACCAGGCGAACGTTGCAGGACACGGCACTAGCGTGGTGGCCTGGATGCCGTTTCTGCCACCACGCCAGGTCAACCTCATCGCCGAAAGCACCGACGGGGCCGGCCCCCTCGACACGGGTTTGGCCCACGCCGTGGCGCTGGCGGTCGGCACCGGCGAGATCGGCGAGTCGCTTCGTATTCACACCACCTCCGAGGTCGTGGCCTTCGGCCGCCAGGACTCGCTCGCTCCCGGCTACCGCCACGCCATCGCCGCCGCCCGGTCGCTGGGATTCGAGGCAGTGGAGCGACTCGCCGGTGGCCGTGCTGCGGTGTTCCACACCGGGACGCTGGCGTTCTCGTGGGCGATGCCTGCCGTCGATCCGCGGGCGGGCGTTCACGACCGCTTCGAACGGCTCGCAGGCATCATGGTGGATGCGCTGACATCGCTCGGCGCCGACGCCCGGATCGGTGAGGTCCCCGGCGAGTACTGCCCCGGAGCCTTCTCGGTGAACCTCGGAGGTCGAATCAAGGTGATGGGTGTCGGGCAGCGACTCGTCAAGGGCGCCGCCCATGTCGGTGGCGTCGTGGTGGTGTCCGGATCGTCACGACTGCGCCAAGTGCTGGTCCCGGTCTATGAGGCGCTAGAGCTCGACTGGGATCCCTCGACCGCCGGTTCGCTCGAGGACGAACTTCCTGGCATCTCCATCGAGGACGTGCGGCGCGCCATCCTCGGACAGGTGGAGCTCCACGCCGAGATCACGAAGCTCCCGCTGCCGACCGAGGTGATCGAGATGGGACGGAGGCTCTCGATGACCCACCGGGCGGAGGTCGGTGCCGTATAGCCTGGGGCCACGATGCGTGTCCTGCTGCTCAACGGTCCCAATCTGAACCTGCTCGGAACCAGGCGTCCCGACGTGTACGGCTCGACGACGCTCTCCGATCTCGAGGACATGTTCCGGGTGTGGGCCGCCGCCGATGCCGTGGAGGTTGAAGCGTTCCAGAGCAACCACGAAGGTGCCCTGATCGACCGGATCCACGCCGCCAGGGGCTCGGTCGACGGGATCGTGTTCAACCCCGGCGCCTACACCCACACGTCGTACGCTCTGCACGACGCCATCGAATCGGTGGAGATCCCCACCGTCGAGGTCCACATCTCCAACGTCGAGGAACGCGAGTCCTGGCGCCGGCTCTCGGCGGTTCGTCCGGCATGTGTGCAGACCATTTACGGGCGGGGTGTCGACGGGTACCGCTGGGGACTGCGCCACCTCCTGGCCAGGGAGGCATGGCCGGTCACCACGCTCCGATACGGCCACGGCGCTGACCAGATCGCCGACCTCCGTCTGCCCGTCGAAGGCAACCGAGCCGGCGTGGCGGTGCTGGTGCACGGCGGCTTCTGGCGGCACATGTGGACCAGGGACACGACCGAACACATCGCCATCGACCTGGCTCGCCGGGGCGTGGCCTCGCTCAATGTCGAGTACCGGAGGGTGGGAGCCGGCGGGGGTGGGACAACTTCGATCGACGATGTCGCCTCGGCGGTACGCACTTCCCTCGACTCCGGCGTGCTCGACGCCACGAGGTGGGCGATTGCCGGACACTCGGCCGGAGGCCAACTCGCCATCATGGCGGCGGCTGCACTGGCCAAGGAGGGCAGGTCGCCACGGCTGGCTGTGTCGATGGGCGGGGTCAACGACCTGGTGGCGGCGATCGACGACGATCTCGGATCCGGGGCGGCGACCGCCTACCTGGCGGGCGACGACCCCGTGGCCTTGTCGCCCGCGCATCAGGCCCGCTTCCGATTCCCGGTTGCGGCCGTCCACGGCTCCGGGGACGACCGGGTGCCCATCAGTCAGGCCGAGCGTTTGGTGGCGTCGGCGCATGCCAACGGTGGGGCCGCGGAGCTCGTGACGATCGAAGGCGGCGGCCACTTCGAATTCCTCGATCCCGCCACATCGTCCTGGGCCGCCGTGGCCGACCGGATGATCGCCGCCGTCGCCGAATGATCGGCACCGGGCTCGCCGTGGTGGCCACGGTGTGGTTGGTGCTGTCACTACGAGCGGGCCGGAGCCAGATCGCCAAGCCAATCGCCTCTCTCGGGTTCCTGCTGGTCCTGCTCGAGCCTCTCGAGCCGGGTGTCCGGACCGTCCTGATCGTGGCCGGCCTCGTCCTGGGCGCAATCGGCGACGTGGCGCTCATGGGTCGATCGGACATCTCGTTTCTGACAGGTCTGGGTGCGTTCCTCCTCGGGCATGTCGCCTACCTGGTGGCGTTCTCCTTCGATGGCGGGGATCCCGTGTGGCTGGGGATCGGCTCGCTCGTCTCGTTGACCCTGGCGATCGTGGTGACCAGGTGGCTCCGCCCCCACCTGGAGCCGCCGTTCACGGTGGCGGTGCCCATCTACGTCGTGGTGATCTGCCTGATGCTGACCGCAGGGATCGGAGCAGGACCCGAACGTGGTCTCGCGGCCGGAGGGGCTGTTCTGTTCGCAGCCTCGGATCTGTTCGTGGCGCGCCAGCGTTTCGTGACCTCCGATGTCGTCAATCCCACCATCGGCCTGCCCCTGTACTACGCCGCCCAACTGCTGATCGCCTGGTCGGTGGTGGTTCCGTGACGTCACCAAGCGCCCCACCTCCTGGAAATCTCTGCCAGGCTGTAGTTGCTCGAATCGACGCGCGCAGCGTATTCTCAGCGGGCCCGCAGAACGAAGCCTCCCCCCGGCCGAGTTCTCTCAGGGTGGAGGTTCATGAGAGTGCATCGAATCGCTCTGGTGGCGACCTGGATGGTGGTGTCGCTGCTGGCGGTGGTCGGCTTCGCAAACTTCAACGCGTCTGATCCCACGCCGACCGACCAAGAAGTGGCCATCACCTACGCCGCCGATCTCGGCAGCGACGCCGGCGCCGTCTCCGCCATGGCTTTCGCGTTCCCGGGCGGACGTGGTCTCAACGCCACTGCCGTCGACGTCACCACGCAGACCACGGTGGCCACCGAAGAGGCGCCTACTGCACAGCCGGCCCGTTCGAGCACGACGTTCGTGCGATCGACCGTTCTCAACGAGTCGGCGGTGCGTGAACTTGCCGCCACCACCTTCCTTCCCGAGGACGTGGCCCGGGCCATCAGGTCGGCATGGTGTGCCTCCAGCTTCGACCCCGGCTACCAGAACTCCGAGACCGGTGCAGCAGGCCTGTTCCAGATCACCCCGCAACAGTGGGCCGACAACGCCACCGCCGCCGGTCATGGCGGCAGCGACATCCTCGACCCACGCGCCAACGCCGCCGTCGCAGCCTGGATCGTCTATCAGAACACAGGCGGCTGGTCGAACCTCGCCTGCAGCGGCTGATGAGCGACCCCCGAGTTCCCTTCCCCCGCGGTGCCGGCGGCCGTCCCGGAGGTGTCCCCCAGTTCCTGCTCGGCTCCGCCATGACCATCGGCGGGGCCTACCTCCTGCTCAACTCCTTGCAGGTGGTGAGCTGGTTCGGTGGCCGGATGTTCGGCATCGGCGGTGTGGGCGTGACGAGCGGCATGATCATGATCCCGTTCATCATCGGTGTTGCCATCATCTTCTATGACGCCGACAAGTGGTACGGCTGGCTGCTGGCCGTGGGTTCGCTCGTTGCACTCATCGTCGGCGCCATCGCCAGCGTCGAATTCCGGTTCGAACGTATGACCGCCTTCGACTTCATCGTGGTGCTGGTGCTGCTCTTCGGCGGGATCGGCCTCGTGGTCCGATCGGTCCGCGACCTCGAACGCGCCGGCTGAGTTCCACCCTTCACGGCGTGTACTGCTGCATCACCTCGGTGACGACTCCGTCATTCACGTACAGCCATGCATTGCACCAGTCACCCGGGCACGGCAGGTAGCCCTCTGGCCGCCCGACCCAGTCGTCCCAGGCCAGGACGTCGAGGGCGAGCTCGCCCGTCGTCGTCGGGAACCAGTGGATGACGGCATCGGGCGCCACCGCAACCGTGCGGAGGGTGGCGACCTCGTTGCGGATGTAGAAGTCATTCGGGACGGGGATCTCCTCGAAACCGTCTTCGGCGGCGGCCTCGTTGGCGGCATCGCCCGAGTACCAGCAGGCCAGGTCGAAGCCGATCTCCGCCGATGAGGCCGTCTCGATCGATCCGAACCAGACGCCGTCGGGTAGGTCGTCGCCATCCGGCGCACACCCCGACCCGGTGGCGCCGGCGCTTCCCGGAAGCGGCTCGAGCGGGGTGGAAGCGTTGAAGGTGGCGCCGTTCGCCACCGCCGGGAGCGTGCTCGTGGTGGGCGGCCAGTCGGAGCGGGCCGCTGACACTCCATCGGTCTGCAGGAACGCTCCGAACGCCTCGACGCTGCCGTCGAAGGTGTATGTCACCCACTGGACCTCGGGGAACTGGAACACGGTGGTGGTGAGCTCGGCCACCAGGTTGGCGCTGCCACAACTCGACGAGGCGTTGGGGATGATCTGGGAGAAGTCGACGAAGTCCACAACGAGCGAGCCGTCGACCAGCGTGGCATCGATGAGGACCTCGGCGGTCTCCGGACCGAAGAACGAGGACGCTCCGGCGGCACGCTCGTCTTCGGTGGGTCCGGCCAACAGCGCCTCCAGGGTGGGGATCACCGGTACCCCGGCGGTAGATGTGATGATCCGGTCGTGTCCCTCGACCGCCCCACAGTCGGCGCCCGTTCCGTAGAACACCTGCACAGTCCGGGCCGACGTCGTCATGTCGGGCGGGGCGGGAGCGGTGACAGTGGTCAGCGAGGAGATCGCCTCGGCAGGTGAGGCGGTGGTCGTCGCTGCCTCTCCCCCACCACAGGCCGCCAACACCAGCACCAACAGCACGAGACGTTTCATGATGCCTCCTCGGGTCCCGGCTCTTCGATCCGTCTTCGCCACTCTTCGACGAGACGCCGCGCCCAGGCATAATGACTGGCGGTGGCCGAGCTGGCATACAGCGCTACCGACGTCGACCCCGTCCACTGGAAACGCTTCTTGGTGAACAGGTCCTCGTCGCAGTAGCCATCGATCACCGAGATCACCCGGGCGTGCGACTCGGCCAGCCTCACCCGCACCTCGTCCCAGGCATCATCAGCCGTCTCCGTGTGGATGCGGACGTTGAGCGCGGGCGTCTCGGCCCATGTGAAGCCCTCCGCGGGCTTGGGGACGACTTCTCCTCTCCGGCCGGCTTCCTCCCACGCCACGAACATCCGGTTCCAGGCGTCGAGGTGTGCGAGCAGGTCCTTCACCGACCACTCGTCGCACGCCCCGGCCTGGCAACGGATGGCCGGGTCGACCGAATCGGCGAACTCGAGCAACCGGGCGAACTCGGTCTCGGCTGCCTCTATGAGCCCGGCCTTGGTGGTGGGCCTCGCCATGTCCGCATCATCTGCCGAATGCGAAGCCGGACACCAGAGTCCGACGTCCTGGCGGGCTCCAGACGGTCAGGAGTGACCGAGGGTGAGCACTCGAGCCACCAGCACCACGGGCGCGAGGAGCACCAGCGCCATCACCAATCGAGACGGGAGCCAAGAGTTGGAGATCGATAGATACCGGCCGTGCTCCCTGAGGGCGCCATTGGCGTGCCCAGCACGACCGGTATCTGGTATCCACACGTTATCGAACATACGTTCGACTGTCAAGCCACCGCCTGGGTCAACGCCAAGTCAACGAGCCGAGCCCTTCACTCTTCACCTGCGAGACGGCCCCCACGAACCGGCCCCACTCGCCGATCGGTTCGAACTCGGCCGCGTCCCGGAGCGGCTCGTGTTCACGAGGGGTACGGGTCGAGTCGGGGGAGCTGTCCGCCCCCCTCCGGGCGGGTGAGCAGCGGCAGTTGGCGATCGCCAGGCCGGAGTGACCATGCCTGCCCTACCGTTGCACCGATGAGCTACCTCCGCACCGCTGCCATCGATGAGGAGTGCGAACGCGACTACGCCTTCGACCTGCCTGCGGTGAGGGGTATCGACGACATCGAATTCGGGCAGGTGACGGTACTGGCGGGTGACAACGGCACCGGCAAGTCGACGCTGGTGGAGGCACTGGCGGTGGCCGCCGGTTTCAACGCCGAGGGCGGAAGCAAGAACCTGAGATTCACGACCTACGCGACTCACTCCCTGCTTTCCCGCGGCCTCGTGTTGACCTGGGATCGGATGCCCAAGTGGGGATGGTTCCTTCGTGCCGAGACCTTCTACGGGATGGCCACACACATCGCAACCGACGATGATCCGGCCGCCGGCGTGAAGTCTCTGTTCCCTGATCTGCACAACCGGTCGCACGGGGAGTCGTTCCTCCAGCTCATCGAGAGCCGTATGCGTTCCGGGGGCCTGTACCTGTTGGACGAGCCCGAGTCGGCGCTGTCGTTCGGGGGTCAGCTCCGACTGCTCCGGATGATGCACGAGGCCACACTCGTTGGAGCGCAGTTCATCGTGGCCACCCACTCGCCGCTGCTCATGGCCTATCCGGGCGCAGCGGTCTACGAACTGGACACGACCGGAGCCCGTCGAGTGGGATATGACGAGATCGAGAGTGTTGTGTTGTGGCGTTCGTTCCTCGCCGACCCCGACCGGTTCTTCCACCACTTGTTCGAGGTTTGACCGGTCAAGGCCGGGCCCGATCCCGTTCTGGGGACAGAATCGACCGCCAGAGTGTCGGATTCGTCCCCAGAACGGAGTCAGCGGAAGTCGCGGGAGCCGGCGGTGACCACCTCGATCGGCTCGAAGCGTTGGGCGACGAGGTTGGTGACGCCGTCCTTGTATTCGACCATCCCCTCGATGATCAGGGCCGGGACCCGGCGCGCCAGCGGCTTGTACTCGACCCACACCGGAGGGAGCACCACCACGTTGAGCATCCCGGTCTCGTCCTCCAGGTTGAAGAAGATCACTCCCGCCGCCGTTCCGGGACGCTGGCGGTGGGTGACCACTCCCCCCACCCGCACCTTACGAACGGTTCGTCGCAGGGCGAGCACCTCGGAGATCCGGAGACAGCCGCCCAACCGGTGACGCACGAACTCGATCGGATGCACCGTCGACGCCTGGACCGCCCACAGGTCGGCGAGGTGGGCCTCCTGTTCGGACATCTCGGGGATGGGGGGCGGGTCGACACCGGGAGACAGCGGCAGCCGGTTTGGATCGATCTCGGCCAGCGCTCCGGCAGCCCAGATGCCGGCCCGCCGCCCCAGCCCGATCGACTCGAGGGCGCCGGCGGCAGCGAGGCCCTCGTAGGCGTCGACGGGAAGACCGGTGCGGTGAGCGAGATCGGCGGGTGAGCCGAACGGACCACCGGTGAAACGTGCCGCCTCGATCCGGGTGATCTCGGCGTCGCCCAGGTTGCGCACGTATCGCAGACCCATCCGCATCGCCACCGCCGGGCGCAGGTCGTCGTCGAGCGCACCCCTCCCCCGCCGCCACCGCCCACCCAGGTACCCGACCACGTCATCGGGGTCGGCGTCCACCCATTCCACCGTGCAGTCGTGCTGGGAGGCGTTGACGCACGGTGACAGCACGATCACCCCGTGACGCTGGGCGTCCTGGACGAGAGAGTTGGGGCTGTAGAAGCCCATCGGCTGGGCGTTGAGGAGACCGGCCAGGAACTCGGCGGGCCAGTGGTACCGGAGCCAGGCCGACATGTAGACGATGTAGGCGAAGCTCACCGAGTGGCTCTCGGGGAACCCGAAGCTGGCGAAGCCCTGCAGCTTCTCCCAGATCTCGTCGGCGGCGGCACCCACCACCCCGTTGGCCGCCATCCCGGCGTACACCTCGTCCGCCAGTTTGCCCATCTCCTCGTCCGAGCGCTTGTGGGTCATGGCTGGCGCGCAGCCGGTCGGACTGTCCGCCGTCGAATCCGGCGCACACCCGGGCCAGCTCCATCAACTGCTCCTGGAAGATGGGCACTCCCAGTGTCTTCTCGAGGATGGGGATCGGTGAGCGGATGCGGGTAGCGAACCGGCTCCTCGCCGTTGCGGCGCCGCAGGTAGGGGTGCACCGACTGGCCCTGGATGGGTCCGGGGCGGATGAGCGCCACCTCGACCGCCAGGTCGTAGAAGGTCTTCGGCTTCATGCGGGGCAGGGTGGCCATCTGCGCCCGTGACTCCACCTGGAACAGCCCCACCGTGTCGGCGGCGGTGAGCTGCCCGGTAGATCTCCGGCTCCTGGGGGATGGTCGACAGGTCGATCTTGACGCCGTGGGTGTCGTCGATGAGATCGACCGCCAGGTGGAGGGCGTTGAGCATGCCCAGGCCGAGCAGGTCGAACTTGACGATGCCGATGGCGGCACAGTCGTCCTTGTCCCACTGCAGCACCGAGCGGCCTTCCATCCGCCCCCACTCCACCGGGACCACCTGGTGCAGCGGCCGGTCGGCGATCACCATGCCGCCCGAGTGGATGCCGAGGTGGCGGGGGAAGCCGTCGAGGCGGTGACAGATGTCGTAGATGAGATCGGCGGTGAGTCCGTGCGGCAGCGGCGCCTCCAGCCGGAGCTTGTCCGGTGTCGCAGGAGTCGAGGTACTTGGACAGACCGTCGACCTGGGCCTGGGTGAACCCGAAGGTCTTGCCGACGTCCTGCAGCACCGACCGGGCCCGATAGGTGATGACGTTGGCGACCATCGCCGCCCGCTCCCGGCCGTAGCGGCGGTAGCAGTACTGGATCACCTCTTCGCGCCGGTCGGCCTCGAGGTCGACGTCGATGTCGGGCGGACGGCCCCGTTCCTCGGACAGGAACCGTTCGAAGGGCAGGCCGAGGCGGATCGGGTCGACCCGGGTGAGTCCGATACAGCGGCACACCGCCGAGTCGGCTCCCGATCCCGCGGATCTGGCAGTAGATGTCCTGGGAGCGGGCGAAGTCGACGATGTCCCAGACCACGAGGAAGTAGCCGGGGAACCCGAGCCGGTCGATGATGTCCAACTCGTGTTCGAGCCGGTGTCGGGCGGACGGCTCGACACCACCCTCGCCGGTGCCGGGGTAGATGTGACGGGCAGCCTCGAAGGTGAGCGAACGCAGATAGTCCATCTCGTCCCGGAAATGCCCGGGCATGGGGAAGTCGGCGGCAGGGCGGGGGCAACCAGTTCCAGATCGAACGCGAGCCGCTCGGCCAGCACCACCGAACGCAGCACAGCTCCCGGGTAGCGGGCGAAGCGCCGGGCCATCTCCTCGGGCGCCTTGAGATAGCGCTCGTCGGTGGCGGGCCAGAACCCGAGAGCGGCCTGCAGGTCACGTCTGCCCCCGATGGCAGCCAGCACCTCGGCCAGGTCGGCATCGCCCCGGTCGGGGTAGTGGACCTGGTTGGTGGCGACCACCGGGATCTGGAGGCGCTGGGCGACCTCCCACAACAGGTCGTTGCGGGGGTCGTCCTCGGGCATGCCGTGGTGCCACAACTCGATGTGGAGCCGTCGTCCGAACATCTCCCGCAGTCTCGACGCCTCCCGCATCGTGGCTGCCAGGTCGCCGCTCGCCGCTGCCCGCGGCACCGCTCCCTGCCAACAGCCGGTGAGCGCCACGATGTCGGGATGCGAGGCGAGGAGCTCGAGGTCGCCCCAGCGGTGCACGGCCCGGTCTTTCTCGCCCCGGAACTGGCCGCGGGTGACGAGACCCGACAGCAACGAGTAGGCCTCGGGCGAACCGGCCAGCAACACCAGATGGTCGGTGGGTGGCAGGTCGACCGGTTTGGTGCCGTGGGTGCGTTTGTTCCGTCCCCGCCGCCAGCGGCCCCCGTCGACCCGGTTGTCCCAGCTTCCCGCCTGACTCACGTCCCATGCCTCGGCCTCGGCGAGCGGATCGTCGAGGGCGTCGAGCCCGGCGGTAGCCGACTGGATCCCGATCTCGGTTCCGTACACCACCGGCAGCCCCACCGACCGGGCCGCCAGCATCACCTTCACCGCCCCGTAGAACCCATCGTGGTCGGTGACCGCCAGTGCCGAGTAGCCGAGCCGGGCGGCGGTCTCGACCAGTTCGTCGGCGTGCGAAGCCCCGTCGAGGAACGAGAAGTTGGTGTGGCAATGAAGTTCGGCGTAGGAGGGATTCTGTCGCACGGTGGGTGTAGTGTACCGAACATATGTTCGATCAAAAGAGGCTGTACTAGCAACAGCGGCTGTATTAGCAAACCACGCGCCGTTCATCAGAGGTCTCTCATACAGGCCATAGCCTGTTGAAATGTCCTGTCCCTACAGGCTATAACCTGTATCATTCGCACATGCCCATGAACGCGCCCACGAATGTGACTGCACGACGCAGATTGGATCGACGGTTGGAGACAGCGAAACCACTCCGGGAGGTGTCGCGGCCACCAAAGGGGTGGATCCGTGCCATCCGCGATGCGCTCGGGATGTCGTCGAACGAGCTGGCCGAGCGGCTGAACGTCGCCCAGCAGACGGTGGTCGGCTGGGAGCAGAGCGAGGAGCGCAACACGATCAAGCTGGAAACGTTGCAACGAGTAGCCGATGCCCTCGAGTGCGACCTCGTCTACGCCCTCGTCCCGCGCTCCGGGCTGGAGGAGTCGGTCAGGACGCAGGCCCGGCGCCGAGCCATCGCCCACCTCGGAGCCGTCGGACACCATGGACGCCTCGAAGACCAGGCCGTGTCCAGCCCGGACCTCGAGGCGCAGATCGATGAGCTCACTGCGTTCTTCGCCGCCCGGCGGGGGCTGTGGAGCCGACCCCCCGCATGAACGATCCTCTCGTCCCGGATGGGGATGGGCACACCGCCCTCTCCGACGACGACCGTCGCGGCCTGCTGCTCACCTACGTGGCGACGCGTGAGGACCTGTTCGACGCCGAACAACGCAACATCAGCCAGGCCCTGCTGAGACGCCCACCCACCCTCGACCGCCTCCTGGACGATCACTACCTCCGGCGGCTCCACCGGGACATGTTCGGGCAGGTGTGGTCGTGGGCAGGTCGCTACCGACTTCGCGAGACGAACCTGGGCATCGAGCCTCGAGAGATCCCGATGGCTGTGCGGACTCTCGTCGGTGACTGCCG
Organism: uncultured bacterium; assembly: GCA_963825585.1. Classification (GTDB taxonomy): domain Bacteria; phylum Actinomycetota; class Acidimicrobiia; order Spongiisociales; family ZC4RG35; genus JAOUGY01. Next base: position 814,221 of record CAWGTX010000006.1, read on the forward strand.
GGCCTGGCTCGAGCACTCCTCGTACCCGCCGGATGAAGTGGCCGCCAGGTTCCATCATCGCCTCGTCGCCATCCATCCGTTCCCCAACGGGAACGGGCGACACGGTCGGGTCGCCGCCGATCAGCTGATCGCCGCGCTCGGTCACCCGCCGTTGACCTGGGGTCGCTCACTCCCGGTCTCCACCGCCGAGCTCCGCGGAAGCTATCGCCGGGCCCTCGTTGCCGCCGACGATGGCGACATCGTCCCGCTGCTCGACTTCGCCCGGCGCTGACGACCGAGCCTCGGATTCCGGTGCATCACCGAACCGGATAGGTTGGAACCATGAAACGACTCCTCGCTCTGATGGCCGCCGGGAGCGCCGGCGTGCTCGGATACCGCCGCACGACCACCCGCGAGGTCACACCGTCACTCGACGCCGAACAGGTCGACGTGGGCTTCGGTGAGCACACCATCGCCACCTACCGGCGCGGAAGCGGAGCGCCGATCGTCCTGATCCACTCGGTGAACGCCGCCGCCTCGGCGGCGGAGATGCGGCCACTGTTCGACCGACTACCGGCCGACCGGCGAGTCGTCGCGCTCGACCTGCTCGGGTACGGCAGATCGTCGCGGCCCGCCGAACGCCACACCCCGGAGTCGATGGCGGGCGGCATCGAGGCGGTACTCGAGGATCTCGGAGAGCCATGCGACGTCGTGGCCCTGTCGCTGGGGTGTGAGTTCGCCACCCGGGTGGCGACCAACCGGCCCGAAGCGATTCGCTCCCTCACCTTGATCTCGCCCACCGGGATGCAGTCGGACCAGGGCCGGTCGCTCCAGGTGCCGTCATTGGGATCGCTCATCCGGTCTCCGATCGCCGGCGAGTTGCTGTATGCCGCTCTGGCCTCGAAGCCGTCGATCGGCTACTTCCTCGGCAAGTCGTTCAGGGGCCCGGTCGACCCGGGAATGAAAGCCGACGCTCATCAGACCTCTCGGCACCGCAACGCCCGCTTTGCCCCAGCGTCGTTCCTCGAGGGTGTGTTGTTCACCCCCCATGCCGTCGAGGCGCTGTACGAACGGGTGAGCCAGCCGGTGCTGGTGATCGCCGACGAGGACCCGTACACCGACTTCGGCGCACTCGACGGCCTGCTCGCCCGACGCGACTCATGGCAGTGGTTCCGACTCGCCCCACACCGCGGACTCCCACAGTTCGAGCAACCCGATGCGACCGCCGCGGTGATCGAGTCCTTCCACGGAAGCGTTACGGAAGAGACTCACCGGACCAGCCGGTGACCTCCAGCCACTCGGACAGCGAAGAGTTCAAGCCGCCGTCGGCCTCGCTCGTGACCGCCGGAGCGGGACTCGACCCACCCCTCCCTTCGGCGCCGGTGGTAGACCGCCCGGGTCGGCGCCAACGCTACGCAGCGCGTGGAGCACGGAGGGGGGTCGAAACCCGGAAGTGACCCACGTCGAGCGGCCCCATGCGACGGATCCCGGGTAGCCCGCATCAGGGGATCCGGACGTGTACGTTCGGACTGCAATCCACGTTCGCGCACGGAAGGGGAACGGCGACATGAACACCAAACCACTGGCGGCCGAGCTGATCGGAACGTTCTGGCTGGTACTCGGCGGATGCGGGGCCGCGGTGCTCGCAGCCGACTTCGGAGTCGGCGGCAACGACACCAGCCTCGGGCTCGGGTTCCTCGGGGTGAGCCTGGCCTTCGGCCTCACCGTGCTCACCGGGGCTTATGCTCTCGGGCACATCTCGGGTGGGCACTTCAACCCGGCTGTCACCCTGGGGCTGGTGGTCGCCGGCCGCTTCGAGCTGAAGAACGCCGCCGGCTACATCGTCTCGCAGGTCATCGGAGGACTACTCGCCGCGGGAACCATCTTCCTGATCGCCTCCGGTCAGGACGGCTGGGCGATCGGGGATGGCGCCGGGGCATTCGCCACCAACGGGTACGGCGAACTCTCCCCCGGCGGCTACGGTCTCGGCGCCGCCTTCCTCACCGAGGTGGTCCTGACGGCGGTGTTCCTCATCGTGATCCTCGGCTCCACCGCCAAGAAGGCAGCGCCGGCGATGGGCGGGCTTGCGATCGGGCTGTCGCTCACGCTGATCCACCTGGTGTCGATCCCGGTCACCAACACCAGTGTCAACCCTGCCCGGTCGACCTCCCAGGCGATCTTCGCCGGCGGTGAGTACATCGGCCAGCTGTGGATGTTCTGGGTGGCCCCGATCATCGGCGCCGCCGTGGGTGCGGGTCTTCACCGTTACGTGCTCGGCGGTGATGAGGACGTCGTCGTACCGGCGTCACAAACCACCACCGCGGGGAACTGACGGGCGTCTGTGTGCAGCAGCGGGCGGAAAGCGTCCGGATGTGCACACAACCCCGTAGCCTGCCGAGATGCGTGTGATCGTGATCGGGGCCGGCGTGTCCGGCCTCACCGCTGCCAGAGACCTCTCCGCCGCCGGCGCCGACGTGGTGGTGGTGGAAGCACGAGACCGGATCGGGGGCCGCACCTGGACCCATGACATCGCCGGGGTGCCGGTCGACCTGGGCGGCTCGTGGATTCACGGTCCGTTCGGGAACCCACTGTCGGACGAGGTGACGCTGGCGGGCCTCGCCACCCGCAACGATGGCACCTGGGGAACCGGGATGGCGGTGTGGGTGGAAGGCTCAGGGTGGGCACCACCCCCCGTGGTCGCCACCGCGGTAGCGGTCCGGACCGACTTCGACTTCGAGGAGGCGACCGCGGCGCTCGGCCGGGAGGGCACCTACCGGGAAGGGATCGACTGGTACCTGACCGACCGGCGGCTCGACGGGTCGTCGGCGGACGTTGCCCGGTTCTCGCTCGAATGGCTGGACTCAGCACTCAACATCGGCGGCCTCCCCGACGAGGTGTCGCTGACCGGATCGGCGGCATACCACCTCCATTCCGGAGGCAACGCCGCCATCGACGGCGGCTACCGCCGGCTGGTCGACCATCTCGCCGCCGGTCTCGACATCCGCCTCGACGAGTCGGTCCTGGCGATCGAACACGGCGGACCGGTTGACGCCCTGGTGTCCACCACGTCGGGGACCCTGCGGGCGGACGCAGTAGTGGTCACGGTGCCACTGGGAGTCCTGAAGAAGCGCAGCATCACCTTCCTTCCCGCCCTCCCGGGTCATCACGCCGCCGCCGACCGGTTGGGCATGGCCACACTCGAGAAGGTGGTGCTGCGGTTCGACACTCCGGTCTTCCCCGAGCACACCCGACGGATCACCTTCGTGTCCGACGACCACCGGTTCCCGGCCTGGGCCGACATGACCCACCACGCCGGGGCGCCCACCGTGATCGCATTTCACAATCCTCGAGCGACCAATACCATGGCCACGTGGTCGTCCGAACGACGCGTGGAGGAAGCCCGCCGCGTGCTCTCCTCCATGCTCGGCGATATCCCCGAACCCGTCGACGCACATGTCACCGACTGGCAGAACGATCCCTGTGCGTACGGTTCGTACTCGTACGTGGCCAAAGGGAGTTCGGCGCAGGACATGACGACGCTCGGCCGACCCGGATCGAACCGACTCTTCTTCGCCGGTGAACACACCGTCCCCGAATACTTCGGCACCGTCCACGGCGCCTTCGTCTCCGGCGCCCGGGCAGCGGCAGCGTTGCGCCGATGAATCGCACCGACCGGCTCTACGCCATCGTCGAGGAGCTCCGAGGATCATCGGCACCGGTCTCGGCGCGGCGACTGTCCGACCGATTCGAGGTGACCACCCGCACGATCGAACGAGACATCCTCGCCCTGCAGGAGGCCGGGGTCCCGATCTACGCCGAAACGGGGCGCACCGGCGGATACGTCCTCGATGCAAGCCGCACCCTGCCACCGGTCAACTTCACGCCGGCGGAGGCAGCGGCGGCCGCCATCGCCCTCACCGCTGGTTCGTCCACGCCACTCCCTCAGTCAGCCCGGTCCGCCCTCGCCAAGATCCTCGCTGCCATGCCCGAAGACGACGCCGATGCCGCCCGAAGTCTCGGCGACCGTTTCGTGCGGTTCGTGCCACCCGAACCACACCTGCGAGTGCCGAGGGTGATCGAGCAGGCCATCGTCGAGCGACGGGTCGTCCGCCTGATGTATCGGGACAAGCGGGGCGAGCCCAGCGAACGCATCGTCGAGCCGATGGTGGTCGTGGGGGTCGAGCCGAGTTGGTATCTGGGGGCGTGGTGCCGGCTCCGTGACGGGTTCCGGACATTCCGCATCGACCGGATCGAACACGCGATCCTCACCCGGGAAGTGGCGATCCAGCGGGAGCTGCCGACCATCGATCTGACCCCGCTCGTGCCAGAGCGCCCTTTTTCCTGAAACACCGACAGGACGCCGTCGCCTGACCCTCCGAGAGTGAACTTCCATCACGACAGAGGAGATGAGATGGCGACATCGATTGCACCCGTCACCTGGTTCGAGGTCCATACACCCGAGCCGGAGCGGACCCACCGCTTCTACGGCGACCTGTTCGGCTGGAGCTTCTCGTCGGACATGCCGGGTTACGACATGGTCGGCCAGGGCGACGAAGCACGGATCGGCGGCGGTATCGCCTCGACCGGGCCGGATCACGAGCCCATGACGGTGTTCTGTGTCCAGGTCGACGATGTCGAGGCCGCCTGCAGACATGCGGTGGAGCTCGGCGGTTCTGTCCGGGTACCACCCCGGGTGAGCGACCAGGGCCTCGCCTTCGCCTACGTCAGCGATCCCCACGGCAGCGTGTTCGGGGTGTGGAAACCGCCGACCGGGTGACCCTCGGATGGTGGCCTCGTCGGAGTGGCGAGGCCGCCATCCCCATCACAGGCCTCGACGCCTGCCCACCTGGATGGCGTTGACCACCCACACGAGCCCGGTGAACACCGGCACGGCCCACTGGGCGATCCGCAGCCGATGATGCGACGCCGCCACATGGGGCGGGATAGCGGCGATCGGCTCGACGGCGGACGGCTGGAAGGTCGATGACTACGAGGTGGAGCTGCCGGTCGAGCAACCGGGGCCACCGACGGCAGGCGGCTCATGGGAGACGGCCCGTGGGTTGATGGCCGACTACGAATTCGCCGATGCCGCCACGGTCGCGACATGCTGCTCGAAGCGCGCTTCTTCGGCCTGCGGTTCCGTCTCGGCGTGCGAGTTGGCGGTCTCGTCGACGACACCGTCACCATCGACGGACGAGCCATCAGGGTGTGGGGATGGAACTACGACTCTGCAGGGGCCACATCGAGATGGGCCAGGTCGAGCAGTCGCTGGCCGATGGCAGCTCACGCGCCCCGCAGGCGGGGAGTCCGTCCGATCGGATCCGCGTCGACCCCGTCGATCGGGGTGAGGGCGGCTGAGCCGGGCGTCCAGTACCGAAACGCCGTGGAGGGCCCCGGCGATCCGCCGGGGCCCTCCGCGATTCGGGGTTGGTGTCAGCCGGGAGGCGACTGTCACCAACCGCCGAGGCTGTCGCTGCCGTCCTCGGCGGGTCGGCGGCGCAGACCCATCAGGAGGGTCGCTCCGCCCGCCAGGGCGAGCAGTCCGATCATCGCCGTAGCCTGCAACTCGAACCCGGTGAAGGGAAGCGTGCTGGCGGTGACCGGCGGGACGGTGGTCGTGGTCGATGCGGGCTGAGGTGCCGTGGTCGAGGTGGTTTCGGCCTCGGTGGTCGTGGTGGTGATCTCGACGACCGTGCTGCTGGTGGTGACGGGCGGCAGCGTCGTCACCGTGGTCGGGCTGACCGTGTCACCGACGATGCCGGCATCCCAGCTCATGTCGTTCGTGTCGTCGTTCACGACGATCTCGGCAGTGAGGCCGTTGGCATCGGCGTTGCTGTCGGCGGCGAAGTCGCCCCCGTTCTGCACCGTCCATGCCTCGTTCACCAGCCCGGCGAGGTCGGGGAGCTCGAAGCGCACCCGGTAGACGCCGCCGCACAGATCGGAGAACTCGTAGTGACCGTTCCCGTCGGTGACGGTGGTGGCGAGGACGTTGCCCTCAGCATCGAGCAGGTGGATCACCACACCTTCGACCATTTCCTCACCGGCGTCCTGCACGCCGTTGCGGGGCTTCATGTCGATCCAGACGTAGTCGCCGATGACGGCAGTGCACTCGGGCGAGCAGTCGCCCAGCGTGAACGAACCACTGGTGACGCCCACCAGAGCCACACGGGCTGCCGCCGACGCGCTCCAGGTGTAGTCGCCGGGAGCAAGCTGGAGCGTGGCACCGGAACCGTCGATCAGGTAGGGGCCCCCCGGGCCTTCCACCACGATCTGAGCGGCGTTGGCCGGAGCGATACTGAAGCGCACATCTGTGCTCACCAGCCCGGTCTCGACGTCGTAGACGCATTCCCCGACCTTCACCGACACCATTCCATCCGGAGCAGTGCACTCGGCGGTCCGGAAGTTGCCGCGGCTGGGGCCGTCGATGACGAAGCCCGCAGCGGGCTCAGCGGTCCAGGTGTGGCGACCGGGCTCGACCATGATCTCGGAGGTCTCGTCGATGACGACGACGCCGGTAGGTGTGTTGATCGTGACGGTGGCAGCCCCGGCAGGCTCGATGGAGACGGCGACGGGTGTCATCGACATCCCCGAGACCTCACGGCAGTATCCGACCTCGATCGAGACCGACGCGGCATAGGTACCGACGGTCGTGGTTGTCGACTCGACGGTTGTCGTCGTGGTAGCCATGGTGGTCGTGGTGGACTGCTCTGCCTCGAGGCACGCCTGGACGTGGGAGATGGCAGCCTGCTGTCCCCCGTTGTTGATCGGAGCGTTCAAGGCCTGGAAGGGCCCAGCCGTGTAGACGTTGGCGGCGTTGCCTCCCTTGACGATGACGGCGATGACATCATTGCCCGAAACCGAGACCGTCTGACCGGAGTAGTCGAAGAAGACTCCGTCGATGGTGGTGTCGGTGCCGGGCGAGTCGTCTTTGACGCCCGCTCCGTACCCGAGGGATACGCAACTCGGGTTGCCGCTCACCAGTGTTCCGGGGTTGTCCACGACGGTCGTCGTGGTCGTCTCCGGCTCGGTGGTGGTCGTTCCGCCACACTCCTCACCTGCCACGGTCACGGTGGTGGACCGCGAGTCGCCGGCTCCGGCGCCGTTACCCCAGGGCCCATCCGCCCGGGCCATCACGGTGACGGTACGGCCCGCCCACGCCGATGCCTGGATGGTCCCGTCGAAGGAGTAGCCGTTGTCGGCGGTGAACTCACCGGAGGTCTGAAGCGCCCCATCGACGTAGATGCCGATGCTGGCGTTCGAGCCACGGGCACCGGTGGCCCAAGACTCGGACGAGAACGAGATGACCGGCTCGTATCCTTCACAGGACGACGAGGCCGAAACCTCTGGATGATGTGCGAGCGCTCCCGGTGCACCGATCACCGTGATCGAAGCCAGTAGCGCCACGAGGATGAAGAACGCACTGGTTCTCCTGACCGCTAGGCCGTTCATGATTGCCTCCCGTAAGTGTTTCCACTGAGGAGGGCCGGTCTCACCACTCGCTCGTCCCGATCCAAGGTGGCCGAATAAGGATCGGAGGTCAACGCGTCCCGTGTACCCCATCTGCCACTCTCTGTGGCCGATGACCACAGTTGTAGCTGTGACCAACCGACCACCCAGAGTGATCGCAGAATCACGCGGGGTGACTAGTCAGACCTGAGAAGACAGGGGCGAGGAGCGAAGGGCCAGAAGGGCATGAGGGGTGGATCGACTGGCCAGGCCTCCCATCCTGAGAGGCGAGCCGCTGCCGACCGCGCCTCCGACTCCTCGCCCTTCGCCCTGAGCCCCTCGCTACGGGGTGAGTGGCTGCAGCCCCAGCGCTCGGACCAGGAACGACGCCATCTGTGCCCGGGTGACGGTGTCCTCGGGACAGAACCGGTCGTTGAACGGTGGGTTGCATCCGCGGGTGATCCCGGCTGCGGCCAAAGCCTCGATGTCCTCCTCGAACACCGAGCCGTTGTCGTCGGCGAAGCGGTCGCCTGGCTCGGGGACCAGGTCGAAGGCACGCACCAGGAAGGATGCCATCTGCGCCCTTGTCACCGGATCATCGGGACAGAACCGGTCGTTCCCCGGCGGATTGCATCCGAGCGTGATCCCCCTGAGTCCGAGTGCATCGATGTCGGCCTCGAACACGGACTCGTCGTCGTCGATGAAGCGGTCGCCGTCCGACGGTTCGAGGTCGAGCGCGCGGTTGAGGAACGCAGCCATCTGACCTCGCGTCAACGGGTCATCGGGGCAGAACCGATCGTACGTCGGGGGGTTGCACCCGCGGGTGATACCGGCGGCCGCGAGCGCCTCTATGTCGGCCTCGTGCACGTTCGAGTCGTCGTCTATGAACGATCCTCCGACGTCGAGGTTGTCGACCACCACCGAGATGGCATCGATCGCATCGGGACCGGTGCCACCGGAGGCGACCGCCGACACGGTGTGGGCACCCTCGGAGAGACCCGTCGTTTCCCACGTGGCCGTCCAACCCCCGTCGTCGGAGGTGTCGACGCCGATCCGGTTGCCGTCGACGAAGAACTCGACCCGGGTGGCATTGGTGGCGGTGGCGGAGACGGCCACTGATCCCGACACCGTCGCCCCTTCCGACGGGGCAGTCATGGCGACCGTCGGATCCGGACGAACCAGGTCCACCGACACCGTCTGGATGGCGGTGAGCCCATTCAGATCTGTGGCGAGGGCGCTCACCGTGATCGGGCCATCCGGGAACGCCGAGATGTCCCACGGCATCGTCCAGCCGTCCGCCCCAGTCGTGTCCGTCCCCACGACGGTGGAGCCGACCGAGAAGCGCACCGACGCAATCCCGGTGTCGTCGGTGGCGGCCGCCTCGAGCGTGACCGGACCGGAGACCTGGGATCCCTCGACCGGATCGACCATCACCACGCCGGGGGCTGCGTTGACGGTTCCCGAGGCACCGTCGACGACCACCGCGAACGGTTGCGGCCCGAAGGCAACGTCATGACCGCGCACCTGGATGGTCCATGTGCCGGCGGTCGGCGCCTGGAGATAGGTGTTCTCCACGTTGTTCAACCGATCCGCCGATCCTCCGGTCGTCGACCATCCCCCGCTGAATGCATTGCCCCGGTACACGGTTCCGTTGGGTGCGGTCACGACCATGTCCAGATCGTTCACCAGGGTGGAGGTCGACCCGGGAGCAACCGGATAGTCGGACCACACCAACGTGACCTTGAGGGGCGCTCCTCCCGCCACCGTGACCCGGTAGGTCGTGTGGAGGCCGGTTTCGGCTGCCGCCGAATCGAACCACAGGCGGTCGCCATCAACCGCCTCGGCCAGGTCGACTCTCCCCCACCCCTCGTGGATGTTGGGGATGGGGAGATCGTTGTCGTCGGCCCCGTCGTTGTTCTCGTCGGCCATGTCGACGGCACTGTTGATGATCATGGCCTTGACCAGAGCGGCGCTCGGGTCGTGGCTCCACTCGACCTCGAAGTACTCCCGGATCACAGCGGCGGCACCGGCGACGAGTGGGGCCGACATCGACGTCCCGCTGTTGTACTTGTAGAAGGCGTCATAGGGGTAGCCCCATCCGTCGGTCTGGAATAACCCCGTCACAGGGTTGGGCGATCCGTCGTAGCCCTCCTGGAACAGATCTGAGTAGGTCGACAGGATCCACGTGCCCGGCGCCACCACGTCCGGCTTGATACGTCCATCGGCCGTGGGGCCCCGACTCGAGAAGGAGGCCGTCTGCCCGGCGTTGCCCTCCATCGGATCTGTGGCGAGAGGCGCATCTGCGAAGCCGAGGTCGGACCAGACCCCCGTGTCGTTGGTCGACCCGAGCCCAGCACAGTCGGTGAACGGTGACACCGCACCCACACCATCACAGGGGAATCCGCCGGGGCGGATGTTCTCGGACGCTCCCACTGCGATCACGTTCTTGGCGGTTGCGGGGGACCCGATCGAGCCAGGGTCGACGACTCCATCACCATTGAGATCCTGTCCGGCGTTACCGGCGGCCACCACGACCGACATGTCTGGGTAGTCCCACACGAAGGCGTCGAAGGCTGACGAGTCGGCGTTGTAGGCGCCGGCGTCATCGGTCCCCCACGAGTTGGAATGCACCCGCGCCCCGTCGCCGTACGCCTCGAGCGGGAGTTCGTAGGCGTCGAGCGGGAGACCGATCAGGTAGTAGCCGCTGCCGCCGCCGCAGGCGGGGGCGATGTCTATGAAGTCCTCGACCGACTGGAAGACCAGTGACGCGCCGGGTGCGGTCCCCCGGCCGATGCCGCTGCCATCTCCGGACGACACGGCGGAACCCGCCACGTGGGTTCCATGCCCGTTGTCAGGATCACCGGAACCGTCGGGGTAGGCGTCCCAGCATCCTGGCGCACTCGCTCCCGGCCAGTCGTTGATGGCAACGATCCGACCAGACGGGATGTCGCGGTGTGCCGTTGCAGCAGTGCCGCCTCCGAGTCCACCGTCTGCGATACCGATGATCTGGCCATTCCCGTCGTATCCGAGGGCTTCGGCTGCGTCGGAGCCGATCACCGAACCGCCACCCTGGTCATTCCGGGTCGTGCGGAAAGCGAACGCCTCCACTCCTGCGACTCCCCTCGCCGACTCCAGCGCTCCGACCGCTCCTTTGGACACCGAGACGAGGGCGGTGGTCTCCGAGGCGTCGAGGATCTCGATGCCTGCGATTCCCTCGACCGAGTCGGGTCCCGAGTCGACATCGAATCGAACCACGTAGAGGCCGTCGACGCCTTCCACACCCGGTGGAAGGGGAGACGCCACGGGCACGAGCGCCGGCACCACATCGGCCACGCCGGGGAGGGTGCGCAGACGAAGCGCCACGGCGGTGGTGGCACGCACCGCGATGCCGCCGTCGCGTCCAGGACCGAGCACCACCGCGCCAGCATGGGTGAGGCGATCGACGGTGCCGACGGGGGTGGCACCCTGGAAGGTGACCACGAACTCGGTGGTCGCCACCTCGCTGGCATCGGCAGGAACACCTGCAACGACCACGGCCAAGGCGAGGGCGGCCAAGGCGAATCTCAATGCCACTGGTACCTCTGGTGGTTTTCTGTCTCGGGGGTTGAATCGACTCGAAATCGAGATGCTTGAGCGATGATCGGCGGAAAGCGCGAACTTCGGATATGGTCGAACCATGGCTCAAATCACCAAGACGGTCCGCCTCGGCGGAAGCTCGACCACCTCGATCGAAGACGCCGTACGAACGGTGTTGGCCAGGGCGGCGGTCACCATCGACGAGATCACCCGGTTCGAGCTGAAGGGCGTGACCGGTACCGTCGACTCCGCCGGCGTTCCCACCAGCTTCGACGTGGCCGTTGATGTCACCTTCGTCGTGAAGGAGTCGGTGCACGGGTGACCCCCGAACTGCCCGAGGTCGCAGCGCTCGGTCACGGCATCGGGATGATCCCGCTTCCTCTCCCCTTCCGGAGCCCCGCCTGGGTCAACGCCTACCTGATCGCATCCGTCGACGGCCCGGTGCTGATCGACTGCGGGGTCGACTGGGAGCCCGGGTACACCCGTCTCGTCGAGGGTTTGTCGTGCTTCGGCTTCGAGCCCGCCGAGATCCACACGCTCGTGGTGAGCCATCTCCACCCCGACCACGTGGGAATGGCGCCACGCCTCACCGAGTCGTTCGGGTGGCGGCTACTCATGCACCGGCGCGCCGGTTCGCTCTACAGCCGCTACAACGACACCCCTGGCCTCGTCAGCCGAACCCGTGCGCTGGCGGTCAGGAGTGGCACACCCCCGACGCTCCTCGACCAGGTGAGCGACATCGGTCCACGGCCCGACTACATGCCGATGCTGCGCATGCCCGACGTGTTGGTCGACGACGGCGACGTCATCGATCTGGGCGGGGGGCGTCGCCTCGAGGTGCTCCACACCCCCGGACACGAGCAGTCACACATCTGCCTGCGTGACTCGATGACCGGGATCGTGTTCTCCGGCGATCACGTTCTTCCTCGCATCACACCGGTGATCATGTTCGACGAAGACGTCGACGACGTGCTCGGGGACTATCTGACCTCACTGCGTCGGCTCGTCGACTTGGACATCGGCCTGACCTACCCCGCCCATGGCACCATCGTGGAACGGGGTGCCGCCCGATGCGAGCAGATCCTGTTGCATCACGAGCGGCGTCTCTCCGGAATGGTCGACTTCGTGCATCTGGGACCCTCCACCGCCTGGAAGGTGATGGAGGACGCCTACCGGCCGAATCTCTCACCGCTCGAACAGCGGCTCGCCCTGCGCGAAACGGTTTCGCATCTCGAGCATCTTCGAGTGTGGGGCCGAGTGTCGTCGTTCGAGGAGAACGGCGTCGACTGGTACCGACGCTGACGCCTACTCGTCGTCAGGTACCAGGAAGCCGAGCACCGCACTGACGACCGAGATGACCAGTGCACCGATGAACGCCGAGACGAACCCGTCGATCGCGAGCTGCTCCATGACGGCGGCTGTGAGCGCCAGCATCGCCGTGTTGATGACCAGGCTGAACAACCCCAGCGTGAGGATGCGCGCCGGGAGCGACAACAGTCTCACGATCGACTTGATGAAGGTGTTCACCAACCCGAACACGAGCGCCACCAACAGGATGGTCGTGATGCTGTCGTCGGCGAACTCGATGCCGGGAGGCCCGGGGATGAAGGTGGCCGCCACCCAGAGTGCGACCGCATTGATGGCGAACCTGATCAGCATCCTCATGAGCATGATCCTACGCCGTCAGACGGCTCCTGCCGAGGACCACAGCCATCGGATGATCCGCGCTGGTGGGGAGTGGGCGGCGGAGGTCTTCTCACCGGAGCAGTCAACGCTGCACCAGACCAGATCCAACATCCCCCTCCGATCCATCCGAATGGCGAGGCTTCCGCGATCAGGGAGTCCCAGCCAGCGTGGCGGCAGTCCGAGCCGCTCTGGCCGCCAGGTCGATCCAGATCTGGGCGGTGCCGGGCCACTGCGTCGCCATCGCGGTCCACCCGGCCCCGGCGGTGCGGTAGACGTCGACGGTTGGGCGGCGTCCGTGCAGCACCACCCCCGAGAGGATCGTTGCGAGCCATTCATCGAAGGAGCGATCCGGTTCGAGCGGGCCGAGGGTGTCGTGGCCGGGGACGACGAGTCCTTCGGTGCCGACCAGCGCCGGCGCCACCCGGAGCGACTCGCCCAGTTGTAGCAACATCTCGGCCACATCGGGGTTGACTTCGAGCGCCCACGGCACCGCCCACCACACGATCCGGTCGCCGGCCACGAAGCGCCGATCCTCGTGAGCTCGGGTGGCGATGACGGGGTCGTCGTCGTCCCAGGCTTCGGCTTCGGCCACAGCCAGACCGGCGACGAACAGACACACCTCCGCCAGATCGCCCCTCACGAACCGGTAGCTCCACCGGTCACCACGCCGGGCGAGTTCGGCGGCGGAGTCGACCCCGGTGACATCGGCCTCGGCCGGCACATCCTCGAGCGTGGCGACGGCTGCCGCCCAGCGCTCGGCTTCCGCTCGGGCGGCGTCCGAGGCAGGACTCATGTGACCCGGTAGGCGTCCTCGGTCGGCTTGACCGGCCGATCGAACCACAGGGGGCGACGCAGACCACCGGGTCCGGGGCCGGGCTTGGCGAGTTGCAGCCATTCGCGGTAGATCTCGTAACTCTTGGCGGTGTCGACCACGATGTCGCCGTACTGGTCACCGGGCTGGGCCGGGGTCAGCCGCACCCGCTGGTGCCAGGCGTGCATCCCCGACACGGGGTCGGGGTGGGGCGGGAACGCCAGGTTCTGGTTGACACCGGCGTCCTTCCACCAGATGCGCTCCGAATCGGGGTCCGACGACGAGAACGGCTCGATCCCCTTCTTCTGGCGGAGCCGCCACTCGGTGTCGCCGGTCTTGGCGATGTCGACCAGCGCCGACGACCACCGCTCGTTGCCGACCGCGTCGTTCAGACGCCAACGTCCCAGGTGGTGCGAGGCGGCGACCACACCGGGGCGGATGCCCTCGGTACGCCAAGCCCGCATCACGAAATGACCGATGTCGGTGGTGATCCGGACCATGTCTCCGGTGACCAGTCCGAGGGCGTTGGCGTCGGTCGGGTTGACCCACAGTGGGTGGCCGTGGCTGATCTCGTAGAGATACTTGGCATTGCCGGAACGGGTGTGGATGAGGGTCGGGAGCCGGAAAATCGGCAGCAGGATCCGCTCGTTGCCGTCGAGGTCCAACTCGCGCCAGTTGACGTGGCTGCGCAGGTAGGTGGGGATCGCTTCCTCTTCCCACCCCCACTGGTGCATGGTCTTGGACCACCATTCCATCTTCTTCGACGGTGACCGGAACCCGTGCCGGATGGTGCCGTCGTCGACCATCACACCCTTGTCGTCGGCCCGCTCGTGGACGCCGTAGATGTCCTTGGCGATCTCGAAGGCGCCGTACTTGCGCATGTACTGCAGCGGCGACAGTCCTTCGGTCTCGGCGGCAGCGGGGAGTCCGGGCACCGAGTTGTCGAACATCCAGCCGTAGTACTCGTCGACGGTGACGGCCTGGGTGGGATCGGATGGTGATTCGAACCAGCGGCGGATGCCGAGCGACCCATCTGGGTCGATCTTCCACGACAGGTCGATCCAGAACTCGGTCTCCTCCCACACTTCGCCGGGGTTGGCCTCGTGGGTGCGATGGAACGTCTTGCCGTCGCGCTCGCCTGCCACCCTCAGTACCGGCTGGCGGAACCCGAGCCACTGACCGGCGTGGGTTTCGTAGCTGTGGGTGTCGTGACGTTCGGAGCCGACGCCCATCGGCAGCACGTAGTCGGCGAACCATGCGGTCTCGGACCAGGTGGGCGTCAGCGCAACGTGCAGGCCGACCTTGTCCTCGTCGGTGAGCATCTCCAACCAGCTGAACCCGTCGGGGTTGGTCCAGATGGGGTTGTACACCCGGGTGAAGTACACGTCGAGCTTGCCACGGCCCTCCTGCAGGAAGTAGGGCAGCAGGAAGCTCATCTCGTGGTGGGCGAAGGGGTATTCCTTGGGCCACAGCAGCTCGTTCCAGCGGCTGTGCGGGGGCGGCATGTTCCAGTGCTCGGGTTTGAACTTGTCCCAGGCGCTGGGCGAGCACCCGCCTTTGGTGCCCACCGAACCGGTGAGCACGTGCAGCAGCATGAGGGTCCGGGCCGCCTGCCAGCCTCCCAGGTTGCCCGACCCGGTGGCACGCCAGGTGTGCGACGAGAATCGGCTTCCGGCGTTGGCGATCTCCCGGGCGATGACCTCGATCTTCTCGGCCTCGACCCCGCACTCCTCGGCGGCGAACTCGAGGGTGTATTCGGCGTAGGCCTCCTTGAGGACTTCGACGAACGAGTCGTAGGTCCGTTCCCGCTGGGGGAACCGGTCGGCCAGCGTCTGCTCCCAGTTGATCCACCGATGCATGAAGGCGTGATCGACGGTGTCCCACTCGAGCAGGAGCCTGGCGATGGCGAGGAACATCGCTGCCTCGGTACCGGGCCACGGCGACAGCCAGTAATCGGACATGGAGGCGGTGTTGGACAGCCGGGGGTCGATGGCGCACAGCTTGGCGCCGGCCTGCTTGCCCTCCATGATCCGCTGGGCGTGCGGGTTGAAGTAGTGGCCGGTCTCGAGATGGCTCGACAGCAGCAGGATGAAGGCGGCGTTGGCGAAGTCGGACGAAGGCCGGTCCCACCCCATCCACATGGCGTAGCCGGTGCGGGCACCAGCCGAGCAGATGTTGGTGTGCGAGTTGTGCCCGTCCACGCCCCAGGCGCGCAGGGTTCGCTCCATGAACCCGTCCTCACCGGGGCGGCCCACGTGATACATGACCTCTTCGTGCCGGTCTTCACGGATGGCCTTGCCGATACGCGAACCGATGTCGGTGAGCGCCTCTTCCCAGGTGACCTGTTCCCACTCACCCGACCCGCGGGCACCCTTGCGGCGCAGCGGATGCAGGATCCGCTCGGGGTCGTACATCTGGTTGAGGGTTGCCGGGCCCTTGGCGCAGTTGCGGCCCCGGCTGCCCGGGTGGGCGGGGTTGCCCTCGAACTTGCGCACGTCACCCGATTCCTTGTCGACGTAGGCCAACAGCCCGCACGCCGACTCGCAGTTGAAGCAGGTGGTCGGCACCAACCGGTACTCGTGCGACACCTTTTTCGGCCACGCCCTCGCGTCGTACTCACGCCAGTCGTCCCACCGATCCGGCGGAGGGAAGTTGCTGAGCCCGGTACCGGGCGTCAGACGGGGGATGATGGAGTCAGCCATGGGAGGACCTCGCTTGGAAAGGCAGACCAGAAGAAGCAGAACGCAGAACGCAGAACGCAGAACGCTCGAACCGGGATGATCGTGAGCCCGGCAGGTGCCGACCCATGGCGGCGGTAGCCCGGTCGGACCGGCGTCTGTTCGGGCCGCCCAGCAACCTGGAACAGCCTGGACCCTGGCGGCCCGAAGTCCGACCGAAAGAACACAGTCCGGCCATCATGACAACGGCCGGACCGGCGTCTGTTCGGGCCGCCCAGCAACCCGAGATCTCATGGAACCCTGCGGCCCGAAGTCCGGCCATCATGACAGCGGCACCGACTGCCCGGCCTTGACGTAGGCGTCGTCGGCGAACCAGATCCCGACCATGGCGGCTGCGGCGCCGATGAGGGCGACCCAGAGCGGGGAGCCCCACAGGTAGCCCGTTCCGAACGAGACGGGGATGGCGACACCGATGAGCTGGCCGCCGATCCACCACTGGTTGGAGAAGGCGCCTTTGGTCATGTGATGGACGGCCATGGCGATGTTGCGGGTCGGGTGATGCGAGGTGATCTCGACCAGTGCGATCAGGCCGAGGGCGAGGGCACCTCCAGTCATCGCCCATGCCGACGACCTCATGAGGGCGCCTTCGGCACCGACCATGGCACCCAGGATCAGCATCGCTCCTCCCCCGGCGGCAAGGGCGCCGGCCACCATGTGCCACAGGAGCATCGGGCTCTGCCACAGATCCCGGGCCTCGGCCTGGCCGAACAGGAAGGCGGTGTAGCCCGCCAGGGCGATGGCGACCGGGACCGCGATCCACACCATCACCCGCACCGCATCGGGGCCGAGCCCTACTCCGAGGAGGAACCAGATGGCCATGATGACGGCGTAGGCAGTGAGGATCCAGGCGCCTCGCACCAGCCACGAGCCGGGGTTGCCTTTGGTCATGAGGTAGTAGAACCGGTCGGGACGCTTGAGGTCCCACACGAGTAGCGCGCCGGTGGCCGCCAGGAACAGACCGGCGACGAGCGGCACCATCCACTGCACGAGTGCCGAGTCGGTTCCGCCTCCGGCCAGCAGCGACAACGCCACCGCCAGGATCATGCCGGCGGAGATCCCCTTGGTCAGGAAGTAGCTCGACACCCTCCATCCCCATGGCATGGGATGGTCGGTGTTGTAGACGACGCGGGGGGCGGATTCGTCGAAAGCGACCTTGGTGGGTCCGGACGGCCCGGACGTGTCGGCGGGTGTGAGGTCGACGTTGAGCCAGGCGGGAACCGGGTTGGGGTCGTCACGCCAGATCATCGATCCGGCGCGGACCTCCGCCATCATCGGATCGAGGTTGACCTGCTCGGCGCCCTTGTACCAGAGCTTGGGGTTGGTGCCCTGTTCGGGCGAGCGGACGAAGACCTGTTCGGTGGCGACGATCCTGGCGATCTTGGATGTGGGGTCGTCGAGGTCACCGGCGATGATCGCCTGTTCGGGGCACACGATCACGCAGGCCGGTTCCAGTCCGACTTCGACGCGGTGCACGCAGTAGTTGCACTTCTGGGCAGTGTGCTCGTCCGGGTCGATGTAGAGGGCGTCGTAGGGGCATGCCTGCATGCAGGACTTGCAGCCGATGCACCGATCGGTGTCGAAGTCGACGATGCCGTCCTTGCGGGTGTACAGCGCTTTGGTGGGGCAGATCGTTACGCAGGGTGCGTCGGCGCAGTGGTTGCAGCGCTGGACGTTGAAGTAGCGCTTGGTATCGGGCCAGGTGCCCTTCTCGATGTACTTCACCCAGGTGCGGTTCACACCAAGTGGTACCGAGTGCTCGGTCTTGCAGGCAACCGTGCAGGCATGACAGCCGATGCAGTTGTCCTGGTCGATGACGAAGCCGTATCGCGTCATGTCGTGTGGGGCCTCACAATCGATTGTCGCGCCATGTCAGGCACATCCTGGCAGATTCCGGGCGGCCACAGATCAGCACTTTCGGATCAGGAATCGGAATGCTCCATCGACCTCGTCCTGGCCAGCCAGCTCGTGGCCCATGTCCTTGGCCCAAGCCGGAATGTCGGAGAGAGACCCCCGATCGGTGGCGAGCAACTCCAGGGTTTGCCCCGCCATGATTCCGTTCATCGCCTGACTGGTCTTGATCACGGGCATGGGGCACTGCAGGCCCCGGGCGTCGACGGTCACGTCCGCCATGTGCGCTCCTCTCGTCGTCGAGCCCGTCAGATGAACAGGCTGATCTTCGCATCCCTCATGAGGCTGATCGCCGAACCGGCCCCGGCAGGCCGGTCGAGACCCGGTATCAGATCGTCGGGGTCGAGACCCATGAGATCCATGGTCATCTGACACGGCCAGAGCCTGACACCCAGGTCCTGTGCCATGGCCAGCAACTCCTGCACGGAGGC
Source organism: uncultured bacterium (assembly GCA_963825585.1). Lineage (GTDB taxonomy): Bacteria > Actinomycetota > Acidimicrobiia > Spongiisociales > ZC4RG35 > JAOUGY01. Next base: position 832,796 of record CAWGTX010000006.1, read on the forward strand.
CACTTTGTGGTCGTCGGCGAGGTCCCGCATCATGCGAGCCCCCAGCCCCCCGAAGTTGAGCGTGGACAGCTGAAGGCCGTCGGGAGCGCCGCGACGGAACACCGACATCAGCTTCTGGCGCCAGTCATCTCCGGTGATGCCGGCGTCGGGGCTCTTGAGGATCCCAAGGCCCCAGAACGTGAAGAACACGGTGACGTCCATGCCGTAGGCGGCGCCGGTGGTGGCGAGAATCAGCACCGGCCACGCCTTGTCGAGGTCGCCGGAGGCGGCGATCAGGACCATCTTGTCCTTCTCTTCCTGGGCATCCCCATCTTTCGATGCCGGTGCCTGGGCTTCCACCGTCATGGTTCCTCCCTCGTTGCCGGGCCATCTGCCCGGACATATGCACGGTGGCGCATCTTGGGGGTGGACCACACGGCCTGTCAACCGAAACCGGGGGTTTTCTGACCAACGCCAGTAAACTTCGCAACCCGAGACAAACATGCACGGCAGCGCATATAGTTGGGAGCCGTCTCAGCGAGGGAGCCATGACTTCGACGATGTCCACCACCGAGCTCGCCCGCCGGGTCGATGATCCGGACTCGGCGCCGTTCGTGCTCGATGTGAGAGCACCCGATCAGTTCGCCCGCTGGAGGATCGACGGCAAGGCCCATCCGGCCACCCTCAACGTCCCCTACTGGACAGCGCTCACCGACGGGGGAACGGTCGCGCCGCACCTCCCTCCCGACGGAGACGTCGTGGTGGTGTGCGCCCACGGAGGATCCTCGGCGATGGTGGTGGAGACACTTGACCTGCCCAACCTCCGCAACCTCGAAGGAGGTATGAACGCCTGGGCCGTCACCCTGGTGCCCCATGTGTTGGCGGATGACGGCTCCCACGTGGTGGTGCAGCTGGACCGGATCGCCAAGGCGTGCCTGTCGTATGTCGTGGCCGGAAGAGGCGACTCGATGGCGGTGATCGATCCCGCCGCGGATCTCGACACCTACCTCGAACTCGCCCGCAGCTTCGATGCGACCATCACACACGTGTTCGACACCCACCTCCACGCCGATCACATCTCTCTCGCCCGCCGGTTGTGCGAGGCGACTGGCGCCGAGTACCACATCGCTCCCGGAGACGTCGAGGGAGCCACGTTCCCACATCGTCCGCTCGAAGACGGCGAACGTTTCCTCGTCGGCGAGATGGAGATCGTGGTCAGCTCCGTGGCGACACCGGGCCACACGCCCGGGTCGACGTCGTTGGAGGTCGACGGTCGGTTCCTGATGACCGGCGACGCCGTGTTCGTGACCGGGATCGGACGACCCGATCTGGGAGGAGAGACCGAGCCCTGGGCTCGAGACCTGTTCCATACCATCCACCGGCGACTGGCATCGCTGCGGCCCGGGCTCGAGATCTGCCCGGCCCACTACTCCACCCGGGAAGAGGCGGGCCCCGATGGGAGCGTCCGGCGCGCGTTGGGGGACCTGCTCGCCAACGACCCGGTGGTGTCGATCGCCGACGAGGAGGAGTTCGTTGCCTACGTCGTCGGCCACCTCGGAACCCCGCCCCCCACCTACCATGACATCCGCAAGGTCAACATGGGGTGGCTGGAGGTCGACACCGAAGGGGCGCGAACGTTGGAGGTCGGACGCAACGAATGCGCCCTGTCGGGTTGATGATCAGTCCACGATCTCGTCGAGGTGCTCGACGTGGCGGTGGAACCCCAATCTGATCCTCTCACAGCCGGCTCTGGCATTCGCCAGCACCGCGGCGGTCCAGCGCTCGGCGACCCGTCGTTTGCGATCATCGGCGGCTGCCTGCGCGAACAGGAGGTGAGCAGCCCACAAGCCGATGTACCCGTCCACGAGATCCCGGGCCGCCGCTTCCCGGGCGGATACTCCCATCATGGCCGCCCCCTCCCGCATCTCGCCGCAGACCGCCGTCAACTCCTTGATGCGATCCGCCAACTCCTCCATGCCTTCGGGGACGTCGACCGGCCCCTCCATGAGGGGCGCCAGCACATTTGCCATCACCCCTGGCAAGGCCGACCCCGCCTGCACCTGCGAGGTGCCCTCGTAGATGGTGGTGATGCGCACATCCCGGACGCGCTGCTCGGCTCCGGTCTCACGGATGTACCCCATGCCGCCGAACACCTGCTGAGCGACGAGGCAGATGTCCTGGGACGCCTCGGTCACCACGTACTTCACCGCCGGCGACAACAGGTCGACGAGTGGTGAGGTCTCCTGGAAGCAGCGCTTCAACTCGGAGGTGTCGCCACCGGACCGCTTGACACGTTCGATCTCGATCTCGACGGAGTTGCGGAGATCGAGCAACCGGCACCCCTCGTACACCATCGCCCGACACGCCTCGATGTTCGTGGCCATGTCGACCAGCATCCCGGCGACGGCGGGGATCTGGCGGATGGGCCGCCCGAACGCCACCCGGTCGTGGGCGTAGGCTGCAGCGGCCCGGTATGCCCCGTCGGCGATGCCCAGTGCCTGGGCGGCCACGCTGAAGCGGGCATGGTTGAGCGTCCGGAGCGTTTGGATCATGCCCATGCGACGTTTGCCGACGAGCCACGCCGGGGCATCCTCGAACACGAGCTCGCAGGTGGGCGACCCGTGGATGCCCATCTTCTCCTCGAGTCGGGTCACCCGCACACCGGTGCCGTCGGAGGCGAACATCGACAGCCCGAACATCCCCGGCTGGTCCTGTTCGGATCGGGCCAGCACCAGCAGCACTTCGCCGTTGCCGTTCGAGATGAACTGTTTGGTTCCCTGGAGTCTCCACTGGCCGGAGTCGTCCTGATAGGCGCGGAGCCGGGTGGCAGCGATGTCGGATCCCCCGCCGGGCTCGGTGAGCACCATGGCGGCTATCTTTTCTCCGGAGCAGTAGCCGGGCAGAAGGTGGGCTGCCACGTCGTCGGGCCCGTAGTGGGCGATCGCCTCGCCCACGTCCTGATAGCCGAACATGGTCATGAGCGAGGCATCGGCCCGGGAGACCATCTCGATCATCATCACATAGACCGTCGCCGGAAAGTTGAGGCCGCCATAGCGACGCGGCATCACGACGCCGGCCATTCCGGCCTCGGCCAACCGCTTGTAGGCCTGGAGCGATCCGGCCGCGTACCGCACCTCACCGTCGACCATGACGGCGCCTTCGGCGTCGATCGATGCGGACAGAGGGGCGATCACGTTTCCCGCCAGATCACCGACCAGCTCGAGCGCCGCCCGGTACCCCTCCATCGCCTCGTCGTAGTCGGCGGGAGCGATGTCGTGTTCGAGATGCTCCGTGTAGCCCTTCTCCAGTACCCCGACGATCTCGGAGAGATCGAGACGATCGAGGATCGCTCCCAGGTCCGGGGTGTCGGTGAAGTAGTTGGCCATGACGACCATACGGTACCGCTCCAGCTCACACTGTCGATAATGCGTCAGTGCCGGCCGGTCATCGACGCTGTCCCACGGCTGACGCGTCCCCGGCAGGGCTCACCCTGCCGACGGTTCGCTCACCCAGAGGTGGCGCATGTCTTCTGACCGTTCCAGCAGCTCCGGGAGTGAACCCCGATCGACGATCCGGCCTCCGCTCATGAGGAGGATGTGATCGGCCCGGCCGAGGGCCGCTCGGCGATGCGACACCACCAGACAGGCGACGTCTCGCACCGAGAACAACCGGTTCCACAGCTCGTTCTCGGTGTGCACATCGAGCGCCGAGCTGAGATCGTCGAACACGAGCAGCTGGGCGTTGGTGGCGAACATGCGGGCGGCGGCCGATCGCTGGATCTGCCCACCCGACAGCTTGACGCCGCGGGCACCCACCATCGTCCCCAATCCCGACTCCAGACGTTCCAGGTCGGGGTCGAGCACGGCGAGCTGTACCGCTTCGCGGACTCGTTCGCGCGTGACCCGGGCACCGAGCGCGATGTTGTCCTCGAGCGTCTCCGAGAACAGTCGTGGCACTTGGCCCGTGTACGCCGAGCGGGGCGGAACGAAGAAGGCGGCCGGGTCCTCGACTGGTTCGCCGTTCCAGCGAATCTCACCGGTCGCCGGCACCAGCCCCAGCAGGGCGCGAACCAGCAGCGACTTGCCCGAACCGACGACACCGGTGACGACCGTGAAACTCCCGGCCTCGATCTCGAACGAGACCTCCTCCAGTGCCACGGCACCGTCGGGGAAGGTGTAGGACAGATCCCTCACCTCGAGCCGCTCGAACGGCTCGACCATCGGCTCCTCCGGCATCTCGGGCAAGTTGGCGACATCGAGAGCGACCCGGGTCCGATCGAGCAGCACGGCGTCGGGGGCGTCGACGCTGAGCGAACGTATCCGTTCGAACGCCACCCCTGTGCGACGGTGCTGCACGATGATGTCGCCGATGAAGGACATGTAGTCGGTGAGGCGGGGCAGGTAGATGAGGAAGATGGTGAGTTCACCGACGCTGATCGCACCGGACGCGACGTCGGATCCCGCCACCAAGAGGACGATCGCCACCCCGACCGTCGCCATGTTGCGGTTGATGGAGCGGAGGATCTCGGTGAGGACCGTGTCACGCAGTGCCGCCTCCCGTCGCACCCGGTTGAGGCGGCGGAACTCCTCCATCACCGGCTCCTCGGCCCGGCGCAATGTGACGGCCTGGACCGCCGAGAAGGTCTCGCCTATGAATCCTGTGACCGCTTCGGTGGCGGCCCGCATGGCGCGCCGCCGCTGCCGGATGACCGGCCCGAACGCCTGGGTGAGGAATCCGGCGGCAACGGTCGGAATCAGCACCAGGAACGTGAGCCGTGGATCGATCGACGCCATCACCACCACCGAGCCGACACCGAACACGAGGATGCCGCCCATGTCCACCCAGTTCTCCATGTACTCGAGCACGTCCTCGACGTCGTCCCGGAAGGTGCTCACAGCCTCGCCCGGGGATTTGGGGATCACCCGCGATCCCGGCGCCTCCAACACCCAGCCGAGCAGGTTGCGCCGCAACTGCAGACCCTGCTCGATGAGGTGACGGATCCAGGTGCGGTCGCCCACCCAGATGAAGCCGTTGCGGCCGATGGCGAGCGCGCTGAACACCGCCACGATCGGCCAGGGACTGGCGGTGGGGTCGTCGCCGGCGGAAAGGCGGTCGAAGACCATGCCCGTGAGCAGCCCGAACGCCAGCGGCATGCCGTGGATGATCGTCCACAGCACGAACGAGAAGGCGAAGCGGCCGGGCCGGTAGCGGATGGTCTCCCATCCCACCCGGAACGTGCCGACGCGATATGGCAATCCGCTCATGCGAGTTCTGTTCCGGCTCCGGCGGCCAGCAACCGGGCGTAGCGCGAGTCGGGATCGCGGTGCAACCCCTCGCGGTCGCCGTATTCGACCACCCTGCCCGCCTCCACCACCATGATGAGATCGGAGCGCCGAACCGTGTCGAGCCGGTGGGCGACCACCACGACGGTCCGCCCCGAGAACAGTCGTTCGGCGGCAGCGGCCAGCCGCGACTCCGTGGCCGGGTCGAGGCGCGATGAGGGCTCGTCGAGGATCACGACCTGTGGGTCCTGGAGGAACACCCGGCTGAAGGCGAGGAGTTGCTGCTCACCTGCCGAGAGCCCCGCACCGGAGGCACCGAGCTCCTTGTCGAGGCCCAGTGTGCGGATCCAGTCGCCCAGCCCGGCGCGGTCGAGCACCGCCAGGATCTCGTCGTCATCGAGCGAGCGGTCGAAGAACGTGAGGTTGTCCCGGATGGTGGCACCGAAGAGCTGCACGTCCTGGGTGACCACGCCAACCGAACGCCGCAACGAAGCGGCGTCGACGTCGCGGAGGTCGACGCCGCCGAGCTTGACGCGGCCGAGCACAGGGTCGTACAACCGTGAGATGAGCCTGGTGATGGTGGACTTGCCTCCGCCGGTCCGTCCGAGCAGACCCAGCACCTTGCCGGCGGGGACCACGAACGACACCTCGCGCAGCACCGGGGCCGCTTCATAGGCGAACGTCACCGAGTCGAACTCGATCGAGAGCGGGCCCTCGGGCAGGCGACGACTCCCCGTGTGGGGGACCTTGGTGGTGACCTGGCGCAGGGCATCCACCCGGATCAGTCCGCCCGCCGCCTTCTGCAATTCCTGGAGCTGCTGGGTGATCTGTTCGATGGGACGGCGCACCAGCGCCACATACTGAATCACGAGGTAGGCGGTACCGACGGTCACCGAACCGCGCAGGAACAGCCACACGCCGAGGGCGAGAGCGATGGCATCGCCCGTCCAGAAAGCGGTGTTGGCCGTGACCCACACCACCACCCGCTTGAGCCAGGCGCGCACGGTGTTGTCGTAGAAGTCGATCATCACCGGACCGAACCGGGCCATGGTGAATCGGCCCGCGCCGTTGGCACGGATGTCGTCGATTCCCGCCAGCCGTTCCTCGATGAATCCGTAGTAACCGGCCGAGGTCTCCCGCTCCTCCTCGGCGGCGGCGACGGCCAGCGACCGCACCCGGTAGAGCAGCGCCAAGAGCGCCACCACGTACACACCCAGCACCGCCCCCATCACCAGGTTGCGTACGAGCGACACGACCACCACACCCACGAGCAGCACCGCGGCTCCTGCCAGCCGCACGGTGAACCGCGACAGGAACTCGGCGAGGGCCGTGACGTCGCCGTCGACGCGCTCGATGATCTCGCCGGGAGTGGTGTCGGTGTGGAACCCCATGTCCAGAGCGAGCAGATGCTCGGCCAGGTCTTCGCGCAGCGCGTTGGTCGCGTCCCACCCCACCCGGGCCCCGAGGACGGCCGAGATCGCCTCCAGCACCTGGGTGGTGACCCCGGCCACCAGGAACGCCACGCCGATCCCGGTGAGGGTGTCGAGCCCCTCCCCCACCAGGACCGAGTCGATGAAGTTCGACAGCACGATGGGCACCACCAGCTGTAGCCCGATCGAGACGAGCAGCACCACGCCCAGCGCCACCAACGTGCGCTTGTGGGGAGCGAGGTACGTGGTCAGCGCCGCGCGATACCCGGGACGGTGGGTGACGGCCATACCGGAAGGGTATCGGGAAGCACACCACCGGCGTCGACGATTTGGCGCCCGGGCGGCTGCGACGACCACCGACATTCTCCAGTCGTTCCCAATCACACAAATGTGATTCCACCGTCCGTTCACCGGGGTTCCGTAAACCCAGGGCAACGGAACGGGAGACGAAGCCATCAGCACCACCATCGCGGGACGGTTCTCCGGACGAAGGCGGCAGGGTCGTCGTAGCGTCCGATCCGTGCCCAGCTTCGGAAGGCTGCTGCAAACGCGTCCTGGGCAAGGTCCTCGGCGAGCGCGCGATCCCCCGTGAGCGCGAATGCCAGATCGACTACCGACCGAACTTCGGACGCGTAGAACACGGAGAAGTCCGGCGGGCTGATCCGGGGACTCTCGGCTCCCGGCGCCGACTCTGTCCTCCGAGGCCGATACTGCATAGTGATAACTCGCCAGAGACTGCGCCCCGTGCCACAAGGAGACGTTGAACACGGCCTTCACCATTCCGCCGCAGATGAGGCCTCGACGTGTGCTGCCGAGGTCGAGTCCGTCACCTGACGGCGTCGACCCGCAGGATCTCACCGGTGGTGAGCACGTACATCTCGCCGGCGCCGTCGACACCGAACGACACGATCTGGCCGGGCACACTCACCTGGTCGGTCCAGTCGGTCTCGTCGGTCGCCTCGCCGCCATCGGAGCGGAAACTCCGCAGGTAGCCGCCGCAGTAGTCCGAATAGAAGTAGTGCCCGGTGAGCTCGGGGATGGCCGAGCCGCGGTACACCACGCCTCCGGTGATCGAACAGGTGCCGGCATCGCCGTGTTCGACCTCCACCACCGGGATCACGAGCCCGTCGGTGTCGCAACCCTCACGGGGAGAGAAGCAGTTGGTGCCCTCCATGATCGACCAGCCGTAGTTGAGACCGGGCTCGAGCGGCGTGACCGAGATCTCCTCGTAGGCGTTCTGACCGACGTCGGCGATGTAGACGGTGTCGCCGTCGATCCAGAACCGCCACGGATTCCGCAGCCCCTTGGCGTACTTCTCAGCCTCCCCCGAGTCGACGTCGATGCGGATGAGGCCGGCCAATGGGCCGTCCTGCTGGCCGGTACCGAACTGGTCGTTGGCCCCTCCCCCATCTCCCAGCCCCAGGTAGAGGCCGCCGTCCGGGCCGAACTGGATCCAGCCGCCGTTGTGATTGCCGGCCGGTTGGTCGGCGGTGAAAAGCACCCGTTCCGAGCCGGGGTCGATGGAGCCGTCCAGCGTGAACTCCGACACGGTGGTGTCGCCGGCGCTGTCGGAGTAATGCAGGAACAGGCGGGCCGGATCGGCGGGATGCAGCGCCATCCCCAGCAATCCGCGTTCGCCCTGGTTGGCGACCCGATCCGAGATGTCGAGGATCTCTTCGAGGGCACCACCGACCAGACGCGCCACCTGCCCATCCTTGAGCGCCACCAGCGGCTCGACGTCACCGGGCCGGGCGGTGATGACCACCGGGAACCGGGCGTCGGTCACAGGTGCGTAGGTGAGGGCCTGAAGCACGGGCAGCGCGGCCGTGGTCGACGTCGTCGTCTCGTCCACACCCTCTGATGTCGGCGTCGTGGTCGGAGGCGCGGTCTCCTGCGAACTCGTCGAAACGGGAACGGTGGTCGTCGTCGGAACCGCCACCGTCGAGAAGGTTGCATCACTGCCGGCGTCATCCGAGCAGGCCGCCAGTGCGAGGGCGAAAGCGACGATGAACAGAACGAGACGCTTGGATGACCCCGGCGACATCCAACCAGGCTACGACGACAGGCCCGCTATTCGGACCGTAGAGTCCCCGCTCGTGGCATCCATGCAAAACGACAAGCGGTCCATCTTCGGATGGGCGATGTACGACTGGGCCAACTCGGCCTACACCACCACCACGCTGGCCGTGCTGCTGCCGGCGATCTTCGCCGATGTGATCGTGGGCGAAGACGGCTACCGCATCTTCGGCGTCACGCTCGACGCCGAGAGCCTGTTCAGCTACCTGGTGGCGGGGACCGCCATCATCGCCTTCATCCTCTCCCCGCCACTCGGAGCCGTTGGTGACTTCTCGGCCTCCAAGCTCCGATTCCTGCGCGGGTTCGCCTACACCGGAGCCATCCTCTCCACCCTGTTCGCCCTGGCGGGACCGGGTGACGTGATCTTCACGCTGGTGTTGTTCCTGATCGTCGAGAGCTGCTGGGCCTTCGCCAACGTGTTCTACGACAGCCTGCTTCCCCACATCAGCACCACCGACACCATCGACAAGGTCTCGTCGCGTGGTTTCGCCGCCGGGTACCTGGGCGGTGGCCTCCAATTCCTGTTCGCCCTGCTCCTCATCCAGTTCTCACCCGAGTCCTTTGCCGCCACCGCCGCCAAGATCGGGATCGTGGTGGCCGGGCTGTGGTGGTTGGTGTTCACCATGATCGGACTGCGCCGACTCACCGAGCCGGGGACCGCCCAGGAGCTTCCCGCCGCCTACCGGACCGGGTCACGGCCGATGGCGTACGCCCGCCTCGGATTCAGCCGAACCTTCGCCACCGCCCGCCAGGTCACCAAGTTCCCCCAGCTGCTGTTGTTCCTTGCCGCCTTCTTCCTCTACAACGACGGCGTCCAGACCGTGATCGCCATCTCTGCGGTGTTCGCCACCGAGACCCTGAACCTCGAAACCGGGGACGTGGCCCTCGCCTTCCTGGTGGTGCAGGTCGTGGCCCTCGTGGGTGCCCTGGTGTTCGGCGTGCTGTCCGAAAAGATCGGCCCGAAACGGGCGATCCTCTTCTCACTGGTGCTGTGGACCGGCGTGTCGTTCATGGGGTATTCGCTCCCCGAAGGGGAGTTCCTTCCCTTCCTCGGGCTGGCCGCCTCGGTCGGCCTCGTGCTTGGCGGCACCCAGGCGCTGAGTCGCAGCCTGTACGGGTCGATGATCCCCGAGGAGGCATCGGCCGAGTTCTACGGGTTCTACTCGGTGTTCTCGAAGTTCGCCTCGATCGGCGGCCCGCTCGTGTTTGCCGTGGTCAACCAGGTCACCGGATCGTCGCGTTCGGCCATCCTCAGCCTCATCTTCTTCTTCGCCGTCGGGTTCATCCTGCTGTCCCGAGTCGACGTGGAGAAGGCCCGCCAGGCCAAGCACGAGTGGCGCTTCCACGGCGCCGAGGTCGACACGGCGTGAAGAACGACAAACGCACCATCTTCGGATGGGCCATGTACGACTGGGCCATCTCGGCCTACTCCACCGTGATCGCCGGAGCGATCCTGCCCGTGTATTTCGAGTCGACCGTCGTGGGCGAGGAGGGCTGGAACGGCTTCTCCGGCGAGTCGCTGTGGTCGTTCGCCACCGGCGGCGCCGCCTTCGTCATGTTCCTGCTCATGCCGGTGCTGGGCGCCATGGCCGACTACACGGCTGCCAAGAAGCGCTTCCTCACCGCCTTCGCATCCGGTTGGGGCGGTGTTCACGCTGCTGCTGTTCTTCGCCACCTCCGGCAACGTGGCGCTCACCCTCATCCTGTTCTTCATGGCCCAGGTGGGGTTCGTTGGCAGGCAACGTGTTCTATGACGGATTCCTCCCCGATATGTCCACCCCCGACACCATCGACGAGGTGAGTGCAAGGGCGACGCCATCGGCTACGTGGGTGGAGGCATCTACCTGGGCTTCGCCATCGCCCTGATCCAGCTCGCCGACCCACTCGGCATGGACGGCGCACCCGGGTCGGTTTCGCCCGGACCGTATCGACCACCCGCCGACTTCGGCATTTCCCACAGCTGGCACGCCTCGACGTCGACGAGGCCCGAGCATCCAAGGACCGGTGGACGTTTGATGCCTCAGGGGGCGCGACCCGCCTGTGACCCCCGCCGGTACTCGTCGAACGTGGTCGTGTAGCGGGCCGACCCCATGGAGCTGACAGCAAGGCTTGCTCGAAGCTCGAAGCTCCTGACCCCCCTGCTCCCGTCCGAGCGGTCTACCCTTCCTCTCATGAGCGACGAACGCCCCGACGACGGCATCCCGATCGAGGAAGAGACCTTCGAAGAGCCGGATTTCTCCGAACCCGTTCCAAAACGGAAGAAGGACATGCCGCCGGCGGTGAACGCTGGAACCGAGGTTCCGTTCGGGCTCATCCTGTTCCTCATCATCTCGGTGCTGGTGGTGCTCTTCGCAGTCCAGAACACCCAGGACGTTGAACTCAGATTCATGACGTGGGAGGGCGAGTTCCCACTTGCGCTGATCATGGCCGGTGCGGTCGCCGTGACAGTGGTGCTCGACGAGATCCTGGGACTGGTGCTCCGACGGCGCCGCCGCAAGCGCCTCGCCGAGAAGCGCGAGCTGAAAGCACTGCGAGAGCAGACCAAGTGAGGCTGGTGGTGGTCGGCGGCGACGCCGCCGGAATGTCGGCCGCCAGCCAGGCCCGCCGGCGTCGGCCCGCCTCCGATCTCGAGATCGTGGCCTTCGAACGCTCCTCGTGGGTCAGCTATTCGGCCTGCGGAGAGCCGTACCACGTGGCCGGGTACGTGGACCCGTTGGAGCGGCTGGTCGCACGTTCACCCGCCCAGTTCGCAGCGATGGACATCACAGTCCACGTCCGCCACGAGGTGACGTCGATCGACCTGGACCGCCGGATGGTGACGGTGTTGGACTTCGACGCCGGAGCCGAACGCGAAGAGGCCTTCGATCTGCTCATGCTGGGGATGGGCGCCACTGCCATCCGACCCGATATCACCGGGATCGACCTGCCGGGTGTGCACGAGCTCCGGACGCTGGATGATGCCGCCAGGCTTCGTGCCATCGCCGACACGGGGCCCGGAGCGGCGGTGGTGATCGGCGGCGGCTACATCGGATTGGAGGCCGCCGAGGCATTCCACCATCAGGGCTGGGACGTCACGGTGCTCACCTCGGGCGCGGCCGTTCTGGAACGCACCATCGACCCGGACCTTGCTGCGACGCTCGTGGAATCGATGAGCGCAATGGGTATGCGGGTGGTCACGAACACCCGGGTCCGCTGTGTCAACGGGACCGATCGGGTGATGAGTGTCGGCTGCCTCGACGGCGAGACCTACCCCGCCGACGTCGTGATCATGGGGCTGGGGAGCCGTCCCGAGGTACGGCTGGCCGCCGAGGCGGGTGTCGCTCTCGGGGAGACCGGCGCCATCGCGGTGGACAACCGCCAGCGCACCTCGATCGACGGGGTTTGGGCCGCCGGTGACTGCGCCGAGGCCCGACACCGGCTCACCGGCAAGCCGGTGAACTACCACCTCGGCACCATCGCCAACAAGACCGGGCGGGTAGCCGGGATCGACATCGGCGGCGAGTCCGCCGTGTTTCCCGGCGTCCTCGGGACCTCGATCACCAAGGTGTGTGAGACGGAGGTTGCATCCACGGGTTTTCGTCTGGGCGACGCCATCACCGCCGGGTTCGACGCGGTGGAAGGCACCGCTCACGGCACCACCACCGCCGGGTATTGGCCTTCGGCCACGGCCGTCACCATCCGGGCGGTCGCCGAACGCGGCACTGGACGGCTGCTCGGCGCCCAGATCGTGGGCGGCCCGGGCGCAGCAAAACGCATCGACGTGTTCGCCACCGCCATCTGGAACGGCGTGACCGCCGAGGACCTCTCCTGGACCGATCTCGCCTACGCCCCCCCATTCTCGGGAGTGTGGGACCTCATCCACATCGCCGCCCGGGCGGCGGCCGATGCGGCGCGCTGAGGCGATCGTGCTGATCGCGCTGCTCGCCGGCTGCTCCACCACAGCCACCGGCGATAACGTGCCGACTTCACAGGCGAGTGCGATCCCGCTCCCGTCCAACCCGATACCCACTCCACCGCCCGAGCAACCCGACGCCGGATCGCCTGCCGGGGAAGCGGACGATCTCCACAGGGGAGACATCGAACTGGTCGATGTCTCCGTCGTCCACGTCGACGACGGCGACTCCATCATTGTGGAACTCGACGGCCGGGAGGAACGGGTGCGGCTCCTGGGCATCAACGCCCCCGAGCGAGACGAATGCCTGGGTGCCGACAGCCGCCGAGCCCTGGAGGATCTGGTCGGCGAGGTCGTCGCCCTCGGTCTCGAAGCCGAGCAACGCGACCAATTCGACCGCATTCTCGCCCACGTGTTCACCGAAGACACCTACGTCAACCTGGCCCAGGTGCAGGCGGGGCTCGCCATCGTCATCTCCGGCGACAACGCCTTCGTCGAGGAACTCGACCGTGCCCAGGAGGCCGCCGAGACGGCCGCCGCCGGGCTGTGGTCGCCCGAGGTGTGCGGGGGCGGACCGATTCCCGACATCCGGATCACCCGGCTCGACGAGAACCCGCCCGGCCCCGACGAGGACGCCCTCGATCTCGAGATCGTCGAGATCACCAACCGTTCCGACGAGGACGTGGACCTGAGCAGATTCGTGCTTCGTGACGAATCCACCGCCAACCGGTTCATCTTCCCCAATGGCACCGTCCTCGGCGCCGGCGACAGCCTGGAGGTGAGCGCAGGATGCGACCCGCGGGGCGATGCCCTCGCCTGGTGCGCCGACGGCCCCATCTGGAACAACGGGGGCGACACCGCGCTCCTCCTCGACCCCGCCGGAAGGATCGTCGACCACATGGGGTACCGGGGCTAGAGCCAGCCAGCTACCGGCTTCCAGCTACCGGCTTCCAGCTGCCGGCTTCCAGCCAGAACGCGTTCCTACGTGTTGCGTGTTGCGTCGCACGTCGGACCTTCCGAGCTCGTCGCTCGTCGCCTGCTTTCGGTCGGTAGCATCGTCTCGAGAGAGAAGGAGCTCACACATGGGTCTCATGGACACCATCAAGAAGTTGTTCGGGCAGGCGAAGACCGAGGCCGCCGGACTGAGTGAGAAGGCCGCACCGATGGTCGACAAGGCCAAGACGGTGGCCGGCGAGACGCTTGAGAAGGTCAAGGAAGAAGCGGGCGACCTGGCAGAGAAGGCCAAGCCGATGGTCGACAAGGTGGTCGAGGAGACCAAGGAGGCCGCCGGCAAGGTCAAGGAAGTGGCCGGCGAGGCCTGGGAAAAGGTCGAAGACAAGATCGAGGACGTGCGTGGCGGCGGTGCCGATTCCGTCAAGGACGCCACCGCCGACGTGGTCGAGACCGCCAAGGATGCGGCCGCCGATGCAGCCGACACCGCCAAGGAAACCGCCGCCGACGCCGCTGACACGGTGAAAGAAGCCGCGGGAGAGGCGGCCGACGCCGCCAAGGAAACAGCCGCCGACGCCGCCGAAGCGGCCGGCGACGCCACCAGCTGATCGATCCACCGCCAATCGAACCGGGAGCCTGTCGGTCGGTGTCCATCACGACGCCGACCGATAGGCTCCCGTCGCGTCGCCACGTCGTCAGGATCGATCGCCCATGGAACCCGACATCCTCACCTTCACCGCCGGACCCTGGCGCGATCCACGCTCGATGCTCGTCCGCCTGAGCGCTGAACTCATGCAGGCGCCGCCCACCCGCACCCATGCGGTGGCGATCGAACTCGCCGAGGCTCGAGCCGACACCGCCGCCGCCCTCTGGTTCGCCGAGCGTGTCCTGATCGGCGGACGGTCGATGGATGAGATCCGCAACGAGGCCGCCGATACGTCGTGGGCGGACCAGGCGGCAATCGCTTTGGCCGGCATCACCCGCATTGGCGTCACCTCGATGGGTCCGTCGAGTCGCCGGATCGTCGAGACGTTGGCCACCATCACCGCCGATTCCCTCAGCATCGTTACGGCCAGTGCCGTGGTCGCCCGCGGCCTCGAGGATCTGGGTGTCGACGTCGAGTCCGGCAATCCGGCCGCGGCCGACGCAGTCCTGATCCCGGTAGCCGCCACCATCGGCACCACCGTCTGGACGTCGGCGGCGGGAGCATCCGCCTCCACGACCTCCGCCCGACCCATCGTGCTGGCCGACCCGGTGACCGACCTGGGAACGTGGGCCGGGCCGAGGTTCCTCGTCGCCGAGTGGATGGTTCGGGTCGAACGGTCGGAATCCGGAGTCTCCGACCCGCACTAACGTCGCCCCAATCGACCCGGAGCGCGGAGACATGGCACGGATAGCAACACGGGTGGGCGCCATCGAGGAGTCCGCCACCATGGCGATCAGCAACAGGGCACGCGAGCTCAAGGCGTCTGGGCGGGACGTGGTCTCGTACGGCGCCGGCGAGCCCGACTTCCCGACGCCGGGCCACATCGTGGAGGCGGCGGTCGAGGCGTGCCGTGACCCCAAGAACCACAAGTACACGGCCAACGCCGGTCTGGCCGAGCTCCGGGAGGCGGTGGCGATGGTCACCGCACGCGATGG
Organism: uncultured bacterium; assembly: GCA_963825585.1. Lineage (GTDB taxonomy): Bacteria > Actinomycetota > Acidimicrobiia > Spongiisociales > ZC4RG35 > JAOUGY01. The sequence goes on from CAWGTX010000006.1 coordinate 848,047, forward strand.
CGGACCCAGCGTGAGCCCCGGCCAGGTCTTGGTGACCAACGGCGGCAAACAGGCGGTCTACCAGAGCTTCGCCGCACTGGTCGACGAGGGCGATGAGGTCCTGATCCCCGCCCCGTACTGGGTCACCTATCCAGAAGCCGTGCTGCTTGCCGGTGGCAAGCCGGTGTCGATTCCCACCGACTCGGCCGCCGGATTCAAGGTCACCGTCGACCAGCTCGAGGCGGCGACCACCGACCGCACCAAGCTGCTCGTGTTCGTGTCGCCCTCCAACCCCACCGGCGCCGTCTACACGCCGGAAGAGACCGCCGAGATCGGCCGCTGGGCCGGCGAGCGGGGCATCTGGGTGATGACCGACGAGATCTACCAGTACCTCATTTACGGTGACACCGCCTTCTCGTCGATTCCCGTCGTCGCCCCCGAGCTCGAGGATCGCTGGGTCATCGTCCACGGCGTCGCCAAGACCTACGCGATGACCGGCTGGCGGGTCGGCTGGATGATCGGCCCCAACGACGCGATCAAGGCGGCCGGCAACCTCCAGTCACACGCCACCTCCAACGTCGCCAACGTGTGCCAGCAGGCTGCGCTGGCGGCGCTGCTCGGATCGATGGACCCGGTCGAGGAGATGAAGGTCGCGTTCGATCGGCGCCGCAAACTCATGCACTCGATGCTCGACGCCATCCCCGGTGTCACGTGTGTGGAGCCGACCGGTGCGTTCTATTGCTTCCCGGACTTCCGGGAGCTGCTTGGAACCGAGATCGGGGGCCGGCGGATCGAGTCGAGCATGGATCTGTGCTCACTCATCCTCGACGAGGCCGACGCCGCCGCCGTGCCCGGGGAAGCCTTCGGAGCGCCCGGATACGCCCGGTTCAGCTACGCACTGGGAGACGACGATTTGGTCAGAGGGCTCGAGCGAGTCCAAGATCTGCTCGGTTGAACCGGCCCGGGAGGACGGACGATGCCCCAGTCTGAGGGGGCAGGTGGGGTGCCGGGTGAAGTTTCCGGGGGGGGTGGGAAGATGCGGGGTGCCAGAGTGACCGACGTCAAGGCAATGATGCTGGTGGAGCCGAGACGGCTAGCGGCCACGCGGCTCGCCGCCCGATCGGTCGGGACCGGTGGGTGGCTGGCGGTGGAGGCAACCGGGCTGTCCGGCGCGGAAGTCCAGGCGTGGCGCGGTGACCGCTCCGATCTGGTCTACCCGCTCATCCCCGGCCAGCAGGTGGTGGGCCGCATCGCCGACCATCTGGACGGTGCCATCGACCTCCCCATCGGCACGAGAGTGATCGTCGAGCCCGTGATCCGGTGTGGCTCCTGCGCATCGTGTCGCAACGGCCTGGCGTCGTGCACCTTCCGTCGACCCCACAACATGTACGGCACGCTGCCGTCGACCGAGCCACCCGGACTGTGGGGCGGATTGGCCGAGTGGCTGTATCTCGACCCGCACACTCGGCTTCACCCCATCTCCGACGACATCCCGGCGGTCGTGGCCACCTTCGCCCATCCGCTCGCCCACGGGCGCACCTGGGCGGTGGAGCTGCCACTGCTGGTACCAGGGGAGAGTGTCCTGGTGCTGGGTCCAGGCCCGCGGGGACTCGCCTGCCTGCTGGCGGCGCAGGCGGCCGGCGCCGGTTGGGTGGGCATCAGCGGCCTCGATGTCGACTCCGATCGCCTCGATCTGGCACGCAGGATCGGTGCCGACCTCGCCGTCGACATCAGCTCCGAGGATCTGGGCGTGGCGGTGGCCAACAGCCTCGGCAAACGACCCGACGTCGTGATCGACGTCACATCGAACGACCCCGAGGCCATCTACACGGCTCTCGACCTGGTGCGATCGGGTGGTCGGGTGGTATTGGCATCCACCAAGGGCAACCGGCCACTCCCACAGTTCTTCTCGGATGTCATCGTCGCCAAACAGCTGTCGGTCCGGGGAGCTCTCGGCGCCACCACCTCCGCCTACAAGTGGGCGGCCGCCCAGCTCGAAACCGACCCCCGTATCGACGACATGGTGAGCCACCAGTTCCCGCTCCCCGAGGCCAACCGGGCCATCCAGGCGACGGCCGGACTCCTCGGACACGACGAACTGATCTCAGTCGCCGTGACGTTCTGAGCCCTTGGGCGCCCCGGCCGCTCCCACCCGATCCGCCACCAGGGCCTGGGTGGTCTACGACCTGGCGAACACCATCTTCGCCCTGGGAGTGGTCGGCCTCTACTTTCCGGACTGGATGACCGAGAACGGGGTCGCCGACTCCCGCCTCGCCACCGTCCAGGCCCTGGCCGGACTGGTCGTGATCCTCGCCGCTCCCTGGGTGGGTGCACGCTCCGACCACCTTCGCCGCCGAATGCCCACGCTGATCGGCACCACGCTGGTCGCCATCGCCGCCACCAGCTTCCTGGCCGTCGACCCGCTGTGGGCGACCTTCACCGCCCTCGGGGTGGCGCTGGTGGCCGTGAACCTCGGCTCGGTGGTCTACGACGCGCTCCTGCCGCTGGTCAGCACCGAGACCAGCCAGGGCAGGGTGTCGGGGATGGGGGTGGGGGTCGGCTACTTCGGCTCGTTCATCGGTCTCGCCATCGGCCTGGTCACCCTCGATGTCCTCGAGTGGAGCCACACGGCCACCTTCCGGGTGTTGGCAGTGACGTTCCTGGTGTTCTCGATCCCCACCTTCCTCTATGTCCGCGAGCCGCTGCTCCCACCCCGGCCGGGCCCCGCGCCCAGCGCGCTCACCATCGCCGGCGACCTGGCACGCAGCTGGAAGCGCGCTCGCGGCCATCCGGATCTCTTCCGATTCCTGATCTCGCGCTTTCTGTACACCGACGCCATCAACACCCTCATCGGGGGTTTCCTCACCATCTTTGCAATCGAGGAACTGGGCCTCGACAGGGACGGTTCGCGGAACCTGCTGGCGGTCGCCATCGTCGGAGCCGTCTTCGGTGGTATCGGCGGCGGACGACTGGTGGAGCGATTCGGCCCGCGGCGGGTGCTGAGGTCGGTGTTGGCGATGTGGGTGGTGGCGATCGGGTTCGGGATCTCGGCGGCCATCACCGGTGTGACCGATCTGGCCTGGGCAATCGGGCCGCTCGGTGGGTTCGCCCTCGGTGGGACCTGGGCCGCCGACCGGGTGGTCATGACCCGGGTCTCGCCGCCGGCGCATCTGGGTGAGTTCTACGGTTTGTACGCCACGGTGGGTCGCTTCGCCACGGTCATCGGCCCGTTGATCTGGGCGTTCACCGTCGACGTCCTCGGATGGGGTCGCACGGCTGCGATGGCAGCGTTGGCGTTGTTCATCGTGGCGGGATGGTGGGTGGTCGGTTCGGTCGACGACTCCCGCCGGGAGTGGAGCCCGGAGTTGCAGTGACCCGCCTGGCGGTTCAGCCGACGTCGAACCCGACGTCGCCCCTGCCGGCGTTCTTCATCCGCTCCTCCACCGCGTAGGGGATCGGCAGATCACGGAGTTCACGTTCCCGGGTGACGAGACGCCGACCGATCTCGGCGAACCACGTCTCGTTCGGCACGCGCCACGGCCATCGTCGAAGACCCACGCGGGCTCCCAGGATCGCTCCGGCCAGCACCCCCGCATCGGGACCTCCGTTGACGGCGGCGTCCTCGATCGTCAGTACCGGATCACGTCGCGTGTCGGCGGAGACCACGATCGCTGCCACCGCCGGGCGGAGCCCCTCGTCGATGTCGAACATGGCCGAGGCCACCTCGCCGTAGGACTTGCCGACGAGCGCCCGGAGGGACCCGATCGCCCTGGGCAGGTGGGCGGCGCGCTCGAAGCCGGCGAACCGGTACCGCTCGGCCTCCATGACCTCGAAGGCCCGATCGGCCGTCTCCCGGGCCGCCAGCACCAGATCCCAACCGGACATGACCAGGGTCGAGGCTGCGATCGCCCCGGCCGCCGAAGCGGCCACCAGCACGGTGCCGGCGTCGACCGTCTCCATTCGGGCCACCTCGACCGCCGACTGGACGAGCGCGGTCGCATCGTGACGAAACCACACGCCGAGTGGCACCACACGGGTGGCGAGCTCGGATGTGGGGACGCCGCTGGCCGCCGCTGCCCCCGCTTCCGCCGACGCCAACCAGTCGACGAACTGGTCACTCGCCCGGGTGTAGACGCCGGATGTGGACCGTCCCAGTTCCAGCAGATCACGCTGGAGGACTTCGGTGTCGATCCCGTCGTGTCCGATGAGGTGATAGGCGACCACCGTTGCAGCCTGGGTTCTGGCCGAGTACCCGACATGACCGGCGGCGACGTCACCGGCCGCCGCCGCCAACGGCGCACCCGCCCCCTCGTCGACCAGGAGGGATTGCAGCGCGGACGACCCGCGGGGATCGACCGGTGGCTCCTCGGGGGCGGTGTCCGGCGTCATCGCCGGAAACGGTAGCCTCCTGCGAATGCGGACCGCGCTCCTCGTAGCCAACCCGGCATCGTCCGGCTTCTCCCGGCCTCTCCATCGGAAGGTCGCAGCGCGCCTCGCCCGCTCCCACGACGTGATCGAGGCGTGGCCCAGTTCCGCCGAACATGCCCGGGAGATCACCGGCAAGGCCGTCGCCGACGGCGTGGACATGGTCATCGCCATGGGGGGCGATGGCATCATCCACCACGTGGCTCAGGCGCTGATCGGATCCGACACGGTGCTCGGGATCGTTCCGTCGGGAACCGCCAACGTGCTGGCACGCCAGCTCGGCATCCCGGTCCGAGCCCCCGGGGCGGCCAAGGTGCTCGCCCAACCGCATGACATCGTGAAGATCCCCGTGCTCGAGATCACCGGTACCGGCCCGGCTGGATCGATCCACCGTCACGCCGTCTTCTCGTTCGGGGTGGGCGCCGACGCCGACATCGTGCAGGCGGCCGAGGCGGAGCCGCACCGCAAGCGTGATCTGGGACCACTCCATTACGCCGCGGTGGCCGTCTCCATGGTCAGGAAGGACATCGGGCGGCGCACCGCCGAGCTTCGTATCGATGCCGGCCCGCACTCCACGCTCGGCATCGGCGCCATGGCCCAATTCCGCCAGTCCTACACGTATTTCGGGCGGGCGCCGATGCGACTCTCCCCCGCCGAGCCGAATCCGGTGACGCTTCTGGTCGTCGAACAGCTGAGAGCGCGGCGGGCCATCGCCATGATCAGGGCCACGATCGGCAAGCGCGGGCTGGAGACGCTGCGTGGGTTCGAGGTGTGGCCGGATGTCACCGAGTTCACCGTGACCTCCGGGGACCCCACCACCATCCAGGCCGACGGCGAGGTGCTGGGCGCCGTCACCACCGTCACGGCCCGGTTCCTTCCCCGCGCAGTGTCGGTGGCCGTGGCGAAACGTTGATCCCGGGGACCTCAGTCGGCCACGAGCAGGTGGAACTCCGCTAGGGCGGCCGCCATGCCGGCGCGTTTGCGCAGGACGTCGCGCAGGGGCCGACCGAGTCGGCGATCGAGCTCACGGGCGATCGAATTCGCCAGGGCGTGACGCTGGTCGGCGACCAGGCTCACGGCCTGTCGACCGCCGATGGCGGCTGCGATCACGCCGGGAACGACCACCGCCACCAGGCCCACGAGGAGCACGGTCGCCGGGAGCACCAGATCGGTGCCGGTCCTGACCGTGTCGAACAGCCACAGCCCGCTCACGATCACCACGATGGCTGCCATCCTTCGCAACCAGGAGATGCTGCTGGTCCACGCTCCCGGGGTCGGGAGGACCACCGCCTCCCCGAAGGCAACCGTGTCGACCGAGGCTGACACCGCCTGGTCGATGAGCCCGCCCACACGCCGCACCTCGACGGACGTGTCTCCCTCGACCCGGCCGGCCAGGTCCGCCACGTAGCCATCGAGTCGCCGCACCGCGCTCATGGCGCCGGAGCCGCCGACCGCCCGCTCCGACAGGTTGACGGTGCCGGAGTGCAACCGCCGACGTACGAGCGACACGGCGGCCCTGTGCGTGGTGCGGCCGACCCTGGCCGCCTCGTCGAGAACCCCGGGACCAACCACGTCCAGGGCGATCTTCCCGGAGACCTCACCGATGAGGGCTTCCCACTCGCCGGCGAATCCGGTGCCTCGCCCGCCCGAGACACCGGCGGCTGCAGCCAACTCGTCGGCTGCAGCCGTCAGATCGGTCAGCAGTTTGCGCTGGACCACCACCTTGGCGTCACCCAGGCTGCGCAGCGCCAACACCAGTTCGGCGACGCCCTCGGCCGGACCGGAGCCGGGATCGGCGGCGGTGGGGATGATGACCGGGTCGGCGATGCCGTCCGCCCTGAGCGATGAACGGAGATCCTCCACCAGCGCCGGAACCTGATCGGGTCGAACCCGATCGACCTGGTTGAGCACGAACAGGAACTGATCCTGATACACCGCCAGCGGTGCGAGGTGCTCGGTGTGCAGCACCCGATCCTGGTACTTCTCGGGGTCCATCACCCACACCACCGCGTCCACCTCGGGCAGCAACCTCGCCACGATGGCACGATGCTCGGTGGCGACCGAGTCGGTGTCGGGCAAGTCGATCACCACCAACCAGTCGTGGATGTCCTGGCCGATGCGTTCGGTTACGCCGATGTCGTCGAGGAGGCGGATGACGCCCGGTTCGGGGTTGGCGGGCAGCCAGGCCAGAGGTTGCGAAGTGGTGGGCCGGAGCGCTCCGGTCCGGGCCACTTCTTCCCCGGCGAGGGCGTTGATCATCGAGCTCTTCCCCGATCCCGTCCCTCCGGCCAATGCCACCACCACGGTCCCTCCCAGGTAGCCACGACGGGTACGGGCGCGACGGGCCACGGACGCAGCGGCCCGCACCGCATCGACCGGGGCGGACTCGGCGGCCATGGCCACCACCCGGTCGAAGGCGTCGATCACCTCGCCGAGCTCAGCCAAGCCGCACCTCCGCAGCAGCACGCTCCACCGCAGTGGCGGCGGCGAGCAGCCACTCGGCCCGGTCGGAAGGATCGACGGCGGCGTCGATGGCCGCCTCGAACCGGAGCGCCTCGCTGTCGAGCACCCTGGTGAGACGCACGATCAGATCGCTACGGGCTCGTCGGGCGAACGTGGTGGCGGTGGCCGAACCGAACAGATGCTCGAGCACCGTCTGCTGGGCGGCGGCGGCGCCGGCCGCCACGCCCACCTCGGCCCCGGTGATACCCCCTGTCGAGGCGAACACCCCGAGCAGCAGGAGGGTGGCGGCGCCGTTGATGCCCACCGAAGCCATACGAGCCACCCGGTAGCGGGGACGGCCATGCTCGTGGAGCATCGTGACGATCCCGGCGAGCCACTCGTCGACCTCGTAACGAACGTCGTCGTCCAGCCGAGCCGCCGTCCTGCGCAGTTCCGGGGTTATGAGTGCCCGGGCCCCCGGCTCGATCTCCCAGGCCGTCACGGCCGCCGTCACCGCTCGCTGGGCGCGAACCGTGGTCAGGTCGACCAGCTCGTCGCGTGCCTCCGAGCCGACCCGAGCGACCTGGTCGGACTCGACCGGATCTCCGCCCCGGATGACATCGCGGACGCGGGCGACGCCACGGGTCACCAGGGCGGCGAGGTCGGTCACTCCGAGCATCCGCTGCCAGCGCGCCACCACCTCACCCCTCACCAGTTCGCCCCGTTCGATGTGGAGCGTCATCTCCTCGACCTGTCCGGCGAAGGCATTGCGTGCCACCTCCCACAGGCCGTCCCCCTCGGTGCGTTGCTGGGCGATGTGGCGGGCGGTGGCCCTGGCGTCCGACACCACCGCTGCGATCGCCCCCTCCACGGTGCGGGCGATCACCGCCTGGCGTTCGGAGCCGAGGCCGGAAAGACGGTCACGCACCCGTTCCACCGCCGACCGGGGCAAGCGGCCATCGGCCTTGAGGCGATGCTCCTGGATCTGGATCACCATGTCGGTGCGGGCCTCGGCCATGCCGTGAGATCGGAGCAACGAGGTCAGGTCCGCCACGGCGCCCGAGGAGCGTCGGCCGAGCCGGTTGGCGATCACCACCAACGGCATGCCACGCGCCACCAGGTCCGCCACCACGGTCCAGGGGACGGCGTCGGCGTACCGCTGCGGCGTGGTCACGAACACGGCGGCATCGGCGATGCGGAGCACCGCCTCGGCCATCTCCTTGTGCTCGGCCATGTAGGAGTCGAGGTCGGGTGTGTCCACCAGGGTGAGGTGCTCGAGCAGCGGATGGTCGTCGGCCACCACGATCGGGTCTCCCTCGATGGTGGCGGCCCGGGTGGCATTGGCCCGATGACACCACACCACCGGACGCCTCGTCGTCGGCCGCAACGCACCGGGCTCGGAAATCGTGGAACCCGCCAACGAGTTCACCAGCGTCGACTTGCCGGCCCCCGTAGGCCCGAACACCACCACCAGCAGTGGCGCCTCCGGATCACGCAACCGGGGGAGCAGATACCTGCGGGCGATGTCCGACCCCCTCCGAGGCACCCCCCGGCGAACCCCCTGCGCCGGGACACCCAGATCGAAGCGGACCGCCTCGAGCGCCTCGGCGAGGCGGTCGATCTCGGCGCGCACCGTTGCAGTGGGAGCGATCTCGGGAGGCATGAACGCCGATTGTCGCAGAACGAGCTTCCAGCTACCAGCTTCCAGCTACCAGCTACCAGCTACTGGCTACTGGCTGCTGGCTGCTGGCTGCTGGCTGCTGGCTGCTGGCTGCTGGCTGCTGGCTGCTGGCTGCTGGCTGCTGGCTGCTGGCTGCTGAATCATGTTCAGCTCGAAGCTCGAAGCTTTTCTGTCACACCCCTGCGATACGTTCCCTCTCATGGACACAGCACTTTCCGAAACGGTGACGATCACAGGCGACCGGGTCGAGATCGAACATCTCGCCATCGCCGATTCCGTGCTGGCCGATCTGTTGCGACGGTGCCCGGTCGACGAGCAGAGGCGGCTGATGGAGCGGGTTCTGTCGGTGGGCGCCCGCGGGCTGGCCACCATGGGAATCGGGATCGACATCGCCGAGGTCGACAGCCGGGTTCACCGGACCGTCGAACGGGTCACTGACGAAGCGGCACTGCGGGCGCAGGCCATGCTCGACGAGGCGGCTCGGGTCATGGCCTCGTCGCTCGATCCCGACCAACGGTCGTCGCTCATCGCCCGGGCGGTCGCCGACTTCGGGTCCTGGCGCGATTCGTTCCTGTCCCAGGTCGACCCCGACGCCGCTCACAGCCACACCGGCAGACTGCTCGTCCATCTCAACGGCCTGCTCGGTCCGGGCGGTACCTTCGAGCAGCGGCTGGCCACCGCCCTCGACCCCGCCACCGACGGGTCCGGACTTGCCAAGGTCTCCGAGCTGATCGAACGACGATTCTCCGAACTGCGCGAGATGGTGGCCGAAGAACGAGGGCGACGTCAGGAAGCCGAACGTGGGACGGCCAAGGGCTTCGACTACGAGGACGTCATCGAAGACCGGCTTCGCCACATCGCCCGGCCTTTGGGTGCCCTGGTGGAGCGCACGTCCACTCTCGGTGGGTCACTGGCCGGCGATGCCATCGTGGGCGACTTCGTCGTGGAGATGCCGGAGGGCGGGCGGATCGTGGTCGAGGCAAAGAACACACGATCGTTGTCGTTGACCGGCCGCGACGGCATCCTCGCCCAGCTCGACCGAGCGGTGGACAACCGGGATGCCCGGATGGCGGTCTGCGTCTCCGCCATCGACGCCTTCCCCACCGAGGTGGGCGTGTTCGGTGTGTACGGCAATCGCATCCTCGTGGTCGACGATGGCGACGGGACGATGCTGGGCGTTGCGCTCCGGTGGGCCCGGCTCTCGCTTGCGGCGGGGCGCAGCAATCGCCCCGACGTCGATCTCGTCGCCATCGACGAACGTCTCGACCGAATCCGGATGCTCGCCCAGCGGTTCTCATCGAGTCGTCGTGCACTCACCGACATAGCCGGCTCGGTCGAGAAGGTTCGCAACGGTTTGGACGAGATGCGCCGGGAACTGCTCGAATTCGTCGACGACGCCACATCCGAGGTGCGTCGCGCCCTCAACCCGGCCGAAATCGTAGAGCTCACGCTCCAAGCCGGCTGAACCGACTTCTCACGTCATCAGGCGAGCACGGCGTCGAGCGCCCCCGGCAGGTGCGGGTGCGAGAACTCGAACCCGGACTGCTCCAGCCTGCTGGGAACGACCCGCTGGCTGGCGAGAAGCACCTCGTCTGCGAACTCCCCGCCGAGCAGCAGCTTCAGTCCGAAACCGGGCGCGGGCAGCACCGCCGGCCGTTTCAACGCCTTGCCGAGGGCCCTGCCAAAGTCCGCGTTGCGAACCGGGTTGGGTGACGCCAGGTTGACCGGTCCCTCCAGGCTGTCGGTCTGGAGGCAGTGCATGATCGCCCGGACCTCGTCCTCGAGCGTGATCCAGGCCCACCATTGCCGACCGGAGCCGAGCGGGCCGCCGATGCCCAGCTTGAACGGCAGCAGCATGCGCGGGAACGAACCGCCCTCGTCCTCCAGCACCAGCGCCGTCCGGGCGAACACCGTTCGCACGCCGGCGTCGACGGCCGGTGCAGCCGCCTGCTCCCACGCCACCGTCACATCGGCGAGAAACCCCTCCCCCGACGCAGACTCCTCGGTGAGGACCTCCTCGCCCCGGCTGCCGTAGAAGCCGATTGCCGAGCCCGACGCGAAAACCGACGGCTTGGCGGCGGCGACAGCGCGAGCGATCAGGTCGGTACCTTCGGTCCGCGAGGAGAGGATGGCCTGCTTCTTCCCAACCGTCCACCGGCCTCCGATCGACTCGCCCGCAAGGTGAACCACGGCGTCGATGCCGTCGAGGGCATCGTCGTCGATTCGGCCGACGCTCGGATCCCAGGTGCGGGCACCCGCCCTCGGCTCACCCCTGACCAGTGGGATCGCCTCGTGGCCGGACTCGGTCAGACGTCGTGACAGCGCCCGACCGATGAAACCACTCGCACCTGTGATGAGGACCTTCATCGGATACTCCGTGTTCGCTCGACTCGAGGCTACGGTTGCTTGTCGGTACAGCGGTAATCGAGGGGCCGCCGGCTCAAGAGCGAAGGAGGGTAGTGAGCTTGAGTGCGCGTCCTAAACTCTCCACTGGTTGGAAACGGAGTCTTCTGCTCGAGTCCACATCACCCTTGCGCTTCGCGGTGCTCGCCCTGGCTGGTTTGCTCCTTGCCGTGGTGGGCTCATTTGCCGTGGCCCGGGCTCTGGCGGGTGATTCCGTGCTCGGCAACGTCCAAGCCCTCGGCATCGACCTCGGCGGTCTGTCCCCCGACGAGTTGACCACAGCCCTGCAGGATGCCGAGATGATGTTGTTGGGCCGTGAGTCGGTGTTCCGGATCGGGGATGCGTCGACCCCGCTGCTCCCGTCACAGGTGAATCTGAGTGTCGATGTGGAGACCATGGCCGCCGAGGCGCTCCAGATCGGGCGCCAGGGCGGCCTCTCCGAACAGTTCCGCTGGTGGATCGGCCACTTCGGAACCACCGAGACGGTACCGGCGATCGCTACCCTCGATGACGCCGCCGTAGAGCAGGTGCTCATCGGGTGGGATGAGGATTTCGTGGGCAATCCGCCATTTCCCGGCGCCGTCACGTTCGACGGGACCACGCCCGTCGCCGAGTATCCCCGTGATGGCGAACAGGTCGATCGCTCGGTGGCCGGCTCGATCATCCTCGACACGCTCACCGCCGAAAACGCCGACCCGGTGGAGCTGCCGGTGGTGGCGGTGTCGGCCACACTCACTGCCGGGGATGTCGATGACGCCGTTGCCCGTGCCCGCCTGTGGCTGTCGGCACCGGTCACGCTGCGCTCCGACGAGGTTTCGATCACCTTCACCACCGAGCAGATGGCGTCAGCGCTCAACACCGAGAGCACCGGCGATCGGTTGGCGCTCAGCTTCGACCCGGAGACCATCGCTCCCATCCTCGAAGCCCAACGCGGTGACATCGAACAGGCGCCGGTGAACGCCCGCTTCGAGATCGATGGAAGCGAAGTCCGGATCGTGCCCGGTCGCAGCGGCACCCTGATCGACCCGGAAGCCACGGCGGGCGCCCTCGAAACCGGCGCCTCCTCGGCGACGCGCACCGCCGTGCTGCCGCTCATCGAGGGGGCCGAACCCGAGGTGACCACCGAGACGCTCGAAAGCTACGGCGTGAACCACATGGTCTCGCAGTTCACCACCTATCACGACTGCTGCCAGAACCGCGTTACCAACATCCATCTCATCGCTGACGCGGTCGACGGCGTGATCGTGCCTCCGGGTGCCACCTTCTCACTCAACGAGCACGTCGGTCCGAGAACCGAGGAGAAGGGCTACCTCGAGGATGGCACCATCGTCGGAGGCGAGCTGACCAAGACGGTCGGCGGCGGTGTCAGCCAGTTCGCCACCACGTTCTTCAACGCCGTCTTCTGGGGTGGCTACGAGGACGTCGCCCACAAAGCCCACAGCTTCTACTTTCCCCGCTACCCCGAAGGCATCGAAGCCACCATCTCGTGGCCGTCTCCGGAACTGGCGTTCCGTAACGACAGCGATGCCGCCGTCCTCGTCGACACGTCCTACACCGACACGTCCATCACCGTTCGCTTCTTCGGCAACAACGATGGCCGGAGTGTGGCGCTCGCCTACAGCGATGGGGGCGGGCTCGCGCGCGAGGTCCTGTCGGAGGGCGGACCCGGTGCCCGGATCGTCACGGCGGAAGTCAGCGACCGTTTCGACGTTCGCGACCCGCAGGAACCGCGGTACCGAGCCAACCCCGACCTCGGCGTCGACTCGCAGGTCACCGTTCAGGGCGCTGCTGCCGGGTGGACCGTCCGCGTCACCCGGACGATTTCCATCGGGGACACCGCGGACGTCTCCGAGTGGAACGTGGTGTACTCGCCCCGCCAGCAGATCATCGAGGTCCATCCGTGCAAGGTGCCCGACACCACGGTGGAATGTCCCCAGCCCTCGACGACGGTGACCGAACCTCCGGCCACCACGGTGCCGGGAACTCCCGACACGACGGTTGCGACCACTCCCCCCACGACTGTTGGTGGTTGAGGCGCACCGAACGGCCCAGGTGGTTACGAGGGGGAGCGTTCGTCCAATGGGTCGCGGTCGCCGACCGGAGGTGGCGACTGCGCCCGCCTCCAGCGGTCAGCGGTAGAAGCGGAAGAACTCCGAAACCGTGTCGATGGCGGTCTCCATCGACACATCGTCCCAGCCCGTAGGCCTCCGCACGGACACCGAGTTGGACATCACGAACACGTGGTCCACAGACGGTACGGACTCGAACAACCTGACAGCCAGTTGAGCTGGAAAAGTGACGCCGAGGCGGGCGGTTTCGACCCCGCTGTAGCTCTCACCGTCCTGGCCGGCGAGGCTGCGATCGGTGTCGATCACCAGCACATGGTCGATGATGGCGGTGTTGTTGATCTCAATGGTCTGTCCCATGGGCCCTGGGATGGTAGCGGGTGCAGAGGGGCGTCACCGCGCACACGTCACCGGGGCGTGCCGCCACCTTCGGGGATGGTCCGCGCGGTCTTCTGGGACAGGGCACCGCGATCCCGTTCGCCGATCACGTGGATCTTCATCAGGTTCGTGGATGCCTGGATGTTGGGTGGGATGCCAGCGACCATCACCACGGCCTCTCCTCGCTTGCACACCTGCTCCTTCTCGAGGAACTTCTCGGCGGCGGCGATCATCACGTCGGTGTAGTCGCGCCGACCGAACGGATGTGCCTGCACGCCTCGGTACATCGCCATCCTCGAGAGCGTCTGACGCTCGGGTGTGAAGGCGATGATGCGGGCCGGCGGCCGATATTTCGAGAGCAGCCTGGCGGTGTTGCCCGACTCGGTGAAGGCCACGATCGTGCTGATCCCCAGGTTGTGCGATGCCTCGACGGCGGCACGTGCCACTGCCGAGGCAAAGGAGTCGGCTCCGCCGATGAACTCCACGAACTGGCGGTCCTGGAGACCCTCCTCCACCGTGACACAGATCCGTGCCATGGTCTCGACGGCTTCGATCGGGAAGTCACCGGCGGCAGTTTCCGCCGATAGCATCACGGCATCCGTCCCGGCGAGCACTGCGTTGGCGACGTCGGTGACCTCGGCCCGGGTCGGACGCGGCGATTTCGTCATCGACTCGAGCATCTCGGTGGCGGTGATCGACACCAGTCCGGCGCGATTCGTCCGGGCGAGGATGTCGGCCTGGATCAGCGGGATTCGCTCGAGTGGAAGCTGGACGCCCAGATCGCCGCGGGCGACCATGGCGCCGGCGGACTCGGCGAGGATGTCGTCGAGGTTGGCGTAGGCGGCGGCGAGTTCGATCTTGGCGATGACGGGTGTCCCACCGGCCAACTCGCGGATCTCGGCCATGTCGGCTCCGCTTCGCACGAACGAGGCGGCGACGAAGTCCACTCCGATCTCACGTCCGAAGGCGAGGTCCAGGCGGTCCTTGTCTGTGATCGCCGGTACCCGCAGATTGGTCTCGGGGAACGCCACACCCTTGCCGTCGCTGAGCGGCCCACCCTGAACGATCCGCGCTTCGATGTGGTCGGCGTGTTTGGCGGTGGCGATGATGCGGATGAGACCGTCCGCCAGGAGAATCGGTTCACCGGGTTCGACGTCCTCGAGCAGGTGGTCGTAGTCGATGAACACCTCACCGGGCGACGCCATCTGGCGGCCCTGCCGCAGCACGACGATCTCGTCATTGCCGAGGTGGATCCTGCCGTCCGGGAAGTAGCCGACCCGGAGCTTGGGGCCCTGGATGTCCTGGAGTACGGCCACGACCCGGTCCTCGGCGGCGGCCTCCTCGCGCACCCAGGTGGCGAAGTTGCGGTGCAGATCATGGTCGCCATGGCTGAAGTTGAGCCGGGCCACGTCCATTCCGGCCCGGATCAGCTTGCGGATCATCTCGGGCGATGCCACCGCGGGCCCCAACGTCGCCACGATCTTCGTGAGTCGTTCCATCGGGGCGCGAGGCTAGTCGAGGTTCATTGCCGTGTCCGTGCACGTGAGACGAACGATCGGTGGCCGGCGGGGTCGGCCGTCACCACCACGAGTCGACGGCCCCCTACTCCGATGGCCACCACCCGGGCCAGATCTCGGGCTCTGGCGGCATCGAGCCCGGCCGCGGGCTCGTCGAGGATCACCGGATCACCATCGCTGGCGAGGGCCCTGCACACCACCAGCATCTTCACCTGGGCCGCATCGACGAGCGGGGCGGGCTCGGCCAGTACCGTGCCCAGTCCCAGCATCCGCGCCAACTGACCGGCCCACGCCGCTTCTTCGGCACCGAGGCCCAGACCGAGATTCCATCCGGCCAAACCCCGAAAGAGATGGGGCGGATGACAGGCAACCGCTCTGCTCCCCGACCGTGCGGCGAGGACCTCGACCACCCGCCTGTCCGGGGAGCCGTCCGCGAGCAGTGTCACAGGATCTGTCGGCACGACCAGCCCAGAAGGGTCGGGCGGCGGGCGATGCCGCGGTCGGGCCACCATGACGGCCGCCACCACCACCGGGATGAGCGCCAGGGCGATGCCCACGAACGACGCCAACGAACCGGGGGCGGCCAGAGCAACGATCACCCCGAGCGCCGCCAATGTCGCCGCCACCACCAGCGACCAGGCCGAGGCCAGTTCGGCGCCGGCAACCCGTCCCCTCGACCCGGAGTCGAGGTGGCCGACCACACGGTGGGCCACCTCGGGTCGTTGTCGCCAGTGCCACGCCATCGCCGTCATCACGAACCCGACAGGGATCACCAAGGCCGTCACCGGAAGCGCCACGGCCCAGCGTGTACCCAGAGCGGTCGTCAGCCCGACCAGTCCGGCGGCCAGGGCAGCGCCGGGGACGAGCCGGGTGGAACGGGAGAGGGCTACACCGAGGATCGCGCCGACCGCAGCCGACACCAGATCGAGCCCGGTCACGAGGAGGCGTCGGTGTCCACCGTTCTGGCGCGGCGGCTCCCCTTGTGGACGAGGAGGCCGATCAGGAGAAGCGGCGTGATCCAGACACAGGCGATGAGAACGATGTTGATGAGGGTATCAACGTGCATGCGGCCAGCCTACGGCCCTCACGCCGGACCGTCGATCAGCTCGTCGAGCGAATCGACGACCCGGTCCGCGTCCACGAGATGCTCACGCGGCACGGCGCCACGGTGGACGGCGATTGTGGCGCATCCCGCCGTTCTGGCCGCCCGGAGCCCGGTTGGCGTATCCTCGATCACCACGCAGCGCTCAGGGGCGACACGCAACCGGCTCGCCACCTCGCGGTAGACGTCAGGGGCGGGTTTGGGTCGGGCGACCTCGTCGCCCGCCACCGACACCGCCAGACGCTGCGCCAGCCCGATCCCCCCCAACACGGCGTCGAGTCGCCAACGCGGACTGTTGGAACCCACACCGAACGGGACTCCGGAGCACTCGACCATCTGGACGAGACGCGCACCATCGGCGAACGCCGCCAGGTCGCCCACCAGGCCGAGGAATTCCTCGCGGGCCGCATCCTCCATGGCCGTTTCGGAGGTACCGACGAGCGGGGCGTAATGAAGGGCGAGGTCGTGTTCGGTCTGGCCGATGAACGACTCCACCTCGTGGGCGCTCACGGCCAGCCCGAACCGGGCGATGGCGCGGGTCCATGCACTCACCGACGACGGCTCGGAGTCGGCGAGCACCCCGTCGCAGTCGAAGATCACTCCATCGAAGTCGAGCGGGCTCAGGACAGTCTCTCCATCAGCAGGCCGTTCACCAGCTTCGGCTCGGCTTTGCCCTGGGTGGCCCGCATGACTTGGCCCACCAGGAACCCGACCACCTTCTGCTCACCGGCCCGGTACCGCTCGACTGCGTCGGGGTTGTCGGCGAGCACCAGATCGACGGCGGCCTCGATCGCTCCGCTGTCGGAGATCTGCAGTAGGTCGCGTGCCTCGGCGACAGCTCGCGGCGCTCCCTCACCCCGCATGACCCCGTCGAGCACGTCCTTGGCAGCCGACGAGGAGATACGGCCGTCGGCGATCATGCCCGTCAACTCAGCCAGCACCTGCCCGTTCATGGGTGTGTCCGACAGCTGGCGATCCTCTCTCCGTATCCATGCGGTGACCTCCCCGGTGGCCCAGATGCAGGCGGCCTTGGGGTCGGCTCCGGCGGTGACCGCATCGTCAAAGAGCGTGCGGATGGTTCCGTCGGCACCGGCCAGGATCCCGGCCTGGTTGGGTTCGATCCCGGCGGAGACGTACCGGGACCGACGCTCGGCGGGAAGCTCGGGAATGGTGGCCCTGACCCGAGCCTGCCAGTCGGCGTCGATCACCATCGGTACCAGGTCGGGCTCGGTGAAGTACCGGTAGTCCGAGGAGCCCTCCTTGGTGCGCATCCCGTGGGTGACACCGGCCTCCTCGTCCCAGTGTCGGGTCTCCTGGATGATGGTTCCACCCGACGTGATCTCGTCGACCTGACGGACGATCTCGTAGGCCACCGCCCGTTCGAGTGACCGGAACGAGTTCATGTTCTTGATCTCGACCTTGGTCCCAAACTCCGCCTGTCCAACCGGCCGGACCGAGATGTTGGCGTCGAAACGCATCGAGCCCTCTTCCAGCTTGGCGTCGGACACGTCGAGCTCGAGGATCACGTTCCGCAGCTCCTGGGCGTAGGCGCGTGACTGGGCCGCGGTGCGGATGTCGGGTTTGGACACGATCTCGACCAGCGGCACCCCGGCCCGGTTGAAGTCGAGCAGTGTCTCGGTGGCCGAGTGGATACGGCCGCCGCCGCCCTGGTGCAGCGACTTGCCCGTGTCCTCCTCCTGGTGGGCACGCTCGATGCCGATACGAACGCTCTCGCCGTCTACCGGAACGTCGAGCCAGCCGTCGTGACACACCGGGATGTCGAACTGGCTGATCTGATAGTTCTTCGGCAGGTCGGCGTAGAAGTAGTTCTTGCGATGGAAGACCGACGTCTCGGAGATCTCGCAGTTCAGCGCCATCCCGATCCTGGCGATCCAATCGATGGCGGTCTGGTTGGGAACCGGAAGTGCGCCGGGAAGGCCCAGGCAGGTCGGGCAGATGTTGACGTTGGGCTCGTCGCCGAACCCCGCCTTGCAGCTGCAGAACATCTTGGATTCGGTGAGCAGCTCGACATGGACCTCGATGCCGATGACCGCCTCCCACCCGTCTGGGATTCCTCCGCTCATGCCAGGGCCTCCACCATCGCCGGACGGGAGGTGAAGCCCGCCTGCCGTTCCACCTCCGCCGCCACTCGGAACATCATCTGTTCCCCGAGGGCGGGCGCCATCACCTGGAACCCGATGGGCAGACCTCCGGCGTCGAGTCCGATCGGAACCGAGATGGCCGGGTGACCCGCCAGGTTGGAGGGGATCGTGCACACGTCGCACAGGTACATCGCCAGCGGATCCTGCGCCTTGTCGCCGATCTCGAAGGCGGTGGTCGGGCTGGTGGGTGAAACGAGCACGTCGACCTGCTCGTAGGCGGCGGCGAACTCGGCTTGGAGCAGCGCCCGGACATCGAGAGCCTTGCCGTAGAACGCGTCGTAGTAGCCGGCCGACAGTGCGTAGGTCCCGAGCAGGATCCGCCGAGTGACCTCGGGCCCGAATCCTTCGGCGCGGGTCCTCGCCATCATCTCCTCGGTGGTCACCCCGGGAACCCTCAGTCCGTAGCGGATACCGTCGAACCGCGCCAGGTTGGCCGAACACTCGGCCGGAGCGATCAGGTAGTAGGCCGACAGGGTGACGTCGACGGTGGGGAGCGACACCTCCGTAACCTCGGCGCCCGCAGCGGAGAGCCGGTCGACCATGGCCGAGCAGGCTGCGGCAACGTCGGGGTCGTAGCCGTCCCCCGAGAACTCGCGTACCACTCCGATCCGCAATCCGGCCACGCCGGTCGAGAGGTCGGCCGAGTAGCTGGGGTAGTCGAGGCGGTAGGACGTGGCGTCCTTGGGGTCATGTCCGGAGATGGCTTCGAGGAGCAGAGCCGAGTCACCGACCGTCCGGGTGAACGGCCCGATCTGGTCGAGCGAGGAGGCGAAGGCGATCAGCCCGAACCGGCTCACGAGCCCGTAGGTCGGCTTCATCCCGACCACGCCGCACAGAGCGGCGGGCTGCCGGATCGAACCGCCGGTGTCGGAGCCGAGCGACCCAAGGGCCGAACCCGTCGCCACCACGGCTGCGGAGCCGCCCGATGACCCACCGGGGACACGAGTGGGGTCCCACGGATTGGTGGTGGGCCCGTAGGCCGAGTTCTCGGTCGACGAGCCCATGGCGAACTCGTCGAGGTTGGTCTTGCCGGTCAGCACCGCCCCCGCCGCCTTGAGGCGGCCCACCACGGTGGCGTCGTAGGGAGGGCGGTACCCCGACAGGATCTTGGACGAGGCGGTGGTCTCCACCCCCCGCGTGCACATGTTGTCCTTGAGTGCGATGGGAATGCCGTCGAGCGGCCCGAGCGGGTCGCCGGTGGCGAAGCGGGCGTCGGCGGCAACTGCCGCCGCCCGGGCACCCTCCTGGTCGAGCGTGAGATATGCGTGGAGATCTGCCTCGGTCATCGAAGCCCGTTCGATGACCGCCTCGGCGAGATCGACCGCGCTCACCTCACCGGATCGGAGTGCTGCCGCGGCCTCGGTGATGGTCATGTCGGCGGGGCTGGTCATGAACCCTCCATGGCCGGCGGGACCACGAAGCAGCCGTCCCGGGACTCGGGCGCCTGGGCGAGAACCTCTTCCCGGTCCAGCGATGGCTCCACCCGGTCGGGTCGGTAGGCGTTGACGAAGCCGAGCGGATGGGCGGTGGGGGTGACCCCGGAGGTGTCGAGGCTCTGGACCTTGGCGGCGTGGTCGAGGATCGCGCCGAGCTGACGACGGTACTGCTCCAGCTCGTCCTCGCCCAGTGCCAGGCGGGCGAGACGGGCCACGTGGGCGATGTCGATATCGATGGGCATCAGGCCGGGAAGTGTAGGTCCACGGAGGTACCGTGTCGGCATGCCGTCCAACACCCGTCCGCTGCTCGCCGTCGCAACCGTGCTGTTCCTGGCTGGCTCGGCAGCGGCGTACTGGGGCTTCCGGTCCGACGTGGCCACGGGCATCGCCCTGCGCACAGCCTTCCTGTCCGGGGCGGTGTGGTTGGCGTGGCCGGAGATGACCCAACGGTCGTTGCGCAACGTCGCCGTCATCGCCGTTGGCGTGCTGATCCTGTTGTTCCGCCCCCGCACCGCATGGGTCGTGATCCCCGTTCTGCTGATATGGCTCGGAACGAAGAGGAAGAAGTAGCGTCGGACCATGCATGTGATCCTGCTCGGCCGGGTCCCCGAAAACGCCCGCTCCGTCGCGACACAGGTTCCGATGGCCCTTTCCCTCGGCCATCCCCGCCAGCATGCCCCCGAGGTCGGGAGCGACGCCGTCGACTGGGTGCGAACCGGGTACTCCGAGCCGTGGTTCCCGTTGCTCCCCGATGCCGAGATCACCAGGCAAATAGAACGGGAGGCCACCGCCCTGACCGGAATGGGCCTCACGCCGGGACCGCTGTGGGTGACGGGACCGTGGACGACGAGGCTCCCGCTGGTGTTCGCCGCCGCCGGAGTCGAGGCACTCCTCCTGTCCTCCGACCAGCTCGACGTCCCCCGTTCGGGGGTGGTGGCCCATCTCGATGCCGTCCTGCCCGTGATCCCCGTCACCACACCCGACCGGCTCCGCGAGCTCGACCTGACCTCTGACGAGGCGGTGGCGCTGGAGGTACCCTTCGCCGAGCTGGAGGCGATCGCCCGGCAGCTGGCAGCAACCCCGGGTTGTGACATCACCACGGTGACCCGATTCCTGGCCGAACACCGGCCAAGCGGAAGACGCCGTCCCTTGATCGACGATTGGGAGGCACGGCTCGGTTCCGACCTCGATCGATTCATCCTGCATCGCAAGCTGGTCCGCTTGGTCACACGCGTGCCGGAACGACTGGGCGCCAACGCCGAGCTGGCGGTGTTGGAGGCCGAACGTGCCACCCCGTTCTCGGGCGGTCCCGTGGAGCCGGCCCACCGGGCGATCGTGACGGCGCGAGCGGCCATCGACGCCGAGCGTCGACGGGGCGACGACTGGCTACGCGTGTCCCGGCTCGACTGGGATGCCGACGGCGCCGAAGAGGTGCACCTCGAACTCGCTTCTCTGTCGATGGTGGTGGCACCGCACCGCTCGGCGGCGGTACCGACGCTCGACCTGAAGGATCCCGTATGGCCTGTGTCGTCGGTGCCGGGCGAACCGGGCTGGACGCTGTGCCGTTTCACCGACGACAGCGAGGACCTGGAAGCCACTCCCGTCGATCTCACCGTGATGCGCGCCAGCGAGGTGAAGGGAGGCAAGGCGGAGTTGGAGCTGACCGGCACGCTCGGAGACGGCGCCATATCGGTCGAGGTCGCCGTGAGCACCGCCCGCCTCGACATCACCTACCGGTTGGAGGATGCCCGTCCCGGTCAGATCGGGCCCGAGATCAAGCTCGCTCTCGGCGACGGAATCGACGTGCGCGTCGACGGCTCCGCCTGGACCGCCGTCGCAGGGCCGCTCGCCCTCACCGGACACAAGTTCCGCATCACCGACGGAAACCACCAGGTGGTGCTGACATCGCTCATTCCGTGCTCGGTGTTCCTCCGCCCCGGTATCGACGGCTCCGGCCTGGTGGCCTGGACCCACTGGGGAACCACGGGCTCGGATACACATGCCCTGACCATCGACCTCGCACCACCAGTCTGATGCCTACCCAGGGTTCAGGACACCGCCGAGGGGTTTCCTGGCTGCTGAGAACGAGCACCACGCCAACGGGTGCGGCGGATCACGTCAGCACCGAACGCAGCGCCTGGAACGCGTGTTCCAGATCCGCCAGTTCGACCCACTCATCGACCTGATGAGCCCGGGCGGCCGATCCGGGACCGAAGTTCACCGCCGCGATGCCGTAAACGCCGAGCCGAGCGACGTCGGTCCATCCCTGCTTGGGCGCCAGCGTCGAGCCGGAAGCCTGCGTCAAGGACGACACGAACGGATGGTCGCCGCGAACCGGTCCGGCCGGTGCGGTGTCGACGATCCGCACGTCGTCTACACCGTCACACACCGTTTTCAAATGCTCGACAGCGTCGTCCACGGTTCGCAGGGGACTGAACCTGTAGTTGAGGTTGAGGGTGAACTCGGGCGGGATGATGTTGTTGGCGATGCCGCCGGAGGCCTTGGTCACCGACATCACCTCCTTGTACTCCAACCCCTCGATGCGGTGGGGTTCGGGTTGGCGGGCGTGCATCTGCGCCAACCACTCGCCTGCCTTGCTGATGGCGTTTTCACCCCACCACGGGCGAGCCGAGTGCGCGGACCTACCAACGAACTTCACCTCGGCGTTGACCACGCCATTGCAGCCGACCTGGATCTCACCGTCACACGGTTCCATCACCACGGCGAACTCGGCGTCCGACAGCCACTCCACCTGCTGCAGCAGTGGCTCGAGTCCGTTGTCGACCGAAGGCCCTTCCTCGGCTTCGTAGAACACACCAACAACGTCGTAGGGTCCGGCGGCAACCTCTGGATCTTCGAGCAGGTGGATCATGGTGGCGACACCGCCCTTCATGTCCGTGGTGCCGAGCCCGTACATGCGTCCGCCCTCGATGCGGGCCGGGCCCTGCCCCTGGGTCGGCACCGTATCGAGATGCCCCACGAGCAACAGCAGCGGCTTTCCGGTCCGCTCCCCCACCACCAGCGAATTGGAGATCCGCACCGTGGGCTTGGCGGCCAGTCGGGCGGCGACCTCGGTACAGATCAGTTCCTCGTCGCCGGTGACCGACGGGATGTCCACCAGCCAGGCGAGCGTCTCGATCAGATCCATCAGAGCTGGACCCCGAGGTCACGCAGCGTCTGGTTCAGCACGAGCTTCTCGTCGTGACGTTCCGATCTGTGACCGATGATGTAGGCGCACTGCAGGTCGACGGTCCCGGCCGGGAACTGTTTGGGCCGCGTGCCGGGAACCACGATCGACCCGGCCGGGACCCGGCCACGGTATTCCGCCGGGGCGGTGCCGGTCACATCGATGATGGGCGTCGATGCGGTGATGGTGGTGTTGGCCCCCAGCACCGCCTTCTCCTCGATCAGAACGCCCTCGACCACGATCGACCTGCTCCCGATGAAGGCCCCGTCCTCGATGACGACTGGGGTGGCATTGGGCGGCTCCAGCACCCCGCCGATACCGACCCCGCCGGACAGATGGACGTTTGCGCCGATCTGGGCGCAGCTTCCGACCGTCGCCCAGGTGTCGACCATGGTTCCGGCCCCTACGTAGGCCCCGATGTTGACGTAGCCGGGCATCACGATCACACCGGGCTCGCAGTGGGCGCCGTAGCGGACGGTCCCGGGTGGGACGACCCGGACACCCTGGGCGGCCAGGCCCTTCTTGAGGGGGATCTTGTCGCAGAACTCGAACGGCCCCACCTCGATCGTCTCCATGGTGCGTAGCCGGAAGTACAGGAGGATGGCCTGCTTGGCCCACTCGTTCACCGCCCAGGCACCACCGACCTTCTCGGCCACCCGCACCGTCCCCACATCGAGAGCGGCAATGGCCTCCTCGACCGCCTCCCTCGCCTGTTCCACATCGATCTCTCCGGCGTACGCCGCCTCGATCAGCTCTCGTTCAGACATGTGATCACCGCCTCTGCTGCTCGGTCGCAGTCTGCCAGGGCCGGGACCAGCGCCAGCCGGATGTGACCCTCGCCCCCCGGACCGAACGCCCGCCCGGGCGAGACCACGACGCCTGATTCCAGGAGTCTCGCCGTGACCGCAACATCGTCGGGCACTCGGACCCACAGGTAGATCCCCGCCATGGACCCCACCACCTCGTAGCCGAGCCGATCGAAGGCAGCGCTCAGGATCCTTCGTTTGGCGGCGAAGATCACCCGGCGTTCCGCCACATGGGCATCATCACTCCATGCCTCGACGGCGCCGGCCTGCACGAACTCGGGCGATGCCGTACCGGTGGAGGTGCGGAAGGATGCCAGCACCGAGATCGCCTCGGCGTCGCCGACGATCGCCCCGGACCGATACCCGGTCATACCGGAGCGCTTCGACAGGCTGAAGTAGGCCAACACGCCTTTGCTTCCCGGACCGGCCACCTCGAGCACAGATGTCGGCGGCTCGTCGTCGTACAGATCGATGTAGCACTCGTCAGAGCACAGCAGGGCGTCGGCGTCCCGGGTCCGGTCGACGAATCGGACCAACTCGTCCCTCGGCGTCACCGACCCGGCCGGATTGTGCGGCGT
The DNA here is from genome assembly GCA_963825585.1 of uncultured bacterium. Lineage (GTDB taxonomy): Bacteria > Actinomycetota > Acidimicrobiia > Spongiisociales > ZC4RG35 > JAOUGY01. The sequence continues at coordinate 872,209 of CAWGTX010000006.1, forward strand.
GCAGATCCACACCATGCGAACCTTCGACCAGTCGGTGATCCGATCGGCGGTGAACACGAAGTCACCGTCGAGCGCGACCGGCATTCCCACCGCACCCGCCAGTCTCGCTCCACGCTCATAGATGGGATATCCGGGTGTGGGCCAGGCCACGGCGTCTCCGGCGGCGGCATCGACGAACGCCAGCGGCGTCGAGAACACCGCCTCTTTGGAACCACTGGTGGGCAGCACCTGGGTGTCGGGGTCGACCTCGACACCAAACCGTCCCTGCACGTAGCCGGCCACCGCCGCGCGCATCGCCGGCAGCCCACGTGCCGTGGGGTACTGACTGATCTCTGGGATCGCCTGGCGAACCGCATCACGGATGAATCCGGGGGTGGGTTCACGGGGATCGCCGATCGAGAAGTCGACGAGCTCCTCCCCGGCCTCTCTCATCGACCGGACACGATTCTGGATCTCGCCGATCGCGTACGAGCCGAGCTGAGCGAGCACGGGGTTCTTGCGCATCCGCCCAACGCTAACCAACGGAGCGTGCGGTGGGTTTCGCGATGCGCCCCGAAGCGGATCAGGCGAGGAGAGGGCGAGGAGAGGGCGAGGAGAGGGCACGTCAACTGGGAGTTCGGCAACATCGCCGTCGCCCATACACTGAGAGCGTGAAGTACCGGATGCTCTATCTCGGCCTTGGTTCACTCGTGGTCGCCATCGTCGCCCTCGGGATCGCATTCGCGCCGGAGGGTGAACAAACGGTGCTCCCCGAACCGTTCGAGGCGGTCTTTCCCATTCCGAACAACTCGGTGATTCGCCAGACCAGCGTCGAAGTCGATCTCGAAGTCGGATACGAGGCAACCGTCTACGTCGACGGGTTCGCCATTCCGCCCAACGAGATCTCGTTCTCGGATGGCACCAACGTGTACCGATGGAGCCCAAGCGCCGTCAGCGCCGTCATGACCGAATGGCAGCCGGGTGAGCACGCCGTCCGAGTGGAATGGATGCGCATCACCGGGGCCCCGCTGTCCGGCGAGTTCGAATGGACGTTCCGGGTTCAATAGCGCTGCCCCGAGCATCCCCCCGTGACCCTGACGCCCGTTCGGGGACCATCCCCGATGGTCGGATCACGCCTCCCGGCCGATGCTGTTGCCATGAGTAACCAGGAGGCACCAGTGACCACAGACACGCCCGTCCAGTCCGCACCAGCGGGTTCCAGGCCCGCCGATCTCCTTTCAGCCCGAGCCATCTTCCGGCTCGGGCTGTTCCTCGTGCTCGGCGCCGTCGCCTTCTTCCTGCGGTATTCGTTCGAGCAGGGATGGATCGGACCGATCGCCCGGGTGGGGATGGCTGCCGCGGCGGGCATGACGATGATCGTCGTCGGTCTCCAGATCTCCACCCGGCGGCCTGCCTACGGCAACGTTCTTCAGGGCGGAGGCGCAGCAGTGCTGTATCTGACGGCGTTCGCCGCCCACCAGCGCTACGGAATGATCGACACGACGGGCGCATTCCTCCTGTTGGGTGCCATCTCGGCGGCCGTGGTGGGCATGGCTCTCCGTCAGGCCTCGCAGCCGCTGGCGATCTCCGGGGTCGCTGGAGCCCTGATCGCGCCGGTTGCAGTGGGCGGGAGAATCGACGTCTTCCCAGGCGACACCGGGTACCTTCTCGCCGTCCTCGGCGTGGCGGCCTGGCTGTACCTGGCCCGCCGGTGGAGCTGGCTGTTCGCATCGGCGGCGGCCGGCGTGGGATTCGTCCTGAGCGTCGACATCGTCAGGGTGCTGTTCGACAGCTCGATGGTCTCGACAGTCGAGCTCCAGACCGGCATCGCCGCCCTGTGGGCGGTCGGATGGGGGGTCGCGATCGCCGGCGCCATCCGACATCCGCACGGGGTCGACACCGCCACCATCGTCCCGGTGGCGGCCACCACCACACTTCCCCTGTTCACCGGACTCGCCACCCTGGCGATCTGGGGCATCGCTCCGGGCGAAGGGGCCTGGATGGCTGTGAGCCTCGGCCTGGCGGCCATCCACACCATCGCGTTCGTGGTGCTGCGCTCCACCCGGGCGCCGTCGATGACGGGTGCCATCCAACTGGTTCCCGCCTCGCTGCTGTCGGTCCTCGCCTGGGCCGGGGGGTTGGAGGGGGCGGCGCTCCTGGCGGCGATCGCCGCCCAGGCCGCCGTCATGGTGGTGGTGGGCATCCGTGCCGGAGTGGCACCCCTCGCCTTCACCGGGCACCTGCTGGCCGGCGTGGTGTCGGCGGCCTGGGTGATCGTCGTGTTCTCGGGTGCCGACGCAGCCTTCGACGCCACCGACATCTGGACGGGTGTCGTGGTGGTCATCTCGAGTGTGATGGCATTCATCATCTCCGGCGCCGAGGAGCCGCACGCCACTCTGTCACAGGTCTACGGCGCGCTGTCGCTGCCGGCGGCGCTGGGATGGGCGGCGGTGAGCCTCGGCCCGCTCCCGTCGGGGCCGGGAATGGTCACCGGTATCTGGGCCGTGATCGGAATCATGCTCATCGTGAAAGGCCAGATGGACGCGGCCGGTCTGATCCGCAACCTGGGGATCGGCGTGATGCTGCTGGCGGTGACGAAACTGCTGCTGATCGACCTCGGATCGACGTCACCGCTGGTCCGCATCGGTCTGTTCTCGGGGATCGGAGTGGCGCTTCTGGCGGTGGGCTACTGGCTCGGCAGCACCGAAGACGACGAGGAGGAAACGGTCACGCCGGCGGCGTGAGCACGGAGGGCCCCTCGTCGAGAAGGCGACGGAACGTGTCCCCGTCGATGACGGGAACCGCGAGAGCCTCGGCCTTGGTCATCTTCGACCCGCCGGGGCTCTCGCCCGCGATGAGAGCCGCCGTCTTCTTCGAGACCGACCCGGTAGCCTTGCCGCCCCGCAGGGCGATGGCGGCCTCCGCCTCCTCCCGACTGAACCCGTCGAGGGTTCCGGTGACCACGAAGGTCAGGCCTGCCAGCAGGTCCGAAGCACCGGCTTCCGGCTCAGGCTCGGGGTCCTCGACCCGAACGCCGGCGGCAGCCAGGCGGCCGATCAGCTCACGATTCTCTTCCACCGAGGCCCACTCGACCCAGGCTCGAGCGATGATGGGTCCGATGCCCTCGATGGCGGTCAGCTCGGCCTCGGTGGCGTCCAGCAGCATGGGCAGCGATCGATGAGCCCGCGCGAACTCCTTGGCCGCGGCCGGTCCGACATGGCGGATCCCGAGCGAGATGATGAGCCGAGTGATCGGCCGGTCCCGGGCGGCGTCGATCCCGGTCATGAGGTTGCGGATCGAGATCTCGCCCCAACCCTCGAAACCTGCGAGATCCTCGGGCCGGAGTCTGAAGATGTCGACCGGGTCCTTGACAAGTCCGGCGTCGATGAGCATCTGGATCGTCTTGTACCCCAGGCCTTCGATGTCCATCCCCGAACGGGAGGCGAAGTAGAACAGCCATTCCCGCAGTCGGGACGGACATGAGAGGCCGCCGGTGCAACGCGCCACCTTCTCCCCTTCCGGGCGCACGATCGGATGGCCGCAGAACGGACAGTCGGCGGGCATCGACCACTCACGCTCGCTGCCGATGCGGGCTGACACAACCGGTCCGAGCACTTCGGGGATCACGTCGCCGGCCCGCCGGACCACGACGGTGTCGCCGATCATCACACGCTTGTACCTGACCTGCTCTTCGTTGTGGAGCGTTGCCATGCCGACATTGGCCCCGCCCACGAAAACCGGCTCGAGGACGGCGAACGGGGTCGCCGCGCCGGTGCGGCCGACGTTGATCTGAATGTCACGCAGGATCGTCGTGCGTTCCTCCGGCGGGAACTTGAAGGCGATGGCCCATCGGGGGGCACGAGCGGTGAAGCCGAGCTCGTCCTGAGCGGCGAGCGAGTCGACCTTGACGACCACCCCGTCGGTTTGGTAGCCGAGGGCATGGCGATTCTCTTCGGCCCGCCGGATGAATGCCAGCACGCCCTCCATGTCGTCGACGGCCGCCGAGGCCGGATTGACCATCAGGCCGAGTTTCCCGAGATAGGCCATTGCCTCGGAGTGCCGGCGCAGCGCTGGACCTCCCTCGATGATGCCGGCCTGATACACCCAGATACCGAGGCGCCTGGACGCCGTGATCCTGGGGTCCTTCTGGCGGACGCCGCCGGCCGCGGCGTTGCGGGGGTTGGTGAACATCCGATCGCCCCGCTCCAGCTGAGCGGCGTTGAGCGCCTCGAAGGCGGCGTCATCCATGTAGACCTCGCCTCGAACCTCGAGCACGTTCGGGATGTCCCGGCCCGAGAGCCGCTTGGGGATCTGGTCGATCATCTCGAGATTGGCGGTGATGTCTTCGCCGGTGGTGCCGTCACCGCGAGTCGCCCCCTGCACGAACCGGCCGGCCTCGTAGGTCAGCACCACCGCCAGGCCGTCGATCTTCAGTTCGCAGGAGTACCCGTCGGGCTCGTGGCCGAGCTGGCGTTCCATGCGCCGCCGCCACAACTCGAGATCGGCTTCGGTCTCGGCATTGTCGAGCGAGAACAGCGGCCTGCGATGCACGACCGGAGAGAACAACGTTCCAACCGGTGCACCGACGCGTTGTGTCGGTGAGTCGGGGGTCACGAGGTCGGGATGCTCGGCCTCGATGGCGGCGAGCTCACGCACGAGGGCGTCGAAGTCGGCATCCGAGACGATGGGGTCGTCGAGTACGTGATAGCGGTGCAGATGCTCGCTGATCTGCGAGCGAAGCTCTTCGGCGCGTTCTGCCGGATCGGATGTGATCATGACTCCACGATGAAAGCACGCCGGAAGAATCTTCGGAGAGGCCTACAGTCCTCACATGCTCTCCGACAACACGCTCTCGCTCGCCCAGGGTCCCAACTTCGCCGTGCTCACCACGCTCATGCCAGACGGGGTCCCCCAGTCGCATGTCATGTGGGTCGACGCCGATGACGAGCACATCCTCATCAACACGGAGATCCATCGCCGCAAGTACAGGAACGTGATGGAGAACCCCATCGCCACCGTCACGATCATCGACCGGGAGAACCCGTTCTCGTTCGTGGAGGTGCGGGGTCGCGTGGTGGCGACGGTCGGGGGCCAGGAGGCCCGTGACCACATCGACAAGCTGTCGATGAAGTACTTCGGCCGTGCCTACGGCAATCCAATCCAGAGCGAACGGGTGATCCTCAAGATCGCCCCCGACCGGGAGTTCGGGTTCCCCGCTTGACCCGGCGGCGGGTCGCCCTGGAGGAACGGTGCGGGCGCCTCGGGCGCAGGCACCATCTCAGCACGCCCGCCTCCTCGCCCCTGCTGATCGCCGGCGACCTGCTGGGGCTGCACTCGAGCGACCCGGCGACGGTGTTCCTCTCGGTGTGGGCCAGGGCGGAAGAGGGGTTCGTGACGGCGGACCTGGAGTGCGAACTGTATGAGCAGCGCAGCCTGCTTCGACTGCACGGCATGCGAAGGACGATGTTCGTCGCCCCACTCGACCTGGCATCCGTCATCGATGTCTCCTGCACCCGCTCGGTCGCCGTCTCCCAGCGTGCCCGGCTGCTCCGACTGCTGAGTGGAGCCGTCCCCGACCCCGCCGCCTGGTACGACCACGTCTCCTCGGCGGTTTCCAACTCGCTGGCGATCCGGGGCGAGGCGCTCGCCTCCGACATCAGAGAGGACGTCCCCGAGCTGGCGCTGGTGGTGGACGATGCCGGCGGGCCTACACCGGTCATCTCCCGGGCACTTTTCCAGATGGCCGTCGAACGTGTCATCGTCCGAACACGACCCCGGGGATCGTGGCGGTCAAGTCAGTACCGCTGGGCACTCATGGATGCGTGGGTCCCCGAGCCGCTGCCCCAGCTCGATGCCGCCGAGGCGGAGAACGAGTTGGTCATCCGCTGGCTGCGATCGTTCGGACCTGCCACCATCGTTGATGTCGGCTGGTGGACCGGGTGGGGAACCAGGCGTGCCGGTCGCGTGCTCGATCGGATCGACGCCGTGGAGGTCGACCTCGACGAACGTACGGGCTACCTCCTGGCCGACGATCTGGAGGTCGTGTCCCAGCCGGATTCATGGGTTGCGCTGTTGCCGGGTCTCGACCCCACCACCATGGGGTGGAAGGAACGCCGGTGGTATCTCGGCGATCATGGCGCCAGCTTGTTCGATCGCAACGGCAACGCCGGGCCCACGGTCTGGCTCGACGGACGGGTCGTTGGTGCCTGGGCCCAGACCCGTTCTGGGTCGGTCGTCGTCGAACTCCTCGAGGACGTCGGAAGCGACGCCAGCGCCCGGATCGTCGACGAGGCGCATCGACTCGAGTCTTGGCTCTCCGGGCAGGTGGTGATTCCCCGGTTCCGGGTTCCGATCGAACGCCGGCTTTCGGAATGACTCGATGACCGGTGGGGCGAACGATCAGGCGCGCCCACCAACATCGCGGTGCACGGCTACGTGCCGTTGAACCACAGCCATGCCATACCGACCAGGTACACGGCAAGCCACGCCGCCACGAGGCCGGCGAAAGAGACGGCCACGCCACGCCACCTACGGAAAGTCCGGCCTGTCAACCCGAGATGGACCGCGTAAACGACACCGACGAGTCCGGCGGCGACGCCCGACACTGCAATCCCAAACTGCAGATACCGCAACCCGATCGGCGGCGCGACACAGCCTGCGACACCCCCGGCGTCGCTACATGGGTCCCGCAGGGTCCAACTCGCCCCGATCCACCGGGCCACTCCGGCGAGAACGACGATGGCGGTGACCCAGCTGGCCATGCGGGCGAACTCCCGAGAACGGGAGCGGACCTCTCGATGCCCATGATGGGTTGCGATCCACGGTCGACCTCCCTGTGCCGCAGCGTCGTTCATCGCGGTGTCCTCTGACCCGTCCTCGAGGCTTCTCGCGTCGGCCAATGGCAGATCCTCTCTTGCTGTCCCACACCGACCTTACGCCGGCGATCGAGTGGCCTGACGTCTGGAAGGCACGGCGTGCAGCGGGGGATGTGCCCGCAAACCGGTGGATACGAGTCTCGAATCAGGGCGCCGTCGTCGTCCGATCGCGTCGGAGACCGACGCCGGGCATCGGTGAGCCCGGCCCGTTGCACGCTGCTTCGGCGGGCACCAAGGAGGTGCGCCCGGGGAAGACTCGTTCCACGAGCCGGGAATGCCAAGCCGGCGGTTTCAGCCGGCATACGGCGATGCCGCCAGTTGTAGCGTTGGGTGGCTTGCCCAACGTCAGGTTTGCGAGGCGGCACCGATTTCCCCGACCTGGAAGTGGGCCGGGACGGAGATCCGGTTCAGCCGGCACGTTTTCGGTCGATCGAACCGCACAACCCAATTGGTTGCCGACGGTCGCCCCAGGCTCGTCGAGAGAATGCAGGCGGCTGATCGGAACACCGAGGCAACCAACCATCCGTGGCCGTCATCGAGCCAACCGAATGAATTGTCCGACTCCCTCCAAGTGAACGAAGCGCATCTCGCCTGACGTCGGCGTCCTGATCGGAGTAGGTTGGACTGACCGCGGAAGGGATCAACCATATGGGGAACGGGTGGAGTCGTCGGCATCCCCAGCCCAGGACGACTCCCATCGGAATCTGGCCGGAACCGGCGGATCGAGACGGTGCGATGATGAAGATCGTTGCCACTGATGCCGGCGGTCGCCGTATCGTGGTGGTGCCGGTGATCGCATTGCTCGTGTTTGGAACCCTGACCGCTGCATGGGCCCAGACCACCGGCCCCTTCGATGACCCACTGCTCCCGGCCATCTGTGACCGGGAAAGTAGCAATGTCATCGTGTTCGACGGCGCTCACTACCTCACAACCAGAAACAGCCGGTACTCGCTGCCCCTCGACTCCACCAATTTCGATCCTGAAATGGGAGCCACATATTCGGTCACACTGGTGTCCTACGACGACCATTCCACTCATCCCGATACCCAGGAACACGAGACGTGGAGGGTCGAGCTGCTGGCCGGAAACGAGAGCGTCTACCTGTCTCCGGCAACGGCCGATCTCCCGGCGGCAGAAAGCTGGGGGACCTATCTCGTCGATACCGAGGGTTTGATCGACAGCGCCGCCGATACTGCGATCGCCATCCATGGCGAGGAGCGAAATCGCAGCCTGGGGGCCGAGTCGATATGGCCGGTCTGCGCGGTGTTCGAGCCACCGACTCCTGGAGGTGGGGGCGACGGTGTGCTGGGGGTGGAGAAGTCGACGAACGGGGTGGATGCCGATGATCCGTTTGGTGTGGATGTGCCTCGGGTGGCGCCCGGCGAGGATGTGACGTGGACGTTCACCGTGTCGAACTCGGGTGTGGAGGCAGTCTCGGATGTCGCGGTCGTCGATGACCAGTTGGGACTGTTGACCGGTCCGGTTTCGGGTGACGCCGACGGTGATGGCCTGCTCGATGTCGGCGAGGTCTGGCTGTATTCGGCCACAGGCCCGGCGGTGGATCTGACGGACGCGGTCGACACCGTGGCGGGTTGTCCCGATTCCGATGGCCTGGCACGACGAGCGCATCGCAACATCGCCACCGTGACCGGCGTCTCCGGAGGTGAAGACCGTTCAGCCACCGATGCCTCCCATTACTGCAATCCCCTCCCTGCTCCTGGGCTGGGGGTGGAGAAGTCGACGAACGGGGTGGATGCCGATGATCCGTTTGGTGTGGATGTGCCTCGGGTGGCGCCCGGCGAGGATGTGACGTGGACGTTCACCGTGTCGAACTCGGGTGTGGAGGCAGTCTCGGATGTCGCGGTCGTCGATGACCAGTTGGGACTGTTGACCGGTCCGGTTTCGGGTGACGCCGACGGTGATGACCTGCTCGATGTCGGCGAGGTCTGGCTGTATTCGGCCACAGGCCCGGCGGTGGATCTGACGGACGCGGTCGACACCGTGGCGGGTTGTCCCGATTCCGATGGCCTGGCACGACGAGCGCATCGCAACATCGCCACCGTGACCGGCGTCTCCGGAGGTGAAGACCGTTCAGCCACCGATGCCTCCCATTACTGCAATCCCCTCCCTGCTCCTGGGCTGGGGGTGGAGAAGTCGACGAACGGGGTGGATGCCGATGATCCGTTTGGTGTGGATGTGCCTCGGGTGGCGCCCGGCGAGGATGTGACGTGGACGTTCACCGTGTCGAACTCGGGTGTGGAGGCAGTCTCGGATGTCGCGGTCGTCGATGACCAGTTGGGACTGTTGACCGGTCCGGTTTCGGGTGACGCCGACGGTGATGGCCTGCTCGATGTCGGCGAGGTCTGGCTGTATTCGGCCACAGGCCCGGCGGTGGATCTGACGGACGCGGTCGACACCGTGGCGGGTTGTCCCGATTCCGATGGCCTGGCACGACGAGCGCATCGCAACATCGCCACCGTGACCGGCGTCTCCGGAGGTGAAGACCGTTCAGCCACCGATGCCTCCCATTACTGCAATCCCCTCCCTGCTCCTGGGCTGGGAGTTCCGACGGTGCTCATCTCCGACACCACGGACGGCCCGCTGAGCCCAGACAGCTCCTTCACCTATGAAGTGCACGTCGCCAACATCGGCACCGTGCCCACCATCGGGGCCGACCTCACTGTCACGATGCGCGACCGTGACGGAGAGACCATCGAGTTCCTTGCCGCGAACCTCACCCAAACCGCGCCTCGCCTGGCCGTGCCCATTCTCTCGCCAGGCGCCCATGTCAGCTTCTCGGTCGATGCCCGAGTCGTCGACAGTTCGGCGACGACCGTGATCGCCCAGGTCTGGGAAGGCCAGCGTTTGCTCGACGAGGAACCGATCGTTCTCGACGGCGGCCACGGCCAGGAATATCGCGACGCACTCATCGCTGCGGTGGCCGCCGAGAGTGCCTTGCCGCCCTCGATGGTGGCGTCGCCACCCATGGTTGCCGAGCCGGTTGTGCTCGACTTACCCGATGCGGCCGCCGATCTCGCCGCCGGCCTCGGCCCAGGGCCCGCTGCTGGCGAATTCCCCGCCGCTGGCGCGTTGCCCGCCACTGGCTTGGAGGCCGTTCTCAGCGCGATGGTGGCTCTCCTCATGGTGGCCTTGGGGACGATGTTGGCGGCGCTGACACGAAGAAGCCGAAGCTGTTGATCGCGCGGTCTGCCCGCAGCCCTGGAGCCCGGGATCATGGCTGACCGGCTCCTCATCTTCGTCAGTTCATCGATGAGCGAACTCCCTGACGAACGAGGCGCAGTCCAACGCGCCGTCGAAGGTTTGGGCTTCGATCCGTTTCTCTACGAACGGGACGCACACGCCTCCATCGTCCCGGCCAAGGAGCAGTGGGAGTCCGTGCTCGCCGAGTCGGATTTGTGTCTCGTCATCCTCTACCGCAAGCTCGGGGCGTACACGCAGGACGAAATCGACTTCGCACGTGCGTCGAAGACGCCGATTCTGGCGTATCGCAAGAACGATGCCGAGAACGTACTCGAGGCCGAGCACGGTGACTACATCCAGGAGCTGGAAGACGTCGAATCGGGCATTGCCGTCCGGTACTTCACCGACACCGAGCAGCTCCAACGGAACGTTCAAGAGGACCTCCAGAACCTCCTCAAGAAAGTGTTTCAACGTCTTCGGCGGTTCGAGTCGGGTGAGCTGGGCGGGCCTCGCCGCCGTGGCCAACCGACCACTGATGGTGTGAAACTCGATGAGTCGGCTCGACCTCCCGTCGTTCGACGCGATCGACAGTCTGTCCGTCGGGTCGATGCACCTCGCGGGATCTTCGTCGGCCGAAGCGACGACATCACTGCGGTTCACGAGTCGATCGACGCCGGTGAGCGTCTGGTCGCCATCACCGGGCCTCCCGGCGTCGGCCGAAAGACACTGCTCCGGAATCTGGCTCACGGCTCGATGGAGCTCGATGCCCAATATCCGGACGGGTTCGGTGTGAGCCCGGTCGACGGTCGAACGGCCGTCGATCTCGAAGACATGCTGCAGTCTCTGTGGGACCTCTTCTATGCCACCGAAGATGGCTCGGCGGTCGCCAGCGTGGTGGACGCCAGAAAACGCCGGTTGGAGCTGGAGAGAGTCACTGCGCTCGTGATCATCGAGGATGGCCGGCTCGGCGAAGACGACTTCGTCGAGATTTCGGCACAGATTCGTCAATCGACGGTGCTCGTCTCCACTGGACCCGGCGATGAGGGGTGGAACGGAGAGGAAGTGGCCCTGGCGGGTCTCCACGACCATGCCGATCGGCGCACGCTGTTCGAAGCCACCGCACGCCTCCCCATGGGGTATGTGTCGGAAGCTGCCCTCGATGCGCTCCTCGACCGGGTTGGTGGCAATCCCTCCCTCATCGAGCACCTCGCTCGCAGAGCGAAGAAGGAGCTGGGCCGACGAGCCGAGCCCTCCGCAATGGCAGAGTGGATCGCCACGCTGGCCGTCGCCTCGCACGAGCAGTTCGAGGAAAGGCTGGTCGCTGAGGAGGCAAGGGCGGCATTCGATGCCGGAATGGCGGCCGGCACCATCATTCCACTCGACGTGATCCGTCAGTTGCCCGGAGGCACCGACTCGGTTGTGGAAGGGGTCAAGGCAGGGTCTCAGGTGGCGTCGTCACCGAGATTCAGGGTCAGCTCCTCGCTGGCGGCAGTCGCGACCTCACCCCAGGACGCGGATGTCATCATGGCTCAGTTGTTCGATGCGTCCCTCGATTGGGCTGACGGTGCATCGGCGCAAGAGGTCTTCGAGAACCGCGAATTCGTCCTTCGCATGCTGGATTGGGGCGGGGAACGAGGTCGCAACGCCGACGTCATACGGCTGGCGTCATCAACCGAACACGCCATGGCCGTCGGTGGTCGACACGGTGCTTGGCGACGGGTGCTCGGATGTGCGCTCGATGCTTCCCGACGCCAACCAACCGACCCCCATGCGGAGGGTTGGGCGCTCCACCAACTCGGCTCGGTGGCATTGCTGCGCGACGAGGTCGATGTTGCTCGCGAACTCCTGCACGAAGCGCTGGAACGGCGTGAAGAGATCGGGGACGATGCGGGCATCGACCTCAGCCGCCACAATCTCGGTCTCGTGCCGATGGCGGTCATGTCGCTGACCTCACTGGTCGTCCTGGTGATCGGACTATGTGGCTGGTTCCTGGCGATGTCCTTCCCCGGCGGCTGGTGGGAGGTGCCGGGCGACGGAGAAGGCCCACCGGGTTCACACCCCTCGCCTGCGGCGCCGAACGGTGCCGACCAGCCGGCTCCGCCGTCCGACGGGGTGGCCGGGCCGGATGGACCTTCGATGGCGATCGTGTCTGCAGGTTCGAGTCTCGCCTTTCCGAGCAATCAAGCCACCATCCAGGTGGGCGTCCTCAACAACGGCGACACAGACCTTCGGATTTCCGGGATTTCGATCGTGCAACAACCGGCTTCGGGCATCGATCCACTCGTGTGTGAGGACACCGATCTCGCACCGGGTATCGAGGTGGCCTGCAACTTCGTCGTGGCAGTCGACGGGGCGCCGGGGCGGGCTGTCACCCTCACGGTGGTGGTCATGGCGAGCGCCGACTCGGCCTCCTCGGTCGTACAGGCACAGACCGACGTCGTCGTGATCTATCCCGAGCCGGTTGCCGTTGGTGTCATGGCCGTCCCGGCGGAGGTCGCCAGTGGCGGTCAGGTGGTCTTCGATGTCACGGTGAGCACGGGCGCCCAGGTCGAGATCCTGGATGTGCGCGCCGACGGTGGCGATAGCGTCACGATCACCGACGAAGCGTGTCCCGCCGGTGAGGCCACCTCCTCCGTCCCGTACCGATGCAGCTTGACCAGCATCGTGAACGGCGTCCCCGGCGACAGCCTCGTGGTGCAGGTGATCGTCACGATCAGAGACCGGGACGGGACCAGCACGCGGATGGGGGCGACCTCGCTGTCGGTACTGCCGTCAGGCACGCCGTCGGTGGCAGTCGCCGGAGGTTGGACCTTGTCACAGGACGCCGACGGTGACACCTTCATCGACGCGGGTGACGTCCTCCTCTTCGACTTCAGCGTCACCAATGCCGGCGACGTGCGGCTGAGCTCGGTGGGGCTCTCGGATGAGCTCACCGGGGCCTCCGCCCCGAGGTCGGTACTCACACCGGGTGAGAGGCTTGACTTCGTTGGCCGCTACAAGGTGACCCGGAGCGACGTGGATGCAGGCTTCGTGGTCAACGACATCCGTGTCAGAGCTCGCGGTGCCGGTGAATCGGTCACGAGCCGATACACGGTGACTGTGCCGATTGCTGTGGCAGCCGTCGAGACGGAGGTGACCTCCCGTATCGCCTTCGGGGAGATCAGATTCCACTACACGGTGAACAACACAGGGAATACGCCGTTGGCGAATGTCAGGCTCACCGACCGATCGGGACTGGTCTGCGAAGCCCCTGAGTTGCCCGAGGGAACGCCTCTCATCTGTGACAGCGCCTCAGACCCGACAGGGATGGAGTTGGAGCGACGGGTTGCTCGGAACGATGTCACCTTGACGGCCGATCCATTGAGAGGTCCGAGAATCGTCGCCTCCCCCCAGACCCTGATGGTGCCGTTCAGTGTGCTGGAGGTTGGCGTCGCCGTCGTCACCGCACCTGGCGGCGAGGGGTATCCTGTCTACTTCGCGGGCCGCGAGAGAACCGTGGGTCTTGACCCCGTGCGAGTTGCCGTCCCCGGAACTGCGGCCGAGCCATGGACCTCCGTGGTGATACTCGATCTCGCGGACGACTGGACTCTGACCGGGGTTGGCTGCGTTGAGGGGGAGATCGATGGGCCGACAGTATTGACGTTGTCCTTCCGCATGACCGGAGAAGCAGTGTCGTGTCGGTTGGTGATGGCGGGGAAGGGGATCATCGAGATAACACCCGACGTGGTGGAGTTCCCCTCCACGGAGTTCTCTTTGACCAACGTGGGAACCGCCGAAGTCCTGATCCCGTCGATCAGCCCCGAGCCGACGACATTCGCCGTCGTGTCGGATGGTTGTGGAGGGGTGCGACTTCCGCCCGAGCAGTCGTGTCGGGTCACGATCTCCCACGGCACAGGACTCGGTGTGATCGATCTGGGTTTCGCCGACGATGGAGTCGAGGGAGACGGCCGGATTCTGCTGGTAGGCCGCTGAATCAGCCTCGTTGTGGTGAAACCATTCCGAGCGCAGCTGTGAAGTCACCGACACCAGCGCAGGGCCTTTCGATGCACCGTCCCGTCCTTCTGATCGAACGGGTGACGACGCCGTCGCAGGATCGGGGACGGGGCTCACCAGCTCGAATCGAGGCTCACAGGGCATGTGGTGTTCCCCCGGTTCCGGGTTCTGATCGAGCGGCGGCTCTCTCGAGACCAGGCTGTCCCCATCACGGACGAAAACCGAGTAACGTGGGGCCAACGTTCCACAGTGGAACGTTTGTCCGTGCTTCGTCTACGTGCGCTCGTCGACCTCCGTCCTCTCGACTCAGTCTTCGCTCTCATCTCTGGATCGTTCGCATCGGGTAGTAGGTGCCTCCTGTGTGTACCCACTCATGAGGCCAGAAAAGGAGAGAGCGATGAAGCTCTACGTGGGCAACCTGCCCTTCAACTTCTCGTCCGAGGATCTGCAGACCATGTTTGCAGCCAAGGGCGAGGTCACTTCGGCCGACGTGGTCATGGATCGCGACACCGGCCGCTCCCGCGGCTTCGGCTTCGTCGAAATGTCCGACGAGGACGGCCGCAAGGCCATCGACGAGCTCGACGGCGCCGATGCCGGCGGTCGTCGCCTCACGGTGAACGAGGCCCGTCCTCGTGCAGCCGGTGGCGGCGGCGGTGGCGGTCGCCCCGGTGGCGGTGGCGGCGGCGGAAACCGCGGTGGCGGTGGCGGTGGCTACGGTGGCAACGATCGCGGTAACGACCGCGGCCGTTCCCGCTGGTGAGCGACGACCAGGAATACATCCGCATGCCCGGCACCGTCGTTGCGGTCGAACGCAACGCCGTGTTTCGGGTGGAGATCGAGGGTGGCCTCCAGGTGATGGCGAAGGCAGCCGGGCGCATGCGCCGTGGCCGCAAGATCCGCATCCTGTCGGGCGACTCGGTCGAGGTGGAGGTGTCGACATACGATCCCACCAAGGGTCGTATCGTCTGGCGCCACCGCTGAACCAACCAACCCCGTTCGGAGCCCGCCCTCGTGGCGGGCTCCGGCGCGTCATGGTGGCCGTGATCAGCGGT
This sequence comes from uncultured bacterium, assembly GCA_963825585.1. GTDB lineage: Bacteria > Actinomycetota > Acidimicrobiia > Spongiisociales > ZC4RG35 > JAOUGY01. The sequence continues at coordinate 887,309 of CAWGTX010000006.1, forward strand.
GGTGGCGGCGACCTGGCCGATGCGAGCCGCTACGTGTCACCACCGAGAAACCGCTCTCGAAGTGCTCAGCTGGAGCTCAGGCCGAACTTGCCGTCTATCGCGTCGGCCACATCGTGCGCTTGCGTGAACGTCGGGACGTGTCCGGCGCCCTCCAAGAGCACGAGCTCGGCACCGGGAATGATCGACGCCACATGATGTCCGGCGGAGGCCGGCACGATGGCATCGGCAGTTCCGTGAAAGATCAGTGTCGGAAGCGCAAGCTCGGCCGGGTCTATCACCATGGCTTCGGAGGCCTCGAGCAGGCGGGCGGCGACCTCCCCTTCGGAGCGGAGCAGGATGCCGGTCCCCCAGCGGAGGTATGAGCCGCTGTCCGGTTCCGGAAGGCAGGCGCGGGCGAACATCGATTCGCCCGCCAGCACGCAACGCCCCACTCCAAGTGAGTCGAGCACGGCGAACGTGTCCACTATCAGCGCATCTCTTGTGATCGAACCGACGGGAGCCACGGTCTCGCCGGATCCGCGGCGGTCGTAGGAGACGCAACGCCAGCAAGAGCTCAACAACTCGAACGGTTGCTGCCACAACTCCCAGCTCCCGGTCCATCCACCAAGGGCCATGATCGTACGGGGTCCAGCTCCGAACGACACCGTGTTGAAGTCGACGTCACCGATTCGCGTGAACACGCCACCTCCCGGAATCCGACCTGCGCATCAGTCCATGATCCTCGATCTGACCTCTTCGTCGCCGGCGTGGGCCTTGGCCCGGAGCACCAGCCGATGCTCGGCCAGCTTCCCGCTCAGGATCGGGTCACACAACGCCAGGATCCGGACTGCCATGAGGGCGGCATTCACGGCACCGCCGATGGCCATGGTTGCGACTGGGATGCCGGCCGGCATCTGCACGATCGAGAGCAGCGCGTCCATTCCGTCGAGGGCCGTCACCGGCACGGGAACACCGATAACCGGGAGCGAGGTGACCGAGGCCAGCATGCCCGGAAGGTGGGCCGCTCCCCCGGCGGCGGCGATGATCACCGAGAATCCGTCTGCGGCGGCCTCGCGGCCGAAGGCGATCATCTCCTCGGGTGTGCGATGGGCGGATACCACCCGTGCCTCGAACTCCACGCCGAAATCGCGCAGTGTCTGCACGGCCGGCTCCATGGTGGGGAAGTCGGAGGCGCTGCCCATCACGATGGCGACCTTCACCGGGGCTGCCCTCCCAATGCTTCGACGACCGCCCACGCGCGGGCGGCCGCCTCGGCCACATCGTCGTCGCACACGGTCACGTGTCCGATCTTACGATCAGGACGCGGCTCCTTGCCGTACAGGTGGATCCGCGCTGCCGGGTCCAGGGCGAGGGCGGCGGGGAGCTGGCTGAGGGGGTCGACCGGATCGCTCGAGCCGATGAGGTTGACCATGGCGGCGGGGCCGCGCAGCGTCGGATCACCCAATGGCAGGTCGAGCACGGCGCGCAGATGGTTCTCGAACTGGGACGTGACACAGGCGTCGATGGAGTGGTGGCCGCTGTTGTGGGGGCGGACCGCCAGCTCGTTGATCAACAACGTCCCGTCCACGACGAACATCTCGATCGCCACCAGCCCCACCACATCGATCGAGGAGGCGACCGCCTGGCCCAGCCTGCGGGCTTCGGCCGCGAGCTCTGGCGACAATCCGCTCGGAGCCGTGACCTGACGGCACTGCCCGTCCACCTGGAGCGTGGTGACCGGGTCGTACACGACCACCTCGCCACCGGGCCGGCGAGCCACGATGACTGCGACCTCACGCTCGAATGCCAGCATCGGCTCGACCAGCAGCGGGAGGCGTCGGGCGAGGAGTCGTTCGGCAAGCAGCCGCCCTTCATCGACGCCCCGCACCACGAACACGCCCCGGCCGTCGTAGCCGCCCCTGCTCAACTTGATCACGGCATCCGGCCACTGCTCCATCGCGGTTGCCACGTCGGCCACCGAGCGGGCGTGCTTCCAGGGTGGGACGGGAAGATCGGCCCACTCGACAGCCCTACGCATACCGAGCTTGTCGGCGACCACCCGCAGCGACCGGGAGCTGGGCCGGAACACCGATCCGGCTCGCTCGAGGTCCTCCAGGCCCTCCAGGTCGACCACCTCGTGCTCGAAGGTGACCACCTCGCACCCCGAGGCGAAACGGGCCAGATCGACGTCGTGCATGGCCGAGCCGAGCTCCCACGAGGGAGCCACCACGGCAGCCGGGTCGGCCGCGGTCTCTGCCAGGAAGTGCAGGTCGACCCCCAAGCCGATCGCTGCCTGATGCAGCATCCGGCCGAGCTGGCCGGCTCCGACCACCCCGAGACGATGAGAGTGCTCCATGAGCGGGCCACGGTAGTCCACGGCCCGCACGCGACCGTCAGCCCGTCACTGGCCCTGCCCGAGCGAGTAGCCGGGCCGACCGTCGAAGGTGTAGAGGTTCTCTGTCTTGATCACGTCGTACCCGCCGTCGATGATCCGCTCGAGCAGCGCCAGGATGCTTTTCGGGGGCACGGTCGAATCGATCGGATCTGCGGCCTGGAACCGGCAGCGCCAGTGGTCGGTGCAGAAGGTCTCAGGCAGGCCCTCCGGGAACACCTTCACCCCGCGATTGGTGATCATCTGCAGCGACAGGTCGGGTCCGGCGAGCTTGGAGAGCATGGCTCCCAGGTCATCGGGGGTGCCGTCCCACCAGTGGAGGAAGACGTCCACCCCCACCAATTCCTTGACGGCTCCGTGGCTGCGGCTCACCGAGATGCGGATCGGCTCGGACGTACCGTACGCCACCGGAGCCAGTACCGACGGTCGCCACCCGAGGCGCACGATCACGGCGTCGGCGAACTCCTGGGTGCCCACCGCGAAGCCGCCGCCCCGCATGTCGGCGGTGCGCATTCCCGCTTCGATGGTCGCCAGCCAGGCGTTGTGCACTCGTTCGGCAACGGCACCCTGTCCGATGTGGACCAGCATCTGGACGGCGGCGAGGAGCAACCCGGACGGGTTCGCCAGGTTCTGCCCGGCGATCCCGGGCGCCGAGCCGTGGACGGCCTCGAAGAGTGCGAAGTCATCACCGATGTTGGCGGAACCGGCGAGGCCCACCGATCCCGACACTTCGGCCGCAACGTCGGAGATGATGTCGCCGTAGAGGTTGGGGGCGACGATCACGTCGAACCGGTCGGGATGGTTGGCCAGGAATGCGGTGCCGATGTCGATGATCATGTGTTCGCTCTCGAGTTCGGGGTATTCCCGGGCCACCTCGTCGAACACCCGGTGGAACAGCCCATCGGTGAGCTTCATGATGTTGTCCTTGGTGAAACACGTCACCTTCCTCCGACCGTGTGCCCGGGCGTACTCGAAGGCGTACCGCACGATCCGTTCGGTGCCGGGACGCGTGATCAGCTTGAGGCACTGGTACACCTCGTCGGTCTGACGATGCTCGATGCCGGCGTACAGGTCCTCCTCGTTCTCGCGGATGATCACCACGTCCATCGATGGATGGGGCGTCTCGATGAACGGGTGGTACGTCGGGCACGGGCGGACGTTGGCGTACAGCCCGAGCGACTTGCGGACGGTGACGTTGAGGCTCTTGAAGCCCCCACCCAACGGAGTGGTGATCGGTGACTTCAGGAACACCCTGGTGCGGCGCAGCGACTCCCAGGCGTCGGGCTCGATCCCAGCCGTGACCCCCCGCTCGTACACCCTGGCTCCGATCTCGATCTCCTCGATCTCGAGGCGGGCTCCTGCCGCAGAGAGGATACGTAGCGTTGCCGCCATGATCTCAGGGCCGATTCCATCTCCGCGGGCGATGGTGATGGGAGTGCTCGCGGTAGGGGTGTTGATGCTGGGAGTACTCATACACACGACTCTAGTGTCGTGTATTCCATCTCGCTATTTCTGTTTCATCTTTTCTGCCGCTGTGATCACGCCACTCCCCAGCACCCGCTCCCCGTCGTAGAAGGCAACCGTCTGACCAGGGGCGATGCCGTACTGTGGGTGGCGGAACTCCGCACCCCCGGCGGCGAACACGGCCTCCACCGCCTCGCCGTGCGCCCGGTACTGCAAACCGATCGAAGCCCCATCGTCGAGCGGGCGATCCACCCAGGTGATCTGCTCCAGTTCGACAGCGATCACGGCCAGGTCTTCCCGCCTGCCGAGCACGACCGTGGCGGTCTCTGGGATGACGTCGATGACGTGACGGGGCTCGCCGAGAGCGAGTCCGAGTCCTTTGCGCTGACCGATCGTGACGGTGGCGACGCCGCGGTGTTCACCGAGCACGGTGCCGTCCAGATCGACGATCGGACCAGGACGCTCCGACTCGGGCGCCGCGGACCGGAGAAACCGCCGGTAGTCGCCGCCGGCGACGAAACATATGTCCATCGACTCCGCCTTGCCGGCCGTCCGCAGATCGAGACCGGCGGCGATGCGCCTGGTCTCGGTCTTGTCGATCTCACCGATGGGGAACCTGGTTCGAGCCAGCTGGCGCTGACCGAGCATCGAGAGCACGTAGCTCTGGTCCTTGGCCTGGTCGATCCCCCGCAACAACTGGAGCCGCCCATCCTCGCGGCGGATCCGCGCATAGTGCCCTGTCACCAGGAGCTCACAGTCGAAGTCGTCGGCCTGGTCGAGCAGGTGGCGGAACTTGACGGTCCGGTTGCACTCGACGCACGGGTTGGGGGTGCGCCCGTGGAGGTAGTCCTCGACAAAGCGGTCGATGACACCGACCTGGAATCGATCGGTGTAGTCGAGCACGTAGTAGGGGATGTCGAGCTGGGCCGCCACCCGACGGGCGTCCTCGGTGTCGGAGACGGTGCAGCACCCCGATGTGGGGGCCTCCCCGTTGGGTCCGGACCACATCTTCATCGTGACCCCGATCACCTCGTGGCCCTCCGCCAGCATGAGGGCGGCGGCAACCGACGAGTCGACGCCACCCGACATCGCCACCAGTACCTGGCTCATCGCAGACCGTCCAGCGCCTCGAGCACCAATGCCGCCGCAGCAGCGCCATCGTCGGCGGTCGACGTCCAGCCGAACGAGAACCGCAGGGACTCCCGGGCGACCTCGGTCGCGACGCCCATGGCGGTGAGCACGTGACTGACGGTGGCGGCGCCGGAGGCGCAGGCCGAACCGACCGACACGGCCACGCCGAGCCTGTCGAGACGGATCAGGAGTGTCTCGTTCCGAACCCCCGGAAACCGCATGTGGGCGTGCGACACGAGCGCCCCGTCGAGATCCACGGTCGGAGCACCCACCCCGGCACCCTGGAGAATGGTGACGAAGCAGGCGCGGGCCGCCCCGACATCCCTCCGAAACCGGGGGCGATCGGCCGCAGCCAGTTCCATCGCCAGAGCCATCCCGACGGCGCCCATGACGTTGGAGGTCCCCGACCGCCGTCCCAATTCCTGACCCCCTCCGTGCAACACCGCTTCAAGTGCCACCCCTTGCCTCACGTACAGCAGGCCGACCCCCTTCGGCCCCCCGAACTTGTGGGCCGACAGGCTCAGCAGATCGACCCCGAGGTCATCGACGGACACATCGATGGTGGCGAACGCCTGCACCGCGTCGGTGTGCACGGGCACCCGCCCGTCCACGGCGTCGACGATCTCGGCCACCGGCTGGATCACACCGGTCTCGTTGTTCGCCACCATCACCGACACCACGCCCGTAGCGGGCGTGACGGCGCGGGCGACATCTTCGGCACCGACACGACCGGACAGCTCGGGTGCTATCAGACTCACCGGTGAGCCGAGTCGGGCGCAGTGGTCGGTCGCTTCCAGGATCGCCTCGTGCTCGATCGACGTCGTGACGATCACCGGCGCTCGCACCCGAGCGACCCTTGATCGCCAGGTTGTCGGACTCGGTCCCACCGGACGTGAAGACGATCTCGGATGGCCGGGCTCCGATCACCGCCGCGGCCCGCTCTCTGGCGTCCTCGAGGGCGTTCTTGGCGCGACGAGCCACCCCGTGAGCTCCGGAGGCGTTTCCGAACACGTCGGTGGCGTAGGGGGCCATCGCCTCCCACACTTCCGGGCGCATCGGAGTGGTGGCAGCGTGATCGAGGTAGATCATCGCCGTCATTGTCGCAGCCCCCGCCCGCTTGCCGGAGTGGTCCGGTTCACACCACCAGCCGAATGTGATCGCCCTCCAGGTGCCACCGCACCCGGTGCTCGCCGGTCTCATCGGTCACCGTCCACCCGGGTCCCCCCGTCCGGGACACGGAGGCCACCATCCGGTGGATGGCGGAGGCGGCGATCCCGTGGCCACGAAGGGCGATCAAGACCTCACAGGCGTCGGGGATCCACTCGGGAAGGGCGGTTCGATCGGATACATGCTGCCTCCAGATGCCCTTGAGTCGACGGCGGGGCACCGCCCGAGTGACCAGCATCCGTTCCAACTCGCTACCCGAGGCGGGGAACGGCTGAGTACGCATCGAGGCGACACCGGGACCGAAGCTGCGGCGATCCTCGTCCCACACGAACGTGACGACCACTTCGAGGGTGGCCATCCTCGAGGGCAGATCGAAAGTCGCCTCCCACCGGGTGGCGGTGGCGTCGTCGGATATCCCCTCGGTTGCTGCCAGCCTGTGCAGCCGGGCTGCCGGGTCACGCCCGCCGGCGAGTCGCCGGGCGATGCCGATGGCGGCAGTCGAACTGCACCGGGCCACCGGTCCGTCGAGATCAACCAGATCCTCGTCCATCATACGACGGCCGACGTGAGGGCGGGCGCCATCACCGGGCCATCATCTCGGCAAGCTCCACCAGCGCCCGAACCCCGAAGCCGGTTCCACCCTTGGGGAGGTAGTGCTCGGCGCTGTCGAGGTACGCCGGACCGGCGATGTCGATGTGTGCCCAGGGAATGTCACCAACGAACTCTTCCAGGAGCAGAGCGGCGGTGATGGCGCCGCCGTACCGACCCTGGCCGGTGTTCTTCATGTCGGCCACCGGCGAGTCGATCATGGGCCGGTAGTCGGACGGCAGCGGCATGTGCCACATCCTCTCGCCCGCCGACGCGGCGGCCGCCAGAACCCGCTCGGCGGCTTCGTCCTCACGGGCGAACACGCCGGCGATCTTCGGGCCCAGAGCCACCTTGCACGCCCCCGTCAGCGTGGCCAGGTCGACGATCAGGTCCGGTGACGACTCGGCGGCCAGCGACAGGGCGTCGGCCAGCACCAGCCGGCCCTCGGCGTCGGTGTTGAGGACCTCGATCGTCTTGCCGTTGCGGATGTGCAGCACGTCGCCGGGGCGTTGAGCTCCCCCACCCGGCATGTTCTCGGCCAGGGCGGCGTAGGCCGTGACCTCCACCGGAACACCGAGGCGGGCGATGGCGATGATGGCCGCAGTGACGGCGGCGGCGCCGGCCATGTCGCATTTCATCGTCTCCATGAAGTCGGCGGTCTTGATCGACAGACCGCCCGAGTCGAACACGATGCCCTTGCCCACCAGCGCCAGACTGGCCTTGGGACGGCGGGGCTTGTAGTGCAGCTTGAGCAGGCAGGGGGGCCGGTCCGATCCCATTCCCACCCCGATGATGCCGCCCATGTTCTCGGCCTCGAGCCGCTCGAGATCCCAGGTCTCGGCGGTGACACCGTGGGCGGAGGCGTCGGCCGACACCCGCTGAGCGAAGGAGAGCGGGCTCTTGGCTCGGGCCGGTTCGTTCACCAGGTCACGAGCCAGCTTCACGGCCTCGCTCACGGCGACTGCCCGTTCGGCGGCGGTCTCCCATCCGTCGCCCCCACCCACCAGGGCCACCGACAACTCGTGGCGCTCGGCCGCTGCCGACTTGTAGACCTCGAATCGGTAGTCGGCGAGCGCCATGCCTTCGAGTACGGCGACCACGGCGCCGTCGATCGGGATCTGATGCAGCGAGGTGGCGATCGAGGCGGCCGTGTCGAGAGCCTTGCGGCCGATCGCCGCCGCCTGCCGCAAGCCCTCCAGGTCGAGCTCCTGGCCCAGCCCGACGAACGCCACCCGCCCCACCGGAGCCCCCTCCGGCATGGCGAGCACAGCCACCTTTCCGGCGTCACCATTGAATCCGGCCGCGGTCAGGGCAGCCCGCGCCCACACCTTGACGCCCTTGAGAACGGGGTCGGTGCCCGGGGCCGAGCGGAGGTCGGGGAACATCCCGACCACGGCTGCATCGGCGGTGGCCGCCGAGAAGGAACGAGTCGATGTGACCTGCATGCGCGAATCTCCCGGGGATGACTGCCGCTGAGCATAGAGGCGGCAGCCCAGCACACCCGTTCACTTGGTTGGTCGCCGCGGCAGGCCCCCGCACCGCCGTTCTGGGGGCAGACTCGACGCGAATCGCGTCGGTTTCGTCCCCAGAACACGTTCGGGTGGCTCACGGCTCCGAGCGGGTCCGCTCGTCGAGCATCGCCAACAGTCTGTCGCGGACCGACTCGCCGTCCGTCCGAGCCGGCATGTCTGCGATCCGCCATCCCTTGCGTGACGAATACGTCAGCGCAGGCTCCCTGAGTCGCCCTTCCCCGACCCGCTCCACCTCGGCGATGAACAGCGTGTGATCGCGGACCGGTACACGCTCCACCACCCGACACATCAGCCAACCGACACAACCGTCGACCACCGGGACGCCGTCGACCTCCGCCAGGTAGTCACCCACGTAGCGGAAGCGGTGACCGGGATACGAGAAGTACTGGGCGGCCTCGATCTGGTCTCCGGCGAGGATCGAAGCGGTGAACCAGCCTTCCCGATCGATGAGTGGATACGTGTCGTGTTTCGGCGACACCGAGATGGCAATGACCGGCTCCTCGAAGCTGAGCTGGTAGGTCCAGGTCGACGTGTAGGCGCGAGTGACACCCTGCGACCGCACCGCCACCACGTACACCCCGTAGGTCATCTGGCCGATGACCCGCTTGAGACCAGGATCGATCATGGCCGAAGTGTGCCAACCTGGGAGCGTGACGCCGAATCGCCCCGCCCTCTCCGTACTCGACCTGGCCGTCGTGACCGCCGCGTCGACCAGCGCCGACGCCCTCGCCGCTACCACCGAGCTCGCCCGGGCGGCCGACCGGCTCGGCTACCTGCGGTTCTGGGTGGCCGAACACCACAACATGCCGACGGTGGCCTCCACCAGCCCGTCGGTGCTGATCGCCCACCTGGCGGCCGTCACCACCGACATCCGGGTCGGTTCCGGTGGCGTGATGCTGCCCAACCACTCACCGCTGGCGATCGCCGAGCAGTTCGCCCTGTTGGAGGCCCTCCATCCCGGCCGCATCGATCTGGGTATCGGGCGGGCGCCGGGGTCGGATCGCGCAACCGCCTCGGTACTGCGCCGGGGTGCCGTGGAGACGATCGACGGATTTCCGGGCGACCTCCTCGACGTGATGGGTCTGCTGGGCGACATCCGAATCACCGATGGTCTCTGGCAGCATTTCAGGGCCACGCCGGTTTCGACATCCACTCCGACCATCGCCCTGCTCGGCTCGAGCGATTACAGCGCCCGACTCGCCGGGCGCCTCGGCATACCCTTCGCCTTCGCCCACCATTTCGACATGGGTGGAACCTCGGAGGCCGTCTCCCTCTACCGGCAGGGTTTCACGCCGACCGAGAGCCTGCCAGAGCCGTACGTGATCGTGACGGTGTCGGCGCTCGCCGCCGCAACCACCGAACAGGCCGAGTGGCTGTCGGCTCCTGCCAGGTTGCGCCGCCTGGGGATCCGCACCGGACGGCACATGCCGCTGTTGTCCCCCGAGGACGCCGCCGCTCATCCCGATCTGGCCACCGCTCTGTCGATGCCGTCGAACCACATCGCCGGCACCGCCGAGGAGGTGGCGGTGGCGCTCGACGCCCTGACCGAACGGCTCCGGGCGGACGAGTTGATGATCGCCGCCACCGCCTACGACCCCGCCGACCGCGTCACGAATCTCGAACTGATCGCCGCCGCCTTCGACGGCCGGGTTACCGCAAGCTGACCTGCGGGCGTAGGCTCGCAGCCATGGCCAGGATCACCGTTCACGTCGACATCGCTGCCCCCCTCGAGACCGTGTGGCGGGAGGCGGCTGATCTACCGTCGCACGCCGAGTGGATGGCCGACGCCGAGTCCATCGAGTTCCTCACCGACCAGCGTTCCGGAGTCGGCACCCGCATGAAGGTGGCCACCAGGGTGGGCCCGCTTCGTACCAACGACCTCATGGAGGTCACCGAGTGGTCGGAGGGCCGCTCGATCGGAGTGAAACACAGCGGCATCGTCACCGGTGCCGGACGGTTCGATCTCGCCAAAGTGGCGGGTGGTACCCGCTTCTCGTGGACAGAGGAGCTGACCTTCCCGCTCCACCTGGGAGGGTCGGTCACAGCCTTCTTCGCCAAACCCGTGCTCGGCTGGATTTGGAAGCGGAACCTGGTGGGGCTCAAGGACCGGCTGGAACGAGGATGAGCCCGAGGGCGACGCCGGCGGCAGCCGCCGAGAGCGCCACCGATCCCCCGATACCGAACGCCTCGTAGGCCAGACCCCCTGCTGCCACCGCCGCCGACCGGGCCAGCGTCCCCACGGCGTTGCCGATCCCGATCGCTCTCCCCCTCGCATCGGGGGCCGCTTCGGTCACCAATGCGAGGCTGGAGACGAATGCGAACTCGAACCCGGCCAGGAACACCACCAGACCCGCCACCGCCATCGCCCTGACATCGCCTGACCCGACCATCAGTCCGAGACCGGCCAGTAGCACCCCGAGCCCCATGGCGATCGATCTCCGGGTACCGACGCGGTCGCCCACCGCCGCGACGGCCGACGACGAACCGAGCTCGACGACGCCGAACCCGCCGGCGATCACGCCGAGCCCTGCGGTCGAAACGCCATGACGTTCGTCGAGCCACACCCCGGACACCACGAAGATGCCGATCCCGGAGGCGGCGGTGGCGGCCGATACGAAGAGCGACCTCCAAGCGGCCGATCCGAGCGGCGCGTGGGTGACCACGCCCGCCTCACCGGCCGACCGGGCAGGGGCCCCGGGAACGTTCCAGACCACGACGAGGGCGGCCACGACCGAAGCACATGCCAGCGCCACGAACGGCCCCCTCCACCCGAACCGGCCGATCAGGAGCGCGACCACGGGAGCTCCCACCAGGAGCGCTAGGGCCCATGAGGTCTCGACCACGCCGATCCCGCGACCTCGCTCGGGCAAGGGGACACGGTTACCGATCCAGGCGTGGGCGGCGACCGTCAGGTTGGCCACCCCCACGATCAGGACGGCGAAGGCGATCGCAAACGTGGCGACCGACCCACCCAGTGCGATGAGGCACGAGAGCCCCACCGCTCCGAGACCGGCCACGAACACGGCCCGCTCCCGCCCGCGGTCGATCACCGACCCGGTGAGCATGGTCGATAGCCCGCCCAGCTCGGCGACGCCCATCACCGAGGTGAGGGTCCCGGTCGTGGTGGCGAACGCCGCCTGCAGCACGGGCAGGAACGGCGACACCCATCGCAGGGCGGTGTTGGCGACCACCTTGGCGGCGGTCAGGACGACCAGTTGTCGATTGACCGAGCGCGCAGCGTTCACCTGCCGGTGAAGTCGGCCTTGCGCTTGCCGATGAAGGCTGCCACGCCCTCCTTGGCGTCGTCGGTCCAAAAGCAGTCCTCGAACGCCGAGGCCTCCACCTGGAGTGCCTGGGCCATCACATGGCCCCAGCCATCGTTGAGCGACCGCTTGGCCGCTCCCAATGCCTTGGTGGGGCCGCTGGCCCAAGTGGTGGCATCGCTGAGGGCGAGATCCAACAGTTCCCCGGACGGGGCGACCTTGTCGGCCAGACCGATCCGTTCCGCCTCGGCGGCGTCCACCTGGCGGCCGCTGAACACCAACTCCTTGGCGCGCTGGAAGCCGACGATTCGCGGCAGTCGCTGGGTGCCGCCGGCGCCGGGGATGATGCCGAGCAGGATCTCGGGCTGGCCCACCTTGGCGTCGGTGGCGAGATACCGGAAGTCACATCCCATCGCCAGCTCGAGCCCGCCGCCCAGGGCGTATCCGTGGACGGCGGCAATGGTCGGTTTGGCGAGCAACTCGAGCTTGGCAACGGCCTGGAGCAACGAACCCGCCAGACGTTCCTCGGTTCCCGAGTCGTAGGCCAGTTGGAAGCCCTTGATGTCGGCGCCGGCGGCGAAGTGGGGCTGGCCGGTGACGACCACCGCCCGGATCGCGTCGTCGGTGCATCTGTCGAACGCCTCCCCCAGTTCGAGCGACAGCTCCTCGGACAGCGCGTTCACGGGCGGACGGTTCAGACGCACCAGGGCGACCGCTCCGTCGATGCTGAATTCGACCAGCGACATGATGAGGGCTCCTCGATTCGGATTCATCGAGGGTAGATCATCCGGAGGCGGCAGCGCTCCTCCTGGGTCCCGCCGAACGCGACGCCACACTCGGCAGATCGGCCATCTCCGGCGACCAGCCTGGCTCGAGCGGTTTGACCCTGATCCGGGCGTCCACCGCTCGCGCTCCCTGGCCGGGCTCCAGCACCAGCAATGGGTTCAGGTCCATCTCGCCGATCTCGGGAACGGCAGCCACCAACGCCGAGATCCTGAGCAATACGTCGGCTACGGCATCGACATCGCCCTTGGGGAGATTGCGGTACCCCTCCAACAGCTTGGCGCCCTTGATCTCCGCCATCATGGATCGTGCTTCCACGTCGGTGATGGGGTGCAATCGGAATGCGACGTCCTTGAGCAACTCGACGTAGATGCCGCCGAGCCCGTAGACGATCATGGGACCGAAGTTGGGATCCTCGGTCATGCCAACGAGAACCTCGTGGCCGCCCTTGACCATCTCCTGGACGAGGATCCCGTCGCGAACCGGAACCGCCTGGGCGATTGATCGGTACCCGGTCGCCACGGCGTCGTCGCCTTCGACGTCGAGGAGCACGCCCCCCACGTCGGACTTGTGCAACGCCTCCGACGACACCACTTTGAGGACCACCGGACCTCCGAAGGAACGTGCCGCCTCCACCGCCTGCTCCTCGCTGGTGGCGAGGACCGACGCAGGACGGGGAACGGCGAAGGCATCGAGAAGGGCCTCCACCTCGTCGGGGTCGAGCCAACCGCCGTCCGGTCCCAGGCGGCCGAGCGCCACGGAGACGACGTCACGCGCGGACTGCGGATCGGTGTCGTCGAATGCGGGGATGTGGCCGGGATCTGTGGCCAGCCATTCCCCGTACCGGACGGCCCGGGAGAGGGCCTGAGTGGCATCCTCCGGGAACGGATAGCTGGGCACGGTGAGCTTCGTGCCGTCGAGATGGGCGGCCGCCTCTTCGGCCTGCATGAACACCGAGAGCAGCGTGCAGCGTGACTCCGTGCTCTCTGCGATCTCGAGCAGGGCCGGCGCCACTGTCTCCACCCCGGTGGCGGTGACCGGGACGTAGATGACCAACAGCGAGTCCACTTCCCCGCTCTCGAGGATGGCGGGCACCGTTTGCCGGTATTGCTCGGCGGTGGCACCGGCGATGAGGTCGACAGGATTCCCGACCGACGCCTCAGCAGGAAGAACCGCCTGAAGCTTCGCTCTCAACTCGGCCGAGAACTCGGGTAGGACCAGGCCTTCGGCCTCCAGGGCATCGGCGGCGAGGATGGCTGGGCCACCGGCGTTGGTGATGACACCGACCCTTCTGCCGGCCGGCACCGGTTGGTTGGCCAGCAGGTTGCCGACCGCGAACATCTCTTCCAATGTGCCGACCCGGATCACCCCGGAGTGGTTGAACAGGGCGTCGACCGCCACGTCCATCGAGGCGAGCGCACCGGTGTGCGACGACGCCGCCCGGCTCCCGGCCTTGGTACGGCCTGACTTCACCGCCACGATCGGCTTCCTTCGAGCGATGCGCCGAGCCAGACGAGCAAAGCGGCGCGGATTCCCGAACGACTCCAGGTACAGGAGGATGACGTCGGTCGAGGGATCGTCCTCCCAGAACAGCAACAGGTCGTTGCCGGAGACATCGGCTTTGTTGCCCACCGACACGAACTGGCTGATGCCGATCCGGTTGCGGCGGGCGAACTCGAGAATGGCGATGCCGAGCGCACCCGACTGGCTCGACATGGCGATGTTGCCGACCGGCGGGAACAACGGGGCGAACGTGCCGTTGAGGTTGGCCGACGGGGCGGTGTTCAGCAGGCCCATGCAATTGGGACCCACCATGCGCATCCCGCCCTCGCGAACCACACGTAAGAGCTCGGCCTCCATGGCCTTGCCGTCTCCGGCCACCTCACCGAACCCGGCCGAGATGACCACCAGACCGCGCACGCCCTTCTCTGCGCACTGCCGAGCCGCCTCCAGCACGTGCTGGGAGGGGACCGCTACGAAGGCGAGATCGACCTCGTCGGGAATGTCGAGCACCGTGGGGTACGCCTTCACCGCGTTGACCACCGACGTCCCGGGATTCACCGGGTACAGGGTTCCGCCGAAGCCGGTGTGCAGCAGGTTCCGGAACAGGGTGTTTCCGATCGACCCCACCCGGGTGGAGGCACCGATCACGGCGACAGATCGAGGGAAGAACAACGGCATCACCGAGGCGGCCACTGCCCGCTTCTCCCGTTCCTCCGCCGCCGACCTGGCGTCGTCGGTGTAAGCCACCGGAAAGTCGACTGTGAAGATGCCGTCGTCCATGGTGCGATGCAGCTCGAAACCCGAGTTCCGGAACACCCGCATCATCTGGACGTTCTCGGGCAGCACGAAGGCACGGAACTCCGTGACACCGTTGTGGCGGGCCGCAGTCGTGAGGAGTTGGAGCAGTTCGGTACCGATCCCCCGGCCCTGTTGATCGTCGGTGACGGCGAACGCCACTTCGGCGACGTGTGGCTCATCCTGGGAGCGGTCGTAGCGTCCCACCGCCACCATCCGACCGTCGTGCAGCACCACCAGTGCCATGCGATGTTCGTAGTCGACGTTGGTGAAGTAGGCCACCTCCCGGGGGTCGAGGGTCTGCTTGACCCGAAAGAACCGGAAGTAGCGACTCTCGGGACCGAGATGATCGAAGAAGTCGACCAGGAGGGCGCCGTCGGTCGGGAGGATCGGTCGAACATGAACGAGCTCGCCGTCGCGAAGCACGACGTCGAGCTCGAATTCGGATGGGTACTCGGCCATTGTTCTGAAACCTTCGGAATCTGGAGACTGCTGTTGGCTGATGGATCGGCCACGGGCGCCGGACACCGACCATCGTTGTCGAGGCTACCCCTCCATCGGCTCACACCACGAGACGCGGACGGAGTCGAAGGTCATCATCGTACGGGTATATCTCGATGATCTCGTGGCGACCCACCCTGCGCTGCCACTCCTGCCAGGCCTCGGCCTGGAACAGATCGGAGTGACGGACCATGAACACCTCACGGAGACGGCCCTGGATGCCCAAGAAGGTGGCGAACTCCTCGGGGAACACGTCGTCGGGACCGACGGAGAACCAGGGCTCGGCGGACATCTCGTCGTCGAAGCTGTCGGCCACCGGAAGACGGCGGAATACGCACTCGTCGAGTGTGGTGAGCTCGTCGTAGTCGTAGAACACCACCCGACCGTGACGGGTGACGCCGAAGTTCTTGAGCAGCATGTCACCGGGGAAGATCCCACTGGCGGCCAGATCCTTGATGGCGGCGCCGTAGTCGACCACGGCAGCCTCCGCCGCCTCGGCGGACGCCTCGGCGAGGAACACGTCGAGTGGCACGACGCGTCGTTCGATGTAGGCGTGGGCGATGGTCACGGTGTCATCGCCGACCGTCACCGAGCGAGCACATTCGTCGGCGAGGATCTCCAGCAACCCGGGATCGAACCGCGAACGCGGGAACTCGAGGTGTTCGTACTCCTGGGCGTCGACCAGCCGTCCCGCCCGATCGTGGCGGAACACGAGGCGGTACCGACTGAGTACGTGATCCCGGGTGAGCTGCTTCGGCTCCCCGAACCGGTCCTTGATGACCTTCAACACCACGTCGAACCCGGGCAAGGTGAACACGATCATCACCAGCCCGCGCACTCCAGGAGCGATCTCGAAGCGTTCACCGGACTGAGCGATGTGGCGGCGAAGCTCGCGGTACAGCTCGGTCTTCCCGTGCTTGTTGTGCCCGAGCGATATGTAGAGCTCGGCGCGCCGTTTCCGGGGCATGAGGCCCGACAGGAATTGGATGAGTGCGTTGGGCCTGGCGACGTCGACGTGGAAGTACGACCGGGTGAACGAGAACAGGATCGATACCTGGTTCTCGGTGAGGAGCACGGCGTCGACCGCGATGCCATCGGTCTCGTGAAGGAGCGAGAGGACCAGAGGGATCGATTGCGTGCCGACCCACACCCTTCCGACCAGGTACGCGCCCTTCCCGCGGTAGAACACCGCGTTCACCACGTCGATGCACTCCACCCCGGACCGTCCGCCGACCCGGGCCACGCGACCGTCGATGCGGCGGGCCACCAGTGCGGCATCACCATTCAAATCGTCGAAGCCCACGCCGAATCCCGCTGCCAGCAGGATCCGCTCGACAAGCTCGGTGGTACCGGTCCCCCGGTAGGACGTGAAGACCGGGACGGTAGGCTCGGAAGGTGGAGAGTCGTAGTCGGTGTCGACGAACTCGATGCGGGGATCGACCCCGACGGTCGAGAAGATCTTGCGCGTGACGGAGTTGAAGAAGGTCTCGGCCAACTCCCAATCGGGACGCTCGGCGATCAGACCGGAGTACACAGCCTTCATGGCCATCCACACGTTGCGATCATCGACCCGCCGGTCCAGCGCCGTTCTGATGGCGGCGGCCGTTTCGGTGGCGACCTTGTTGTAGAGGTCGAGCCGTTCTACGTGGTCGGCCGCCATTCCGACCCAGTCCTGCGCCTCGAATCGCAGCTTGGCCCGGCGCGTGATGATCCGAAACCGGTCCGACAGCACCGCCCATGAGTCGTTGATGGTGCGAGCGGCCACGTTGGCGAGGCGCGAGTCGGACAGTTCGGACGTCATGGCCGATCCAACGCTAGGTGATCGAGCATCGCAACGTCAGGGCCATTGGCAACACGGCGAAACGCCTGGATCGGACGCCTGGATCGGGCGGGACGTTCCCAGCCTCCGAAACGCTACGGAAACGCGATCGCGGCGCGCGGGCAACAGTCGGGCAATCCGGTCGAAAACCCGATGCCATAGCTTCCGAGTCGCGATCCCCAAACAACGCGGAGGCAGCAGATGAGGAAGAGATTGGTAGCACTCGGGAGCCTGACGGCTCTCTCGCTGTTCGGGCCACTGGCCGGGACGGCCCTGGCGCAGACCGGTCCCACGCTCGAGGAGGTGGCGGTTTCGGTCGACACCATTTGGATCGTGATGGCGGGCATCCTGGTGTTCATCATGCAGGCCGGATTCGCTCTGGTCGAGGCAGGTTTCACCCGGGCCAAGAACACGGCCAACATCGTGATGAAGAACTTCATGGACTTCTCCGTGGGGTCGTTGGTCTACTGGGCGGTGGGCTTTGGGCTCGCCTACGGAGGGACCAGCGTCGGTGGGTTCCTGGCCTACGGAGGTATCGGAGACGCGTTCTTCGTGTCAGACCCCGCACAGAGCACCTCGTGGTTCTTCCAGGTGGTGTTCGCTGCGACGGCGGCGACCATCGTGTCGGGAGCAATGGCCGAACGCACCAAGTTCTCCGCCTACCTCGTGTACACACCCTTCATCACCGGGTTGATCTACCCCATCGTCACCCACTGGGCGTGGAGTGGGCAGGGATGGCTCACCGACCTCGGATTCGTGGACTTCGCCGGTTCGGGCCTGGTGCATCTCACCGGTGGCGTCGCCGCCATCGCCGGTGTGATGGTGCTCGGTCCCCGCATCGGCAAGTACGACGAGAACGGCAAGCCGCTCCCCATCCCCGGTCACAGCCTGATGCTGGGCGCACTCGGCGTGTTCATCCTGTGGTTCGGCTGGTACGGCTTCAACGGTGGTTCCACCCTGGCCGCGGTCGGCGCCGACTTCTCGTCGGTGGTCGTGACCACCACGCTGGCGGCGGCCGCCGGCTCGCTCGCTGCGATGGTCACCGCATGGACGTACCCGCTCTTCGGCAAGCCCGATCCCGGTCTCACCCTGAACGGGGCGCTCGGTGGTCTCGTCGGCATCACGGCCGGAACCGCCAACGTGTCGAACCTCGGAGCGGTCATCATCGGTCTGGTGGCCGGTGTGATCGTGGTGTTCGCCATCGTCTTCTTCGAGAAGATCAAGATCGACGACCCGGTGGGCGCAATCTCCGTGCACGGTGTGTGCGGCATCTGGGGTCTGCTCGCCGTCGGCCTGTTCGACTCGGTCGGCGGTGGCGGACTGTTCTACGGCGGCGGTGTCAGCCTGCTCGGCGCACAGGCCCTGGGAGCACTGGCAATCGTGGCCTGGGTGTTCATCACGTCGAGCATCGTGTTCCGAGCGATCAACGCCACGATGGGACTCCGGGTCTCGGCCGAGGAGGAGATCGCCGGTCTGGACCGTATCGAGCACGGGGCGGCCGCCTATCCCGAGTTCATGGAGCAGATCGCCGATCCACGCACGCTGGATCCGATCTCGTAGACGTTCGTCTCTCTCCCGGACAGACGGCGTTGAACGGGGCCTTCGGGCCCCGTTCGGCGCGTGACGACGAGCGACGAGCGACGAGCGACGAGCGACGAGCGACGAGCGACGAGCGACGAGCGACGAGCGACGAGCGACGAGAAAGCTGCCAGCTACCAGCGGCCAGCTGCCAGCCAATCCGGGTGCGGAAGGCAGGGGGCGGTTTGGGGGTCGACTCGAGGGACCGTTGACCGTTGACCGTTCACCGATCGCCGTGGCGCGCGTGTGCCGCGGTCAGACTCAGAAGTCCCCGGCACCCCACGCGAACATCGCCCACGCGTACCGGCGGGGGTTCTAGGGGGTCGCCCCCCTAGGAACATCACAGCCCCCGGGCGAGAACCGTTCCCGGTGGCAACCCCCGACCGCATCACTACGCCCGCCACGAAGTGCTCACCACGCGTACCGGCGGGGGTTCTAGGGGGTCGCCCCCCTAGGAAGTTCACCGTTCACCGTTGACCGTGGGAATCTCGGCCGCGCACACTGCACAACCCCCGGCCCGCCACGCCAAGTGCTCACCACGCGTACCGGCGGGGGTTCTAGGGGGTCGCCCCCCTAGGGCAATCAGGGGGTCGCCCCCCTAGGAACATCACAGTGCCCGGGGTGGGACTCGAACCCACATGTCCTTGCGGACAGAGGTGTTTAAGACCTCCGCGGCTGCCATTTCGCCACCCGGGCGGGTATCCGGAGTGTAGGTGTGGGGGGCGTCAGAGCGAGGCGATGACTCCGTCGAGGAGGTCGTGTTCGGAGACGACCACTTCGAGGGTGCCGAGGTGGCGCATGGTCTCGCGGGCGATGACGGTACCGGCGAGGATGACGGGGGCTCGGGCCGGGTCGAGGGCGGGGATGCGGGCGGTCTCTTCGATGCTCTGGGAGGCGAACAGGCCGATGAGTCGTTCGACTTCGGGCCGGCCGAGGGGCCAGCCGTGGACTTTGGCCCGGTCGTATTCGGCCAGGTCCTGGGCGATGGCTGCCAGGCTCGTCCACGTGCCTGCGACGCCGATGACGGTGGTGGCGGGCGGTACGGCGACTGCGGTGAACAGATCTTCGACGTGTCTACAGGCGGCTTCGAGTCCGGCGAAATCGACAGGGCGGGTGCCGAGGAGTCGGTCGGTGAGCCGGACGGATCCGATGTCGATCGAGCGGCCGTTGACGGTGCCGTCTTCCTGCCAGACGAACTCGGTTGATCCACCGCCGATGTCGACGACTACGTAGGGTGCGCCTCCATCCAGTCCAGAGGTTGCTCCCAGGTAGGAGAGGCGGGCCTCTTCTTCGCCGGGTATCACTTCGGGTCGAAAGCCGAGCGCGGTTTCTGCCCGGTCGAAGAAGTGGTCACGATTGGCAGCGTCCCTGCTAGCGGAGGTTGCGACCGCCCGGAACCGGTTCGCTCCGTGTTCGGCGACGAGACGTCCGTAGTCGGCGAGGACCGCGACCGTCCGTTCGATGGCTTCCTCGGAGAGTCGCCCGCTGGCGTCGAGGCCCTTTCCCAGACCGGTGACGCGGGCCCACCGCCCGACCTCCCCTCCGTCGTCGCTCACGAGGAGGAGACGCATGGAGTTGGTGCCGATGTCGACTGCAGCCTTCATGACCACAAGCTACCTGGGTTCGACCCACGCCGGGTTGCGGGCTCCGTCGGCGACGCAGGGACGGGTGCAGTCGAGCGGTTCGACGAAGGGCGCCACTGCCGAACCAACCGGGTTGTTGTTTCCGGCGGCGAGGTCGGCGTAGTGGGCGTGGAGGCACTTGACGCCCGACGTCGAGCCGGCCACTCCCCCGCTGGGTAGGTGCACGGGCTCGCCTTCGACGGTGGCGTCGCGTTCTGATGCGTATCGGTCGTGGGTGGCGTCGAGTGCGGCCCGTCGCTGCGGGTCGGCGTCGATCCACGCCTGGAGGCGTCGCACGCCACCGACCGATTCGATACGTCCGATGCGTGCCACCGCCAACGGACAGGTCAGCCAATAGCGGGTCGGGAATGGTGTCCCGTCGTCGAGCACGGCTGGAACCGAGACAACGACGGGCAGACCGAGCGGACAGACGACAACCACCGTCGATTCGGCCCGGAGCGGACGACCGATCTGGGCTTCGATGACGACCCGGTCGTTCACTCGGTGTCGGACAGGTCCCGCCCCGTCATGTAGTCCCACATCCGGGCGATCACGTGCCGTTCGGTGTCGGCGGTGGGTGCAGGCTGATCGGCGGTGGCCTGACCGGCGTCGCCGGTGGACGCCGCCTTTGGTGCCGGCGATGTCGCGGACTCGCCCGGCGTCGGGTCCATCACCACGAACGCCTGCTCTCCGGGCCGCACGTATCCGAGCTCTTCTCGCGCCAGCCGCTCGACTTCGAGCGGGGTCTCGAGGGCGGTGACCTGGGCATCGAGGCCGGCGTTTTCGGCCATGATGACGTCGAGCGCCGACTGCGTCGCTGCGATCTCGCTGCGCTGAGCCACGATCTGGCGGAGCGGCAACACGTTGGTGGCGAGCGCCAATACAACCACCAGGATCACCGCCGGCCCGAGCAGCATGATGGGGCGTCGAACGAGCGTCATCGTGCCCTGCTGAACGGCGTCCAGCCGGCGTAGCGGGCCTGGTCGCCCAATGCCTCCTCGATCCGGAGCAGCTGGTTGTACTTGGCGGTGCGTTCCCCGCGGGCTGGAGCGCCGGTCTTGATCTGACCGGCGTTGGTGGCGACCGCAAGGTGCGAGATGAAGGCATCCTCGGTTTCTCCGGAACGGTGGCTGACCATGCGTCCGAACTTGGCGCCTTCGGCAGTCTCCATGGTGTGGAGGGTTTCGGACAGCGACCCGATCTGGTTGACCTTGATGAGGATGGCGTTGGCCGCCTTCTCGCGGATACCCCGCTCCAGGATCTGCTGGTTGGTGACGAACAGGTCGTCGCCCACCAGTTGCACCCGTGATCCGAGGGCCGCGTTGAGCTTCTTCCATCCGTCCCAGTCGTCTTCGGCCATGCCGTCCTCGACGGAGACGAGCGGGAACTCGTCGACCAGTTCGGCGATGAAACCGACCATCTCGTCGGACGACATCGTGCGTCCTTCCCCATCGAGTTTGTAGCTGCCTTCGCGGTACAACTCGGTGGCCGCGACGTCGAGCGCGAGTGCGATCTCTTCACCCAGCTTGTAGCCGGCGGTTTCGATCGCCTCGGACAACAGTTCGAGGGCGGCACGGTTGGTGGGCAGGTTGGGCGCAAAGCCGCCTTCGTCGCCGACGTTGGTGGTCAGGCCACGTCCCGCCAGCACCTTCTTGAGGACGTGGTACACCTCGACGCCGGCCCGGAGTGCTTCTCGGAACGTTCCGAATCCACCGGGCACAAGCATGAATTCCTGGATGTCGACGGAGTTCGCCGCATGTGCCCCACCATTGAGGACGTTGAGACAGGGCACGGGGAGCAGGCGGGCCGTCGGCCCACCGAGGTACTTGTAGAGCGGAAGTCCGACCTGGGCGGACGCCGCCCTGGCCACGGCCAGTGAGACCGCCAGGATCGAGTTGGCACCGAGATTGACCTTGTTGGGTGTGCCGTCGAGGTCGAGCATGATCTGATCGACCCGTTCCTGCTGGGTGGCATCGATGCCTACCAGTGCAGGTGTGATGACGTTCTGGACGTTGTCGACCGCCCGCGAAACCCCTTTGCCGCCGTAGCGGTCTCCGCCGTCACGAAGCTCATGGGCTTCGTGTGCCCCCGTCGACGCCCCGGAAGGTACCGCCGCCCGTCCGAAACCCCCGCCAGCGAGCAGGACTTCGGCTTCGACGGTCGGATTACCGCGGCTGTCGAGGATCTCACGAGCTCGAATGTCGGCGATGTGCGTGGACAAGCGAGCCCTCCTGATTTGGTGTTGTCGTTACGACAATAGACGATGCGCGCGGGGTGCAAGGTCATTCGCGCGGACAGTGACGGACAGGCCAACGGGTCTACGGGTCGGGTTCGGTGGACTTCGCCCGTTCCCAGCGTTCGTCGAGTTGCTCGATGGTCAGGCCGGCGAGGGGACCTTCGCGCTCCATGGCGCGGAACCGGTCCTCGAAGCGATGGGTGGCGGACCTCACCACCACCTCGGGGTCGAGGTCGAGATGCCGGGCGAGGTTGACCACCGAAAACAGGACGTCACCGAGCTCATGGGCCATCGCCGACCGATCGTCGAGGGCTTCGGCGAGTTCGGCGACCTCCTCTGCCAGCTTGGCCAGCACGGGTTCGCTGTCGCTCCAGTCGAATCCGACCTTGGCGGCGCGACGCTGTGCTTCGGCGGCGCGGTGGAGGCCGGGGAGCGAACTGGGAATGCCGTCGAGGACCGAGCCGAGTGTCGATCCCCCCTTCTCCTCTGACTTGATCTGGTCCCAGTTGCGTTTGACCGCCTCGGCGTCCTCGGCTTCGACATCGCCGAACACGTGGGGATGACGCCGAACCAGCTTGCGCCGAAGCTGCTCGGCGACGTCGGAGATGTCGAATGCCTCGACGTCCTGGGCGATGCGGGCGTGGAACAGCACCTGGAGCAGGACATCGCCGAGTTCCTCCTCGACATCGGCGTAGGCGCCGTAGTCGGGCTCGTCGCCGTCGGCGAGGCCGGCGAGAGCGTCCGCCAACTCGTGGCTCTCCTCCAGCAGGTAACGAACCAGGCTGTGGTGAGTCTGCTTCCGATCCCAAGGGCACTCTCGCCGCAGGCGGTCCATCACGTGGACGGCACCGAGCAGCCCGCCCGAGCAGGCCGGCACGAACAGCGAGGTGCGTACGCCGGCCAGCCCGGGGTCGACCTCAGCCGCCGTCGACCACGCCACCCGCTGGCCAGGTGATCCGAGATCGGCCAGCACGCACACCTCGGTCTCCTCCGGGATCACCCGGTCGACCAGGGCGCAGATGTCGGCCAGCACCTCGGGCAGATCGACATGCCCGATCACGGTGGGAACGTCGAAGACGAGCGGACTGGGGAGGTCGTGACCGTTGAGCAGCTTGAGCCCGTCGGCGAGCGGATCGAGCCCGATCTCCGAAGCCACCGCGTCGAGGAACGATTCGGCCGGGTGGAGCTTCACGTCGATGTCGGATTCTCGGGCGGCGCTGCGGATTCGGCCTACCGCGAACTCCCCGACCACGGGACTTCCCGGGACGGCATAGACGACCGTCCCCTCGGCGGTCGCCGCCAGCACCCGCTGCGAGATGGCGTCGTAGACGTCGGTGAACGATTCGAACGCCTCGTACAGGTCGTCACAGAACACCACCGGCCGCTGCTCGGCGAGCGAGCGAGCGGCCGGATGGCGAATCGTACGGGCGATCACCGTGTTGGCGACGTCGGAGAGCAGCCGTTTGGCGTCCTCTCCGGTTCGATCCCAATCCCCGGGACCGAACCCCACCAGGTGGATCATCCGCCGGTGGTGGGGGCGGTCTCGGTGGGTGTCTCGGCCGACTCATCGGCAGGCGGCACGATCCCTGGGGGATCCGCCACCCATTCGCCGTACTCCTCGTCGACGGTGATCTCCGTGGACGTGAGGATGTCCTGGATCCACTCACTGAAGTAGGTCTGCTGGGCGACCGTCTCGAGCTGCGACCGGATGGCGGTCTCGACGGCGGCATCATCGTCGATCGAGTCGACCAGAATCAGGTGGAATCCGAACTCGGTCTGGACAGGCTCGGTGACGACACCGATCTCGGCGGTAAGCGCCCCGACCGAGAACTCGGGCACGTAGCGGTTGAGGGTCGAACATCCGAGGTCCCCGCCGGTCTGGGCGGCCTGCGGCTCTATCGAGGTCTCGCCGGCGACGGTGGCAAAGTCCTCGCCGCCGTCGAGACGGGCCTTGACCTCCAGCGCCTCCTCCTCGGTCTCGAGCAGGATGTGCTTGATGCACCCGTTGCGATAGGCCTCGGAGTTGGCATCGAGCTCGGTGGCGACCTCGGTCTCGTCGATGGCCGGCGTCTCGTCGATGAGCTGCTCTCGCAGTGCGTCAGCGATGATCTGCTGGCGTGCTGCCTGGCGGACCCTCTTGTCGGTGATACCGTTGGCCTCCAACGCCGCCTCATAGGTCTCGGCCGAGCTCTCGAGCTGGGTCTTGAACTCCTGGTATTGCGTCTCGATGTCCTCGTCCGAGGCGGTGATCCCGAACTGCTCCTCTGCGGCACCGAGCACCGCCAGTGACACGATTTCGCCCTGGAGCTGAGTCCGGAAGAACTCGGCATCCACCGCGCCGTCGGCGGCGACGAGGGATTGGATGTCCTCGACGGTGATCTCGACGCCGTCGACTGTGGCTGCCACGGATCCCGCACCACCGCACGCGGCGAGCACGATCGACAAGGGCAGAATGATCCGCGATGCAATCTTCAAGAGGGGAACCTCGGATAGGTGAGAGAGCGATGCTAACCCGGCGAACGGCATAGGCGGCCGACCGGGCCAGCAGGTAGAACGTTCAACGTTCAACGTTCAACGTACAACGCATCGCCAGCTCGTTCGGCCCCGGCCGTGACGGTCCGCCATCCCGGTACGTTCTACGTTGTACGTTCTACGTTGTACCAATTGCTGGTGGCGTGGATTCCCCCGGGCCCAAGCTGTCTTGGTTCGGCCACATCTTCTCGATGAAGTCCAGGAGGCCGGGCAACAGAGGTTCGGGGGCGGGCAGGAAGATGACGCCCTCGTTGGCGCGGAGGACGGCTTTGCGTGAGATTCGCTGGAGCCGGATCTCCTGGGACTGACTGAGATCCACCGGGCCCAGACGGACCTCGTGGTGGAGTTTGACGATCTCGCGGAGACCGGTGCGGAGGGCCTCGACTCTGAGATGGGCGATGGCCACCAGTGACTCGGCCGACAGGGGGATGTCACCGAAACGATCGTTCCACTCTGCTGCGACGTCATCGACTTCGGCGTGGGTGGTGGCGAGGGCGAGCCGGCGGTACGCCTCGAGTCTCAGCTGCTGCTCCTCCACGTAGTCGTCGGGGAGGTGGGCGTCGATGGGCAGCTCGATGCGGATCTCCGGTGGTGCCTCCTCGATCAGGGTTCGTCCCTCGAGCTTGTTCACCGCTTCGGCCACCAGCTCGGCGTAGAGGTCGAATCCGACAGCACTGACGTGTCCCGACTGAACCTCACCCAGCACCGAGCCGGCGCCACGGATCTCGAGGTCCTTGAGGGCGAGCTGGAACCCGGATCCGAGGTCGGTGGCCTCGCCGATCGCCTCGAGACGTCGGTGCGCCTCTTCGGTGAGCGACTGCTCCGGAGGATGGAACAGATAGGCGTAGGCGCGCTGGTCGGAACGACCGACCCGACCCCGCAGCTGATAGAGCTGTGCCAATCCGAGCAGGTCCGCCCGCTCGACGATCAGCGTGTTGACCTGAGGGAGGTCGAGACCGGACTCGATGATGGTGGTGGCCACCATCACGTCGTGCTCCCGGTTCCAGAAGTCGAGCATCACCTGCTCGAGCTGACCTTCCGACATCTGGCCGTGCGCCACCACGTAGCGGGCGTCGGGCACCAGGTCCCGCAGCCGGGCGACGGCCCGCTCGATCGACTGGACCCGGTTGTGCACGTAGAAGATCTGTCCTTCCCGGAGCATCTCGCGGCGGATCGCAGCCGCCACCGTCTGGTCGTCGTACGGCCCGACGTAGGTGAGGATGGGGTGACGTTCGACCGGGGCGGTGCGGATGTGGCTGACCTCCCGGATCCCCGTGAGGGCCATCTCCAGGGTGCGGGGAATCGGGGTGGCGGTGAGCGTCATCACATCGACGCCGATCTTCATGGCCTTGATCCGGTCCTTCGCCGAGACACCGAAGCGCTGCTCCTCGTCGATGACGAGCAGCCCCAGCTCCTTGAACCGCATGTCCTCGGAGAGGAGACGGTGGGTGCCGATCACGATGTCGACCTCGCCGGTGGCGATGGCGGCGACCACGGCCTTCGACTCCTTGGATGTCAGGAATCGGCTCAGCATCTCCACCCTGAGCGGATAGGGAGAAAACCGCTCCGAGAAGTTGGTGAAGTGCTGTTGGGCGAGCAGGGTGGTCGGACACAACACCGCCACCTGCTTGCCTGACGTGGCGGCCTTGAAGGCAGCACGGATGGCGACCTCGGTCTTGCCGAACCCCACATCGCCGAAGACCAGCCGATCCATCGGCCGATCGGTCTCCATGTCCACCTTGACGTCGCTGATGGCGGTGAGCTGATCGGGTGTCTCCTCGAAGGGGAACGACGCCTCCATCTCCCGCTGCCAGGGCGTGTCGGGCGGATAGGCGTGCCCGGTGGCCGCTGCCCGCAGCCGATGGAGCCGCACCACCTCCTCCGCCACCGCCGCCACCGCCTTGCGGACCTTGGCCTTCGTGTCGGACCAGTCCTTGCCACCCATGCGCGAGACCCTGGGCTCCTCGCCACCCGTGTACTTGGTGATGGCGGCCAGTTGGTCGGTGGGGACGTAGAGCCGATCGGCTCCGGCGTAGGCCACCACCAGGTAGTCCCGCTCCACCCCGGCCATCGTGCGGGACACGAGACCTTCGAACCGGCCGATGCCGTGCTTGAAGTGCACGACGTGGTCACCGGGACGAAGATCGCGATACTCCTGCCCCGTTGCAGCTGTTCGGCGGCCGCCGGTTCGTCGGTGGGCCCGACGACGGCCGGCGATCTCCTGTTCGCCCAACACAGCGACGCCCACCTCGGGGAGGATGAACCCATGGTGGATGCCGGTGCCGATCACCGCAGTGCGGAGGGTGTCGAGCATCTCCGCACGCGGGATCGGATGATCGTTCTCTGCGAGTAGCCGGGCCACCCGATCGGCGGCGCCCACGCCGTCCATCGCCACCACTGCCGAGACGCCGGAGTTGTTCAATCGCCGCAGCGCCGAGGCCACCGACTCAGGGTCACCGGTGGTTGCGTCGAGCGACCGGACCGTGAGGATCTCGTCGGCCGGCGTGGCCGCCACGGGGGGGAGCTCGACGGTCGGACGCCTGCCGAGAGAGGCTTCGAGGTCGAGGAACAGGGCGGGGTGCTCACCCGCAGCCGGTGCACCCTTCCCCCAGCTCGAGGCGAGCGCGCCTGCGAGGTCTTCTTCCTCCTTGCGCAGGTCACGGCTGCGGTCCCTGGTGCGAACCGGGTCGACGACCACCACCATGGTGTCGTCGCTCACCTCGTCGAGGATGGTGCGTTCGTCGGCAAGCCATGGCATCCACGACTCCATGCCCGAAAAGTGGTTGCCGTCGACGATCCGATCCCACACCGAGGCGTTCCAGGGGTCCGACCGCAGCAGAGCACCCGCCCGGTCGACCACGTCGACATTGTCGGGGCGGAACTCCCGGGCCGGGTACGCCTCGACGAGGTCGACGGGGTCGGCTGAACGCTGGTCGCCAACCGCGAACAGGCGCAGATCCTCGACCGTGTCCCCCCAGAAGTCGATGCGGACGGGGTCGTCGTCCTGGGCCGGGAAGATGTCGACGATGCCACCCCGCACGGCGAACTCGCCACGTGCCTCCACCCGGTCCGTGCGGGCGTAGCCGAGAGCGGCCAACCGGCGGGCGAGATCGGCGACATCGAACTCGGCGTTCCGCCGAAACACCAGCGGCTCCGGCGACGAAGGACTCACGCGTTGGACGGCGGCCCGGACACTCGCCACCACCACCGTGCCCTTCCCGCCGGCGAGCAGGCGATGCCGTGCCCGAGCCCGGCGTGCCATGGTGCCGGCATTGGGCGACAGATGCTCGAACGGGAGCGTCTCCCAGGCGGGCATGAACACCGACGTGTCGGTGAACAGCGCCACGTCGTCTGCGAGGTCCTCGGCGTCGCGCTCCCCCGGCACGATCGCCAGCACCGGTCCGGCCGAAACCCGAGCCAGCCCGGCGATGACGAACGCACGCGCACCGGGAGCCACGACCCAGCGCCCGGGCAGGGCCGGGAAGTGGCGCGCTTTCCACGCGTCGACGAGCACGGAGAGAGGGGCGGGCATCGGGCCGATCGTAACGGAGGATGCCGTTCACCGTTCACCGTGACTCTCCAACCAGGGGGACGACCCACTGACTCTCCCAGGGGGACGACCTCCTGGAACCCGCGCCGGTACTCGTCGTGCCTTCTCGCGTGGCGGGCCGGGGACTTCGGAGTCGACCACCACCTCCCACGGCAACGGTCAGCAGTCCTCGCGCTGGCCGATTGCCTGACCGACGCATTCGAGGGGCGGCCGTCTTCGCTTCGAGCGTCCAAGCGCCATCCGCCCAGGGCAGGGCGCGACCGTTCGCCAGGTGCCACCCCGCGAGGGTGACGAATGACAAAACCGTCTTAGCCCCGTTCGCGCACGTAAGACTGGACGAGGCAACCGGCTTTGGACACCACGCCGTCTCCACGTCAGTCCGCGACGACCCATCCGAGCAGCGTGTCGTGCAAGAGGCCGTTCGAGAACAGACCCGCCCCGGTGTCGAGACGGCGACCACCCTCCAGGTCGCTGAAGGTGCCGCCCGCTTCCTCGACCAGCAGCACGAGCGGAGCCAGATCCCATGGCCCGCCCCCGCACAACAGGAACCCCTCGAGACCGCCCGCCGCCAGCAGCACGCCCGCGTTGGGAAAGCCGGTGTCCCGGGTGGGCTTGTGCTGGACGCCTTTCAGAGTGGCGCCGGCGAATTCGACCTGCCGGACGAATCCTTCAACCACCGTCGACCACCGCGGCTTCTGTCGGAACGGTGGCGGCCATGCCGAAACACGGGCCAGTTCGGGCACGGCCACCGGGGACACCCGCATACGGCCACCGTCGTCGCTCGCCCAGGAACCCTCACCGACAGAGGCGTGCCAACGTCGCCCGAGAGCAGGACTCGAGATCGCTGCCGCCAGGATTCGGTCATCCTCCTCGAGCGCCACCATCGTCGCCCATTCGGGCCTCCCCGCCACGAAGCTGGAGGTGCCATCGATGGGGTCGATGTACCAGCGGCGGGTGTCGCCACCGGTCACCCCGTGCTCCTCACCGACCACCCCGTCGAGTGGGGCGAATTCGGTGAGAAGGCGGCGTATCTCGGATTCGGCGGCCAGATCCGCCTCGGTGACCACGCTTCCGTCTGCCTTGGTCGACACCGACAGACCGGTCCTGGTGAACGCCGTCAGGGTGATGGCGTCGGCGGTGTCGGCAAGGAGATGGGCGAGATCGAGGTCGTTCACCGGGGTGACGGTAGACCGGCAGCCCGGAAGTCGACGCCCGGCCCGGTCACCCGTTCGGGTCCACGAGGACCCGACCGACCATCCCGCCGGCCAGGATGCGGTCGAGTTGACCCTCCAGCTCCCCGAGCCCCACCGTGTTGGCGGCCGCCTGGCCGAGCTGGCGGGGCCGGAGGTCGGTGGCGATCCGTTCCCACACCTCGCGTCGCTCGTCGATCCGGTTCATGACACTGTCGATGCCCAGCAGGTTCACCCCGCGGAGGATGAACGGGTAGACGGTGGTCGGGAGCTCTCCCCCACCCGTGAGGCCGCTGGCGGCGACACTCCCGCCGTAGCGGAGGGTGCGCAGCACGTAGGCGAGGGTCGAGCCCCCAACCGAGTCGACCGCACCGGCCCATCGCTCGGAGTCCATGGGGCGGGCCGACTCTGCGGACGTCTCTTCGCGGCCGATCACCTCAGCTGCTCCCAGCGACCGCAACCACTCGGCCTGATCGGCCTTCCCGGTCGACGCCACCACCATGTAGCCGCGGGCGGCGAGGATCGCCACCGCGGTCGATCCGACACCGCCAGTGGCGCCGGTCACCAACACCGGCCCGTCCTGCGGCTCGAGACCGGCGGCCTCCAACGCCATCACCGACAGCGCCGCCGTGTACCCGGCTGTGCCGACGATCATCGCCTGCTCCGTTGTGAGCGTTTCGGGAAGCGGCACCACCCAGCCGGCCGGGACCCGAGCCATCCCGGCGAACCCACCGTGGTGGGCCACACCCAGGTCGTACCCGTGCACGATCACCTTCGACCCCACGGCGACCGACGGATCGGAGGACTCCGTGACGGTTCCGGCCAGGTCGACGCCGGGAACGAGCGGCGAGATCCGGGCGACCCTGCCTTTCTCGATACTGGCGAGGCCGTCCTTGTAGTTGATGCCGGACCGCTCGACGTCGACGAGGACATCACCAGCGGGAAGGTCGTCGACGCTGAGATCCCGGACGCCGCGCACCCACCCCTGTTCGGTCTTCTCGACCACGAATGCTCGGAACGTCATCTCGTCCTCTCCGTATCGGTCCGGACAACTCTACGAGCATCGAGCATCGAGCATCGAGCATCGAGCATCGAGCATCGAGCATCGAGCATCGAGCATCGAGCATCGAGCATCGAGCATCGGATCGGCAAGTATCCACACCTTCTACACAATGAGGTCGCGCGGATAGGGAGTAGCTTTGTCCCCCTCGAGCTTGCGAGAGGGGGAAGGGTCCGCCGGTCGCAAGCGACCGGACGCTTGCGGGGTAGGGGGGGCCTATCCCTCGCGAGCATGCATGCGCGCTCCGGAACACGTGCGAGTTCATCTCGCGAGCTTTCAACCCCCCTACCCCGCTCGTTCCTCCCCGGCGCTTGCGCCGGCGGACCCTTCCCCCACTCCGCTCCGTGGGGGACAAAGCTCATGAATCCACCAGTGTGCCCATCGCCCTATCCAGCGGATAGGTACAGCTGACCGGACGGGCCGGGGGTGGTCAACAAGTCAACAGGTCGACACGATACAGGCCGACCCCAGGATTCCGGTCCCGTTGACCTGTTGACCCGTGGACCCGTGGACCATTCCGGCGAGATGATCTCCGCCGCCCAATTCCCTATCCCGCGACCTCCATGTGCAAACGTGAGGGAATCGACCGCCTACCAACTACCTTCCGACGCATGCAGCTGCCCACCACGATCGCCTCGGCTCTATCCGGCTGGTCACGTCTCGAAGAAGAGGTGATCGGCCGTTCCAGTGCTCGGGTCCTGGTGTTCGCCCGGGGGGACGCTCGACGATTCCTGAAGGTGGACTCGGCGCAGGCTCTCGCCGACGAGGCGGCCATGCTCGAGTGGACGGCGGGACGGATCGCCGTTGCCCCGTTGGTGGCCCACGAGGTGGTCGACAACCGGGCTTTCCTCCTCACCGAAGGGCTCTCCGGGGTACGCGCCTGTGACCCGCCCTGGACAGACCGTGTGGACGAGATGATCGGACGTGTCGCCGGCGGTCTGCGTTCGTGGCATGACCAACCGTCAGCCGGGTGCCCGGTGGACCGCTCACCCTGGGCGCTTCTCGCCATCGCTCGGGGGCGGGTCGAAGCGGGACTGGTCGACCCGGCCACCTTCGAGCCGCTGCACGCCGGGCGGACTCCGGAGCAGATACTCGCCCGGCTCGAGCACCGCCTCCCGGAGCGGTACGTACCGACCCTGATCCACGGCGACTATGCGTTGACGAACGTGTTGATCGACGCGGAAGCCGTGGGCTTCGTGGATCTCGATCGGGCCGGGGTGGGCGATCGCCATCTCGATCTGGCGGTCGCCGCTCGTAGCCTCACATACAACTGGGGCGAGCAGTGGATTCCGCTCCTGTTCGAGCATTACGGCCAATTCCCCGACCCTGACAGAATCACCTGGTACCGCCTCCTCGACGAACTGTTCTGAGATGACGCTGGCTCTCACTTTCGACAATCGATTCACCGGCGAGCTGGCGGCAGATCCGTCCGACGCACCGGGCTCTCGCCAGGTGACGGGCGCCGCCTTCTCCCGGGTCACGCCGCGAGCACCATCGGCGCCTCGAGTGCTGGCCGTGTCGGCCGAGATGCTCGAAGTGCTCGGTATCGAGCCGGAGGAGGCTCGCTCCCCCGAGTTCGCCCACGTGTTCACCGGGGGCCGCGTGCCCGAGGGGGCGGACCCTCACGCCGCCGCCTACGGGGGTCACCAGTTCGGGAACTGGGCCGGCCAGCTCGGCGACGGCCGGGCGATCTCGCTGGGATCGGCCATCGCCGTCGACGGGTCCCGTCTCGAGCTGCAGTTGAAAGGAGCCGGCCCCACCCCGTACTCCCGGAGAGCCGACGGACTGGCGGTGCTGCGCTCGTCGCTGCGGGAGTTCATCTGCTCCGAAGCGATGCATCACCTGGGCGTGCCGACCACCCGGGCGCTGAGTTTGGCCGTCACCGGCGACATGGTGATGCGCGACATGTTCTACGACGGCAACCCCGATTGGGAGCCGGGGGCGGTGGTGTGCCGGGTGGCGCCCAGCTTCATCCGATTCGGCAATTTCCAGCTCCACACCTGGCGAGGTGAGGTCGATCTCCTGCAGGCGCTGGCCGATCACACCATCCGTCATCACTTCCCCGAGCTCGAACCGGGCGACGTCGCCGGGATGTACGCCGAGGTGGTGCGCCGGACCGCACTGCTGATGGTCGAGTGGACGCGGGTGGGCTTCGTGCATGGTGTCATGAACACCGACAACATGTCGATCCTCGGGCTCACCATCGACTACGGCCCGTACGGGTGGCTCGAGGGCTACGACCCGGGCTGGACCCCCAACACCACCGACGCCCAGGGCCGCCGCTACCGCTTCGGCAACCAGCCCGCCATCGCCCAATGGAACCTCGCCCAGCTCGGAAACGCTTTCGTTCCGCTGCTCGACTCGCCGGCCCCTCTCCAAGAGGCTCTCGACGGGTTCGTCGCCACCTTCGAGCGGGGATGGACGACGATGATGAACGCCAAGCTCGGGCTGGCCGAGTTCGACAGGGAGCTGGTCGACGACCTTCTGACGCTGCTCGGCATGGCAGAGACCGACATGACCGTCTTCTTCAGGAACCTGGCCGAGGTCACGTCCCCAGAGATGGGCAGCATGGACGAAGCCCACTACGCGCCGCCATCGGAGGCCGTGCGAGCAGCCACGCAGGCCTGGTTGACCCGCTGGTTGGCGGCGGTCACACCGGAGGGTCGGGCCAGGATGAACACGGTGAACCCCAGGTATGTGTTCCGCAACTACCTGGCGCAGGAGGCCATCGATCTCGCCACCGCCGGCGACCCCACACGGATCGATGAGCTGCTCGACGTGCTCCGCCGGCCCTACGACGACCAGCCGGGCAGGGAGCACTTCGCCGCTCGGCGGCCCGAGTGGGCGCGGGTCAAGCCGGGCTGTTCGATGCTGTCATGCAGTAGCTGACAAAGCCCGGTCCGGCGGTTTCGAGCTAGCCTCGAACGATGGAACACAAACCCGCCCACACCCACGAGTGGACCCGGTCGCCCGCCGAGAACTTCACCGGCGACGTCTGGTTCGGACCGCTCTCCCAGGTCGAAGGCGCCCTCAATGCCCTCGCCGTCCAGTTCACTCCCGGAGCCCGCACCGACTGGCACTGGCACCCCGACGGCCAGACCCTGTATGTCGTCTCCGGCGCCGGGCTGGTACAAACGGCCGAAGGAGACACCGTTGAGATCGCGGCCGGTGACGTCGTGTACGCCCCGCCCGGCGAGTTGCACTGGCACGGCGCCAACGATCACAGCCCCATGTTGCACCTGTCGCTCACCACCGGTGGGGCGACCGTGTGGGAGCCACGCAAGGTGACCGACGAGGAGTACCGGCGCCGCTGATGCCGCCATTCTCAGGGTCCGGGACACCGCTGAGCGGTGACCCGAACCTGGGTTCGCGTCCTGTTCAGCCGTTGACGGCCGGGATCACGTGGGAGCCGTACGCCTCGAGCGTGCCCTCCATGTCGTCGTGCATGAGATAGATGGCGAACTGGGTGACACCGAGCGACGCCAGCTCCTCGATGCGGGCCACGTGCGCCTCTGGAGGGCCCAGCACGCAGAACCGATCGACGATCTCGTCGGGGACGAAATCGGTGGAGGGGTTACCTGCTCTGCCGTGGTGGTCGTAGTTGTAGCCCTCGCGGGCCTTGATGTAATCGGCCAGCACCTTCGGCACCTTCGACGCGTCGTCGTGGCCGTAGCGGTTGACCATGTCGTGGACGTGGTTGCCGACCATCCCACCGAACCAGCGGAGCTGATCCCGCTGATGGGCGATGTCATCGCCGACATAGGCGGGGGCAGCGACACAGAACGACAGCGAGTCCGGATCACGCCCGGCGGCGGCCGCCGCCTCCTTCACGGCCCCGATCGTCCAGGCGGCGATCTGGGGATCGGCGAGCTGCAGGATGAACCCGTCGTAATGGGTCCCGGTCGACGCCAGCGCCTTCGGCCCGTACGCAGCCATCCACACCGGGAGCTCATACCCCGAGTCGCCCACCCAGGGGATGGTGAGCTGCTTGTCGTTGTAGGTGACCTCGCGCCCCGCCACGAGATCCTTGATCACCCTGGTCGCCTCGGCGGTGGTGTCGAGCGTCTTGGGAGTTCGCCCGATGTAGCGCAAGGCCGAGTCGCCCCGGCCCATACCGCACACGGTGCGTCCACCCGACATCTCGTTGAGAGT
The DNA here is from genome assembly GCA_963825585.1 of uncultured bacterium. Lineage (GTDB taxonomy): Bacteria > Actinomycetota > Acidimicrobiia > Spongiisociales > ZC4RG35 > JAOUGY01. The sequence goes on from CAWGTX010000006.1 coordinate 922,146, forward strand.
GGCAAACAACGACGCCAACACCGTCCAGTCGCGGGTGCCGGGATTGGTGACCATCGGGCCCACGATCATCCGTTCGGTGGCCGCCAGCATCTGGGAGTAGATCACGAACGGCTCCTGCCACAGCACGTGGGAGTCGAACGTCCACGAGTAGGAGAAGCCAAGCCCCTCGGCCAACGCCGTGAGTTCCACCACCCGACTGGCGGGTGGATCGGTTTGCAGTACGACTCCGAAGTCCATGGTTCGGTCCTCCTAGGCGGCCACCCGCCGATTGTGCTACCTGCCGTGCTGGGGGAAGCCCAGATCCACGCCGCGGTGGATCGGGTCCGGCCACCGGCTGATCACCACCTTCTGACGGGTGTTGAATCGGATCCCCTCCGGGCCGTAGATGGCGTGTGACCCGAAGATCGAGTCCTTCCATCCGCCGAAGCTGTAGAAGCTGAGCGGCACAGGAATGGGCACGTTGATGCCGACCATGCCGACCTGGATCTCGTTCTGGAACTTGCGGGCCGCGCCACCGTCGTTGGTGAACACGGCGGTGCCGTTCCCGTACGGGTTGTCGTTGATCAGCTTGATCGCATCCTCGTAGTGGTCGACCCGCACCACCGACAGCACGGGGCCGAAGATCTCGTCGCGGTAGATCGACATGTCCGGAGATACGTTGTCGAACAGCGTCGGGCCGAGGTAGAAGCCCTCCTCGAAGCCATCGACCCGCAGTCCGCGGCCGTCGGCGAGCAGGGTCGCTCCTTCCGATTCGCCGGCGTCGATGTAGCCCTTCACCTTGTCGCGGTGCTCGCGGGTGACCAGCGGACCCATCTCGGAGCCCTCTCGATCGCCGGGGCCCACCTGGAGTTTGGCGATCCGCTCTGCCACCTTCGGAAGCAACTGGTCGGCGGCGTCGCCCACCGTCACCACCACCGAGATCGCCATGCAACGCTCACCGGCCGAGCCATAGCCCGCCGAGACGGCGGCGTCGGCGGCCAGATCCATGTCGGCGTCGGGGAGCACGATCATGTGGTTCTTGGCACCACCGAGCGCCTGCACCCGCTTGCCGTGAGCGGTACCGGTCTCGGAGATGTAGCGGGCGATCGGTGTGGAACCCACGAAGCTGACGGCGGCGATGTCGGGATGTTCCAGGATCGAGTCGACCGCCACCTTGTCGCCGTGCACGACGTTGAACACGCCGTTGGGAAGGCCGGCTTCGGCCATCAGCTCGGCGGCCATCATCGACACCGAAGGATCCTTCTCCGAGGGCTTGAGGACGAAGGTGTTTCCGCAGGCGATCGCCACCGGGTACATCCACATGGGGACCATCGCCGGGAAGTTGAACGGGGTGATGCCCGCCACCACACCCAAGGGCTGGCGCAGCGTGTAGGTGTCGACGCCGGTCGACACCTGCTCGGAGTACTCGCCTTTGAGGAGGTGGGCGATGTTGCACACGAACTCCACCACTTCCAACCCCCGCTGGACCTCGCCGAGGGCGTCGTCGATGGTCTTGCCATGCTCGGCGGTCAGCTGCTTGGCCAGATCGTGGCGGTGTGCCGCCACCAGGTCTCGGTAGGCGAACATGATGTTCTGACGGCGGGTGAGCGCCGAGAACCGCCACTCGGCGTAGGCCTCCTTGGCGGCGGCCACGGCGGCGTCGACCTCGGCCCGGGTCGCCATCGCCACCTCGGCCGACTGCTGTCCGGTGGCAGGGTTGTAGACGGCGCCGGTCCGTTCGGGCGAGCCTTCCCAGGCTCTGCCGCCGATCCAATGTGTGATCATCTGGTTCTCTCTCAAATCAGGTACTGGTTCGTGTCCCGCTTCAGGAAGCGGCCGTCGCCGGGTGAACCGAGGTACTGGTCGTTCTCGATGAGCACGTTGCCACGTGCCATCACCATGTCGATCTTTCCCTGGACATCCTTGCCCTCGTACGCCGAGTAGTCCACTCGCATGTGGTTGACCTCGACCGACATCCGGGTGCGGACGTTCGGATCCCACACCACGATGTCGGCGTCGGAGCCGATGGCGATGGTGCCCTTCTGCGGGTACAGGCCGAACATCTTGGCCGGGGTGGCGGCGCACACCTCGACGAACCGCTCCAGGTTCATGCGCCCGTCCGACACCGCTCCGTCGTAGATGAGGCGCATCCGTTCCTCCACGCCGGGAAGCCCGTTGGGGATCTTGGTGAAGTCACCCTCACCGAGGCGCTTCTGCACGCCGAGGGTCGGGTGGTCGTTCATGCAGAACGGGCAATGGTCGGTTGAGATCACCTGGAGGTCGTTGGTCGCCAGGTACGTCCACATCCACTCCTGGTGCTCCTCCTCCCAGTTGCGGACCGGGGTCGAGCACACGTACTTGGCTCCATCGAACCCTGGCTCCCTCAGGTTGTTCCATCCCAGGTACAGGTACTGGGGGCAGGTCTCGCCGAACACGTTGAGGCCCCGGTCACGGGCGGCGGCCACCTCGGCGACGGCCTGCTTGGCCGACATGTGCACCACGTAGAGGGGACAGCCCGCCAGTTCGGCGTACGAGATGGCCCGGTGGGTTGCCTCCGCCTCGGTGACGGGTGGGCGGGTCAGCGAGTGGTAGATCGGGTCGGTCTCGCCCCGCTTGATCGCCTGCTCGCGCAACACGTCGATGACGATGCCGTTCTCGGCGTGCATCATGATGGTGCCACCGCTCTCGGCGGCCTTCTGCATGGCCATGTAGATCTGGCCGTCGTTGGAGTAGAGCACACCCGGGTATGCCATGAACAGCTTGAAGCTGGTGACGCCCTCCCCCATCAGCATGTCCATCTCCTTGAGCGACTGCTCGTTGACGTCGGAGACGATCATGTGGAACCCGTAGTCGATGGCACAGCGGCCGTCCGCCTTCTGCATCCACGCCTCGAACCCGTCCATCATCGGCTCGCCGATCGACTGCACGGCGAAATCGACGATGGTGGTGGTCCCACCCCAGGCGGCAGCCCTGGTCCCGGTCTCGAAGTCGTCGGAGGCGTAGGTTCCCCCAAAGGGCAACTCCATGTGGGTGTGGACATCGACACCGCCGGGGAACAGGTACTTCCCAGCAGCGTCGACCACCCGGTCCGAGCCCGCCTCCCAGTCGTGACTCCCGGGGGCGGCCATCGCCACCACCTGCTCGCCGTCGATGAGGACGTCGGCCCCCACCCGCCCGGCATGGGTCACGACGGTGCCGTTCTTGATGAGTGTCCGCATTTCCCGCTCCTCTCGTTCTGTGGGCCCAAACCGACCGCTACGGTCAGCGTGAACCCAGGGCCCAACCCTGGGTTCACGCTGACCCCCGTGGTCGGGTTCAGCCCTCGGTTGCCCGCAGCACTGCCGCCTCGAGCTTGGCATATCCCTCGTCGGCCTCGTCCTCGGTGAGGGTCAATGCCGGGGCGATCCGCAGAACGTTGCCGTACATGCCGCCCTTGCCGATCAGGAGGCCTTCCTTCTTCGCCTCTTCCATCACCATGGAGGCGGCCGGAGCGTTGGGATCCTTGCCGCCGGGCCTGACCAGTTCGACGCCCAGCATGAGCCCCTTGCCGCGAACCTCTCCGATGATGTCGACCCGCTCTGCCAGACCCTCGATGCGATTCCGCAGGTGGTTGCCGACCTTGTAGGCGTTGGTCTGCAGATCGTGTTCCAACACGTAGTCGAGGTTGGCGATGGCGGCCGCCGTCGACAGAGGGTTCCCTCCGAACGTCGAGATCGAGTTGGCGGGAAGACTGTCCATGAGCTCGGGGCTCGCCACCACTCCCGCCATCGCCATCCCGTTTCCGAGTCCCTTGGCGAAGGTGAAGATATCGGGCGTGATGCCATGACTCTGATATCCCCAGAAGTGCTCGCCGGTTCGTCCCCACCCGGTTTGGACCTCGTCGGCGATGAACAGGATGCCGTGACGGTCCAGCACCTCTTTCATGGCGCCGAAGAACCCGTCGGGCGGGGTCACGAACCCACCGACGCCCTGGATGGGCTCGGCGATCATGCAGGCGATATCGCCGGCCGTGCCCACCTCGATCATGTTCTCGAGGTCGTCCACACACGCCGCGGTGAAGTCGGCGTCTGACAAATGACCGAACGGCGACCGGTAGCGGTACCCGCCGTGGACGTAGGTGACGTTGAATGGGTAGAGGCTGGTCGAGGACCAGTTGCGCTGCCCGGTGATGGCCACCGTCGAGTGTGACTTGCCGTGATAGCTGCCCCGGATCGCCAGCACCTGGTTCGAGCGACGGTACTGAGTGGCGAGCATGAGCGCGGCGTCGTTGGCCTCGGTGCCGGAGTTGGTGAAGAACACCTTGGCGTCGGGGATGCCGGAAACCGCCGCGATCTTCTCGGCCAGCTCGATCTGATTCTCGATCAGGTACAGCGTGGAGGTGTGGAGCATCTTCTCGGCCTGCGCCTTGATGGCATCCACCACCTCGGGGACCTTGTACCCGGTCATGGTGGTGAGGATGCCGGCGAAGAAGTCGAGGTACTCGTTGCCCTCGGCGTCGATCACCCGACGACCCTCGCCATCGACGAGGGCTATCGGTTCGCCGTAGTACAGGACCATCCAGCTGGGGAGGACCTTCTTGTGTCGAGCCAGCAGCTCGGCGTGTGTGCCCATGATCAATCTCTTTCTGGGGGTTTGTAGGTCGGCCCCGGTCAGGGGGCCACGAGGGGACCGTAGGCGTCGGGCCGACGATCGCGGTAGAACGCCCACACCTTGCGGACCTCCTCGAGCATGTCCATGTCGAGGTCACGCACGACCAGCTCCTCGTTGGTGTCGGACGCCTGATCTCCGACGATCTGGCCGCGTGGGTTCACGAAGTACGAGGAACCGTAGAAGTCGTTGGTGCCGAGCGGCTCCTTGCCGACGCGGTTGATCGCCCCGATGAAGTACTCGTTGGCGACGGCGGCGGCGGGCTGCTCGAGATTCCACAGGTACATCGACAGCCCACGGCTGGTGGCGGAGGGGTTGAACACGATCTTGGCGCCGGCGAGGCCCAGTGCACGCCACCCCTCGGGGAAGTGACGGTCGTAACAGATGTAGACGCCGATCCGACCCACCGAGGTGTCGAAGATCGGATAGCCCGTGTTGCCGGGGCGGAAGTAGAACTTCTCCCAGAACCCGCCCACGTGCGGGATGTGGGTCTTGCGGTACTTGCCCAGATAGGTGCCGTCGCGTTCGATCACCGCGGCAGTGTTGTAGAGGAAGCCGTCGTCCTCCTTCTCGTAGATCGGCACCACCAGCACCATCCCGGTCTCCTTGGCTAGCGCCATCATCCGTTGGATGGTGGGGCCGTCGGGGATCGGCTCGGCGCTGTCCATGTGAACGTCCTCCTGCACCTGGCAGAAGTAGGCGTCGTTGAACAGTTCCTGGAAGCACATCACCTGGGCGCCTTGCTCGGCGGCCTGGCGGGCGTAGCCCTCGTGCTTTTCGATCATGGACTCCTTGTCACCGGTCCACTCGGTCTGCACGATCGCGGCGCGCACGATGTTGGCCATGACGTCCTCCTCTCTCCCGGGTTGGTGGGGTGCCCTCCGAACGGAGGGCACCCCTTGTTCTCCAGATCACTCGCCGCCTTCGACGAGCTCGACCGTTGCCTTCTCGAATCCGTCCCCAACCGTATCCAACCCGGCCTCGTTGAGAGCGGCCACCGCCGCCTGAGCGAAGCTGGAGTTGTACGAGCCCTCGGGGATCTCGACGCCCTGCAGTTCGGGGATCTGGGTGGTCGCCACCTCGACGGTCTGATCCCACAGCTCCGTGTCCATCACGCCGATGCCGCCGGGCGATGGCCAGATGAGGGCGTTGATCTCGTTCATCTGCCAGGTCTGATGACTGGTCCCCAGGGTGGGACCGGCCGCCAGCACGTGCTGGACGCAGGCGTCGGCGTTGTCCCGGCAGAAGATCCAACCCTTGAAGGTGCCCCGCAGGAAGGCCTCGATGGTGTCGCCGTTGTTGGCGGCGTAGTCCTCGGTGACCCACAGCGAGTCCTGGAGCATTGCCGTTCCGACCTCGTTGAAGTCGATCACGGTGAGATCCTCGGGCTGGTAGAGCTCGCCGGTGTCGGGGTTGACCGCCTCCAGCACCTGGGCGTACTCGTTGTAGATCATCGCCTCGGCGGCGTCGAGCTCACGGTTGAGCAAGCCCTCCATGTCGAAGTTCTGGGCGACCAGGTTCACACCCTCCACCCCGAACTGCTGGATGGCTGCGGTGAGCTCGAACTCGTTGCCAAAGCCCCAGTTGCCGACGGTCTTGCCCGCCCAGTCCTCGGGGCTGTCGATGCCGGAGTCGGCCCACGACACCATGAGCGTGCCGGAACGCTGGAACACCTGTCCCACGTTCACCAGGCCGGCGCCTTCGGTGTTGGACACGAGGGCCTTGGGGACCCAGGCGATGCCGAACTCCGCGCCCCCGGTGGCGACCACCTGCTGGGGCACGATGTCGACCGCACCCTCCAGGATCGTCACGTCGAGACCCTCCTCTTCATAGAAGCCCTCGGCGACGGCGGCGTAGTAGCCGGCGAACTGGGCCTGCGCGAACCACTGCAGCTGCAGGTTCACCGGGGTCAGCTCTCCGGATGCTTCTCCGGTCGTGTCGGCTGTGGTCTCGGCTGTGGTCTCGGCTGTCGTCTCTCCGGTGGTCTCTTCAGTCGCTTCCGTCTCTCCGCCTCCGCAAGCAGCCACCACCAGCGCAAGCGCGGCGATGATCGCCAGCAGGCGCCATCTCGTTGTTCTCATCGGTCTCCTCCTCGTGTTTCAGGGCCGCCGCGGCAGCCCCCTTCTTCGGCGACGAAAGCCGCCGAAACATGTGCGCCGCCCGGGCCGGCGGTCATCCGGCACCCCGCACCGAGACATGCCACGGCATGACCCGGCGCTCCACAACGACGATGGCGGCATAGAGGGCGATCCCGAAGGCCGAGGCGAGCACGATGGCCGACCATGCCTCCTCGAACTGGAACAACCCGGCCTTGAGGGTGATGTACTGACCGAGCCGTTCCTGGGGTCCGCCGAAATACTCCTTGACGATCGCCCCGATCAGGCTGAGGGCGGCGGCCACCTTGAACGCCGAGAACAGATACGGGAGAGCCGCGGGCACCTGGAGCTTCCACATCGTCGTGCGCTTCATCGCTGCGTACGAGTGCATCAGTTCGTGATGGGTGGCGGGTGCCGAGAGCAGGCCGCGGACCAGGTTGATCATGATCGGGAAGAACACCAGCACCGCCACCACCACGATCGTCCCGAACGGGTTGAGTAGACCGAACCAGGCGTTGGCGACCGGGGCCAGCACGATGATGGGCATCGAGTTGGCGGCGATCGCCAGCGGCATCGCCCCATCCCGGACAGCCGCCCACCGCGCCGCCCCGAGCCCGGCCAGGAAGGCGAGCACCGCACCCAGCACCAGTCCGCCCAACGCCGACAGGAACGTGGCGATCCCCGCCGGCCACAGATCGGGCCACTCCGCGGCGAATGCGGCAGCGATGGCCGATGGCGCCGGCAGGATGAACCCTTCGATGCCGAGCGCCCGCACCGCCCCTTCCCAGGTGCCCAGGGCGGCGAAGAACAGCACGATGGCGGGGCTGGAGCGACGAAGCCGATCCCCCGTCATGACTCGAGATCCTCTGTGTCGACCTTGCGCAACGACTCCCGCACCCGCGTGAGCAGCTGGAAGAAGCGCTGGTCCTCGCGTGTCTCGAACCGGCGGGGCTGAGGCAGATCGATCTCGATGATGTCGGACACCCGGCCAGGCCGGGGCGACATGACCACCACCCGGGTCGAGAGGAACACGGCCTCGGGGATCGAGTGGGTCACGAATATCACCGTGGTGTCGGTCTCCCGCCAGATCCGGAGCAGTTCCATCTGCATGCGTTCCCGGGTCATCTCGTCGAGCGCGCCGAACGGCTCGTCCATCAACAGGATCTTGGGCTCGAAGGTGAGCGCTCGGGCGATCGACACCCGCTGCTGCATCCCGCCCGACAGCTGCCACGGATAATGGTGGGCGAAGCGCTCGAGCTGGACCAGTCGGAGCATCTCGGCCGCCCGCCGCTCTCGTTCGTCCTTGGAAACCCCCATCACCTCGAGCGGCAATTCGACGTTGTCGGAGATGCGGCGCCACTCGAGCAGGGTGGCCGACTGGAACACCATCCCGTAGTCGCGATCAAGTCGGGCCTGGTGCGAGGTCTTCCCGTTCACCGCCACCTTCCCCGAGGTGGGAGCCACCAGATCTCCCACGACCCTGAGCAGGGTCGACTTGCCACAACCCGACGGGCCGATCAGCGAGATGAACTCACCCGGGGCGATGTCGAGATCGATCCCATCGAGAGCCGTAACCTCGTTGGCCGAACCCGGGTTGAACACCATCCCCACACCACGGAGATCGAGCACGCTCATACCGCCCCTCTCCTTGCCATGAGGTCGGGTTCCATGTCGACCAACACCTTCCTGCTTCCTGCCGGCACCACCAACCGCTCGACGACGGCGACCATACCCACGAACACGATGCCGAGCAGCGCCGCCACCAGGACGGATGCGAACAGCTTCTCGGGCGCGCTCGAGAACGACGAGGCGAACCCGAGGATGGCTCGCCCCAGACCATCGGCGATGCCCGACGGCAGCTCACCCACGATCGCACCGATCACCGAGGCGGTCGCCGCCACCCGCAGCGCGGGGAACAGATACGGCATCGCCGCCGGGATCTGGAGCTTCCGCAACACCTGAGTGGGACTGGCGGCGTACGAGCGCATCAGTTCGGTCGACGTCGCCTCGGGGGAACGCAGCCCTCGCAACGTGTTGATGGCCACGGGGAAGAATGCGAGATAGGCAGAGATGGCCCCCACCGGGACCCAGGTGGGCAGGTCGAGCCGGCCGCTCCATACGACGAGGATGGGAGCGATGGCCAGGATCGGCACCGTCTGGCTGGCGACCACGTAGGGCATGAGGCCACGCTCGGCCAGCGAAGAACGAACGAACAGCACCCCGAGGGCGAACCCGACGAGCGACCCGAGCCCGAAACCGATGAGGGCCGACCGCCATGTGTAGAGGGCCGCTCGCAACAGAATGACCAGCAGGATGTCCTCTCCGCCGCGACGGGCCGGCTGGAACAACGAGCCCACGATGTCCCACACGTGAGGCATGGACCGCTCGTTGGTGCGCACCGGCAGTTCGACATCGGTGAGCGGCCAGGTTCCACCGGTAGCGACACCCATCGCCTTGTAGCTCTCCCACAGGACCACGAAACCGGCGACGATCGCCAGGAACGACACGACGGCCCGACCGCGTGATGTCACTCCTGCACCGCCCGCTTCTTCATGTGTCGATGGTATTCACCACAGTGCGGGTGGAACATTGCTTGATTGTTACTTTTCTGTAACAGACCTGGCCGTAGAATGCCCGTCGTGGAGCCGATCGACGTCACCGAGACCATGGAAGTCATCGCTGCGGCAGCCCCGACCGGGACCGCCGGGGCGATCGGTGGCGCCATCGAAGGACTGGTGGCCCGGGGGACGTTCCCACCAGGCTTCCGCCTTCCCACCGTGCGGCAGCTGGCGCGCCGGCTCGAGGTGAGCCCCACCACGGTTGCCGCCGCCTGGCGGTCGCTGTTCGGCACCGGTCTCATCGAGACACGCGGCCGGGCGGGGACGTTCGTGGCCGGCAGGCGGCCATCACTGCCCGACTCGTGGCTGTCCGGCACTCCCGGCCAGTATGCCGTCGACCTGAGCACCGGTACCCCGGACGCCACACTGCTTCCCGATCTCGGCACGGTGCTCGCCGAGATCGGCGGAGGCCCGCCCGAGACCCGCAGCTACCTTGGTCCGGTGGTGCTGCCCGAGCTGGAAGAAGCCATTCGGCACCGAATGGGCTTCTCCCCCGCCGCCCTCACCGTGGTGGATGGAGCGATCGACGCGATGGACCGGGTCATGGCCCAGGTCCTCCGGCGCGGCGCACCGGTGTTGGTGGAGAACCCGTGTTTTCCACCCATCGCGGAATTGGTGCGTGCCCACGGTGGACGGTTGATCCCCGTCGACCTCGACGAACACGGCCCAGCCCTCACCGCCCTCGAAGAGGTTTCCGCCCTCGCTCCCTCGATGCTCGTGTACCAGCCACGGGCCAACAACCCAGCGGGGGTTTCACTCGATGCCGCCCGGCTCGAAGCCCTGGGAGACTTCGTGGGTCGCCACCCCGAACTCATCTGCATCGAGGACGACTCCGTCGGCGGCATCTCGTCGTCGCCCGAAACGACGCTCTCCGAACGGTTCCCCAACCGTGTGGTCCACATTCGGAGCTTCTCGAAGTCGTACGGCCCCGACCTGCGCCTCGCCGCCATCGCCGGCCCCAACGCGATCGTTGAACCGGTGGTCGATCGCCGGCGGCTCGGCCCCATCTGGAGCCCCCGAATCCTCCAACGGGCTCTCCACCACATGCTGACCTCCCCCACGATCGATCGACGGCTCGAAGAGGCTCGCGCCCGGTACGCCGACCGACGAGCGTTGCTGCGGGAGGCGTTCGCCGCCGTGTCGGTCCGGGTGGCAGCCACCGATGGCATCAACATCTGGGTGCCGGTCTCCAACGAACGCGACGCCATGGTGGCGCTCGCATCGCTCGGGATCGGCGTCGCCCCTGGGACACCGTTTCAGCTCCGACCCGGGGCCCCGCACGTGCGGATCACCCTGTCCACCGAGCTGTCCGTAGAGACCGCCCGCCAGGTGGTGGCGGGGGCTACCGGACATTTCTCAGAACGCCGCTCGGTCGTCTGATCAGGTAGCCTGTGTCGATGGGGGCAGCCGCTGGATTCGGGCTCGTGATCGCAGTCGCACTCGCCGGGGCGGCCTGCACAGAACCGTCGACGAGCCGTCCGCCCGTCGTCACGACGTCGTCACCCGAAACCACATCCACCGGTGGTTCGCCGAACACCATCGCCGCATTCCCACTCGACGACCTTGCTCTCGAACTCGCCGGTGAGACGTATGCCGCCCCGTCGGCGGTCTGCTCCGGCGACGAGGCAACCGCGCAAAGGGTGGTCGACCAACTCATCTCCAGGGCCGAGCAGACCCTCGCGGACATCGCAAGCGGCTGGCCCACGACCACCATGTCTCCCAACAGTGAGCAGCTCGCCGCGGCCATCGACCACGACGCCGTGGTCGCCGCCGCCATCGCCATCCGATCAGGTCGAAGCGAGATCGCCCGCCAGCGCTGGTCCGATATCAACGACCGATACGCCGCCCTCGACGGTGCCACCGGAGGCCCGATCACCGCGGAACGCATCGCCGGCTGGGAACAGACCGCCGAGTCCCTCGCCGAAGTGCTCGACGGTGCCTGCGCCGCGCCCTAGAGGGCGTGGCTATCGAGCTCGACACGGCGGTCGCACTCCCGAGATACCGCGAGCCATTCTGACCTCGGCGCGGTGGTCACCGTCATGTCAACACCCCGTACCCGCCGACGGCGTGGGCGACGGGCCGGTGCGCTGCACCCTCCACCCAGAGGCGAACCTGTCCGGAGATCCGTGTGCGCCCGGCACGGAGTAGCTCCGCCCGGCCGATCACGTCTCCCCCGGCGGCCGGACGGAGGAACGTGATGTGGATGTCCGAGGTCACCGCCATCGGTTTCAGACCCAGCACCGTGAACGACAGATGCCACAGGGCGATGTCGGCCACGGTGAACAGGGTGGGACCCGAGATGAGACCGCCGGGACGAAGACTCCCGGGGTCGTAGATCCAACGGGCAACTGCAAAGCCTTCGCCGAGATCGTCGCAGCGGAAGCCGGTTGCGTGGGCGGCCGGGTACACCGACGCCACGAACTCGTTCACCCCGATGGAAGTCAGCTGCATGTGTCGATCATGACAGATCGACTCACGTTCGGAGGCGCCATGTGCGATCATGTGGGCTCACGGCTCAGGAGGCATACGTAGTGGCAAACCCGGTGATGACGCGAGGATTCGGACAGCCGTCCGGCCCCCTGGTCGACGACGACCGGATGACCGCATCCGGGGTGTCGAGGGCGTCACTCATACTGCTCGCCCTGTTCGCTCCGGCGGCACTGTGGGGGTGGTCCCAGGTCGACATCGATCAGGGTCGGTTCCCGTCCTGGCTGATCGGTGCGGTGCTCCTCGGCTTCGTGTGCGCCATCGTGGGCATGTTCAAGCCGATGTGGGCCAGGTTCATCGCTCCGGTGTATGCCGTGGTGGAAGGCGCCTTCGTCGGAGCGATCTCGGCCGTCTACGCCACCGCGTACGAAGGCATCGTCACCCAGGCCGTGTTGGGAACGTTCCTGACGGTGGTCGTCATGGCGGTTCTGTATGCCACCCGCACGATTCGGGTCACCGAGAAGATGCGCTCGATCGTGATGGTTGCGACCGGCGCGATCGCCTTGTTCTATCTGGTGAGCTTCGGGTTGTCGTTCTTCAACGTCAACGTCCCGCTCGTCTGGGACAGCGGCCCGATCGGAATCCTGTTCAGCGTGGGCGTCATCGTGCTGGCGTCGTTCAACCTGTTGCTCGACTTCGACCTGATCGAACGGGGAGTCAAGGGCGGGGCGCCGGCCTACATGAACTGGTACGCCGCGTTCGGCCTGATGATCACGATCGTGTGGCTCTACCTCGAGATCCTGCGCCTGCTGGCCAAGCTCCAGGATCGCCGTTAGGGACCCTCGACCCAGCGCACGAGCTCGACGTGGCCCAGGGGCGATGAAGACCTCGTCGACAGCTACCACCGAGAGGGCGGCCAGGGTGCACCCGGCCGCCCTCTCGACGTTTCAGCGAGCAGCGCAATGATCCCGCCTCCCGGAAGGGTCCGACCGTAACCTTCGCCCTCCCTCTCCCGTCTCACCCCTGAGATTGCAAACCTTGAATGTGGAGGAACGGGAGACGTGTGGACGCCGCCGAGACCATCGAAACGTTCTACCGGGAGCACGCCCCTGCGGTGTACGCCTTCCTGGTGTCGTTGTGCCGTGACCGGACCTGGGCCGAGGACCTGATGCAGGAGACCTTCGTCAAGGCCACCCGGTCGCTCGCCGGCTATCGCGGTGGCAACGCCCGATCGTGGCTGTTCGCGGTGGCACGCACCGTGTTTCTCGACGACCTCCGCAAACGGCGCCCGGTCCCGGTCGCCGAGACGCAGGAGTTGCCGGTCTCCGACCCCGACGTGGCCGAGGCCGATGCCATCCAACGTGCCCTGGCCACGCTGCCCGATCGCCAACGGCTGGCGCTCATCCTATGCGACCAGGCCGGGTTGTCCTACGCCGAGGTCGCCGAGACACTCTGCTGCACGCCCGCCGCCGTCAAGGTCCTCATCCACCGCGCCCGAACCAACTTCCGGGCCTCGTACGCAGGAGAACAGCGATGACCGATCACGACGAGATCCAGGATCTCCTCGAGGGCTACGTCGACGAGACCCTCGACCGGTCCACCCGGCGCCTCGTCGACAGCCACCTCGCCGACTGCGCCATGTGTCGGGCGATCCTCGACGATGTCGCACCCGTCGATCTCGGTGCGATGCACGCACCACAGCTGGATGAACGCCACCTGCGCCGCTCGGTGCGGCGGGCCATGCGTCGTACCGTCCTCGACGCGGTGCTGATGCTGCTGGCCATCTGGATGGCTGTGTGGCTGCTGGCAGCGCTGGTGATCCAACCGTTGGTGGTGAACCGTGGCGGGAGGGCGGCGGCAGCCGCCCAGGCAACGATCGACATGGCCGTGATGTACAACCCGGGTGCGACCGTCACGGACTTCTCGATCCAGACCTCGTGGCTCAGGCGAACATTCACCGCCGAGGTGGGGCTGCCGGTCGGATCGGCGCTCGAGCCGATGGGCGAGGTCACCACTGCGATCGGACCGGTCGGCTTCGGTGATGAGCACGGCGGTGGCGTGTGGCCCTTCGCCGGCTCCGATGCCGTATCGAGCGTGCTCGACACGCTCGACCGGCTGGGCGACGGCACCGTGGCGACGGTCCAGGTCTGGTTCGACGATCCCTCCACCGTCGACGAGGCGCAGGCTCTGGCCGACTCCACCGGGACCGATACCAGGGTGGTGTGGGCCGGGTTCGTGGCTGCCGAAGGGTGGCCCACGTCGTCGGGTGACGTGTACGGCTACGCCACCTGCATCGATCGGGACTCGGAGTTCGACGAGAGCTTCCTGGCGGCGACCTCGGCGGGTGGCTCGAAGGGTGGTCGCTTCTCGCCGTCCAGCGTGCTGCTGGCGCAGGAGAACGTGGTGCGTGCACTCGAGAATCTGGTGGGTCATCCACGAATGGCTGCCGATCTCGCCCAACTCTCCGACGGGGCCTTCGAGAGCGCTCGGCGGTATGTCGAGGCGGAGGGCCGGGTGGCGACCCTGGTGGTCACCGGCCCGTCCCAGCAGATCCGAGCGTTCGTCGACGACAACGGCTTCGAGTCGGGGGTGGTCCTGGCGGTGGACTTCTACAACTGGTCGACGCCCGTGTGCGGGAGGTGATGAGGATGGGAACCTATCGAGATATCCGCTCAGCGCGCCGGATGGTGCTCGCCGGAGTCTGGGTGAGCCTGGGTTTGGTCCTGACCGGGGTCACTCTGTTCGTCGCCAACATCGAATTGGCAGCCTCGAACGTGCTCGCCGCAATCGCCTGGGTGACCGTGCTCGGCGTGCCGGCGGCGTGGGCATGGCTGAGCCTCGACCGGCGGCCGTCGTTGCTCCCGGCGGCGGCGATGTCGTCACTGGCGGTGGCGGTGGTCGGGCTGTTCGCATTCCTACCACCGGTGCATCTGGTCCCGGCCCTGCTCTTCTGGCTCGGCCATCGACGCCGGGCTCAGGCACCCGACCGTGTGCGCCCGTGGAAGCGCCCGCTCATGGCCGCCGCCCTGGTCCTCCCGGCGGTGGCGATGGGATCTCACCTCGATCCGGTCTGTACGACCGTCGCCGAGGATGGCACCGCGCTCACCACCCTCTACCCGGGCGCTCCGACAGGATGGAGCATCGGTCTCGGGGGCGCCATCACCGAGACGAGCACCTCCCGGGCGGACGCATCGGGGGGCGGGAGCACCACGACGTGCACGTCCGACACCACGGTGTGGTGGGAGGCGGCGGCAGGTCTGGTGGTCGCCGTCGCCGTGGCGGTTCCCGGTCTCCGCTGGCCCGTGAACGCGACTGCCCGACGGAGCGATACGCTGGGCGTGTGATCGACGACCTCGAACTGCTCCAACCACCCGACCGCGACGCCTGGCGGGAGTGGCTGCAACTCCACCATGATTCCGCCCCAGGATGCTGGGTGGTGCTCCCCAAGCGCGGCGGCGATGGCGTCTCGTACGCCGAGGCCGTCGAGGAGGCGTTGTGTTTCGGGTGGATCGATGGCCGCACCCGGCCTCAGGACGACCTCTACCGCCGGCAGCACTTCGCACCCCGCAAGAAGAGCGGAAACTGGGCACGGTCCAACAAGGAGCGGGTCGAGCGCCTGGAGGCGGCAGGCCTCATGACGGATGCCGGACGATCAGTCATCGAAGCCGCCAAGGCGGATGGATCGTGGAACGCTCTCGACGACATCGAGGCCCTGGTGCTCCCCGACGATCTGGCGAAAGCCCTGGCCGCCAATCCGCAGGCAGAGACCACGTTCGGAGGCTTCGCACCGTCGACCAAACAGCTCTACCTGTGGTGGATCAAGTCCGCCAAACGTCCCGAGACCCGGGCGCAGCGGATCGCCGACACGGTGTGGTTGGCGGAGCGGGGCATCAAGGAGCCCCGACGGGTGGTTCAGTAGCCGAGCCCCGGGTCCACCACCCCGACGAGAGCCTCACCCCGTCGCTGTCGCTCGAGGTTGGCGAGGAACGTGGCGACCACATCTTCACACCTGCTCCAGGCGGCGGTGTGCGACGTGATCACCAGGCCGGGCACATCCCACAGGGGATCATCCACCGGCAACGGCTCGACCGGCAGGACGTCGAGCACGGCTCGCGCCAGATGTCCGGACGCAAGCGCTTCGACCACGGCCGTGGTGTCGACCGTCGCCCCCCGGCCCACGTTGATGAACACCGCACCCGGCCGAAGCCTCCGGAGGAGCGGCAGGTCCACGACGTTCCGGGTCTCCGGAGTCGAGGGAAGGATCGCCACCAGGTGGTCGAGGCCGTCGGCGAATGCGATGCGATCGGACACCACCCGGTCGAATCCGGCGGCGGCGGTTCCCGAGCGATTGAACCCGATCACCTGCATCCCGAAGGCCTGGGCCGCCTGCGCCACGGCCGACCCGATTGAGCCGGTGCCCATGATCCCGAGGGTCGCGCCCGTCAGCAGCGTGGGTTGGGTCTCGTCCCAGCGGCGGTCGGCCATTCTTTCGACAACGCGCTGTGTGTGCGCCAACAGGTGACCCAGCACGAACTCCCGCATCTGGGCTCCGAAGACGCCCTTGACGGTCGTCACCGTCACACCCGGCGGGACACCCGCCGCCACGAGGGCGTCGACACCCGCCCAGGTCGACTGAACCCAACGCAGAGACGGCAGCCGTTCGACGGCGCCCACCGCCAGTACCGGGCTCGCAAGCAGGATGGCGGAGTCGACGATCGCTCCCGGATCGTCTGTGCCGACCGCCTCGACCCCGGCATCCGCCAGGAGCTCCAGGTACCGCTCGAAGTCCTCTTCGAGCACAGCCACTTCAGCCATCGATGAGCCCCTCGGACCGGAACCAAGCCACCAGCCGACCCAACAGATCCCCGGCGCCGGTGTAGGACAGTCCGAGCCGAAGCGACGCCTTGGAACCGTCGTAGGTGTGCCCGTGACGCAGCGTTCGCACCATTTCCCGGCACACGGCAGGGTGGCGGCGGGCAATCTTCGCCACGCCCTCGACGGTGGCGCCACCGACCGACGCCATCCAGCCGGGAAGGAACCGCACGGGAAGCTCGCGGCCGAGTGCCGACTCCAGCAGTGCGACCGCCTGCGGCATCGTCATGGTGAACGAGTTGAGGATGTAGCGTTCACCGGGCACGCCGCGAGCGGCGGCGGCGATGTGACCGCGGGCGCAGTCATCGATGTCCACGATCGAGAGGTGGGTGTCCACCAGGAACGGCAGCTTTCCCCGCGCCAGGTCGAGGATGATCTTGCCGGTGCCTGTCGCACGTCCCGGCCCCTGCACTGACGAGGGATTCACCGAGACCACCTCGATCCCGGTCTCGGCCATCACCGCAAGCTCGGCCAGATGCTTCGAGCGCTCGTACTCCGACAAGTACCAGCCGCGATGCGGTACCGTCTCGGTGCCGACCACACCCTTCGCCTCACCGAGCGCGGCTGCGGAGGACGTGTAGACCACACGCCGCACCCCGGCCGACCGGGCTGCCCGGATCACGTTGAGCGACCCGTCCACGTTGGCGGCCACCATTGCGGAGGAGTCCGACACGCACATCTGATTGATCCCGGCCACGTGATACACCACGTCGACCCCGGCGAGAGCGGCGTCGAGTGTCGGACGATCGAGGATGTCACCTCGCACCGGTCGCGAACCCAGCGTCGCCAGCGCTTCGTCGGAGGTTCCGGTGCGGCTCAGGGCGAGGACATCTCTGCCGTCCCCCACGAGATGGCGTATGAGAGCGCCACCCACCACCCCGGAGCCCCCCGTGACGAGCACCGCCATGTCAGGTGGGGGCGCCCGACCGGGCTCCCCGCACGGCCTCCCAGAACCCGGCGAGGTACTGCCATGCCGAAACGATGGTGAGCACGACGGCGACCAGCATCAGCCACTGGTCGAGATACAGCCCACCGAAGGGGTCACCGAAACGGATGAACGCGAAGCCGAGCGCCACGAACTGCGCGGTCGCCTTGATCTTGCCCCACTGGGAAGGACGGACCGTCCCGCCGCCGAGCGCGACCAACCCACGCAACGCCATGACCACGAACTCCCGCATCACGATGATGAGCGCAGCCCAGATCGACACCCGGTCGATGGCGACCAGCGCCAACAGACTCCCGGTGACAAGTAGCTTGTCGGCGGTGGTGTCGAGAAAGGCGCCGAGCGTGGATGTGACGTTCCACTTCCGGGCCAGATAGCCGTCGAAGAAGTCGGTGACGGCAGCGATGGTGAAGAGCACACAGGCGGCCACCAACTGGCGCGACTCGTTTCCCTCACCCACGGTGAGGGCCATGACAACCGGGACCAGGACGATCCGGCTGAGCGCCAGCAGATCGGGGACGGAGATGGCTCGTTCCTCGTGTTCTGGTGCCAGGTCAACTGGCAGCGACCGGGCGATCATACCCCCCGCACCCGACCCGACGGCAGTCCGGGAGAAAGTTCGCCCACCAATCGATGGAGGTCGTTCGATGCGAGAGGTGAAACTGCCATGATCGACCCTCCCAGGGGCCGACCCCCCAGAACCCCCGCCGGTACGTGGGGGAGGTCGACGGGTCAACCTGTAGACCGGTAGACCTGTAGACCTGTAGACCTGTCGACCCGTTGCCGGACCAACCCGGTTCCGCCATACCATCCCCTGAGACCTGACCCTTCAGGTTTGGTTCGAACGGGGGCACCGGTAGCCTCGCCGCCATGATCTCCTTGCCCACGTGGACCCGCGCCGACTCGGTGAACCGTCTCGATGGTGACTTCGATGTTCTCGTGGTGGGAGGTGGCATCACGGGTTCCGGCGCCGCCCTCGATCTGGCCGGCCGCGGCCTGTCGGTGGCACTGGTCGAACAGGCCGACTTCGCTCAGGGAACCTCGTCCCGCTCCACCAAACTGTTCCACGGGGGTATCCGCTACCTCCCACAATTCCATTTCAACCTGGTGTCGGAGGGCCTCCGCGAGCAGAAGGTGCTGGCGCGAATCGCCGACTTCCTCTACGAGCCGCTCGAGTTCGTCCTCCCGCTCTACGAGCAGTACGCCTTCGCAGACGCCCCCGCCTGGGCGGCGAAGGGATGGAAGGCACCGATAGCCCTGCGGGCCGGCCTCACCCTGTACGACGTGCTCGGCGGCGTCGGTCGCCCCGGCACGCACCACCGGCGGATCGATGCCGACGAGTTGCGCCGGCTCATGCCGGCGGTCCGACCCGAAGGGCTCAAAGGCGGTTTCGTCTACTCGGACGCCCAGACCGACGATGCACGGCTGGTGGTGACCGTGCTCAAGACGGCGGTGCGCCGCTACGGCGCAATCGCCGCCGGGCGGATGCGAGTCGACACCATCGAGCCACTCGCCACCGGTTTCCGGGCCGCAATCACCGACCTCGAGAGCGGTGAACACGTCTCGGTCAGAGCACGCTCCGTCCTGGCCGCTACCGGGGCGTTCACACCACCCGGGCTCACAACGGGCGCTCCCACCATCAGACTCGTGATGAGCAAGGGCACCCACCTGCTGGTCGGTGCCGACCGGCTCGGCCTGGACGGTCGGGCTTTGGTGCTCCCCGAGACCGACGACGGCCGGGTTCTCTTCATCGTCCCCTGGCTCGGACACTCGATGATCGGCACGACCGACACCGAATACACCGACGACCCGACGCATCCAGTCGCACGCGACGAGGACATCGACTATCTGATCCGCCACGTCGAGCGCTACCTCGCCGTCGACGGTCTCGAACCGATCTCGGCGTTCGCCGGGCTGCGGGCCCTGGCAGACACGGGCGGCGGTTCCACCGCCAAGGCGTCGCGCGAGCACATGATCTCAGAGCCCATCCCCGGGTACGTGCAGGTAGCGGGCGGCAAGCTCACCACGTACCGCCGCATCGCCGCCGAGGCCTCTGATCAAGTCGCCAAGGCCCTTGGGAGCGATGTCCGATCGCGGACGGCCGAGACGCCGCTGGTCGGGGCAGGAGGCGACCCCGGACCGCTCCGTGTACGCCTGAGGACGGTGGGTGTACCCGACTCGGCCATCGGTCCGACCATCTCCCGCTACGGAACGGAAGTCGAGGGCATCGCCCGCATCATCGAGTCCGACCCCAGCCTGGCCACTGCGCTGGGCGACGGCCGCAGCACGCTCGCCGACGTCGTCTACGCCGTCCGCCACGAAGCCGCCACCAACCTGACCGACGTCACCCTCCGGCGCACCCACCTCGCCTGGTTCACCACCGACCACGCCCGCCACGACGCCCCCCGCATCGCCGCCGTGATGGCGGGCGAGCTGGGTTGGGATGCCGCCCGGGTCGAACGCGAACCCGTCGAACACGAGAGAGAGCTGGCGGCCGAAGGGCTCTAGGGTGGAAGGCGGAGGAGGGCGGAGGAAGGCACAGGACCGTTCACAGCTCACAGTTCACGGTTCACGGTTGACAGACAGTGAACGGTGAACGATCTTGCTCAGTCTCTCAACAGCCCGTCCAAACGCTCGTATCCCTCCACGACGCCTTGCTCCATCCCGGATGCGACGAAGGCGTCGCGTCCTTCGAAGGTGTCGACCAACGAGGTCGCCACCAGGCGGGTTCGCCCGCCACCGATGTCCTCGAAGACGAGCTTCTCGAGCGCCACTCCTTCGGGCATGCCCTCCCAGGTGAAGGTCTGGACGATCAGTCGATCGGGCACGACATCATGGAAGCAGCCGCGGAACCAGTACTCGTTGCCGTCGCTCTCATGGACGTACCGATAGGAGCCACCGGTCCGGCAGTCGAAGTAGTCGTACCGCATGGTGTGCCGGTTGGGTCCGTTCCACTGCCGGAACAGGTCGGCATCGGTGTGGGCTCGAAACACCTTGGCGGGCGGGGCGTAGAACTCGCGGGCGATCCTCACCATCGGGACCTTCGGGTCGGATTCGATCAGGGTCTGGTTCATGACATCTCTCCTTCTGCCTCCTCGGGCATCTCGGCGAGCACGGCGTCGAGACGGCTGAACCGCGCCTCCGCCTGTCGTCGGTAGCGTTCGAGCCATTTGCTCATGAGGTCGAAGACCTCCGCTTCGAGGTGCACGGGCCGCCGTTGGGCGTCGCGTCGCTTCGTCACCAACCCGGCGTCCTCCAGCACCCGGAGGTGCTTGGACACCGCCTGCAGACTCATGTCATACGGCTCCGCCAGTTCGTTGACAGTGGCGTCGCCTTCGGTGAGCCGGGCAACCATGTCACGTCTGGTCGGATCGGCCAGCGCCGAGAACACCTTCGACAACGGATCAGCCGCCATGCACCATCACTCCATTTACTCAACCCGCTGGTTGAATGACGGTATCACACTGGCTCCCACGTTGTCAACCGTTTGGTTGATCACTCCACCGGTGATGCCCAGGGGGGACCGGTGATGCCCAGGGGGGACCGGTGATGCCCAGGGGGGACGACCCCCCTTCGACCCCCCGCCGGCTATGCCCAGGGAGGGACGACCCCCCTTCGACCCCCCGCCGGCTATGCCCAGGGGGGACGACCCCCTTCGACCCCCCGGCCGGTACTGGTCCTGGATGGGAGCGTGCTTGGCCGGGGTCCGAGCCGAACGCGAGATTCCGTTGCCACGTTCGACGGTGCACGGTCGACCGTCAACGGTGAACGGCCCCTCCGCCTTCCTCCGCCTTCCTCCGCCTTCCTCGCTGTCAGACCCAGTCGAGCGTCCGCTGGACGGCCTGCTGCCAGCGGCCGTACAGACGGGCACGATCGTCTTCCGCCATGGAGGGCGTCCACCGCCGGTTCTCGCCCCAGTTGGCCCGCAGCTCGTCGAGCGAGCCCCACACGCCGGTGGCGAGACCGGCGGCGTAGGCGGCACCGAGGGCCGTGGTCTCCGACACCTCCGGTCGCACGACCGGGACGCCCAGGATGTCGGCCTGGAACTGCATCAGCAGCTCGTTGGCGATCATGCCGCCGTCCACCCGCAGCTCGGTGAGGTCGACGCCCGAGTCGGCGTTCATGGCGTCGAGCACTTCCCGGGTTTGGAAGGCAGTCGCCTCGAGGGCGGCCCGGCCGATGTGTCCCTTGGTGGCGAATCTGGTGAGCCCGGCCACCACTCCCCTGGCATCGGACCGCCAGTGCGGGGCGAACAGCCCGGAGAATGCGGGGACGAAGTAGACGTCGCCGTTGTCCGGCACCGAACGGGCCAGCGACTCGACCTCCGCCGACTCGGTGATGATCCCCAGGTTGTCACGGAGCCATTGAACCAACGCACCGGCGATGGCGATCGACCCCTCGAGGGCGTACACGGGTGCCTGCTCGGCGATCTGGTAGCCGACCGTGGTCAGCAGGCCGTTGCGGGAGTGGACCAGCTCGGTGCCGGTGTTGAGGAGCATGAAGCAGCCGGTGCCGTACGTGTTCTTGGCCTCGCCAGGGGTGAAACAGGTCTGACCGAACAACGCCGCCTGCTGGTCGCCGAGGATCCCGGCGATCGGGACACCGGCCAGCGGGCCGGTGCCCTCGGCGATCGGCCCCACCGACGGAACGATGTCAGGGAGCATCTCGCGTGGAACGCCGATCTGCTCACACAGGTCGTCGTCCCACTCCAGGGTGGCGAGATCCATCAACAGGGTGCGGGAAGCATTGGTGACGTCGGTGACGTGGGACTCTCCCCGGGTGAGCTGCCAGACCACCCAGGAGTCCATCGTGCCGAACGCCAGCTCCCCGGCGCCGGCCCGGGCCCGCAGGTCGGATCGTTCGTCGAGCATCCACCGGACCTTCGGACCCGAGAAGTAGGTGGCGAGCGGGAGTCCCGTCTTGGCCCGGAAGCGGTCGGGTCCCGACCCAAGCGCCAGACGGCGGCACAGATCGTCGGTGCGGGTGTCCTGCCAGACGATGGCGTTGGCGACAGGGCGCCCCGACGTGCGGTCCCACACCACCGCCGTTTCGCGCTGATTGGTGATGCCCACCGCCGCCAGGTCGGCACCGGTGACACCCGCCTTGCCGAGTGCACCGGCGATCACCTCCCACATACGTTCTGTGATCTCGTCGGGATCGTGCTCCACCCAGCCGGGCCGCGGGAAGATCTGACGGTGCTCGCGCTGGTCCACCGCGACCACGCGACCGTCGTGGTCGAAGATCATGAATCTGGTGCTGGTGGTGCCCTGATCGAGGGCGCCGACGAGGTCTCTGGGCATTCCAGGACCCTACCCTGGACCCGATCATCACAGCACGGCTGCCGCGCGGATTCTGCCGATTTCCCGACGCGGCCCGGGGGCGCCCGCGATACTCGGTGCGGCGGTTTCCCCATCCCCCCGCAGGAGGCACCGGATGACTACCACCACGAGCTCGACGACCGGTCTGGACCGGGTCTTCCTCCTCTCCGAGAGGAACACCAGTGTGGCCACGGAAGTTCGTGCCGGGTTCACCACCTTCATGGTGATGGCCTACATCATCTTCGTGAACGCCAACATCCTGGGTGCAGCAGGCTTCGACCCCGTCGGCGTCGCAACCGCCACGGCCCTCGTCGCAGGCGTGCTGACGATCGCCATGGGCCTGTTCGCCAACTACCCCCTCGCCATGGCGGCCGGCCTGGGAATCAACGGCGCCGTCGCTTTCGGGCTGGTTCTCTCGCAAGGACTCACACCTGCCGGTGCGATGGGCGTGATCGTGCTCGAGGGCCTCGTCGTCACCGCCCTGGTGCTGGCCGGGTTCCGGGAGGCGGTGATGAATGCCGTGCCGAACTCGCTCAAGCGAGCGATCGGCGTCGGCATCGGGCTGTTCATCGCCTTCATCGGCTTCGTCAACGGTGGACTCATCGTCGGGGCGGAGGGCGCCGTTCCGGTCGCATTTGTCTTCCCCAACAGCCGGGGCGCGGTGGTCGTCCTTCTCGGGCTCGCCATCACCGTGGGCCTGTGGGTTCGCAAGGTGCCCGGCGCCCTTCTCATCAGCATCATCGCCTCGACGCTGATCGCTCTCATGTTGGGTGTGCAGAGCCTGCCCGAGTCGATGACGCTCGCACCGAGCTTCGTCACGATCGGCGATGTCGACCTCGGAAACGTGTTCACCACGCTTGGCACACTGACCGCCCTGCTCACCATCTTCAGCTTCATGCTCACCGACTTCTTCGACACGATGGGAACTGCCACCGCAATCGCCGAGCAGGCCGACCTGGTGGATGACAATGGCAACCCCCGCGACGTTGGCAAGCTGCTGCTGGTGGACTCGCTCGGCGCCGCCGTCGGTGGGGCCGCCGGGGTCAGTTCGAACACCAGCTACATCGAGTCGAGCGCCGGCGTCGCCGAAGGTGGCCGCACAGGTCTGACATCGGTGGTGACCGGGATCCTGTTCCTGCTGGCCATGTTTCTAGCTCCGATCGCTGGGATCATCCCGGCCCAGGCGACCGCCCCGGTACTGATCTTCGTAGGGTTCCTGATGACAGGCCTCCTCAAGGGCATCGACTTCGACGACGTCGAAGAAGGGCTGCCGGCACTGTTGGCCATGATCCTCATGCCGCTGACCTACTCGATCACCGTCGGCATCGGCGCCGGCTTCGTGATGCACGTCATCGTCAAGCTGTTCAAGGGCAAGGTGAGCGAGATCCATCCGCTGATGTGGGCGGTGACCGTCGGGTTCATCATCTACTTCGCCCAAACGCTCCTCGGTACCATCGCTGCCTGACCAATCGTCTTCGGGCGGTACCGTCCGCCCCGTGACAACAGCCACCACGTCGAGGATCACTGGACTCGACCTAGCCCGTGCGTTCGCAATGGTGGGGATGCTCATCGCCCACTTCGTCGAACAGGATGCAGCCACCGGGTACGGGCGAACGGTCCGGGACTTCGTGGACGGTCGTGCCATGCCACTGTTCGTGTTGTTGGGCGGCATTGGCGTGACGCTGCTCACCAACCGCTCTGCCAGCCCCGACCTCGCTCTAGCCACGAGAGCGATCGTCCTCTTCCCGCTCGGTCTGTGGCTCCAGGAAGCGACCACCGACATCGCCATCATCCTCCAGTACTACTCGGTCTTCTTCCTGCTCGCCATCGGGATGCGGCGACTCCCAACCGCCGCACTGCTGCCGGCGGCCGTCGCGGTCACGATCGCCGGGGCGGTGACCAATCAGACGCTCTCGCCACCCACGCTGCCGTCGTATGGGGGCTGGGAAGGCCTCGAGTCACTGGTCGACCCTGGCCTGTGGTGGGCGATCCTGGTGAACGGGTACTACCCGTTCCTCCCGGCCGGCTCGTTCTTCATCGTCGGCATGTGGCTGGGCCGGCAACGGATCGACGACATCGCTCCCCGAATGGTCTGGTCGGGTACGGCGCTGGCCGTGATCGGATCATGGATCGGCGCCTTCATCGGCGATCGGGTCGGAGCCCTTCCCGACGACACGACCGCCGACGGTTTCCGATGGCAGGCACTCTTCGACGCCACCGGTCACTCCGAGATGCCGGCATGGGTGATCGGAGCGACCGGCACCGCACTGGTGGTGATCGGATTGTCGATCCTCGCCACCCAACGATGGCGCCTCCGGCCATTGGTGGTGCTGGGCCAGATGGCTCTCACCTTCTACGTGTTCCAGGCGGTCGTGATCAATTGGACTCCTCCCCGACCCGAGACCACAACCGGCGAGGAGTATCTGCTGGGAGCCGGTCTCACAGTCGGCTTCCTGGCATGTGCGCTCATCTGGGTCGCCTTCGTGACGCCGCGCGGACCACTCGAGCTGATGCTCCGGGCCGCAAGCCCGAGCTTCCTTCCCGGCCGAGCCGAGCTCCCCTCGGCGACCCGGCCGGAGTGAGCCCGCCGGGGTCGCCCTGTGTGCACGAGCGGGCGCATTGCGTCCGGATCTGCACACAGCCGACCCCCGGATCGGACCCGTCACATCTCGGCGAACAGATCGGCCGGATTGCCGTCCGGGTCGAGAACGGTGGCGTAGCGCTGCCCCCACGGGGCGTCGAAGGGATCGACGTGACTCCGATGTCCCGCCGACACCAGCGCGGCATGGGTGGCGTCGACGTCGGCCGGCGACTCACACTCGAACGCCAGAGCGATCCGATGACCTCCCCGGGCCGGCTCCCACTCCGAGAAGCTCTGCACGATCTCCACGGTGTCGAACATCATCCGGATCCCGCCGGGGAGCGTGCCTTCGACATGCCCCTCTCCCGACTCGGGCACATCCACCCCGAGCAAACGGTAGAAGGCGAGCGAGGCCTCGAGATCCTGTACGACCAGCCCGAACGCGCTGAACACAGCCATGCACCCGAACATACCAGCACATCGAGGGCGCGTGGATAGGAAACGAGCGGCCGAGGTCCTCCCGCTGGAGCGGTCAACGGGTCGACAGGTCAACAGGACCGGAATCTCAGGCTAGATGTGTAGACCTGTCGACCGTCTGCTCAGTCGACCCTTCTCTGCGCCGCCAATTCCTGGGCGCGCTGGGGATCGGTCAGCCACTTCTCGACCACATCCGCAGCATCCTCGACCTGGAGGTCGACCTCGCCCCGCTGTTCCTTCGAGAAACGTTCCAGAACGTACTTGGCGGGATCCTGGCGCCCCGGCGGCCGCCCGACACCCACCTTGAGGCGCGAGAACTCGCGGGTGCCGAGCGAGCGCTCCATGCTCTTGAGACCGTTGTGTCCGCCGGTCCCCCCACCCACCTGCAGACGAAGACGACCGAAGTCGAGATCGATGTCGTCGTGGATGACGAGTAGGTCGGCCAGGTCGGTCTTGTGGTAGTCGAGCGCTGCCTTCACAGGACCGCCCGACTCGTTCATGAACGACATCGGGGCGGCGAGCATGACCCGCTGATCGCCCACCCTGATGTCGGACAGCTCGCAGCGAACCCGCAGCGGGCCACGTCTGAAGCGACCGTCATGGCGGCGCGCCAGGACCAGCAGAACCTCGGCTCCGACGTTGTGGCGGGTCGCCTCGTATTCGGACCCCGGATTGCGGAGCCCGACAACGAGCTTCACGCCGGCGTCACTCGCCCGAATCGCCCTCAGCAGATGCTTCATCCGCCTCTGCCTCTTCGCCGGCCCCACCGGACTCGCCTTCGGCACCTTCCTCGCCCTCTTCGCCCTCGGCGCCTTCGCCCAGGTCGAGGCCACGCGGCATGAGTACGGTGGCCACGACTTCATCGGGGTCATCGAGATACTCGACCCCTTCGATGGGTGGCAGGTCGGCCACCCGAAGCGACTCACCGAGCCCGAGCATCGACACGTCGAGCTCGATTGCCGAGGGAATCGAGGTGGGGAGAGCAGAGACCTGGGCGGTGGTGAACTGATGGGTGAGCACGCCACCCTCCTTCACCCCCTGCGGATCACCCACGAGGTGGATGGTGACATCGGCGGTGGTGGTCTCGGTCAACGAGATCTTGAGGAAGTCCACGTGACGGATGAGGTTGCGGAACGGGTGCCGCTCGATCACCTTGGGCATCGTGACGTGCTTCTCGGACCCAACCTCGAGCGTGATGATGGCGTTGCCGCCCGAATGCTGGATGATGTTCATCAGGTCGTGATGATCGACCGTCACGTTGACGGGATCGGTGCCACGCCCGTACATGATTGCGGGCACTCCGCCGGCGCGGCGGATCCGATTGGACTCGCGACTCCCGGTGACGCGGCCGGTGTCGGCGCGCAACGTGATCTGCTCGGACATGACTGGAAACTCCTCAGAGGGGAAAGCAACTCATTATGCCCGAGTTTTGCCCTCTGAGGCAAGGCGACTGATCCAGGCCTCCGTCGCCGACGCAACTTCGGCCAGTACCTGCGCCTCCGTTCGCCCTTTCGCCCGCCACGAGTGATCCGCCCCGACCAGATCCACCACCTCTACACCCGCCAGCGAGCGAACGTGGGCGTCGAACAGATCCGAGCGAGCCAATGCATCCCGGTCGCCCTGAAAGAACAGCGCCGGGACAGCCATCCGAGAAAGATGCTCGATGCGGAGCCGCTCGGGCATGCCCGCGGGATGAAGGGGGTAGGCATAGGCGATGACGCCGGCCATGGCGACGCCGTCGGCGGCGAGCATCGTCCCCATCCGACCGCCCATGGAGCGTCCCGCCAGGAAGAGCTCTTGGGTGCGCTCGCTCGACCATGTCGCCACCGCCCGGTGGCAGTCGAGCAGCACAGGTGCCCGGTCCGGCGCTTTTCGTCCACTCTCGGTGTAGGCATAGTTGAACGTGATCACGCCGAGTCCCGCGGCGGTGAGCGCAGTGGCGAGCCCCACCATCAGGCGGTGATCCTGGTTGGTGCCGGCGCCGTGGGCGAGGAGGACGGTCGTGTCCGAGTCGGCGTACACCCGGGCAGTGACCAAACCTCCACCCCAGGGCACCGACCATGCAGTCGGCATCACGCCGGGGCTCCTCCGGGCCATGCGAGGTCGACCGTCACCGCCTTGTGGTCGAGGCCCGCGATCCTTTGGACCGCAACATTCGACACCTCCACACCCGACGTCAGGACGTGGTCGATGCGCAGCATCGCCGGCCAACCGGGGGACTTGGCCCAGGTAGGGGCAGGTCGGTTGCCGGTTCGTTCCGCCCACAGCTTCACGCCGTCGTCGAGATGGCGTGTGAGTCGGCGGTAGGTCGGCCACGCCGGCGTTGCGTTCATGTCCCCCACCACGACCCGGTCGGCGGATCGGGCGAGCACCGGTCCGAGGGCCGCCAACTGGGCGCGGCGGGCGGGGATGCCTCTGAAACCGTCGATCGGATTGGCCAGGTGGATCGAGATCACCTCGAGCGTACGACCCTCCATCTCGACCCGCCCCTCGAACCCGCCGCGGAATGGCAACGCCAACGGGGTGACACCCATCGGATGGAGACCGACCAGCGCCCGACCTTCGTGGTCGAGCCCACCCTCGACGGCGCCGTAGGGAAAACGCTCGTTGAGGATCCGGCCGGCATCGGGGCCCACCTCCTGGGCACACACGATGTCCGGACGAACGGCGTCGAGGAATCGAAGCAGATCGGACGGCACCACCCGTCCGTTGAAGAGGTTGACTGTGACCAGCCGCATCGAGTCAGGTGGTCTGTGGAGGAAGCGTCTTGAGCGCGTCCTGGATCTCTTCGAGGCCTTCGAGATACCCGTCGAGCTCGGAGCGAAGCTGCCGGACGTCGTCGACGTGGTCCATCTCAGCCCCGGGCGCGGATGATTCCAGGGCGAGGGTGCCCACCTTCACGGAGAGCGTCTCGATTCCCGTCACGGTGGCGGCCGATCGCGCCAGGATCTCATTCCGACGCCGTTCGATTTCGTCGACCTCCTCCAGCTGGGCTTCGAGCTCCTGGGACAGCCTGGTACCCGGGCCGGCCGCCTTGGCCCGCTCGCGGATCGACGCCGGGTTCACCGTTCTGAGGAACCCCGCCGCCCGCTGCGCCCACACCAACGAGTCGTAGAGCCGTTCAAGGGCGTCGTTGACCCGGACCTTCATCCCGACGAAGTCCTCGGCGTCGGGCAGACTGGCCACCGTCTGCTCGAAACGGTCCCGAGCCTGGAGCCCCGACACCATGTAGCGGCGATGCTCGGCATCGAGCGCGCCCAGGTCACGACCGAAGTCGGGAGCGAGCAGCGACGAGACCAGCTTCGGATCGCGCAGGTGCAGGACCACGGACGTCAGCCAGGCACCAACGGCGGCTCCGGCCACCCAGGGCCAGGTGAGCGGAGTGGCCAGACCGACGGCTGCGAGCAGTCCCCCGGCGACGAGACCCGCCGGCGAAGTGGTGGCCTTGGCGAGGAGTTTGCCCCGCCTGACCCGGGAGTCGTAGCGCAACGTCATATCAGAAGTTCGAGACCACCTGCTCGAACACCGCTTCGATGGTGCGCGGGTCGGTGGCCTGATAGAGCCGGGCCTGGGACGCCTCGGCGATCTGCGTGAGAGCGTCGATGTCGGCGGAGTCGCCGTAGGCAACCGGGAAGACGCGAACAGGATCGCGTTCGTTGGAGCTGAGTTGGGTCAGCAGCGGCTCGATGTTGCATCCTTCGTCGAAGTCGTCGCACACACCGTCGGAGAGCAGGATCACCGCGTTGATGCGGGATGTGTCGAACGTGTCCCGAATGGCGGTCACGGCCGCCGAGGTGGAGTCGTAGAGACCGGTGCCACCGTCGGCGAGCAGGCCGCGTGTCCGGCTCTCGATCTCGGAGCGGTTTCCCGAGAGGGTCCCCACCGGCACGACCTCGATCCAGTCCTGGTCGCCGTTCAGGCGGGTGGAGAACACCCACAGCCCCACCTCGTCCTCGTCCTTGAACTGGTCGAGACTCGAGAGCACGGCCTGCTTGGCCAGGTCGAGCTTGGTGAAACCGTCACCGCCGAACTCACCCATGGAACCGGAGACGTCGAGGAGCATGATCACCCGAGCGGCCTTGCGGTTGGCTTCCCATGAGTCCACCAGCGCAGCCAGTACCTCCGGTTCGGGCACCTGGAGCTCGGTCGAGGGCTGGGACGGATCGAGACCGTTCGCACGGCTGATCGGCTCGCCCACCGCCACCGACGGGTTGCCGGGTCGGAACCCGAAGTCGAGCGCCCGTGCCTGGTTCTCGGGGTCTTCCACCACGAAGGCGCTGAACTGCTCCGCTGCCTGACGGTCGATCTCGTCGACCCAGGGGGCGTCGAGTATGAAGGCTGGGTTGTCGCTGTACAGCGTCCCCTCCTCGGGATAGATGGCCACCAGCGGGACGTTGGGCGGTGTCGACGCCTCACCGGTGTCGGCCGGGTCGCCACGGTTGTACGCGATCACCGACACCTCCTCCACCGCGACCGCCGAGGCGTAGGTGAGGGATCGGCCCCGCAGGTCCTCGCGCAGCATGTTGTCGAGGAAGGTGAGCGTGGTGTCGCCGTAGTGGACGGTGGCGGCTTCGACGCCCTTGACGAACTCGACCACGTCAGGACGGGAAATCGTGTCCAGGGTGAGCGGTTCGGTGGTTCCGGCGGCGGCCGAGTAGATGGCGACCGTCGCCGACAACCCCGACGTCGAGAAGTTGGGGTTGGTCTTGCCCAACTTGAACGGCCCCCACTCCGGATGACCCACCGACCCCCAGCCTTCAGGGTTCTTCGAGAGATCGAGCACGTCTGCCCAGCCGATGTCGGCTTCGGGCCATCCCAACGCTTCGGCCATCGGCTGAGGCATGGCGAGCACGAGCGGCGTGAGCATGATCCGCTCGAAGTCGTTCGCCATGGCCGGTTGCCCGGACTGCGCCAGGCGCTCGTTGAGCACGGCACCCCAGGCAGCCGAGGCCGGGCTCCACAACACCGGCTCGGGACCGACGGACCCGTCGGTCGGCCACCCCTCGGCCAGGAGCTGGGCGCCTCGCCCGGAAGCCGTCCGGTACACCGTGATGGCAACACACTCGCCGTCGACCTCCGGCTCGGTGGCGTTGAATTCGCCCGCGAGGGCGGTGAGCAGCGTCATCTTCTCGGAGGACACGTGCATGGGTACCTCGCGACACCCGCTCGGAACGTCGATGGTTCCGGGCTCCCCGGGGCCGGCGGGATCGTCCCCACCGAGCGAGACGCAGGCCGAAGCCATCAACGCCAGCGCCACCAGACCTGCTCGGGCTTTCATGTGTGCTCCTCCCATGCTGCGGCCAGTGTGGCACGGGTCGGCTCATCCGGGGAGGGGCTCTTGGTTCCGGGAGTGCCCAATCCGTCTGGCAGCGGCCCCGAGACACCTGCCGGGGGTCGAAGCCCGTTGGCGGTGAACACGGTGGCGATCTCCGCTCCCCCGAGTTCCTCTATGAGCGAACCGCTCCCCCGACCCGATCCAACGGCCACGTACTCGATCCACGGACCCGATTCGAGGTAGCCGATCTCGATCCGGCCGCCCCCACGGGCGATGGCGTTCTGGAACTGGGCGGACACGGCCACCTCGGTGGTGACCACGACGTCGACCCGGCTGGCGAACAGTACGAGCTCCTCCATCAGTTCGGAATCGCTGTCCTTGACCACCCGCAACGAGCCGGCGAGCGAGTCGGCGTTGGCTCCCAGGGCCGGCTCCAGCACCGACCACGCCGCCATCCCCTGCTCCGAGGCGGTCGGATCGGCCAACCCCACCTTGAAGTCGCCCCAGGAGGAGTTGCCTCCGAGATCGGCCCAGGTGCTTCCCAGCGATGACCCGACGCAGGTTGCGTCGACCCGGTCGCCACACGCCAACTCCAGGGGCTGCCACCGGGTGCGCCACCCGGCGATGACGATCGGGCTCTCGGCCACCACCGGCCCGAGCTCGGCACCATCCGGGAGATCGACGGCCGGTGCCACCACCACACCACGATCGGGGATCGGGTCACCCGCCTCCCAGATGTCGAAGGCAACACCGAGCTCGGAGGCGGCGGAAGCACAGGCGTTCTCCAGCGCGGGCACGCAGGCGAGCGTCACGTCGGCGTCGATGTTGGAGGGGTCGGGAGTGGACGAGGTGGACACGCCCGGGGTCCCTGGTTCGCGGGACAGCACCCAGCCGGTGAGCAGGATGGCCCCACCCACCACCATCGCAACCAGTGCTGACTTCCAGCCACTCACAGACGCATCACGCTGAGATGCTACCGGGCGACGGTACGCTCAGGACCGTATGCGTGTCATCGCCCACCCCAACCCCCAGACCCTGGCAGAAGCTGCGGCCGCCGCCATCACCGCCACCATCACCGGAACGGAGGGCTCGCGTGTCAGCGTGGGCCTCGCCGGAGGCTCCACACCGAAGGACACCTACGGCCGACTGCTGGACCACCCGGTTCCCTGGGACAGAGTGGATCTGTGGCTGTCGGACGAGCGCTGGGTCGCCCACGATGACGCCGAATCGAACGGTCGCATGGCCCACGAAGCGCTGGTGGCCCACGTGCCGGCGACCTTCCACCGTCCACGCTGGTCGGAGTATCTCACCGCCTCGGACTCGGCGGCGTTCTATGAGGCCGATCTGCGGCGGATCATGCCCGACGGCGTGGCAGACCTCGTGCTGCTCGGTATGGGCACCGATGGACATACCGCCTCGCTGTTTCCCGGCACCGCAGGACTCGACGAGCGCAACCGTTGGTTCATCGCCAACGAGGTCCCCCAACTCGACACCTGGCGGCTCACCGCCACGACCACCATGATCCAACGAGCCCGAAAGGTCATTGTGCTCACCGCAGGCTCCTCCAAGTCGGAGGTTCTGGCCGAAGCGCTCGAGGGTCCGGATGGGGTGCACCCCATCCAGCTGCTCCGTCACGCCTCGGGCGAGGTGGTCTGGATGGTCGACGAAGCCGCCATTACCGGTCTCAGCACCACCGCCATCGAACGGGGCTGAACTGCGACTGCGCGGTCGACCCTTGTATCATCCGCACCGTCGAGTGGGGAGTACCCGCTAGGCGTCATCGTCAATACGATGTGTCGGGCCTACCAGCGTCGACATGTCCGGTGCCGCCGGTCGCAGGCGTGCGACTGGAGAGACCCTCGGCTTCCCATCGACGCGGAGGAACGGTTGCCCGATATGACACCCGACCCAGGACCCGACCCCCACGCTGTGGGCGACCACGATCCTGGCCGAAGTGCCCGAGGTTCGGCATGAGCGGCACATTGCCCCAGCTGCTCCTCGTCGCCGGCCTGGTGGCCCTCAACGCTTTGCTCGCCGGCAGCGAGATCGCCCTCATCTCACTCCGTGAAGCGCAGCTGGCGAGGTTGGAGCGACGCGGAGGCGCCGGCAGGGTGGTGGCACGCCTGGCCCGTGACCCGAACCGGTTCCTCGCCACGATCCAGATCGGCATCACCCTGTCCGGTTTCCTGGCGTCGGCGACGGCGGCCGTCACCCTCGCTGAACCGGTGATCCCCTTCCTGTCGTTCATGGGGGACGCCGCCGACACGGCCGCAATCGTGACCGTCACACTCATCCTGTCGTACTTCACGCTCGTGCTGGGCGAGCTCGCCCCGAAACGACTGGCGCTGCAGCGGGCCGAGGGGTGGGCGCTCATGATCGGACGCCCACTGAACCTGCTCGCCGTCGCCACCAAGCCGATCGTGTGGCTCCTCTCCATCTCGACCGATCTGGTCGTGCGACTGTTCGGCGGACGCCCGGGTTCCACCCGTGAGGAGGTGGACCTCGAGGAGCTCCGCGACATGGTCATCGCCAGCCGAGGTCTGCACGAACATCACCAGGACGTGCTGTTGGGCGCCTTCGAAGTGGCCGAACGCAGCATCGGCGACGTGATGACGCCCAGGACCGACGTGTTCAGCCTGGAGGAGGGAACCACGGCCGCCGACGCACTTCGGATGCTGGTGGCAGCCGGGCACACCCGGGCACCGGTCGCCGGGCGGGTCGGGGGTCTCGACAGCGCCAAGGGCATCGTGAGCCTGATCGACCTGGTGACGGCCGAACCCGGCTCCCCGGTCGAACGACACTCGAAGGAACCGGCCTTGTTCCCTGACTCGGTGATGGTCCTGACCGCGCTCCGCGACCTGCAGCAGCGAAGACAGCAGATGGCACTCGTGGTCGACGAGTTCGGTGGTATCGACGGCATCATCACCATCGAAGACCTCGTGGAGGAACTGGTCGGCGAGATCTACGACGAGACCGACCGTGACGTCCTCGGCGCCCGCAAGGGTACCGACGGCACCATCCTCGTGCCCGGACGGTTCCCCGTCCACGACCTCGTGGATCTCGGTATCGAGGCACCCGAAGGCGATTACCGAACCGTGGCAGGACTCATCATCGACCGGCTCGGACGGATCGCCACCCAGGGCGACACCCTCGACATCCCGGGCTGGCGTGTGACGGTCGAGAACGTGGAGGATCGAACCATCACGCTGGTGAAGTTCACGCCGACCGGCGCCACCAGCGTGGGGACCGGCGCCGACGACACCACGTCGCAGATCGACTGAACACTCGAACCTCTACCCGACGAGGTTCAGCGGATAGGCACAGCTCACCGGACCAGTCCAGGGATGGTCAACAAGCCAACAGGCCAAGGCCCGAATTCCGGTCACATTGACCTGTTGACCCGTGGACCTGTTGACCGCTCCGGCGAGAGGGTCTCGGCTGCCCGATCCCCTATCCGCGCGACCTCGAGGTATCAAGCGGGCGTTCGTCTCCTCCGTAGTTCGACGTACCGAGGAGAGCGACAGTGAAGAAGCGGATTCTGGCCGTCAGCGTGACCATGAGCGTGTTCGGCATCGCCGGATCGGCGTCGGCCGTGACGCCACCAACCCAGTGCGAACTGGACTTCATCGCCTGGTCGGCCGGCATGGCCACCCCACCCACGTACACGAACGTGATCGAGGGAACCGCGCTCGCCGACTCGATCGTCGGGACCAACAGCGACGACTTGATCTGCCTCTACGGCGGCGACGACACCGCCCACCCCCTCGACGGGAACGACATCACCTTCGGTGGCGACGGATTCGATGTCATCATCGACTGGGAGGGCGACGACTTCATCGTGGTCGGCCCGGGCAGAGCAATCGCCCAGGGCGGCGACGGCAACGACACGATCTGGGGTGACGACGACTGGGAGCAGTTGCTCGGAGAAGGCGGAGACGACACCATCCACATCGGATTCGGGGGGACCCTCAACCAGGTCTACGCCGGCGACGGCAACGACACCATCTACGGAGCCAACGGCCAGTACAACCACATCATGGGCGAGGGCGGCGACGATACGGTGTTCGGGGGGGATCAGGCCGATGGCATCCTAGGTGGCGACGGCAACGACACCCTGGACGGCGGTGGAGGGCGCGACGGCATGTTCGGCGAAGCCGGCTTCGACACACTCATTGGCGGTCCGGGCGACGACGAGATGTACGGAGGCTCCGAGAACGACGTGCTGAACGGCGGACCCGGGGACGACGACCTCTACGGGGAGGACGGTGTCGACACCCTTCGTGGCGCAGGCGGCAACGATGTCCTGGACGGGGGCGCCAATGCCGACCTCTGCATCGGCGGCCTCGGCACCAACACCCTCATCAGCTGTCCCTGAAGCCAACCGGTCAGGTGAGTGGCGGGCCGGGATCATCCCGGCCCGCCACTCGGGTTGCTCGACAGGTCGACAGGTCAACGGGTCAACCGGACCAGAACCGGCCGGCCGTGCGAACCGCCGCTCCGTGACGTCGTCGCGCGCTCCTCGCTCCTCGCTCCTCGCTCCTCGCTCCTCGCCCTTCGCCCGCTGGCACGTGGAGGCGACCCTCCGTGCGAGCTGAGGAGTTGGCTCGTCATCCCCTCCTGCGGTTGCGGCGTCGACCGCCCGCGTCATCGGCGGCCGGTGGCGGTGCCTCGGCGGCCGGCACCAGCGGCAGCTCGGTCTGATCGACCAGGCCCGACCTCACTATGCGTTCCATCTCGGCGACCACGTCGGCGTCGGTGTCGATCGGTTGGTACTCGGTGAGCCGTCGATCGACGTCGTCGATCGCCCGCTGCTCGAGTGTCTTCTCGCCCCGCTTGACCCAGGTCTCCCGATTCTCCCGGTCGATCACCGGAGAGGTGAGATACAGCTCGCGTGGCCAGTGCTCGATGGTGTGATCGGCCATGATCAGGTGGTTCTCGGCGAGAAGATGGTCGATGAGCTGGTCGACCGGAAGGTCGTCGAGCACCTGTTCCTCACGCACGAAGTGCAGGGCCTGGCCGCACAGCTCGTCGTCGACGACCAGCTTTGGCAGGCTGAACACGAGCACGTAGTCGAGCATCCCCGGCCCCGACACGGAGTTGACGCCTGCGAGGGCCGCCAGCAGGGCGCTGCCGAACGTCTCTGCCCCCGCCTGGGCGTCGAGGAACTTCCCGTCCGAGAGTGCCATGTACGACTGGGTGGGAAGCCCGAGCTTCTTCGCCACCGCCACGTAGGCCACGTCGAGGTGGAGCGCCTCGATCGCCGCCATCGGCGAGCTGGCCGCCTTCATGTGGAACGCAGCGGGTGCACCGCCGAACAGCACCGAAGCACCGGGGCGGATGATCTGGGCCATGGTGATGCCGGCGAGCACGTCGACGGTGTGGAACACGGTGGCCCCGACGAGGGTGACGGGGGCGATCAACCCCATCAGGGTCACGGGCACGATCTCGACCGGGATACCCGCGTCGACGCAGTCGAGCAGGTTCTGACAGCTGTCCTCGCCGTAGCGGAAGTTCCCGGTGGCGGTGATCGTGAAGATCGACATCGGCTTTTCGATCAGTTCGACCCGATCCCGGCGGAAGAGCTGCATCAACTCGACCATCCTCGGCACTCCGTGTTCGGTGAACGCCCCCGAGACGATCGGCTTCTTCGAGTTGGTGAGGCTCAGGTGAAGACGCCACACGTCGGACACCTGCGGCTCTATGTCGTCGTTGGTGGAGAAGGCGGTGGCCAGGTAGGGAATGTTGGTGAGCCCGTCACCGAGCCGGATGTACTCGGCGAAGTCGGTGGAATTGGCCAGACGGGTCACGCCGGTGCGGTGGTCGGCCACCTTGAGGCCGCTCGATCCGGGAACGAAGTGGACGCGGTCTCCGCCGATGTCGGAGTGGGCCTTGCCGTCACGGTCGTAGAGCATGAACGACGACGGAGCCGAGGCGATGGCCCGCTCCACCACATCGGTGGGGAACAGGACCCGGTCTCCCTTGGTGGGCAGACCGGCCTCGACCAGCCTGGCCGCCAACTCCTTGCCGCGGATCTCGAAGCCGACCTCGGCCAGCACCCGCATCGCCTCCGAGAGGATCCGATCGATGAGGTCGTCACCCAACACGTTCAGCTTCGGTCGCATGCTCACCCGATCTCCCGTTTCCTACGTTCCACATATTCGGTCAACTCCTCGTCGATGGCCGAATCCAGCACCGGTTGTTCGTATTCGGCAAGCAACTGCTTCCAGATGCCGTTGGCCCTATGGGTCGCATCGACCGCACCCGCCTCCTCCCAGTTCTCGAAGTTTC
This sequence comes from uncultured bacterium, assembly GCA_963825585.1. Lineage (GTDB taxonomy): Bacteria > Actinomycetota > Acidimicrobiia > Spongiisociales > ZC4RG35 > JAOUGY01. The sequence goes on from CAWGTX010000006.1 coordinate 959,667, forward strand.
GCCAGTCCGACAGCATCGGCGAGTAGAACGCCTCCTCGTAGCGTTCCATGGTGTGCGGCGAGGCGAAGAAGTGCCCGCCAGGCCCGACGTCAGCGATGGCGGCGAGCGCCAGCGTGTCGTCGTTCACTTCGATGGGGCGGAGATACTCGGCCACCATCTGGAGCATCTCTGCGTCCATCACGAGCTTCTCGAACCCTGCCGTGAGGCCACCCTCGAGCCAACCTGCGGCATGGTTGACCAGGTGGGCGCCGCCCATCACGGCTCCCCACAACGACATGGCGCTTTCGTACATGGCCTGGCCGTCAGGGGCGTTCGAGGCGGTGGTGTTCGACGAGCGGAAGGGCAACCCGTAGCGGCGGGCCAGCTGTCCCCCGGCCTGGGCGGCTTTGGTGTATTCCGGTGTGCCGAAGGCGGGGGAACCGCTGCGCATGTCCACGTTGGAGGTGAACGAGCCGTACATCACGGGGACGCCGGGGTTGACGATCTGGGTGAGAGCGACCCCGACGAGGGCTTCGGCGTTCTGCAGCACCAGCGCCCCCGCCAGCGTCGCCGGCGCCATCGCCCCGGCCAGGGTGAACGGTGTGATGCAGGCGACCTGACCGGCTTCGGCCAGCGCGATGGCGCCCTCGGCCATCGGGATGTCGAGTTGGAGCGGCGTGTTGGTGTTGATGATTCCCACCAGCGCCGGTTCGGTGGCGAGTCCATCCCGATCGGTGCCGAGTGCCAGGCACGCCATCTCGATGCCGTCGTTGGTGCGTGCCGCGCCGAGGGTCACCGCCTGCCAGTTTTTGTCGAGCAGCCGGATCTGGGCGAGATGCAGATCGAGGTGGCGACTGCGCGGGTCGAGATCCATCGGCTCGAACGGGCCACCTCCCTCCTGGTGGATGATGTCGAGACTCTGGATCACACGCAGGTAGTCGCACATCTCGGCGTACGTACCACTGCGCCGGCCCCGATCGAGGTCGTGCACGTGGGCGGGCCCGCCCACGGCGCTGAAGACGACATGGCGGCCACCGACGGTCAGGTTGCGTGCCGGGTTGCGGGCTCGGAGCGTGAACGACGACGGTGCCGTACCGACATGGTGGGCGAGCTGATCGCGACCGAGCCTCACCATGGCTGCTTCGTCATCGACGACTGCGCCCGCGCCGGCGAAGAGGCGACGGGCGCCCGGGTGGAGGACCCGCATTCCCGTCGTTTCCAGGAGTTCCATCGATGCCTCGTGGACGGCTTCGACCTGCTCGACCGTCAGCACCTCCACCGGGGAGGTGGAGCGCTCGACCAGACGCCACGGAAGACGGCGAATCCCGCCGCTGCCTCGTCGTCGCCTCATCCGCTCCGAACTCGTCACGTGATCGCCTCCATCGGACCGGCGCGGCAGTGTAAGGACCAAACACGGTGATGGGTCTCACGTCGAGCATCGCGTCGGTGGCTCGACCGTCCGTGAAGTAGTCGTGGTGACGCCATACACTCGCCAGGTGCGAAAGGTACTCGCCCTCGCCCTCCTCCTGTCGGCCTGTTCATCTCCGGCCGCGATCGATGACGTGCGGGCGGCCTCACCCGACACCACCATCACGACGGTCACCCCGACCACCGTGTTCCAACCGGCGGCCTCGGTGACCTCGACCGCGATCGGTGATCTGCCGGTGGAGGTGTTCGCACCCGCCGACCCGGGCCCCTACCCGGTACTGGTCACGGTGCACGGGGGTGCATGGGTCGCGGGTTCTCCCGACTACATGGCACCCCTCGCCGACGCCCTCGCACAGGAGGGCGTGGTCGTGTTCAACATCACCTATCACACCATGCGGGACGGAGGACGGTTCCCGGGCATGGTCGAGGACGTCGCCTGTGGGGTGGCCTACGCCAGGGCGCACGCCGACGACTACACCACCACTCCGGACCGGGTGTTCGTTGCCGGCCACTCGGCGGGTGCCCACCTCGCGGCGCTGGTCGCCTTCGCCCCCGAGGTGTTCAGCTGTCCCGGAGGCGGGGACGCCGCACCCGATGGGCTCATCGGCCTCGCCGGGCCCTATGACACCGACCGCATAGCCGTGCTCGCGACCCTGTTCGGCGCCACCATCGAAGAGGCGCCCGAAACATGGGCCGCCGGCAATCCGCTCACCTACGTCGTGTCGGCTCCCGACATCCCGATCCTGCTCATCCACGGTGACGCCGACACCACCGCCCCCATCTCGTTCACTGAACAACTCGAAGACGCCCTCGACGCCGCCGGAGCGGACGTCACGTTCGAGCTCCTACCTGGAGGAACACATCCGGATGCGGCTGATCCCGTGCTCGTCGGCGAGCTCATCGAGGGGTTCATCGAGCGGTAGCGGCGAGGAAAGGCTCCTGGCTGCTGGCTCCTCTGGCTGCTGGCTCCTGGGACTCCTGGCTCCTGGCGAGACCCAGACCGTAGTCTCAATGTGAGCCGCTGGATCACTGCTGGCCAGTAGCCAGTAGCCAGTAGCCAGTAGCTCAGAATCTCTCGAACCCCCGCACGGCGAGCCGCGGTCCTTTCCGCTGGGGTGCGCCTGCCTGCTCCAGCAGCCGCACCACCCGAGCCCGGTGTGGTCGGAACGGCTCGAGCAGTTCGAGCATGCGTTGGTCGCTGCCCCGTTCCTCGCCAGCCAGATGCCAGCTCACGATGTTCTTGAGGTGGTAGTCGCCCACCGACACTGCGTCCACGTCACCGTGGCTGACGACGAGAGTTTCGGCGACGGTCCACTCCCCCACACCCGGGAATCGAGCGAGGTAGCGGCGCGCCTCGGTCACCGTCGCCGCCGACATGCGGTCGATTCGGTCGGCCTCGGCTGCCAGGCGGCGAACCGTGTCCGCTCGCTTCTTCTCGATGCCGAGATCGTGAAAGTCGTGGTAGGCCGCTTCGGCCATGGGCTCGGCGGGTGGCGGGAGCCACAGGCCGGGGTTCGGGCCGGGTGCGGGCTCGGAGAAGCGTCTGGTCATGCCGACGAGGCCCATGGCGGCCTCCTTGCCGGTGACCTTCTGACCGAGCACGCCGACGATGGCGGCTTCGAACACCATCCGAGTTCTCCCGAATCTGATTCCGGGAGATCGCCGGTGGAGGGCGGACACCTTCGGGTGTTCGGGGACCCAAGCCGACGGATCATCGTGGAGGCCGAGCAGCTCGGACGATCCTTCGAGGATCCAGCCGGCCCCGGGACCCCAGGCGTCGACGGCGACTCCGTCACCCGAGCGTCGGACCAGTGCAGTGCCGGGACCCTCAGGCGTGCGCATGGCACGCCACCATCCCTCGTCGGAGCGGGCCGACCAGGCCAATCCCAGTGGCCGCAACGTTCGTTTCAGATCGAGGGCGCCCGACACCTTCAGCAGCCTGCTCTTCACGGCGCCGACGCTACCCGTGATCCCATTCCCGGGCCAGGCAGCGCCTACGGCGATGTCTGATTCGAGGCTGCGGGAACTTTCTCATCTAGATTCGGGTCGAGCGACCGAGAGAGCCACGGAGGGGTCCTCGACGGCTGCGGCGCCGTGCCCTTCCATGCGAACACGGAGGGTGTATGCGAAATTGGTGTCGCTGGTGTCGACCCTCGCTGTTCGTTCCCCTGCTCGCCCTGCTCGCCCTCGCCGGAATGGCAGGTGCGTGCGGGACGGTGCAGAGCGACGTTCGCGAGCGTTCGATCGCCGAACTGGAGGCAGCCGGGCTGGCGGCCGTCACGGTCGACGACGTGTCATATCGGAATGTGATACTGACCGGACCGGACGATCTCGAAGCAGGTGCTGTGACCCTCATCGAGTCTCTGGAAGCCACCCACGAGGTGTCCTACGAGGGAACCGGCGGATCTGCGTCTACCGGGCCCGACCCGACCGCCGGCGCCTCGGATGCAGCAACCATCGAGGTGACTGCCTCGGTCGCCGACGGGTCGGTCACGCTCAGGGGCACCGTGCCCGACGAAACCATCCGTGAGGTGCTGGTCACAGCCGCCTCGGACGCCTACGGCGCCGACAACGTCGTCGACGAGCTCACGGTGTCGGGTACCGGGATCTCCCCCGAGCTGTCGACTGCAGCCGCCGATCTGGCGGCCGTGATGGCCGCCTTCCCCGATCGGTTCGTGGCAGGCGAAGCCCGACTGGACGGTACGAGCCTGGGCGTGGTCGGCACGGCATCGGACGGCTCCGCCGCCGACGACCTCGAAGCGCAGGTGGCCGGGCTGACCGGTGTGGCCGGCACCACCGAGCTCGAGACGGTGCGCGAGACTGCGACCGCTCCACTCGACGTGACCGCGGACATCGCCGCGGGTTCGGTCACGCTGGCGGGGTCGGTGCCGGACGACGCCACGAAGACAAACGTGGTGGATGCCGCCATCGCCGGATTCGGTGCCGGCAACGTCAGCGACCAGCTGAACGTTGCCGGCATCGAGCCCACCGCCGAGCTGACTTCAGCAGCCACCGACCTGGCCGCCCTGTTGGGCGGTGCCGCTCCGGCTCTGTCCGAGGGCGCCGTCAACCTCCAGGAAACGGTCCTCACCGTTACCGGGACAGCCACCACCGTCGAGGGCGTCGGCACCATCAACGACGCACTGGCCGGGTTCACGAACGTGACGGTGACGTCCACGGTGGGGGCCGATCCCGGGCAGGCGGTCGACGCGCTCGGCGAGCTGCTGACGCTGGAACCGATCACCTTCGAGTCCGGCTCCGACGTAATCACCAGCGAATCGGAAGAGACGCTGCTGACTGCCGTCGAGTATCTGACGGCGGCATTCGCCGCCAACCCGGATCTGGCCGTCGAAATCGGGGGTCACACCGATGACCAGGGTGACGAAGGCTTCAACCAGGAACTCAGCCAGGCGCGGGCGAGCGCCGTGCTGCAGTACCTGACCGACAGCGGCGTTCCCGCCGCCGGGCTGACCGCCACGGGGTACGGAGAGTCCGAGCCAGTGGCAGACAACGCAACATCCGAGGGGCGGGCACAGAACCGTCGTATCGAGTTCACGATCGTGGAGGGCTGAGACGATGAGGTACGTGTTCAACGAGATCTTCTGGTGGATCCTGGGAGCCCTCGTCGTGGGGTTCCTGTTGGGCTGGTTGTTCTGGAAGTGTCGCGGGTGGCTGTCGGGTCGCGCCGGCGATGACAAGAACGTCGCCGAGATCACCGCACTCGCCGACAGCAGAGCTGCCGAACTGGGAGACCTGCGGGTGCAGCTCGATGAGCGGTCCGCTTCGCTCGCCGAGCTGACCGCCCGAGCACAGACGACCGACTCCGAGATCCTCACGCTTCGGGCACGGGTAGCCGACCTGGAGCCGGCCCAGACCCGGGTCCGGAGGCTCGAAGCCGACGTGGCGGAACTCGGCGCTCTGAGGACGCGGGTCACAGACCTCGAGGCCGATCTACTGCGCCTACCCCAGTTGCACGATGAGGTCGGGACTCTCCAGGCCGCCAACTCCGAGATCCCCCGCCTTCGCGCCCGCATCGCCGAACTCGAAGCGGATGCTGCCGCAACGGGCACGGACCAGAGCGTGGCTCCGGGTGCCGCCATCGGGTTGGCAGGGCTCGGCTGGTGTCTCGCTCGACGGCGACGAAGAGCGGGCGGATGAGATCGAGGTTGTCGAAGTGGAACTGGACATGGAAACCGCTGCCGCGGTCCTCGGCCGGCGGATTGGACGCGATGACCTGACCGTGGTCGAGGGCATCGGACCGAAGATCGCCGAGATCATCGAAGCCGACGGCATCGGCACCTGGCGTGCGCTGTCACGGGTCGAATCGTCACACATCAAGGGCCTGCTCGATGCGGCCGGACCCCGCTTCCAGATGCATGACCCGGGTACCTGGCCCGAGCAGGCCGGGCTGCTGGCCGACGGCCGGTGGGACGAGTTCAAGGCACTGTCCGAGGTCCTCGACGGCGGTGTACGCGTCAATGGCCCTGGCGCCGAAGGTGTGGTCGGATTCGCCGGACTCGCCGCCGCGGCCGAGGTGGCTCCCGATCTCGACGCCGCCGTGGGCGTGCTGGGGTTCCGGCCCACACTCGACGATCTCAAGGTCATCGAAGGCATCGGTCCGGCCATCGAGAAGCTGATGAACGAAGCCGGAATCGGCACCTGGCGACGGATGTCGGACACAGACCCTGCGGTGCTGTCGGACATCCTCAACGAGGCCGGACCCCGCTTCCGGATCCACGATCCGGGCACCTGGCCGCGTCAGGCGGGTCTCCTCGCCGACGGGATGTGGGACGACTTCCGGCAGCTCACCGTGGACCTCAAGGGTGGCCGGGGGTAGCACTCCCGGCCACCGCCAACCCGCCAGCCGGTGTCACAGGCCTTTGGGATGCCACACGGTCTTGATCTCGGTGAAGGCTGCGATCAGATAGGGGCTCTGGGCATCCGCCTGGGGCCCCTTGACGATCCGCTTCATGTTCTCGGCGGCCGCCGTTTCGGCCTCCACCACCAACTCAGCCGGCGCTCCGGTCAGATCGAGCACGTTGACGTCCATGTGACCGGCCATCCATGGGACCAGTTCGGCCGGCGAGCCGGTGAGCAGGTTGACCACTCCTCCGGGGACGTCGGAAACAGCCAGCGCCTCCGCCAATGCCACCGCCGGGATCGGCCTTCGCTCGGACGCCACCACCACCACGCTGTTGCCGGTCACGAGCGCCGGAGCCAACCGGGACACCAGCCCCAGCAACGGCAGTTCTGGTGGGGCGATCGTGCACACCACGCCGCTCGGCTCCGGCGTGGAGATGTTGAAGAACGGTCCCGAGACCGGGTTCAGGTTGCCGAACACCTGGGCGAACTTGTCGCACCACCCGGCGTACCAGACGAGCCGGTCGACCGTGGCGGCCACCTCGGTCTCGGAGTGACGACGCGATGAACCGGTCTCGCGCAGCTGATCCACGAACACCGCCGAACGTTCGTCGATCATCTCCGCCAGGCGGTACAGGATCTGACCGCGGTTGTAGCCGGTGCGCCCCGCCCACCCCGATTGGGCCGAACGGGCCGCCCGCACCGCGTCCCGCAGATCTTTGCGGGAGGCGAGCGCAACCCTGGCGATCACCTTGCCGTCGGAGTCGAGTGCCGGATAGGTCCGACCCGACTCGGAACGGGGGAACTGGCCTCCGATGTACAGCTTGTGGGTCTTTTTGACCCCGAGACGACCCGACATCACATCCCCTCCACATCGAGGTACGCCAACAGTCCGTGACGGCCGCCTTCGCGACCGAATCCGGACTCCTTGTATCCGCCGAAGGGGGAAGCGGGGTCGAACTTGTTGTAGGTGTTGGCCCACACCACGCCGCTCTGCAGGCGGTCGGCCATCCACAGGATGCGGCTTCCCTTCGTGGTCCACACCCCGGCGGCGAGACCGTAGGGGGTGTTGTTGGCCTTCTCCACCGCCTCCTCGGGGGTGCGAAAACTGAGGATCGACAGCACCGGCCCGAAGATCTCCTCCTGGGCGATCCGGTGACTCATCGACACTCCCGTGAACAGGGTGGGACGGAAGAAGAACCCGCGATCGGGGATGGCGCACTCGGGCTGGAACATCTCGGCGCCCTGCTCGGCCCCGGCGGCGACCAGCTCGTCGATCTTGGCGAGTTGCGCCGCCGAGTTGATGGCGCCCACGTCGGTGTTCTTGTCGAGTGGGTCGCCCACCCGGAGGGTGGCGAGACGGTTGCGCAACTTCTCGACGAACAGGTCGTGGATCGACTCCTGGACGAAGAGCCTGGAACCGGCACAACACACGTGGCCCTGGTTGAAGAATATACCGTTGACCACGCCCTCGACCGCCTGGTCGATGGGGGCGTCGTCGAAGACGATGTGTGCACCCTTGCCTCCCAGCTCCAGCGTGAGCCGCTTGCCGGTGCCGGCGAGCTGGCGGCGGATCATCTTGCCGACTTCGGTCGACCCGGTGAAGGCGACCTTGTCGACGTCGGGGTGCGCCACCACCGCCGCCCCGGTGGCTCCGGCACCGGGTATCACGTTGAGCACACCTGGTGGCAGTCCGGCTTCGGCGGCGATCTGGGCGAAGTGCAGTGCCGACAACGGTGTGGTCTCGGCCGGCTTCAGCACCACCGTGTTGCCGGTGGCGAGGGCCGGCGCAACCTTCCAGGCCAGCATGAGCAACGGGAAGTTCCACGGAATCACCTGACCGGCCACACCGAGCGGCTTCGGCATCGGGCCGGGAAAGGCGTACTCCAACTTGTCGGCCCATCCGGCGTAGTAGAAGAAATGGGCGGCCACCAGCGGAAGGTCGACGTCGCGGGACTCCCTGATCGGTTTACCGCCGTCGAGCGTCTCGAGCACCGCCAGCTCCCGGGAGCGCTCTTGGACCATGCGGGCTATGCGGTAGAGGTACTTGGCACGCTCGGCGGGCACCAGCTTCGCCCAGGGCCCTGACGCCTTTCGTGCCGCCTGCACGGCCCGGTCGACATCGCGCTCGCCCGCCAGCGGAGCCTCGGCGAGGACTTCCTCTGTGGCGGGGTTGATGGTCTCGAACCACTTCTTGGAGAGTGGCGGACGGAAGTCGCCGTCGACGAAAACGCCGTAGCGATCACCGATCGAGACCATCGCGGTCGCTTCCCGGCTGGTCGCATAGGTCCAGTCGAGTGGTTCCGACGAGGGCACCGCTACGGACCCCGGGGAGTTCGCCGGGGAGCTGGCCGGGGCATTGTCGGTGGGTTCGCTCATCGGGTCAGTCCTTCGTGAAGTAGTCGGGCGACTGGTAGCGGCCGGTCCGCAGATACGTCACCTGCATGAGGAGGTCGTTGAGCAGCGAGGAGGCGCCGAAGCGGAACCAGTCGGGTGACATCCAATCACGGCCGAGCGTCTCGTTCAGCACCACCAGGAAACGGATTGCCTCCTTGGAGGTTCTGATCCCGCCAGCGGGTTTCATGCCCACCTGCACTCCGGTGAGATGCCGGTAATCACGAATCGCCTCCAACATCACAAGTGTCACCGGGAGGGTGGCGGCTGGATTGATCTTGCCGGTCGATGTCTTGATGAAGTCGGCGCCGGCTGCCATCGCAAGCATCGAGGCACGCCGCACGTCATCGAGGGTGCCCAGCTCACCGGTTTCGAGGATCACCTTGAGATGCGCTTCGCCACACGCAGCCTTGACCGCCCTGATCTCGTCGTAGACCTCGAGGAAGCGACCCGACAGGAACGCCCCCCGGTCGATCACCATGTCGACCTCGTCGGCGCCCATCTCGACCACTCGCCGAACCTCGTCCACCTTGATGTCGAGCGGTGCCTGCCCCGATGGGAAGTAGGTGGCGACCGACGCCACCTTCACTCCGCTGTCGCCCAGTGCCTGGCGGGCGATCGGCACCATGTTCGGGTAGACGCAGATGGCGGCTACCGATGGGATCGACGGGTCGCTCGGATCGGGGCGGATCCCCTTGGCGGACAGTTGACGGACCTTGCCGGGCGTGTCCTTGCCTTCGAGCGTCGTGAGGTCACACATTCGGATGGCGAGCTCGAGAGCCGCCATCTTCGATTCCTTCTTGATCGACCTGGTCGACAGCGTCGCCACCCGTTCGGTGGCGGCCACCTCGTCGACCGAGGTCACACCACGCACGAACGCATCGATCGAGGCACACGTGGCGCGTTCGCCGAGATCGCCGGGGATGGAGACGGCTGGCACGGTCATACGGTCTGATCCTAGGTCGCCCCTCGGATCGAATGATTCCGTGACCTCATCGAACCGGACGTCACGACGACGTGAAGTATCGGCTGCGGAAGTAGCCGAGTGCCGCTGCCTCCGTGTCGCCCACGGAGAGTCGTTCCACCAACCCGAGGAAGATCAGGTGGTCGCCGCCCTCATACGTGGCGTGCGAACTGCACTCGAACGTCGCCAGCGCCCCCGGCAGGACCGGGAGTCCGGCGTGGCCAGGGGCCCAGTCGATACCGTCGAACCGGTCGACACCCTTGGCGGCGAAACGGATGGACAGATCCTCCTGCTCGGCTCCCAGCACGTGGACGACGAAGCCGTTGTCGGCGGTGAACGCATCGAGGTTGGCGGAACTCCTGCCGAGCGAGAACTGAACCAGCGGCGGGTCGAGCGACACCGAGACGAAGGAGTTGGCGGTCAACCCCGAGGGAACGCCGTCGGCGTCGAGGGTGGTGACGATCGTCACCCCGGTCATGAACTGGCCGGCGGCGTTTCGGAACTCGCGCGGTTCGATCTCGTGTTCCACTCCCGCTCCTGCCCTCGCCGTCGACTACCAAACAACATTCTGACATGGCGACGACGCGATGCCAGGACTTCGAGCAACGAGCAACGAGCAACGAGCAACGAGCAACGAGCAACGAGCAACGAGCAACGAGCAACGAGCAACGAGCAACGAGCATGTATCCACCTTCCGCGCGATGAGGTCGCCCGGATAGGGAGTAACTTTGTCCCCCTCGAGCTTGCGAGAGGGGGAAGGGGCCCCCACGAGGAACGAGTGGGGTAGGGGGGGCCTATCCCTCGCGAGCATGATGACGCGTTCCTGTGCCTCGCGTCGCCTGAGGACGCGCTCCCGATCGCGTGCGAGTTCATCTCGCGGGCTTTCGACCCCCCTACCCCGTTCGTTCCTCACGGGGACCCCTTCCCCCACTCCGTGGGGGACAAACTTGTGCGCTCTCGGATCAGCCCTCAGCGCCGAGGAGAGGCAGACATGACTCGACGCCTTCGATCGTCACATCGGTCCGCCGGCCGGCTTCCCATTCGTTGCGCTCGAGCACGTAGCGTCGGATGACCGCTGCGGTTCCCCGTGGAACCTCGATGTCGAACCCGTTGTCGCGATAGCCGAGGGACCGCGTGACGCCGGTCGATGCCGGGTTGTCTTCGAACGCCTCGGTGAACGCCGTGGTCGCACCCAGGCCTTCGAATCCGAGCGTGAGAACCGCTGCCCGCATCTCCTTGCCGAGCCCCTGGCCATGGTGTCGACGCGACAGCCAGCTGCCAGTGTTGATCGCCTTTCGGGTTGCGAACGAGCGGGCGCCGATACCCTGGATGCCGATGGGACGGCCTTCCAGGTAGACGGCGAACTCGAGCCACCACTCCTCCGGCTTCCAGTTCGCCCGCCGGTTCCAGTGGTACTGGAGCGACGAGCGCCGTATCTCGTCGGGCTCGGCGTCGGTCCATGCGAACGTGAACGGCATGACCGCCGGATCATGGATGCCGTCGACGGCGACCTGCGCCAGCTCCACCAGATCCTGGTCCAACGGCAGTGCCAGCTCGAGGCGCGGCGTCGTCAGTCGGATCCCGAAGAACGGCCAGATCGCGGCGAGTTGATCCCTCATCGGGGCCCGTCTGGTTCGGGACCGAGCGGCGGGGCCGGCGAATTCCGGAGCGTGCCCGCCCAGGCGGCCACTGCGGCCACATACCGATCCACGTCGCCATCGGTGATCTCCAGGGAGAGCGCGATGAACCCGCGCCTCGCGACGTAGAAGCCGGCGGCGAGGCTGGCGAAGAACCACAAGTGCCGGAGGCGTTCGTCGCCACCGACCAGGTCGTCGACCGACCGCACCGGCCCGGCGACCGGATGAACCGTGAGGATCGAGCCGACGCCAGTGGCGCACATCCCCACGGGGGCGAGCACCTCTTCGAGTCTCGCCCTGAGGTGGTCACCCCGGGCGTTGAGGGCGACCAGACGCTCGTCGTCGAGCACCTCCCCGATGGCGGCCACGCCGGCCGCCATCGAGACCACGTTGTTGTTGAAGGTCCCGGCGTGGGCCAACGATCCTCCGGTTGCCGGGTCGTACGCCGCCATGATGGAGCGTCGCCCGCCAAAGGCACCGAAGGTCATTCCACCGGCGAGATACTTGCCGAGGGTGGTCATGTCGGGGAGCACCCCGGTGAGCTGCTGGCATCCACCCGGTGAGAGGCGGCTCGTCATCACCTCGTCGAACACCAGGATGGCACCGTGCCGGTCACACAGCTCGCGAAGCCCCTCCAGAAAACCCGGCCCAGCCGGGATACACCCCGACGACCCTTGCATCGGCTCCACCACCACGCACCCGATGTCATTGCCGGACTCCGACATCAGCTGATCGCACGACTCCAGGTCGTTGAACCGGGCGATCGACCACCGGTGCGGCACGTTCACCTCGCGCCCATTCGACCCGAACGTCAGAACGCCACCGTGATAGCCGCCATCGAAGACGAGCACACCGCTGCGGCCGGTGTGATGGAGGGCGGTGGCGATGGCCATCAGGTTGGCCTCGGTGCCGGAGTTGGTGAAGCGCACCTGCTCGATCGATGGGAAACGACCCACGATCAGCTCGGCGAGACGAACCTCGTCCTCGTGGACGGCGCCGTAGGCGATGCCCCGATCGACGGCCTTGTGAATGGCGCCGGTGATGTCGACCGGTGAGTGCCCGAACAGCCCGGCGGTGTAGTTGCCCAGCAGATCGATGTAGGTGTGGCCCTCGGCATCGTGGAGGTGTTTCCCCTCTGCCTGCGTGACCCGGATGGGGAACGGATCGACGTGCAGCACCGTGCGCGTGTTGCCGCCGGGCATGACCGCCGAGGCCCGCTCCCACCAGCTCCGGCACACGGGATGAGCCGCCACGTACCGCTCATTTGCGGCGCCGACCAGCCGATCGAGGTCCATACCGCGACTCTATCCTGCCGTCACGGGCGCCAACGCCGGAAGGCTTGGGGCGAACCACTACATTGCAGCCGTGAGCAAGCACCCATGGACGTGGATCTGGCTGGCTGCGCTCGGGTTCGCCATCGGCTTCCCACTCATGAAGGTGATGTTCGAGTCCGGAATGGACGTGTGGCAGATCCTCGTCCCCCGATATCTGATCGGCACCGCCGTGATCGCCCTCATCGCCCGGTCGCGTTCGTTCGACTGGCGGGCTCCCGGAGCCATCCGCCGGGGTGCGGTACTCGGGATCGTCAACGTCGCCGCGCCCACCATTCTCATGAGCCTCGGTACCGACCTGCTCCCCTCATCGGTGGCCGGGGTGCTGACCGCATTCATCCCGATGGCCACGGTGGCCGCCGCTCACGTCGCCGTGCCGGGCGAACGCTTCTCGGTGCGGAGAGTCCCCGGTCTCATGCTGGCAACGGCCGGCGTGGTGCTGCTGGTGGTAGCCGGGCGGGGCGACGACGGCGCTCGGATCTCTCTGCTCGGGGTGATCCTGTTTCTGATCGGCGTGTCCCTGGCAGGCGTCGGTGGCGCCCTCAACCGACGCTTTGCGATGGGAACTCCGGCGACCTCTCTCGTGCTGCCGCAGTTCGTGGGCGCCATGGCGGTGGTCACCTTCATCGGGTTGCCACTCGGCGGTAGCCGGCTGTCCGGTCTCTCCGGCGTCCAGTGGAGCCAGGTGGTGGTGTTCGGACTCGTGTGCACCGCCCTGCCGTTCTTCGCACTCCTCAAGGCCTCCGAGCTGGCTTCGGCCGCCAGGGCGTCGCTCATCGGCTACATCGTCCCGCTGCTGGCCGCCGTGATGGCGGTCTTCTTCCTGGGTGACCCCGCCTCGAACGCCCTGATGTTCGGTGGTGGCCTGATAGTGGCCGGCGTCTACGCGGCCGACCGGGCGGAGCGCCGCCTGGTACTCGCAGGCTGACCGGTCCCGGCCCGAGCCCACTTCACACGGATCCACGCCGATCCGATAGAACCCGAGAGGAACGACCCACGACCTACACAATCGCCCCGCCATCAGAATCCCGCTCCGTGCCGTCGGTGTGGCTGCTCGTGATCGGCACCGCCGTGCTGTGGGGCGCGGGCGGCCTCGTCTCGAAAGCGCTGATCGAGAGCGATCTCGACGCCTTCACCGTCACCGCTGCCCCATTCGGCGCCGGGGCGATCGTGGCATGGCTCGTCGCCAGAAAGCTCCCGAGCCTGCCCGTCTTCGTATCGGGGTTGCTGCTCGGCACGGTCAGCACCGCCGGGCCGGCCCTGTTCTTCAACCTCGCCTACGAGACCCTTCCCGCCGGTGTGGTGACGCTGCTGATCGCCATCGGCCCCATCATCACCGCCGTCGCCGCCCACTTCTGGTTCCCGGACGAACGCTTCACGCTCGGGAAGGGGGTCGGGCTGGCGATCTCACTGTGCGGGGTTGCGGTCCTCTCGCTCGGCCAGGGTGGCGAGAGCGGCGGGACCCCGGTCGGGGTGGTGATGGTGATCTGCGGTGCGCTTCTGGCCGGCACCACTGCCGTGTGGGGTCGGTCGGCGGCCATGCGCCACGGCGCCAAGAACCTGGTGCCCACCCAACTCACCGGCGCCGCCCTCATGCCGGTTGTCATGTCGTTCGTGCTCGATCGCGACCTGGTTCCGACGGGCGGATTCCGGGCCTGGCAGGTGCTGGGTCTGGTGGCGATCGGATCGTTTGCCAGCTTCCTCGGCTTCCGGCTCATCATGAAGGCCAACGAGGTGGGTACGACCGGACAGGTTTCCCTGGTGGGCTATCTGCTGCCGGTGGTTGGTGTCGGCGGCGGCGCGATCTTCTTCGAAGAGCCTGTCACAGCCCCGGTGGTCATCGGAGGCGCCCTCATCCTGATGGGTGTGCTCATCACCGGTCGCTCCGGCGGCAAACCCGCCCGGGTTCTCCGCTCGGCCGGGTAGCCTCCCGTCCATGTCCAACCCGCGTCACATTCTGGTGGCGGTGGCATGGCCTTACGCCTCCGGCTCGAGACACCTCGGGCACCTGGCCGGTGCCTACCTACCCGCCGACATCTTCGCCCGGTACCACCGACAGGTCGGAAACCGCGTGCTCATGGTGTCCGGATCCGACGTGCACGGCACTCCGATCACGGTTCGGGCAGATCAGGAGGGGGTGACGCCTCAGGAGATCGTCGACCGCTACCACGCCGAGTTCGTGGAGAACTGGCAGAAGGTCGGCATCCAGTGGGAGCTCTACACCACCACGGGAACCCCAAACCACCATGCGGTCACCCAGGACGTGTTCCTCCGCCTCGCCGAGAACGGCTACATCGCCGCCAAAGCGTCCGAGCAGCTCTTCGACCCCGAGGCGGGCCGATTCCTACCTGACCGGTACGTGGAGGGGACCTGCCCGCACTGCGGCTACGGCTCGGCCCGAGGGGACCAGTGCGACAACTGCGGGCGGCAGTTGGACCCCACCGACCTGATCGATCCCACGTCCAAGTTCACCGGCGCAACCCCTGAACTCAGGGAGACCGAGCACTACTACCTCCTGCTGTCGAAGTTCCAGGACCGCCTGCTCGAGTGGCTTCGATCACGCCAGGGATGGCGCAAGCACGTGCAGAACATGGCGATCGGGTTCACAGAAGAAGGCCTGCAGGACCGGGCCATCACCCGGGATCTCGACTGGGGTGTCGCCATCCCCGAGCCGTACGACACGATCGGCGCCGGCAAGAAGATCTACGTGTGGTTCGACGCCGTGATCGGCTACCTGTCGGCGGCAAAGGAGTGGGCCGAGCTCAACGGTACTCCCGATGCCTGGAAGGATTGGTGGGAGCACCCTGACGCCGAGAGCTACTACTTCATCGGCAAGGACAACGTGGTGTTCCACGCCGTCATCTGGCCCTGTCAGCTGATGGGCTATGGCGGGCTCAACCTGCCAAGCGACATACCCGCCAACCAGTACGTCACGTTCAAGGGCGACAAGGCGTCGGCCAGTCGCGGCATCGGTCGCTCCATCGGGTGGTACGCCGACCGACTCGAGCCCGACTCGCTTCGTTATGCCCTCACTTCGGTGCTTCCCGAGCAGAACGACACCGATCTCTCCGACGATCAGATCATCGAGCGGGTCAACTCAGAACTGGTGGCCACCTGGGGCAACCTCGTGAACCGGGTGCTCTCGATGACATCGAAGAACTTCGATGGCGCCGTCCCGACACCCGGGGAACTGTCGGACACCGACCGGACGTTGCTCGAAGGGACCGACGCCGCACTCGGGGATGTCGGTCGGCTCATCGAGGGCGTGGAACTCCGGAGTGGGCTACGTCGGGCGATGGAGGCCGCCGGCGAGGTGAACGCCTATCTCAACGCCGAAGAGCCGTGGAAGGTGGTCAAGGTCGACCGTGACCGGGCCGGCACGGTGCTTTGGACGGCGGTTCAGGCCATTGCCGGGCTGCGGGTCGCGTTCAGCCCGTACCTGCCGTTCACGTCAGCCAGGATCGGCAGCCTGCTCGGAGTGGGCGCGGCCATCATCGACTGGGCTCGCGTCGAGGTGCCGGCCGGCAGCACCTTCGGGGAGATCACCCCGCTGTTCACGAAGCTCGAGCCCGAGGTGTTCGACGAGCGAGTCGATGGAGCAACTGGCGACGACGCCTGACACGCCCGACGAGGCCCTTTCGATAGGGTGCGACCTGTGGCATTGTTCATGGAGATGAAACGTCCCGACGCCATCGCCCTCAAGTTGATCCGCATGACGATCGGATCATGTCTGCTCGTGCTCGGCCTCGCCGGATTGTTCATGCCGGTGGTGCCGGGATTGTTGTTGATCATCCCCGGTCTGGCGCTGCTCGCCAAGGACTTCGCCTGGGCGGAGCGACTCCACCTGTCGGTCAAGCAACGGTTCGACCGAGCGGTCGGGGCGTTCGAACAACGCCGGCTGGACCAGGACGCCGAACGCGACGCAGCCTGAATCTCGCCGCTGGGGTGTTGTGCGATCCCGGCCACCCCAAACGTCGAAGGACCGGGCGTCGAGCCCGGTCCTTCGTGCTGAGCGTGGTGTCCCCTAGGCGGGTGGGTACACACCCATCCCCTTCGCCTTCTCGGTCTGCCAGAAGATGTCGGCGATGTCGTCGATGAGCGCCAGCAGGTTCTGTGCCACGGCGGCGTCGAGGCTCTTCTTGGCGTCGCCGGCCCCCTTGATGGCCTTCCAGAACAGGTCGTCCAACTGCGGAAACTCGGCACGGTGCTCGGCGGTGAAGAAGTCGGCCCACAACACCATCAGATGATGCTTGACCTCTTCGGCCCGCTGCTCCTTGATGATGATGGCCCGCGCCTTGAAGTGCTCATCGTCGCTGCCGTGGTACTTCTCGATGGTCTTGAGCACCGAGAGCGCCTCGATCTTCGCCTGGGCGGGGTCGTAGACACCACAGAACAGGTCGCAATGGGCGTAAACCGGGGTGGCTGCACTGAACAGACCCATGGATGAACCTCCGTCTCGTCTCGTCTGACCGACCATACTCCGCCTTGGGCGGCAGCAGAAAGACGGAACGGTGGACAGATTCGTTGTGCGCGAGATGTCGATGAGCCCCACGCTGCTCCCCGGCGATCACCTCGTGGCTGTCGATCGGGTGCCTCGGGTCGGTCAGATCGCCGTGTTCGCACATCCATCCGATCCCGGAATGAGGCTGGTCAAGCGGGTGGTGGCAGGACCCGGTTGGGACGTGCGGCTGGTCGACACCAGGCTCGAGCTGACCGGGCCGGCTGGGGCCGGATCGGTGATTCGAATCCCGGCCGAACACCGCCTCAGGGTGTGGTCCCTGTCCAACGACGAGGTGTTCGCTCTGAGCGATGCAGCCGACGTCACCAGGGCCGACTCGCGAGTGTTCGGACCCGTTCCCGTCGAGACGGCGATGACCGTGGTACTCCGATATCGACCTGTGCGGCGGCTGCAGAGATTCGGCTGATTGCGTATCCTGCCGGACCGAGAAGGCTCTGTACGTCGGTAGGAGGGATGACGGTGCCGTACGACCGGATCCGGCTGGGCTGAACGCGCTTCGACAGCGTTCCGTATCGTGGAATTGTTCCGCATGACGGTATGCGATTGGCTATCGTCGCCGTAGCAACCTGTCGCCGGACCGACCAGATCATCAACGTCCGCGACGCGATCGTGGCGAGGAGGCCTCTCACCCATGTCCGCAGCCGTACCGAGCGACATCGACATCGCTCGCGCCGCCACCTTGCAGCCGATCAGTGCCATCGCCGAACGCATCGGGCTCGAGCCCGACGAGCTCATCCCCTACGGAACGACCAAGGCAAAGGTCAATCTCGACGCACTCAAGCGGATCGCCGGCCGCCCCCGCGGCAAGTATGTGGACGTCACCGCCATCACGCCCACGCCCCTCGGCGAGGGCAAGACCACCACCACGATCGGCCTCACCCAGGGCCTCGGCCGGTTGGGCCATGAGGCGATCGCCTGCATCCGCCAGCCTTCGATGGGCCCCACCTTCGGGATCAAGGGCGGCGCCGCCGGCGGCGGCTACAGCCAGGTGGTGCCGATGGACGAGTTCAACCTCCACCTGACCGGCGACATCCACGCCATCACCGCCGCCCACAACCTGGTGGCTGCCGCCATCGATGCCCGCTGGTACCACGAGAGTCGCATGTCCGACGAGGCACTCGAGAAGGTGGGACTGAGCCGCCTCGGCATCGACGTGTTCAACCTGCAGTGGAACCGGGTGATGGACATCAACGACCGGGCGCTCCGCAACGTGATCGTCGGCCTCGGCGGCTCGCTGGAAGGCCGCCCCCGCGAGACCGGGTTCGACATCACCGTGGCCTCCGAACTGATGGCGATCCTCGCCCTGGTCGACGGCGACAACTACGCCAGCGCCCTCCGCAACCTCCGCGAACGCGTTTCCCGGGTGGTGATCGGCAACTCGAAGACGGGCACTCCGATCACTCTGGAGGACCTGGGTGTGGCCGGAGCCGTGACGGTTCTCATGAAGGACACTCTTCACCCCACGATCATGCAGACCATCGAGGGCCAGGCCGCCTTCGTCCACGCCGGTCCGTTCGCCAACATCGCCCACGGCAACTCCTCGATCCTGGCGGATCGCCTCGCCCTCCACCTCGGCGACTACGTGATCACCGAGTCCGGATTCGGTGCGGACATGGGCATGGAGAAGTTCATGGACATCAAGTGCCGCACCTCGGGTCTGCGGCCCGACTGTGTGGTGCTGGTCGCCACCGTGCGGGCGCTCAAGACCCACGGCGGAGGCCCCAAGGTGGTGCTCGGTCGGCCGCTCGACAAGGCGTACACCGAGGAGAACCTGGCACTGCTGCAGGCAGGCATGCCCAACCTGGCCGCCCACATCAAGAACGCCAAGCGATTCGGCGTCCCGGTGGTGGTGGCCATCAACAGCTTCCCCACCGACACCTGGGCAGAGATCAACGCCATCCGTGAGGCAGCACTGGAAGCCGGCGCGTCGGACGCGGTGCTCGCCGAACACTGGGGCAAGGGCGGCGAGGGCGCCACCGACCTGGCTGCTGCCGTGGTGAAGGCGTGTGAGGAGCCGAACGAGTTCGCCTACCTGTATCCGCTGAACATGTCGATCAAGCAGAAGATCGAGATCATCGCCAAGGACATCTACGGCGCCGCCGACGTCGAGTACTCCCCCGCCGCCGAAGCCCAGATCGCCGGATTCGAGAAGGCAGGATTCGGCTACCTGCCGATCTGCATGGCCAAGACCCATCTGTCCATCAGCCACGACGCCAACCTCAAAGGCGCCCCCACCGGCTTCACGGTGCCGGTACGCGAAGTACGGGCGTCGGTCGGCGCCGGGTTCATCTACCCCCTGTTGGGTGAGATGCGCACCATGCCCGGCCTCGGGTCGACCCCGGCCTACATGAAGGTCGACATCGACGACGACGGCAACGTCGTCGGTCTCTTCTAGACGCCATGCTGGCCGGCGTGACGGTGGACGTGAGCGACCTGGACCGCTCGAGAGCGTTCTATGCGACCGTCTTCGGCGTGCACGCCCTCCGCCGTGGCCCGTCACCGGAACTGGTGGTCAATTGATGGCGAGCGCGGTCGTGAACACTGCGCCGATGGTGGCCATCGCCCCCACCTGCGACAGTATGAATGTCCGGGTCTGCGCTCTGAGCTCGCTGCCGAACGACTCGGACTGCGCCCGCAAGGCCTCGAACACCATGTCCAGTCGCATTTCGACCCGCTCCATCCGCACCTCGAGCGCATCCATCCGCGCCTCGAGCGCATCCATCCGCACTCCGAGGGCTGCGACCCTCGTCTCGAGCCCGTCGATACGGGTGCCCAGTGCGTCGGTGTCCGACCGGGTGGCCAGGTCGATCCCCTCCGGGGCGGGGAGAGCGCGCATGAGCGTCTCGGCATGCCGTTCGCCGAGAACCTCGGCCAGCTTCTGGCGCAACGCCTGTCGCGGATCAGCCATCGTTGTCATGGATCGTACCTCCGGCCCTCCCGAAGCGAACGTACGAAACGGATGTGACAGAATCGGAGCAGCGAGGAGCGCGGGGCGAGGAGCGAGGAGCCGGAAGTCTGGACCGGCAGCCGAGGCGGACCAGCAGATACGCCGCCAGGCGGATCTGCAACCCGGCGCTTGCGCCGGGCGGCGTCTGTTCGGCGGGCGTCGACGAGGTGAACCCGTCACCGTGCGGGCCGAAGTCGGCGCATAAGAAGTGAAGAGTTCGACGACAATGAAGACACGAGGGCGGCAGCCCGGGCGGACCAGCGTCTGTTCCGCCCGGCGTCAACCCACATCGGCAACATGATCCGGCAAGACGACGGCGCGGGGCGGAAGTCCGCCCGCAATAGAAAGGAGGTGATCAGAGATGTCACGACGTCCACGTTTGGCGACACCATTGGTGCGTGAGGATGGGGTGCTTCGCCCGGCGAGCTGGGAGGAGGCGATCCGGCGCGCAGCCGACGGCTTCCAGGCCGTGCGGAGCGAGCACGGTCCGATGGCGTTGGGGATGTTCAGTTGTTCGAAGGCGACCAACGAGACCAACTACCTGGCGCAGAAGTTCGCACGGACCGCATTGGGCACGAACAACATCGATTCCTGTAACCGCACTTGACACGCTCCCAGCGTCACCGGTCTGGTGGCGGTTCTCGGAGTTGGTGGCGGTACGAGTTCCTATGAGGAGATCGAGAACACCGATCTGATCATCCTCTGGGGTTCGAACGCGCGCAATGCCCATCCGATCTTTTTTCACCATCTCCTGAAGGGGGTGCACAACGGCGCACGTTTGTACACCGTCGATCCCCGCCGGAGCGAGTCGGCGCAGTGGGCCGACGTGTGGCTCGGCATCGACGTGGGTTCTGACATCGCCCTGGCCAACGCCATGGCGAAGGTGATCATCGATGAGGGTCTGGCGCACATGCCGTTCATCGAGAAGGCCACCACCGGTTTCGACGAGTACCGGGCGAACCTCGAGTCGTTCACGCTGGATCGGGCGGCCGGGATCACGGGGATCCCTGCCGAGGTGATCCGGGAGATGGCGATTGCATATGCGACGGCCGAGACGGCGCAGATCTGTTGGACGTTGGGGATCACCGAGCATCACAACGCCACCGACAACGTGCTGGCGCTGATCAGCCTGGCGTTGTTGACGGGGCACGTGGGCCGGTACGGGTCGGGGCTGGTCCCGATCCGTGGTCAGAACAACGTTCAGGGCGGCGGCGACATGGGTGCGCTGCCGAACAAGCTCCCTGGTTTCCGGGATGTGGAGAGCGATGCCGACCGGGCCGATTTCGAGGCGGTGTGGGGCCGTCCGATTCCTCCCAAGCGTGGCTGGCATCTGACGCAGATGTTCGAGGCCATGGAGGCGGGCAAGCTGCGGGCGCTGTATGTGCTGGGCGAGAACCCGGCACAGTCGGAGGCGGATTCGCATCACACGAAGCGACGGCTGGAGGCACTGGATTTCATGGTGGTGCAGGACATCTTCCTGACGAAGACGGCCGAGATGGCCGACGTGGTGTTCCCGGCTGCCGCCGATTGGTGCGAGGGCGAGGGAACGGTCACGTCGTCGGAGCGTCGGGTGCAGCGGGTTCGTGCTGCGCTGACTCCGCCGGGTGAGGCCAGAACCGACATCGAGATCCTGTCGATGATGGCCGAAGCGCTCGATGCCGGGTGGGGCCGCCCGTCCGCCGAGGAGGTGTGGGACGAGCTGCGGAGCCTGTCTCCACCGCATCGGGGCATGAGTTATGCCCGGTTGGAGGAGTTGGGCGGCATCCAGTGGCCGTGTCCCGACGAGTCGCATCCGGGCAGCCAGTTCCTCCACGCCCGCCTGTGGGAGGATCACGTGGTGAATCCGGCGCCGTTCTTCCCCGTCGAGTGGGCTCCCCCGGTCGACCAGCTGAGCGACGAGTTCCCGCTTCGGATGACGACGGGGCGGCATCTCGACGGCTACAACACCGGTGTTCAGTCGGGTGGTTTCGATTCGCCGATCCGGATCGGTTGCACCATCGACGTGTCTCCCGAGGACGCGGAACGTCTGGATCTGACTCCGGGTGAGATCGTGTCGGTGTGGTCGCGCCGGGGCGACATCGAAGCTCCGGTTCGGATCGATCCGGGTCTGCGGCCCGGGCTGACGTTCATGGCGTTGCACTATCCCGACGACATCGACATCAACGAACTGACCATCGAGGCCTGGGATCCGAAGTCGGGAACCGCCGAGTTCAAGGCGACGGCCATCCGGATCGAGAAGCTGTCGGTGCCGGTGCGATGATCACCAGCACCACGGCCACCAACCCGCGCTCTGGGGACGAAATCGACCGTCTGACGGTCGTTTCTGTCCCCAGTTGGGAGGAGAGGGCGTGGATCTGAAGCTGATCGGTGCCGAGGCGACGCCCGAGGAGGTTGCGGCCATCGCCGCTGCCGTCCCGGCGGCCGAAACCGTGGACCTGGCTGGTCGGGTGGTCCGTACCGAATGGACGTCGCTGCGACACCACCTGCTGCCGGCGCTCGATGCCGTCCAGTCCAGCATCGGATACGTCAGCACGGGGGCGGTCGACGAGATCGCTCGCCGTTTGCACGTGCCGCCGGCCGAGGTGTTCTCGGTGGCGTCGTTCTACGCCCTGATCGCCTTGGAGGAGTCCCCGCCGACGGTGGCTCACATCTGCGACGACACCGCCTGCCGCCTGGCCGGCGGAGCCTCGTTGCTGGCGTCGCTCGACGGCCGTGACGACGTCCACCCCACCCCCTGCATCGGTCAGTGCGACCGGGGCCCTGCCGCCTTCATCCAGCGGGCGGGCGAAGACGACCTGGTGGTCACGGCGGCGACCCGGGACGATCTGCTGGCGGTACTCGCCGGGGCCGAGAGCGAGCCGCCGCTCCCCTACATCGTCGGCGACCGGCTCCTTCAGCACGTCAACACGACCGACCCCGAGGATCTGGACTCCTACTGCTCCCGTGACGGGTACACGGCTCTGGCGCATGCCGTGGAGCTCGGTCCCGACGGTGTGATCGCCGAGATGAAAGCCTCGAATCTGCGGGGCCGCGGCGGCGCCGCCTTCCCCACCGGTGTGAAGTGGGAGGCGGTGCGAAACCAGCCGGCCCAGCCGAAGTACGTGGCCTGCAACGCCGACGAGTCCGAGCCCGGAACGTTCAAGGACCGGGTGATCATGGAGGGCGACCCGTTCGCCCTCATCGAGGCGATGACCATCGCCGCCTTCACCGTCGGGGCCGAGCATGGGTTCATCTACATCCGGGGCGAGTACCCGGTGGCGACCCGCCGGCTTCGCAACGCCATCGCCCAGGCCGAGGCCGCCGGTCTGCTGGGCGACGACGTGATGGGCACCGGCTTGGCGTTCCATCTGGAGGTACGGCGGGGTCAGGGCGCATACATCTGCGGCGAGGAAACGGCGCTGTTCAACTCGATCGAGGGCTTTCGCGGTGAGCCGCGCCAGAAGCCGCCGTTCCCGGTGGAGTCCGGCCTGTTCGGAAAGCCCACGCTGCTGAACTCGGTGGAGACCTTCGCCAACGTCGCCTGGATCCTCAGCAACGGTGGCGCCGCCTTCGCCGCCATGGGCACGCCGGAGTCCACCGGTACCCGCCTCATGTGCCTGTCGGGCGACGTCGCCCGTCCCGGCGTCTACGAGGAGCCGTTCGGCACCACCCTGCGTTCGGTGTTGGGGCAGGCGGGCGGAGTGGTGGGCGAGCTGCGGGCGATCCTGCTGGGCGGCGCCGCCGGTACCTTCGTTGGGCCGGACATGCTCGACGTGCCACTGTCGTTCGAGTCGGCTCGCGCCAACGGCTTCTCGCTCGGTTCGGGGGTGGTGATGCCGTTCAACACCACCCGCGACATGGGCGACATCGTGGCCCGGATCGCCCGGTTCTTCCGTGACGAGAGCTGCGGGCAATGTGTCCCCTGCCGGGTGGGCACCGTGCGGATCGAGGAGGCGGTGGGTCGGGCCCGGGCCGGGAAGGGTGTCGACATCCCGCTGATCGTGGAGATGGACCGGGCCATGAAGGACTCGTCGATCTGCGGGTTGGGCCACACGGCCTCGTCGGCGGTGCTGAGCGCCATGAGGATGGGGTTGGTATGACCGACATGGTCACCATCACCGTCGATGGCTCGCCGGTGTCGGTCCGCGCCGGTGCCACCCTGCTGGAGGCGTGTCGTTCGATCGGAAGCGACCAGCCGACGCTGTGCTACCTCGAGACCCTGACCCCGGTGAACGTGTGCCGGGTGTGTGTGGTCGAGGTGGAGGGCAGCCGCACCCTGGTGCCTTCCTGCTCCCGGCCCGCCGAGGAGGGAATGGTGGTGCAGACCGACTCGGAACGGGTGAGACTGAGCCGCAAGGTGGTCTTCGAGTTCCTGGCGTCGTCGGTGGACATGTCGCTGGTGAACGCCGAGACCAAGGGTTGGATGTCGGAGTACGGATGTGATCCCGACCGTTTCGGACCGCCCGCTCCCCCGGTCACCGACCGCGACCGCCGCCGGAGTGGACACCACCACCCCGCCGACGGCATGGTCGTCGAGACGGTCCACCAGCCGGTCAAGGTGGACAACCAGCTCTATGTCCGCGACTACAGCCGCTGCATCCTCTGTTACAAGTGCGTGGAGGCGTGCGGCGAGGACGCCCAGAACACCTTTGCCATCGCCGTGGCGGGGCGCGGGTTCGATGCCCGCATCTCGACCGAGTTCGACACCGGTCTCACCGACTCGGCCTGCGTGTTCTGCGGCAACTGCGTGGGAGTCTGTCCCACCGGGGCGCTCATGTTCCGTTCCGAGCATGAACTCCGGAACGCCGAGATGTGGCATCCGGAGGACCAGACCGTCACCCGCACCGTCTGCTCGTACTGCGGTGTGGGGTGCAACCTGGAGTTGCACGTCCAGGACAACCGGATCGTGAAGGTGACCTCCCCGCAGGACCATTCGGTCACCGAGGGCCACCTGTGTATCAAGGGCCGCTTCGGATACGAGTACGTCCAAGAACTGGGCGATCTCGCCATGACCCCAATCGACGAGGTACTGGCGCGGGCGCGCCAGTCTTGATCGCCTCCCGCAGGCCGCCATGCCAGAACCACAACTGGGGACGGAATCGACACCTGATGGGTCGACTTCGTCCCCAGTTCGGGTTTGGAGGTCTCCTCGGAGGTTCAGACGGCGAGCGGGAGACGCTCTGTGGATGCGCGATGAACGCTCGTTCTGGAGTCTCCCTGCGCACTGGCCTCGCGGCCGCAGGCACACAGGAACGAGGTGATGTCACCATCGTGGCGACGTTCGACGCCTCTCACCTGATAATCGGCGATCAGGACTTCGTGACTGTACGTATCACACCAGACTCGGAACACGCTCCACCACCTCTTCCGGCGCCGGGGAAGCCTCGTTGGCCGCGGCACGGCGGGCACGGCGCTGCCTCACGGCATCGGCGACGTCGCGAGCGCGATCCGCCAAGCGATGGGCTTCTTCGATCTGGGTCACTGCCAGGTAGTACAACATCTGCGGGTGCGACACGTTCGTTCCTTTTCATCGAGTTACTCTCCGGATCCTGTCGGCAGATCGCCGCCATGATTCAGAGCAGTAATGGCTCTTAACCTCTATACCCCTTACTATACCTGAGCTAGAGTAATACCTCAAGTGGACTTTTCTCATTACAGCAGCGCCCCGTTGGGACTGGTGGTCGAGCTCGTCAACACCGACGGCAAGCTCGTAGACCGGCGCGACTCCCTCATGTTCCTGCCGGATCTCGAGTCGTTCCTCGACCGCCATCTCGACATCTGGATGGAGGACTCCCGGCCTCCGACCGAGAGCGATGTCGAGCCGGTTCGGGCACTGCGGCGTGCCCTTCGGACGGTGTTCGAGGCCACCGATCCCGACCAGGCGGCCGCCATCATCAACCAGATCCTCGCCGAGAACGGCGCTGCTCCCCGGGTCTCGACGCACGGCGGTGCGCCCCATCTCCACTTCGAGACGCCGGGTACCAGCTTCTCGCGATGGTTGGCCGTCGTTGCCGCCATGGGGCTGGCCACCGTTGTCGTCGACCAGGGCATCGGACGGCTGGGAGTCTGCGCCTCGGCTGACTGCCACGACGTGTTCCTCGACACCTCACGTAATCGATCCCGACGCCACTGCTCCTCGACCTGCTCGACCCGCGAGAACGTGGCTGCCTACCGCAAGCGACACAGAACGGCATGACCTCGCCGGGAGTCGGCGCCCGCTTCGATGACCTGCGGCCCCGCCGACGCAGATCATTCCAACTCGACGGCCTGGTCGAGGTGTTCGAGGCAACCTCGCTCGACGAGGTCGGTGACGTGATCGCCCGAGCAGACCGCGCCGTTCGTGCCGGCCGGTGGGTGGCCGGGTGGGTCGCCTACGAGGCAGCACCGGCCTTCGACCCGGCAATGACGGTGCGAGACACCGACCGCACCACTCTCGGCGAACTCCCGCTTGCCTGGTTCGGAGCGTTCGAATCGCGCGGTCCCACCGACCGCACCCCACCCGGCACCTACCGGCTCGGGCCGTGGGAGCCAACGGTGTCGGCGGACCAGCACGCAGCAGGTGTCGACGCCATTCGCCGCCACATCCGCAACGGCGAGACGTACCAGGTCAACTACACATTCAGGCTGCAGTCCGAGTTCGACGGTGACGCCATGGCGCTGTATCGCGAGCTCTCACAGTCACAGAACACGGCCTATGGCGCTTTCATCGACACGGGACGCTGGGTGGTTGCCTCAGCCTCCCCCGAGCTCTTCCTCGAGTGGCGCCACGGGCGCATCTCATCCAAACCGATGAAGGGCACTACTGGGAGGGGTCTCGACATCGCCGACGACGAGGCGAGACGCTCGTGGCTGGAGCACTCGGAGAAGAACCGCGCCGAGAACCTCATGATCGTGGACATGGTCCGCAACGACCTCGGGCGGGTCGCCCGCACAGGCAGCGTCAAGGTCCCGGCGCTCTTCACCACCGAGAAGTACGACACCGTCTGGCAGCTGACGTCCACCGTGGTCGCCGACCCCCGCCCCGGGACGGATCTGCTCGCCGTCTTCGCCGCGCTGTTCCCGTGCGCTTCGATCACAGGAGCTCCGAAGGTGGCCACCATGCGTATCATCGCCGACCTCGAGTCCGACCCGCGCGGCGTGTACTGCGGTGCCATCGGGTTCGGGGGCCCTGGCACCGACGGCGAGCCGCAGTGGGCTTTCAACGTCGGCATCCGAACCGTCCTGGCCGATCGCCACACGGGTCGTGCCTGGTACGGGACCGGCGGCGGTGTCACCTACGACTCGACCCCCGAGGACGAGTACCAGGAGGCGCTCCTCAAAGCTCAGGTGCTGGCCCGGCGCTCGGCGGACTTCTCGCTCCTCGAGACCATGCGGTGGGATCCGGTGGGCGGGTTCCGTCACCTGAACCGGCACCTCCACCGACTGTCCGACTCCGCCTGGTACTTCGATGTTCCGCTCGACCCCGCCGAGGTGCGAACGGCGCTCGAACGGGCCACCCGCGGTCACGAAGCGGCGCTGCGGGTTCGACTGCTGGTCGACCGCACTGGCTGGGTGGCGGTGGAATCCGAGCCCGCCCCTCCCCGGCCGTCCCGGCCCATCAGGCTGGCGATCGACACAGTGCCGGTCGACCCCGAGGACCCGTTCCTACGACACAAGACAACCAACCGCCGTACCTACGACGAGGCACTCCGGCGACACCCCGACGCCGACGACGTCGTGCTGTGCAACACGAAGGGCGAGGCCACCGAGACCGCCATCGCCAACCTTGCGGCCCTCATAGACGGTCAGTGGCGCACACCGCCACTGGCATCCGGTTGCCTCGCCGGGGTGGAACGGGCCGTTGCGCTCGACCAGGGACGGCTGGTGGAACAACCGGTCCTCGTCACCGAACTGGTAGGCGCTGATGCGGTCGTACGCCTGAATGCCCTCCGGGGTTGGGAGCCCGCCGTGCTCATCGGCGCGTGAGCATCAGCCGGGGAACGAGACCACGTTACGGAGAGCTCCACCGGATCGGACCTCCGCCACCGCCTCGGCGATCTCGACGAGCGGAACGCTACGCGTCACGAGGTTCTGGAGATCCAGTCGTCCCTCGGAGTGCAACGACACCAACCACGGGATGTCCACACCGGGGACGGCCGAACCCATCTTCGATCCGATGATCCGCTGGCCCGCTGCCGCCAGGTATCCCAACTCGAGTTCGGTGGCGACTCCGTTGGCGGGCATCCCCACGACGCAGAGGCTGCCCCCGCGCCTCGTCATCGCCAGCCCCGAGTCGATGGCGCGGCCGCTCCCGGCTGCAACGAACACAACGTCGGCTCCGCGGCCTCCGGTGAGCTCGCGTACCCGGTCCACCGCCACGTCGGCCTCGACGGCGGCGGTGGCCCCGAACGAGACCGCCGACTCGAGCTTGGCGGGTGCGAGGTCGACGGCGATGATCTGCGAGGCGCCGGCGATGCGAGCGCCTTGGACAACGTTCAGTCCCACGCCGCCCACACCGATGACGGCGACGATCGCCCCCGGCTCCACCCGGGCGGTACGAGCGACCGCACCCACACCGGTGAGCACACCGCACGCCAGCAACGAGGCCAGTTCGGGCGGCAGTTCCGGCGGGACGAGGATCACCTGGGATGAGTGGGCCACCACCTCACCGGCGAAGCCACCCACTTTCAGACCTTGTCCCACGGGCGTGCCGTCGGAGCGGTGCAGCCGGGTCTCCTCGTCGAGCGGGAATCGGGCCAAGCAGAAGGTGGGCTCGCCCGCCTGGCAGAAGAAACACTCCCCGCAGTAGCGGACCAAGGTCACGATCACCGTGTCACCGGGTACGACGGCGGAGACCCCGGCCCCGACGGCCGAAACCACTCCCGCCGTCTCATGTCCGAACACGGCCGGCTCGAACGCTCCCCACGAACCGTCGAAGAAGGAGATGTCGCTGTGACAGATGGCAGTGGCGGTGACCCTCACCTGCACCTCGCCTGGGCCGGGCGGGTCGAGACACACTTCCTCGATCTCGAGAGGGCGATCGGGTGAGTACGAAACGGCGGCGAGTGTGGTGGTGGTCACGTCAGCACCTCGGGGAACCCCGGCGCCCGCAGGTCGGTGCCGAGCGCGTCCTCGAGCAGCTTGACCACCTGGCTCGACCAGGCGCCGCCGCCGTACTGAGATCGGGCCCGGATGAAGATCTGTTCGACCAGGCCGGCCAGTTCGAGGGGCACTCCGAACTCGCGTCCCAGATGGTGGGCGAAGCCGAGGTCCTTGCAGGCCAGGTCCATCGTGAATCCGATGTTGTAGCTGCCGTTCAGGATCACCTGGCTCTCGGTCTCGTGCACGAAGCTGTTGCCAGAGCTGTTGAGGATCACCTCGAAGGACTTGGCCAGGTCCAGACCGCCCCTCCTGGCCAGCATCAGCGCCTCGCCGGCGGCGACGAGGTGGATGAAGGCGAGCATGTTGGTGATCACCTTGATGATGGCCGCACTCCCCAGCGGCCCCATGTGGATCACCGGGTCGCCCATCATCTCGAGCAGCGGCTTGACCCGCTCGAAGACCTGCTCGTCTCCTCCGGCGATCACGGTGATCTCGCCGGCCGCCGCCTTGTGCACGCCACCGGTGACCGGTGCCTCGATACAGGAGACACCAGCCGCCGCGGCGAGTGTTGCCAGCCGCCGTGTCTCGTCGAAGTCGTTGGTGCTCATGTCCACCCACACCATGCCGTCGCCTGCGCCCGACAGGACGCCGCCGGCGCCCGCGACCACCGCATCCACCGCCTTCGAGGACGGCAGGCACGTGAAGACGACGTCGACCCCGGCTGCCAACTCCGAGGGCGACGAAGCCCACCCGGCTCCGGCAGCGAGGAGCGGCTGTGCCGTCTCCCGGTGGAGGTCGTGAACAGTCACCTCGGCGCCGCCCCGCAGGAGGCTCGAGGCAAGGTGCAGCCCGAGGTTGCCCAGGCCGATGAATCCGCAACGTGTCATGTCTCCCTCAGATCGGTCGATCCGCCATCTCGAGGTGGAGCAGATCCCCGTCGTAGGGGTTGGCCCGTGCCACCTCCTCGTCCAGTTCGATTCCCAGGCCCGGCGCCTCGGGCGGCACGATGAAGCCGTCCTCCCAGCGGATCGGCGACTTCACCACGTCGGAGTGGAACCCACCCCAGGTGCCGATGCTCTCCTGGATGAGGAAGTTGGGCGAGCAGGTGCTGAGCTGGATGTCGGCCGCCGCCGCGATCGGGCCGCAGTAGAGGTGCGGGGCGATCTGGACATAGTGCGCCTCGGCCATCCCGGCGATCTTCTTCGCCTCCAGCAGGCCGCCCACCCGACCCAGCGCCATCTGGAGGATGGCGGCCGATCGGTGCTCGAGCACCCGGGCGAACTCGTACTTGGTGGTGAGCCGCTCGCCGGTGGCGATGGGGATCGTCGTCTGGCGGGCGACCAGGGCCATCTCCTCGGGCATCTCAGCCGGTACCGGCTCCTCCAGCCACAGCGGGTCGTACTGTTCGAGCCGCCGGGCCAGACGGATCGCTCCCGCCGGTGTCATCTGGCCATGGGTCCCGAACAGCAGGTCGCATCGTGGCCCGACCGCCTCCCGGATCGTCCGCACGAAGCGCTCCGAGAGTTCGAGAGCCTCGAGCGACAACTGCCGGGGGTCGAAGGCGCTGTAGGGGCCGGCCGGGTCGAACTTGACCGCCGTGAAGCCCTGCTCGACGTACTGAACCGCTCGTTCGGCCGCCAGGTCCGAATCGACGTAGACGTCGGCCCGGTCGCCGTCCTGGGGGTACAGGTAGGTGTAGGACCGCAGTCGGTCGTGCACCCGGCCACCCAGCAACCTGTACACCGGTTGACCGAGCTCCTTGCCGATGATGTCCCAACAGGCCATCTCGATGCCACTGAGAACCCCCAGCAGCGAAATGTCGGGGCGCTGCCCATATCCGCTCGAATAGACGGTGCGCCACAGGCGCTCGATGTCGAACGGGTCTGTTCCCAGCACTCTCCGTTCGCACACGTCTTCGATCATCCGCGCCACCACGGATGGATGAAAGGGAACCGAGTACACCTCGCCGTATCCGACGATGCCCGAGTCGGTGACGAGTTTGAGAAACACCCAGTACCGACCACCGAAGTGCGGGGGCGGAACGCCGACCACGAATGTCTCGACCTGGGCGATCCGCATGGGCGCTGCCATGTTAGCCGGGGAGAAACACCGGCCCCGTACTGGTGTCGAATACCGGACGTGACATGCCGGCGACTCTCCGACAGGCAACTCGGCGCTGGGATCAGCGACTCGCGTCCCCCACTTCGGACAGCTCGATCTGCTCCCAGCAGATGAACACGGCGTCGCACGGGATCGCCGACAGACGGTCCATCTGACGCATCGAACCCGCACTGGGTGGCGTGTTCTTGCTGGTGGTCGTGCACCTTCAGACCGTGGCTGGGTACACCGCAACCGAAGGGACGAAAACCGACGGCGAAGGCTGACGATCACACCCGCTTTTTGGCGGCCTGCTTCCGTTCGGACTCGGTCAGGTAGCGTTTCCGCACCCGGATGGCGTTGGGAGTGACCTCGACGAGTTCGTCCTCGGCGATCCACTCGATCGCCATTTCGAGCGTCAACCGCTTCGGCGGAGTGAGCTTGATGGCGTCGTCCGATCCGGACGCACGAATGTTGGTGAGCTGCTTGGCCTTGGTCGGGTTGGCCGGCATCTCGTCGGGCCGGCTGTTCTCGCCGAAGATCATGCCCTCGTAGACGTCCTCGCCGGGGCCGATGAACAACTCGGTGCGCTTCTGGAGGTTGTCGAGGGCGAACCCGGTCGACACACCCTGACGGTCGGAGATCACGGGACCGCCGTGACGATGCGGCAGTTCGCCTACCCACTTGATCCAGCCCTCGTGGTGCTGGTGAACCAGGGCGGTGCCACGGGTGGCTGTCATCAGCAGCGACCGGAAGCCGATGAGGCCACGGGCCGGAGCGGTGAGGGTGATGATGGTCCGTCCCCGGTCGCCGGGACGCAGGTCGAGCACGGTGCCCTTGCGGGGAGCCACCGCCTGTGTGACGGTGCCCACGTACTCGTCGGGGACGTCGACCACGGCACGTTCGAGAGGCTCGTGCGGTTTGCCGTCGATCTCGCGGAGGATCACCTCGGGGCGGCTCACCTGGATCTCGAAGCCCTCACGACGCATCGATTCGATGAGCACCGCCAGCTGCAACTCGCCACGACCGGCGACCTCGATGACCTCGGGAGAACTGGTCGGGCCGATCCGAATCGACACGTTGCCCAGCACCTCGCGGTCGAGGCGGTCCTTGATCTGACGTGACGTGAGGTACTTGCCGTCGCGTCCCGCCAACGGCGAGGTGTTGACACCGAAGGTCATGCGCAGCACCGGTTCGTCGACTGTGAGACGGGGCAGCGGCACGGGGTTGACGGGGTCGGCGAGGGTGTCGCCGATCTCGACCTCGGGGAATCCGGCGATCACGAAGAGATCCCCGGCGAAACGGGTCTCCACATCGACACGGCTGAGACCCTCGAATCCCATGAGCTGGGTCAAGCGGCGTTTGATCGGCACTTCTTCCTCGTTGGAATGGCACAGAGCAACCTGGGATCCGGCCGTCAACGTGCCCTGCACCACCCGCCCGATGGCGAGACGACCCAGGTACTCGGAGGCATCGAGGTTGGTGACGATCGCCTGCAGCGGCGCTGACGGGTCACCGGCCGGGGCGGGCACCGTGTCGAGGATGGCGTCGAAGAGCGGACCGAGGTCGGCGTCGTCGTCGGGCATGCCGATGCCGGCCACGGCGCGACCGTGGCGGGCGATCGAGGACACGATGGGAAACTCGATGTGGGTCTCAGATGCGCCGAGGTCGAAGAAGAGTTCGTAGACCTCGTCGATCACTTCCTCGGGGCGGGCGTCGGCGCGATCGACCTTGTTGATCACAACGACTGCGGGGAGGCCGAGCGACAGCGCCTTGGACAGCACGTAGCGGGTCTGGGGCAACGGCCCCTCGGCGGCATCGACCAACAACAACACCCCGTCGACCATGGCGAGCGCCCGCTCGACCTCGCCACCGAAGTCCGAGTGGCCGGGGGTGTCGACCAGGTTGATCCGGACGCCCTTCCACTCGACCGAGGCGGCCTTGGCGAGGATGGTGATGCCGCGCTCGCGCTCCTGATCGTTGGAGTCGAGGATGCGGTCGACAACCGCCTCGTGGGCGGCGAACACGCCGGTTTGGCGCAGCATGGCATCGACCAGGGTGGTTTTCCCGTGGTCGACGTGCGCGACAATCGCGACATTCCGGAAGGAAGGTGTGCCTGACATGGCCAACTCAGTGTACCGGATCGGGAGGCCGGCTCAGCCGAGGAGATCTGAGGGGCGGAACCCGACCCGGAATGGTTCGGCGACCTCGAACACGTCGGTGCCCGACACCCGCCGGCGCTCCACCAGCGTCCCGCCTGCCAACCCGTACTCGATCACCGTCACCGGGTCGTCGGGATCGATCACCCAGTAATGGCCGAGACCGGCGGCGCCATACTCGGCCGGCTTGTCCACCAGGTCCACTCCACGATGCCCCGGGGAGAGGATCTCGACCGCGAGGAGCGGAGCAACGCTCAGGTAGGCGCCCGATGTCTCCCGCGGGACGACCACGACATCCGGTCGCCGAACCTCGAGCTCCGGATGGTGGCCGAGATGCCAATCGATGTCTCCCCGAACCTTCAACCGGTGGTCGGCGAGGGCATGGCGGAAGATCGCTACAAGCTCGAACAGCACGTCCTGATGCCGCATCGTCGGTGATGGGCTCACGACGAGCTCACCCCGGACCACCTCGAAGCGGTCTTCGGTGCCCATCCCCAGCCATTCGGGGAGGGTGACCCGGGTAGGGAGCACTCGTTCTGACATCGCATACACAGGGTACCTCTCGTTGTCCTGCAGGGGTCGACGCCACCACCTGCGGACAAGGTACGGACCCGGTGTGACATTTCCGCCGCTACGGACGATCCAGCGCAACCCACACGAGCGAGCGTCAGTCGAGACACTCCGTTGCTCCCGACACCTCCCATTCGCCGGTTTGGGGTCCTCCGCCGCTGACCACGCTCACGAGCTCGCCGCGGTCGATGATCAGATAGTTCGTGAAAGAACCGGGCGACAGCACCAGTAGCTGACCATCGTCGAGGCCCTGGAAGGATGCAACCACATCCCAACTGTCGGGGCCGGAGGGAGCTTCTGGGGAGCCCTCGTAGTCCCCCGTTGGAGAGAACTCTCCGCATGCGGGCGCCGTCCAGTCGAACGGGTCGACCTCGAACCCCTGGCAAACGTCGAGTTCAGTCACCTTCCAGCCGTCAGAGCTGCGCTTCAGGTGCGCAACGACGACCGCGACCCCGTCGACCGAGACGCTGGCTTGAGCGGCGTCCATGTCCAAACCTCCGGATCCTGGTGACCGCGTCTCCACCGCGCCGGCGAACTCGACCACCCAGGCGGCTACCGCACTGTGCCCCACCGATCGCCAGTTGTCCGGATCGCGCACACCACGGACGCGTGGCTCCGGCAGTGCCGTCATCGGCGAACCCTCCGGGCAATCGCTCGATCGCAGCACCCCGCTGGACCCCGACGGACTTGTCACGCAGGCCGTCATCAGTGCCAACACGACCACGGTCGAGCCGAGCACGAGCCACGCCGAAGCCTTCGTTTGCGGAGCGCCATCCATGACGGACCTCTTTCAACATTCGCTTCCGCATCTCGTCAACCAGACGATACAGAGCTGACCGCCGAGGAACCTACGCCTGCGCAGCCTGACATGGGCCGGGGCCGCCCGCACCAACAGCCTTGCCGTGCCAATGCGAGCCTCGATGGTCTAGTGGACGCATTCATCATCGGTGAATGCGAGTCCTTCAGGCGACGAGCCGGCAGCCGACTGGGATCACATGGACGCAGCATCCGTTGCCCAAGTGAACGCCTTCGTCGAGGCCGCCATGGCGCCTGCCCAGACGGCACAAGCGGTGAACGTCGCTGTGATGGGCCAGGCGATCGACGCCGCCAAGATCCAGAGCTCGGCGATGCTGCAGATGATGCGCGACTCGCTCAACCCTGAGGTCGGCAGCACCATCGACATCACCGGCTGATCAGCCGACTCCACCTTCCGCGGTTCTCCTGCCGATGAAGTCGTGGAGCTCTGCGGCAGTGGCGTCGTCGAGCGGTGGCGGTTCGAAGTCGGCCAGGACCTGCTTGTAGACCCGGTGGGCGCGCTGGTCGGCCGTGAGACCGCCCGCTAGCTGCCAGTTCTCGAAGTTCTGCCAGTCCGACACGATGGGCGCGTAGAAGGCGGTTTCGTAGCGCTCGAGGGTGTGTGCCGACCCGAAGAAATGGCCGCCCGGCCCGACGTCGCCGATGGCGTCGACCGCCAGTTCCGCGGTGTCGATCTTGAGCGGCTGCATGACCTCGGCCATCATCTGGAGGAGTTCCACATCGATGACGAACTTCTCGAAGCTGGCCACCAGCCCGCCTTCCATCCACCCTGCACCATGCATGACCAGGTTGGCGTGGCCCATGACCGCTCCCCACAGCGACATCTCGGACTCGTAGGCGGCCTGGGCATCGACTGCGTTGGAGGCGTTGGCATTCGACGAGCGGTACGGGATCCCGTACCGCCGCGCCAGCTGGCCACCTGCCAGGGCCGCCCTCGTGTACTCGGGGGTACCGAACGCCGGGGCGCCCGATCTCATGTCGACATTGGATGTGAATCCGCCGTAGACCACCGGAGCGCCCGGGTTGACCATCTGGGTGAACGCCAGACCGGCCAGAGCTTCGGCATTCTGCTGGGCCAGGGCCCCGGCGATGGAGGCGGGCGCCATCGCTCCTGACAGCGTGAACGGTGTGATCACCACAACCTGGTTCATGCGGGCCATCTCGATGAGCCCTTCGATCATGGGCCCGTCGAGACGCAGCGGCGACGACGTGTTGATGATGGTGAAGAGGGACGGCTCGGCCGATAGCTGCTCTCTGGTGATTCCGCGCCCGATCCTCACGATCTCGAGCGCGTCGATGATCCGCCCTCGTCCCAGCGAGTAGGCGTGGAACACCTTGTCGGTGAGCGTGATGAACGAACCGAGCCCCGCCAGATGCCTGGTGGCGGGTGGGAGGTCGATTGGTTCCACCGGATACCCGCCAAACAGGTGGACGATGTTGAACGCCTGTCCGAGCCGCAGGAAGTCCTGGAAGTGGGCGAAGGTGCCGGGTCGGCGGCCGCCATCGAGCGACGACGAGTTCGGGGCGCTCGCCACCGAACAGAAATTGACGTTCGTGCCTCCGACGGCGAGATTGTGAGCAGGGTTGCGGGCGTGCATCGTGAACCCGGCGGGAGCCTTGGAGACGAGGTCGAGGACCAACTCACGATCGAATCGGACCCGCTCGGTTCCCGCCTCGACGTCGGCGCCGTTGGCGGCGAGGATCTCCAGCGCCTCCGGATGGAGGAAGTCCATGCCGATCCGCTCCAGAATCTGGAGCGAGGCGTCGTGGATGGCCTCGATCTGGTCGTCCGCGAGAACGTCCATCGGCCGGAAGGGATTGGTCAGATTCCGCCACGGCAGCTGATGGAGACCGGCGCCCCGGCTGGCCCGTCGACCGGCCCGGGTGGAGCTTTCACGTGGCATGACGGCAGGTTACCCCGCCTTCCCGTCATGTGGAACGGTTCCACGAAGTGGACCAGGAGCGGCGTGTGGTCAGGGCGATGTCGACGCCGCTGGATGAAGGGGTCGACAAGTCAACAGGTCAACAGGTCAACCAGGCGGTCCTTGCCCCCCAGGTCGATGTGCAAACACCGGAACCGTTCAGCGGCGGATAGCGTCTCATCGCCATGCACACTTCGTCTCGGGCACGCCTGGCAATCGCCGTCTTGGCCATCGGGCTCGCAGCGTGTCAAGGTGCCTCCAACGGTGACATCGCGATCTGGAACATCGAGTCGGCCGAGTCGATCACGCCCGAAGCGACGTCGTTCACCGCCCTCGTCGAGCGACTGGGGTGCGCCAACGGCGAGACGGGTCGCGTGCTCGATCCCGTCATCAACGCCGGTGAGGACGAGATCGTCATCACGTTCTCCGTCGAAGCACTCCCCGCCGGCGACTACAACTGTCCGGGTAACGACCGTGTTTCCTATCTCATCGAGCTGGAAGAGCCGGTCGGCCAACGCAGAATCGTCGACGGTGCTTGCCGGCACGGCGACGCCGCGGAAACCTCACACTGCACCACCGAGGTCCGCTGGGAACGGTGACGATCAGCGACCCGTCCACACCGGCGGTCGCTTCTCGGTGAACGACCGAGGCCCTTCCTGGGCGTCATCCGACGTCAGCATCCGTTCGTAGAGTTCCATCTCACCCGTGCGCATGGCGGCGTAGCCGTCGACGATCGACATACCGTCGGTCGCCTCGATCAGCTCGAGGATGGCCCCGACCGCCAGTGGGGCTGACGCCACCACCTCCTCGGCGAGCTCACGGGCTGCGTCCATCAGTTCGGCGGCGGGGACCACCCGGTTGACGATCCCGTACCGCATCGCCTCCTCCGCCGACAGCCGCCGTCCAGCGAAGAGGACCTCGTTGGCGAGTTGCCGCGGCAGGATCTTCGGGAGCCGGATGGTGCCGGCGTCGGGGATGATGCCGATACGGGTCTCGGGGAGGAAGAACTGGGCGTGATCGGCGGCGACCACGAGGTGTGCCGCCATCGTCATCTCGAATCCGCCGCCGACGGCCATGCCATTCACGGCGAGGATCACGGGTTTGGTGAGACCGGGTAGCTCGGGGAACCCTCCGAACCCGCCGGCGCCGTAGTCGGACTCGAACTCCTCGCCCCCGGCGGCGGCGTTGAGGTCCCAACCGGCGGTGAAGAAGCGATCCCCCGCCCCGGTCAGGATCGCCACCCGGTAGGCCGGGTCGTCGCGGAACTCCTCGAACAGCGCCGACATGCGCCGTGAGGTGACGGCGTCGATGGCGTTGGCCTTGCCACGGGCGATGGTGATGACCATCACCGGTGCGTTGCGTTCGACGATCAGATCCTCGTCCATCGGAGCCTCCTGTTCACTGTTCCGACACGCCGAGGGCGTCGACCGCCACGGCGCCGTGCTGCATGACGAGCAGCGGGTTGACCTCGAACTCGACGAATCCCTCCCCGACCACCAACGAGGCGATGCGGACGATGGCGTCGACCGCCGCCTCGACGTCGCCACCCGGTCGGGAGCGATGCCCAGCAAGGAGCGGCCACACCCGCAGCTCCTGCAGTGCGGCCTGCACGTCGTCGTGGCCGACGGGGGCGAGCAGCGTGACTGCGTCGGCGAGCAGCTCCACCAGGACCCCGCCAGAACCGACGGTGACCGTCCATCCCACTGGCGGCTCCCGCCTGACGCCCACGACCAACTCGGCGACGGCGCCGGCGACGAACGACTCCACCATGAACTCCGAACCGAGGGCCGCCATCGACTCTGCCGCCCGGGCGAGGTCGTCGGGACCGCCGATGCCCACGACAACGCCCCCGGCCTCGGTCTTGTGCTCCAAACCGATCGCCTTCAGCACCACCGGGTATCCGATCGCCTGGGCGGCGGCGGCGAGCCCGGAGCGCGAGACGATACGGGCCCGCGGCACGACCACACCGGCCTCCGCCAGGAACGCCTTCGCCTGGTGCTCGCCGAGCGTTGCCGGCCGACCGACCTCCTCAGGGCACGGCGCGGGCACGCTCGGTGCGGCGGGGGCAGGCCGTGCCGCCGCCTCCAACGAGTGGAGGGCGTCGTCGATACCGGGGATGGCGGGGATCGACCTGTCGGCGAGCCAGGTGGCCACACGGGCGGGGAGGTTCTCGGGCAGCGTCGCCGTGACCACGGCCGGGGTGCCACTTCTGATGCGGGCGGCCACGAACGCCTCGAGGGTCGGCCACCACCAGGTGTCGTCTGCGCCCGGGACCGGGAAGTCGATGACCAGGATCCCGGCATCCACACCGCCCGACAACGTCTCGGTGAAGCACGCCGTCATCTTGGCGAGGTCGCCCCAGATGAACGTGTGGTAGTCGAGCGGGTTGGTGATCGGCACCCGGTTGTCGAGCGTGTCGGCGATGCGAGATGCAGCGGCGGCATCGAACGCCGGGAAGGCAACGTCGAGGCCGGCAGCGCGGTCGGCGATCAGCCCCGCCTCGCCGCCCGAGCACGACAGCGACGTGAGCCGGTTGCCTCCGAGGCGCCCGTGGGTGCCGAGCACCGCCAGCGCCCCCAGCAGCACCGGCAGCGAATCCACCTGCACCACCCCCACCCGATCGAACAGCGCCTGGTAGGCGGCCGCCGATCCGGCGAGCGAGGCGGTGTGGGTACGGGCGATGGCGGCGCCGGCGTCGGTGAGCCCGGTCTTCAGCGCCACGATCGGCTTGCCCAGCCCATGCGCCCGAACCGCCGCCTCGGCGAACCGGCCCGGGTCCGACAGTGCCTCGAGGTGGAGACCGATGGCGGTGATGCGCTCGTCGGCCACCAGCGCCTCCACGCAGTCCTCGATGCCGATCCCGGCCTGGTTGCCGAGGGTGATCACCTGGGCCAGGGGAAGGCCGCGCTGCTGCATGGTGATGTTGATGGCGAGGTTGCCGGACTGGGTCACGATCGCCACCCCCCGCTCGATGCGACGACAACCCTGGACGTCGGGCCACAGCACCGCACCGGACAGGGCGTTGACGTAACCGTGGCAGTTGGGGCCGATCATCGGCATGTCGCCGGCGGCCTCCACCAGGCGGACCTGCAGATCCACACCCTCGGCGCCCGACTCGGCGTAGCCGGAGGCGTAACACACCACCCCGCCGCAGCCGAGCTCACGCAGCGCAGCGACCACCTCGATCGAGCGGACCCGGTCGACCGCCACGAAGGCGGCATCGGGTGCTGTCGGCAGGTCGGCCACGGCGGGGAACGTGGCCACGCCCGCCAGGTCGGGGCGGGTCGGATTGACGGCGAATACCGTACCTTCGTACCTGAGCAGCCGCGACTGCTCGATGGCGAAGGCGGCCCGCTCGCCGCCGATGAAGGCGATCGAGGCCGGGTCGAGCAGGCGGGTGAGGTCAGCCACCGTGTTCGCGCAGCATCGCCCGGCTGATGATGTGGCGTTGGATCTCCGAGGTGCCGTCCCAGATCCGCTCGACCCTGGAATCACGCCAGAACCGTTCGAGCGGGAGCTCGTCCATCAAACCCATGCCACCAAGGATCTGGATGGCCTCGTCGGTGACGAAGGCGAGCATCTCGGTGGACACCAGCTTGGCCATGGCGGCGTCACTGTCGGTCATGGTCCCCTGGTCGGCCTTCCACGCCGCCCGGTAGGTGAGCAACTCGGCGGCTGCGAGCTGGGCGGCCATGTCGGCGAGCTTGAACGAGACGCCCTGGAACTTGCCGATCTGCTGGCCGAATTGGCGGCGGTTGGCGGCCCACTCTGTGGCGATGGAGATGGCCCGGTCGGCCCGGCCGAGCGAGGTGGCCGCCACCTGCAGGCGGGTGGCGCCGAGCCAGGTGTTGGCGACGTCGAAGCCGCGGTGCTCCTCGCCGAGGATCTGGCTCACCGGGACCCGGCATCCGTCGAAGGTGAGGATCGAGTTGTGATAGCCGCGGTGGCTCACCGAGTTGTACCCCTTCTGCACCTCGAAGCCGGGGGTTCCAATGTCGACGAGGAAACTGGTGATCAGCTTGCGCGGGCCCCGCGGGGTGTCCTCCTCCCCACTGGCGGCGAACAGGATCACGTAGTCGGCCAGATCGGCGTGGCTGATGAAGTGTTTGGTCCCGGTGATCACGTACTCATCGCCGTCCCGCACCGCCCGGCACTTCATCCCGCGCACGTCGGACCCGGCATCGGGCTCGGACATCGCCAGGCATTCGACCCGCTCGCCGCGGATGGTCGGCAGCAGGTAGCTGTCGATCTGGTCGCCGACGCAGGCCCGCAGGATGTTCGATGGCCGGGCCACCACGTACTGCAG
Source organism: uncultured bacterium (assembly GCA_963825585.1). Lineage (GTDB taxonomy): Bacteria > Actinomycetota > Acidimicrobiia > Spongiisociales > ZC4RG35 > JAOUGY01. Next base: position 1,000,656 of record CAWGTX010000006.1, read on the forward strand.
CCCGTACGACGTCTTGCCGAACTCCCGCTCGATGAGGGCGATCGTCAGGTTGTCGAGCCCTCCCCCACCCAGCTCCTCGGGCATGTTGGCGGCGTAGATCCCCGCCTCGAGCGATTTCCGCTTGATCTGCTCGACCAGCTCGGGCCGGACGTCCCCGGTCTTCTCGACCTCGTCCTCGTACGGCATCAGTTCCTTCTCCACGAAGGCCCTGACCACGTCCACGATCATCTTCTGTTCGTCAGTGATCGAGAAGTTCATTCCGTACCTCTTGTCCCCCACGAAGTGGGGGAAGGGGCCCCCACGAAGTGGGGTAGGGGGGTGGAGAACCCGTCCGAAAGCGTCATACGCGAGAAACCTCCATCACGGCCTTCGCCGGCCGCTCCATCTGGGAATGGACCTTCCAGATCTCGTCGAGGACCGCCTTCGGTCCGTCCAGCGTGTTCGCCGACCGTCCCGCCTCCATGTCGACGTGCACCAGCACCTGCTCGTTGGTGCAGAGCAGATCGCCGGTGTCGCCGTGGTACATGGCGTGGAAGATGTGGAGCCGCTTGTGGTCGTGGCCGAGCAGCTGGGTGGTGAACCGCAGCGGCTCACCGGTCGAGCACTCCTTGGTGTAGACGAGATGGCTCTCGACGGTGTAGAACGAGTGCTTGGCGGCCCGGTAGTCCTCGTCGATACCGATGTACCGGAAGAAGGCGTCCGACGCCCATCCGAACGCCAGCAGGTACGCCGACTCGGTCATGTGGTCGTTGTAGTCCACCCAGTCGGGCGCCACCCGGCACTGGTAGAGGGGCAGCGGCGTGTCGATCGCCATCCCCGGCGTCCAGCGGGTGGGTGCGGCCCGGTCGACGGTGCGGCCTTCGCGCCGGGCGATGATCGCCCCCGCCCCGAGCTTGGACTCACGAAGCGAGTACATCACCGAGATCAGGGAGTCGTCACGCAGCCGCTCCAGCTCGGCGATCGAGCGTCCCGCCGCCTGTGCCTGGGTGCCCTCGACCATTCGGTCGATGAGGGTGTCGGTGAGCGGGGGCGCCACCAGCTTGGTCCACGGCCACTCGAGGGCCGGTCCGAACTGTTCGAGCATGTGCCGCATCCCCGCCTCGCCGCCGGCCAGGTGGTAGATCAGGTTGGTCCCCATCGCCGCCCAGCGGATGCCGGGGCCGTACACGATCGAGTCGTCGAGCTCACCGGTGGTGGCGACGTTCTCGGAGATCATGTGGAGGATCTCCCGCCACAAGGCCTCCTGCAGCCGGTCGGCCAGGAAGCCGTCCACCTCGGTGCGGACGTGGAGGGCGTACATGTCGAGGTCGTCGTACACGATGAGCGCCCGCTCGACGACGTCCGGCGATGTCTTCGCACCGCCGAGCACTTCCACCAGCGGCAGTAGATAGACGGGGTTGAACGGGTGTCCCACCACCATCCGCTCCGGATGGCGCATCCCGTCCTGCAGCTCGCTGGGCAACAGCCCTGAGGTGGACGATCCGATGATCACCTCGGGCCCGGCGGTGGCGTCGATGGCCCGCAGCACCCGTTGTTTCAACCCGACGTTCTCGGGCGCCGACTCCTGCACGAAGTCGGCCTGCTCACCCACCTCCTCGGGCGAAGCGACGAACGTGACCCGGCCGGGATCGGCACCCGGATACAGCCCGATCTTGCGAACCGACGGCCAGGCACGCTCGATCGAGGCGTGGAGCCGGTCCTCCGCTCCGGGGGCCGGGTCGCTGGCGACCACGTCCCAGCCTCGCGAGAGGGCGCGGACCGCCCAGCCGGCGCCGATCACGCCGGTCCCCACCACGCCGAATCGCATCAGAAGTTGACCTGGTCGATGCCCTTGAGACCGAGGACCTCACGGGTCTCGTCGGCGGTCATCGGCTCACGCGAGAGCTCGTCGAGGATGCGGACGATCTTCTCGACCTGGTCGGCGTTCGACTCGGCCAGCTTGCCCTTGCGCAGGTAGATCGAGTCCTCCAGACCCACCCGAACGTTGCCGCCCAGGGTGGCGCCGGCCGTGATCAGGTCGAACTGGGCGCGACCGCCACCGAGGATGCCCCATTCGGCATCGTTGCCGAACAGCCGGGTGGCGGCCTCCTTCATGTGGAACACGTTCTCGACATCGGCGCCGATCCCACCGAGGGTGCCGATCACGAACTGCATGAAGATGGGTGTCGGCACCAGCCCCTGATCGGCGAAGAACGCCAGCGTGTAGAGGTGGCCGATGTCGTAGGCCTCGAACTCGAAACGGCAGCCCGTCTCGGCGGCCAACACGGTGAGCATGTATTCGATGTCGGAGAACCGGCTGACGAACGGCTCGTCCTTGGTGGAGGCGAGGTAGGGCTCCTCCCAGTCGTACTTCCAGCGACCCTCGTACCTGGGGATCATCTGGAACAGGCCGTAGTTCATGGTGCCCAGGTTGCAGGTGGCGAGCTCGGGCTTGAGATCCCGCACCACCTGGAGCCGTTCCTCCACGCTCTGGCCGGTGGCGCCACCGGTGGTGATCGAGATCACCGCGTCGGAGCGTTCCTTGATGCCGGCGCAGTACTCCCTGAAGACTCCCGGGTCCGACACGGGCCGCCCATCCCGGGGGTCACGGGCGTGGAGGTGGATGACACCGGCACCCGCTTCGGCAGCGGCCACGGACTGTTCGACGTGATCCTCGATGGTCATCGGGATGTCGTTGTTCATGGTGGGCGTGTGCGCCGATCCCGTCACCGCACACGTCACGATCACCTTGCCGGCCGGCCGCATGATGTCTCCCTCGCCCGAGCTACATGTCCCGACAGTCGTTCCGCGATTCGGAACGTTCTGTATAGTGGACCACGATATCGCACGGGGAGACGGCGCGTCAATGGCCGACAACGTTCAATCGGTGCTCCGAGCCTTCGACATCCTCCGGGTCCTGGCCGCTCACTCCGAGGTCCAGCTCCGCCACCTGGCCGCTGAGACCGGGCTACCCAAATCGACCCTGTCCCGACTGCTGGCCACGATGGAGTCGATCGGGATGGTGGCTCGTGGTGTTTCGGAAGGCAGCTACACCTCGGGACCGGGGCTCCCCGCCATCACCGGTTCGGCCCAGCGCCCATCGCAGTTGCTCGGGGTGGCCCACGCCTACCTGGCAGAGCTGACGGACCGCTACGGCGAGGATTCAGCCCTCGCCGTCGCCGACGGCGAGGCGGTCATCTACACCGTGCAGGTGCGGAGCGACAACCCAATCCAGGTCCCCAACTGGACCCGCCAACGGTTCCGGCCGCACACCGTCGCCGCCGGGTTCGTGCTGATGGCGTGGTGGCCGGCGGAGCGCCTCGACGCCTACCTCGAGACACCACTCGACGCCCCCACTCCGAAGACGATGACCGCTCCAAGCGCCATCCGGCGCCGCTCGGCCGACATCCGCCGTCGCGGTTACGGCTGGGCCTTCGACGAGTGGCTCGAGGGCATCAGCGCCGTCGCAGCCCCCGTTCTCGACGGCTCCGACAACCTGGTGGCGATGGTCAGCACCTTCGGTCCCAGCTACCGCTTCCCGGGCGACCGCGACCCCGACCAGATCGGCCGAGACCTGGCCGAGACCGGACGGTTGCTGTCACGACACCTCTGAAGACCTGAGAGCCGTAGACATCGAGGTCGCGATAGGGGATCTTACGGTGGGATCCTCTCGGCGGAGCGATCAACAGGTCAATCGGTCAACCGGTCAACGGGACCGGAATCGCGGGTTTGACCTGTTGACTTGTCGACCTGTTGACTTGTTGACCATCCCTGCACAGGTCCGCTCAGCCGTCCCAGTCTGCTCAACCTCATTTTGCTGATTATCTCGTAGACATTTTGTGGAGCAGCCGAGCGCCGAGACGGTATGAGTGCGCGGTCCCGGATGAACCTCGGGATCGGAATTTGCCGGGCGCCTGATCTGGAATTGCCGGCCGTCGATGGGGTGGCCGACGGCGAACCGAACTCAGGGGAGGTAGACCTCTTCGACAGCCACGATCTCTCCACCCTGCACCGTGACCCAGTAGGGCAACGCTCCGGCGCCGTACCACTCGAAATCGATGACACTGCTGTCGCCCTCGATCAGCAGCAACCACTGGGCGAGCGTCACCGGCTCGAGGCCGATTCCGGCTTGGAGGACGTTGCCCTGGATGCGGATGTCGGGGTCGTCCGCCAACGGAATCGGGGTCGTGTCCTCGGTGGTGTTGCGGATGAAGAAGTCGTTGGGCGGGGGTGACTCCTCCCCCGCCGCTTCGGCTGCGGCGGCGGCGTCCTCCCCGGTGAGGAAATCGGCTTCGTCGAACTCGATGGAGCCGGCACCGGCCGACCGGACCCATCCGAAGAACCGACCGTCGATGATCTGCTCGACGCCTGGACCCGTGTAGGCACGCGTCGAGCGGTCGAAGCTGAATCGCACGCCGACCGGGCCGACGAACGCCGTCCCGGAGGTGAGATCGAGCAGGAACGACTGGTCGCCGACCATGCCCGCCACCCACTCGCCGTCGGTGTCGAGGCGGGTGATGGGCCCTTCCACCGGGAGCGGGATGGCCGCCGCCGGTCCCTGACTGCCTACCGGCAACGTGTAGACGTCGCTGTCGTCGGCGTCGGTGGAGAAGACCAGGGTCGAACCGTCGGGGGTGAGGACCACCGATAGGGGAGCCCCGTCGGTGAGCAGGTCGAGGGTGGAGGTCGATCCGTCGGATCCGACCTCGGTGACGAGCGACTCACCGCCGGCACCGCGCACCACCACCATTCTGCCCGACCCGTAGGACGCTCCGGTCACCTCGCCGGAACCCTGGTAGAGCAGCGTCGCCGAGCCGGTGGCGAGATCGACGGCCTGCACCCGGCCCCCGTCGAAGGTGATGGCCACAGGGAAGGCGCCGGCGACGGCCACGTCGGCGAGTTCCCCCAGGCCCGAGGCCGCCACCCCGTCGCCGAGCACCACGGTTCCGGCTGCCCCGTGCACCAGCCCGGCGGGGGTCACAACCGCCAGGGGCGGTTCGTCGAATGGCCCGTCGGCGTAGGTCGTCAATGGGCCGGCCACCCACACGCCGTCGGTGCGCTGCCACGTGCGGAACCCCGTCCCCACCGAGGCGGTGACCGCCGGGGCGTCGACGAGCGATTCGAGGAAGTCACCGGTCGGGTCGACGAGCGTGGTGGTGGTCGTCTCCGGCTCGCTGGAAGCAGTCGTCGAAGCGACTGACGTCGTGGCCGTCGTGTCGGCCGGGATCGTCTCGACGACGGGCGGGATGGCATCACCGGTGGGAGTCACGGGGGTGCACGCAACGAGCACGACCGAGATGACGATCGCAATCGTCTTTGGAGCGCGCGGTCTCATATGCTTCCAACGTAGCGCAACCCGGTGCCGGTTCCGGGGCCGCGGCCGTACACTCATGTCCATGGAGCGGCTCCGTATGGTCACCTATCTGGGCTCCAACACCCTCCCCATCGCCGGCGAGCTCGCCGCCACGCTCGGGATGGACCTGATCTCGACCGATGTGCTCGAACCCATCGAACGGGGCGCAGGCGACCTCTACTGGATGTGCGGTCTGCTCACGGTCGAGTTGCTCGACTCCGGACGTCTCGACGCCGAGATCGTGGCCGCACCCGTGTTCCGCGGACAGAGCGGCCCGGTGTACCACTCCGTGGTCATCGCCACCTCGCCCGCCGCCGACGTCACCGACCTCCCCGGGCGACGCCTCGTGATCAACGAGGTGGGGTCGTGGTCGGGCAACCATGCCCTTCGGGTCCATCTGGCGGACTCTCCGATCTCGTTCGGCTCGGTCCTCGAATCGGGCGCACACACCCGTTCGATCGACATGCTCCTGGCCGGTGAGGCCGAAGTCGCCGCCATCGATCACACCATCTGGGAGCATCGCCTGGCGACGGACCCGGCTGTGCACTCGCTGGTCGTGGTCGACCGCACCCGGGACTGGCCCGCTCCCCCGTTCAGCATGAGCCGACGACTCGCTGACACCGATGCGCTGCGCCGCGCCCTCACCGCCGCGGCACCCGCCGGCCTGGACCGCATCGTGGAGGCGACCTCGACCGACTACGACCCCATTCGGGTTGCCATGCGCTGACGACTCCAGGTGACCTGTTGACTTGTTGACCTGTCGACCTGTCCTTACGCCTTCATCCGCCCCATCTTGGGATCGAACAGGGGGTCGGGCGCCACCGTCGCACCGATCCGCCGACCGAAGTACTCGATCTCGAGACGGGTGCCCTCGGTGGCGAGCCGGGCGGGCAGGTAGCCGTAGACGATGTACCCACCGACCGAGTAGCCGTAGTTGCCGCTGGTGACGTACCCGACACAGTCCTCGCCCTCGAGGATGGGCTCGTACCCGAAAGCAGCCCCACCCTCGTCGAGCACGAGACAGGAAAGCGTGCGCTCGGGTGGCGTGGCCGCCAACCGTTCGGAGGCCTCCCTGCCCACGAAGGCGGGCTTGTCGAGCCGGACCGTCCATCCGAGGCCGGCCTCGTAGGCGGTGTACTCGGTGTGGACGTCGCTCCCCCATCCCCGGTATCCCTTTTCGAGTCGGAGCGAGTCGAACGCCCCCATCCCGGCGGGGATGATGCCGTGTCCGGAGCCGGCCGCCCACAGGGCGTCCCACACCGTGAGGGCGGCGTCGACCGGCATGTGCAATTCCCAGCCGAGCTCGCCGGCATAGGAGACACGCAGCGCCAGCACGCGGGCCATGCCGACGTCGATCCAGCGGGCGGCGAAATAGGGGAACGCCTCGTTGCTGACGTCGGCGGAGGTGACCTGGGAGAGCACCTCCCGGGCGTTCGGGCCCCACAGGCCGACCGCCGACCAGGCGTCGGAGATGTCGGTGATGGCGACGTCGGTGAAGCCGCCCTCATCCGCGACCACTTCCATCCACCGAAGGTCCTGTGGTCTGGTGCCCTCGCCCACGAAGAACCAGAAGGTGTCGTCGGCGAGTCGGGCCACCGCCAGGTCGCGCTTGACCCCGCCTCTGGGGGTGAGCCAGGTGGTGTAGACGAGCGTCCCCGCCTTCCGGTCGACGTTGTTCGAACACAGGTGCTGGGCGTAGGCGGCAGCGCTCGCACCCTTGGCCTCGATGATCGACAGCCCGTGCAGGTCGAACAACGCCACGTCGTCACGGGTGGCGAGATGCTCCGCCCCCTGGATGGGAGACCAGAACTCGGCCTCCCAGCCGGTGCGCTCCGGGATGCGATCGGCGCAGCGGCCGACGAGGGTGCTGTTGGACTCGAACCAGTTGGGGAGTTCGATCCCGGCGAAGGCGGTGAACACCGCCCCGTTGTCGAGGTGACGCTGGTGGAACGGTGACAACCGCACGTTGCGGGGCGAGGTGATCGGCTGACGCGGGTGGATGATCTCGTAGACCTCGGCGTAGTTCTTGTCGCACACCGCCGCCATGTACGCCGGAGTGGCCTGGAACCCGTGGAAGCGGTGAAGGCTCACCTGGCGGGGATCCCACTCCGAGTCGCCGTCCACCATCATCTCGGCGGTCATCTTCCCGACGCCGGCCCCGTGTGTGAGCCAGGCCGCCGTCGACACCCACAGCCCCTTGGTTCGGGCCTCGCCGATGATGGGCATGCCGTCGACAGAGAAGGCGAACATGCCGTTGAACTTGGTGGGGAACGTGGCGGGGTCGAGTCCCCGGAAGAACGGCAGCACCCGCTGGGCGGTGTCCCAGGCTTGACCGAGGAAGTCGTCAAGGGTGAAGGGGTTCATGGCGGTGGTGCCCAACGTGTGCGAGCTCACCCTGATCGGGCGATGGCGGTAGCTCCCGATCCCGTAGGCGTTCCAATGCTGTCGGTAGTACATGAAGGTGTCGAGCTCCCGCATGGTCGGGAACGTCACCTCGTGGTCCTGGTCGGTCGGGTCGAAGTGGGCGAGCTCGGGAAGAGGCGGGGAGATCAGGTACTGGTGGTCGTAGGCGTGGAGCGGGATCGGAACGCCAACCTTGTCGCCGAGCACCGGACCCCAGATGTTCGTGGAGATCACCACCTGCTCGGTCTCGATGCGCCGGTGGTCGGCATTGGCGGTGAGAACGGCGGTGACGTGGCCATCCGCCACCTCGACGTCGGTGACCTCGGTGTCGGCCAGCCAGGTGACCGTCGGCCCGCACGCCGCCTGGAGGGCGGCGTTGAGGTGGGCGGCAGCCACGAGCTGTCCCCGCTCCATGAACAACGAACCCACCAGGGCATCGGGGTTGAGGTGCGGCATGACCTCGAGGGTCTCGTCGACGGTGAGTATCCGGGACGATGCGTGATAACTCTTCGCCTCGCCGTTCAACCGACGGAGGTCTGTGAGCCGGCGTTCGGAGATGGCCAGCTCGAGCCCACCGAAGGAATTCACGGTTCGCCGACCCGGGTCGAACTGCGGCAGCGACTGGTACAGGTCCGCCCCGTAGTGACCCATCTGGGTGAGCAGCTTCGAATGCCCCAACGCCACCACACCTCCGGGGGCATGCGAGGTCGACCCGTGGTTGTGGGCGATCGGGCCCTTGTCCACCACGACGATCCCGTCCCATCCAAGTTTCACCAGGTGGTAGGCGATCGAGGATCCGACGATCCCCGACCCCACGATGACGACCCGAGCCTGCATGAAGACCTCATTTCCAATGCTCTGGACAGTTCTGTACATGCTAAAACGTGAACGACGCGAATCCACATGCCGATCCCGCCATATGTCGAGTTGGCGACGTTTCTCAAGCCCGACGAATCGATACCGATACCGAACACAGAACGGAGGTCACACGGTCCATGACGGTGAAACTGCTCAGCCCCGGCCAATCGGTGAAGGGGAGGCCGTTCACATCACCCACGCTGTACGAACGGGATCTTCAGATCCTGGGCTACATGCTCGAGGATGTGCGGGGTCTGATGGGCGAACTGTACGAAGGCGCCATCTCGATCCGGCCGTACGAACCCCTCTACTGGCGCGTTCACGGACTGGGACGCCGCACCGTATTGTGCGATCCGATGCGACTGGGGGAACGTCGGGACATCTGCGTGGTCGGGTTCTTCGGTGAGCGGCTCTTCGGACCAGATGCCACCGCCCTCGAGAAGGCCGACGCCGCCGTGGTGCTCGAGTTCCAGCACTATCCCGGCATTCTGATCTACAGCTCGATGGAGCTGTCGGACGGCAACTGGGGCAATCTGGTGCTGCACACCGCCCCGGAGGACCGAGAAGCGTGGAGGGGCGGAGACACCCATGCCAGAGCCGTGGCAGAGCTGGTCCCAATCCACTTCCGGACCGTTCGAATCCACAACGGAACATTGTCCGGCGGTCTAGCGGGCGGGAAGGCGATCCGGGTCGAGCGCACCAAGTACTGGGACTACCGGAGCCCCCGGGTGTGGCAGGCCGTGCGGGAGCTGTCAGCTCAACCGGCGGCGGGTTCGGCGACCGGCGGCGGTTCCGACAATGTCGCCACATCGAGGTGACAGCGGGACAGATGCCCCGGGGCCAACTCGATCGGCTCGGGCTCGGTGACATCACACAGCCCCATCACAACGCGGTGACACCGGGTGTGGAACACACAACCCGCCGGAGGGTTGGCCGGGCTGGGTACCTCACCGGTCAGTGGGATGCGCGTACGGACTTCGCCGTCGACGCTGGGAACGGCCGACAACAACGCCTCGGTGTAGGGATGGTTCGGACCGTCCTCGAACACCTGATTGGTGGTGCCGATCTCCATGATCCGACCGAGGTACATCACGGCGATTCGATCGGCGAGGTACCGCACGACACCCATGTCGTGGGTGATGAAGACGTAGCTGGTCCGATTCTCGTACTGGAGTGAGGCCAACAGGTTGAGGATCGCCGCCTGCACCGACACGTCGAGGGCGCTGGTGGGTTCGTCACACACCACGATCCGGGGGTCGCCGGCGAAGGCTCGAGCGATGGCCACCCGTTGTTTCAGCCCTCCCGACAGCTGACGGGGTTTCAGATCGAGATGGCGGGGCGTGAGCCTCAGGTGGGCCGCCAATGCCTCCACCTTGCGATTGGCCTCCTCGCCGGCCACTCCGGTCAGCTTCTGCATGCTCCGCAGCAGGATCCGCCGCACCGACCAACTCCGGTTGAGCGCCGAGTCGGGATTCTGGAAGACCATCTGCATCGCCCGCTTGGATTCTGTCGATCGATCGTCCGTGCCCGCGGCGAGGCCGGAGCCGTCGAGCGACACGAGTCCACCTTCGTCGGCTGATTCGATCCCGAGGATGGTCTTCGCCAGGGTCGACTTGCCCGACCCCGACTCACCCACGATTCCGAGAGTGTCTCCCGCCGCCAGAACCAGGTCGACGTCGACGAGTGCCGGCACGTCGTGACCCCGCTGACGGAAGGTCTTCGAAACCGAGTTCAGCTCGAGGACCTCCGGCCGGTCGGCCGATGGCGAAAGGACGCTGATCTGCACGGCGTCCAGTTCCGCCTCGATCTCGCCGATTCGGTCCGTGTGATGACACCGAGCGAATCCCCCCCGTCCTCGATCGGAACCTCGGGCGGGACCTGGGTGCGACACAACTGGTCGGCGATCGCACAGCGATCGACGTACACGCATGTCGGCAGAGCCGTCCCGATCTGGGGGAGGATTCCTGGGATCGTGGCGAGAGCCGCTCGTGTCTTGTGGGCGCCGTGGCGGGGCAGGGATCGCAGCAGACCCACCGTGTAGGGATGCTTGGGGTTGTCGAACACGTCGCCGCTCGGGCCTTCCTCGACCACTTTGCCGGCGTACATGACACCCACCCGGTCGCACAGCGAACGGATGATGCCGAGGTTGTGAGCGATCATGACGACCGCGGCGTCGCTCTCCTGTCGGAGCACCCTCACCAGGTCGAGGACCTCGGCTTCGACGGTTGCGTCGAGACCGGTGGTGGGCTCGTCGAGCACCAGCAGCTTCGGGTTGCAGGCGAGCGCCATGGCGATGACGACACGCTGCTGCATGCCCCCCGACAACTGGAACGGGTATCTGTCCATCACCCGGGCGGGGTCGGCGATCCGGACCTTCCGGAGCGCGTCCATGGCCGAGGACCGCGCCTGATCCTTGCTTTCGCCGAGCAGCGTGAAACTCTCGATCACCTGCGTCCCGATCCGAAGGGTGGGGTTGAGCGCCTGTGCCGGATCCTGGTACACCATCGACGCCTCACGAGCGCGGAACTCCTGCAGCTCCCGGTTCGACATCGCTGTGACATCGCGCCCTCCCACGCGAACGTGCCCGCTGACGATTCGACCGTTGCGCGGCAGGTAGCGGACGGCGGCGAAGGCCGTTGTCGACTTTCCGCAGCCAGACTCCCCCACCAGACCGAACGCCTCGCCCGGGGCGACGGTGAACGAAACCCCCCGCAACACCTCGCGGTCTACTCCGCGGACCGTGTACACGACCCTCAGATCGTCGACCTCGAGCGCGGCCTGCGGCGTGGCGGCGGATCGGTCGATCATCGGGTCGGTCATGAGTCCCCCAATACCGATTGGATGGAGTCGGCGATGAGGTTCACCGCAACCACCAAACTGGCGATGGCACCCGCCGGGAAGAACGTCGACCACCAGAACCCGGCCACGATCGAGTTGTAGTTGTCGCTGACCTGCGAGCCCCAGTCGGGTGACGGCGGGGGGGGCCCCGCCCCGAGGAAGGACAGGGTGGCGACGGTGAACACGGCGTAGCCGATCCGGATCGTGAGCTCCACCACGATCGGTCCCGTCACGTTGGGGAGGATCTCACGGAACATGATGAACGAACCCGACTCGCCGCGCAGGCGCGCCGAGGTCACATAGTCGAGGTCCCGCTCGGCGAGAACCGCGGCCCGCACCGTACGGGCCACGATCGGAGTGAACAACGTCGCTACGACACCGATCACCACCCAGTTCGAGTTGCCGAGTGTGGTCACCGCCAGAAGACCGAGGAGCACGACGGGCAGCGAGATGAAGGCCTCCACTACCCGGCTGGCCAAGACGTCGAAGCGGCCGCGGAGATACCCCATCAGCATCCCCAGGATGACACCGCCGATGACCCCCAGCAGAGCGGCGAGTGGGGCGATCCTGAGCACGTCGCGTGCGCCTGCGATCACCCTGGAGAACACGTCGCGCCCGCCCTTGTCGGTACCGAAGAGGTGATCCCATGATGGGGGCTGGTTGAGACCGGCACGGAAGTTCAGCGGGTCGTAGGGGGCGAGGATGTTCGGGAACAGGGCACAGACCACCCAAACCGTGACGATCACCACCCCGATGATGAACGAAGGCCGGCGTCTGATCTGGCGCCAGCTCTCCTTGCGGGCGAGCTTGCGTTCGCTCACGCCGATGGCAACGGCCAACGTCTGGGCGTCGTCCTCTCCGGTTCCGGGCAGCGTCGTCTCGCTCATCGGTCACCGTCCAGTCGGATTCGGGGATTGAGGTAGGCGATCATCAGGTCGGCCAGCAGTGTGGACAGCATGTAGATCATCCCCACCATCAGAACCGAGGCCTGAAGCACGGGGATGTCCTTCTTGCCCACCGCGTTGAGCATCATGGTGCCAAGCCCCGGGTAGTTGAACACCTTCTCGACGCCGACGATGCCGCCGAAGAGGTATCCGATCTGAACGCTGATCACCGTGATGGTGGGGGCGAGGGCGTTGCGAAGGACGTGGCGTCGCATCACCTGCCCCGAATCCATGCCCTTCATGGTCGCCGTCCGGGTGTAGTCGGCATGGAGGGCACCGATCACACCAGCCCTCGTCATCCGGGCGATGTACCCGAAATACGACACCACCATCGCCATCGCCGGAAGCAACAGGAACTCGAGCTGCCCGATCAGGCTCGTGCCTTCGGGCACATTGGCGTACACACTGCCCACCTGGAGCTGCACGGCGAACACCGCCAGCAACACCGATGCCGTGACGAACTCCGGGACCGAGGTCGATGCCAGGCCGATGTTCACCATGACACGATCGGCGAGGCGATCCTGGCGCCGCGCCGCGTAGATGCCCGCCGCAAGCGAGATGGGAATGGTGATGACGAAGGCCAGGATGGCCAGCTTCGCCGATCGGCCCAACGCCGGGAGCAACAGGTCCACCGCCGGCCCCCCGGTCTGGAACGACTCGCCGAAGTCGAGCGTGAACACACGTCGCAACGACTCCACGTACTGCTCCGGCAACGGGCGATCGGTACCCAAGCGGGTGTTGAACGCCGCCACGTCTTCAGCGTTCGCCGTCGGCCCGAGCACCCGCCGCCCCACGTCCCCGGGCAACACGTTGACCAGCACGAAGACGATCGTGGCCAACAGCCACAACGTGATGAGGATCGACCCGACTCGTCTCAGGAGGAAACGGGGCACGGCCTCAGACCGCCACGTGCCGTACGCCATGGTCCGACCATGTCATACGACCTGTCGCAGGTGGCCGGAGGCCGTGCCGACGCTTCATGCCGTGAAGCCCGCCGAGCCGAGGTAGTAGTGCCCCAGCCCAGTGTGAACGACTCCCACCACGTTGTTGGCGTACGCCGTGAGCGTGTTGTAGAAGTAGGGGATCACGTACGGGATGTCGCGGTGGGCGATCTCCTGAACCGGCTTGATCGCTTCCTTCCGCTCGTCGAGCGTCACCGACGCCTGGTACGCAGCCACGGCGGCATTGAACTCCTCGGAGTTGTAGTGAGCCGAGTTCCACTCCCCGGTGGCGTAGGCCTTCACCAGGTACACGTCGGGAGTGGCGCGGTTGCCGTAGTCGACGATGCCGAACTCCTCGCCGCCGTCGCATCCGGCCGGTTCGTTGGTGGAGTCGTACACCGCACACCACCGGTCGTAGAACGTGGATGTGCTCTCGACGTTGAGTGTGATGTTCATCCCGATCTCGGCGAGTTGGGACTGCACCACCTCCGCCAGCAGGGCGATCTCCTGCAGCTCAGGCGCGTGGAGGGTCAGTGAGATCCCGGCCGCTCCGGCCTCCTCGAGCAGCGCCATCGCCCGTTCGATGTCACGTTGGCGCTGCGGCTGGCTCGCATCGAAGAACTCGTAGGCCGGTGAGATCGGATGGTCGTTTCCGATGTCGCCTCGTCCCTGCAGCACCGTGTCCACCAGGGCCTGACGGTCGATCCCGAGGGCGACCGCTTCCCGGATCTTGGCGCCGTTCTCTCCTGCGAACGTCCCTTCACGGACGTTGAACCAGATCTGGCGGTGACCGGCACCCGAGATCGAGTCGACGGTGACGTCGGGATTGGCGAAGATCGCCTCCGAGTCGCTGACTCCGAACTGGATGACGGCGTCGGCCTGGCCGCCGAGGAGACCGTTGATCTGGGTGGCGTTGTCGTCCGAGAAGATCAACTCGACGCCTTCGAACGCCACCTGGCCGCCCCACCACTCGTCGAACCGCACGTATTTGGCCCCGGTGGCCAGGTCATAGGACTCGAGCTTGAAGGCGCTGGTGCCGTCGGGCGCCTGATCGAAGAACGTGCCCAGAGCGAAGCTCGCCGGGGTGATGCACGACTGCGGGTTGTACGGTGACACTTGGTAGGGGAACTGACCGTCGGGGGCGTTGAGCGTGACCTCGACGGTGTAGTCGTCGACCGCCACGGCGGAACCCGGGGCGATGTAGGCCGCGAGATTCGTTGGCGCCAGCCGATCGAGGGTGGCGACGACATCGGCAGCCGTGAAGTCGTTGCCGCTGTGCCATTTCACGCCCTGCCGAAGCGTGAACGTCCACACGCTCCCATCGTCGTTCGGTGCCCACTCCTCGGCCAGCATCGGAGCGAGAGCGAAACCCTCACCGGGTCCGCACAGGTATTCCATCGACATCACTACCGGCGTGTACGACCCGATGTTGTCCATGGCGACCGGATCGAGCGGGCTGCCAGGCCGCTGGGCTGCGATCCGCAGCACACCGCCAGGGATGATCCCACCGGCTGCTCCTGGTGCGGTGGTGGCCGAGGACCCGTCGGCGGTGGTGTCCGAACCACCGGTTGACCCAGCGGTCGTATCCGACGAACCGTCACCACCGCAAGCGGCGATGACCGAGCCCAGGAACGGGACCGAGAGGCCCACCACGGTGCCGCGGCGCAGGAACTCGCGCCGGCTCATGTTCCCCTTGGTATACGACTCGACGACGTCCATTTGGACTTGCGATTCGATCTGCCGACCCTTGTTCAAGCGTTTGAAGTCCATTGAATGGTCCTTTCACGGTTCGTTCGACCCAGCCCAGCGGCGAGAACAGTACAACTCCGCCGTTCGCCGCGCACGGTGGTTCCACGATGTGGCACGCACGCTCTTACGATGTGGCACGGAGTCGAGCCAATCACGGTGTCCGACGCTCGACGTACGCTGAGACCGCCGCCTGGTCCGGGGTCGACCCCGTATACGCGGCGACGTAGTCACCTGCGTAGGACAGCCTCGACTCCAGCGACTCCCCCAAATCCAACGCGTAGTATCCGATCTGGCTGAAGTACAACACTCTGGCCCGCACGAAGGCATCACGGCTCTCGAACCCGTGCCGTTCGAACATCGATGTGATGGCCGCAAGCCTGGAATCGTCAGCCGACCGCACTGCCTCCTGGATCTCTCGTGAACGTCGAGCCCACTCCCGGATCGCGAAGTCCAATCTGGCGTCGAACAGCGAGACGTCCGTCCAGCACTCGAACACCGCCAACACCGCCCCGGTGATGTCGTCGGTCCGCCGGGCAGCGTGCTCGACCACCGTGCGGGTGTTGGTGTTCTGCCAGTGCTCCAGAAGCACCTCGAGCAACTGGTCGCGGTTGGTGAAGTACCAATAGAAGCTCGACCGCGCCACCTCGAGGCGTTCGGCGAGCGGCAGGATCTTCACTGCCTCCACACCGTGCTCGACGAGCACATCCAGGGCGGCGGCGATCCAGTCGTCCCGGGTGGCCTTGATCTGAGGAACGCCCACCATCCCGGTCGATCTTGGCCGAGGACACCACCAATGTCCAGCGAAGCGCCAACCGTTGTCCTCTCTGGATCGACTCTGGCAGGCACGCTACCCGCCGACCATGATTCGAACACGATGGCCACAACGATCGCCCGCATCACCGCAACGCCCGTGAACGTTCCCATGGTCGCCCCCTACCGGTTTGCGTTCGGGTGGATGACGAACTTCACGACCACGATCATCGAGGTGGAGGATGCCGACGGCGCCGTCGGCATCGGCGAGTCTCCGCACGGAGATCTCTCAGGGTCGGTGGAGAGACTCGCCGAACACCTCCTCGGCCGACCGGTCGACGACGCCAACGGAAACGAGAGGGTCAGCCTGCCCGCGCATGGGTTCAGCGTGTGGCAGGACGGGGCCGCCGATCGTCGCGCCTTCGGAGGGATCGAGATCGCGCTGTTCGATCTTCGCGCACGGCGCCAGAATCGCCCGCTGGTGGACCTCCTCGGAGGGCGGGTCCGCGACCAGGTGGCCTTCACCGAGTACTTCGCCCTTCGGGAGGGCGCCGAGGAGACGCCTGCTCAGCTCATCGACTACTGCGTTCGAATGGCGAACGAGCACGGATCGCCCTGGTTCGAGGGCAAACTCGGCGTCCTCGACGTCGAGACGGAGATGAGCATGGTCGCCGGCCTGGTCTCGGCGCTCGGTCCTGGCGTGGTGACCCGCCTCGACGCCAACGGGGCCTACACCGTACCCACCGCCCGTCAGGTGATCCCCCGTCTGGCCGACCAGGGGATCGGTTGGCTCGAGGACCCGTGCCGCAGCCTCGACGAGATGGCCGCTCTCCGGGCCGACGGCGTGCCGATCAGCTTCTCCACCCACGAGGCCGACTTCACCGGTGCCGCCCGCCGAGGCGTCCCCGACGGGTTCTGCCTCGACATCGCAGAGCTCGGCGGCATCCGCCGAACCCAGGACTTCCTGCGGGCCTGTGCGCTCATCGGCACCGACTTCTGGTGTTACTCGGGCGACGCCGGGATCATGACCGCCGCCTATCTCCACCTCACGGCGTCCGAGCCGTCGATGATCCGACCGCACCAGTCGCTGTTTCGATTCACCGGGGATGTGGCTATCGAGCAGGGCCACTACTCGCCAACGGCGGGACTGCTCGAACTCCCCGACGGACCCGGCCTCGGCGTGACGATCGATCGCTCGGCACTGGCACGGATGCACCACCGGTACCTTTCCGAGGGGTCGATGGGGTCGGGCTACGGCGAGGGCTACCGACGCTGGTGACTTCACAGGTCAACGAGGTCAAGCGACGAGTCGACGAGCGACGAGCGACGAGCGACGAGCGACGAGCGACGAGCGACGAAGCAATCCTCCGCCCTCCTCCGCCCTCCTATGGTGATGCCCAGGGGGGACGACCCCCCTTCAACCCCCCGCCGGTGCTGGTCTGCGGCCTCCGCCTTGCGGGCCGGTGGTGGCTGAGGTATCGGGGGCAGCGGTTGCCACGTTCCGGATTCCGGGCCTCCGGCCTCTGGCCGCCTGCTTCGAGCATACTTCTGATGCCCTCCTCCGCCTTTACCCCACCCGGAGCCACGCCCTGCGGGCGGCGAGGTAGGTGACTGCCGAGAACCCGAGGTGAGCCAGCCACGGTGCGATCAGGCTCCCCGACCTGGCTCTCAGCCGGTCGAACAGGAGACCGGCGACGGTGGTGATGGCGACACCGGCCACCGTTGCCGCCGTCCGCTCACCGACCAGGGTCTCGCTCCTGCCTCCGGCCATGTCGGGATACAGGCGGGCGGTGGGGAGGATGTGCCACGCTCCGAACGCCACGGCCGTCACCGTCCGAGCGGTTCGCTCACCTGATCGCCGGGTCCAGAGGGCGTTGAGCACCCCCCGAAAGGCCACCTCCTCGTACAGGGCGGTACCGAGCGGGAACCTGATCAGGAGCTGCCGAGCGGCGTCGGCCCGACCGTGCCCGCGGGCCCGACCATCGAGCAGCAGCCGGGAAAGCCGTGGAGACGCCTCCGCCACCGAGGTTGCCAGGGCCGTGGCCGCCACCGTGCCGGCACCCATCAGCAGTCCCCGACCGAGATCTCCCCGGGTCAACCCCAGCTCGGCGCAGGACACACCCGACCGGCGGGCGTACGCCACCAGGCCGGCAGTGACGGCCAGGTTGGCGGGAACGTACCAACGCTCCGCGACCACCAGGTTCTGGACGGCGTTGTAGGTGCCCACCGCCGCCAGCGCAACCGAGGCCGGGTCCGGGGTCACAGACCGGGTCATCGGTACCTGGGCGACCCTCGCTCGGCCAGCAGGCGATCGACCCGCCGCTGGGCGGCGACCAGCGGCGGCACGTCGTGGGCATCGGCATCGACGAGGATCTCGGCGACGCGGGGCCCGATTCTGCCCACCTCCCGCATCAGCACCTCGATGTCGCGCACACCCTGGCTCATGCGGGTCACGGCGAACGCGCCCCCGGCGTTGATGATGTAGTCGGGGACCACCACGATCCCGGTGTCGTGCGCCCGATTGGCGTCGTCGGGCGTTGCGAACTGGTTGTTGGCCGACCCGGCCACGATGGAACACCGCAACCGGCTGATGACGTCGGCACAGAGCGTTCCCCCCAACGCGCACGGGGCGTAGACGTCGCACTCGGTGTCATAGATGTGGTCGACGTCGACCGGGGTGGCGTTCCATCTGGCTTTCGCCGCCGCGGTCCGCTGCGGGTCGATGTCGGAAACGAGCAGGTCGGCGCCACGCCGGACGAGTTCGTCGACCAGTGGACCTCCCACGTCACCCAGGCCCTGGACCAGGATCGATACGCCCGCCAGCCCGCGCCCCTGGACAACGTCGACGGCTGCCTCGATCCCGGCGGCCACGCCATGGGCGGTGAAGATCCCCGGATCAGGAGCATCGCCGTCGACTGCTCCCACCACCCACCGGGTGTGCCGGGCGACCATCGCCATCCGATCGGGACCCATTCCGACGTCGGGGCCGGTTGCGAATGCCCCGCGGAGCGACTCGAGGAGTCGACCGTAGCGTGCGAAGAGTTCCGGCAGCTCGGAGTCGAGAGGTGGTCGTTCGAGGGCGATCACCGCCTTTCCGCCCCCCTGGTCCATTCCCACACCGGCCCATTTGTAGGTCATGCCCTCAGCCAGGCGCATGGCGTCCGCCAGCCCCTCACCGGGAGATGCGTACACCTTCATCCGTGTGCCGCCGGCGGCGGGGCCCAGCGTGGTGTCGTGGATCGCTACGAACATCCAAGAGCCGGTCTCGGTGTCGTACCGGGTGACGACCGAATCCCCGTTCCAGGCTGCGATGAGGCCGGCGATGGAGTCACTCACCCGCCGAACGATAGACACGCTGTCCTGGACCGCACCCGTGCTCCGGCGACGGCAGCGTTGCATGGATGGGAACGGTGGAGCACGGTCCCCCGTCCGCTGTACACACGTGTCGAGATCTGCGATATTCTCGCCTCCGATGCGGCTGGTCCTCAACGACAACCCGATCGAGTGCGTCGAGGGTGACGACCTGCTGACCGCCGCCGTGCGCAACCGTGTGATCCCACCCGGGTCGCTGTGCGGCACCGGCGACTGCCCGAACTGTCTCGCCGTGGTCGACGGCGTCGCCTACACACGTATGTGTCGCACGCCCGCTCGGCCCGGCATGGTGGCCGCCACCCAACAGGTCAAGGACTATCCCACCCTGCCTGAGTCGCCACTGGGCATGCAGGTCGGTTCGCGCCTCGTCACCACCGACGTCGCCATCGTCGGTGGTGGAGAGTCCGGCCTGGCGGAAGCCGATCGGCTCCGCGCCGAGGGCCGGATGGTCACGATCTTCGACGACGGCCGCGGCGAGCACGTCGCCGGGGTGTACGAAGGCCCCGAACTGCTGATCCGCACCCCGGACGGAATGCTTCGGTGCGAGGCGAACGAGGTGGTGATCGCCACCGGCGCCATGGAGATCCACCCGGTGTGCCCGGGAAGCGGCCTGGCGGGCATCTTCACCGCCCGGGCGGCGGCGTGGCTGCTCGAAGCGGGGGTGGACCTGGGCACGATGGTGGCGGTCGGCACTCCGCCGGACGGCTTCACCGGCATCGTGGCCCGTGGCGACCTGATGGGGTTCGAGGGAGAGACGAGCGTCACAGCCGTGGTCGTGCGTACCCCCGAGGGCGGCGAATCGCGGGTCGAGTGTGACTCGGTGTCCGTCGGCCTGGGGCTGATGCCGCGCGACCTGCTGGCCCGCATGGGCGCCGGCCTCCCGGTACGCATCGTCGGTGACGCCGCCCAGCCCGGTGTGCTGCCCGCCTGCCCAACCGCCGGCATCGTGTGCCCCTGCTCGGAGGTCTCCGTCGACGCCCTTTCTTCGGTGTGGGAGCGTGGGTTCCACGAGCTCGAACTGGTGAAGCGCTCCACCCTGGTCGGGACCGGCACATGCCAGGGGGCGGTGTGCATGCCCCACGTTCGGGCGTTCATGGCCGAGCGGGGCGCGCCCACGACGACATCGTTCACCGCTCGGCCGCTGGCCCGCCAGCTCACCATGGCCGAAGCGGCCGCCGGATGGGCGCCGCCGGCGTTCCGGCGCACCGGACTGCACGACGAGCACCTCACCCTGGGTGGACGGATGGACCGCTTCGGAGGCTGGTGGCGGCCGTGGCGCTACGGCGCCCCCGCCCAGGAGTACTGGGCGGTCCGCCAGGGTGTGTCGCTGGGCGACGTGGGGACCCTCGGGAAGTTCATCGTGTCCGGGCCCGACGTGGTCGAGTTCCTCGAACGGATCTACCCGACCCGGATCGCCGACATCAAGCCGGGACGTTCCCGCTACGTGCTCAACCTGGCCGAGTCGGGTGGCGTGATCGACGACGGCATGGTGTGTCGGGTCGACGACACCAGGTTCATCCTCACCTTCACCTCGGGTGGCGCCAGTTTCGCCGAGGCATGGATGCGGGACTGGGCATCCACCTTCGGAACCAAGGTTCACATCCTCGACCGCACCCACGCCTGGGGCGCCATCAACGTCACCGGCCCTCTCGCCTCCGAGCTGCTCGCCCGGGCCGGGTTCGACCAACCACCTTCGTTCATGGGTCACACCACCGCCGAGATCGCCGGGGTGCCGTGCCGGGTGTTCCGACTCAGCTTCACGGGCGAGGCGTCCTTCGAGCTCCATCACCCCTCCGACCGCTCGGGCGAGCTGTGGGGGGCACTCATGCGCCTCGGGCGCCCGCTCGGCGTCAAACCCCACGGCATCGACGTGCTGTTCACCCTGCGGCTCGAGAAAGGCCACATCATCGTGGGCATGGACACCGAGTCCGACTCGACCCCCCGCCGGCTCGGGATGGACTGGGCGGTGAAGATGGACAAACCGAACTTCATCGGGCGGCCGGCGCTGGAGCGCACCGCCCGATTCCCCCTCGACAAACGGTCGATGGGGCTGACCATGGACGGGCCACCTCCCGAGGAGGGTTCGATCATCCGGTCCGGGTCCGACTATGCCGGCTACGTGACGTCGGCCCGCTTCTCCCCCATGCTCGGCCACACCGTCATGCTCGGCTGGGTACGCCTGGAAGAGGGCGAAGCGGTGGGCGATCTCACCGTCGACGGCCGGCCGGCAGTCGTCGCCCCAACTCCCTTCTACGACCCGGATGGCGCCCGTGCCCGAGCCTGAGATCCTCACCGGACGCCGCATCGTGGCCGACCCCGCCGCCATCGACGCCATCGCCTGGCCTGCGGGAGTGCGGGTGGTGCGCATCGCCCCCGACGACGTGTTCGCCATCGGCGCCGGCGGGCCCGTGGCGATCGCAGACCCCCATGCCATCGACGAGCCTGAGACCATGTTCTCAGGTGTGTGGCTCACCACTGCCGCCGTCGAGGAGTGGGTGGCGACCAACGCCGACTGGCACCTCCCCCATCGTGACGGCCTGGCCCAGGGCATGGTGGCCGCCCTGCCGGTCAAGATCCTGGTGGAGGGAGCGCAGTCACTGGTCATGGTGCCGGTGTCGTTCGCAGCCGAGTTGGAGGAGCGCCTGTGAACGAGTTCGTCGAAGCCAAGGTGGCACTCACCTGGGCCGAACAGAAACCCTCCTACGACGTCGTCATCATCGGTGGCGGTGGCCACGGGTTGGCCACCGCCTACTACCTGGCCAGCCGCCACGGCATCACCAACGTGGCCGTCATCGAACGCGGTTACATCGGATCCGGCAACTCGGGCCGCAACACCACCATCATCCGGGCCAACTACGGCATCCCCGCCTCGGTGGAGTTCTATCAGCATTCGCTCGAGCTCTATCAGACACTCGAAGCCGAAACCGACCGGTGGGTCATGCACCAGGAGAAGGGCCTGCTGTGGATGCATCACACCGAGATGGGCATCCGCACCGAACGGGCGCGAGCGCACATGAACAAGGCGTTCGGGGCCGAAACCACCTTCATCGGCCCCGAGGAGATCAAGCGGATCGTCCCCGAAGTCGACCTGACCGGCGGCGGCCGGTATCCGGTGCTCGGTGGCTCGTATCACGTGGCCGGGGCCACCGCCCGGCACGATCGGGTGGTGTGGGCCTACGCCGAAGGTGCCATGAACCGCGGGGTGGACGTGCTCCAACGCACCACCGCCACCGGGATCCGAACTTCGAACGGACGGGTGACGGGCGTGGAGACCGACCGCGGGTTCATCGCCACCGGCACGGTTCTGTCGGCCACCGCCGGGCAGACGACCACCATCACCGACATGGTGGGCTTGCGCATGCCGATCCGCACCCATCCCCTCCAGGCGCTGGTCACCAACCACTACCGGCAGACCTTCGAGCCGATCGTGGCCTCGGCCGAACTCGCCTTCTACGTGTCACAGACGCCACGCGGCGAGATGCTGATGGGGGCCGAATGGGAACGCCAGCCCAGCTACTCGTACCGGTCGGGGTCGGAGTTCCTGCGTTCGTGCACCGCCAAGGCGATCATGCTGCTGCCCTTCCTGGCGGATCTACGGGTCCTGCGCCAGTGGACGGGCGTGTGTGACATCTCCCCCGACTCGTCGCCGATCATGGGCACCACCCCGGTCGACGGCTTCCTGGTGTCCACCGGTTGGGGAACATGGGGGTTCAAGGCGATCCCCGCCGGCGGCGAGCAGCTGGCCTTGCTCATCGCCACCGGCCGAGTGCCGGATCTGATCGCCCCATTCAGCCTCGACCGGTTCGCCGAAGACCGCATCCTGGCCGACGCCGGATCGGCAGGTACCCAGTGAAGTTGACGTGCCCCACCTGCGGAAACCGATCGGTGGAGGAGTTCCGCTACGGCGAGATCCCCCGGGTGCCGGATTCGATCACCGACCCCGCCGCCCGCGACGTCGACCGCATCTTCATGAAGGCCAACCCCCACGGAACCACCCGGGAAGCCTGGTTCCACGACTTCGGCTGCCGCCGCTGGTTCGTCGTCGACCGCGACACGAGGACCTGAGGAGCAAACCCAGGGTTGTAGACCACACCACGTGTAGTCGTGAGCCCACGGTTCGACCCGTCAGTCCACGTAGCGGCGAACGCGGACCCGTCTGCCCCGCAGGCTCGCCTGTGCCATGCGGCGGACGACGAAGTCGACGGCATCCTCGGGCACACCGACGACCGAGTAGTGGTCGCTGATACGGATGGGGCCGATCTGGCTACCGGGGATCTCGGCCGAGTTGGCGATGGCGCCGACGAGATCGCCGGGGCGGACGCCGGCGTTGCGGCCGAGGCTGAAGTACAACAGACCGGTGCCCGGCGATGGCCCGGGACCGGCTTCACGGCCGCGCTGTGGCCTGTCACGCTCCGCTCTGTCCCGCGGCGGCCGCTGACGGTCGAATGCGTCTGGGATCTCGACCTCGTCGAGGATCGCACCGTCGGCCTCGTGCACCAGCTTGATGGCGGCCAGAGCGATGCGACGCACGCGGTCCTCGCCGACCCCTTCGACCAGCGCGGCGTCGTCGAGCACCGTCGCATAGGTCTCGAGGTCGTCGGCCGCCAGCGCGTCACGGATCGCCTCGACCGTCAACTCGAGCTGGCGGGCCCGCAGGTCGCCAACGGTGGGGACCTTCTTGACGGCGATGTTCTGTTTGGTGAGCCGTTCGATGTTGTCGAGCAGACGCCGCTGGCGCGGCTCGGCGAGGGTGATGGCGGTGCCTTCGCGACCCGCCCTCCCAACCCGGCCGATCCGATGGACGTAGGTGGCGGGGGCTGCCGGCACCTCGAAGTTGATGACGTGCGTCAAACGGTCGACGTCGAGGCCCCGGGCCGCCACGTCGGTGGCGATGAGCAGCTCGGCGGTGCCGTCGCGGAGCCGGCCCATCACCCGGTCACGCTGAGCCTGGTTGAGCCCCCCGTGCAGGGCTTCGGCCCGGTAACCACGCCCGTTCATCGTCTCGGTCAACTCGTCCACCTCGGTTCGTGTCCGGCAGAAGACCAGCGCCGCCACCGGCGCCTCGATGTCGAGGACCCGGGCCAGGGCAGATGGCTTGTGCTGGCGGTGCACGAAGTAGACCGACTGGGCGATGGTGCCAGACCCCAGATCGTCGTCCCCGCGACCCAGTTCGACCCGGGCCGGGTTCCGCTGATGCCGCTTGGCGATGGCGTTGATGCGGGGAGGCATCGTGGCAGAGAACAGCACCGTCTGGCGATCGGCCGGGGTCTGCTCCAGGATGGTCTCGATGTCCTCGGCGAACCCCATGTCGAGCATCTCGTCGGCCTCGTCGAGAACCACCGTGCGGATCGTGTCGAGTCTGAGCGAACCCCGGTTGATGTGATCGATCGCCCGGCCGGGTGTCGCCACCACCACATGGACACCACGATCGAGCATCTGCAGCTGGCGCCCGATCAGCTGCCCCCCGTAGATGGGTGCCACCCTGATCCGCTGTTCACTGCCGTACTTGAACATCGCCTCGCTGACCTGCATGGCCAGCTCCCTGGTCGGTACCAGGACCAGCACCGTGGGCACGATCGGGTCGTCGGGGTCGATGCGATTGATCGCCGGGAGGGCGAACGCCGCAGTCTTCCCCGTTCCGGTCGCCGCCTGGCCCAGGAGGTCACCACCCGAGAGGAGCAGGGGAATCGTCTCCCGCTGGATCGGCGTCGGCTCCTCGTATCCGAGCTTCGTCAACGCTCTCAGGATCTCCGGTCGGAGTCCGAGAGCGGCGAAGCCGTCGAGCGGCTCGGGGTCGCCGGTCGATCGGTCGGCTTGGGTCTCGGAGCCGTCGGTGTCGTTCATCGGATACTCGTTCGTGGGGGAAGCCATGCACACTAGGCCGATCAACAGTGGCCCAGAATCGCGGCAGTGGTCGACCATTGCCCAGCCGGGTCAGGTCGACAGTGACCAGTCGGCTGACCTCGATCAGCAGGTTCAGGCAAACACCGCTTCGGCGAAGGCGACGCTGAACGCCCTGCAGTAGATGAGGACGCTTTCGACCTGCGCCAGATCCACGTCGGCGGGGATGTCGTAGTTCTGGTCGCCGACGTTTCCGGTCAACACACCCAGATCCACCATCGAACCGTCGGAGAGCACCAGGTTCACCCGCAGGTCGGGCCCGTTGGTGACCTCGAAGTCCTCGAACCGGAGCACCGTCGACCCGTCGACGTCGTACACCATGGCACTTCCGGTGCCGTCGTAGCGGGGAGAACTGCTGGCGAACGATCCCGTCAAGAGTGCAGCCGGAGCGGCCGGAGCGTCGGTCGCCTCGGCGGTCGGCTCGCCGGCCGTCACATCCACCGGCTCGGAGGGGACCGTCTCTTCCCCGATGGTTGGAGCGGACACCTCTTCGGCGGGGGCGGCGGCAGCGGGTGCGGGGAACGCCTCGTCGACCGTCCGGTCGAGGAAGAGCGGCGAGCCCAACCACCAGGCGATCACGAGGGCGGGGATGGCGCCGATCAACACGGTGCGACGAAACCAGGTCCGCTTCCAGATCGGAGCAGCCGTGTCGCGTCGGGAATCCTCGGTGATGGTCATGATGTCCTCTTTCACAAACTCGGTGACACCACGACCAACCGTCTCCCGACGAGCCCCCTTCCCCCAGAGCGGTGAACAATCCAGAAACGAGGAGAGGGGCCACCGGACGGCGACCCCTCTCCTGTCACGAATGATTCACGAACGATCCGCGACGCTCACGGCAGCCAGGCGCTCCACACGGCCTCGTTGGCGGCGATCCACTCGGCTGCCACCTCATCGACGGGACGCTGGTCGATCTCCGCCCCAGGCAGCATCGACAGCTGGTCCTCACTCGTCAGCTGGAAGTTCTGCAGGAACGTCCACACGTCGGGTGCCTTCGCCTCGAGCGCCGACGATGCCAGCTTCTGCAGCACGTCCTCGGGGTACTCGCAGTCGACCCCTCCGTCGCCGGCGGCGGCGCTGGCGCCGCACTCCTCGGTGTAGGCGGGCAGTTCCACTTTCACCAGGTCGTACTTGGCGACGGCCGCCGTCGGCGTCCACCAGTACATCAGGATCGGCTCGCCGGCGGCCACCCGGGCGTCCAGTTCGGCCACGGTGGTCGCCTCCGAACCCGAGTACTCAACCTGGAACGGCAGTTCGAGGTTGGCGATGATCTGCTCGTCGAAGGTCGAGTACGAGGGATCGGTGCCGAGGAACCGTCCCAGCTCACCGCTCGACGCCGTGGCGAACAGGGCGGCGGCATCGGCCGACGCGTAGCCTTCCCACGACGCCAGGTCCGGGTTCTCGTCGATCACATACGAGGGAACGAACCAGCCGATCTCACCGACCGCGCCGAGCTCACCGATGTTGGTGACCGATCCGTCGTCGATGAAGGCCTGCTCATCCTCGGTGATCCCCGACGGCCACACTTCGAGCACTGCGTCGAGGCTGCCATCGGCGAGCCCGGTGAACATGATGTTCTCGTCGATCGTCACCTCTTCCACCTCGTAGCCGAGTTCGCTCTCGATCAGCTGGGCGGCAACGGCGGTGTTCAGCGCCGAGGCAGTCCAGGCGTTCACCACCAGGTTGATCGTGGGCTTGTCGCCATCGGTGGACGGCTCGGCGGCTGCAGTGGTCGCGCTCGCCCCCTCGGCACCGGTGTCGTCTGCTGCATCGGTTCCGCCACCACAGGCAGCGACGACGAGAGCGAGGGCTCCCATCAGCAGCATCCAGGTTTTCTTGGTCCTCATGTGTACTCCTGATCGATGGCCGTTCAGCGGTCGCGAACGGTTCCGGCTCGGTACATTACCGAGACATGCCTGTACAGACCGGCCCAACACCGAATGAGGTTTCCCTGTCTGTCGAGGGCGTCTGGAAGATCTTCGGACCCAAGCCCGACCGAGCGCTCGAACTGGCGAGCACCGGCTCCCGGCGTTCCGAGATCCTCGACGCCACCGGGTGCACGATCGGCGTCCGTGACGTCTCGTTCTCGGTGGACCGGGGCGAGACATTCGTGGTCATGGGGCTGTCGGGCTCAGGGAAGTCGACCCTCGTACGGTGTGCGGCCCGCCTCACCGATGTCACCAGAGGGCGCGTCGTCCTCGACGGCGAGGACCTGACCGCCATGGACGAGGCACAGCTACGTGACGTGCGACGCCGGAAGCTTTCGATGGTGTTCCAGCACTTCGGGCTGTTCCCCCACCGGCGCGTCATAGACAACGTGGCATACGGACTCGAGGTCCAGGGAGTGACCAAAGCCGAACGTCACCAGCGCGCCAGCCAGGTCATCGAGGTGGTCGGGTTGGGCGGCTGGGCCTACCACTATCCCCAGCAACTGTCGGGTGGAATGCAACAGAGGGTTGGACTCGCCCGGGCACTGGCTGTCGACCCCGAGGTCCTGTTCTTCGATGAGCCCTTCTCGGCGCTCGACCCCCTCATCCGACGCGACATGCAGGACGAACTGATCAGGCTCCAACGAGAGATGCAACGTACGATCGTGTTCATCACCCACGACTTCTCCGAGGCGATCAAGCTGGGAGACCGTATCGCCATCATGAAGGACGGTGTGTTCGATCAGATCGGAACCGCCGCCGAGCTCATCACCAGCCCGGCCACCGACTACGTGCGGGAGTTCACCGAGGACGTCCCCAAGGCGAAAGTTCTGACGGCGGCCGACGTGATGAGCGCCGGTGTCTTCTCGCCGGGGGGTCGGCAGGTCTCGGCAACCGACTCGGTGGAGTCGCTGGTGCCGGCATTGCTCGACGGAATCGACACACTCGCCGTGGTCGACGTGACCGGCGCCTGCGTTGGGGTGGTCGACCGGGCCGCCGTGGCCCGAGTGCTGGCGTGACGGTCGCCGCCGCTCCACCCCGACCCGAAGCGGTCCCGTCGCAGCCATCCAAACGACCGCGTTGGCTGGTATGGCTGTCGCTCGCCGGCGGCGCTGCCCTGCTCCAGGTGGCGTTCGCCTCTTCCGAGACCTTCCCGGCAGCATTGGACACATCGT
The DNA here is from genome assembly GCA_963825585.1 of uncultured bacterium. Classification (GTDB taxonomy): domain Bacteria; phylum Actinomycetota; class Acidimicrobiia; order Spongiisociales; family ZC4RG35; genus JAOUGY01. The sequence goes on from CAWGTX010000006.1 coordinate 1,028,847, forward strand.
TCTCGGACCCGCTCGACCGGATCGCCCGCTGGGCTCAAACCAATCGCCGCACCCATCCGTTGTTCACCGGCTTCTTCGGTCCTCTCACCGACGCCCTCACCTGGGCACTGGACTCCGTTCAGGGGTTCCTCGAATGGATCCCGTGGTTCGTGCTCCCGGCTGCGATCGGGCTGCTGGTCATGTCACGCACCCGGGACTGGAAACGAGCCGGTATCACTGCGACCATGGCCTTGTATCCGGGCGTGGTCGGGCTGTGGCCGCAGACCATGGCGACGCTGGCCCTGATGACGGTCGCCGTGCTCATCTGCGTCGTCATCGGAATTCCACTGGGGGTGTGGGCTGCGTTCCAGCCTCGGGCGGAACGAGCCATGCGCCCGGTACTCGACGCCATGCAGACCATCCCGGCCCCGATCTACTTCCTTCCCATGATCCTCTTCTTCGGGATCGGTCCGGTGGCAGCGACATTCGCCACCGTCATCTACGCGTTGCCACCACTGGTAAGGCTCACCACCCTCGGTATCCGCCACGTCCCGGCCGCCGCTGTGGAGGCGTCGGAGATGTTCGGATCGAAGCGACTTCAGACGCTCGTCAAGGTGCAGCTCCCAATGGCCCTCTCCACGATCATGGCCGGCATCAGCCAGAGCATCATGATGGCGCTCGGCATCGTCGTCCTCGCAGGGCTCCTCGCCGCCGGAGGCCTCGGCCAAGCGATCCTCGAGGCACTGCGACAACGGGCCACCGGGCGCGGACTGGCCGCCGGGCTCGCCATCGTGGCGGTGGCGATGGTTCTCGATCGGGCCGCCCGCTCCATCTCGCAGACCGATCGCAGCCGCTGGATCAAGCGTCGAACCGTGCTGGTTGCGTTCGGCATGCTGGTCACCGCCGCGATTCTCGGACGCCTGACCGGGATCGAGTCGTTCCCCACCATGTTCACCCCGGATCTGTTCGACCCGGTCGACGACGGCGTGGTGTGGGTGCGCGACAACATGTCGTGGTTGACCCGACCGTTCAACGACTTCGTCGTGGCCAGCATCTACGTGCCGGTACGCGACTTCCTCACCAACACGATTGCCTGGCCGGTGCTGGTGTTCGCAGCAGGATGGCTGGGCTGGGTCGCCCGCGGGTGGAAGCTGGCCCTGTTCAGCGTGTTCTCGGTGAGCCTCATGGGGCTGATGGGATGGTGGGCAGAGTCGATCGACACCCTCACCCAGGTGATGGCCGCCGTGCTGCTGGCACTCGTCGTCGCCCTGCCCCTCGGGGTGTGGGCGGGACGCAGCCCCCGGGTGGAAGCGGTCCTAGGACCATTCCTCGACGCCCTCCAGACCATGCCCCCCTTCGTCTACATGATCCCGGTCGTCAACTGGTTCACCGTCGGCATCGTCCCCGGCGTCATCGCATCGGTCATGTACGCCTCGGTCCCGGGAGTGCGCCTCACCGCTCTCGGCATCCGCCAAGTCCCCACCGAATCACTCGAAGCCTCCCGTACCTTCGGCGCCACCCCCCGCCAGACCATGTGGGGAGTCCGCATCCCCCTGGCCGCCCCCACTCTGATGGCCGCCATCAACCAGGTCATCATGATGGTGCTCGCCATGGTCATCATCGCCGGCCTCATCGGCGGGGGCGCCCTCGGGTTCGAAGTCATCAACGCCGTGACCCGCGGCGAGATCGGCAACGGCTTCGAAGTCGGCATCTCCATCGCCCTCATGGCCATGATCCTCGACCGCATCACCCAAGCCGCCGGCGAACGCCTCCAACCGCCTGCGCAGTGATATTCATGGGGCGCGACCCCCCTTCCTCAACACTCGGGGGCGCGACCCCCGAACCCCCGCCGGTAGTCGTTCCAGGGTTGTCTCGTGGCTGGCCGGGGGTTCCGAAGCCCACGCATACCCGGTTGCCACATGCCGTACGCTCTACGTTGAACGTTCTACGTTGTACCGGCTCGAGCGTTCTGCGGTGCGCCCGCCTTCTCCCGCCAGCTAACTTCCCGATGATGCCTTCGGCTTCCTACGACTTCGTCATCGTCGGCGGCGGTTCCGCCGGTTCCGCGCTCGCCAACCGGCTGTCCGCCGACCCGGCCAACCGGGTGCTGGTGCTGGAGGCGGGGCGACCCGACTACCGCTGGGACGTGTTCATACACATGCCGGCGGCACTGGCGTTCCCGATCGGCAGCCGCTTCTACGACTGGAAGTACGAGACCGAGCCCGAACCGTTCATGGATGGCCGCAAGGTCTATCACGCCCGCGGCAAGGTGTTGGGCGGATCGTCGTCGATCAACGGGATGATCTTCCAGCGGGGCAACCCGATGGACTTCGAGCGATGGGCTGCCGACCCCGGCATGGAGTCCTGGGACTTCGCCCACTGTCTCCCCTACTTCAAGCGGATGGAGACCTGCCTGGCCGGGGCCGACGAGTTCCGCGGTGGTGAAGGGCCGCTGGTGGTTGAACGGGGACCCGCCACCAACCCCCTGTTCGGCGCCTTCTTCGAGGCGGCCGCGCAGGCCGGATATCCCCTCACCAAGGACGTCAACGGTTTCCAACAGGAGGGTTTTGCCCGCTTCGACCGCAACGTCCATCGGGGCCGCCGCCTCAGCGCCGCCCGGGCCTATCTGCACCCGGTGATGAGCCGGCCCAACCTGGATGTCGTCACCCGCGCCCATGTGAACCGCATCCGGTTCGAAGGAACCCGCGCCGTCGGTGTCGAGTACACCGCCCGTGGCATCACCCGTACCGTCACCGCCGGTGAGGTGATCCTGTCCGGTGGCGCCTTCAACTCCCCCCAGCTGCTCCAGCTGTCCGGCGTCGGTGACGCCGACCATCTGCGATCGGTGGGGATCGACCCGATCCATCACCTGCCCGGCGTCGGTGAGAACCTGCAGGACCATCTCGAGGTCTACGTGCAGTACGCCTCGAAGGAGCCGGTCTCGATCCAACCCTGGATGGCGATGTGGAAACGGCCGTTCGTGGGGCTCATGTGGCTGTTCCGCAAGGGACCGGGCGCCACCAACCACTTCGAGGGTGGCGGCTTCGTACGTTCCAACGACGAGGTGGCCTATCCCAACCTCATGTTCCATTTCCTGCCCATCGCCATCCGCTACGACGGGACCCCATCGGCCGATGGCGGCCACGGCTATCAGGTCCACATCGGACCCATGTACTCGGACGCCCGGGGGTCGGTGAAGATCAAGAGTGCCGACCCGCGTGAGAAGCCGGCCATCGTCTTCAACTACCTGTCCACCGAGCAGGATCGTCGCGAGTGGGTGGAGTCGATCAAGGTGGCGAGGAACATCCTCAACCAGCCGGCACTCGACAGATTCAACGCCGGAGAGATCTCCCCCGGCCCTGTCGTGGAAACCGACCAGGAGATCCTCGACTGGGTGTCCAAGGACGCCGAGACGGCGCTGCACCCGTCATGCACCTGCCGGATGGGCACCGACGACATGTCGGTCCTCGACCCGACCTCGATGAAGGTGCATGGGCTGGACGGGTCTGCGTGTGGTGGACGCTTCGGCGATGCGCTACGTCACCAACGGCAACATCTACGCCCCGGTGATGATGCTCGCCGAGAAGGCCGCCGACCTCATCCTGGGCAACACCCCGCTGCCGCCCGAGCACGTCGTGTGGTATCGCCACCGTCCCTGACGCAATCAACCAAGCGGACTGGGGACAATACCGATACTCCAGAGGTCGATTCTGTCCCCAGAACGACTGGGAGGCGGAGCCTCAGCCGCGCCGGCGGCCTTGGCGGCGCGCCGCGACCGGTGCGTTGCCGTGGGCGTCGAGACGCTGCTCGATCTCGCTGCGCTCGGGTCGGTCACCTTCGACACCCTCATCGAGAGCCTGACGGATGGCGGCGGTGTGCTCCGGCGTCGATCCACAACAGCTTCCGATCACCCGGGCGCCCGAACGCACCGCCAGTTCCACGTAGTCGCCCATGTGTTGAGGACCGACCGGATAGACGAGGCGGTCCGTCTCGTAGAGCGGCAACCCACAGTTCGCCTTGGTGACGGCCACCGCATCGGGAGCGGTGGCGATGATGTCGAAGACGGTGGCGACGCCGTCACCGGGGCCGATCCCGCAGTTTGCGCCGATCGAGGTTGGGCGCCGCTCCTGGCGGAGCCACCACTCGGCCACCTGGGTGGCGGTGACGCCCATCATGGTGCGACCGTTGGTGTCGAAGCTGAGGGTGGCCGACACCGGGATGTCGAAGCGGTTGGCGGCCTCGACGGCTGCGTTCAACTCGTCGAACGACGACAGCGTCTCGATCCAGAGCACGTCGGCGCCCGCTTCCACAACGGCGGCCATCTGTTGGGCGAAGACGTCGACGCCCTCCTCGTGCGACAGCGGTCCGAGCGGCTGGAACAGGTCGCCGGTGGGGCCGATCGAGGCGGCCACGATCACCTCCCGGTCCGCCAGGTCGGCGGTGCGGCGGGCGATGGCGATGGCGGCGGTGTTGAGCTCGGCCACCCGGCCGTCGAGACGATGAAGAGTGAGACGACGGCGGGTTCCGCCGAAGGTGTTGGTGAGGATGATGTCGGCGCCGGCTTCGATGAAGCGACGGTGCACGGTCTCGATGAGCTGCGGCTGCTCGATGTTGAGCATCTCGGGGCAGCCGCCACCTTCCAGGCCGAGCGAGAACAGGGTTGTGCCCATGGCACCGTCTGCGACGAGCACGCCCCGCTCGGCGAGGAGGCGCTCGTACTTCGTACAGTCTTCGGATCCCGACATCTGACACCTCCCGGGTCGTGCATCGACGGCTGGGGACCCAAGCGCGGAAGAACCGCCTCGCAGCTTCTCTGACCGATGTCAGTGCCAGGGCGGTTCCGGAACCGCCGCTTTAGCTGCATTTCTTGAGCGCCCGCAAGCTGTCGATCAAATCGGCGCTTTGTTGAACCAACTGTAGCGCCGCGCGGATCCCGGGCAAGCTCTCCCGTTGTGACACAACTGTTACGAGCCTGCGATCCGGCAGCGACGTCGGGGTGACACGCTGGTGCCAGGAGGTGTCCCATGCGACGCACAGCCATCGTCGTGGTGTCCATGCTGGTCGGATCGTGCTCAGCCATCGGTGCCACGTCGTCAACCACCCCCACACCGCAGACCACGGCTTCCACCACGACGACGACCATCGCCGCCACGACCACGAGCACAGCCCTCCCGAGCACCACGACATCTGCGACGCTTCAGGGCTGGACCGTGCTCGAAGCACCCGGCGAGCCTGTCACCGCGGCCGCCAGGATCGATGAAACGATCATCGTCGGGTCATGCTCCCGGAGTGGCGAAGGCGGTCTGTTCGTCGCCTCGGCGGACGGTTGGGAACCGGTTGCATCCGGCTGTGTGACGCAGATCGAGACGACACCCATCGGAATCCTGGGGATCGGGCCCGGCGTCAGTGTGGGACCCGACCGTTCCGGGCCTTCCCAGCGCTCGGTGCTGATCTCCTCCAACGGGGAGACCTGGGTTGCCCACGCGCTGTACGAGTCCCTCGGCCTCGAGTATCCCGACCAGCTCGGCATCCCGGACGCGGTGTTCGCAGCGCCTGGCGGCTCATCGGTCACGGTGCTCTTCACCCGGGCCGCCGAGGCCGACTCGCGGATCGCCACCCTCCTCGCCACCACCGACGGGGTGACCTGGCGGGCCGCCGAAGGCGCCGAGGTGTTCGACAACACCGACATCGCCAGAGTGATCCCGGGCGGCGACGGGTTGATCGCGGTGGGAGCTTCTCCGGGCGGCGAGTTCGTACCCACCGCCGCCGTGTTCACATCGTCCGACGGCGCGTCGTGGCGAAGGGTGACACCGACCACGTCGGACTTCGACGACAAGATCATGACCGACGTGATCGCCACGCCGGACGGCTTCGTCGCCGTCGGTGGCGACTTCTTCCGGACCGGCCTGATGACCGCCTGGACCTCGCTCGACGGCCTGAGCTGGGCGCGGTCACCCCACCCCGCCGAGACCCTCGATCCGGACGTCGCCCACATGACCGCCCACCGCGTCACATCGGTCGACGGTGCCCTGTGGGCGGCCGGCGAGGACAACGACGCCTCGCGGCCGATCAAGTCGCTGCCCGCCCTGTGGAAGTCTGACGACGGTGGGTGGACGTGGCAACGGGTTACCGACGAGGCGTTCGTGCCGTTCGTCCTGTTCGACGACGGCCGGGTCCGCATCGCCACCACGGTCGCCGGTGACGTGCTCCTGATCCAACGGTGAACTTCAGTCGGGCGGCGGTGCGGCCAACGCCGGCGGGGAGTCGGCCAGGGCACGGGCGACCACGGCGACGACGACGAGCGCACCACCGGCCAAGGTGGCGGACGCCGGCTCCTCGTCCAGCAGCAGCCACACCCAGAGCGGACTCAGCACCAACTCGATGCCGCCGAGGAGCACCAATTCGGAAGCCGACACCGTCCGTGACCCGGCGACGTACAGAATCAGGCCGCCACCCATGAACAGACCACCGATGGCGATACCGGTGACGGCGTCGGTCACGAGGATCGCGAAGTCGTCAGCCATGACCGCCGCGAACACACCGGCGAACAGACCCGCCCAGGCGATGGCGGGGTTCATGTCGACGTCCCGCCCACGGCGAACCGCGAGCACGAAGCCGGTGTAGCTCACGACCATGAGGAGCGCCATCATGTTGCCGAACATACGGCCATCGCCGATCGCAGCGACCGTCATGATGGTGACGCCGATCGCCGCCACCACGAACCACCACACGGTGCGCTGATCCAGCCGCTCTCCGAGGAACAACCATCCGGCCACCGCGGTGAGGAGCGGTCCGAAACCCAGCATGAACGAGGTGTTGGCGACGGTCGTGTTGAGGAGGGCGAGGATGGCAGAGATGTTGGCGACTGCCATGAACGCCCCACCGATCACCGCCGTCCACCCGGCGGCACGGAAGGGTTCGACCACTCGCCCTCCATTGCGCACCGCCACCAGCACGAGGATCACCGGAACCACCCCGAGCGAGCGGAGCAATGTGATCTGATAGGCGTCGGCCTCCTGGATGAGCCGCACGAACAACGCCGTGAGGCTCCACAACACGCCGGCGCCCAGCACCAGCGACCGGTCACGTGAGATTCGCGGGGTTCGCTCAGGGGTACGGCGGAGGGTGCGCATGCTCAGCCATAGCTCGCCGAGTCGGTGCGTGTGGCCATGAGGCGGGCCTCGTCCAACTCGACGCCCAGTCCCGGGGCACCCGACAGCGTGAGCCAGCCGTCGCCGTCGGGTTCGAACGGCGTGGTGAACAGGAAGTCCCGACGCTGCGCCGTCCACTCCGGAGGGTCGAACGGGTACTCCAGATACGGGGCGCCCACCGTCCCGGCGGTCAGGTGGGCGTTTGCGACCAGCGCGATGCCGCTCCCCCAGGTGTGCGGGGAGAAGGTGTGCCCGGCGTCGGCCACCTCGTGGGCGAAATGGCGGAGACGTTCGATCCCGCAGGTGACGGCGGCGTCGGGTTGGAATACGTCGAGACAGCCTCGCTCGAGCAGCGTCCGGAATTCGTACCACTCCCGGGTCATCTCTCCACCGGCGATCCTCACCGAGGTCTCGGAGCGCAACCGGGCCATGCCGTCGTAATCCGCCCGGTGCAGCGGTTCCTCCATCCAGTACACGTCGAGCGCCTCGAGACGCCGGGCGAGGGCGAGGGCGTGCTCGAACGTCCATGCGGGGTGGGTGTCCCACGGCATCCTCCACCCCTGGTTGCAGTCCACCATCAGGGCGACGCGGTCACCCGTCACCTGCTTCACCGCCGTCAGGACTTCGACGTCCTGGTCGAGCGAAGGGCGACCGAAGCGCAGCTTGAGGGCGCCGAACCCGGCGTCGAGCACACCCGCCACCCGTTCTGCGACCTGGTCGACACGCCAATGGGTACCCGACGAGGCGTACGGCCGGATGCGGTTCGAGGCGCCACCCACCATTCTCCAGAGGGGTTCCTGGCGGACCTTGCCGGCGAGGTCCCACAGAGCGATCTCGAAGGGCCACGGCCGACCGTCGAAGAACGAGATGTTGTCGAGGATGGCCGAGTGTCTCGCCAGGTCGAGAGCGTCCTCACCGATGAACAGCCCGAGATAGTCGACCAATCCACGCATGGCATCGCCGGCACCGATCCCCATGCGGCCGTCCTCGTCGAACACCCGATAGACGGTGACGGGGAACGCCTGACGTTCCCGCCGGTCCCATGCCGCCGGGAACGGTGGATCGAGGGTGAGTTGGTGCAGGCTGGTCTCTATGCGGGCGATGCGGGTCATGGCCGGTTCCAGATTGCCGTGACCATCGAGGCGACATCAGCGAATTCGTCCGCCTGTGGAGCACGGGCGTTGGCGGCAGCCATCCCCTGGTTCTCGGCGGTGTCCATGGCGGCGGCGAGCGCCGACGGGTCGAGTGGTTCGGTGGTGTAGCGGCGAAGCGCGCTGTCGAAGCCGACGGCTCCGTAGAGGTCGTCGACCATGTCGACCAGAGCGTCCAGACCTCGTCCCGGCTGCATGGCGCCTGCAACGGCGGCGTAGCGGTCGGGGTCACCCTCGATGCTCCACTTCAGGGTGGCCCGCAAGCCGAGCGCCACGGCGAGCCCGTGGGGAATCTTCGAGAACCCGGCGATTGCATGACCGACACAGTGCGCCAGCGCCGTGCTGCAGCGGTCGATGGCCACCCCGGCGGTGGTGGCGGCCTCGAGCATCACTCGACGAGCTTCGAGATCCTCGGGATCGACGACCACCCGCGGCAGGGCGCCGGGGATGGCGGCGATGGCGGCGAGCGCGGCCCGATCGGCAACGTTGTCCCGATTGACGTTGGTGAACGCCTCCACGGCGTGCACGAAGGCGTCGAGGCCGGTCGTCACCGTCACCGCCTCTGGCATGCCAACCGTGAGTGCCGGGTCGAGCACCACCGTGTCGGGAACCAACGCCTCGTCCCACAGCCAGGACTTGCGGCCCTCGTGGCTCAGCACGCAGGTGCGCGTGACCTCGGCGCCGGAACCGGCGGTGGTGGGTATGGCGACCAGTCGGACGTTCCGCTGCACCGGGTTGGCGCACAGCAGGAAGTCGGTGACCGGAGCCGAGTGCCCGAGCATGGCGGACGTGATCTTCCCGGTGTCCAGGGCACTTCCTCCACCGATCGCCACCACGGTCGAGGCCGCCCGGGAGCGCGCCAAGTCGGCCAACCCCTGCACCGAGGCAACCGTGGGCTCGCCCGCCGCCACCGTCATCACCGTGCCGGCGTCCATCAGCGGGCCGAGGCCAGGGGCGTCCACCAGCATGCCGTCGATGATCACGAGCGTGGCCGACCGGTCGAGTCCGGTTGCCAGCATGCTCGCCGTCCCGGTCCCCGTCTTCACATCGAGCACCGAGCCCAGTTCGAACGCCACAGTCACCTCTTGATCGGCGGACCGCCCGGGAGCCGGGCGAGCCAGGTACATTCCACGATACGGACCAATCCCACATTACGGAATGAAATGGGCGCTTCCCGCGATCCTCTCCTGCAACCTTTCCAGCTCCGCCATCTGACACTACGCAACCGGGTGATGAGCACCAGCCACGAACCGGCCTACGCCGAGGACGGTAAGCCCAAGCTGCGCTATCAGCTCTATCACGAGGAGAAGGCCAAGGGCGGGATCGCCCTCACCATGTTCGGTGGCTCCACCAACGTGGCGCCCGACTCACCGGCAGTCTTCGGACAGCTCTACGCGGGTGACGACGACATCATCCCCTACTTCCGTCAGTTGGCCGACCGGGTCCACACCCATGGGGCGGCAACCATGATCCAGCTGACCCACATGGGCCGCCGCACCGTATGGGATGCCGGTCCGTGGCTTCCGACCATCTCCTCCTCGTCGGTGCGCGAGCAAACACACCGCAGCTTCCCCAAGGAGATGGAGGAGTTCGACATCAGGCGGGTGGTTCGTTCGTTCGCCGATGCCGCCCGACGCTGTGTGGAGGGCGGCCTCGACGGGCTCGAGGTCATCGCCTACGGCCATCTCATCGACCAGTTCTGGTCACCGCTGGTCAACAAACGCAGCGACCGTTACGGCGGCGCACTCGAGAACCGGATGCGGTTCAGCCTGGAAGTGCTCGACGCCATCCGCACCGAAGTGGGCGACGACTTCATCGTCGGTATCCGCATGTCGGGCTCCGAGGATCTCGATGGCGGCCTCACCCAGGAGGACTGCACCAACATCGCCGTCGCTCTGGCACGCAGCGGCATGATCGATTTCGTCAACATCGTCAAAGGCTGGATTGCCACCGACGAGGCCCTCAGCCACGTCATCCCCGGGTTGGGGACGCCGCTGGGGCCTCACCTCCCAGTGGCGGCGGCGATCAAGGAGGCGGTGGGACTGCCCGTGTTCCACGCCGCCCGCGTGCCCGACCTCGCCACCGCCCGGTACGCCATCTCCGAGGGCATCGTCGACATGATCGGGATGACCCGTGCCCACATGGCCGACCCCCACATCGTCAACAAGCTGCTAGCCGGCGAGGAAGACCGGATCCGGCCGTGTGTCGGAGCGAGCTACTGCATCAACCGCCTCTACCTGGGCCATGACGCCCTGTGTATCCACAACCCGGCCACCGGGCGGGAAGCGACCATCCCCCACCTGGTGCCGCCGGTCGCCGTGACCCGGAGAGTCGTGGTGGTCGGTGGCGGCCCCGCCGGCATGGAAGCTGCCCGGGTGTGCGCCGAACGGGGCCATCGGGTGGTCCTGTTCGAGGCGAGCTCCGAACTGGGCGGCCAGATCGTTCTCGCCGCTCGCGCCACCGAGCGACGCCGCGACCTGATCGGCATCAGCGAGTGGCTGTCGACGGAGTGCCGGCATCTGGGCGTCGACATCCGACTGAACACCCTCGCCGACGCCGACGACGTTCGTGCCCTCGACCCGGACGTGGTGATCGTCGCAACGGGCGGGTGGCCCCGCACCTCGTTCCTCGCCGAGGGCGAGCACCTGGTGACAACCACCTGGGACATCATCAGCGGCGCCGTGTCGCCGTCGACCGGCCGGGTGCTGGTGTTCGACGACCACGGCACCGAAGATGCCCTCTCCTGTGTCGAACGGATGGTGGCGGCCGGTTCCAGCGTCGAGATCGTCACGCCCGACCGTCACGTCGGCCACGAGGTCACCGGCCTGGCCTACCCGTCGTACCTCAGGTTCATCTACACCCACGGCGTGGTCATGACCCCCGACCACCGCCTCACGGCCGTACGCAAGGTCGAAGGCGGCCTGGAGTGCACGCTCTGGAACGACTACACGAAGCAACCCCGCACCACAACCGCCGACCAGGTGGTGGTGGAACACGGGACCGAACCGATCGCCGACGTCTACTTCGACCTGGTCGAAGGCTCGGCCAATCGCGGGGCCATCGATCTCGAGGCGCTGCTCTCGGGCCGTCCACAACCCATCACCGGTGACGGGTTCCTGCTCTTCAGGGTCGGCGACGCCGTCGCCTCCCGCAACATCCACGCAGCGATCTACGAAGCGCGACGGCTGTGCAAGGATCTGTGAGTTCGGCCCGGGCGGTGCTCGTCACCCTCGGGATCCTGATGATCGGGTTCGGCCTGTTGACTTCGCTCATCGGCGTGCGCGGGACCGAGGCGTTCGGTGCCGGCGTGATGGGAATCGCCGGGTCGGTCCACTACGCCGGCTTTCTCGCCGGCGCCCTGGTGATCCCCCGCCTCCTCAGCTCCGTCGGCCACATCCGGGTGTACGGGGCGATCGCCTCGGCCGCGGCGGTGATCGTTCTCGTGTTTCCGTTCGCGGTCAACGCCCCCACGTGGATCTCGATCCGGCTGGCGCTCGGGCTGTGCCTTTCGGGGATGTACATCGTGGCCGAGAGCTGGCTCAACTCCGTCGCCACCAACGAAACGCGCGGGCGACTACTGGCGGTGTACCTGGTCACGGTGAACTTGGCATTCGGTGCCGGTCAATACCTGTTGTCGGCGGTCGGGGCGGCAGGTGCCCTCCCGTTCGTGATCGGATCGGCGGTGGTATCGCTGTCGGTCATTCCCCTCTCGCTCACGACCGCCCCGGCACCTGGGCTACCCGCCCGCAGCGACTGGCCACCGGTGCGAGAGGTGATCCGGGTGGCGCCGCTGGGTGTTGCCACCTCGGTCGTCAGTGGCCTCGGAGTGGGTGTGGCAGTGGGAATGGGCCCGACGTTCGGAGTCGAGTCGGGTCTCGACGTGAACCAGGTGGCCACGATGATGGCCGTTGCCATGATCGGCGGTGTGCTGTTGCAGTGGCCGATAGGCACCTGGTCCGATCGGGCCCCGCGACGCAAAGTGATTCTCACCATCTCCTCCCTCGCAAGCGCCACCGCCTTGATCGGCCTGGTGTTCGAGCCGGGGACATGGGGCTCCTATGGAGCCCTGGGTCTGTTCACCGCCTTGTCGTTTCCCCTGTATTCACTGGCCATCTCCCATGTCAACGACGTCATAGGCCCGGAGCTACGAGTCTCCGCCTCGGGCGTGATGACGATGGCATACGGGGTCGGCTCGGTCGCCGGTCCAGCTGTCGCCGGAACGGTCTTCGACTTCGCCGGCCCGGAGTCGTACTGGTTGATGATGTCGGCGTCGACGGCCGTCCTCACCCCGTACGTGATCTATCGCTTCATCCGCCGCCCGGTGCTGGCCAACCGCGCCGGCTTCCGCCCACTACCCCCCGAACCCTCCCCCGACCCCAACCTGCTGTGGGAGGAGGCAAACCCAGGGTTGTAGACCACACCCCGTGTAGTCCGCGGCCCACAGAATGGCGAGCGAGGATCTGTCACACCCAGGCGGCAGGATGCAGCGATGGGATTGCCCCGCACCGCCATCGAACTCGCCGCCGTTCAGGGAGGCTGCGTCCGACGATCACAGCTGAGTGGACTCGGTCTGACCGACCGCCAGATCGATCATCTCGTCGTGAGACGCCACATCGAGCCCGCTCCCGGCGGCTGCTACCGCGTGTTCCAGGCCCGAGACTGGCACGACCTGCTGGCATCGGCCCTGTGTGCGAGTCCGGGCGCGGTGGTGTCCCACCAGGCAGCGGCGGCGCTCCACGACTTCCCGAGGATTCGCCGCCCGATCCCCACGATCACGACCCACACGAGAACAACGCACGACCTTCCCGGCGTCCACGTCATCCGAAGCCATGACCTGTGCCCCGACCATGTCGAGATCATCGCCGGCCTCCGGACGACGACGATCGCCCGGACCCTGTTCGACCTGTGCGCAGTGCTCCATCCGAAGCACGCCAGTGCGATCGCCCAGGACCTCGTTCTCGAGCACAGGATCGATCACGCGTCACTTGTGGCAACCCACGACGCGATCGCACGCCGGGGCAAGCCGGGCGTGAAGTCGTTCCGTCGGATCCTGGACCTCACCAGCGACGCCGGGATTCCGCCGACCGAACTCGAGCGCCGTGGCCTCGATGTCCTCACGCGAGCTGGCATTCCCCGGGGCGAACCGGAGTATCCGATTCCGTGGCATCCTCAGCGACGGTTCGATCTCGCATGGCCGGCCGTCAGGCTTGCGGTGGAGTGGGACTCCCGACGGTGGCATGGCGCCATGGAGCAGATGACGTTCGACCGCCGCCGCGACCGCGAAGCGACGCTGAACGACTGGACGCTCGTCCGGTTCACCTGGGACGACGTGACGCTCCGCCCAGACGAAGTCGCGTCTGCTGTCAAGGCGTTGCTGAACCGGTCGATCCAGGGGAGGTGAGTTCATTCTGTGGGCCCAGGACTACACGGGGTGTGGTGTACAACCCTGGGTTTGCCTAGCCCCGCCGTCGGTGGATTTCGGCGGAGATGGCGGGGACCACCTGGTGGAGGTCCCCGATCACTGCGTAATCGGCCTTGGTGACCATGTTGGCTTCGGGGTCGGTATTGATGGCGAGGATGTTCTTCGACGCCATGGCTCCGACCCAGTGCTGGATGGCTCCGGAGACGCCGCAGGCGATGTAGATCTGCGGGGCGATCCGGGTGCCGGTTTGGCCCACCTGGTCGGTGTGGGGGCGCCAGCCATTGTTGGTGACCACTCGGGAGCAGCCGACAACGCCCCCCAGCAGCCCGGCCAGCTCCTCGAGTGGGGCGAAGCCTTCGGCCGAGCCGACACCACGTCCCCCGCTCACCACCACCGGGGAGGTGGCGAGGGTGATCCCCTGGCTCAACACCACCCGGTCCTTGACGATGGTTCGGGCCAACGAGGGGTCCAACTCGGGCTCGAATGTCTGTACCGATCCCGCTCCGGGAGATGGCACGGGCTCCACGCCGTGATGAGCGAATGTCACCAGCCGCACCGAACCGCCGAAGGCGACCGACTCGATGAGCGACCCACCCCAGCGAACCCGATTGGCGGTCCACTCGCCCTCAGCTGGGGTCACCTCCAGGCAGTTGGCGACGAACGGCTGGTCCATGCGGGCGGCGGCCTGGGCCATCACCTCGTTGCCACGATCGGTGCCCACACCCACAGCAACGGTGGAACCGTTGGCGACCAGCGCCTGAGCGAGCGTTTCGCCCCATGTCTCGGACCCGTAATCCGAGAGCAATTCGTGGCGCGCCTGGTGGATGACCTCGGCGCCGTATCCGGCGACCGTCTCCACCAGTCCGTCGACGCCGTCACCGATGACGAGGGCGTGAACGGGCACGCCGAGTCGGGCGGCGAGCTCGCGCCCGGCGGTGAGCGCCTCGAGGGTGGCGTCTGCGATCACGCCCCGGTCGTGTTCGACCATCACCATGACGCTCATGCCAACACCCCCAGTTCCTCGAGCAGATCGACCACGGCACCGGCCGCCTCCGGGCCGTGCCCCAGCACCCTGGTTTCGGTGACCTGTTCCTTGGGCGGGAGGAGCCGCACCATCCGCTGCTCACCCGGATCGATGGAGGGTTCGATCGCCTCGACCGCCACCTTCTTGGAGTTCAACCGGCCCTTCAAGGTCGGATAGCGGGGAAGGTTCAGCCCTTCCTTCACCCCGAGAACGGCCGGAGTCGGCAGCTCGTAGACCTCGAATCCGGCGTCGACCGCCCGCCGGGCGGTGACGCCGGTGTCAGAGACGTCGATACCCTTGATGCCGTTGACGATCGGCCGCCCCAGCGCCAGGGCGACCCGAACCCCCACCTGATAGCCACCAGAGTCGGCCGACTCGTTGCCGAACAGGATCAGGTCGAAGGCACCGTCGCGGGCCTCGATCGAGTGCACGGCAGCGGTGATGGCGGCAGCCGTCCGCTGGGGATCCCAGTCCGAGCCGTCGGTCCGCACCAGCACCGCCGCGTCGATCCCGATCGAGACGCCGTAGCGCAACTGCTCCTCGGCCTCCGCCGGCCCTAGCGTGAGCACAGTCGTGCTGCCCCCGTGCTTCTCGACGATCTGGACCGCCTCTTCCACCGCGCACTCCTCGTGAGGGCTGACGGTGAATCCGAGGTGGGCGGTGTCGAGCGACTGGCCGTCGGCGGCGATGAGGATCTTCGCTCCCGGCGCCGGTACCCGCTTGACGCAAACCAGGACCCGCATCAGGCCTTCATCCTGGCGTCTTCCGGGTCGAACAGCGGGGTGGCGCCGACCCGGGCGACCTTCACAGGGAAGGTCTCGTTCATGTACATCACCAGCAGGTCGGTGCCTTCCACGGCGCGCTCGGGTGGCAGGTACGCCATGAGCAGATACTCACTGAGCGATGGGGCTGCACCGGCGGTGGTGACCCGCGACACCCGGCCCTTGGAGTCGACGATGCGCTCACCGTCGAGTGTGAGGATCGGCTCGTTGCCGCCCACCGGGAACCGGGTGACGCCCGATGCCGATGTCTGATCGGTCATCGTCAGCGTGCACAGGGTGGCTGCGGGGGACTCTTCCCTGGCCCTCAGATAGGCGGCCTTGCCGATGAAGTCGGCCGACTTCACCTTGGGCCGGGCCAGACCGGCCTCGACCGGTGAATACTCGGACTCGAGCTCGGCGCCCATCAGGCGATACCCCTTCTCGATCCTGCCGGTGAGCCCGTAGACGCCGATGCCCACCGGGCGCAGGTCGAACTCACGGCCCGCCTCCCACAGGGCGTCCCACACCTTGACGCCGTACTCCATGCTGGTGTAGATCTCCCATCCGAGGTCACCCACGTAGGAGATGCGGAACATGGTGCAGGGAACGCCGGCGATGAGCACGTCCTTGACGCTGCCGTACGGGAAACCCTCGTTCGATACGTCACCTTCGACCACCGTGGAGGCGACGTTGCGGGCGTCGGGGCCCCACAGCCCGATGGTGGTCATCGACGATGTTTTGTTCTCGAACTGGACCGAGCCGTCAGTCGGCAGGTTCTTGCGGAACCAGTACTCGTCGCGGCCACCGTCGAAAGCACCGGTGACGATGCGGTACCGATCGGCTCCCAGCCGCAGCACGGTGAGGTCGGAACGGAAGCCTCCGTCCTCGGTGAGCACCGGGGTGTAGATCGAGCGTCCCACCGCCACGTCACAGTTGTTGACGGTCATCTTCTGGATGTAGGCGAGCACACCGGGCCCGGCGACTTCGAAGATCTGGAAGGCGCTGAGATCGACCATGCCCACCTTGTCGCGCAGGTGGAGGTGCTCACCGTTGATGATCGGTGACCACCAACGACGATCCCATTCGGCCTGGCGGTCGGCGACGCCATAGCGCTCGACCAGGTCGGCATTGGAGTTGTACCACTGGGGCCGTTCCCATCCACGGGCGTCGTAGAACTCGGCTCCCAACGCCTCCTCCCGGGCAAAGAACGGAGAGCGCTTGAGGCCGCGCTCGCTGCCCCACTGCTCACGGGGGTGGACGATGCCGTAGGTCTTGTTGAAGTGCTCCGAGCAGCGGGCGAGGATGTGGTGCTCGCTGCGCTCGTGGGGATAGAGCCGGGCGATGTCGGAGCCGTGCGGGTCGCACAGATGCGGGTACC
Source organism: uncultured bacterium (assembly GCA_963825585.1). Lineage (GTDB taxonomy): Bacteria > Actinomycetota > Acidimicrobiia > Spongiisociales > ZC4RG35 > JAOUGY01. The sequence continues at coordinate 1,045,713 of CAWGTX010000006.1, forward strand.
CATGGGTCATCCACTCGGCCACCATCTTGGCGGTTCCGGGCCCTTCCTTGATCCACACGGCGGCGGCCGACCACAGGTTCTCGACCTCGACGGTTTCGCCCAGCAGCGGCATGGCGTCGGGCGTGAGCGACAACAGTCCATTGATGGCGTAGCGGATCTCGGCGGTCTCGAGGATGCCACCCATCAGCTCGAGGGCGTCCTCGAGCTGATCGTCGAAGTCCTCCTGGGTGAAAGGCATCTCGGTGGGCGACAGCGCCGCCTCGTCGTTGGAGGGAATCTCGTCGGGGTGGTGGAAGATCGGACGGTGGGCGTACGAGCCCACTTCCATCGAACCGGCCGACTGCCGCTCGTACATGAACGTGTCCATGTCGCGCACGATCGGGTAGCCGATCTCGTTGCCGGTCTGCTGGAGGATGTCGATGGGGCCCACGTCGGCCATCTGGTGGACGGCGGGTGTCAACGGGATGGTGGCGCCGGCCATCGTGGCGATGCGGGGGCTCCACACGCCGCAGGCGATGACCACGTAGTCGGCTTCGATACGACCCCGGTTGGTGACCACTGCCGCCACCCGGGGCCGGCCGTACGGCTGGGGCTGGGTCTCGACGTCGAGCACCTCGGTGTTGGCGAACACCTGGAGGGCGCCCTTGGCGACGGCGCCGTCGCGACGGAAGGTACCGAACCCGAGCGAGTCGACCACCGACACACTCGGCGTGTAGAAGCCGCCGAGCACGATCTCCTCGTTGATGAAGGGCACCAGTTCCTTCACCTCCGCCGGGGTGAGCAGCTTGGAATCGATGCCCCACGCCTTGGCCGACGTCATGCGCCTGTTCAACTCCTCGAGACGCTCCTCGGTGCGAGCCACCTCGATGCCGCCGCAGGTGGTGTTGAGGCCGGCGGCCTCGTACTGGCGCTGACTCTCGAGGGTGAGGGTTGCCATCTCCTTGTTGTGATCGGTGGGGAAGATGAAGTTGGAGGCGTGGCCGGTGGAACCGCCCGGGTTGGGGAGGGGACCCTTGTCGATGAGCACCATGTCGGTCCAGCCGAGATCGGCCAGCTCTCCGACCAGGCAGTTGCCGACGATGCCGGCTCCGATCACGACGACCTTGGCACGGGATGGGAAGTCGCTCAACGCACGCTCCTTGGGACGACCCGGGTTGGACCTCGGCGGTCTGCCGCCGATACCGGGGACTCTGATATATCAATAGTGTATGATTCGTATCGAACACCCGTCAAGCGGAACGAAGCGCCAAACACCATGACGATCCGTGCCATCTCCGGAGGGCCTTCCAGCCAGGCCGATCTGGCCTATCAGTCGGTGCGGGACATGCTGATCCGCCTCGAGATCGCGCCCGGGTCCCCCATCGTCGAGTCGGACCTGATGGCCAAGGTCGGGATCGGTCGAACCCCGCTGCGCGAAGCACTCAACCGCCTCGAGGCCGAACGTCTGGTCAACATCTTCCCGCGGCGGGGCACGTTCGCCGCCGACATCAACCTGGCCGACCTCGCCCTCATCACCGACCTGCGCGAGGACCTCGAAGGCCACGCCGCCGCCAGGGCCGCGCAACGTGCCACGGCCTCGGAACGCCAAGGGTTGCGCATCCTCGCCGGCGACCTCACCGCTCCGGACCTGGAACGGCAGATGGCGCTCGACACCACCATCCACCGGGCGGTGTACGCCGCGGCCCACAATCACTTCCTCGAGGACACCGCCACCCAGTACCACAACCTGGCCATGCGCATCTGGCATCTGTTCACCGAGCGCATCCCCGACCTCGCCGGCCACATCGAGGAGCACCGCGAGCTGCTCGAGGCGATCGACACCGGCGACGACGATCGCGCCCGGGCCGTGGCCATAGCCCACGTGCGCGGATTCGAAGCCGCGGTACGCAGCCTGATCTGACGCCTCGCCTTTCCCGATCCCCCGCCCGTCCGAGCCGACCGGGCGACCCCGTACCGCTCGACAGTCTCGCCCGGGTCGACTATCGTTCCGTATGGCAAAACGATTCCGCATCGTGGAACAGAACCCCGGGCTGTCGGGTCCCTCCTACGATGCTCTTCGGCGTGAGCTCCCGTGTTCGGTCGGGACTCGCTCCGGGAAGACGAGCAGGATGTCGGATGACCTTCGGAGTGATCAATGAGTGACGACGAGCTGGACCTGTCGAGCCTCACCGATGAGGAACTCGTCGAGCAGATGCACGACGACCTGTATGACGGCATGGCGCCCGAGATCGCAGAGGGCACCAACATCCTCCTCGCCCGGGGCTGGGAGGCCCAGAGGGTCCTCAACGAGGCCCTCGTCGAGGGCATGCGCATCGTGGGCATCGACTTCCGCGACGGCATCCTGTTCGTACCCGAGGTGCTCCTCGCCGCCAACGCCATGAAGTCCGGCATGGAGATCCTCCGTCCGCTGCTGGCCGAGACCGGCGTGGAGACCATCGGCAAGGTCGTGATCGGCACGGTCAAGGGCGACATCCACGACATCGGCAAGAACCTGGTCGGCATGATGCTGGAGGGTGCCGGATTCGAGGTCTTCGATCTCGGCATCAACACCGACGCCGACGAGTTCATCGCCGCACTCGAGAAACACAACCCCGACATCCTCGGCATGTCAGCCCTCCTCACCACCACCATGCCCTACATGAAGGTCGTCATCGACACCCTCAAGGAGCGAGGCATCCGCGACAAGTACATCGTGCTGGTAGGCGGCGCCCCCCTCAACGAGGAGTTCGGCCAGGCGGTGGGCGCCGACGCCTACTGCCGTGATGCCGCCATCGCCTCGGAGACCGCCGAGGCGCTGGTGCTGGCACGACGACTGGCTTCCGGGGAGGACTGATGACGGTGGGCGAGACGTCGTCTCCCGATCGTCTCCGCGCCGGCGTCTACCTGCTGGCGTGTGGAGCCCTCGCCCGTGAGTTGTCCTCGATCGTCTCGGTCAACGGGCTCGAACGGCTCACCATCGAGTACCTCCCGGCACGGCTCCACAACACACCGGATCAGATCCCGGCCCTCGTCGACGAACGCCTCACCGCCGCTGCTGCCACCCATGCGGTTCGCTTCGTGGCCTACGCCGACTGCGGCACCGGTGGCCTGCTCGACGGTGTGCTCGAACGCCACGGGGTCGAGCGTCTCCCCGGCGCCCACTGCTACGAGTTCTTCTCGGGGGAGCTCTTCCACCAACTCCAGAACCGGGAGCCGGGGACGTTCTACCTGACCGACTACCTCACCCGCCATTTCGATCGGCTCGTCTGGGAGGGTCTCGGCATCGATCGCCACCCTCAACTACGCGACATGTACTTCGGGAACTACCGACGACTGGTCTATCTGTCGCAGACCCATGAGCCGGACCTGATCATCGAAGCGGAGGCTGCCGCCACCCGGCTGGGGCTGGTGTTCGAACACCATCACGTCGGTCTCGGAGCCCTCGAACCCGCGGTGGTGTCGATCACCCGACGAAAGGACGTGGCATGAGCCGGCGCGAGGACTCCCCCACCCTGACCATCATCTCCTGGCGGGACATCCCCGCCCAGGTGACGGCCAAGAAGGGCCGCCAGACCGCCAAGATCGAGCTCTCCCAGCGTTTCCAGGTTGCGATCGACCGGGCCGCCATGTACGCCGGGTTGTTCGGCACCGATGACTACCTCACCGAGTGGAAGCGTGAGAGCCGCCCCTGCGGCGACGACATCGATCTCGAGGTCGCCTTCGAGGTCGAACGCATCGAGGAGGCCTTCACCAGCGAGGTTCTCTCGGCCCACTGGAACAACGGCGGCTTCAAACCCTGACCCGAACCCGTCCGGCCCCGCCGGACCTCATCGCACGAAAGACCAGCACCCATGACCGACACCATCGTCAGCTCCGCCACCAAAGAGGTGGTCATCGGATTCGACCGGCCCTTCGTGATCATCGGGGAACGCATCAACCCGACCGGACGCAAGCTGCTCGCCGAGGAGATGAAGAACGGCGACTTCAGCCGGGTCGAGTCGGACGCCATCGCCCAGGTGGCAGCGGGTGCCCACATGCTCGACGTCAACGCAGGTATCCCGCTGGCGGACGAGCCCGCCATCCTCGCCCAGACCATAAAGCTGGTTCAGAGCCTGGTCGACGTCCCCCTCGCCATCGACTCCTCGATCGTGGCGGCGCTGGAGTCCGGGCTGTCGGTGTATCAGGGCAAGGCGCTGGTGAACTCGGTCACCGGTGAAGACGACCGCCTGGAAACGGTGCTGCCGCTGGTCGCCAAACACGGGGCCGCGGTGGTGGCGATCACCAACGACGAGACCGGCATCTCCGAGGATCCGGACGTCCGGTTCGAGGTGGCCCGGAAGATCGTCAACCGCGCCGCCGACCACGGCATCCCCAAGAGCGACATCGTGGTGGACCCACTGGTGATGCCGATCGGTGCCATGGGCACCGCGGGTCGCCAGGTGTTCTCGCTGGTCGGTCGACTCCGCAACGAGTTGGGCGTGAACACCACCTGCGGGGCCTCGAACATCAGCTTCGGCCTGCCCAACCGGGCGGGCATCAACTCGGCCTTCCTCGCCATGGCGATCGGCGCCGGAATGACGTCTTCGATCACCAATCCACTCGAGCACGAGATCAAGCGGGCGGTGATGGCCGCCGACGTCCTGGCCGGTCACGACCGTGACTGCGCTGCCTGGATCCGGGAGAACCGTCCCCCCGACACCGAGCCGGGCACCGCTGGACGCCGCCGCGAAAACCGCCGTCGGGGCGGGGCGGCCTGATTCCCGTGACCGGCGACGTCGAGATCGTCTTCACACCATCGGGGCGCCGCGGCCGGTTTGCCCAGGGGACCGCCGTCCTCGATGCCGCTCGCTCCCTTCAGGTGGATCTAGACTCGGTGTGCGGAGGGCGTGGGATCTGCGGCCGGTGCCAGATCACGGTGGGCGCCAATCCCGACATCCCGGCCGACCCGGCACGGCTGTCCCAACCGGGTTCCACCGAGACCGACTATCACGGAAAGCGCCCCCTGGTTGAAGGCCGACGTCTGGGATGTGCGGCTCAGGCCTGCGCCGACGTGGTGATCGACATCCCCGCCGACAGCCAGGTGCACCGCCAGGTCGTCCGCAAGGACGCCGGAGTCGGGTCGCTCCCCGTCGACCCAGTGGTGCGATTGCACTACGTGGAGGTCGCCGAACCCGACCTTTCCAGTCCCACCGGCGATCTGGAGCGCACGCTCGACGCCCTCGAGGCCGAGTGGGGACTCATCGGCCTCACCGTCGACCTCACCGCTGTGTCGGCACTCCAGCCGGCGCTCCGCAAGGGCAACTGGGCCGTGACCGTCGCGGTCCGGACCGGAACCGACCTGGTTGCCGTGTGGCCCGGATTCCGTGACTCGATTCACGGTGTCGCCTTCGACATCGGCTCCACCACCATCGCCGGCCACCTGTGCGAATTGATGTCGGGCGCCGTCGTCTCCTCGGCAGGACGGATGAATCCGCAGATCGGTTTCGGCGAGGACGTCATGTCCCGGGTTTCATACATCATGATGAACCCCGGCGGCGAGGAGCGACTCACCGCGGTTGTGCGGGAAGCGCTCGACGAGATGGTCGGCCTGCTGTGCGAACAGGGCGGCATCGAGCGCAGCGACGTCCTCGAGATCACCGTGGTCGGCAACCCGATCATGCACCATCTCGTGCACGGGCTCGATCCCCGGGAACTGGGCACAGCTCCGTTCGCACTCGCCACCACCGGGTCGATCACCACACCCGCCTCCCACATGGGCGTCAGTGCCCACCCGGGTGCCCGGGTGTACGCCCTGCCCTGCATCGCAGGGCATGTGGGAGCCGATGCGGCCGCCGCCACGCTGGCGGAGGGCCCGCACCGCGGTGATGCCATCCAACTGCTGGTCGACGTCGGCACCAACGCCGAGATCGTGCTGGGCAACCGTCACCGCCTCCTCGCCGCCTCCTCACCCACCGGCCCCGCCTTCGAAGGTGCTGAGATCAGCGCCGGACAGCGCGCCGCCCCCGGGGCGATCGAGCGGGTCCGCATCGACCCCAACACCCTGGAGGCCCGCTACAAGGTGATCGGCTCGGACCTGTGGTCGGACGATCCCGGGTTCGCGGCGTCGGTGGCGAAGATCGGCGTCACCGGGATCTGCGGGTCGGGCATCATCGAGGTGGTCGCCGAGATGTACCTGGCGGGCATCATCAGCGTCGACGGCGTGATCATGGAACGCGTTCACCCCCGGGTCATCGCCAACGGTCGGACCTCGAGCTACCGGGTGTGCGACGAGCCACTCATCGAGATCACCCAGAACGACGTGCGGGCGATCCAGTTGGCCAAGGCCGCCCTGCAAGCAGGATGCCGGCTGCTCATGGACCACCTCGGCATCACCGAGGTCGACGAGGTCCGACTCGCCGGTGCCTTCGGGAGCCACATCGACCCGCTTCACGCCACGGTGCTCGGGATGATTCCGGACTGCGACCTCGGGAAGGTGAAGGCGGCCGGCAACGCCGCCGGCATCGGGGCGATGATGGCGCTGCTCTCGGGTGATGCCCGCCGGGAGATCGAGGATCTCACCGACCGCATAGAGAAGATCGAGACGGCGACGGAGGCCCGGTTTCAAGCGGAGTTCGTGGCGGCGATGGGTTTCCCCAACACCGTCCACCCCTACCCCAACCTGGCGACGAGAGTCCACCTCCCCACCACCAGGGCGGCCACACCCACCGACCGGCCACGCCGCCGTGCACGAAAGGAAGACGCATGACCGAGATCCGTTCACGGCGCTCGGGAGGCCGCTCGGCCCGACAGGCGATGCGCACGGCGCAGGCGATCGAGTCGATCCCCTACCTCACCCGCAAGCTCGCACCCGTCGAGGTGATCTCCCAGGAGGGCCTAGAGCTCATCGAGCACAACGCCGAAATCCTGCTGTCTGAGGTGGGGATCGAGATCCTCAACTACCCCGAAGCCATCGACGTCTTCGCCAGTGCCGGCGCCGAGGTCGACGGCACGCGTGTGCGGTTCCCGAAGGGGATGTGCCGCCAGATCATCCAGGCATCCGCCCCGGCCACGTTCACCCAGCACGCCCGTAACCCGGAACGCAGTGTGGTGATCGGAGACCCGCACATCGTGTTGGTGCCCGCCTACGGCTCACCCTTCGTCCACGACCTCGACAACGGGCGGCGATACGCCACCATCGAGGACTTCCAGAACTTCGTGAAGCTCACCTACATGACGCAGTCGATCCATCACGGCGGCGGCACCCTGTGCGAGCCGGTCGACCTGCCGGTCAACAAGCGGCACTTCGACATGGTGTACAGCCACATCAAGTACACCGACAAGGCGTTCATGGGATCGGTCACCCACCCCGACCGGGCCCAGGACTCGGTGGACATGGTGAAGATCCTCTTCGGCGAGGACTTCGTCGCCGACAACACCGTGCTGGTGTCTCTCGCCAACGCCAACTCGCCCATGTCGTGGGACTTCAACATGCTCGGGTCGGCCAAGGTGTACGCCGAGAACAACCAGGCCACTCTCGTCACGCCGTTCATCCTGGCCGGGGCGATGGCTCCGGTGACAGTGGCGGGGGCGGCCACCCAGACACTGGCGGAGGCGCTGGCGGGTATGGCGTTCTGCCAGATCGTCAAGCCAGGCGCCCCGGTCATCTTTGGATCGTTCGCTTCGTCGATGTCGATGCAGTCCGGCGCTCCCACCTTCGGGACCCCCGAGCCCCAGCTGGTGCTCTTCGTGATGGCCGCGCTCGCCCGCCGTCTCGGCGTGCCCTTCCGGTCGGGCGGCAACTTCACCGCCTCCAAGATCCCCGATTACCAGGCCGCCTACGAATCGGCGATCAGCTTCATGGCCACCATCCAGGCCGGGGTCAACTTCAACCTCCACACCGCCGGGTGGCTCGAGGGCGGCCTCTCGATGGGCTACGAGAAGTTCATCCTCGACGCCGACCAGGCCTCGATGGCGGAGTCCTTCGTGGGTGGCGTCGACCTGTCCGACAACGGAATGGCGTTGCAGGCGATGCTCGACAACGGGCCGGGCCAGCACTTCCTGGGCGCGCCCCACACCCTCGCCAACTTCGAGACCGCCTTCTGGCGGTCGCAGCTGGCCGACAACAACAGCTTCGAGCAGTGGGAGGCGGACGGGGCCCAGGACGCCGCCGTACGAGCCAACGCGGTGTGGAAGCGCGTGCTCGCCGAGTACGAGCCGCCACCGCTCGACGAAGGGGTCGACGCCCAGCTCACCGAATGGGTCGACCGCCGCAAGGCGAGCTTCCCGGACTCGAACATCTGAACCGGAGGGATGATGGCGACTGGAAGAAGGACCTTGCTGGACGGGGTGGTGTTCGAGATCATCCCGATGAAGAACGCCTTTGAGAAGGCGATCGACATCCCGGCCGGCGCCACGGTGTCCGTCACGGCGTCACCGGCCAAGGGCATGGATGCGACCGTGGAGCTCTCCGAACAACTCGCCGATCGCGGTTACCAGGTGGTCCCGCATCTGTCCGCCCGGCTCACCAAGTCCAAGGTGGAGTTGGAGGGCCACGTCAAGCGCCTCGCCGACTCCGGCATCACCCGCGCTTTCATCGTCGGCGGCGACGCCGACGACCCCGGCGAGTTCTTCGACGCCATGGACCTCATCCGGGCTCTCGAGACGATCGAGCATCCGTTCACCGAGCTGGGCGTGACCGGCTACCCCGAGGGTCACCCGATCATCTCCGACCACCTTCTCGTCAAGGCCCTGATCGACAAGCAACCGTACGCTTCGTACATCGCCACGCAGATGTGTTTCGATTCCAAGCGCATCGCGTCGTGGCTTCGGGACCTCCGTGGCGCCGGTGTCGACCTCCCGGTGATCGTCGGTATCCCTGGTGCGATCGACACGGTGAAGCTCATGACGATCGGCGCCCGCATCGGGGTGGGCACCTCCCTCAAGTACCTCGCCAAGAACCGCAAGTCGGTTGCCAAGCTGATGCGCCCGGGCCATTACACGCCCGACGACCTCATCGACGATCTCGCCCCACTCGCCGAGCAACCGGCGATGAACGTCATCGGACTCCACCTGTTCACGTTCAACCAGGTCGAGGGCACACTGGAGTGGCTGGAGGGACTGGAGCGGTGAAGACCGTTCACGGTTCACCGTTCACCGCTCACCGTCCGTCGGTCGAGCGCGTCGACTTGTCGACCTGTAGATCTGAAGACCTGCCCTCCGGTTCCACGATGTGGAACAGCCTGGGCGGAATGGGCTAAGGTCGTCGTCGTGCCCATGGTCCAGTCGGTCGAACGTGCGTTTGCGATCCTCAAGGCTCTCTCGGTGGCGCCTGCCGGTGTATCCGAACTGGCCGACCTCGTTTCGCTGCCCAAATCGACCGTCGCCCGGCTCCTCTCGACGCTGGAGTCGATGGGAGCCGTCGACCGGGTGGAGGACGGTACCGACTACCAGATCGGCCAGGGACTGGTCGAGCTGACCGGCTCGCGTGACGCCTCGGCCACGATGGTGGTGGCGGTCCGGCCGTACCTGGCCCACCTGGCGGACGCGCTGGGCGAAGCGGTCGGATTCAGCGTGCCGGAGGGCTACACCATGCACTTCCTCGTGCAGGTCGAGAGCCCGCAACCGGTGCAGGTACGCGACTACAGCGGCTTGGCCGTCCCCATGCACATCGGACCATCCGGGTTCTGTGTCATGGCACAGTGGCCACTGGAGGAGGTCCAGCGCTATCTGTCCCGCCCACTCGAGGCCTACACCGCCCGGACCCTGGTCGACCCCGAGAAGATCCTTTCCCGACTCGAACAGGCCCGCGAGCTCGGATACATGTGGGTGGACGAGGAGTTCGCCGAGGGCCTCTCGTCGGTGGCGGCCCCGGTGTTCGACCGGGATGGCCATGTGATCGGCGCCATCAACGTGCACGGCCCCACCTACCGCTTTCCCACCAGTCTGGGGGTCGAGAAGGTCGGCCAGTTGGTCAAGGAGGCAGCCGAGCGCCTCTCGCTCCGCAACGCCGGCGGCTGATCGACCGATGACCTCAGGCCGGCCGATCGACTGGTTGTCGCGGAATCGAGGGGCCTGTCCCTCCCCCGCTCTGGATCAGCGCGTTCGACGCCGAGCGTAGCCGGAGCGTTCGGTCCGACAGACACTACTGGACGGTGGAACGTACAACGTAGAACGTAGAAAGCAGGCGCTACCGACGGGCGATCGTAGAGGTTGGCGCAGGACATGACTCCGCTGTCTCGCCGTCGCAGCACTCTGCCTGGTTCAGCCCGAACATGGCGCACCGGCCGTCGAGGCAGGCGGCGTGTCCGTGGAGGTAACCCATCACTTCTTTGCACCAGGCACAGGTCATGACGTCGGATCGTAGGCATCGACGACGCGGAGGTAGCGGAATCTCGGTAGTACTGCGTTCTACGTTGGACCTACCAAGCCACATCACCAGCCGGTGGTGGACCCACCTCTCACTGTTCGACCACCATCTGCACGACCGCACTCAGTTCGTGTTCGCTCTCACCGAAGTAGACGCCTCGCATAGGGCAGACGTCGTCGTAGTCACGGCCCCGACCGATCGCCACGTGGCGTTCGCCGACATCGATGCCGTTGGTGGGGTCGATCGCCCACCAACCCCATTCGGGGACCAGCACCTCCAGCCAGGCATGGGTCAGGGTGTCGATCGGGCCCGACGAGGCGTCGGGTTGCGCGGGGTCGGCGGCGTACAGATAGCCGGACACATAACGGCAGGCGATGCCCTGGGACCGCAGCATGGCGATGGCGAGGTGGGCGAAGTCCTGGCACACCCCCGCACCTTCCTCCCACACCCGGTTCACATCGATACCCACATGGGTGGAGCCGGGCGTGTACACGATCTGGCGCCGCACCAGATCCTGGATCGCCAGAACCGATTCGATCAGCCCACCGGAGAGAGCGGTGGCCGCACGGGCGGCCAGTTCATCGACCCAACGGGTGTGAGCGGTCGGGCGGAGGAACATCCAGTTGTCGACCCGGTAGTGGTCGTCGAGGTCCGACATGGGCACTTCCACCGGTCGCGGCCGGGGTGACGTTTCGACGGCGGAGCGGGCCGCCACCGACAGCGACACGTGCGGTTCCCGCACCCCGAATGTGTCGACCCACGTCCCCCACACGTCGACATGGGAGGCGACCCGGGCGGGTGGGTCGAGCTCGAGCCGGTACCAGAGCCGACGCTGTCCGGGCTCGTCGGCAGGGCATGCCCGGACGACGTTCTGCGATTCCCACACTGGAGTGGTGTACGTGAAGACGGTCGTGTAATCGATGAGAACCTGCATCAGCCGGCCACCTCAGAACGCCTCGAACGTGTGCATGACGATCGACGGGCCGGGCCGGAAGTAGTCCTCCTCGATCACCGACGCCAGGGTCACCACCGACTCCTCCAGCCGTTCCAGGAACGCGGCGTCGGCCAGGTTGCCGTCCTCGGCGAACTCGACCTCGGCCTTGATCCTGCCCACCATGCGGCGGGCGCTGACGCCGTAATCACGGGCCTCCATCGCCACCAGCATCCGCTCACACGATCCCAGGCAGTGGAGCACACTACGCGGCAGTTCGGGCGACTGCAGGAGGAACTGCAACACCCGACCACCCTCCATCGACGCCCTGTGCTCACGGAGATAGGCCTCGTACGCCGACAACGACCTCAGAAGTTTGACCCACTCGGCGTAGGCGGCCGGGCTGGTGAAACCGCCGACCCGCCGACGCCACACGCGCAGCTGTCGCGAGGTGATGAGGGCCCGTTCCAGCCGCTGACCGATCGTGAGGAAACGGTGGCCTTCGCCTCGGGGCATGGAGGCCTCGACCGCCCCGGTGGCGGCCTGACAGCCCGATTTCACGACCCGCAGCACGTCGTAGGGCTGCCCGACGGCAGCGGCCTCCAGATCGATCCTGCCGAGACGCAGGTGCAGTTCGTTGATCGATTCCCACACCTCGGCCGACAGCCATTCCCTGGTGGTGCGGGCGTTCTCCCGGGCCCTCCCGATCAGCGACACGACCGATCCACCGAAGCTGCGATCGGCGATCAACAACCTGCCGACGGCGTCGCCGACGGCGGTGGCAGGATCGTCCACCTCGTCGTCGAGGAACAGGACCTCGAGGAGCTCGGCCCACAACTCGTCCGGCTGCCGCTCCGAGCCGGCTTCCAGCACCCCGTGATAGGTGACGTCGAGCATCCGGGCGGTGTCCTCCGCTCGCTCCAGGTAGCGACCGATCCAGAACAGATCTTCGGCGTGTCGGGCGAGCATCAGTCCTCCACCAGCACCCAGGTGTCCTTGGAACCGCCGCCCTGGGACGAGTTCACGATCAGCGACCCCTCGCGCAGTGCTACCCGTGTCAGTCCCCCGGGAATCACCTCGATGGTGTCCGAGGACAGCGCGAAGGGACGGAGATCGATGTGGCGGGGAGCGAACCCGCCTCCCACCCAGGTGGGATGGGTCGAGAGCTGTACCACGTCCTGGGCGATGTACCCGCGGGGATTGGCTTCGAGAGCCTTCCGGCAGGCCTCGATGGTGGCGTCGTCGGCCCTGGGTCCGATGACGATCCCGTAGCCGCCCGCCTCGGCGACCGGTTTGGTGACCAGTCGCTCGAGGTTGTCGAGCACGTAGCGGCGTTGGTCGGGTTCCCACGGCAGGTAGGTGGTGACGTTGGGGAGGGTTGCCTTCTCCCCCAGGTAGTACTCGATCATGGCTGGTACGTATGGGTAGATGGCCTTGTCGTCGGCCACCCCGTTGCCCACCGCGTTGGCCAGGGTGACCGTCCCCATCCTCACGGCCGACATCAGCCCGGGAACACCCAGCATCGAGTCGGTTCGGAAGGTGACAGGGTCGAGCCATTCGTCACCGACCCGGCGGTAGATGACATCCACCCTGGCGAGACCGCGTGTGGTGCGCATGTACACCACGTGGTCGTCGACCACCAGGTCGCGTCCCTCCACCAGCTCGACGCCCATCTGACGGGCGAGGAAGGCGTGCTCGAAGTAGGCCGAGTTGAAAACCCCTGGTGTCATCACCACCACGGTCGGGTCGTTGGCGCCGGGAGGTGAGATCGACCGCAACGATCGAAGCAGCGACGCCCCGTAGTGACCGACGGGCCGCACCCGGTACCGGGAGAACGCAACCGGGAGGACCCGCGTCATCGCCACCCGATTCTCCAACACGTAGGAGATGCCGCTCGGCACCCGCAGGTTGTCCTCGAGAACCCGATAGGTGCCCTCGTCGTCGCGCACGATGTCGATGCCCGAGATGACACATCGCGCTCCGGCTACCACCTTGATGCCCACCGCCGCCGGAACGAAGCCTTCGGAGGACTCGACCAGCCAACGGGGGATGATCCCGTCGTTGATGACCGACTGTTCACCGACGTAGATATCTTCCAGGAAGGCGTTGAGCGCACGGACCCGTTGCGCCAGGCCGGCTTCCACATGGCGCCACTCGGCCGCCGGGATGATCCGAGGTACCAGGTCGAGCGGCCAGGTACGTTCGGTTCCCTCGTCGGAGCCGTACACGGCGAAGGTGATGCCCTGCCGTCGGAACAGGCTCTCGATGAGCTGAACCCTCGACTCGAGGTCCTCTGCGTCGAACTCGTCGAGGCGTTCGTACAGACGCCGGTAGTGCCGGCGGGGTGCCGCCTCCCCTTCGGACATCTCACAGAAGCCCTGGCGTCGATATGAACCAAGCATGCCCATCGACGCGACCATAGACCGGCCCGCACGCCGGGGCGATCTCGGGCCACAGTGTCGTCCGAACACCCTCGAACCTTCGAGATGGCGGTATAACTGGACCCATGTGGTGGAAGAACCGGACGGACGCGATCATCGAACTGCGGACGCCAGGGGAGATCGACGCCATGGCCGCGGCCGGGGTGGTGGTGGCGGCGTGCCTCCAGGCGACCCGTGTTGCGGCCATTGTTGGAGTGACCCCCCACGACCTCGACGCCATCGCCGTCGACGTGATGGCCGACCACGGCGCCGTGTCGTGCTACGTGGGGTACCACCCGGCATGGGCGCCTTCCCCGTACCCTGCCGTCACGTGCATCAGCGTGAACGACACCGTGGTGCACGCCATCCCGGATGGTCGGCCACTCGAACCGGGTGACCTGGTGTCGATCGACATCGCCTGCACGCTCGACGGGTGGGCGGCCGATGCCGCCGTCTCGTTCCTGGTCCCAGACGGCACCGACCCCGAATCGCTCCGGCTGATCGAGACCACCCAGGCGGCTCTCGCCGCCGGGATCGAGGAGATGCGGCCGGGCAACCGGTTGGGCGACGTGTCCGCCGCCATCGGAGCGGTTGCCCGCGCCGCCGGCTACGGGCTCCTGGCGGGCCACACCGGTCACGGGATCGGACGACGGATGCACGCTCCACCCGACGTGCCCAACGAAGGCCGACCCAACCAGGGCATCAGACTGCGACCCGGTCTCGTGCTCGCCATCGAGCCGATGCTCCACGCAGGGGGCGCCGATGAATTCCGCTACCACGACGACGGATGGGGGGTGAAGACCGCCGACGGCTCACTCGCCGCCCATGTCGAGCACACGGTCGCGGTCACCGAGACAGGACCCAGGATCCTGACACTCCAGTGCTGATCCGTTCGAAGGATCAGCCATCGTCCCGGCGCAGCGCCGCGTATGGTTGGTGCATGATCGAGTTCATCGTCGAACTGGCCGATCGACCCGGCTCGCTGGCCGAGTTCGCCCAACGACTCGCCGCCGCCGGGGTGAACATAGAGGCCCTGGCAGGTTGGAACGCCAACGGCGACGGCGTCGTGCGGATGGTCGTGAACGATCCGGCGGCGACGCGTCGGGTGCTCACAGAGGCCGGCATCCGCCACGACGAGCGCCCCGTGGTGACCGTCTCGCTCCCCAACCGACCAGGCGCACTTGCGGAGATGGCAGGGTCGCTGGCATCGGCGGGTGTCAACATCGAAGCCGTGTACGTGGTGGGCGGGGGCGGAGAGGCTCTCCGCATCGCAATCGCGGTCGACGAGACCGAATCCGTGGCCGCCCTGCTGGAGCGCGGCCTGCCCGACGCCTGACGGCAATCGACTTTTCGACCGCGGCTAACCTGTCGACGTCCATTCTTCCGTTCGAGGAGACCCCCCATGCGCCGCACCTTGATCGCGCTCGTGGCTCTGGCACTGACCGTCGCCGCCTGCGGTAACGACGAGACCACCGAAACCACCGTGGCGCCGACCACGACCACCACAACACTCGCCACCACCACCACGACGATGGCGACCACCACCACAACCGAGGACACCCGACCCCGATCGCCTCTCAACGGTCTGCCGGTGGACGACGAGGACGCCCTCGATCGCCGTGTCATCGCCGTGAAGGTCGACAACCACCCGAACGCCCGGCCCCAGTCCGGAATCCAGAACGCCGATGCCATCTGGGAGATGCGGGTGGAGGGGTCGATCACCCGGTTCATGGCGCTCTTCCATCATTCCGACACGGAGTATCTGGGCCCAACCAGATCCGGACGGCCCACCGACGCCAAGATCGTCCGACCCCTCGAGGGGACCCTGTTCATCTCGGGGGCGCAGGGTTGGGTCCAACAGGGGATCCGCAACGTCGGCGTGGAGTTCTTTGTCGAACCGTCCGGGATGTTCCGGATCCCCGAGCGGCGGGCTCCCCACAACCTCTATTCCAACACCCTCGAGTTGCGAGCCTTCGCCGACGAGCGGGACGTGCCAGACACCCCGCCACCGGTGTCGTGGTGGAACTTCGGTGACCTCTCGGACGCTGCCGTCCCGGCCTCGGCGATCACCGTGAGCTTCGCCGGCGACTTCGACGTCACCTGGGACTGGAACGGCACGCAGTGGGAGCGCTCGCTGAACGGAACGGAGTCGTTCTACCAGGAGGACTTCGAAAGCGAGCCGGAGCCCATCACCGCCGACACGCTCGTGATGATCATCGGACGGTTCTTCACCGACTCCGGCGGTTCCGGATCTCCCGTGCCTTCCACCGACACCGTCGGCGAGGGCCGGGTCCTGATCGCTTCGGGTGGCGAGATCGTGGAGGGCACGTGGTCCCGGGACGACGCCGCCGACCCGTTCACCCTCACCGATGCCGCCGGGAACGAGCTGCTCGTGCCGCCCGGTCACCCTTGGATCTCGCTGGTGCCGGACAGCTCCGGCGGCGACGTGGTCTGGGAATGATCGGCGCCGGTCGGATCGCAACCGAGGTTCGACGGGGAGAGCGCAGCGCCCGTGACACGGTGGCGGCGTCGCTCACCATGGCGCAGGCCCAGCAGGAGCGGCTCAACATCAACACGCTCATCGACGCCGACGCCGCCCTGCAGCGAGCCGAGCACATCGACTCCATGGTCGAGAAGGGTGAGGATCCCGGCGTCATGGCGGGTGTCCCGATCGCCGTGAAGGACATCATCGACCATGCCGGTCGGGTCACAACGTGCGGTTCGGAATTCCACCGCGAGACCGCCGAGGTGTCGGCCACCGTCATCGACCGCCTCGAGCGGGCCGGCGCGGTCATCGTGACCCGCACCGGTCTCCACGAGTTCGCCTATGGCTTCAGTTCCGAGAACCATTGGTTCGGACCGGTCCGCAACCCTCTCGACCCGAGCCTCTCCCCGGGCGGCTCATCGGGCGGTTCGGCGGCAGCGGTGGCGGCCGACCAGGTGCCGATCGCTCTCGGGACCGACACCGGCGGCAGTGTCCGCGTACCGGCGGCCCTGTGCGGGGTGTACGGGCTCAAGGTCACCCATGGCCGTGTTCCGCTGACGGGCGTGTTCCCACTCGCCGCTTCGTTGGACACGGTTGGACCGATCGCCGCCGATGTGGCCGATCTGGCCCTCGCATACCAGGTGATGGCCGGCCACGACCCTGCCGACCCGTGGTCGGCCTACCAGCCGGTGGTCAGCTCCGGGGGGGCGAGACCCGACCTGCAGGGCATCCGCATCGCCCTACCGGTCGCCTGGCTCGATGCCGGACCCATCACCGACGAGGTCGCAGACGACTTCACCGAGGCAGTGGCGCGTCTGCGTGGCCTCGGCGCCACCGTCGAGGAACTCGACGATCCCGCCATCAACGGGCCGGGGATGATCAACGAGTTGGCTGGAGGGGAGATCGGCGGCGTGCACCGGGCATGGAAAGCCGAAGGCCGTTCATACGGTCCGGAGGTGGCTGCCCGCCTCGACGGTGCCCTGGCGGTCGACCTCGACACCTACACCCGGGCATGCGCGTGGCGCTCCAACCTCAAGACTCGGACTGCCGTCGCCTTTTCCACCTTCGACCTGATCATCACCCCGGCGGTGGGTGCCACCCGCAAGATCATCGGCGAGGACACCATCACCACCTCCGACGGCGAGCACCCCTACCGGCCGGTGCTGTCGTGGTTCTCGGCCCTGGTGAACTCGATGGGCTGCCCAGCACTGGTCGGCCCCCTCCCAGGCAGCCAGACACCACCCGCCTCGCTGCAGCTCATCGCCCCATGGTGGAACGAGCACCGGCTGCTCGAGGTGGGTGCGACCCTGGCTGCCAATGGGATCATGGGGCGCTCGCCCGTCGGCTGACCCGCGGCCACCCGTGAACCGGAGTCGCACTTCAGGGCCGCATGAACACCCGGTGGACCTTCCGGTGATCACCGGTGAACCTGGGTGGAGCGTCCCGCGACAGGGTGCGTAGCGCAATCGATTGACGGGTCTACACTGACTTCTCGGCTGGAGCTGATTCCAAGTGGGGCGGTTGCCGTTCGCCGGTGGTCTCTTCACGGGGGTTTGCCCCACCGTTTCACATGAGACCCCGCTACCCAAGGAAGTGACTGCCGATGTCCGGCGACGCTCCCAGTAACCCCGATGGTGACACTGCCACCATCGACCGATCCTCCACCGAGCTCGACAAGGTCGTGATCCGCTTCGCCGGTGACTCCGGCGACGGCATGCAGTTGGCGGGTGCCAGGTTCACCGATGCCTCGGCGGCGTTCGGCAACGACCTGGCCACCCTTCCCAGCTTCCCCGCCGAGATCCGCGCTCCTGCAGGCACCCTCCCAGGGGTGAGCTCGTTCCAGGTCCAGATCGCCGATTTCGACATCCTGACCGCCGGCGACCAGCCGGACTGTCTGGTGGCGATGAACCCGGCCGCGCTCAAGTCCAACCTGAAGGACCTGCGTCCCTCCGGCACCCTCATCATCAACAAGGATGCCTTCGATGAGCGCAACCTCGCCAAGGCCGGGTACGAGACCAACCCCCTCGAGGACGGATCGCTCGTCGGTTTCAAGGTGATCGAAGTCCCCATGGACAGCCTCACCAAGGAAGCGGTGAAGGACACCGGCGTATCGGGACGTGACGTGCTCCGGTCGAAGAACTTCTTCGCCCTGGGTCTGCTCGCATGGCTCTTCGGCCGGCCCCAGGAACCGACCATCGAGTGGGTCAACTCGAAATTCTCGAAGAAGCCCGAAGTGGCGGCGGCCAACATCGCCACGTTCCAGGCGGGCTACACCTTCGGGTTCGCCACCGAGGCGACCAAGACCACCTACACCATCAAGCCGGCCAAGTTGGCCCCCGGGACGTACACCAACATCACCGGCAACACCGCCCTGGCATGGGGTCTGGTGGCGGCGGCACAGGCGGCCAACCTTCCCCTGTTCTACGGCACCTACCCGATCACGCCCGCTTCGGACGTGCTCCACGAGTTGTCGCGGCACAAGAACTTCGGTATCCGGACGTTCCAGGCCGAGGACGAGATCGCCGGAATCGGCGCGGCCATCGGGGCTGCCTTCGGTGGTGCGTTGGCCGTCACGGGATCGTCGGGGCCCGGTATCGCCCTCAAGAGCGAGGCGATGTCGCTGGCGTTGGTGATGGAGCTTCCGCTCATCGTGCTCAATGTGCAGCGGGGTGGCCCGTCGACGGGTCTGCCCACCAAGCCGGAGCAGAGCGACCTGCTGTTCTCGCTGTTCGGCCGGCACGGCGAGTCGCCGCTCCCCGTGGTGGCGGCGTCATCACCCTCGGATGCGTTCGAGATGGCGATCGAGGCTGCCCGGCTGGCACTCAAGTACATGACCCCCGTGATCCTGTTGTCCGACAACCTGATCGCCAACGGGTCGGAGCCGTGGCGTCTGCCCGACATCACCCAGCTTCCCGACCTGAGCGTCACCCACCTGACCGCACCCAACGGACCCGACGGCAAGTACCTCCCGTACATGCGGGATGTGCACACCTTCGCCCGTCCGTGGGCGATCCCGGGCACGCCGGGACTCGAGCACCGCATCGGTGGCATCGAGAAGGACGCCATCACCGGCAATGTCTCCTACGACCCGGCAAACCACCAGCTCATGACCGACACACGGGCATGGAAGGTGAAGAACATCTGCAACGACATTCCTCCGGTCGAGGTCGAGGGCGACGAGGATGCCGAGCTGCTGGTGCTCGGCTGGGGTTCGACGCTCGGTGGTATCAAGGCTGCCGTGCGGCAGGTGCAGGCGAGCGGCAACAAAGTCGCCTCGGCCCACATCCGCCACCTCAACCCCTTCCCGGCCAACCTCGGGGAGGTGCTTGCACGCTATCGGAAGGTGTTGATCCCCGAGCTCAACACCGGGCAGCTGCGGATGCTGGTCCGGGCCGAGTACCTGGTGCCCGCCGAAGGCCTCAACAAGGTCGCTGGAATCCCGTTCAAAGTCAGCGAGATCGCCGACAAGATCATGGAGATGCTGGAAGCATGACCACCTCCCCCACGTACACACGCGCCGACTTCCAGACCGACCAGGAGGTCAGGTGGTGCCCCGGTTGCGGGGACTACACCATCCTCGCCGCGGTTCAGGGCTTCATGGCCAACATGGGTGTCCCTCGCGAGAAGATCGTGTTCATCTCCGGCATCGGATGTTCGTCGCGGTTCCCCTACTACATGAACACCTTCGGCATGCATTCGATCCATGGTCGGGCTCCCGCCATCGCCAGTGGTCTGGCAGCCAGCCGACCCGATCTCGACATCTGGGTGGTCACCGGCGACGGCGACGCCCTGTCGATCGGTGGCAACCACCTGATCCATGCACTCCGCCGCAATCTGAACATCAAGATCCTGTTGTTCAACAACCAGATCTACGGGCTGACCAAGGGCCAGTACTCCCCCACCTCCGAGGTCGGGAAGGCCACCAAATCGACGCCGTTCGGGTCGATCGACTATCCGTTCAATCCGATCAGCCTGGCCATCGGCGCCGAGGCGGGGTTCGTGGCGAGGACGATCGACATCGACCGGCCCCATACCCAGGCCATGCTCGAGGCCGCCCACAACCACAAGGGTGCGGCCCTGATCGAGATCTACCAGAACTGCAACGTCTTCAACGACAAGGCGTTCCTGCAGCTCACCGACAAGGAGAAGCGCGCCGAGAACCGGATCGATCTCGAAGCGGGCAAGCCGATCCTGTTCGGGCCCAACGGCGAGCACGCCGTGGTGTTTCGGGACGGCCAGGCCCAGGTCGTCGAGACGGCCTCGGTGAACGCATCCGAGATCATGGTCCACGACCCGACCCGACAGGATCCCACCCTGTCGTTCGCCATCAGCCGCCTGTCGCACGGCCCCTACGGTCCGACGCCGATGGGCATCTTCCGGCAGGTGGAACGTGGCATCTACGAGGATGCCATGACCCAGCAGTTGGCGGCCGCCCAGGAGAAGCGGGGTCCCGGAGATCTCGGCAAGCTGATCGGCTCGCTCGGGACCTGGACGGTCGACTGAGACCCGTTCCTCACCCTGACAACGTCGGAGGCCCGCTGCCGGTTGGCAGCGGGCCTCTCTGTTGTCAGGAACGCTCTGCCATCCGATAGGGGTGAGCGTTCGGTCTCCTCTGCCCTCAGGCGCTGCGACGTCGAGATGACACCGTGGACAACACCAGGGCGCCGGTGCCGGCCAACGCAAGTCCGAAGAGCGTGATGCGGGCCATATCGAACCCGGTGAAGGGCAGAGTGGTGGCCGTGACCGGCGGGATGGTGGTGACGGTGGTCTCGAACA
The DNA here is from genome assembly GCA_963825585.1 of uncultured bacterium. GTDB lineage: Bacteria > Actinomycetota > Acidimicrobiia > Spongiisociales > ZC4RG35 > JAOUGY01. The sequence continues at coordinate 1,066,649 of CAWGTX010000006.1, forward strand.
CCTCGGTCACCTCATTGGTGGCCTCGCAGGTGACCGTTTCACCTTCCTCGATCCCAACGGCTGAGGGGAGGCTGCCGTCGTCGCACACGAACGAGACGAGCTCCCAACTGATGGTGTCGGTCTCGACTGGCAAGCGTTCCACCACCGAATAGGCCCCCGCCTCGAGGTCGTCGATGGTCGCACTCTCACCGGCCTCGAGGACCACGGTCCAACGGCGTTCACCGGACTCCGCTGTCACAACGAACACGAACCGCCCGGGGGCCGCTGCCGGTGTCGTCAGCTTGACGATCCGAAGGGTGCCGGGGTCTCCAGGGAGCCCGGTGGTGGTGGTGAGACCCACCACCGTGGTGGAGCTGTCCTCCGGGACGGTCGTCGTCACCGTGGTGGCGGTCTCACCTCCGGTTGTCGAGGTGGTCGAGTCATCACTCGTGGAACTGGTGGTTGTCTGAACGGTGCTGGTCGTCACAGTGCTGCTCGACGAGCTGGACGTGCTGCTCGACGAGCTGGAGGTGCTGGACGTGATGGTGGAGCTCGTCGTCGAGCTGGATGTGGTGGAACTGCTGGTGGTTCCGTCGGTCGTCGTGGTGGTTCCGGAACAGTCCGGCCAGTGACTCAGCACCAGCAGCCCGCCATCGATGTCGTCGGAGGCCGAGACCAAGGTGGCTCCTCCCCCCATCACCAGGTAATAGTGCATCACCGCGCCGTTGAACTCGCCCACGACCTCGATCGGCGCCATCCCTTCGAACGCCACCGTCAGAGTGCCCGACTCGACGCCGTCGGGGAGCTGGTTGTGGATCCAGTGCCACTCACCCCCGCAGTCGAGGGACGGGAACACGGGGTTGTTCTGGACTTCCGCACCAGCGGGAATCGCACCGAACACACCCGCAGACAACAGACCCATGGACAAAAAGACGACGGTCACCACCGCCGTCAGACGACGCATCGCGATTCGCAAACTGATCACCTCTGACGTTCACCCAACTCGTCTCGAGTGTGATGCCTGCGAGCCTCCCTGCTCTACGTCCGTGTCGGCACCCGACTCCCTGCAGCCACATAGTGCGGCAGACGCGCGCAGACTACAACAGGTCTATCGACCGATTGTGTCATTCACACCGAAGAGGCAGCCGAGGGCGATGCCAGACCGGACCAGGGCAGGGATGGTCCACTGGGTACGGGGTCGAAGTGTCCACAGGACGCACACGGCATGCCGGTTCTCCTGTCACCCGCTGACTCATCGAACTGCCGTACATCGCACCGACCTGGAGCCAACGAGCCAGGCCGGCACCGATGCCGACATTCATCGCCATCCCGCCACCGGAGGTCTCCTCCGGCTCGGCGGCGGCGAAGGTCTACTGGCCGCGGTGGCCCGTCGCATCGCCGTGACGTGGTACCTGTCGCCCCCTACCGGCTTCCGGTTCCACTCCTTCGGTCCGGCCAACCATCACTGGTCTGCGACGAGCGCCAGGAGGTCGTCACCGTAGGCCTCGAGCTTCGCCGGCCCGATGCCCTTGATCGCCAGCAGTTCACTTTCGTTACGAGGCCGGCGACGGGCCAACTCTTCGAGGCTGGCGTCGGTGAGGACGACGTAGGCGGGGACCTTCTGGCCGCGGCTGATCTCGAGCCGCCACGCCTTGAGACGGTCGACGAGTTCGGGATCCCCCGACACCTCGGCCGGGGCCAGCGGACCGCTGCGCCCATCGACCGTGATCGACTCTCCCCAGGCGACCGAGAGACGCCCGGGTCCCGGCTGGAGCGCCACCAGCACCCCCACGGGAAGCACCCGTTCCACCGCTCCACGAAAGCCCCCCGACAGCGTGACGACGTCACCGACCGTGACCTCGATTCCCGGCGCCCGGGCCTGGACCACTCGACGCGGAACCGGCGCCTCCTCCACCCTGGGAGCCACTCCGAGCGTCTCGTCGACGAACCGGCTGGTTCGCGCCTTGTCGGCTACCACCACCACCCGTTCTCGCCCTCGCGTGAGGGCGACGTGGAACACCCGTCGCTCCTCCTCCCGGTCATCGGCCAACTCGTGGGGCATGAGACCGACGTCGGCTCCGTAGATGATGACCCGGTCCCATTCCAGCCCCTTCACCCGGTGCACGGTGGTGAGGAGGAGGCCATCGGCGTCGTCCGCCACCCGCACGACCGAACGAAGCCACGGCTCGAAGTCCGATAGGTCCGGATGGAGGGCAGCCGCTCGCCCGAGCGCCCGGAGATCGTCGGACTGACCCGAGCGATCGGCCCTGGTCCGGCCCGAGTCGAGCGCTGCCGCCGCCCGATCCAGGCCGACATCGGATACCAGCGTTTCCACGACCTCCCGTGCGTCACCGCCGGCGCACACCTCGGCGATCAGATCGACGTCGGCGCAGAAGGAATCCCACCGGTCCCGTTGCCGGCCGTCGAGGGAGTGGCGCATTTGTTTGAGCGCACGCCCGGAAACACTCCGGTTGCGACCGATCAGGTCGGACGCCACCCGACCCAGCCCCCGCGACGGGCGCCGAACCACCGAGAACAGGTCGTCACGGATGATCTGATCGGGATCGAGCCCGATCCGGATCCAGGCGAGCGCCGCCGACATCACGGTCCGCTCGAGCACGGGAGGACCGATGGGGGATCTGATGGGGATGCCGGCATCGACCATGGCGGCATGCACCGGCAGCAAGGCCGAGTTGACCCGGCACAACACGGCCATGTCGGCGAGCGCCACCTCTTCGGTGCGCCACGATGCCACCGCGTCGACCACGACCCGGGGCGTCTCGCCCGATTCGACCCGATGGATGTCGAGACCGGTCTCACCACGCTGATGGGAGACGATTACCTTGTCGATCCGACGCTGGTTGTACGAGAGCAGCTTGGCCGCCCCCTCCACCACCGGCTGCGGACACCGGTAGTTGACCTCGAGGGCGTGGTGACCCGCCCCCGGGAAGAGACGGTCGAACTCGATCAGGTAGGACGGATCCGCTCCGGCGTAGCCGTAGATCACCTGATCGTCGTCGCCGACGCCGAACACGTCGAGACCGGGTGAGGCGAGCAGCCGGATCAGGAGGAGGTAGGCGGGGGTGAGGTCCTGGAACTCGTCGACCAGCAGGTGGCGGCAGGCGGCCTGCCAGGCCTTGCGGTGATCGGGGGCGTTCAACAGCACCTCGATCGCACCAAAGATCTGCTCGTCGAAGTCGTGGGCGCCGTCGCGACTCAGACGCTGCCGGTACTGCTCGAAGACCTCGGCGAAACCCGGGATGTCGTCGCGCTCGGACTCCACCGCCGCCGGCGAGCGCAGCCCGATGCGAACCTCGGACATGGCCTCGACATAGGGTCCGATGACATCGGTGTTGGGCCGACGCATGGCAGGGACCAGGGGGTCGATCAGCCGGCGAACGTCGCGTTCGGAGAGCAGATCGAGGCTGCCCTTGGCGTGAAACAGGATACGACGACCCAGCGAGTGCAGCGTGGAGACGCTGCCGGACCTGCCCGGCCCCACCCGTTCCGAGAGTTCCGCCGCCGCCCGGGTGTTATAGGCAACGGCCGTCACCGACTCACGCGGGTAACCCAGATCGTCGAGCAGGCGGGTGAGGCGGGCCGTGAGGGTACGGGTCTTGCCCGACCCGGCCGGGGCGATGACCCGGGCCGCTCCCGCCCGATGCAACACCGCCGCCCGCTGATCTGGGGCGAGGTCGGGGGCACCCTCGTCTGAGACGGCCGGCACGAGTTCGAGCACGCCATCGGCGACCGACTCGGCGTGGACGATGGGGCCGACCTCGAGGTATCCGGCGTCGCCTCTGGGACCGCCGTCGATCCATGCCTCGGAGCCGTCGGGGAGCACCACGTCTCCCACGGAACCCGGCAGCGCACCCAGCAGCTGCGCCTTCCGCCCCCACCACCACACCGGCACCTCACGACGGGCGTCGTAGGAGTTGGCCCACACCAGATGATGCAGCCGCTCACGCAGGAACGTGAATTCGCCGCCCACCACCCAGGGAGGGCGCACCGAAACCTCGGGTTCACCCAGCACGGCGTCGGCCACGGCCAGCCCGATGATCACGGGCGTGCGCGAGATCCATGCGGCGTGGAGCTGGTCGACCACCGTTGCCAGCCGCTCGGAGTCCGCCAGCAGGGCGGCGTCGATCAGGTACTCGGTGCATCCCGCCCACGCCTCACCCGGCGCTGCGCCGGGCGGCAGCACCACAGAGCGACCGAGCTGGGATGGGATGGAGGGGTTCACCACACCAGACTACGGCCGCGGTGTGACAGGAACGACCCGGCCGCTCGACTGGTCGACCTTCGAAGACAGCGTTTCGTTGATTCTGGACCGATTCGGAGGACCGGCGTGACCGGCGCTCGGGAGAAGGCCCGTCTGCTGGTCGCGATATGGATTCGGTACGCCAGGGTGAAGCTGCTGCTTCGACGCCATCCGCTGGCGGAGGTCGCCCGCACGCTCGCGGTCGGATCCGGCTCGTGGTCGCACCGCGACATCTACGGGCTGTCACGGGCCGTCAATCGAGGTCTGCTCGGCCCCGGTGGAACCATTCGCTGTCTTCCCCGGGCCCTCGTGCTGTTCACCCTCGCCCGGGAACACGGCTTCGAGCCCGACATCGCGATCGGTGTCCAACCGTCCACCACGTCCCACGAGGCGCACGCCTGGGTCGAGGTGGACGGGCGGAACGTGGGGCCGAAGCCAGGCAGAATGGGACGCTCGGAGCTGATCCGATACCCGTGACATCGCTAAACCCGGCCGCTGTGGTGTCGATCATGTCCCCATGACGCTGTCTCGGCAACGACGGGGTTGGACGAACATGGCGGGTCGTCTCGTCGGCGTGCTCCGGGGCGACGCCGGGACACTCGATCGGCTGTCGCAGGATCGTGGCGCGACTGGTCAGGCGTTCGCCATCAGTGCGGCCGCATCGGCGATCGGTCAGTTCACCATCGACAGGGAGATCGGCGCGCTCGTGCTCGGCGGCGTGTCTGGCTCGATCGGACTGGTCGCATGGTCGCTGCTGCTGTGGTCCAACGGGCGGATGCTGGGCGGAACGGCCCGCTGGTCTGAGGTCCTCAGGGGTGTCGGGTTCGCGGCGGCCCCATTCGTTCTCATCGGAATCCCGGTGGTCGGGGTGGCGGCCGTGGTCTACAGCGTCGCTCTGCAGGTGGCCGCCCTCAAGCACATTCACGGCACCACCACCGCCCGGTCGATGGCGGCGGTGGTGACGCCGTGGCTGTTGCTGGTGCTGGCAGTGGCGCTGGGCACGCCGGGCCGCTGATCAGGACTCGAACGCTCCCACTTCCTCACCGTTGAGCAACACGGTGCGGGACTCCCCCGCCCACGATCCGAGTGGGATCTGGACTTCCTGCTCGGCGATCACCTGGGTGCAGGCGAAGTCGGGGTTGGTGGCGGTGAACAGATCCACCGACAGCGTGGTCCCGTCGTCGGTGATCCGCCAGAATGGCTCGTTGCACGGCGTGGGAACCGATCCCGAGACGTCGAGCCGGACCTGGATCGGGAAGCTCTCCATGATGAGCAGATCCGGGCCGTCCACGAAGAAGGGACCATCGATCCACCCGACCGGTGGGAGACTGTCGACCGGAGCTTCGCCCTCGAAGGTCGGATCCGTGGAAGGCTCCGTGCTACCCGGATCGGGCGCGATCGTCGTGTCGGGGCTCGTGTCGGGGGTGGTCTCATCAGGCGACGTCACAGGGGTGTCACCGTCGGTCGGCTCGGTGATCACTTCGCCTCCTCCACACGCCGCCAGCACTACCGCCATCGTTCCGAGCGTGATCTTCATCGAGTTCCTCATACCCATTCGACGCCCATTCCCACCGGCCGGTTCCGACCAGCTGCCAGCTGCCAGCTGCCAGCAGCCAGAAGCCAGGAGCCAGCAGCCAGCCGCCTCTCTACGCCATCGCCACCAGGTCGAGCATCGACGCGTCGAAGAAGTGGATTGTCCCCTCGGGCATCATGATGGCCCGATCCGGAGTGAGCGCCGCCACGAAATCGGTGTCGTGGCTGACGAGGATCACGGTGCCGGTGTAGGCCTCGATGGCGTCGAGCAGGGCGTCCTTGGCCTGCGGGTCGAGGTTGTTGGTGGGCTCGTCGAGCAGGATCACGTTCGGCCGGCTGGTCATGAGCATCGCCAACGCCAGCTTGGTCTTCTCGCCACCCGAGAGCGTCGACGCATCCTGTTCGATCTTGTCGGCGAGCAGGAAGTGGCCGAGGAGGGTGCGGAGCTGCAGGTCGGGCAGACCCGAGGCGTCACGCATGTGGTCGAGCACGCTCTTTCCGGCGATGATCTGTTCGTGCTCCTGGGCGTAGTAGCCGAGGGTGGCGTTGTGGCCCAATTCCACCTCCCCCAGATCGGGCGTCTCGACTCCGGCGAGGATGCGGAGCAGGGTGGTCTTTCCGGCCCCGTTGAGACCCATGATCATGAGCTTCTCGCCCCGGTCGAGGTCAACGTCGACGTCGACGAACACCACGTTGTCGCCGTAGCTCTTGGCCAGGTCGTGCGCCTTGAGCGGGGTGCGGCCCGACGGGGGCGGCTGGGGGAACCGCACCGTCACGTTCTTGCCGCGGCCCTGGATCTCGACGAGGTCTTTCTTGATCCGATCGACCCTGGTCTCCATGGTCTTGGCGACCCGGGCCATCTTCTCGGTCTTGCCCTTGAAGCGGCGGATGTTGTCCTCGAGCTGGGCGATCTTCTCGTCCTGATGCTTGCGTTCCCGTTCCCGCTGCTCACGACGGCGTTCCCGTTCGGCCAGGAAGAAGCTGTAGTTGCCCTTGTAGGCGTCGATCTGGCTGTTGTCGAGTGCCAGCACCGAGGTGATGGCCTCGTCGAGGAGCGGCAGGTCGTGGCTGACCACCAGCAGCGCTCCCCGGTACTCCTTCAGGTAGCTGACCAACCATTCCTTGGCGTCGAGGTCGAGGTGGTTGGTCGGCTCGTCGAGCAGCATCATGTCACTTTCGGCGAACAGGATCCGTGCCAGCTCGACCCGGCGACGCTGACCACCCGACATGGTGGCAACCGGCTGGGTCAGGTCGTCGTTGTCGATGCCGAGATTGGCGGCGGTTCGTTTGGCCTCGGCCTCGGCGACATACCCGCCTTTGGCGTCGAATTCGTCCTGAAGCCGGGAGTATCGCTGGATGGCCTTGTCGCGGGCGTCGCCGTCGAGGCGTTCGATCTTGCGACGTGTCTCCTCGATCTTGCGCTGCATCAAGCCGATCTCACGGGCCGAGAGGATCCGTTCGAGGGCGTTCATGTCGGGGTGCTCCAGATCGGGCAGCGCCGCCTCCTGGCTGAAGTACCCCATGTTTCCCGAGCGCAGCACGTGCCCCGATGCGGGCGGCTGATATCCCACCAGGGTTCGCATCATGGTGGTCTTGCCCGCACCGTTGCGGCCGACGAGCCCCACTTTGTCGCCTGCCTGCACGCTGAAGTTGGCCCCGTCCAACAGGACGCGGGGGCCTACTTCGATGCGGAGGTCACGGACGACGAGCATGTGTGTCTACTTGGTACCAGGCTCGGGCCCGACTCCAAAGGTCAATACGACAACCGGTGGCGGATCTCGGACACGGTTTCGGCCGGGAACGAGGTCGGCCGACCGTCGATGGCGGCCGAGATCTCCTCCGCCTGGGCCAGCACGAAGTCGCCGTCCACCACGTCTCCGTGGCCCGGTACCACCGTGCCCCTGACGCCCTCCGCCAATCGCCGCAGGGTCTCGACCCAATCGGCGGGAAATCCGTCGCCGAAGTACGGGGGTGCGCCTTCCTCCACCAGGTCACCGGCAAAGGTGACGTCGTCGACCCCGATCACGATGTCGCCATCGGTGTGTCCACGTCCCAGGTATCCCAGCTCCAGCCGACGGCCGCCGGCCCACAGGCTGGTGCGATCGTCGAACACCAGTGTCGGCGGGGTCAACTCCACCTCGTCGAAGTGGAGGCGCTCCTCGGGGGCGATCCAATCTGCCTGTTTCAGCTCCTCGATCGCCTCGGCGCCGGTTGCCAGCAGGCCGTCCCGGCAGTTGCGATGACCGACGATCACGGCCGCTCCGAACACCTGGTTGCCGAAGCAGTGATCCCAATGACGGTGGGTGTTGATGAGCCACCGCACCGGTTCACGGCTCAGGACAGCCAGCTCGTCACGCAGGATCCGGGCGTGATGGGGGTGCGAACGCGAGTCGATCACCACCAGCCCATCGTCGGTGACGATCGCCCCGATGTTCTGATCGAGCTCGCGGTAACGACGCCGGAAGATGCGGTCGCCGATCTCGTCCCACACGGCGTTCAGCGTCCGTTGTCCGAGAAGTGCATCCAGTCCTTGAGACTGTTCCAATCCCCACCCCACGGCCATCCGATCTCGGCGAATGCCTGCACCGCCACGTCGGCGGCCACGATCATCCCGGCCTCACCCAGCTCGCGGTCGGTGTAGTAGGTGGCCAGTTCGGGCAGTACCAGGTCGCCCTTCAGATACGGGTTGTGGAACGGGTTGATGTCGACCGCCAGCCCGTACGTGTGCCGGGACCAGCTTCCCGATGCGACCGCCGGACGGCACACGAACGACGTGGTCTCGTTCCAGTCGCCCGTCGGGTGGGCGTCGACTTCGGCCTGGGTCACCACGCGGATCTGCTCGATCGGGAACCGGGCGGCGTGCAGCTTCTCGAAGACACCCACGATCTCCTCGTCGAAGGCGGCGTTCACGATCATCTCGCCGGTGTGGAACTCCTGGTCGAACCCCCAGTGCGAGACAGTGATGTACGACAGTTCGTCGAGCGTCACCGGGCAGTCCTCCCGCCAGGTGGACCGTTCGACCACGTCTTCCGGGACGGGGGAGATGGTCCACACGAACACGTCCCCTTCGGGCGGCGGGAGCAGATCGTAGGTTTCGAACGCCCGCTGCTGGAGCTCAGGCGGGGTCGGGAGTACCTCCCCGAACTCGTCGGGCCTCAGTGGGAGCAGCCTCGTTCCCAACCAGTCTGGCCGGGCGTAGACGTTCGCCGTCGTGGTGGTGGTCGGCTGAGTGGTCGTCGTGGTGGTTGCCACGGTCGTGCTGGTGGTGAGCGCGACGGTGTTGGTGGTGATCGAGGTCTCGGCCACCGTTCCGGCTGCGGGCTCGGGTGAGCACCCGGCAGCTAGGAGCCCGAGCACTACGAAGAAGATCGGCAACTTCATGAGCCTCGAACGGTACCCAATTGCGTGGCCTGAGATGGCCAGCCCGGGGAGGGCCGGTCGCGTCACTCCCCAGGTGGGATCTCCCCCACGCTCACGAGCGGAACAACGCCATCGATATCGATCGGTCCGTCGACGTGAACGACCACCAGTTGCCCATCGAACTCGAACCACATCGCAGAGCTGAAGGCCGGACGTTCGGCCAGGATCGCATCTCGCTCGGCGATCCGTGCCGTGGCCGGATGGGTACCCGCCAACACCGCACTGAACAGGTGCCTTTCCAGGACCTGCACATCGCCGGAACCGGTCGCCGCATAGACGCTTCCGTCCGTCGTTGCGTACTCGGCGCCCACCCGACCCTCGGGGAACTCGGGGTCACCGGGTCCCTCCGAGACGAGCACGACCGACGATGGGAGACCAGTGGACTCCCAGCGGTTGTGCTCGCGTGTCAGGCCGGCGACGAACGACTGGAGCTCGGCCTCGGTCGCGCCTACTGCGACAACCACGACGTCCCACTCCCCGTCTTCGAAAGCGAACGTCATGGGGTCGGCAGACAGGTGGCCCTCATGCTCCCCGAAACCAACCGGCTCGCCTTCTGCTCCATACCCGCCTCTGAAGAAGTCCGTCCCGTCGAAATCGGTGTCGACCCAGAAGGCGGGTCCCGTGAAGTCGAGGACGTCGGAACGGAATGCCTGCAGCCAACGCTCACCGGACCCGGCGTTTGGGGTCAGGTCCTCCCACGGATTCGCCTGCACGACTTCGAACCCGAGGCGGCCGTGTCCACCGAGATCAGCGGCACCTCCGACGTTGCGGGCGCCGGGGTCGACGCGTATCCGCATCTCGCTCCATGCCGGAGACTCTCCTCGACGAACTGGCAGACGGCGTGGTGTCATTCGACCGGGCGGTCGCCGAAACCCGCCTCCACACCACCGGCGCCAGAGAAGACACCGTCCTCCGGTCCCGCGGGCTCGACCTGGCCGGAGTACGCCGACTGGCTGCGAGACACACCCGCATCTGCCTGAGAGAGGGCGCCATCGTCGAAAAGGCCCTCAACGCCCGTGCCGAGGAACTCGGCGTCGACATGCCCCCCGGTCTTCGCATGGCGCTCGCCCTCACCACCATCTGCCAGGACTCCCTCTACGCCGAAGCCGGCACCAAAAGTTCGGGCGACCCCATCGTCACCATCACCGCCGACGCCAACCTCCTCCTCGCCACCGATGGCGAAGCAGGAGCCGAAATCACCGGTGGACCACGCATCGGCGCCATGGCCCTCCAGGAGATGCTCTGCGTCGGCAAAGCCGAACTCAACCTCACGACCGACGACGGAATCCTCATGGGCATCGGCCGGACCACCACCAGCCTCCCACCTCGCCTCCGCCGAGCCATCGCCCGCGACGGAGCCTGCGTCATCGACGGCTGCACGTCCAGGTACCGCCTAAGAATCCACCACGTGATCGAACGATCCAATGGCGGAACCGACGACCCGTCGAACCTGGCGACGCTGTGCTGGACCGTGATCTTGTCCCCCGCTTGCGGGGGAAGGGGTCCCCGCTTGCGGGGTAGGGGGGTGGTGAGCCCGTCGAAGAGGTCCGATCGAGCACCATCGACCCCGACAGCCCACCCGGCCGAAGACGACTCAAACGGCCCCCACCACCAACCACCTGAACCACCGACCAACCCATCCAGCGCCACCCCGGTGACCATCCGGGGTATCGGCGCGTGTCAGGTGATCGCGTGACCTCCTGGTTGAACCGGATCGGGGTGGACTGCCTTCAGGGCCCTGCCAGTTCCGCCAGCGCCTGAACCGTCGACCAGTTCCTGGCTGTGATCCCGGTGCCGAACACCCGGCCAACGCTCCGTCCGAACGGGCTGTCGTGAGACGAGGAGGCGTACGCAACCATCAGCTCCGATCCACGCAACGCCCACCGGTCGGCTCCCGGGTCGAGTGCCGTGAGCCTCTCGACGACTTCGGCACTCGGCGGCTCGGCCAGGAACGAGACATGCACGAGCTTCGGGCTCGCTTCGACCGCGGCGGGGAACGGATTCCACTCCAACACGTCGTGGAGCTGGTCTCCTGACCTCACCACCACCGGGATGTCGAGGCCGAACTCGGCGCCGATCGTCTCACGGATGATGCGACCGAACTCCACCGGGTCGGGATCGTCGGCGATGACGTTGCCGCTCTGGAGGTAGCTCGAGACCTCGGCCAGTCCGGCCGAGGTGAGGGCAGCACGGAGCGGCGCCATCGGCAGCTTGTTGTTTCCTCCGACGTTCACGCCCCGCAGCAGCCCGACCAGCATATGTCGAGACTAGGCCGTCGGCCTGTGCGGTAGGCTGACCAGATGGACATGGCGAAGCGATTTATGGGCGCCCCGACCGAGAGTCGAGCGAACGCGCCCTGCTGACACGCCTCCTCCCGGTTCGGGGTCTCAACGCCATCCACCCCGAAAGAACCCGAGAGGAACTCCACATGTCCACCAACCAGTATCTGCTCGACCGGCAACTGCTCGACGCCGCCGCCCTGAACCGGCTGCTCTCCGTCACCGATCTCACCGACCCCGCCAACGGTCCTCACGCCATCCAGGAGCTGCTCGGCCGCATCGTCGACCGACTGGCCGAAGTCTGGGGCTGTGAGGTTCGCTGGATCCGCCGCTCCCCCGTCGTCTCTATCGAAGACAACTACGACCGTCTCGGCATCCCGCCCGAATCGGTGAGCCGTGACGTCCGGTACACCCGCTACATCTCCCACGACGTGGTGCTGCGGACGCACTCCACCGCCCACATCCACCAGGCGCTGCGGGAGTTGGCCTCCGACCCGGTCGACGACGTGCTGCTGGTGAGCCCCGGCATCGTGTACCGACGCGACTCGATCGATCGCATCCACACCGGCACACCCCACCAGGTGGACCTGTGGCGTGTCCGTCGCGGGAAGCTACTGGCGGACACCGACCTCGACACCATGGCCCGGCTGGTGATCGAACAGGCCGCCCCCGGCCGTCTCAATCGGCATCTCCCCGCCGAACACCCCTACACCACCCAAGGCCGGCAGGTGGACGTGTCCGACGGTGCCGAGTGGATCGAGATTCTCGAGTGCGGTCTGGCCCACCCTGCGGTCCTGGCCCGGTCAGGGCTCGACGGGTGGTCGGGTCTGGCGATGGGCCTCGGCCTCGATCGGCTGGTCATGCTGCGCAAAGGCATTCCCGACATCCGGCTCCTCCGATCGGACGACACCCGTGTGAGCGACCAAATGGTCGACCTCAGCCCCTACCGGCCGGTGTCATCACATCCGCCCATCCGACGCGACATCTCGGTGGCAGTCGACGCCGATCTCGACGCCGAAACGCTCGGTGACCTTGTGCGCGTGACCCTCGGCGACGACGCCGATTGGGCGGAGAGCGTCGAGATCGTCGACCGGACACCTGCGGACCTACTACCGCCCTCCGCGATCGAACGGCTCGGACTTCTCCCCGGTCAGGTGAACGCTCTGATCCGGATGACGATGCGGCACCCCACCAGGACGTTGACCGATGACGACGCCAACTCGCTCCGCGATCGGATCGTCGAGGCGCTCAACGAGGCCTACTCGGATGCAGCGGTATGAGCGACCGACTCCTCGATCAACCGGCGGAGGACGGTCCGGTCCACCTGCTCGAGCCGCTTGATGTAGAGGCAGGCCCTACCGATGGAGTGTTTGCCGAGCGATCCAAGCAGGTCGCCATGGCGTTCAACGCCGTCCATGAGGTACAGCACCAACTGTTGCTTCCGTGGTGAGAACCCGACCTGGAACCACTCGACGGTCTTCCCCGAGCCATTCATGTAGGTGTGGTCGCGGAATCCGACGATCGTGGTGCCCCACATCGAACCCGGATCGCCGGTGACGTCGGCCATGAGCGCTCTCACCTCGATGGCATCGGATCGCCTGCGTTCGTCCTCCACCGACTCCAGGAAGGCGTCGACGTCGCCGTCACCCTTCTGCGTCTTGATGTCCGACATTCACGCGCCCCATGATTCGAGTGCGGCACGGGCGATCGGCTCGCCCCATTCCTGAACGAAGTGCCCGCCGTCGGCGATCTCCATCGGCTCGGGGCAGCCTTTGATCATGCGATGCAACGAGTGCATCACCGGGCCACCCAACACCGGGTCGGCCATTCCGATGGCCATGAACGAGCGGCCGGCGAAGTCGGTCGACCACCAGCGGGCGGCGGCCTTGGAGACCTCTACGCCGTCCATGTCGGGGTCGGTGGGGACGATGGCCGGGAACCGCCTCACCCCGGCCTTGTACCCGGGGCCGGGGAAGGGGGCGTCGTAGGCGGCGACTTCGGCTTCGGTGAGGTGGGGTGTGCCCCGGGCGATGAGCTTGCCGACGGCCAGGTCGGGCGTGTTGGCGACGTAGTCGCGCCAGGCGACGAAACCGTCGGACGGGGTGACGCCGACACCGAGCCCGGTGTTCATGACGAGGAGGCCCTTGATCCGTTCGGGCATGTCGACCGGAAGCGTGAGGCCCAGCAGGCCGCCCCAGTCCTGCACCACCAGGGTGATGTCGGTGAGGTCGAGCGCCTCGACGAACTCGACCAGCGATCGGCGGTGGAAGTCCCAGGTGTAGACGGCGTCGTCGACCGGCTTGTCGGAGCGGCCGAACCCATACAGGTCGGGAGCGACAACCCGAGCATTCGCCTCCAGGAACACCGGGATCATCCGCCGGTACAGGTACGACCAGGTCGGCTCACCATGCAGGCACAGGAACACCTCGGCGTCGTCAGGGCCTTCATCGACGAAGTGCATGCGAAGCCCCTCGTAGCCCGGGAGGTCGTCGACGTACTTCGGCCGGTAGGGCCAGTCAGGCAGGTGGTCGAATCTGGCGTCGTCGGTGCGGAGCGCTTCGATCATGGCGCCGAGGCTACGCCGCCCAACCCGGCGATGACGGCCCCGAAGCGCTTCACCTGCTCGCCGGAGACGAGGTCCCCGAGCCCCACGAACACGGTTCCGACCCCCAACTCCGACAGACTCCGGTACCGCTCGATCTGGGCCCCGACCGTCCCGGCGTTGAGACGGGCGGCATAGGAGGGAGCAGCGGCACGTCCACGGTGCGCTTCCACCAGGTCGGCCACCTGGCGGCGGTCCTCTCCCACCAGGGTGATGTCGAGCACCGTCGTCTCGATCTCGGCCGGATCCCTGCCCAGATGGGCGCAGTGGGCGTCGAGCACCCGACGCTTGTGGGCGATCACCTCGGGTGGGCCGATGAGATTCACGGCGTCGGCGTGAGCTGCGGCGATCCGGAGCGTACGGCGCTCTCCTCCCCCACCGACCAGCAACGGGATCCGGCCCCGCACCGGACGCGGATAGCTGACGGCGTCAACGACGTCGATGGTCCGACCGGCGAAGTCGACCGACCCCTTGCCCCACATGAGCGGCAGGAGCCGGGCCGCATCCTCCAACAGGTCGAGACGACGGCTGGTCTCGGTCGGTGGGTAGCCATACGCTCGTTCCTCGGACGCGTGCCAGCCGGCGCCGATCCCGCAGAAGGCACGGCCGCCCGACAGCACGTCGAGCGTGGCGACCGTCTTGGCGAGCAGACCCGGGTTGCGAAGAGTGACGTTGGCGACCAGGGCACCCAACTCGAGCCGGTCAGTGACTCCGGCCAGGAACGAGAGCGTGGCGAACGGCTCTGGGATGTCCTCCCAGGGCCGTCCGACCTGGGGGATCTGCACGAGGTGATCCATGACCGACATCCCTGCGAAACCTGCGATTTCGGCGGCCTCGGCGATCTCGGCGATCCGTTCTGCGAGCGGCGCCTGGAAGCGCGACACGTGGAGCACGAACCGGAGGCCGGTGGGGACGGGAGCCGGACGCGACGCCGCGTTCTGTGGGGCCGGAACGCTTTCGGTGTCGGTGGTGACGACCTCCACCCGATCGAAGCCGTCGAGTGGTACCTGTTTGGTCCGCTTGTGCTGCGAGGCGATCACGTTCGCCGGTACCGGACGCGCCCGCTGCCGGGAGCGGGCCTTGCATTCGGCGAGCGGCGTGTCGAACACCACCGCCACGGTCGGCACGCCCGCCGCCTCCGCCCAGGCGAGACAGTCGTCCCGCAGATCGGCGTCGAGTCCGGTGGTGTCCACCACCGCGGTCAGACGGCGGCCGAGTCGAGCCTCCACAACCATCCTGAGCAGTCGAAAGGCGTCGGCGCTGGCCTCGAGATCACCTTCACCCGACCCCACGACGGCTCGGAGGGCATCCGACGACACGATCTCCTCGGGGAGGAACCGCTCCCCCGCCCACGTCGACTTGCCGGCGCCCGCCGCCCCGATCAGGAAGACGAGCGCCGGAAGATCCATCGGGCTCAGGAGAGGACTTCGGCGAGGACGTCGACGATGCGTCCGATCTGATCGTCGGAGATCACCAGCGGGGGGCACATCGACAGCGAGTTGCCAGGGACGGGGCGCACGATCACGCCCCGGTCGAGGGCGGCGTCACGGACCTTCACCGCATCGTGGTCGGCACCGAGCGCCACCGCCCACACAGCCGCGGTGCCACGCACCTGGGTGACGAGGCCGTCGGCGGCCAACGCGTTCAGCCCCGTGGAGAACCCGGCCTCGATGCGGGGAACCTCGCCGAGCAGGTTCTCACGCTGTTGGATGCCGAGGACCGACAGACCGGCGGTGGTGGCCAACGGGTGACCCGAGTACGTGTAGCCGTGGCGAAGAACGAAACCCTCGTTTGCCTCGAGTGCCTCCACCACCGACGGGCCGCAGATCACACCACCGAGCGGCACGTACCCGGAGGTGACGGCCTTGGCGAAGGTGATCATGTCGGGCTGGACGCCGTAGTACTGGGCGCCGAACCAGGTCCCGAGGCGCCCGAAGCCGCAGATGACTTCGTCGAGGATCAGATAGGCACCGTGCTCGTCGCACAGCCGGCGTAGGCCCTCCAGATAGCCTTCCGGTGGAGGGAACACACCGCCGGCACCCTGGAGCGGCTCGGAGATGACGGCCGCCACCCGATCGCCGTGTTCTGCGAAGGCCCGCGTCATCGACTCCAGATCGGGGCCGGCCACGTTCACCACATCCGGAACCAACTCACCCCACCCCTCCTTGTTGATCGGGAGGCCCTGGGCGGAGGTGCCACCGAAGTGGGTGCCGTGGTAGCCGTGCTCGCGGCTGAGGATGACGGTCTTCTCGGGATGGCCGGCCTCCCGTTGGGAGATGCGGGCGAGTTTCATGGCGGTGTCGACTGCGTCGGAGCCCCCGCTCCCGAAGAACACCCGGGCCCGATCGAACGGCGACAGATCGACGATCAGATCCGCCAGCCTGTCGGTTGGCTCACAGGTGAACCGCTCGAAGGTGTGATACGCGCCGAGGTTGGTGGCGGCGGCGGCGATCGCCTCGCCCACCTCGGCCCGGCCGTAGCCGATGTTCATGTACCACAGCGACGCCATCCCGTCGATGTAGCGCTTGCCGGTCTCGTCCCACAACTCGGCGCCTTCGCCTCCCACGATGTTGAGGAATTCGGTGCGACGTGGTGCCGCGAACGGGTGGAGAAAGCTGGGCGTGGTCATGGCGTGGACTCCTGGGGACGGTCGGGCACAAAGTTAGCCGCCCCGGGAACCCTTGAGGCTCCTGCGACGTCTCACGTCCATGAGTCTGCCGATGCGCCGTCGATTCCGGACCCACACCTGGCGTGGGATCAGGTGCGGGGCGATGCTCGGCGCGCTCATACCAACGGCGGCGGCCCTGACACTCGATGCCAGCGCCGCCGTCGTATCGATGATCGGTGTGCCCTTCGCCGCCGCTCTCGGTGGCTGGGCCCTGGCGGCCGAGGCCGACCGACGGGCAACGGTTCAGAGCTTGGGCGTCAAGGCATCAGCCACAGCGCCGTCTCACGCAGATCGATGACGCTCCCGTCCTTGGCCGAGTACTCGAACACCATCAGCTCGCCCACCTGTGGACGATCGACCGTGTAGGAGACCTCGAAGGTCATCGGGCCGAAGTCGGGGCCGGAGCTCCCGGTGGTCTCGAAACCTTCGGCGATGAGGGCGCCATCGTTGTTGTAGAGCTGCCAGTTCACGGTTGCCTCGAAGGCCCGTGAATACCCGGTGACGGTGAAGGGGCTCTCGACGAACTCCCACCATGCCGGTGCCAAGGGCAGCTTCTCAGGGATCACACCGACGTCGGTGAAGAACCCCACGTCGAGCCCGTCCCCGATCTCGATCCCTTCGGACGAAAACGTGTCGACCGGCACGCCGTCGAGTTCCAACATCACCTCGTCCACCCCGTCGAAGGGCAGCAACGTGAACGTGAGCTGAGCGAGGCGTCCGAACATGGAGGCAGAGCCGCCGCCGTCGTCGAACTCTCCGGTCAAATCGACGGTGGCGATACCACCGGCGATCTCCAACCCCAACAGCTCGGTGCCTTCGGGCACGGCTGTCGAGAACGCCGGGACCTGTGACGTCTCGGCATCGGCGAGTCCCATCAGCATCTCCTCGACCGCACGCTCCGCGGTGTCAGAACCTTCCGGCACGTAGCGGGCCAACGTCGCCACGTATGGCCCATCCTCTGGCTGGTCGAGCAGGAATGCCGGCCGCACGAGGGAGGCGTCGTCAACCGATGGCGGCGCCAGCGGCGTGAGGTCGAAGGCACGGGTGAGGAAGGTGGCCATCTGGGCACGGGTCACCGGATCGTCCGGGCAGTACAGGTCGTTGTCGGGCGGGTTGCAGCCGACGGTCACACCGGCCGACGCCAACGCCTCGATATCGGCTTCGAAGACCGAGGTGTCGTCGTCGGTGAACCGATCGTTCGCCGGGTCGGCATCGGAGTACCCGAACGCCCTGGTGAGGAACGCTGCCATCTGACCACGCGTCACCGAATCCTCGGGGCAGAACAGGTCGTTGACGGGTGGGTTGCACCCGCGGATCACACCGAGTTCGGCCAGCTGGTCGATGGCCTCCTCGTGCACCGAGTCGTCATCGTCGACGAAGGCATCGGGGTCGGTGGGACTTGGAACCGGGGTGGACAGTTCGACCCCCCGGATCAGGAACGTGGCCATCTCGCCCCGGCTCACCGGCTCCTCAGGGCAGAACAGGTCGTTGTCGGGCGGGTTACAGCCCAGCGTGATCCCGGCCTCGGCGATGGCCTCGATCGACGCCTGGTGCACCGAGTCGTCGTCGTCGAGGAACGTCCCGATGGGATCGAGGGGTTGGGCACCGGCCGGCACGATCATCATCAGCACGAGCAGGAACGCCGTGCCGAGTCGGAGCAGTGCACCCCGACGAACAAAAGGTCTCTTGGACATGCATGACCTCCTTCCCATCCACACTACGCCCCCCGGCGCACCACGTCACGAGGAGGAAGTCCACCAAACCGTCGCCAACTCACGCGCGTCGTCACCGATGAACAGGTGGCCGTCGCGCTCCACCACGTCGTGCTCGAGCAACGGCTTGATCTCGCTTCGTCGCAAACGCGGGAGCACCAACCGACGCCCGTAGTACTCGGTGATCTCGTCCCAGTCGGCGAACCACATCTGCCCGGCGCGCGACCACCGTTCCATGTGCGGCTCCAATCCGACCACCTCGAACACCACCTCGACGAGGTCGTCGACGGTGGGCCCGCCCGGGCGGTGCAGACCATGAAGCGCCCGGTAGTACGGCGCCAGCGAGGACCACGGATGGGTGGTGGTCAGCTCGATCGCCACGCCTGCGGTCGCCTTCTCGTGCATCGCCCGCAGGAACGGGTCGATGTCGCTCACGTCGTAGACGACGTTGGCCGACATGACCACCGTGACCGGCCCTACTTCGCCGGCGGATTCCGGCCATCGACCGTTCACCACGGTCACGGAGATCCCGGCCTCGGCGGCGTCCTCGACCAGCCCAGCTGCCATGGCGGCGTCGGGCTCGACTGCAGTCAGTGGGTGTCCCTCGCCTGCGAGCGGCAGGCTCGCCCGCCCTCGTCCCGCCCCGATATCGGCGATCGATCCCCGGGGACCGGCGAGATCCCGCACGATCGCCGTGGTCGGAGACTCCGACTCCTGGCGTGCCATCTCGGTGCGGCGACGCCACATCGACTGCGGCCATCCGTAGGGCGAGTCTTCGGCCGTGTCCAGCAGTTCCCGGGGGATCGACCAGGCGTCGAGCGCGGACGCCCACCGCTCGGCTGCGCTCACCGCAAACCTGCGAACAGATCCGACTCGGAGTCAGGGGTCGGTACGCGGCTGAAGACGCGGACGAACGACTCCCGGCCGATCATGATCGGCCACTGCTCCTCGGGAACCGTGAGCAGGAACCAATCGTCGGGGATCTGTGACCGGTGGGCGCGGAGTGCGGCCAGCTTGCGATCGACCCGATCTGCCACGTCGATCCAGGCGTGGATGTGCTCGTCGGGGGTGCCGCTGTCGTACATCCGGTCCCTCTCTTCCTCGGTGATCTTGCCGGCCGCGAAGCGGCCGTCGGCCATGATTCGGGTACGACTGCGGGGCCATGCGGCCCAATACAGCTTGAGCGGCATCCACGGCTCCCCATCGGTGGGAAACCGACCGAAATCGGCCGAGCCCACGAAGGCGGCCATCCCGATGCGGTGCACGTTGATGTGATCGGGATGACCGTAGCCGCCGAACGGGTCGTAGATGACCAGCACTTCGGGGCGGTACTTTCGGATGAGCTCGACCAGCCGCCCGGTGGCCTCCATGAAGTCGGCCCGCCAGAAGCTGTCGGGATGTTCGTTCGGCTCGGTCCCCATCATTCCTGAGTCGCGGTACCCCAGGAACTCGTGGTGTTCCACACCGAGCACGTCGAGGGCGGCGCGCACCTCGAGCGCCCGGACCTCGGCCAGTCGCGGTTTGATGGAATCCGGGTCGTCGTAGTTGTGGATCTCGCCCTCGGCGCCGTCGGTGGCGGTGACCACCACCACCTGCTCGCCGCGCTCCGCGTACGAGGACAGGATGCCGCCGGTGGAGATGACCTCATCATCGGGGTGCGCGTGAAACGCCATGAGTCCAGGCATCCGGACGACGTTAGTAAGAACGGGGCGCTTGCTTCACACACCCGGCTCGTAGCGACCTCCGGTACGCCAGTAGACGCCCTCGGCCCGGGTCAAGAGCCCGTGGTCCACCAGATACCGGCGCAGAGCGGCGTAGTCGGGGTGAAACAGTTGCAGCACTCGGTTGACGGTGCGTTCGTCGTATCGGATACCGGGCTCGAACTCCTGGACGAGCCGCTCCAGCACCACCAGCCTCTTGGCGGCCGCCGCCGGAATCTCCTTGAGCCGACTCCCCTCGAAGAAGCGGCCCAGGATCTCGACCTCCTCGGATGTCCACGACCCTTCCACGACCGCCGGGTCTACGGGGGCACCGGCGGGCAACGCCTGGGCGATCTCGCGCAGTTTGTCGACCGCCAGCCGCTGATCCTCGCCGACCAGTCCTTCGGCACGGACGGTTGCCAGGGCCTCCAGCACCTTGCGTTCCGGGATCCCCAGCAATCGGGCGAGTTCGGTGGCATCGAAGCTGCCGGTGGCGGCGTGGCCCAACACGGCGAGCCTGACGGGGTCGAGCGCCAGACGGAGGAAGTCGGTGGGAGCAGGCATCCCCCGGAGGATACGGTGGGCGAACGGTCCAGCCCCGAAATTGCGTACCTCGGTCCCGGATACGGGGGCGAGGTACGCAATTTCGGGTGGTGGGGTTGGCTAGCCTCGTGACTCGTGGCCGGCCAGACCTTCACCCATTCCGCAGGTTTCGACGCCTCGATCGACGATGCCTGGCAGGCGCTGCAGTCGGCGGCCACCTGGGGCTCGATCGGCGGGGTCGATGGCGTAGCCGACGCGCACCACGGCCCCGATGGCCGGCTGCTCTCGTATTCGTTCGCTGCGGTCGTGGCCGGCAAGCGGTATCCCGGTAGAGCGAGAGTCATCACCTCCCAACCACCCGACCACATGGTGGTCGAGATCGACACCTCTGAGCTGGCGGGGACCATCTCCGTGCGGCTGGAGCCACGCCCCACCAGCGGGACGGTCACCGTCGAACTGGCGGTGCGCTCCAAGAGCCTGCTGTCGGGCATGATGTTCCCGCTCATCGCCGGTGCGATCGGCTCAGGACTGGGCGGCAACGTGGAAGCGTTCGCCTCCCGGTTGGCGGCGCCCTGACGCGTTTCCCCAGCGGCGGTTTCTTCGGAGTTTCTGGCCCGTTCCCGGCGGTGGCAGATCGGCTCCCCACCATGACCTCGAGTGGCTCGCATACCGCGGCCCGAGAACGAGGAGACGACGCAATGCGACACAGTCGACGAATCGCAGCCATCGGGCTGCTGGCGATGGCCTTCGGGACCATTGCCGCCCCAGCCGCCCTGGCCCGATCGAACGCCACACCCCCGACGTTCGAAGTCACGATCACGAACCTCACCGATGGCCAGTGGTTCACTCCCCCGGCCGCCGCCACCCACACCAGGGGCTTCGACGCCTTCTCCGTGGGTCGTCCGGCATCCGATGGTATCCGGCAGATCGCCGAGAACGGTGACCTCGGCCCCTTCACGGCAGCCCTCGATTCGAGCCGGTCGGTGTACGACTGGGTCGTGGCACCCGCCAGTGAGGAGCTTCCTCCCCTCGGTCCGGGTCAGTCGGTGACCTTCACGATCGAGTCGGCGCGGGGTGCCCGCCTGCTCTCGTACGCCTCGATGCTCATCTGCACCAACGATGGATTCACCGGTGCCGACGGCCTGCGCCTCCCCACCCGTGTCGGGCACAGCACCACCGACTACGGACGGGCGTTTGACGCGGGTACCGAGGTCAACACCGAGGCCTGGGCCGATCTGGTCCCCCCGTGCGCTCAGCTCACCGGGTTCGGAGACCAGGGCGGTACCGGTGCCAGCAACCCGGACCTGGCCGAGAACGGCAAGGTCCACGTCCATCCGGGTATCTCCGGAAGCGCCGACCTGGTGTCTTCTGTCCACGGATGGAGCGGGCCGGTGTCGAAGATCGAAGTGACCCGAATCGGCTGATCGTGGCCCGACACGGCGGGGAATGACGGGGGCACTTCCCCGCCGTGTCGGCGACGAAGCTCAAGAAGAAGGCCCGATCGCTCGATAAACCAGCGTGGGAACACGGAGCACCGAAGCGCCGGCGACGACGATCGTCATTACGAATGGCAAGGGTGGGGTCGGCAAGACCTCGCTCGTCGCCAACATCGCCGGGCTGGCCGCCATTCGTGGGATCCGTACCCTCGCCATCGACCTCGACCCCCAGGCCAACCTCGCCGGGGACTTCGGTGCCCGTACCCAGGCCCGCCGCGACGATGGGCGCAGCATGTTGGACTCGGCCTGCGACTTCGCCCTCCTCGAGCCCATCGCCGGCGTCCGGACGAACATCGACCTGGTTGCCGCTGGGGCCCACACCCGCCAGTTGGCCGAATGGATGACCGTGTCGCGAACCGAGGACCCCACGGTGGTCCTGGCCGTCCGTGAGGCGATCGCCGGTATCCGCACCCAGTACGACCTCATCCTCATCGACACCCCTCCGGCACCGGCGGTCCTGGCCGAGGCGGGCATTCAGGCGGCCGATTGGGTGCTTTCCCCGGTCCGGGCCGACTTCGCCTCCATCGACGGGCTCGAGCAGGTGAAGCTGTGCCTGGAGCGCATGGGCGACCTGGGGCTTCCCACCCCTCCCATGCTCGGTGTGGTGTTGTTCGACGTCGCAACCCAGAGCACGGCCGTGATCGAGGAGATCCGGTACGCCGTTGCAGAACAGGCGGAGTGGGCAGGGCCTGTGTTCGAGACCGTCATCAGGCGATCCGAACGATCGGCGCTGGACATGCGCCGATGGGGACTGCTGGCAGGTGAATACCGGGACCGGTCGGGGCGCGTGCTCAACAGCGAGGGAGCCCGCCGGCGGCTCGAGCATCAGGGATTGGAAGAGGCCGCGGTGCGGTTCAGTCGAGCAGCCGATGCCGTCGCCCGGGACTACGACCAGTTGGGTGTGGAGGTGCTCGAACGGATGGTCGAGCTCGTTCCCGTCCCTGTGGTCAGTCGGCCGCCGCTTCCAGCGATCTGAGGCCCTCGGCCACCGCAGCCGCGTCCTCCCGGCCGCCCTCGGCGATCTGGGCCCGGTCGGTCAGCAACGTCACCTGGTTGGCCAGCACCTGCAGGAACCCGCCATGGACGCCGATGGTCGTCTTCGAGCTTCCGTGCTCGACGATCACCGCGCCGGTGGTGAGCGCCGCCATGAGCGGCTCGTGATCGGCGAGGATGCCGATCTCACCCTCGGTGGTGCGGGCGACGAGGAATTCAGCCTCGCCGCTCCACACCGTCGCCTCGGGTGAGACCACATCGACCTGGAAGCTCTTCGCCATCGTTCAGTCTCCTCTGCGGCTCAGGCCGCGGCGCCCTTGGCGATCTCGGCGGCCTTGCGCTCCACGTCCTCGCGACCACCCACCATGTAGAAGGCCTGCTCGGGGAACTCATCCATCTCGCCGTCGAGCACCGCCTTGAAGGAGCTGATCGTCTCCTCGCGGGGCGTGTAGATGCCCGCCTGACCGGTGAACTGCTCTGCAACGAACATGGGCTGAGCGAGGAACCGCTGGATGCGGCGGGCACGACCCACCACCAGCCGGTCGTCCTCGGACAGCTCGTCGATACCGAGAATGGCGATGATGTCCTGAAGGTCCTTGTACCGCTGCAGCACCCGCTGCACCTCGATGGCCACCGTGTAGTGCGCCTCTCCCACGATCTGGGGGTCGAGGGCGCGGGAGGTGGAGTCGAGCGGGTCCACGGCGGGGTAGATACCCAGTGCCGTGAGCGGCCGTGACAACACCGTGGTGGCGTCGAGGTGGGCGAACGCCGTGTGCGGTGCGGGGTCGGTGATGTCGTCGGCGGGCACGTAGATGGCCTGCAGCGAGGTGATCGACTTGCCCTTCAACGAGGTGATCCGCTCCTGGAGGAAGCCCATCTCGTCGGCCAGGTTGGGCTGATAGCCCACCTCGGACGGCATGCGTCCGAGCAGCGTTGAGACCTCGGAGCCCGCCTGGGTGAACCGGAAGATGTTGTCGATGAACAACAGCACGTCCTGGTTCTGCACGTCGCGGAAGTACTCGGCCATCGTGAGCGCCGACAGAGCGACACGGAGACGCACGCCCGGGGGCTCGTCCATCTGACCGAACACGAGGGCTGCCTTCTCGATGACGCCGGTTTCGGTCATCTCGAGGAAGAGGTCGTTGCCCTCACGGGTGCGCTCGCCGACGCCGGCGAACACAGACACACCACCGTGCTGCTGGGCGACACGGTTGATCATCTCCTGGATCAGCACGGTCTTGCCCACACCGGCACCACCGAACAGCCCAATCTTGCCACCCTCGAGGTAGGGAGAGATGAGGTCGAGCACCTTGATGCCGGTCTCGAACACTTTCCGCTGCGGCTCGACGTCCTCGAACGCCGGGGGCTGGCGGTGAATCGACCAGCGGGGCTCGGCGAAGCTCTGGTCGGGGGCGTCGAGGGCGTCGCCCCACATGTTGAAGATGTGGCCGAGAACCTGATCGCCCACCGGGACCATGATGGGAGCTCCGGTGTTGATCACGGCGGCGCTGCGGGTGAGGCCGTCTGTGGGCGCCATGGCGATGGCGCGGATCTTGTTACCACCGAGATGCTGGGCCACCTCGAGCTTCACAAGCTTCTTGTCGGAGCCGAGGTTGAACTCGATCTCGAGGGCGTGGAGGATCTCGGGCAGCTCACCCGGCGGGAACTCGACATCGACCACCGGGCCCGCCACCTTGACGACCCTTCCCTGGCTCTTTGCTTCAGACATCGCTATTGCTCCTGTAATCGTTCGATCAGCTGTCGGAGGCAAGCGCCTCGGCGCCGCCGACGATTTCGGTGATGGCCGTGGTGATCTCGGCCTGACGTGCCCGGTTGGCCTGCACGGTGAGGATCCGGATCAGTTCCTCGGCGTTGTCGGTGGCGGCCTTCATGGCCCGACGGCGAGCGGAATGCTCCGACGCCGATGCCTCCAAAAGCATGTTGAACACCGACGCCTCCACGTAGCGGGGCAGGATCCTCGAAAGGATCTCGCCCGGCGAGGGTTCGTATGAGTACGCCACACTCCCCGCGGCACCGTCGGCCCGTTCGGGCGGCGTGAGCGGGAGCAGCGACACCCCGTGCGGAACCTGGGTCATCGCACTCAGGTAGTGCGTGTAGAACGCCTCCACCGCATCGATCTCACCCGAGGCGTACGCCTCCATCACCGTGTTGGAGATGGCCCGGGCGTCACCGTACCCGGGGGTGTCGGTGACGGCCAGATAGGCGCGCTTGATGTCGTACTTCCGGTAGCGGAAGTACATCTGGGCCTTCTTGCCGACCACGTACAGAGCCACCTCACGACCGGCGGCGATGTGCTCGATGATCGCCTTCTCCGCCAGCCGGATGATGTTGGTGGCGTAGGCACCGGCCAGTCCACGGTCGGACGACACCACGATGACACCGACTCGACGGATGTCACGGCGCTCCAGCAGCGGATGCGACGCCGCACCGGCGGCGCCGCCCACGTTCTGGATGACCTCGATGAGCTTCTGGGAGTAGGGCTGCGAAGCGATCACCCTCGCCTGGGCCTTGGGGATCCTGGCGGCGGCGATCAGCTCCATGGCGCGGGTGATCTTCTTGGTCGCCTCGACGCTCTTGATCCGTCGCCGAGTATCGCGGAGGCCTGCCCCGGCCATGGGTCAGGCGACCTCGTTCGAGGCGTTGAAGGCGGTCTTGTAGGCCTCGATCGCCTCGACCAGTGCACCGGCATCACCCATCTCTCCGGTATCCCGGATGTGGGCCAGCAACGACCCGTGTCGGGTCGCCACGAACTCGCGCAAGCCACGCTCGAACCGGGGCACGTCCTGGACAGGCACCGAGTCCATGTGGCCTTCGGTGACGGCGAAGATCAGCAGCACCTGCTCCTCGACCGGAACCGGCTCGAACTGGGGCTGCTTGAGAACCTCGACCACCCGGCGACCACGCTCGAGCTGGGCGAGCGATGCGGCATCGAGCTCTGAACCGAACTCTGCGAACGCCGCCAACTCACGGAACTGGGCGAGGTTGAGTCGCAACGGACCGGCGATCTTCTTCATCGCCTTGATCTGGGCGTTTCCACCCACCCGGGACACAGAGGTACCGGCGTTCATGGCGGGGCGAACACCCTGATAGAAGAGGTCGGTCTCGAGGAAGACCTGGCCGTCGGTGATCGAGATCACGTTGGTCGGGATGTAGGCCGAGATGTCGTTCGCCTTGGTCTCGATGACGGGCAGACCGGTCATCGAACCCGAACCCAGTTCGGGCGACATCTTGGCGCAACGCTCCAAAAGGCGGCTGTGGAGGTAGAACACATCGCCGGGGTAGGCCTCACGACCCGGGGGCCGGCGAAGCAGCAGCGAGATCTCTCGGTAGGCGACGGCCTGCTTGGACAGGTCGTCGAACATCACGAGGGCATGCTGACCCTTGTACATCCAGTACTGACCGATGGCCGAACCCGCGTACGGGGCGTACATCTGGAGGGCCGGAGCCGCCGACGCCGGAGCGTTGACGACAACCGTGTACTCCATGGCGCCGTGCTCTTCGAGCACCGCCACCACCTCTGCCACCGTCGACGCCTTCTGGCCGATGGCGACGTAGATGCACTTCACTTCCTGGGGCGTGCCCTGGTAGCGCTTCTGGTTGATGATCGTGTCCACCAACAGCGCGGTCTTGCCGGTCTGGCGGTCGCCGATGATCAGCTGACGCTGACCGCGACCCACCGGTGTCATGGCGTCGATCGTCTTGATGCCGGTCTGGAGCGGCTCGTGCACCGGTTGGCGCTCGACCACCGACGGGGCCTGGGTTTCGAGGAGGCGACGCTCGCTCGACTCGATCGGGCCCTTGCCGTCGATCGGATTGCCGAGCGGGTCGACCACACGACCGAGCAGACCGTCGCCAACGGGAACGGAGAGCACGTTGCCGGTCTGCTTGACGGGGTCGCCTTCCTGAATGTGGGAAGCCTCACCCATGAGCACGACACCGAGGTCGTCCTCGTCGATGTTGAGGGTCACACCCAGCAGGCCGCCGGGGAACTCCAAGAGCTCGGAGGCCATGACGTTCGGAAGGCCGCGCACACGGGCCACACCGTCGGCCACCGACGACACGTATCCGACGGTCTCCTTCGTGAGCTCGGGAGACCAGCCCTCGAGGCTCTTCTTCAGGGCCGTCGTGATGTCTTCTGCGGTGATGGTCAGGTCTGCCATGGTCCTTCCTGGTTCTCAGTTCTTCATCGCCGCGCGGAGCGACTGGAGGCGGCTTCGTACCGAACCGTCGATGACGGTGTCGCCCACTCGGGCGACGACGCCACCCAGGACGGACGGGTCGACGATGGTGCGTGCCTCGACCGGCCGACCGGTCGCCTTGGCTAGTGCCGCGCTCAGACGCTGCACTGTTGCCTCGTCGAGCGGGATCGCCGAGCGGATCTCTGCCACATCGGCGCCACCGGAATGGGCGACCTTCTGTGAGAGGCGGTCGGCGATGGCACTCAGGTCGGACGCCCGACCCTGGTTGATCATGAACGACACCAGGTTGACGGTCAGCTGCGACGCACGACCACCGAGCAGGCCATCGACCACCGACTGCTTGCGCTCCACCGGCAGCATCGGGTCCAACAGCGCGTCGCGAAGCTCGGGCGAGGTTTCGACCGAACGGGCGATGGCGTACAACTCCCGCTCCACTCGCGAGGTGTCACCCTCGGCGCCGGCGAGCTCGAAGATCGCTGCTGCGTATGCGTCGACCCGGTCTGCCACCTACTTCTCCAATTCTGCGATGTACCGCTCGACCAGGCCCAGCTGGGTGTCCCGATCGAGGCTCTGTCCGACCACGCGCTCGGCGAGATCGATGGACATGTTTGCCACGTCCGACCTCGCGTCGGCGAGTACCCGGCTGCGCTCGCCGGCGGCATCCTCACGAGCCTTGGCTACGATGGCCTCGGCCTCGGTGGTTGCCTTGGCGATGATCTCGGCCTTCATGGCCTCGCCCTGGGCACGAGCGGCCTCGATGGCTTCGCTCTGTTTGGCACGGGTGTCGGCGAGCTGCGCCTTGTAGTCGGCGAGCAACGCGGCTGCTTCGGCCTTTGCGGCCTCAGCCTCCTGGATCTGCCCACCGATCGCCTTCTGACGTTCTTCAAGCGATTTGTTGAGGGCGGGAACCGCCCACTTCCACATGAAGAGGAAGACGATGAGGAAGGCGAGGCCACCGGCGATCAGCTCGACGGTTGGGGGGAGCAACAGCTCGAGGCCGCCTCCTCCCTCGCTCTCCTCTACGGCCAGGATGAATTGCAGCATCAGCCGAGGAAGAAGAGCACGAAGCCGATGAGGGCCAGGGCCTCGGTGAAGGCGATACCCAGGAACATGGTGGTTCGCACCATGCCGGCTGCTTCGGGCTGACGGGCCATTGCCTGGACGGCGTTACCGGCCACAAGGCCCACACCGATGCCAGGGCCGATGGCGGCGAGGCCGTATCCGACCACGTTCAGGCTCCCGGTGATCCCGCCCGCTGCCTCCTGGGCAAGGATCTGGGCGGCAGCCAGTACTGCGAGGACTGCGTCCATCTCTGTCTCCGTTCCTTTCTGTTCCCTCGTGGGTTCTCTGCGATCTAATGGGCGACGGCGGCGGCGCCGTGCTCGCTGCCGTGGTCGTCACCGTGCTCGACGTTGATCGAGGATTCGATGTAGACCGCGGACAGGAGGGTGAAGATGTAGGCCTGGATGACCGCGACCAACATCTCGAAGAGGTAGATGCCGAGACCGAAGATGAACCATGCTGGGCCGGCGAGTCCCTTCGCACCGATCTCACCGAAGTTGGTGAACAGGTTGAGGGTGAACACCCAGCCCGTGATCAGGAGGAGGCTGAGCATGGTGTGGCCCGCCACCAAGTTGGCGAACAACCGCACCGCCAGCGAGAACGGACGGATCGCCAACACCGAGACCAGCTCGATGATGCCCACCAGTGGCTTCATCGCAATCGGCACTCCCGGCGGCCAAGCGAGATGTGTGAAGTAGCCGATCCCCTGCTTCTTGATGCCCACCACCAGGAAGATCAGGTAGGTGGCCACCGACAGCAGCAGCGGAATCGCCATACGGGAAGTGATCGGGAAGTTGATGAGCGGCGTGAGCCCGAAGAGATTCCCGACCAGGATGAACATGAACAGCGACAGCAGATACGGGAAGTACTTCAGACCATCCGGACCGATGATGCCGATGGCGATGTCATTGCGGACGACGCCGATGAGCGACTCGATCGCGGCACCGAACTTGGTGGGCACCGCCCGCGGGGTGCGGAGGGCGAAATAGACGAGAGCGATGACGACGAAGGCGGCGAACACCATCAGGATGGGGGTTCGGCTGATGTCGCCGAAGATCGGCTTGAACACGAACAGCTCGGTTACTTCGGCCGGTGCACACACCGGGTTGTTCACGAAGTCACACTCTTCGACGGCCAGAATTAGCTGGTCCAATCCAGATCCCTTTCTCTCCCACGTGCCACGGCAATCGCCTCGAGGACGAGCAGCACCATATACGTCACCACCGCTGAGATCCCAAACGCCAGCCGATCGATCTCGACGAACTGCACGATGAGGAGCATCGTCGCCATGATCAGCCCCAAACGGAGGAAGAAGCCGAACAGCGCGGCGGCATGATACATGGCGAGCGAGATGCGCATGGCGAGGCTCAGCATCGCCCCCGCCAGGAGGAAGTTGCCCACGATCACGGCGACGCCGATGGTCGAACCGATCAGCCCATCGACTCCCCGCAACACGCCGAACAGCGCTGTGACGAGGGGTCCGACATAGATGGCACGCTTGACCGTGTGGCGGGCGATGACCGTTTCGACCGGCGTGGCGCCGGGGAGCCGGGTGGTCATCTGCTCACCGGTCACGAGCCATCTCCTCGAGCCGTTTGGAGAAATGCCAGACCTTCATGAAGCCGGAGTACGCCCCGACGGTGATGCCCGCCACCACCAGCCAGGGATCGGTGCCGAGCCATTTGTCGGCGAAGAAGCCGATCAGGGTTCCGGCGAGGATCGAATTGAGGAAGGCGCCGCCCTCCATCCAGCCGTCGGAGACGGCGGATGTGACCTGGCGATGAGCGTTGTCAGATCGCATGAGTGATGGGCACCTGAGGGATGGACGGGCTTCGTGAAGTCCGGAACGAGAGTGTACGGCGCCGCACACCCCCCGCCCAAATCCACGACCCGAATTGCGTACGTCACCGCCGTTTGCGGGGGCGACGTACGCAATTTCGGGTTGGTGGGTTGTCAAGGGGTTGTCGACCGGCGTCTTCACCGGTACTTGATCGACATGCCGAGCAACGAAGCATCTGTCATGGCCAGAGCCGCTGACCACAACGGTGTCTTCACTGAACGCTGGTGGTGTGAAGCGGGTTTGTCGGACACCACGCTGTCAAGGCGCGTCGCCGCCGGCCACTTCATCCGACTCGGTAACGGTGTGTACTGCCACGCCTCCGTCCCCGACACACATCCCCGGCGCGTGACCACTGCGGTGTTGGCGTGCCAGGATCTGGCGGCTGCCTCCCACGTCACGGCGGCATTCCTGTGGGGAATGGTGTCATTCGGTGGGCGCGAGCCGAGGGAGATCGAGGTGGTCACCCGCAGATGGAGACGGAACCATCAGTTTGCCGTGGTGCACGAATCGACGGATCTGATCGAAGGAGACATCACCTCCCTCGCCGGAGTACCGATCACCACCCCCACCAGGACTCTCGTCGACCTCGGCGGATCGGCGAAGTCACTGGTGGGCCCAGCGCTCGACTACGCAATCCGCAAAGGGCTCACCGACACCGGGCAGCTGCTGCAACTCCTCCAACGGGTGGCCCGGCGTGGCCGTAACGGCGTAGGCGTGATCCGTCCTCACCTCGCGGAGCACCTGATGGTCTCGAAGGTCACCGACAGCTACCTCGAGAGCCTGTTCTTCCGAGGCCTGGCCGAACGCGGAGTTCCGCTCCCCGAGCCACAGTTTCCGGTGTTGCGCGAGGACAACGGGATCGTGTGCCTCCTCGACTTCGCCTATCCGGGTGTCCGGGTGGGCATCGCACTCGATGGGATGGAGTTCCACACGTCCCGCGACCGCTTCAGGATCGACCGCGCCCAGCACAACGAAGCCGAACTGCTCGGATGGTTGGTGCTTCGATACACGTGGTGGGACGTGTCGGGCGGAATGGACCGCACGGTCAACCAGCTCCGCCAGGCGCTGCGTCTACGCGGAATGGCCGCCTAGAACCGAATTTGCGTACCGCACCCCCACATGCGCCGGTGCGGTACGCAATTTCGGGTCAGACGTGACCGGCGAAGTCTGCCGGGTAGGGCGGGAACGCCGTGGCGAGGTCCCTGATCTCAGACTCGACGGCAGCGATCGCTGACGAGTCGGCCCGCTCCTTCAACGCCCGGGCGATCAACGCCGCCGTCTGCGTGGCCTCGGCGGTGCCCATGCCCTGCGTGGTCATCGCAGGCGTCCCGATCCGCAGCCCGCTGGTGTGCATCGGGGGACGGGGATCGTTCGGAATCGAGTTGAAGTTCAAGGTGATGCCGATCGAATCGAGCAGCTTGGCCGCTTCACGACCCGTCAGCTCAGCATCGATGGATCGAAGGTCGAGCAGCATCAGGTGGTTGTCGGTTCCACCTGTGACCAGCCTGACACCGTCGGCCTGGAGTTGGGTCGCCATCGCCGAGGCGTTCTCGAGGATGCGGCGGGCATACGAGCGGAACTCGTCGGTGTCGTTCTCGTGGAAACACACCGCCTTGGCGGCGATCTGACTCATGATGGGTCCGCCCTGTCCGCCCGGGAAGACGGCCTTGTCGATCACCTTGCCATACGCCTCCGTGCAAAGGATCATTCCGCCCCTCGGCCCTCTCAGGGCCTTGTGGGTGGTTGCGGTGACGATGTCGGCGTATTCCATCGGATTGGGGAACGCTTTGCCGGCCACCAGCCCTATGAAGTGGGCTGCGTCGACCAGGAAGACCGCCCCGATCTCATCGGCGATCGAGCGGAACGCCTCGTAGTCGAGATGACGGGGATAGGCCGAGTACCCGGCGAGCACGATCTTGGGGCGGTGCTCGAGCGCCAGGGCGCGCACGTTGTCCATGTCGATCCGTTCGGTTTCCGGGTCGAGTCCGTAGGCAACGAAGTTGTACTGCTTGCCCGAGAAGTTGACCTTGGACCCGTGCGTGAGATGACCGCCCTGATCGAGACGCATCCCGAGGACGGTGTCACCGGAGTCGAGGAGAGCCAGGTACACACCCATGTTTGCCTGAGCACCCGAGTGGGGCTGGACGTTGGCGTGGTCCGCCCCGAACAGCGCCTTGGCGCGCTCGATCGCCAGCGTCTCCATCTCGTCCACCACGCCGCAGCCCTCGTAGTAGCGCCGGTCGGGATACCCCTCGGCGTACTTGTTCGTGAACACCGATCCACACGCTGCCATCACCGCCGGGGAGGCGAAGTTCTCGGAGGCGATGAGATGGATGTGGCTGTTCTGGCGTTCGAGATCACGGCGGATGAGGTCCGCAATCCGAGGGTCTACCGACTCGATCGGGTCCATGGAGATCATGAAAGGGAGCGTAGTGCAGTGCGCCAGCCCCGGAGACCCCGGTGTTCGACGACCACCTGACCAAGGAAGAGCCGCCCCGGTGGCCCGGGGCGGCTCTCTCGGCGGGTCGGTGAGCGATCGCTCAGCGGATCGCCAGTCCGGTGTCCTTGTCGAAGAAGTGGAGACGGCTGGTGTCGATGTACAGCTGAGCCATTTCACCGGAACGGGGGGCATGGTCGGGATCGACCCGGGCGGTCATCTTGGTGACGGCACCCAGCGAATCGACGTCTGTGCCCTCGTCCTCCATGAGCTCGCGCAGTTCCGGCGTGACGACCGGGGCGCCTTCACGCTCGAAGTGCACGAACGCCTCGGACCCGAGCTGCTCGGTGAGTCCGACCTTGACCTCGATCACCCGGTCCGCAGTTTCGACATCCGACGACACTGCAGCCACCAGCTCGAAGCTCTCGGGACGCATGCCGATGACGATGTCCTTGCCCTTGTAGTCGGCGAGCCCTTTGTGGGCAGCAAGACGACCCCGGTCGATCTTCACCCGCGAACCGGAGAAGCGGACGAAGACGTCGTCACCCTCGCCCTCGATTGTTCCGTAGGTGAAGTTCATCGACGGCGATCCGATGAAACCGGCAACGAACAGGTTGTTCGGCTCGTCGTAGAGACGGCGGGGCGAATCGATCTGCTGGAGGTTGGAGATCTCCTTGCCGCCGATGGCTCGCAG
The DNA here is from genome assembly GCA_963825585.1 of uncultured bacterium. GTDB lineage: Bacteria > Actinomycetota > Acidimicrobiia > Spongiisociales > ZC4RG35 > JAOUGY01. The sequence continues at coordinate 1,100,088 of CAWGTX010000006.1, forward strand.
CACGGCGACCCGGTCACCCATCGTCATGGCCTCGACCTGGTCGTGGGTCACGTACAGAGTGGTGGTACCGAGCCGGGCGTGAAGGAGTCCGAGCTCGGAACGCATCTGCACACGCAGCTTGGCGTCGAGGTTGGACAGCGGCTCGTCCATGAGGAAGGCGGAGGGCTCGCGCACGATGGCACGACCCATGGCGACCCGCTGACGCTGACCACCGGAAAGAGCCTTCGGCTTGCGGTCGAGGTACTCGGTGATCTCGAGGACCTTGGCGGCCTCCTGCACCCGACGATTGATCTCGTCCTTGGGCATCTTGCGCAGCTTGAGACCGAATGCCATGTTGTCGAACACGCTCATGTGGGGGTAGAGCGCGTAGTTCTGGAACACCATCGCGATGTCACGGTCCTTTGGGGAGACGTCGTTGACAACGCGCTCGCCGATCCTGAGTTGGCCCTCTGTGACCTCCTCGAGACCGGCCACCATTCTCAGCAGCGTGGACTTGCCACAACCCGAGGGGCCGACGAGCACTACGAACTCGCCGTCACCGACCTCGATGTTGACGTCGTAGATCGCTCGGGTACCGCCTGGGTATACCTTCCCGATGCCATCAAAGATGATCGAAGACACTGCTCTCCTCCGGAGTCGACCTGTCGCCGTAGGAGAACTTACCATGGGAGACTCAAACTCGTTCAACGAACCAGGAGATACCGTGCCAAGGACCATCGTCATCACGGGCGGGACCGGGGGTCTCGGAAGCGCCCTCGTGCGTCGCCTGCTGCGGCAGGACGTGCGGTTGGCGGTCACGTATCTGCTCCCGGAGGAGGCCACGAGATTCGAGCAGGAGTTCGACATCGACGAGGATCGGGTCGCGCTCCGACGGGTCGACGCCACCAACGCCGAGTCGGTCTCCTCGTTCATGAAACACGTCCGCGAGGAGATGGGGCCGATCAGCGGGCTCGCCTGCCTGGTGGGAGGATGGGCCGGTGGCCGTGACGTCGAGGAAACCGACGACGTCCGCTTCGACCGCATGATCGACCTCAACCTGCGCTCGTCGTTCTACGCAGTCCGGGCCGCCATCCCCCACATGAAGGACGCGCCGTACGGCCGCATCGTGCTGGTGGGGAGCCGGGCCGGGATCGAGAACCCGCCAGGCCAGGCCGCCTTCAACATGTCCAAGGCGGCGGTCATGGCGCTCGGTCGCAGCACGGCGTCCGAACTGGAACCCACGGGGATCACAACCGCTGTGCTCATGCCGGCCGTGATCGACACCCCCGCCACACGGGCCACCCTCCCCTACGCCGACTACGTGAACTGGCCGACACCCGACGACATCGCCGCCGTAGCGGACTTCCTGCTGTCCGAGGAGTCAGGCGTGATGAACGGCGCGCTCGTGCCGGTCTACGGCAAGGCTTGAGCAAATCGAGCATCGAGCATCAAGCCAGTCTGGCCAGCAGCCAGCAGCTGAGTGCAGAAGACCCCCGCTGAGAGCGGGGGTCTTCGATGGCAGTCCCGACCAGATTCGAACTGGCGTTACCGGCTTGAGAGGCCAGCGTCCTAGGCCACTAGACGACGGGACCGTGTTGGTTGTGACTCCGAGGTCATGCCTGGGGGCGTGCCGCGGGTCGCTCGGGGGGAAGGAATTGAACCCTCAATTACAGAACCAGAATCTGCCGTGTTGCCTATTACACCACCCCCGAATGCGGACGCGCCCCAGAGAGCACGTCTCAAGGTGGGAGGTCATCGTACCGCAGCCGAGGCCGACCGTCACATCCGAACGCGCCCGTTGCACGACCTCGTCCCACCCGTACGCTGATCACCCATGTTCGACTTCCTGATGGGCTACGTGATGGGTGAGCGAGCCGCCGGCCGGGCGGCATCGATGAGCAGGACGGCGGGCGGTTCGGCCGGCTCCACGGCCGGGGAATTCCACGACGTGAACGAACGTGTCGACCGGCTGATCCTGGTGGTCGACGCCATGTGGTCGTTGCTCAAGGACAGCGGTTGGACCGACGAGCAGCTGAGCGAGCGTTTGAGACAGATCGATCTGGTGGACGGGGTCGAGGACGGTCGCCACACCCCCAAACCGACTCGGTGTGCGAAGTGTGACTCGATGGTCGAGGTCGGGCGGGCGACGTGTGCATTCTGCGGCGTCGCCGTGTCGGACCCGGTCGGGCCCACCGACCGGGTCTGAGTTCATCGGTAGCCGGGGACACGGACATCGACCCACACCATCCGGTGGTCCGACGAGGGGAACGGGAACTCGCCGACCAGCGCGAACAAGGGGTCAGCCTGCAGCGGCCAGAACACGCCGGCGTCCGTGATCCGCAGAGCCTTGGAGGGGAGCACGTAGTCGGCTCTCAGATTGCCAGGGGCCGTGTCGGCGAAGTCGGCGGTATCGAATCGCGGGTCACCGATGTGGGTGGCATTGGCAGCGCCCTGGATCGCCGAAGCCTCCACCGCTCCCTCGCTCGACGGCGTCATCGAGGTGTTCACGCTCGGGTGGTCGAGCAGTTGCTGAACGGCGCCTGGGATGGAGTCCCCATCGAAGGGATCGGAGTTCAGATCGCCGGCGACGACGAACAGCGAACCGGAGGCAAGGCCACCCCGCTCACCGTTGTCGTCGTAGATGTAGCGGCTCGCGGACGTCGACGAGACGTAGTCGGCCCAGAACCGGATCTCGTCGAAGTTCCGGGTGCCGTTGCGGTCCTCATCGCCGTCGAAAACCGGTGGCGTCGGATGGCTCACCAGGAAGTGGACCGTGCGCCGACCGATGCGGATCGGCACGTCCCAGTGGCTCTTCGACGACAGCCGCACCACCTCCAGCTCTTCAGTCGAGTACCACGATTCGCCGGTGCCGGGATCGACCGGCAGCAGAGCGTCGGGCATGTCGTTCCAGAGGAAGTTCTGGAAGGTGCGGACGTCCGTTTCGATGATGGGGAATCTCGACAACACGAGCATCCCGAACTGACCGGGGAAGAACCCGAAGCCGTAGGCGTCATTCGGCCCGCCGACAGCACCCGAGTTGTCGAGATCGAAGCCTGAGGCGATCCCGGTGTTCGAGGGGGCCATGAAGTGGTAGCGGTAGCCGGTGAGCTCGGCGAACAGCGCTCCAGCCTCCGGATCGAAGTCGAATTCGTTGATCAACAGAACGTCGGCGTCGTTGAGCGAGATGATCTCCAGGACCGCGGCGAGCTGGTCGGAGACGGTCCCGGCGACAGCCTCTCGCAGCTCCGCTACCAAGTCCCCCTCGTTGGCGCGGTTGAGGCTTGCGTTGAAGGTGGCGAACCTGACCTCCCGCTTCGGGGCGGCCACGGCCGGGGCCACCGTGGAGGCCAGCATCAGGACGGCCAGCAGACCGCCGATCACAGACTTGCGCATCGTCACTCCCTCGATCGGTGAGTCAACCATACGCGCCCATGGTGAACGCTGCACGGCACCCACCGATACGGGACGTGATCAGTCGCCGGCCAGCGCCGCCGCAACATCTTCGGCGGTGAGGGCGTCGACGAAATCGTCGAGCTGGCCGTCGAGCACCTGGTCGAGTTTGTACAACGTCAGCTCGATCCGGTGGTCGGTCACCCGGTTCTCCTTGTAGTTGTAGGTTCGGATCTTCTCCGAGCGCTCTCCCGTGCCGACCTGCGAACGCCGGGCGGCGGCCTGCTCGGAGTGGCGCCGTTCCGTCTCGAGCTGGAACAGGCGGGCGCGAAGGATTCGAAAGGCCTTCTCCTTGTTCTGGAGCTGGCTCTTCTCGTCCTGGCACGTCACCACCAACCCCGTGGGCTCGTGCGTGAGCCTCACCGCCGAGTCGGTGGTGTTCACCGACTGACCGCCGGGTCCACTCGAGCGGTACACGTCGACCCGAACATCGTTCGGGTCGAGGTCCACCTCCACGTCCTCGGCCTCGGGAAGCACGGCGACGGTGGCGGTGCTGGTGTGGATCCGCCCCTGGGACTCGGTACGGGGGACCCGCTGCACCCGGTGGACCCCGGCCTCGAACTTCAGACGCGAGAAGGCTCCACGACCCTTGACCCCAACCGTGACCTTGGAGAACCCGCCCGCCTCGGACGCGGCGGAATCCATCGCTTCCACCGAGAACCCCCGTCGATCGGCGTACCGCTCGTACATCCGCAACAGGTCACCGGCCCAGATGGCGGCTTCGTCGCCTCCCGCACCCGCACGGATCTCGAGGATCACGTCCTTGGTGTCGTTGGGGTCCTTGGGAGCGAGCGCCACCCGCAGGTCCGCTTCGAGTCGTTCGGCTTGGGCACCACGCTCCGACGCCATCTCCCGCAGCTCGTCGGCCATCGAAGCGTCGACCGTGGCGAGTTCCTCCGCCTCACGGCGATCGGAGTCGGCTGCCCGCCACGCCTCGATCAGATCGACGACCGGTCTCAGCTCGGAGTGACGCCGTCCAAGATCGGCGAGACGGCCGGAGTCGGCGATGATGTCGGGGTCTCCAAGTAGATGTTCGACCTCCCGGAACGCCGACTCCACCTCGATCAATCGGGCCTCGAGGCGGGCATCCATGTCAGACCGCCCGAGCGGCGAGGGCGGCCTCGGGCACACCGCCCCGGGAGATCACCTCGTCCACCTGCCGTGACTCGAGCGCCGAAACCAAGCTGGTGATCGCCACCTCGATCATGTCCCGCTCGGGAACGCCGGTGGTGAGCTTCTGCAGCCACATCCCCGGCGCCGCCATGAAGCGACCCACCCGCTCACTCTGGCGGGCTCCGGCGAACTTGAGCACCTCATATGACAGACCGGCGATCAACGGGATGCCGATCACACGACTGAGCACGAGCAGCGGCCACTCGGGCTTGCCGACGAAGCTGAACACCACGATCGACAACAGAATCACGATCATGAGGAAGTTGGTGCCACAGCGGGGATGCTCGGGCCGGTAGCGGGACACCGAGTCGACCGAAAGTGGCTCCCCCGCCTCGAATGCGTGGATCGACATGTGCTCGGCGCCGTGGTACTGGAACACCCGGCGGATCTCCTTCGATCGGCCGATCGCCCACAGGTAGCCGATGAAGAGCACCAGCCTGAGTACCGCTTCGACCGTGGCGAACAGGATGCCCGACTCACCGGCCGCCCAACCGGCCACCAGCGCCGGCAGCAGGATGAACAACCCGACGAAGATCACGAGGGCGATTCCCATCGAGAAGGCGATCTCACCCTTGCTGAGCTCCTCCTCGTCCTCGCCGGCCGCCTTCTGCGCCGACCAGGTCAGAGCGCGATACCCCAGGGTGAGCGATTCGCCCAACACCATGATGCCGCGCACGAACGGGATGGTGGCGGCCTTCGAACGGGACGAGAGCCGGGGAAGCTCGTGACGGACCGCCTCGATGATCCCGTCGGGACGACGAACGGCGATGGCCCAGGCGCCCGGAGCGCGCATCATCACGCCCTCCAGGACCGCCTGGCCTCCCACCGACATCGGTGGCTCGGGTTTCGCCTCGGACATAAGCGAGCGATCAGGCTCCCGGAGCCGTCACTCGACCTCGACGGTTTCCTCCGCCGGGGCGGACTCCGCCTTCTGGCGCTTCTTCGACTTGATCTCGGTTCCCGCGTACCGCTTCTGGAAGCGCTCGACGCGACCGCCGGTGTCGACCAGCTTCTGACGACCGGTGAAGAAGGGGTGGCACTCGTTGCAGAGCTCCACGTGCATCGACCCTGGCTTGGTGGAACGGGTCACGAACGTGTTGCCACACGAGCAGGTGACGCTCGTGTCGGCATATTCGGGGTGTATCTCGGTCCTCATGCTCTCTCCTCTGGATCATCCACCGGTCTTGGCGACTTCGGTGAGGAACTCGTCATTCGACTTGGTGCTCTTCAGGCGGTCGATCAGCAGCTCGAGAGCCGAACCCGACTCCAACGCCAACAGAACCCGCCGCAGCCTCCACACCTGTGTCAGCTCGCGCTTGTCGAACAGCAATTCTTCGCGCCGTGTTCCCGATGCCTCGATATCGATGGCAGGGTAGATGCGCTTGTCGGCGAGCTTGCGATCCAATCGGAGCTCCATGTTGCCGGTGCCCTTGAACTCCTCGAAGATGACTTCGTCCATCTTCGAACCGGTTTCGACCAGAGCGGTACCGAGGATGGTGAGCGATCCACCCTCCTCGATGTTGCGGGCGGCACCGAAGAAACGCTTGGGCGGGTACAACGCCTGGGAGTCGACACCACCGGAGAGAATCCGTCCCGAGGCGGGAGTCGCCAGGTTGTGCGCCCTGGCGAGACGGGTGATCGAGTCGAGCAGGATGACGACGTCGAGGCCCATCTCCACGAGGCGCTTGGCACGCTCGAGGGCGAGTTCGGAAACCTGCGTGTGTTCTTCGGCCGGCCGGTCGAAGGTGGAGTAGATGACCTCGCCCTTCACCGAACGCTGCATGTCGGTGACTTCCTCGGGCCGCTCGTCGACGAGGACCACCATCAGGTAGCACTCGGGATTGTTGGCGGTGATGGACGCCGCGATCTCCTTGAGCACCGTCGTCTTGCCCGCTTTGGGAGGCGAGACGATGAGACCGCGCTGGCCCTTGCCGATCGGGGCGATCAGGTCGACGATCCGGGTGAGCACACCATCGGGCTCGCCCTCCGTCTCCAGACGGAGCCGCTCGTTCGGGAACAGTGGTGTGAGAGATTCGAACTTGGGACGACGCATCGCCTCCTCGGAGGTGGCACCGTTGACGGTGTCGATGCGGATGAGGGCCGGGAACTTCTCCTGAGTGCGGGGAGGCCGAACCGGTCCAGCCACGAGGTCGCCCTTGCGGAGGCCGAACTTGCGCACCTGGGTGGCGGACACGTACACGTCTCGATCTCCCGAGAGGTATCCGCTGCACCGCAGGAAGCCATAGCCTTCGGGAAGGACGTCGAGAAGGCCCTCGCGGGTTTCGAGGTCGCCCTCGGGAACCTGCTCGTAGTGACCGCCACCGCCCTGACCACCACCCTGGCCCTGATTGCCCTGGCCGCCGCCCTGGCCACCCTGGCCGCCCTGGCCGCCACGCCGCCGCCGTTTGCGCCGACGGTTGCCACCGTCTCCGTCGTAATCCCGGTCGCCGCCGTCACGATCGCCACCGTCACGGTCGCCACCCTCACGGGCCTCGACATCGCCGCGATCACCGACGCCACGATCGCCATCGCCACGATCGCCGCCTCCGACGGTGGACCGATTCTCGGAGGAGTCGGCACGACGGTCGTCGCCACCCTCACCGGCGTCGGCATGGCTGTCGGCGCGCTCGGCGTGATCCTCGGATCGGGCGGTTGCCATCGGTAGCTGAATGTCGGAAGCGCCGGATGCCTGGTCGCCTTCGACGGCGGCACCGGCCTCGAAGAGTGCACTGATGATCTTGGCCTTCTGAAGCCCTTCGGCATCGATCCCCGCGGATCTTGCGATCTCGCGGAGTTCCCCGATCGACTTGCTCTGAAGTTGGGCTCTGGTGGTCATGGTTCCTCTCAGCCCGTCCGGGCGGCCAGCGGTAGCGATACCGTCACGGCGTCGGAGACCCGGGGATGGTCGGTGGGAGATTCGCCGCCGGCACCGGGAGGTGCGGGGACGATCGAGGGAGATGGTACTCGGTGGGCGTCCAGACGCAAGCCGGTGGCTCGAGCTTCACCGATCTCCCTCGACCAACCGGGTGCGCCGGGCCTCAGCGGGACGCGGTGACCTCGTCGAGGAGGTCGGTGAGGGCGGTCATCCCGGCGGCCATGTGCCACATGCGCTCCGGTCGGCTGGCGAGGTCGGCGAGGTCGGAGGGCAGTTCCGGCTCCTGCCCCGTGGCCGCCCTCACTACTTCCGGGAACTTGGCGGGATGGGCGGTGGACACGGTGACCATCGTCTCTCCGGGGCGGCGATGTGTCTCCGCCGCCGACCAGCCGGTGGCGGTGTGGGGATCGATCAGAAGGCCGGTCTCGGAGTGGACACGGCGGATCACGTCGTCGATGCCGGCGTCGTCCAGCCAGGAGGCTGCGAACACCTCCGAGAGGCGATCGTGGTGGACTTCGTCGAGCACGAGTGCACGGTCGGCGCGCATCCCGGTGATCAGCCCACGGACCCGTTCGGCATCACGGCCGTAGAGATCGAACAGATACCGCTCGAAGTTCGATGAGACCTGGATGTCCATCGCCGGCGCAAGGGTGGGAACCACCTCTTCGAGCTTCAGCCGCCCACTGGCGATGATGTCGGCCATGCCGTGGTTGGAGTTCGTCCCCACAACGAGGCGATCGAGCGGCGCACCCATCGTGCGGGCCACGTTGGCGGCGAGCACATTGCCGAAGTTGCCGGTGGGTACCGCCACCGAGCACCGACCCAGTTGGGCGGTGGTCCACACGTAGTAGGCGGCCTGACCCATCACACGTGCCCAGTTGATCGAATTCACCGCCGCCAACGCATGTTTCGTCTTGAGCCCCTGATCCGAGAAGGCTGCCTTCACCAGGTCCTGGCAATCGTCGAAGGTCCCCTCCACCGCAACGGCCCGGATGTTCGAGTCGACAACGGTGGTCATCTGCCGACGCTGCACCTCCGAGACGCGCCCCTCCGGGTAGAGAATCACCACATCCACCGACTCGAGCCCGGCCAGGGCGGCGATGGCGGCCGAACCGGTGTCGCCTGAAGTCGCCCCGAGCACCAGGATCCGCTCACCGCGCGCCCGGAGGACGAGGTCGAACATGGCCCCCACCAGCTGCAGGGCGTAGTCCTTGAACGACAACGTTGGCCCCCAGAAGAGTTCCAGCATGTGGCGTCCGTCGTCGATGGTCCGGATCGGCGCGACATCGGGATGACGGAAGGCGCCGTAGACCCGGTGAGCCATGTCTTCGAGCTCGTCGGCCACCACTCCCCCGAGCACGAAGGGGCGGATCACCTCCACGGCCACCTGGGCGTAGCCGAGCGACGCATCGGGCAGCCGATCCAGATGCGGCCACGACTCGGGCACGTACAGCCCGCCGTCGACAGCCAATCCTGCCAGGAGCACGTCGTCGAAGTCGAGCACCGGGGCGGCGCCCCGGGTGGAGACGTACCTCATGCGCCGGTCACGAGCCGATGACCCGAATGGCGGCAGCCACCTGCTTGACCACGTCGAGTTCACCGATCGACGCCACCGCCGCCCGATGATTCGCCTCGGAGGCCTCATGGGTCACGAGCAACAGAGTGGCGTCACCGCCGCGGCCCTCCTGCCACACCGAACGAATCGAAACCCCGTGCTCGCCGAACACGCCGGCGATGCGGGCCAGCACACCCGGCGCATCCGCCACCTCGAGCCGGAGATACCACTGAGTGCCGACCTCGGTGAAGTCGGCCACCCGTCCCTCCCCGAACTGGATCCTCGGGACCACCTGCGTACCGGCCAACAGTTCACGGGCGGCATCGATCACGTCACCCAGCACAGCGGTGGCGGTCGGGTCACCACCGGCGCCGGGCCCCATGAACAGCAACTCGCCAACGGCGGGACCCTCCACGAACACCGCGTTGTGGGCACCCCGAACATTGGCCAGAGGATGCTCCAACGGCACCATCGCAGGATGTACCCGCACCGCCACGCCATGAGGCGAGTCCTCGGCGACGGCCAGCAGCTTTATGCAGAACCCGAGTTGACGACCGAAACCGATGTCTTCGCCCTTGATCTCGGTGATCCCCTCGCGGTACACCCGGTCGCCACCCACCCAGACCCCGAAGGCGAGCCCGGCCAGGATGGCGGCTTTGGCGGCGGCGTCACCACCGCCCACATCGGCGGTCGGATCAGACTCGGCGTATCCGAGACGCTGGGCCTCCGCCAGCACGTCGTGGTAGTCACGACCCTGCGAATCCATAGCACTCAGGATGTAGTTCGTGGTGCCGTTCACGATCCCGATGACGCGGCTCAGACGCTCTCCGGCCAACGACTCCGACAACGGGCGGATCAACGGGATGCCGCCACCCACCGCCGCCTCGAACAACAGACTCACGCCGTGCGAGGCCGCCTTGGCGAACAGGGCGGGGCCGTCGGCGGCCACCAACTCCTTGTTCGCCGTCACCACCGGCTTGCCCAGCTCCAGGGCCCGCATCACCAGTGAGCGAGCCGGCTCCAACCCGCCCATCAGCTCGACGACCAGCTTCACGTCCGGATCGTCGACCACCGACTCCAGGTCGGTGGTGGCGTACTCGCCCGGGAAACTCCGTGGCTTGTCCAGGTCCCGCACCGCAACCTTCACCAGTTCGAGCCCGATACCGGACTTTGCGGCGATGACCTCGTGGTCGTCGAGCAGCTTTCGCGCCAACGTTCCACCGACCGTTCCACCACCGAGAATGCCAACACCTACGCGCATGACTGCGATGTTAGGACGGGAGGACGAAGGCAGAGGAAGGCGGAGGAAGGCGGAGGAGGGCGCAGGAGGGCGAATGGAAGGCGACGGCAGGCGGGGAAGCGGGACCCGAGGCAGCACCGAAGATCATGGGAGAGCGGAGGGCAGCAGGGGGCTACACTCCTCGAATCCGCTCCCGTAGCTCAGGGGATAGAGCACTGGCCTCCGGAGCCAGGTGCGCAGGTTCGAATCCTGCCGGGAGCACTGTTACTTGGAGGGGGGACGACCCCCCTGTGACCCCCCGCCGGTACTCGCCGTCCGGTCTTCCCATGAGGGCCGAGGACGTGACCCATCGCACACAGCAGGAGCCACGTTCCGGACTCCGGGCGTTGAGCCTCGCGAAGAGAAGGGGGACGACCCCCCTGTGACCCCCCGCCGGTACTCGCACACCGGTTCTCGTGTAGCTGGCCGAGGGTGTGGACCCGTCGCGAGTCACGCCTGCCACGTTCCGGACTCCGTACGTTCTACGTTCTACGTTGTACGTTGTACGTTGTACGTTGTACCGACCCGGTGAACGGTGAACGGTCGACTGTCAACGGTCCTTTCTCGCCGACCTGTACAGCCGAAAGGTCTCCTCCTCGCTGCGGGTCTCGTCGACGAAGGAGAGGAACTGGCGGGCCATCTCGGTGAACTCTCCCGATGAGTCGCCGGCGGCGATTCTCAGGTCGGGCGGACGCTGGGTGAGGTAGCGCCACATCTGATGGAAGGGGGCGGTCTCGCCGGCACCTCGCCAGAGGGGTACGTAGGTGCCGAGGTATTCGTAGGTGGTTGGGGCGACGGCGGCGAACCGCTCCTCGTTGGCTGCGAGCCACTCGTTGAACACGTCTTCCGTCCCGGGCTTCAGGAAGAAGCCCCAGTCCGATACGAGCACGTCTCACCTCCTGGGTGTGTCAGGGAATCTCACAGCTCGCCGCCCGATTCGCAACCTGCCGGGGCGTTTTCTCGACGGGCACTTTTCCACAGGACACGGTACGCTCGGACGATGCGTTCGATCTGGAAAGGCGCCGTTTCTTTCGGCCTGGTGACCATCCCGGTGGCTCTGTTCTCGGCCACAGAGGACAAGACCCCGAAGTTCAAGATGCTGCGTGCCTCCGATGGCAGCCCCATCAAGTACAAGCGGGTGGCGGAGGCCGACGGCAACGAGGTGACCTGGGACGAGATCGTCAAGGGATACGAGGTCGAGAAGGGCACGTACGTGACCTTCACAGACGACGAGCTCTCGGCCGCCAGCGCCAAGGGGGGTGCCAAGCTCGTCGACGTGGTGCAGTTCGTGGACGAGTCCGAGATCGACCCGATGTACTACAAGTCCTCGTACTTCCTCGCGCCCGAGAAGACCGGGATCAAGGCCTACAAGATCCTGCTGCAGGCGCTCGAAGCGGGTGGCAAGGTGGGCATCGCCAAGGTCGCCATCCGCGACAAGGAGCAGCTGGCCACCATCCGCTCCAAGGAAGGCGTGCTGGTGATGGAGACGATGTACTGGCCGGACGAGCTCCGCCAGCCCGAGTTCGAGGAGCTGAACACAACCGTCGAAGTACGCCCCGAAGAGGTGGAGATGGCCGCCATGCTGATCGAGAACCTCACCCGGCCGTTCGTCACCGAGGACTACGTCGACCAGTCGCGCGAACGCATCGAGGAATTGGCCCAGACGAAGCTGGAGGGCCGCGAGATCGTCATTGCGGAGGCGCCCGAGCCCACCAAGGTCGTCGACCTGCTCGAGGCACTCAAGGCGTCGGTCGAGGCGACCAAACAGAAACGGGCCGGGTAGCCCGGAGCTCAGCCGGCGTCCGGCCCTTCCTCCTGCCAGGTAACCACGTCCACCGGATCCGCCGTGAAGCCCTTGAACACCGGGGCGCGAAGGTGCCGCTCGTGGGTCCACTCCCGGTACTCCACAACCGCAACCAGTGCGGGCTCCACGAAACGAGCCGTGCGCGGAATGCCGGCGTCGAGGAAGAACGGCGAAGACGACGTCTGCATCTGATCGAGAGCAGTGCGGATGTGACCGAGGCTGGCCTGGTCGAAACCCGACCCGGCGGCACCCACGAACCTGAGGTGATCCCCGTCGAACAGCCCCAGCAGCAGCGAGGCGAAACTGGACGAGCGGGTCCCCTCCCCCGGTAGGAACCCACCCACGACGAATCGTCCAGACCGTCGGTGCACGACCTTGCGCCAGTCCGGCGAGCGGACGCCGGGGCGGTAGGGCGAGCCGCTGCGTTTGGCCACGATCCCCTCGAGCCCACTCGCAACCACGGCCTCGTGGAGTGCGCGCCCGTCACCGCGGGTTGCATCCGACCGGACCATTCCTGCTGGCAGCACCTGGTCGAGCCGATCGCGGCGGTCCTCCAGCGGCAGATCGATGATCGACGAGCCGTTGTGGAGGAGATCGAAGGCCATCAGGGTGACAGGCACCCTGTCGACCATCGTCCGTGCTCTGCCGCCCGAGGTGTTCATGCGCTGCTGGAGGAGCGAGAACGAGGGCCGGCCCTCGTCGTCGAGCGCAACCACCTCGCCGTCGATCACGGTCGGTCGGTCGCACCGGAAACCGGTGAGTTCGGGGTAGGTGCCGGTCATGTCCAACCCGCGTCGGGAGCGCAGGGTCACGGTGGGACCATCGACGGTCACGACCACCCGCACGCCATCCCACTTCACCTCGAAGAACCAGTCGGGGTGATCGAAGGACTCCCGCCACGGGGTGGCGAGCATCGGCTCGTAACGCGGGACCGCCAAGTCAGCCTTCGAGGGCGGTACGAACCAACCGGTTCACCAATCCGCCGTCGACCTCGTCCCGGTGACTCTTCATGATGTGACCGATGATGCGGCCCGAAGACTTGGGGTCACGCTCGACACCCAATTCGGCGATGGCCGCCTCGATCAGCGCCATGGTCTCGTCCTCGCCGAGGCGTGTGGGAAGCCACTTGGACAGGTACGCCACCTCGGCGGTGTACTTCTCGACCATCGCCTGGCCACGCTCGCCCAGCCCCCGGTACTCCTCGATCGACTTCTCGTCCTTCTTGACCTGGGCGGCGATCACCTTCAGATAGAGATCGTCGTCGACCTCGCCGGTGAAACCGGGAGCCGACTTGGCCAACAGGATCTCCGAGCTGACCATCCGGATCGTGTCGAGTCGCGGGCGATCTCCCGCCTTCATCGCATCCTTGAGTTCGGCTTTGAACTGTTCGTCGATCGTCATGCATCCTCCTGGGTGGATCGCTCGATGGCCGCCACCATCAGACCGGGATCGTTGGTGATGATGGCGTCCACCCCGATCCGGGCAAGCTGGAGCGCCACCTGAACGTCATTGACCGTCCATGTTGCCACCCCCACGCCCGCCTCATGAGCCGATTCCACCAGGCGGACTCCATCGGGCCCGGTCAGCATCTGCCATTCGGGGATCACCGCCACATGCCCCATCCGGGTGGCCCATTCGATGGCGATCTCGAGGGCCACGTCTCCTTCGAGGAGAAGCCCGGTTGCGACCTCGGGGTGGGAGGATCGGACGGCTTCCATGGTGGGCCAGTGGAACGACGACAGGAGGTCGCCGGGCCTGCTGACAGACGCCACTTCGACGGCGAGGGCGCCATCCTCCTCGAAACCGGGGTCCCCGGGCCAGTTCTTGACCTCCAGGTTGAACGCCCGGTCCGGGAAGGCCGCGAGGGCCTCTGCCAGCAGGATGGGCCGCTGTCCGGCGCCGAGGTCCAACGTTCGCAACACGTCCCACGGTGTTTCACACACCACGTGTCCGAGCAGGTGCGGGTCATGGGACAGGGCAAGTCGACCATCGGCGGTGCGGCGAATGTCGGTCTCGACCATGCCCACCATCCCGAAAGCGAGCGCCATCCCTACCATGGTGTTGTCCGGGAACCGGGCCGGATAACCGCGATGACCAACGACCTGGAGACGGTCTCCGGGAAAAAACATCAAGAATCCATTGCGTCGAAGTTGCAACAACATTACCGTTGCGTCTCGCAAGCACTGATCAGAACGAGCCCTGGCGCGAGCCAGCTCGTGAAAAGTGGAACAAACCGTCCGCAACCCTCCGCGAGGGAAAACACCATGAGTAAACAGTCGACCGTGGCCCGACCGGCCACCTTGACCAGCAATGCCGTACAGATCGCCGCCCAGGGCATCACGATCGCCACCGACTGGCGAGAGCTGTCCGCGTGCCGCGATTCGGACCCGACGCTGTTCTTCCCGATCGGGTCCACCGGACCCGCCATCGACCAGATCAGCGCCGCCAAGCAGATCTGCGGCGAATGCGCCGTCCAGGAGGACTGCCTCCAGTACGCCCTCGAGTCCAATCAGGAAGCAGGCGTCTGGGGCGGATACGCCGAAGACGAGCGTCGTCGGCTCCGTAAGCGCTGGCTCGCCGAACGGCGTCGCCGGGCGCTCTGAGCGACCGAACCGTCGGATGTCGAAGGGGCCGGAAACCGGCCCCTTCGACGCGTGACGACGGATGTCGGTGATGGACTCGCGCTACCGACCGATCGTCGAGGTCGGCGGCGGAGCGAGGGGCGCCGGTTCAGCTGCCGGCGAAACCGACCGCCTGGCGGTTGCCGCTCTGGTCGATCTCCACGAAACCGAAGCGATCCCGGGGGATGCCGACGCGACGCTTCTTGGCGTCCTCGAACCACAGCAGCGCGGTGTCGGCGCTGAAGGCGGCTTCGAGGGTCGCCTCGAAAGCGGCCGGGTCATCGACGTCGAGCTCGACCACCTTGTTGGTCTCGGCGATTCCGATGCGAACGTTCACGATGGTCTCCTGGCTCGGCTGGGATCTGCATCGTAGATCACTCCGGGAGCGATCCCCTTCCCTCCTGCTCCCGGGCCCCGTAGGTTCACCCCATGAGTCGACTTCGGGCATTGGCAGGTGTGACCACGGTGTTGGTGCTCCCGATGGTGGCGATTCGTCTGCTCCACGGTCTGGCCGACCGTCCATGGTTCCGCATCGACTGGGCGGATCCGTCGGGCTGGCTCGCCACCACCTCGCTCACCGACGCCATCACGGCACTGGCGCGCCTGGCGGCACTGGTCGTCGCCTACTGGTCCGTGGTCGGAACGATCGCCTATCTGACGACCGTGTTCTCCGGGAGCGAACGATTGATGACCAGGGTGGCGCCGTTCACCTTCCCGATCGTCCGCCGGATGGCCGACCGTGCGGTGGCGGGAACGATCGCCGTGGGCGTGATGGCCGCCCCGCTCATCGCCTCCACACATCATCCCCTGCCCCAGGCTCCACCACCGGCCGAACCGGTGGCGGAAGCCTACGTACCCTCGATCCGGCTCGCTGCAGACGTGCCCTCGATCCCGACGCACGGCCGGCCGAATGCCAACGTCCCCGAGCCGGTCACGTTCGCCGGGCGCCCCGTCACATCGCCCGGCGACGCCCGGAACGGAACACCGGAGCGACCTGACCCGGTCGAGGAGGTCCGTCCTGCCGCTGTCGGAGCGGGCGTCGCCGAACCGATCGTCGTGACCGGTCCCGTCGACGTGACCGTGGCGCGGGGTGAACACCTGTGGATGCTGGCGGAACGCCGCCTCGCCGCCGTGACGGGACGGGCCGTGGCCGACCACGAGGTCGCGCCCTACTGGCGAGCCACCATCGACGAGAACCTCCGCCGGCTCCGCAGCGGCAACCCGGATCTCATCGAGGCGGGAGAGACGATCACACTGCCCGACCCCGCCGGATTCATCCAGCCAGGAAACTGAGGCGCACCGACCGGACCGGGTTGTCGACGTTGGGGTCGACCAGGGTCACGGCCTGCCACGTCCCCAGAGCCATGACGCCGTCGAACACCGGGATCGACACGGTCGGCGGTAGGAATGCGGGCAGCACGTGATCGGAACCGTGGCCCGGTGAGCCGTGGCGGTGCAACCATCGATCGTCGCGGGGAAGGACCAGGTCGAGAGCGGCGAGGAGGTCGTGGTCGGAGCCAGCACCCGTCTCGATGATCGCCAGCCCGCAGGTGGCGTGGGGGACGAACACGTTGACGATCCCATCCCCTCTCCCCCGGCAGAACGAAGCCACGTGGGACGTGATATCGGCGACGGTGCGGACGTTCCCGATCCTGATCTCGATGACGGTGGAATCCACGATCGTCGATCAGACGTTGTCGCCCAGGAAGATCTCGGACACGCTGGAGTCCATGAAGATCGCCTGGAGGGCTTCTGCGACGATCGGGGCGATCGACAACACCTGCAGCTTGTCGAGCCGGCAGGCGTCCTCACTCACCGGAAGCGTGTTGGTGACGATCACCTCCTCGATCGGGGCGTTCTTCAGCCGATCGACGGCGGGACCGGAGAGAATGGCGTGGGTGGCGGCGATCCGGACGCTGAGTGCCCCCCGATCGCGGATCATCTCGGCGGCATTGGCGACCGTCCCTGCGGTATCGATCATGTCGTCGACGATCACGACATGCCGGCCCCGTACCTCACCCGAGACATCGAGAGCCTCCGACACGTTGTGGTGATCGGGGTCCCGACGCTTGTAGACGAACGCCACGCTGCCGTCGAGCCGACGGGCGTACTTCTCGGCCCGTTTCACACCTCCGGCGTCGGGCGACACGATGGCGGTGGGACCGTCGATCTTGGAGCGCAGGTAGTCGGTGATGATCGGCAGAGCGGTGAGATGGTCGAACGGCTTGGAGATGAAACCCTGAAGCTGGCCGGTGTGCAGATCCACCGACACCAGGCGGTCGGCGCCGGCGCTCATGAACAGATCGCCGATGAGACGGGCCGTGATCGGCTCCCGCGGCAGGACCTTCTTGTCCTGTCGGGAATAGCCGTAGAACGGCATGACAGCCGTGATCCGACGGGCCGACGCCCTGTGGAGGGCGTCGATGATCACCAACTGCTCCATGATGGCGTCGTTGATCGGCTGGCAGTGGCTCTGCATCACGAAACAGTCGGCACCCCGCACACTCTCGGTGGGCCTCGCATAGATCTCACCGTTCGCAAAGGTGGAGCGCTGGAGATCGCCCAGCCTGACTCCCAGCAGATCCGCCACGTCTTCGGCGAGCGCCATGTTGGCCCCTCCCGAGAACAACATGAGCCGGTTCCGACTGACGATGTCCACTAATGCTCCTTGGTTTCGCCCTCTGCGTCACGGTAGCGCTCCGCCCTCCGAGCCGCATAGCCCGGAACCGAGCGCTGCTCATTGCGCTCGACCGCCAGCGATCCCGCCTCGACATCCCGGGTGATGACCGATCCGGCGCCGGTGATCGCACCGTCGCCGACCGTCACCGGGGCGACGAGCATGGTGTCGGATCCGACGAACGCACCCTCACCGATGTGGGTCTCGTGCTTGGAGTATCCGTCGTAGTTGCAGGTGATGGATCCGGCGCCCACGTTGGCGTTGGCGCCGATCGTGGCGTCGCCCATGTAGGAGAGGTGCGGGACCTTCGCTCCCTCTCCCAGCGTGGACTTCTTGATCTCCACGAACGATCCCGCCTTGGCCGCCCGTCGCATGACGGTGCCCGGCCTGAGTGTGGTGTAGGGGCCTACCTCGCACTCGGGTCCGATGTCGGCACCACGCACCACCGAATACCACACCCTGCTCCCCGTCCCGATGTGAGTGTCGAGCGCGAAGACGTCGGGGCCTACCACCGCTCCGCTCTCGATCACCGTGCTGCCCTCCAGATGGCATCCGGGGTAGATCACCGCTCCCGGAGCGATGGCGACGTCCGCATCGACATAGGTGCGTTCGGGGTCGATCAGCGACACACCCTCGTTCATGAGTCTCGAACCGATCCGACCCCGAGCCACCGCGTTCGCCGCCGCCAGCTGCTCGTGGGTGTTGATACCCGCCACCAGTTCCTCGCCCACCACGAGCGCTTCGACCGGCTCGCCGCGGTTGGCCACCGCACCGACGACATCGGTGACGTACAACTCGGCTTGGGCGTTGTCCGCCCGTAGACCTGCCAGGTCCGAGACCAACGTGGATCCGTCGAAGATGTACATGCCGGCATTGATCTCGCGCACCCGTCGCTGGGCCTCGTCGGCATCCTTGTGCTCGACGATCCCGCGAACGACGCCATCCTGCCGGATGATCCTGCCGTATCCGATGGGGTCGGCGAGCTCGGCGGTCAGCATCGCAGCCCCGCCCCCGGCGCGCCGGTGACGATCGACCAGGTCGGTCAGCACCTCGCCGGTGATGAGCGGCGTATCGCCGGGGAGCACCATCACCGCACTCGATCCGATCTCACCGGCATACGCCAACGCGATCTGGGTGGCGTGCCCGGTGCCACGCCGCTCCTCCTGCACGCACCACTCGACACCGTCGGGGAGGGCGGCGACGACGGCATCCGCCCCGTGACCGACGACCACGATCACCCGCTCCGGTGCCGTGGCCTGAACGGCATCGATCACCCACTGGACCATGGGGCGGCCTGCCACCCGATGGAGCACCTTGGGCAACTCCGACTTCATCCGGGTTCCCTGCCCGGCGGCGAGAACGACAGCGACGTGACTCATGGGTGCTCCCTGGTGCATGGCCCCGGTCGGGCGTGATGTATCCGCGTTCCGTTGTGACGCGCTCTCGGATGACCCGATGACGACCCCGAGGCGAACCCCGGGGTCTCGTGCTGGGGGGACAGGGCTCGAACCCGTACTGACGGAACCAAAATCCGTCGTGCTGCCAGTTACACCACCCCCCATAGGTGGTTCGGACAGCTTAGCTACCAGGCGAAACGCGTCTCTTCCCGGTTTCTCGGGGAGACCATACTTCCCGTCGGTTGCAGACGGGGTGGTCATGAGCGACAACGACGGGCCCGCCATTCCAAGCGAGTTCCACGAGACCATCTTCACCCCGTACGGGCGGGCGACCTTCGACCCCCGACGAACCGATTCCATCGGACTGGGCCTGACGGTGAGCCGCCAGCTGGCCCGGCTGATGGACGGCTCATCCGCTACCGACACGATCGGGAAGGCAGCACCTTCGAGGTGATCCTGGCCCTCTCGGTGAGCCAGCCGGAGAACGGGGGCCTGCCGATGAACGCGGTGTGCACACCCAGCGTCAATGGCCGGCCGGGAGATCGGGTGGTCAATCCAGTCGTGTGACGCCATCAGGTGACATCGTCGTCGCCACGGTGCAACGCGCCTCGGACGGTGCCTCGGCCACCGCCGATTCCGCCTCGTCCTCATCGGCGAACCAGCCGAACATACTCGGCCCGCTTCCGGACAGGGACACGGGACGCCCCCACATCTCCGACAGGTCACGGATCCAGTCCCCCAGCTCCGGTCGTAGATCGACGGCGGCGGGGGTGAGATCGTTCCTGATGGGTCCCAGACTCCGCAACGCCGGCGGCAGCCGCCGACCTGAGATCTCCTCGCCTTCCGGGCCGCCGAGGCGATCCCAGCGGCCGTACACGTCGGGCGTCGGGAGTTCGAAGGGTGGCACCACGACCGCAACGGCGAACCCCTCCAACCGATCGAGGCGGGTGATGCGCTCGCCATAGCCCTCCATCCAGGCGGTGCCGCCCGTCAGGAAGAAGGCGACATCGGCACCCACCTTCGGCGCGGCATCGACGACGATCTCCTCGCGAAGCCGGCACAGCTCCTGCATCGCCCGGAGGGCGGCGGCGGCATCGGAGCTTCCGCCGCCCAGACCGGCCGCGGTCGGCGTGCGCTTGGTCAACCGGATCGCAAGCCGTGGACGTTTCCCCCCGACTGTCGAGATGGCCTTCCACACGAGATTCGACCCGTCGGTGGGGAGGTCCGCCCCCACCACCTCCAACCGGTCCTCGTCCTCCGAGTCGAACTCCAGGGTGTCGCCCCACTCCAGAGCCTGCGTCAACGACCTCAGGGGGTGGTAGCCCCGGGTGTCGGCCGGCTTGAGCAGGAGCGAGAAGTTGATCTTGGCGGGAGCGAAGTAGGTGAGCTCAGCCACGCCAGGCCCTCGCCAGTCGCAGGTAGTCGACCGGGGTCAGCTCTTCGGCCCGGGAGGACGGATCGATGCCCGCCGAACCGAGCAGCTGTTCTGCGTCAGGCACCAGACCAACCAGCGAACGGCGCAACATCTTCCGACGCTGCCCGAAACCGGCGGCAGCGAGCTCGATCGCCGCTTCGGCCTCGGGGCCGGCAGGGATGCGGTCGAGAACCACCACCGCCGAACCCACCTGGGGTGGGGGAACGAAGACCTGTGGAGGGACCGTGAACGCCACTCGCACGCGACCGTGGATCTGGGCCACGACCGACGGGAGGCCGTATTCCTTGCCGCCCGGTTGGGCGGCGAGCCTTCGGGCCACCTCGAGCTGGACCATGATCACCATCTTCCTGACCTTGGGAACGTGACGGGCGACGTCGAGCAGCAATGGTGTGCCGACGTTGTAGGGCAGGTTCGCGACCATCACCCAGTCGTCGCCTTCGAGCTCCTCGGAGAGGTCGATGCGGGTGGCGTCGACGAAGCGCACGTCCGCCCGCGGGTACGGAGCCATCACCTCGGCGAGGAGGCTCCTGAGTCCCCCATCGACCTCGAAAGCAACCACCGTGGCGCCCGATGCCGCCAGCGCAACCGTGAGCGTTCCGGTACCGGGGCCGATCTCGACGACGTGGTCCGACGACCCGATGCCGGCGGTGGCGACGATCTTGGCGGTGATGTTCGGATCGGCCAGGAAATGCTGCCCGAGGGCCTTGCGTGGCGAAACGCCATGACGCTCCAGGAGCTGGCGGACCTCGGTCCGGCTCTGGGCACTCATGGCGAACCCGGGGCGCCGAACACGGCCACGGCCCGGGCTGTCGTCGAAGCCGCCACCGCTTCCACATCCATCCCCCACACACCGGCGAGTGCGGCGCCGACCAATGCCACCCAGGCCGGCTCGTTCTGCTCGAACCGATGCGGCGGCGGCGCCAGGTACGGGGTGTCGGTTTCGACCATCGCCCGACCTGGTGGTATCTGGGCCGCGCCCAGTCTGACCGTGTCGCCCGTTTCGAATGCGATGGGGCCTGCGAACGAGAACGTGACTCCCAGCTCCACGAACCTCTTCGTCCACTTCGGACCACCCGTCCAGCAGTGGAGGACGCACAGGTCACCGGCCCCCGACGACCCGATCATCTCATGGACATCGGCAAAGGCGTCCCGACAGTGGACGATGACGGGAAGCCGGCGCTCGAGTGCCAGATCGAGGTGTGCCTGGAACGACCGGCGCTGCGCGTCCGGTGGGGCCAGGTTGCGGTAGTAGTCCAGCCCGGTTTCGCCGATCGCCCTGGCACGATCCATCAGCTCGACCAGTGCCGGCCACTGATCGTCGAAGGACTCGGCATCATGGGGGTGGAGCCCGGCCGAGGCGATCAACCGGGCGGGATGGGTCTCTGCCAGGGCGATCGCCGCCGCCGACGATGTCGCATCCACGCCGGGAACCATCATCCAGTCGACCGATCCGGCGCGGCTCATCAACTCCTCCGGGACGCGCCCGTCGAGCTGGAGATGGCAGTGCGTGTCGACCCAACCCATGCGGCCGTCAATGTAGGCGCGCTGGCCGACACGTCGGAACGTCGAGGGTTAAGGTGACCGGAGGGTGCCACCCGCGGAGAGAAGGGTGTCGAGACATGGAATCGGGCATCGCACGGAAGATCGACGATCTCGGAAGAATCGTCATCCCGGCAGAGACGCGCCGCATGTTCAACATTCGCGAGGGTGACCAACTGTCCATCTCGATCGAGGGATCGAGCATCGTGCTCAAGAAGATGGAAGGCACCTGCATCTTCTGTGGCGAAGGCGACCACGTGATGGCTTTCATGGGCAAGGGGATCTGTACGACCTGCAGAAACCAGCTGGCGTTGAGCTGATCGGGAGCCCGGTTTCACGGCTCCAGCAGCGCCTCGTAGATCGCCCGCCGGCCCGCCCCAGTTTCCGCTGCAGCCTGTCGGGCTGCAGCCGATGCCGACAGCCCCTCCTCCACCAGCCGACGGGCTAGCTCGACACCGGCTCCGTGATCGGGCTCGGGTGGGGTCGCACCGGCCAACACCAGCGTGAACTCCCCCCGTGGGGCACGTTCGGTCCACTCCTCTAGCGCCCGTGCCAGCGACATCCACACGATCTCCTCGTGGAGCTTGGTGAGTTCCCTGACCACGCACAACCGCCGGGCCGGACCGAGCGTCGTCGCCAGATCCTCCAGGTCCTCAACCAGCCGGTGCGGAGCGCTGAACAGCACGATGGTTCGCAGTTCGGCGGCGAGTTCGGACAGCCGGGCCGCACGGTCCTTGACCTTCTTCGGAAGAAACCCCTCGAACACGAATCGGTCACCGGTGAAGCCCGAAACCGCCACCGCACCGGTCACTGCGCTCGGACCCGGAATGATCGAGACGACCGCCCCCACCTCCTGGGCGACGGTCACCGCATGGGCACCGGGATCGCTCACCACGGGGGTGCCGGCATCGGTGATCAGCGCCACCGTGGCACCCGCTGCCAGCCGCTGGGTCAGCTCATCCTCACGCTGGCGTTCGTTCCCTGCGAAGTAGCTGCGGACCGGTGTGGCGACTCCCAGCGACCGCAACAGGGTCCCGGCGCGCCGGGTGTCCTCGGCGAACACGACGTCGGCCGACGCCAACGCGTGCCGGAGTCGGTCGGAGACGTCGCCCAGGTTGCCGATCGGAGTTGAACAGAGAACGAGCGTGCCGGCCACGACGCCACCTTAGAGAGCGCTGATCGACAGCTTCTCCCCGAGCGACGGGCCGGGGTCGTCGAGGGGTGTCTCCAACACGAACGCCGCCCGACGGAACCACACCACCCTGTTCGGCTCGAGGATCGTCACGGTCAGCACCACCAGGTCGGCGTCGAGAGCCACCAGACGCAACCGATGGCGCATCCCGAATCCGTGGACCGAGCGAGTCACGAACAGCATCGACCGGCCCCCGGCTTCGGGCCGAAGCCCCCTCCAGCGCTGCCAGAACGACTGGGGTCGCATGATCGAGCCGGACCGCCAGCCCGGGCACTCCAGCACGACCTCGACGGGGGGCCGGGTCGGGATCGGAACTCGATTCATCCGCATCTGGGCCCTACATACCGAAGACCGTGCCCGGTACCAAGGGGGTTGCGTCAGCCCACGATCGAAGCGGTCGGACTCTTCGACAGATCCGACTGGTAGAAGGTGGATCCCAACGAGCTCACGGAGCGGCCAGGCCATCCACGATCGGCGCCCCGACCACCGGATCCGACGCCACCACGAGCGTGACCGTACTGCCGTCGCGAGCGACGTAGCCGAAGTCGTCACCCGAAAAGGTCTGACCGTCCGGCTCGACCTCGAGCGTGGCGTCCAGGTACTCGACCATCGCCGCCTCGAACTCGGCGGCGTCGAGATCGGAGTCACCCACGTACGACAACACCATCGCGATCTCGGTGCCGTCGGACAGCACCACGTATCGGTCACCGCCCCAGCCTTCCGCCGCATCGGCGCCCGATCCGAGGATCTGGTTGAACATGAGCTCGAAGCTGAGTTCGCCCCAGGTGCTCTCGTACTCCACTTCGTACCCGGGGACGTCGACCTGGGGCGAGGCGACCTCGACCGGTTCGTCGCGCCGGTAATCCTCGGGAGTGATGATCTGCTCGCTGGAGACCGGTGGCGAGTCGTAGGCCGCATCGATCCCTGCCTGACCCTCCAAGCGGAACAGGCGGTTCATGAAGATCTGGCCCTGGACATACGGGAAGATGAGCGACTCCTGGAGAAATCGCGGCGCAGAGTCGAGGGCTGAGCTGTCGATCGCCAGCGACTGCTCGATCACCTCGCGCTGTTCTTCAACGGGGAGCTCGCGGAGATACGAGAGCTCGGTCAGTACGGCATCCCCCTCGATCACGGCCTGATACGCAGTCGCCTCGTCGAAGCGATCACCTTCGAACAACGTCTCGTAGTAGGTCCCGAAGTCGAAGTGCTGGTCGGTGAGCGCATGGGTCAACTCGTGGACGATGGTGCTCCGCTCGAGTGCCCCGAACTCGTCGGAACGCAGCGGAACGACCAACTCCTTGGTCTCGGTGTCGTAGAACCCGGCCACCTGCTCCCCCAGCACGTCCGTGTAGAGATCCAACAACTGGGTGTCCTCGTCCACCAGCCCGAGCAGCTCGTAGAGAGCCTGGTCGACTTCGATGTCCTCGGTGTTCTCTGCGATGTCCTCACGCACCAATCTGGCTAGTTCCTCAGGGCTGACCACGTTGATCTTCGGGGGCTCCAGGAACTCGAGACCTCTCACGTCCTCGGTCACGGCGATCAGGGCCTCCAGCTCCTCCTGCAGCTCAGCAGGAAGCTCTTCGATACCCGGTGGTGCCTGCACGGCCGTCGTGGTCGTCGACGGCGCAGCTTCGGTGCTCGATGGGGCCGCAGACGTGCTCACCGTTGTCGACACACCCGACTCGTCGGTACAGGCGACAGTCAACAGGGCGAACACGATCACGGTGAGGGCACGACGCATGGGAGGCACGGTACCGGCTGTGGGTCGAAAGGCGAGCGACGAGCGACGAGCGACGAGCGACGAGCGACGAGCGACGAGCGAGACTGGTGGCTGGTGGCTGGTGGCTGGTGGCGACTGGCTTGGAACGTCCGACGCAGCACGCAACACGCAGGAGCGTTCTGGCGGGTAGCTGGGAGCTGGATGCTGGCAGTTAGTGCGCGTTGAAGGCCGGCACATGTGGCCGGCCTTCGACGATGACTCGAGTGTGGGTTCCGCTCAGCCCCAGCTGACTCCCCGCAACGAGACGTTGGTGGCCTTGGTGATGGTGGCCGTGACGGTGGTCTCGGTGGTATCCGTCGTGTTGGGAAGAGGGCGTGCCTGAGCGACTCCCGGGAGCACCATGACCGCGGCCAACACGAACGCTGCGACCGTCCGCTTCTTCTTGCCGCCGTCCCAGCTCAGTCCCTTGTGCTTCATGATGGTGTCTCCTGTGATCCGGTTGCCTACCCCCAAGTGATCGGCCCCCGACCGGCTCGAACCGGAGGATCAGAGATAGTGCGCACGGGAGGACTAGATAGATAGCATCATTGGGCTGGTGGCTGGTGGCTGGTGGCTGGTGGCTGGTGGCTGGTGGCTGGTGGCTGGTGGCTGGTGGCTGGTGGCTGTGGCTGCTGGCTGCTGGCTGCTGGCTGCTGGCTGCTGGCTGCTCCCTCCTACGTCCGACGCAACACGCCGGAGCGCGTTCTGGCTGGCAGCTTCTTGCTCGGCCGGTGGGACTATTCAGCCAGTAGCCAATAGCCAGTAGCCAGAAGCCAGTCACCAGTAGCTCTGCTGGCCGAATACGGGCCGCATTTCACAGTGGAGGTGAGGGGATTTGAACCCCTGGCTTCTTCCGTGCGAGGGAAGCGCTCTGCCGGGCTGAGCTACACCCCCATGAGGGGAACCGTGATGATAGTGGATGATCGACGGACGGGGTCAGAGTGGTCGGCGCTCGAGATCCCGACGGAGTCGCTCCTGAACGGCGGTGGCGGTCAGGTCGGATCGGGACCGCTCGACGAGTGATCGGGAGACGTCGGTGGTTCGGCGCAGGCTCGAGGTCATACCGTCGGGGTAATCGAGGTCGGCGAGGAGGTCGACGACGGCTTCCATGACGGTGAGCAACCGTTCCGCTCCGTCCAGATCGCCGGCACGGAGGGTGTCGAGCAATCGTCGACGGCACTCACCCACCGACTCACCGAGGCCGTGCAGGTACGGCACGGGGTCGAGTCCGAGGTCGGCGGGCAGCGGGAGTGGCGCCCCGGTGAAGATGGCAGCCGTGATGCGGGCTTCGGCGTACTCCTTGGCCGCATCCCACACGAACCCGGCGTGGATCACGCTCGGGTGTTCCGCCATGGCGGACGCATTGTCGGCGAGCAGCGTCTCGGCTTCGGCCATGAGTGCCTCGGCTTCCACCACTTGGCCGCGGTGGAGGCTACGGATGGCGTTGGCGGAAGCACGTATGACTCGGCGGGAGTTCGCCAGGCCCCGTTCACGAGCGGTGTAACGACCATCGAGTTGGGGCCGCACCGCGGCGGAGACCGCCGACAGGTCGGAGAGATCCAAGGATCAGGACCCGGCGACGATGCGCACGGGAGGCTCGTCTGCGTCATTGGGCCGGGCCAGCACATGGTGCTCGGCAACCCGGGCGGCCTTCTGCTGCTTCATCTGCAGCAGCAACCCGACGTAGGCAGCGATGAGAGCGTCAACTGCGAGGTGACCGACCAGCCACCACACGGACTTGGTGACGAAGGCGAGAACCAGGAAGGAAACCGCGGTGCCGATGAGCACGGTGAGTGCACGGCGCCGGCGTGCCCGAATGGTGTCGCGGGTGGAGACACGCCGCGAGCTGTAGCTACGGCCCTGGACCTCGGCCATGACATGGGTCCACCGGTCGAACTCCTCGGTGGAGTTGAGCGGAGCATTGCGGCGTTTGCCGAACAACGAAGGAAACAGATAGATGCCCCAAATGGTGAAGATCACCAGGGCTGCGATCAGAAGTGGCGCGTCAGCCATCGCTCTTGCACTCCGCCTCGATCCGGTTGTGTTGCTCTGTCTTCACGAAATGTCTTTCGCACTCGGACCTGCTCCCGGACGGGACAACGGTACCGGCTGCTCCGGCTTCGTGTCGCCGAAAGCACTCTCCGTTCGGTGACCAGTGCTTCACCAAACCCCGAAAGCGTACCCCATTTGGTCATCTGGAGGCAATCTTTGGGTCGGGTGGGCCGGAACCGGTGGACGAGCGAACGGTCGGGTTCCAGAGTGGTCAACCGTCCTGACGGAGCCACACCCCGGAGCGGCCGCCCCGCTTCTCCAGCAGATGCAGCGACTCGACGGACACGGAACGGTCCAGGCCTTTCACCATGTCGTAGAGCGCGAGCGAGGCGGCGGCGACGGCCGTCATGGCCTCCATCTCCACCCCGGTGCGGCCCACGGTGCTGGTGGTAGCCGTGATGCGGACGCCCTTGGGATGCGACTCCACCTCGACGGTCACGCCGGTGAGAGCGATGGGGTGACACAACGGCACCAGATCGGGGGTGCGTTTGGCTCCCATGATCCCGGCGAGGCGGACCGACGCCAGCGCGTCGCCCTTGGGCAGATCACCCGCGAACAGTCGCCCGGCGACCTCGTCCGACATGGCCACGACGGCCTCGGCGGTGGCCGATCGTTCCGTCTCCGGCTTGGCACCGACGTCGACCATGTGGACTTCGCCGGCACCGGTCAGGTGCGGGAACTCGCTCACCCGAGCACCTCGTGGAATGTTCGGGAGGCGGGCCAACGGAACATCTCGAGCGACACTGCGTGTCCAGCTTCGACCACCCCGACCCCGGTGGGAACCACGGCGAAGGCATCGGCGTTGGCCGCCGCCGAGAGCACGTTCGAGGACTGCTCGCCCGCGCTCGTGGCGGTGAACCCGGGCAACTCGACCATCACCCGGAGGAAGACGGTCTTCTCGGGATCGGTCTGCGCCCGGTGGGTGATGGTTCCAGGCAGCCGCGGTCGGAACAGTGCACGACTCCCCATCATCTTGAGCAGAGCCGGCCGGGCGAACTGCTCGAAAGCCACCAGAACCGAGACCGGATTGCCCGGGAGGCCGAACAGGGGGGTGGTTCCGATCGCCCCGAAGGCGAACGGTTTGGCCGGTTGCATCGCGACCTTCCACAACTCCACGCCACCGAGCTCGGTGAGAACGGCCTTCACCAGGTCGTAGTCACCCATCGACACCCCGCCCGAGGTCATGACCGCGTCACACTCGTCGGCGGCGCGTTGCAGGGTGGTCCGCAGCCGGACGGCGTCGTCGGGGATGATGCCGTAGTCGTGGACCTCCACGCCCAGCTCGGAGAGAAGGCCGGTCAGAAGCGGGCGGTTGGCGTCCCGGATCCAACCGGGCCGCAGCGTCGCCGTCTCGGGGGGCTGCACCTCGTCGCCGGTGGAGAGGATGGCCACCCTGGGTCGGCGGTGCACCACCGGTGTGGCTGCACCGATGGCGGCCAGCACCCCGAGATGTGGAGGAGTGAGCCGGGTGCCCGCTGCGAACACGGTGTCACCTGCCGCCACGTCGCCGCCCGCCAGCCGTACCGAAGTGCCCTCGGATGGGGCCACGAGGATGCGGACCGTGTCGCCGGACGACTCGGTGTCCTCGACCCGCACCACCGTGTCGGCGCCGTCGGGGATGGGCGCCCCGGTCATGATGCGAATCGCAGTACCGGGCGCCACCGAACCGCCGGCAACGTGGCCGGCTGCGACATCTTCGCTCACCCTCAAGGTGGCGGGGGTGACCCCGATGTCTGCGTGCCTGACGGCGAAGCCGTCCATGGCCGAGTTGGCGAACGGCGGCACGTTCTGGGACGCCACCAGGTCCTGGGCCAGAACCAGACCCGACGCGGCCCACACCGGCACCCGGGTGGCGGGTAGGGCTGCGATGGCAGCCAACACACTCCGCTGGGCGTCGGGAAGTGGTATCACGGTCCGAGGATGTCGCGCAGTTGGGACTCGAATGCGTAGCCGTAGCGCGAAAGACCCAGCTCGACCGAAGCCTCCAACAGCCCGAGCGGGTTGCCCACATCGAGGAGGTCGGCGTCGGCGATCGAGCCGCGCAACCGCTCCCTGAGGCCCAGCTCGTTGATGGCGTCGGTCAGCTGGATCTCGCCGCCGTGACCCGGTTCGAGCTTCCCGAGGATGTCGAAGACCTCGGGCGTGAACAGGTAGCGGCCGATCAGACCCAAACGGGACGGGGCACGCTCGACGCCGGGCTTCTCGATGGCGCCCCGCAACTCGAGCGGTTCGGATTCCTCTGTATCGGCCGGGATGACCACGCCGTACCGCGACAGGAACTCCTCGCTGAGGCGACGCAGACACATCACGGAGGTCTTGCCGCCGTCGGACTCGGCCACGAGGGCCGGAAGCACATCGTGACCGGGCCGGACGATGTTGTCGGCCAGCAGGCAGAAGAACGGGCGATCACGCACCATCTCACGCGCCTCGTAGACGGCATGGCCCAAGCCGAGCGCCTCCTCCTGAACGACAGGGCGGATGCGAACGTGCTCGATGCCGGGAAGCCGCTCATCGACCAGGAAGTGCTGCTGGATGAGATGACCGACGTCGAGATCGACCACCAGCACCGCTTCGGTCGCCCCGGCGCGGGCGGCCTCTTCGACCGCATACTGGATGGCGGGCCGATCGACCACTGTGAGAAGTGCCTTCGGCACCACGCGGGTGGCAGGACGCATCCGGGTGCCACGACCGGCTGCCGGGATGACGGCTACTTCGATTCGTTCGCTCATGTCGGTACCCTCTGTTCCGATCCACTGATCATTCGTCTGATGTTGGGTGCGTGACGGATCACGATCAACGCCAGCATCGCAGCGAGCCAGCCCAGTGCAACCCCCCTCGTACCCTGCCAGAACGCCAACGGCACCGCCAACAGCACCACGGTCAGCGATGCCACCGAAGCCACCTTGAACACCTTCGCCACGATCGCCCACACCGCAGCGAGGGCGAAGCCGACCACGGGAAGCGTGAACAGCAGGACTCCGGCGCCGGTGGCTACCCCCTTGCCCCCCTTGAACTTGTGGAACACGGGGAAACAGTGTCCGACGACCGCTAGGCACCCGGCCGCGAACGCGATCGGCTGAGTCGCCGGATCACCGGCGCCCACCGCCATCCATCCGATGGCGGCGGCGATCACACCTTTCAGGGCGTCACCCAGGAACACCATCGCGGCAGGGCCTTTCCCGAGGGTGCGGAGGACGTTGGACGCACCGGGATTACCGCTCCCGACGGTGTGGATGTCGACGCCATGCGCACGGGCCACCACCACGGCGAAATCGAGGCTTCCGATGAAGTAGGCGCCAACCAGCGCCAGCCAAGTGGGCATGGCCGATCAGACTACCGGCAAGCCAGCAGGCGCGGGAAGCCCGGGAAGCGGGAAGCGAGGAGCGAGGAGCCAGCAAGAGGAACCAGCGAGTCAGCGGCTGGGGAGGCACGGCATGATGCCGGACACAAAGGCCATGAGGCGTGCGGGGCTCCCTGCCTTCCTCCGCCCTCCTCCGCCCTCCTCCGCCTTCTGGTCTCCGGCTCCTCGCCCCTCGCCCCTTCGCCTCTCGCTTCCCGCGATCTGCGGGAATACGCATACGAGTACACTCGTTTCCCTCCACGCCAGGAAGCTCTGAAGATGCCCACGTACGAATATCTCTGCAAGAACTGCGGCCAACAATTCGAAGTGTTTCAGTCGTTCTCGGCGAAGCCTCTCAAGAAGCACGACGTCTGCGGCGGTGAGGTTCAGAAGGTGTTCCACGCCCGCGGTGTCGTGTTCAAGGGCTCCGGCTTCTATGTGACCGACTCGAAGTCCTCCAAGAGCTCGATGCAGGCTCCGGCCTCCTCGTCGGCGTCCGATTCGGGTTCCAAGTCCGAGTCGAAGTCCGAGTCGAAGTCCGAGTCGAAGTCCGAGTCCAGCTCGAGTGACAGTTCCTCGTCCAAGTCCTCCTCCTCCTCCTCGGACGACTGAGACCTTGAACGCCGTCGTTCTGGCGGGCGACTGGCACGCCGACACCGCCCACGCCCTGAGGGTCATCGACGCCGCCGCCGAGATCGGAGCGTTCGGGGTCCTGCAGACCGGGGACTTCGGGTTCTGGCCCCGCCATCCCCGCGGTCGGGATTTCCTCATCAGGGTCGCCGCCCGCTGTGTCGAGCGAGGCGTCAGCGTCTGGTTCTGCGACGGCAACCACGAGGACCACTCCCAACTCCCCCACGACCGGGCGGTTGGACCGGTGTCTGTCGCCCCATCGGTGTGGTGGGTTCCACGGGGCACCGTGATGGAGTGGGCCGGCCGCCGCGTCCTGTTCATGGGCGGGGCGGTCTCGGTCGACCAGCCGCGCCGAACACCCGGCATCGATTGGTTCCCCAGCGAGATCCCCAGCGCTGGCGAGTTCGAGCGAGCTTCACGAAACGGAACGGTCGACCTCGTGATCGCACACGAGGGCCTCCCCGGCACCCCGCTGGTGTCGAGCTACACCGCCTACATTCCACCCGAGATCATCGAACTGGCCGACGGCGTCCGCTCGGCGATGGGAGCGATTGCCGACGCGCTCAACCCGACCGTCTGGGCTCACGGCCACTGGCATCATCGGATGAGCGCCGTGCGCGGACCGACCCGGGTCGAATGCCTCCACGAGAGCCGCGGGCCGTTCTCGGAGACGGTCCTGGCCTGCGACCTCGACACGATGAACACGACCGGGATCTGAACCGGCGTTCACGTCTCCCGATCGGTGGGCCACCCGTTCGGAGTGCATGCGCCGGTGGTCTTCGATTGCTGCATCATCACCGGAGCCGGTTCACCGGACGCAGGGCATCCCACGTGACCGAAACCCAGGCCGTGACCGACCTCGTGGTTGATCACATAGGAGCGGTACTCGGTCAGGTCGTCGGCGAAGTCGGTGGCGCCGGTCTCCCACCGCCACAGGTTGATCACGGCCCTCGACCCGTCCCAGCACGAGAAGATCCCGCCGGTGCGAAGCGGCAGACAGTACGAATCGACCGTGTCGGGTGAAGCGAGCGTCACCCTGAGCGAGGCATCGTCGGTGTCGACCCTCTGCATCGACCACCGGTCGGAGCCGATCCAGCTGCGCTCGTCACCGAGGGTGAGCTCGACCACCCGGGCGAAACAATCAGGATCGACCGGTAGTCCCACTTCGACCTCGACCGCGTAGGTGACGAGGTCGCCGCCGGTACCCGCCACCTCGCTGGTGCCGGCGACCACTGCCAGCTCACCGGAGGGACGGGACGGCCGACGATCGTCGAGGCAGCTCGTGCCCAGCCCGATCTCGTTCGTCTCCAGGATCAGCTCGGGGAGGTAGACCCCCTGCCCGAACGCCGACCCTCCACCGGCGGGAGCCACCAGGGCGAGACCGACGATTGCAGCCACGAACGACTTGGCGAACACGGCCCAACGGTACCGCCTCCGCTTCCACGAACCTCTTCTCGCCGGGGCCGAGCTCCGATACGTTCCGACCATGTTCCTGCTCGCCCGACCTCCATTGATGCGCTGGGTCGCGGCCGCCGCGCTGGTGGCGGCAGCCATGTGGGCCGACCTCCGTCCCCCTGCGGTGATCAGCCACCCCTTCCTGATGGTCGATGTGGCCGCCGACCAGATCATCGACGACACGATGGTGGAGATGCGGAAGGTCCTGGTTGGCACCTTCGACAGGGTGGAGCTGCCCACGAGGGCACCAAGACCGATGGCCAGTGGCGAGCCGGTGCTCGCCGGGACCATCGAAACCCCTCCACCTGCCGTCCCCGATGGATGGCTGATGGTGGAACTCTCGGTGCCGGCCGGGACCACCGTTGGAGCCGACGTCGTGGTGGTCGTGTCCACCACCGACTCCGAGCCCATGCTGGTGTCCGGGCTGGTGGTGGACACGGGGATGGTCGACGACTTCGGGGACGCGATCGCGGCATGTGCGTTCGCCCCCGACGCGGCCGCTCTGGTTGCGGTGGCGGTCTCCGAACAACGCGCCAGCGTGTTGGTGGGCGGTTGAGTGCGGCGGAGCGAGAACCCTCAGGCGTGGGCGATGACGCGCCTCAGCGGGGACAGCTCACCCGTCATGGCATCGCTCCCGTACAGGGCCACGATGTACAGGCCCGATTCGATGGGGAGGCTGGTCACGCCCGCCCGGGCGATCGGCAGGTCCGGATCGAACCGCTCCCGCTCGGCGTCGAGCAGTTCGCGTCCGGCGTCGGTGAGGCGCAGCCCCCGAGGCAACGCCGTGAGGATCACGATCACCGACACCACCGGCACCACCGGTAGGAACCCGACGTTCACGTCGGAGGCCATCGACACCCCCACGGACACGACCGCGGCCACCACCGCCGAGACGAGAGCCGGAAGTGCCGCCAACCACGACTGCCGGGTGCCGATCACGAGGCCCGAGAGGTTGGCTTCCAGCGACCGGGCCGCCTCCCGGGCAGCCGACATCGGCAGGGAAGCTCGCCCGCCCTCGGCGGGGATCGTGGCGATGAGCGCCCGCTCCACCGGCGCCAGTTCCACCTTCTCGGACGGCGCCGAGCGCAGGGCGAGGGTGCGGGCGTTGACACGGGCCTCCACCAGACCGGCCCACACCAGATAGGCGGCAGCGACTTCGGCGACACGGGCGCGGCCACCGGCGAGATGGGCCAGCTGATAGAACGTGGGGCGCTCGCCTGCCCAGCCGCCCGCCCCCACCACGCGATGGTGCCCTACAGATGACATCGCCACGCCGAGCGCCATCAGCCCCAGCAGCCCGACGGTGAGCCAAGTCATGTCGTTGTTCCTCCCCGACCGATCAGGCTAGGGACGAAGTGCCGGGTTGAGAAGCTCACTTGTCCGACACCGGTACCGGCTCATTGGGCGTAGTTGGAGGATGCGCGCACGGTTTCGGCGATGTGAACGTCGACGAGCGCCGGCAGGCCGCTCGCCTCGGCGCGCTGGAGAGCGGGACCGATGTGGGCAGGGTCGGTCACCAGTTCGCCGTATCCACCGAGGGCGGTGACCACGGCGTGGTACGGGCGACGTCCCAGGTCGGCTGCGACGACCCGCTCAGGGAAGAAGGCCTTGTGGATCGTCTTGATGTTGGCCCACACGCCGTCGTTGCCCATCACCCCGATGACCGGCAGCCCCAGTCGAACCATCGTGTCGTACTCGAACCCGTTGAACCCGAATGCACCGTCACCGAAGACGATCCCGACCCGGGTGTCGGGGAAGGCGACCTTGGCGGCGATGGCGAAGGGAGCACCGGTGCCGAGCGTGCCGAACGGGCCGGGGTCGAGTAGGTGCCCTGGATGGGAGACCTGGAGCCAACGAGCGGTACTCGAGACGATGTCACCGCCGTCGACGGCGATGATCGAGTCGGGCCCGAAGAACTCGGCGACGTCTCGGGCGAAACGCTGTGGCATCACCGGGATCGAGTCGTCGGCCGCCTCGGCGGCCGCCGCCGATTGACTCGCAGCCTCCTGGGCCATGATGGCGGCGGTCCACTCCCCCGGCGCACTCCGTTCGAATCGTGCCGCCGCCTCCACCAACTGACCGGCCACTTCCATCGGGTCCGCCACCACGCCGATGTCGACGGAGCGGTTCCAGCCGACCTTGCCGGGGTCGGCATCGATCTGGATGACGATCGCGTCGGCTGCCACCGACTCCCCGTATCGAGCCCGGAAGTCCCAGTCGACACCGAGGGCCAGCACGAGGTCGGCTCCGGAGAAGGCGGCCGACCGGGCGTGGGCACCGAGGAGCGGGTGACGGTACGGGAGCGAACCCCGTGCCCGACTGTTCAGATACGTGGGAGCCTGGAGGGCCTCGGCAAGTGCCTGGATGTGGTTCCCACGTCCCCCTTTGGCGCCTGCTCCGGCAAAGATCATCGGACGTTCACTGCGAGCCAGGGCGGCGGTGATCTCGTCGAGCGTGGCGGCGTCGGCACCCTGGGGGCGGTTGGCCCGTTGGCCGGCAGGCCAGCGGATGGCCTCGTCATCCACCTGGTCGAACTGGATGTCCATTGGGATGTCGAGGAAGACCGGCCCGCCCCGCCCGGCGAACGCATGCCTGGCAGCGGTGGCGATGTAGTCGGCGAGACGGTCGGGCTGATAGGCGGTTGCCGCCCAGGCGGTGATTCCTTCGAACAGCGGAGGGTGGTCCATCTCCTGGAGTCCGCCCTTGAGTTCCTGACGCAGCAGGTGCCGTCCTCCCAGCAGCAGCATGGGGGTTCCGGCGAAGTGGGCGTTCGCCACGCCGGTGATGGCGTCGGTGACCCCGGGCCCGGCGGTGACAGCCGCCACCCCGAGCCGGCCCGTGAGTCGTCCGTACGCCTCGGCGGCGTGCGCAGCGGCCTGCTCGTGACGCACGTCGACGACGCGAATGCCCTCTTCGACACAGCCATCGAGGATGGGCAGGATGTGTCCGCCAGTGATGGTGAAGATGGCGTCGACGCCTTCGTTGCGCAGCGCCCGGGCGATCACCCGCCCACCGTGTATCTGTGCCATACCCCCGAAGCTAGCCGTGTGCATCAGAGGGCGCATTCCGCCCGGATTTGCACACAGGCACCGCTCGAGTCGCCAAGATGGGCACATGCGCGCTCTCTTCGCCTCCTCCACCACCGAACCAACCCCGATCGGCCCCCGTGTCGGAGCAGACTCCGGCGACCCGCAGGTGTCACTCGTCGAGTTCCACTCCGACGGTGTCACCGATGTGGGCATCTGGGAATGCACACCGGGCGGATGGCACATCGAGGACCGCCCCGACACAGAAGTGGTCCACATCTTGGCCGGACGGGTGCGGATGACCGACGATGCCGACGGCTCCACCAGAGAGATCGGTCCGGGTGACGTGATGGTGCTCCCCGCCGGCTGGTCCGGCCGCTGGGACATCCTCGAGACGACACGGAAGCTGTACGTCGTCGTCACGCACTGACAACGAACCCGGGATTCACAGCTCCTTGGACATCCACACCGACGCTTCGGTCACGAAGCCCAACCGGGTGTAGAAGGCTCGGGCGCGGTGGTTGTGGGATTCGGTTTCCAGAAAGACCCTCGACAGGCCCCGGGTGCGGCATTCA
Organism: uncultured bacterium; assembly: GCA_963825585.1. Taxonomy (GTDB): domain Bacteria; phylum Actinomycetota; class Acidimicrobiia; order Spongiisociales; family ZC4RG35; genus JAOUGY01. Next base: position 1,135,901 of record CAWGTX010000006.1, read on the forward strand.
TCGAGGATGGCGCTCACCGCCGTCGACCCGAGACCGTGTCCCCGGTCGGCGACGTAGATCTCGTCGAGCAGGGCCTCAGGCCCACCACCCTCGACCGACCAGCCCCACGTGACCACGGCGTACCCCGCTGGATCGGTTTCCGGTCCGATCAGCCACACCACTCCGTGGCGGTCCGATTCGAGCAGCGGGCCGAGACCCGCCCTCGTTCTGGCGTCGTCGAAGACGTGCCGATCGAGTTCGCAGTAGCGCTTGGACAGCTCCACCAGCGTCTCGATGTGGGCGGTGCGGGCGCGGGAGATCACCACCATCAGTGTCCGGTGAGAAGACCAAGCAACCGACCGGCCACCCGGGAGGGTCGACCCGTCCGGAACTCCCGCTCGTCGGCGATCGGGGCCAGGGCCCTGCCCAGGTTGATCCCGATGAAGCGCAACGGTTCGGGCTCCCACTTCGGGCCCTGGTGACCGACCCACGGCAACCGGGTCCGTTCCGTTTCGATGCCCAACACGAGATCGGCGAGCGTGCGGCCCGCCAGATTGGACGGGGTCACACCCGCACCGACATAACCCCCTGCCCGGCCCACCCGGGTTTCGGTGTCGAACGACACCGTCGACGTCCAGTCACGCGGCACTCCCACCGCACCACCCCAGGTGTGGGTGATTCGGGCGTCGGCCACCGCCGGGAAGAGCCAGCGGAGCGCCTCGGCGATGGAACGATGCGTCTCGGGATCCCGCTCGAATTCGGGCTTCATCGCAGATCCGAAGTGATACGGCGCACCACGGCCACCGAAGGCGAAGCGGTTGTCGGCCGTCCGTTGACCGTAGATCACCAGATTGCGACCATCGTGGAAGGTCTCGCGCTCGGCCAGTCCGATGTCGTCCCACACCGCCTCGGGGAGTGGCTCGGTTGCGATCATGAGCGAGTACACGGGAGCGAGCCATCGCTCGGTGCCCGGCATCTGGCTGTTGAAGGCCTCCAGGCAGCGCAACACCGCTCCCGCCTTCACACTGCCCTCCCGAGTCCGGACCAGGCCAGGACCGATCTCGGAGGCTCGACTCCCCTCGAAGATCCTCACGCCGCGACGTTCCACCACCTCCGCCAGACCCCTCGCCAGACGGCCGGGGTGGATCGAAGCACAGTGCGGCGTGTACAGCGACGCGATCGCCTTGTCGGACCGGACCCGCATGCGTGTCTCGACAGCGTCGAGCAGACGCATGTGCTCGTCCCCGAACCCGAACGCCCGCCATTCAGCAAGCTCGCGTCTCATGCGTTCGAGCTGGGTCGGGGAGGTGGCCAGGTTGATCGAACCGCCCTTGGCGTAGTGGCAGTCGATGCCCTCAGCTGCGCTGACCCGACCTATCTCGTCGATGGCGTCCCACACGGCCCGGTATTGAGCGACCACTCCTTCGGTGCCGGCGGTCGCCGCCACCCGGTGGGTGTTCATCGAGAATTCACCCGACGCCCATCCACCGTTGCGGCCCGACGCGCCGAATCCGGCGATCTCCGCCTCGACCATCGCTATCGACAGGCCCCGGTCCAGTTCGGTGAGGTAGTAGGCGGCCCACAGTCCGGTGTATCCGGCCCCCACGATGACGACATCAGCCTCGGTCGGACCGACCAGCGGGGGTCTCCTGACGGGGTCGCCCTCGGGCAACGAGTCGTGCCAGAAGCTCAACGGCCGATAGCCCGGCGCCCGGGCGGACAGGGTTGGGCGTTTCATCGCCGTCACTCGTCCTCGACGGCCGGAAGCGTGCCGGCCCTCGCCAGGGTGGCGTTCAGCGCTTCCTCGAACACTTCGAGCGTGCGGGCCACATCGTCGTCTGTGTGGGCCGCACATGTGAACCACGGCTCGCGGGCATCTGGACACGGGGCAACGCCCCGTTCGATCATCGCCAGCACCATGTTGTTGTACACCCGGGTGTCGTGACGGGTGAGGTCACGGAACTCGGTGGGGATGCCTTCGCCCATGAAGATCGAGAACATCGACGGATGACCGATGACCCGGCCCACCACGCCGCGGTCTTCGAGGATGGTGGTGATCCCGTCCATGAGGGCGAATCCCACCTTCTCGATCTGTCGGTAGGCCGTACCGTCTTCGAGCCGTTCGAGGGTGGCCTTGACCGCGGCCGCAGCCACCGAGTTGCCCGAATACGTGCCGGCCTGGGCGATGCCGCCACCGGCCCATCCCTCCACCATCTTCTCGGACAGGGCGATGGCCGCCACCGGGAAGCCGTTGCCCATCGCCTTGGCATACGTGGCGATGTCGGGGACCACACCGAACGCACCAACCGCGCCGTCGATGCCGAGCCGAAACCCGGTCTTGACCTCGTCGAAGATCAGCACCACTTCGTTCTCGTCGCACAAACGGCGAATGGCCTCGAGGAAACCGGGCTCGGGAAGGATACCGAGGAAGTTGCCGGCCATCGGTTCCACGATCACCGCCGCCAGTTCGTGGCCGTGGTCGTCGAAGAACTCTCCCAGCAGCTCGACGTCGTTGTACGGCAGGGTCCGGACGTACCCTCGTACGCCGTCGGGAATGCCCGACGACGCCTGGATGGGGAGCGGCCGAAGCCGTGAGCCGAGGTGGGCGGCCGGGGCACCCGCCGTGGTGTAGAGAACGTAGTCGTGGGCACCGTGGTAGGCACCCTCGAACTTGAGGATGAGGTCACGCGCCCCCCATCCGCGCGCCAGCCGAATCGCATGCATGGTCGCCTCGGTGCCGGTGTTGGTGAACCTGAGGGCAGCCGGCCAGCGGAGCACCTCGATCATCTTCTCGGCCGCCTCGATCTCGATGCGTTGCGTCATCGCGAACACAGTGCCGGCGGATGCGGCCCGCGAAACCGCCTCGGCGACGTAGGGGTCTCCGTGACCCAGGATCACCGGACCGAAACCGAGTTGGAAGTCGACGTAGTCTTTGCCGTCCATGTCGACGACGTGGCCGGCGTAGCCGTGATCCATCACCAGCGTGTCGTCATCACCCCAGTATCGGAAGCCGCTCGACACACCGTTGACCAACACCTGTCTGGACCGCTGGAACCATTCAGCGGTTTTCGGACCTTGGATACTCATTTGCACTCCTTGGGAACTCTCCTCCGATTGCCTTCACGAGGGAAGGGGCGTTCCGGGAGGGTTCCAGTGACGGAATGCGAGGGTGTTTCGACGGTGGTACGCCGAGATGACGGCTGACCGGTCGAAGAGCGGCGCGTCACTACACCCGTTACGGCCCGTACAGCCGGCCCCGTCGACCCCAGGTTGTCCGCTGCAAGAGGGCACGATCACACCTTTGGTGGGAGCTTACCGTGGGTTCCCCTTCGGAACAGGCGCAACCGGGTTCGATTCAGAGGTACCCGTGTTGTGCCGATACGCTGAGGAACATGCCCGCTCACCGACTTCTGGTCTTCGCCGCGCTCCTTGCCGCCTGTTCGGGCGGCACGGGTGCTTCCTCGACCGCTGCGACCGTTCCGTCCGCACCGGCGAGCGTCGCCCCCACCACCCTCGCCCCGTCGCCACCCACGACCACGGCCCCGGCCACGACCTCATCCACTGCCCCTTCGACCACGACGACGACCACCACCACCACCACCACCACCACCACCCTCCCCGAGGTGGTCGCTCCCCGAGCGGCGCCGACGGTTGCTCTCGGATCGTTCATGTGGAGCTTCTCGACCACGCTCGGCGCCGAGGACGCCGAACTGCTGGCCGTCGAGAGCACCGGGACCTTCGTCGACGGATCGTTCGAGTGCGAGATCGTGGCCGGATTCGGTGGATTCGACTTCGTCACCAAGCTGATCGTGATCGAGGACACCGCGTACTACGACGATGGCACCGGCAGTGGGCTCACCGAAATCGACCCCGCGGCGCCAGAGGTGATCGACAATCTCAGTCTGTGCGCCGGGTCAGATGTGTTCTGGGCCGACATCACGGGAGGCGAGGCACTCCCCGACGGCGGGGAGCGGGGAGAACGCAACAACATCGACACCCGCCGTCTCGACCTCACAGGGATCATCGATCAGGCCGGAGCCCTCGGCCTGTTCACTCCGGGCGTGGAAGGTGTGGTCTTCGATCAACTCGACTTCTGGGTTGCTGTACCCGGAGAGTGGATCAACGCCATAGAGATGCGCGCTCTGCTCGAGGCCCAGGCATTGACCGACATCACCGGTTCGACCGTCGAGGGCGACGGTGAGATCCGGGTCAACCTCGACATCACGCGCCCGGGCGACGACTCACTTGCCCTGACGGCGCCGTGACCTCGCCTCGCGTTCTTCGCGCTCGACACCGAGCAACATGATCGCCATCCCGAAGAAGCCGCCGAAGAAGACTCCGATGAGTAGTCCAGGGAGCACGGCGGTCTCGATCGACTTGACGAAGTCACGTTCGGTCAGGAGGAGCAGACCCGCCACCAGTCCCACGTAGGCGAGCGGCAGGCCGATGAGGATTCCCTTCACCAACGACTTGCCCATGCGGGTGCCGAGCCCGAACTCTTCCTCCATGTCGAGGTGTCCGGTCTGGGTGTCCGTTTCGTGCGTGGCCATTCGGCAGGCTCCTGGGTCTCAGGTTTCGATGTCGCCCTATGGTGCCACGTCGAAACCCGGCCGTCGACGACACAGCACCGAACCGTTACCGTGCTCACCCATGGACCATCCCCAGTCCCCACACACACCCTACGAGCAGAGGGCGAAGGAAGTCCCCTTCGCCTCGTCGGAGTACATCTCGTTCGCCTCCCGCCAGGCTTTTCTTGGCGTGCCGGCGGTACGTTTCGACGAACTCCCCACGGTCGAGGGCCAGGTGGCGATCGTAGGAGCCCCGTTCGACTGGGGAACCACCTACCGTCCCGGGGCCCGGTTCGGACCACAGGCGATCAGGGAGGCCGATTACGGCGCCATGGACGGGTATCGACCGCATCTGCCCACCGGCATCGACCCGCTCGGATTCCTCGGTGTCGTCGACGTGGGTGACGTCTACGTGGTCCCGGGCTACATGGAGGAGTCACTCACCCGTATCGAAGAAGCGGTGGAGTCCATAGCCCGGGCGGGAAAGGTGCCGATCGTGCTCGGCGGAGATCACACGATCACCTATCCGAACGCCACCGGAGTCGCCAAGGTCCACGGGTTCGGCGAGGTGGCGCTCATCCACTTCGATGCCCATGCCGACACCGGGGCGCTCCAGAACGGCCACCTGTACGGACACGGAACACCGATGCGTCGCCTGGTGGAGTCGGGTGCGGTTCCCGGTCACCGGTTCGTCCAGATCGGTCTGCGGGGATACTGGCCCGAGCCCGAGGTGGTGGCGTGGATGAAGGAACAGGGCATGCGGGCCTACTTCATGAACGAGATCGTCGATCGGGGTCTTCGCACGGTGGTGGACGAGGCGGTGGCATACGCTCTGGAGGGCGGCGCCAAAGGCGTGTTCATCTCGGTCGACGTCGACGTGGTTGACCCTGCGTTCGCCCCGGGCACGGGCACTCCCGAGCCCGGCGGTCTCACCTCGCGGGAGTTGCTCGACACCGTACGAAGGCTGGCCAAGGAACTGGTGGTGCTGGGCGCCGACGTGGTGGAGGTCGCTCCTGCCTACGACAACGCCGAGATCACGGCCTACCTGGGGAACCGGGTGGTGCTCGAGATCCTCAACGGGATGGCCGAACGCACCGCCGGCGTCTGAGTCACCGAGCCGAGCAACGGCGATCTGTGTGCAAACCCGGGCGGATACCGTCCGGAATTGCACACAATGGGTCGGCTGACAGGGATCCGTGTGCATTCCCGGGCGGATTGCGTCCGGATTTGCACACAAGACCCCTTGGGGTCGCTCAGGCGCTCCGCTCGACGATCTCGACGGCTCGGCCGTCCGGGTCCGACAACACCGCCCGGCGGCCCCAGTCCAGCGTTTCGGCGGCGCGCAGCACGGTGCCGCCCCCCGAGATCACCTTTCCGATAGCCGTGTCCACCGATGCCACATCGATGCCCGGCATCACCGTGCCGGCGCCGCCCTGACGAGCCGTGTCCCCCGACGACGACGGCGAGATGGCGAAGCGGCAACCTCCGACATCTGCCACGAGCCTTCCGGGGCCGGCCGGGTGGAACTCGACGCCGAGCTGCCGGTAGAACTCAGCGGTGGCCGTGACATCGATCGCGTACAGAACGAGTGATGAGATCCGCATCGGCGGGACGTTACAGCCCAGGATCGATTCCCCGTTGTCGCTCGAACTTGCAATGCTTGGGTCTGAGCAGAGGAGATATCCAGAGTGCAGACAGGTGACATCGTCGAGGACTTCGAGGCCCTCGACCAGCACGGCAACACGGTGAAGCTTTCGGACTTGGTGTCCGACGGGCCGGTGGTGCTGTTCTTCTATCCAAAGGCGATGACCGCCGGGTGCACGGCCGAGGCATGCCACTTTCGCAACCTCGACGCCGAATTCAGGAAGGTCGGAGCTCGGGCGGTCGGGATCTCCGGTGACACCGTCGAGGCCCAGGCCGAGTTCGACCGGAGAAACAACCTCGGACTCACCCTGTTGGCCGACACCGACAAGTCGATCGCCAAGGCGTTCGGCGCAAAGCGGCCCGGACCGTTCGGGGTGAAACGCTCGACGTTCGTGATCGGCACCGACCGGCGAATCATCGAGGTCATCGCCAGCGAGCTCAACATGGAACTCCACGCCGACGAGGCACTCGCCGCCCTCGCCACCACCGGCTAGACGACCTCTTTCCTCCGACGGCCCTGGTAGACCAGCAGGATCGACGTGGCCGTCACCATGAAGGCGAAGATCATGGTCCCGAACACGTTCACCTGCGGTGGGATCCCTCGACGCGATGCGCCGTAGACGTACGTCGGGAACGTCTGCAGGTTGCCGCTGGTGAAGTTCGTGATCACGAAGTCGTCGAAGCTCAGTGCGAAGGCCAGCATGAACGCCGCCACCACCCCCGGCAGGATCATCGGAAGCGTGACCCGACGGAACGTCTGCCACTCGTTGGCGTAGAGGTCCATCGCCGCCTCCTCGTAGTGGGAGTCGAGGCCCATGATCCGGGCCCGGACCGTGACCACCGCGAAGCTGACGTTGAACAGGATGTGACCGATCAGCACGGTCCAGAAACCGCGACCGACCTGGCCGACCACGAACAGCGCCAGCAGCGAGCTGCCCATCACGACCTCGGGTGTCGCCATCGGCATGAACAGGAGCAGGTTGGTCGACGCTCGCCCCTTGAACCGGTACCGCACCAAGGCCAGAGCGATGAGAGTCCCGAGCACGGTGGAAACCGTCGCCGAGAGCAGCGCTATGGCCAGCGAGTTCCGCAGCGCCTCGGTGAGCGCCGGCTCCGAGAACGCCTCTGCCCAGTGCCGGAGGGTGAATCCCTCCCATCCCACGTTGCGGCGACCCTGGAAGTCGTTGAACGAGTAGCCGACGACCACGAACACCGGCATGAACAGGTAGAGCAGTCCGAGCCCGAGGATGATTCGGTAGAAGAGACGCGAAGTCATGTCAAGAGCTCCTCGGTACCGACCCGGCGCACGTAGACCACCACCATCGTCACCACGATCGCCATCAGCGTGAGCGAGATCGCCGCCGCTGCCGGGTAGTCGATCTGGACCAGGAACCTGGACTGGATGACGTTGCCCATCATGGTCCAGTTGCGGTTGCCCAGCAGGTCGACGTTGACGTAGTCACCGGCGGCCGGGATGAATGTGAGCAGGGTTCCCGAGATGACACCCGGCATCGACAGCGGCAACGTCACCTTGCGGAACGCGGTGACCGGGTGGGCGTATAGGTCGTTCGCCGCCTCGAGCAGCCGGACGTCGATCTTGTCGAGCGCCACATAGATCGGCAGCGTCATGAAGGCCAGGTAGTTGTAGACGAGACCCGCCAGTACCGCCCAGCCGGTGGCGAGCAGCCGACCGTTGCCGTCGGGAAGGATGCCGATCGTCTGCAGCAAGGACACGACCGTTCCCTGGTCCGACAGGATGACCCGCCATGCGAGCGTGCGGAGCAGGAACGGAACCAGCAGCGGCACCAACAGGAGCATGATGAACAGGTTCTTCCAGCGTCCGGTGTGGAAGGCGATCGCATAGGCGAGCGGATAGGCGATGAGGAGCCCGATCACCGTGGCTCCAAACGCGAACAGCAGCGAGTTCCGTAGCTGAGGCAGGTAGGTGGTGAACACCGCGAGGAAGCTGTCGACGTTTCCGGTGAACCGGTACCCGGTTTCGAGCGTCCCTTCCTGCAATGCCGTCGAGAACAGCTGCAGCATCGGGAGCAGGTAGAACACGGCCAGGTAGAGCAGGCCGGGGAGCAGGAGCAGGTAGGGGACGCGTCGCCGACGTTTCTCGGCACTGGCCGCCGCTTCGGCTTGCGCCACCCGTTCGGCGGTGGCGGTCATGCCTCCACCACGAAGGTGTGCTCCGGTTCCCAACTCATCGTCACCGAACTCCCGGGGCCGTGACGGAAGCCGTCGAGGTTCTGCACGACCACGGTGAGTTCGCCGATCGACGCGGCCTTGACGAGGTAGTGGGTGCTGACGCCGATGAAGGATGCGTCCGTGATGACACCTTCCAGTCGATTGGGATGGACGGCATCGGCACCGAACTCGGTGAGGTGGATCTTCTCGGGACGAACGCCGATGCTGACGGCCCCATTGCCCGGCAGTCGGCCGCCGGGCACGTGAACCCGGTCACCGCCGTCGAGTACCACGGCGTCGCCGTCGACCTGGCCTTCCATGAGGTTCGAGGCACCGAGAAAGCCGGCCACGAACCCGGTGCGCGGGTCGTCGTAGATCTCGATGGGCTCGCCCATCCGCTCGATCCGACCTTTGTTCATCACGGCGATGGTGTCGGCCATGGTCATGGCCTCCTCCTGGTCGTGGGTGACGTGGATGAAGGTGATTCCCACCTCCTGCTGGATGCGTTTGAGCTCGATCTGCATCTCCTTGCGGAGTTTCAGGTCGAGCGCACCGAGCGGCTCGTCGAGCAACAACACCCGCGGGTGATTGACGAGCGCCCGAGCCAGGGCAACCCGCTGCTGCTGTCCACCCGAGAGCTGGCGCGGCTTGCGGCGAGCCGCATGCGACAGCTGCACCAGTTCCAGGATCTCACCGACCCGACGATCGGCCTCCGCCTTGGCCACGCCCTGGCGACGCAGACCGAACGCCACGTTCTCGAAGATGTCGAGATGTGGGAACAGTGCGTAGCTCTGGAACACGGTGTTGACCGGGCGCTGGTAGGGCTTGGTGCCGGTGACGTCGTCGCCGTGCAACTTGATGCTGCCCATGGTGGGCTCCTCGAAGCCTCCGATCATTCGCAGCGTTGTCGTCTTACCGCACCCGGACGGTCCGATCACGGCGAAGAAGCGGTTCTCGCCGATCTCGAGGGTCAGGTCGTCGACGGCGTTGACCTCGCCGAACGACTTGGTGACCCCCAACAGCTGGACTGCCGGGGGCTCCGCCCCCGGCAGTCGTTCCATTGTCTCGCTCATACCCCGGTCGCTTCGGCAACCGCGGCGTTGAGCGTGTTCTCTTCTTCCTCGTCGAGTGCCCGGAAGATGAAGGAGTTCGCCTGGATCTCCGCGCTCGGGAAGATGAGCGGCTGATCGACGAATTCGGGATCGATCGCTTCCATCGCCGCCTGGGCGCCGTCGACCGGCGACACGTACCACACCCAGTAGGCGAGCTCGGCAGCCACCTCAGGGCGGTAGTAGAAGTCCATCCATGCTTCGGCGTTGGCCTTGTTGGCCGCGCCCTTGGGGATCAGCATGTTGTCGGTCCACAGCATCACGCCCTCCTCGGGGAAGGCGAATCGCAGGTTCGGGCTGTCCTCCTGGATGGCGAAGATGTCACCCGACCAACCGGCGGTCACCGCGAGGTCGCCATTGGCGAGGACATCGATGTAGTCGTTGCCGTACACCTGCCGCAGCTGGCCGTCGGAGATCATCTTCTCCAGCTCGTCGGCGGCGGCGAGCATGTCGTCGAGCGACGCCGTCGACGGGTCCTTGCCCTGCATGAGCAGGATCACACCCACCGAATCGGGATATCCGCCGATCAGGCCCACCCGGCCTGCGAACTGGGGATCCAACAGTGCCTGCCACGACGTGAGCTCGCCACCGGTCTGGTCGATGTCGTAGGCGAGACCGGTGAACCCGGACTGCCAAGGCAGCGTGTAGGTGCGGTCGGGGTCGAAGCTCGGCGACTGCAACGCCGACGCCAGGTTGGAGGCGTTGGGGACGTTGGCCTTGTCGATCTCCTCGGCGTATCCGAGCCGGATCATCCGGGCCGCCATGTAGTCGGTGAGCACCACGAGATCGAAACCGGTGGGCTGTCCCCCACCCAGCGACGCCTGGTGCTTACCGAACCATTCCTCGTTCGAGTTCACGCCCTCGGTGTAGGTCACCGAGATCCCGGTCTCTGCCTCGAACTCGTCCTTGGTCGAGGTGCCGTCGGGCGAGTCCTCGGTGGTGTCGATGTACAGGATCCAGTTGTCGATGAACAACTCGGTCGACGAGGCCCCACCGGCTGCCGTGGTCGCGCTCCCGGCGGCGGTTGTGGCCGTGGTGCCGGCCGTGCCCTCGATCCCACACGCCGAGAGCAGCGTGGGGCCGCCCAGGAGCACCGCCCCACCGAATCCCATCCTCCGCAGGAAATCGCGTCGAGAGATCCCCTGCCTGGCGGCGTTCCGGGCCGCCACCGCCATGAGTGCATCCCTGTTGCCGGTTCTCCTCCCGGCGCCCATCCCTGGTGTCATGCCTTCCTCCTCATCCAGGCTCCTTGTCGGAGCGGGGTCGATTGTATGGCCGACCCGCGTTTCGATGTCGTTACGAGCGGTACTCGTCGTTCACCCACACGATGAGCGCCGACCAATTGTCGGTCGCCTCGTCGGTGAGATAGTTCTCGAGCGCACCCCTGAGCTCGAATCCGTTGTCCATCTGGAACGTGAGCGTGGCGTCGTAGATCTCACGGGCCGCCACCTTCTCCACGTATTCGTGGGCGGACAGCTCGTGTTTGTGATCGGCGAAGTTGTGCATGTGGCCGCCGGCGATGATGCCCCGCTTGTTGCGCTCCCGCACGAGGTCCTGGCGGAGCTGGTAGAGCGCCGAACCGATCCCCCGGCGCCGGTACTCCGGGTGCACCACCATGTCGGTGCCGTAGTACCAGTCGCCCTCGGGATCGTGGTTTCCGCACTGATGGTCTCCGGTGATGCCCGCGATCGAATGCTGCGGATGGTCGAAATCGAAGTCGAGAAAGATGCCCCCCGCCTGACCCACCACCCGGTCGCCGTCGAGACACACGAAGAAGCCCTCGGGGAAGGTGCGCGAGTACACTCGCAGATCCTCTTCGGTGAGCAGGTCGTCGGGATCGGCGTGAGGGAAGGCGATCAGCTCCAGCTCGGCGCAGGCCGGTGCAAGCTCCTCGGTCAGCGTCACGTACCGCAGCTCACCCATGGGCGCTCCATTCACTAGATCTCGAACCGCTCGTACTCGTTCTCGGACGGCACGCCCCAACACGCCCACATCTCGCCGGTTCCCGGCCGCATGATGGCCGCACCGCACGACTCGTAGTCGTAGGGCGGCTCGGGGTGCCGGCAGATCGCCCGTTCGTCACGGGTGAGCTCCATCAGGTGCTCGAGCGTCACCGGCGACACTTCCATCAGCTCATAGGCCTGATCGAGTCGACGTTCCGAGTTGAGTTGCAGGTCGACCGGCCGGGCTCCTTCGACCGCCTTGGTGGCGGGGACCAGGCAGTGGTTGGTGTGGATCACGGGGCCGTGATCCAGGGCCACCACATGAGTGGCGGTAGGCATGGCTTCGATCGAGACACCCTTCCCGGAGCGATCGAAGATCAGGAAGTTGTGGCCACCCGCCAGGTCGGCCTCGGTGACGGCGGCAACGGCCGCCTCGAAGCTGGTCTGTCGGAGCGCCTTCCGCACCACCAGCGGCCATGTGACGCCGACGCGACCGTCGTCGGCAGTGAGATTGTTGATGCCGACGGCGATGCCGGCCTCGTTCATACCGATCTGGCCGATGCAGCCGACCGTGGTGAACACGAGCGCCGCCGGACCGGTGTCAGGGTGGATCTCGAGCATCACCACATGGGGTGTGGCCGAGGCGTTCATGTCCCAGGTCTGGGCCAGGAAGCCGGAACCGCCGGACAGTGCGTCCGGTACCAGCAACGACGTGCAGTTGTCCTCGACCGAGGCCGCCCCGACATGGGCCCGGACGGTGTCGAGGAAGTCGGTGTACCCACCCACGATGACCGACTCGGCCGGGCTGATCCCAGCCGCCGCTCCCACCGCCAGCATCTCCTCGGTGAGCGCCTCGTCGTAGCGTCGGTGTGCCGGGATCATCTCGTCGGCCAGCTCGAGCAGCTCATCGACGGTCATGTCGGTGCCGGCACCCGACAGGGCCACTCGTCCGTGGGTGTAATCCTTGATCTCGTCGGCGTGAGCGCTGCCGTGGGCGGTGCCCATCTGAGCCGGCGTCCCTGACAGCTTGGTGACACGGATGGGACGCCCGTTCACCCGAGACCTCCCAGGTAACGGGTCTTGGTCTCGACGTACTCGTGGAGCCCTTCGAGCCCCGATTCCCGGCCCATCCCGGATTGCTTGGTGCCACCGAACGGAGCCTCGGGTGTGACCGGGTACCACTCGTTCACACCCACCATCCCGAACTCGAGGGCATCGGACACCTTGAAGGCCGTCGCAAGATCGTTGGTCCAGACGAACGAAGCCAGCCCGTACTCGACCGAGTTGGCCATGGCGATCGCCTCGTCGGTGGTGTCGAATGGGATGACCGGGAGCACCGGCCCGAACACCTCTTCGGTGGCGAGCGGGGCGTCGGCGGCGACCCCGGACATGACCGTCGGGCGATAGAAGTAGCCGGGGCCGTCGATGCGCGAGCCACCGGTCACCACGGTGGCGCCGGCATCGACCGACGACTCCACGATGCGTGCCACCCGCTCCCGCTGCACGGCGTTGATGAGCGGCCCCACCGTGGTGGCGGCCTCCAGGCCGTTTCCCACCACCTCGCGGTCGGAGGCTGCCGCCGCCGCCCTGGTGAACTGCTCGGCGATCGAGGAGTGCACGAGGAACCGCTGTGGGGCGATGCACACCTGCCCACAGTTCCGGTATTTGGCGGTGACACCGGAGGCGGCCACCGCCTCGAGATCGGTCACGTCGGGAAAGACGATCACCGGGGCGTTGCCGCCCAGCTCGAGCGAGAGTTTGGTGACCGTGCGCGAGGCTCCGTCCATCAGGATCTTTCCGACCCGGACCGAGCCGGTGAACTGGATCTTGCGGAGTCGCGGATCGTCGAGCATCGCCTGGCCCATACCGTCCGGATCCCCGTTGATGACGTTGATGACACCGGCCGGCACACCGGCGTCGGCGAGGGCAGCGCCGTAGAGCATGGCCGAACGGGGCGTGTACTCGGACGGGCGCACCACCACGGTGCACCCGGCTGCCAGGGCGGAGCTGACGGCGCGATTCACGTTGTAGACGGGGAAGTTCCAGGCGGTGATGACCCCGACCACGCCGAGCGGCTGGTAGCTGACGTCGATGCGGCGACCGGAAACACGCGACGGGATGATGCGCCCGCCCAGCCGCTTTGCCTCCTCGGCGGCGTACACCAGGTAGTTGGGCGCCGACAGCCATTCGGCCTTCGACTGGGCGAAGGGCTTGCCAGACTCCTCGGTGGTGAGACGGCCATACTCGTCGGCCCGTTCCGTGATCAGCTCGGCGGCTCGCACGAGCACTGCCGCCCGCTCGAACGGTGTCTTCGCCGCCCACTCGCCGAAGGCGGCGGATGCGGCGTCGATGGCGGCACGGGCGTCGTCGACGGTTCCGTACGGGACCGCTTCGATGACCTCCTCGGTTGCCGGGTTGACCAGGTCCCAGGTACCCCCGTCGGAGGCGTCGACCCACTCGCCGGCGATGAGCTGTCTGTGCTTCACGCCATCGCCTCCGCCACCACGTCCACCGACTCGGCCACCACGTCCATCGCCTCGTCGATCTCGGCATCGGTGATGAGCAGCGAGGGCAGGAACCGCACACAGTTGGAGTACAGACCGGCTCGGATGGTGATGACACCGCGCGCGAGGGTCTCGACGGTGACGGCGGCCGTCGCCTCCATCCATGGCGCCTTGGTTTCTGCGTCCTTCACGAACTCCATCGCCAGCATCGAGCCGACCCCCCGAACGTCACCGATCAGGTTGGGGTGGGCCACCTGGATGGCATCCAAGCGCTGACGGATCCTCTCCCCCACCTCCACCGATCGGGTCAGGAAGGCCGGGTCGGAGATGATGCGCATCGCTTCGATTGCGGCGACGCAGGCGAGCGGGTTGGCCGAGTAGGTGCCACCGAGGCCGCCGGGGTGCGGGGCGTCCATCACTTCGGAACGGCCCACCACGGCCGAGATCGGCATGCCCGCTCCGAGCGACTTGGCGGTGGTGACCATGTCGGGCACCACACCCGAGTGGTCGATCGCCCACAGGGTGCCGGTGCGCCCCATGCCCGACTGGATCTCGTCGGCGATCAGCAGGATGCCGTGCTCATCGGCGATCTCGCGGAGTTTCTGCAGCCAGGCGGCCGGCGCCGGCACGAACCCACCCTCGCCCTGCACCGGCTCGACCACGACGGCGGCGACATGACTCGGGTCGACGATCGCCATGAAGCAGTGAGAGAGGTTGTCGATCTGCCATTCGACGAACTGCGCCTCGGTGAGGCCGGCGGGGCGGCGGTAGACATTGGGGAAGGGAAATCGGTAGATCTCGGGGGCGAAGGGGCCGAACCCCTTCTTGAAGAGGTTGAACTTCGACGTCATCGCCATGGTCATGTTGGTGCGCCCGTGGTATCCGCCGTCGAAGACCACGATCCCCTGCCGCTTGGTGTAGGACCGTGCGATGTGCACGGCGGTCTCCACCGCTTCGGCGCCGGTGTTCATGAACACGGTCTTCTTGGCGAAGTCGCCGGGGGCGAGACGGTTGAGCATCTCGGCTGCCTCGACCATCGGCTCGTAGGTCGAGACGATGGCGCACATGTGGATGAGCTTGTCGGTCTGCTCCTTGATGGCGTCGACCACAGTCTGCGGGGTGTGTCCAACCGCCAGCACCCCGATTCCACCGGCCATGTCGATGAACGTGTTGCCATCGACATCGGTGACGAGTGCCCCGTGAGCCGACTCGATCGAGATGGGAGTCAACTTGGCATTGCCGGTGGGGGTCGCGGCCTCGCGTCGGGCGAGGATGGCGGCGCTGTTCGGTCCCGGGATCTCGGTGACGAGCCGTATGGCGGTCGCCCGATCGCTTGTGGTCGTCATCTCACACCTCCGCACTCATCGCAGCCAGCTCGCCATCGTGTCACGCCCCACCTGGATCCGGCAACCGGCACGTCGAGGCCTGTCACGATCGAAACGATCGCCTTGCGATCGATTCGGTTCCGAAACGCTGAAGCGGGGACCAGCAGACGTGGATTATCGTTTGCCGAGCGAGCAGTCGCAAGTGATACTGCCGGAATGCGGTCGATCCAGCTCAACGGAGGGCGCCAAACCCTCGACGAGACCGACAAGGCCATCATCCGCCACCTCCAGGAAGACGGGCGTATGTCCTACGCCGATCTGGGGCCACTCATCGGTCTGTCGCCTGCTGCTGCCCGTCAGCGTGTTCTCCACCTGATCGACTCAGGTGTCATGCAGATCGTTGCCGTCACCGACCCCACCCGGCTGGGATTCGACATCCAGGCGATGGTCGGGTTCCGCGTGACGGGTGACATCGACGCCGTCGCACGGCAGATGCGCGACGTGCCGGAGGTCGACTACCTGGTGATCACCACCGGACGCTTCGATCTGCTCGCCGAGATCGTCGCCACCTCGTCCGAGGACTTCCTCGCCACGCTCAACACCATCCGCAGCCTCGACGGTGTCCAATCGAGCGAGGTGTTCACCTACCTCAGACTCGAGAAGCAGAGCTACGACTGGGGCGTCCGCTGACGCCCCATCCGGGAGAGGAAGCAACGGGGGAGGAAAGGCGAAGCGCATCGTCGGGTCGGACCCTCAGGGCAGTGAGGGTCGTCCCTCATGTACTCGGGACCCGTGGAGGCCGATGATGCGTCCAAAGGGAGAGAGCGGAACGAGGAATCGTCCGGGCTCTCGTGGGAACTGTGGACACTGCAACAACGGAGCGACACATGCGGAAACTGCGATGGGTGGCGGCGCTGCTGGCGTCGATGATGATCCTGGGTGCGTGCGGAGGTGACGACGCCGCGGACACCGAGAGCTTCGATGCGGGAGGGACCGAGGAGACCGCAGTCGATTCGGGGGGCGAGGCCGCTGCGCCCGACGCGTTCGGGGTCACGGACGCGGCACTCACCAACCAGACGGTCGTGGACCGCAAGGTGATCCGCACCGGCCAGATGGAGATCCAGGTCACGGACACCCGGGAGGCGATGGACGAGATCACCCGGCTGGTGGACCGCTCCGGCGGCTACGTCTCGTCGAGCGAGGTCACCCCGTCGGGCGCCGAAGAACAGCCGTACGTGACACTCACCATCCGCATCCCGGCCGGCGACCTGGACACGGCATTGGCGGCCATCCGTGAGCTGTCCGAGAGGGTGGCATACGAGAGCATCCAGAGCCAGGACGTCACCGAGGAGTACGTCGACATCGAAGCCAGATTGCGCAACCTGACCGCCCTCGAGACCGAGCTGGTTGCCCTGCTCGCCGAGGTCCGGGCCCAGGCCGACGCAGACCCCCAGAAGATCCTCACCGTGTTCAACGAGGTGAGTCGGGTCCGGGGCGAGATCGAGGTGCTGGAAGGGCGTCGGCGTCTCATCGACAACCAGGCCAGCCTGTCGACGGTCACCGTGACCATCAGCCCCTCTCCCAGCTCCACACCGATCGTCGACGAAGGCTGGGCTCCGCTGGTGACGGTGCGGAACGCAGCAGGAGATCTCATCGAGGCGCTGCAGACCATCGCCAACGCCGGGATCTGGCTGGTGGTCTTCGCCCTCCCCGTGCTGGCGTTGCTCGCTCTGCCGATCTGGGTCGGGCTCCGCCTCCTGAAGCGGGTCTCGCGCCGACGGCATGCCCCCGTGGTGGCTCCGCCCGCCGAGCTCGAGACGGTCGACCAGGACTGAATCGATACCGACGAACTGACCGACGTGGAGGAACCGGGGCGCCGCGCAGGCGCCCCGGCTGGTATACCCCACGCCATGCCTGCAGACTTCGCCTTCGTCAACGGTGCCGTGTTCGTGGCCGACCAGGCGCGGTCGTGGGCGCGAGCGGTCGCCGTCACCGGTGAACGGATATCGGCGGTGGGATTCGACCGCCAGGTGCTCGACCAGGTTGGTCCCGACACCGAGGTGATCGACCTGGCCGGGCGGATGCTGGCTCCCGGTTTCCAGGACGCCCACGTCCATCCGGCGCTGGGTGGGCTTCAGCTGTTGCGTTGCAACCTGCAGGCAACCTCCACTCCGGAGGATGCCGCCACCGAGATCGGTCGCTACGCCGGCGCCAACCCCGACCAGCCATGGATCCGCGGCGGTGGCTGGCGATACGCCTGGTACGACCGTGGGTGCCCGTCCAAGGAGCTACTCGACACCATCGTCCCCGACCGACCCGCCTACCTGGGGGTGGCCGACGGTCATTCCGCCTGGGTCAACAGCGCCGCCCTGGCGGCGGCGGGCATCGACGCGTCCACACCGGACCCGGCCGATGGCCGAATCGAACGGCTCGCCGACGGCTCACCTCAGGGCACCCTCCACGAGGGTGCGATGCACCTGCTCGACCACGTGAAGCCCCCCGACACCCAGACCGACCACGAGGACGCCCTGATCGCCGGCCAGCGGTATCTGTTCTCGCATGGCGTGACCGCCTGGCAGGATGCCTGGGTGGTCCCAGGACTCCACGCCGCCTACCGGGCCATCGCCGCCGACGGCCGCCTGAAGGCGACGGTGCGGGCGGCGTTGTGGTGGGAACGCGACGAGGGCATGGAGCAGATCGAGGGGCACCTCGAACTGCGTTCCCAGCCCGAACGCGGCTACCTGCCCGGGACCGTCAAGCTCATGCTCGACGGCGTGTGCGAGAACTTCACCGGCGCACTCCTCGAGCCCTACCTCGACGCCCATGGCCACCCCACCGACAACCGGGGCATCGACATGATCGACCCGGAGGAGCTGAAGGAGATCGTCACCCGCCTCGATGCCCTCGGGTTCCAGTGCCACTTCCACGCCATCGGCGACGCCGCCGTGCGCAACGCCCTCGACGCGGTCGAGGCGGCCCGGGTCGCCAACGACTGGTCCGACAATCGACATCACATCGCCCACATCCAACTCATCGACCCCGCCGACCTCCCCCGTTTCCGTCGCCTGGGTGTGACCGCCAACGCCCAGCCGTTGTGGGCTTGCAACGAGGACTCGGTGGTGGAGCTCACGAACCCGTTCATCGGCCCGGAGCGGGTGCCACGCATGTACCCGTTCGGCGATCTGCTGAGACACGGTGCCACCCTGGCGATGGGAAGCGACTGGTCGGTGTCGACCGCCGACGTGATGGCACAGATATCGGTGGCGGTGGAACGACTCATTCCCGAGGACCGCCCCAGCGACCCGTTCCTCCCGGAACAGCGACTCACCCTGACCGACGGGCTCATGGCATTCACGGCCGGCTCCGCCCATGTCAATCATTTGGACGCCGACCGGGGAACGCTGAGACCGGGAGCCGTCGCCGATCTGGTGGTGCTGGATGCCAACCCGTTCGAGCGGATCGGTCGCCTGTGGGAGGTCGGGGTTGCCCTGACGATGGTGGCCGGAGAGGTCGTCCATCGCGGCTGAGCCTCGACGCGACCGTTCCGGGTGGTAGTTTTCCGGTGGGACGACATTTCTTGGAGGATTCGTGACGACACCACCAGCACCCGGCAATCAGATGTACCCGGAGCAGAGCCAGGCCACCACCGCTCTGGTGCTTGGGATCCTTTCGATAGTGGTGTGCCAGATCCTCGGCCCGTTCGCCTGGCAGATCGCCGTCAAGGAGATCGCCGCCATCGACGCCGGCCAACGCCCCCCCGAGAACCGCTCGAACGCCAACGCCGGCAAGATCCTCGGCATCATCGGCACGGTGATGTTGGCGCTGGGCCTCCTCTTCCTGATCGGCATCTTCGCCCTCGGCGGCCTCGCCATCTTCGCCAGTTCCTGACATGACTGCTCTACCTCCCCCGGCGGCGGCATATCCCGAGAAGAGCCAGGCAACGACCGCCCTGGTGTTGTCCATCTTCGGCGTGTTGTGCTGTGGGATCCTGGGCGTAGTCGGGGCGATCATGGCGAACACCGAGAAACAGGCGATCGCAGCAGGTCGGCGAGATGCCGCCAATCAGGGGATGGCGCAGGCAGCGTTCATCATCGGCATCGTCGGAGCAGGATTGTGGATTCTCGGCATCATCTTCAATGCCGCTGTCCTGCCCGGCCTGCTCGAGGACGTGCCGTTCGGATGATGCAGCTGGTGGATGTCTCACGCCGGCTTTGGGCTCCGCTGCTGATGCCCCCGCTGCTGCTGTTGTTCCTGTCGTGGAAACCGGCCACTGCGGGACCGACCATCTGCCCGTTCGCCATCGCCACCGGGCACGCCTGCCCGCTGTGCGGTGGCACCAGAGCGGCCGCAGCCTTGCTCGACGGAGACGTCGCCGCTGCCTGGACGCTGCATCCACTCGTGTTCGCCATCGTCCCGCTCATGATGTACGGATGGGTGGCATGGCTGGGTGTCACCCGCGGATGGTGGGAACCGCCCTCATCGAAACTGACGAACCGGGTTGCGGTCGTCCTCGGCGCCCTGTTCTTCGGACTGTGGGCGGTACGAGCCCTGACAGGGACACTGCCGCCGATCTGAGCTACTGGCTCCTGGCTCCTGGCTCGTAGCTCGTAGCTCGTAGCTCGTAGCTCGTAGCTCGAAGCTCGAAGCTATCTGATCACCAACTCCGGATGTGTTCTGACTCGCGGCTTGCGGGCGATGACGGCTGCGGCGAGGTCGTCGAAGGCGGTGGCGGCTTCGCTGCCGGGGGCGGCGACCACTACGGGGATGCCGTCGTCTGCTCCGGCGCGCATGGCGGGGAGCAGGGGGACTTTGGCCATCAGGGGAACACCGACCTCTTCGGCGAGGCGCTCGCCGCCGCCTTCGCCGAACAGCTGATAGCGGGTGCCGTCGTCACCGGTGAACCATGACATGTTCTCGACCACGCCCATCACCTCCTGGTTTACCTTCTCGGCCATGAGGGAGGCTCTCCGCGCCACCCGTTGGGCGGTCGGCTGCGGGGTGGTGACGAGCAGCACCTGGGCTCGAGGGAGGAACTGGGCCATGGAGATGGAGACGTCGCCGGTGCCGGGGGGCATATCGACCAGCAGGATGTCGGGCTCGTCCCACCACACGTCCTTGAGGAACTGCTCGATCGCCTTGTGCAACATGGGACCGCGCCAGATTACGGCCTGATCGTCGGCGACGAAGTAGTCCATCGACATGGCTTTCACCCCGTGGGCGATGGGCGGAATGATGGCCTGCTCGATCACCACCGGTGGGTTGCCGATGCCGAGCATACGTGGGATCGAGAACCCCCAGATGTCGGCGTCGATCACACCCACCGTCTTGCCGGCCCGGACCAGCGCCACCGCCAGGTTGGTGGTCACCGACGACTTGCCGACGCCGCCCTTGCCTGACGACACGGCGATGACCCTGGTCCTCGAACCCGTCTCGCCCACTCCGGGACCGGCCGCCGCCTTGAGCTTGGCCATCATCTCCTCGCGGGCCCCGTCGGTCATGACGCCCAGCTCGACGTCGAGCGGCCCGGAAGCCGCTGATTCGATGCGCTCGCGCAGCTGGTCGAGGAGCGGGTAGTTGGGCACCGGCACGGTCACCACCACCTTGTCGGTCCCGAACCGCTTCTCGGCGACCGATGCCACCATCCCCAGGTCGCCAAGTGCACGTCCGAGCAACGGATCGATCACGGCGGCCACGGCTTCGGAAAGAGGTGGGCTGTCAGGCATCGCGGGGACCATTTCTCCTATGGCGATCGTATTTAGAAGATCGTTCGCCACTATAGTTTTCGGGGTGAGCATGCCAATCTCGGCCGAATCCACCCGCCTCGATCGCTCGATCGGCGATCTGACGGCGGCACTGGGCGATCCCACCCGCAGGGCGATCTTCATCGCTGTGCGGGAATCGCCCGAACCGATGACGAGCGCCGCCATCGCCGAGTTGTTCGCCATCCACCCCAACGTCGCCCGCCACCATCTCGACAAGCTGGCCGCCGACGGATACCTCCAGGTCAGCCACCGTCGCCCGTCCGGTCGCAGCGGACCGGGGGCGGGCCGTCCCGCCAAGTGTTACGAGACCACCGAGAAGGCGATCGACGTCCACTTTCCCTCCCGTCGACCCGACCTCCTCGTCGAACTCCTGGTCCGCCTCGTCCAACGTCTTGCCCCCGAGGACATCGCCGCCGTCGCCGAGCACGTGGGTCGCGAATACGGACGGGAACTGGCCGCGGAAGTCGGCACGCCCGAGGAAGACGGCTACCAGGCGGCCGTCACCGCCGTCGCCCAGGCGATGTCGGGCCTCGGCTTCGGCATCGCCCAGGACACGACAACCGACACGACGACCGACACCTCCCGGCTCCTCACATCGCACTGCCCGTTCGGTTCCGCCGCCGCCGGGCACCCCGACGTGGTGTGCTCACTCGATCGGGGCATCGTCAGCGGCCTGTTCGAACGACTCGGTGACCGTTGCGAGCCCGTCCTCCACCCCCACACGGATCCGGTGGAAGCCTGCGTGACGGAAGTGACCGTGACGATCGGGCGGAAATAGGAGCTTCCAGCTGGCAGCTCGCTATCTGTGCCACAATCGTTTGGTCGACACAGGGGGAGACTTGATCACGCTCTCGGTCGGTGACACCACTGTGGTCATCGCCCCCGATCTGGGCAGCAGTGTGCAGCGGTTCAGTGTTGGGAACGTGGATGTGCTGCGGGCGGGGCAACCCGACCTGGGGGACCCGCTCGAGATGTCCTCGTTCCCACTGGTGCCATGGTGCAACCGCATCGTCGACGGACGGTTCGAATGGGACGGTCGGTTGGTGGACGTCGGCGGCACACCGCTGGTGGGCGAACCCCACGGTCTCCATGGCCATGGCTGGCTGTGGCGGTGGGACGTGACCGAGGAGGCCCCCGATGGTCTGCTGCTCGAGTACCTGCATCCAGCAGGTCGTTGGCCGTGGCGGTACCGAGCACGGCACCGGGTCACAGTCGAGCAGGGTCGCCTCAGCCAGACGCTGTCGGTGGAGAACCTGTCGGACACCGGTATGCCGTTGGCGCTCGGTTTCCACCCCTACTTCGAACGCCCCGGGCGACTGACGGCGAACATCGATGGGGTCTGGACGGGCGATGACATCGTTCCCGAGCGGTGGGAGGAACGCGAGCCGTTCCGATCCACCGACGTCGATCGCACCGGCTTCGACAACACCTTCACCCACTGGGACGGACGGGCACTGATCGAAGTGCCGGGTGGACGTGTCGAACTGTGGTCGGATCTGCCGCTGCTGCACCTGTTCACCCCGCCGGGCCGCGGGTTCTTCTGTGTCGAGCCCGTCGAAGCAGTCCCGGGTGCGCTCAACTTCGGGTCACGAGGAGGCCGGGTTCTCGAGCCCGGAGCGACCGGAACCGCCTCGATGCGCATCTCGTTCACCTGATCGCACGCCGAGCGGACAGGTTCTCCTGGGAGGCGGAGGACCACGCCCGGTACACTCCCGGGCATGGCCTCTGAATCCCCCATCACAACGCCCCTCGGCTCCCGCCGAATCGCCCGCCTCTCGGACGCCGGAGACGTCGATCATCTCCCGTACTCCATCAAGGTTCTGCTCGAGGCCGCACTGCGTTACAACGACGGCAAGCTGGTCACCGCCGCCGACGTGGCGGCGATCGCCGCATACGACGCCCACCAGGTCGGCGAGACCGAGATCCCGTTCATCCCCGGTCGAGTGGTCCTGCAGGACTTCACCGGTGTGCCCGCTGTGGTGGACCTGGCGGCGATGCGAGCAGCCATCGTTCGCATGACCGGCGACCCCGATTCCGCCGAAAAGGTGAATCCCGGTGTGCCCTGCGACCTGGTCGTGGACCACTCGGTTCAGGTCGACGCATTCAACAGCCCCGACGCGCTGGTCATCAACAGCCGCCGGGAGTTCGAGCGCAACGAGGAGCGCTACGAGTTCCTCAAATGGGGCCAGTCGGCGTTCCGCAACTTCCGGGTGGTGCCGCCCGCCACCGGCATCGTCCACCAGGTCAACCTCGAGTACCTGGCGAAGGTGGTGTGGGACGACGGGACCTGGCTGTACCCCGACTCGCTCGTCGGGACCGACAGCCACACGACCATGATCAACGGCCTCGGCGTGGTCGGATGGGGTGTGGGCGGGATCGAGGCCGAAGCAGCCATGCTCGGCCAACCCATCTACGATGCTGCTTCCGCAGGTGGTGGGCTTCCGCCTCACCGGCAAACTCCGGGAGGGCGCCACCGCCACCGACCTGGTGTTGCGGGTCACCGAGATGCTCAGGGCGCACGGTGTGGTCGGCAAGTTCGTCGAGTTCCACGGCCCCGGCCTTACCGACATGCCGCTCGCCAACCGGGCCACCATCGCCAACATGGCTCCCGAGTACGGAGCAACGATCGGGTTCTTCCCGGTCGACGATCGGACGCTCGACTACCTGCGTCTCACCGGGCGCTCCGACGTCCTCATCGACACCATCGAGTGGTATTGCCGGGAACAGGGTCTGTGGCGCGACGACAACCGGGTGATCGAATACTCCTCCGAGCTCGAACTCGACATGTCGACGGTGGAGCCTGCGCTGGCCGGTCCGAAGCGCCCGCAGGACCGCATCGACCTGTCGGCGATGCAGACCACGTGGCACGAGCACCTCGGGTCGACCTTCGGGAGGGAGTCCGGTCCGATCTCGACCGACACCGTGAACTACGACGGCACCGACTTCAACCTCACCGACGGTGACGTGGTGATCGCCGCCATCACGTCGTGCACCAACACCTCGAACCCCGACGTGATGATGGCGGCGGGTCTGGTGGCACGAAAGGCCAAGGAGAAAGGCATCACCCGCAAGCCGTGGGTCAAGACCTCCCTGGCACCCGGATCCCAGGTGGTCACCGAATACCTCGAGTCGGCCGGACTGCTCGACGATCTGGAGGCGGCAGGGTTCTACACGGTGGGCTACGGCTGCACCACCTGCATCGGCAACTCCGGACCGCTCCCCGACGAGATCTCGGCTGCCATCAACATCAGCGGTCTCGTGGCGACGTCGGTGCTGTCCGGGAACCGCAACTTCGAGGGCAGGATCTCGCCCGACGTCCGCGCCAACTATCTGGCGTCTCCCCCATTGGTGGTGGCGTACGCCCTGGCCGGAACGGTGAACTGGGATCCGAACAACGATCCGTTCCCCGGCACCGACGTGTACCTCCGTGATGTGTGGCCCACCCAGGCCGAGATCGACGCAGTGGTGTCCGAACACGTGAACCGCCGTCAGTTCGTGGAGAAGTATGCCGACGTGTTCGCCGGGGCCGAGGAGTGGCAGTCCATCTCGACGTCGGGTGGAGCGCTGTACGACTGGAACGATGCGTCCACCTACGTTCAGGAGCCCCCGTTCTTCGAGAACCTGGGCCCGGAGGTGAAGCCGCTCGCTCCGATCGTCGGCGCCAGGGCTCTGGCGAAACTGGGTGACTCGGTGACCACCGACCACATCTCCCCGGCAGGGTCCATCAAGGTCGACTCCCCCGCCGGTCGGTACCTCGTCTCCAAGGGCGTTCAGCCGGCGATGTTCAACTCGTACGGGTCGCGCCGCGGCAACGACCGGGTGATGACACGTGGCACGTTCGCCAACATCCGGGTTCGGAATCTTCTCGCTCCCGGCACAGAGGGCGGTGTGACCACCGACTTCCTCGACGGCCAGGTGAAGTCGATCTACGAGGCGTCGATGAACTACCAGGCGGCGGGTGTGCCGCTGGTCGTGCTGGCCGGCAAGGACTACGGGATGGGCTCCAGTCGCGATTGGGCCGCCAAAGGCACCTTCCTCCTGGGCGTGAAGGCGGTTCTGGCCGAGAGCTTCGAGCGCATCCACCGCTCCAACCTGGTGATGATGGGCGTCCTCCCCCTCGAGTACCGCGACGGGGATACCGCCGAGTCGCTGGGCCTCGACGGCAGCGAGGTCTTCGAGATCGACCTCGACGACCTGCTCGTTCCTCGCCAGCCGGTGATGGTACGGGCCACGAAGTCGACCGGCGGGGTCATCGAGATCAAGGCACTGGCCAGGGTCGACACGCCGGTGGAGGTTGACTATCTCCGCAACGGCGGCATCCTCCACTACGTGCTCCGCCAGATGGCCGGCTGACCGAAGCAACTCACCCGGATCCATCCAGAACCCGGCCCAAAAAGGGCCGGGTTCCGCGCGTCAGGTCTGTGGCCGGCCACCGTCCCACCACCGCAGCACGTGGCGTGCCCGCAGTGTGTTCCAGCGGCTCGGGCCCGGACCCCGCTCCATCGTGTGCCACATCCGACCGGGGTGGCCCCGCTCCACCGGCCAGCGCCCGTCCGGGCGCATCTTCCGACGCACAACGTCGATCGCTTCCGACAGGCGCTCGTCACGCCCGACATCGCTACCGGCGAAGTACCACAGTCCCCGCATGACGTCGAAGTGCCATCTGGGAGGGAACGAGAACCGGGTGAACTCGGGCGCGGCCACCTCACCCGTCCGGTGCGAGCGGTAGAGCCGGTGCTCGAGGAAGAACCGACGTCCCGCCTCCACCACCTCGGCTGGTACCACCGGTGTTCCCGGCTCGGCCAGCGCCTCCAACACCGAGATACTGGTGTGGAACGATCCATGACTGCTCTCGAGGCAGTTCCAACCACCATCGGGAAGTTGACGCTCGATGATCCACTCCACCGCATCGTCGATCTTCTGATCGGCCAGGCCGGACCAGGCGGCGAGCTTCACGAGCATCGCCGTGATGCACGCCTCGGGCGATCGGACCGTCTTGGCGAGGGTGAGACCGCCCCGGTCATAGACCTTGGCGCCGTCGACGAGCCTCCGCACACCGGCCATTGCAGCCGGATGTCCGGGCCGAAGACCCAAATCGTGCAACTCCAGCAGTGTGTAGGTGGTGGATGTCCACTTCGGCGAGTACAGCGCCCCGGCCCAGGTGCCGTCGGCGTCCTGATGTGACAACAGGGCGGCAGCCCACCCTTCCGACTCGAGGTCGGTGCGGTCGGCCGCGCCGGTGTCTCCGAGGAGGAAGCGACGGGTCTGGTAGCGGACCGCAGGGTCACCCTCCAACAGCCAACTGAGGACTGGGTCCATACAGGAGACCCTACGCATGGAGCGCTGGCGCCGGTAGTGCCTCCTGCCCGCGGCAACGTACCAATCGACTCTATGAGCGGGCCGGGTTGGGAGGCATCGTGACGGATGAGCCGGGAGGTGGCGTGCAACGTTTCACGCTCGAGCCCGATGGGCTCGATGCTCTCATCCGACAGTTGGTCGAATCCGGATACCGGGTCTTCGGGCCGGTGGTCTCGGACGGCGCCATCAGGTACCGACCGGTCGACGGTGTCGGGGATCTGCCGATGGGAGTGGGCGACCACCAGGAACCGGCTGCCTACCGGCTCCGGGAGCGCGCCGACGACGCCCTGTTTGGATACGCCGTCGGCCCGTCCAGCCTCAAGGACCTGTTGTTCCCTCCCCGACGCACGGTGTGGACCGCCACCCGCCGCCAAGGGAGACTGACCTTCACGTCGGCAGCCGAGCGGCAGCAGCCGATCGCCGTGATCGGTGCCCGAGCCTGTGAGTTGGCGGCGGTGGCGGTTCAGGACCGTGTGCTCTCCGGCGGGCGCTACGGCGACCCGGACTACGCCGCCCGACGGGACTCCCTCTTCGTGGTGGCCGTCAACTGCACCGAACCGGCCGCCACCTGCTTCTGCGCCTCTCTCGGCACCGGCCCGGGGGTCACGACGGGTTTCGACCTCGTTCTGACCGAGGTGCTGGAGGACGGCCACCATCTGTTGGTTGGTGAGGTCGGCAGCGAAGCCGGCGCAGACATCGTCGAACGGATTCCACATCGTCCCGCCACCACCGAGGAGCTGGCCGACGCCCGTTTCGCAGTGGCGGCCGCCGCGGGATCCATGACCCGAAGCCTCCAGACCGCCGGCCTCCGCGACCTGTTGGCGGCCAACCCGCTCTCCGGCCGCTGGAACATCACCGCCGAACGGTGCCTCGCCTGCGGGAACTGCACCCAGGTGTGCCCGACCTGCTTCTGCACCTCCACCGAGGACACAGCCTCGCTGGACGGGACGACTGCGTCGCGAGACCGGCGCTGGGACACGTGTTTCAGCCTCGACTTCTCGTACATGGGTGGCGGCCCGATGCGGGCCACGGTCGGAGCCCGCTACCGGCAGTGGCTCACTCACAAGTTGTCGACGTGGGTCGATCAGTTCGGTCAGCTCGGCTGTGTCGGGTGCGGCCGGTGCATCACCTGGTGTCCGGTCGGCATCGACCTCACCGAGGAGGTGTCGGCCATCCGGGCGACGGAGGTGACTCATGTTTGACACCAGGATGGAGCGACCGCTCACCGATCCGATGCTTCCCCGACCCTTCCGGGTCGTCTCCTCTGTCGCCGAGACGTCAGACGTGTGGACCATCACCTTCGAGCCCGCCGACGACGAGGAGAGCATCCGGTTCGAGCCGGCCCAGATCGGAATGGTCGGGCTCCCGGGCCTCGGGGAGGTGCCGGTGTCGTTCTCGTCGGACGCCGACGGTGACACCCTGGCCATGACCATCCGCGCCGCCGGCGCCATCACCAAGGCACTGGTTGCAGTCGCACCGGGCGATCTGGTGATGATGCGGGGCCCCTTCGGTGTCCCATGGCCGATCCACCGGGCCCACGGCAAGCACCTGCTGGTCGTTGCCGGCGGCCTCGGGCTGGCGCCATTGCGGGCGCTGATCGTGGCGGCATCACGCATCCCGGACCGATTCGAGTCGATCTCACTGGTGTACGGCGCCCACGACCCCGACGAGTTCCTCTTCCGATCCGACCTGGACTCGTGGAAGGCGGGCGGGGTGGACGTACGACTCACCGTCGACCGGCCCGGTCCTTCCTGGGTGGGTCCGGTCGGGGTGGTGACGACCCTGTTCGGTGACGTGCTCCGGCACCCGGCAGACACCGTCACCATGATGTGCGGCCCCGACGTGATGCTCGGTGCCGCCGCCATCGCCCTCAACCGGGCGGGCGTCCCCGCCAACCAGGTGTGGGTCACGATGGAACGCAACATGAAGTGCGCCATCGGGTTGTGCGGGCATTGCCAGTTCGGGCGGCTCTTCCTGTGCAAGGACGGTCCCGTGCTGCGCTACGACCGAATCGCGCACCTGTTCGCAGTCCCGGAGGTGTGACGTGGTTGATCGCCCAAGCCTGGCCGTGTACAAGTTCGCGTCGTGCGACGGCTGCCAGCTGAGTCTGCTGGATCTGGAGGACGAGCTGCTGGCGGTGGCAGGCGCCATCGAAATCGCACACTTCCCGGAAGCGACCACTGCGACCCGACCCGGACCGTACGACCTGGTGCTGGTCGAAGGCTCGATCACCACGCCTGACGACCTCGACCGGATCCGCCGGATCAGACAGGACGCCGGCACCCTCGTCACCATCGGCGCCTGCGCCACCGCAGGAGGCATCCAGGCGCTGCGCAACATGGCCGACGTCGAGGAGTTCACCCGGATCGTCTACGCGACACCGGAGTACATCTCGACCCTGGCCACCTCGACCCCGGTCTCCGACCACGTCGCGGTCGACTTCGAGCTGCGGGGCTGCCCCATCGACAAGCACCAACTGCTCGAATTGATCTCGGCGGTGCTGGCGGGCCGCAAACCCACCATCCCCACCTACTCGGTGTGCATGCAGTGCAAGGCCCGGGGAACGACCTGTGTGATGGTCGCAGGCGGCATTCCCTGCCTGGGACCGATCACCCAGGCCGGTTGCGGTGCCATCTGCCCCGCGTACGACCGCGGGTGCTACGGGTGTTTCGGGCCGGCCGAAACGGCCAATGTCGCCTCACTCGCCCGCTGGTGGACCCGGCTCGGAGTGGACGAGGCGGACATGGTCCGGGCCCTCCGCACCTTCAACACCAACGCCCCCGCCTTCGACCGGGCGGCCCGCACTCTGGAAGGCGCCCATGCACAAGACTGACACCACCCGCTCGTTTCACGTGGAGGAACTCACGAGGGTCGAAGGCGAAGGCTCGCTCGACGTGGTCGTCGAGGACGGCGTCGTCACGGACCTCCGTTTCAAGATCTTCGAGGCCCCGAGGTTCTACGAGGCGTTCCTCCGGGGGCGCAGCCACACCGAGGTCACCGACATCACCGCCCGCATCTGCGGTATCTGCCCGGTTGCCTATCAGACCTCGTCGGCGAATGCGATGGAGCAGATCCTCGGTATCGAGGTCGGGGAGGAGATCCGCGATCTGCGGCGCATGTTGTACCTGGGTGAGTGGATCGAGAGCCACGCACTCCACGTCTACCTGCTGCACGCCCCCGACTTCCTCGGGTACCGCAGCGGTGTCGAACTCGCAGTCGACTTCAAGGACGTGGTGGCCCGGGGTCTCCGGCTCAAGAAGATCGGCAACTCGATCATGTCGCTCGTGGGAGGCCGGGAGATCCACCCCATCAACCCCAGGGTCGGTGGCTTCTGGAAGGCCCCTTCGCCGCCCGACATGACGGCCCTGATCCCCGATCTGGAGTGGGCCGTCCAGGCCGCCCGCGACACCGTGGCCTGGGTGGGCGGGTTCCCGTTCCCCAACCTGGAGATCGACTACCACTACGTGGCCCTCCACGATCCGGCGGAGTACGCGGTGATAGGCGGTCGCATCGCCTCCACCGGCGGCATCGACATCGACGTCTCCGAATGGCCGGGCGTGTTCGCCGAGGAACACGTGGACTGGTCCAATGCCCTCCACGCTCGTATCAAGGGCTCCGGGTCGTATCACGTGGGCCCGCTCGCCCGCTACGCCCTCGGTTTCGAGCAATTGCACCCGCTGGCCCGCGAGGCAGCGCTCGACGCCGGGCTCGGCCCGAGGGTCGACAACCCCTTCAAGAGCATCGTGGTTCGATCGGTCGAACTGGTACATGCGGCGGCGACATGTCTGGCGATCGCCCGCAGATATCGTCCGCCCGTGCCGTCCCACGTCGACGCACCCGCCCGGGCAGGCGAGGGTCACGGCGCCTCGGAAGCGCCCCGCGGGCTGTTGTACCACCGGTACGTTATCGACTCCGCCGGTCTCATCACCGACGCCCAGATCGTGCCCCCGACCTCGCAGAATCAGCTCCGGATCGAAGAGGACCTGCGGGCGTTGCTTCCCACCATCCTCGACCTGCCCGATCCGCAGGTGCAGTGGCAACTCGAGCAGGCGATCCGCAACTACGACCCCTGCATCTCGTGCGCCACCCACTTCCTCACCGTCCACCTGGATCGGAGATGAGTGCCCTCGTCATCGGCGTGGGCAATCCGGATCGGGGAGACGACGGCGTCGGCTGGCGGGTGATCGACCTGCTGGCCGATGATGTGCCGACCTTTCGCTGCCGTGGCGACGCTTCCACACTCATGGACGCATGGGCCGACACCTCCGAGGTGATCGTGGTCGACGCGATGTCGAGTGGGGCGCTCCCGGGGACGGTCCGAATCGGAGCGGCGGGGACGGTCTCCGACTCTCCGACGAGTTCGCACGGATTCGGGCTGGCCCAGGCGATCGCCTTGGCGGGAGCGCTCGGATCGCTCCCCTCCCACCTCACCGTCATCGGCATCGAGGGTGGCTGCTTCGAACACGGATCGCCGCTGAGTGGCGCCGTCGAGGAAGCTGCCCAATCGGTCGCAGCCACCATCCGGGAGTGCACAGAGCGTCCGCAGCCCGACCCAACAGGGCTTCGCTCATCCGATGACTGCCGACCCGGTTGACCCAGTCGACTGGCCTCCGAGTCCGTGCCCCGTTGCCCCGTTGACCTGTTGACCTGTTGACCCTCAGTCACCCCAGTAGCGCTGCTCCTTGAAGGGGTCGCCGTACATGTGGTAGCCGTTGCGTTCCCAGAAGCCCGGCTCGTCGTGATCGAGAAACGTCAGGCCGCGCACCCACTTCACGCTCTTCCAGAAGTACAGGTGCGGGACGACCAGTCGTAGCGGCCAGCCGTGGTCCCGTTCGAGATCCGTGCCGTCGTAGCTCCAGGCGAACAGGTTCTGGGGCCGAAGGAAATCTTCCAGCGGAAGGTTGGCGGTGAACCCGTGTTCGGCGGAGATCAGCACGTGGGTCGCCTCCGGGAGCACCGGCACCTGCCTCATCAGCTCCTGCACCGCCACCCCGTGCCACATCGTGTCGAGCTTCGACCACTTGGTGACACAGTGGATGTCGAACGTCTCGTCGACTGCCGGCATCGCCTTGATGTCGTCGAGCGTCCAGGTGACGGGTTCGGACACCAGGCCGTCGACGGTGAAGTCCCACCGGGCCACATCGACTTTGGGCGTCACCCCGGCGTGAAGCACCGGGAATCGCTCCGTCAGGTACTGGCCCGGCGGCACGCGGCCCGGGTCGATGCCCTGGGCGAGGTACTCGTCCCTCTTCTTCGAGAAAAAGCTCATCCGTGCATACCCTATCGCCGTGGACGATGTACAACCTCTGCGGTCCAGAACCGGTCGGCTCACATTGATATTCCTCGGCGTGGCTGCGGCCGGTCTGCTGATCGGCTCGAACCTGAAGGGGACCGACGATCCGACCGGAGCGATGGTGGGGCTCACAGCCCCCGAGGTCACGGCCGACCTGTTCGACGGCACGACCTGGCGGCTGAGCTCACATCTCGCCACTGACGGGCGACCGGTGGTGCTCAATCTGTGGGCCTCGTGGTGTGAGCCGTGCCGGACCGAGATTCCAGAGCTCAGCGAGTACGCCTCCGATCATCCCGGGGTGGCGGTGATCGGGGTGGCGGTTCGGGACCAGCGGGAGCCTGCCGCCGCGCTGGCAAGCGAGATGGCACCGGACTACCCGATGGGCTTCGACGTCACGTCGAGGCTTCGTGACCAGTACGTCGGGTTCGGGATGCCGGCGACGTTCATCATCGACCGCCAGGGTGTGATCGTCCACCAGTTCGACGGACCCGTCACAGCCGACCAGCTCACCGCCCTGGAGCTCGGCTGAGTTGCACGCACTGGCGAGGCCTCAGGCGGCGGCGACGAACTCGAAGTTGGGCCCGGCGGTGAGTTCGGCGAACACCACCAACCGTTCCCGGGCACTGAACTTGGGGTGGCACGTGGTGAGGGTGAGCCAGGCGCCGTCCCTGGGCTCGGCGACCCACACGTCGAACGGTGTCACCACCTGCGAATCACGCACGGTGTACGTGTGGATGCCCACGGCGGTCTCGACGTCGATGGTGTCTCCCGGCTCGAGGAGATCGAGGTCGAAGAACGGCCGCCCGTAGGTGGTGCGATGCCCGCTCAGCACGGCGTTACCCGGTTGGCCCGGCAACGCCGTTCCCGGAAAGTGTCCAGGTCCCAGCTGGAGTGTCTCCCGGTCGATGCCGGCGTAGACGACCTGATCGACGCCGATCAGCGGTATTCGGATGGCTGCGAACGGCTCACCCTCCACAACTCCGGGCTCCTCGATGAGCACCGGGTCGACCTCTCCGTCGACAGGCGCTGGAGGGGGGAGTTCCACCTGGGCACCTCGCTCCTCGAGCACCGACGGGAGCGCCTCCTGGGCCTGGGCCTGGACCTGTTGGTTCACGACGTCGGTTCCGAACATCTGGTACCCGACGTATCCCAGGATGATGGAACCGGACCAGATCATGGTCCACGCCGAGATTCTCACCAGTCGTCGCATGGGTGGACAGGGTATCGGTCTTCAGCGCCCAGACCAGTTGGGTGGCCGCTTCTCGAGAAACGCCGTCACTCCTTCACGGGAGTCCTCGGTGGCCGCCACCGCCGTCAATCCTCCCTGCAGACGATCGAGGGCGGCGTCGAAACCCAGGTCGGCGACACCGAAAAAGGCGTCTCGTCCCAGCTGCAGTGCCGACGGGCTCTTGGCCATGAGGGCGGCCACGACCTCGTCCACCGCAGCATCGAGCTCGCGTCTCGGGACAACCCTCGAAACTGCGCCGAGGGCCAAGGCCTCGGCGGGTGTGATGATCCGGCCGGTCATCATCAACTCGAGAGCCGCCTTCTTGGACACACCGGCGGCCAACACGGCAGTGATCATCATCGGCCACAACCCGACATTGATCTCGGTCACGCCGAGCTTGGCGTCCTCGACACACACCGTGATGTCACACGCCGAGGCGAGACCGAAGCCACCTGCGAGCGCATGACCGTTGACACGGGCGATCGTGGGCTTACCGCCTCTTCTCAGAACCCTGAAGAGGTCGGCGAGACCGCCGCGGGCCCGATGCAGGGCGATCGGTTCGTCGACGAACCCGGCGCCGAGATCGCCCCCGGCCGAGAAGGCCCGGTCCCCCGCGCCCGTGAACACCAGAACCCGAACGGCGGGGTCGGCGATGGCCGACCGCGCCGCCTCCCGCAACCCGTCCATGGTGTCGACCGACATGGGGTTGTGACGCCCGGCATCATCGATCGTGATGGTGGCCCGTCCGTCCATGGTTTCGTACCGAATCACCGCAACACCTGCAACATCCCGCCTCGTTTCGGTCGTGTGATACCTTGGGCGCTCCATGCTATGGCTTGCCGTCGTCATGTTCGTTGCTCTGACGGTGGCCGTCCTCCGAGGGGGTCGTCTCACCAATCTCGCCGATATTCGGCTCAGATTGTGGTGGCTGCTCCCGCTTTCGTTCACCCTCCAACTCGGCACGCGGCTCCTCCCCGATGAGCCGTGGGCGGAGACGGCGGGGGTGGCGATGGTGCTGGCTTCCTACGGGCCGCTGATCGGATTGGTGCTCGCCAACCGCAGCCGGAAGGGCATGTGGCTCGCCGGGATCGGCGTCCTGCTCAACTTCACCGTGATCGTCCTCAACGGGGGCATGCCCGTCCTGGCGGAAGCAGCCCTCGTGGCTTCCGGCTACTCACCGAGCCCGCAACTCGCCGAGAGCTACAAGCACATCGCGCTCGACGCCTCGTCGCGACTTCCCTTCCTGGCCGATGTCATCCCGGTTCGGATCGTCGGCCAGGGCACGGTCCTGTCGCTGGGAGACGTGTTCCTGGCGGTGGGTCTCGCCCACTTCCTCGAGAGCGAACTTCGTCGACCTGTCCGCTGGTTCAAACCCGGCGTGAAACTCTCCGGGGGCTCCGCCATGCGCTCGCCCCGCTGATCAGAGGCCTCGCGCGGTGATCGAACGGGTGATCGAATCGTTCGATTCGAGGATCGCCCGCAACGCCGTGACGATGTCCGGGTCGTAGTCGTAGACCGAGCCCCGGTGTAGCTGCTCGAGCGCCTCCAGCGGCGACATGTCGCTCTCGGACACCAATTCGTCGTAGGCGCTGCACACCTTGATGACGCGAGAAGCCACCGGAAGGTCGGGGTCCGGGAGCTGGCCCGGCCGGCGGTACGGCTCGTGCTGTCGTCGGATCACGGTGGCGACGTCGGGCAGGGCAGCCTCCTCGGCGATCACCGAACCCCACTCTGCGATGTCACCCTCGGTATACCCGATCCTGACGACGCCGGGATCGTTGAGGCTGATCCGACCGATGTCGTGCAGATAGGCAGCCTGCTCGAGTTGCTCCACCTCGCCCGGACGGAGCCCGAGATGACGGGACACGGAGCCGGCGAGGGCGGCCACCCGATCTGCGTGGCCGGAGTGGACGTGGCCTGCAGCCTCGGGAACCTGGGCGAGCGCCCGGACGGTCTGGGCGTACGTGAGACGGGTCTCGGCCAGGCGCCGGAAGGCACCCAGGGCGAACGCGAAGGGAAGACCGGCTATGGCGAGGGCGAACCAACCGATCACCTCGTAGGTCATGCCGAACATCGCTCCCGTCGCCACCAGGATGAGATACACGTCGAAGTCACGCACGTCGACCGCACCGCTGCGCACCTGGTCCCACCGGAACGGAAGCGACGCCATCACCGCCTCGACCGCGAACGCCAGCGGAACCACCACGGCCAACGCCACCAGCTGCCACCAGTCCGCCAGCCAGCCGGCCCCCTGCTCGGCGAGCGGTTCGAGCACCCCGGCACCCAGTCGATGGAACGTGAGGAGATAGACGACACCCACGGCGATGGTCCGCGACGAATCGGCCAGCACCATGTCCGGCCCGTCTCCCCGCACGGTACGAATCAACCAAACGGCCGCACTGCCCATCGCCACCACCGCCAGGCCCGTGCGCAGGTCGAACAGCTGAATCCCGCCCTCGGTGTGGATGAACGGCAGGGACGCCACCGCCGATGTGACCGGCGACATCCGGACGCCGGACCTGGTGGGAACAGGGAAGAAGGACAAGACGGTCATGGCCGCCGCCGCGATGACCGCGTGGGAGAAGCGGAACTCCGAGATGGCGACGCGCACGCCGGCAACCACCCCCAGCACGGGAATGCCCGCCGAGAGCAGCCAGACCCACAACCCCGGTGGAATACGTTCAGGCATGCAACACCTCGCCGGGAGGGGCCCCGAGGTTGTGGGAGATCTCAGGGGGCCCGTAGCTCCCGGACATCCGGGAGAGCGCGCTCCCCAACGCCGCCACCACCTCAGGGTGGAAGAGAGGGTCGTTGGAGGCACCCAACCGCTGCACTGCGACCGACTGGCTCATCGCCATCCGGTAGGACCGGGTCGACGTCATGGCGTCGAAGGCGTCGGCGACGGCCAACACGCTTTGCTCGCGGGTCGCTTCCCGGCTGTGCACGTGGCCGGTCTGGCCGAAGTCCTCGTCGGTGAGCTTGGGATGGACTCCCGAGCAGATCACAACCATCGGTGCCAGGAAGTCGACCTCGCTGAGGAGGTCGTCCACCTTGTGGGTGGAGACGCGCATCTCGCGATACTCCTCGTCGTTGAGAGCGCCCTGCTTGCGCATGATGGCAGTGGGGACTGCCAGCTTGCCCACGTCGTGGATCAGGGCCGCGAACCGCATCCTCGCCAGTTGACCTTCCGAGAATCCGAGCTCCCGCCCAATCGCCAACGAGAACTCGGCAACCCTCTCGGTGTGACCGCGGGTGTAGAGATCGCGGGTCTCGAGGATCTTGACGAAGCCACGGAGCATGGCCTCGTGCGTGGCACGAAGTGTCGCATGCGAGGTGAACACCATGTTCCCGATGACGTACACGGTCAGGATGAAGGGGACCAGAGCGATCGAAGAGGCCGCTACGAGGACGATACCGAGCATGCCTCCCACCACGCTCTGGGCCACCTGAGCGCTCACGATCGACAGGGTCCCACTCCACGGCAACACGGTTCTGGGTCCGTAGAGGATGCGCACCGCGGTCCGAACACCCATCGAGTTCACGAGCGTGGAGAGCGAAGCGCCGACGATGCAGGCGGTCAGGACGGCCAAGAGGACTCCCGGGTCGAGTGACCCCGGACGGGTTCCGATGGACGTGACATCGGGCACGACACGCGCCACCTCGCTCAGGACCGGGTCGCTCAACAGCACATCGATCACCAAACCGGCGGTGGCGCCCGTCAACGCCAGCTGACCGAGGTTGAGGAGAGGTCTCAGGACCTTGCGACCGGAGAGATCGCCGCGGCTGAGGAATCCCGACATCGCCACCACGGTCATCGCCACCGTGGCACCCATGCGACTATCGGCCACCTGCGCCCGGATCCCGAGGATGATCCCGACACTGAAGAGCACCATCACACTGGAACTGGCGAGCAGCCGGTCGTTGACCTCGGCCGACCGATAGGACAGGAAGGCGTAGGTGAGTCCGGCGACGCCAACCGCTTCCCAGAACCACGGGGTGGATGTGCCCGAGGAGCCCCAGTAGGCGACCGAAGCCACCACCGCGATGGCAACACCGAAGTAGCCAACCACCAGCAAGGTTCTTCGTCGAGGTGACGGCAATCGGACTTCCTTCGTCGATCGAGGCATCGAACCGTCCAAGCGGACAATCAACCGACTTTCAGGTTCGCCAGCATTGCCGCGAATTCTCTACGAGGCTGCCACCTGCCGAGTGCATCCGGACGATTGCTCTCATGGGGTCTCACCACCTCAGTGTGTTGGGACGTGGTCGTACGCCTGGGCGGCGCACGCCGAAGATCCGCTCCGCTCGTGGGGTGTGGAGAATTGGGTTCACTGCCCGCCTGGACCGGTTCGATATTCATTCCCACCGAGGGGTGGGAAACCTCGATTGTCAAAACGCGGCGACATCAGGCCGATTGCGAGCCCGTTCAACCAAGCCCCAATCGTTTGCCTCCGCGAGACCACGAACCTAGTTCCTCCGCGATCCTCCATCAAGAGTCGAAATCCGTTTCTAGCGAAGAATTCAAGCTCGCGGCCGATCGATCCGTGGCCGATCGTCGGCGAGGGCTAGCCTGCGGCGGGCGATGGATGCCCCCACCCTCGAACACGCAATCCGCCGGATTCCGGGCGTCGAAGCGGCCCGAGTCGTCATGAACGGACCCACGCCGTCAGAGGTGCACGTGTTGACCGCACCCGGCAAGGCACCCAAGCAGGTCGTGCGCGATGTCCAGTCGGTGGCGATGGCGAGCCTCGGCATCCCACTGGACCGCAGGATCGTCTCGGTCGTGCAGGTCGATCAGAACGACATTGGCGGCAGCGACCGACCCTGCATCGAAGATGTCGCCGAAGAGATCGACGGTTCGCGGATGACCATCACCGTCACCCTCACCTGGCACGATCAGAAACTCGTCGGCCGGGCCACCGGCCCGGCTGCTGCCACGACCCGCATGCGGGTCGTGGCCGAAGCCGCCCTGTCGGCCATCGAGCAGGCGTTCGCCGACGACGCCGCCCTCGCCGTCTCCGCCGTCGACACGCCCCGCATCGGAGGTCACACCGTGTGTGTGGCCGTGATCGTGATCGTGAGCGGCGGCGAGGAGCTGGTGGTGGCGGGCTCTGCACTGGTCGGGCCCGATCCGTCACGTTCGATGGCACGGGCCGTGCTCGACGGTCTCAACCGACAAGTCCCCCACCTGAGACGAACATGACACAACCAACACGAAATGTCCGGGGTTTCGGTGACGTTGTGTCGTCGCCACATGAGCTGGCCACTATGGCCGGTGCCGAGATCTTTGCCCGGGGCGGGTCGGCGGTCGACGCCGCCATCGCGGTCGACGCCGTCCTCGGCGTGGTCGCCCCCGAGACGTGTGGTATCGGGGGTGACCTCTTCGCTCTGGTCTGGGAGGAGGGTTACTCCGAACCCGCCACGCTCAACGCCTCCGGCTGGGCCGGCACGAACGCCGACGCCGGCGCACTCCGGACGGAAGGCCACACCGTGATACCGGGACACCACCCGGCGAGCGTCACCATTCCCGGATGCGTCGCAGGCTGGGAGACGCTCCACGAGCGCTTCGGGCGGATCTCGATGGCCGAGATCCTCTCGCCTGCCATCCGGCTCGCCGAAACCGGCTTTCCCGTCTCCACCGAACTTGCTGCGGCTCTGACATCGCGGCGGGATCAACTGGCCGCCCAGGCCTCGGGGGTCGATCTCTACCCCGCAGGATCGCCTCCCGGTCGGGGCTCCAGGATCACGCGGCCCCTGCTGGCCACCACACTGGGCGACATCGTCACCGACGGCGCCGCCTCGTTCTACGCGGGCAAACCGGCACAGGACATCAGCGACGCAGTCGGCAATCTGATCACTCTCGAGGACATGGCGTCCTACCGGCCCGACTGGGTCGAGCCGGCCCGTCTCGATGTTTTTGGGCGCACCGCCTGGACGATCGCCCCGAATTCCCAGGGGTATCTGACGCTCGCCACCTGTGGCGTGTTCGAGCGGTGTGACCCTCCGGCGCCGGATAGTCCCGAATGGCAGCACCTCCTGATCGAGGCCTATCGGGCGATGGTGTGGAACCGTGACGACGTGGTGTCGGACCCGTCCACCGCCCCGTTCGGTTGGCGGGAGCTGCTCAGCGAGGAACGGCTCTCGGAGGCCGCCGCCGGCGTTCGTCCCGATCGAGTGGGGACCTGGCCCGCCCCCAAACCGGTCCCCGGAGGCACGTCGTACATGTGCACGATCGGTGCCGACGGTCAGGCGGTCTCGTTCATCCAGTCGAACTTCATGGGAATCGGGTCGGGCATCGGGGCAGGGAGCTCGGGGTTCTTCCTTCACAATCGGGGTGCCGGTTTCGGTCTGGTACCGGGTCATCCCAACGAGCTCACGCCCCGACGTCGGCCGCTGCACACACTGTCCCCCAGCCTGTGGACGCGCAACGGCCGAATCGAGGCGTTGCTGGGGACACGTGGTGGCCATCAACAGCCCCAGCTCCTCGCACAAATGGCCGTTCATCTCTTCTGGGCCGGATTGGACCCGGCCGCAGCCCAAATCCAACCGCGGTGGACGATGGACGAGTTCGGGCCGGGGAGCGACTCTCAGGTGTTGATCGAATCGGATACCGAACCGGCCGTGCTGGCGCACCTGGGACGCAGCGGGCACCTGTTGTCTCTCGAAGCACCCCTCCGGGGCGGATGGGGGCCGGTTTCGGCGATCGTCGTCGACGAGGATGGGCTCCGGACCGGCGCCGCCGACCCGCGGGTCGACACGACGCTGGTCGCCGCACGCTGATGCTGGCGATCGTCCGTCACGGACAGGCGGAAGGCAACACCTCTCACCGGTTCATCGGGTGGCAGGACGTCCCGCTCGACGAACTCGGGTTCCGGCAGGCAGAGACCGTCGCCGACCGCCTCGCCCAGGCCGGCATCGCACGGGTCATCTCGAGCGACATCCTTCGTGCCCGCCAGACGGCGGAGCCGCTGGCGTCGCTCCTCGGCGTTGCGATCGAGCTGGACGAGCGGGTGCGTGAGATCGGCAACGGCCAGTGGACAGGACTGCTCCCCTCCGACATAGCGGCCGGATGGCCCGAGCTGTGGCAGGCCTACACAACCGGGACCGACGTCGCCCGCCCCGACGGCGAACGCTGGCACGACGTCCGCACGCGCGTGGTGGAAGCAATGACCGAGCACGCTACCTCACCGGTGCCCACCGCTGTCTTCACCCATGGCGGCCCGGTGATCCTCACCGCCGAGTGGGCCCTCGGAATCACCCTTCCCGGCAACATCTTCCGCGGCGTGTTGGCCGTCCCTGCCAACACCTCCGTCACCACGCTGGAAGGCGGAAAACTGGTCACGTATGCAGACGCGGGACACCTCGGCGCGATCACACACCTGGAGATCCCGTACGAGCCGGTGGAGGAGAACGTAGAACGTAGAACGTAGAACGTAGAACGTAGAACGTAGAACGTAGAACGTAGAACGTCCGGCACCCGCTCAGCTACACACCTGCCCGGGGCCACCACCGGGGATCCCGCCAGGAGGCAGGGGATCGAGCGACCCGCACTGGCTTCTGCGTTGTACGTTGTACGTTCTACGTTCTACCTGTCATTCACCCCCTCGTCGCTTCGACGATCGCCGCCAGGGTTTGGTCGTCGTCGATGACTCCTCCTGCGAGGTTGTAGAAGCCGACGCGCTGGATGCGGTTGCCGTAGCGCGACCGGATGCGGGCGGCGATCTCGTCGGGGGGACCGACCACGGCCACCTCGTGAACCACCTCATCGGGGATCACGTCGGCCATCCGGTCCCATTCGCCCCGACGGCTCATCATCGAGAGGGTGGCACCGAACTCCCACCCGTGGGTGTCGAGAACCACCCGGTAGCTCGGGGTGGATGCGTAGAAGGCGATCTGCTGCTTGGTGGCCGCCATCGCAGCCGCCATCTCTTTCGAGTCCCGGCCGGTGACCACGAACACGGTGGAGACGAGGGTGACGTCGTCGAGGGTTCGCCCAGCTGAGGCGGCGCCCTCCGCCATGTTGGCCAGGACCACTTCGTCGAGGTACTTCACGGTGTGGAACGGGTGCACGTGGAACCCGTCACACACCTCACCGGCCATGCGGCTCAGATATGGCCCCACGCCGGCGATCGCCACCGGAACCGCGGGGTGGGCGATCGGTCCGGGGGTGAAGAACGGTGTCATGAGCGAGAAGCGGTAGTGCTCGCTTTCGAACGAAAGCGGTCCGCCGGTCTGGAAGCACTCCCAGATAGCGCGCAACGCCAGCACGTAGTCACGCAGCCGCGGTCCCGGCGCAGTCCAATCGGTCGAGAACCTGCGAGTCACGTGCGCTTTGACCTGAGTGCCCAGCCCGAGTGTGAAACGTCCGGCCGACAGCGCGGCGAGATCCCAGGCCACCTGCGCTGTCACCATGGGCGACCGTGGGAAGGCCACCGCGATCGCTGTGCCGAGATCGAGTGATGGGGCCGCTTGGGAGGCGAACGCCAGCGGGATGAAGGGCTCGTGTCCGGTTTCGGCGGTGAAGAAGCCGTCGAATCCGAGGGCCAGCGCCCGGGCGGCGGCGGCCGACGCTCCGGCGGGCGGACCCGGCGGGAAGTAGTAGTCCACCTTCATGCCGGGGAGGGTAGAAGGGCGAGAGCCCTCCCGCCTCCCGGAGGTTCGGCTCTGCCGCCACTCCAGGTACCATTCCTGACATGAAGAAGGTTGCAAGATGGCTCGGCGTGTTGGGCGGTGTTGCCGCGGTGGCCTGGGCGATGCGTGATCGGTTCGTGTCGATCGCCTCGCCCCGTGAGCCCGAACCGCCGACCTTTCGGGTGGTCACTCCCCCGAGCGCCCCGCCGACGCCCCGGGCGTCGGACCCTGACGACCTCACAGAGGTGAACGGGATCGGGCCGGTGTTCGCCCGTCGCCTCATGGAGGCAGGGATCTCCACCTTTGCCGAGCTCGCCCAGGCAGCGCCCGAACGGGTGGCCGAGGTCGTCGGTATCCCGGAGACACGCGTCACGGACTGGATCGAACAGGCCGGACAGCGGATCTGATCCGGCCCTCCGTGCTCTATCTCGCCGACCCCGAAGATCTTCCATCGCTGCTCCCCGACGAGCCGGCGTTTCGGAGTCGCCAGCTCCACGAGTGGCTCTATCAACACCCTGTGTTGTCGACCGCCGACATGACCAACCTCCCAGGTCCGCTGCGGGAAGCGGTGGCGGACCGCCATTGGCCCTTCCAGGTCGAAGTCGAGCAGCGATCCGACTCGGGAACCACCCGAAAGTGGTTGTTCCGGACCCCCGACGGTGTGGCGTTGGAAGCGGTCCTCATGGGCTACCCGAACCGAGTGACGCTGTGTCTGTCGAGCCAGGCGGGTTGTGCACTGGCGTGCACCTTCTGTGCCACCGGTCAGTTCGGGTTCGATCGCCACCTCGAAGCAGGGGAAATCGTCGCTCAGCTGGCCTACGCACGCGCCCACCTGCACGCCGACCCGATGGAGGGCTGTCCGGACCGTGTGTCGAACGTGGTGTTCATGGGAATGGGTGAGCCGCTCGCCAACTACGACCGGGTCCGCGAGTCGCTGCGTCGGATGATCGAGGTGATGGGGCTCTCCGCCCGCGCCATCACCGTCTCGACGGTGGGGGTGGTCCCCGGGATGCGTCGGCTGGCCGACGAACCCTGGCAGGTGAACCTCGCCGTCAGTCTCCACGCTGCCGATGATGAACTCCGCAGCCGGTTGCTCCCAATCAACCGCCGATACCCGCTGGCCGAGGTCGAGGATGCGGCCGCCGAATACTTCGACAAGAAGGGCCGGCGGGTCTCGCTGGAGTGGACGATGATCGATGGGGTCAACGACTCCGACGACCAGGCGATCAAGTTGGCACCGATCGCCCGTCGACTCAGGGCACA
Organism: uncultured bacterium; assembly: GCA_963825585.1. Lineage (GTDB taxonomy): Bacteria > Actinomycetota > Acidimicrobiia > Spongiisociales > ZC4RG35 > JAOUGY01. The sequence continues at coordinate 1,178,698 of CAWGTX010000006.1, forward strand.
CGTGAACCTGATCGCCATGAACCCCACCCCGCTGACCGATTCCCACCCTTCATCCCAGCGTCGGATCGCCGAGTTCGTCGGAACCCTGAGAGATCATGGCGTCAACGTGACCGTCCGGGACACGCGGGGCCGTGACATCGATGCGGCCTGCGGCCAGCTCCGAGCCCGCGAGGAGTCGAAGACCCGAGTTTCGATCGGATCGCGCCGCTCTGTCACCCCCGACTGACGGCTGCCTTCCCTCCCCCGCGAAATCCAGGTATCGTTGTCTCCGCGGAGATCAGGGGCACCCCACCGGGGGAATCACGGAGAGGTGTCCACCATGTTCGGCATTGGCCGATTGACAAGCCTGCTCGGCGAACGCCGACTGCGGGCAACCATCGTTGGCGCAACCATCGGTTGTGTCGTCGTCGTCGCCTCGGCCGGTTACACGGTCCAGGCGGGCGACACGTTGGGCGAGATCGCCAGAAAGCACGGGACCACCATCTCGGCGCTCAGCAACGCCAACGGCATCTCCAATCCCAACCGGATTCGGGCCGGCCAGGTGCTCACCATTCCCGGGGCCTCGGGCAGCGACGGCGTCCGCCACAAGGTCAAGCGCGGTGAGTCCCTCAGTGAAATCGCAGCCAGGTATCGCGTGAGCGTGAGCGCCCTGGTCCGGGCGAACGACATCCGCAACCCGAACGTGATCAGGATCGGCCAGACCCTGACGGTCCCCGGTGCGAGCGGCGGCAGTGGGACGGGCGCCACCACCACCCATGTGGTCAGGGCCGGCGAGACACTCGGCACGATCGCGGCGCGATACGGCACCACGGCCGCCAAGCTGGCCGAGTTGAACGGGATCCGCAACCCCTCACTGATCATCGCCGGGGTCACACTCATCGTCACCGGATCCTCCGGTGGGTCCACCGCACCGGCGAGCGAGCAGACCCACAAGGTGAAATCTGGTGAGACCCTGAGTGGGATCGCCGCCCGCTACGGCACCACGACGTCGGCGATCGTCAGGCTCAACGGCCTCAAGAACGCCGACTCGATCCGCATCGGCCAGACACTGAAGATCCCGGCGGGCGGCGGGGAGCAGGGCGGCGGCGGGTCGACCACCGGAATGACCTGCCCGGTCCCGGGATCCACATTCGTGAACGACTACGGCTACATCAAGCCGGACGGCCGGTTCCACCAGGGCATCGACCTGTTCGCTGCCAAAGGCACGAACGTCCTCGCACCGGTGGCGGGCCGGGTCGAAGCGGTGAACGGAACCCTGGGTGGACTCCAGTTCTGGCTGCACGGCGACGACGGCAACCTCTACATCGGAACCCATCTCAACGCATTCGGCCAGGTGGGACGGGTGGCCGCCGGCGCCGTGGTCGGAACGGTGGGAGACACCGGCAATGCCATCGGTGCGCCCCCGCATCTGCATTTCGAGATCCTCGAGGACGGCAAGACCGTGAACCCCTATCAGCGGCTCGTGGCCGCCTGCAAGTGATGGGGCCGATCAGTCCGGTCTGATCATGTCGAAACGGTCCCGGGTGCGCGAGTACCCGGGACCGCTCAGGCGACCCACAGGTAGGAGCACGTCGAGATCGACCCTGGTCCCATCCAGCACACCCGGACGTACGTGATATCGGACCACCTCGCCGAACACCACCACGCTTCCGCCCGGCTGTTCACCGACGGCCACGAAGTTCGTGGCGCGGCACTCCATCGAAGCGGGCGACTCGGCCACCATCGGCGCATCGACGACGTCACCCTGCACCGGCGTCAGCCCGACCAGTGCGAACTCGTCGATGTCGGCGTCGACCGTCGCCGATGTGGCGTTCATCGCCTGGGCGAGATCCTCGGAGACGATGTTGACGGTGAACGCGCCGGTCTCGCGCACGTTGGTCAGGGTGTCCTTCGGGACACCCTTGCCCGACCCGGGCGAGAAGATGACCGTGGGAGGCGATCCGCTGACCATGTTGAAGAACGAGAACGGGGCGAGATTGCGGGTGCCGTCGGCCGCTTGCGAGCCGATCCAACCGATGGGTCGGGGCACCACCAGCCCTGAGGTGAGCTTGTAGGCACCGGAAGGCCCGAGGTCCCGGGGGTCGATCGCCTCTCTCATTCCCATCCTCCCAGAACGATCTGCCTGAGCAGGTCGAGTCTCATCTCGCCGTGGCCCAGCACCCTGGCGTGGAAGTCCTTCAGGGCGAAGTCGTCACCCATTCGCCGATTCAGCTCGTCGCGCAGCGCCAGGATCTCACGCTCCCCCACCTTGTAGGAGATGGCCTGACCGGGCCAGCCCAGATACCGCAGCACTTCACTCTCGGCGTAGGCACGGGGCTGCAGCCCGATCTGCTGCATGTAGTCCACGGCGATGTCGTAATCCCAGGCCGCCCCCGGATGCAACGGGGCGTCGGCGGGGATGGGAAGGCCGAGGTGGAGACCGATGTCCACCACAACCCGGGCGGCTCGGAACACGTGGCTAGCCAGCATGCCGAACACGTAGTCGGGCTTCTCGAAGTAGCCCAACTCGTGCATGAGCCGCTCGGTGTACAGCGCCCAGCCCTCGCCGTAGCCCGAATACCACACCATCAGCCGATGAAAGCGCGAGAGTCGCTCGGCGAAGGTCATCACCAACGCCACCTGGAGATGGTGGCCGGGGAAGCCCTCGTGATAGGCGGTGGAGACCTCCTGGTACAGGGGGATCGGCCCGTCCTCTGCCGGGAGGGAGTACCAGATGCCGCCGGGGCGGGTGACGAGGTCCTCGCTCGGACCCATGTAGTAGGCACCGAGCGGCCCACCCGGGGGTGCGATGTTGACAGAGACCGTCTTGATGGTGTCGGGCACGTCGAAGTGCGGTCCGTCGAGATCCGACAACGCCTGGAGCTGGCGGGACCGGACGAACTCGACGAAGGCCGCCCGGTTCGGAGCGGAGCGCTCCGGGTCGGTCTCGAGCAGGTCGGCGACCTGACGGATGGAGGCACCCGGGAAGACCTCGGCTCCCACTCGTTCCATCTCGGCGAGGATCCGGCCGAGCTCCTGCCATCCCCACCGGTAGACCTCGAGCGGGTCGAGGTCGAGGCCGACCGATGCGTCGGCGGCCCGGCGGTACCGGTCGATCCCCACCCCGTCGACGTCGACCGCAACCGGCAGATAGGTGGTCTCGAGATAGTCGGCGAACGACCGGCAGGCGGCCCGGGCCGATACGACCGCCGTTTGGAGCCGTGCGAGCAGTTCGGCGGATGCGATCCCGGACGCCTGCGCCACCAGGGCGATCAGCGACGAATCGTCGCCACCCAACTCGCGTGCCTGGGCGATCAGCGATCGAGTCTGCCGCCGCGCCGCCACCTTGCCCGCGGCGATGGCGACGTCGAGCTTCGCCCGATAGCCGTCGAACAAGACGGCCATCCCCGCCATTCGATCACACATGGCCTCCCAGCTCGCCTCGGTACCGGTGTCCATCAGGTCGAACACCGACCGTATGGAGTCGAAGCTGGAGGCCATGTGCGATACGTCGTAGAGGTGGTCTCCGGCCGAGATCTGGGCGTGACGCTCCTGGAGGTATGCGTGAGCAACAGTGGCAGCCAGCCGCTGCCAGCGATCCGGGTGGTCGAGGTGCTGCTCGAACAGCCCCAGATAGCCCTCGACCAGAGCCCGTTCGGCCGCCATGCCGTCAGGGCCAAGGTCGGGCCAGCGATGATCATGGCCGGGCACGCCCACGAGCGTGGCGAGTATCGGGTTGAGCTCGACCCAGTCCTCGACGAGGGCGTTGGAGATTGAGAATGGATCCGTCATGGCCGGGTCAGGCTACTCCTGGCGCTAGCGTCGAGTCATGGCCGATGCCCCGGTGCCCGAGCTGATCGAGGTCCGCCCCGACGAGCGGTTCGACGAGTCGAACCTGCTCGAGTGGATCGACCGTCGACTACCCGGTTCCGAACGTCCGTTGCATGTGCTCCAGTTCGGACGTGGCAAGGCGAACCTCACCTATCTGCTTCGCTTCGGGGACACCGAATACGTGCTGCGGCGCCCGCCGCTCGGGCCGGTGGCGCCGTCGGCCCACGACATGGGCAGGGAGTTCCGGGTGCTGTCGACCTTGTGGACGGCATTCCCGAAGGCGGCCCGCGCCTACCTCTTCTGCGACGACGCCTCGGTGATCGGCGCCCCGTTCTTCGTGATGGAACGCCGCCACGGCATCGTGGTTCAGAACGGCGTGCCGCCTGTGTTCGGTGGCGGGACCGATTCCTCCGCCAACCGCAAGCTGAGCGAGGTGGTGGTGGACACCCTGGCCGAGTTCCACGCCGTCGACCCGGTGGCGGCCGGCCTGGGCGATCTCGGCAGGCCTGACGGGTTCGTTCAACGCCAGCTGGAAGGCTGGATCGGCCGCTGGGACAAGGCCAAGGACGAGGACAACCCCCAGGCGGACGAGATCGCCCGCTGGCTGGTCGAGAACCGGCCGGTGTCGACCGAAGTGACGCTGCTCCACAACGACTGGCGCCTCGACAACATGGCGGTGGCCGAAGACGACCCCGGCCGGTGTGTAGCCGTGTACGACTGGGACATGTGCACCCGGGGTGAGCCGCTGGCCGATGTCGGAACCGTGATGGCGGTGTGGCACGACGAGGGTGAGATGGCCCCCGGGCTCAATCCGATGCCCACCGGCACACCGGGCTTCATGACCCGCGCCCAAGCGATCTCCCGCTATGGCGAGATGTCGGGCCGAGACCTCGCCGACATCGACTGGTACGTGGTATTCGGCACCTTCAAGATGGCGGCGGTCATCCAGCAGATCTACATCCGCTGGCTCCGAGGCCAGACCAAGGACGAGCGATTCGCCGTGATGGGTGAAGGCGCCCGCCGCCTGATCGAGCTGGCTTCGAAGCGACGGGGCTGACGGCGAGGAGCAGGGAGCGAGGAGCCGGAAGCGTCAGCAGCCCGTGTCGAAGGATCCCTTTCGGGGTCTGGCTCCTCGCTCCTCGCTCCTCTCCCCTCGCTCCTCGCCCTAGCTGTCTGTGCATCTCGGTAGGCTCTCAGCATGTCGTTCGAGAATGTCGCTCGTGCCAAGTTCATGAGCCTGGTCACAACCAAACGCGACGGCACCGTGGTGCCGACGGCGGTGTGGTTCGCGCAGGTCGGGGACACGTTGGTCGTCGGGACCGACTCCGGGGCAGGCAAGGTCAAGCGCATCCGGCACACGCCGAAGGTGACGCTGGCGCCGTCCACCTTCCGTGGCAGGGTCACCGGACCGTCCAGCCACGGAACGGCTCGGATGGCCAACGAATCGGAGTCGACGGCCGCCAGAGCAGCACTGGCCAGGAAGTACTCCATGCTGTGGCGGTTCTTCGACAAGAAGATCGACGTCTTCATCGTCGTCGACCCGGCCTGAGCTCAGAAGGCCGGCGGCGCACCAGGCTGGTCGAAGAGCTGATCGACCGGTGCGAACTCATCGGTCAGCACGTCCGCATCGCCGATGTACCGCTGGAGCCGCTCCCCTGTGAGCACTTCCACATCGAGACCGAAGTTGCCGGCTATCCGGGCCAGCGCTTCGACCGGTAGAGGGTCGTTGCCGGCCACCACCACCACGTTGCCGCCGGAGCTCAGATTGTCGTCCGGTGCGATGACGACCACGGACTCGAACACCTGGCCCAGGGTTGCCATCTCCGCCCTCGCAAACGCCATCGCCCCACGGTCGATCAGATTGAGTGCGTAGACGCCGCCGGGGCGAAGGAGCGCTTCGATCTCGGCGACCACTTCGACCGTGGTGAGGTGCCACGGCACCGCCACCCCGCCGAAGGCGTCGCCGATCACGACGTCGACCGAACCCGGAGCCAGGTCGGCCAAGCCGGTTCGACCATCTCCGATTCGGATGTCTATGTCGGGGTCGTCGACATATCCGAGCTCGTCCCGGGCGATCCGGATCAGACCGGGGTCGATCTCGAGGACCGTCGAGGTCGATCCGGGCCGGGTGACATCCACCCATCGCGGCATGCTGAGCCCTCCCCCACCGATGTGGACGACGTCGATCGGCCCACTCGAATAGGTCTTCACGGCCGACGCCAGCAGACGCGTGTAGCGGAACTCGAGATGAGCGGGATCGTCGAGATCGACGTAGGAGTGCTGAAGCGTGTCGAGCCACAACAACCGGCCCGATGCCCGGTCGGGATCCACCTCGACCCGGGCGCAGTAGTACTTGGTCTCCACATCGCATCGATCTCCTATGGCCAAGAGGCCCCCGGCGGCGATGGCGGCCAAAACCACGGTTGCCGCCAAGCCCTGCGTTCCCCGATAGCGCTCCCACAGCCAGACGCCGGCCACCACGGTGGCGGCCCCCACCCCCAGCACGATGACCGACACCGGAAGCTGAGCCACGAACACGAAACCGGTGACGAAGCTGCCGAGAATGGCGCCGGCGGTTCCGATCGCCGACAACCGACCCACCACCTGCCCCGTGGCGGTCAGGTCGTGCAGAGATGCCTTGACCACCGCTGGGCTCACCGCGCTCAGTACCGCCGCCGACGGCAACGCCGCCACGGCCACCAGCACCACCAAACCCACCGAGGATCCGGCGAGCGCCGGGCCGAGGATCCTCACCAGCGGCACCGTCACCATCGCCAGTGCCCCTCCGATGACCAGTGCCGGGCCCAGCATGAGCCTGGGATCGATCCGGTCGGCGATGCGGCCGCCGGCCCAGGCACCGAGAGAGATCCCGGCCAGGATCGTCCCTATGATGGCGGTGAACGTCTCGAGTGTGACCCCGGCGTAGGGGGCGAGCAGCCGTCCGGCCAGGATCTCCAGCAACAGCACCTCCGCCGAGGTGGCGAAGACCAGCGTCGAGCCCAGACGGGCGGAGAGGGGACGATCCGGCATCGCCGCCAAAGATAGAACGCAAACCCCCCGTTCAGGACACCGCGCCCAGGTTCCTGGTTCCGGGAATGAACCCACTGAGATCCCGCACCGAGCGCCCCATTGTGGCAAGCTGACGTGCAATCGATTGTTGCCCGGGAGAAGAGATGTCCGAGACAGCAGACTTCGTGGTCGCAGGTGCGGGCCACAACAGCCTGATCACCGCTGCCTACCTCGCCAAGGCGGGCTACGAGGTGATCGTGCTCGACGCCAGGGAGGAGGCAGGCGGAGGGTCCGCCACCGAAGAGGTGCTGCTGCCCGGATACCACTTCGACACCTGCTCCACCGGTCACACCCTCATCCAGTCGAACCCCGTGTTGGCCCGTGACGAGCTGGGCCTGTACTCCGAGTTCGGCCTCACCTATGTCGACCCCGACCCGGTGGCGCACGTGGTGTTCCCCGACGGCGAGCATTTCACCATGTTCCTCGACCTCGACCGGACCATGGACGAGATCGGCCGCTTCTCCAAGAACGACGCCGCCCACTACAAGAAGATGCTCGACGAGTTCGAGGCCATCAAGGGTATCTACGGTGCCTGGCGGTTCACCCCCGTCGGCTACGGCCCGTCGCTCGACGACGCCCTGGCCGCCCGGGCCGACGGCAGCAAGTGGATCCGCCGCAACGTCATGTCGGCCTGGGATGTGATCAGCCGCGAGTTCGAGAGCCGCCACGTGCAGGCCTTCATGACGTGGATGGCGTTCCAGACCGCCCAGCCGATCGACTCCCCCGGATCCGCCTACCTCGCCTACTCGCTGGTGGGTGGACGCCAGACCCGCAGCTGGTCGATCCCCCTCGGCGGATCCGCCGCCCTCCCCCGGGCCATCGTCGGGTCCCTCCACGCCAACGGCGCCCGCATCATCACCGATACCCTCGTCACCGGCCTGATCGTCGAGAACGGCCGCTGCGTCGGCGTCGCCACGTCGGACGGGACCGAGTACCGGGCCCGCCAGTCGGTGGTCAGTTCCATCCACGTCAAGGCGTTGGTGGACATGGCCCCCGCCGAGAACTGGGGCGAGGACTTCCTCTACGGCGTCGACACCTACGACGAGGGCATCAGCTCCTTCGCCAGCTACTACGCCACCACCGCCCCACCGCAGTACATCGCCGGCGACGAGACCCGCACGGCGGTGTCGGCCGGATGGGCGGCATGGCCCGAGGACGTGATCGACTTCGCCCACGGCATCCGCAAGGGAAGCATCCACAAACCCGGAACGTTCCTGCTGTTCGCCACCCCGACCCTGGTCGACCCCAGTCGTGCCCCGGAGGGACATCACACCGTGAAGATCCTCAGCATGGCCCCATGGGAGTCTCCCCAGGGGGGCTGGGAGTCGTACAAGGACGAGCTGGCCGCCGAGCACTTCGAGATCCTCCAGCGCTGCGCCCCCAACCTCACCGACGACACCGTGCTGGCCAGCAAGGCCAAGAGCCCCGTCGACATCGAAGCCGCCAACCCGCACATGTGGCACGGGACCATCCACGGTGGCGACCGTGGTCTGGCCAACTCGTGGAATCAGCGTCCCGCACCGGGCTGGGCCCAGCACCGCATGCCCATCGACGGCCTCTATCAGACCGGCGCCACCACCCACCCCGGCGGGTCGATCACCGGAGGACCCGGTCGCAACGCCGCCATGGTCATCTTCGACGACCTTGGCACGTCGATCGACGCAGTGGTTGCAGGCGAGCGGGTCACCCGGTCGTGAACGCCGCCCTCGGGGTCGAGCCGCCTCCGTCGCTGGACGGCGGTTGGTTCCGACTCGAGCCCCTCGGCCCCGAACACAACCGTCGTGACCACGACGCCTGGATGTCGAGCATCGACCACATCCGGGCCACGCAAGGCTTTGCCCCCGGCGACTGGGACAGCGACGGCTGGCCCACCCCGATGACACTGGCCGACAACCTCGGCGACCTGGTGATGCACCGCCGCGAGTTCGACCAGCGCATCGCCTTCGCCTACTCGGTGCTGTCGGGCGACGATGTGATCGGCTGCCTCTACATCGACCCCGACGAGTCCGGCGCCGCCGACGCCAAGGTGCGTTGTTGGGTCACCGCCACCTGGGCTGACCACGACCAGCAGTTCGCCGAGGCGATCGCCCGCTGGATCGAGCGGGAGTGGAGGCTGGGGACGGTGAGGTTTCCAGGCAGGGACTGAAGGCGGAGGAAGGCGGAGGAAGGTTACGAGTGGCCGGGAGTTCGAAGCTCTTGACTCGTGGCTGCGGTCAGCACCCCGACAAAGGCCCCGGCGCACCCGCCCCACAGTGCCCACAGCGACGGCCCAAGCCACGACGTCGGGTCCATGCCGCTGTCGGCGTCGAAGAGTCGTTCAGATCCGACCCACGCAACGGCCAGGCAGCCGGCACCAACGATCAACGTCAACCCAGCCGCCCGCCACACCGATCTCATGTCGAACAACCGGGCCGTCGCCCCTCGAGCGACCACGAACAGGGCAGCGAACGACGCCACACCGGCAAAGATCACCCACGCCATATCGGTAGCGTATCTCCGGAGACACCGGCGGGCCGTGCGCCCCCTGGCTGCTTCATGCTAGAAGCTCGATACTCATTCGAGCCACCAGCCAGAACGCGTTCCGACGTGTTGCGTGTTGCGTCGGACGTCGGACTTCCCCAGCCAGCAGCCAGTAGCCATCTCAGACCTCCAACACGACCTTCCCCACCACTTCGCCGGCTTCGATGGCGCGATGGGCCTCGGCGGCTTCTTCGAGGGGGAAGACACGGGTGACGTCGATGCGGACGGCTCCGGATGCGACCAGGTCGACGGCCTGGCGCCAGCTGCGGGAGACGGTTTCGAAGTCGAGGCCGGCGTGTTGGCCGCCCGAGTAGCCGACGTAGCCGACGCATCTGGCACGCAGCCAGGTGGCGTCGGGCACGACCTCGAGGTCGAGGGAGGCGTTGCCGAAATGGACCAGGCGGCCGAACGGTGCCAGTACTTCGAACGAGCGCGCCCGTACTTCGCCGCCAACCGGGTCGAACACCACGTCGACGCCGCGTCCGGAGGTGGCTTCCATGAGGGCGGTGTCGAACCCGTCGCGGAGGAACACCCGCGAGAAGGCGTAGTTGCGGGCGTAGTTGGCCTTCCACTCGGTGGAGACGGTGCCGAACACGGGCCCCAGGTCCATGAGGTGGGCGGCCTGCACGAGACTTGTGCCGACCCCGCCCGAGGCGCCGTGGATGAGCATCGATTCCCCGGGGAAGACCTTCCCGGCGAGTCGCAGCAGGTTGAGTGCCGAGGGGAGCACCCCCATGAGACAGGCGGCCACCGGGTCGCCCTCCAGCGATGCCGGTACGGGGAGTACCCGGGACGCGTCGGCGACAACCACTTCGGCGTAGGCGTGACCGCCCGTGAGCGAGGTGACCGCCATGCCCGGCCGAAGATCGGTGACATCGTCGCCGACCGCCCGCACGGTTCCCGACACCTCGATGCCGGGAATCATGGGCGGGGTGCCCAAGCCGTCACCCCGCCGGTTCCGGACGTCGGTGAAGTTGACGCTCACATGGGCGACGTCGATCGACACCTGCCCTGCGCCCGGCTCAGGGATGGCCACATCGTGGCATTCGAAGACCTCGGGACCGCCGAAACGGGGAACCACCATCGCGCGCATATCGCTCCTTTGGGCCGGAGGCTAGAGGGTCCCGGTCGAGCCTCTGAACCGGCACCGGGCATTGCCAGCGAGGACGCGAGGCACACGGCACATACGCCGATCCCGATCACACCAGTCCGCGCAGCTCGGACAGCACCCGCTGGCCGGCAGGGTCTTCGGCGGTCGACGGCACGAACGCAACATCGACGCCGGCGCTGCGATAGCGTTCGAAGCGTTCGGCGATGTCGACTTTCGACCCGTACAGCGCCACCGAGGCGAGCAAATCGACGGGAACCCGGCCGGCGAGTTCGGGAATGGGCATTCCTTCACAGGCCGTGGCAACGACGTCGCCGAACCCGGCGGCGGTGAACATGTCGGCATATCCGGGCGCTGCCAGGTAGTGCGCCACCTGCACCGAGAACTCGGCTCGAGTGGCGTCGCCCGGTTCCAATGCGACCACCACCCACGCAACCGTGGGGATGGTCACCGACCCGCCAAGTAGCGCAGCCTGTTCGGGCGTCACCAGGTTCAGAACCATCCGGTCGGCGACGTCGTCGGCCACATCGATCATGCGTGGCCCGAAGGCAGCGACCGAAATGTGGGCCTCCACGGGGCCCAATGCCGAACGGTATCCGGTGGGCGATCGACCGGTCTCGAGCTGGGTCCGGACGTCGGCAACCAGACGCCGCATGCGTTCGGGCTCGTCGCCGAACCGTCGCCCGTGGAAGCGTTCCACCATCACCGGATTCGATGCGCCCACTGCCAGCCGAGAGGGGCGACCCGCCAGCCTCGACACCGACGCCACCCCCCGGGCCATCGACACCGGATCACGCACCGCGGCGGCCAGCGGCCCCAGCACCGGGGTGATCGAGCCCGTCGCCCCGACCACCGCGGCGGCCAGAGCGAAGACGTCGAAGTGGTACAGCTCACCCATCCACAGCTCGTCGTAGCCGAGATCGTCGGCCACCCGGGCCACCTCGACCGCTTCCAGGGCGGGCCTGTCGAGCCAAAAGGGGAGGACGACTCCGGACATGCCGACATGATGGCGTATCCGCCGCCAGTTCGGCGTATCTTCTGAAGTGGGTTCAGCGAAAGGGGCTCAGATGCCGGATACCAGGCGAGTACTCGTCACCTTCAAACCGAAGGACCGCCGCTCGGCCGAACAGGTCGACAAGACAGAGACGTTCATGGAGGCGGTCGACGCAGAGTTCGAAGTGGTTCCTGCCACGGCCATGGGCGCCGACCTCGCGGGCCCGGTGGTCTACGACGTGGACGAGTACCTCGCCCCCGTGCTGGTGGCCGACCTCACCGAAGAACAGGCCGCCGCGCTCGCCGCCGCCGATGACGTGCTGGCGGTCGAGGACGACGGACCGGTGTACGCCTACGGGCCGCGACTGGCCGTGGAAGGTGCCCCGTCGCTCGACGAGGAGACCATTCCCAGCGGCGTCAACCTGGTGAAGGCGCCGCCCGCCTGGCCGTGCTCGGAGGGCAAGGCCATCAAGGTCGCCGTGCTCGACACGGGCATCGACTACACCCACCCGGACCTGGGCATCAACTACCGGGGCGGCGAGAGCTTCGTGGATGGCGAGACCGACCCGATGGACTACAACGGTCACGGCACCCATTGCGCCGGCACCATCGCCGCCGCCTTCACGGGGAGCGGCGTGGTTGGCGTCGCACCCAGCGCCTACCTCTACGCCGTGAAAGTCCTGAGCCGGACCGGGTCGGGAGCCTGGTCGAACCTGATCGCAGGCATCGACTACGCCGTGAACGTCAAGGGCGCACGCATCCTCTCGATGAGCCTCGGAGCGCCGTCGGCGCCCACCGCCGTGGAGGCGATGTGCGACATGGCATACGCCAAGGGAGCGCTGCTGGTGGCGGCTGCCGGGAACGACGGTGGGCCGGTGGGGTCGCCCGCCCGATTCCAGTCGGTGCTGGCGGTGTCGGCGATCGACGACATGGGGATGTTGGCCGCGTTCTCGAACCGCGGGCCCGAGATCGAGTTGACCGCCCCCGGAGTCCAGGTCCTGTCGACCGCACCGGGCGGCGGCTACCGGAGACTCAACGGCACCTCGATGGCATGCCCACACGTGGCCGGGGCCGCCGCCGTTGCGTGGGGATCGCATCGCTGGGCGACCAACGCGGAGATCCGGGCGCTGCTGACATGGCGGGCCGACCTGATCGGACGGACAGGCCGCACCGACGAGTTCGGGTGGGGGCGGGTCGACACCGAGGCGGCGGCCTGCGAGCTGGAGCGACCTCCCGGCTGATCGTCACTCCAGGGCGCGGACCTCGCCGTCGAGCTCGACTACGACCACCCCCGGATCGTCGAGCAGCCGCTGGAGCGCGCCGTCGTCGATTCGCATCGAGACGGCGGCGATCGCCGGGAACAACCGGCGGACGTCGAAACCCGCCAGCGCCTCTGCGGGGCGAGCTTCATCGAACGTGACGATCACATCGACGCGCCCGTTGGCGTCGAGAACAGAGACCACGGCTGGATCGATGGCCGGCACCTCCCCACCGTAGGCCTGTCAGCCCCGGAAGGGACGGTTGCCGTAGATGTCCCAGTGGGCGATCGGCTCGACCGGCTTGCGGGGTGCCACCCCGAATCGGCCGGCGGGCCGGCCCATGGGCACCAGGGCGATGATCTGGAAACGGTCGGGGATCGACAGCAGCACCTGGAGCTCGGCCTGCTTGCTCCACCACACGGTGGTGAGCACCGTTCCGATCCCGAACGAACGGGCGGCCAGGATGAAGTTCTGGACGGCCGGGTAGACGCTGGCGTACAGCGGGCCGATCTCGATGGGACCGTCGGCATCGACGGGGGTGATCGACACGTCCGGCATGAGGAACAGCACCAGGGCCTGCGCCCGGTCGAGGTTCTCGGCGAGGGTTCGGGACGCCCGCAGCCCACGCAGGTACTCGTGGCGTTGGGTCTCATTCCACGATTCGGGAAGGGCGGCGAGCTGGGCGCGCTCCCAGCGTTCGTAGGCGGCCCGGTAGACGTCGCCGACGCCGGCACGCACCTCCGGGTCGGTCACCACCAGGTACTGCCACGGCTGGCTGTTGCCACCGCTCGGGGCCTGCTGGGCCGCCCGAAGGCACGTGAGGATCTCCTCGTCGGACACCGGCTGGTCGGTGTATCGCCGGATGGCGCGGGTTGTCATGATGCCGTTGTACAGGTCCATCATCGGCCCTCGAAGTGGGGCGGTCGCCGCTGGCGGATGGCAGCCACCGCTTCGGCGTGGTCGGCGCTGGCCATGGTCACCGTCTCGTATCCGATGGCGATGTCGAAGGCGGTGGCGAAGGCCTGCTTGACCCAGGCATTGACGGCCGCCTTGGTGTAGCGCACCGCCAGCGGCGGCCGGGCGGCGAGACGGTGACAGAACTCCATCGCCTCGGCGTGGAGCCGGTCCGCCGGAACGACGTGGCTCGCCAAGCCCAGCTGGAGCGCTTCCGCCGCGTCGAGCCTGTCGCCAGTGAGGAGGTAACGCTTGGCCAGCATGGGACCTACCAGCAGCGGCCAAATGCCGGTGCCTCCGTCGCCGGCCACCAGGCCCACCCGGACGTGCGGGTCGCCGATCACGGCGTCGTCGGCCATGAACACCGCGTCACACAGCAGGGCGATGGTGGCGCCCAGGCCCATGGCGGGGCCGTTGACGGCGGCGACGATGGGGATCTCGGCGTCGAGGATGTTCCACACGATCCGTTTGCCGGCCTGCCGGACGTGCTCGCGGGCCATCGGGTCGGACAACTCGGGAAACCAGGCGAAGTCGCCTCCGGCCGAGAATGCCTTGCGGCGTCCGGTGAGCAGCACCACCCGGGCATGCTCCTCGCTCCGGATGGCGGCGAAGACCTGGTCGAGGTCGTGGTGGAGGGCTCCGTCGATGGCGTTGAGCTCGGACGTCGGATGGTCGATGACCACCTCGAGAACGTCGCCGTGCCGTTCCAGGGTGATGGTGGTGAGGTTCACAGCTGGGTGTGGTCGCCGACGCCGAGCAACGCCCTGCCGACCACTTCCCAGGTGGGCTGGGAGACCATCATGTGCTGGGCTGCGGTGTTGACGTCCCGGAAGCGTCGTTCGAGCCGACTGGTCCGGTAGATCGAGGTTCCGCCCGCTGCCCGGAACATCGACTCGACCACGTCGACCGCTGTCTCGGCTGCGTGGGTTGCGGCCATCCGCAACCCGGCCCGGGTCGTGCCTTCCACCGGGTGGCCGTCGACGGCGAGATCCCATGCCTCGCCGATCCGGTCGCGCATGTAGGCCCGGGCCGAGCCGAGGCGCGCCTCCGATTGGGCGATCGCCTGCTGCACGGCGGGCCGTTCGGCCAGCGTCCGTCGGCTGCCGGTGGGGACCTTCTCTGTCGCCAGCTCGATCAGGTCGTCGATGGCTCCCCGGGCGATGCCGAGCATCACCGAGGACACACCTAGCGCCAGCATCCCGTACAGCGGGAACCGGTAGAGTGGCTCTTCGGCCCATGGCAGGTCCGCATCGGGGGCGATGGTGTGGTCGTCGGGAACGAACACGTCGTCGACCCGGAAGTCGTGGCTGCCGGTGGCGGCGAGTCCCATCACGTGCCAACTGTCGACGATCTCGACCTGGTCGGCCGGGAAGAACGCCGTCCGAAGCGTCGTTTCGCCTTCGACGGTGAACCCACCGGTGATCCAGTCGGCGTGGAGAGATCCCGAGCAGAACGGCCACCAGCCCGATATTCGATAGCCGCCCTCCACCCTGGTTCCCCGCCCCTTGGGAGCGAACACCCCTGCGGTCATCGTCGCCGGTCCGTTGGCGTAGATGCGCTCCGCCTCCGGAAGGGGCAGGTATGCGGCATTGAGTGATGCGGTGGAGGCGATCATCACGATCCAGGCGGAAGCCGCATCGCACATGGCAATGTGCTCCAACACCTCGGTCGTGGCCACAGGAGGGGATGCGAAGCCACCGAGAGCCCCCGGCAATCCCAGGCCGGGCAACCCGGACGATCGAATCGCCCCCACCACATCGTCGGACAACCTACCAGCTTGTTCAGCGTCCGAGGCGGCGTGTTGGGCGGTCTCGGCGATGGCCCGCGCCCTGAGAACGAGATCGGCAACTTCAATGGTCATTGTAGCCATTCCGTAATCCTAACAAGTATTTCTAGATGTTGTCTCCGGTTTTTGACCGTGGATACTAGAAAGCTGATTGAGATGCCGGCCAATCGGGCAGACACGGGGCATCATGCACCATCACGCGATACACATCATGACCACAGTTCTGCCACCGCCACCGACCACGAGGAAAGCCCGCGCCACCTACGAGACGATCATCGTCTCGACCCGCGAGGTGCTGCGAAACCAGGGAGTGCTGTCCCCCGAGCTCATCGCCGATCACGCCGGCGTCTCCCCTGCGACCTTCTACACCTACTTCTCGTCGAAGGACGCCGTTCTCGCGGCAGCGTTCGACGCCACCCTGATGTCGATGACCGAGGAACTGGATACCGCCCTCTCCATCGAGGGCCTGCTCGACCATGGTCTCGATGCCACCACCCACACCATCGTCCGCAAGTTGGTCAGAGGGTTCTCTCACGACGCCCGCATCTTTCGACTCGCCATCAGTCGCCTGCCCGACTCCGAAACCATCCGCCAGGTATATCGCCACCATGAGGAGAACATCCTCACGATGGTGGAGCGCTTCCTGAGTCTCGGACAGGCGGCCGGCATGATCCGCAAGGGCGACACCGAGGCCATGGCGGCTGCCTTCCTCGTGTCCATTCAGGGCTATCAGAACCCACTGATCCTGCGGCCGGGATCAGGACCATTGATCGACGAACTCACCGCCATGATGTTCGCTCTGTTCCAGCCCTGAGCCGGCACTCGGCGCATTCGGGAATCGGCTTCGCCGTGGTCCGTCGGTGGTCCGGTCAGTCCGGCTCGGCCAGCATCTTGCGGTACACACGAACGAGATCTGCGACATCTGCGTCATCGAGTTCGGGAAACAGACCCGGGCCAAGCGCCATCGCCTCATCGACTCGTTGCTTCACATCCACGCCCAACTCGGTGAGGGCCAGCTGCTTGACCCGCCGATCGGCCGGGTCGGCGCGACGTTCGACGAACCCGAGCGCCTCGAGGCGGTCGGCGAGCCCGGTGATGTAGGAAGCGTCGAAACACAGGCGCTCCGCCGCCGTGCGCATCGGGAGCGGTTCGTCCAGTTCTCGCAGGGTCGCGTAGAGCGGCGGGGTGAGGCCGTGGGCGCTCACCACTTCATGGAATCGGCGACGCATCCGCTCCCCCATGCGCCGCATGAGCTCGGCCAGTTCGGCTCGCTGGTTCGGTTGCGGTTCGTCAACCATTGACACATACAATAGCACGGGACAAAGAAGTTGACATTGCCAACTAGTTGCGCGATGCTCGTCAATCGAACACACGATCAAGGAGACCCATGTCCGATTCCATCGTCAAGGTGGAAGGTGTGACGAAGACCTTCGGTGGCGAGGTCCACGCCCTCGTCGACGTCGACCTCGAATTCGAGCCCGGCATCATCTACGGGCTGCTTGGCCCCAACGGTGCCGGCAAGACAACGCTCATCCGAGTCCTGACCACCCTTCTCAAACCCGATTCCGGCTCTGCCAGGGTCGCCGGCGTCGATGTTCTCGCCGACCCGGTCACCGCCCGCACCCGGCTGGGGCTCGCCGGCCAGTTCGCCGCCGTCGACGACTACCTCACCGGACGCGAAAACGTCGAGATGGTCGGCCGCCTCTACAACCTGTCGAGTAGTGAGGCGACCAAACGCGCCGATGAGGTGCTCGAACGTATCCACCTCACCGAGGCAGCCGACCGGGCTGTCCGGACCTACTCGGGAGGCATGCGGCGCCGGCTCGACCTGGCGGCGTCGATGATCGGCCGACCCCAGGTGCTCTTCCTCGACGAACCCACGACCGGGATCGACCCGCGTAGCCGGATCGACGTGTGGGAACTCATCCAGGATCTGGTCGCCGACGGCACCACCATCCTCCTCACCACCCAATACCTCGAGGAGGCTGACCAGCTCGCCGCCCGGGTCGGTGTCATCGACCAGGGCCGCCTCATCACCGAGGGCACGCCCGACGAACTGAAGGACAAGCTCGGAGGATCGGTCGTCGAGCTCAGCGTCGCCGAGGAGTGGCACGAGGCCACCATCGCCGCTCTGCGGAACATCCACGGTGATGAACCGGCGGTCGACCACGTCTCGAAGAAGATCTCGGTGCCCGCCCCGGAGGGATCCAAGTCACTCATGCAGGCGGTGCGAGCGCTCGACGAAGCCCGGATCACGCCCGACGACATGACCTTGCGCAAACCCACACTCGACGATGTGTTCCTCAGCCTGACCGGACACATCGCCGAAGAGACCACCAAGAAGCCCGACGCCGGCGGCCGCCGTCGTCGACCCGGGAGGAGCTCCGAATGACCGCCATACAAGCACCCCCGGCCACCATGTCGCTGGGCCACATGCTCAAGGACACCTGGGTCATCACCAAACGGAACCTGCTCAGGAACGTGCGGCTCCCCCAGCTGTTGCTGTTCTCGACGATCCAGCCGGTGATGTTCCTGTTCCTGTTCAACTTCGTGTTCGGTGGAGCGCTGGGCGCCAGCCTGCCCCCCGCCGCCGGCGGGAAGTACATCAACTGGATCGTCCCGGGCCTCCTCATCCAGGTCGCCACATTCGGAGCCGGCCAGACCGCCCTGGGACTCACCGAGGATCTGAGCAAGGGTGTCATCGACCGGTTCCGGTCGTTGCCGATGGCCCGTTCCGCGGTGTTGGCGGGGAGGACACTCTCGGACGCGATCCGCAACGGCGCCGTCATCAGCCTGATGCTGGCGGTCGGATTCGTGCTCGGGTTCCGCTGGCAGACGTCGATCTTCGGGATGATCGGAGCGATGCTGGTGGCGATGCTGTTCGCCTACGCACTGTCGTGGGTGATGGCATCGATCGGACTGGCCGTGAAGAACCCCGAAGCGGCCCAGTCGGCGGTGTTCCTGCCGGTGTTCCCGCTGGTGTTCGCCTCCTCGGTGTTCGTCCCCACCCAGACCATGCCGGATTGGCTTCGGACCTTCGCCGACAACCAGCCCATCACCGTCACCGCCAACGCACTTCGGGGCCTCATCCTCGGCGAAGGCGCCCTTCTGCCCGGACAGACCGTGACAGGTCAAGTGCTGGCCGCCGTGGCCTGGGCCGCGGGAATCCTGGCCGTCTTCGCTCCTCTGGCCGTGCGGCAGTACCGGAGGATCACGGACTGAAGCGAGCTACGAGCTACGAGCTACGAGCTACGAGCTACGAGTACGACGAGCTACGAGCTACGAGCTACGAGCTACGAGCTACGAGGACAGCTTTGTCCCCCTCGAGCTTGCGAGAGGGGGAAGGGGCAACAGCTTTGTCCCCCTCGAGCTTGCGAGAGGGGGAAGGGGCAACAGCTTTGTCCCCCTCGAGCTTGCGAGAGGGGGAAGGGGCCCCCGTGACGAAGGAGCGGGGTAGGGGGGGCCTATCCCACGCGAGCATGATGGCGCATTCCTGGTTCGTCCCGAGGCTGAGGGCGCGTTCCGAGACGCGTCCGGAGTCCATCCCGCGGGCTTTCGACCCCCCCCTACCCCGCTTCGCGGGGGCCCCTTCCCCCACTTCGCTTCGTGGGGGACAAGATCCTTTTATCGGAGTGTTTCCGCCCAGGGCTTCCCGCGGTCGGGGTCGACTTCGCGGGGGAGGCCGAGGATGAGCTCGGAAATGATGTTGCGCAGCACCTGTGAGGTCCCGCCGCCGATGGTGAGGGCTCGGGAGTAGAGGAAGCCCCAATCCCATTCGTCCTCGCCGACCCGACGGTCGGTGGTGATCATGCCTTGGGCCCCGGCGAGGTCCTTGGCGAGCTCCATCACGCTCTGACCGTGGCGGTCGGCGATGAACTTCTTCACAGCCGCCTCGGGTCCGGGACCCTGGCCGGCCATCAGTTGGGTGAGGATGCGGTATCCGAGGATGCGCATCACCTGAGCCTCGATGTGCAGCCGCACCGCCCGCTCGCGGATCAAGGGGTCGTCGGCTCCGCGTACCCGGTCGATCAGCTCGGAGGTCTCCGGACCCTGCCCCCACATCACACCACCGGACGACAACGACACGCGCTCGTTGCCGAGGGTGATCTTGGCGAGCGCCCACCCGGCGTTCTCGGGACCGACGAGATTCGCGGCGGGGATGCGGGCGTCGGTGAAGAACACCTCACAGAACCCGAGGTCGCCCGTCATCTGCTTGATGGGTCGCACCTCGATCCCGGGGGCGCCCATCGGGCAGATGAAATACGAAATCCCCTGGTGTTTGGCGACGGTGGGATCCGTGCGGGCGAGGAGGATGCCGTACTGGGACCGCTCGGCGTAGGTGTTCCACACCTTCTGCCCGTTGATCACATACTCCTCGCCGTCCCGGACGGCTCTTGTGGCCATCGAGGCGAGGTCGGAGCCGGCACCGGGCTCGGAGAAGAGCTGGCACCAGAACTCGGTGCCCTCGAGCAGCGGCCACAGGAACCGATCCTTCTGGGTGTCGCTGCCTGCCGCCAGGATGGTGGGCCCGGCCCAGCCGATGCCGATCGGGTTGTGACCGTGCGGGTCGATGCCGACCGCCTCCAACTCCTGACCGATGATCAGCTGATGTTCGGCATCGGCCCCCAAGCCCCACGGCTCGGGCCAACCGGGTGCCACGTATCCGGCACGTGCCAGGTCGACTCGAGAAGGAAGTGGGTGGTCGTCGAGCCAGGCACGAACGGCGAGGCGCCGGGGATCGTCGTGAGCCGGCATCGAGAAGTCCATGAATTCAAAGATACCGAAGGAGTAGCTCGACCCGTCGAACCGCAACGGCCACGCCGTCACCGGCCCCGTTCGGTTCAACCGATCCGGCTACGGACTTCCGTCGTCAACGCCCCAAACCCGAGGGCAGCGAGCGCCACGAGTGGTGCGACCATGAACCAGTCGACGCTGGCGAGAAGTTCTCTCATGACACCACCTTGACGCATTCCGTGTACAAATGTCAATCGGGGACAACCCCGGGACGGGTTCGCAGTTCGCCGTGACCGGTCTAGCGTCGAGGGTCGAGCCGACGAGATCGAGGAGAGCTGATGTGTTTCGACCCTGATTCCGAACCGCCCGTGGCGTCCTCGGGCGCCTTGGTTCGCACCGAGAGAGTGGTGCTGGCGGCGACCGACGGGAACCGGTTCGATGCCTTCGACGCCATACCCGAGCAGCCCACGGAGACCGCCGTGATCGTGTTGCCGGATGTGCGCGGCCTGTTCCGGTTCTATGAGGAGTTGGCCGTGCGACTCGCCGAGCAGGGACATCGCAGCATCGCCATCGACTATTTCGGCCGTACGGCCGGCACCGGTGAACGGAGCGAGGACTTCGACTTCGCTCCGCATGTCGATCAGACCACCTACGCCGGACTCGTAGCCGATGTGACAGCGACCATCGAACACCTGAGTCCCACCCACCAGCGCATCTATGTGGTGGGTTTCTGCTTCGGGGGCTCCAACGCCTGGCACCTGGCCGGCGAGGATCTGGGACTGGCAGGCGTCATCGGCTTCTACGGCCATCCCGACCGTGACAAGCCCGCCGGTTCGGGCACGGTGATCGACCGTGTGCCGCACATGAGGGGACGGGTACTCGCCCTGATGGCGGGAGAGGACCACATGATCACGCCCGACATGGTCGAGCGGTTCGAGATCGCCCTCGAGGCCGGCGGCATCGACCATGAGGTCGTCACCTATCCGGGTGCGCCCCACTCGTTCTTCGATCGGAAACAGGCCGAATACGCCGGCGCATCGGCGGACGCCTGGTCGAGGATGGTTGCCTTCATCACCTGACGTTCCCGCCCAGCGGAACACTGATTCGGTGGAGGCAGGACGCGCTGGCATAGTGGCGATCATGAGCCGACTTCTCCTCGACTTCGGCGGGGTGGTGATACGCACCCCGTTCGAAATGCTGCACCGGGTGGGCAACCCGGGGTGGGCTGGTCCGTTCGACCCCGGGAGCGATGACCTGTGGCGGGCCATGCAGGCCGGGGAGATCTCCGAACGCGACTACTGGCACCGCCGTGCCGACGAGGTGGTCCCCGATCACGACGACCCCGTATGGGGAATGATGAACATCCTGTTCGCTCCCCCCGCAGAAGATGTGGTGCGCCCGGAGATGCTCGGACTGCTCGCCGAGGTCAACCGGCCGGCGGTGCTCACGAATGACCTGTCCCGATTCCACGACCCCGAGTGGCTGGTGTCGATGGGCTTGGCGGACACGTTCGACCCGCTCATCGACCTCTCGTACATGGACGCTCTCAAGCCGGCTCCAGGCGCCTACGCCCACGCCTGTGAGGTGCTCGGGGCGGCTCCCGAGGACATCGTGTTCGTCGACGACCAACCCAAGAACATCTACGGGGCCCAAGCCTTCGGCCTGCGGGTGGTCTGGTTCGACGTGACCAACCCCGGCGAGTCCGTACGTCGGATTCGGAAAGAGCTGCGTTGAAGGCGATCCTCTTCGACCTCGACCGGACACTCGTCGATGTGCAGTCGTTCACGGACTACACAGCGGCGCTCAAGGATGTGGAGGCGCTGATCGGTTCATGGGACGATCGCCCCACTCCCCCGACCGGTTGGGATGGACCCACCCGACGCTGCATGGGGGTCCTGGTTGCGTTGAGCGGCGACGCCCGATGGCAGAAGGTGTCGGATGTGATCGAGCACCACGAGATGGCGGCGATCGCCCGATCGACCGCCATGCTCGGTATCGAGCGGCTCGCGTCGCTCACGGTGCCGTTGGCGGTGGTCACGCTCCTACCCCCCGGAGCGGCCAGGGCCGTCCTCCACCACCATGGCATCGGTATCAGCATCCTGGTGGGCCGCCGCGCCGACCTGGCTCCCAAACCGGCCGCCGACCAGCTGCTCGCTGCCTGTGTCGAGCTCGGAGTCGATCCGGCCGATGCGGTGATGGTGGGCGACTCCACGTGGGATCAGGTGGCCGCCCGCGCAGCCGGATGCGGCTTCGTGGGGCTCACCAATGGAGCACCGTCGGAGTTCGCCGTGGGGAGCACGGTGGTGGGCGGGCTCACCGACCTACCGTTCTGACCGGGTCACCACTCATTCGACAGCACCGTTTCTCAGTCCAAGGCGACGACGCCGTCACGATGCGGTCCCAAACGCGACCTCGAGGCGTCGAATGCCAGGCTCTGCCGGAATCCGACTTGTGGGCCTCCACCCAGTTCCAGCGGATGAGAGCCAGATAGCGTCCAAGTGTCTCGATGCACCGTTGGATGGTATGGCCGAGGTAACCGGGGCTGGCCGAGATCACCGGGACCAACTCGGCCATCGCCGCTTCGCAGTCGGCGGGATCGGAGATGCCGAACTCGGCGACTTCCAGGATCACGCTGCGCTCCTCGGGACACGTGGCACAGGATGTCCACCTGGGGAAGGCCCACGGCCTCTGGCTTCCGGACACGGGACGTCCGACGATGGAGGAGGATCGGTGACACATGGACGCAACACCTGACAACGACCTCACCGCTGCGCGTCGCCGTGCGGGGATCGTCGCCGCTGTCGCCGGCGTGGCGCTGGCGCCGTACTTCTGGGTCGCCTCGGCGACGCTCGGATGGCCCGGCTGGGGTGCCCCTGCACCGGGCGTCGCGGGCGAGGCATTCGTCGACTTCTATGTGGAGGGTCGCGGCCGCATTCCGCTGGTCGCGACGGTGGCGATCGGCTCGTGGGCGATCTGGCTGACACTGGTGGTGTCCGTCGTACGGGCTGCCTGCCGCCGCTTCGATCTCGCAGGGATCCTCGCCGTCACCATGGCCGGAGGTGCCACCGCCGTGTTCGTGGCGGCCGAGGGGTTGTTGGCGTGGCCAACGGTGGGCCTGTCGGCCGAGGAGATCCCGCTGGTGCTCGATTCGGGCGTGGCGCAGGCGATGGTCTTGTCCCGCGACGGGCTCCACGCCGCCGCCTCGGTGCTGCTGGGCATCGCCATGGTGCTGGTGGCCTGGCTCCTCGCCAGGAGCGACCTGTGGGGCCACCGGGTGCTCGCCGCCGTAGCGTTCCTGGCAGCGGCACTGGCGATCGCCGCCATGGTGGTCGGGCCCGAAGGGCTCGGACCGGGCGGCGTCATGCTGTGGGGGCTGGTGGTGAGCGGCGTAGTCTCTCTGGGCCGGCACCGAACCGTCACCCACCCATGATCTCCCAGCTCCGCGAGTACGACGATCCCACCGTCCGGTACCAGGCCCGAGTCGCGCTGGGTGGAGCCGACCGTGCCTCAGAGGAGATGCAGCACCTCGCCGAGTTGGCGAGACAAGACCCGAACTGCGATGCCCTGATCAAAGCTGGTTTCGTCGATCAACGACACCCGTACCGCAAGTGGCAAGGGGCGCACTGGGCGTTGGTACAACTGGCCGAGCGTGGTCATCCCGGCGGTGACGAACGACTCCGCGGCTTGCAGGAGGTCGTCTTCGCGTGGATCCTGTCCCCGGCGTTCATGAAACCGAACTGGACCCGATACGTGGAAGGACAGCCCGATCGGGTCCGGCGCTGCGCCTCGATGGAGGGCAACGTACTGTGGGCGAGCCTCCAACTCGGGCTCGTCGACGACCGGCTTGGACATCTCGCCGATCGGTTGGTCGGTTGCCAGTGGCCGGACGGCGGGTGGAACTGCGACCCGACACCGGCCGCCAGGCACTCGTCGTTCGTGGAGACCGTGACCGGGTTGCGAGGCCTGACAACTTGGGTCCACGCCACCAGCGACGAGCCGGCCGCCTCGGCATTGGAGCGGGGGTTGGAGCTGTTGCTCGCCCACCAACTGCTGTTCCACCGCAACGGCGATCTGATCGTACCCAACTGGGGTCCTCGGCCCGACGTCATCGGTTTCCCGATCCGGCACTTCGATGTGCTCCTGGCACTCGAACTGATGGCCGACAACGATCGGATCGGCGACCCGCGATGTGAGCGTGCGCTCGACATGCTTCAGGCAAAGCGCACACCCGATGGCGGCTTCCCCCTCGAGGTCCGCCGGGCACGAACGGCAGCGGGCATCTGCAGCAACTGCACCTCGGCGGAGTGGGGCCCGGGAGGGCGGACACGGGCGAATCCGTGGGTGACGGTCCGAGCGCTGCGGGTCCTGCAGGCAGCGGGCTGATCCACCGTCCCAGGGGTCGAGGGCATCGAGCCGTCGAAGCGTTGGAAGTCACGGAGGTTGCGCGTCACGACCGTCATGCCGTGACGGTCTGCCGATGGAAGTCGCTGGCCGGGCGTGATCGGGTACCAGGGGTCGACGAGTCCACACGTCCACCAGACGGGGACCAAGAACACCACGCTCCCCACCGGGATCGTCCGACCACACCCCGTACGGCGTTCTGTCAACACGATCGTGCCGAGGTCATCCGGCAGCTACGAGATCCCGCGGAGGCCCCCGGCGTCGAGGTGGAGGACGGTGCCGTGCATGATCGCCGCCTCTGGGGCAAGCAGCATCTCCACGGACCAGGCTATCTCGTCGACGGTGGGCAGTCGGCCCAGTGAGTTCTGCGCCTCATACTCGGCCCACACGTCGTCGAAGGGGCGGCCCTGTTCCTCGGCCACCGCGGTGACGATGCGCCGCAGCCGGGGCGTGTCGGCTGGGCCGGGGGCCACGGTGTGAACCCGAACCCCTTTCGGTCCGTAAAGGAGCGAGATCTGCTTCATCAGGTTGAAGAGGCCGGCGTTCACGGCTCCGGGCCCGGCCTCGTGAGCTCGCGGCTCGAGACCGAGGGTGCCGGCGAACGACACGAACAGCGATCCGGGCGCAAGATGATCGCGGACGGCGTGGAGCAGCCGCACGGTGCCGCCCAGCTTCACGTTGGCACCCACCGCCAGGAGATCGGGGTCGATGGTTTCCACAGATCCCCGGACGGGCAGCCCCACGGCGATCACCGCCACGTCGACGGGCCCATCGATCGCCGCCCCGATCACCTCGATCGACGAGTTGTCGGCAATGTCCGCCTGGCAGGTCACGACCCCGGGAAGGGCAGCCAGCGCCTCGCCGGTACGGGCCACGGCCACAACCCGCATCCCGCGAGCCACCAACCTCGCACACAACACGGAGCCCACCGATCCGGTGGCGCCCACAACGACAGCCTGCCCACTCACAGCCATGACTGTTCTGTCGTCCGACGGTCGGGTGCGAGCGCCCGGAGTTGCCTGCGGACCGCCCGGTGTCGCCCCACGTAGGTCACGAAGTCGCTGGTTCTCCTCACCGGGTCCTCCTGTCGATGGGTGGATGCTGCGGGTAGCCCCTCGCCGCGTAGTCGAATCCGCCCAGCTCCAGCTGGCCGAGATCGGGGTCCTGGGGAGATGCGTAGTAGGCGCGGATCTCCGAGATCAGCCCTGTCGTCACGTCGAATCGATACCACTCGTCGCCGCGCAGCACGGTGCCGGTTGCGACCTTGAAGTGGGTCCACTCGATGACGGCGACACCTGCGTACGGGTCGCCGATGAAGCTGTCGACCGTCCACACCGACCCGAGTGCATCCACCGCCTCCGCCCACTTTCGTCCGATGGTGTCCGCCCCTCGGAACGGCCCCTCGTACATGCCAGGCGGGAAGTAGTGGATCGCGTCGGGGGTGAAGTAGGCGGCCACGGCGGCGGCGTCACCGGTGTTGCAGGCGTCGAAGTAGCCTCGGATGACGGATTCCATGCGGGTGGAGGTGAAGGTCTGCAGGGCGAGGGTCCCGGCTCCCGCCTCCGCGATCCGGTGGTCCTGCTCACCAGTGGCACCGGACACACCCACCGCTCCGACCACGTCGCCGTCGACGATGAGCGGTACACCGCCCGGAACCGGCATCAACCGGTTGTTCGCTCCCAAGGGTGCCAGACCGGGCTCGGACGCCAACAGCTCGGCCCACCACAGCGTGGACTGGCCGAACGAGGCGGCGGTCCAGGCCTTGTCGCAGGAAACGTCGAGCGACAACATCGGCGAACCGTCCATGCGGGAGAACACGACCGGTAAGCCCGCCGGGTCCACCACCGAGACCGCCACTGCTACACCGAGATGTTCTGCCTCGACGATGGCGCCGTCGACGACCTCGATGGCGGCGGCCATGGTGATCACGGGCTTGGAGATCGCTTTCATGGCAGGCCGATCCTCTCTCTCAGGGCGGCGATCGAAGCCGCCGGGTCGGTGATGTCGAACAGCTGGGACTGCATCCCGACCGCCTCGGCACCGCGGCAGTTGATGCGCATGTCGTCCACGAACACACAGGTGTCGGGGGTACGGGCGATGGCCGCGCAGGCGGCCCGATACGGCGCAGCGGCCGGCTTGCGGACGCCGATGGTGGCCACGTCCACCAGCCCGGCGAACATCGAAGCCGGGGGCCACGTCGTCCACCAGTCGTCACCCATCCACTTGGAGGCGTCGTTGGTGAGGATGCCCTGCACCCGCCCGGCGCCGTGGATGTCCTCGATCAGCGCCCACGTCTCCGGCCGTTGGTGGTGATCCCAATCGACGTCGGTCTTGGGATCGAAGACGATGCCGTGCGAGCGGAAGCGCGCCATCATTCGCTCCAGATATTCGGGCTCGTCGAGTCCGCCGTCGCACATGAGGGCGTATTCGGCGTCGGGCGCCTCCCCGGTGGGGCCGATCGGCAGCCGGTCGAGCGGCCAACCGCGCTCCCGCCCGATCTCGACCATCACCTCGGTGAAGTATCGGGTGAACACGCCGCCCATGTCCCACACCACAGCCAGATCATCCATCTCTGCTCCATTCCCGGGCGTGACGCAGCATCATCTCGCGAATCGACAGCGCCGGCTCGGGATCGGGGACCTCGACGTACACCTCGCCGTCGGTCACCTCGACCGGATAGGACTGGAGTGTTCCCCGGTTGCCCAGATGTCGACCGGTGGCGGCGTCGTAGCGCCAGAAGTGGAGCGGACAGGTGAGCCTGCCGTTGTCGATGCGGCCTCCTTCCAGCTTCGAATCCTGGTGGAGGCATCGGTTCTGGAAGGCGACGATGTCGTCACCGACCCGCGCCACCACGACTCTGCCGTCGGCAACGGCGATGCAGTGGTCGCTCGGGATTGCATCCAAAGGGCCGAGGTCAACGCGCATGAGGGAGGAAGCAGAACGCAGAAGGCCGAACGCCGAACGCCAAGACCCGCCACCAGTCTGGGAGGCGGCCGTCGAAGTGGCGTCGTGCAGACAACACCGGCGGGCCAGGTTCCGAGTTCTGGTTGAGGCGTTCTGCGTTCTGCGTTCTGCGTTCTGCGTGGTTCATCAGTCGAACTTGATCACGACGGCTTTGGACTCGGTGAAGAACTCGTAGGAATAGTCGCCTCCTTCACGACCGATACCGGAGTCCTTGTATCCACCGAAGGGAAGGCGCAGGTCACGGAGGAAGAAACAGTTGACCCACACGTTGCCGGTCTTCAAGCTACGGGCGGCGCGGTGGGCTGTGTCCAGGTTCTTCGTCCACACCATGCCGGCGAGGCCGTAGGGCGAGTCGTTGGCGATGGCGATGGCCTCGTCGGTGTCATCGAATGGCATGACCGCGGCCACCGGACCGAAGATCTCCTCCCGGCAGGCGCGCATCTGGTTGTTGACGTCCGAGAAGATGGTGGGCTCGATGAAGTTGCCCTTGCCCATGGCACCGTCGGTGATCCGATGACCACCGGTGAGCAACTTACCGCCTTCCGACTCGGCGATGTCGATGTAGCCCAGGACTTTGTCCATGTGCTCGGTGGAGACGAGTGGGCCGACCTTGGTGGCGGGGTCGAACGGGTCGCCGACCGGCCAGCGGGCGATGCCGTCGACCATGCGGGCACAGAACTCGTCGTACACCGACCGATGGACGAGGATGCGCGAACCGGCCAGGCACACCTCGCCCTGGTTGTAGAAGACCCCGAGGAGCGAGCCGTTGACGGCGGCGTCGAGGTCGGCGTCGCCGAACACGATCGATGGAGACTTGCCGCCCAGCTCGAAGGACAGCTTCTTCAACGACCCCGAGCCGGCCGCCATGATCGCCCGGCCGGTGTTCGACTCCCCGGTGAACGTGACGCCAGCGACCTGAGTGTGACGGGTGAGCGCCTCACCGGCAGCATCGGGCCCGAATCCGTGGACAACGTTGAACACGCCGTCGGGCACTCCGGCCTCGGCGCAGATCTCGGCCAGGATCGAGGCGGTCACCGGTGACTGCTCGGCGGGCTTGGCGACCACGGTGCAACCGAAGGCGAGCGCCGGTGCGACCTTCCAGGAGAGGAGCATGAGGGGGAAGTTCCACGGTGAGATGGCGGCAACCACGCCCAGCGGCTCCCGCAGCTCGTAGCCGAAGGTCTTGTCCCACGGCTTGTCGAAGGCGTGCGTGCCGGCCATCTCCTGGTAGTCGGCGAAGAACCGGAAGTTCTGGGCGGCCCGGGGCACGTCCTTGTGACGGGAGTCGGAGATGGGCTTGCCCATGTCGCGGGTCTCCCATTCCGCCAACTCGTCGGCACGCTCGTCGATGCGATCGGCCAGCCGGAGCAGGATCTGCTTGCGCGCAGTCGGGTTCATCGTCGACCACGACTCGAAGGCCTTGGCGGCGGCCTTCACCGCCCGGTCGGCATCGGCGGCCGAGCCTTCGGCGACGTCGGCGATCGGCTGGTTGTCGGTGGGGTTGACCGACTGGAACGTCCGGCCGTCGAGGGAGTCGACGAACTCGCCATCGATGAAGTGACGGACTCGTTTCATTCGGCAGCCTCCGTGGCTGCGGCCCGTTCGGCCTTGACCACCCGCCATGGCTTTCCGCCCACGCCGTACTGGTGCTCGACCATCTCGTTCACCATGATCCGCACCGAGTTGATGTCGGTCTGCAGAGAATCGGCGATGGCCTCGGACACCGTGGAGATCATCTTCTCTATGTTCTCTTTGGGGCGACCCTCCATGATGTTGATGGTGACGAGCGGCATTCGCTGACTTCCTTTCTCAGGCGGCCCGGAGGCCGACGGTTCCGATCCGATCGAACGTGGCGGAGACCACCGACCCCGGATGGAGGTCGACTGGAGCAGTGAGCCCACCGGAGATCACGATCTCCCCGGCCCGCACTCTGCGATGGTCCTGGTTCACGAGCCAGGCGACGGCGGCGGCGGGGTGGTCGAGCGCTGCGGCGCCCGCTGCCGTGGCGAAGAGGGTCCCATCCGATTCGACCACCACGCCCAACAGGGCGAGGTTCAATCCGTGCACGGGCACGGGGTCACCGAGGACGACCAGACCCGCCGAACTGTTGTCGGCGATGTTGTCGAGCGGGCCGAACCGGAACCCGAGGT
Organism: uncultured bacterium; assembly: GCA_963825585.1. Classification (GTDB taxonomy): domain Bacteria; phylum Actinomycetota; class Acidimicrobiia; order Spongiisociales; family ZC4RG35; genus JAOUGY01. Next base: position 1,208,446 of record CAWGTX010000006.1, read on the forward strand.
AGCGCGAGTCGACGATCTCGAGGCACGGCATGACCCCGACGGTGGCGGCCAGCACCTCGACCGGTGAGATCGGCGGCTCCAGGTCCGTCCCGATCAGAAAGGCGATCTCCGGCTCCACCTTGGGGTGGATCAACGTGTCGAGTCGGACCACGCCGTCGTGGACCACCATGGCGTCGGTCAGCCACCCCGAGTTGGGATGCGGCACCCCCATCGCCTGCTGCATCGCCCTCGACGTGAACCCGAGCTTGCCCCCGATCACCGTCTCACCGTCGGACTCCCGCAGCCCGATCCCGGCCAGTTGGATCGCATAGGCGTCCGCCGTCGTCATGGCAGGAAGCCGCGACGAGAGGATCGAGACCTCGCGTCGTTCCGTCCGCCCTCGATGGAGTTCTACGGCGGCATCACGTGGATTCACGCGTGGGCCTCTGGCTCGTAGCTCGTGCCTCGTAGCTCGTCGCTCATGGGCTCGTAGCTCACCGGACTGCCATCTCCAGCATCCCGAGACGGTCGATCTCGATGGTGACCGAGTCCCCGGCAGCCACCGGGAAGGCGGCGGTGAGCGCTCCGGCGAGCACCAGGGAACCGGCCGGAAGTCCGCGGCCGCGCTCGGCGAGTTTGCGGACGAACCACGCCACCGCGGCTGCCGGGTGGCCGAGGATTGCCGCGCCGGCCGCGGTGGCCACGATCTCTCCGTTCTTGGAGAAGACACAGCCGACGGCTCTCAGGTCGATCCCGACCGGCGACACCGGGTCGCCGACCATGAACCGGGCGGCGGAGGCGTTGTCGGCGATGACGTCGGGCAGCGTGAACTGGTACCCGGCGTAACGGGAATCGAGCACGTCGATGGCGGGCATCACCCCGACAGTGGCGGCCAGTACCTGGGATGCCGACACCCCTTTGCCGCTGAGGCTCTCGCCGATGATGAAGGCGATCTCGGGCTCGACCCGCGGTTGGATGAGCTCACCGGAGACCAGGGGCGCACCCTGGTGGATCTCGGTCCCTTCCACCATCCACCCGTACAGCGGCTCGTCCACCTTCATCTGCTGCTGCTTGGCCTTGGAGGTGAGTCCGAGCTTGGCCGCCACCACTGTCGGGCCGAGGGCGGCGACGCACTCGTCCTGGACGTCGTAGGCGGCGTCGGCAGTGAGGCCGGTGGTGCCCGGGTCGAGGGCGGTCCGGGTGCGGATCGCCTGGACGAGACGGTCTGCCAGCTTGCTCACGACTGTGCCGCCAGCTGGGCGGCCGCCGCCCGGCGCTGCAGCTCCATGGCGACGTCGATGATCATGTCCTCCTGGCCGCCCACGACCTTGCGGGCGCCCAGCTCGAGCAGGATGTCTTTGGTGTCGACGCCGTAGCGCTCCGCCGCTCGCTTGGCGTGGAGCAGGAACGAGGCGTACACGCCGGCGTAACCGAGCAGCAGCCCGTCGCGGTCGATCACGCCCTGGTCGGGCCGGATGGGCCGCACCGCCTCCTGGGCGGCGTCCATGATCCCGAGCGGGTCGATGCCGGTGGCGATCCCGGATTTCTCACAGGCGGCCACCAGGATCTCGGTGGGACAGTTGCCCGCCCCGGCGCCGAGGCCGGTGGTGCAGCCGTCGATCTGGTCAACGCCCTCCTCGAGGGCGGCGAGGCTGTTGGCGACGGCGAGTGACAGGTTGTTGTGGGCGTGGATGCCCACCTGGCAGGTCACGACCTTCTTGACCGCCGCCACCCGGCGGCGGGCGTCGTCGATGGTCATCGCCCCTGCCGAGTCGACCACGTAGACGGTGCCGACCCCGTAGGAGTCCATCAGCATCGCCTGCTCGGCCAGCTTCTCGGGCGAGATCATGCTCGCCATCATCAGGAAGCCAACAGACTCCATCCCCAGCTCGGCGGCGAGGGCGATGTGCTGTTGGGAGATGTCGGCCTCGGTGCAGTGCGTGGCGATGCGGGCGACGGTGGCGCCGGCCTCGGCCGCCTTGCGGAGGTCGTCCTTGGTGCCGATACCGGGGACCATCAGCACGGCGATCTTTGCCTGGGTGGCTTCCTCGACCGCTGCCCTGATGAGCGTCATCTCGTTGGTGTGGCTGAACCCGTAGTTGAACGACGAGCCACCGACGCCGTCGCCGTGGGAGACCTCGATGACGGGGACGCCGGCGGCGTCGAGGCTGCGGACGACGCGTCGGACCTGCTCCTCGGTGAACTGGTGGGCGACGGCGTGGGAGCCGTCACGCAGCGTCGAGTCGGTGAGTCGGAACCGGGCCATCACGCACCCCCCATCGCCTGGGCCATCGCCTCGCCGACGCGGACGGCGGAGGCGGTCATGATGTCGAGGTTGCCGGCGTAGGGCGGGAAGTAGTCGCCGGCGCCCTCGACCTCGAGGAGCACGACGACTCGCGCCTTGACGTCGCCGCCCGGGGTGTGGAACAGGTCCTCGTCGAACACCAGGTCGGACTTGAGTCGGTACCCGGGGACGTACTGGGAGACCTCGTCTATGACCGACATGATGGAGGCGGCGACCGCTTCCCTGTCATAGCCGTCGCCGAGGGCGCAGAACACGGTGTTGCGCATGAGGATCGGCGGGTCGGCCGGGTTGAGGACCATGATCGCCTTGCCGTGGGCGGCGCCGCCCACCTCCGACAGCGCCGAGGACGTAACGAGGGTGAACTCGTCGATGTTCTGACGGGTGCCGGGCCCGGCCGACACCGACGAGACGGTGGAGACGATCTCGGCGTAGGGGACGTCGCAGGTGCGGGCGACGGCGTGGACGATCGGTGTGGTGGCCTGTCCGCCGCAGGTGATCATGTTCACGTTGGGTGCGTCGAGGTTGGCGGTCAGGTTCACCGGCGGCACCACCAGCGGTCCCAGTTTGGCAGGGGTGAGATCCACCGCCCGCAGGCCGGCGTCCTGATAGCGGGGCGCGTTCTGGCGGTGCACCCACGCCGAGGTTGCCTCGAAGACGATGTCGAACTCGTCGGCGCGGTCGATCAGGACGTCGACGCCCTCGTGGGTGGCGTCGATGCCGAGCGAGCGGGCCTTGGCCAGCCCATCGCTGTCGGGGTCGACACCCACCACCAGTCCCAACTCGAGGTGGGGCGAGCGCTGCAGCTTGTACATGAGGTCGGTTCCGATGTTCCCGGACCCGACGATGGCGCAGAGTGTCCTGCTCAACGGTTCCTCCCCACTTTGGTCATGTGAATCTGGCCCGGACCGAGCCGAGCCGGTCGAAGTCGGCCCGAATCACGTCGCCCGCCTTCACGTCGAAGGCGGCGTGGAGCGAACCGGTCATCACGAACATGCCCTCCTCCAACGTCACGTCGTAGGGGGCGAGGGTGTTGGCGAGCCAGGCGATCGTGGACACCGGGTTGCCGAGGGCAGCGGCTCCGGCGCCGGTGGCGGCGATCTCGCCGTTGCGCCACATCACCATCCCGGTGAGGCGCAGGTCGAAATCGACCGGGATCACCCGGGACCCGAGGATGGTGGCACCTGCCGAGGCGAGGTCGGCGATGGTGTCGGGCAGCTTGATCTTCCAGTCCTGGATGCGGGAGTCGACCACCTCGATGGCGGCGACCGCCCCCGACACCGCCTGGGCGGCGTCCAGCAGGGTCACGCCGGGGCCTTTCAGCGATTTGCCCAGCACCAGGGCGATCTCGGCCTCCACCTTGGGCTGGATGAACCGGTCGGCGGGGGTCTCCATCCCGTCGTCGATCACCTGTGAGGCGAACTGGGGTGCGTAGTCGGGATCGGAGATGCCGAGCATGTCCTGCATCGCCTTCGACGTCAGGCCGAGCTTCCATCCGACGATCGTCTCACCGTCGGCGGCGAGCAACTTCACGAACTCCTGCTGGGCGAGGTATCCGTCGACCGCCGTCATGTCCGGGTCCTGACCGGACAGCGGCGGGATCGGAACCCCCGACCTCAGGGCGGCATGCAGCGCTTCGGCGCGCTCACGAGGGGAGGACATGCGGCGACTGTATCCACAGCGTCCCTGCATGCGGTCCGGCGTTCTCCCATGCGGGACGAACCCCGCCCGAGGCTCAGCGGTGTTGCTTCAACTTGTCGAGGATCGCCTGATCCTCGAGGGAACATGCCACCGCCAGTGCCCGATCGATTGAGAACGCAGGCTCGCCCAAGTGGTGGACCGGGAGGGCGTACGTGGGGAAATCGGACCCAAAACCTCTCCTCAGCGCCTCGTTGATCGCGGCTTCCAAGCTGAGCCCACGTTCGGACATGAACTGCCGAACGAGGATCTCCACATCCGTGTAGAGGGCAACCGTCACCCGCATCAGCGCGAGTATCGCGAAGCGATCGGCATTGAGCTGTGTATCCCTCTGCATTACAGTGTGTCACATGCCTGACACGACCCCGTCTATCCAACGGTCCTTCCGGCTGTCGGCGGGCACCAGCGCCCTGCTGGACGAAATGGCGCAGCTCAGCACCGAGAGCCGCAACGCGCTGGCTGATCGACTGCTCGGAGAGGCGCTTCGCACGGAGCGGCACCCACTGATCCGCTTCCGGACCGGTGCGGCGGGACGTCGTGAGCCACTCGTCGTCGGTACCAGGCTGCTCGTCCGTGAGATCGTCTCGCAGGTCGAAGACGGTGACGTCGAAGCCGCTGCGGAGTATCTCGCCCTCCCGGTGTCCACGGTTCGAGCCGCTCTTGCGTACTACGCCGACTTTCGTGACGAGGTGCAAGCCGACCGCGCATGGGCCGAACAGATCGAGGCCGACGAACGGCGACGCTGGGAGCGTCAGCAGGCGATGCCTGCGTGAGACTCGCGCTCGACCATCACTACTCGCCGGCGATCGCCGGCGAGCTCCGCAAGCGTGGCCACGACGCAGTTGCAGCAATCGAACGCGAGTGGCACTCCCTGTCGGATGAAGAGTTGCTGGCCGCCTGCGCCGCCGAGCAACGCGCCCTGGTGACCAACAACGTGGCGGACTTCATGGGCATCATCCGAGCATGGGCGGCACAAGGCCGACCTCACGCCGGCGTCGTTTTCACATCCGACCGCACCATGCCTCGTACTCGCGTCACGATCGGTCAGTACGTGGCAGCGTCGAGCGAGCTACACGAAGATCACTCCGATGGCGACTTCACCGACCGGGTTCACTGGATCTGAGCTGCTCGAGGCGCTGATCAGCAGCTGCTCGACTCCCATGCAACCACGGCCCATCCGCCTTCGACCTCGTCCATGGACACGGCGATCACCAGACCGTTGTCGGGATCGGGCTCGGCCATGATGTCCGGCTCGAAGATCGACCCGTAGGTGATGGCGCCGTCCGGCTCGACGAACTCGACGTACCCGAGCTTGGGCCAGGTGGAGAGGGTCGCGACCAATGCCTCCAGCGCCTCCGCCGCGGTCGGATACACAGCCGGTTCGGCGACCACCTCTGACAGCTTCGCCGAGTCGGGGTTTCCGCTGCAACCGATGACACCGGGTACGGCATCGACCTCGATCCGCTCTGCGATCAGCTGATCGAAGCCCGCCCGTGGCAGCTCCGGATCCAACCGGAGATTCGGCGCTTCGATCGACGGTTCGCTCACCCCGACGATGGAGCCCGAACGCTCACCAGGGCCGCTGAACAGAGTGAGCTGGGCAACCTGGCAGTCATCCTCGACGTCGGCCATGTGGTCGAACTCGGCCGCCAGCCAGTAGGGGTTGTCGGCGAACACCTCCGGGACGGCGCCCGCCTGCACCAGCGCAAACATCACCGCGGCCGTCGGTGCAAAGCTGGCCGGATCGAACCTGTACTCCGTCGCGATCGGCCACCGCATCTCCAGCGAACCGCCGCGACCCGTCCAATGCACAGCTGATTGCCCAAGCTCCAACGGCTCGTCGGATTGTGAGCTCGCCCCGCTGATCGGGCCTTCGAAATCTTCAGGCAACTCCAACGTGATCGGCGGCTCACTGCTGCAGCCGAGCACGTCGAGTGCCGACGGAGCTGCCAGGCCACGAGCGATTCGAACCGCCAGTTCGCCGACGAGGACGCGGGCCTCCTCGAAATCGGCCCGAAGGTCACTCAGTGGAGCAGCCGACAAGGTGACCCCGACCTGATGGGTGGGCCCGATCACCCAGGCGTTCTGGTAGGCGTCGATCTCCTCAGTGGGGGCATGGGCGACCTCGATGCCGTCCACATTGCTGCGGGGCCAGTCTGCCCCGATGTGACTTCCGGGTGTGGGCACCGATGTCAGGGCCTGCACCGACACCGTAATGGTGTCGCCGTCGTCCGTTGCGAAGTTGACGAACGCCCACTCGATCGTCGGATCGCCGGTCATCTCGACGGGCGTCCCGGCGTCACCGACGAGGCGGACGATGGCGGCCACCAGCTCGGGAGCCGAAGCGGCATCGTATGGAATTGCCGAAGCGGGCTCGGAAACCTCGGTGGTCGTGGTGGACGGCGATGTCGATGCGGTGGCGGCGGTCGGCTCGACAGACGGCTCGGGATGGGGCGCCAGTGACGACCCGGTCGCCGCCCAAGGTGGAGCGTCACCACGCAGGAGGATCGCCGGCGCGCCGATCACGAGCGCCACCAACACGAAAGCCAGGACGAAACCCGCTGCACGCCGCTGCGGTCGAGCCACATCGACGCTCATGGGGCGGCTGCGGTCGAAGGCGTGGCGCACCTCGGCGCCCGCTCGCTCGAGCCGGTCGTCGATCGAGGTCATCGGGATTCTCCTTCGGGATACAAACGCGAGAGGGTCGCTCTCGCTCGCCTGAGGTGGGTGTTCACGGATTCCTTGGAGCAGCCGAGCACGTCGGCGATCTCGCTCATCGACAGCTGGTCGTGGAATCGGAGGGCGATGATCTGGCGCTGGCGCCGTGGAAGCCGCCGCACCGCCGCCCACAGCGCCTCGGACTCGTCCGACACCTGAACGATCACCGGCTCCTGCCGTTGCCCGGCCAGACGTGCGAGGCCACGCGCCTCGATGACTCGACGACGGACGTGCGATACCGATCGGTTGGCGACCACCCTGCGCACCCACGCCGCCGGATCGTCCATTCGCGCCACTTCATCCCATCGGCGGTATGCCGCGATCAGAGCGTCCTGCATCAGGTCTTCGGCGACGCTGTGGCTCCCCACCAGCGTGTAGGCCAACCCGACGAGCCGCCGACCATGTTGAGCCACGAACTCCTCGAAGGTCAGTGGACCGTTCACTGCACCCCTGCGGGCAGACTTCGGCGGGTTCTCTTCACCGACACTCACGCGAGTCACTCGTTTCCGTACGCCGATCGTGTGACAGGTTTCTGCTGGAGTCTTGCGCAATGGTCTCTGGTCGCGCCGTCGGTGGCGGTTGTTGTCCTGTGTCCGATCGAACCCCTCGGGCTGTCGAGCGGACCGATGTACACCACCTTGCGGCCGTCGATCACCGGGGAGCGACGGCATCCAGCGCCTCGGCACTCAGGAGGGAGGAACACGGTGAAGTTTCCAGATCGTCCTGCGTGAGGTGCGGTGTTTCTCAACGGGGGACGCTGCCTACGGTCGGTCCTCGGCCACCCATTCGGACAGCAACTGGCTTTGGAGGTCGATCGACCGACGGGTGAAGAGCATGCCATCGGGGCTACCCGAACAACACGGCTCCCGGAAGATGTCTCGGTACAGGTCGGGATGAACCCCCGAGATCCAGGACTCGTATCGGGCAAACGTCTCCAACCAAAACTGCTGGTCCTCGGCCGTTCGCGAACTCGCACCCAACCTCAGCTCGGTGATGAGATCATCGTCGATCCGGTAGGCCTGCGACAACCGCTCAGACACGAGCCCGCCGGCCTTGCCGAACACGTCGTTCTGGGCGACGACACAGCTCACGAGCCCCGCATCCGGGACGCACCGCCAGTCCAGGTCGACCAGGATCACGGAACCCCACGCGTTCTGCGCCAGCACGAGGTCACCCACGGTCACGGTTCCGTCGCCATCCCAGTCCCACGATTCGTCGAAGCCCTGGTCCGGCGGCAGGACCGTGCCGACCGAAACCCTGCTGCCGTCCGCGTTGACGATCACGGCGTCGGCCGAGACCAGCCGCTCCACGTCGGCGGCGTCGCCGCCTGCGAACGCCTGATACAAGGACTCGACGATGTGGAGGGCGGTGGCTTCCTCCGCCGGGAGTGCGCTGGTGGTCGTCGACGATGGTGGGGACGACTCCTCCGGGGTGAATGCGAGGACCAGATACCCGTAGGGAGCGATCGACTCGAGAGGCTGGTAGCCGGAGAGCCCCCCGGTGTCGGTGATCATGGGGGCCGAGGCGGGGGGGCCGACGATCGGTGCCACACCCTTCATCTCGCTGAGCGGACCCCCGGCCAGGTCGAGCGACAGGTTCTCCACGTACTGGGGCGAGAGGTTCAGGACCACGAGTACGTGCTGGTCACCCTCCGACCGGAGAAAGGCGGCGACGGCCTCGGAGCTCGTCTCGACGTCGATCACATCGCCCCGGCGCAGTGCCTCATTCGCCTCCCGGGCGCGAATGAGTGTCCGGTAGTGGGAGAGCAGGGAGTTGGGATCGCCGTCCTCCGACGCCACGTTGACGGTGTCGTATCCGGGGTACGCCGGCTCCCACGGGGTACCGGTGGTGAATCCGACCCCGGGACCGTCCCCGGTCCATGGCATGGGCGTGCGGATCTGCTCGTCGGGTTTGGCGCCCCCGAGGCCCACCTCCTCCCCGTAGTAGAGGAACGGGACCCCGGGTGCGGTGAGGAGCCAGGTGGCGGCGAGCTCGGCGATGCGGACGTCGCCACCGACCTCACTCATGAGACGGTTCATGTCGTGGTTTGTGAGGAAGGTGGCGTACTGAAGCTCCGGATAGGCGGCTTCGACCGTGGTCAGAGCCTGCTCCAACGGTTCGGCACTCCAGGTCCGGATCGAACCGCCACCTGCAGCGGAGAGGTCGAACTCGAAGGCGAGATCGAGGGCATCGGGCACGTATTCGGCCACGACCGGCGTGGGGCTCCACACCTCGCCCAGCACCAAGGCGTGAGGAGCCACCGAGTGGACGTAGTCGGTGAAACCCTCCAGCCAGGCCAGGGTCTCCGGGGTGTCTGCCAGGACGGTCCCGTCCTCGATGAGGTGACGCGCCGCGTCGAGGCGGAATCCGTCGACCCCCACGTCCTCCAGCCAGAACCTGGCGATGTCGCGGAGTTCGGCGGTCACATCGGGGTTCTCGAGATTCAGGTCGGGCATTCCCTCCCAGAACAGGCCGTAGTAGTACCGGCCATCCCGCGGGTGCCAGGCGGGAGCACCACTCCAGGGACTGACCGTCCCCGGGTCGGTGTCGGACCAGAGATACCAGCCCTCGTGTTTGGGCTCACCGGTGGCGGAGGCCTGGAACCAGGGGTTCTCGGTGGAGGTGTGGTTGATCACGAGGTCGATGAGCACCGCGATGCCCCGGTCGTGCGCGGCCCGAAGGAATGCCTCGAAGTCCGCCATGGTGCCGTAGTCGGGGTTGATGGAGCGATAGTCGGTCACGTCGTACCCGTGATACGAGGGGGATGGGAAGATGGGCATCAGCCACACACCGGTCACTCCCAGGTCCGAGTCCGTGGCCGGGTCGCCATCGTTGAGGTAATCGAGCGACTCCATGAGCCCCCCGAGATCGCCGATGCCGTCGCCATCCGAGTCCTTGAACGACCGCACGAAGACTTCGTAGAACACCCGATCGTTCCACCACGGCCCGGACGATCCGGACGGGATAGCGCTCGTCTCGGTGGGAGCCGAGCTGGTGGACGGCTGGCTTCCACACGCCACCACCATCAACGCCGCTACCAGCGCAGCCTGCCACCGCCTCACAGCTCACCCACCTTCCCGCCGACGAGAGGTCACCGGCCAGGACGAGACTGGTGAACTTTCGCTCCGGACCGGTGCCTTGGACCAGGCCAGAGCCGTCGGCGTCGTCATCGGACGGTTCCACCGTGAACCACCGGCCGGGAATCGACAAGAGGCGATCGACCCGCCACCACGATTCGATGCCGTCCGACCGTCAGGCCGGAGGTCTGGCCACGCCCGAGCCACCTTTGGAGCTTTCCAGGGCGGTCACGTCGATGTCGGCGGCGTCGGGGGCGATGTCGGAATAGCGTGACGCCAGCGCCGCCACCATCGCGGTCGCGATGAACGACGGCCGGCCCTTTGGCCAGATCTGCTCGAACCCGCGGTAGCACGAGCGGGGCACGACCCGGCCGTCCTCATCCACGTTGTACGCAATGAGACAGGCGAGCAACTCGGCAATCGACCGGCGATCCTCGTCGCGGCCGTCCCGCCACACCTCCGGGTAGGCGGCCAACGCATCGAGGACACCGAACGCTCTGTACCAGATCGGCGGCCACTTCACGACCTTGAAGCGATACCCATGCCCGAACATGTAGGGCTGCACGACTGCCCGACGCCGCCAGACCGCCAGGAGAGTACGGGCTGCGTCGACCACAATGACAGGCCGACGATCGGGTTCGAGCCGACCGAAGGCCCTCACGGCCTCAGCTGTGACCTGCGGGCAGAGATCACCCCGACGGCCCGGCCCGCGAAATCCCACGGCCGGATCGGGGATGCAGGTCCATCCGGGACCCTGGAGTGTCGACAAGAAGTCGTCCGACATCCGCGTCAGCGCCCGGTGAACGGCCTCGCTCTCGCCGTGCCCGAAGCGGAGGAGAACGTCGGTGATGGCATGAGTGTCACACGGCAGCGAGCCCCACACCGGGTCTCCTCCCCGCCTCCGACCGAACGCCTGGAACCTTCCCTCGACTGTCTGATGCTCCAACAACTGCCCGACGGCGGCATCGACACGGTCGTCGTCCCGTGCCCGAACGCCGAGATCGGCGAGGAGATGCAGGATGTTGGGCAGGTATGTCGGGCTGTCGTGTCCCGTGATCCGACCGCCCTCACCCCACGGCGGTAGCAACTCGATGAGCGTCCTCACCTCCGGAGAGGCGACGCTGTGGCGCCGCAGATCGTCGGCACGGTTGGCGAGGGCGTCGTCGAACGTGGTCGCAGCGATCCACAGGGCCGGGGCTTGGTCGGAGTCCCGCAGCCACGGCCGTGGATCCGTGGCGAACAGCAATAGCCAATCGGCGGTCGTCACGTTCCATGATTCGCGCCGGCCCGCCGGTGGATCAAGTGCCCGATGACCCGATCCCCTCCGCAGCGGTGATGGCGGTCAGGACCTCCACCCGAGGCGCCTCGATGCCACCGCCGCCATCTCCAACACCGCCAGGGTTATCTTGTCGAGCATCGGCTGCATGCGTTGCTGGGGGCCGGCGACACTGATGGCGGCCCGGACACGGCCGGTGAGGTCCCTGATCGGGCCGGACACGCTCAACACCCCGATCTCGGACTCGCCGAGGTTGTGGGCGTAGCCCTGGGATCGGATCGTGGCCAGTTCCCTGCGCAGCTCGGCATGATCGACGATGGTCAGCGGGGTGACCGGCACCATCTCCCAATCCTCCAGGAGCTGTTCCAACTCGTACGGAGAGAGGTATGCCAGCAGCAGCTTGCCGGTGCCGGTGCAGTGCGCCCAGTTGCGGCGTCCCACCTCGAGGAACAACCGGAGCGTGTTGGGACTGTCGAGCCGCTCGATGTAAACCACCTCGCGTCCGTCGAGGACGGCCACCTGGACGGTCTCGCCGGTGGCGGCGCGCAGCTGCTCCATCGACGGCATCACCGCTTCGTGCAGGTCCAGACCGGTGGCCACCGCCGCCCCCAGGTCGTAGATGGCGAGACCGAGCCGGTACTTACCGGTCAGCTCATCCTGTTCCACCAGGTGCTGCTCGGCCAGCGTCACCAGCAGCCGGTGCACGGTCGACTTGCCGAGACCGAGACGCCGGGCCAGCTCGGACACTCCGAACTCCCGCTCCTTGGCCGAGAACTGCTTGAGGAGGCGGGCGGCGTTGGTGACCGAGCTGAGGACCTGGCGGTCGTCGTTCACACCGGCTCGGTCCTCACTGCCGCCAGCAGCGCCTTGCGCAGTGCCACCGGATCGGGCTTGGTCTTGGCCATCGCCTGAAGGTCGACATCCCAGGGTGCGATCTCCCGCGCGATCAGCGCCTGGGCCCGCAGCAGCCCGTTCAGGGCGGCACCCTCCATCTCGTCGACGAGCGCCGCCTGGCCCTTGGCGTGGGCTCGGATGGCATCGAAGTCCCGGGCTTCGGCGATGTGGGAGTTGGCGAGACCGGCACCGGCGTGCCCGGCGTGATGACCGGTGAGCTGACTGCCCGGTTGGACGATGAGGTGATAGAGGTAGGTGGTGATGCCCAGCGCCCGCCGAACCAGGTCACCGGCTGGGCCGTTGCGTTCGTCGATCACACCCAGGGCCGGCAGGACCACCGGGTCGTAGAACCGCAGTGACCAGTGCATGCCGTCGGCCTCGTCGTCGAAGGCAACCTCCTGTCCCTGCGGCGCCGCCAGCGCCTCGGCGGTGGCGATCACGTGCAGGTTCTGGACGCCTGCGGCTACCACTGTGAAGTCTCCCTCCAGAAGCTTCATCCGTCCCCGTACGGCGGGCGGCTGCTGGACGGCGGTCGACAAGTAGGCCTGATGGACGGTGCGCACGTAGTCGGCCATCGCCGTCCGCATGTCCTCGGGTCGAGGGGCAGTCATGAGAGGAGCGTACGCGAGCGTTCCGTTATGGGGGACGGCGTTCTTCAATGCGGAACGACGTCAGGAAGCGGTGATCGGTCGGCTCGTCCGGCCGGTCAACAAGTCAACAGGTCCACTGGTCAACCAGTCGGAGAACCGTTCAGCGTTCACCCGGTACAATCTCACCATGAGGGGTTTGGCGGTACTTTTGGCGGTACTTGCGGTGTTCATCACTGCGTGTACGGCGGAGTCGACGACAACGACTTCGACGACCACCCCGTCTCCCACGACCTCCATCCCGACCGAGGTCGAGCGGCACCAAGCGGAATGGGCGGCGCTCGGGATCGACGGGTACCGGATCGAGTACTCGGTGGCGAACCTCAATGGGATGGGCGGGTCCGCCGATGACGGCACCTACACGCTCGCCGTCGTCGACGGGCTGATCGAGTCTTGCGAGCTGGAACCCAGAGCTGACGGGCGCCAGGACTGCGAAGACTTCGTCGGCGCGCCCGACCCGACCCTCTTCTCGTGGGCCAACCGATTCGACCCTGCACACACCATCATCACCTTCGACCCGCAGTGGCACCTGCCTTCCCGCATCAGCTACGACGACCCGGAGTCGATCGACGAGGAGTACGTCGTCGAGCTGATCCGGTTCGAACCCGCACGATGAGTGTGCTCCGTCGACTGCAACTGTGGCGTCTGGGCAAGCAGTACGCCGCTGCCTGGGACGAGTGGTTCGCAGCGGACCACCAGGTGTGGGACACCGCCCTTGCAGACGACCTCGACACCGAGGACTGACTCGTCAGAGCGCCTCGACGGCCACCAACGGAGGCATTCCCGCCTCTCGCCCCGTCGCAGCCAACGCGGCCCCCGCGGCGGCGGCCCAGCAGAGCGTCCGCTCGGGGTCCCAGCCGAGCATGACGACCGCGGGCACAAGCTGCGGCGAAGACGTCACCGGCACCTGTGGCGTCGACCACCTCCACGGGCGGCGGGGCGATCCGCCACTCCCCCAGCCCGAAGGTCACGATGTCGCCGGCCCCGGCGGTCAACACGGTGAGACCTGCCATCGAGGCTCGGGCCTCTTCCACGGTGTGTTCGTGGGCGGACCACACCACCCACTCGGCCAGCCCGGTGTGCTCGACCGGGCAGTCGAGCCACACCACCGGGATCGATCTCGACCGGGCGTTGAAGGCGACGACCGCGGCGGCTTCCCTGGCGAACCCGTCGAGCAACACCACCTCGACCTCGTCCCACTCGTAGACCTCGGACCACCGTGCTCCTTCGTAACCGGTGCAGACGATGGTTCGGTCGCCGCCCGGCTCCACCAAAATCAGGCAGTGCCGGGTCGACTCACCAGCCGACCGCTCCAGCAGGAACAGGTCGAGGTCGTGTTGCTCGAGCGCCTCGATCAGCGCATCACCCAGGGGATCGATGCCGACAACCAGGCCGGTCAGACGGGTGTCGACGTCCCACGTGGCCAGCGCAACCGCCGCGTTGGCGGCCTTGCCGCCCCACGTGATCCGCCAGCTGGTCGACCGGATGTCGTCACCCGGTCCCGGCAAGCGGTCGACCCGGTGCACGAGGTCAGGGTTCACGGCGCCATAGACGAGAATAGCCATCGAGGGGGACGGCTAACGGAAGACGCAGACCGAGAACGCCGAACGCCTGCTGCCGCCGCGACACCAGGCTGCACAAAGGACTCAGTGTCTTGCGTTCAGCGCAGAGCCGTCCCGAGGATCCACCCGCAGCGGCAGCGGCGTTCTGCGTTCGGCGTTCTGCCTTCTGCTCCTTTCCGTTCCCCCCTGCGGGACGTCTTCCCACATCCCGGAACGGGTGTCGTACCGTGCCCGGCATGGGAATTCTGCGCCTGAGCCACGTCGACATCAAGGTCCCCGATATGGACCTCGCCGCTGCCTATTACAGCGAAGTGATGGGCATGAGCATCACCGAACGCACCGACGACCGCATCTTCTTCAAGTGTTGGGACGAAGAGGACCACCACTCCCTCGCCGTCCGCTACGACCCCCGCACCGGGATGGATCGGTTCACGTTCAAGGTCGAGAAGGAAGACGACCTCGACGAACTCGAGCACCGAGTCGAGACCTACGGCTACGCCGTGCACCGCATGTCGAAGGGCGAGGAGATCGGCCAGGGTGAGTCGATCCGTTTCGAAACCCCCTCCGGCCACGAGATGGAACTCGTCTACGAGGTCGAGAAGGTCGGAAACGCCCTCGGAAAGCTCAACCCACGGATCATCCCCGAGGGCTACAAGGGCATCGCCCCGCCCCGAATGGACCACCTGCTCGTCAACGCGGAAGAAGTCGGCGAGGCCTCCAAGTTCTACATGGACGTGCTCGGCTTCCGCCTCACCGAACAGCTCCTCGACTCCGAAGGCCACCAGATCGGCACGTGGATGGAACGTTCCCACTCACCCCACGACCTCGCCGTCGTCGCCGGCCCAAACGGTGCCCTCCACCACTTCGCCTTCTGGCTCGACGACTGGGACCACGTTCGCAAAGCCGCGGATATCCTCGCCTACAACGCCATCATGGTCGACGTCGGCCCCACCCGGCACGGCGTCACCCGTGGCAACACCATCTACTTCTTCGACCCGATGGGCACCCGCAACGAAGTCTTCACCGGCGGCTACCGCCCCGACCCCGACTTCCCCACCATCACCTGGACCGAAGACAACATCGGCAAGGCCGTCTTCTATTACGAAGGCGAGATCAACGAGCGCTTCGTCAAAGTCCACACCTGACCAGTCGACGGGTCAACGAGTCAACGGGTCGACGAGAAGACTGCCGCTCGTTTGGTTGACCTGTGGACCTGTTGACTGGTCAGCACCCTCGGTCCGGGCGGCCCGATTCTCCGACCAGGCCGATCGCGTTCTCACATACGGGACGGCATCCCCGCATACGGAACGGCGCTCCTAGATTCGCCGCATGGGAATTCTTCGCCTCAGCCATGTCGAGATCCGTGTGCCGGATCTCGAATTGTCGACTGCTTACTACACCGAGGTGCTCGGCCTCATCGAGACGGCACGGGAGTCCGAGAAGGTGTGGCTCAAGTGCTGGGACGAGTTGCAGCACCATTCGGTGATCCTCACCTACGCCCCGACGTACGGGTTGAACGTGCTCGGGTTCAAGGTGCAGTTCCGGGAGGATCTCGACGAGTTCGAGATGCGCTTGGCGGCCGCCGGCGTCGGTTGCAAGCGACTGGTGGCCGGCGAGTTGGGCCCGGGAAGTGGTGAGACGCTCCGCTTCGACGCTCCGAGCGGGCACACGGTCGATCTCGTGTACGGAATGGACATGGTGGGCAACCTGCTGCCGTTGCACAACCCACCGCCCGAGCCGATGGGGCTGGTGGGAATCCACCCTCCCCGGATCGACCACATTTTCCTCATGTGCGAGGACGTCGACGCCGTCACCGCCTTCTTCCAGGAGGTGTTGGACTTCCGGCTCACCGAGCAGATCGTTGCCGACGACGGCCACCAGCTGGCCACCTTCCTCGAGCGCAGCCACAGCTCACACGACCTGGCGTTCATCGTCGGCCCGCAATCGGCGTTCCACCACGTCGGATTCTGGGTGGACGACTGGAACGACCTGCGTCGTGCGGCCGACCTGTGCAGCTATCACGGCGTGAACATCGACGCCGGACCGACCCGCCATGGGGCGACGCGCGGGTGGGGCTTGTATTTCTTCGACCCGGCCGGCAACCGCAACGAGGTGTACACGGGCGGGTACTGGGCGGATCCGGACCGTGAACCGATCACGTGGACGGAATCCGAGATGGGCCGGGCCATCTTCTACTACGAGGGCGTGGTCGATCAGAAGTTCCTCACGGTGCATTCCTGAGACGGCGCCGCTGAAAGGACATTGAACGAGCTGCCTGGCATGGTGGTCACATCCCGGGAACAGGGGATCCGGGTCGGGGTGATCCACCGAGCTGCGGGGTGGCTCGTTGGCTCGAAGGGAAAGGGCCGGTGCAGGGGCAGCACCGGCCCTTCTCGCGTCCGTGGTACAGGCCGTTCTCGCATGCGGGACACCATCCCACGAGGCGGAACGCCCTCGGTAGCGTCGCCCACGTGACCGATCGTCCTTCAACCCCGCGTCCGTCGTTTCCCAGAACCGAGCGTGACGAGGCGCCCATGTACCTGGCGAAATACCTCGAACGCCAGGCACGTCACGACGCCGACGGCGACACTGCCGACGATGCCGAAACCCCGCTGTACCTGCGCCGGTTCAGGCAACGTCGCGACACCGAGTCCATCACCGACTCCCTCCCTCCGTTGTATCAGCGGATCGGGCACGGAATGCAGCAGGCGATGTCGGAGGACAACCGCACCAAGGAGATCGCCGCACCGCCCGAGGCGCGCAAGAAACTGTTGGCCGACGTGTTCCTCATCCGCCACGGAGAGACCCAGGGGTACTCCACGGAGTCCGGCCTCACACCGCTCGGCACGTGGCAGGCGCACACGTACGGACACACCATCGGCAAGCGGGTTTCGGCGGGCGAGTCGGTGGTGCTGCGCCATGCCGCCACCAACCGGGCCGGCCAAACCATCGAGAACATCCATCGGGGCCTCATGGACGGTGTGGCGATGTTCGAAAAGGACATCAAGGTCTTCGAGCCGGAACCCATGGAGGAGTTCCGCAACTTCCAGGTCGCCACCCCCGAGGGGATGCGTGACGTGACGGCAGCATTCCGGAAGTACTACTCGACGCTGGAGGAGTTCGAGCGCACCGCACTGGGCGACCGCCCCATGTGGCTCGTCGAGGTCGACCGCTTCTGGAGGACCCAGCAGGGCGGGGGAGATCCCATCCAGCACTGGCTCCAGATCCCCATGTTCCACTTCGAGCCGCCGGCGATGGTGGTCCGCAGATTCTGGAGGGGCATCATCCGCCTCGCAACCGAGTTCCAGGGCTCCCGGATCCTCATCGCCACCCACTCGGGACCCATCCGCGCCTTCGCCATCGCCGCGCTCGGATATGACCCGGGCGAGCCGTACAACACCGAGCACGTGCGGGTGAAGTTGTTCGAAGGCGGCACCGAGGCACTCGTCACCTATCGCAACCGGGCCCAGGAGATCCTGGTTCCACCGATCGATGCGCTCCCCACCTGGGATCTCGACGAGCGGTGGGATGGCGGAAGCCTGCAGAGATGAGAGTCCGAATGTGAGCATCGTTTCTCTCGGGAGGAGGACGGATGTGCAAGAGCTGCCCGACGGTGACGGATTGGCAGATCTCCTCGCCGGAACGACCGACGACGAGGAGGGAGTTGCCTGTGAGTGACTACATCGTGTGGTTCGACGACTACGACGCGGAAAAGCACCACTCAAAGGTGGGTGGCAAGAACGCCAGTCTGGGGACGATGATCGCCGCAGGGCTTCCTGTACCCCCGGGGTTTGCGGTCACCACCGACGCCTATCACACGCTTCGGTCGCACACGGCGATGCGCGCGGAGGTCAACCAGCTGCTCGGCCAGGTCCAGTTCTCCGATCCCGTTGGCATGCGTGACATCTCCACCCACATCCGCAAGCTCATCGAGGAGACGCCAATCGATCCGGAGATCGAACGTTCGATCAGGGCGTCCTACCTGGCCCTGTCCGAGCGCTGCGGACTCGAGGACGTTCCGGTGGCGGTGCGTTCCTCGGCAACGGCCGAGGACCTCCCCGACGCCAGCTTCGCCGGCCAGCAGGACACCTACCTGTGGATCACCGGAGCCGATGCGGTGGTCGACCACGTGCGCCGTTGCTGGTCGTCGATCTTCACCGACCGTGCCATCGCCTACCGCCACCAGATGGACCACGACCACGAGGTGATCTCGATGTCGGTGGGGGTTCAGAAGATGGTCGACCCGAAGGCGGCGGGCGTCGCGTTCACCCTCAACCCGATGAACGGCGACCGCACCCAGGTGGCGATCGACGCCTCGTGGGGACTCGGCGAGGCGGTGGTGTCGGGTGAAGTCACACCCGACAACTACCTGGTCGACAAGGTCCTGCGTGAGATCGTCGGGCGGATCATCTCCCCGAAGGCGATCGAGTACCGGCTCAACGGCGACCGCCAGGTGGAGAAGCTCGACGTCGAGGCGGAACGCCAGTGCATCCAATGCCTGTCCGATGACGAGATCAAGGCGGTGGCGGCGATGGCCCGACGGGCCGAACGCCACTACGGCTACCCCCAGGACGTGGAGTGGGCGCTCGACCGACATCTCCCCGACGGGGAGAACGTCATCCTGCTCCAGGCACGACCCGAGACCGTCTGGTCGCGCAAGGAGGTCAAGCCGGTGTCCACCGGGAAGTACGACCCCATGCGGTCGATCGTCTCGACGTTGATCTCACCGATCCACACGAAGGAGTCCTGACCGCACCGAGTATCACCGCCCCGCCCAGGATTTGTTCGACCCCAGACAGAGGAGCATCCATTGGCCGAGAGTCGTTTCCCCAGCCCGTTCGAGATCGAGACCCCACCCGGCGCCGAAGGGTGGGAAGAGCTGTACACGTACTCGTCGTTGTTCAGCGAGGGCCGTCGGGCCTACGAGGAACCGCGATTCTGGTTCTGGGACTCGATGCACTGGGGATGGGCCATGACGCCCTGGGATGCAACCCACCTCGAGCAGGCGATCGCCTCCCTCAGCCAGTACAACACGCGTCACTACCTGATCCCGCCCGCCAACGGCATCGACTACCGCATCCTCATGGGCGTCCCGTACTTCTCCCCCGTCACCATCGAGGACGGCCCCACCATCGAAGGTCGGGTCCCCCACTTCATGGAGCGGGCCGGTCACTACTTCATGAACTGGAACGACCTGTACCAGGCGTGGCTGGTGAAGGTGAAAGCCAACATCGCCGAGATCGAGGCGATCGACTTCTCGCCGCTCCCCGAGATGGAACCGCTCGAAGTGGTCACCGAAGGCCGGGGTCAGGGCACCGGTTGGGCGATTCAGGAGCAATACCACAAGTTCAAGGACCTCAGCCTTCGCATCTGGCAGTACCACTTCGAGTTCCTCAACCTGGGATACGCCGCTTACCTCGACTTCTTCGGGTTCTGCAAACAGGCGTTTCCAGCGATCCCCGACCTGGCCATCGCCAAGATGGTCGCCGGCATCGAGGTCGACCTGTTCCGGCCCAACGAAGAGCTGAAGAACCTGGCCCACAAGGCGATGGAACTCGGCCTGGGCGATGCGTTCGGCGATTCCGATCCGACGGCGGTCGACGCCGCCCTGGATTCCGAGGCAGGCCGCCAGTGGAAGGCGGCATGGGACGCGGTGCAGGAGCCGTGGTTCAATTTCAGCTCCGGTACCGGGTTCTACTTCTCCGACAAGACCTGGATCCAGGACCGCTCGGTTCCGTACGGCTTCATCAACGACTACATCACCAAACTGCAGGCGGGTGAGGACATCGCCCGTCCGATGGACGCCATCGTGGCCGAACGCGACCGGATCGTCAGCGAATACGCCGAGTTCCTCCAGACCGACGAGGATCGGGAGGCGTTCAACGGCAAGCTCGGGCTGGCACGCACCGTGTTCCCCTATGTCGAGAACCACAACTTCTACATCGAACACTGGTCGATGTCGGTCTTCTGGAAGAAGTCCCGGGAGTTGGGCGAGATGCTGGTCAAGGAAGGCTTCTTCTCCGATCCCACCGACGTCTACTACATCAAGCGTGACGAGATCGATGAACTGTTGTGGGACCTCTACTCGGCATGGGCCGTGGGCGCTCCCCCGGCCGGTCCCACCTACTGGCCGCCGATCATCCAGCGTCGCAGGGGCATCGTCGAAGCCCTCAAGGGGTTCAAGCCTCCCAAGGCGCTGGGCGAGCCGCCGGCCGTGGTCACCGAGCCCTTCACCATCATGCTGTGGGGCGTCACCAGCGACTCGGTGCAGACGTGGCTGGGCGCTCCCGAGGGTGCCGGCGAACTCACCGGCATGGCGGCATCACCGGGCACGGCGGAAGGGCCCGCCCGGGTCGTCTACAACGCCGACGACATCGGCGACGTGCAGGACGGCGAGATCCTGGTGGCACCGATCACCGCCCCGTCGTGGGCACCGGTGTTCTCCAAGATCAAGGCCACCGTCACCGACATCGGCGGGGTCATGAGCCACGCCGCCATCGTGTGTCGTGAGTACGGGATCCCTGCCGTGACCGGGACCGCCTACGGCACGCGGGAGATCAAGACGGGTGACATGATCCGGGTCGACGGGAACTCGGGGAAGGTGATCAAGCTGTAGTGAACAGCGGGGAGCCGCCGGGCCGGTCAGGTCGGGCGGTTCCACGAAGTCCACAGGTACACCAGGAGGAGCGGACATGCTGAGCAAGGAACAGAACGAGGCCCTCACCCGGGTCGGCCCGGGCACGCCGATGGGCGAGTTGCTGCGGCGGTACTGGTATCCGGTGGCGTTCCAGAAGGACCTGGACGAGTGGCCCATCAAGAAGGTCCGCCTCCTCGGCGAGGACTTCGCTCTGTGGAAGACGCCCGAGGGCGGCTACGGCATCATGCAGGAACGCTGCCCCCACCGCCACGCCTCGATGGTGTACGGAGTCGTGGAGCCGGGTGGCCTTCGCTGTGGGTACCACGGCTGGAAGTTCGACTGTGAAGGTGTCTGCACCGACCAACCGGCCGAACCCGACAAGAGCTCGTTCAAGGACAACATCAAAGCCTTCGCGGGCAAGGCCGAGCCCCTCGGTGGCATGGTGTGGGTGTACATCGGTCCGCTCCCCGCCCCCGAACTGCCCCGCTTCGACGTGTTCGTCGACCGGGGCTTCAAAGACGTCGGTCACTCGGTGTTGCCGTGCAACTGGCTCCAGATCATGGAGAACTCGGTCGACCCCCATCACGTCGAGTGGCTCCACGGCAACTACTTCCGCTTCATCGGCGAGCAGCAGGGATTCGTCGCCCCCACCGGCTTCCAGAAGAAGCACGTCAAGGTCGGCTTCGACCCGATGGAGTGGGGCATCCTCAAGCGCCGCGTCCTGGAAGGCAACACCGAGCAGATGGACGACTGGGCGATCGGCCACCCGCTGGTGTTCCCCTACTGCATGCGGGTGGGCGGTGCCGGGATCGAACAGATGCAGATCAGGGTTCCCATCGACGACACCCACACCTGGGCTCTGTTCTATTCGAGCCACCAGCCGATCGGCCTCACCGAATTCCCCGACCAGATCTATCCGGAGAGCTACGAGTACAAGTGGCTCGACGAGAACGGCGAGCACATCGTCGACTACATCGAAGGCCAGGACGTGATGGCCTGGGTGACCCAGGGAGACATCACCGACCGGACGGCCGAACACATCGGCAAGTCCGACATCGGCGTCATCATGCTGCGCCGTATGTTCCGCGAGCAGATGGCCCTGGTGGAAGAGGGCAAGGACCCAACGGTGGCCTTCACCCGCGAGAAGCACGATCGGATCGGCCTGCCGTGCGAGAAGGACAAGTTCGGTGTCAACTTCCTCGAGTTCGCCCTCGCCTGGCTGGAGATGGGGTCGTCGCGCTACTCCCCCGCCCTCGACACGGTGAAGAAGCTGCACATCGATGCCGCCTCGATCCGTGGTGACATGCCCGGCCAGGCAGAGGCGATGGCGAACCTGGAGGCACCCGGCCAGTGAACCCCGTCCACCGCAGCGTCGACGACTACCCGAACCACGTAGAGCCGCCGGAGCCCATTCGGGACCGGCGGCTCACGGGTTCACACTGGTGGGACCCCGACCGCATCCGCCACATCGACGACATGCCCCAGCATTGCCCATCCTGCGGTGGCGCCATCGTCGACGACGGCGGCATCGCCATCGAATACTGGGAAGGCGACCAGCGGGTCTATCACACGTGGTGCCACGACTGCGGCTGGGCGGGCGACATCACCCGGGTGATCCGGATGGTCGGTCACGAAGCGGAGCACTGAGGCGCCAAACCGGTTCAGGCGGAAAACCCTGCGGCGGCCTGTGACTCCGCTGCCGCTGCCCGTTCGGCCTTGATGACGTGCCAGGGCTTGCCACCGATGCCGTACTGGCCATCGGTCATCTCGCTGATCGACACCGTCACCGAGCTGATGGGGGAGCCCAGGGAGTCGGCCACGGCCTTGGAGACCGATTCGATCATGGTGTCGATCTTGTCCTGCGTGCGACCCTCGAGCATGGTGATGTGGACCAATGGCATTGTGCATTCCTTCTGTCAGACGGCCGCGAGGCCGATGTCGTTCGTTTCGGGGAGGGAGTGGGGACTACCAGTCGTTGGCGAGAACCGTCTCGAAGTGTTCCATGGTCACGTTGTCACGGTGGGAGCCGAGCCGCGCCTTCCAGGCCTCGAACGCCTCACTCTGGCGGAACCCGACGTTGTGGGCTTCGACCGATTCCCACTTGATGAGGGCCAGATATCGACCCGGGGTCTCGATGCAGCGCTGAATCGTGTGGCCCAGATATCCGGGGCTGGCGGAGATCACGGGGACCAACTCGGCCATGGCTGCCTCGTAGTCGGCGGGATCGGAAATCCGGAAGTCGGCAACTTCGAGAATCATGGGACACGCTCCTTTGGTGAGGGAGTTGCAGGATATCGGCCTCGGGGAACGCGCCCGCCCGGGACTCGGGACCTGGTTCGACTCGAACGGTTCCGTTGAAAGGCCGTTGAAAGGGTCCTCTGACAAGGTGACTTCAACCCGGACACAGGGGAACCCGGGATGGGGTGATCCACCGAGCTGTGGGGTGGCTCGTTGGCTCGAAGGGAGAGGGTCGGTGCACGGGGCGGCACCGGCCCTTTCTCGTGTCCGATCCCGCCGCGGGACCAGCGCCTTCGACCCCCGGGGCCTAACCGAACACCACCGTCTTGTTGCCGATCAGGATCACACGTTCTTCGGCGTGATAGCGGACCGCCCGGGCCAGCACCCGACGTTCGATGTCCTGGCCCAGGGTGGTGAGCTGCTCGGCGGTGTGGGCGTGGCTGACCCGCTCGACGTCCTGGTCGATGATCGGCCCCTCGTCGAGATCCGATGTCACGTAGTGGGCGGTGGCACCGATCAGCTTCACGCCCCGGGCGTGGGCCTGGTGATAGGGCCGAGCCCCCTTGAACCCGGGCAGGAACGAGTGGTGGATGTTGATGGCCCTGCCCAGCAAGGCCTCGCACAACTCGGACGAGAGGATCTGCATGTACCGGGCGAGCACCACGAAGTCGATGCGATGCTCGTCGACCAGCTCGAGCAGCCGGCGTTCCTGCTGGGCCTTGATCTCCGAGGTGACGGGGAGGTGTTCGTAGCGCACCCCGTAACGGGCGGCGTGATGAGCGGTGTCGGTGTGATTCGACACCACCAGCGGGATCTCCACCGCCAGCTCACCGGTGCTCTGGCGGTAGAGCAAGTCGAGCAGGCAGTGGTCGTACTTCGACACCATCACCAGCATTCGGGGCTTCACACTCTCGAGCCGCAGCCGGTAGTCCGCTCCCAGTCCTTCCACCACCGGCTCCAGCGCCGCCGCCACCTCCTCGTGGCCGAGCGGAGACTCGAAGCGGGTGCGCAGCGTGAACAGTCCCGTGTCGAGATCGTCGAACTGGGCGTTCTCGAGGATGTTTCCGTCGACGTCCAGCAACGCTCCCGAGATGGCATGCACGATGCCTGGACGGTCGGGACAGCTCAATGTGAGGATGTAGCGGTGCACGGGTGGCCTTTCGGGTTCTGCGGGTCGCATCTTCACTCACCCTGGCCTCCAGCCCAAGTCCGATTTCAGCGCCGCTTCGGCACCGAACGCCCCTACCTGAGCCGCCCGGGCGGCCGTAGCGTTGAGACCGGAGGGGGTTGGAAGGGAGGCCGACATGGGATGCCGCCATCGGCATCGGTGCAGTCCTCCGTGTTCGTGGGACTACCCGTTCCAACAGGACGTCGGATGATCACACCACCCGTCGAGGGCTCTCTGGCCGGCAGTGAGGGACGGATCCACTTCCGTCGTTGGGATCCGATCGGGTCCCGCCGACGGATCGTCGTCCTCGTCCACGGCTACGCGGAGCATGGTGGGCGCTATACCCACGTCGCCACCGCACTCACCGAACGGGGAGCTGTGGTGTACGCACCCGACCACATCGGCCATGGCCGTTCCGACGGTGAGCGGGCGGTGATCACCGACTTCGAACACGTCGTCGACGACATCTGTGCGCTGCTCGACCTGGCCGAGAAGACCGACCCCGATCTTCCGATCGTCGTGATCGGCCACTCGATGGGAGGTTTGCTCACCGCCCGGCTCGCCCAACGATCCCCGAATCGGATCGCCGGTGTCGGATTCTGCGGGGCCGTGTTGGGGGACTGGCAGTGGGCGCGCGATGCCGTGGAGGCATCCACGATCCCCGAGACCCCGTTCGATCCGCTGGCACTGTCGCGGGACCCGACGGTGGGTGCCGCCTATGCCGCCGACCCGCTGGTGTATCACGGGCCCTACCACCGTCGGCTGCTGGTGGCCGAGCTGGAGGCACTCGACCGCTTCGCCGAACAGATCGATCGGATCACGATGCCGGTGCTGTTCGTTCACGGCACCGCCGATCCCTTCGTTCCATATGCCCGTTCGCTGCAGGCCGTCGAGGAGATGGCATCACCCGACGTCACCGTTCACCTCTACCGGGGGGCCCGCCACGAGGCGCTCAACGAGGTCAACCGCAGCGAGGTGATCGGACGGCTCGTTGACTGGGTCGATCGGTTCGGGAGCTGAGCATGTCAACGCTCAGCTGGATCGTGGTGTCGGGAGTGGCGATGAGTGCGCTGGCCCTCGTCGGCAGTCTCACCCTGGTGCTGCCGGAACGGACGCTGAAACGCATCCTGCTCCCCCGGTGGCGTTCGCCGCCGGATCGCTGCTGGGAGGGGCGTTCTTCCACATGCTCCCCGGGTCGGTCGAGACGCTCGGGAACGTGCCATCGGTCTATCTGTGGCTGGCAGCCGGTTTCTTCGGCTTCTTCGTCCTCGAACAGTTGCTCGACTGGCACCACTGCCAACGGTCGGTGAGCGAGCACAAGCCGATCGGCCATCTGATCCTGTTGGCCGATGCCGCCCACAACCTGATCGGCGGTCTGGCGGTGGGGAGTGCCTTCGTGGTAGACATCCGCCTCGGAGCGGTGACTTGGCTCGTCACCGCCGACACGAGATCCCAGGAACGGAGACTTCGGATCCTCGTGCACAGTGGTTGGCGTCCGGTGAGCGCCCTCCTCTACAACCTCGGGTCGGCGCTGACCTTCCTCGTCGGCAGCCTGATCGCCTACGCCGCCTCCGGATCCAGCAACGTGGCTGTGCTCGTGCCCTTCGCCGCCGGGAACTTCATCTACATCGCCGCAGCCGACCTGCTGCCCCAGGTGACCCACAACGGGACCGCCGATGCCACCAGGGATGCACGCGACAAGCTCGAGACAACTGTTGCGTTCACCGTCGCCTTGGCATTGCTCTCCTCCGCCACCGCCATCGGTTGAGGCCGCAGCGGCGATGCCTCGTCGCGCCGGCCGACCTCTAGGGTGCCAAGGTATGCGCATCGCCATCCTCACCGTCGGCTCCAGGGGCGACGTGCAGCCCTACACGGCTCTGGCCGCCGGGTTGAGCGCTGCCGGCCACCAGGTGACACTCGCCACCCACGAGCCGTTCAGGAGCTTCGTGGAAGCCCATGGTGTCGGATTCTCGCCGCTCCCGGGTGATCCACGGGCGGTGCTGGAAACTCCGGAGGCACGCGAGCTCCTCGCCTCAGGTCGGTCGATCGTCCGATTCGCCGGGCGGTTTCTTCGGGTCCTCAAGCCGTGGTTCCACGATCTGACCCGCGCCACGGCACCGGTGGTTGCCGAGGCGGACTTCGTGGTCTACTCGCCGCTCGCCTTCACCGGCTGGCACCAGGCCAAGGCGAGAGGCATCGGAACCGCCCAGGCGGTCTTGCAGCCGTTCGCACGGACCGGGGCGTTCTCGACCGTGTCGAACGGTGGAGCCGACCATGGCAGGCTCGTCAATCGAGCGTCGCACCTGGTGACTGAGCAGCTCTTCTGGCAACCGCTCCGCCGTGAGGTCAACCGTTGGCGCGCGAACGAGCTCGGACTCCCGGCCCAACCCATCTCGGGACCGTTCCGGGAGCTTCGCACAATCGCCGAGCCGCAGTTGTGCGGCTTCTCCCCCACCCTGGTCCCGCCCCCGTCCGACTGGCGACGAGAGGTGGAGGTCACCGGGGCGTGGTTCCTCGACCAGCCGGCACCGGCCGATCCGACTCTCGACGCGTTCCTGACCTCCGGACCTCCTCCGGTGTATGCGGGATTCGGGTCGATGGTCGACGGCGACGCCGGTGCCGTCTCGGACCTGGTGGTCCGGTCCGCCCGTTTGGCGGGGGTCCGACTCGTGCTCGGATCCGGATGGGCAGGTCTCGACTACGAGGGCGAGGACGTGTTCGTCGTGGGCGACATGCCGCACGCCCACCTGTTCCCCCGGATGGCCGCGGTGATCCACCATGGCGGCGCCGGCACCACTCACACCGCCGCCCGCGCCGGCGTACCCCAGATAGTTGTGCCGTTCTTCGCCGATCAACCGTTCTGGGCGCGCCGAGTCAACGCACTCGGAATCGGACCGGCCGGCATCCCACGCACGCGGCTCACGACCCGGACACTGGCCGAGGCGATCCGGGCCGGCACCCAAACCGCAACCAGGCAGCGTGCGACCGAGGTTGGTCGGGCCATCGCCGCCGAACGGGGGGTGGATGCGGCCGTGGCGGCGATATCACGCCTCACGGCGCCAGGAATCGGCGGCTGACGAAGTGGCTGCACGGCGTAGAGTGTGGGAGTCATGAGCACCTGGACCCCCAACAGCTGGACGGCGAAGACGGCGCTCCAGCAACCCGAGTACCCCGATCGCGATGCCCTCGACGACGTTCTCGTTCGCCTGGCGGCACTACCTCCGATCGTTGTTTCCTGGGAGATCGATCAGCTCCGCCATCGGCTGGCGGCCGCCCAGCGGGGCGAGTCGTTCGTGCTCCAGGGCGGGAACTGCGCCGAGACCTTCGCCGAATGCGAATCCGACAAGATCGCAAGCCAGCTCAAGGTGCTGCTCCAGATGAGCCTGGTGCTGCTCCACGGCCTCAAGAAGCCGATCGTGCGGATCGGGCGCATGGCCGGCCAGTACGCCAAGCCCGCGGTCGTCGGATTACGAGACCCGCGACGGGGTGACACTTCCCAGCTTCCGTGGGGACAACGTGAACCGGGCGGCCTTCACCGCCGAGGCCCGTACCCCCGACCCAGATCTGCTGCTGCGCGGTCACGAGCGTTCCGCCCTCACGCTCAACTTCGTTCGGGCGCTGGTCGACGGTGGGTTCGCCGACCTCCACCACCCCGAATACTGGGATCTGCGCTGGGTCGACCACTCACCTCTCAAGGCCGAATTCCACCGAATCGCCTCGTCGATCGCCGATGCACTCGACTTCTTCGAAGGGATCAGCGGCCGCCGGGTCCACGAGACGACCCATGTGGACTTCTTCGCCAGCCACGAAGGCCTCCATCTGCTCGCCGAGCAGGCCCAGACACGTTTCCTCCCCCACCAGGACAAGTGGTACAACCTCGCCACCCACATGCCCTGGATCGGGGTGCGCACCGCCCAGCTCGACGGCGCCCACGTCGAGTACTTCCGGGGGATCGCCAACCCGGTGGGTGTGAAGATCGGTCCCGACATGACCGCCGACTGGGTGAAAGGTCTGGTCGAGACACTCAACCCCGACAACGTGGAAGGTCGTCTCACGTTCATCCACCGCTTCGGCGCCAAAGGCGTAGCAGAGCACTTGCCGAGGGTGGTCGACGCCGTCAAACAGACCGGGCAGAGCGTCCTGTGGCTGTGCGACCCGATGCATGGCAACACCGAGACGAGCAGCGGCGGCTACAAGACCCGCAAGTTCGAGAACATCCTCTCCGAGGTGGAGCGGTCCTTCGAGATCCACACCGACATGGGGTCCCGACTCGGTGGGGTCCACATCGAGGTCACAGGCGAGGATGTCACCGAATGCACGGGCGGCGCACGCGGGCTCACCGACATCGACCTGGAGCGGGCGTACCGGTCGACGGTCGACCCGAGGCTCAACTACGAGCAGGCGCTCGAGCTCACGCTGCTCGTCGCCGACCGCGCTCGCCGGGTCTGACCCGACTTCCATCCGGTCGAGGGGACCCGACCCGAGGCCGGGTCCTCTCCGTTTCGGGACCGACCGGGAGTCAGGAGACCGGGAACTGGATCTCACATACCAGATCGTCGGGCGCTGCCGTCTTCGTGTCGGCGATGTAGACCTCCGAAGGAGGGCCGGCATGCGCCAGCCCGGCCGCCGTGATCCATTCCGAGACCGCCCGGTAGGCGTCGAGGATCGCCGGGAACTCGAGTTGCGCCTCGGTGATGGTGGTGAACGCCACCGTGTGCGCCGGCCGGCGGGAGACGTCGATCTCATCGGTCACCGGCACCGTGGTGATCGGCATCCAGAGTTCCACCGGACCGTCGGCGTCGTCGTTCACCTCCCCGTGGTACACCGCCGTCAATGGCCCGCCCTGTTCCAGCCCCATTCTCTCCGCCACCCCGAGCAAACGGGCGAACCCGTCCTCGATGTAGGAAGGGAGCGTGTCCACTTCCACCCTGCGGGTGATGGAAAGCACCGGCGTCTCGTCGACCGTCTTGGTCGAGACGTCGTAACCCATCGAATCTTCTCCTCTCAACATCGGAATCACGAAGGAGAGCATGCGCGCCTGCCTCCTGTGAACGACCTGCAGGGCGCGCTGGATCCGGCGCACCTCCTCGACCGGGTCGGGCGCGGCCAGCACGTTGCGAACGTCCGCCAGCGGAACGTCCGCCCGCCGCAACACCGCCACCAACCGGCCCACGGGCACCTGCGAAGGCAGGTACGACCGGTAGCCGGTCCGGGGATCCACCGTCGACGGCTCGATCAGGGCCTCCCGGTCGTACAACCGGATCGCCCGGTGTGACAGGCCGGTCAGGCTCGAGAACTCGCCGATCGACAGTGGCCGCTCATCGCTCATGTGCGCACTCTGGCGCATGACGCGGGGTCAGAGTCAAGCCCCTATCCGTCGCGAAGCACCCGTCGGAGGATCTTGCCCGACGCCGACTTGGGAACGGCGTCGAGGAAGGTGATCGCCCGGACCTGCTTGTACCCGGCCACCTGGCCCGCCACGAACTCCATGATCTCCTCGGCCGTGGCCGACTGACCGGCCTTCAACACCACGAAACCGACGGGCACCTCGCCGGCCTCGTCGTCGGGTCGTCCGATCACGGCGGCGTCGGCCACCGCCGGATGGGTCAGCAAGAGCGCCTCCAGCTCGGCGGGAGGAACCTGGAACCCCTTGTACTTGATGAGCTCCTTGAGGCGGTCGACGACGTAGAGATGACCGTCGGCATCGATGTGGCCGATGTCACCTGTGTGAAGCCAACCGTCGGAATCGATGGTCGCCTCCGTCGCCGCGGGGTTGTTGAGATAGCCCACCATCACCTGAGGACCACGCACCCACACCTCTCCGTCCAGGTCGACCCCGAGCGACTCACCCGTGGAGGGATCGACGATCATGGTCTCGGTGTTGGGGGCGGTCACCCCGCAGGAGCCAGGCTTGCTCATCCCGACCGGCGTGAGGTGCGACACCGGTGACATCTCGGTCATGCCGTAGCCTTGGACCACCTCACACCCGAGACGGGCACCGGTTTCCAGGGCGAGCTCGGCCGACAGCGGGGCGGCCCCCGAGAAGACCTGCTCGAGCTTGGAGAGGTCGTAGTTGTCGACCATCGGGTGCTTGGCGAACGCCACCACGATCGGCGGCGCCACGAACGAACGGGTGATGCCGTGATCCTGATGGAGCTGCAGGAACTGCTCGAGGTCGAACCGGGGCATGGTCACGATGGTGGCGCCTGCCGCCAGACCGCAGTTCATGAGCACCTGCATCCCGTAGATGTGGAAGAACGGGAGCACCGCGATGATGGTCTCGTCTTCACGTAGCGCCGCCGGGGCAAGCGTCTGGGCGACGTTCGCCACCAAATTGCGATGGGTCAGCATCACACCCTTGGCGAGCCCGGTCGTGCCCGACGAGTACGGGAGCACCACCACGGTATCGGGCGTCACCGGCACCTGCTGGGCGAGCGGGGGGCCGAACAGGGCCGTCACCGGCAGGACACCCTCGGCTTCGCCGAACACGAAGATCTCCTCCACCGACGTTCCCTCGACGGCCTCGCGGGCGGCGTCGAGGAACATCGGGATGGTGACCATGATGGTGGCGGCGGAGTCGACCAGCTGGTGATGGACCTCACCCGCTGTGTAGGTGGGGTTGATGGTGGTGATGGTGGCACCCGCCATCGCCACCCCGTGGAACACGATGGCGTACTCGGGGATGTTCGGAGCCATGATCGCCAGGACGTCGCCCGGCCCGAACCCCCGGGCAGCCAGCCCGCCTGCAAACGAGGCAACACCAGCGGCGAGTTGGCCGTAGGTGAGGGTTCGCCCGCTCGGTCCGTCGATCAGGGCAGGCTTGTCGGACAGCTCGCCGGCGCGTCGGAGTACGAATTCGGTGAGGGGAACCTCGGGGACCTCGACCGGCGGCAACGGGCTGACATGTATCAAGACTCCTCCTTCGATCGGCATCGCGTTTTCTCCGTCCCGGTTCGGCTGCGTGCCGAATCCGAGCGCACCGTATCGACCGAGCGTTTCCCGATCGTTCGCCACCGGGCGGCGCCCCCGGCGTGGCCATCATTGTGCCCGGAGACGCCGGGTGATGACGGCCGGAAGGAGCCGTGCGTCGCAACAGCCGCTCACGCGCCTGAGACGTCCATCCGGGCTCGATTGGTCCAGTCCAGGACCACCACGTCGGCGTGTCCTGGAAAGCCGTCACTCCCGCACTCCCGTGTGACCATGCGGATCACCCCGCCGTGCGTGACCACCAGGTGATCGCCGCCGGGAAGGTTGTCGAGGAACTCGATCACTCGCGACTTGAACTCCGTGACCGACTCCCCACCGGGAGCCACGAAACCGTCGAAGGCGACCAGCTCCGATTGCACCGACGGCGTCAGCTCATCCCACACCGAGCCTTCCAACTCACCGAAGTTCAACTCTCTCAAGCGAGGATCGGGGGTCGGCTCACCGTAGGCCAGTCGAGCGGTCTCGATCGCCCGACTCAGGTCCGACGACCACACCGAGTCGAACCGCATGGTTGTCAGCGCCCCGGCGAGCAGGGTTGCCTGAGCACGCCCGGTGTCGGTGAGAACGACATCGGTCCAGCCCTGGAAGCGCCGGTTGGCGTTCCACTCGGTCTCGCCGTGCCTGACCATCCACACCTTCACCACCATGAGCGGGTCCCTTCCACAACCATCAGGAAGGCGATCTCCGACACGATCTGGATGGCGCCGAGGATGTCGCCGGTGATCCCACCGATGGCGCGTCTGGCCCACCACACCGGGGAGGCACCGACCAGGAATGCGACGGCCAATGCCAAGGGTCCACTCGGTCCGATGAGGACGGCGGTCACGGTCCCGACCAGTACTGCCATCACGACACCTCGCGTGGTGACGGCGTCGAGGTATTCGGACCCCAACCCGGGAGACGCCGCCTCAACCCGTGGCATCCACCAGACCGATACCGCCCGACTCACGGCCCCGGCTGCCGCGGTGACGACGATCACCTGCCACCAGGGGCGGTCGAGAAGCGCCGACAACAGTCCCGCCTTGGAACCGAGCGCCACGAAGAGCGCGGCGGCTCCGAAGGTGCCGAGGCGGGAGTCCTTCATGATCTCGAGGCGACGCTGGGGTGTGTACCCGCCGGCCAGGCCGTCGAAGGTGTCGGCCAGCCCGTCCTCATGGAATGCGCCGGTGACCATCATCCCGGCACCGACGGCGACGAGAGCGGAAACCAGGGGCGGCATGAACGCCGCCGACACCACCAGCACAGCCCCCACCACGAGACCGACCGCGGCACCCACCACCGGGAACCACGCCACCGAGCGACCCAGATCGGCCACCGAGGCGACTCTGCCCCGCACGGGGATACGGGTGAGGAACGACACGGCGATGCCCAACCCCGACATCTAGCGAAGACCCCACTCCTCGAAGGTGGCCACGTCGACCACCGCTTCGGCGGCCATCCGGATCACAGGGACCGCCACCAACGCCCCGGTGCCTTCCCCCAGCCGCATCTCCAGATCGAGGAGCGGCTTCATCCCCATCCGGTCGAGCAGCCGGCGATGCCCCGGCTCGGGAGACAGGTGCGAGGCGAGACAGTGATCCAGAGCGTCGGGACGTAGGAACGCCAGCGGTGCCACCGCCGCCGTCACCACGTAGCCATCCAGCAGCACTGGGATCGATCGAAGCCTTGCTTCCAGACACGCCCCGGCGAGAACAGCCATCTCGGACCCGCCCGCCTGTCGCAGGACCTCCGCCGGGCCGGCCGTCCCGAGCCGGTCGCGGGCCCGACTCACCGCGTCGATCTTCCGATCCAGGGCTTCGCCCTCCACCCCGGTGCCGGTTCCCACCCAGTTGTCGACCGGTCCTCCGCCGAGACAGGCGGCGACGGCGGCTGCGGCGGTGGTGTTACCGATCCCCATCTCCCCCAGGATCAGCAGGTCGGTGTCGATCTCGGCCACGGTGTCGCGGCCCAACTCGACCAGCTCGGCGAACCGGGCACGGTCGAGCGCCGCCTCCACCGCGATGTCGCCGGTCGGGGCACCGACACCGGCATCGACCAACCTGACAAGCGCTCCCACCGATTTCGCCATCACCGTCGACGTGGCCACTCCGGCCCGGATGGCGTCGACCATCGCCCTGGTGACGTCGGTCGGGTACGCACTCACCCCGCGACGGGCCACGCCATGGTCGCCGGCCGCCAGCACCACCATCGGTCTCTCGACCATGGGGGTGTCGGTTCTCTGCCAGCCTCCGAGCCAGGCGGCGACCTCGTCGAGGCGGGCCAACGCACCGAGCGGGCGAAGGACTCGTGAAGCCCGTTCCATCACGGCGGTTCTGGCGAGCAGGTCGGGACCGGAGATGGTGACGAGATCGTCGAACGGTTCAGACATCGTGAAGCACCTCCAGCGCCACCGCCCGTCCCGCCACCATGAGGAGGGAACGTTCGGACCGGTCGGCGAACACGGCGTTCACAGAACCGAGCAGGTCGCGGTACCGGCGAGCGAGGGCGTTGTCGGGAACGATGCCGCCACCGACATCATTGCTGACCACCGCCCCGTTTCCCGGTCGCTCGGCCAGCGCATCGGCGAGTTCCGCGGCGAGCGTGAGGACGTCGTCGTCGGATGTGCCGACCTCCAAAAGGTTCGACACCCACAGCGTGAGACAGTCGAGCACGACGAAGGCGTGCGGATCCACGTCGGCCATGCGAGCGAGAACCCGGACCGGCTCTTCGATGGTGCGCCAGTTCGCCGGCCGTGCCACGCGGTGGGCTGCGATGCGGGCGGCCATCTCCGAATCGCCCGCTGTCGCCGTGGCCACGAACACCACGTCGGATTCGGACCGCTGAGCGAGCCGTTCGGCGCCGGTGGATTTGCCACTGCGGGCTCCGCCCACCAGCAGCGTGAACATCAGAAGTCGAGACCGCGGCGAGCCATGACGCCCTGGTCATAGGCATGTTTGAGCTTGACCATCTCGGTGACGGTGTCGGCCAACTCCATGAGCGGCTCGGGGGCGTCGCGCCCGGTGACGATCACGTTCACCTTCTCAGGCCTGGTCCGGACGGTCTCGATCACCTCGGCCGAGTCGATCCAACCCCAGTTCATCGGGTAGGTGATCTCGTCGAGGATCACGAGGTCGTAGTCACCCGACCTGATCACGTCGGCCGCAAAGCGCCACGCCTCCTGGGCGATCGCCTGCGACTCGGTCATGTCGGTCGAGTCCCAGGTGAACCCGTCGCCGATCGCCCACCAGTCGACGCCGAGATCACGCCCGATCTTCTCCTCGCCGACCTTCCAGTCGCCCGACTTGAGGAACTGGATCACCGACACCCGCCAGCCTCTCGCAACGGCGCGGATCATGGTGCCAAACGCCGCCGTCGACTTCCCTTTGCCATCACCGGTGTTCACGATCACGATCGACGGTGCCCGTACCGAGCCGGGGTCGGGGCGTTCAACTGGTGGGGTGGAGACTCGGTCTTCGGCGCTCATGGGTGTCCAGTCATGGGGTGGGCGGCCATGCTCGCATCTTCGGCGCCAAGTCGTGAATCGCGCACGGGGATCACGACGACGCCACCCCGACCGTCGTCGAGGACCCTGACGGATGCCCCGTAGTGGTCTCGGATCGTCCCTTCGGTGAGTACCGATCGGGGGGATCCCTCGGCCACGATCCGGCCGTCGGCGATCATGATGAGACGGTCGCAGAACTGAGCGGCCAGGGTCAGGTCGTGGAGGGTTGCGACAACGGTCAGCTGGCACGACCGTCGGATCCCGTCGACCAGATCCAACACCTGCTGGGCGTGACCGACGTCTAGCGCCGAGGTGGGCTCGTCGAGCAGAAGGATCGGCGACGCCTGGGCCAAGGCCCTGGCGAGGACGGCCCGCTGGAGCTCGCCCCCGGACAGGGCACCCAGTCGCCGACCCGAGAACTCGGTGAGCTCGAGCGACGCGATCGC
This sequence comes from uncultured bacterium, assembly GCA_963825585.1. GTDB lineage: Bacteria > Actinomycetota > Acidimicrobiia > Spongiisociales > ZC4RG35 > JAOUGY01. Next base: position 1,243,556 of record CAWGTX010000006.1, read on the forward strand.
GTTGGCGGCTGCCTCGAGGTCGCTCTGGCCCTCCACCGAGAAGTAGCCGAGATGGGGGGATCGCCCCAGCAGCACGTAGTCGATCACCCGCATCTCGTGGGGCACCTCGGGACGTTGCGGAAGCATCGCCACCTCCCGCGCCCGGGCCGACCGGTCCATGGTCGCCAGGGAACGGCCGGAGATCTCGACGTGACCGCTCGAGGGCACGGCCCCCACCATGGCCTTGAGGATGGTGGTCTTGCCGGCGCCGTTGGGGCCGACCACGCCGACGAACTCGCCCTTGGAGACGGCGAGGTCGACACCGGCCAGCACCTCACGCCCGCCGAGCGAGACGTGCACACCCCGCATCGACACCGTGCTCATACGACCCCCCGCGTGGTTCGGAGCACCAGCACGAAGAACGGGGCTCCCAGGAAGGCGGTCACGACCCCGATCGGCAGCTCGGCGGGGCTCAGAACCGTGCGGGCCACCAGATCGGCTCCCACCATGAAGGCTCCGCCGACGATGGCGGCGAGCGGCAGCACCACCCGGTAGCTGGAGCCCGCCAGCAGCCGGACGGCGTGGGGCACGATGATGCCCACGAACCCGATGAGACCTCCGACCGCCACCGCCGCCGCCGTTCCCAGGGTGGCGGCGGCCACCACCGCCAGACGTACCCTCGTGATCGGCACCCCCAGCCCGCCGGCCTCCTCGTCGCCGAGTGCCAGCACGTCGAGCAGCCTGCGGTGGAGGAGGATGACGAGCGCACTCACCGTCACGTAGGGAAGGATCAGCACCACCTCACTCCAGCCGTCGGTCGACAACCTGCCCAGGATCCACGAGAACACCTCGCGCACCGTCTCGGCGTTACGTTGCTGGACGTAGGTCTGCACGGCGGTCAGGAACGAGGCGACCGCCACGCCGGCCAGGATCAGGCTGGTGGTCGAGCGCGTCCGAACTGTGCGTCCGAGCCCGTACGTCAGCACCACGCCCACCACCGCACCCACGAAGGCGGCTGCGGGAAGAAACCCCGTCGCCCCTGACACGATCACGATCGTCGCCCCGAGGCCCGCCCCGGCCGCCACACCCAACAGGTAGGGATCGGCCAGCGGGTTTCGGAACACTCCCTGGAACGAAGCGCCGGCCAGAGCCAGCATGGCGCCGACCAGGGCGCCGAGCACGACCCTGGGAAAACGAACCAGCCACAGGATATCGAGCTGTCGTGCATCGAGCCCACTGTCGATGGCGACCAGTGGGAGACGATCGAGAGCCGCCAGGATGGCCGCCCCCGGCCCGATCGCCGCCGGCCCCGTCACCGCAGAGGTCACCATCGACGCCACCAGCAGAGCGACGGCGGCGAGCATCCACGACAATCGCATGCGGGTGGGTGCGGCGACGGGCCGAAGTGCGGTCACGTCGGGTTCTTCTCGTCGATCGCCCGTGAGATGCCACGCAGGAACTCCACGATGCGCGGACCCCACCGCGAGGACACGTCGTCATCGAAGACGACGACCGCCTGGCTGCGCACCGCCGAGAGGTCGGACCAGCCGGGTCGTTCCGCCACCGTGGCGGCGGAGTCACCGCAACAGTCGGTGACGAAGATGAAGTCCGGATCGGCTTCGAGGATGAACTCCTCGGACAACTGGGGGTAGCCGAAGGCCTGACCGTCGGCGTCGGCCGGGTCGGCGATGTTCTCCAGCCCGAACAGCGAGTACAGGTACCCGATGAAGGTGGACGAGGTGACCGTGTAGAAGGTGGAGTCGAGCTCGTGGTAGTAGGTCAGAGGTGTGTCGGCCGAGTCCACCGCGGTGAGCAGTCTGTCGACCTCCGACCGCATCTCGGCGGTGAGCTGGGCAGCCTCCTGCGCATGGCCGGTGGCGGTTCCCATCGTCTCTATCTGCCGGTACACGTCGTCGAGCGACGCCACCTCGAAGCCGGCCAGTTGGAGAGTTGGGATGCCCAGGCCCGTGAGCGCCCCGACCACTCCGTCGATGTCGTCGGACACCACCACCAGGTCGGGGTCGTAGGCGGCGATCGCCTCCACATTGGGTGTGAAACCGGAAAGGTCGGTGACGGGGGCTTCGGCCGGGAAGTACGAGTACTCGTCGACCGCCACCACCTGGTCACCCGCCCCCACCGCGAACAGCATCTCCGTTCCGGTGGGAGAGATCGAGACGATCGTCTCAGGCCGTTCCTCGATGGTCACGTCGCCGTTGGTGGCCGACACGGTCACGGGGAAGGTCGTCTCCGCCACGGCGATCGTCGTCGAAGGAGTGGTCGTGGTGGCGGCATCGACGACCGTGTCACCAGTGGTATCCGTACCGGCCGAGCCCGAACAGGCGGCCAGGGCGATGGCAAGCGCTGCCACCCAGGCGATTCGTCTCATGACATCCTCCGTGTCAGGAGGATGAAGGGGTCGGTCGGCAGCTCCCTGTGCCGACGAACGGAACCTTCACCTCGAGGTTTGTTCGTCACCACCACGGAAGGCGACCTGGCTCATCCGCCGAAGCGGCTTCACAGTTGCGGGACAGCACCGGGTTCAGACCGGATTTCGCTGCCGTGGCGATCGGCCGCAATCGGCGGCCGCATCGGACATTAGCGGAGTGCAGGCCCTTCGGGCCGTTCGCGGAGAGGAGGGCAGAACGCAGAACGCAGAACGCAGAACGCCTGGAGGTACAACGTAGAACGTAGAACGTACCGGAACCCGGCCCTCAACCGCGGTTGAAGCCTGACGTCCGTCCGTGGACGTGGCAACAGCCAACGCGAGCACCGTCACACCCCCGGCCAAGCCACGTCGAAGGGGGGTCGCCCCGGGCATCAAACGCAGAACGCAGAAGGCAGAACGCCCAGAACGTACAACGTAGAACGTACAACGTACCGAACCGGGTACCCGGCCGCCGCTGACCCTCAACCGTCGGGTTGTGCACGTGGCAACGGCCAACGCAAAGGACCTCCACACCCCCGGCCAAGCACGAACGCACTCCGCCGCCAGCACCGGCGGGAGGTCGAAGGGGGGTCGTCCCCCCTGGGCATAACCGGCGGGGGGTCGAAGGGGGGTCGCCCCCCCTGGGCATCAAACGCAGAACGCAGAACGCAGAAGGCAGAACGCCCAGAAAGTACAACGTAGAACGTAGAACGTACAACGTACCGAACCGGGTACCCGGCCGCCGCTGACCCTCAACCGTCGGGTTGTGCACGTGGCAACGGCCAACGCAAAGGACCTCCACACCCCCGGCCAAGCACGAACGCACTCCGCCACCAGCCCCGGCGGGGGGTCGAAGGGGGGTCGTCCCCCCTGGGCATAACCGGCGGGGGGTCGAAGGGGGGTCGTCCCCCCTGGGTATCAAACGCAGAACGCAGAACGCAGAAGGCAGAACGCCCAGAAACGTGGCAGCAGAGCACACGACCGTTTCAGCATCCCCGGCCAAGCACGAACGCACTCCGCGACCAGTACCGGCGGGGGGTCGAAGGGGGGTCGCCCCCCCTGGGCATCAAACGCAGAACGCAGAAGGCAGAACGCCCAGAAACGTGGCAGCAGAGCACAAGACTGTTTCAGCATCCCCGGCCAAGCACGAACGCACTCCGCCACCAGTACCGGCGGGGGGTCGAAGGGGGGTCGTCCCCCCTGGGCATAACCGGCGGGGGGTCGAAGGGGGGTCGTCCCCCCTGGGGATAGTCCTCCCCCCCTGGGCATGACCGGTATCGTCAGTCGATGACATCGCCTTCCACTCCCGCTACCGCTCTCGCCGACGAGTTCGTCGCTCACCGCCTCGCCACCGAGCACGACTGGGCCCTGTGGGCGGGCGATCTCACCCATCTCGAGCGGTGGCCGGACGTGAGTGCGGACGGCGTCGCCGAACGGCGGCGGCAGCTGGAGCTGTTCGCCTCGCGGGCGGAATCGATCGAACCGAGCTCGTCCCAGCGATCGGATCCTGCTCGACACGATCCGCTTCACCGGTCGGTCACAGGCGTACCAGCTCACTCACCAACCGGCGTTGGAGTGGGTGAACCATGCCACCGGGATCGTGCCCGCCATCTTCACGTTCCTGCCCCGCTATCCCCTGGTGACGAGCGAACACGGAGAGCGCTACCTCGACAAGCTGACTGCGATACCCGGCTTCGTGGACGCCTGGCGGTCGGCGCTGGTGGAAGCCGCCAACGAAGGCGTCACTCCGATCGGGCACCTGGTCGGAGAGCTCATCGGCGTGTTCGACCGGCATCTGGCTGCTCCACTCTCCACAGGTCCTCTGTCCCGTCAGCCACCGCCCACGTCGCTCGACCGGTTCGATGCCGACGACTGGACACACCGCCTCCACGGCGTACTCGATGACTCGGTGGCTCCAGCCCTCGCCAGACTCCGAGACACCTTGGCCGAGCACACTGCCCCCGCGGCCCGTCCCGACGACCGTCCCGGGCTCGTCCATCTCGAAGGTGGGAGCGAGCTGTACGAGCAGTTGGTGTGGGCGCACACCAGCATCGAGGTTTCGGCGCGGCGGGTCCACGACATCGGACTGGAACAGGTGGAACGCCTGGCCGACGAGTACCGCCACATCGCGGGCCCCCTGCTCGACACCACCGACGTCACCGCCATCTTCCGTCGGCTGCGAGACGATCCGATGCTCCACTACACCGACCAGGAGACCCTGGTTGCCGATGCGTCCGCGGCGCTCGCCAAGGCGACGGCGGCCGTGGCCGACTGGTTCGGCGTGTTGCCGCAGGCCGCCTGCACCGCCAACGCCATCGAGCAGGGCGCCCTCGCTTTCTACTCGCGACCGGCGGCCGACGGCTCCAAGCCGGGCCGGTTCTTCTTCAATACCGCCGACCCCGCGATGTGGGGCACCTTCCAACTGGAGGCGGTCACCTATCACGAGGGGGTGCCGGGCCACCACCTGCAATTGGCCATCGCCCAGGAGGACTCCACCCTGCACCCGCTGTTGGCCGACTACTACGTGGCCGCCTACAACGAGGGATGGGGGCTCTACACCGAGCGGCTGGCCGACGAGATGGGCCTGTACTCCTCCGAGCTCGATCGGGTCGGGATGTTGTCGGCCGACTCGATGCGCGCCTGCCGACTGGTGGTGGACACCGGCATGCATGCCATGGGATGGTCCCGCACCCAGGCCGTGGACTACATGCTCTCGAACTCGCCCATGACCGAAACCCAGGTGATCGGCGAGATCGACCGGTACATCGGTCATCCCGGGCAGGCCCTCGGCTACATGATGGGGCGCCTGGAGATCGACCGGATGCGGACCGACGCAGAGTCACGACTCGGCGACCGATTCGACATCAGACGGTTCCACGACACGGTTCTGTCGACAGGGTCGGTGCCGATCTCGACGCTGCAGCGGGTGGTCGCCGACTGGACGGACCAGCTCATCACGAGTTCTTGATCAGCCGGCGCCGAGGGTGGCTTCCGCCTGGAGCGTCTCTTCACCGCGGATGAACGTGATGGTGACCGTCTCCCCTGCCTGGAACCCCCGAATCTCGGCGGCGAGATCCTCGATGCCCGTGACCGACTTCTCGTTGACCGCCACCACCACGTCACCGGCCTGGAGACCGGCCTCCTGAGCGGCCGAGCCAGGGGTCACGTCGCCCACCACGGCTCCGGGCACCTCGCCCACGCCGGCGTCGCCGCCGCTGATGCCCAGCAGACCGGGGACGAACTGACCGCCCTCCGCCAGCGCGGTGGCGACCCGGTAGGCACGATCGATGGGGACGGCGAACCCGACCCCGTCGTTCGCCCCGGACTCCGAGTAGATCGAGACGTTGATACCGATGACCCTGCCGAGCCGGTCGACGAGTGCTCCACCGGAGTTGCCCGGGTTGATCGACGCGTCGGTCTGGATCATGTTGACCAGACGACCCTGATTGTTGTCGAGGGGGCGATCGACGGCGCTCACGATTCCCGACGTGACGGTGGCGTCGAGGCCCCATGGGCTTCCGACGGCGATGGCCAGCTGGCCGGGCCGCAGCGGTTCGCCCACCGCCAGCGCTGCCGCCTGGAGGCCGTCGCGCTCCACTTCCAGCACGGCGATGTCATTGCCGCTGTCAGATCCGACCACGTCAGCCGGGATGACGGTTCCGTCGTTGAGACGGACGAGCAGCGACGACGCATCGTCCACGACGTGGGCGGCGGTGAGGATCAGCCCGTCCGGGTCGTAGATGACACCACTGCCCACTCCGGCCGGGAATCCAGAGGCGTCCAGCACCTCGATCTGAACCATCGAAGGCAGAACGGCGGCGGCGATATCCGCAACCGGCTCATCGCCGTCTTCGATCGGGGGTGCGGTGACGACCGGAGGAGCCGGAATATCGACCGGATCGATCACGACCGGGGCTGCGGTGGTCACAGACGTCGACGACGTGGGTTCCACCTCACTGACGGTCGGTTCGATCGATGCCAGGGGCTCCGACGACACCAGCCAACCGATACCGACACCCGAGACGAACAGCACCAGGGCGGCCAGCAACGACATGACCACGCGTCCCTTGGGGCGTTCACGGGAGGCGGTGGTGTCTTCCAACAGCGGTGACTGGTACATGGCTCCTCTGACAACAACTCGAAGATCGATCGAATTCCTACACCATCAGTATCGGATGTTCGCTAAACCACCGGTAAAGCGGACATGGGAGGATGGTCAGATCCGGTGCCCGCACCCAGCGGGATCCACATGGCCACCACGGTTCCTCCGCCCTTGCGCTTCACCGCATCGAGCACTCCACCGTGCAGACGGCAGATCTCCCGCACGATGGCGAGACCGAGATGCCCTCGCACGGTCCGCTCACCCCGAACAATGGCAGGGTCCACCCCGGGACCACGATCGGAGATGGCGACGAAGCCCCAATCCTCCACTCGGCCGCTGGCGACCGTGACCACGTCGCCCCCGTGGGAGGCGTTCACGGCATTGTCGATCAGGTTGCCGACCGATCGACCGAGGGCGGTACGGTCGCCGAGAACCAGCGCCGGTTGGGCAACCACCTCGAGCGTGGCGCCGGCCTCGGATGCCCGTGCGCCCAGCTCCTCGGCGGACTGTCTGACCAGAACGGCGAGGTCGACGTTCACCAACGTGGGCGCCCCGGCTTCCATCCGGGCTGCCGCCAGCAGGTCATCGATCATCGCCGTCATCCGCTCGGTGGCTCGGAGCGCGATCGCCCCCGTCGCCCGCCAGTCCTGCACTCCAACATCCGGATCACTCATGGTGACGTCGAGGTTGGACCGGATGATGGCCAGGGGTGTCCTCAGGTCGTGCGAGGTCTGGGCGAGGAAGTCCTTCTGACTCCGGAACGCGTGGTCGAGACGGTCGAGCATCGAGTCGAACGTCCCCGCCATGCGGGTGAGCTCGTCGTCGGGTCCTTCCAGAGCGATGCGGCGGCTCAGGTCGGTGGCCTCGATCTCCTGGGCCACCTGGGTGATGGTGTCGACCGGGCGCAGTGCCCGGGCGGCGACGAACCATCCCACCACCAGGCTGGCGACGAACAGCGCTATCAGGACGATGAGGATGATGAATGCGACCTGGTTGAGGATCTCCTCCCTGACGAAGCTCTCGAACGTTCGGTATTCGTTCTCGCCGAGCTTGAGCACGAAGTCGCCCACGGGAACGCCCACCACCACCCGCTCGGTGAGGCTGCGGATCTCGGTGAGAACGGCGAGGTAGATGAGACCGAGCATGAGCCCACCCACACCGAACACCACACCCGAGGTCATGCCCGAGAGGCGGAACCGCAACGACTTGGTGACGGGAGGCAGATTCATGGCGCCCCAACGCTATCCGGCCGCCGGTAAGCAGGGGGTAAACCGGCCTCAGCCCGTTGAACGCACCACGTAGCCACGCCCCGCCACCGTTTCGATGACAGGAGGCTCGCCGAGCTTCTTGCGCAGGTTGGAGATGGTTACCCGGACCGTGTTGGTGAATGGGTCGGCCATCTCGTCCCACACGTGCTCGAGCAGCGTCTCCTGACTCAACACCTCGTCGGGATGGCGGAGGAAGTACTCGAGCAGGGCGAACTCCTTCACCGTGAGCGACAGCGCCACTCCGTCACGGGAAGCCACGAACTTCACCGGGTCGAGCTCGATGTCGGCGAGCGCCAGGACCGGAGGAGCGTCGTCGTCGCGACGCAGCAGCGCTCGCACCCGTGCCTCGAGCTCGGCGAACGCGAACGGCTTGACCAGATAGTCGTCGGCGCCGGCGTCCAGTCCCGCCACGCGATCGTCGATCGAGTCACGAGCGGTGAGCATGAGGATCCGGGGGCGGACCAGTCCCAGTACCTCGAGCTCACCCGTCGACACCCGTCGGGCGATGTCGAGCCCGGACCCGTCGGGGAGGTTCCAGTCGAGCACCGTCAGGTCGTACTCGCCGGAGGTGAGACGCAACTCCGCCTCCACGACGGATCCGGCGACATCCACCGCATGCCCCCGACGACGCAAACCACGAGCCACCGCATCCGCCAGATCGACTTCGTCCTCGACAACGAGCAAGCGCATCAGCGAGAGGATAAGCGGCCGGAGGGTGGGTCAGCAGCAGGATGGCTTGTGGCTGCGGGCAGGTGGGGGGCGACACAAGGGCTACTGGCTGCTGGCTACTGGCTGCTGGGAGAAGCCACGCAAGCCGTAAGCCGCAGAGACAGTAGCCAGAAGCCAGAAGCCAGAAGCCAGAAGCTTCCACCGCCACTTCACTGTCACCGCGTCTCGCCGACTGGTCTCTCATGCCCGAGACGATCATCGTTCGCGAATCCGACACGTTCCGCACCTACAGCGGGTGGGTGATCAACCGCACCGCCGACACGCTGGTGGTGGCCGTGATCTCGGGGACTGGAGAGCCAGTGGCCACGCTGATCCCGGCGGCGGCGATCGTCGCAGAGGTGCCGGCGGCGGCGTGAATCGGAGCGACCGGGTCACCACATTCGACACTCGATCCGAGACGTTCTCCGCCTAGCCTGACCGGATGCTCATGGGCCGCCGTTGATCGTCCGAAACCGCACCGACCTTCCCTCCGATCTGTACCCGCACGACCCGTGGGTGTTGGCCGAGGAAGCGTTCGCTCCGCGTTTCACCTACCTCACCGAGACGATCTTCGCCCTTTCGAACGGGAGACTCGGGATCAGGGCGACACTCGACGAGGGTGCGCCGGCCCACGCCCACGGGACGTTCATCAACGGGTTCCACGAAACGTGGCAGATCGTCCACCCCGAAAGCGCCTACGGCTACGCCAAGGTCGGCCAGACCATCGTCAACGTGCCCGACGCCACGGTCGTCGACATCGAGGTCGATGGCGAGCTTCTTCTGCCGGCGGAGTCGCATCGGTTTCGCCGGTGGCTCGACTTCCGCACCGGCATTCTGGAACGGGTGACGTCGTGGACGACGGCGTCCGGCATCGGCGTCGATGTGTGGAGCAGACGGATCGTGTCACTGGCCCATCCCGACACGGCCTCGTTCTGGTTCAGGGTCGAGGTCGATCGTGATTGTGACCTCCGCTTCACCTCCCGGGTCGTGAACCGCCAGGACACCGCCCGACCGGACTTGGCCGAGAATGACCCTCGTCTGTCTGCCGCCCTGCCCCATCGCGTCTTCGAGCCACGTGCGGCCACCGTCGACGGGCCGAGGATGGTGCAGTCGTGGATCACCGCCCGGTCGAGGCTGGGGCTGGTGGTGGCCGTCGATCATCACCTCGACGGCGCCGAGGCGTCGGTGATGCATCACCGTGATGTCGACGACTTCGCATTCGAGTTCTCCGCCAGGGCCCGCGCAGGTGAACCGATCGCCCTCACCAAACACGCTGTGTACGTTCAGTCCGAGACCGAGCCCGGACCCATGGAACGCGCCCGCGCCGAGGACCATATCGACGGCGCATTGGGTCTCGGGTTCGACGGCCTGGCCGCCGCCCAACGGCTCGACCTCGACCGGTTCTGGGCGGAGACCGACATCGAGGTCGAAGCCGGCGCCGAGGTGCAACGGGCCATCCGCTGGACACTGTTCCAGCTCCATCAAGCGTCGGCCAATCTCGACGGGCTCTCGATTCCCGCCAAGGGCCTCACCGGGCAGGCGTACGACGGGCACTACTTCTGGGACACCGAGATCTACGTGCTCCCCTTTCTCGCCTACACCCGACCGACACTGGCGGCAGAGATCCTGCGCTTCCGATACGGGCTCCTCCCCGCCGCGCGCCGCCGGGCGTCCGAGATGGCACTGCAGGGCGCGTTGTTCCCGTGGAGGACCATCACAGGCGACGAAGCGTCGGCCTACTTCCTGGCGGGCACGGCGCAGTACCACATCGATGCCGACATCATCTACGCACTCCGCAAATACGTTGAGGTGACCGGCGACAGCGAGTTGCTGTGGGACATCGGCGTCGAGCTGGCGGTCGAAACCGCCCGGATGTGGTTCGATCTCGGCTTCTACCGCAGCGGCCGCTTCCACATCCACGGGGTCACCGGACCCGACGAGTACACGGCCCTCGTCGACGACAACGCCTACACCAACGCCATGGCGCGCATGAATCTGCGGTTCGCGGCTCAAGTGGTCGACCGGATGCGCCAGGAGGTACCGGAGCGGTACGCCGGCCTCGCCCCGCTCCTCGGGCTCACCGCAGAAGAGGTGGTGGCGTGGAGGCTGGCGGGCGACGCCATGTTCATCCCTCACGACATGGATCTCGGGATCACCCCCCAGGACGTCAACTTCCTCACCAAAGAGCCATGGGACTTCGAGGGCACGCCCGCATCGAAGTACCCGTTGCTGCTCCACTTCCATCCGCTCGTCATCTACCGCTTCCAGGTCCTCAAACAGGCAGATGTGGTGCTGGCCGACTTTCTGTTGGGCGACGAGTTCTCGGGCGAGCTGAAGCGATCGAACTTCGAGTACTACGACCCGATCACGACCGGCGATTCATCACTGTCGGCATGCGTTCAATCGATCATGGCGGCCGAGATCGGCTTCGACGAGGCCGCCTCCTCCCACTTCCAACATGCGCTGTTCATGGATCTGGCCGATCTCGCCGGCAACACGACCGACGGCGTGCACATGGCCTCGGCCGGCGGCGTGTGGATGGCGCTGGTGTTCGGGTTCGGAGGTGTCCGCGATCACGGGGGTGTCATCAGCATCGACCCACGACTACCGACGACGTGGGGGCGGCTGCGGTACCGGCTGGCGGTTCGCGGTCGGCGGCTCACTGTCGACGTCACCAAAGCGGACACCCGTGTCGAGGTGGTGGGTGAGCCGCTCAGGATCAGGGTCAACGGCACGAACGTGATCGTGGACGAGCGTACGGCGGTCGAGATCGACAATCCCTGAGTGCCCTGACTGGCGGACAGCCGGCCATGAGGGTGAGGGCCGTCAGGGCGCCGTGGTGTCGGTTCGGACCGCGGTGCCGGAGGTGATCGTGAGCCGAATCAACTGCCGCTCCCCGTCGTACTCGAGTGCGTAGGTCACGTCGTTGCGGGACGTGGACCCGCCCAGGCCCTCGACCACCGGGTTCGCCACGTCGAGACCCATGTCGAGCAGGATCGAGCTGAGCTCGGGACCCGTCGCTTCAGGCTCGGCCACGTTGATCGCCACACCGAAGGCCTGGATGCCCAACTGATCGTCCTGCGGATCGCCGAGCGGATCGACGACCACGGTGTAGGACTCGATGAGACCTCCGTCGCTCACGATGCCCTCCATCCCGAGGTAGCGCGTGAACCCCAGGCCGAAGGGTCCCACTTCGGGAGCGTCACCGATGACGAGACTCTCGGCGACACGGGATCCCGTGTCGTTCCAGCGATCGACGAACTCGGCGGAGTCGAGCTGGAACACCGGCTGGGCGTCGACCACTTCGATACCGCCTGCAGTGGTCTGATCCGCAGGCACGGTGGTGGAGGGCGCCGGGGCCACGGTGGTGGCGTCGATGGGGATCGTCGTAGCCGGCGAGGCGACGTTGGCCTCGCTCTGGACACGATCGACGAGGAATCCGATCACGGTTGGGGTGATGAGCACGAACCCGGCCACGATCATCACGATGACCATCCCGATGGTGACCTTCTTGACAAGGGCGGGCGTGAACCGTACGACCTTGGAGCCCGACCTGAGCTGTTCCTGGGACGCCAGGATCTGGTCGGCGACCGAAACCGTGTCCTCGTCTTCGTCGCTGTCGGTGTGATCGCGCATGGCCCCGGCCACCGCCGAGAAGCGTTCGCCCGCCGACTTCGAGAAGATGCCGCCCATCCCGCGACGAGCCGGGATCCGCTCCACGATCTCTTCCATCTCCACGTCGTCATCGGGCATCGAATAGCCGGCGCTGGCGGCTGCGCCTTCCAGGTCGAACTCAGACCCCCGTGTGAAGCCACGGTCGGGGCCAACACCGGTGTCACCGAACTCGGGGCTTCGGGGAGCGGGACGAACCGGCCAACCACCCGGGGGGCCACCTCTCCCGAATCCGTTGTCGCGTTCGCTCGGTGGAAGCTGTCCGTATCCCCGACCGATCGCATCTTCATCGTCGGCTTCTTCGTCCCCGGGATGCTCATCCCCGGACGGTTCGTGGCCGAGCACGTCGTCGATCTCCTGATCGAGGGACGCCTCCGCCGGTTCGGGTGTGTGGGCGGTGGCGTCGAGCATCTCGGAGACCCGCCACGAACTCGGGACCCCCACGTCTTCGGGCTCATCGGCGCGGTACAGGTCGTCATGGGTTCCCGCGACCTCGTCGGTCTCATCCGGCTCGACCGCGCCCGGTCGCCACCGGGCGCCGAGTTCGGAGCGGTCGGCCGGCAGCGAATCGGCGGTGAACGGCTCGGCCACGGCACCGGTGTGATCTGCCTCGTCGCCGACCACCTCGGGTGACCAAACCGGCACGTCGTGGTCTTCACCCACCCAGCCGGAGACGTCGACCATCGGCTCGGCCGCGCGATCGTCGGCTTCCGGCTCGACCGGAACATCGGGCGACGCCGACCAGATGTCGACGGGATCGCCTTGGGGCGCGGCAGGTGGAATGGGAATGGGATCGGGCGCAGGCTCCGGTTCCGGGAGACGCTCGGTCGGCACCGCTACGTCGGCGGCGGCCCTCGAGCCGTCCGGCACGGGGTCCGACTCGATGGCAGGTGCCAGGGGATCTTCGAACTCGAGGTCGGGCTCGTCCTCGTCCTCGAGGTCGTAGTCGGGATAGGCGGTGGCGAAGAGGGCTTCGAGGGTCACGGCGATCTCAGCCGCCGACTCTTCCACCAGCCCCGGAACCTCATAGGTGGAGTTCCCGCCGAGGACCTGGTCGAGAGCGGCTTCGAGGTCGTAGCCCGTCGTCGAAGGTGGGGACTCAACGGGCGTCATACGTGCCACCACCGCCGAAAAGGCATCAGGGTGATCGGGCGAGAACGCCACGCGTTCGCCGTCGAGGGTGAGCTCGTATGCGCCGGTCGGAAGGGCGGTCACCAGGCATGCGTCGAGCGGCCAGGCTCCGATTTCGGACACGCCGGTGGTCAGACGCAGGCGCCCGCCCGCGATCTCGAGGTCGACATCGACCTCATCACCCTCAACGAGGGCAAGCTTGCCCGGGAACGTCCCAATCATCCGTCACCTTCGACGTGCGCGTCCGACTTCAGAGCACCATCGGCGGCAGAGCGCCGAGCCTTGACACCGCGATCGGAATTCCACCGGCGACGGTGGCGCCAGCTTCCCCCTTGGTGCGTCTGGATATCTCACCACATCCACGATGCAATCTCCATACGCCAATCGACCCATTTGAAGCTTCCGGTCAACGATCCGCTCCCCTGATCAGAGGCCCCAGCCCCATCGATCCGTGGCGAGCCACAGCCGGATCTCACTGGGCCGACGGCTCCGTCACCGATTCTCCCGGCCGGGATACGACCCTCGACGGCTTCCTCGACGGCTTCCCTGACGGCCTACTCGCCGGCTTACCAGCCGACTTCACAGGGCCATCCACCGGTTCGTCACTGCCACAAAGAACCCTAGCGAACACAACCAGACAGCGACCGGGATACGGGTGTCGATCCAGCCAGCGAGCACACACGGGTCAACCGGAGCTGGGATCCTCCCACAGGCTGAAGATGAGAAGCCGCTCCGGCCTGTCGACATACAGGAGCTCGAAGACCATCCCGTCTCCACCGACCTCGCGGCGAGTGGCGGTGAGTTCGAGATCTTGCGGGTATGTTTCGAACCCGAGGCGGCCGAGCAGACCGAGTACCTCCTCTGCACTCAGCTCGGGCTGCGCCACCGCCAACGCCACCCGAATCGAGTCGACCGCCAGCTCGTCCTGCACCGCGTCGCCTGTCACCTCGATGGCGATCTTGATGTTCTCGACGGTGCCGTCTGCATCGGTGTTGCCGTCGAAGAGAATCTGGTCGGTGACCTGCTCCCGGAAGCGCTCAGTGCTGAAGGGAATCGAGATGGCGGCGTCGGGAGCGATCCGGGCTGCCGCGGCGTTCCATCGCTCCCGAAAGACCTCCGGCGTCAGCGTGAACACCTCGGGGCCGCTGACCGTCATGGCAACCACCGTGGTCGGCGGTGCAACCGGAAGTGTGGGACGCGATCCGAGCTCGCTCCTGCCGGCCAGGGCGATCAGAGCGGCCACCGCTACGACCAGAGCGGCGATCGTGAGCGGAACCCTGGGCCCGGCCTCGGTCGCCGGTTGATCGACCGGCTCGGGCTGCGGCTTCTCGACCACCACCACATCCGGCTCCAGCGGCATGCTGCGGATCACGTTGATGCGATCGGCGAGCGACGACGCCGAGAAGCGTTCGGCTGCAGCTTTGGCAAACCGGAACTCGTCAACAGGGAGGAACGTCGTGGGTTCACCGTCGATCGTGATGACGAACTCAGATTCATTCAGCCGGGAAACGTGGCAGTACTTCATCGGCCAGGTCCCGACGGTCATCCCCTCCGCCACCACACTCAATGTGTCCTCGGACAAGTTGAGTACGGCACCCACGATCGTCCCGTCCTGGAGCGTCAGTTTGCCCATGAACGAATCGATCACATGAGAACGGTACTTCCTCGCACCCCTCAACGCCAGGTTTCTTCGCGAACTGCGAGGTTCCCGATACCCTCGCCCCGTGGAACTGCCAGTGGAATCGTCGATCCCAGAGCTGTGCCGTGCCCTCGGGTCCTTCGGCGCCGTCGTCCTGTCGGCTCCTCCTGGTTCGGGAAAGACCACCGTGGTCCCGCTTCGGCTTCTCGAGCAGGGGATCCCCGGGACAGGGAAGATCATGATGCTCGAGCCGCGTCGGCTGGCCACCAGGGCTGCGGCGCGGCGCATGGCCTCGCTGCTCGGGGAGGATGTCGGCCAAACCGTCGGCTACGTGACGCGCGACGACCGTCAGATCGGGCCCGACACGCGGATCGAGGTCGTCACAGAAGGCATTCTCACGCGCAGGCTTCAGCGCGATCCGGAACTGCCCGGCGTAGGCCTGGTGATCTTCGACGAGTTCCATGAGCGAAATCTGCAAACCGACCTCGGTCTGGCATTCACGCTCGACACCCGGTCGAGCATCCGTCCCGACCTGGCCGTGGTGGTCATGTCGGCGACCCTCGACACCGACCGGGTCGCCGGGATGCTCGGTGCCCCGGTGATCTCATCGCAAGCGTGGACCCACCCCGTCGAGATGCGCTGGGTGCCTCCGAAGCGGACCGGTCGGATCGAGGATCACATCACCGCCATCGTCCTGCGGTCATTGGAGGCCGACATCGGTGACCTGCTGGTGTTCCTTCCCGGAATGGGTGAGATAGAACGGGTCGCTCGTTCGCTCACCGACGCGAGGGCACCTGCCGAGATCCACCGGCTCCACGGGTCGCTCCCCGCCACCGACCAGGACGCGGCCATAACCCCGTCGACCCGTCGAAAGGTGGTGCTCTCGACCGACATCGCCGAGTCGAGCCTCACGGTGGAAGGAGTCTCGGTGGTGGTCGACAGCGGGCTGGCACGGGCACCACGATTCGACGCTCGCACCGGCATGACCCGACTTCAGACCGTGTCCATCTCCCGGGCATCGGCCGATCAGCGAGCCGGACGGGCGGGACGGACCGGTCCGGGAGTGGCGTACCGGCTGTGGTCGAAAGTGGAGCACGCAACCCGTCGTGCCCACATCGCTCCTGAGATCACCCAGGTCGACCTCGCCGGCGTTGTCCTGGAACTGAGGTCATGGGGCGCACTCGACGCGTCGTCCCTGTCGTTCCTCGACCCACCCGCACCGAAGAGCATCGAGGAGGCGACCCGGCTCCTCACCGTGCTCGGGGCGATCGAGGAGGCTCGTCCCGGACTCACCGCCACCGGGGAGGGCATGGCACGGCTTCCCGTTCATCCGCGGCTCGCCCACATGATCATCGAGGCCGGCGACGACACGGGCCTGGCCTGCATCCTCGCCGCCATCCTCGAGGACCGCGATCCGATTCGCGGCCGGCCCGACGAGTTGCCGGTGGACATCGCGCTGCGGGTCTCGCTGGTGACCGGTCGATCATCGCATGGTGCGGCCGACCGCAGGGGCGTCGACCGGGTGCGCCGGACGGCCATCGACCTCGCCCGCCGTGTGGGGGCACGCATCGACGACGCCGATTCGGACCGGTCCGGATCACTGCTCGCGCTGGCATTCCCCGACCGGCTGGCGATTCGTCGGGGTACCCCGGGACGGTTCCAGCTGCGAACCGGCACCACCGCCTGGGTCGCCTCGAGCGACCCTCTCGCACCCGAGTCGTTCCTGGTGGCCGCCGACCTCGACGGCAAACGCAAGGACTCCCGCATCCGCCTGGCGGGGGCCATCGACACCGCCGACGTCCTCGAACGCTTCTCGTCCGAGATCGAGATCGGCACGACCCTGGTGTGGTCGGGCAATCGACTCGTATCGCGCTGGTCGTCCCGACTCGGGGGCATCGTCCTCGAAGAGACCGAGCATCGGGCCGAACCCGGGCCCGACACCGTGCGTGCGATGATCGACCGGGTCGCCGCCAAACCGGCCCTGCTGCAATGGACCGACCACGCACTCTCACTCCGCCAGAGGGTCGAGTTCCTGCGCCGCCACGACGACAAGTGGCCTGACTTCACCGATCGGGGACTGGTAGCCACACTCGACGAATGGCTGGGCCCCGAGCTCACGTTCGTCACCGGTCTGGACGAGCTCGCCCTCATCGATCTGGGCCGGGTGCTCGAACGTCGACTTGGCCACACCGCCATAGCGGAGCTGGAACGAAGAGCGCCCGCCGAGCTCACGCTCGACAAGACCCGGCGGCGGCTCCGCATCGACTACTCCTCGGACACACCTGCGGTCGCAGGTAAGGTGCAGGACTTCTTCGGGACCGCTGCCACCCCCACCGTCGATGGCCGTCCGGTGGTCGTGACCTTGCTCTCCCCGGCCGGACGGCCGGTGCAGGTGACCACCGACCTGGCCGGATTCTGGACGGGGAGCTGGCAACAGGTCCGCAAGGAGATGGCGGGCCGGTACCCCAAACACCACTGGCCGGAACGGCCATGATCAGCGGTCGGTGCCGACCGCCTCCAGCTCCACCACGAACTCGGTCCGCTCGGTTCGCTGGTACCTGAGCGATCCGCCCATCCGCTCGACGAGTGCCCGAGCCACGGACAGTCCAATACCGACTGAGTCGGGACTCTCCATCGTGGGTTGGCGCCCGAAGGGCCGGAAGGCGGCCTCCACCTGGGCGGGATCTATCCCCGCCCCGTGGTCGGCCACGATGATCACCGCCCGACCGGCATCGAGACGTACCTCGACCTCGATCGGAGACGCCCCATGGCGGACGGCATTGTTGACCAGATTTCGAACCACCTGGCGGAGCCGGGTCTGATCGCCCAAGGCCCTGAGCGGTTCCGCCGGTAGCGACATGGAGATCGGCCCGTTCGTGAGTTGGAACGGCCGGAGCACCGAGGTCACGACACCGAGGGCGTCGAAGTCCTGGCGTGCGACGGTCAGAGCATCGTTGTCGATGCGGGCCACCACCAGGAGATCCTCGACCAACGACGCCACCTCTCTCGCCTGCTCGGCGATGATCTGATGGAACTCGGTGATCTGGGCCGGGTCGAGGTCTCCCCCGGCGAGCAGCTCCTCCGACAGGCCAAGGATGGCGGTGAGCGGGGTACGCACTTCGTGCGAGACCATGGTGATGAGCCGCAGATTGTCATCTGCGGATCGTTGGAGCGCCGACCGCTCTGCGATGAGCCGCGAGATGTCCCTGTGTAGCACGACACATCCGCCGCCCGGGAGGCCGCTCACCTCGCACGAGTACCAGAAGGGGTGGTTTCCCTGCGAACGGGAGAACTCGATGGACCACTGACCGCCATCGGCCAGGATCCCGCGAACCCCGGCGTCGATCGCAATCGCCGCCTCGGATCCGGGATCACCTGCGCACGCGGCCAGGTACTCGACTCCCTTTCCCACGGCGTCGGGATCGACGCGGTTCTCGGAGGCGAAGCGGGTCCACTCACGGTTCACGGCGATGATCGACCCGCCGCTGTCGAGGATCACGGCCGCCGTCGGCAACGCATCGAGCACCAGCTTCGCCAGCTCGCCCCGATGTCGCGCCTCGGCCTCGGCGCGTCGAAGGGGAGTCAGATCGACCGAGATTCCCACCACACCCACCGGGACACCGGAGGCGTCGCGAACCATGCTGTTGGACACATGCGCCTCGACCGTGGTTCCGTCCTTGTGCGACACTGTGAGCTCGCCGTCCCAGGTTCCACCGGATGCGACGACGTCCATGATCTCGGCCGCCTGAGCGTTCTGCTCGGGACCGACCATCAGCTCGCCGATGGGTCGGCCGATGGCCTCGTCGGCCGTCCACCCGTAGATCTCCGTGGCATGGCGGTTCCACAACATCACGTGGCCGGTCAGATCGGTGACGATGACGGCGTTGCGGACCTGATCGAGGAGCAGAGCGCGCAGAACCGAGGGGTCGATGTCCGGCCCTCCACCGAACGGTGTCACTTGCGCCTCCTATGCCGTAGGTCGACTCGACGGCCACGACGCTGCACCACGATCCGCCTCATCGAGCACGGCCATGGCGTCGGCGAGCGTGCCCCCTTCGACCGCCTACCTGCGGTCGGCAGCCTACCCTGCCCCACAGGATGCACAGATGAATCCGACCCCCGATCTCGAAACCTCCGGCCGGTTCTTCGACACCCGTGCTGCGTACACGATGTTCGTCACCGCCACCGACGAGAAGGCTCGGGTCGCCGAACGTCTCGGCGACCAGGCCGACGCCATCGAGGTGACACCACCGGGGCTGCGTCTCTTCGATGCAGGAATGGGCGACGCCTCCGTACTGAGTCACCTCATGCGCCGGTTGCACCGGAATCTCCCGCACATCCCCTGGCTGGTGGTCGCCAAGGAGATCTCGATCGAAGACGTTCGCCAGGCGCTGGCCAAACTCCCCGACCGACTGGTTGAACACCCAGAGACCGTTTTCGTCGTCACCAACATGCGGTTCTCGGAAGCACCGAGGTTGGCGCCGCTCGACAGCCACACCGATCTGACCTGGCGCGACATTCCCCTCGATGGAGACACCAGTCTCGACTTCACCGAGCAGATCCGCGGCATCCTCCCCCGACTCACTGACGACTGGCAGGTGAAGACCAGTCCGACAACCGGCAACCCCGTCTACGTGCGCCCGGCCGTGGTCGTGCTGTACCGCCGCGACCGCGAGTTCCTGCTCCGATCGCTCATCCCCACACCGGGTCGCGTCGACGGACGCTACGACCTGATCGTGGCGGCGCAGAGCTATCGAGCCCGAACCCCCGTGGCCACCAAGGTCGCCAACGTCCTGGTACCCCTGGCAAGGGCGCTCGCTCCCGGCGGCCGGATGGTTGGCATCCACTCCTACGGCAACGACCCTGGCCTCGAGATCACGTGTGGAGTGTGGCCCGACGAGCGGCCCTTCCCCCATCGACGAGCTGAGATCCTGGCCGAAGCGCGCCGCCAGCTCAACGAACTCGACGATGCCTCACTCGAGTTCCCAAACCTGAGCGACGAGGAGTCCCTGTTCAGCTACCGGCTGCACACCATGCCATCCGACGAGACCGAACACATCGGCACCTCGACGCTGGTGGCCGCCTTCACCGCCGCCGCCTACGTGGCCCAGATCGACGAAGCGCGTCTCTCGACCGCCATGTCGAACGGGACCTATCTCGCAGCCACCCGCCAGGTGATCGACCGCCACGGAGCCGTGTGGTTCAACGACGAGATGTATCTGATCACCCGCTCGAGCAGCCGGTGAACGTACAACGTAGAACGTAGAACGTTCAACGTCCGGCGCCTTGGTACCTGAGGCCGCTTCTCGGGGCCACCACCGGTCCGAGACGCTCCAAACTCGTTCGGGCTCGCTCACTGACGACACTCCGCGGCTCCGCACCGAGCCGTTTCTGGCCCCGAGGCCTCGGACGCCACGAGGCCGCCGCCGTTGTACGTTCTACGTTGAACGTTCTACCTGACGCCCTGACCGGAGAGGCTCACTCTCACCAACTCTCATCCAGCGGCTTTCCTTCGGTGTAGCCGCTGGTGGACTGGATTCCAACGATGGCGTTGGCGTGGAACTCCTCGATCGTGCGGGCACCGGCGTAGGTGCAGGCGGAGCGAAGACCCATCACGATGCGATCGACGATGTCCTCCACACCCGGTGACGTACTCGACAGGTACATACGGGACGACGAGATGCCCTCTTCGAACAGTTCCTTGCGAGCGCGCTGGAAGGCGGACTCAGAACGTGACCGCCCGGTGACGGCCCGTTTCGACGCCATACCGAAATTCTCCTTGTAGAGACGGCCGTCGGCGTCGCGGAGGGTGTCGGCGGCCGACTCGAAGGTCCCGGCGAACCACGACCCGATCATCACGCTGGCGGCACCCCCGGCCAGGGCGAGCGCCACGTCGCGGGGGTAGCGCACGCCCCCGTCGGCCCAGACGTGTTTGCCCCGGGCCCTGGCGGCGGCCGAACACTCGACGACGGCGGAGAACTGGGGGCGACCCACGCCCGTCATCATGCGGGTGGTGCACATCGCCCCCGGTCCCACCCCGATCTTGATGATGTCGGCACCGGCGTCGATGAGGTCGATCGTCCCGGCGGCGGTGACCACGTTGCCCGCCACCACCGTGTGGTCGGGGGCCACCCGACGAACGGAGGCGAGAGCCTCGAGGGTCTTCTGCTGGTGGCCGTGGGCGGTGTCGACGACGATGACATCGACGCCGGCCTCGACCAGGTCGATGGTGGCGGCGGCGACATCACCGTTCACACCTACCGCCGCACCCACCAGCAGCCGGCCCGAGGCATCGGTCGCCGCCGAGTAGACGGTGGACCTGAGGGCGCTCTGTTCGGTGATCACCCCGGTGAGGCGCCTGTCGGCATCGACGACCGGTGCCATGTGCACCCGGCGTTCGGCCAGTTCGCGGAACATCTCCTCCACCGCCAGCGAGGCGTCGAGCGTGATGGGGTGGCGGCGCATGACTTCGTGGAGCGGTGTGAACCGATCGAAGCCCGAGCCATCGGATTCGGTGTAGATGCCGACGGGGCGCTGGTCCTCGTCCACGATGATCACCGCACCGTGGGAGCGTTTGTGGATGAGGTCGACGGCGTTGTTGATGGTGTCGGTGGGGCTCAGCGTGATGGCGGTGTCCAGCACCAGGTGGCGGCTCTTGACGAAGGCGGTCATGTCTGCGATCGCACCGGCCGGCGCATCCTGGGGAAACACCGCGATCCCGCCCCGCCGGGCGATCGTCTCAGCCATCCGCCGGCCGGAGACGGCCGTCATGTTCGCCACCACCACCGGGATCGTGGTGCCCACCCCGTCCGGAGTGGTGAGATCCACGTCCATCCGAGAGGCCATGTCGCTGAAGGTAGGTGCCAGGAACACGTCGGAATAGGTGAGGTCGTGACTGGGGATCAGGTCGTTCAGGTACCGCATCGAAGCCGCAGGGTATCCGGATTCGTGTGATGCGGCAGGCCCGAACCCATCGGATCCGTCTGGGAAACGGCCCCGGGCGGGGTAACTTGACGGACATGGCATCCACCGAGGTCACCACCGAACGCGCCGCTCCCCTGGCCCATGTCGTCCATGGGCTCATGATGGGGGTGGCGGATTCCATCCCCGGGATCAGCGGTGGCACCATCGCGTTCGTCGTCGGAATCTACGACCGCCTGCTGGACTCCGTTGGTCAGGGTTTCCGGGCCATCCTCTCCCTGGTTCGCCTCGATCTCACGGGAACCAGGCGACATCTCGGCCTGGTGCAGTGGAAGCTCATCGTCCCCTTGTTCGCCGGTATCGGTACCGCGGTGATCATTGCGGCCGGAATCGTTCCCGACCTGCTCGAGCGTTACCCTTCACAGGCGAGGGCGGTCTTCCTGGGGATGGTGGGAGCATCGATCGCCGTTCCCTGGTCGCGGATGTCCGAGCGGGCCGGGGCCCACCTCGCTGTGGCGGTCGTCTCGGCCATCGCCGCCTTCGTTCTGTCCGGCCTACCGCCGGGCACCGTGACGGATCCATCGACGACCCAGGTCTTCCTGGCCGCCATGATCGCAATCTGCGCCATGATCCTCCCCGGCGTGAGCGGCGCATTCCTGCTGCTCGTGCTCGGCATGTACGAACCGACCCTCGACGCCGTCCACGAGCGCGACCTGGCGTACGTCGCCGTGTTCGCCGGCGGAGCCGTCATCGGTCTCGGGTCGTTCTCGATCGTCCTGGGCGCAGCTCTCCGCCGATTCCACGACACCACCATGGCCATCCTGATCGGGCTCATGGTCGGATCGCTTCGGGCGCTGTGGCCATGGCAAACCGACGACCGTGGCCTGGTCGGTCCCGAGAGCGGGTCGTCGCTGGCGGCGGCCGGAGCGCTGACGGTGGCCGGATTCGGCATCGTGTGGGCGATCGAGCGCTTCGGCTCGAAGAAGGCCGACGCCACGCCGCATGTCGCTCGCTGAGAGTTCGGCACTCGATCGAGTGAATCGGGGATGGATGCCGGAGCCGTGGTCTTCCGGCTCCTCGATCCTCGCCCCCCGCTTCCCCTCGCTCCGACCGACTCGGGCTAAACCCTCGCTCTCCGGCGCCGATGAGGAGTGGAGAGCATCCCGGCCGCCCGAAGGCCATCGACGAGTCAGTACCAGGAGCGGGGAATGAGTGTCCAGGCTTTGTTCATCGACGACGACCCACGCGTGCTCGCGGAGTTCGAGCAGCTGGTGTCTTCCGGTAGCCTGGGCATCGTCGCCACCATCGCTTCATCACCGGAAGAAGGACTGAACGCCCTGAGGTCCGGCAGATACGAGGTGATCGTTGCCGGTGCCGGCTCCCCCACCGACAAGACCGTTGGTGTCCTCCGGGAAGTGGCTTCGAACCATCCGACCGTCGCCCGCCTCCTCGTGACATCCGATCGGAACGCCTCCCGCAGTGGCCTCGCCGAGCAGTACCTGTGGCGCCCCTTCGACGCGGACAAGCTGCGCATCGCCGTGCTCGCCGCCACCCACCTGCGTGGCCGCGTCACGCCGGAGCGTCTCGCCGCCCTGGTCAACGGGTCCACGAAGATTCCCACCCTTCCCGACATCTACGTGAAGATCCAGGAGGAACTGCGTTCCTCGGATCCATCGATGGCGAAGGTCGGCGAACTGGTCAAGAACGACCCCGCCACTTCCGTGAAGGTGCTGCAGACGGTGAACTCGGCGATCTTCGGCTTTCGCAACGAAGTGGGCGACGTGGCTCAAGCCACCGCCCTGCTCGGTCTCAACACCATCACGTCGCTGGTGCTGGCGGTGGGCGTGTTCCAACAGGCCTCCGGACTCGACCGCAAGCTCATCGAGGAACTGTGGCAGGAGTCCCTTCGGGTCAGTGCCATCGCCCGTCGCATCGCCTCCGTCGAGGGACTCGACCGCCGCACCACCGAGGAGAGTCAGCTGGCCGGCCTGCTCCACGACATCGGCGAACTGGTGCTCTTCCAGAACTGGCGGGATGACTTCCTGGAGATCAGCCCGACCAACCGGCTCGAGGACGAGCGCAAGCGATTCGGCGCAACCCACGCCGACCTGGGCGGGTACCTGTGTGCACTCTGGGACCTTCCCTCCGAGGTGATTCGTGCCGTCGCCAACCATCACGTGCCTTCGGCGGTGCCGGCTTCGACAGTCACCGCCACCACCGTGGTACACGCGGCCCGGGCGCTGGTGAATGCCGGAGGCGATCCAGAGACTGCGGCGTTCGACCTGGCCCACCTCGAGCAGGTCGAGGCATCCGGGCGCCTCGAGGTTTGGGCGAAGGCCGCTCAGGACGCCTGAGCGTCCGAACCGGGCCGCCGGAAGGTCAGGTCCACACCGAACAGCCGGAACCCGGCTCGCTCGATGTTGCGGGCGGATCCTCCACCCGCCGCCGCCGTGCAGGTGGCGATGTCACAACCCACGGTGGCGGCCAGCCACAGTCGATGCCGGAGCAGCACGCTCTGCAGCCCACGACCCCGAAACCCCGGAGCGGTGGCCGCACCCCCCAGTAGTCCCCGTCCATCTCGCACGATGAGCGACCCGACCGCGGCCGGTCGACCGTCGCACACGGCGAGGAGGTCGATGGCACCTTCGATCGAGTGAGCCGCCTGCGCAAAGGCATCCGACACCGACCTGTCGGGAAACTGGCAGGCGTGAACGTCCATCCAGTCCAGAAGGCGTTCATCGTCCACGATGACCACACCATCGCCTTGCCTGCCCTCGGAAGCGGGCACACCGATCAGGTACACGTTGTCGACCCCCGACAGCCGGTACCCGGCATGGGCCATCAGTTCCAGGGTCTCATCCGCGACACCACCCGTGAGCAGGACTTCAGGTGTCACCCCGGCGGCCTCTGACACCTGCGTCACCCGATCCAGGTCCGCAGCCGTCAGCTCGGCGGGTCCGATCCCGCGCAACCCGTTGAGGTACGAACCCGGGCCCGTCACCAACATCAGCCCCGAACCGATCGGTTCCACGATCCCGCCATGCGCCCGAGTGATGGCCTCGTCATCCGCCAGGGCGGCACGACGAAGCCGTTCCACGAGATCCGGTGAGACAGCCGAAGACGCGAAGGGCGACATGACGGGTGACGCTACCCCTGCGCCACGTGGGACGCCGCCGCGTTCCGAACACACCACCGTGAGGTGGCTGAGCATGACGCCTCCTCCGGCCGAACGGACTGCCCAACCATGTCGAACGGGTGCAATGGCGTCTCGTCAGCCATGACGCTCGCTCCGGCCATGGCCCGACCGCCGCGGTAGGGCCACGTCGCATCGGGAGGAGCGTCGCCGTGCGATACTCGACCGGGAACACCGGGAGGACGCATGAAGCTGGGTCTCGTGGTCGGATATTGGGGCGCTGGCCCACCTGTTGGGGTGGAGGAGCAGATCCGCATGGCAGACGAGTTGGGGTTCGACTCGATGTGGAGTGCCGAGGCGTACGGGTCAGATGCGTTCACACCGCTCGCCTGGTGGGGCTCGAAGACCCGGTCGATCAAACTGGGTACCGCCATCGCCCAGATGTCGGCGCGCACGCCGGCCGCCACCGCCATGGCGGCCATGACCATGGACCATCTCACCGAGGGCCGCTTCATCCTCGGCCTCGGCGCATCCGGACCCCAAGTGGTGGAGGGTTGGTACGGGATGCCCTATCCGAAGCCACTGGCCCGTACCCGTGAGTACGTCGAGATCGTGCGCAAGGTGATCGCGCGCCAGGACCCGGTGTCGTACGACGGAGAGCACTACACACTCCCGTACCGGGGCGGTGCCGGGTTGGGCAAGCCGCTCAAGTCGACCATTCACCCCTATCGGAGCGACCTGCCGGTCTACCTGGCGGCGGAAGGCCCCAAGAATGTGGCCCTGGCAGCCGAGATCGCCGACGGATGGCTGCCGTTCTGGTTTTCACCGTCATCGGACGAGTTCTATCGCACGGCGCTTGCCGAAGGCTTCGGCCGGTCCGGCGCCCGGCGCGACGCCAAGAGTTTCGAGGTCGCATGCCCCGTCCCGGTCGTGATCGACGACGATCCCGAGAAGGCGGCCGACACGATCCGTCCCATGCTGGCTCTGTACGTGGGAGGGATGGGCGCCAAGGGCGCCAACTTCCACTTCGACGTCATCGCCCGCATGGGATACGAAGAGGAGGCGACCCGTATCCAGGAGCTGTATCTGGCGGGCAGAAAGGCCGAAGCCGTCGCCTCGATTCCGCTCCACATGATCGAGGACATCGCCCTCGTGGGCCCTCCCGCCAAGATCAAAGAGGAACTCCCCCGTTGGGAGGCCACCGTGATCACCACCATGCTGATCTCGGGACCGCCACCGTTGCTCGAGGCCGTGTCCCGGCTCATGGGGTGAGCCCCGCCGGCGGTGACACCACCGTGAACCATCGGCCGAACCGGACCGCGCAGGAGCGCCGGTAGCCTGCGATCGTGAACGCTCCCATCACGGGTGGACCCGTCCCCGAAGTCGACTACTCGAAGAAGTGGTACGCCATGGCCGCCGTGGGCGTGGGCGTTCTACTGGCCACCATCGACGGCTCGATCGTCAACGTGGCGCTCCCGACGATCCGAACCCAGCTCGACACCACTCTCCCGGTGGTTCAGTGGGTGTCGGTGGCGTACCTGCTGACGCTCGCCAGTCTCACATTGAGCGTTGGGCGCTGGGGCGACATCGTGGGCAAGAAGCGGATCTACATGTCGGGGTTCGTGCTGTTCACCATGGCGTCGGTGCTGTGCGGGCTGGCTCCCAGCATCGGGTTCCTGATCGGGTTCCGAGTCCTCCAGGCGCTGGGGGCGGTCATGGTGTTGGCTCTAGGGGCGTCGATCCTCACCGAGGCGTTCCCGCCCCACGAACGGGGTAAGGCGCTGGGTCTGATCGGGACATTCGTGTCGGTCGGCATCGTCAGCGGCCCGGTGATGGGCGGCCTCCTGATCGAGGCGTTCGACTGGCGTGCCATCTTCTTCGTGAATCTCCCGGTTGGACTGATCGGCACGTTCATTGCCTTCCGGTATGTGCCGGCGACGCCACCTCCGGGGGGCCAGACCTTCGACATCAAAGGTTCCGTCACCCTCAGCACGAGCTTGTTGTGCATCGCGTTGGCGGTGACCGCCGGCCAGGAGCTCGGGTACGGGTCGGGAATCATCCTGGGCCTGCTGTTCGCCGGGTTCGCATTGGCCGTGGTCTTCGTGGTGATCGAACGCCGGGCGCCGTCTCCCATGGTCGACCTGGGGCTGTTCAGGAATCCAACACTCTCGGTGAGCATCGCCAGCGGGTACCTGGTGTACGGGTCGCTCTCGGCGGTGTTCTTCCTGCTGCCCTTCTACCTCGAGGGTGTGCTCGGATACGACACTCGGCAAACCGGACTGGCACTGGGTATCGCCCCGCTCATCCTGGGGGCGGTGGCCCCTATCTCGGGGACACTGTCAGACCGGCTCGGCATCCGGCGGATCACGTTGGTCGGCCTGGTGATCCTGGCCGCCTCCTATGCCGCCTTCTACACGTTGTCCACCGAGACGACCTTCCTCCAGTACGCCCTGATCGCCATTCCGATCGGTCTCGGGATCGGGGTGTTCCAGTCTCCCAACAACAGCGCCATCATGGGTTCGGTACCCCGTGAGTATTCGGGGGTGGCGGGCGGTCTCCTGACGTTGACCCGACTGCTCGGACAGATCACCGGGATCGCGGTGCTGGGATCGGTGTGGGCGGCCCGGGTCGCCGCCAGGGGTGGCGCCGCCGTGGTCGGCGACGCCGCCTCGGCACCGCCCGAGATCCAGGTTGCCGGACTGCACGACACGGCGCTCCTGATGGCCGGACTCAGCCTCGGCGCCATCGCCATCGGTGTGTGGGGATTCCGCCGCGAGACCCGCTCCTGACGCGTCGAGTGGCTCCCCTCGCCGAGGGGAGCCACTCAGATGCTCGTTCCTACAGGATCCAGATCAGAAGGAACGTCAGCGCAGCCACGAAGGCGACACCGGAGAACAGGGTCCCCGACGTCACTCCTCCGGTCCACGCCCCGTCGACCAGATAGGCCTTGCGGGCATAGATGGCCAACGCCATTCCGATCAGGGTGCCGGCCGCCACGAACATGGCGAACCACCATCCCTCGACCAGTCCTCCCAGGAACCAGTCGGCAGGCACCGAGTACATGTACAGCCCGATCAGACCCGCAATGGTTCCCACGATGCCGAGCGTCCACTCCATGGTGTGACGGACGACCGGCGTGTGCAGCACCTCCAGGTGCTCACGTTCACGGAGCAGTGTCATCGTCACCTCCTTTCACTTCCCATGGTGCGTCGGATCGGACGGGAGGGATAGGGCCGAAGCGCAGGACTCACATCAGCAGACCGGCGCGGTGCTGCAGGAGGTACAACGTAGAAGGTACAACGTAGAACGTAGGGGGCGGCGGCGCCGGCGCACGAGCAGGACCTGCAACATTCAACCGCAAGCCACCGGCGGAACTGGACGTCCCCAATGGGCGGTACGTTCTACGTTGTACGTTCTAGGTTCTACCAACTCGAAGCTTCGCCCATCAGACGAACGAACGGCTCACGCCAACACGTTCTTGGCGTCGACTCCGATCGGGTCGCGGTCGATGGCGAACAGGCTCATGGGAACAGTGGTGTCGAATTCGGTGGGGGTGGCGTCGAGACCTGTGGCGATCATGGAACCGATCATCGGGGCGAGTTTGAAGCCGTGACCGCTGAAGCCATTGGCCAGCCAGAAGCCGTCGACACCGCTGGGACCGACCACGGGATGGACGTCCTGGCGGTTGATGGTGTAGAGGCCGGCGATTCCGGAGACGGTGCCCCGTGGGGCGATCTCGGGGATACGGTGTGAGAACGCCGCCAGGGTGGTGTCGCGGAAGGCCGCACTCGGGCTGCGAGCGAAGGCATCGGGGTCCGTCACGGCTTCGCGTTCGTCCTCCTCGCTCACCGATCCGATCCACACCATCGACGAGCGCCGCTCGGGTCGGACGTAGACACCGGTAGCGACATCGATGGTCACCGGGATGTCACCCGCCTCCTCGGTCGGCCACGGCCGGTACAGGGTCTGGATCCGGGTCGGGACGAAGCTCCATCTGTGCTCGACCCCGGCCATGGCATTCAGCTGGTTGCACCACGGGCCGGCCGCGTTGATCACGAGGTCGGCCGGGATGGCACCGCCGTCGGCGAGTCGGACACCGTGTACACCGGCGTCGTCGACCTCGAGCCCCACCACTTCACTCGAGAAGAAAACCTCGACTCCCGATCCCGCCGCGGCCACGAGTAGGTCGGAGAGGGCGTCCATGGGGTCGATGTAGCCGGCCTTGTCCTCGAACAGGAAGGCCGGGCCGAGCCGACAATGATGATCCGTGTCCCAGTCGAGCGGTGCCGTGCACGTGGAAACGGCGGGGAACCGCCGAACCAAGTCGGCGGCATCCACCAGGCTCGCCCCGGCTCCCAGCGCGACGAGCCGTTGCACCTCGGCCGCCACCTCGGTGGGTGACCGATCGGCGATCCACAGCACACCGGTCTCCACGAACGATGCCGTGGCCGCCTCCGACCTCAGGTACTCGGGCCACCGCCTGTAGGCATCCAGGCCGTCGATGGCCAACTGCACCACGGCAGGATGGGTGTAGCGGGTCCGGCAGATCGACGACGACGCCCCGGTGGAACCTTCCCCCGGCCCGGGGGCCTTGTCGACCAGCACCACCCGCCCGAGGCCATGCCGGGCGATTTCGAGGCCGATGGAGGCGCCGACCACACCGCCGCCGATCACGACGACGTCGGCGCCCCGACTCACGGGATGGTCACCAGATAATCGCTGGCGTCGTCATTCCACTCGAGCTCCACCAGACCCCTGGTCTGGGCGGCCTTGACGAACTGGAGGAACCCGCCGTAGCCGAAGTTCTTCTCGCTGAAGTTGGGTTGGCGCTTGCGGACCTGGTTCTTCAGACCGGACAGCACAGGACCACCGTTACGACCGGCCAACGCCTTCACCACTTCGACAAGCACTCCGAACGCTTCGTCTTCGTTCGGGTTGTTGGCCAGTTCCACCATCGGATCGCCCTTGGCAGGCCCTTCCGCCAGGGCGACCACATCGTGGCTCTCGAGGTGACGGAGAAGCTCGCCGAAGGCCCGGAAGCCATAGTCGGCTTCGCTGAACGTTGGGTCCTTCCTGATGAGTGCCCGCTTGAGCGACGAGGCCAGCACCGCCTCCCCACCACTGCGCTGCAAACCTGTGACGGTCGTGGTGATGAGTCGGACGAGATCGTCGAGCCCCACCTCGGCTCCGGCTCCGCTGGCAGCGGCCTGGACCGGCGGGTCGTCGGACCTGCCCCGGTCGACTCCCTCTAGGTTCTCGTAGAAGAGGAACTCGTCGCAGGCGGGGGGCAGCATCGCCGAGGTCGAGGCGCGGATGCCGACGCCGATCACCCGCTTGTTCAGCTCACGCAGCTTGTGCACGAGTGGCGTGAAGTCGGAGTCGCCGGTCCCGATCACGAACGTGGTGATGTACTCGCGTTCGAATGCCAGTTCGATGGCGTCGACCGCCATCTTGATGTCGGCGGCGTTCTTGCGGACCGCGCCCATCCGCTGGGTGATCTCGATCAGCTCGACGTGATTACGGGTGAGCATGCGCCTGTCCTCGTCGAACATGGACCAGTCGGCGTACGCCTTGCGAGCGACCACCCGTCCGCGTTCCGCCAGTGCGTCGGAGATGGGTTTGAGATCGAAGGCCGCTCCGGAGAGGGCGTCTCGTGTTCCGATCGCCAGGTTCTCGTAGTCGAGGAACAGGGCGATGCGTTCGTCATCGGGTGTGGTCACATACCGAGGCTACACCGAAGCAACCGCTGCGCAGGCTACGACGAACGCAATTGAGGCCCAACGGCCCATACGGATCGGCCTCGGGCGGGCCGATTGAATGTGATGAGCTCCGTTCACAAGATGGTTGCGGCGACCGTTCCCGGTGCCGTTGCGGTGGCAGCCGTCCGGTACCGGCGAGCCGTGCGCGAGCTCGACTCTCTTCCCGTGCAACCGCCGGCCCTGCCGGGCGTCGTCCGCACGCTCTCAACTCGCTGGGGTCGCAACAGCTATCGCCTGATCTCCCGACCCGATTCACCGCATCCGCCGATCGTCCTGGTGCATGGGTGGGGACGTACCGCCGACTCGGCCTGGTGGCCGGTGATGTTGCAGTCCAACCGGACCATCCTGGCCATCGACCTTCCCGGGCACGGCCGCTCGCTGATCGACCGCAGGTTCTCGTTCTCGCTCGCCGCCGAGTCGATCCTGTCGGCCATCGACGACGCCGGGATCGACCGCCCGCTCCTCGCAGGCCACTCGATGGGAGGACCCGTGTGCCTGACCACGATCCTGTGGGCGGGGGCTTCGACCTTCGCCGGATTCGTGGCGCTCGCCACATCGGCCTACTGGGTGCGACCCCGCCAGATCGTGATGGTGGCATCGGCTCCCTATGTCCTCGGGGCGCGCTCGCCGGTGATGGTCCGCACACAGCGCAACGAGGCCCGACGGATGCCGGAAGACACCTCACGGATCGCCTGGGAATATGCGGTGCGCCCGCACCGCCAGGTTCTGCTGGACACCGCGATGGAACTCCGCCGCTTCGACGCCCGCCGGTGGACCGGGCTGGAGATGCCGCCCACCACCTGGGTGATCACCACCCGGGATGGGGTGATCGATCCGTCGGACCAGCATGCATCGGCTCACATGTTCGCCCGATACCGGGTGGAACTCCCCGCGGAGCACTCGGTGGTCATCGAGGCGCCCGACCGGGTGACCCGAATCCTGGATGCGGTCTCGGCACGGCCCGAGCGTCCCGCCCTCGTGGCGCTCTGATCCGAACCAACCGCAGGCCGGTCAACTCGCCAGCGCCTCCAACGCCTGGCTCCAGGCCGGCTCGGGCGTGCGGAGGTCGACGACTGCAGGTCCGGCGATCCGGTTGAGCGTCATGTCGAGCCCGTGACTGGAGCAGTAATGGGCGCCGGCGATGATCACGACCGAAGGTCGTTCGCACCGCCCGCAGAGGTGAGTCACACCTATGTGATTCATGTCTCTGGTATCGGCGCATCCCCGCCGAGGTGAAGACCTTTTCGCGTTCTCCGTCGTTGACGTGTGCGCCGGCCTGCCGGCCCGTGGGGTGGGTAGCCCGCCACGCGAGCGGTCCGGAATGGACCCCCGGCAACCAGCGGTCCCGGTGGCGTACCATCCCACCCGGGCCACACCGAACCGGCGGCCCTCCCAAGCGTCCGTAGCGATCCAGGAGCAGCCACATGTCCCGGCACAATCACCGCCGTGTACTCGTCACCGGCGCAGCTCGGGGGATCGGCGCTGCCACCGCGCGAGCGTTCGCCGCTGCGGGTGCCGACGTCACCATTGTCGATGTGGACCCGGGCCGGGAAGGGGACCGGGTGGTGGCCGAAATGGAAGCTGCGGGTGGTCGCGGGCTGGTGATCCAGGCGGACCTGACGACCGTCGAACAGTGCGTGCACGCCGTCGAATCTGCTGTGTGTTTTCTCGGAGGATTGGACGTCCTGGTGAACAACGCCGGTGGCAACTTGGGAATCTACGCCACATTCGAAGAGGTCACCGAGGATCAGTTCGATCAGATCCTCTCACTCAACCTCAAGAGCACCTTCTTCGTGTCCCAGGCGTCGATCCCTCACCTTCGGCAGCGTCCCGGTGGTCGCATCATCAATCTGGCGTCGGAACTCGTCTGGGTGGGGTACGAGTTGATGCCGGCCTACGTGGCCGCCAAGGGTGCAGTGGTGGCGCTGACCCGGTCGATGGCTCGGGCGGCCGCTCCGGACGTGACCGTCAACGCCGTTGCACCCGGTCCCACCGCCACCGAACGTTTCAAGCGAGGCAAGTGGTACCGGGAGGAGAAGGAGCGCCGAGAAGCCGACATCCCTCTCGGTCGTTTCGGTGATCCCGATGACATCGCCCGGTTCATCGTGTCGCTGGCGGGCGAAACGGGTGCCTGGTGCACGGGTCAGACGTTCCACGCCAACGGCGGCGTCGTGATGCCCTGATCGACCGCGTCGGGTCACACCGGGCGAGTACGACGCGTCGTGTGACTTCCGTCACACAACGGAGACATTTTCGTTCGACCGAACCGGCAGAGGGCGATCACGGGACGGTCCGGGTCGACCGATGTGATCGGAGTGCCGTCGGCGTGCTCGACAACGAACGTACCGCTCACGAGGATCGGCCCGTCCGCATACGCCGGATGAACACAGGTGGATGACCGGCGTCGTGCGAGGATGACATGGCCCACCTCTACCCACCTTCCCGTGAAACCCACCCACCCACCTTCCCGTGAATCCACCCACCCACCTTCCCGTGAATCCACCCACCCACCTTCCCGTGAATCCACCCACCCACCTTCCCGGAACCCGTCAGGAGCTTCTCGATGCCAAACACGCCCAGCCTTCACTTCCTGTCCGAGCCTGCCCGAGGGCCGGAAGTGGAGGCGATGTTCGGCGACGACGTCGAGGAGCTCGGCTATGTGATGAACCTGACCCACCTGTGGGCATACCAGCCGGCCGCGTTCAACCTGCTGTTCGAGCTACTCGGCACGGCGTCGACGGGGGGCGGGCTCAGCTTTCGCCAGAAAGGCATCCTGGTGGGTGCGGCCGCCTCGACGATCAGCGACTCGTACTGCTCGTTGGCCTGGGGAGCGCGCCTGGCCGGGGTGGCGGGTGACTCGGCCGCGGCCGGGCTACTCAGCGGCGATGACAGCGGGCTCGACCCGTCCGAGGCAGCGATGGCACGGTGGGCCCGGAAGGTCGCCCTGGACCCGACTGCGACCACACGGGCCGACGTCGAGGAGCTTCGTGACGCAGGGTTCGACGACGAGCAGATCTTCGCCATGACGCTGTACGTGGCGTTGCGGGTTGCGTTTTCCACCGTCAACAACGCCCTGGGAGCGAGACCGGACGCCGGCCTCGCCGACGCCACTCCCCCAGCCGTCCGCCAGGCGGTTTCGTACGGACGCCCGGTCGCCGGCCTGTGAATTCTCTCCGGCCGAACAGGTCAACAGGTCGACAGGCCAGGAACCGGGGGCTTGGCCTGTTGACTTGTCGACGTGTCGACTTGTTGACCATCCGTGGACGGGTCCGACCGATGTCGAAAGCACCACTCTGGTCGTGTTCCGGCCCCAGGACCGCCACGACGAGGCGGTGGCGGTGGTCGCACGACACGGCGGCCGTATGCTCTCCCCATCCGGGGCGCCTTGGGGTCCGTTTCGCTCAGCGGATGCGATCCCGACATTCGACGATCACCTCACACGCCCGCCTGGCGTGATCGAGATCGGTCTTCCACGACGACACGCTGATACGCATCGCGGTGCCACCACCCCATTGAGTCGCTCCACACCAGATCCGGCCGTCGCGTTGGATCTCGGCGATGAGTCGTTCCGTGGTCGGAGCGTCGTCGAGACGTACGAGTACCTGGTTGATCACGACCTCGTTGAGCACCTGAAATCCGGCACCACGTAGTTGGTCGGCGATCACCGCTGCCGCTGCCGATGAGTCCTGCACGAGCCGCGCAACTCCCGAACGACCGAGCGAACGCAGCACCGACCACACCTCGATCTGCCGGGCGCGTTGGGAGGACTGCGGGGTGTGGTGCATCGCCTCGAACCCCTCATCGGATGGCAGGTAGCCGGCAACGGCGGCGAATGTGCGTCGCAGCGCTCCGGGACGGGCGACGAACGCGATCCCGGAGTCGTAGGTGACGTTGAGCCATTTGTGGGCGTCGGTCGCCAACGAGTCGGCTCGTGTAAGACCCTGCACCAGCTGGGCACGGGTGGGGTCGGCGAGCGCCCACAGTCCGAACGCTCCGTCGACGTGGAGCCATCCGTTTCGCTCGGCGACCCAGTCGGCGATCGGTTCGAACGGGTCGAACGCCCCCGTGTTCACCTCACCGGCCTGGGCGCACACCAGCACCGGACCGGCGGCAGGGTCCACGTCCGGGAGACGCTCTGGGATCATCCGCCCCTGGCCGTCGGAGGCGACCACCGTGACCCGTTGCCGTCCGAGCCCCACCAGCCCGAGCGACTTGCGAAGCGTGCTGTGCGCCCGCTCCCCGATCACCACCTGGATGGGCGGAGCCCCGAAGAGGCCATCGTTCTGCACGTCCCATCCGGCGTCGGCCAGCAGGGCGTCACGTGCCGCGGCGAGGCAGGTGGCGTTGGCGACGGTGGCCCCGGTCACGAAAACCACCTCGGAGCCGGTGGGCAGATCGAGCAGCTCCACCAGCCAACGGGCCGTGACCTCGTGAAGCCTGGCTGCCACCGGGGACATCACCGGGAGAGCGGCGTTCTGATCCCACGTGTCCACCAGGATCGAGGTGGCGAGCGCCACAGGGAGGGTGGCTCCGTTCACGAAACCGAAGTAGTCGGGCCCGGTCGACCCCATCGTTGCCGGGCTCCCGAGACGGTCCAGAATGTCCACGGTCTCGAGAGGATCGCACGGGCCGTCCGGCAGCGGCTCTTCGAACCCGGCGAGGGCCGCGATCGCCTGCGCGGTGGGAGCGGCGGCGCGCCGATCGATCGTCGACAGATAGCCGATCACCCGGTCGGCGGCGGCGCGAATCAGGTCGAGGTCTGAAGTCACCTCGCCATCATGACACGAGCGACATCGACCAGGCCGCGCCACCATTGCTGTGGACGAGTGGGGTCAGCTTCCGGATCCGCCGCCGCCGTGAACGTGGGCGCGCTGCCCGTCACGGTCGAAGATCATGATGAGCTCGGCGTGGTCGTCGATGGCGGTGACCGCATGCGGAGTCATCGTCGAGAACTCGGCCGCTTCACCGGTCTCGACCACGATCTCGCGCTCTCCCAGTTGGAGCCGGACACGGCCGTCGAGCACGTAGAACCAGTCGTGTCCGGGGTGGACCCGCAGCTCGGCGGCCGGGCCGCTGGGCTGCACCTGCACCTTCAACGCCACGGTTGCCGCGGTCGCCCGGGTGAGCGTCCAGGTGGTGTGCCCACTCGAGCTGTGCGACGTGGGACGGATCACGACGTCGTCGTCATCGTCGACGTCGAGCAGAACATCGAGGTCGACCTGAAGGGCGGCGGCGAGGGGCACGAGCACGTCGAGGCTGATGCTCCGCTTGCCGGTCTCGACCCGGCTGATGGTGGAGGCACTCAGAAGGCTCCGAGCGGCCAGTTCGTGGAGCGAGAGCCCCTGGGCGTGGCGGAGCGCTCGCAGTCGAGTCCGCACCACGGCTTCGATGCTGCCGGGTTCGGTCACTGGCCCATCTCCTTCTTGCGAATTCCGCAATCCTGTATGCAACTCTAGCCAGAGCACGTACCATCGAAGACATGACCGAGCATCACCACCACGAGACCGAACAGAAGCACAGCGGCCACCAGCACGGCCCCGGCAGCCGAATCGTCGAGCGCCACTGTGACGTCGCCGTCGTTGGTGGCTCGGCCGCCGGGTTGGCCGCGGCACTCCAGCTCGGGCGCCAGCGCCGCTCGGTGATCGTGGTCGACGCCGGCGAACCCCGCAACGCCCCGGCCGCCCACATGCACGGATACCTGGGCCGGGATGGGCACGCTCCCTCGGAGCTCACCTCCATCGGCCGGGAGGAGGTCCGCAGCTACGGCGTCGAGGTTCTCGACGGTCGCGTCACCCAGGTGAGCCGGATCGACGACACCCGCTTTCGTGTCGAGCTCGTCGGCGGCCACTCCCTCGTCGCCCGAAGGGTGCTCGCCGCCACCGGGCTGGTCGACGAACTCCCGGACATCCCGGGCGTCGCCGAGCACTGGGGACACGGCGTCGTCCACTGCCCCTTCTGCCACGGCTACGAGGTGCGCAGCCGCCGAATCGTCCAGATCGTCACCCATCCGATGGGACTCCATCCGGCTGCGGTGTGGGCTCATCTGGCCGACCATCTCACCGTCGTGCTCCACAGCGACGTGGACGTCGACGCCACCCAGATCGAAGCGCTGGAGATGGGCGGCGTGACCGTCCTGGCCGGGCAGGTCACCGGCGTGACCACTGGGGCGAACGGCAAGGTCGACGGCATCGAACTCGCCGGCCAGGGTCCGATCCAAGCCGACGCCATCGCAGTCGGCCCACGTTTCCGTGTCCGCGCCGAGCCGTTCGCCCCGCTCGGGCTGGAGCCAAGCGAACACCCGACCGGTGCGGGAGACCATCTGGAGGCAGACGCCAACGGGCAGACGTCGATCCGTGGCGTGTACGCCGCCGGCAACCTCGAGGACCCCAGCCACCAGGTCCTCAACGCAGCAGCCGACGGCAGCCGTGTCGGAGCCATGATCGCCTTCGACCTGGCGCACGAGGATCTCGGTTCCGACCGACGATCGGCCAACCAGCTCGACTGGGATCACCGCTACGAGGAACAGCCGATGTGGAGCGGCAACCCCAACGGGTCACTCGTCAACGAGCTCACCAACCTCTCCCCCGGCCGGGCCCTCGACGTGGGCGCGGGCGAGGGTGCCGACGCCATCTGGCTGGCCGAACACGGGTGGAAGGTCACCGCCACCGACATCTCCGCGCCTGCACTCGACCGCATG
Source organism: uncultured bacterium (assembly GCA_963825585.1). Lineage (GTDB taxonomy): Bacteria > Actinomycetota > Acidimicrobiia > Spongiisociales > ZC4RG35 > JAOUGY01. The sequence continues at coordinate 1,280,990 of CAWGTX010000006.1, forward strand.
TCGGCCGAAGCCGGGCGACGTGGACTCGACATCGAGAGCACCATCGTCGATGCCAACGACGCGGACGCTTTCGAACCGGCCGGCTTCGATGTGGTGACGGCCATGTACGCCTCGATCCCCCGCACGGCCGATCGCCGAGGTGTCGGGAACCTGCTGAGGGCGGTGGCCCCGGGCGGAACGCTGCTGGTGGTGAGCCACGACCTGGCGCCGATGCGCCAGCCAGTCGACATCGCCATCGAGAGCCGGGCCTTCGACCCCGACGCCTACGTTCGGGTGGAGGACTTCGTGGGGGCCGTCACCGGCGCCCCGGGGTGGGAGATCGAGGTCCACGAAACGCAGGCTCGGCCCAAGGGGTCGGCCACCGACGCCCACCACGTCGATGACGTTGTGTTCCGGGCGAGAAGAGTCGACTGAGCGGACTGCTCTCCGGAATCCACTCCAGGAACCCGCGGACGCCTCTGGTGACGGTCTCGAGGTCGTCGCAGCATGGAGACGAAAGGAGGTCGGCATGCGACAGATACTTGCTGTTGCACTGGCCACGTTGCTGACGGCGTGCGGCACGGGCACCGAACTCGGAGGCGACATCACCGCAACGACCCGCGCGCCAGAGCCGAGCATCGAGCAGGTCGCGACCACCACAACTGAACCGACAGTGACCGCGGACGAACCCGAAGGCCCGCCCAGCATCACCGTCGGCGGCAAGGGATCGGCCTTCGACACACCAGACAGGTGCGTGGTGACGCTCGGGATCAGCACCAGACGTTCGACGGTCGCCAAGGCCGGCAACGCTGCTGCCCACGCCGCTCGTGCCCTGGTGGGGACCCTGACGGCGGCCGGCGTCGCCGAGTCGGACATCCAGATGTCCGAGTTCAACATCAACCCGTACTACAGCACCGTGTGGGAGGAGGGCAACCAGATCGAGGGCTATCAGGCCGACTTCGGGTACCGGGTCGTTCTGGCCAACACCGAGTCGGTCGGACAGATCCTCGGAGCGGCGATCGAGGGTGGAGGCGACGATGCACGGGCATGGGGCATCTCGTTCGAGACCGATCCCGAAGGGCTGATCGACGTCGCACGCGTCGAGGCGTGGAAGGACGCTGAGTCGAGGGCGGCGGCGCTTTCGGGGTTGATCGGCGAACCGCTCGGAAGAGTGCTCGACGTGCACGAGAAGGTGATGCTGACCACACCGAGCGGAATGTCCCAGGGCGGGGAAGGCGATGCGGCAGCGTTCGACATCCCCGTCGCCCCGGGCGTCGCAGGTGTGATCGTGCTCCTCACGGTGACCTACGAACTGGCGTCCTGACGGTCGCACCGGTCCTTGGCCGCACGGCCGGACCTCATCCTCGATCAGGACCGGGGACCCCGATCTGGCGGAACACCGAGCGACCCGAGAGGTGGAGGTGGATCGGGCGGCGTGACCGTCAATGCGATCGTCGCCGATGCCCAGAGGCGCCTGCTGGCGGCCTGGACGCCCAACCGGATCAGCCCGAGGGTGTCCTCGGCCGGACGACGCCGACGGAGACCGGATCCCCTGCGAGACGATGTTCCCGACCGAGGCAATCGATACCGTCTGGAAGGGCGGCGGCCTCGAGGAGTCGCGCCTGAGCCGGCCGCAACCCGAGGCCCCTCATGGCGGACATTGCGGAGTTCTCCATGTCGCGGGCGACGCCGGTCGACCAGGCATTCCCATCCGCCGCCACCTCATCGTGTAGATCGCGATGACCCAGGAGATGGGATGATGCTCACAGGCGGGAGTCACGCTCCACTTGAGAACGGATGTCAAAGGAGTCGCCGTCGCAGGCGAGGTGTGAGCATGAGGCTGATCAGCCGATCGAACGGCCGGAGCGGACCCACGGCATCGAGTGACTCCTGCTGGTTGAGCAGTGTGTGTCCGTCGCTTCCGATGAGGGTGTACACGACCACGCATGTGCCCGCCCCAGAACCGCGGTGCGAGCATCCGTGGCGGGTCGAACTCATCCACCTCCGTCCACATCGTCATCGTCAAGCCAGGACCCATGCGTACCACCTCACGCCACCAGGTTCCCACCACGGTCGGTCCCGGTGGCGACTTCTCCATCACCTCGATGGGGGAACCGGGCCCGGTCGCCCAATCCTGGATGTCGGCGAGCATGGAAACGACGTCATATGCGGGCCCCGCGATGCGGACTTCTCGGGCCCGCAACAGCCCTGCCGAGGCCGTAGCAACCGGTGATCTGGAACTGCCGGTCGGACCGACGTGTTGGCCTCCGCCCATTTCTTCCGGCCGTCAGCCGGCTCGTGGGCATCGCTGCCGGTTGTCGGCTGAATCGAGCAGTCCTGCACGACCCGATCGAGGCGCGTATGGTCCGTGGGGATGGCCTCGAGCCTCACGTCGAAGAGGAGAGAGAGACACACAATGGCGAAGTACATGCTGGTTTACACCGGCGGGATGGGCATGGGAGCCGACCCCGAGGAGCAGCAACGGATCATGGCCGAATGGGGCGCCTGGTACGGCACGATGGGCGCGGCGATCGTTGACGGGGGTTCACCGTTCGGCGAGGCGAGGCACTTGAAGGGCAACGGCGTGGAGGCCGGCGCATTGGGTGACACGCCCGCCACCGGCTACACCGTGATCGAAGCGGACTCGCTCGACGCCGCGGCGGCGGCGTGCGAAGGGCACCCGCACCTCGACCACGGCGGGCAGGTCCAGGTATTCACCTGCATCGACATGAGCCCTCAATGAAGGCGTGAGCCGGTGACGACCCGAGCGCGAAGACACGTCGGATCCGGCTGGTCCGTAGCATGAGGCCACAGCGGGGTAACGCCCCGAGTCGCGATATCGAGGCTCGGGTATGTGGAGGCCATCAACAACCAGCTCAGAAGGACTGCTGGAGCGTCGGTCGGTTCCGAACCTATCAACTCTCTGAGAACCTCCGCGACGTCATGCTCTGGTCTGTCGTCCAGACCCTTCACGCCATTCGCAGCCACGGCATGCGCACGGCTCAGCACGACCCCCCACTCCCCCTTGTCGCCTGACCCACCGTGACCCGGCTCTCCAACCAGCCGGATTCGACGCGTCCGGATCGGCCCACACACAACGGTTGGTCTTTTCAGAGTCCAGTTTGGACTTTGTGATCGAGTAGGTCCGTACGGACGACCGAAAGCACGTCCGAGCACCGATTCGGCCCCCGCTAACCTCACCAACGACATCATCGGGCCGATTCGCGCCACGTAGCGGCCCGACCCCGCCCTCGTGGGGTCGGCGCGAATACGCGTTCCTCCCGGTAGGCGAGTTGCCGCGAGTCCTTCTGTAACGCCGATCGGGCGAATCCGTAACGAACGTGGATGGCTGCTCACCGATGCTGGTCGCCAGCAACGCAGACAGCCCCCAGGCCGCCGGCCTCCCGATTCACGCCTTCGTGGTCAGGTTCGTCGAGCGGATCCCAGATGAGACCTGGGCCGAACGTCTGGTCTATCTCAGGCCTTCGGAGCAGGAGCTGATTCCACAGATGTACTGCTTCCTCGTCTGTCTTCGCGTCTACCCGAAGACAGAGCCAGGAGCCATGAGCTGTCACCCAGATCTGCCAGCCGATCCTCCCGGCGCTGTTCGGTACCGTCTGCCACACGTGGACGCTCTGGCCTGGCGACCGACCCTGCCACACCCCGAGGTGTGAACGAGCCGATGCCACGCTCGGAAGAACGGTCGACCAGAACCCGAAGATTCTCTGTTTATCCGCCTGGTTCGCCTGCTTCTCGGCCTTGGCCTTCTTCGACAGCTCCGAAGGACCCACGATTCGAGTGAGGATCGGCGCAGGTCGCGAGTTCTCGATCCGTATCACCTCGACATCGAACAGGTAGGCGTCAACGCTCGACTCGTCGTTGAGCCATTGAACGGCTTTCGCATGTTCGGGCCTCGCTGAGGCCGAGATCCACACCGCAACCCTGGCGCCGTATGCGGCGACGTCGATAAGGATCTGCCCCAGATGGCGGTGGTCCGTCTCCTCCAACTGGTTCTCGATGATCACCTTGAACGGCTCACCCGTCTCATCACTCACGGCGTCCCCGATGATGTCCACCGAGAACGATCCCGCCCTGGCTTCTTGGTGCAGCGACTCAGGGTCCACGTCGAACGGGAGTTGATCGTTCAGAAGATCGATGTTCCGAGCGAGCCAGTGTGAGAAGCCGGTCTGCTCGTGGGCCTACACGGATCGCAGGTCCACCTTCTCAACTCTCGCCAGTCCCTCACCCGCCACAGCTCACCCCTTTCCAGTTCAGCAACGTACCAGACGACTCGGACAGATGGCCACGATCGTGCTGCGGCTCATGCGCCAGCTCGAAACGAACCGGGAATCGCCGGTTCAGGGGATGTGGGGCAAGATCTCGGAGATGATGAGCTCCACGGCTGTGTCGACGTCGTAGGCCTCCGGCCACTCCATGACGAGTGGCGTGAGGTCATCACGAAACGAGCCAGACTCGAGCTTCCGTCGCAGGTTGGCTTCGGCGACTGCGGCGGTGTAGCCGTCAGGTCGGTATGGAACGAAGCTGTCGGCGATCTCGGCCGGATGGAGGTGCAGGTCGGTCAGAGCCAGCCACAGGTCGAAGACGTCTCGACCCTTGCTGCGCTGATAGAGCGCTCTGAGTTTGGTAGCCACCATCTCCGTGGGGTCGAAGGTCAGCACCTCGGCTGCGCCTTGGAACCATTGCGAGTCGACCGAATGCGGCAACCGGATCAGCGGGCGAGCGAACTGTCTCTCGTGTGCGTTGATCTCGATCTTGACCTTCATGACTCCCGTCCCTGATTCCGCCGGCGCGCGTAGCACGACCTTCGGATGGCGACCGACGGCAGAGGCGACCTTCATCCCGACGTCTTCGCCAATGAGACGGAGACGATCGAGGACGGGGCCGATGGGACCGCCGGTCGACCGGACGTAGTCAAGATCCTCGCTGTAGCGACGTGGCACCGGCAGAACCAGCTTGTGAAAGCAGGTTCCACCTCTGAAGACCAACTCGTTGGCGAGCATCTGATCTGAGGCGATTGCCACAATGAGGCGCGACAGCAGGAGATCCTGCTCGACCTGATCCCGAGATGCCCACGGCACACGCCTCGACCACTCCGTGATGAACGCCTCAGAGATCACACGTCCACCTCGACAGCGGTGTTCACCATGACATTCCAATGACGATCCAACTCGCCTCCGTCGATTCCGGGCTCGAGCGGCACTGGCGCCCGTAGCGACGACGCCCGCTCTCTCACGGCGTCGAGCCCGGACACGTCCCCGTGCCGGTCGAGGATCCACCCCACTCGGGCCGCCACCGACGCGGGATAGGACGAGGCCAGCGAGTTCAGGCGACCGACGTCGAACAGCCCGCCTTCGGCCAACTCGGCCACGACCGTCGCTGCATTCGACAGCCCACCGGAAGCTTTGACGAACTGGACCACGTCGAAGGCGGTCACCTCGGGAAGCGAGACCGTCATCTGCCCGGTCGGGGTGTTCACGCGAACGGTCGGGAGCGAGCCCACCCGGGAAGCCGTGTGGAACTCGAGCCGAACCCTGCCTAACGCCCGGTCGCGCACACGCCCGGTCACCATCACCTGGAACACCTGGGGCCGTTGATGGGCGGCACCATGCACCTCGGCGGCCGACAACAGCCCCACGTAGTACGGATGACCGAGATGGGCCATGAGCGGGTCCACGAAGTGGGAAGCAGGGACCACACCCCACTCCCGGAACTCGGCCGGGATGGGCACGTAACAGCCTTTGGTCGGGCTGAACAGTCGGCCACGGGCCACCAAGCCCGCCACTGTGGGACTGACATGGGCGACCGGGACGTCCAGTACGGCACTGATCTCGGCAGTGGTCACCCAATGGCGACCACGACTCAGCAGCCAGTCGGCCAGCTCCTGAGGTTTGACCTCTCGCACCATCGGCAGTTCCTTCGTGTGAACGATGTAACAATCCTAACCGTTTTCTTTAGAATCGTTACACGATTGGAGATGGAACCGCCAGACCAGACACGTAGCCGCCGGGAGAGTGCCCTACCCTCCTCCGACTACCCTTCTTCCAGCCCGCCCTCGTAGCTCAGGGGATAGAGCGACTGCCTCCTAAGCACACCCCACCCAACGCTGTGCTACCAACCCGTTTCGCCACGTCAACGCCCTCCAGCCATCAACGAGACCCACCGAATCAGTCGCTCCGTCGGCAACATCCGTAGCCCCACCGACAAGCCGATCCCCGCGACCTGCAGATCACTACTTCGGCCGCGAGCATTGCCCCGCCCTCCGCCACGACCTCACGACTCGCCCGATCTGCTCGTGCGCAGCAACCAAGAACGTCAGCGCTCCGGCCGATGAATCAGCTTCCCGGCGGGACCGGCCTAGCCGTGACGGCAAACCCGGGCGGGTGGCATCGGCGGTTACCACCGTCACCCCCGATCGAACACGAGAACCCGCTGCCGGGGAGGTGATCGTCTCGACCTCGGTACGACGTCGGCTCTCTTGGCGTCGAGATCGAAGAGGTGGCTTTCCGGTTGCCCGCAGCCGCTGATAGGGTCGGATCGGAGCGACGATGGAGATCGATGACGGGTCAAGAGACGAAGCTCATGGTCTGGATCGACCAGGATCTGTGCACGGGCGACGGGATCTGTGAGGAGATCGCACCTGACGTGTTCGTGGGGCGCGACGACGGACTGTGGGTGGTGAAGGAAGAGTCAAAGCATTTCGGCCGGACCATCGTGTTCGACGGAATCGAAGGCGAGGGGCACGGCCCCGAAGGATCGCGGGGATTGGCCCGCGTCCCCGATTCGCTGATCGAGGACACGATCGACGCCGCCGAGGAATGCCCCGGCGAATGCATCATGATCGAGCCGTACAATCCGGAGGCAGTGACATGACCGAGACGCCCTTGCGACCGCTGGAGCGGGTGATCCTCCGGATGCGTGACGACGGACATTCCTTGCCGGCGATCGGGCTTCGGGTCAACCGCCGGCCCGGGACCGTGGGCCGGATCCTCGAGATGATCGAGCACAAAACCGGAATCCCCGGGCGGGCAGCCACCCCGGTGACACAACTGCGCCCGGTGGAGCGAGTGGTGCTGCGGCTCCGGGACGAAGGAGAGAGCTACGGCCAAATCGGCAATCGGCTCCGCATGAGCGGTGCCCATGTGCGGCGCATCGAGGCGTATTCGCAGATGAAGAACGACACCTGACCCTTCACCGGGAGTCGCGCCAGCGAAGCCGTGGGCTGAGGTGGGGCGGACGCCCCCCTCCCGAGGGAAGAGAACCGCGCCCCCCTCCTCGCCGTTGGCTCTTGGCTTCCTGACCGGTCCCTCCGAAGCGAGGACGGCGTCGCCGAAGACAGAGCTGGGTCCCATAGGGAGGAGTGTGTCGAGATCGGCGCGGCCGGCGACGACGGCGGCTCCAGGGCAAGCGCTCCGGCATTTGGCCGGCACTACCCGCCGATCGGAAGCCCGTTGTCAATCGACGGAAAGACCGTCGGTTCTTGTCGTTCCGCCGACCACCACCAGTAGGCAGCAACAGCGACGACTACGAGCACGAGAGCTAGAAGCACGGCTTGTAGCTTTCGCCCCGCCGCGGCCCGCCATGCAGTGACACCGACTATGAGGGCCACGACGGGTGCTGCGAAGAGAAGGGGAGCATCCATCGTGAGACCATACCGGCAATGGTGGGCGTCCCCCGATTGACCGGACACGTCGACAGGGAGGTGACTTGAACCGACTGGGAGACCTCGCCGGCCACCTAACGCTAGAA
>CAWGTX010000007.1:0-86926 GCA_963825585.1 uncultured bacterium
GTCGACGTGCGGCCCGCTGTGCAACGCCATCTCCACATGGGTGATCTGCCAGAACCCGGGCTCCTTGTGGCGGACATGCACCCCGATCGGCTTGTTCACCGAAGGCGGACTGAAGGTGGAACCGGAGATGGCGGCAGTCAGATCGATGATGGGCATGAGGGCATTGTGGCCGAGCGAGGAGCGAGGAGCGAGGAGCTTTGTCCCCCACGGAGTGGGGGAAGGGGCCCCGCGACGGAGGAGCGGGGTAGGGGGGGTCGAAAGCCCGCGAGATGAACTCCGCACGCGTTCCGAACGCGTCGTCCGGGCCACGCGAGGCATAAGAACGCGTCATCATGCTCGCGAGGGATAGGCCCCCCCTACCCCACTCGTTCCTCGTGGGGGCCCCTTCCCCCTCTCGCAAGCTCGAGGGGGACAAAGCTATTCCCTATCCGCGCGTCCTCAATGCGCAAAAGGTCGAAGCACGCACCACACAAGAGCCGCGTTGTGACCAGCAGCTGGCAGCCTTCTGCCTTCCTGCTGACCTCGTCGTATATGATGCAAAATCGCTCCAGGGAAGGATGTCATGGTGCAGAAGATCGGGGTCGTGGGGCTCGGAGTCATGGGCTCGGCGATGTCGGGACATCTGCTTGCAGCCGGGCACGAGGTCCACGGATTCGACGTCGACACTGCCAAGTCGGCTGCCTTCGGGTCCAAGGGCGGGACCGTGCAACCGTCGGGTGCAGCGGTGGCCGCCGCCTCCGATCTGGTGATCCTCTCGCTCCCCACCGTCGGCGCGCTCGAGGCAGCGACCGAGGACGTGGCCGCCGGGGCCCACCCGGGTCTGATCGCCGCCGAGATGGGGGTGTTCCCGATCGAGGCGAAAACCGCCGCCCGGGACCGACTGGCCGAGGTGGGTGTCGAACTCATGGACGTGCCGGTGAGCGGCACCGGGCTCCAGGCAGCCGACGCCACGCTGGTCATCATGGCGTCGGGCAGCCAGGAGGCGTTCGACGCGACCAAGGCCGTGTTCGACGTGCTTGGCCGGGCCACCTACTACCTGGGCCCCTTCCCCAACGGCTCGATCATGAAGTTCATCGCCAACCTGCTGGTGGTGATCCACAACCTGTCGAGCGCCGAAGCCCACGCCCTGGGCATCGCCGCCGGAATGGACCCGGCGGTGGTGCAGGAAGTGATCTCCGACGGGGTCGGATCGTCGCGCATCTTCGAGATTCGCGGTCCAATGATGGTGGCCGATGACTACCAGCAGGCATCCGCTCGGCTCGACATCGCCCGCAAGGACGCCGGGATCATCCGGGACTACGCCCGCTCGGTCGGGTCGCCCACTCCCCTGCTCGATGCAGCCATCCCCGTGTACGACCAGGCCAGGGAGGCGGGACTGGGTGACCTCGACGCGGCCGCCCTGCTCCGCCACCTCGAACAGATCGCAGGACTGAGGCGCTCATGACGGAACGGTTCGGAACCCTCGGCACACCACTCCGCCGTCTGGAAGATCCCCGCCTCATCACCGGTCGCGGGCAGTACGTCGACGACATCGCCATCGACGGCACTCTTTCGGTTGTCTTCGTGCGGAGCAGCGAGGCACACGCCTTCATCACCTCGATCGACACCGCCGACGCGGTCGGGATGCCGGGGGTGATCGGGGTGTTCACCGCCGCCGACCTCGGCATCGACCGTCCCATGCCCAACCCCCACCCCCATCCGCTCCTCGAGAACAGCATCCAATCGGCACCGCTGTCGTCCCGTGAGGTGTCCTACGTCGGGGAGCCGATCGCAGTGGTGGTCGCCGAGAGCCGCTATCAGGCTGCCGACGCCGCCGAGATGGTCTTCGTCGACTACGACCCGCTGCCGGCCGTGGTGTCGATCGAACGGGCGGTCGAAGCCGACGCCCCGCTGGTGCACTCCACGGCCTCATCGAACGTGGTGGCGACCGTTCGAGCGAAGTACGGCGACATCGACGAGGCATTCGCCTCCGCCGACCATGTCATCCCCTTCACACTCCGCCAGCACCGTGGCGCCTGCGCCTCGATGGAACCTCGCGGCGTGCTGGTGGACCCCTCCGGCGACGGCATCACCATGTGGACCTCCAGTCAGGGGCCCTTCGCCGTCAGGAAGATGGTGGCGGCCTACTACGGGCTCGAGGACCTTCGGGTGATCGCCCCCGACGTGGGTGGCGGATTCGGACCGAAGGGTGGGATCTACCCGGAGGAGTACGTGCTTCCCGCCCTGGCCATGCGCCTGGGCAGGCCGGTCAAGTGGATCGAGACCCGCCGCGAGCACCTGCTGGCAACGAACCAGCAGCGCGACATGGTGAGCAATCTGGAGGTAGCGGCCGCCGCCGACGGACGGTTCCTCGGTCTGCGCGGACACATCCTCCACGACAACGGCGCCTACGTGCCGTACGGCATCCTCCTGCACATGACCGGGTTCCAGCTCATCCAGGGCCCCTACGCCCTCGGTGCCATGGACATCACCCTCGACGCTGTCGCCACCAACGCCGTCGCCACCAGTCCCATCCGGGGAGCGGCCCGACCGAACGCCGCCTTCATCTCGGAGCGCATGGCCGATGCGGTGGCCCGTGCCACCGGGCTCGACCCGTTCGAGGTGCGCAGACGCAACTTCATTCCGGCCGACGCCTTCCCATACGAGTTCGCCCTCGCCGCCCGGTACGGCGGCAACATCACCTACGACTCGGGTGACTATCTGACCTCGATGGAACAGGTGATGGCCCTCGCCGACGTCGCCGGGTTCCCCGACCGCCGGGCTGCGGCCGAAGCCGATGGACGACTACGCGGCATCGGCGTCGCCTCCTACGTCGAGGACACCGGGCTGGGTCCGTTCGAGGCGGTGCGCATCCACCTCGAGAGCGACGGCACCGTGGTGGTGTCGGTCGGCACCGGCTCCCAGGGTCAGGGACATGCCACCGTGCTCAGCCAGATCGCAGCCACCCAGCTCGGCGTGGCCCCTTCGTCGGTGGTGGTTCGAGCGGCCGACACCAGCCTTCCCGGCAACGGTGGCAGCACCGTCGCCAGCCGCACCGCCGTGACAGCCATGTCATCGGCGCAGCTGGCCGCGGTCGACGTGGCCGACCAACTCCGCAAGCTCGCCGCCGAACGGATGGAAGCGGCCGAGGCCGACCTCGTGCTCGAAGACGGGTTCGTGCGGGTGGCCGGCCAACCCGGCGCCGAGATGAGCCTGGCCGAGCTGGCGGCGGATTCCGAGATCGCCTCCGACCAGGCCTTCCCCACCCCCCGTCCGCCCTACGCGTTCGGATGCCACATCGCCGAAGTGGAGGTCGACCCCGAAACCGGCCTCATCACGGTCATCGACTACTCGGTGGCCCACGACTGTGGCACCGTGCTCAATCCCATGATCGTCGACGGCCAAATCGACGGCGGCGTCGCCCACGGCCTGTCGAACGCCCTCTACGAGCAGGTGTCGTTCGCCGAGGACGGCCAGCCGTTGTCGACCACGTTCATGGACTTCCGCATCCCCACCGCCATGGAGATGCCGCCACTTAAGAAGGTCCACACGGTGACACCGTCGCCCGACAACCCCCTCGGCGCCAAAGGCGCCGGTGAGGGAGGGACCATCCCCGCCGCCGCCGCCGTGGTGGCGGCGGTCGAGAACGCCCTCACCGTCTACGGGATCGTGGTCGATCGCTACCCGCTGTTCCCGTCGACGGTCCGACGCATGATGGAGGATGCTCAGCGATGAGCTACGGACCGCCGTATTGGAGTCCCGGCGACTTCGAGCAGGTGAACGGGTTCCCCCGCTATCCCCGCCGGGAGATCAACCGCCGGCACAGTTGGGCAGCCGACATGCTCATCGCCCATGAACTCGACGCAGTCGTGGTGGGCGGGGCCACAGGAGCGCTCGAGACCTCGGTGCAGTACTTCTCCAACTGGCCGAGTCAGGTGCAGTCCTACGTGGTGTTCCTCCCGGCGGAGACACCCCTCATGTTGGTCCGATTGTGGAACCACCTGCCCGACGCCCAACGGATCGCCATGATCGACGACATCCGCTACGGCGGTGACACCCCGGCGGAGCAGGCCGAGCAGTTGGCAGGCATGCTGGCGCGACACGGCTGTCAGCGGGTCGGTCTGATCGGGGTGGTCCCCCACGCCGACGTCGAAACGCTGCGCAGGGTCATCGACGACGTGGATCTGGTGGACCTCAACCCGGCCTATCAGTCGTTCCGGCTGGTGAAGACCGAGGACGAGATGACGTTCGTCCGTATCGCCTCCCGCATGAACGACGCCGCCACCTCCGCACTCGCCACCGAGTTGAAACCGGGCGTCAACGAGCTCGACGTGGCCCGCATCGTCGAAGACGCGTACCTGGCACACCGAGCCTGGAACCTGATCCACTTCAGCCTGACCACCCCCATGTCGGACCCGTCGATCGTGGTCCCACACCAGTACCACCCCGATCGGGTGATCCAAGCGGGTGACGTGTTCGTGACCGAGATCAGCACCACATTCTGGGGTTACTCGGGTCAGATCCTGCGCACCTACACCATCGGCGGCGGGCCGAACGAGCGATACGCGCGACTCCATCGAGTGGCTCTCGACGCCTATCACGCCATCACCGACGCCCTCCACCCCGGAGCCACGGTGGGTGAAGTCCTCGACGCCGCCGAGCTGATCGCCGCTGAAGGCTTCGACATCTGGGACGACCTGGTCCACGGGTTCGGCGGCGCCTATCTTCCGCCCATCGTGAGGACCCGGCAGTCCCGTGGCGCCACCCACGACGACTCGTTCACCTACCCCGACGGCACGCTATTGGTGGTTCAGCCGAACGTGATCGACGGGCAGGCGGGCGTCCAGGTGGGCAACTCGATGTGGGTGACGAGTGAAGGCACCGAGTTGACCCAGTCGTTCCCGACCGAGCTGATCGTGTGCGAGTAGGAGAGGTATGAACACCGAGACCCGTGACGGAATGACGATCGACTGGGACGTCGAGATCGTGATGGACGACGGCGTCCCCATGGTCGCCGACGTGTTCCGCCCCATCGAGGACGGGCGTTACCCGGTGATCATCAGCTACGGGCCGTACGCCAAGGGACTGTCGTTCCAGGAGGGGTACCCCGATCAGTGGAACCGGATGGTCGCCGACTTCCCCGAGGTCGCCGAGGGTTCCACCAACAAGTACCAGAACTGGGAAGTGGTCGACCCCGAGAAGTGGGTGCCCAACGGCTACGTGGTGGTGCGGGTCGACTCCCGAGGGACCGGCATGTCCCCGGGCTTCGTCGATCATTTCTCGCCCCGCGAGACCCGTGACTTCTACGACTGCATCGAATGGGCCGCCGCCCAGCCGTGGTCGAACGGCAAGGTTGGCGCCAACGGCATCAGCTATCTGGCCATCAACCAGTGGCATGTCGCCGCCCTTCAGCCGCCCCATCTGGCTGCCATCTGCGTGTGGGAAGGCGCGGCCGACTGGTACCGCGACATGACCCACCACGGCGGCATGGTGTCGACGTTCTGGGCCAACTGGTACGACATGCAGGTCAAGACCGTCCAGTACGGGCTCGGTGACCGTGGCCCCAAGAGCGTGGTCACCGGACGCAATGTCTGTGGGACCGAGACCCTGGGCGAGGAGCAGTTGGCTGCCAACCGCTCGGACTTCGGTGAGCAGATCCTCGCCCACCCACTCGACGATCAGTACCACCGCGACCGCTCACCGGACTTCGATGCCATCACGACTCCGCTGCTGTCCGCCGGCAACTGGGGTGGGCAGGGACTCCACCTTCGCGGCAACGTGGAGGGATATGTCCGCTCGGCAGCATCACAGAAGTGGTTGGAGCTGCACGGCATCGAACACTGGACACACTTCTACACCGACTACGGCCGTGAGCTCCAGCTGGCCTTCTTCGATCACTTCCTCAAGGGCGAGGAAAACGGGTGGGATCGCCGTCCGCCGGTGCTCCTGCAGGTCCGCCACCTCGACGGTTTCGAGGAACGCACCGAGGACGCATGGCCGATTCCTCGGACCCGGTGGACCGAGCTGTATCTGCATTCGGATCTCACGCTCAGCACCGAACCTCCTACCGTGGCGGCGGCGCTCGAGTTCGAGGCGTTGGGGGACGGACTGACCTTCCGGTCCGACCCGCTCGACGCCGACACCGAGATCACAGGCCCACTCTCGGCCCGCCTGTGGGTGTCGTCGTCGACCACCGACGCCGACCTGTTCGTGGTGTTCCGGGTGTACGACCCCGATGGCAGCGAGGTCACCTTCCAGGGTGCGCTCGACCCCCGGGCTCCCATCGCCCAGGGTTGGCTGCGGGCCTCGCATCGGGAACTCGACCCGGAGATCTCCCAGCCCTACCGGCCCTATCACACCCACGGGCAGGAACAGCCGTTGACGCCCGGCGAGATCTACCAACTCGACATCGAGCTGTGGCCGACGTCGATCGTGGTCCCCGCCGGCTACACACTGGCGGTGTCGGTGCGCGGGAAGGACTACGAGAACGACGAGATACCCGACGACGGCAAGGGTGACGATCTCGAGCTTCAAGAACAGGTTCAGCGGCTGCGGACCATTCCTCCACGACGATCCCGACCGACCGTCCCTCCGACGTGTACGGCGGTATGACGACGCTCCATCTGGGCCCGAACCGGCCGGCGCACGTGCTGGCCCCGGTCATCCCCCCGGCCTGAAACGGGATCCGGACACGGACGGGGGCGAGGTGCACGGGTGCTCGGGCGAGCGAGGTCACATCCTGCAACATATAGAATCGGCCCTGGCGACGAAGAGGAGAGGTGCGACGTGATCATCGAGACCGACGCCGGCAACGTGTCCCTGGAGCAGGTCGGTGCCGGACCCGACATCGTGCTGTTGCACTCGCTCCTCTCGGACCGCAACGTCTTCGCCCCGATCGTCCCCGCACTGGCCGCCAACCACCGGGTCAACCTGGTCGACCTGCCCGGGTTCGGTTCCACGAGTCTGATCGAAGCGGACATGAACGCCTACGGCGACATGATCGGCTCCCTCCTCCAAGCCGGGCCGTACGACCCGGCGACCACATGCATACTCGGCAACGGTCTGGGCGCATTCGTGGCTCTGGCCACCGCCATCCGCCACGGATCCGCCTTCGACAAGCTGGTGGTGGCGGGAGGCGGAGCCGGGTTCACCGAAGCCGGCAAGGGTGCCTTCCGCGGCATGATCGGCGGCGTCGAGCAGGGCGGAATGGAAGGCATCATCGAAGTCGCCATCCGGAGGATCTTTCCCGAGGACTACCTCGGAGCCCATCCCGACCAGGCCGAGGAGCGCCGAGCCGTCTTGCGGCGCACCGACACGACCGCCTTCGTGGCGGCATGCACCGCTCTGCTCGGTCTCGACTACTTCGAGGCCTCGAAGAGCCATCGGCAACCCGACGCTGGTGATCGCCGGGTCGGAAGATCAGGCGACTCCGCCGGCGATGGCGATCGATCTGGCCGACCGGGTACCCGGCGCCCGACTCGAAATCATGGAGGGCGTGGCACACGCCCCCCAACTCCAGGACCCCGAAGGTTTCCTGACCCTCCTCCAGGGATTTCTGGACTGACCGACCGAAAGAGGAATCGATGACCACAGTCGTACGGTTCGGGGGCTACGCACCGGCCGAAAGCACCCATGGGCGCGCCCAGATCCACTTCACCGAACGGATGACCGAACGGCTCGGCGATCGGGTGGAGGTGGAGATCCTCCACAACGTCATGGACCTGGGACGGCCCGCCACCGACCTGTTCACCATGGTCGAGAGCGGCGAGCTCACCATGTGTTTCTTCTCGACCAGCTACCTGGGCTCCCGCGTCCCCGAGCTCAACGTGTTGGAACGACCGTACCTGTTCTCGGATCTGCCCGAGGCCCACGCCGCCCTCGACGGTGAGTTCGGGGCGACGCTCACCGAGGCCACCGAACGACAGACCGACTTCGAAGTTCTCGGCTACTGGGACAACGGCTTCCGCCACTTCACCAACCGGCTCCGCCCGGTGCGACGCCCCGCCGACGTCGCCGGAATGACCGTGCGACTCCAGCCCAACAGCATGCACGAGGCGATGGTTGAAGCCTGGGGCGGAACCCCGATCGCCGTGGAGCTGTCAGAGGGTGTTCGCCTCATCCAGGAGTTGAAGGTGGACGCCCAGGAGAACCCGCTCGGCAACAGCGTCGCCTACGGCGTCGACAAGGTGCACAAGTACGTGACGATGACCGGGCACCTCTACGGCGCCCGCGGCGTGTACGCCAACCGGCAGATGTTGGCCGACATGCCGGCCGACATCGCCGATGCCGTCCGCGCATCTGCTCGCGACGCCATCGTCCACCAGCGCTCGATCGCCGCCGACTACGAGTTGGAGCTCCGCGAGCGGCTCACCGCCCAGGGCCTCGAGTTCATCGACCTCACCCCCGACGAGCGCGAAGCCTTCGTCGCTCCCACCCGCCACATCGGAGCGTGACCATGCAGGTAGGACTGATCGGGCTCGGGCTCATGGGCACCGCCATGGGACCGAACCTCGCCAACGCCGGATTCTCCATCACCGGCTTCGACGTCGACGAGGACCGTTGCGCCGAACACGCCGCCCGGGGTGTCACCATCGTCGACACCCCGGCCGCCGCCGCAGCGGTCGGCACGGTGCTGCTGTCGCTGCCCAACAGCGACATCGGCCGCCAGGTGTGCTTCGGCGCCGACGGCGTCATCGAGGGCAAGCCCGGCCTGGTGATCGACACCACCACCGCCCGTCCGGCCGACACCATCGCTCTCGGCGAACGGTTCGCCGGGGCCGGGGTCGGATTCGTGGACGCAACGATGAGCGGCAACGCCGCCCAGGCCGCCGAGCGCGACATCGTCGCCATGGTTGGCGGCACCGAGGCCGATTTCGAGGCCGCCAGGGTGGTGCTCGAGGCTGTGGCACGTTCGGTCCATCACGTCGGTCCGGTCGGCTCGGGCGCGGTCACCAAGCTGATCGTCAACCAGGTGCTCGGCATCCACCGGGTGGCCCTGGCCGAAGGACTGGTGATGGGCGAACGCGCCGGGGTCGACCTCAACCGCCTGCTCGGTGTCCTCAAGGACGGCGCCGCCTACTCCAGGGCGATGGACGTGTGGGGCCAGCGGATGGTCGACGGCGACCACGTGCCGCCGGCGTCACGCATCAAACAGAACCACAAGGACTTCCGACTGATCCTCGAACAGGGCCAGGAGCTGGGCTCCCCCACCTGGCTGGCGTCGACGGTGCGTCAGCTACTCGGAACCGCCGAGGCCACCGGCCTCGCCGACGTCGACAACTCGGGTGTCATCGAGATCCTCCGCCGGCAGGCGGGAATCGGCAGGCTGCCGACGGAGAGCTGAGGTGCGTGTTGCGTCCGACGTCCGACGCAACACGCAACACGCAAGGACCCGCGTCGGGGCGTGCGAGGCTCTGCGAGTGCGCCCAATGCCCGAGCCGGTCTACCCGTCAACGTGTGGGTGACGCCAATGATGTGGGGAGTCCGACGAGGGAGGGCCCAGACTCCGGCGGTTCAGCCCCCGTCACCCTGACGACCACAGGCGAAGTTATCTCAGCGGCAGACGCGCTCAGCATCCGAGCGCATAACCCACGGCGTCGCACACTCGCCGCATCACGTCCGGACCAACCGATCCAACTCGTTCGGCGAGGAGGGCCTGCGGCACCGTGTGGACACCGTCGCAATTGACGGCCGACTCGTGATCGATGCCGACCGCTTGATGGTCGATCGGCACCTCGACGGCGAGTCCCCGCATCGAGGTGGTGACCTCTGCCACGGTGACCAGGGCACGCACGTCGGTCACCTCGTTGCGCGTGAGGATGAGGACGGGGCGCCGCTTGCCGCCCACCTCGGCCAGCCAGATCTCGCCCCGCCTCACTCTTCACTCCAGGCCTCGGCCTGGTCCCAGAACGAGTCCGTTTGCTCGGGGTGTCGCAGGTAGGCGGCACGGTCGGACTCGGCCAGGGCAGCTCTCACCGCGGCGATGACACCATCACGGGCAGCAGCCGAGATGTTGACACCGAGGCTCCGAGCCTGCTCGATGAGCGACTCCTCGAGGGTGAAGGTGGTGCGCGTGGCAGCCATACAGGTCATGCTAGCGGCTCGCGCTAGCATCATGATGCGCCGACTTCGCGACCCGACAGGGTCGGCCAAGTCTTCGGCGTACCAATCGGTCGCGGCCTCGACGCGCAGGAGGCCGGGTCCCACCCGAAGGCTACGGGCTTTCCCACAGGAGGCTGGGCGTCCTCGCAAAGCCTCGGCCGCCCCTACCCGGTCATCGGTAGCCGCACGGGCCATCCGCCCTCACTGGGCGGCCCACACCTGATGGGGCGGCCAAACCAACCGCATCCGGACCCAACGCGGCTTTCAAGCAAGGGCCGAGTCCCACCCGAGGGCCACGGCGGTCCACACGTGTAGGGGCAACGAGCCTTCCCGCAGGAGCCTGGGCGCCGGCACCCTGAGAACAACCTGCCCGCAGCACGAACGCGCCCGAACCCGGCGGGACTGCGTCGTTCAGACCACGCCGCGGGAGCGGAGATCGGCGATCTCGTCGGGGGACAGTTCGGCGAGCTCCGTCAGGATCTCGTCGGTGTGCTCGCCCAGCATCGGCGGATGCCGACGGATCGAGCCGGGGGTGCCGTCGAACTTGATGGGCAGACCGAGCATCTTCACCATGCCCACCATCGGGTGTTCGATCTCGGTGACCATCTCCCGACCCATGGTCTGTGGCGAGCTGAGCGCCTCGGCCACGTCGTTGATGGGTCCCGAGGGGATGCCAACGGCGTCGAGCGCCTCGATCCACTCGGCCCGGGTCTTCGTCACCATGATCTCGGCGATCAGCCCGTCGATGACATCGCGGTTGTTCACCCGATCACGGTTGCGGGCGAAACGCTCATCGTCGTTCCACTCGGGATGGCCGAGCAGAGCAGCCAGCTTGCGGAACTGCTCGTCGTTGCCCACCGCCACGGCCACGTCGCCGTCGGAGGCGGCGAAGGTGCGGTAGGGCACGATGTTCGGGTGGCCGTTGCCGTAGCGGCCGGGAACCTTGCCCGACGCCAGGTGGTTGGCGGCGACGTTGGCCAGCATCAGCAGGCCGGTGTCGTGCAGGCTGACCTCGGCCCGCTGACCCTTGCCGGTGACCGAACGGCTTGCGAGCCCGGCCAACGCCGAAATGGTGGCGAGCATGCCGGTGCAGATGTCGACGATCGCCACGCCCAGCTTCATCGCCTCGCCCTCGGGCTCGCCGGTGATCGACATGAGCCCGGTCTCGGCCTGGAGGATGAAGTCATAGCCCGGCAGACCCGCCTTGGGTCCGGTGGAGCCGTATCCGCTGATCGTCACCCGTACCGCCTGCGGGGCGTTGGCGTCGAACCAGTCGGCGTCGAAGCCCCACCGTTCCAGGGTGCCGATCTTGAAGTTGTCGAGCACGATGTCGGCCTTGGGGATGAGCCGGGCCAAGACCTGGCGCCCATCTTCCGAGCCGATGTCGAGGGTGACACTTCGCTTGTTGCGGTTCACACCCAGGTAGTAGGCGGACTCGTTGCCGACGAAGGGAGGGCCCCAGGCGCGGGTGTCGTCGCCGGCACCCGGCCGTTCCACCTTGATGACGTCGGCCCCCATGTCGGCCAACAACATGGCCGACAGGGGGCCGGCGAGCACCCGCGTCAGATCGAGGACGACGATCCCGTCGAGTGCACCCATCAGGTCAGCGCTGCATCTCTCGGGACTTGTCGGACTGGTTGAGGCCCTCGTCGAAGTTGTGTTTCCAGGTGTCCAGCTCGGCCTTGCGCTCCTCGCGGAACTTCTGGAAGTTGGGCTTGCGCTTCTCGAGGAAGGCGTTCATGCCTTCGAGCGACTCCTCGGTGCCCCAGATGTTGGCGAGCAACTCCATGCCGTGCTGCCACGCCGGATACAGGGCATCGGAGTCGTAGTTCAGCGCCACCTTGGTGGCCCGGATGGTCTGGCCGGAGTATCCGACGATCTCCTGGCAGACGGCCTCGGTCTTTGCCCGCAGCTCCGATGCCGGAACGGCGATGTTGGCCAGCCCGATCTCGGCGGCCTGCTTGCCGGTCCAGGTCTTGCACAGGAAGATCATCTCCTTGGCACGACGCTCACCGATGAGCTTGCCGATGTACTGGGTGGCACCGACCGTCGGGCAGGCACCGACTCGAGCGCCGGTCTGGCCGAACTTGGCATCCTCGGCGGTGATGACGAGGTCACACCACAACATCAGCTCGTGACCACCACCGACACAGGGACCCTCGACCATGGCGATCACCGGGATCGGTAGGTTGCGGATGGTCATGGCCACCTGCAGCATGCGATCGTTCCACATGTACGAGTTGGCCTTGTTCAGCTTCATCATGGCGTGGAAGTCGCCACCGGCGGAGAAGGCGCCACCGGCTCCGGACACCACCGCAGCGGCGATGGTGGGGTCTTCACGGGTGCGGTTGAAGGCGTCGGCGAGCTCGTCGAGCGTCTGCTCGCGGAAGGCGTTCTTCACCTCGGGACGGTTGATCGTGATCCAGGCAACGTTGTCCTTGACCTCGTAGAGGATCTCGCCGTATTCGTCTGACACCAGAAGGACTCCTTGTTCTCGCGACTCTCTGCTGGTTGCATTCAAGTCGAACGGTATTCGACATCATATTTGCTATATGATCGACTGCGGTCATCCAGTGAGAGGCTTCCCAAGTATGTCCACCGACGTGATCGACGTCCATGCCCACATCGTGACGACCGGACTGGCGGACATCGCCCAGTCGGGCGGCACGAAACACGGCATCGAGTTCTTCAGAGACGCCAACGGCCGCATCACCAGCTCCAGCGGCGGCCAGCAGAAGTCGATCGCCTGGCCCACCCCGCTCGAGACCCCCGACCAGCGGGTTGCCGTGATGAACGCGATCGGCGTCGACGTGCACCTGCTCTCGCTGACGCCCACCATGCACTGGTACAACCTCGCCCCCGCCGACGGGCTGTCGCTTGCGGTCGAGAGCAACGACGACATGGCCGAGACGATCGCCGCCCACCCCACCAGGTTCAAGGGCCTCGGCTTCCTCCCGCTCCAGGACGTCGCCGCTTCGGTGGCAGAGATGGAACGCTGCGTGCGCGAGATGGGCTTCGTCGGCTTCCAGGTGGGCACCAACATCAACGGCATCGACTGGGACTCCGACGAGCTGTATCCGGTGCTGCAGGCCGCCCAGGATCTCAACGCCGTCATGTTCTTCCACCCCACCCGCGGGCGGGGTGACGGGTTCCTCAAGAAGTACCACCTGGTGAACTTCATCGGCAACCCCCTAGAGACCACCATCGCGGTGGCGTCGATCATCTTCGGCGGGGTCATGGACCGGCTGCCCGACCTCAAGGCCGTGTTCGCCCACGGAGGCGGTTACGGCTGTCTCGGCATCGCCCGCATGGACCACGGCAAGGAAGTCCGCCCCGAGTCACGCGGCATGGAGCTGATGCCGTCGGACTATCTGCGTCAGATGTGGTTCGACTCGCTCGTCCACGGGCATCGCACCCTCGACCAGGTGATCGACTTCGCCGGGATCGACCGGGTGGTCCTAGGCAGCGACTACCCCGCCGACATGGGCGAGCCCAAGCCGGTGGAGTGGCTCAACGAGCACCCCACGCTGTCGGAAGCCGACAAGGAGAAGATCCTGCGGGCGAACCCGGCGCAGCTGCTGGCGTGACGCACGGTGGGGCCAGGTCGACGCCCGATTGGCCGCGGTCCGAAGATGTCGACGGGCTTTACACCCCCCTACCCCGCAAGCGTCCGACGGCTCTGCGTCGGCGGACCCTTCCCCCGCAAGCGGGGGACAAGATGCCTAGCGGAGAGGCGAAGACATGGATCGTGAACTGATCGACGAGATGTACGAGAAGCGGGGGTACCTGTTCGAGTGGCAGGTGTTGCTGGCCGACGCCGCCCCGGACTTCCTGCGGAGCTTCGACGCCACCTGGACCCAGGTGAACAGCGACCGGCCCGACGGGCTGCACGTCAAATATCGCGAGCTGGTGTATTCGGTTGTCGCCTCGGTCCTGGGCGAGGCCACCGTGGCCAAGAACCACATGCACAAGGCCCTCGACAACGGCGCCACCCGCCAGGAGCTCATCGACGGGCTGCTGGTCGGCTGGACCCCGTCGGGGTCGAAGACGCTCATCCACGGGCTGCGGGCACTGGTCGACGTGCTGCAGGAACGTGGCGAGTACGAACTGCCCGACGTCGGATACCGGATCACCGACCGACCCGAACACGCCGAACGCAGCTTCCTGGAGGACAAGCGATGAGTGAGTTGGCAGAAGAGTTCGCCGCCCGCCGCGGCAAGCGATATCCCGCCCATGCCTGGATCTCCGAAGCGTTCCCCGAGTACGTGGAGACCATGCTCCAGCTCGACGAGATCATCCGCCGTCGGCCCCGCCGCTTCGACGAAAAGGGCCACGAACTGTTCCACATCGTCGCCCTGTCGGTGATGGGCTCAAACCCCCACAACCAGCCCCATCTCACCCAGCACATCAAGAAGGCGCTGGAGTTGGGAGCTCACCCCGAGGAGATCGCCGAGGCGTTGATGGTGTGCGTGAACCCGGCCGGTGCCCGGGTGCTCACCTACGGTGTCACGTGCATGCTGGAGGCGATCGAACAGCTGGAAGCCGAAGGTTGGGTGGCGCCGGAGTGAGCGGGACCGCTAGCGAGGATGTCCTCTACGAGATCGACGACCGGGTCGCCTGGGTCACCATCAACCGCCCTGAGGCCGGCAACGGTCTCACCAGCGCCACCTACTCGCTGCTAGCAGAGATGCTCCACCGCGCCGAGGCCGATCCGGCGGCCGGGGTGGTGGTGCTCACCGGTGCGGGTGACACCCACTTCTCGGGGGGTGGCGACACCAAGCATCACAAGCGTCGCACCTCCAACAACCTCCGCCTCCACCTCGGAAAACTGGCCGAGGTGTCGATGGTGATCCGCAACATGGGCAAACCCACCATCGCCGCCGTCAACGGCCGGGCGATCGGCGGTGGCCACCAGCTGCAGCTGTTGTGCGACATCTCGATCGCTTCGGAGTCGGCCATCCTCGGTCAGGACGGGTCGCGGCGGGCAGCGGCACCGTTCTTCTGGGGGTTGCAGCTGCTGTCGAGTTACGTCGGCGAGAAGAAGGCCCGGGAGATGTGCATCCTGTCGCGGGAGTACCCGGCGGCCGAGGCGCTGGATATGGGGCTCGTCACCGCGGTCGTCCCCCACGCCGAGCTCCGGTCCGAGGTGCGCCGCTGGGCCGACGAACTGCTGACGCTCGACGCCGATTCGTTGCGGGCTTGGAAGACGGCCCTCAACCATCCGTCCGACCTGAACTACGCCGCGCTGTTCGAGGGCAGGGAGATGCTGGCCCTGTTCGCCGGCACCGAAGAATGGAAGCTCGGCAACGCCGCCTACGGCTCGGGCGAGCTCCCCGACTGGTCGGAGTTCCGCATATGAGCGCCACGACATACCGGGTGGAGGGAACCACCGCCCGCATCACCGTCAACGACACGAGGTGGGGTCTCGACACCCACCTCGGCATCCTCGAGGGCCTCGCCAGAGCGTCGGTCGACCGCACCGTCATCGCCGTGCTGGTGGAAAGTGACGGCCCCGATTTCGGAGTGGGCCCCGACTCCCCCAGCGATCCCGCAGAACTCAAGGTCCTGCTCGACGCCATCGCTCGTGTCCCGGTGGCCATCCGCACCGGTGGCAAGACCGTGGTTGCCTCGGTGAAAGGCCGATGCCGGGGTGCGGCCAACCAGTTCCAGATGGTGTGTGACCTCACCGTCGCCGCCGAGTCGGCGGTCTTCGCCGTGGACATGGCGCACGGCGCCGAGCCGATGGCGCTCATCGGCGGGCAGTTCCTGCCCCGCATCGTCGGTGAGAAGCGGGCCAGGGAGATGGTGTTCCTGGGACGCGACCACGGACCGTCCGACCACAAGGCCTTCGTCAACACCGTCGTCCCTGACGACGACTTGGAGTCGGCGTCGCTGGCGCTGTGTGAGGAGATCGCCCGACTCAGCCCCACCTCGCTGCGGATGGTGAAGGCGTCGATCAGCTTCAACACCGATCTGTTGTTCAGCTCGATCTGGCAGGCGGTGGACTACGCCGTGCTGGCCGCCATCGAGAAGGCGCCCATCCCCGAAGGCGAGGCACCCACCCCCGCGCTGGCTCCGCTTCCCGACCGGTTCCAGTCACTCGAGTACACGGTCGGAGAGGGCTTCGCCATCGCCCGACTCGTCGACGGTTCGGTCGAAGCCGCTCTCGACGAGCTGCTGGCGGTGCTGCGCCACTCCGACAGCGATCCTGACATCAGGAGTCTGGTGCTTCGCGTGGCTTCCGGGTGCGGTTGGGCGGCGGGCAGCAACGCGGGGGGTGCAGGGGGGTCGTCCCCCCGCACAGGTAACGGCTGGATGGCGGCGCTCGTCACGTTGCGCAACATCGCCATGCCCACCATCGTCGTCCTCGAGGGCGAGACCACCGCCACCGCCACCGAGTTGGCGGTGGTCGCCGACCTGGTGGTGGCGGCCGACCGGGCCACCATCGGCATGGCCACCGACCGGCCTCCGGCGTGGGGTTCCCAGCTGCTGGCCGGAGCGGTCCGGGAGAGACAGGCCCGCCGCATGGGCCTGCTCGGAGCCAGCCTCAGCAGCCGCGAAGCCAAGGCGGCCGGGCTGGTGAACTGGGTGGTCGACGGCGCCCGGTTGGACGGGTTCGTCGCCGACCTCACTGCCGAGATTGCCGGCCTCGACCAGCTGGGGATCCAGGTCGCCAAGTCGGTCCTCAACTACGGGGGCAACATGGCGTACCCGTCGATCCTCGGCATCGACAACCGACGACCGTCACCCACGTCGAGGTCGCGCGGATAGGGAACGAGCCGAGGAGTTCGTCTGCAGGGGCAAGAAAGGCGCCTGGTGCGAGGGGCGAGGAGCCAGAAAGCGGAAGGGATGACCGCACAACGTCAACGCTCACTACACCCTCGGCAGCTCAGGTTCCGGCTCCTCGCCCCTCGCCCCTCGCCCCTCGCCCTCAGCTCCTAGCTGGCCTCGACACCTGTCCGCTCGGCCTCATCAGACATACCGGCGGTTGAAGATCAGCAGTAGCCTCGACCTGTGCGTCCGTCGCCTGGCATCGCAGCGTCAATAGCCCTTGGCACCATCTCAGCCCTGCATGTCGCATGGGGCCGCGGCTCGTCGTTTCCGTTCCACAGCAGATCAGAGCTCGCCGACGCCGTCGTCGGAACACATGACGTGCCGCCGCCGGTTGCGTGCTACTCGGTGGCGACCCTGCTGGCGTGCGGTGCGGGCTTGGCGCTCGACATCCCTATCGGGCCGACCGGGCTGCGGAGGGCCGGGCGCACGACCGTTGCGGCAGTGCTCACGGTACGCGGGTTGCTCGGTGTGGCAGGCCGGACCGATGCGGTGTCACCGGGCAGCACCTCGCCACGATTCCGACGGATGGACCGGCGTTTCTACTCGCCACTGTGCCTCCTACTGGCAGCCGGAGTTGCGTCTTCACACAGGCAACGCTGAGCGAGTTTGGATCCGACGTCGATCGGCGCTCCGGCCGGAGGACAACCAGTCAGGCGTTCACGCGCGAAGCACCTTCTCCATCTTCCTGCCCTTGGCCACTTCGTCGACCAGCTTGTCGAGATAGCGGATCTTCTGCATCAACGGGTCTTCGATCTCTTCGACCCGGATACCACAGATCAAGCCGGTGATCAGCCCGGCGTTGGGGTTGAGCCGAGCGTCGGCGAAGAAGTCCTCGAAGGTCGTCTCCGCCTCGAGATGATTTGCGAGCTCGGCTTCGTCGAAACCGGTCAGCCACCGGATCACCTCGTCGAGCTCCGCTTGGGTGCGGCCTTTCCGCTCCACTTTGTTCACGTAGTGGGTGTACACCGAGGCGAAGCTCGTCGTGAAGATCCTGCTCATGAGATGAGTGTACGGAGGGGCGAGGAGACAGGAGCGAGGGGCGAGGAGCCGAAGACCTCGGCGGCGTGAGCAGTGGAAGCGACTCACAACCCTCGTCTGGTGTATGCTTATTTGCATGCAGAGCAGTACGAGCGTCCGGATCGACGCCGCCACACACGAGGACTTGAAGCGCCTGGCAGCGGAGATGAACACGACTGTGGGACACACCGTCACCATCGCGGTGCGGGCACTCCGACAGGACCGAATCGGGGCCGAACTCCATGCGGAGCTTCGGGATGACGAGGTCGCCTGGCTCGATGCTGAGCTCGGGTGACATCGTCGATCTCGATCTCGGTACGCCGAGTGGTCGGGAAACGGGCTTCGCTCACCCTGCCGTGGTGATCACGGCGCAGCACATCCTCGATGCGAACCCGTCGGTGATCCACGTCGTACCCCTGACGTCGACGATCCGCCGATTCGGGTCGGAGGTCGTCCTGCAGCCCGACCAACTCAACGCCCTGATGGTCGAATCGGCGGCACAGTGCCAGCACATCCGAGCCGTCTCGCCGGGCAGGATCCGAGACGCCCGCGGCAACGTCGGGCCGTTGACTCTGACGCAAATCCGCGAAACGGTCGCCGTCATCCTCGACCTGTGACCCCGGACGAAACCGACCGCGCCATAGTCGAGGGCTACCGTCGGACTCCGCCCACCGAGGAGGAGTTCGAGGCAGCAGTCGCCTCCCTTCGGCAGGCGATCGCCGAGGAGCCGTGGTGATCGACGGAGGGCGCTTACGACGGCACGCCCGCATCGTGTGTCGTCGGCTTCGATATCGTTGCGATTGACCTGCTGACTCGCCAGCGTCAGCGGCGCTCGGCGCAAATGTCAGGCCATCGGGCCGCTCAGCGTCGTATCGTCGACCCATGAGTCTCGAGTGGGAGCAGGTCGTCGTCGATGCACATGACCCGGTGGCGCTCGGTCGCTGGTGGGCAGAGGCGTTGGGATGGGCCATTGTCAACGATGACCCACACGAGTTCGAGATCCAGCCGGAACCGGACCGGCTCCCCGGCATCATCTTCGAACCGGTCACACACTCGAAGCAGACCAAGAACCGCCTGCACCTCGACTTCCGGCCTGACGACCAGACGGCCGAGGTGGATCGACTCCTGAAGCTCGGAGCCAATCGGGTCGACATCGGGCAGGGCGACGTGCCATGGGTGGTGCTGGCCGATCCTGAGGGCAACGAGTTCTGCATTCTCGGGGAGAGAGCGGCCACCGGGACCGACGACCGGGGACCGACCGAGGATTGGTCGGACTGGACGGAGCCGACCTCCTGACACCGCGCTGGTCCTACGGCAGGGCAGTCTCCGGGCCTCTGCTCCAAAGATCCGTCTGGCGGTGTGGCTCGAAGCCGACGCTGCGATAGAGGTGACCCGACGCCGGGTTGTCAGGGTGGAAAGCGATCGAGATGCGCTCGGCTCCGGCCTGGGCGAGCAGTTCCACGCCGGCGGTGAGGATGTGCCGGGCGAGGCCACGGCGCTGGTGGTCGTCGTGCGTCCGCATGGGCTCCACCACACCGGTCGCGGTGACCGGGTCGAACCAGAACAGCCCGTAGGCGGCGACCTCATCGCTGCAGTCGAGCACGACCAGGTCGAGATCCGGGCGGTACAGCGACGTCTGCTGGAGCCGCTGCTCGACATCTGGTCGACGTGGATGGGTCATGTGATGGGGACGCCCGGTCGTGTCGCTCCGCCTGAGGAGCCGGTAGCCGTCGGGCAAGGGGCTGATCCCGGGTCGGGACCCGGCCTCCATCCAGCATTCGATCATGCCGTCACCCTTCCGTGTGAACCCGTGGCCCGACAGCATGCCGATCATCACGTCGTCGGCACGGTCCACCTCGAGCTCGACCGCTCCGATCCCGTTTTCGCCGAGCTGGGCGAGTCCCCGTTCGACGACATGGGCGACCAACGAGGGATCGGTGTCGGGCATGAGCACCACAACCAGGGTGGGGTCCTCGTAGAGGGCGGAGGACCCGTCTCCGAAGTCGGTGACGACGAACGCCGCCGCCGGGCGACCCAGGTCGTCGAACCAGAACAGCTGGTCGAAGTCATCGGTGGAGCGCCGCACGCCCCACCACCACTGGAGCTCGGCCGCCTGGTACGACCCGTGTGTGGGATGGGCGCTGCGGACCCGCTGCAGCAGTGTCGTAACGGCATCCAGGTAGTCGAGACCGACTCGGAGTTCTTCTCGCACCGGGCGAAGCTACTTCCGCACGATCGCCGGCTGCCAGCCATTTTCAGCAGGAACGGATGTGGCGGATCGGATGTGAGGCACGCCGGTTTCGTGTGCGACTTCCATCGCGAGACCGTTGGATCCGTTCACCCCATTGAGCTGTGGGTGCCGTCCTGGCGGAGTGAGTCGTTCGGGTGGGCACTCGCCGTCCTCGGTACGAAGAGTTCCAGCGCTGGGAGAACGGCCGGAGCTGCGGAACGGTATCACCTACGTCGTCGGCCGAGGAGTCACGCCACCATGGCGGGAGGCGAGCACGTCGCCTCCGGCCAGGGGTCAACCACCGGCGTTCCACGCAGGATCGGTCGATGACGTCGAGCGGATCGTCGAGGAGGCGCCGCGACACGGATGGACGCTCATGTTCGCCGATCGACACCCCCACGCCGGTGGACCTGATCACTACGCCGCGAGCTTCCTCGAGAACGAGGACGGGTTCGAGATCGAACTGGTCGCCGATTGGTCCCGGCCCCGACCGAATGTTCGCTGGTGCGGGTCGAAGTCGTGATATCATTCGCACCATGACCGATATCCTCATACGGGATGTCCCCGACGAGGTGGTGGCGGCACTCGATGCCAACGCCCAGCGTGCCGGCCTCACGCGTGCCGAGTACCTGCGGCGGGTGCTCGCCGACCAGCAAGGTCCCGCCGTGACCCGTGAGCACCTCGAGCGCTTCGCCGCACGCACCACCGATCTGGACGATCCACAGGTGATGGCAGCTGCATGGCGGTGATCGGCTGGCTCATCGACAAGTCGGCACTCAACCGCCTCGCCGCAGCCGGCGACGACTGGCTGCTCCGCATCCAGCGGGGCCTGGTGCGAATCTCGACCGTCACGCTGCTCGAGATCGGCTTCTCCACCCGCAACGGCGACCGATCACCGCGGCACGCTCGGCGAACCGCCCGTGTCGTTGATGCCGGTCGAACACATCACGCCGGCGATCGAAGCCCGCGCCATCGAGATCCAGATGTTGCTGGCAGATCGTGGCGAGCACCGCGCTCCGTCGATCCCCGATCTCCTCATCGCGGCGACCGCCGAGCACGCCCGGCTGACCGTGCTCCACGTCGACGAGGACTTCGACGTGATCGCCACCATCAGCGGTCAGCCCATCGAGCGCCTGACGGTCTAGGAGTCCGGTCAATCGCTTCGTGTCACCCGCCTGCCATCGCCCCGATGATCAGGTAGGGCTCGCGGCCTTGCACCACGGCGTCGGGCAAGGGCTCGTCCGGGTCTTCGTTCGAGAGGTCCTCCTCGCAGGCGAAGAACCGCACGAACGGGCGTCGTCGATCGGTGGACCGGTCACGGATGGTGCCGCCCAGCATCGGATAGGCCGCCTCGATGGCGTCGACCACGGCACGCTGGGTCACAGGCTCGGCGACGTCGAGTTCGATCTCGGCGCCGACACCGGCCAGGGTGCGGAGATGCTGGGGAAGCCTGACCCGGATCACGGCAGCGTCTGCACCTCGACCGAGTACACCGGTGGAAGGTCACGGACGATCGGCATCCAGGAGTCGCCCGCATCGGCCGAGGCGTACACCTGCCCGCCGGTGGTTCCGAAGTACACGCCGCACTCGTCGAGGCTGTCGACGGCCATCGAGTCACGCAGGACGTCGACGTAGCAGTCCTGCTGGGGGAGACCATTGGTGAGCGGCTCCCATTCGTTGCCACCGGTCCGGCTCCGGTACACCCGCAGCTTGCCTTCCGGCGGGAAGTGCTCGGAGTCGCTGGTGATGGGAACCACGTAGACCGTGTCGGGCTCGTGGGCGTGGACGTCGACGACGAACCCGAAGTCGCTGGGGAGGTTGCCGCTGATCTCGTACCAGTTGTCTCCGGCGTCGTCGGTGCGCATCACGTCCCAGTGCTTCTGCATGAATATGGTGTCGGGCCTCGACGGATGCATGGCGAGCCGATGGACGCAGTGGCCGGTCTCGGCGTCGGGGTCGGGAAGCTCATAGGGAGAGACCAGACCCCGGTTGGTCGCATCCCAGGTCCCGCCACCATCGTCGGTGCGAAACACCCCGGCGGCGGAGATTGCGATGTGCATCCGCTCGGGCCGGTTGGGGTCGATGACGATGGTGTGGAGCCCCAGACCTCCCGCTCCCGGCTGCCACCCCGGCGCCGACCGGTGCGTTCGAACCCCGGTGAGCTCGGACCAGGTCATCCCACCGTCGGTGGACTTGAACAGAGCGGCGTCCTCGATGCCGGCGTACACCGTGTCGGCGTCGACCGGTGAAGGCTCGAGGTGCCACACGCGGGTGAACGAGAACGGCCTCGGCGTGCCATCGAACCACAGGTGCTCGCCCGGATCACCGTCATAGAGAAACTCGTTGCCGACCGGGTTCCAGGTCTGGCCGCCGTCATCGGAGCGCTGGATCACCTGGCCGAACCAGCCACCCGACTGCGATGCGTAGAGACGGTTGGGGTCCACCGGCGACCCGGTGACGTGAAACATCTCCCAGCCGCCGAAGAGCGGGCCTTCGACCTTCCAATCCTTGCGGCGTTCATCCGATGCGAGCACGAAGGCACCCTTCTTGGTGCCGACCAACACCCGCACGTCTGTCATCGGTGTCCTCCTCGGTTCAGACTTCCGAAGCTAGTACCGATCGCGTAGGAGTGCGCCGATGACGGACCGAGCGAGGAGCGAGGGGCGAGGAGCCGGCAAGCGGATGCCCACGATCCGCCCCGTCAGCATTCGCCAACGGGCGACAGTCAGACGATCCCGGTAAGCGGGGACTCGCCGCTGACTGCGGGTTGATCGGCGAGTTGTTCGGTGCTGCAGGACTCGGGTTCGCGGTCGGGGCGCCAGCGCACCATCTTGGTGGTGCCACGGAACCGACCGGCGCTGGCCCAGGTGTAGGCGACTTCCACCACCCGTTCGGGTCGGAGCGGGATCCAGGTGTGATCACGCTCGCCCGAATTGCTCCACCGGTTGGGGGCTCCCGGCATCGATCCGTCGGTGTTGGCGGCCGCGTCCATCCAACTACTCCAGGGATGCTCCGACATATCGGTCAGTGCCAGCGGTTCGAGCTCAGCAACCAGTTCCTTCCGTTGTTTGGCGGTGAAGCTGGCGGCCACGCCGACGTGCCACAACTGCCCGTCGGGGGCGTAGAGGCCGAGGATGAGCGAGCCCACCCCGTCGCCCGACTTGTGGATCCGGTAGCCGGCCACCACGCAGTCGGCGGTGCGGTTGTGCTTGAGCTTGAACTGGGTCCGCTTGTCGAACACGTAGCGGTCGCCCTTGGGTTTGATGATGAGCCCGTCGAGGCCGGCCGCCTCGGTGACGTGGAACCACTCCATCGCCAGCTGGGGATCGTCGGTGGCGGGCGCCAGATGCACCGGCGGTGCGAACCCGCCCGAGACGCCTTCCAACGCCGTCCGCCGTTCGGAGAACGGCAGTTCCAGCAGCGACAGGTCGTCGAGGGCGAGCAGGTCGAAGGCCACGAAGCCGGCGGGCGTCCGTTCGGCGAGCATGTTGACCCGGGATTCGGCAGGGTGGATGCGCTGGCCGAGAGCGTCGAAGTCGAGCTTGCCGTCGATGCTGACGATGATCTCGCCGTCGACCACACACCGCTCGGGCAGGCTCACCTTGAACGGTTCGAGCATCTCCGGGAAGTAGCGGTTGAGCGGCTTCTCGTTGCGCGAGCCCATCACCACCTCGTCACCGTCCCGGAACACGATGCAGCGGTATCCGTCCCACTTCGGCTCGTAGGACACGTTGCCGAGTGGGAGCTCGGGCACGGGTTTGGCCAGCATCGGCTTGATCGGTGGCATGACGGGAAGATCCATCGTCTGAGCCTATCGTCCTGCGGTAGCCGAGCCCCCGATCCTTCGCGGTAGCCTCCCCGGGTGGCGATCACTCTCGTTCTGGCCGAGGACAGCTTCCTCATGCGCGAAGGCATCACCGCCCTGCTGGCGCTCGACGACCAGCTCGAGCTGCTGGCCGGATGTGCGTCCTACGACGAGCTGATGGCCGCCGTCGAACTCCACAACCCTGAGGTCGTGATCACCGACATCAGGATGCCGCCGACCCAGACCGACGAGGGAATCCGGGCGGCGAACGCAATCCGAACGAGCCACCCGGGCACCGGCGTGGTGGTGCTGAGCCAGTACGTGGAACCCGCCTACGCGTTGAAGCTCTTCGAGCAGGGATCGGAGGGTCGGGCGTACCTCCTCAAGGAACGGGTCGCCGACCTCGACGAACTGGGTGCCGCCATCCGACGCGTCGCCCAGGGCGGATCGGTGGTCGATCCGAAAGTGATGGATGCTCTGATCCAGTCGAACTCCGAGGGAGCCTCGACGATCCTCGATCGGCTCACCGATCGGGAGCGGGAGGTCCTCGCCGAGATGGCGAAGGGCGGCAGCAACGCCGCCATCGGCGAGGCACTCTTCATCTCTGCACGTTCGGTGGAAAAGCACGTCAACACCATCTTCACCAAGCTCGACCTCATTCCGACCGACGATGTGAACCGTCGGGTCAGGGCCGTGCTCATCTACCTCGGAGTTGCGGGCGAGTAGCCCGTGCCAGCACCACCCCCGAATGGCGGGTCAGCGCGGTGGTCGAACCCCGTCGCCTCCGCCATCATGGGGCGCATGATGTCTGTGCGAGTGCTCATCGTGGATGATCAGAGGCCGTTTCGAGAGGCTTCGCGGATGGTCGTGGAAATGACCGACGGTTTCGAAGTCGTCGGCGAGGCCGAGAACGGCGAGGATGCCGTTTCCATGGCGTCGGATCTGCGGCCGGACCTGGTTCTCATGGACGTTCAGATGCCGGGAATCGATGGGCTCGAGGCAACCCGCAGGATCATGAGCCTCGATTCGCCACCTCGGGTGCTGGTGATGTCGACCCACGAATCGGGCAGCTACGAAGAGCCGGCGCTGGCGGCCGGTGCCATCGCCTTCATCCCGAAGTCCGAGTTCAGCATGGACGCTCTGGAAACGTCCTGGGCTGCGGCGGTCGGAACCTAGGACGTACCGGCGACCGCCGCCGATATCGGCACAATCCCTGTGATGGTGGTGCCGACCCCTGGGGTGGAGTCGATGTGGATGGTTCCTCCGACGGTGTCGAGCCGGTCGGCGATGCCGTTCAGCCCCGCCCCGAGCTTCACCGTCTCCGGATCGAAGCCGTTGCCGTCGTCGGCCACCTCGAAGGTGAGCGCACCGCCACGTTCTGAAAGGGTGATGGCGACCGAGGAAGCGTCCGCATACTTCGTGGCGTTCTGCACTGATTCGAGGACCGAGAAGTACACGGCGGCCTCCACCTCCCGGGGGAACCGACCGCACCCCTCGCCCGAGATGGACACCGGAAGCGCGGCCGATCGCACCTGCTGGCGGATCGCCATCACCAGTCCCTCGGCCTCCAACGTGGGCGGATAGATCCCGCCGGCGAAATCGCGCACCGCCTTGATGGCGTCTCCCGCCTGCTGCTCCAACTGACCCAACAGACTCGCGGTCTTCTCCGCCCCCGACTTCTCCGCCAACATCCGGGTCGGCCCCAACTTCACCTTCAACGCCACCAACTGCTGCTGCGGTCCGCTGTCCAGCGTGTGCTCCAACTCACGACGCGCCGCATCCGCCGCCACCAGCACCCGCTCACGCGACGCTTCCAACTCGGTCACCTGACGACGCAACTCACCCGTCAGCTGGGCGTTACGCAACGCCAAGCCCAACCCTGATGCCAAATCGGACAGCAGTCCCTCCTCGGCCGGTGTCACCGCCTCGCCCGCTTCCTTGACCAACGACAATCCGCCCAACAGCTCATCGTCGTGGAACACCCCCAGCGACCAATCCGCCTCGGGATCTGTGAAGGCATCGCCGCCGTCCAGTCGACGCAACCCCGCATCAGACGGCCAAACCGCCGCCGTTTCGAAGTGGTCGCCGCGTCGGGTCCACAGGGTCGCCGATCTCGCCCCGGTTCCGTCCACCATCCACTGGGGGATGCGTTCCAGCAGCTCCTCATCGGACAGCTCGGACGAGCGATGAGAGAACCGGACCAGGATCTCGTGTGGTGTCGCCCGTTCGCCATAGACCAACCGGTTCGCCCAGCGCTGCAACCGTCGACGCGCCGGCTGGAAGGCCAACGCCACCACGACCGTCGCCACGATCGACAGCCCGAACCCGGCTTCGCCGCCGAGCAACCGACCCAATCCAACGACAGTGGCCACGTACACCCCTCCGATGAACAGCGCCAACCCTCCGAAGGTCACCGACCGGGACAGGATGCGATCGATCTCGTACAACCGAAACCGAAAGATGGCGATGGCGATGGCAATCGGAATCGCCAGGTAGATGACGGCGTCGAAGAAGGCGAAACCGCTCTCGTACGCTCCGAGCGGATCGAAGATGCCGTTGGAGATGCCGAGCACGAAGTACAGCGCGCAGGCGAATCCGACCCATCCGATCTGTCGGCGTTCGACCGGCTCACTCCGGCGAGCCCTCATGATCAACCTGACTGCTGCCACGAGGAAGAAGATCAGGATGGGAAAGAACAAGACTTCGACGACTGGCCCCAGTGGATCTGCGATCTCGGCGTCGACGAACGGATGGGGGTAGCCCGAGCCACCGGGCTCCCCCAGGGCGCGGGGGCTCGCAACCAGTGCCAGGAGCGCCACCATCGACGTGTAGATCGCCGTCGCGCGGATGAACCTACGGTCCCACTCCGATGAAACCCGCCCGTAGGGAAACAGGAGGATCATCGGCACCTGGATCCAGGTGGCGAACTTGTCGATCGGACTGAACGCCCACGCGATCCAACTGGCGACTTCGACGTCACCCGCCTGGGCGTACCAGGCCGCCGCCACGTCTGCCGCGTGGATCGCATTCCACAGCACCCCGAGTGTCAAGAGCAGCGCACCAACGACGTTGCCGGGCTTCCGCACGACGATGATCGCCCCGATCGCCATGAAGGCACCGTTGGCAACGGCTTGTCCCCACGCAAGTGGCGTCCCCAGGAGCACGAGCGTCACGGCCGCGGCGAGATACACGACCACTGCGGCCACCAGTGCGATCCGAACGCGTCGACTGAGAGTCGTCATGAGAGCTCCGCCACCAGTTGGGTGGTCGACGACACGGCGTCGATCGACTGGGGTGTCGGGAATCGCGCGGTGAGTTCGATGGCCTGATCCGCCGCATGAATCGAGAGGGTTCCACCGGCGGCGTCGACTCGGTCGTGGACGACGGTGACGTCGAGGTCTGTCGTTCCTTTCACATCGACTGTCATCACCAACTCACCGGCGAGGCCGGTGAGACCGACCGTCATCTGCGTCGCTCCCGACATGCGGGCCCGTTCGATCATCTCGAGCACCGAGAAGTAAACGGTCTCCTCGATCGGGCGTGGAAACCTGGCGACGTCATCGGCGCCGACGGTGAGGGGTATCTGCGAGGTTCGTTCGACCGCACGCAGGGCAGCCTCGAGACCCTCGGACTCCAACAACGGCGGATAGATCCCGTGGGCGACCGCCCTGAGCGCATCGACCGCCTGTTGGGTCTCCTCGGCCAACACCGACACCCGGGCGACGATGTCGTCGGCGCCTTCCCGTTCGGCGATGGTCCTGGCGATCCCCAACTTCACCTTCAACGCGACGACCTGCTGTTGGGCACCGTCGTGGAGATTCCGTTCGAGACGATGACGCTCGGAGTCCTGCGCAGCGATCAGCCGCCGCCGCGACTCCCGCACCTCTTCCGCCCGCTTCTCCAACTCACGATTCAACGAGATGTTGCGCAACACCAACCCCGCACCGGCAGCGACATCCGCCAGCAAATCCCGATCGTTCGGACTGATCGGATCGTCGGGCGGTTTGGTGATGCTCACTGCACCGAACACGTCACCCCGATACACCACCGGCCGTGATGCTGTCAGCTCGTCGTCGACCAGACCACCAACAGAAACCGGTTCGATCGACTGGGATTCCCCACGGAAGAAGACCCCGTCAGGTGACAGCACGTCGTCGATCTTCAACCAGACGACCGCCCGCTCGGCACCGGTCCCCTGGGCAAGCAACTGAGCGAGGTCGTCGGTGCCGTTGCCGATCGTCGACTCAGCCAGCCGGGAGGTGAGCTTTGAAAGCACCTCGTGTGGCGTGGCTCGCTCGCCGTAGACCAGACGGTCGGCCCAGCGCTGCATTCGGTCCCGGACAGGCTCGAACACCACCGCCACCACAGCCGCCGCCACGATCGGGAGCACCAGACCCGGCCCCTCACCATCCGACCGCCCAACCACGAGCAGCGGCAACACCACCACCGTTGCGTACAAGCCGGCGATCGTCACAGCCAAAGCGAGGTAGGTCACCGACTTGGAAACGATGACGTCGATGTCGTAGAGGCGGTATCGGAAGATCGAGACGCTGATCCCGAGTGGTATCAACACGATCGCCACGGCGTCGATCAGCAGGAAGGCGCTGTCTTCATTGCCGAGCGGGGCGATGGACACGTTGGCGATGAGAATCGTCAGGTTGAGGACGACTGCTGCGGCGATCCAGCCCACCTGGCGGCGCTCGATCGGATCGCCGTGACGCAGCCTGAGGACCAGCCTCACGGCGACGAAGTATCCGAACGCGAAGAACAGAAAGGTCAAGCCTTGAACGACGACGTAGAGGGGTTGAGCGATCTCGCTCGGGACGAAGGGGTGCGGGTACGCCTGGGTCTCGGGTAAGAGTTGGGGGGTGGCGAAGACGGTGGCGACCGTCACCACGGCCGCGAGTGCCCCGCTTGCCTGGAGGAGCCTCCGGTCTGTCTCCGTGGTGGGCCGACCATTGGGGAAGACCAACCAGATGGCGGCGAGCAGCCAGAACGTAGGAGCGACCGGTACGACCGCTGCGAGGGTCATCCAGGCGGCGGCATCAAGACGTCCCGCCTGGTCGAGGGCGTCGGCCATGACGCCCAGCGCTGTCGACAGGGCCCACAGCGAGCCGTATGCCACGAGCATGAGCCCCAGCCGATTCTCCCGGCGCACCACGATCAGCCCACCGACCAGGACGAAGGTACCGAAAGCGGTGAGGGTGGCGATCTCGTAGCTCCGTGACAGGACCAGGGAAACCACGACCGAAACGAGGTAGACGGCCACGCCGGCACGGAGAAGACGTCTCTGCCGAGTCCGGGGACCGGTGACCCGACCATCCGTCGGCATCATGTCTGCCTCGGTGGGAAGCGGTGGGCACCGACGGCGGTATCACGGCCTTTGACCAGCGCCGGCTCCAGCACGTCCGCTTCGGGTTGCCACTCGATCGCCTGCCACGTCGGCTCACTGAGGACCGTCTCGCCGGGCTCGGCCCACTGCTGCAGCCGCTGGGTGAGGTTCACGGTGTCGCCGACGACCGAGTACTCCAGCCGCTCCTCGGATCCGAGCAGGGCCGCCGCCACCAACCCGGTCGACAGCCCGATGCCCAGTCCGAAGGGATCAAGCCCATCGGATTCCCACCGCTGATTGAGGTCGGACTGGGCTGTGTGCATGGCGATGGCGGCAGCGACCGCCCGATCGGCGTGGTCGGTTTGGGCTACCGGCGCCCCGAACACCGCCATGACGGCGTCGCCGACGAACTGCATGACCGTCCCCCCCTCCCCGAGGATGGCGCGGTTCATCGCCGCCCGATGTTCGTGGAGCTGGCCGGCCAGGGCGCTCGGTTCGGCGTGCTCTGCGATGGTGGTATACCCCCGGATGTCGGACATGAGCACTGTGACGATCAGTTCCTCGGTCTCACCGGGGCGGCGGCCCTCGCCGATGATCTGTGCCGCCACCCCGCCGGGTAGGAGCCGGCCGAGCGCTTCGCCCTGCTCCCGACCGTCGACTATGGCCCGCTGGAGCATCTTGAGACGGTCGAGACTGTCGGAACGCCCGGCGGCGAGCCCCTCGGCGAGCTTGCCGAACAACGCCTCGATGGCGGCGTTGGCATCGGAGGGGGTGGTGGCGAGGTGGGCCGCGATCGCCTTCACCGTCCGCCCCTCGGCCACCAGCCTCAACAACTCCTCCTCACCGCTCGACAGTGAGCCGTCGGCCCTGACCGGGTTGACCAGGCCCTCGACGATCTTGGAGTCGAGCAGCGACCCGCCGGCCGCCACCTCACGCACCGCCCGCGCCAGCTGATCGCCTTCACCCACCCGGTCCTTCAGCAGGTAGGCGTATCCGGCGGCGCCCTCGGACAGCAACGAGACGGCGTAGTCGGGGTCGTCGAACTGCGAGAGGATCACGACGCCGGTTCCCGGGTGGCGCTTTCGGACCTCCTTGGCGGCATCGATTCCCTCACGCGAGAAGTTGGGCGGCATGCGGATGTCGGTGACGATCACCTGCGGACCGGTGGCCTCGGCGCCGGCCACGAGCTCGTCGTAGGCGCCGGCTTGACCCACGACCTCGAAGTCGTCCTCGAGCTCGAGCAGGGCCTTGACTCCCTCCCGCACGATGAGATTGTCATCGGCCAGGAACACGGTGATCGGCATGACAGACCTCTCGGGACGATGGAACGTGTCGCCATCTTGGCCGGTCACCGGGCGATTGCCCAGCGTGCGGGCTCGCAGTCTCGAGGTGGTGCCAGCACCCATGCGTCGAAGGGCCATCACCCTGGCGCGGATCCGACGAGGGGCGCACATTGGGACCTACAACCCGAGCCCGACATCACCGGCCGACCACGAGAGGAGAGGGCGATGAGCGATCTGAAGGCGCTGTCACAGCGCATGTACGACGAGATGGCGGCGGGTGCCGACATCGATGCGATGGCAGAGCGGTATCTGGCGGAGGACTACGTCGACCACGAGCTTCCCGGGTCGAACCGCGAGGCTGCGGTCGAGATGTTCAACATGGCGCACGCGGCGTTCCCCGACTTCCGTATGGAGGTCGTCGAGATGCTGCAGGACGGTGACAAGGTCGTTGCCCGTCTCAGGATGCGGGGAACCCACCAGGGCGAGTTCATGGGCATACCGGCCAGCGGCAACCCGATCGACGTGGCCGGGATCGACATCAACCAGTGGCGGGACGGCAAGTGCATCGCCCACTGGGGCGTCACGGACTTCGCGGCAATGATGCAACAGATCGGCGACGGGGCTCCTGCCTAGAGCACCCCGACCAGGAGGCCAGCCATGCGCATCGAACACACCATCGCCACCGTGTCGTGGATCCCATCCGACCTGCTCGAAGGCATGGGCAAGGCGGCCACCCGGATGAAGCTGGCTCATCACGATCCGCCGCCGCCCGACGATCTCGGCGACGACGCGCACGCCACGCTCGAGGGGCTGCGGGCCAACGACCGTTTCCGCTTCGCCAACGAGCTGCGGGCCTACATCGAGGTCGACGACAGCGGGACCATCACCGATTCCGGCTACTCCGGTGGAGGCCTGATGGGGGCCACCACCGTGGGGCTGGGCGTGGGCTCGATCACGGTGCCGGCGGTCAGCCTCCCCGACCTCCGGTCAGAACCCGAGGCCGCGCCGGGAGCGGTCCGCTTCACCCAGACCACTGGGGGCAGGACCGGCGCACCCATGCCCCGGGCGGTGAAACATCCGCCATTCGTGCAGTTCTTCGCCCCGAACGTGTGGACGACGGTGGAACTGACGATCAACGCCGACGGCACCCACACCGGCGGCCTGATCGGGGCATCGGGTTTCCCGCGGCATTGGGTGTTCGACGACGGCACCCTGGTAGCCAAGAGCAGCGTGGCGGAGTACAAGAAGTGGATGAACGAGTCGTTCGGACGGAGAACGCCGTGGGGTGACGAGGACTCACCGGCCCTCGTCACCGAAGTGGAGACCCTGCTCGAGCGGCAGTTGCAGGAGCGGATCATGCGAGGCGACCACAAGCCCGAGATCCGGCGGATCTCCCAGGGAGACACCCTGGTGGAACAAGGGTCGGCGAGCGAGGAACTGTTCCTCCTGCTCAACGGGGTGCTGGTGGTGGAGGTCGATGGCGAGAAGCTGGCCGAGCTGGGTCCGGGGGCGGTACTCGGTGAGCGGGCGGTCCTGGAAGGAGGGTCCCGGACGGCGACGCTGCGAGCGGTGACCGACTGCAAGGTGGCGGCGGTTCCGCCGGACGGGATCGACCGTCAGAAGCTGGTCGAGCTGTCGACGGGCCATCGGCGCGAGGAGTAGTGCGGATCCATGTGTGCGGCGTCCGGGGGTCCACCCCGGCGCCCGGCCCCGAGTTCGTTGAAGTTGGTGGCAACACGTCGTGTCTCGCCATCGCCCACGACGACGAGGACGCCCCTCGCCTGATCCTGGATGCCGGGACCGGCATCCGACGGGTTGACGCGCTCCTGGAGGGTGGGCCATTCGCCGGCACGATCCTGCTCGGTCATCTCCATTGGGACCACACGCAGGGCCTGCCGTTCTTCCGGAGCGCTGACCGTCCGGACGCCACGACCCGCCTGCTGGTGCCCGAGCAGGGCGCCCCGGCGATCGACCTGCTCCGGCGGTTCATGTCACCTCCGGCCTTCCCGATCGAACCGACCGGGCTCAACGGTTCGTGGTCGTTCGACTCGATCGCCGAAGGGACACACGCCATCGAAGGCTTCGAGGTGGTCGCCCGAGAGATCCCACACAAGGGCGGGCGGACGTTCGGGTATCGCATCAGCGATGGCCACGCCGGCTTCGCCTATCTCTCCGACCACGGCCCGGCGGGCGTGCTCGGACCCGGACCGGACGGGTGGGGGCCCTACCACGAGGCGGCGATGGACCTGTGCCGCGGGGTCGACCTGTTGATCCACGATGCCCAGCACACCTCCCAGGAACTGCCTACCCAGGCGGCATACGGGCACTCAGCCCTCGACTACCCGGTGGCGCTGGCGGAACGATGTGGTGTCCCACGGGTTCTCCTGTTCCATCACGCCCCGGGCCGCACCGATGCCGAGGTCTCCGACATCGAACGGTCAATGGCCGACAGAGGTACGGTCGCCACCGAAGCGGCTCGCGAGGGCACGACGATCGAGCTCGCCTAGGGCCCGAGCCTCGCATCGCTACGCTCGGTCGATGGACGCTCAGGCCCGACGATTCATGGACATGCACGACGACGGTTTCTTCGTGCTGCCAAACCCGTGGGACGTGGGGTCGGCGGTGATGTTGGAGAGGATGGGGTTCGCCGCCCTCGCCACCACCAGCGCCGGGTTCGCCGCCACTTGGGGGCGCGACGACTACGAGATCACGTTCGACGAGTTGTGCGCCCACGTCGAGGTGATGGCGGCGGCCGTGTCGGTGCCGCTCAACGTCGACGCCGAGCGCCTCTTCGCCGCCACACTCGACGAGGTCGCCGCCAACGTGGACACGTTGCGATCCCTGGGTGCCGCCGGGGTGTCGATCGAGGACTACGACCCCGTGACCGACGGCATCGACGACATCGCAGTCGCCGCCGAACGGGTGGCGGCCGCCGCCGGTCGAGGCGTGGTGCTGACCGCCCGCGCCGAGAACCACCTCAATGGCGTCGACGACCTCGACGACACCATCGAGCGCCTCCGGGCCTATCGGGCCGCCGGCGCCGACGCCGTGTACGCCCCCGGTCTCACCGCCGAGGCAGACATGGCCCGGGTCGTCGACGAGGTCGGAGCCCCCGTCAATGTGCTGCTGCTTCCCGGCGGGCCGCCTCCCCGCCGCCTCGCCGAACTCGGCGTCCGCCGCGCTTCCACCGGGTCCACCCTGGCCCGTCTGGCATACGCCGCCGCCGAAGAGCAGGCCCGATCACTGCTGTACTGACGAGAAGTCCTGGTTCCTCCGCCTTCCCCTAATACCCAGGGGGGACGACCCCCCTTCGACCCCCCGCCGGTCCTCGTCGCGACGGATCGCGGGTTGGGCCGGGGGGTGCAGATCCGAACCGGTACTCCGTCGCCACGTCAAACGGTGAACGGTTTCCGGTCCGCCCTCCGCTGCCATCCTCCGCCTTCCTCTCTATAGACTGCATCACACATCATGTTTGACCCAACATCGCTCTCCGTCATCGACATGCACGCCCACCTGCTGCCTCGCTCGGCCATCGCCGCCGCCGAGAGCGGGACCGACTGGTTCGGCTCACGGGTCGAACGCGACGAGTTGGGGAGACCCCGCATCGTCACCGGCGACTATGAGGTGTCGCTGGGCGGCAAGGTGCACTGGGAGTCGATGGAACAGCGCATGCAACGAATGGACGCCGCCGGCGTCGACATGCAGGTGCTGTCGCTCAACCCGATCCTGTTCCGCTACTACGTCGACGCCGGTCACGCCGTGGAGGGCAACCGGGCGATCAACGACGAGATCGCCGGATTCGTGCACCAGTGGCCCAACCGGTTCGCCGGGTTCGCCGCACTCCCCCTCCAGGACCCGGCTGCGGCTGTTGCCGAGCTGGAGCGGACGATGGCGATCGAAGGCATGGTCGGCGCCGCCGTCGGCTCCCACGTCAACGGGTCCAACTGGGACGAGCCACACCTCTTCCCAGTGCTGGAGGCGGCTGCCGACCTGGGCGCCACCGTGTTCCTCCATCCCTCGGCGTCCCGCCTGAAGGAGGCGTTGCCCCGGTATCACATGCGCAATTACATCGCCAACCCCACCGAGACCACCATCGCCATCGGGTCACTGATCTTCGGCGGAGTGATCGAGCGGCTCCCCCACCTCAAGATGATGTTCGCCCACGGCGGCGGGTACGCCTGCTGGGCGTACGCCCGCTTCGACCACGGCCACGGCATTCGCCCCGAAGCACGCGAGCACATCGAGACGGCGCCGTCGGAGTACCTGCGTCACCTGTGGTACGACTCGCTCGTGCACGGCTACGGCAACCTGCGCCGGGTGTTGGAAGTCGCCGGCGGCGACCGGGTGGTGCTCGGGACCGACTTCCCCGCCGACATGGGCCAGCCCGATCCGGTCACCTGGATCAACGGCAGCGACCTCGACGAGGCCGAGCGCAAAGCGGTCCTCGGTGACAACGCCAAGAAACTGATCGGGTGGGCGTCGTGAGCGAGCTCGAGACCTTCATCCCCCAGAGCTCGGCCCGTCTCGGTGAGCTGTTCGGCCGCCTCGACCCCGCCTTCGAGCAGGTGTGGCGCACCCACCTGGGCCGGCTCATCACCCGACCGGGGCTCGACTCCCGCAGCCGATTACTGGTGCTCACCGCCCAGTACACGGTGTCGAAGATGCCCGCACAGCTGGAGGAGAACATCGTCGCCGGCATCGACGCCGGCGTGCCCGCCGCCGAGATGCTGGAGGTGATCTTCCAGTGCTACGTCTACACCGGACCGTGGGTGGTGGCGGCCGGGTGCGAGGCGTTCGAGCGGGCGCTGGCCCAGCGCCCCGACGCCGTCAACGACCTGAACGAGCGGATCGCAGACAACTCCACCCGCAGTCTCGACGAGGAACGACAGCGGTGGGGTGCCAACGACCAGTCCGATCCCCGCATCGAGCGGTTGCTCGACACCTACGGATGGTGGGGGTTCTCTACCGGGCTGCGACTCCGTCCCGGCCACCACATCAACCTGGTGGACACCCTCGACGCCCTCGACCCTGACTTCGGCAAGGCGTGGCTCGACTCGGTGTACGAAGGGATGTACAGCCGCAAGGTGCTGTCCGACCGCGACCGTCTGCTGGCGGTGGTGGGGGCGACGCTGTCGATCGGCGAAACCCACCAGTCGCGCCGGCATATGCGGGCCGCGCTCCGCGCCGGGGCGACCCCGAAGGAACTGCTCGAGGTGATCATCCACACGACGTCCATCTTCGGTCACCCCCACCTGATGCCTGCCGCCCTGGATGACCTCATCCGCATCGCCGACGACGAAGGGAAGCTCGACGAACTGGTGGCGCCCGAGCGGCAGGAGCAGATCCTCGAGATCGTCTCGGCCCGGGTCGCCCGTCGCGGCGGTATCCAGGATGACATCAGCGGAGCGATCAACTCGTGAGCAAAGGGATCGCCATCCTCGGCTGCGGGGCGATCGGCTCCAGCGTTGGCGCCGACATGACTGATGCCGGCGAGGACGTCACCCTCATCGACCAGTGGCCCGCCCACGTCGACGCCATGAAGACCAAGGGCTTACGGGTGGTGATGCCCGGCCTCGACCTCCACGTCCAGCCCAAAGCGATGCACCTCTTCGAGCTGGCCACCGACAGGCCCGAGTTCGACATCGTGTTCCTGGCCGCCAAGAGCTACGACACCGCCTGGCTCACCCAGCTCATCAAGCCCTACCTGAAGCCTGGCGGCATGTTCGTGGGCCTGCAGAACGGGATGAACGACGATCTCATCTCGTCGATTCTCGGCCCTGAAAGGGTGGTCCCA
Source organism: uncultured bacterium (assembly GCA_963825585.1). GTDB lineage: Bacteria > Actinomycetota > Acidimicrobiia > Spongiisociales > ZC4RG35 > JAOUGY01. The sequence continues at coordinate 36,376 of CAWGTX010000007.1, forward strand.
TCGGTGGTGGAGCTGTCGGCCGAGATCTGGGAGCCGGGCGAGATCAAGCGTGACACCACCCGCACGGGAACCTGGTTCGGGGTGGGCGAGATCGACGGCACCACCACGCCCCGGGTGGAGGAAGCAGCCCGGCTGCTCGGCCATGCCGCCAAGGTGGGCATCAGCGACAACATCCTCGGTTCCAAGTGGACCAAGCTGCTGGCCAACTCGATGACGATGGGCCCCTTCAGCCTGTTCGGGTTGAAGAACTGGGACGCCGCCAAGCTGCCCGGCATCTTCGAGATCTCGGTGGCGATCGGCCGCGAGACCGTGGCAGTCGGCGCCGCCCAGGGGCTCCGGCTCCAGCCGATCTTCGGCCTCACCGCCGAGGAGTTCGCCGGGGCCGGCGACGAGGTGCTGGTCACCGCCATGAAGACACTGTTGGAGCACGTCGGCGAGCACTCCATGACCGCCACCGTCCAGGACGCCCACAAGGGCCGACGCACCGAGATCGAGTCGATCACCGGCACCGTTGTGCGCAAGGGCCGCGAGTTCGGGGTGCCCACCCCCTACAACGATGCGGTGCTGGAGATCGCCCTCGAGATCAGCAACGGCAAACGGAAGATGGACCCCGCCAACCTCGATCTGCTGAAGGAGCGGTTGAACATCGCCTGACCTGGACCGACACCACGTGGATCAGGAGCGCACCAGCGTGATGGGACAGGTGGGCCCGGGGGCACCGCCGAGGCGCCGATCCGCTGTGACGAGGGCACATTCGAGAGCCTCCGCCAGCGCCACATAGGTGGCGTCGTAGCCGGTCAGGTTCTCACGCAACGACCACACGCGGCCGAGCAGGCCTACCGCCGCCACCCGCCCCATCCCAAGTCTGCGCCAGCGGTCGAGTGCCCGGGCCGCATCGGCTTCCGCCACCGACCCGCGCGAACACCTGGCCGCGCAAGGCGTGGGTCAACTCGGAGTCGATCAGGTGAGGAACCACGACGACCTCCGTAGCGAGGAGCCGTCGTGCGTCTCCGTCCTTCAGCAAGCCGTAGACGGCGGCTGAAGCGTCGAACACGATCACGGCCTGGACCGGCCCTCGTCGATATCGGCGAGCACCGAATCGATGTCGACACTCAGGTCGGGGAGGTCTGCCAAGAGATCGGGATTGTCGGCCCGCCGGGAGATCCCCGCCAACTCGCGCACGACGTAGGCCGACAGCGAGATCCCCTCACGGGCGGACAGCCGCTCGAGCCGTACCGCAACCTCATCGGGAACATTTCTCAGATACAGCGTCCGCATGTTGCAGAATGCTAGCTCTCCGCAAGCATCAGCGCCAGACCCTTGCGGGCTTCGTGGACGCCGTGCCCGGAAGCGACGCCACTCGCATCAGCACCCGTTCGGCCTCGATCCCCGGCCGCTACCGTGCAGATCGCCCCATCCAATAAATCACCGGAACGGTGGATTCCGGCCAGAACGCGCAGGAGGAACTGCATGCAACCGGCGAAAGCCCCCACGGTTTCGGCCCATGGCGCCGAGATTCCCGTCGTTGGGTACGGCACCATGCAGTATCCCCAGCCCGAGCGGGCGGTGGAACTCGTCACGCACGCCCTCCTCAATGGATACCGCCACATCGACACGGCCCGCAAGTACGGGTCGGAACATTGGGTCGGCGAGGGCATCAAGGCCGCCGGCCTACCCCGCCAGGACCTGTGGGTCACCACCAAGGTGACCGAAGAGGACGCCACCGCCGACGCCTTCGCCCGTTCGGTGGAGACCAGCCTGGAGACCCTCGGACTCGACTACGTCGACCTTCTCCTCATCCACTGGCCGCAGCCACGGGTGCCGCTCGCCGAAACGGTCGGCGCCCTCGTGAAGGCGAAACGGGACGGACTGACACGCAACATCGGCGTGTCGAACTTCACCGTCGCCCTGCTCGACGAAGCGGTGGCGCTCAGTGACGAACCGCTGATGGTGAACCAGGTCGAGTACCACGCCTATCTGCGCCAGGACAAGGTCCTCGCTGCGGCCGCCCGCCACGGCATGATCACCACCGCCCACGTTCCGCTGGCGCGCGGCCGGGTCCTCGACGATCCGGTGATCGTCGAGATCGCCGCCACCCACTCCAAGTCGCCCGCCCAGGTGGCACTCCGCTGGCTCATCCAGCAGCCGACAGGTGGTCGCGGTGCCACGGGCGCTGGAGCACCACGAGATCGAGGAGAACATCGATCTGTTCGACTTCGAACTGACCGACGACGAGATGGACCGGATCGGCGCACTGCGCGACCGGAACATGCGAGTCGTGGACCCCGAGGTTCGTCGCCCGGTCTGGGACGAGGGCTGAACAGCGACCGTTCATGGGCAACTCACGAATCACCGAGCCCTCGAACTGCTCGGCGAAGTCGGCCCACACCGACCTACGCTCGCCGACATGCCTGAGTTCACGTTCCGTCGGGTGGAGCGATCCGACTTCCCGCTCCTCCGGCGCTGGCTGCGCCGAACCACACGTCGCCAGGTGGTGGAACCACGAGTTCAGCTCCGAGGCGGTCGAGCGCGACTTCGGGCCCCGCGTCGATGGCGAGGAGCCGGGTGAGGATCACCTCGCGTTCATGGGTGGCGCAGCCCTCGGGCTCATCCAGTTCCTTCGGTTCGAGGACTATCCCGAATACGTCGAGGAAGTCGAGGACGTGGTTCCTGTCCCGGCGGGCGCCGTGAGTGTCGACTACCTGATCGGTGAGGCGGCGCTCATCGGCCGGGGTCACGGGAGAGCCATGCTGACGGCCTTCGTCGAGAGGATCTGGGCCGAGGAACCCGCCGCCACCTGCGTCATCGTCCCGGTCAACTCCGTCAACGTCGCCTCGTGGAAGGCGCTGCTGGCGGCCGGGTTCCATCTCGCCGGGCGCGGCGAGATGGAACCGGACAACCCACTCCACGAGTGGATGCACGAGGTCCTTCGTCTCGACCGGCCGGGGTTGAGCCACGTGGAGACGGGGTAGATCCTGCTCATGGATGAACGACCTCTCGAACTCCAGGACGCGCTCGCCGGCCTCGACTATCCGGCTGTGAAGGCCGATGTGGTGGCGCAGGCGGAACACAACGGCAGCGACGCCACGATGGTGCAGACGCTCAAGGATCTGCCCGAGCGGACCTACTCGGGGCCCGAGGATGTGACCGGGGGCATACGCGACCGGGTGTCCGACGAAATGCCTCCCCCTCCGGGTGGCGACTGAATCCCGGAGGGGGAAGATCTGGGGGGAGCTAGCGGAGATCGACCCTGACCGGCGTACTCGTATGGGACGCCTCCTCGATGGCGAGGGTGGCCGCCAGGGTCACCAGCGCTTCGGGACCGGTGGTCAGGTGGCACGGGGCACCCACCGTCAGATGGTCGAGCCAGGCGCGGGTCTCGTCTGCAATGCGCCCGAACATCTTGCCCTGTGCCCACTCACCGGAGGTTCGGCTGCCGAGGAAGGCGAACTTGAGTTCCTGATTGGTGGCGTAGGCGTTGGTGTATCCCTGCTCGGAGAACAACATCTGGTCGCGGTGATCGTCGTCGATGAGGATTGCGCCTTCCGAACCGAACATCTCGAAGCGGATGCTCTGCCCGGTGGTGGGGAACCCCAGCGGCAACGAGTAACAGACGTCGAATCCGAAGGAGGTCCCGTCGGAATAGGTGACGGTGGCGGTTGTGACGTCGTCGACGTCGAAACCGTGTTCCCGGAACACCACACCGTGACCGCGAGCAAACGCCTCGACCGGGACGACATCGGGCGCGAGATACCACCCGACCAGATCGACGAGATAGGTCATGATGTCCATGACGGGCGTGGCGTGGACACTACGACCGAGGATGGCGAGCCCCTGGGACCGACTCGAGTAGACCCGGCTCCACCCGCCCACCACGGTGCCGATCTTGCCCTGCTGCACCAGGTCACGCGACACGAAGTACTTCTGCAGGTAGCGGGCGCTGTATCCCACCCGGAGATCCACCCCAGCGGCGACCGCCTCTTCAACCATCTTCGTGCCACCGGGAATGTCGAGAGACAGGGGCTTTTCGACCAGCACGGGCTTGCCCGATGCGATCGCGGCCAGGGTGGCGTCGACGTGGGAGTCCTCGGGAGTCGACACGATGACCGCATCGACCCTGGGGTCGTTGATGACCGCGAACGAATCGTCGCCCACCGCGTCAGCCTCGGTGGCGGCGCCGAGTCGTTCCGCCGCCGCGCCATCGATGTCGGCGATGCGCAGGTAGTCGACACCGGGATGATCGGTGACGAGGCGGGCTCGGTGGGTGCCGATCCTGCCGGCACCCACCACGCCGACGCCGATGCTCCGGCGTCGCCCTCTCGTCACGAGGCGACCCGTGCGGGAATGCCGCCCATCTCGACCACGCGGTAGCGCTCGGCCAGTTCGGCGGCGAGCGTGCGACGACGCTCGGGCGGGAAGGCAACCCAGATGCGCAACAGGTGGCGCTTGAGGTCCTCGTCGTCGTAGTCCTCGAACTCGGTACGGGCGTGGAGGATGGCGTGGTTGTTGATGAACTGCATGTCGCCTTCCTGGAACATCATCGACAGGCGCAGCTCGGGTCGGTTGCACACCTCCTGGACGAAGTCCAGCGCTTCGCGCTGGATGTCGGTGAGAGCGAGTTCCTCCCCGAAGCGGGTCACGGTGTTGAAGTACTGGCGGCTGGTGACCCGGGAGGTCACCTTGCCGTCGGTGTAGCTGAACATCGCCGAGGTGTACCAGCCCGGGTCACCTTCGGGCTCCTCACCGCGCCAATCGAGGTTGAACGGCTGGTAGAGCACCTCGAGCAGGTCGGGGCGCTCCTCGAGGATGACGTTGTGGACCGTGTCCACCGCCACCAGCGCGCTCTCACCGCCGGACTTGGCGGTGCGCACGCAGAACAACCCGAGGATGTCGACGGGAAGCTGGTCGGCGTGGAAGTCCATCTTGGCGCTGGTCTGATACCCGCGCACCGTGGGATCGTCGAAGTTCTTCCCCTCGTCCCGCACGTGGCCGAGCAGGTGACCGCGGGTGTTCTGAGAGATCGGGGTGCCAAGGTTGACGGCGATCCCCCAGTAGATCATCTCGCATTCCTCGACCGTGTAGCGATCACGGGGCACGCCCCGCACCAGGACCATGCATCGGCCGTTCTCGAGCTGATCGGGGATCGAGTCGAGCAATCCGCCCATCGAGGGAAGCTGGAAGTCCTCCTTCCCGAAGGGGATGCTCAGGCCTTTGGCCTGGACGCCGCGGAGTGCGGCGTCGATGTCGGCGATGGCGGCATCGTCGAGGTGGACGATCCAATCGGTGTCGTCCTGAATCTCGGGACCCACCCAAGCGGACGGTCCGCTGAGGGGTGTGCGGCGTACTTCCATGATCGACCTCCTCGGGGTTCTGACATCTTGCACGATATATGACTGAGAGAGCAGCGGAGCCGCCGATGGTCACTTTTTCGTGACCGCACCCAGTCGCTCCACCGGTGTCGCCGTGAACATGAGCCCACCAAGCACCAACGGGAGGCCGGCCACCACGAAGGCGAGCCCGTACTGGGAGCTGTCGGCCATGAACCCGAGCACGGTGGGACCCACGATCCAACCCAGGTCGTTGGCCATGCGGTAGAGACCGCTGGCGAGCCCCTCTGTGCCGGGAGGTGCCATGTCGCCGATCATGGTCGGCAGCGCCACCGCAGCCATCCCCGCCCCCACCCCGTTGAGGGCCGCAACGAAGGCGATCTGGGCGGTGCCGTTGGCGAGGCCGTAGGCCGCCACCATGAAGGCCGATACGAACACACCAGCCATCGCCACCGGACGCCGGCCGACGGTGTCGGTGAGTCGCCCGGCCACCGCCATGACGAACAGCGACACGATCGAACCGAGTGAGATGATGATGCCGATCTGGCCCGGTGAGAGATTCAGCACGTCATCGGCATAGGCGGGGACGAGGACGTTGGTGGCTCCGGCCCTCACGAAGAAGAGGCCGAACGCCAACACCATCACCAGCTTGAAGCCACCCAGGGCGAGCAGCGAGCGAATCGGCTTGGCCACCACCTCCTTGGCGGCGTCTTCGACGATGTCATCGGCGATGAACCGCCAGCTGGCCACGACGATCCCGAAGGTGATCACGGCCTGCACGCGGAACGGTGCGAAGATCCCGAACCGGTCGGCGACGAGTCCGCCGATCAACGGCCCCATCGTGTTGCCCAGCAGGATGCCCGATTGGAATCCGGCGGTCGCCTTGCCCAGTTCGGCCTTCTCGGTCATCACCAGCAGGTGCCGGTTCACGGCGGTGCCGAACATCGACGAGCCAATGCCCTGCATGAGGCGAGCACCCAACAGGATGCCGAAGGCGGGAGCGACCGCCGCCAACACAGCCCCGGCGGTCTGCACCACCCCCCCGGCCGTGCACACGATCCGGGAGCCGTGTTTGTCCGAGAGCTTGCCGGAGATGAGCCGCATGCTCATGCGGGCGAGGGCGAAGGCGGTGAGCAGCGACGAGGCGATGCCTATCCCCACCCCGTAGTGGGCGGCGTAGGCGGGCAGGGTCGGTGCAACCAGGTTGACGCCGATCACGTTGAGGGCGACGAGCCAGGCTGCCGAAGAGCCGTAGGAGTGTCGTCCCCGTTTCACGTCGCATCTGCCATATCCTGCATAATGTATTCTCCAGAGGATGGCGGGTGCAATCCGGGCTCGACCCGTCCAATTCCTCACGGCCCACCCGATGGCCACCGCCGTGCTGTACGTGACGACCGGAGTACTCCCGCTCTACCTGACGAGCTCTCAGATCATCTCCCTCAACGACGACCTGGGATTCGAGCGCGGCCCGCCTGGGTCTTGCCACCTCGACGTACTTCGGAGTCGGGGCACTCGCTTCCCCCTATGCGGGCAGGCTGGTCCAGCGCCGGAGCGCCACCTTCGGCCTCCACGCCGGCTCATTGTTCGCGGCGGGCGCCTGCTTGGTCAGCGCCGCCGCTGGGCGATGGTGGCTGCTTCCGATCGCCACGGCATTGAGCGGCATCTCGAATTCGTTCATGCAGGTGGGATCGAACATCGTGCTGGTGCGAGTGGCCGCCTTCGAACGTCAGGGCGTATCGTTCGGCGCCAAGCAGGGCGCCATCCCGCTCGCCAGCATGCTCGCCGGAGTGCTGCTCCCGGTGATCGGCGTCGCCGTCGGCTGGCGCGTCACGTTTCTGATGGCGGCGGCGCTGGCGTTGATCACCTTCGCCATCGCTCCACCGGTGCCAGGCGCACCCACCCAGGTGGCGCCACCCGCCGTGCGCACGGGGAAGGTGCCGAGACCGTTGCTGTTCCTGGCGATCGGCGGCGCCTGCGGCGGTGCCGCCGGCAACGCCGTCTCGTTGTTCGTGGTTCCTTCCGCCGTACACGAAGGCGTCTCCGAGGCGGTGGCGGGCACCATCCTGGCGGTGTGCTCTGCGATGGTGGTCGGTATCAGGATCGGATCCGGATGGTTGGCGGACCGGTCGCGGAGCAGCGGTCATCGCGAGATGGCGTGGCTGCTCGGTCTCGGGGTGATCGGGTGCTCGACTCTGGCGGTGGTGTCCGGGGTTCCGCTCTACCTGGTCGCCATGCCCCTCGCCATGATGGGATCGTGGGGATGGCCCGGCTTGGTGTACTTCACGGTGACCAGCACCAATGCCGACAACCCGGCCCGAGCCTCGGGGGTCGTGTTGGGCGGCAACCTGACCGGCACGCTGCTGGGTCCACTGGTGGTCAGCCAGCTCGCCGAGCGTGAGATGTACCCGGCGGCGTGGGCGTTCTGCGCCGTCATATCAGCCGGAGCGATGACTGCCATGATCCTCAGCAATCGCGCATGGAAACGGGTTGGCGCCGCCGCGGTGTGAGCGTCGCTCCCCCCGGGCGACCCGGTGCCATCGTGCAACATATAGGATCGGATCAACACGTAGACAAGGAGCGATCATGGAAGCCGGCACAGAACTGGTCGACCAAGGCACCTACGACCCCGCCGAGTATGCCGAAGAGCTCGAGGCAGCCCCCCACAACCTCGACGTGGGCACGTCGATCCTGTTCGAGAACCACAGGATCCGGGTGTGGGACATCATCCTCAAGCCGGGCGAGCGCGGTCCGTTCCACGCCCACACCCGCAATTACTTCTGGACCGTGGTCGAGGGTTCCCGCGGCCTCCAGCGGTTCGCCGACGGCACCTTCGCAGTCCGTGACTACCTCGAGGGCGAGACCAAGTGGCTCGAGCACACCCCCGAGACCGCCCTCATCCACGACCTGGAGAACATCGGCAACACCGATCTCCGCTTCGTCACCGTCGAACTGTTCGACTGAACAACGCTTCGTGACAGCACCAAGAGTCCTCATCGCCGGCGGCTCGATCGGCGGTCTCACCGCCGGTCTGCTGCTCGCCGACCTGGGCTACGACGTCCAGATCTTCGAGCGGTCCAGCGCCGCTCTGCAGGAACGGGGAACGGGGATCGTGGTGCTGCCGATCACCGAGCGTTACTTCACCGAGAAGGGCGGCGACGACGACCGGCCCAGCCTCGAGCTGACCTACTGGAGCTACATCGACGGCGATGGCCGGATCACCCACGCCGACGCCGATCACTTCCGGTTCTCCGGATGGAACACCGTGTACCGGGCGATGCTCGACGTGTTCCCCCGGGAGCGGTACCACCTGGACTCCGAGATGGTGGGCTTCGACCAACGAAGCGACGGAGTGACCCTGCACCTCGCCGACGGCCGCTCGGTCGACGGCGACCTGTTGGTGTGTTCGGACGGGATCGCCTCGACGGCACGACGCATCCTGCTGCCTGATTGCAGCCCGACCTACTCCGGTTACGTCGCCTGGCGGGGCATCACCGACGAACGGGACCTGAGTGCCGAGACACTCGAGACGGTGCGCGACGCCATGGTCTATCAGGTGCTCGACCACAGTCACATCCTGGTCTACGCCATCCCTGATCACGACGGTGACGCCACGCCGGGCAAGCGGACGATCAACTCGGTGTGGTACCGCAACTACCCCGACCACGGCGACGGCTTCGGCTCCTTCGCCGGGCTCATGACAGGCAACGATGGGCAACGGCGCGCCACCACCATGCCACCGGGAATCCTGCGTGATGAGTACGTCGAAGAGATGCTGGCTGCCGCCCGCTCCACCTTGGCGCCCCAGCTGCGCGAGATCGTCGAGAAGTGCCCGGGGCCGCTCGTCCAGGCCATCTACGACCTCGAGGTGCCGCAGATGGCCTTCGGTCGGGTCGTCATCATGGGCGACGCCGCCTTCGGGTTGCGGCCCCACGTCGCAGCCGGCCAGGCAAAAGCCTGTGCAGACGCCTGGGCGCTCAAGGAGTCGATGATGGAGACGGACGGCGACATCGACGCCGCCCTGGCTCTGTGGGAGCCCCGCCAGTTGGCCCTGGGTCGGATGGCGGTCGCCAAGACCAGAGGAATGGGGATCCGCTCGCAGATCGAAGGGGTGATGGAGCCAGGCGATCCGGCGTGGAAGTTCGGGCTCTGGGAGCCGGGCAATTGAGGAGAGACCAAACGTGATCGTGGAAATCATCGCTGTCGGAACCGAGTTGCTGATCGGTCAGATCATCAACTCCAACGTCGCATTCATCGGACAACGGCTGGCCGACGAAGGGTTCGACTCGCACTACCAGGTGACGGTGGGTGACAACCTCGACCGACTCTCGTCGGCGATCACCACAGCCCTCGGTCGGGCCGACGCGGTCATCCTCACCGGCGGGGTCGGCCCAACCCAGGATGACCTCACCCGCGAGGCGATCTGCGCCGCCACCGGACGCGATATGCGCCGAGACGAGGCCCACGCCCAGCGTATCCACGACCGGATCATGGCCCGGCGCGGGTTCGTGGCCGACAGCGTGTTGAGGATGGCGGACTACCCCGCAGGTGCCGAACCGCTCCCCAACACCCAGGGAGTGGCGCTCGGTGTCGCCCTGCTCCAGGACGGCAAGTGGATCTGCGCCGTACCGGGTGTACCCCGTGAGATGTCGGCCATGGTCGACATGGAGGTGATGCCACGACTGAGGGCCGCTTCCGGCAAGGCGGCCGTCATCCGGAGTCGTGTGCTGCATACATGGGGATACGGCGAGTCGCAGGTGGCCGAGATCCTCGACGACCTCTACGCCTCGACGAACCCCTCGATCGCCTTTCTCATCTCGGACATGGAGGTGAAGGTACGCATCACCGCCAAGGCAGACGATGCAGGATCGGTCGAAGCCCTGATCGCCCCGGTCGAGGCGGAGGTCCGGAACAGGCTCGGCGAGGTGGTGTTCGCCACCGACGACGAGACCAATCTCGATGTCATCGGGCGCGACCTCGGTCGCCGCCAGGTCGGCGTGTTCGAGGTGGCAACCGCAGGGATGGTCACCCACCGGCTCAGCGGCGTGATGGGCTTCGCCGGTGGTACCACAGTGCCGATCGGACCTGACGCCGTGGATCTCGCTCGCCGGGCCGTTGCGGTATTCGGCGCCGAGATCGGACTGGGGGTATCCGAACCGCGGATCGTGGAAGACTCCGGTGAGCAGGCCACCGAAGTCACCTTCGCCGTGGTCACGCCCGACGGGGAGACCAGTCGCGACATGCGCTTCTTCGGGACCGGCGAGAGGGCCCGGTCGTATGCGGTGATCGCCGCACTCCACGTGCTCCGTGAATCACTCTGACCCGGCCGGGGTCGGGGTTAGAGGCCCGAACGTGAGACAATGAAACAAGGCCGCCTCTCGGCGGCCGGCCTGGAGGCACGCATGGGAAGCAAGGAAAAGGGCGGCAGAAGCACCAAGAAGGTGGCCGCCAAGGATCTGAAGCAGAAACGAGCCGACAAGCAGGCCAAGAAGGACTCGGTGGCAGGCAAGCCCACCAAGGTCGTTTGATGCCGGCACTCGCCCCGGCGAACCATCGCCGAAACGGGAGTATCTGACATGGCGCAACGCGGCCGCGAAGGCATGGCGAAACGCGCCCGAGAACGGGCCCGCCAGGAACGCCAGGAGAACAAGCGGGCCAAACGTGAGCTCGAGCCGGACGAGCAGTCGGCCGAAGCGATCGACGGGCCCGACGAGGCCGCTCTGATGGAGGAGTTCCGACTTCTCAGCGAACGTCATGCAGCCGGACAGGTGAGCATTGACAACTACCTCGAAGAGAAGAAGCGGATCTTCGTGGAGCTCGGGTTGGAGTCCGACGACTGATTCTGGGCGGGACCGGCTCACACGGTCCGGCTGACATCGTGTCGGGTTTGTTCAAGACGCCGGCGCCGCCGTTTCGTAGGGTCGGGTCATGACCGATCCCATCGAACTCATCGACGCCATGCTCACGGAGGCTCACCGACTCATCGAAGGTGTCGCGCCTGAACACCTGTCCTCGGCGACCCCGTGTGACTCCTTCGATGTGCGTGGCATACTCGACCACATGTGCACGTGGGTGGCCGTCTTCGATGGCACCGCCAACAACCGTGCCCTCGACTTCGATCCTGAGTCCTTCGCCCTCGATGCCGGATGGTCGGAGTGGTTCGCCAAGGCGGCCTCCGGCATGGTGGCCGGGCTGCGCCAGCACGGATACGACCGCCCCATGGTGATGACCTCCGACCCCCTCCCCGGGTTCGTGGTCATCGACATGCTCTCGATGGAGTACATCGGCCACGGGCTCGACATCGCAGTCTCGACCGGCCAGGTCCACCGCTTCACGGTCGAACAGGCCGAGGCCGCTCTGGCCGCCTCGGAGCGCCTGATCCAACCCGAGTATCGCGGCCTCGGGGAGGGACAGTTCCACCCCGTCGTCGCGGTCGCTCCCAACGCCAGCGCGTTCGACCGGTTCGTGGGGTTCCTCGGACGGGATCCGGGCTGGTCCCCCGCATGAGACGGTGACCCAGTCCACGTGGGATGATCGTCGTCGATATGCCCACGGCCTCGACGTCAGAACATCCCGACCACCGGGCGCACCTCACCGGTACGCACGCGCCCACCCCGCCCATCCATCGTTACGCGCCATCCGCGCCCCTGGCCGGCCTCATCCGCAGCTTCTGGATCCCTGAGTGGGATCTGGCCCACGGCGTCACCCAGATCCAACGGGTGTTGCAGTACCCGGTGTGCCTCATGGTTGTCTCCGACCAGTACGCCAGGTTGTACGGCGTCACCACCGTTCTCTCCCAGGTGGAGTTGACCGGGACCGGGTGGGCGGCCGGAGTGATGTTGCAGCCGGCGGCGGGGTGGCTCATCTGGAATCAGCCGGTCTCCACCCTCACGGACCGCCACGTTCCGCTCGAGTCCGTTCCGACCTTCGACGGTGCCGGTCTCACCGATCAGATCCGGGCGATCATGGAGACCCGGTCGGTGGTCACCGGCGCCCACCTCGCGGTGACGGCTACGTATGAACGGACTCTCCGCCACCTGGGCGAGATCGACGACGAGGGGCACGTGATCAATCGCCTGGTGGAGCAGGTCGAGTCCGACCCTCATCTGGTCAGGGTGGAGCAGTTGGCCGAAGCAGCAGCCATGAGCGAGCGGGCCCTGCAACGGCTGACCCGCCATCGCCTCGGGCTCACACCGAAGTGGCTCATCCAACGCAGGCGCCTCCATGATGCCGTCGAGCACCTCAAGACGGGAGAGGTGGCGTTGGCCAATCTGGCCCACACCCTCGGATACACCGATCAGGCGCACTTCACTCGTGACTTCGCCCGAGCGACCGGGCTCACACCGGGGGCATACCTGGCGACTCAACCGGGGGTGTGAGCCGTGTGACCTGCCGGACTGCGGTGGTGCCCGACTCTGTGCCGGACACCACCGCGTCCCCCCCCGGGAAGGAACCGGGCTCAGTCCGGCGAACCGGTGTTGGTGAAGGTGAACACCTTGCGATCGCCGTCGCTGGTCTCGATCGTCACATCGAAGGTCTCGCCGACGGGAGCGCCTTCGAAGAACACCTTCAGGTCCCAGTGACCCGTCTTGCCGACCTCGACCCGGCCGGATCCGTACGGGGAGCCCACCTCGACCACGAGCCCGGTGCGGCCGGTCCCGTAGAAGACGTCGTAGGGCGGGTCCTCATCACACGAGCCGTACTTCTGGGCGGCCGAGAAGGCGAGCACAGCCTCTTCGTCGTCGCCCTTGCCGTCGTCGCCCTTGCCGTCGTCGCCCTTGCCGTCATCACCCTTGCCGTCATCACCCTTGCCTTCATCACCCTTGCCTTCATCATCCTTCGGCTTCTCGCCCTCGTTGTCGCCGCCTGCCAGCACCACGGTGACCGAGGCCTTGGAGATGTTCCCAGCCGAGTCGATTGCCTTCAGTGTGGCAACGTTCTGGCCGGGTGAGAGCCACAGAACGATCGACCACGAGCCGTCGTCGGCAACCGTTGCCTCGAACTCGCCCGCGAACACCCGGGCACCGGGCTCGGTGGTCCCTTCGAACACCACCTCCCTCTGCTCGAACACCTGTCCTTCGGACGGCGACGAGATCACGATCCCGGGGGCGGACGTGTCGACCGGGACCGTGGTCGTGTTCTTCGGTTCGCTGGTGGTGGTGGTTTCGGGTTTGGTCGTGGTCGTGGTCTCCGGCTTGGTCGTGGTCGTGGTCTCCGGCTTCGTCGTCGAGGTGGTCTCGGAGACATCGGCCTCCGGCTGCGCCAGGGCCGGTGGCACTGGTTCGTCGTCCAACAGCCCACCGATCTGGGCGGTCGCCATCCCGGCGACAAGCATCACCGAGAAGCCGGCGAAGAACATCACTGCTCGTCTCATCTTCTTCACTCCCTGTTGTTGCGGCACGGTTCGTACCGCGCCTTCCCCCGCCGGGATCCGGTCCTTCGACCGCGACCCGGGCGCTGATTCACCGCCAGGCCCCGAGCGCCGCCCCAGCGCATCGACACCTGCCATCCACTACCGGCACACTCGTCTGCGGGCGGCGGACGGTTTACCGGTCCGGGAGAAATCATCGAAAAAGCGCTCCCGGTAAACCTGGGACGGCCGATGGAACGAGTGACACTGAAGACCAAATCAGATGCTCGATAGCGCACGAAACCAGCGACGTGTTCGCATGACTTCCGAGGAACCGGTGGTGCTGGGGCTCGAATCGTTCGAGTCCTTCTATCGGCGCGAGTTCCGGCCGATGGTGGCACTCGCCTTCGCCCTCTCGGGGAGCCGTCTGGCCGCCGAAGATCTGGCCCAGGAGGCGATGATGGTTGCGCACCGGCGCTGGGCCGAGGTTGCCCGGCTCGAGCGGCCCGACGCCTGGGTTCGCCGGGTGGTGTCGAACATGTCGGTGTCGGCATACCGGAAGCGGGCCTCGGAAGCCCGGGCGCTCGCTCGCCTTGCCGGACGCCGACAAGAGGTGCTGCCTGCCATGGAGCCGGCAGACGACGAATTCTGGAAGGCGGTTCGCGCCCTGCCCACCCGGCAGGCGCAGGCCTTGGCCCTTCACTATCTCGAGGACCTCCCCGTTGCCGAGATCGCCGAAGTGCTCGACTGCAGCCCTTCGACTGCGAAGGTCCATCTGTTTCGGGGCCGCAAGAACCTGGCTGCCGCACTTGGCATGGAGGAAGGGCGATGATCGATCTCGACGCACGGGCGCGGGCTGCGGCCGATGGTCTGAAGGCCTCGGTCGGGTCGGCGGATCTCAGGCTGGCGTCGGCGCTTCCCGGAACTGTGACGTCATGGCCACCGTGGGCGATGTTCGCGGCGGGGGCTGCCGTGGCCGGTGCCGTCGTCGTCGCAACCGTTGTGGATGTGCCGGAGATGGAGGAGCCGGTCACGGCCACGACCGTGACCACCACCGTCGCCGAGTCGACCACCACCGTGGATACGGCGCCCACCAGTGCGGGAACGGTCCCGCCGGCTACCGGTGCGCCTGTCGTCACCGCTCCAGCCACGACGGCGCCCACCCTCGACACCACTCCACCACCGATCACCATCACCGATCCGGCCGATGGGAGCGAAACCGACGAGTCCAGGATCACCTTCCGGGGCACCACCGAGCCGGGAGCCAGCGTGTTCGCCGGCGACTTCGAGGCCACGGTCGCCGACGACGGCTCATGGTCGATCGTGCTGCTGCTGTCGCCTGGTGAGACCACGGCCCGCTTCGTCGCCGTCGATGCCGCAGGGAACGAGGCGTCGGCGTCAGTCACCGTCACCCTGATCGTCCCCGAACCCGAGACCACCACAACGACGAAACCGAAGGACGAACCCGAGACCACCACGACCACCAAGCCGGTGGAGGAGGAGGTGGCACCCTTCACCGCCGTCGCCTCCTTCGGGGTCTGCGCCGAGGAACCCCCCTGGGACGTCTACTTCGGCACCGGCGAGCCCGGGACGGCGGTACAGATCACCTCGCCGTACGGTTTGGGCAGCACGGTGGTCCGCTCCGACGGATCATGGGAGGTCAAGGTGTTCTTCCCCGACGCCCCGATCGGCAAGTCCTTCGACGTGACCGTGACCGACGAACTCGGCCGCACGAAGGGCTTCGGATTCACCCACACGGAGGCGTAGACCGGCAACTCGACACCGGCGCCATACGTTGACGGCGCCGCAGGCGGCCGTTCCGGAACCTGTCCCCGACGAGAAGAGCCCCCGGCGGACCGGGGGCCCTCAGCACTCGGGTGCACGCCGCTCAGCTGGAGGCGACCGCTCCCAGCGCTTCTGCGATGTCGGCCTGGGACAACGGAAGCTCCACCACCTGGTTGCGCTCGGCCGACAGGTCGGCGGCCAGGTAAACCTCCATCGTCTGGCGGGCCAGCCGGGGCTCCACCATCACGTCACGATCGAAGGCCACCGCCTCGAGGAAGTGGATGGTCTCGCGCTCCATGGGACCGGCGTAGACGTGATCCACGTACTCGCCGGGCATGGTGGAGAGCGGGAACTGCACACCCTTGTCGACGGTGTTGAAGATGATGTCCTTGTGGGACGCATCCATCAGCAGGGCTCCGTCGGTGCCCAGCACCTCGATCCAGGTCGAGGCGAAGTTGGGATAGCCGGGGGGTAGCGACCATCCGCCGCCCACGTTCACCACCACGCCGTCATCCATGGTCACCGTGATGTACTGGACATCGGGCACGCCCTGGTCACGACGTGCGCCCCACGCCACCTGGCTGTAGACACGCACCGGGCGGCGTGGCTCGAGCAACCAGAACGAGAAGTCGAGGTCGTGGGTGGCCTCCATCGCCGCCGGCGACAGCTTGGTGCGGCTGCCGATCTTGGCGCCCAGCGAACGGGCGATGTGTCGGCTCACCAGCACGCTCACCGGATCACCCAGCGACCCGTCGTTGAGGCTCCGCTTGGCGAGCGCCTGCTTGGCGTTGAACCGCTGCGAATAGCCGATCGTGAACTTGAGTCCCTTGGCCTCGGCGATCTCGATCAGCTCGTCGGCCTCTTCCAGGGTGATGGCGATCGGCTTCTCGAGCAGCACGTGCTTGCCTGCCTCGAGCGCCGCCTTCGTCATCGGGTAGTGGGTGGTCTCGGGGGTGGCCGAGATCATCAACACCTGGATGTCGGGGTTGGTGATGAGCGCCTGCCAGTCGGTGGTGGCGGTGACCGCACCGGTCATCGCCGCCACCTCGGCCAGTCTGGCCTCGTTGGTTTCGGCGATGTGCAGATCGCCCACGAGTGCGCTGTTGGCACAGGCCACGGCGCGGATGCCTCCGCACCAGCCGGGACCGATGACGCCTACGTTGAGTGGTTCCATGAGCCGGGTCCTTTCGTCGTCTGGTCTAGGTGAGGTCGGAGGGTTGGATCGGCAGCTTCACCGGGAGACCGGTTCGGGCCGACTTGTCCATCGCCATGGTCAGCAGCAGGTTGCGGTGACCTTCGGCGGCGGTGGCATGCGGGGTCTTGATGCCGGTGGTGAGCTTGTTGTACCAGGTCAGGGTCTCCTCGCGCATCGGGCCCCACAGCATCCCGTCTGAGAGGTCTCCGGGCGGATAGCTGCCGATGAAGTCGACGTGCCGGGGCGCCGGCGGCTTGAAGCCCTTGGATGTGTATCCGGCCGGCTGGCCAATCTCCGAGGCCAGGATGACGTCGCGGTGGGTGTCCTCGATGTCGATGACGCCCTTGGTGCCGACGATGCCGATCTCGAGGCCGTACACCGCTCCCGGCCACTCGGTGGGCAGTGCCCAGTTGATGTTCATCGAGAAGATCGTGCCGTCGTGCATCGTGAAGACACCGAACGTGGCGTCCTTGGTGCCGAGCTCGGCCAGCGTCTTGTCGACCGACCGGGCGTACACCTCGACCGGCTCCTTGCCCTCCAACAGCCACATCGACATGTCGAGGCTGTGGGTGCCCGACACCACCATCGGTGTGAGGTTGCCCCGGTCCTCGGTTTTGATGAGGGTGGCGATCGGCACCATCCGGTTCATGAACGCCCGGGTGACCACCGAGGTGACCTCACCGATCTGGCCGTCGCGGAGCCGCTGTTTGACGGTGAGGAACCGGCGACGGAACCGCTGGGTGTAGCCCATGACGGCGTCGATGCCGTTGGCCTCGATGGCGGCGAGCACTTCGGCCGACTCGTGGGGGTTGGTGGCGAGGGGCTTTTCGATGAAGAGCGGCACACCCCGCTCCACCGACAGCATGATCGGCTCGACGTGTTCGTTCTCGGCGGTGGCGACGATGACCGCCGTCACCTCCGGACGGGCGAGCAACGTCTTCACATCGGTGGTCACGAAGTCGGCGTTGACGTCGGCGGCCAGCTTCTGGGCGGTCTCCTCGTGCATGTCACACAGGCCGATCCACCCAACGGCCCGGGTCTCCCGAGCGAGCACCGCCCGGATGCGCCCAATGGTGCCGCACCCGATGATGGCGAGTCCAATGGGTTCAGACATGTCCGTCACTCCAATCCGAGCAGTCGGGCGGCGTTACCGCTGGTGATGGCGGCCAGCGCCGCCAGGTCGTCTCCCACCGCACGGGAGATGAGGCCGACCGGGTCCACCTCGCCCATGTCATAGGGGTAGTCGGTGCCGAGCACGATGCGCTCTGCGCCGTACTTCTGGATCAGGAACGACAGCTGGTCCTCGGCGAACACCATCGAGTCGAGGTAGAACTGCTTCATGTACTCGCTGGGCGGCTTGGGCAGCCCTTCGCGTACGTCCGCCCGGGCGTGATAGGCGTGATCCATGCGAGCGGCGTAGGCGGGGAGGTATCCGCCACCATGCACCAGCACGATCTTGATGTCGGGATGCCGCTCCATGACACCGTTGAAGATCAGGTGACCGGCGGCGAGTGTCGCTTCGATGGGATGGCCGAACACGTTGATCATGTAGTGGTGGCCGAGACGCGCCTGGTTGTCGTGGCCGTTGGAGTGGATCACCACGACCGCACCCAGCCGCTCGACCTCGTCCCAGAACGGCTCGAGACGCGGGGCGGAGAGCTCTTCGTCCTCGACCCGGGTGGCGACCTGGATGCCGGGGAACCCGAGGTCGGTGACGCAGCGCCGCAGCTCGGCGATGGCCATCTCGGTGTTCTGGAGCGGCATGTTGCCCATGCCCATCAACCGGTCCGGTGCGGCGGCCACAAGGTTGGCGAGGTCGTCGTTCATGCTGGGGAAGACGTCGGCGGCGACGTCATCGGCCGCCCAGTAGTACATCTGCGGGGGGAAGTGGGCGACGCACTGGATGTCCACGCCCATCTTGTCCATGTCGCCGAGGCGAACGTCCAGCGACTCCATCTGGGGCCGAATCGACGCCATGTGCTTCTTGTTCACCTCGCGGGTGAGGTCACTTCCGATGGTGAGCGACACCTTGCCGCGGCGATCCGCCTCGGCGTGCATCCGCTCCATCACCGGCTTGCTCTCCCAATGGCAATGAAGGTCGACGACACGACCGGTCTTGCCGTTCCGGGCGCCGGAGCCTCCCCCGGCGGGCATGGCAGCCCGGTTGACACATGAGATGAACAAACTCAGTCCTCCTGAACTCAACGCTCGATCCTGCAGGATATATGTTATCGGGCGGGAGCGTCGGGGCGAAGCTCAGGTTGCGGGGACGATGGTGGGGACGTCTCCGGTGTCCGGGCCGGGACCCCAGGCGCCGATCTCATCGGCAACGTCGACATCGGCGTTCATGAGGATCTCGACCGCCCAGGCGTTGAACAGGTCGGGTCCCTGGCTCTCCACCCCATAGATCAGGACCTCCTCGCGTACCGAGTCGGCCGAAGGGGCGTCACGCTCGGTGACCTTGGCGACGAAGATGGCACCGTCGCCGGCCGGTCTGGCATAGGACACTCCGACCTCGCCATCGAGTGCCACCGGCGCCAGTGCCTGACCGTGATCGATGGGCGAGGCACACCCCATGTCGAGTCGCGCCGTACGGTCCGGGTAGACATCGAAGATGGCGTCGAGGTCTTCGCCGGCGTCAACCCGTGCCTGGATGTCGGGTACCAGCTCGGCGTCGGCCAGGTTCAGGACCACCATGCACACCCGCGAGTTCACCGAGAGGAATCCCCGGTACGCCTCGTCGAAGTCGAACCCGTGACCGTCGGAACGGACGAGCTTCTCTTCGAGCTCGCTTCGGATCACATCGAGTTCGGCTTCGAGCATGATCCGGTCACGGGTGACGCCCCGCTCCTGGAGCACCGCATCGATGTCCTCACCCAGCCCCCGAGTCCGATTGTCGAAGGCCTCGGTGAGCTCGGCCTCGGGGACGGCATACTGGAAGTCGGCCTGCGCCCCGGCGGTGAGCAGCCGGTGGAGCACGAGCAGGTAAAGGCTCGATGCCCGCTCCTCGACCACCGTCGAGTCACCGGCGGCGTTGAGAGCGCTCAGCTCATCGGCCGACACATCGACACCGTCGACCGTTGCCACAACCCCGGGAGCGGACGTACAGGCGGCGAGCAGCAGCATCAGGGCGACGATCGAAGATCTCATGGATCGCCGATGGTATCGACCGAGACCGACTGTGCACTCGCTCCTCTGGTTCCGGGCACTCAACGAGACCGAGCTGACAGGGACCGCCGACCAGACCTGTCCGGGGATGGTCAACACGTCGACAGGCCAGGACCCGGACTCCGGTCCTGTTGACCCGTAGACCCGTGGACCTGTCGACCGCTCTGCGAGTGGATCCACTGCCCCATCCCCAGCTGGTCGACCTCAACAGGCGTCGCAGGCGCCCATGATGAACCCGAGCATGGTGTAGTACCCGACGGTGGCTGCGAGTTCGACCACCCCACCGTCGCCGAGCAGGTCCTTTGCCCGGGCGAACGTCGCGTCGGACACGGTTGCCGTCCCGCTCAGCTCGTTGACGAAGTCCATGAGCGTGGCTTCGGCATCGGTCAGCACCACCGAGCTGCCCTTCTCGAGATAGTCCATCACCTCGGGCCTGACGCCGGCCTTGCGGGCGAGAGGAGCGTGACTGTCCCATTCGAAGGCACACCCGAGGGCGATGGCGGCGGTCACGATCACCAGCTCCCGATCGTGATCCGAGAGCGACGACTCGTAGCGGATCTTGCCGCCGAGCTCCGCCATCGGCTGGGCGATACCGGGTGCGTGCAACATCACCTCGTAGGGGCGGATCATCGAGCCGCGGCTCTCCACCACCCAGTTGAAGGTGGCCCGCTGGTCCTCGGTCATGTCGTCGGTCAGCTCTGTGAACAAGCGGATCCGTGCCATCTCAGCCTCCGATTCGGAATAGACGATGCGCGTTGCCGCCCACGATCAGATCGCGGTCGGTCTCCGTCAGGCGGGTCTCGGCGACCATCGCCAGCGGATCGGTCAACCCCATGTCGAAGGGGTAGTCGGTGCCCAGGAGCACCCGATCAGCACCATAGTTCGCCACGAGCTGTTCGATCATGCCCGGGTCGAAGACGGTGATGTCGTAGTAGAGCTGCTTGAGGTACTCCGACGGGGGACGGTCGATGTGCTGACGCAGCTCGGGCCGGTGCTTGAAGGCGTGGTCGGTCCGGGCCGAGTAGAAGGTCAGGTACCCGCCACCGTGCACCACCAGCATCTGAAGGCGCGGGTGTCGCTCGAACACGCCGCTCAGAATCATCCGGGTCACCGTCAACGTCGACGACAACGGCATGCCGATCACATTCACCAGGTAGTAATCGGTGAGGCGTTCCGCCTGGGTGAAGCCGGCCGGGTGCAGGATGATCACCAGCCCCAACTCCTCGAGCACCTCCCAAACGGGTTCGAACCGGGTGTCGTCGAGGTCGAGCCCGTTGATGTCGGCGCCCATGTAGACGCCCGGGAACCGGTACTCAGCAGCCAGTCGACGGGCTTCGACCACGGCCGCCTCGGGATGGTTGAACGGGAGCGTCCCGATCCCCACCAACCGGGCCGGGTCGAATCCGGCGAACTCGGCGATCCTCTCGTTCTGGAGTGCTGCCACCCTGGGCGAGAGCTGGGCGTCGGCCCAGTAGAAGTAGTGGAAGGGGGACAGACCCACCAGCTGGCAGTCGAGACCGAGGGCATCCATGTCTGCCAGTCGGGTTTCCGGATCGGTGTACTTGGCCGCCGTCAGCTTGTAGAACTCGGCGTTGAGTTCCTTGGTCATCGGCGACGAGAAGAACGTCCGAGGATCCATCTCCGGCTTGAAGTGGGGCGCCGTGAGCTCTGCCGACTCGGGGACGAGCATGTGGGCGTGCACGTCGACGGTCCTCACCGGCGGCTTGGGTACCGACGAAGGCCCCCACCGCTCGGCCCATCCCTGGGGTGTGGTCAGATCTGCCATGTCACTCCTCCGGTACCCGCCCGATCCCCGCCCGACGTCGTATGACCTCGATGGCCGAGGAGTTGTCCTTGTCGGCCAGACCCCGCGTCTCGCCCTCGTCGAGCGCCGCCTCGACCAACCGGATGTGATCGGCGGGCGCACCCAGTCCCACGGCCTGTTCCAGGATGAGCTTGGAGTCCTTGTGACTCTGACGCAGACGGGCGTTGGGGCGCTCGTGGTCTCCCGCCACCATGCGATCGCCCCACAGATCCATCGCCTTCGAATAGGCGGCACTGTCACGCAACACCGCCAGCGTCGACTCGAGACCGAGCCCGGCCATCTCGGCCACCACGAGCCCTTCGGCCAGCGACGCCCGGTTGACGGCGAGCACGTGGTTGACGATCAGTTTCATGCGCGCCCCGGAGCCCACCGGTCCGACGTGGTGGTGGGACCTCCCCAGCGCCTCCATGACCGGTATCGCCTGGCGGTAGGCGTCTACCGATCCGCCGAGCATCATCACCAGACCACCCTGCTCTGCCACGGCGGCGTTTCCACTCACCGTCATGTCGGCGTATCCGATCCCCAACGCCGCCAGTCCTTCGGCGGTGGCCATGGAATCCTCGGGCCGCCCGGTGGTGGCGTCGAGGACGAGCAGGGGCCGGTGCGAGGACGAGGCAACACCGTTCGAACCGAGGCACACCTCGCGGGCGATGTCGGATGTGAGCAGCGACAACAGCGCTATCTCGCACCCCGTCACCGCCTCTGCCGGTGACTCCGCCGGTATCCCACCCATCTCCTGGAACGCAGCCATCGCATGCGAGGAGATGTCGAACCCCCGCACCTCGAAGCCCGCATCGATCAGCCGCCGAGCCAGTCGCGAGCCCATGATCCCGAGACCGATGACGGCAATCATCGCTGGGACCCCTGGAAGTGAAGCCCGGTAAGAACGTAGAACGTAGAACGTAGAACGTACCGCTCCCCTCCCGGCAAGTTCGTTCGGGGTCGGACGTTCTGCGTCGAACCGTGTCGCCACCAGGTCCGTCACTATTGGGTACGCCTCTTCTGCTGCGCAGTTCATGAGAACGACCCCCCGTGAGAACGATCACCGCGCACCATCGCAACGTCAGCCTGACGACGTGCTGACAGCACGAGGTTCGATACGTTGTACGTTCTACGTTCTACGTTGAACCGCCCAACCACCGGAAAGCCCGACATCAATCGAACCGGTAGAACGCGCTCGGATTGTCCACGAAGATCGCTTGCCTGATCGCCGGGTCCGGTGCCCACAGGGCCATCTGCTCGATACAGTCGGCGTCGTTGGGCTGGGCGTTGAACTTGTTGGGGTGCGGCCAGTCGCTGCCCCAGAACAGGTGGTCGGAGTTGGCTTCGATGAGGGCGTGGGCCAGCGGGACGATGTCGGGCCACGGCGGCCGATCGCCGACCCGCAGACGGTTGGGACCCGACAACTTCACCCAGGTGTTGCCCTCCTTCACGAGGTCGACGAGGACCTGGAACGGCGGGAAACCGACGCCTTCGGCGGCGGGCATGTAGGCGAAGTGTCCGATGGTCACCGGCACGGGGAGTGAGCGGAACAGCGGAGCGAGCTCGGGAAGCGCCTCACCCATGAACAGGAACTCGAGATGCCATCCAAGCTCAACGATGCGGTCGGCGAGCACCGGAACGTCGTCCATGGAGATGGGCATGCCGCCCTTGTTGTCGAGGTTGAGCCTCACACCTCGCACGCCGATGCGATCCATGTCGGCCAGCTCATCGTCGGTCACCGACATGTCGAGCGCCACCACCGCCCGTGCCCGGTCGGGGATCTCGGCCATGGCGTCGAGGATGGCGGAGTTGTCGGTCCCGTACACCGAGGGCTGGGTGAACACCACCCGCTCGATGCCGAGCTGTGAATGCATGTGGAGCATGTCGGCCAGCGTCGAGTCGGGCGGGTTGTAGCCACGATCGGCCGACAGGGGGTATCCGGTCACGAAGACGTGGGTGTGCGTGTCGACCGCCCCGTCGGGGAGCTCCAGCGTCGACTTCCGCGGATTGCGGTCAGGCGGAAGGCAGGTGGGGATGTCGCTCATGTCGCTCCTCGTCGGCGGGTGGGAGGATCATATATCCTGCAGGATCAGGCGTGCGAGGCTGCTGATCAATGGGTCGCGAAGGGCAGCGCCAGATGCTCGAGGGTGATAGACACGGCCCGTTCCACATCACCGGCCCGAAAGGCGTCGAGCAGTTGCCCGTGATCCTCGTGTGCCTGCTCGACCAACACTGGGCGAGCGTCGAGCGCATTGCTCACAAACATCATCGTGAGATCCTGGAGGCTCGAGATCATCGCGATCAGCCGCTTCGACGGCGTTGCCTGGTAGAAGGTGTTGTGATATTCCCTGTTGTCCTGCACCCACTGGTTGCCACCGGCACCGGGGTCCATCCGCTGGAGCACCTCAGCGGCCCGACTGAGTATCTCCGGCGTCATGCTCTCCATGGCCTCACGAACGGCAAGTGGCTCGAGCACCTGGCGGATCCGGACGATCTCGCGCATGTCCTCCTCGGTGACGGCGTTGACGGTCCCTCCGCGATAGGAGTCGAACTGGACGAGACCCTCGAACGACAGCTCACGGAGCGCCTCACGGACCGGTGTGGTGCTCACCTCCATGCCGGCGGCCACCTCGGCCAGACCCAGACGGGTGCCGGCCCGGAGCTCACCGTTGAGGATGGAACGGCGCAGGGTCTCGGCGACGAACTCGGCGGCGGTCTGCGGGCGCCGACGCGCCTGGGATGCGAGCACTCCATCACCGGCCATCGAACCGCTCCACGATCAAGCCCTCCATCAGCGAACGGGGTTGCGCAACGTGCCAACGCCATCCACCGACACCTCGACGACGTCGCCGGGCTGGAGGTAGATGGGTGGGTCGAATCCGATGCCCACACCGACGCCGGTGCCGGTGGCGATCACGTCACCGGGCTCCAACGTCATCACCTCGGACAGGGTGGCGATCAACGTCGGAACGTCGAAGATGAGCGCCGAGATCGGGGCCTCCTGTCGTTTCTCCCCGTTCACGTGAGTGCGAAGCCACGACTGGGTGATGTCGGGGAGTTCGTCGGTGGTGGTGATGCAGGGCCCGATCGGGCAGAAGGTGTCGGGGCTCTTGCCGACGAACCACTGGATGTGCCGCTTCTGAAGGTCACGGGCGGTCACGTCGTTGACGACGGTCCAGCCGAACACGTGCTCGAGTGCGTCCTCTGCCGAGACGTTCCTGGCGGCCTTGCCGATGACCACGCCCATCTCGCCCTCGTAGTCGGTGGTGCCGGTGGGGTCGTTGGCCAGCACGATGGCCTCGTCTGGGCCGATCACCGAGGTGGGCGGCTTGGTGAAGATCATCGGATTGTCCGGGATGGTCTGCTGGGTGGAGGCGTCGAAACCCGAATCGGAGAACTCCTGGGCGTGGTCGCGGTAGTTGCGACCCACCGCGAAGACGTTCTTGCGCATGCGGAGCGGGGCCCTGATAGTCACATCGACCAGAGGGATCCGTGTTCCTGCTGCGACTGCTGCCGAGACCCGGTCGAGATCCCAATCGGCGATCAGATCCACCATGTCCGTCGGGAGCCCCGAGTCGCCGGAGGCGAGGTCGATCACGGAGTCTTCGGTCAGTGCGCCCAGGCGGTCGGCGCCGTCATGGTGGAAGGTCACGAGTCTCATAGGTCATGCATCATATCTGTTGCACGATCCGCAGGCTGGAGGGACGCCCATGGTTGCCGTTCCAGGGTGTCCTGGCGGATCACGGCCGCGAGTTCACCCGGCGACGGATCGGGCGCCACACCAGGCTCCCGATCGTCACGGCCACCGCCGCTGCTCCGAAGGTGAACCGCGGACCGAGGCCCTCGGACGTGAACGACCCGGTGGGCGGTCCGATCACCTGCGCGATCCGCACGAACGTCACCCAGGTGAGCACCATCAGGCCCCTGTACACGGTCCCACCCATGGTGGCGGCCCGATCCTGTGCGAGTGGGATGAACAACCCGAAGCCAACGCCTCCGAGCCCGAGGCCGAGCGCCACGGCCCACCACGCAGGAGCGAAGGCGGTGACAGCAGCCCCTGCCGCCATACACCAGAAGGCGATCGTCACCACGTTGGACCCGGTGCGTTTGGCGCGTATGCGCCCGATCTGCACGGCGGCGACGACACTGCCCACCTGGAAGGCGGCGATGATCAGCCCCCGTCCGGCCGATTCGATGCCGAACTCCGAGTCGAGGAAGAGCGGAGCGACCGTGTAGCCGAACCCGTGCAGGAGCACGGTGGTGGCCACGGTGGCGACCAGCACCCCCAGGAAGTCCGCGAGCTGGCGCTTCTCCCGCAGCATCGCCACCGCCGACGCGAGATGGCGAAGTGGCGATTCGACATTGCGTGTCGGATCCGATGGCATCCGTGAGGCCCACATCGCCAACGGGTACCCGATCAGGAAGATCAGGAACGGCCGGAAGACTCCTCCTGCGCCGATCGTGCCCGAGGCCACCGGTCCGACCATGTTGACCACGGTGACGCCGGTCAGGTTCCATCCCATCACCTTGGTGCGTTCCTTCCCCTCGAACAGGTCGCCCACCAGCACGATCCCGAGGCCGAGGATTCCCGAGGTTCCGACACCCTGGAGGAAACGGACGCCCACGAGGGCCCAGTAATCACGAGCCAGGAACCCGGCTGCACCGAAGGTGGCGAATATCAGCAGGCTGGCCAGCACGACGCGTCGTCGCCCGAGCCGGTCGGCCAGATAGCCGATCAGCATCGACAGCAGAACCCCCGGCACCGACACCGCTGCCTGCACGACGCCGATAGATCCCCGATCCACACCGAGGGCGTCCGCCAGGTCGGGGAGGAGCGGCGAGGTGATAGAGAATCCGAGCGTTCCCATGGCTCCCACCGAGATTGCGATGGCGAGCCGCTCCCAACGCGAGGCTGCCACCCCCAGGGGATGGTGCCATGCCCAATTCGATCTCCGTTCCGACATCTGCCCGCCTCTGCACTCGAGATCCCTCGCCAACCCGTCAACAGGTGACGTTCAACAGTCCGAGCACGATCAGACCGAAGGATGCCGGTCCGGTTGACTCGTAGACCGGTTGACTGGTCGACCCGATCGGCGAGGTGCGCCCGACCGACCCATCCTGGTAATCATGCAGGATATATTCGATCTAACCCGGAAGGAGCCACATGGTCATCGACGTCCACGCACACATCGGCCTCGAGGCCGGCCTCGACGAAATGGCCCAGGTATATCCGGAAGGAACGCCCCGCCTGGTCGAACGCAACGGTGGCCGGTACTTCGAGTTCCCCAACGGGGTGGTGAACGGTCCACTCCCACCCGGTATGGTCGACCTCGACCACCGGATCTCGGAGATGGACGAGGCGGGCGTCGATCTGCAGATCGTGAGCGTGCGACCCCAGATCTTCTCGTATGCCGCCGGAGCCGAGCTGGTCACCAAGCTGGCGGCAATCCAGAACGAGGCGATGCTCGACACCATCGCCGGCCGTACCGACCGGCTCCAGGGGATGCTCTCGCTGCCGTTGACCGACGCTGCCGCCTCGGTTGCCGAGATCCGTCGCCACGTCGACAACCCCGCCGTGCGGGGGGTGCTCCTCGACTCCAACATCGGGGGCATCAACCTCGACGACGAGTCCTTCGATCCGGTGTGGGCGGCCCTCTCGGAGGCCAACCTCCCCGTGCTGGTCCACCCGTATCAGGCCGACGTGGCCGGCCAGGAGCGGATGACCCGGTACTACCTGTTCAATCTGATCGGCAACCCGCTCGACTCCACCATCGCCCTCGCCTCGGTGATCTTCGGCGGTGTGCTCGACCGCTACCCCAACCTGCGCTGGTGTTTCGTGCACGGCGGCGGCTACGCCCCGTATCAGCTGGCCCGCTGGGACCACGGCTGGAAGGTGCGCAAGGAGCCCAAAGCCCACCTCGACGAGCCGCCCTCGACCCGGTTCGGTCGCCTCTTCTTCGACTCGCTCACCCACTCCGCCGGACCACTCCACCTGCTGGCCGACATGGTCGGCTGGTCCCAGATCATGGTGGGTACCGACTACCCCTTCGACATGGGCGACATGACCCCGGTCGAGTCGATCGACCGGCTCGAGCTGGACGACGAGGAGCGACGGGCGGTCCTGTCGGGCAATGCGGTACGATTCCTGAGATAGCCGGGGGCGAGGAGCGAGGAGCCGGCAGCAGCCTCCAATTGGGGACAGAATCGACCCTCTGGCGGTCGATTCTGTCCCCAGTTGAGCTCGTAGCTCGTAGCTCGTATCCTTCACCGATGACTCGATCTGCTCGCAGTCCCGACGACAGCTCGGTGGCGTTCGCCCGCATCATGACCCAGCTCGACGCCAACATGCTCGGCAACGTCCACGGCGGCGTGATCATGCGCGAGGTGGACTCGGCCGCCGGGACCGCCGCCATCCGTCACGCCGGGAGGCCGTGCGTCACCGCCGCTATCGACGAGCTGTCGTTCCTCGGTCCCGTCCACGTCGGCGACATCCTCCACGTGTCGGCCCGGGTCAACGATGTCGGCCGCACCTCGCTCGAGGTGGGCGTGAAGGTCGAGGCCGAGCCCCTGGCCGGCGGCGAGCGACGCCACACCACCAGCGCCTACATCGTCATGGTCGGGCTCGACGAGGAGGGACACCCGGTCGAGGTGCCCGGTCTGATCGTCGAGACCCCAGACGACGAGCGCCGCCAACGCCAGGCCCGCATCCGTCGCCAGATCCGAGCGGAGCGTTTGGATCGAATCCGCGCCCACGACTGACCGCTCCAGCGAGAGGACCTCTGGGCGCTTTCATATCCAAACGACCTCGACACCTTCGAGCATCAATCGAGTCGCAGGCTGCGGTGGATGTCTTTCATGAGGAGGACGAGATGGAGAGGGTCGCTCGGGGAAGCCTCGAAGCCAGGGACGAGGTGGAGATAGAAGCTACGCGCCTGTTCACTCTCAGCATGGACGATGAGACCACGGCATCCGATCGTGGCTCCGAGCTCGGCAACTCTCGCGATCACATCCTGGAGTAGTCCGGCACCAAGCCCATGGCCCTCGTGATCGACGTCGACTCCGAGACGGGCCAACAACGCAATCGGCTGTCGGTACCGCCCGGCACCTCGGCGCAGCCGCGCAGGGGCGTCGTCGAGGGCGATGCTCCCCATCGACCATGCGTAGTAGGCCACTACCTCGACCGAATCCGGCTCGGTGACGACGAGCACTTTGGCGGTGCCAACCGAATGGGGCTGGCGGGCGTGATCGTGGAACCACGACGTCTGCTCGGGCGAGCGGCACTCGAAGCCCTCGAGGGCGTCCCCGGCATCGAGGAGCCGAGGGTGCCGGTACCGGGCCGCCACTATTCGACGAACGGCGACGGCCGCTCCATCAACTGGCGTAGTCCGTCGACATCGCGGGGTGCCCGATCGTTGATCGCTTCCCAGGCGGCCAGCATTGCGCCGTCGAGAACGAAGTCGGTCCGGTCTGCGAGCACCCGATTGGCAGCCACGGTGAGCGTCGAGGTGACGAAGCTGGTCAGATCGGTGTTCAACGCCGCTACGGCGCGATCGATGAGGGCACGATCTTCGGTGGTGGCCCTCACCTCGATCCGTTCACTCCTCGCCCGTTTGGTTGGCGTCATCGTGCATCACTCATGTACGGACACTGTACGGCCACGGTGGAACTACAACAACCCTACCGAGCAACGACGAGGGACCAGGCCGTACCCGGCGGGCCTACTAGAGCTGCTCCACGTCCATCGGCTGCCCACCGGCCGAGGCGCTCCGACCCATCGCCTCCATCACGGCCACCACCGCGAACGCCTCTGGACCGCCGGTTTCGGGCTGGGTACCGGAACGCACCGCATCACAGAAGGCTGCCAGGTTGGCCGACACCCCCTCCACGGCTTCCACCGGAGTCTCCACCGGGTCACGGTCGTCCCGACCCTGGAGGGCGAAGCGATTGCCGTCGTCGAGGCTGTAACCGGCGCCCTGGCTCCCGAACACCGACGTCGTGCACTTGAACGGGATGCGGAGCGAGGTGGCGAGCTGGCCCACGGCGCCGTTCTCGAAGTCGAACAGCGCCATGGTGATGTCATCGATGCCGGTGATGCCCTCGACCTGTCGGGACATGCAGGTCACCCGTGCGATGCGGCCGTTCAGGTAGTGGAAGTTGTCCACGAGGTGCACGCCCAGGGCGGTCATGCCACCGAGCGGCGACTCGTCGGGATCGTCGCGCCACGGTCGTTCGGTCTGGGGGCCCCACACCCTCGAGAACCAACCTTCCAGAGCGTGGACCCGACCCAACCGGCCTTCTTCGATGGCCGCCTTCAGAGCACGGGTCGCCGACAGCCTCCTTCGGTAGTGGGCCACCTGCAGGATGACACCGACCCTGTCAGCTGCCTCTACACACGCTCGGGCGTCGGCGGTGGTCAGGGCGAGGGGCTTCTCCACCATCACGTTCCGGCCGGCACCCGTGATGGCCTCGACCATCTCCCGGTGTGTGGAGTGCGGCGTGGCGACGAGGATGCCGTCGAGCGGCTCTGAGAGGAGCGCCTCGAGCGATCGCGCCTGTTCGCACCCGTGTTTGGCGGCGAAGGCGGAGCGACTCTCGAGGGATCGGGCGAAACACGTCTTCAAGGTGACGTCGGGGAGACCGGCCACGGCATTGGCCAGCCGGTCACCCCAGTTGCCGAGACCGACGATGCCCAGCTCGAGCGTGCTCACAGATCGACCAGGAACTGCTTCACCGACTCCTCGTCGAGGTCGAGGCCGAGGCCGGGCTTCTCCGGCGGATACAGGTGGCCCTTGATCGCCTTGAAGGGCTCGGTGACGACGTCGCCCTTCAGGTAGTACGGGCAGATGCCCGACCCGTACCGGAGGTTCGGCATGGCCATGGCCAGGTGGGCGGCGTGGGCGGCGCCGATCGAGGTCTGCCCGGCCATACCGGCGAAGTGCACGCCGATGCCGGCGGCGTCGGCGACCGCGAACACTTCTCGCACGCCGATCGGGCCGGCAGCCTTCATCAACTTGGCCACCACTGCGCTCACGGCGCCCAGTTCGAGGTGGGTGCGGAGGGCTGCGGCGTTGAACACACCCTCGTCACCGGCGATCGGGATCGGGCCCTTGTTGACCTTCGCCATCCCCAGCACGTCGCTCTCGATGACGGGCTGTTCGAGGAAGTCGGGCTTGGCGTCGACCACGCCGTGACAGAACCGGAGGGCGTCGGTGACGATCCATCCCTGGTTGGCGTCGGGGAGGATCATCACGTCCCAGCCGACCGCCTCGCGGACGGCGTTGACCTTGGCGATGTCGGTGTCGACGTCGCCGCCCACCTTCACCTTGACGAGCGTGTAGCCGTCCTCGTGCACGGCGCGGCCGGCATCCTCGGCGTTCGAGGCGGGATCTCCACCGGACACGTGCCAGATGGTGGGCACGGCCTCACGGCTCTTGCCGCCGTAGTACTGGAACAGGGGCATCCCGGCCGACTTGGCGATGATGTCCATCAGTGCCATCTCGACGGCGGCGCGGGCGCCGAAGTTGAAGATGGCGATCTTGCGCATGAGCCGCCGCAGTTCGTAGATGTCCCGCGGATCCTTGCCGATCAGGACCGGGGCGAACACGTCGCGGATCAGGTGGGCCGAGGAGGCCAGGCTCTCACCGGAGAAGTAGAGCGTCACCACCGCTTCGCCGAGACCTTCGACACCGTCGTCTGTGACGATGCGAACCACGATGCAGGTTCGCTCGTAGACGGTTGCCACCGCCATCTTGAGTGGCTTGGCCAGTGGCACCGCCACCGGGTAGACGTCGACCCGTTCGATCTTCACGTTGCTCTCCCTTGTGCGAAAACCCAGCCATGGAGCGGACCGGCCTCGCTCTATGTCATGTATCTTGCATGATATCTAGCCCAGCAACCCCAGGAGCTACGGAATGGACATCGCAGGACGCTACGCCGAGTACGCCACTCAGCTGAAGTACGAGGACCTTCCCGCCGAAGTGGTCGATCACGCCAAGAAGCTGATCCTCGACATCATCGCCAACTCGATCGGCGGCCACGAGTGGATGGCGGCCGGCCCCAAGATCGTCGAGGGCATCCGGTCGCTCAACCGGGGCCAGACCGGCGCCACCGTCCTCGCCACCGGCGAGCAGATGGCACCCGAGTGGGCCACGCTCGTCAACGGCGGCATGGCGCACGGCCTCGACTACGACAACCACCACGCCAAGGGCGTCATCCACTCCGGCTCGTCGATGGTGAACGTCGCCCTCGCCGCCGGCGAGGAGAACAATGCCTCAGGCAAGGAACTCATCACCGCCGTCGTGGTCGGCTACGAGATCGCCAACCGCCTGGCCATGGGACTCGGCCCGCACTCGAGCCACGAGATCGGCTCGCATCCCACCGGCACCTGTGCCACCTTCGCCGGCTCCGCCGTCATCGGCCGCCTGCGTGGCACCGACGCCGACGTGATCTGGAACGCCATGGGCCTCAACGGCAGCCAGGCCGCCGGCTCGATGCAGTACGTGGTGAACGGCGCCTGGAACAAGCGCATGCATCCGGGTCTCGCCACCCACAGCTCGTTCATCGCCGTCTCACTCGCCCAGGCCGGCTTCATCGGCGCCGGTGAGGTGTTCGAGGGCGAGCAGGGCTTCTTCCAGGGCTACGCCAAGCGTCCGACCCCCGAGCGGGCGTTGGAGGGACTCGGCACCGAGTACGAGACCATGAACCAGGCGATCAAGCCGTACTCGCTGTGCCGGTACACCCATCAGACCCTCGAGCTGCTGATCGGGCTCGCCAACGAGGGACTGGATTCGAGCGACGTCGCGCACATCCAGGTGGACATCCCCACCTACGGCCTCCAGCTGGTCGGCACCCCGATCGAGGCAAAGC
Source organism: uncultured bacterium (assembly GCA_963825585.1). Taxonomy (GTDB): domain Bacteria; phylum Actinomycetota; class Acidimicrobiia; order Spongiisociales; family ZC4RG35; genus JAOUGY01. The sequence goes on from CAWGTX010000007.1 coordinate 68,871, forward strand.
GCAACCCCACCTCGGCGGTCGACGCCCAGTTCAGCGCCCCGTTCGGGGCCGCCCTGGCGCTCACCGAGAAGCGGGCGGGGATGGACATCTTCACCAAGGTGCTGGCGGACGGGTTCTCCGACGAGTTCAAGCGGATCATGTCGGTCACCGACGTGAAACAGGCCGACGACCTCGACGCCATCCACCCCGAGTTCTGGCCGGGTCGGGTGACCGTCCAGACCCAGGGCGGCGAGACGATCGAGCGCTACGCCAAGCACATGCGCGGCGAGAAGGAGATCCCGATGAGCTTCCAGGAAGTGGCCGACAAGCTCACCGAGCTGAGCCCCAACCACAGCGAGGCCACCCGGGCCGCAGTGGTGGAGGCAGCCGCCGACCTCGAGAATCGCACCGTCGCCGACCTGCTGGGACCGCTCCGGAAATGAGCGAGCCCACCGAGGATCGTCCGTACCCGTGGTATCAGGAGCTGGGGCCCTTGTGGGCCCCGAGCTCCGCCCACAAACCGGCCGTCCGCACCGTCGACATCCACTCGCACGTGGAGGTGCCGGCGGCGGCGGAGATCGCCAAACCACTGTTCAAACCCGAGTACGACCCGCGCATGGTGTTCCAGCCCGAGGTGAGCACGCGCTACAACCGCGAGTTCCGCGCCACCATGTCCGACAAGTTCGTCTCCATCGACTCCCGCATGGCCGACATGGACCTGCAAGGTGTGGACATGCAGGTGCTGGCCATCGCCCCTCCCCAGTACTACTACTGGATGGACGCCGAGACCGGTCCGCGGGTGTCGGCGATGATGAACGATGCCATCGCATCGATGGCGGGGGCGCGAGCCGACCGTTTCGTGGGCGTGGCGACCTTGCCGATGGATCATCCCGAGGCGGCCGCCGCAGAGCTGGAACGGGCGCACCGCGAGCTGGGCATGAACGGGTTCGAGATCAACGCCGACGTCAACGCCGGCGACCTGGACGATCCCCGTTTCGACCCCATCTGGAAGAAGGCCTCCGAGCTCGACATGCTCGCCATCCTCCACCCACACGGCTGGACCGAGCCGCGACGGATGGACGACTACTACCTGATCAACCTGGTGTGCATGCCGCTCGCCTCCACGGTGGCGGTGGCCCGGATGATCATGGGTGGCGTCTTCCACCGGTTCCCCGACCTGAAGCTGCTGGTGGTGCACGGTGGTGGATATCTGCCGTTCTACTTCGGTCGCACCGACCACGGCTACCGGATCCGTCCGGAGACCCAGCGCAACATCCCCGAACTGCCCAGTCACTACCTGCACAAGCTCTACTTCGACACCACGGTGTTCCGCCCCGAAGAGGTGGAGTATCTGGTGGGCGAGTTCGGAGCCGAGCACGTGCTCTTGGGCACCGACTACCCCTTCGACATGGGGCCCACCGACCCATTGGGATTCCTGGCCAAGGCGAAACTCACCGAGGCCGAACGGGATTTGATCGTGGGCGGCAACGCCGAGCGGTTGCTCCGCATCCCCTGACCCACCGGCGATCTTTCGGTGGCCATCGGCCATTGCGGCTCAACCCTCGCTCGATGAGGGCCGACGCCCGAGGTGACGTTCGCCTCGGGCGTCGGCCAACTCGATCTGGCGCTGACGTTCGGCGAAGCGCAGCCGCCGGGTTCCGCTGATGGTCCCGTGGCAGCCGGCGCAGCACACGCCGGTCTCGTAGCCGGGATGCTGCCTGCCGGTCCGATCGACCACCGCATTGCAGTTCGGGCAAACCTCCATGTCGCCCGGCTCCAGCCCGTGCCGAACCGTCACCCGGCGGTCGAACACGTAGCACTCCCCCTCCCAGGTGCTCTCCTCGGGCGGGATCGTCTCGAGATACGACAGGATCCCGCCTTCCAGCTGGTAGACCTCGTCGAAACCCTGCTGTTTGAGAAACGCCGACGCCTTCTCGCAGCGGATGCCGCCGGTACAGAACATGGCGATCTTCGGACGCGTCCCTGGGTCCAGGTGCTGCGCCACCCACGCCGGGAAGTCGCGGAAGGAAGGTGTGTCCGGGTTGGTCGCGCCCCGGAACGTGCCGATGGCGACCTCGTAGTCGTTGCGGGTGTCGATGAGCAAGACCTCGGGGTCGGAGATCAGCTCGTTCCATCGGGCGGGAGACACGTGCGTACCGGTGTTGGCCCGGGTGTCGACACCGTCGACGCCGAGGGTCACGATCTCGCCCTTGCTCCTGACCTTGAGACGGAGGAAAGGCTCGTGATCGACCTCCGACCAGCGCAGCCGCAGTCCCGTCAGCCTCGGGTCCGAGCGCAGCCAGTCGATGATGGCCTCGACGCCACTCCTGGTCCCGGCGATGGTCCCGTTGACACCCTCCTCCGCCAGGAGGATCGTGCCGCTCACGGCGTTCGCCCGACACGCATCCTCCACGCCGACCCGCAGTTCGGGGTGATCGGGCAGCGAGGCGAACGCGTAGAACGTCGCCACGCGGTAGCGGGCTCCTTCCGTGGTCATCCCTCGGATGCCTGCGTCAGGATCTCCATCACGGCGGCGATGTCGGCGGGGCCGTGCCCGGCCGCCTCGGCCGCCAGCATCACGGTGACTGCGTCCTCGGTGACCTGTCCTGCCGGGCGGCGCTCGGCCGCCAGCCGGAGGTCTTTGCTCATCAGTCCGACGGTGAACAACGGCGAGTAATCGCGGGCGGCCATCGCCGGGGCCTTGTAGTCCAGCAGTTTCGGGACCGCCCCCGCCTTGAGCAGTTCGATGCAGGCGGCGACGTCGAGACCGGCCGCCTCCATCGCCAGGACGGCCTCACCGATGGCGACGAGGTGGGCGGTGAGCAGCCGATTGGTGATCAGCTTCATCTCGAGTCCGGCACCGTTCGGACCCATGTGATGAACCGCCGCCGAAAACGAATCCAGCATCGGCCGGACACGTTCGAGCGCATCGGCCGACCCGCCCACCATGATGGCCAGCGTGCCCGCTTCGGCGTGGATCGAGGTGCCACTCACCGGGGCATCGAGGAAGGCCACGTCGTGGGCGGCGGCCTCCGCCGAGATCGCCACCGTGCCGTCGACCGAGATGGTGGACATGTCCACGCACACCGCCCCCGCACCGAGTACGGGGAACAGACCCGACACGTACACGTCCTCGACGTGGGCCGTGGTGGGAAGCGACGACATGATCACGCTGCATCCCGCCATCGAGTCGAGATCGGGGACGGTTGGTATACCGGCCGCCTCCGCCCGGTCCCGTGCCGCGGCCGAGATATCGGTCGCCGAGACGGTGAAACCCGCCCTCACGAGGTGGCTCGCCATGTGAAAACCCATCCGGCCCAGGCCGACGAATCCGACGTCACTCATTGGTTGGTTCCCTTCTGCACGTTGATCGTTCGCCCGGAGCGGGCGGCGTCCTGAATGGCGATGGTGAGCTCGAGGACCGCCCTGGCCTCCCGACCCGTGGTGATGTGACACGGTGCGCCGGTGCTCAGATGGTCGAGCCACGCCCGGGTCTCGTCGGCCACCCGCCCGAACATGGTGTCGTGTGCCCACTCCCCCGAAGTTCGACTTCCCAGGTAGGCGAGGTCGAGGTGCTGATCGACGTAGGCGTTGTCGTAGCCGTGTTCGGTCGCCAGGATCTGATCGCCGTGATCCTCGGCCACCTGAAGGTACCCGGCGTCGCCCAACAGCTCGAATCGGGTCGCCAGCCCGGCGATCGGGAAGTTGGCCGGAAGCGAGTAACTCACCACCAGATCGAAGACCGACCCGTCGGCAAAGGTGACGAGGGCGAACACGAGGTCGTCTACGTCGTGGCCCTCGGAGCGGAGGATGGTGCCGTGGCCGCGGGCAGTGACCTCCACCGGGTGGGAGGGGTGATACCAGAGCAGGATGTCCACGACATAGGTGAGGATGTCCAGCACCGGCCCGGCATCGGGGGACCGACCGAGAATGGCCCGGCCCACCGCCAGCGTGTCGTACACCCTGGCGAGGCCACCGATCATGGTTCCCAGTTTGCCATCGTCGATCTGGGTCTTTCCCACCGCGAACCGCTGGGCGTAGCGCATGCTGTAGGCGACGTGGGGTTCGCCGGCGGCGAGGATCCGGTCGGCGCCGGCCAGATCGAGCGCCAACGGCTTCTCGACCAGAACCCGGGCCCCGGCCCGCAACGAACGTTCCACCGGGTCGACGTGCAGCCCCTCGGGGGTCGAGACGATCACGGCGTCGACCGCCGACAGCGTTTCATCCAGGTCTGTTGTCCATCCGTCGGCGTTGGCCCGATCGGCCAACGCCCGTGCCCTTCCGGCGTCGGTGTCGACGATCACGAGATGGTCGACACCGGGATGACGCCCGGCGAGGAGCGCGCGGTGGGTGCCGATCTTGCCGGCGCCGATCACGGCCAGACTCACGGGGTTCGATCTGGTCACGACTCCTCCAGTGCTTCCCACACCCGGGCGACCGCCGACCGGATGGCGGGGTGCGCAGGCGAGCCGGCGTACCGCGGGCGGGGGGCGTCCACCTCGATGGTGGCCACCAGCGGTCCGGGCCCTCGTCTCATCACCGACACGCGGTCGGACATCAGCACTGCCTCCTCGATGTCATGGGTGACCATGATGGTCGTCCGCCCGTCCGCCTCCCACAGCCGCTCCAATTCCTCGAGGATGAGCCGTCGCGAGATGGCATCGAGGTGGGCGAAGGGCTCGTCGAGGAGCAGCACGTCGGCCTCGTGCGCCAATGCTCGACCGAGTCCTGCCCGCGACCGCTCACCGCCGGAGAGTTCGTCGGGACGCCGCCGCCCCAAGCCCCCCAGACCCACCAAGCTCGTGTAGAAATCCCGAACCCGCTCCTGGAGCGCTTTGGGACGCGCGCTGAACTCGAGACCGGTCCCCACGTTGCGTTCGACGTTCCACCACGGAATGAGACGCGGGGTTTGGAAGACCATGGCGGCCGGATACCGGAACCGGCGTTCACCCTCGAACCCGACGCTCCCCCATCCAGGATCATCCAGGCCTGCCACCAATCTGAGGAGGGTCGATTTACCGCATCCATTCGCACCCACCAGCGAGTGGAACGTTCCCGACTCCACCACCAGGTTCATACCGTCCAACGCCACCGACGCGCGCCCATCGGACGACTCGTAGGCGAAGCCAACGTTGTCGAGCACCACCCGCATCGGGCTTGAAACCTTTCGACGATCGTTCGGGGTATAGCAAAAAACTCCCGAGTCTCATCTGCATCGTATGGACTATCTGATATACGATCGCCAAAGGCCCGACGGCGGGCAAGAGGAGAGAACAACCGGGAGGTAGACGTTGCGAGTGACATCGAGATGGCGCTGGTTGGCGCTTCTGAGTGCACTGATGCTGGTGGCGGCCGCTTGTGGCGGCGGGGACGACGCCGGTGACGACGGGGAAGGAACCGGCCGGACGGTCATCCGCTTCGCCTTCGCCCCCGACCCCGTGTGGGACTACATGAACGACAACGGAATGATCGTGGAATGGGAGGAGGAGAACAACACCCGCATCGTCACCAGCTCGACGTGGGACGAGTTCACATTCTTCGCCGGCGGCCATGGCGACGTGGTCTCGATGGCCACCATGGAGCTTCCGGTGTTGGAGGCCGAGACCGGGATCCAGACGGTCAGCTTCGGTAAGTACAACGCTCAGCGTTCGCCAATGTTCAGACGAGCCGACTCCGACTACAACACCCTCGAGGACATTCCGCCCGGATCACCGATCTGTGTGTCAAGCCCCGTCTCCAACTCGGGGTATTGGGGCGTGGCCATGAACGAGCTGCATGGAATCGATTACCGGGTGGGTGGTGGCGACTACGAGCTGATCGTGAACGATCACTTCGTCAACCCACAGAACCTGCTCAACGGCGACTGTGAGGCGGCGGTGATCATCCCCGAGGCCGCAGCACCGTACCTGCGGACCGGCGAACTGGAGCTGATGTACGACGGACTGATGCCGTTCCAGCAGTACAACGAGTTCTCGGGCGTCGATGACGGGACGGCACACGTGATGTCGAACCTGTTCACCGCCACCGAGAGCTTCTTCGAGGCAGAGCCCGAGGCGATCAAGGCGTTCCTGGCCCTGTGGGAAGACGGGATCGCGGCATGGGAAGCCAACAAGGCCGACATCATCGCCACATATCCGCAGCACTTCTCCGTGGAGTCCGACGAGGATGTCGCCTTCATCCAGGAGTTCATGGAAGGTGAGAACGACTGGTTCGTCGACACGGTGTATCTGACCGAGGAGTGGGTCGAGGCCGAGAAGAAGGTCTGGGAGTTCCAGTCCAACCTCAACCCTGAGAACCCCAACTACGTGGAGCCCGGCTTCGACGAGCCGCGCTTCGAAGTGGTGGCGCCCTAGTCGAGCACGAGAGGGGGAGGGCCGACCGTGTCGGCCCTCCCTGACCTCTCTGACAATTGACTGGAAGGAATCCCAGTGGCGACAACCATCGACACCCGCCCCGCTCGGTCAGCCGAGGAAGAACGACTCCTCGCCGAGCAACGTAGGGAGAAGCGACAGAAGTGGATCTGGAGGATCGCCGGATACGTGGCGGTCCTCGTGGCTTGGGAGACGGCCGGGCCGTGGCTGTTGGGTGTTCTCACGGGCCGCGAACTCGGAGAGTCCCTGCTTCCCGGGCCACTCAGTGTGATCGAGGCCTTCGGGGGTATCTGGGACTCGGGCAAACTGTTCTCGAGCTTCGGCGCAACCCTGTATCGCATCTTCATCGGTTTCGGGTTGTCGTTCCTGATCGGCTCCATTCTCGGTCTCGTCACCCAGAACAGGTGGCTCGAATGGTTCTTCCGGGATGCCACCGTTGTCAGCCTCACCTCACCCGGCCTCGTCTGGGCACTCACCGGCGTCATCATCTGGGGGTTCCGGCCGATGGGCTGGATCTGGGCGATCGTCATGAGCACCTTCGCCCTGGTGACGGTGAACGTCGCCGAAGGGATCAAGGCCCTTCCCAAGGACCTGCTCGACATGGCCAAGGCGTTCGGGGTGCCAAACACGACACGACAGCGCAACATCGTCATCCCCCACCTGGCGCCATACCTGTTCAATGCAACCCGCTTCGGGTTTTCGATCGCCTGGAAGGTGACCGTCCTCACCGAGGTCTTCGCATCCAACGAGGGAATCGGATTCGAGATGCGGCTCGCGAGCCAGCTCTTCCGCCTCGACGTCTTCTTTGCGTGGGCGCTGGCATTCTTCGCCTTCGCTCTGTTCCTGGAGAAGGTCGTCCTGCAAGCGTTCGAGCGCCGATTCTTCCGCTGGCGGCCTGACGTGGCATCCGTATGAGCTCTGGAACCAAGGAGAAGCCAATGGCAACTGCGGTATCCCGACCCTCGGCACCGAACCCGTTGATCAAGACCCTCAAGTCACCGGTGACGGCCCGCATCCTGTTCCCGGTGGCGTTCCTGGCCGTGTGGCAGACCGCCACACTGTTTCTCGACGCCCGCACCTTCCCTGCGCCGGCCAAGGTGTTCAGCTTCATGTTCGATGAGATCACACTCGACACTGCGCTCAGCTTCGGGAGCGTGAAGTCGAACGTGTATGGCATGTTCGGCCTGTCGCTGTGGCGGCTGTTCCTCGGCTTCCTCCTGTCGGTGGGCACCGGCACATTGATCGGCCTGTCGATGGGCATGTGGAAGCGGGTGGACGCCTTCTTCCACGACTGGGTGATGGCGATCCTCGCCATGCCGGCACTCGTCTGGGCACTCTTTCTGGGGATGGTGTTCGGCTTCGGGAGCACAGGGCCTGTGCTGGCTGCGTTCCTGGCGGGTGTTCCCTTCGTGATCGTCAACGTTCGGGAAGGCGTGCGGAACACCCCCAAGGAACTGTTCGACATGGCTCGTTCGTTCGGAGTGCCGCAGCAGCGCATCACCCGCCACGTGCTCGTGCCGTCCCTGATGCCGTTCTTCTTCGCCGCGATGCGATACGCCTTCTCGATCGGATGGAAGGGCCTGGTCATCGCCGAGGTGTTCGCCAGCGACCGCGGGGCCGGCTGGACGATCAAGTTCTGGTACGACGCTCACCGCACACAGGGTGTGATCGGCTACGCCCTCTTCTTCGTGATCATCACCCTCTCGCTCGAGAAGCTCGTCTTCGAACCCTTGACCGACAAGGCGTTCAAGTGGCGGCCGAAGGCGGGGGGCATCGACCTCGTCGAGGAACAGTTCCTGTTGGACGACACAATCGAGGGAGCGGGCGAAGACCCGTCGCGCCTGCAAGGAGGCATCCGTGGCTGAGATCCGCGTCAAGAACCTGCACAAGGAGTTCGGCGTCGGCGACGACAAGGTCGTCGCCCTCGAGAACGTCAACCTCGACATCGATGGACACGTCTTCGTGTCCATCGTCGGCCCGTCCGGATGCGGGAAATCGACCCTTCTCAACATCCTGACAGGCATCGAGACCCCGAGCTCTGGGTCGGTGACCATCACCCAGGACGGCAAGGACGCCCACTCCGGGTATGTGTTTCAGGCCGCACGGTTGCTCCCGTGGCGGTCCGTGCTGGACAACCTGATGTTCGTTCAATCCGAACGCGACGAGGCGACGGAAGCACGATGCCAGAAGTATCTCGAGATGGTCCAGCTGGGCGACAAGGGTGGCAAATACCCTGGTGAGCTCTCGGGTGGGATGCAACAGCGGGTGGGTATAGCCCGGGCATTCTCCATCGAACCCGACGTGCTGTTCATGGACGAACCGTTCAGCCATCTCGACGCCATCACAGCCCGATCCCTCCGCCGGGAGCTTCACCGGATCTGGGCTGAAACGGGCAAGACGGTGCTGTTCGTCACCCACGACGTGGGCGAAGCAGTCGAACTCTCCAACCGCATCCTCGTGTTCGCCAAGGGGGGAAGACTGGAGGATGACATCACGGTGGACCTCCCCTTCCCGAGGGATCCCTCCGACGAGGCCGTGGCCGTGCAGAAAGCCCGAGTTCTCAAGAAGTTCGAGGAGTTGGACCTGGTTGCCAGCTGAGACGTCTCCGAGAGAGACGTAAAGGGGGCGGGGCTGACGCCCCGCCCCTGTTCCGTTGTCTTGTCCCCCGCTTGCGGGGGAAGGGGTCCGCCGACGCAGAGCCGTCGGACGCTTGCGGGGTAGGGGGGTGCCGAATCCGTCCGCGAACCGCTGACGCGCCTGTCGCCATCCCGCCTCGATACGTAGGGGACCGAGCCACCCGTTGACCTTGAGAATGGCGCCGGTGCTCGAAACGGTCAACCGTGAACGGTCAACGGTGATCCTTCCCCTTCGACCCCGAGAGCCGCCCTCAGCCTGGTGACCCGTCCGGCGTGGTCGGTGTGGTTGACCCGCGGCAGCGGGGCGTGATTGACCACGGGGAGCACGACGAAGTGCGGCCCGGGCTCGCTCAGCAGCCTTGGAAGCGCCCCGGCGAACTCGTCGAGGGTCTCGATCCGTTCCACTTTGCCGATACCCGCCGACCGGGCGAGACCGACGAAGTCGACGGCCGGCGGCAGCTCCTGACCGCCAACCATCTCATAGGTGCGGTTCTCGAGCAGCAGCACCAGCAGGTTGGGCGGGGCGTAGCGGCCCATCGTCACCAGCGAGCCGAGGCTCATGAGCAGGCCCCCGTCGCCCTTGAAGACGATGACCTTCCGTTCCGGGCGGGCGAGGGCGAGGCCAAGGCCGAAGTCGGAGGCGTGACCCATACCGAAGGCCAGGAAGTCGAAGTCGAGCTCGTGGTCGGACACCAGCGGCCATTGCAGGGTGGCGGTCATCGTCATCACAACGATCTCGTCGGTTCGGCGGTCGGCGACCGCCCGGAACAGGTCCATGCGTTCGATCATGGCTGGAACCCCCGTGCCGACAGCACCGCCACCGGTTTCGACGTCCGGTTGGCGGTGGCGTCCATCCGTTCGATGACCGCCAGATCCTCGTCTCCGTACATGATCTCGTAGGGGACGCCCCAGGCGGCCAGCAACGGCTCGGTGTAGGTGTGAGCGGAGTCGACCGGAAGCCGCCCGGCCTCCACCCCCACGAATCCCCGCCACCCCACGATCATCTGGATCGGGATCGAGGGGCCCAGCCCGCAGCCGCGCAGGGCATCGCCCGCCTCCATCAGACCGGTGTTCTGGATGAGCAGCAGCGGCTTGGCGCCACCCGCCCACAACCCGGCGGCGATGGCGATCGACTCGCCCTCCCGGCAAGGTGTGATCATGGCGATATCCGGGTCGTCCTCGATGGCGGAATGCAAGAACCGGCTCTCGGAGTCGGGAATCGACAACACATGGGTGAAGCCGAGTTGTTTGATGAGGGCGAGAGCGGCCGAGGCCGTGGGGCCACTCATGGGAGGTCGTGTCCCAACGAGAACTGGTCGTTCCACCGGTGTAGCTGCGCCAGGATCGGAGGGGTGACCGGAATGCCGTCGCGACGGTTCTCGGCCTCGGCGAGTTCCTCGGGCTCACCCTGGATGAAGATCCGGTCGTGACCCGGCGCCTTGGCTGAGCCTCTGATCAGGTCGAAGGTGACGTCCATGTCGGCCGCCACCTCCGCCGGCGGTCGGAACCCGTCGACCCGGATCGCTCCCATGAAATGGCCCATCGCCGGTGGCGCCTCACCGGCGGCTCCGGCGATCCGGTCGCTCAGCGGCGACCCGGGAAGAGCGCCGCACAGCAACTCCACCATCAATGAGAGCCCGTATCCCTTGTGACCGCCGCTTTCGGTTCCCTCGCCACCGAGCGGAAGCAGTGGGGCGTGATAGGTGAGGGTGTCGTTGCCGTCGAGATCGGGCGTGCCCGCCTCGCTCGACACCCAGCCGTCCGGGATGTCCCGTCCCTCCCGCAGCGCCGTCTCGATCTTTCCTACCGCCACCGCCGAGGTGGCCATGTCGAGGAAGAAGTCGGTCTCGGCCCCCGGGATGGCCACTCCGATCGGGTTGGTGCCCAGGATCGAGTCGAGGCCGTAGGTCGGCGCCACCCGGCGTCCTGAGTTGGACAGGCTGATGCCGATGAACCCCTGTTGCATGGCCCGCCGCGACCAGTAGCCGGCGTACCCGAAGTGGCTGCTCTGGCGGACCGCCACGAACCCGGACCCGTGCTCGGACGCCATCGCCATCGCCTCGTTCATCGCCCGCGCCGAGGCAACGATCCCGATGGCGTTGTCGGCGTCGAGCACACCGGTGGTGGGACTGCCGGTACGGAACACCATGTCGGGATCGGTCGAGATGACACCCCGTTCCAACCTGACCAGGAAGTAACTCATCCGCGCCACCCCGTGACTCCGGATACCCCTCAGGTCGGCGGACACCAACACATCGGCGACGAGGGCGGCATCATCGGATGGAACACCCGTGGCGGCGAATGCGGCGGCCACGAACTCGACCACGGACTCGGGAGCCATCCGCACCGTGCCTAGCGGCAATGAACCGGACTCGACCACCTCTGCTCCTATCGGTTGGGCACGGGGATGGGCCCCGCATCTGGTCGGCGGCGCCCTGTGCAGGAACCCAACGACCATGCGATCATACAAAATCGATTTCATCAAAAGCCGGGGAAACGCCATGTCCGACAACAAGGTGATTCCACTCGACCCGGTGGAGCCACCTGCTCCCCGTCCCGGGACAGCCCGCCGGGCTCCCGTCATCGGCCTCGCCGTGGTCGCCGCCCTCACCCTCGGATGGCTCACCCGGCCACCCGCACCCGCCGCCGACTGGGCGCTCATCAGCTTCCCAGACGCCGGGGCCAACATCGAAAGCCTCATCGCCACCCCCACCGGGTTCGCGCTCGCATCGGGCGCCGACCGTTCCGGCGGCGCCGTTTGGTCCAGCGTCGATGCCACCACCTGGGACGAGACCACCGTTCCGCGCTCCCCAACCCGCATCGTCGCCGATGGCGCAGACCTGGTCGGGTATGACGCCCGGACCGCGTTTCGGCTGAGTGCCGACGGTGCCGTCACCGATCTGCCCCTCCCCGAGCTGCTCCGCACCGGCTATGGCTCGGGACGTCCCGGGCTCGTCGCAGGAGACCGCGAGCTCCTCGTCCACACCGTGATGGGAGACGTCCACCGGTCGTTCGCCGACCGCCCGTTCCTGCTGGTCGTCAACGCCGACCGCTGGCGCACCGCCACCGACATCACCCTCGGCTCCCGGTGCGAACCACCCGGCCGTACCGGCCCCGACCTCCCACCGATCGTCACCACCGACGACGGTTTCTACGCCTACATCGCCGCCGACGACGCCTCCGGGGTGTGGCCGCTGTGCGAACCCGTGGCCTGGACCTCCGGAGACGGAGCCATCTGGAAACGCGAATCAGCCGAGTCCCCGTTCGGTCGCGGCGCCTACATCACCGACCTCGACGCCACCGGCGGCCGATTCGTCGCCCTCGGAGGCATCGGCTTCGACGACCCGGCCATCTGGTACTCCGACGACGGCCTCCAATGGCAACGAACCGAGTCTCCGCGAGCGAGCGATGCCTACGAGCTCATCGAAGTCGAAGGCGGCCCCGCCGGTTGGATCGCCGTCGGCAAACGCAGCGAACGCTCCGGATTCGTCGCCTGGATCTCCCCCGACGGCGCCTGTTGGGAGCCCCTCCCCGAAGACGTCGCCGGCCGCACCGTCGCCGTCGGGCCCGACTCCTTCCTCATGGCCGACCGCTCCACCCCCGGCACCGCCTGGCTGGGCATTCCGAACAGCCTTCCCCTCCGGTCGAGCTGCTGAGCACCGCCGGACGCCGCGGCCGAGGCATGTGACGTGTGGGCGTGATCGCGCGTCCTCCGCGTTGGCGCGCCGCTCGGGGGCTCGCAGCGGGGTGCTGTTCTATATAATGTAGGAAACATGGTCCGCGGTCGGGAGGTCGGTGATGGCGAAGCGGTTGGGTGCCCACGCGCTGGTCGAATCGCTCATCTCCGAAGGGGTCACGACGTTGTTCGGGATTCCGGGGGTGGGGACGCTGCCTGTGTACGACGTGTTCCTGGATCATCCGGAGCTCCGGCACATCGAGACCCGGCATGAGCAGGGGGCGATCTTCATGGCCGACGGGTACGCCCGGGCCACGGGCGACGTCGGTGTGGCCTTCACGTCGGGCGGGCCGGGGTCGTTGAACACGCTGACGGCGATGGCCACTGCGTTCAACGACTCGTCGGCGGTGCTGCACCTGGTGAACGAGAACCCGGCCAATGTGCGTCGCAAGGCCAAGGGGCACTTCCACGACATGTCCGACCAGTTCGGGGTGTTCCGATCGGTGACCGATTTCGGGATCCAGGCGACGCTGGCCGATGAGATCCCTTCGGCGGTGCATCAGGCGATGTTCGCCCTGCGCAACCGCCGTCCGCGTCCGGCGTTGCTGGAGGTGGCGGCCGAGGCATTCGACGTTCCGACCGACGCCCCCCTCCTCGAGCGGTCGGTGCGCAAACCCCGGGTTCCGGCTGCAGAACAGGTGGCGGCAGCTGCGGCGAAGATCGCAGCGGCGCAGCGGCCGGTGATCTGGGCGGGTGGTGGCGTTTCCACCAGGGCGGCGGCCGAGCAGCTCCGCCTGCTGGCCGAACGGATCGGGGCGGCGGTCATCACCACCCAGAAGGGCAAGGGCGGCATGCCGGCCGACCATCCGCTCCACATCGGCAATTGGGCGAACGAGAAACCCACCCGCCGGCTCATCGAGTCCTCGGATCTACTCATCGCCGTCGGCACGCGGTTCTCGTACTTCCCCACCGGTGGCTGGTCGCTCGACATCACGCCTCCGATCGTTCAGATCGACATCGACGCCGCCGAGATCGGACGCAACTACCGGGTGGCTGCGGGAGTGGTGGGCGACTCGGAGTTGAGCTTGGCGGCGATCGTGGGCGAACTCGATCGCCTCGGCCACGAGACCGGAACCTGGCGCGACGGCGAGGTGGCCGACGTGCTCGAACAGATCCGGGGGAAGGTGGGACGTCCGGTCGAGATCCAGGTACTCGAGCAGATCCGCGCCGCTCTTCCCGAGGACGCCATGGTGTTCAACGATCCCACCACCATCGCCTTCTGGGCGCGTTCGGTGTGGCGGGCGTTCCATCCCCGCACCTGGTTCGTTCCATCCGGCTTCGGCACCCTGGGCTCGTCGCTGCCCACGGCCATCGGCGCCAAGGTGGCCAGGCCGGACGCCCCGGTGGTGACGGTGATCGGCGACGCCGGGATCATGTTCACCATCCAGGACCTGATGACGGCGGTCCAGGAACACATCCCCGTGATCGTGATGGTCTTCAACGACCGTGGCTACGGCGTCGAGCGACGCCACCAGGATCACCTCTACGGGCGACGGGTGGCGGTCGATCTGCTGCCGCCCGACTTCGTGGCGGTGGCCAACGCCTTCGGTGCCCGCGGCATCAAATGCGACGACCTCTCACAGGTCGGAGCGACGCTGGAGTCGGTGCTCGACACCGACGGGCCGGTACTCATCGAGATTCCCAACACCTTCGGACATCCCGGATACGGGTCGTTCGGACGGTGGGACGACTGACGGACAACAGGGAGAGACCCATGACAACCTACGACGTTCACGCCCACGCCATCGTGCCGGGCGCCCTCAGCGAGATGGCGGCCGCCTACCCCGAGCACGGTCCTTCCCTGTTCGAAGAAGAGGGTGTCACCTTCATGCAGTACCCGGGCCGGGCCAAGCTGGGACCGTTGCCCGAGGGCATCTTCAACCCCGAGGTGCGGCTGGCCGAGATGGACCAGCAGCGGGTGGACTGCCAGGTCATCGCCATCGCCCCGCCCAACTACTTCTATCACGTGCCGGCCGAGGTGGGCATCGCTTTCGCTTCGATGCAGAACGATCACCTGGCCAAGCTCAGCGAGATCTCGCCCGACCGGTTCCACATGTTCGGAACACTGCCACTGCAGGACGTCACGGCATCGCTGAAGGAACTCGACCGGATCGAGGGTCTCCCCCGACTGCGCGGCGTGCAGATCGGCACCAACATCAACGGGGTCAACCTCGACGCCGCCGAGCTGGAACCGTTGTGGGCCGCGCTCGAAGCCCGCAACCTGCCGGTGTGGGTGCACGGCGACCAGCGGATGCTGGCCGGCGCCGACCGCCTGAACAACTACTACCTGCAGAACTTCATAGGCCAGCCGCTGGAGTCCACCATCGCCATGGGCTACCTCATCTTCGGGGGCGTGCTGGAGCGGTATCCGGACCTCCGCTTCGGATGGGTTCACGCCGGTGGATTCCTCCCGTACCAGATCGGTCGTTGGGATCACGGGTGGGGCGTGCGTCCCGAGGCCGTGCAGGTGATCGCCGACACCGCCCCCAGCGTGTACTTCAAGAAGATGTTCTTCGACACCCTGTCGCACGACCCCCTGTCACTCGAGTTCCTCGGCAAGCGGGTTGGATGGGACCATGTGGTGCTCGGCTCGGACTACCCGTTCGACATGGCATCGGTGGATCCGGTTGGCGCAGTCGACAAGGTCGGGCTGTCGCCGGAGGATCGCCACAAGGTGATGCAGACCACCGCCGAATCCTTCCTGCGTCCGCTGTGAGACGAGTACCTCTCGCCTCACTCGAGGTGTCGGTGATCGGGCTCGGGTGCAACAACTTCGGCAGGGCACTCGACGCGGCCGGAAGCAAGGTGGTGGTCGACGCCGCCCTCGACGCCGGCATGAACTTCTTCGACAGCTCCGACAACTACGGCGAAGCCCAGTCGGAGGGGTTCCTGGGCGCTGCCCTCGGGTCGCGCCGATCAGAGGTGGTGATCGCCACCAAGTTCGGGATGCCCGTGTCCGGCGTCGAAGGGTCGGGAGGAGCGAAACCCGACTACATCCGTCGTGCCGTCCGCCGCAGTCTCGATCAGCTCGGCTCCGACTACATCGACATGTACCAGCTCCACAAGCCCGACCCGACCACGCCGATCGGAGAAACCCTGGAGGTGATGTGGGAACTGGTCGAGCAGGGTGTGGTGCGCGAGATCGGATGTTCCAACCTCGACGCCGCCCAGCTGGCTGAGGCGCTCGAGTATTCGGCCGCCAAGGGTGGCCGGGTGTTCGTGTCGAACCAGATCGAGTACAGCCTGGTGAACCGGAGCATCGAAACCAACGGGCTGGCCGACCTGTGCCGCGCCAACGACGTGGCACTGCTGCCCTTCTACCCGCTGGCCAGTGGGCTGCTCACCGGCAAGACCCGACGCGGTCAGACCCCGGTGGGCCGGCTCATCATGGACCGGTATCAGAACTTCCTGACCGACAGGAACTTCGACATCGCCGAGGCGGTCGAGGCGTTCGCCGCCGAGCGTGGTGTCACCATGGTGCAGGTGGCGTTGGGGTGGCTCATCGCCCAGCCGGGGGTGCCGTCGGTGACCGCCGGTGCCACCCGGGTGGAACAGGTGCAGGGCAACGCCGCCGCCGCAACGTGGAACCCCACCGCCGAGGACCTGGCCACGCTCGACGCCATCAGCGCGGCGTGAGAGACTCGACACCGCCATGTCCGACGAGCAACGACGCAACGCCGACAGCCTGACCGAACGCATCGTTCGGGTGATCGAGGCCGTGGTCGACGCCGCCGAGCCAGTCGGGCCCCGTGGGCTCGCCCGCTCGGTCGGCATCGACCGTTCGGCAGTGGGGCGCATCCTCCAGCAGCTCGGTGAGTTGGACGTGTTGGAGCGCAGCCCCGAGGGCTATGTGCCGGGACCCCGCCTGATCGGGATGAGCCGCATCCTCGGGTCGCGTGACACCCTGCCCGAGGCGGTCGGCCCCGTGCTGGGCCGCCTGGTGGATCGTTTCGACGAGACCTGTTACGTGTGCGCCTTCCACGGCGACGTGGCCGTGTTCACCCACGAGATCCAGAGCTCCAAGCCGCTCAGGTTCGTGGTCGAGCTCGGCCGCCCGGTCCCCTTGTACGCCGGGGCAGCCGGGCGGGCGATCCTCTCGGCGTTCGACTCCGACACGGTGCGGTCCCTGGTCGGAGAAGGTCCGCTTCCGCGCCTCACCGACGCCAGCATCACCGAGGTCGACGAACTGGTGGCGATGGCCGCCGCCGATCACGACCGTGGTTACACGGTGAGCATGGAGGAGCGGGTATCGGGGGGAGCGGCGGTGGCAGCCCCGTTCTTCGATCACATGGGCCGCTGTCAGGGGTCGGTTGTGTTCACCATCCCCATCAGCCGGCTCGACGAGAGTCAACTTGACGAGATCGGTTCTGCGGTGTCGGAGGCTGCTCGGACGCTGTCGGATCGACTGGTGAGGAGGGGACGTGGCTGAGGACGTGGCTGAGAACGATCGATTCGGAATCGGGATGATCGGGCTGGGCCGCTGGTCCAACGCCCATGGCGGTGCGGCCGAACGCTCCGACCGGGTGCGGATCGTCAACTGTTTCGCCCGTACCCCGGAGACCCGGGCCGACTTCCGGCAGCGGTATGACGTGGCGGCCGAGTCCACCTCGATCGAGGAGCTGCTCGCCGACCCGGCCGTTTCGGGTGTGGTCGTCTCCACCCCCAACGACCTCCACGTCGACCACACCCTGATGTGTATCGCGGCCGGCAAGTCGGTGCTGGTGGACAAGCCGGTGGCGGTGGACACCGCCGAGGGTCTGCGTCTGCTGCGAGCGGTCGACGCCGCCGGTGTCCCGGTCGGGGTGGCGCATCATCCCCGCCGCCTGGCGGGTACCCGCGCCGCCAAGGCGTGGATCGACTCGGATGCGGCCGGTCGGGTGCGGCTGGCCCACGCCGACTTCTCCAACAACAGAAGTGCCCACATGAAGCCCGATGCCTGGCACCGGTTCGCCCGAGGCTCCGAGGCGGGTGTGCTGATCCAGGTGGGTATCCACCAGGTCGAGAACATGTTGTATCTGCTCGGCCCGGCGGCGGAGGTCAACGCCCGGTTCGTCCACGACACGCTCGGACCCACCATGCCCGACCTGGCTGCCGTCACCATCACCCACACGTCGGGCGCGGTCTCGGTGGTCACCACCAGCTGGACCACGCCCGGCTACTTCTCGATCGAGGTGCTCGCCACCGGGGGCAACTACAACTTCCGCCTCGACCACCGCAAGTGGACCAGCGGCGACGTCGACGACTCCGGCCAGGCGTGGCTGCACCGGGTCGACGGCGAACCCGGCGCCCACCCGACTGTGAAGGGTGACCCGCTGCGAGAACAGCTCGAGGAGC
>CAWGTX010000008.1:0-180882 GCA_963825585.1 uncultured bacterium
CCACGCATTGTCTCCTTTTGCCGTGTTGGGAGAGCTCAGATATTTGATGCCAAGCATGAAGAGCGTGGCGGATGCAAGATAGATGAGATTGATGCTATGATTAGACATGGGGTTCACACACTTTTCTGTGGTTTGTATGAAAGCAGCCGGCGCCATGAACGTATCGAATGGCCGAAGGATGCCTGCTTATGAACTGAAAGAGAGCAGCTGACGAGGGATGCTTCTTAAGAACATCCTCTATTCTTCTTCCGTTCCTATTTTTTGAACATCTGCAGCATTCGCCTGGTCACCATGTAGCCGCCAACCACATTGATGGTGGCAAAAATAACGGCCAGAAAGCCGACAAGAGAGAGGGTGTTGAATGATTCAGAATGTCCCGTGGCCAGAAGAGCTCCGACGATGGCAATACCGGAAATGGCATTTGAGCCTGACATCAGGGGGGTGTGCAGGGTCGGCGGTACCTTGGCGATGAGTTCCGCCCCGGCAAAGCAGGCAAGGACAAAAATGGTCAAGCCGATGATGATTGTTCCTGTATCCATCTTTTAATTCTCCTATTATTTTTTCGAGTCAGCCATCAGTTTGCTGGTCAGTTCGTGGATAACCTGGCCGCCTTTGGTGACCAGAGAACCACGGGTAATTTCATCATCCATGTTCATCTTGAAGCCGTTTTCGTCACAGAGATGGAGGAGGAATTTTTCGATATTCCGGGAAAACATCTGGCTGGCATGGAAAGACATGGTGGATGGCAGGTTGCTGTGGCCGACAATGGTTACCCCATGGGCGACAATGGTCTGGCCTGGCTGGGTCAGGGCGCAGTTGCCGCCCATTTCGGCGGCCAGGTCAACGATGACAGATCCCGGTTTCATGCTTGCCACCTGTTCCTCGGTGATCAGGATAGGTGCCTTACGGCCTGGAATCAGGGCGGTGGGGATGACCACATCGGACTTGGCAATATGCTTGCTGATCAGCTCCGCCTGTTTCTGCTTGTATTCGTCTGACATCTCTTTGGCATAGCCGCCGCCGCCGGAACCGTCCTCAGTGACTGGAACCTCAACAAATTTTGCCCCCACCGAGCGCACCTGCTCCTTGACCTCCGGCCTGACATCAAAGGCCTCCACCACACCACCCAGACGTTTGGCGGTGGCGCAGGCCATGAGTCCGGCAACGCCGGCACCAAGGACCAGTACCTTTGCCGGGGCAATGGTGCCGGCAGCGGTCATGAGCATGGGAAAGAAGCGGTTGATGGTGTCTGCGGCCAGCAGCACGGCCTTGTAGCCTGAAATGGTGCTCATGGAGCTGAGTACGTCCATGGATTGGGCAAGGGAGGTACGGGGGATGATATCCAGACCAAAGGAGGTGATCTGCTTTTCAGTAAGCTTGCTCACCAGATCATGTCTGAGGGTCGATTGGATGATGGCGATGAGGATAGAGTCGTTTTTCAGCATCTCGGCTTCCTGCAGGGAAGGAGGCCGCACCTTGACCACACAATCGGCCTTTTCTGCAAGTTCCTGGGGCGAATTCACCAGGGTGGCACCACATTGCTCGTATTCCTGGTCGCTGTATCCGGCGGCGCTGCCTGCGCCTGTCTCAACCAGGAGTTCAAACCCTTTTTTAGAGAGACGTTTGATCGAGTCAGGAATAAGCGCGACTCGGTTTTCCCCTTCTTCTGTTTCCTTCAGGACGGCGAGTTTCATCATGGCTTCTTGTGTTGAGTTTTAGATAAATGTACCTTCGGTAGTCATACGTGGATGGTCAGGATGGTAATGGTTATTAGCTAGAGTTCGTGGATGGTCAGGAAGCTGGTAAGGCGTCATTTGGTAACGGCTCCTAATTTTTCCAGCAGTCGGCTGTGGATATTGTCAAAACCGCCATTGGAGAGGATGGCAACCACATCCCCCTCTTTCAGGGTGGTCATGAGATGATCCAGGATCGTGTCGGTGTCGGCAAAGGTGCGGGCATCCAGTCCTCGTTTCTGCAGGTCAGAGGCCAGCTGGGTGGGGTGTATATCTGTGGCTAATTTTCAGGGCAGCTTTTGGCCAAACAGGTTGTCTCACAGTCAGCTGCCAGGAAGATCGGGGTAGCTATTTCTCTGGAATGGCCTAAACCGAAATCCGTGTGAAAACACGATTCTCGTATGCCGGGCATCCTTGCCCGACACGGTTGGAGTACCACGATCAGTCAGGTTGGAGCGGTCGGGCAGGGATGCGCCGACCTACAAACCTATCCGCATTGTGCTGCAAATTTGGCCGGACTGGTTTGGACCGGCCACGACACGTCGGGATAGCAGCCGGGAGGCAGTCCAAAGCACCGCCTCCCGGTTCATTTTGGGCGAGTCGCCCCAAGAATTTTGCTGACGCCAATCCAAACGCTATACTGTGCATCAATGGCTGGCGGCTTGTCAGCCATATTTTTTTTCTAGTTCTGACCTTTTCTGTGGTTTTGTATTTCTGCTGTCACTACAACGAATTCAGACGGCAACGAATTGTATTATGGGCGACCAGGTTCGGCGGCTACCGGACAACGATCGCCGAAAACGAGAGCACTCATTCGTTCCTGTCTGAATTCGTTGTAGTGATCTGTAACAACCACAGAAAACACCAGACAAGTTTTTTTGAGCATCGAACTTTGGACAGGGTACGGACCGATGTATGTGCTGACCGGATGGGTTTTACAGATCCTCTTGGACTCGGCGTTTCTGCTCTGGCGCTGTATGGTTTCCATGCACTTTGGCTAACATGGAAGGTACGCCGGCAACTAAATGCAGCCATCCGGTCGAAGAGAAGGCAATCCTCTGCCCGCCGCAGGACGACTGGCCACCCGTCACAATCCAACTGCCGATCTACAACGAACGCCATGTCATCGAACGGTTGATCGACGCCTGTGTGAATCAATCCTACCCGAGAGAGAGACTCCAGATTCAGGTATTGGACGATTCGACGGACGGCACGCGCCGGCGCTCATCACCAAAACCGTTGCCCAATTGCGACAACAGGGACACAATGTCGGCGTGGTTCACCGTAGCGAACGTACCGGGTTTAAGGCCGGTGCGCTGGCCAATGCGCTGCCGTCAGCGACAGGCGAATACATCGCGCGCTTCGACGCCGATTTTGTGCCGTCACACGACTTTCTGCTCCGAACAATTCCCTATTTCTACAGAGAAGACAGCCGGCAAACAGGTTTTGCCGGACCGGCGAAGCCGGGCAGCGAGATGTCGGCGCCCACCACCGCCTCCTGGAAACTGATGGGCGCCACCATCCTCAGATCCAGCCCACGCCTCGTGTACACGGGGTGAGGGTCGATGGCCACCACCACCAGCAGGTCGCCGGCATCGCCGCCCTTCCCACCGGGACCGCCCAGTCCGGGAACGGTGATGGTGTCACCCTCCCCGGCACCGACCGGGATCTCGACCGGCACCAGCCGTTCGCCCAGAACCGTTCCGCGTCCGGCGCACACCGGACATTCCTCGGCCGGTTGAGACCTCTCGCCGCCGCACGTCAGGCAAGTGCCGGTGCTCTCGCCGAAACGGTTCGTGTAGGTGACGGTGCCGGTGCCCTCACACGTCCAACACGTGACGACGGTCCCGGCCGGGTCGAACCCCGAACCGGCACAATACGAACAGGTGACAGGCCCGCTCACCCGCACCTCCACCGTCCCACCCTGGATCGAGGTGACCAGGTCGAGATGGGCCACGGCCAGCACGTCCTGGCCGTCGGTGGCCCAGCGTCTGCCCGCCTCCTGGAACAGTGACGCCTCGCCCAAATCCGGTGGCGGGGCATACGGGTGGCTGCGCTGATGCTCGGCTCGCTCCCTCGGATCGGCCAACACGCGGTACGCCTCCATCACCATCCGGAATCGGACCTCGGCGTCGGGGTCGTCGGGGTTCAGGTCAGGATGAAGGTGGCGGGCCAGACGCCGGAACGCCCGCCGGATCGCCTCGGGCGATGCGTCCGGGGTCAGCTCGAGCACGTCGTAGGGATCGGGACTCATGAATACCCCAGTCCAGCAGACCGGCGTCGTTGGGCAACGGATCAGCACGTAGGATCGCACGATGGACCCGACCGGTGACTACCTCACCCGCATCCTCAACTCGAAGGTCTACGAGCTGGCGGTCGAAACCGACCTGGACCCGGCCCCGAACCTGTCGGAGCGGCTCGGCAACCTCGTCCTCCTCAAGCGTGAGGACACCCAGCCTGTGTTCAGCTTCAAGATCCGCGGTGCCTACAACAAGATGGCCAACCTGGCACCCGACGTCGCCGCCAGGGGAGTGATCTGCGCCTCCGCAGGCAACCACGCACAGGGTGTTGCCATGTCGGCCCGTCACCTGGGGATGAGCGCCGTCGTGGTGATGCCCACCACCACCCCCGAGATCAAGGTGGCATCGGTGAAGGCATTGGGCGCCGAGATCGTCCTGTCGGGTGAGTCGTACTCCGACAGCTACGAGCACGCCCTCGACCTGGCGGAGAAGCGCGGGCTCACGTTCGTCCACCCCTACGACGACCCCGACGTCATCGCCGGGCAGGGAACGGTCGGCATGGAGATCCTCCGCCAGCACGCCCGCCCCATCCACGCCATCCTCTGCTGTGTGGGAGGAGGAGGGCTCATCTCCGGAGTCGCCGCCTACGTGAAAGCGGTGCGACCCGACATCCGGGTGATCGGCGTCGAAGCCGAGGACGCCGCCTCCATGACTCGAGCATTGGATGAAGGCCGGCCCGTGACCCTCGATCATGTGGGCCTGTTCGCCGACGGCGCCGCCGTCCGTCGGGTCGGCGACGAGACCTTCCGGCTGGCCGCCGCCCTCGTCGACGAGATGATCACCGTCGACAACGACGCCATCTGCGCCGCCATCAAAGACGTGTTCGAAGACACCCGCACCATCCTCGAACCGGCCGGCGCCCTGGCGGTGGCGGGAGCCAAGGAGTATGTGGCCCGCACCGGCATCGTCGACCAGACCCTGGTGGCGGTTGCATCGGGAGCCAACATGAACTTCGACAGGCTCCGTTTCGTGGCCGAACGCGCCGAACTGGGTGAAGAGCGCGAAGCGGTGCTCGCCGTCACCATCCCCGAACGCCCCGGATCGTTCAAAGCGTTCATCGGCGTGCTCGGCAACCGCAACATCACCGAGTTCAACTACCGGATGGCGGACCGCGACAACGCCCACATCTTCGTGGGGGTGTCGGTGCGGAGCCGCTCGGAGGTGGACGAACTCGTGACCGTGCTCGACCGAGCCGAGCTCCCTGCCATCGACCTGACCGACAACGAGATGGCCAAAACCCACGTGCGTTACATGGTGGGAGGCCACGCCCCCGAAGCCACCGACGAAGTGCTGTACCGCTTCGTCTTCCCCGAGCGCCCCGGGGCACTCATGAAGTTCCTCACCAACCTCCGATCCGACTGGAACATCAGCCTGTTCCACTACCGCAACCACGGAGCCGACTTCGGTCGAGTCCTGGTGGGCATGCAGGTGCCGTCACACACCCGTCCACACTTCGCCGCCTTCCTCGAACGACTCGGCTACGAGTACGTGGAAGAAACCGACAACCCCGCCTACCGAGCATTCCTGGGGTGAGCACTTTTGTCCCCCTCGAGCTTGCGAGAGATACTTTTGTCCCCCTCGAGCCTGCGAGAGGGGGAAGGAACGGCTTTGTCCCCCTCGAGCTTGCGAGAGGGGGAAGGGGTCCCCGTGAGGAACGAGCGGGGTAGGGGGGGCCTTTCCCTCGCGAGCATGATGTCGCGTTCCGGAACGCGTGCTGACTTCGTCTCGTGGGCTTTCGACCCCCCTACCCCGCAAGCGGGGGCCCCTTCCCCCACTGCGCTCCGTGGGGGACAAGAGCTCTACCCGGTCAGATACGTGGCTTCGGTGGGGATGTGCTCGGGTGGGATCACGACCACGGGCCTGGTGACGTGTTGGGCGAGGTAGCCGGCGACGGAACCCAGGAGCATCTTGCCGAGTTTCCCGAGGCCGCGGGTGCCCACCACGATCAGGTCGGCGTCGTGTTCGGCGGCGACTTCGTCGACGAGGACGCGGGCGTCACCGGGAGCAGACACCACCTGCACTTCGACGCCGCTGGCGCGGGCCATGGCGGCGGCTTCCTCCAGGACGGCGGTGCTGGCGTCGAAACGGTCGGGGAGAACGGTGGGGGCTTCGGCGTCGAAGCCGACGGCGTTCACCAGGATCAGCTCGGCGTTCACGGCAGCGGCGAGGTCGGTCGCCCAGCGCATCGCCCGGGTGGACGTGGATGAGCCGTCGACGCCGACCACGATTCGGCGGAGCGGGAAGCGTTCCTCCATGCCTTCGCCCGACACGACGGCCACCGGCACGTGCGCCTGCTCCACCAGCCGTCGGCTGACCGAGCCGAGCAGGGTCCGTGGAGTGTCCGGGCCGCGGCGACCAACCACCACCAGTGACGGCTCTTCCTGCTCGATGAACGACAGCAAGGTCGGACCGGCCGGGCCCCGCAGGACGGTGGTTTCGACGACCACGTCGGACCTGTCGAGTTCGGTGACGGCTCCGCGCAGCTGCTGGTGCACACGACGATCCATGTAGTCGGGGTCCTCGAGGCCGTCTGCCGGGATGTGGGGATATGCCCATGTCCTCACGGCGTGCAGGCCGGATGTCGTTCCTGCTGCCAATCCGGCGGCCCAGCGAAGCGCTCGGATACCTGCAGGTGACTCGTCGACCGCAACGAGGATGTTCATGGGGCCTCCTTCCCGTGGCACCACGGTACGGACAATCCCGGCCAACGGGATAGGGTCGACCGGCTGTGCCGGATGCCCGTTCAACCCTTCCTGGGTCCGTCGACTGGGTCGTCCCACTTGATGCCGGTCGCCCCCAAATAGCCGGTGACGGCGGTTCCCAAGGTGGGATAGAGGTGGGCGGCATCGACGGCATCGCCCATGCCGTAGCTGATGAGACGATCCTTGACGGGACCCTTCAACTCGGCGAACACCAGCTCGGTGCCGGCCTGATGGAGATCGGCGATCAGGTCCTCGAGCATCTCGGCGCCGGTGGTGTCGATGTCGGTGATCGGTTCGGCCGCCACGATCACCCAACGGATCGGCTCGTTCCGACCTTCGATGATCTCGGTGATGCGTCGACCGAAATGTTCGGCGTTGGCGAAGAACAGCGGTGCGTCGAACCGGTAGATCACCAGACCCGGAACGCCCGAACCCTCCGGATGGCGGGACAGATCGTGATAGCCCTTGCGGCGGGGGATCCGGCCCAGGACTGCGTCGTGTGGCCGCCAGGCCCGGCGGACGAAGTTGCCGAGTGACAGACCGATCGCCACCACGATGCCTTCCAACACCCCCAGCACCACCACGCCCAGGATGGCGGCCACGCACAGGTGGAACTCCGAACGCCGGGCCCGCCACAGCCACACCAGCTCGTCGAGGTCGAAGAGCGACAACGCGGCGGCGATCACGATGGCGGCCAACGACGCCGACGGCATGAACGTGGTGAGGCGGTTGCCCCACACCAGCAGGACCACGATCGCCACTGCCCCCACCACACCCACCAGCTGAGTGTGCGCTCCCGCCGTCTTCGCAACCGCCGTCCTCGACGAACTGGCACTGAGCGGAAACCCCTGGAAGAGACCGACGGCGATGTTGGCGGCGCCCAACGCCACGATCTCCTGATTGGGATCGACCTTGTCGCCGGCCTGGGCGGCGAACACCCTCGACAGGGCCGACGTGTCGGCCAGTGTCACGAAGGCGATTCCCAGCGCCGCCAACCCGAGCCGGGTGACCTCGTCGAGCCCGATGGTGGGAATCGTGGGGGTGGGAAACCCCGACGGCACGGGGCCGACCAGCGAGATGCCGAGGTCGTCGAGCCCGAACACCATCACCGCCAGCGTGGCCGCCACCACTGCGATCAGCACAGCCGGGATGCGAGGCTTCCAGGCACGGACTCCGAGGATCACGGCCAGACACAGAGCTCCGATCGTCAACGCCGTCAGGTTGGTACGACCGGTCACCACACCAGAGACGAAGTCGACGGCTTCACCGACGGTGGTGGTGGCGTCAACCGAGAAGCCGAACAGCTTGGGGAGTTGACTGAAGAGCACCACGATGGCGATCCCGTTCAGGTATCCGACTCGCACCGGTTTCGACAACAGCTCGGCGACCGTGCCCAGTCGGGCCAGCCCGGCGAACACGCAGATGAGCCCCATCATCATGGCCAGCACGCCGGCGATGGCGATGGCCATGACGGGGTCGCCGCCCGACCCCACGATCGGAAGCACCACCGCCGCGATCAGCGGACCCAACGCAGAGTCCGGGCCCAACACCAGGATGCGGGACGGTCCGAACACGGCGTAGGCGAGCAGTCCCAGAACCGTGGTGTACAGGCCCGTCACCGGAGGCA
Source organism: uncultured bacterium (assembly GCA_963825585.1). Lineage (GTDB taxonomy): Bacteria > Actinomycetota > Acidimicrobiia > Spongiisociales > ZC4RG35 > JAOUGY01. Next base: position 8,363 of record CAWGTX010000008.1, read on the forward strand.
GACCCGCCAGCTGGGCGTAGGCCATGCCCTGGGGGATGAGAAGTGCCGTCAACACAAGTCCGGCCGTGACATCGCCACCGAGCCAGGCGGATCGGTAGCTCCTGGCGACCTTCACTCCGGGAAGCCAGTGCAGCGGATCGGCGCTCATGCGATGGCACGCTACCTCGTCGCTACCACCGCCAACAGCGAAGAACCGTATCGTGCCCCCTCATGAACGGTTTGGCGATCGTGGTCGGTTTGGCGATGGTGGTCTCGGTGCTGGCCGACATGGTCAACACGCTGGTGGCGACGCAGACGAATCGGGCCCGGTGGTGGCTGACCAACGTGGTCTACGTGGCGTTGTGGGGTGGGGTCAGGCGCCTCGCCCGGATGGTCCGATCGGACACCCGGCGGGAGACGCTGTTGTCCACTTTCGCCCCGGTGTCGGTGCTGGTGCTCCTGGTCGTGTGGGTGAGTCAGCAGGTGGTCGGCTACGGACTGATCTGGTGGGGACTGGGCGCGGTCGAAGGCGCCACCTCGTTGGGAGACGACCTGTACTTCTCGGGGGTCGTGTTCTTCACGGTCGGGTTCGGCGAGCTGGTGCCCACGTCGATCATCCCAAGGTTCGGGGCGCTGGCCGAGGCGTTCTCGGGCGTGCTGACCACCGCCCTCGTCATCGGCTATCTGCCGTCGTTGTACGGGGCGTTCTCGGAGCGGGAACGGTTCCTGATGCTGCTCGACGACGGCACCGAGGAACGCATCACCCCCACATCGCTGGTGTTGAGCCGCTGCCCCGCGGTGACACCGGGGAGCTCGCCGACTTCTTCAAGGAGTGGGAGGCGTGGGTCGCCGGAGTCATCGAGACCCACACGGCCTTTCCGATGCTGGTGTTGTTCCGGTCGAAGGATCCGGGGCAGCACTGGGTGACGGCATTGGGTCTGGTGGCCGACGCCGCCCTCCACCTCCAGATCGTCAACGGCGCCGAACGTGGTCCGCAGTACTGGATGCTCCGGCGGACCATCAAGCTGTTCGACCTGGTGACGGCCGGCGCCGACCTCGAGGCCTACCGGGAGCGGCTGGATCAGACCGACAACTCCGAGCTGTTCCGGGAGTTGTACGCCACCATGGTCGCCAACGGGTTCGAGGTGGTCCCGTTCGAAGAAGCGCGTGCGAAAGCCGGAGAGATACGGCGGATGTACGGTCCACAGCTGGAGTACCTCATCGATCTGCTGCTGGCACCCCGGGGATTCTGGGGACACGTCATCGGTCACACACTCGGAGGCGAAGACCGTCGTACCGTGTGAGTCACGGGATGCCGAGCCGGTCCGAGGCGTCGTCGGCCAGACCCTGGCCGGCTTCGCCGTAGAGGTTGCGGGCGACGTCCACCCCGATCTCCTCCAGTTGCGCCACCTCGTCGGGGCGGGTTGCGGTTGCGGCCAGCGTCACCTCTGGCAGCTCCAACTTCACCCGCATGGCGGCTTCGAGGTTGGCCTGGTGATCGTTCATGGCGAGCACCACCAGCCGGAGACCCGAATGGAGACGGACCCGCTCCCAGAAGTCCCGGTCGAGAGCGTCGCCACGGAACACCTTGCGGCCTTCGGCGACGTTCTCGGCGACGGTTTCGTCGCGGCGGTCCACCCCGACGATCACATCACCGCACCGTTCCCTGAACTGGTCGTAGGCACCGCCACCCACCCGACCCATCCCGAACACCATGATGCTGGCCGGGCCCGGGTCGATCACCGAGTCCTCGGCAAGGATGGGGTGGCGTTCCAGACGCGAGAAGCGGTGATTCCAGCGGTCGTAGATGCGGTAGCGGGCGGTGTTGGTGGGAGCGGCCAGAGCAAACGAGACGGCCACCGCCACCGCCAGGGCACCGAGCCACTCGGCTCCGAGGATGCCCTCGTCCACCCCCACCGCAGCGACGATCAGTCCGAACTCGCTGTAGTTGGCCAGCGTCAACGACGTGTGCAGCGAGGTTCGGGCCCGGAGCCGGAAGCGGGACAGCAGCAGGAAGAAGCCGATCGACTTGAGCGGGACCAGCAGCATCGCCACCAGCGCAACCCCCAGTGCCGGCCCGGTCGGGGTGCCGCCCAGGCCGATCGAGAGGAAGAACCCGACCAGCAGGATGTCCTTGTAGCCGAGCAGTCGCTCCGCCATCTCGGGAGCCTTGGGATGGCCGGCCAGCGAGATGCCGATGATCAGTGCCCCAAGGTCGGGTTTCAGACCGACCAGGTTGAAGGCGCCGGCACCCACGCCGATCGCCAGCGAGAACCCGAGCAGGTCCACCAACTCGCCGTGTCCGCTGTTGTCGAGGAACCAGCCGAAGATCGGCCGTGCCACGAAGATGCCGATGAACACCGGGATGGCCCAGATCGAGGGCAGCTCACCGGACGAGAAGGTGAGAAACAGGACCGCGAACACGTCCTGCATGATGAGGATGCCGATCGCCACCCGGCCCGCCAGCGAATACGACTCGTTGCGGTTCTCGAGTGCCTTGACGGCGAACACCGTGCTCGAGAAGGAGAGGGCGAACCCCACCAGCGCAGCCTGGCTGACCGTGAGCCCGGCCGCCATCGGAAGCCCCAGGGCTCCCAACCCGAGGAAGAGGGCCCCGAACAGGGCGGTCACGACCGCCATGTGGATGGAGGCGCCGGCCCACACCTCCGGTCGGGCGAGTGTTTTCAGCTTCAGCTTGAGCCCGATGCCGAACAGCAGCAGCAGCACGCCGATGTCGGAGACGGTCTCGATGGCTTCGGTGACACCGTTCCCGACGATGTGAAGACCGAACCCCGCGGCCAGGTACCCGACCAGTGGCGGCAACCCAACCCGGGCTGCCAGGAATCCGCTCGCAAATGCCGCCAAGATGAATGCCACATCCACTGCGGGCGCTACCTCTGTGTTGGGGGAGTGGCGTCAGCTTACCGGCCCACGGTCTGGCCTCCAGGGGTCTTCCGGGGTCACGATTCGTCCGTTCAGGCCGAAGCACCCGAATAGTGTCGCAGCGCGAAACGCCAGAACATGCGGGTACCCACGAAGAGCGCTGCCGCGAATCCCACCGCCAGACCCACCTGACCGGCGGTCAGCCGGCCCGTCAACGCCTCGGAAGGAACGGTGACGGCGAAGGCGATCGGAACCAGAAACGTCAGCAGCGTGCGAAGCCAGGTCGGGTAGATCCCCACCGGGTACTGGCCGGCCCGGTAGAGACCGGTGAACAACTCCTGCACCTCGTTCATGCGCACCACCCAGAACGCCACCGTGGTGATGGCCAGCCAGAAGCAGTACACCATCACCGCCCCGGCCGTGAGCATGGCGACGAACCCGAGCGCGGCCACCGGGTCGATTCCGCCGAGATCGGACACACCCCATCCCAGCACCACCCCGCCGACCACCACGTCGGTCAGGCTCCACAGCCGGAACTGCCGCACCGACGTCAGCAGTTGAGCGTCCACCGGTTTGGTGAGCACGTAGTCGAACGTGCCCAATCGGATGTCACCCATGAGGCGCGCCATGTTGGGGGAGATGCCGAACTCGATGATCCCGCCCATGATGGTGAACACCCCCATCACCACCAGCAGCTCGGGACGGGTCCACCCCGACAGATCGCCGGTCCGGTCGAAGATGAGCGACAGCACCACCAGCCCGGTTCCGATCGCCACCAGCGACTGGATGAGCTGGATCACCAGGTTGGCCCGGTACTGCAGTTCGTTCATCACCCCCACCCGGAGGAACTGCCAGGCGAGTCTCATCCCGACACCGCCGTGTAGGTCTTCACGGCCCGGCCCCACATGAGCTTCACCGCCAGCGCCCCGAACAGGATCCATCCGGCCTGGTTCGCCAGTCCGATCAGCAACTCACGATCGGTGATGGGTCCCACCAGCGTGGTGATGGGGAACCCGAACGTCCATTGGAACGGCAGGTAGGCCGCCAGGGTCTGGGCCCAGTCGGGCATCAGCGTCACCGGAACCAGCCGCCCCGACAACAACAGCTCGGCGGCGAAGAACGCCTGGAACAACGCCCCCACCCGGGTCGTCCAGAAGGTGACCATGCCCAGGATCCACAACAGGAACGACCTGATGAGATACGCCCCCCAGATCGCCACCGCGAACGCAGCCACCTGGGTGGGCCGAGGCGAGAGGTCGGGACGGAACAGCACGATCAGCACCCCTGCGATGGGAAGCCACAGCACGATCGCCACCACCTTCCACCCGGCGAACAGACCGAGGTCGTAATGGATGGGATGCACCGGCCGGGCCAACTGGGCCGACAGTTGCCCCTCCCGGATCCGCTCCTCCCACCCGAACGGGGTGAAGACGATGTTCATGTTCCTCACCAGGGTCCACACGATGTAGTAGGCGGCGAAACGCGCCGGCGTGTAGCCCTCGAGGGAACCGCCCTGCTCCTCGGCGATGGTCGACCACACCACCAGGTAGATCACCGGTTCGGTCACCATCCCGATCATGTAGAAGTAGTTCGAGGCCCGGTACTGGAACTGCTCCAGCACGGCGATGCGGGAGAGGGTGGCGTACAGGCGCAGATGACTGCGCAGCCTGCCCTCCCGGGCCGGCAGGTCGAGCGTGGTGCTCATGAGCCGACGCCGTCGGCGAACACGAGCTCGATCACGTCCTCGATGGGAGGGTCCTCGACCGTCAGATCCGTCACGGCCTGCTCGGCCAGGATCCGACCCGTGATGGCGGCGGCCTCGGTGCGTGGCACCAGCAGGGTGACGATGGTGGCCGAGCCGTCGAGGGTCTCGCCGTAGCGTGACAGATCGGACGGCCCGTCCAACGTCACCACCAGCTTCTTGGTGGCTCCGAATTTCCGGCTCAGGTCCGCCAGCCGGCCGTCGAAGAGGAGCGCGCCGTGATGGATGACGATCACCCGATCGCACAGCGCCTCGACGTCGGCCATGTAATGACTGGTGAGCATGACCGTTGCCTCGTGGCGACGGTTGTAGTCGGCCAGGAACTCCCGAATGCGCCGTTGCATGGTGACGTCGAGTCCGAGGGTCGGCTCGTCGAGGAACAGCACCGCTGGCCGGTGCAGCAGAGAGTTGGCGATCTCCACTTTCATCCGTTCACCCAGGCTCAGGTTGCGGACCGGTTTGGAGACCAGCGGTCCCAGTTCCAGCAACTCGATCAACTCGTCGCGTTGTTCCACGAACGGATCCTTGGCCAGCCGGTACACCGCACGGGTCAGTTCGAAACTGTCGAGAGCGGGCAGATCCCACTGCAGTTGGTTGCGGTTGCCCATCACCAGCGTCATCCGGTTCAGGTACTCGGCTTCCCGCTTGAACGGCTCGTGCCCCAACACCCGCGCCTCACCGCCAGTCGGGTGCAGCAGCCCGGACAACATCTTGAGCGTCGTCGTCTTGCCCGCCCCGTTCGGTCCCAGGAATCCGACCACCTCACCACGGGCGATCTCGAAGTCGACCCCGGCTACCGCCGTCACCTCCCGCATGGTGCGCTTCACCAGGCTCTTGAACGCCGCCCGCAACCCCGGATCACGTTCTGGAACCTTGAAGGTCTTGGACAGACGCACGGCTCTGACAACGGGTTCATTCACCCCCGCACGCTAGGTGATCGCACGCACCCCGCGGATAGCTTTTGTCCCCCTCGAGCTGGCGAGAGGGGGAAGGGTCCGCCGGTCGCAAGCGACCGGACGCTTGCGGGGTAGGGGGGGCCTATCCCACGCGAGCATGATGACGCGCTCCCGAACGCGTGCAGCAGTTCGTCTCGCGGGCTCTCAACCCCAACGCTTTTGTCCCCCTCGAGCTTGCGAGAGGGGGAAGGGGCCCCCGCGACGACGGAGCGGGGTAGGGGGGGCCTATCCCTCGCGAGCATGACGTCGCGTTCCGGAACGCGTCCAGAGTTCATCTCGCTGGCTCTCAACCCCAACGCTTTTGTCCCCCTCGAGCTTGCGAGAGGGGGAAGGGGCCCCCGCTTGCGGGGTAGGGGGGGCCTATCCCCCGCGAGCATGATGACGCGCTCCCGAACGGGTGCACAGTTCGTCTCGCGGGCTCTCAACCCCCCTACCCCGCTCCTTCGTCGCGGGGGCCCCTTCCCCCACTGCGTGGGGGACAAAGCTGTGGCCTCTCCCTCGCGAGCATGATGTCGCGTTCCGGAACCTGTTGATCCTCGAGCAACCGGTGGGCGAGATCCCTGACCGCTTGGGCAACCTCGGGTGGTTCGAGCACTCGGAACCGGACGGGGAGACTGGCTGCGAAGCGTGCAATCCACTTTGGTTCGTCGGCGCCGATCACGAGAACGGTCCCATCCGGGTGCGGTTCGAGCCTTCCGACGGTTGGGGGGACCATGCAGGCTGCGTCCTCGGGTGTGGTTTCGAGGAGGATGCGGGCCTTGATGGCGTAGGGCGCCAGTGCCATCCCTTCCTCGACGTGTGCCACGGCGTCGGGAGGGTCGACGCGGGTGAATCGGACGCCGGTGGCTGTGGGTCCGGCGATCCGGTCGAGACGGAACGTGCGCCAGTCGTCGCGATCACGATCGAAGGCCACCAGGTACCAGCGTCGATGCGAGAACACCACCCGGAACGGTTCGATGTGACGTTCTGTGTGCGCCCCGGTGGCCGAGGTGTATTCGAATCGAACCCGCTCACAGTTGCGAGCCGCGGCCGCCAGGACACCCAACGTTGCCGGGTCGATGTCCGGTGCACGTGGGCCGGCGAAGGTGACGGTGGCGGACGTCACGTCCTCGAGTCGTGCCCGCGATCGGGGAGACAGCACCTGTTCGAGCTTTGCCAGCAGGGTGAGGCCGGCGGCGGCGAACCCGGTGGCACTTCCCTGGGCGGCCACCCGCAGACTCGCCGCGAGAGCGATGGCCTCGTCCTCGTCGAGCAGGAGTGGGGGGATCGAGCCGCCCGATCCGAGCTGGTATCCACCGCCCGGGCCGGCCACTGCGTCGACCGGGTATCCCAGCTCACGCAGCTTCGCCATGTCCCGTCGGACGGTGCGCGGTGTGACGCCGAGACGGTCGGCCAGTTCCTCGGAGGTCCAGTCCCGGCGCGACTCCAGCAGCCCGAGCAGAGTCAGCAGTCGTCCGGCGGTCGTCACCTTCCCGATTCAAGTCGCGATAGCGGACCGAACCTGTCCGCAATGGGGGATAGGTTGCCGTTCCGAGGGAAGGAGCGGCGATGCTGCAGGCAAACGAGGAACAGGTGCGGGTGGTGGTGGCCGAACGTCTGCGAGCAGCCGAACAACGCCGCTTGGTCAGAGCGATGCGGACCGGCCGGGATCCGATCAAGGTGTGGTCGTTCGGTCGGCTCGTCGTTGCGTGGGTGGGGCTGAGGCCTCACTCGCAGACGGGCACGTAGGGAACGCCGATCAACGACAGGGGGGCATCGAGGCTGTCGGGGAAACCCCACATGGTGTAACCGTCCTCGGTGACGATGGCTGCCTCGAACACCCCGTCGAGCAGCACCTCGAGCCCGGTCGATGCGGCGACGGCACTCATCGGCTCACCCAACGTCGACCCACCCGGAAGCACCACGGTGGCGCCACGCGGAACGCTTCCCCGGTCGGCGTCGATCGTCCAGGCGATGAACCGACCGGTGTCGACGAGATAGAAGTGGGCGGCCAGCGCACCCCACCGCAGGACCCGCTCGTTGTCGTCCTCGCCGTCGAGGGGACATCCGACCTGCCAGCCGGTGTCGTCGTCGGGTTCGCCGAACACCTCGACGAGATTCGGTAGGGCGTCGTCGAACTCGGTGCCGAGCTCGACACCACCGACCCGACCGTAGGGGGTGACCAGCAACACATCGGGGGCGGCCGTGGTGGTGGTGGCCTCCTCTGGGAACGTCGAGGCGCTCGTGGCCGCTCCGGCTGCACTGGTGGCGGTCGAGTCGACGGTGGTCGTGGTGACGGTGGTGGAGGCGCCGCCGGTGGAGGTGGTGACCTCGGTCGCCGGGCGCTCGCAGGAACCCGCCAGCAGGGCAAGGCACACGAGCACAGCGAGCGAGCGAGCCGTCATCAGATCGGCTCGCCGGGGAGGCCTCTCAATGCCTCGGACAGGGAGATCCGGGTGGCGGTTTCCAGTGGGTCGAACGCAGCGGCGTTGGCGGCGTTGGTGTCGTCCTCGATCGACCGGCGCATCTCCAGGCCCTGATCGGTGAGGCCCTGACCGGTGGCGAGACCTCTGTCGAGCAGGGCCGCAGGCACCGTGTCGACGGTGGCGCCGTGCCACAGCGCGGTCATGGCAACGATGTCGTCACGGTGCAGTCCCCGTGAGCGCCATGCCTCGGCGTGACACTGCGACCGGACGTACCTCATGGTGGTGAGCTGTTGGTGGAGACGCCGGTACGGGTCGTGGGGGGCGGGAAGGGCCGCGTGTTCGACCGCCAGCACGAAGTGCGCCGGGAAGAAGGGCGAGCATGCCGGAGATGATCCGGTTGGCGGTGTCCACCAGGCCGGCGTGCCCGGACCACATCCTGGTGGCAACCACTCTGCGTTCCTCGAGGATGGCTTCGGCAAGTTCGCCCAACTCGGGTCCCGCCGCCAGGCGGTCGCCGGTGCGGATGCTGAGACCCGCCCGTTCCCACCCGGTCACCGCTCCCAGGATCCGCTCAGGTGGCTGATAGTGCAGACGCGACACCGCCAGGTCTTGGGTGAGCCGGCCCGCCAGCAGGAACTCGGCGTAGTGGCCGGGGAACTCGGGGGAGTCGACTCCGACCTGGGCGCAGCGAGCGGCGATCCGGTCCTTCGACTCGGCCCGGCTCACCGTGTTCACGGCCAGCACCAAACGGTCGACGACGGGGGCGATCTCAGCGGGAAAGCTCACAGCACGAGCCTAGGGCGCGCCGGGTCCGCCGGGTGCGTGGCGAATCTGTCACAGCCGACTCGTATATTCGATTCATGGAAAACGGATATACCGTCGGAGTGGGTGAGCACTACAGTCGAACCATGACCAAACGTCTCGTCGACATCGATGACGACCTCCTGCAAGCGGCCACCGAGGTGTTGGGAGCACGGACCATGCGCGAAGCGGTGAACCTCGCATTGCGCGAAGTGGTGGCGGCCCGCCGGAGGGAACGGTTGATCGAGCGTTTCCGGAGCGGCGACGGCACGGACCTGGCCGACCCGAAAGTGATGGGCGAAGCCTGGAAGTGACGGCCACACATCTCGTGGACAAGAGCGCATGGTCCCGAGCATCGGTCCCGGAGGTGGCGCGTGTGTTGACTGATCTCTCGTCATCCGGGCGTCTGGCGTCGTGTTCGATCGTCGATCTCGAAATCCTGTACAGCGCTCGGAACGGCACGGACCACGCAGCCATCATGGAGGAGTTGGCGGGTCTCGACCGGGTTCCACTCGACCAGCGAGTGTTCGATCGAGCGATCGAAGTGCAGGCCCACCTCGCACGCTCGGGACGTCACCGATTGCCGATTCCGGACCTGGTCATCGCTGCCACGGCAGAACTGAACGACCTCACCGTCCTGCACTACGACCACGACTTCCCGCTCATCGCCGAAGTCACCGGTCAGTCGGAGCAGTGGGTCGTCCCTCCTGGCTCGGCGTGAGGAGTCACGAGACGGCGATCATCACGATCCCTGTGAGGCAGCCGGCCACCGAAATGAGTTGAAGTCTCGTCACCGGCTCCCTCAGCATGATGCGACCCGCCGCCACCACCAGGATCACCGAGATCTCACGCACGGCGGTCACCGGTCCGACCGGGGCGTAGAGCGTGGCGGCCATCACCGACAGGTACGACAGGGCGCTGCCCAGGGCGCCGATTCCAGCTCGTAGTGGTTTCGTCCGGAGCGACTCCGTCATCGCCGCCTTTCCCCTGGTGACGGCCACCACACCCGTCAACATCACGGCGTGCACCACGAACACCGCCGCCACCACCGGAATGGCGGAGCCCTGGATCCGCACCGAGGCGGCGTCGACGGTGGTGTAGGCGGCCACCGTGGCGCCGGTCGCCAGCGCCCATCCGAGACCCCTGTTCGATGAGGCGCCCACCGCCAACGATCCGAGCGACAGGGCAACCACCACCACACCTATCCCGGCGAGCAGTACCACCTCGTCGGACAACAGCAGGATTCCGGCGGCGGTGATGAACAGCGGTGCGCTGCCGCGGGCGACTGGGTAGACGAACGACATGTCGCCCACCCGGTAGGCGGTCGCCAACAACAGCATGTATGCGGTCTGGATCACCGACGAGAGCAGGATCAGCCACCACACCCGACGGTCGGGGAGCCCCACCATCAGCAGCACCACCACGTTGATGAGCCCGGCTCCCCCCGAAACGTGCCAGGCGCCCAGGATGCGGTCGGGCGTCGACTTCACCACCAGGTTCCACCCCGAGTGCAACACCGCCGCGGTCAAGGCCAGGGCCAGAGCGATCGGATGCACCGTTCAGGTCGCAGTTAGATGGAGGAGGACCGCCTGTTGGGGGTCGAGGAACGGGGCGGGCAGGCCGATGGTCGACAGTACGGCCCCGCTCGTCGAAGCACCGAACAACCACTGGGGGGTGAACCGGGACGGAGTGGTCTCGTCGCGACGGACGATGGCGTAGATCACGTCGGGGTCGAGACCGGGGAACAGGAGCCGGGCCGGGCGGGCGTCGCCGGTGGTGTCCATCCTCACGTAGGCGAACAGCGCTTCCCGCCGGTCGGTCGAGACCACACCGTGCAGCCACGTGCCGTCGTCGGGATGGTCCACCCGAACGGTGGTGCCGTGGTGGATGAGTGATCGAAGCTCCTTGTAGAGCTCGGCCCACCGACGCAACTGGGCCAGCTCCTCGCCGGTGCAGGTGGTGATGTCCCATTCCAGCCCGGCGTGGGCGAAGAGCGCCGTGGTGGTCCGGAACGCAAGGTCGGCGCTGCGCCCGGTGGTGTGCGCCCGTGGCGGTCCCACATGGCTCCCGATCAGCTCCGGGGGGACCAGCAGACCCGTCCACCGCTGGATGTGCTGGCGTTCGAGGGCGTCGTTCGTGTCCGATGCCCACACCCGGTCGGTCCGTTCGAGGATGCCCAGGTCGATGCGTGCCCCACCCGAGGAGCATGACTCGATCTCGAGGCCCGGATGACGCTGCCGGATGGCGTCGATGAGGGCGTAGGACGCCCGTGTCTGGGTGTGAACGCCGGCGGTTCCGGCCGAGTCGACGGCCTCGTGGATGTCGCGGTTGTGGTCCCATTTGATGAACGCGACCCCGATGTCGGTGACCAGCGAGTCGATCCGGTCGAGCAGGTACGACCACACCTCGGGGTTGGAGAGATCCAGGGCCAGCTGATGACGCACGGTTTGCGGCCAACGGCCGTCGGCGGCCAGTACCCACTCGGGGTGGGCCCGCGCCAACTCGGAGTCGGGGTTGACCATCTCCGGCTCGAACCACAAGCCGAACTCCATCCCGAGCGATCGAACCCGGTCGGCCAGCGGTGCCAGGCCGTCGGGCCACACCGCCGGGTCCTCCGACCAGTCACCCAGCCCGGCGGTGTCGTCGCGACGGCCCATGAACCAGCCGTCGTCGAGCACGAACCGCTCCACGCCGATCTCGGCCGCCCGCTCCGCCAATCGCTCCAGCGGTTCCAGACGATGGTCGAAGTAGACCGCCTCCCACGTGTTCAGCACCAGCGGACGGGGCCGGAGGGTGCGGGTGGAGCGGATCAGGCGGTGGAAGCGTTCGCTCATCCCGTCGAGCCCGGCGTTCGAGTAGGCGAAGTAGACCCATGGGGTGGTGTGGCTCTCGTCCGGGGCCAGCCGGATCTCGCCGGGGGCGTGCAGTTCGCCACCGCCCAGAGCGGTGGCGCCTCCGGCGCCGGTGCCCGACGGGAGTCGCTCGGCGTAGTGGACGTGGTTCCCGGACCAGCCCACATGGACTCCCCACACCTCTCCCGACCGGAACGAGAAGCCGGGTGTGCCGGCGGTCAAAACCAGGGTGGCATCGTGGCCGGTGCGTCCCCGTCGAGACTCCCGCAGATGTGTCCCGTGCTGGAGGGGCGATCGTTGCGGGACCCGTTCCCGCGGCCACCGCCCGGTGAGGTCGAGGCATTCGGCGGCGCGGTGAGGGATGGGAAGGGTGGCCGCCACGGCATCGAGCGTGTAGACGCCGTCTCCGACGTTGGCGATGGTGTGGCGGATCCTCACCACACCCGACCCGTCCATCACCACTTCCGAGAACACCGACACCCCGGCCTCGTCGTCGGTGGAAACGACCTCGAGCAGGTGTTCGTCGACGGTGAGGTCGGACACCCCCAGCCGGAGGTGGGCGTGGGCGCCGTCGCGGTGTCCCGAGATGCCGGGACGGCCCGACCACAGGTCGGCTTCCGATGCCAGCAGCGGAAACACCAGCGCCTGTTCCGGACCGCCGGGGGTGGCCCCGATCACGATGAGCTGGTCGGCCAGCGAGGCGTCGGCGATGCCTCCGGGGTCGGTGCCCCAGTGCAACACACGCGGCATCGACGGGCCGCGGCAGTCGAGCACGAGGGCGACCCCGGCTTGGCGGAGCGTGATGATCGAGTCCATTGCGCGTGGGACGCTACCCGCCGCGTGAGGTGCCGGAGGCGAGAGGCGTGTGATCGCCTAGCCTGCGCACCGCTCATGGACTCCCCATCCTCTCTGCGCGCCGCCCTGCTCGCCGTGGCCGCGTCGGCCGGGTTCGCCACGCTGGCCGTGTTCGGACGTTGGGCGCTCGAAACCGGGATGTCCGCCAACACGCTCCTGCAGTGGCGTTTCGGTATCGCAGCGGTGGTGATGGCGGCGCTGGGACGGCTCCGTCATCCGCTGCCCCGGAAGCTGCGGGCGTTGCTGTTCGGGTCGGGTCTGGTGTACACCACCCAGACCTCGTTCTACTTCGTGAGTCTCGAACGGATCTCTGCGGGCACCACTGCGCTGCTCTTGTACCTGGCCCCGCTGTTCGTGGTGATCTACGGGCGTCTGTTCCTCGGGCGGCGGGCTTCGAAAGGCCAGTTGCTGGCAGTGGCGTTGGGGCTGATGGGACTGGGCATCATCGTCGGGCTGCCTTCGGCGGCCGATTCTGATCCGATCGGCATCGCCTCCGGGGCAGCGGCGGGGGCCGTACTCGCCTGGTACGTCTTGGCGGGCGAGTTGCTCTTCGGCAAAGTTCCACCGCTCGTCACGGCCGCCCACACCATGGCCGGTGCCGCCGTCGGGTTCGTGGCGGTCGATCTGGTCGACGGCGACATCGCCCTCCCCCAGACCGGCGAACACTGGCTCCTCATCGCGGCGGTGGTGGTGATCCCCACCCTGGTGTCGATCCCGTTGCTGTTCGCCGCCATCGCCCGTCTGGGTGCTGGGCCGACTGCGGTGATCTCCAACGCCGAGCCGGTGTTCACCGCTCTTTTCGGCGCCCTGTTCCTGGCCGAGGCGGTCGGTCCCACCCAGGCGGTGGGGGCCGTCCTCATCCTGGGTGCGGCCACTGTGGCCCAGCGGACCGCCCACAACGCCGCTCTCATCGGAGCCCCTGACGAGGTCGGGCCAACTCTCTAGGCTGGGCCGAACGGCAGGAGAGGACCACGTGACCCAGCGCAGACTGACGGTGACGCATTTCGGCGCCTTCGAGGTCGAGACCGACGGGCAGGCGATCACCGCCGTGCACGGTTTCTCGAAGGACCCCGACCCGTCGCCCATCGGCCAGTCCCTGGAAGCGGTCGGTCGCAATCGGGTCATGAAACCGTCGGTGCGTCGGTCCTGGCTGGAACACGGCCCTGGGGCGGCCACCGAACTGCGTGGGGTGGAACCCTTCGTGGAGGTGTCCTGGGAGACGGCCCTCGACCTGGTGGCGGCCGACATCGAGCGGGTGCGGACCACGTTCGGCAACCAGGCGATGTTCGGGGGGTCCTACGGGTGGGGGAGTGCTGGTCGTTTCCACCACGCCCAGAGTCAGATCCATCGCTTCTTCGCCACGATCGGTGGGCACACCACCAAGGTCGACACCTACTCGACGGCGGCCGCCTCGGTCATCACCCCGCACGTGGTGGGTGGGCCGTGGAACCAGGTGATCGCCGACCACACCTCGCTGCCGGTCATCGCCGAGCACACCGACCTGGTGGTCGCCTTCGGCGGCATCCCGCTCAAGAACTCGATGGCACAGCACGGCGGGCAAGGGCGGCATGCGTTGCGCGGATGGCTGGAACAGGCGTCCGAACGCGGCACCCGATTCGTCAACGTCTCGCCGGTCCGCGACGATCTGGTCGACACCGTCGACGCCGAGTGGCTGGCCGCCCGGCCGGGCTCCGACGTCGCCATCATCCTCGGTCTCGTGCACACCCTTGCCGTAGAAGACCTCGCCGACGAGACGTTCATGGATCGCTACACGGTGGGATGGGACCGCTTCCGTGCCTACGTGCTGGGTGAGTCCGACGGCGTCGCCAAAACCGCCGAGTGGGCGGCGGCACTGTCGGAGATCCCGGCCGATCGCATCCGGTCGCTCGCCCGGGAGATGGCGGCCGGTCGAACCATGGTCAACGTCGCCTGGTCGCTGCAGCGTGCCGAGCACGGCGAGCAGGTGTTCTGGGCGACCATGGCGCTGGCGGCGGTGCTCGGCCAGGTCGGCCTTCCCGGCGGTGGGTTCGGGCTCGGCTACGGGGCGATCGGTTCGATCGGCAACGGCGCGGTGCGACGAGCCCTACCGGCTCTTCCGGTGCCCGCCAACCCGACCGGTTCGTTCATCCCGGTGGCGCGCATCGCCGACATGCTGCTCAACCCGGGCGCTCCGTTCACCTACGACGGTCAGGACCTAACCTATCCCGACATCCGACTGGTGTACTGGGCCGGCGGCAACCCGTTCCATCACCATCAGGAACTCAATCGGCTGCTCGAAGCGTGGCGGCGTCCCGAAACCATCGTGATCCACGACCCGTTCTGGACGCCGACCGCCCGGCGGGCCGACGTGGTGTTTCCCACCACCACGGCCCTCGAACGGGAGGACATCGGAGGGGCACCCACCGACGACTTCTTGTTCTACATGCCCCGCATGATCGAACCGGTGGGTGAGTCCCGAGACGACTACGCCATCTTCTCGGAACTGGCCGACCGGCTGGGTCACGCCCCCGAGTTCACCGAGGGCCGCAACGCAGCCGAATGGGTGCGTCACATGTACGGCCAGTTCCTCTCGCAGCACCCGGATTACCCGAGCTTCGAGGAACTGATCGATCTGGGCTTCGTCCAACACGTCGAAACCGAACCCGGTGAGGGCAACAAGGTGTTGTTCGAGTCGTTCCGTACCGATCCCGACGGTCACCCGTTGACCACGCCGTCGGGTCGCATCGAAGTGTTCTCCGACACCATCGCCGGGTTCGGATACGACGACTGTCCGGGACACCCCACCTGGTTCGAGCCCAGCGAATGGCTCGGAAACGCCGGACGGTTCCCGCTGCATCTCACGTCGAACCAGCCCACCACCCGGCTCCACTCTCAACTCGACCACGGCGTCACCTCGAGGCATCGCAAGATCGCCGGGCGTGAGGCGCTCCGCATCCATCCCGACGACGCGGCGGCGCGGGGGTTGGTGGATGGCGACATCGTGCGGGTGTTCAACGATCGGGGCGCATGTCTGGCGGGTGTCATGGTGAGCGACCGGGTCCGTCCCGGCGTGGTGGAGTTGCCGACGGGTGCCTGGTTCGACCCCGAGGACCCGGCCGAGCCGGGCTCGTTGTGCGTCCACGGCAACCCCAACGTTCTCACCCGCGATGCCGGAACCTCCGGTCTGGCCCAGGGCCCGATCGCCCACACGTGCATGGTGGAGGTGGAACCCACCGACCACGTGCCACCCGTCACAGCCTTCGACCTCCCCCCAATCGTGGAGGTCTGACGGGGTTCTGTGTGCACAGCCGGGCGCTTTGCGCCCGCTGGTGCACACAACGCCGGCGTACGACGGTGGCCGTGTGCAAAGCCGGGCGCTTTGCGCCCGCTGATGCACACACCCCCCGGGCACACACCCCGACGGTGGCCGTGTGCACGGCCGGGCGCTTTGCGCCCGCTGGTGCACACAGCACCCCTGAGAGGTCGGGGAGAGGCGGGGGACATCCCGCATTCCCGAAGCGCTCGGGATCTGCCAGTCTGCTCCCTGTGACGCAACCAATCGTGGCGGTCGAAGGACTGACCCAACGCTTCGGAACGGTGACGGCCCTCTCCGACCTCACCCTGGCGGTTGAGGCGGGTGTCACCGGGTTGGTGGGTGCCAACGGTGCCGGCAAGACCACGTTCCTCCGCATCCTCCTGGGACTGGTCCATCCGAGTGCTGGAGCCGTCACCGTGTTCGGGCACGATGCCCGCCATGACCCCATCTCGGTGAGGGCCCTCGTCGGGTACATGCCCGAAGGTAGCTGCCTGCCGAAGGACCAGACCGCCGCCGACTTCGTCGCATACGCCGCCCAGATGGCCGGCGTTCCACCCAAGGATGCCCGTCGCCGCGCCTCGGAGACCCTCTACATGGTGGGCCTCGACGAGGAGCGCTTCCGGTACCTCGGTGACTTCTCGACCGGCATGCAACAGCGGGCAAAGCTGGCCCAGTCGATCGTGCACGGGCCCCGGCTGGTCCTCCTCGACGAGCCCGCATCGGGCCTCGACCCTGCCGGCCGTGACCAGATGCTCGCACTCATCCGCCGCCTGGGCGGGTTCGGGATCAACGTCATCGTGTCCTCCCACGTGCTCACCGACATCGAAGACACCTGCAGCCGGGTCGTGATGCTCGACGGCGGTCGGCTCATTCGCTCCGGCGAGCTGACCGGACGCCACCACGCCGGCACCATCAGCGTCGAAGTGGCGGGCGACCCGTCGCTCCTCGCCGCCGGACTGGCTGCCGCAGGCCTCGACCCTCAGACCGACACCACCACCGTGACGGTGGCCGCACCCGACGATTCGGTGTTCGACCTCATACGCGACCTGGCGGCCGACAACGGACTCGGAATCCTCCGAATGGGTCGGCGGATGATCACGCTCGAGGACGAGTTCCTGGAAACCGCTCGGAGCCTGGGATGAGCGACGCTGTCATCTATGACCGTGGCTACCGCAGCTACGACGGGGAGTTGCTCGGCCGGTCCAGCATCCGTCGTACGATCATCGGCGACGGCGTCCGGCGCATCCTCGGTCTCCGTCGTAAGGCCCGGCGCAAGGTCCTCCCGTGGAGCCTCCTGGCAATCGGCGTCATCATGGCCGCCGTGCTCATCGGCCTGCAGTTCGTGGCTGGTTCGATCTCCGCCGCGATCGCCGAGGGACTGCCCAGCTACCCGGAGTTGTTCGACGTGTACTCGCGGGTGTCGCTGCTGTTCCTGGCCGTCACCGTGCCCGAACTGCTCGGACCCGATCGGGCACAGGGGGTGCTGTCTGTCTACTTCTCGCGCCCCATGACCGTCCTCGACTATCTCGGTTCGAAAGCGACCGCCTATCTCCTCATGGCGTCTGGGATCTACCTGATTCCCCAGTTCGCTTTCCATCTCGGCCAGGCGGGGCTGTCCGACGACGGGTTCCTGTCCTACCTCGGCTCCAACCTGGACATCCTGTGGAAGATCCTGTCGGTGACCGCCGGGTTCGTGCTGATCCACGGGGGCGTGCTCGCCCTCATCTCCTCGTACATCGATCGGACCCCGTTCGCAGCGGCCACGTTCCTCGGGGTGCTGGTGGCCGGAGGGAGCTTGGCGGCAACGATCTCGGAGGCATCGTTCCCAGGTGCCCGCTGGGCGGCCCTGCTCGCCTTCGACGGCCACGCTCGCACCATTCGTGATTGGGTGTTCGAGGTCGACCTGTCGACCAACGCCCCCGAGGCGGCGGGATTCTCGCCTTGGGTGTCGGTCGCGGCGGTTGCCGTTGTGGCGCTGTTCGGGGCCGGGTGGACCTACCGCCGGTACCGGAGGCTGGCATGAGCGTCCAAGCCATCGAGGTGTCGAAGTGGTTCGGTCAGAAAGTGGCGCTCTCCGACGTCACCGTCGAATTCGAACCCGGAGTCACCGGGCTCCTCGGACCCAACGGGGCGGGCAAGACCACCCTGCTGAGAGTCCTCACCGGGTTGCAGGTTCCCAGCCAGGGCCGGGTGAGCATCTTCGACGTCGACCCCAGGGTCGACCGTTCCATCTACCAGCGCGTGGCGATGGTCCCCGAGGACGAAGCCGTGTATCCGGATCTCACAGCCCGGGAGTTCGCCGAACTCAAGGCCAGCCTGGCGAAGGTCCCCGACGTCGACGCCGCCGTCGACCGGGTGCTGGAGCAGGTGCAGCTGACCGGTGCCGCCGACCGGGCCATCGGAGGGTTCTCGAAAGGCATGCGGCAGCGGGCGAAGGTGGCGGCCGCTCTGGTGTCCGATCCCGACGTTCTCGTTCTCGACGAGCCACTCAATGGCGCAGATCCAGTGCAGCGGGCCGGGCTCATCGACCTGTTCATCGCTCTCGGTGAGGCGGGCAAGACCCTCATCGTCTCGTCCCACGTCCTGGTCGAAGTGGAGAAGATGACCCACCGGGTGGTGGCGATGGTGGATGGCCGCCTCGCCGCCACCGGGGACCTGGAGTCGCTCCGTTCCGCCATGACCGACAAGCCTCGGCAGGTGCGAGTGGTCACCGACCACCCCCGGCTCCTGGCGACGGCGATCATGGCGATCGAAGGAGTGGAGGGCGTGCGCCTGGAGGCAGGTGCGTGCGACATCACCACCGTCGATCCGACCCGTCTGGCGGTCAGGCTCCCCGCCGACGCCCGAGCGGTCGGCGCCCGCATCTTCGAGGTCGCCCCGGCAGACGAGTCGATGGAGAGCGTGTTCCGGTATCTGGTGGGGGCGGCGCTGTGAACGTCCGGCTCACCGTTCACCTGTTGAGCCGGCTACTCCGGGGGCGCCGCCTGTTCGGCATGCTGGCCCTCGCCTCCGTCGCCGGGATCGTCGGATGGGTGGCGATGCTCGGCCAATCTGCAGATCAGGCAGCGCGGGACTTTCAGGAGATCATGGTCACCGCCCCGGCGGCGACCCTGTCGATCGCCTGTCTGTTCCTCGGTACGGCAGTGCTGCGCGACGAGCGCGATGGCGGGACCCTTCCCTTCCTGTTCATCACCCCGGTGGGGCGTCTGCCGTTCGCCGTCTCGGCCTGGGTTGCGGCCATGATCGCCTCGGTGGTGGTGGCCGTGGGTGGCTGGATCCCCGTCCTCCTGGGTGCGGGGTTGTCCGGGGACTCGTGGGCCATGGCCATGCCCGTCCTCGGGCTGTATCTGGCGGCGGCCGTCGGCTATTCGGCGGTGTTCGTTCCGCTCGGGTATCTGTTCGGGCGCTCGCTCTTGGTGGGGCTCGCATATGTGTTCGTGTGGGAAGGCATCCTCGCCTCCGCCGTTCCCGGACTGTCGGCCTCCTCGATCTGGCGGACGGGTTTGTCGATTTACGCCGACCTCGACGACCTCGATCGTGACGTGCTCGATGTGATCATCCTCACTCCGGGAACCTGGGGTGGTGTCATGAAGGTGGCCTTCGTGTCGTTGGCCGGCATCGCCATCCTCACCTGGGCGATCCGACGGCGCGACGCCGTGTGATCAGCCGCTCCCACGAGGCGCAGCACTCCGTTCGCGCTCTGTGAGAGAGGCCAACTGGGCGTCGGCGACCAACACCCCCCTTTCGTACGAAGGCCTCCACCAGCACTCCCGTGACGCCCTGGTCGATGAGGGAATCGAGACGTCGAGGCCCGACCCTTCGAACCGGCCGATGAGCTCTTCGATGTCCGACAGCCGGGGCTGCGGGGCGAGGTCGGGATCGGACTTGCGCAGTGTCCCCAACATCCGGTCGAGCTCGTCGAGTGCCGTCCGGCCGATCGCTTCGATGGTGACCAGCGACCGATGGGCCTGCTCGACGTCGCGGTCCAGCTGGCGGCGGGCCTCTCCCGCCTGTACCACCATCACGGTCACGGTTTGGCCGATGAGGTCGTGGAGCTCACAGGCCCCCCCACGGGGTAGCCGACTCGTCTGTGATCCCGGTGTCGAGCCACCGCCTGCGCCCTGACTCGCAGTCACGAGTTCGCATCCGGGTCAGTCCGGGGCGAGGTCGGCCAGTCGCTCGAGGCTGCGTTGCAGGGCGGGGCGTCTCACCGGGAACAGGGCGGCCGCCGCCAACACCCGCTGTCGGGGGGTGAGCTGTTCGGGCTCGACATGTCGGGTGACGAGGGTGCCGCCGCCCTGGCGGGCCAGGTCGATGCGGTGGCGGTAGATCCCGGACTCGTCTGAAACCCGGTACTCGATCCGTTTCTCAGGCTCGGAAACCAGCACCTGGATCGTCGCGGCGAACAGCCGGCCTCGGGTGTTGGCCCGGCTGGTGTACCGGTCGTCGCCGACCGCAGTGATCTCGAGGGCGTCGGCCGACCACTGCGGGTGGCGGGTGAGATCGCCCACCAACGCCCAGACAGCGTCGGGCTTGGCCGAGATCACCAGGGATGTGCTGAAACCGGGCACGGTCAGGCGCTCCGCACGAACAGGATCGCCAGCAACACCGTCGCCGGAGCACCCACCACCACGATGATGTACCGCATCACCGTGTTGCCGGTGAGGAATCGAGCGGCGAGCCAACTGAGGCTCGCGCCCAGGAAGTAGGCGCCGGCGAGTGCCGCCACCGCGAATCGGGCCAGATCGGCCCACCCGTCAGAACCACCGGTGGACACGAATCCGATCACCAGGAACCCAACCGCCGCCAGAGCGTGCAGACCGACCAGGATGGTCTGGCCCCGCTCCAGCGGTGGGTGTTTCATGTCGTGTCTCCGTTGTCGGGCCGTTCCGTCACAGCTCGATGGCGGTGGCTGTGTCGGGCGGGGTGGCAGTGATGCCGAGTAGAGCCCAGATGGTAGGGGCCACAGAGGTGTGGTCGACGGTTTCCCGGGTGTCTCCTCGACCTCCGCCTGGGTCGATGAGGTACAGCGGCGTCTCCACCTCGTGGTCGCTGGTGCCGCCGTGGCCTCCGGTCGGCTTGTGCCCGTGGTCGGCGGTCACGATCACGGTGTATCCGGCTGCCAACCAGCCGGGCACGACGGTCGCCAACATCTCGTCCTGGCCGCTGACGGCTTCGGCGTATTCGTGCGACTCGCCGCCGTGTTTGTGTCCCGCGTTGTCGACCGACATCGGATGAACCAGCAGGTAGTCGGGTCGGTAGCGGGCTGTGAGCGTTGCGGCCCTGGCGAACACCTCGGCGTCGGGAGTCTCGTCGAGGAAGTAGAAACGTCCATGGTGGATGGCGCCCTCGGGGTCGGTCACTTCCATCTCGGTGTGCGGGTCGAACGGTGCCGACACGTACAGTTCGCTGATCCACGAGTAGGCCGAGGCGGCGGTGACGAGGCCGGCGGAGGCGGCGAGCGAGAAGGTGTTGGGCCGGTGTGAGCGCCGGGTCACGTAATTGGATGTGATCCCGTGAACGGCAGGCGATACCCCGGTGTGAAGGGTCTCGTAGTTGGGTCGCGAGTTGGTGGGTCGAGCGGCCCGGCTGGTGAACCGCGTGGCGCGCCGTTCTTCCACCAGGTGCTCCATGAACCCCAGGTGCAGCCGGGCGGGCCGGTCGCCCAGCCCATCACACACCACCAGCACTACTCCCGGCATCCAGCGGCTCCTATTCGACCAGGGCGCGGGTGGGGTCGATGGTGAGACCGGCCTCGGAGTCTGCCGACCAGTTCTTGGCCTCGTAGGTCGGCAGGTCGATGGTGAGGACGGTGCCGTGTGGCTCGAGTCGGGCGGTGACCTCCGAACGCGGCCCGTGGAAGGCGACCGCCACGACCCGCACGTCGATGTCTCCGTTGCCCGACGGCACCAGCGTCAGATGCTCCGGCCGTACCAGCAGATGGACGTCGGTGCCGGCGGTGCGGCTCCCGTTGGACACTCCGTTGACAGGCGACCCGGCCACCTTCACCGTTCTGGCATCGGCCACCACTGCGGGAATCTCGTTCATCTTGCCGACGAACCGGGCCACGAAGGTGGTGGAGGGGCGCTCGTACACGTCAGCCGGTGATGCCAGTTGTTCGATCCGTCCCGACGACATCACCCCGACCCGGTCGGCCATGGCGAGCGCCTCCTCCTGGTCGTGGGTGACGAACAGGGTGGTGATGCCGAGCTCCTTCTGGATGCGTCGGATCTCGCCGCGTAGCTGGACCCGCACCTTGGCGTCGAGTGCGGAGAGCGGTTCGTCGAGCAGGAGCACCGATGGCCGGATGGCGAGCGCCCGCGCCAGGGCCACCCGCTGTTGCTGCCCGCCCGACATCTGGTGCGGGAACGAACCGGCCCGATCGCCCAGGCCCACGAGCTCCAGCATCTCGCTGACGGTTGCCTCCGCCTCGGAGCCCTTGATACCGCGCATCTTGAGACCGAACGCCACGTTGTCGGAGGCGGTGAGATGGGGGAACAGCGAGTACGCCTGAAACACCATGCCCATCTCCCGCTTGTTGGGCGACAGTGAGCCGATCGGCTTTCCGGCCACCTCCACCGTGCCGGCGTCGGGGTGTTCGAAACCAGCCACCACCCGCAGGGCCGTCGTCTTGCCACAACCGCTCGGCCCGAGCAGTGCGATCAGTTCGCCGTCGGCGACGTCGAGGTCCAGGTGCTCCAGGGCGACGGTGGAACCGAACTGCTTGCGGACCCCTTTGAGGGACAACGACGACATGGCTCTCCTATGCGATCCGGGTGGCTTCGAGTCGCCCACCCGAGCGACGTTTGAAGATGGCGCTGATGAACATGAGCAGCACGGTGGTGGCGAACATCGCCACCAACGCCAGCGCCATCCCACCCTGCGGTTCGGAACGCTGGTACTCGGCCAGGTAGGTGGGGAACGTTTGCTTGAGCAGAAGGACGGCGATGGTGAACTCTCCCAGCACCACGGTGGCGGTCAGGAAGGACGACCCGATGATGGCGGTTCGGATGTTCGGCATGACCACCCGGATGAGCGCCGTCCACCACCCGGCGCCCAGATTGCGGGCGGCTTCGGTGAGTGTCTTCAGGTCGATGGCGCGAAGTCCCGCGTCGAGCGCTCGGTACGTGAACGGCATGGCGATGACGGCATAGAACGGGGCGAGCGAGAAGTCACTGGCGAGGAACCAGGTGGCCCGGCCGCGGAAGGTGGCGGCGACACCCACCACCAGCGCGATCGGCGGCACCACCCACGGCAGCAGCGTCACTCCCTCCACCAGTGGACGCAGGTTCGGCGTGCGCAGGTGCGACCACAACGCGGTCGGGAGAAGGAGACCCAGGTTGATGCCGATGGCGGCCATGGCCAATTGGGTGCTGAGCCACAACGACTCCCGGAACTCGGGATCCGAGAATGCCTCGGTCAAACCCCGGAAGCTCCAGCGATCGAACAGGTTGGTGGCGTCGAGTGCCGCCATCGGGATGAACTGGAACGAGAACCGGGCCATCGAGATCAGCGGGAGCACATAGTAGACGGTGACAGCGATGACGATGGCGGCGGCACCGAGCCGACCGGTGCGGCGGGCGGCGTTCACTGCAGCCATTTCGAGGTCCTCCTCTGGAGCATGACGTTGGCGACAACGGCCACGGCCATGATGGCGATCATCCAAGCGGCGAGGGCGTTGCCCAGGTCGCCTTCGCCGGTGATGGTGTTGCCCTGCAGGACGAACCGGATCTGCAACGGGACGATGTTGGCCTGCCCGCCGGTGAGCGAGTATGCGGTTGCGTAGGCGGAAAAGGCGTTGGCGAACAGCAGCAGGAACCCTCCCATCAACGATGGAAGAAGGATCGGGAAGCCCACGTTCAGCCAGTAGCGCGCCGGAGTGGCGCCAAGTCCCGTGGCGGCCTCCCGCCAGGTCGGCCGGAGTCCGTCGAGCGCGGGGGCCATCACCAGCAGCATGAGCGGGATCTGGAAATACAGGTACACGAGCACCAGGCCCGACAACTCCGACAATCGGAACCCGGCGCCCACCAGGTCGAACCCGATCTCGTTGAGGAGTCGTGTCACCAGGCCCTGTGTCCCGAAGGCGGCGAGGAAGGCAAACGCCAGCGGGACGCCTCCCAGGTTGGCGGCCACTCCAGACCAGGCCGTCATCGCCGACCTGACCCACCTGGGGCGTTCGAGGATGCTGATGGCGTAGGCGAGCGCGGTGCCGACCGCGCCACCGAGCAGGGCGGTGATCGCAGACAGTCTGATCGAGGTGACGAACGCCTGCGAATAGGGGGGCGACATGGCGCGGCGCATGTTCTCGGTGGTGAACCCGTCATCCCACAGGCTCCCGGCCACCGATGCGAGGGCGGGCCAGAGCAGGAACAGGCCCACGAATGCAAAGAAGGGCACGAGTCCCAGCCAGGCGAGATTCAGTCGCCGGCGGGTGGTGAGGGGGCCGCCGGTGTCGGCGGCCCCCTCCAGACGACCTACGGCCGTCGCGTCGCTCACTGATCGGCCACCATCGGGCCCCAGTTCTCGAGCAGCACTGCGTTGGCGGCGTCGATCTGCTCCTGGCTGGGGAACGAGATCGCGTCGATCTGTTCCTGCGGAGGCAGGTTCTTCGAGGTCTCCTCATCGACGAGGCCCCGCTCCACCAGCGAGCCGTAGCGGGCCGGGATGGCCCCGCCTCGCAGGTATCCGAGGGCGCCGGCGTCGCTGGTGATGTGCTCGAGCCACAGCTTGCCCGCTTCCTGGTTGTTGGATCCGGCGACCACGGCCTGGGCGTAGAAACCGCCGTACAGAGCGTCGCTGGGAACGACCACCTCCATGGTGATGCCGGCCTCTTCGAGGGCTGGAATCACGCCGGGGAAGTTGTAGGTCCAGTCGAGAGCGATCGGCACTTCACCCGAAGCGAGGGCCGCCTCGGTGACATCGATCACCAACAGGTTGCCCGCTGCCTTGAGGTCGGCGAAGTACTGGATCCCCGGCATGATGTCGTCGAAGCTGCCGCCGTTGGCGAGCGATGCCGACATGACCGCTGCGAACGCCGCACCGGCCTCCCGGGGGTCACCGTTGATGGCCACCGAGTTGGCGTACTTGGGATCGAGCAGGTCGGCCCAGCTGGTGGGCACATCCTCGATGATCGTGGTGTTCACGCCCATCGCCATGATGCCGTAATAGGCCGCCAGCCAGTTTCCGTCGGGGTCCTTGAGCCCATCGGGAATCTCGTCCCAGGTGCTCACCTTGTAGGGGGTCACCAACTGCTCCTCGATGAGCTGGGTGGTGAAGGCCGGGCCCACGTCGATGGCGTCGGGCATGTCGGGCTGACCGGCCAAGGTCTTGATGGCCGTGATCTCGTCCGCCGAGGACGCATCGGGGCTGGCAACCGGGTTGTCGATCCCGTAGGTCTCGTTGAAGGTGCGGATGATCTCCACGTAGTTCGCCCAGGTGTCGGGAAGTGCGATCAGGTTGACCTGGCCTTCCTCCTGGGCCGCTGCGATCAGGTCGTCGATACCGGTGAGCGGCTCGCCCAGCTCGAGATCGCCTCCCGTGTCGGTCGCTGCTGTGGTTTCGGTGTCGGTTGCCGCTGTGGTTTCGGTTGCATCGTCATCGCCGCCACCGCACGCTGCCAGCACAAGGGCAAGCAGTGCGGTGAGCGCGACGAGTCGACGTGTTCTCAGTCGAGTGTTCGCCACGGTTCCTCCATGGATCGTGCTCAGTTCGTCCGGTTGGGGTGTCGGATGGCACCCACCGAGCGAAGCTACGAATCTGACATTAACGAGAGGTGAACGGTGGATGAGTCCCATCGGGACACTGGGTTTCCACACCCAGAGGACCTCACGCACGTGCGTGAGGTCCTCGTGTTGCCGCCGCTCTGGCCGGGTCCCCTCTGTCAGCCTTCGAGCTCTTCTGAGGAAGGCGGCCAGCGAAACGTGATCCACACTTGGGGTGACGGCGGTCACCGGGTGCCGTTCAGCTGTCGGCCGGTCGAGGGAAGGCGCCCGCTCTTGCGTACAGACTCACCACCGAGTTGCCCAGGTGGCCGCGCAGCCAGTTGGCCGTGTCGGCGAGTGCGTCCAGATCGAGGCCGGTGTCGAAGCCCATGCGGTGGAGCATGTAGACGAGCTCTTCGGTGCAGATGTTGCCGGTGGCGTCGGGGGCAAAGGGGCATCCGCCCACTCCACCGAGGCTGGAGTCGAAACTGCGGATACCGGCCTCGAGGGCGGCGTATGCGTTGGCGATCCCGGTACCGCGGGTGTTGTGGAAATGGGTGCCGAGCTGCACGGTGGCGGGCACGAGCGGGGCGATGGCAGTGAATCGCTCGGTCACGTCGGCTGGTGTGGCGACACCGATCGTGTCCGCCAGACTCAGGCGGGCGGGTGGAACCTCCAGGCATGCCTCGACGGTCTCGACCACCCGCCCCACCGGTACCTCGCCCTCGAACGGACAGCCGAAGGCGACCGACACCACCAGCGACGGCTCGAGTCCTTCCTCACGCGCCCTGGTGGCGATCCGCTTCCACACTTCGATTCCTTCGGCGGCGGTCGTGCCTTGGTTCCGTTGCGAGAACGTGTCTGTGACGACGACGGCGTAGCCCACTTCGTCGCAGCCGGCAGCGATGGCGCGGTCGAGACCACGTTCGTTCAACACCAGTCCGATGTAGGAGGCGTCGCGATCTCGGGGGACCGTCGCCATCACCGCTTCGGCGTCGGCCATCGCCGGAACCCGACCGGGATGAACGAACGACGTCGCCTCCAGTCGACGAATCCCGGCATCGACCATTCGGGTGATCAGCTCCACCTTCACGTCGGTCGACAGCAGCGTCTTCTCGTTCTGGAGCCCGTCCCGCGGAGAGACGTCGATGATCTCGACACGATCGTTCATGCGGCAAACCGTAGTGGGGTGCCTGGGGTGCGAGCAGAGTCATCCACCTTTTGCACAATGTGCAGAACGCACGCGTTTCGCTCATGTTCTGCACAATGTGCAAAAGGTGGGGACGCAGGCTGCGGTCAAGGGGGTTGAACCCAGCCTCTCGATGCGACACATTTCGTGAATGCTCACTGACACCGATCGGACCGTGGCCGCCGCAGCAGCGCGCCAACTCGGTCTGTTCACCCGCACCCAGGCGTACGAGGCCGGAGCGAGCCCAACCGTGGTCCTCACGAGAAGTCGCTCCGGGGACTGGATCCCACTCAGCCGTCAGGTGTTCCGGCTCCCAGGTGCACCCGTGACATGGCGGCAATCCTTGTTGGCGGCAGTCTTGAACCACCCCGTAGCCGTCGTCGCGGGCCGAGCCGCCGTCGCGCTGCACGGGCTCGACGGGGCGACGGAGGGTCGGGCGGAGATCGTCGTGCCGTTCGAGGCGAACTGCCGGTCACGACTCGCAGTGGTGCATCGCAGCCAGTACTACGAGACGATGGCGACGACGGTCGTAGACGGGATTCCGGTGCAGTCAACGGCCGAGGCCGTCGCCGTCGCCGCCCGGGGCATGCTCGAACGCGATCTCGCCAGGGTTCTCGACACCGCCCTCCGTCGACGCCAGGTCGCACATGGCGACCTCGTTGCCGTGGTCGAGCGACACGCCGATGATCGGCTCAAGCACATCGGGGTCCTAGCCGCGTTGCTCGACGAACGAGATCCTCTCGCTCCCGCGGTGCAGGGCACCGTCCTGGAACAGAAGCTCGACGAACTGTTGCGACACCGCGCAATCCCTCCAGCCCAGGCACAGGTGCCGCTCGGGCTGCTCGAAACGGGACGCTCGGTCGTCGATCGCTTCATTCCCGACTGGAGGCTGATCGTCGAAGCGGACGGGCGGACCTGGCACACCCGAGGAGAGGACTTCGAGCGGGACCGACACCGCGACAATGGAGCGGCCCGCATAGGGCTGTCGGTATTGCGTTTCACGTGGCCGATGCTCACGCGGGACTTCAACGGCTGCCGGGCGACATTGATCGGTACAGGGGTCGTGCGAGCCAACCTCAGATCGTGATCGGCCGGGGACTCCTCTCTCGTGCCGGTGACCTCGAAGTCCGCAGGGTGAGGGCAACGACTGTGTTCTGCACATTGTGCAAAAGGTGAGCGAAACGACTGCGTTCTGCACATTGTGCAAAAGGTGAACGACTGCGCGGCTGGCCGCGAACAGCCACCTACCTGGTCAGGGCTTGCGGGCGATCACCGAGATGATGTGCCAGTACTTGGGCTCGCGCTTGGCGCCTGCGACGCCGTCGGCCTCCTCTTCGGCGAGGTCGACGATGTCCCAGCCTTCGAAGAGGGTGGCGATGTCGTCGACCGAGTGGATGAGGCACTCGCCACCCGCCCAGTCGTCGTTCGGTCCGAGGAACTGTCCGACGAAGTATCCGCCGGGGTTGATCGCCTCCCGGATCCTCTGCCACAGCCCGGGGAACACCTCGGCGGGTGTGAAGGGGAGGCTCAGCTGGGCGAAGACCAGATCACAGGCGGGCGGCTCCAAGTCGGCGAACGGCGACACCAGGGTGGTCAGGCGTTCCAACTCATCCGCGGTGACACGGGAAGCGGTGAACTCGATGGCCGACGGTTCCCGGTCGGTGGCGAAGACCCGCCAGCCCCGGTCGAGGAATGCTTTGGTCTCGACACCGTTGCCGCATCCGAGGTCGACCACGAGTCTGCCGTTTCCGTGGTTGCCGTCGATATGCTCGACGGCCCGGACGAACCATGCGCTCGGGTTGCGGCCGGCGGTGGCGCGGTAGTACTCGTCCCAATCGCCTCGAGCGTGAATCTGTGGGTACGACACGACCGTCACGCTACACCAGTCGATCGATCGGGGGGTCGCTTGGTCTGGCAGCGATGGCAGCGAGAGCCGGATCGTTCGGTGTGGCACCCCCATCGTCGCGGTGGCTCCGACTTGCGACTACCGGTTCGGGGGCGGATCGGCCAGCATGGGTGTCGTGAAGAACGTCGACATCGCCGTCATCGGTGCTGGACCCGCTGGAGCGGCCACCGCCATCAGAGCTGCACGATCGGGCGCCAATGTGGTCGTGTTCGACAAGGCGCCGTACGGGCGGGACAAGGTATGCGGCGACGGCCTCACCCCTCGAGCGGTGGGAGCGCTGAACGAGCTCAAGATCGACGTCTCCGACGCCCATCACATCGACGGGCTGCGGATGATCGCCAACAAGACGGTTCGGGAGTTGGCGTGGCCGGCCACGGCCCGCTTCCCGAGCCACGGGGCAGTGTGGCCCCGGCGTCGTCTCGACAAGGCGTTGATCGACGCCGCCTGTGCCGCCGGAGCCGAGCTGGCCTGGGGCACCGAGGCAGTACCGGTGCTGGAAGGCGACCGGGTGGTCGGGGTCGAAGCCGGTGGAGAACGATGGAACGCTGGGCTCGTGGTGGCCGCCACCGGCGCCCCCGGCAAGGTGGCGCGGATGCTGGGCGCCAACCGAATCGAGGGCGAACCCTATGGGATCGCCATCCGCTCCTATGTCGAGTCGCCCCGACACGCCTCCAAGCATCTCGAGGCGACCCTGACCATGCGTGATGGCAACGGGAACTCCGTTCCCGGCTACGGCTGGCTGTTCCCGGCCGGCGACGGCACCGTGAACATCGGCGTGGGAGCTCTGTCGACGATGAAGGGCTTCAAGGATCTCAACCTCAACTCGCTCATCGACCTGTATCGCTCGCAGGTGGACCCGTCCTGGGACCTCGGCCCCTACCTCGAGAAGCCACGCGCCTGGAGATTGCCGATGAGTGTCCAGCGGCGTCATGGTCCTGGTTGGGTCGCCATCGGCGATGCGGCCGGGCTGGTCAACCCGATGAACGGCGAAGGGATCGACTACGGCCTCGAGTCGGGCATGCTGGCCGCCGACCTGTTTCTCGAGGATCCATCTACGGCTCCGCAGCGCTACGACGCTCAAGTAGGGGAGCTGTTCGACAGCTTCCTGCGAACTGGCCGCCGGTTCTCGTTCCTCATCGGCCACCCATGGATTCTCAACGCCGGGCTCAGACTGGCGGTGGGAACACAGGCCATCGCCAACGTCACCCTGCAGGTGATGGGCAACCTCGTCGACTCCAAGAGCCCGGGGGCTTCGGGGATGGTGCTCAACGCCGCCGACAAGGTGCTGGCGGGCCTCGATCCCCTGCTTCGACGCACCCGGGCGTGAGTCCGGTGGATGCGCCGGCACACACGCAGACTCCATAAGGGGACAAAAACGACCGCTGAGCGGTCGTTTTTGTCCCCAATTGGGTTGGGTTGGGTTGGCTATCCGATCCTCGCAACCGACTCCGCTTGGCGAGCGCGGTGATCGGTGGGGCTGGCGCCCCGCACCCGCTTGAAGGCGGCGCTGAACGAGTACGGGGTCGAGTACCCGACCTGGCGTGATACCGAGGTGACGGTGGCGCCCGGTTGGGCGAGCAGGTCGGCGGCGAGCGACAGCCGCACGTCGGTGAGGTACTCCATGGGCGGCCGACCCACCAACTCGTTGAATCGCCGTGCCAGCCAGGCCCGCGAGGCGCCCGCCTCGGCGGCGAGCGACCCAACCGTCCACGGCTGCTCCGGGTGGTCGTGGATGAGGTTCATGACCCGGCCGATCACCGGGTCGGACTGGGCCCGGAACCAGCCGGGTGTGCGGCTGACGTCGGTGGCGAACCAGGCCCGTACCGCCGCCACGAGCACCAGGTCGAGCAGTCGGTCGAGCACCGCCACCTGACCGGGATCGGCCCGGGTGATCTCGGCCTCGAGCAGCCCGAGCAGCGGCGAGTCCCAGTCGTCGGTCCGCACCATCAGCATCTCGGGAAGCGAGTCGAGCAGCGCCCGCCCGGTTTCGCCCACCTGTTCGTAGGTGCCGATGAGGGCGATGGACTCACCGTCTGGATCGTTGCCCCAGCTCCGAACGCCCAGGCCCATCGGGATCGCCAGGTCCTGGCCGTCGAGGGTGGTGCACCGCGAGCCGGGATGGACGATCACCTGCGGTGGAGTGGTGGGCGAGTCGGCGAACAGGTACGGCTCGGGTTGGCGGATCACCGCAACGTCCCCCTCGCCCATCCGGATCGGCTCGCCCTCGTGTGGCACCGTCCAGGCCTCCCCCTGTGCCATGGCGATCACCGTCAACGGTGCCCGGTCCTGCACCAGGATCGACCAGGGCGGGGTCATCACCGACTTGACCAGGAAGGCCGATCGGGCTCGGGGTCCGTCGAGGAAGGCGTCGAAGGCGTCCACTCGCATCACTGTAGACGATCTCGTATGGATCGGAGCCTCTGGGCTATGGATCGTCCAGAGTTCATCCGGCATGGTGGGGACATGATCGACACACACACCAACGCCAAGCCCACCCGCCAACTTGTGATCGACGCCATCGAGCGCCGCTCGTTCTGCTCGCTCGCCACCGTGTCCGACGCCGGCCGCCCGCATGTGGCCGGGGTCTTGTACGAGATGGTCGGCACCGATCTGTGGGTCAACACCATCGACACCAGCCGCAAGGCCCGCAACGTCGCCGCCAACCCGCACGTGGCGGTGATGGTGCCGGTTCGACGCATGCCCGTGGGCGCTCCGCCGTCGGCGGTCCAGTTCCAGGGCACCGCACGACTGGTTCCCACCGATGACCCGGAGATCGCAGCGCTCATCGCCGAAGGCTCACTGAAGTCGATCACCTCCCACGGAGAGTTCGACACCCCGGGGTCGGTCTTCATCCGCATCACCCCGGGCCGGGTGGCCCACACCTACGGGCTCGGGTTGTCGCTGCTCAAGCTCGCCACCGACCCGCTCCATGCCGTCGGCTCGGTGGACCTGGGTTGAGCGTCACCGCCTCCGTGGAAGCAGCCGGCGGACCCGGATCAGGAGCCGGACCATCTCCTCGGCCAGCTCGTCGGGAGGCGAGAGCGGGTTGTTGTACACCACATACTCCTTGGCCACCAGTGTCGCGAGGTAGTCGAGCAGCATCGCCTCGTTGTCCTTGACCAGCAGGTAGTCGGTGTGACGGTCGTTGAAGAGCACCGTTCCGGACTCGGGGTCGAACCGGCTGCGTTGTTCGCCGGGCTCGGGGTCGGGAGCGACCGACGGAAGCCTGCGGAACCCCGGCCGACCGGGTGCGGCGGAGCCGGGCTCGGAGTCCCCGGTCGGCTCGTCCGGTTCGTCGCTGTCTGGTTCGTCGGCGGCGGCGCTCGGCATCGCCCCCGGCCTGGTGGCCGTGAGGGACTCG
The DNA here is from genome assembly GCA_963825585.1 of uncultured bacterium. Taxonomy (GTDB): domain Bacteria; phylum Actinomycetota; class Acidimicrobiia; order Spongiisociales; family ZC4RG35; genus JAOUGY01. The sequence continues at coordinate 40,308 of CAWGTX010000008.1, forward strand.
AACGAGGGCGGATCGATCACGGGCCGGCGAGCGGTCGACTCGGCCACCGCCAGGGCACCGTCGCCTGGTTGGTCGCCGACCAGGGTCCGCATCGGGTTGTCGAGGTCGGCGAGTTCCCGCAACACTTGCCCGAACACCTTGCGCAAGGTCGAGGTCATCCGGTCGGCGACCACACTGTCGACCTCGGCGTTCACCCGTTCGATCACCCGGGTCACGGCCGCTTCGGATGCCCGCACTGCCTCGACGAACAGCGGGAACGCCTCGCGATCACGGAGAACCGCCCGTCGCCCCGCGCTCTGTTGCAGCCCGGGGAACGACACGTAGCCCGCCACCTGACCGCTGTCCCAGGGCGCACCCGCCAGTTCCTCGATTTCGCAGATGTCGTCGAGCACAGCGGTGTTGGCGCGGCCCACCACACCGACCGTTCTGCGGGTACCGCCGGTCGACACGAACAAGTTGAACTCGATGGTGCCCCACAGGGTGCGTTCCGCCCCCAGTGGAACCTTGATGCCGTCGATCGGTTCGGCGGTGACCACCTCGGCGGTGCGGCCCTCGTGCACTTCGATCACGTACTCGCCCCGCTCGATGGCCGGGCCCCGTCTGCGCCGCAGGTACTCCACCACCTTCCGTTGGGTGATGGTCCGCAACACCTCCGGGTCGAGGTCGGAGACGTAGACCGTGGTGCCGGGGGCCGAGCGCGGGCGGCGACGCTCCCGGCCCAGCTCGGCGGTGGCGTTGCCGCGCACCATCTTGAGCGTCCAGGTTTCGGTGGAACCCTCCGCCCGGGACACGATGTCACAGCGCCCACCGAGTTGCTGGAAGGCGAGCAACCCGATCGCCTTCTCGCCCAGGGTTCGCTCGTCGTCGACCTTCTCGGACTTGAACAGGTTGCGGGCGACCTCACGCAGCCGGTCGGGGCTCATACCGCGGCCGTCGTCGTCGATGGCGACCAGTGGGTAGCGGCCTTTGCGGCGCAGCACGATCCGGATGCGTTCGCCGTTCTTGCCGGTGACGGCGTACTCGTCGGCCGCGTTCGACACGAATTCATTCAGGGCATCTTTCGGGTCTTGGTAGGCCTGCCCGGTGATCAGCACGGCACGGGCGAGACTCCCAATGCGGAGCTTGACGGTCTCAGACGCCATGCCGGAAGGGTAGATGCCCCGACCGTGTAGGTCTTCCACCGCGTCGGCGACCTTCACCAGTCCGTCCTATCAGGTCCTACAGGCCGAGGGCGAGGCGCAGGCCGTCGTCGACATCGCTCATGACCTTCTCGGGGAGCTTCGACACTCGTGCGTCCAACGACACCCGATCCAGCGTCACCACCTGGGACACGTTGACCACCGACGGCTTCTGCAGTCGGGACTGAGTCTTGGTGAGGGCGACATTGCCCGGGGCGTCCGCGAGTCGGGTGTTGGATGTGATGATGACGGCCATGACCGTCCCGATTCGAGAGGCGTTGAACGGATCGAACTGGACGACCAGCACGGGTCGCCGCTTCGCCGGTGCAGAGCCTCGGGCCGGTCCGAGATCCGCCCACCAGATCTCGCCCCGCCGCATCACCAGTCCTCGTCGCCGACGGCGCCCGCCTGGACCCTGGCGAGGTCGTAGTCGAGCGCCGCCGGCTCGTCCCGGTAGAGGGCGTCCAGGGCTTCGGTGACGCCGTCGGATGTGTGGTTCGCCAGGTACTCGGCCAGTGCGTCGGCATAGAGGCGGCTTCGCGAGACCCCCAGCCTCCCGGCCAGTGCGTCGGCCCGTCGGAAGAGTTGGTCTGGCAGAGAGATGGCGACTTTCACGGGGTTGAGTATAACCGTTGTCATACCAGCAGACTCTATCGGGTGGCTGTGACAGATTTGGCCGCCGAACGAGCTTTCCGGCTCAGCCCTTCAGGTGTCCCCACCGTCGCAGGTCGGCGACCGTGTCGGCGATGGTCTCGTCGAGTGGTCGGAAGGTCATGCCCAGTTCGCTGTGGATCTTCGAGTTGTCGATGCGGAACTCGCCGCCCAGATTGGTGAGCAGGTACTGGCGGATGGCGGCCGGCTGAAAGCGGGCGACGAGTTTGCTGACGAGGACCCCGACGCCACGGTCGAGGCTCATGCGCGGCACGTTGGCGACACCCAACGCTGCCATCTGGTCGCGGATCTCGCGCAGTGTGCGGACGCCGGCGGCGCAGAGGTAACGACCGGAAGCGCCGGGTGTCTCCATCGCCAGCCGGTGTGCGGCGGCCACGTCGCGGACGTCGACGGCCAGATACTGCAGCGCCAGCACCGCCGGAAAGGTGCCGTCGGCAAGTCCGGTCAGGATCCGGGTGGTCTCGTTGAGGCGAGGCACCAGCGACGGCCCGAACACCGCTCCGGGGTTCACCACCACCACCTCGATCGGGTTTGCTCTGCCGAACTCGTGGGCGGTCCGCTCGGCCAGCGTCTTGGAGTAGTAGTACGGGTTGCGGGTGAGTGTCGACGCCTCATTCCAGTCGGCCTCGGTGAGGACCCGCCCGTCGGGCTGGTCGGTGACGGCGGCGAGCGACGACGTCACCACGACTCGTTTGGCGCCTGCCGCCAGACTCGCCCGGAGCACGGCGGTGGTGCCGTTGACCGCCGGGTCGACCAGGTCCCGTTGGGCGTCATCGACCTGCAGGACGTAGGGGCTGGCCGTGTGGATCACGTACTCGCAGCCCGCCACGGCATGGGCGAAGGACTCGGGCTGCATGAGGTCGGCGGCCACCAGTTCCAATCGCTCGGTTCCGGGGACATCGGCCAGGAGTCCGTTGGTCCGGGACCGTTCCGGGTCTCTGACGGTGCCTCGCACCCGGTACCCGGCCGCGAGCAGCTCGGCTGCGGTCTGCGAGCCGACGAATCCGCTGACGCCCGTCACGCACACTGGCTTGTCGGTGATCATGTTCGGCACCCTAGACCGCGTTGCTGACGCGGTGGCGGCCGAGATTCGCGCAGCCCGGTCAGTCGGGGTCGGGGCTTGCTGCGCGGAGGAGGGCGGTGACGAGATCGTTGATCGGTGTGGGGATGCCGTGGCGGCGGCCGAGTCTGCCCACCACCGCGTTTCGCACCTCCCACTCGAGCCGCCGGCCGTCGCGACGGTCGGCGGCGATCGACGGCAGATGACCGGAGCCGCCGCCGGTGAAACGGTCCAGCAGCCGGTGAGCGGCGTCGGGAGCGAGAGTGGCGCCCTCTGCCCGCCCCACGGCGATCACCTCCTCGGCCATCGGAAGCGTCGCTTCCCGGAGGTCGTCCTCCCGGAACGAAGAGGAGCCGGTGAGGGTGAGGGCGGTCAGCCCCCCGATCACCGAGTTCAGGAGCAGCTTCTGCCAGGCGACGGTGACGAAGTCGTCGGTGAGGCGAACCTCACACGCGGTGCCCGAGAACAGGTCCGCCAGCGTCGATCCCGCCGCTCCCACCGGGACGGTGAGTGCCGCAGGCGTGCGCAGCTCGAAGCGACCGGGTGCGGTGCGGGCGGCCGAGAACTGCACAACCACCGGCACCACGGCGGCGGTCGGCGCCAGCGGGCTGATCCGTTCCACCTGGTCGACCCCGTTCTGGCACACCGCCACCACCGTCCTGGGCCGGCACAGCGCGCTCAGCCACGGCGAGGCGGCGGCACTGTCGTAAGCCTTGGTGGTCAACAGCACCACGTCGACCGGCTCGACTCCCGCAACGTCGGTGGAGAGTTCCGGGGTCGCTGCGACGTCGGTCCCGTCGGATAGGCGCAGTTCGAACCTCGACGGAGCCTCCCCGCTGGGACGAAGACACACCCGGACCCTGTGGGAGGTTTCCGATGCCAGGACGACGGCGAGCACGCCGCCGATGGCGCCCGCTCCGATGACGGCGACGGTGGAGGCGGGCGGCATGCACGGACCGTATCACTGTGAAGGCTTGTTCGGGACGGTTGAGCTGCGTGGCACAGGAGGAAGTGTCGCCGCCCGGTCCGATGGTGCTTCGGTCCGTCGGCCTCCCACAAACGGTGTGTACAGACGGCGCACCCCTCCGGATCCGCATGGCGAGAGTCCAAGAGGGCGACCACCAAGCGTGGGCCGGGCGTGCCGTTCGCTCGGGTGACACTCCGATGTGTTGTCTCTCGTGACAATCCGCTCCTCGGAGGTCAACGCTGGGAGAATGGGGACAGCTTGCGGAGGCACCACCGTTCGATCGGGGGTTCGTTGTGACCAGAATCAGGATGAGACCGCTCCGTGCCGCCGCTGTCGCTGTGCTGCTCTGCTCTGCCTGCACCGGCACCGATGCCGACACGTCGACCACGACCTCCAATCGGACGTCGACGTCGACATCGACGGTGACGTCGATGCAGGTGCCGGTGCTCGAGCCTTCGACATCGACGACCACTGCGCCCGATATATCGCAGGAGGCCTGGAGCGAATCCGATGCCGAGAAACACGTGGCCAACTATCTGGCGGCTCTGGCGGCTGAGGCATTCGAACAGGCCGCATGGTCGGCGACCAACAACGGGATCGTGGTGACGGGCGCCGCGGACGGGGAGACACCGTCCGAGACCATGGCACGCTGGTGCACCGAGGAGCGTTGTGCCGGCCCCTACACGGTGGAGGCGATCGGTCCGGGGCTGATCGACCCCGACAGTGCTCAGGCCTCGTCCACGGTCATCGTCACCCACGTGCCATCGGGTGAGACCAGTGCCATGGATCTCGCCACCTTCGAGGGCCAGCTCGTCCTGTTCGATCCGCCGCCGCTCGTAACCTCGTCGCCGACGGCCGGCCTGGTGGAGATGCTGTTCGGGGACTCTCCGCCCGCCAAGGTGGTGGTCGAGCGCTTCGACGCATTCGAGATCTGGGAAGAGGGCTCACCCCGATGGGTCACCAATTGGCACGCCGAGTCCACCTGGGATGTAGAGATGGACGTGATCGTCGCATCCGGGGGCGCCTTCGGGCTCGACGATCCCCTGGCGCGATTCGGCGAGGCATGCTCGGGTCTCATGGTCCGCGACGGCGAGGTGCTGGCAGCGACCTGTGGTGGCGGCACCAGCTGGGATCCGGTGGTGGTGAAAACCGGCGAGGCGGTCTCGGCTCCGGTTCCCCTGGAAGAGCTGACGGACGGTGGGTTCCTGTGGTTCGACGAGCGCGGCGGTGTGGTGGTGAGCGGGGTCGGCGACGCCGAAGGCAACAGCCGCATCGTCACGACGACAGGTGGTGTCGACCTGGCGGGCGGAGACTACGTCGGGTTCACCGCCCTCTCCACCGACGGCACCCTGTTCGCCTACACCGACCACGACGACCCGGCGGCGCTGTCGCACTTCTGGAGCCCGGTGGTGGTGGTCAAGGACACGGCCACCGGAGTCGAGGTCGGCCGATTCACCCTGGATGGAGTGGTGGTCGATCTCCAGGTCGCCAACGGCTACGTGCTGGCCGGAGTCGCCGATGCACTCGACGCCGCTGTCGACGGCAGCCAGGGCGCTCTGGTGTCGATCGACCTGTCCAGCGGCGAGATGAGGAGAGTCGACACCTCGACGCACGTGTTCCTCCCTACGCCCACGAACTGACGGTCGCCGCCGGAGTCTTCGTCGGGGAGGGATCCATCCCCGCTCGCGCCTCCGCATCGCCCTGGTCGCCACGCACTTCCTGCTCGGGCCGTCGGCGCCCGAGGAGTGAGGGCGGGCAAGGGGCCGGCGCCTGCGGTATCGGCCGCCACTGCCCAGTCCATACGGGTCGTCGTTCGAGCGCGTATGCTCCTCGATGGAGGGGATCGAGCGAGACCTTCGGGGGAATTCATGTTGAGGGGAAGCTTGCGTTCACGCGTGGCAGTGCTGTTGATTGCAGCGCTGGCGGCGTCGCTCATGTTGGTGCCGAGCTCGGCGTTGGCTGCGGTTGGCCTGTTCTCGGACGACGATGGCAGCGTCCACGAGACCGCCATCGAAGCATTGGCCCGCGAGGGCATCACCAAGGGATGCGGTGGGGATCTGTTTTGTCCGAGAGGGACCGTCACCCGCGGCGAGATGGCGGCGTTCCTGGTGAGGGCGCTCGACCTGCCGGCGGCGTCAAGCGTAGAGTTCAGCGACGACGACGACTCGGTCTTCGAGGGCGACATCGAACGGTTGGCGGCAGCCGGCGTCACCAAGGGTTGCAGCGCCGACCGGTTCTGCCCGGACGCAGCCGTCACCCGGGAGCAGATGGCCGCCTTCCTCCATCGGGCGCTCGACGATCGCCTCACCGCCGGCGATCCCATCGCCTTCACCGACGTCGTCGGCTCCACGTTCGTCGACGACATCGCCTGGCTCTCGGGCACCGGCGTCACCAAGGGCTGCGCCGACGACCGGTTCTGCCCACACGATCCGGTGACCCGGGAGCAGATGGCCACCTTTCTGGTGCGCGCCCTCGGCTTGGAGACCGTCCCTCTGTACCCGATCGGTTGGCCCACCGAAGACGACGTGGCGCTGGTGGAACGCTTCCACGTGTACGACGACACCGACGAGCCCACCGACGTGTACCAGGCGGCGTACTGGCCACGCAGCTTCACCATCGGACTCGACGTCGACGCCACACCCGGCGGCGAGGGCTGGCAGGTGGACCGGGTGGACGACGCCGGCGCATACCGCGGCTGGGACGTGCTGTCGCCGCCCAACCATCGCAGCTTCGACGGACGTGCCCGCGACGACGATTGGCTCCAGTTCACCCTCACCCGGCCCGCCCAGGTGGCGGTGGCGTGGCGGGATGATTCGGCGCCGCCGTCGTGGCTGGCCGGATGGTCGGAGAGCACGGGCGTGCGGATCGACGGCGACAACGCCCGTGTCTACCTGCGGGACTTCCCGGCGGGCGTGGTGAAGCTCGGAACCGTGGAGGCCCCCTCCGGGGAGAACCGCACCATGTACACGGTGCTGCTGGCCGAGGCCGACGGCACCCCCACTCCGGTTCCGCCGGTGCCGGCTGGTCAGGCCTACCCGGCCCCGGGCACCGAGTGCCCGGCATGGGCGCACGATCGGTTCACCACCGTCGGTCCCGACGGCAAGACCTATCAGACCTGGCATCCGCAGTGGGATCCGGTGTACTGGTGCTCCTTCGGACACGAACACGGCTCCGACCCGTCGCTCATACCGGGAGCGCCGATGGTCCCCTACGGCTACGTGGCCGACAAGGTGCCCCAGGACGAGTCCAATCCCGGGTTCAAGGAGTTCATCTTCCGGGACATGAGCGACCAGTACTGGGTGCGGTTCGTCGCCCACGCCCACACGGCGATGCAGCGGCGGGTGTGCGCTCAACATCACACCCTCTACGTCATGGTCTACGACGATGCCGGCACCGAGTTGATGAACGTCGGCTTCAAGGCCGACTACGGCCGATCGGTGCGCGCCGAGACCAACACGCCGCTGACGCCCACCAACTGCGGGGTGTCGCTCCCGGCGTACGACGACGACCGCGAGCGGCAGATCAACGTGGCAGGCGACGATCACAACTACGAGACCTGGGACTCGATGGACGACACCACCCAGACCCGCAACCTCGGGTTCGGGACGTTCCGTCACGCCTTCGACATCCGCAACCCGTCCACCCAGTGCGTGAACGCCACCTGCAACACCATCGAGCCGATCGACCGTGGCAACCAGCGGGGTGAGAACGGAACCCAGCGGACGCTGTCGATGGCGCGCTACGACGGCGGGTTCGTGTTCACCACCGCCCAGGCGCTGTCGGGCGCCGGCGGTGGCGAGTTCTTCACCGACCCCTACGGCAACGGCCTGGTCAACGCCTCGGCCTCCAACGCCACCCGCCAGTTCATCGACCCTGCGGTGTCTTCCGTCGACTTCCTGGGCGACCCCGGCGACAACCGGATCGACTGCAAGGCCACCGAACCGTGGACGTTCCGCTACACCTGCATCTCGATCGGCGACGGTGACAGCCTCGGTCGGGTGCCCAACCTGGGGATCATGGACGCGCTGTCCAACAACTGAGCCGGGGGATCAAACGTCCTCGTAGATGGTGCCGTCGGAGGTGTGGGCGGCGATCTCCCTGGTGGGAGCCTCGCCGCTGATGCTGGTGCCGGTGGGTGCCCACGTGCAGGCGAGTGCGGGGTCGGCCCACACGGTCTCCCACACGCCGGGTACGAAGAACTCGACGAACGCCATCTCGGTGTCGGGGTCGTTCTGGACGAAGTGGCGTTCGCCCTCGCGCTTGTAGACCAGGTCGCCGGCCCGGATGCGATGCGGCTCCTCGTCGAGGAAGGCGGTCCCAGACCCACGCATGATGTACTGGAAGTGCTCGGTGCCGGTGTGATGGTGGTTCTTGCCCGCCGATCCGGGCGGGAAGATCACGATCTCGCCGGCGAGGGCGGTGGTGCCGAACAGAGCCTTCGATGCCATGTAGATGCGTCTGCGTTCGTCGTGCTCGGACTGGAGCAGCGGCTCGGTGCTCAGGTCGACGAACTGGGCTTCCGACCCGATCGATGCGAGATCCGGGTCGAGGCCGGCGGCGTCGGGAACCGTGAGTGTCACCAGCTCGGCGCCGTTGTCGGAACGAAGAGCACCGGTGAATTCGGGAGGAAGCAGGAAGGCGTCGAGCTCTGCCAACGGGCGCACGGTGTCACCGGTGAGGAGGGTGGCACTTCCCGCCAACACCTGACCCCACATCACCGCGGTGGCGTCGATGACGAGATCCATGCCGGTGCCCGCCTGGAACGTCACCCGGTCGAACAGACATGCAGTGCCGGGGATGTGGTTGGTGTCGATGAGACGTTGACGGCGTGCACCGCCGGGCAGGCTCAGAGCCTCCACCGAGTCGTGGTTGACGAGGAACCCCAAAATCCGTCCTTTGGTCGTGCGGACCCGAAGTTACCTCGCGTCCCACTTCCCCGTATCGACCTCGTACGTATCATCGACGCATGCCCAAGACCAACATCGAGATCGACGATGAGCTGCTGGCGTTGGTGGTGCGCCGGTATGGGCATCACACCAAGGAGGACGCGGTTCACGCCGCCCTTCGAGAGGTGGCAGCACGGCCGATGCCGCTCGACGGCCCGTCGTCGCCCCGAGGCTCCTTGCACGTCGATCCGGAAGTCGAGCGTCGGATGGCGTGGAACGACGACGATCTCATGAGCAGGGTACCCGGCCGCGGAGGGCTCGAGCCGGTCTCCTTCGGGCGCAGGATGGGTGGCCTCTCTCTCAAGATGGGAGCGGTGGCCGTCCTGATCTTCGGGGTGCCGATGTTCCACTTGCTGTGGACGCCGCTGTCGGTGCTGGCGGCCCTCGGTTTGATGATCGCCGGCTCCACCCTCTCGCCCACCCGCCGGGAGCAGGGTTCAGCCGACTGACTCAGCTCTGGCACCCGACCCCGTTGCTGTCACCGTCGAACCCGTGCGGATCCGGGGGGAGGACCACGAAGTCGGTGTGAGGGATGTCGTCACAGTTCAGATCCGGCGGCGGCGACGGGATGCACACCGTCGGGTAGGCGGCATCGCAGGCCGACGACGGCGCGGTCGTGGTGGTCGTCGGATCGGGTGGCGTGTCGCAGTCCCCGCTCCACAACCCCAAGCCGGCAGTCCTGGCGGCGTCTTCGGTGGCCGCCAGCACACCGGACCATGCGGTGTCGGGTGGGTACTCCACGGCGTAGGCCCAACCGTCGCCGACCATCCGCTCGTTGACGAAGGTGCCGTCGGCCAGGAACACGTAGCGGAGCAGACGTCCGAACCGGTCGCGGTCGGAGACGTCGGCGTCGAGGCGGATGGTGGTGTTCTCCACCAGCGCCTTCAGTGCTTCGGTCGCCTCGGCGGCGCACACGTCGCCGACCTCGGGAGTGTCGATGCCGATCAGCCGGAGCGGTTCGTTGACTCCGCCGATCAGCACCCTGATGGTGTCGCCGTCGGTGATCGACGCCACCTGAACCATCGTCGCCTGTGGGGGCGGCAGCGGTGTGAGCGGCAGTGCCCGGGTGAGGAACGAGGCCATCTGGTCGCGTGCCACCGGGTCGTTCGGGCAGAAGGAGGTGGTGGTGCAGCCTTTGGTGATGCCCGATGCCGCCAGGGCGTCGATGTCATCTTCGAACACGTTCCCGTCGTCGTCGCCGAACGCGTTCGAGTTGGCCGGCTGCCAGGGTGAACGCCCGCCTCAGAAACGCCGCCATCTGCCCTCTCGTCACCGGATCGTCGGGACAGAACGAGCTGTTGGCCGGCGGGTCACAGCCCTTCGTGATCCCCGCCGCCACCAGTGCCTCGATGTCGGCTTCGAATTCGGAGTCGTCATCATCGCCGAACGTGTCATCCGAGGACGCCGGTAGGCCGAGTGCCCTGACGAGGAAGGCGGCCATCTGGCCGCGGGTGATCGAGTCCAACGGACAGAACCGGTAGTTGGCAGGCGGGTTGCAGCCGCTGGTGATTCCCGGCGGCGGCCACCGCTTCGATGGCCGCCTCGTGGATGTTGCCGTCGTCATCGGAGAACGTGCCCCCCGGTGCGAGCTCGGCGGCGATGGCGACCCCGCTGAGTAGAAACGCAAGCGTGAAGGTGGCGGCCATCGTCGACGTCGTGCGTCTTCTCATCGAGATCACCCACACCCGGTCTCGTCGTTTCCCCGCCCCGAGTCAGTGTGCCAGGGTCGGGGAAGGGCGCCAGGGGCCTCATGGCCGAGTCGGGCGAGGCGTATCGTGCGCGCCGCAGTGCTGGAGACGGACGTGAGGAGGACGGCGATGGCGGAGAGGGCAGCGGAGCGGACGCTCGACGAGGTGAAGGCCGAGGTCATGCGTCGGGCCGGCACGTTGCACCCGTTCGAAGGGCTGAACCCCGACGATGCCCAGCGCGTGATGGACGCGCTCACCAGTCTCGACGGCGACCATTGGGCCGAGGAGTGGAGCCGGGTCGGCCGAGAGTACGAGGATCGGGCGGATGCCGCTGCGGGCACCGGAACGACCGGTCGCGAACTCGCCGAGTTCTACATGCTCGCCTTCGACTACTACCGCACCGGCCGCTACCCGACCGTCAGCACGCAAGGCAAGAAAGAGGCCTACCGGCACTCGGTGCGTGCGTTTCGCAAGGCGGCCATCGGCTTCGACGTCCCGCTCGAGATCGTCGAGATCCCGTTCGGCGACCGGCAGCTCGTCGGCTATCTCCAGAAGCCGCCGGGCGCCGAGCGTCCCCCGGTTGTCATCCAATGGGGCGGCGTCGACGGCTGGAAGGAGGACCGGACCGCACAGGCAGCGCTGCTGATGGAGCATGGTCTGGCGTCGCTCGCCGTCGACATGCCCGGCACCGGCGAGAACCCGGTGCTCTGGAGTGCTCCCGATGCCGAAGCGACCTATGTCGCCTGGCTGGACCACGTTGCGTCCCGCGACGATGTCGACGACACCAGGATCGGCGTCTGGGGCGGCAGTTTCGGCGGGTACTGGGCCGCTCGGCTCGCCCACACCCAGGCGGGTCGTATCGGTGGCGCCGTGTTCCACGGCGGCAACGCCCACCTGGGCTTCCAGCGCGAGTGGCTGGTTCCGGCGTTCACGACCGGGGGAGAGACCTACCTGTTCGGTGCCGCCAGCCTGCTCGAAGCACGGGGCCAGGCCACCGGATGGCGCACGATGGACGAGTTCATCGCCAACATCGGTCGCTTCTCGCTGCTGACCATGGGGCTGCTCGACGGCCCCTCGGCTCCGATCCTGGCGATCAACGGCAAGCGCGACGACCAGGCTCCGATCGGCGACGTCTACCTGCTCCTGGAGCACGGCAACCCGAAGGAAGCGCGGGTCTATCCGAAGGTCGTCACATGGGGCGGACACCGGGCATGCCCGAGCGGGAGGTGTGGACCACGATCGCCGTGTGGTTGAGCCAGAAGCTGGCACGCTGACCCGCTGGCGCCGTTCGATTACCTGAACTTATCGATCGAATAGCGCAGATCACCCCGAGCTTGGCCGACAGTGCTCTTCGTGAACCTGTCGGTCCTTGCAGGCATGAAGTCGCATGCGGGATCACGAGACCCAGGGGGATACATGCTGCTCACGTCGCGCCGATTGGCGCTTGCAACCTTCGTCATCGCCGCCCTGCTGGCGGTGGTGGCGTTCCCGACGGCGCCCGCCGGCGCTGCCGACACCGTCTCTCAATTGGAGACCTCCCTGGCAGCCGTCGAAGTGCGCTTCGATGCCGCCTCTGCCGCTGCCCCGAGCCTGTCGGGACGAAACGCAACCAACGTGAACCGCCGACTTCGAACGGTCGACGCCATCATCGACCAGGTCCCGCGCCTCATCACCGCCAGACGGCTGGGTCCCGCCACCACCAAGGTGCGTCACGCCGAGCGGCTGATGACCGAGGTGGAAACGATCATCAAACGCGCCAACCCGACGCCGACCACTCCCACGACAACAACTCCAACCACCACGACCACGACGGCACCGTCGACGACCACTACCACGACCACGGTGCCGCCCTTCGGGGACACGACCGTGCTGTACGGTCCGGTCTCGCTGTCATCTCCGATGATCCCCGAGGGACAGACGTGGGTGCTCGACCCAAATCGGTCGACCACCATCAACGTGTCCGGCGACTTCCACGTCCACGGCACACTCCAGTCCCGGCCGGCGTCGGCCGACGTCGTCCACACCATCCACTTCGTCGACCGTGGCGAGCTGATGGTGATGGACGCCGGTGTGCTCGACCTGCAGGGCACACCCCGCACCGGTTGGAACCGCACCGGCAGCGACCCCACATGGCGGGCCGGTGACGAGCTGATCGTCACGTCGGTCAACCCGGGCGATTCCGTCGCCTACCGCCCCTATACGCCGGGCAGCGCCGTCCCCAGCTACCAGGGGTTCTCGGCCGAAGTGGCCAACCTCACCCGCAACGTCATCATCGACAACCCGTCCCGGGTGATGCTGATGGGTCTGGACGGCCACGCCCCCCAGACCATCCGCTACGTCACCATCAGCAACGCCGGCGTCGCCGAACAGCTCGGCATGTACGCGCTCCACTTCCACCTCAACGGCAACGCCACCCGGGGCAGCATCGTGGAAGGGGTGGTTGTTCGCGACGCCCAGTTCCGCGGCTTCGTCCCACACGGATCGCACGGCATCACGTTCCGCGACACGCTGGCGGTGAACGTGGCCGCCAACGGCTACTGGTGGGACCTGAACCGTTCCAGCACGCCCGAGTCCACCGTCCACGAGTCCAACGACATCACCTACGAACGCGCCGGCGTGATCGGCGTGCGCAGCGTCCGCCCACCCGACCAGCTCCGCCAGGCCGGTTTCGACCTGGGCGGCGGCACCGGTAACCGCATCATCGACTCGTTCGCGGTCGGCGTGCAGGGCCCCAACTCGGGGATCCACTGGCCCGAAGGCGTCCGCACCGGCGTCTGGGAGGCACGGGGTCTCGTCGCCCACAACAACGCCGCCCACGGCGTGTTCGTGTGGCAGAACGGAACCGGCCACCACGACGTGACCGATCTCGTCACCTACTCGAACGGCCAGACGGGCATCCGCCACGGCGCCTACGTCAACAGCTACCACTACACCAACGTGGTGTCGGTGGGGAACCCGGTCGGGCTGCAGCTCGACACGTTCTCGAAGCAGGCGCCGAACCGGAGGCTCACCTTCAGCTGTGTGGCGATCTCGAACGCCACCACCGGTGTGAAGGTCGACCACTCCGGCGTCCCCGATGGTGACCCGGTCCTCTTCAACGGGATCACGTTCACCAACGTCGGCCAGCAGTGGACCGTCACCGACAAGGCCCTCGCCGACGGCCAGACCTTCGAGCGTCGAGTCGAAATCGGAACCACCCCCAGCGGGTGCTGAACCAGCCGTTCAGCTGATCAGAACAGGGCCCCGGCCGATGCCGGGGCCCTGTCGCGATGCGGGTCAACGAGTCGACGAGTCAACAGGTCAGCGGGATCGGAGTCGCGTGGCCCTGTTGACTGTCGACCATGCCTGCACGGGCCGGTGTGTGTCATCCCCATGCAAACACCAGGTACAACCGGGGCCCGCGTCGAGCTCGCCTCCTACTCGGTCGCTTCCTCCGGAACCGAGCTGTTCCAGGCGCTTGGCTGGCGACCCGCAGCTGCCGGCACGGTCTGGTCGTCCGGAGCTACTCCCAAGACCCTCAGGCGAGCGAGGTTCGGAGCAACGCTGAGACCTTCATCGACGTGAATGGGATATGAGCGACGCGTCCATCTACGAAGAGCTGCGTTGGGACCTGATGCGGTTCGCAACGGCGCTCGTCGGTCCGGACGAGGCGGCAGACGTCGTCTCGGGCCCGGGAACGACGAGTTGTTCCAGCTGGTGATGGACCTCCCCGTTCGGCAACGCGCCGCGCTGTATCTCACCTCGTACGAGGGTTACAGCCCCACCGAGACGGCGGACCTGATGGGCTGTCGCCCAGCGACCGTCCGTCGGTACCTGCACCTCGCCCGTGCCAAGCTCCGGGAGGCCCTCGATGATGGATGATCAACTCCACCGCATGTTCAACTCGATGGTCGATGAGATGCCCGACCCACCGACCTGGGACGACCTCGCCTCGCATCCAGCTCGCAATCCCGGACCGAAGCGAACATCGCAGGCGATTGTGGCCATGGCCGAGGTGCAGTGGCGGTGGTGGTCGGGATCACCGCACCGCTGCTGTTCGCGCGAGTGGGTCAGGGCACCGGCGGTTTGTTCGGGGGTGGTGACAGCACTCCGACGACGGCGGGAGGCGCGTTCTCCGGCCCCGAATACGCCAAGCTGATCTACGAACAGGAGCTGACACTCACCTGCGACGGCTGGGAGCTCTTCGACGAGGGTGGCTTCGACAGCTTCACACTCGAGGTGTGGGTCGACCCAGTCGCCGAATGGGCACGGCTCGGCTTTCGCTATCCCGACGGGTCCACCTACGACCTGATCCTCGAAGGACGGTTCGGTGATTGGCGCCGGGGTTGGAGTCGGGGTGCCGATGCCGGGAGATACGCGGGATGTCGAGACGAGTCCACGATCGCGGACGCGGGATGGGCCCACCAATGGAGTACCCCGCTTTGGTTCGAGGACTTCCTGTCGCCGGTGAGCCGTGAAGGCGGGACGACGAACGCGTTGATCGACTCGACCGAGGCGCAGGAGTCCGGCAGGCGACTCCTACTGCTCTAGCGCTCGGTTTGACGGCATCACTCCCTCGCACGGAGCCATCCTTGGTGCTCAGGCGAGCCCTTCCAGATAGGCGCTGAATCGATCGAGGCTGGTCGCCCATCCCCCACGGGACTGTGGGGTTCGATAGCTCTCGGGGACCATGCGCTGGCGGGTGACGACCTCGGTGGTCCCGTCGCTTGGCGGGTGGATCGCGATCGTCGTCACCATTCCGGACGCCTCCTCTCGCCACTCGAGTCGCCATGGCGGGTCGATCTCCTCGTACACCGCCCCATCACGTGCTGGTGTCCGGACTCTGAGACGATGGCCGTCTCGAAGATCCCGCCGGGACGAAGTTCGACCGTGATCCCGTCGAGCGGCGTCACTGTGCCGACCGGTCCCCAGAAGTGCGTGAGGTGCTCTGGTGTCGTCAGGCACTCGAACAGCAGCTCCGGAGACGCCCGATGGATTCGGCGGTGGACGAACTCGTCGTCGCTCACTTCCTGGGTCACTTCCGGCGTCCGTCGGCGAGTGCACTCAGGTGATCCTCGAGCCGATCGTGGCGCTCCTCCCACAGTTGGTGCTGCTGGGCGATCCAACCAGCCGCCATGCTGACCCCCTGAAATTGCGTACGCCACCTGCACATGTGCAGGTGGCGTACGCAATTTGGGTTGGTTTGGGCTCAGCTGCAGCCGAGGCTGTTGCCGCAGTTGAGGCACTTGTAGCACGAGCCGTTGCGGACGGTGATGTGACCGCAGGTGTCGCACAGCGGAGCATCGCCCATCATGTCGCTGAGGGCGGCGTTCATGCTGGCGGTACCGGCGTCCACCGATGCCATCGCCGTGGCCCGACCGTTGTCGACCTTGGCCGCTGCCACCGCTGAACCCTCGCGGGCCACTGCGACTGCGCCGCCACCGCTGGGTGCGGTGACCGGGCCTTCGGTGAACTTCACGGCCCGGGCCACGGCGTCCACGTCGTGCTCGGCTGCCACGTCGAACAGCTCCGGCTGGTCGCCCGCCTCGGCGGCGATGCCCTTCTTCGGTCCGGGCAGCTCCCCGTCGCGGATCGGTGGCACCTGGGCCAGCTCGTCACGGTGCAGGTACTCCACACCGAGCGCCCGGAACACGTAGTCGACGATCGAGTTCGACATCTTGATGTTGGGGTGTCCCTCCACCATGCCGCGGGGCTCGAAGGTCTGGAACGTGAACGTGTCGACGTACTCCTGCAGCGGCACGCCGTACTGCAGACCCTTCGACACGGCGATGGCGAAGCAGCTCAGGATGCCCTTGAGGGTCGCACCCTCCTTGGCCAGGTCGATGAAGACCTCACCGAGGGTGCCGTCCTCGTACTCGCCGGTGCGCAGGTACACCTTGTGTCCGCCAACCCGGGCTTCCTGGGTGTAGCCGCCACGACGGGCCGGCATCACGAACCGGGGCGGTGCCATGCCCAGCGCATAGGCCTGGGTGGGCGACACACCGGCCGGGATCTTGCCCCAGGCGATCTGCTTCTCGGCCTCGTGGGCGGCGGCGATCTCGTCGGTCTCCTCGTCGGAGGCGCCGTCGTCGCTGCCCGAGTTGAGCGGCTGAGCGGCCTTGGAACCGTCCCGATACAGCGCCATCGCCTTCAGACCCAGCTCCCAGCTCAGCCGGTAGGACTCTTCGATGTCCTCGGTGGTGGCCTCGTTGGGCATGTTGATGGTCTTCGAGATCGCACCCGAGATGAACGGCTGGGCGGCGGCCATCATCTTGATGTGACCGGTGTGATGGATGAACCGCGTGCCGTACTTGCCGTTCTTGTTGGCCGTGTCGAACACCGAGAGGTGCTCGGGTGCCAGGTAGGGGGCGCCCTCGATGGTTTGGCGTCCGCAGATCACGTCGTTCGCCTCGTTGATCTGGGCGGAGGTGAAGCCGAGCGCCTTGAGCAGGTCGAACTCCCAGCTCGTGTACTCGTCGACCTCGAAGCCGAGCCGCTGCAGGGCGGCCTCACCCACCACGAACACGTTGAAGGCGTGACGCAGTTCGAACACCGTCGGGCAGGGTCTTCTCGAGCTTGGCGATCTCGTCTGCCGTGAAGCCCTTCTCCGCCAGCGACACACGATTGATGTGCGGGGAGCCGTCGAAAGTCGAGGTCCCGACGATGTACTTCACCATCTCGTCGATCTGGGCCTCGGTGTAGTCGAGGTGACGCAGCGCCGGAGTGACCGACTGGTTGACGATCTTGAAGTAGCCGCCACCGGCCAGCTTCTTGAACTTCACGAGGGCGAAGTCGGGCTCGACACCGGTGGTGTCGCAGTCCATCAGCAGACCGATGGTGCCAGTGGGTGCCAGCACCGTGGCCTGGGCGTTGCGGTAACCGTGCTTCTCGCCGAGGGTGAGCGCCAGGTCCCAGCTCTCACGGGCGGCCAGCAGCATGTCGAGCGGCGACAGTGTCTGATCGATCGCCATCACATGGCTGGTGACACCCTCGTACTCCTCGGGGCTGGCGCCGTAGGCGGCCCGACGGTGGTTGCGGATGACCCGCAGCATGTGCTCGCGGTTCTCGTCGAAGCGGGGGAACGTGCCCACCACCGACGCCATCTCGGCCGAGGTGGCATAGGAGTAGCCGGTGAGAATGGCCGTCAACGACCCGGCGATGGCCCGACCACGATCGGAGTCGTAGGCGATGCCCTGCTGCATGAGCAGCGAACCGAGGTTGGCGTAACCGAGTCCCAGCGTGCGGTAGTCGTACGACCCTTGGGCGATCTCCGCCGACGGGAAGTGCGCCATCGTCACCGAGATCTCGAGCACCATCGTCCACACCCTGATGGCGTGCTGGTAGGCCTCGATGTCGAACGCACCGGTGTCGTCGTCGTAGAACTTCACCAGGTTGAGCGAGGCCAGGTTGCAGGCGGTGTCGTCGAGGAACATGTACTCCGAGCACGGGTTGGAAGCCTTGATGCGACCGCCCGCCGGGCAGGTGTGCCACTCGTTGATGGTGGTGTCGAACTGGAGACCGGGATCGGCACAGGCCCAGGCGGCCTCGGCGATCTTCGACCACAGGTCGCGTGCCTTGATGGTGCGACGCACCGACCCGTCCTTGCGGTTGATCAGCTGCCAGTCGCCGTCGTCCATCACGGCCTGGATGAAATCGTTGGTGACCCGCACCGAGTTGTTCGAGTTCTGGCCCGAGACGGTGGCGTAGGCCTCGCCGTTGAAGTCGGCGGGGAAGCCACCATGCTGGATGAGCAAACGGGCCTTGTCCTCTTCGACCTTCTTCCAGTCGACGAACGTTTCGATGTCGGGATGGTCGACGTCGAGGATCACCATCTTGGCGGCACGCCGGGTGGTGCCTCCCGACTTGATGGCGCCGGCCGCCCGGTCGCCGATCTTGAGGAAGCACATGACGCCCGAGCTCTTGCCGCCGCCCGAGAGCAGCTCGTTCTCGGCACGGATCGAGCTGAAGTTGGAACCGGCACCCGAGCCGAACTTGAAGATGCGGGCCTCGCGGGTCCACAGGTCCATGATGCCGCCGGGGTTCACCAGGTCGTCCTTGACCGACAGGATGAAGCAGGCGTGCGGGGCGGGGCGGGAGTAGGAGTCGGGGGAGTCGACCATGTCGCCGGTCTCGGGGTCGACGTACCAGAAGCCCTGGGCAGGGCCGGTGAGGCCGTAGGCGTGGTGGAGGCCGGTGTTGAACCATTGCGGCGAGTTGGGGGCGGCCATCTGGGTGGCGAGCATGTATTTCAGCTCGTCCTCGAAGGCGGAGGCGTCCTCGGCGGAGGCGAAGTAGCCGTGTTTCTCGCCCCAGTGGCGCCACGTCCCGGCGAGGCGGTCGAACACCTGCTTGGCGGACCGCTCGGCGCCGAGCACAGGGTTGTTGTCGTCGTCGAGGATGATGTCGCCGGCCTCGTCGACCTGGGGGACACCGGCCTTGCGGAAGTACTTCGACACCATGATGTCGGCGGCCACCTGCGACCACCCGGCGGGGATCTCGGCGTCGATCATCTCGAAGACGATCGAGCCGTCGGGGTTGGTGATCCGCGAGTCCCGGTGGGTCCAATCGATGGACTGATACGGGTCCTGGCCCTCGGCGGTGAATCGGCGCTCGATCCGCAGGCCCGTGGCGACATCTGACATGATGGAGGTCCTCCCTCTTCGTTGTGTTCCACCAGTGGACACACCTGTATCAACCCAGATGAGCCCCTGATTACTCCTGTGCTACTCCCTCGGCAGGCCGTGGCGGTTCCCTCCGTCCGGAGAGCCTGCATCTCCTCCCTACCACAAGATGTTGTGGTCCCTTGCGTGTCGGACACCACATCTTGGGGCGGACACACAACTGTAATTACAGCCGTGTGGTTCGTCAACGACCAATTGCGGGAGTTTTCGCGAGCACGTCGTTCGGGCGCGTCCACACGGCGGGAAGTGGGGGAAGTACCGGCCTCCCGAGCCGGTGATCGGACGGTAAACGGTGGATGGCCGGGCGCGAAAATCGAGCTGCAACGATGTTTTCGCGAGCCGGTCGGAACGGCTGAGCCGGGCGAGCCGTGGACGACAATGGGGAGGTGACAACGGCATACCTGGCGGCGGAGGGATACGAGAAGGCACTCGCCGACGAGCTGGCCCGCTTCGGCGCCAGAACCATCACGGTCCACGCACGACTCCACGTGTGCGAAGGCGAACCCGTCGACGCCGCCTGGGCGGTGAACACGTGGTTCGACGTCGAAGAAGTCGAGATCTCCTCGATCGGCGACGCGGCCAGCCGGCTTCGGGCGAGGCAGCGCAACTGGGCCGCCTACGCCCCCGTCCATCGAGGCCGGGCCGGGTTGATAACCGCCAAACTTCCGCCGCTGTCGAATCGGGTGCTCGAGCTGGGAGAGGTCGCCCCAGCCAGCCCGCTCGGCTCGTGGACCCTGCTCGAAGCAGACCGGATGCTGGTGTCGGAACGGTGTTCGAGCGCGTTCCCCAACGGTGAGGTTCCGCTCGCCGAGATCAAGCAGGGACCACCAAACCGCGCCTACCGCAAACTGTGGGAGGCGTTCGTGGTGCTGGGTCGCTACCCCGAGCCGGGCGACCTGGCCGTCGACCTCGGGGCCAGTCCGGGTGGCTGGACCTGGCTGCTGGCACAGCTGGGCTGTCACGTGGTGGCAGTCGACAAGGCGCCGCTCGACCCGGCCGTTGCCGCCATGCCCGGGGTGAGAGAGGTGCGGGGCAGCGCCTTCGGGTTACGCCCCGGCGAGGTGGGCGGACGGGCGCCACGGTGGGTGTGCAGCGACATCGCCTGCTACCCCGACCGTCTGTTCCGGCTGATCGACACCTGGCGGGACTTCGACGCGGCCCCGACCCTCGTGTTCACGGTGAAGTTCCAGGGCCGCACCGACCACGAGGTGGCCGACCGGCTGCGTGCTCTCCCCGGCGCTCGGCTCGTTCACCTGCACCACAACAAGCACGAGCTCACGCTGATCGTGTCGTGACCAGTGGCAGCGACAACCGGAACACCGACTCGTCGCCATCCCGCCGGTAGTCGACATCGCCGTGCATGAGCCGGGCCAGGGTGCGGGCAACGCTCAAACCCAGCCCCACCGAATCGGTCGGCGCCGAGTCGTCGGCGGCCCGGCCGTACGGCTCGAACATCGAAGCCACCACGTCGTCGGGGATGGGCGGTCCGTCGTCGCGTATCTCGATCGCTCCGCCGGTCGGGTCGAATGTGACCCGTCGACCGGACCCGCCGTACCGCTTGGCGTTGCTGGCGAGGTTGCGGACGATCTGACGCACCCGCACCGGATCGGCCGTCACCAGGATCGGGGTCGGTCCCTCGATCAGCCACTCGTCGCCCGTTTCCCCCACCACGCCGACCGCCATATCCACCACGTCCACCATCTGTGCCCTGATCTGCAGAGTGCCCGTGTCGGCCCGCGCCGTCACCAACAGGTCGGCGACGATGTCGGAGAGGTCCCGCACCTGTGACAACGCCAGATCGAACAGCTCCTGGCGTTCGGCGGCGTCGATGCCGTCCTCTCGGACGATCTCCATCATTCCCAGCGCGCCCGTGAGCGGTGTGCGGAGCTCGTGACTGATCGAGGCGATGAAACGATCCCTCGCCCGCACCTGCTCACTCAGCGCCTCGTTCGCCCGGCGTTGCGGGGTGTTGTCCATCAAACAGAACATGACCCGTTCGAGAGACGGCTCCAGCACCCGCCACGAGACCAGGAACTCGCGGCCGTCGTCGGTGTCGATCCGGCCCGATCCCTCCAGCTTCCCGAGGGTGAGGATCTCGGCCATGATCTCGTGGGAAGACGCCGAGAACGCCGAGTCTGCCCTGCGGCTCATGTCATCCCGATCGAGCGCCGCCGAGACGATCTCTTCGGCCAGCGCGTTTGACTCGTTGAAGCGGGGCGCCCCCCGCAGCTGTCCTTCGGCGAACCGCATCTTCGACAGATCGGCTTCGAAGATGGCCACCGGAGCGGTGTCCAGCAGTCCCGTGAAGCGGTGTCTCGACACATGAGCGGTGGTGCTGAGTTGGCCCGCCAGTCGGTAGGTGACGGCGAGGATCACCAGAGCGGCCGCGATGTCGATCGCCACCGCCAGCGGGTCGCCGTCGAGGATCACCTGGGCCGAGAAGATCGCCATCCCCACCAACGGGAGCATCGCCCACATGGTGCGCCGAGCCGTCCGGCCACCGGAGAGAAACACGATCACCCCGGCAGCCGACACCACCACGATCGGTGTCGCGTCCGACGCATTCCCGGCGTCGCCGTTGAGCATCGCAACCACGAGGTACATGGTCGCCGCCGCAGAAGCGGCCACCAACATCGGCACGGGTCGCGGCCTGCTGGTGCGCAGCGACCACCAGCCAAACACGGCAACGGCGCCGGCACCGACCGGCAGGAACAGCAGCAGGAAGTCGTGACCGACGGCGATGAGGGCGATGAACCCGATGACCGAGAGGGTGGCGGCGCCGATCGTGACGATCCGCGTCATCACCAGCGGCGCCCGCGTCGGGTCGTCGTCGATGTCGGTGGCGGAGCGAAGGGTTTCCAGGAGGTCCCGGACTGACACGGTGGGGCCGATCGGTCGGTGGGTCATTCGACGAGACGGGGCTTCGGTGACCTCGCCTCTGCGGTTCGCGGTCAGCGGACGGCGGCTACTTCGGCGCCGAGTCCGGTGTGGAACCAGTGCATCGCCGAGGCGCCGCCGTGCTGGAGCACCTCGAGATGCTTGGGCCGGCGATAGATGAGTCGGCGTTCGCAGTCGGGATCCTCACACACGAGGATCGCCTCGTAGCCGTCATCGCTTTCACGGCTCATCCGATGCACTGCTTCCACCATCGACCTCCAGTGACCAACGCTGATATCTCATCGGTCGAAA
The DNA here is from genome assembly GCA_963825585.1 of uncultured bacterium. Lineage (GTDB taxonomy): Bacteria > Actinomycetota > Acidimicrobiia > Spongiisociales > ZC4RG35 > JAOUGY01. The sequence goes on from CAWGTX010000008.1 coordinate 62,668, forward strand.
GCGGGCGGACATGAGTACGAGTTCCGTACGATCCGGTCGATGGACCCCATGGATCTGGCAGTGGAGGAAGCCCGGGCCGGGCTGGCCGAAGGCGGAATCCCGATCGGCTCGGTGCTGGTTGTGAACGGCGAAGTCGTTGGGCGCGGCCACAACCGGCGGGTGCAGCGGGGGAGCGCCATCCTCCACGCCGAGATGGACGCCCTGGAGAACGCCGGACGGCTCACCGCCGCCGACTACCGGCGCTCGGTCATCTATTCGACACTGTCACCGTGCGACATGTGCTCGGGGGCCATCCTCCTGTACGGGATTCCCCGTGTGGTCATCGGAGAGAACCGGACCTTCACCGGTCCTGAGGCCTACATGCGATCGCGCGGGGTCGGCGTGGAGGTTCTGGACAGGACCGACTGCCGGGAGCTGATGGAGGCGTTCATCGCCGCCCGCCCCGAGCTGTGGAACGAGGACATCGGGGAGTGACCGGCCCTTGACCCGGTTTTGACAGCAGCTGCACGGGTTCTTTGCAGGTGCGAGCGACGGTGAGCTCACCGGTCGGACGGTCCGACCGCCAAGGAGGCTCTCATGGTCCGCTCTCTGCTCGTCACGGTGATGATGATCACCGCCGTCGCTCCGGCCGCCGCCGACATCGATCGTCTGGTGGAATCCGGCTACTCGCAGGTGGTTCTGGAACGGCTGCCCGCCGAAGACCTGCGGGCGATCAGCGCCGGGTTGGAAACACCGGTGGCCGAGTGTCGACCGGTCGCCGCACCGGTGGCGTGCTGACGATGCATCCACTCACCAGATACCACCTGGCCACCGCGCGGATGCACGACCTGGCCGCCCCGGCGGCCGGGTCGGCACCGAGCAGGTGGATGGCTCTCCTCCGGCGCATCGCCCGCCTCAGCCCCACGGCTGCAGGCTGAAACCCCGGAAGCCACGGCATTGGCGGCCTTTGCAGCTTCTTGACAGCCGTCGCGCAGGATTCGATCCCATGGATACGCCTCGACACATCGGCCAAAGCGCCGCGTATGGTTCGACCGTGGAGTTTCGTGTTCTCGGCCCTGTCGAGGCACTCCACGGAGGGGTGCCACTGGCGCTGGGCGGTCCCAAACAGCGCAGTGTGCTCGCGCTCCTCGTCGCTTCCGCCGGTCGGCCCGTATCGGTTGGTGCCCTCATCGACGGCGTATACGGAGATGACGCCACCGACGGAGCCCGTCGGACCATCCACACCTATGTGTCGAACCTCCGCCGCGAGATCGGCGACGTCATCACCCGAGCGGGTGATGGCTACCTGCTGAACTCAACCGATATCGACGCTGTGCGGTTCGAGGCGTTGTACCGCGCCGGCTCGGCCGCCCTAGCCGACGACCCTGACCAGGCGAGTGTCCAACTCCGGGAGGCCTTGTCGTTGTGGCGGGGGCACGCCTACGCCGACGTCGAGGGTCGGTCGCAGCTCGACGCCGAGATCGGCAGGCTGGAAGAGCTGCGACTATCGGCGGTCGACGCCCGCATCGAAGCCGACCTGGCGCTGGGGCTGCACCGTGACCTGATCGGTGAGCTGGAAGCGCTCAGCGCCGAACACCCGCTGCGCGAGAGCTTCCGGGCCCATCACATGCTGGCGCTGTACCGGTCGGGACGACAGAGCGAAGCGCTCAGAGCGTTCGGGCGCACCCGTACGCTCCTCGCCGAAGAACTCGGCATCGACCCCTCGCCGACGCTGCAGGAACTGGAATCGGCCATCCTCACCCAGGACCCGAAGCTCGACGTACGCATCAAGGCCATCGTCGAGACCCGTGCCATCCTGGCCGCCGAACTCGATGACGCCCTGTCGTTCCATTCGATGGCCGACCGCGACGCCGCCTTCGAACGGCGCGACGCCGCTCTCGTCCTCGCCGCCTCCGCTCAGGCGGGCCAGATGCTCGGGGTGTCGGGCAGCGCCGCGTACGCCTGGTTCCCCGACGTTGCGCACGCGCTCAGCGCAGCCGTCACCCTCCCCCTCGACCTGGTTCGGGTCGCAGTCGACCACGGCGAAGTCGAGGTGGGTGACCGGGGAGTCGTTGGAGCGCCCGTGGTGCGGTCGCTGAGACTTGCCGCAGTCGCCCACCCCGGGCAGATCCTGCTCTCCGCCGACGCCCAGTCCCGCCTGGCACGACAGGCCGACGGCGGGTGGGCTCTGAAAACGCTCGGGCGGTATTCGATTCGAGGGCTCGACACCGACGCGGCGGTGTTCCAGTTGCTGGGGCGCGGTCTCCCCGAGGAGTTCCCGGACCTGTTGGTGGATCGCCTGCCGCCACCCATGCCGGGACCGGGTGTGTCGGTCGCGGGGTACGAACTCCGTGGAGAGATGGGAAGCGGCACCGTCGGGGTGATGCGCCGGGCGTACCAGCCGTCCGTCGGTCGGGAGGTGGCGGTGAGGGTCATCCGCCCCGAGTTCGTCGCCGACGCCCGTTTCATCCGGCGGTTCGAGGCCGACATCCAGCGCATCGCCGCCACCGACCATCCGCATCTGGTTCCGCTCCTCGATCACTGGCGCGAACCGGCCGCCGCCTATCTCGTGTACCGGCTGATGCGCGGTGGCGACCTGCGAACCCTCGTGGACACGGCGCCACCCGACCCCGACCCAGGGGTCGACCTGATCGAGAAGGTCGCCGCGGCGCTCCACGTCGCCCACGCCAGCGGCGTCGTGCATGGGCGGGTTCGACCCGAGAACATCCTGTTCGACAGCGGCGGAAACCCCCACCTGGCCGACCTCGGGATGGCGGCCATGTTCGAGGGACTGGCGGCGTTCCCGGCCGACGCCTACACCGCTCCCGAGTCAATCCACGGTCTTCCCAGCGTGGCCGGCGACATCTACGCACTGGGGGTCCTCACCGCCGAGGTGTTGTCGCGGCGCAGCCTGCCCGTCGACCGGGGCCTACCGGCGGTCGGAGAAGCCGTTGACCGGGTGATCGCGAGAGCCACCCATCTCGATCCTGCGCTCCGTCATCCCGACGTGGTGTCGTTCCTCGACGACCTGTCCGGAGCCATCCCGAGCCGGCGGCGGGGAGTCCCGGCGAGATCTGCCACCGCCAATCCCTTCCGCGGGCTGGCGACCTTCCGGGAAGCCGATTCTGCTCACTTCTTCGGCCGGACCGCTCTGGTGGAAACCCTGGTCGAAGCCCTCGCCGAACGATCGCTCATGCTGGTGGTGGGCCCTTCCGGGATCGGCAAATCCTCGGTTGTGCGAGCCGGGCTGATACCCGCAATCCGCCGAGGAGCCCTTCCCGGATCGGACGGTTGGCTGGTCGCCGACTTCTTCCCCGGATCCCGCCCCTTCGAAGAACTCGAGTCGGCGCTCGATCGAATCGCCGTCACCCCATCCGGTGGGGCAGTGGAGGATCTGCGCAGCGGACACTCCAGTCTCGAAACCGTGGCCGCCCGGGTGCTGCCCGACGGGGTGAAACTGCTCCTCGTGATCGACCAGTTCGAGGAATTGTGGACGCACCTGGCCGACGACGCCCAGCGGCGTCGTTTCCTCGGGATGCTCACCGAAGTCGGTACCGACCCCGAATCGGCGGTGAAGGTGGTGGCGACCCTGCGGGCCGACTTCTACGACAGGCCCCTGCAACATCCTTCGTTCGGTGAGATGGCAGCCGTCTCGACGTGGCGGTTCCGGTGCCCATCGACGCCGAACTGGCCGAGATCATCAGACGCCCCGCCGCCGCCGTGAACGTGAACGTCACCGACACACTGGTCGAGGCGATGGTGGCCGACGCCGGCAAGGAGCCGGGAGCGCTGCCGCTCCTGCAGTACGTGCTCACCGAGATGTTCGACAACCGTGAGTTCGACCTGCTCGACGTGGGGGACTACCGAGACGCCGGCGGACTGATCGGTTCGATCGGTCGCCGCGCCGAGCACATCTATCTGGGCTTTTCCCCCGACGAACGCAAGCTCACCCGTGACGTGTTCGTTCGACTGGTCACCGTCGATGAAGACACAGAGGACACCCGCCGCCGGGTCCGTCGGAGCGAGCTGGAGCTGTTGGGTGGGGGTGCAGCTCTCGATCGGGTGCTCGAAGCGTTCGGACGGCATCGGCTGCTCGTGTTCGATCGTGACGCCGCCACCCGAGGACCGACCGTCGAAGTGGCGCACGAAGCGCTGTTGAGCCAATGGGATCGCCTCGCCGGCTGGATCGACGAGGCACGCCACGACCTGCTCACAAGGCGGCGGATCGAAATCGCAGCCCGGGAGTGGGCGGAGGCGGGGGCCGACCCCAGCTACTCTGCTGGGAGGAGCCCGGCTCGAGCAGGCCGAGGCCTGGGCCTCGGGCTCGGGCATGCACGTCAACGAAGAGGAGGCGGCGTATCTGGCCGAGAGCCGGAAGGTGGCCGACAGCGAACGAATGCGTCGCCGGCGGATTCGGCGACGGGTGACGAGTTCGCTCGTGGCGGCGTTGGCGCTGGCCGTCGCCCTCGGCTCGTTCGGGTGGGCGCAACGGGGTGTGGCCGAGCGTGAGGCGATCACCGCTCGGATGCAGGAGCTGGCGGTGCAGGCCGAGGCGGCGATCGACGAAGACCCGGATCTGGCGATCCTGTTGGCGTTGGAGGCGTACGAGCTGTCGGAGCAGCTCGACCTGGATCGGACGCCGGGAGCGGTGATGCGGGCGCTGCACGTTGCAGCTCAGTCTTCCAGATTGGTGGCGAGCCTCCCCGATGGGCGTGATGCGGTCTCCCTTCACCCAGCTGGCCACCTGCTTGCAGTTGATGATCTCGATGATTTGAACGTCGTTCGCCTGTACTCAACCGAGACTCTGGAAGTCGTCGACTCCATCGAGATGCCGGGGCCCGTGGGCGCGCTGGCGTTCTCTCCTGACGGGTTGTCCCTAGCGGTCGGGTATGGCGACTTCAATATGGCACCGGAGGACGACGCGTTCGGTGGTCTGGAGGGCGTATCGATACTCTCGGGCAGTAGTTGGTCAGATGTCCGTCACGTCGGTCCCGCCGTGGTTACCGAGCTTGAATGGTCATCGGATGGACGGTTCCTAGCGATCCTTGGGGATCGGATCGAAATATTTGACAACACAGGTGAGTTCGCAGCGTCATTTCCCGCCCAGGGCGCCGGCGACTGGGTACCCGGCACTGTTCGGTATGCCGTCCCAGAGGGCGAAGGTGTGTCCATCTACGATGTCGGAACGAACAGAGTCGTTTACCGACTCGATACGCCCGGTATTGAACCGTTCGGAGTGGCGGTTGGTCGCGATCAGCGAACCATCGCAGTTGCGGACGACATCGGCAGGCGGGTCCTAGTCTTCGGCGAAGGATCCGTGCTCTCCCGGGAATTCGAGAGCCCTGGCATTCAGGCGCTGTCCATCGACGACTCCGGGAAGTTGCTCTTCTCCTACGGTAACGACTCCAATGTAAAGGTCACGAATCTCGGCCTTGGCCAGGATCTGACCCTGAGCGGCCACTCCGGTGGTGCCTGGTACCTGGCAGTTGACTCATCGAAGGACGTCGCCTACATCGCCTCGACCAACGGAGGCATCAAGGTTTGGGACCTTTCGACAGGGGGTCCGGCCAGGCTCGGTAGCTTCGAGAGTGAGGGGGACTTCATATACGCGTTGGAGACGGCCGACGCTGAAGTGTTGATCTCGTCAGCAACCCTCCGTGAAGCGTTTGTTGACCGTTTCGATGCTTCGACCGGTGCAGTAATCGAACGGAGGAATGGATACGCATTCCCCAACATCTTCTGGGGGCCTCGATTCTCGCCGGACGGTCGGAGCGTCATTGGCCTGTCTTCGGAAGGCAGCATCGTCGCAACCGATCTGGTTACCGGAGCCGACGCCACGCTCGGGTCTTGCTCGGTTCCGCCGGAATCTCGGCGCATCTACGGCTCGCAGTGCTCGGCGATTGTGCAGAGGGTATTCCGGCGAGGCTCGTGACCATGGATGGCGAGCCAAGCGGGATCTCGCTTCCAGCCGGACCCGACGTCTTGGTTGCGGCGTTCGGTCCTGCAGAGACCGTGGCCGACGGCCTAGTCGCGTCGTCTGGCTCCTTCACGCAGTTCGATGTCGTCCGTGTGTCGGATGGTGCCGTAGTCGGAACAATCGATGACCTGGTCAACCCGATGTTCTGGCCAACGTTCTCACACGACGGTCGGTGGATTGCGATGGGCAGTCAGTTCGGGAGACTATTGCTCGTCGATGTCTCGGCTCTGCTGGCCGGTGCCCCTAGAGAGGATTGGTTCATCCAAATCGACGCGAGCATCGAGCCGACTGCAGGGGCAGTCGCCGAAGGGCAGCTCGCCGCAACGACTCACGGCGGGCGGACCCTGAGGATATGGAGCGTCGTTGACCGTGCCCCCTGGTTCGACATCCCGATATCCACCACCGCTACAGCAGCTGTGGCGTTTTCGAGAGACGGCAAGTCGCTTCTATATGAGGCTGGCAGAGGTGTGCTGGGGCGGCTTCGCCTCGATCCAACCGAACTGGAGTCTCTCGCCAGGAGTAGTGCCAGTCGCTCGTTCACCGTAGCTGAGTGTGAACGGTTCCTCATCGACACCGATTGTTCGGTGTACGAGGAAACGTAGCGGTCCTCCCCGCTGCGTACAGGAGCGGCTTCGGGTCACGACGGGGTGCGTGGCCCGTCGTCGCGTTCTGTGGGCCGTGGACTACACGGGGTGTGGTCTACAACCCTGGGTTTGCGTCGGCCACGAGTTTTGCAGTTGTTTGACAGGTGAACCGGACACTTCGTGTTCATGGACATTGCAGGGCACTTCGCCACTCTCGATGCGTATGGTTCTGTCATGGAGATCCGGGTGCTCGGCCCGATGGAAATCCATCGGGACGGGGTAAGTGTCTCGCCGGGAGGGTTGAAGCAGCGGACCGTGCTTGCGCTGCTGGTGGCGGCACGCGGCAAGCCGGTTTCCACCGACGCCCTCATCGAGGGTGTCTACGGCGATGACGCCGCCGCCGGCGCCCGGCGGACGCTGGCCACATACGTGTCGAACCTGCGCCAGACGTTGGGTGAGGTCCTCACCCGTTCCGGTGACGGCTACGTGCTTCGAACCGATGACATCGACGTCGACATGGTCACATTCGAGCAGCTGTATCGCGAGGCCATCCCCATGCTCGACAACGACCCGGGGCGGGCGGCGACGATGCTGCGGGAGGCGCTGGCCCTGTGGCGGGGTCACGCCTTCGTCGATGTCGAAGCCCGTTCGATGCTCGACGCCGAGATCACCCATCTCAACGAGCTGCGTCTGTCGGCACTCGACGCCCGCATCGGAGCCGACCTTGCGGTGGGCCTGCACCGCGATCTGATCGGCGAGCTGGAGTCGCTCACCGCCGAGCACCCCTACCGGGAGAGCTTCCGAGCTCATCACATGGTCGCTCTGTACCGCTCCGGGCGTCAGAGTGAGGCGCTCAGGGCATTCGGCCGAACCAGGGTGCTGCTGGCCGAGGAGCTGGGCATCGACCCTTCGGCCGACCTGCGTGACCTGGAGCTGGCCATCCTCAGCCAGGATCCCCAGCTCGACGTGCGCATCAAGGCGGCGATCGAGACCAAGGCCATCCTCGCCGGGGAACTCGACGACGGGGTCCGTTATCTCTCGCATCGGGAGCGGGATCGTGCCCTCTCCGGGCGTGATGAGGCGTTCGGGACAGCGGTGGCCGATGCCGGCGGGACCCAGCTCGGGGTTCGGGGCATGGCGGTGTATGCGGCGTTCCCCGATGTGGCCGGGGCGCTCGCCGCCGCCCAGACCATGGCCGGTGGAAACCTCCGGCTGGCCATCGACCATGGGGAGATCGAGCTCTCCGAGGAAGCCACCACCGGACCCCCCATCAGTCGGGCGTTGCGGTTGGCGGCGGTCGCACATCCCGGCCAGGTTCTGTTGTCGCCGGATTCCCACGGCCGGTTGTCGTCGGAGCGTTCGTCGGGGTGGTCGGTTCTGTCGCTCGGGACCTTCGACATTCGGGGGGTCGACCGCCCGTTGCCGGTGTTCCAGGTGAACGGGGCGGGCGTGCCCGCTTCCTATCCCGACCTGTTGGTGGACCGCCTGCCCCCGCCGATGCCCGATCGCTACCTGTCGGGCTCGGTTCCCGGCTACGAGTTGCGGACCGAGTTGGGGGGCGGGCCGGCCGGCGCGGTGTACCGGGCGTATCAGGCGAGCATCGGCCGTGAGGTTTCGGTGCGGGTCATCCGCCCCGAGGTGGTCTCTGACCCGCGTTTTATCCGCCGGTTCGAGGCGACCGCCCAGCGGATCGCCGCCATCTCCCATCCCCACTTGGTGGAACTGCTCGACTACTGGCGGGACCCGCACCAGGCGTTTCTGGTGTACCGGCTGATAGAAGGAGGTGCACTCGCCGACACAACCACTCCACCGGTGCGCATCGTCGAGCAAGTGGGTTTGGCTCTCGCCGCCGCCCACGATGCCGGAATGCCTCACGGGCGGGTGCGGCCCGACAGCGTGATCGTCGACCGTGAGGGCAACGCCTACCTGTCGGGGCTGGGTGTGCTGTCGATACTCCACGACCTGGTGCCGTTCCCGGCCGATGCCTACACCGCCCCGGAGGTGATCGGCGGTGATGCCACCGTCGCCGGCGACGTCTACTCGCTGGGGATGCTGGCAGCGACCCTGTTCGCAGGGCGACAACCCACCGACGGTGCGCCGCTGTCGCTCGACGGACGGATCGGGGAGGTGATCGCACGCGCCACCCACCCCGATCCCGCAGTGCGTCACGACGACGTGCGGCAACTCGTCGCCGACCTGGCGAACATCGGTGACGCTGTCGCCCGGTCGGTGTCGGGGCCTGTTCGGAACCCGTACAAGGGCTTGGCGGCGTTTCAGGAAGCCGACGCCACCGACTTCTTCGGACGTGCCGCCGTTGTGACGGCGCTCGTCGATTCGGTGCGGGAGAACCCGATGACTCTTGTGGTGGGACCTTCAGGGATCGGCAAGTCGTCGGTGGTGCGTGCCGGTTTGATTCCCGCGCTGCGCGGTGGTGCGCTGGCCGGCTCCGAGGACTGGCTGATCACCGACATGTTCCCCGGGTCCCGTCCCTTCGACGAGATGGAGGCGGCGCTGGCACGGGTCTCCACCCGGCCACCGGCCGATCAGGTCGACCTGCTGCGATCGGGCCGCACCGGGCTGATCGAGGCCGCAGCAGAGCTGATGCCCGAGGGTGTCACCCTGGTGCTGGTCGTCGACCAGTTCGAGGAGCTGTTCACCCAGGTCATCGACGAAGAGATCCGCCGGCGATTCCTCGACCTACTGGTGGAGGTGCACCACACCCGGGATTCGCCCGTGCGGGTGGTGGCAACGCTTCGTGCCGACTTCTTCGACCGTCCACTTCGCAACGCTGCGTTCGGTGAACTGCTCGACGACGTCCTGGTGACGGTATCGGCCCCCACCACCCAGGAGCTGGCCGACATCGTCACCCGCCCCGGTCGAGGGGTGGGTCTGGAGCTCGACGAAACCCTCGTGGCCACCCTGGTGTCCGATGCCGACGGGGAGACCGGCGGGCTGCCGCTGCTCCAACACGCCCTCACCGAACTGTTCGAAACGCGGGAAGGCGACCGGCTCACCCTGGCCGCCTACGTCGAGGCGGGCGGGCTGGCCGGGTCGATCGGGCGTCGGGCCAACGCCATCTTCGACGTACTCTCCGACGAGGACCGTGCCACCGCCCGGGAGATCTTCGTGCGCCTCGTCACCGTCGACGAGAACGCCGAGGACACCCGCCGCCGGGTCCGCATCGCCGAACTCGACGGGATCGGATCGTCGCGGGCCTCGGTGGAGCGGGTGCTCGAGGCCTTCGGCCGGCACCGGCTGTTGGTGTTCGACCGCGACGCCGCCACCCGTGGCCCCACCGTCGAGGTGGCCCACGAGGCGCTGATCCAGCACTGGGAACGGCTGGGTGACTGGGTGGACGAGCGGCGTGAAGAGTTGCTCATCCACCGCCGGGTGGAGGTCGCCACCCGCGACTGGGTGGCGGCGGGCCGGGACCCGAGCTTCCTGGTGGCCGGTGCCAGGCTCGAGCAGGCCGAGGCGCTGGGGTCTGCGATCGGTCGGGACTCCGAACAGATTGCGTTCCTGGGTGAGAGTCGGCGTGCGGTGGACGAGGCACGGACGAGACGCCTGCGTAACCGGCGAAGGGTCACCACGTCACTGTCGGCGGCGTTGGCGCTGGCGGTGGCGTTCGGATCGTTCGGCTGGGCGCAGCGGGGGGTCGCCGAACGCGAGGCGATCACCGCCCGAATGCAGGAGCTGGCCATCGAGGCGGAGGTGGCGATCGACGAGGACCCCGATCTCGCAATCCTGCTGGCGTTGGAGGCATACGAGCTGTCAGAGCAACTCGATGTGGAGCGGACGCCGGGTGAGGTGATGCGGGCGCTTCAACTGGCGACTCAGTCGTCGCGGGTTCTGGCTCGTCTCCCTGACGGCGGCCTTGCTGGTGCCTTCAGTCCTGATGGTCGCACATTGCTCGTCGTCTCGTCGCGAGACCGTTCAGTTCTCGTGGCGTACGAGACGCAGACCTTCCAGGCTGTTCAAGAGATCCAGCTCGCAGGTCCGGCAGTCGGGATTGCCTACCACCCCACCGGTGACCTGATGGCCGTCTTCTATGGGTATCCCGATCAGTATCCAACGCCTGAACAGTTCGCCGAGCTTCCGGCGGAGAGCGTGTCACTGTTCGATGCGTCGGACTACAGGGAGGTCGATCGGCTGGAAGGCGTGTGTCGCTGGTCGGCCTCTGGATACTTCTCGCCCGACGGTCGGTGGTTGGCCAACTTCGGGCCATTCATCGAAGAACAACCGTCGGAGCCCGGTTACTTCTGCACCGAGGTGTGGGATATGCAAGACCTCAGCCACCCACGCCATCAGATGGCGGAATCGTTGATCGGCATGACTGACGCCGGGGAGGTCGTCGTTGGTGTGGAGTTGGGCTCCGATCTAGGCATCGACGTCGAGTACTGGTCTCTGTCCGCTCTCGACAGACGGGACGTGACTCCGGTGCTCCGAGACTCGAGTTCTTTGGTGTACATCGCCGCCGACCCGGTGTCCCATCGCGTGGCTTTGGCGCGGATCGCCCACTCGGAGGTGGACATTTGGGACCGCAGTGCGGCGGCGCCGATGCGTACCTTCGATGTCGCCGGTGGTTTCGCGAGGTTCCTCCCTGGAGGGGACCGGGTGGTCATGGGGGAAACGATTCGACAGTTTACGTCGGCGACGTCGAAACCGGCGAAGTCCTGGCACTGCATGGCCACCCGGGCGGCGCCTTCGAGGCAAGCTCTTCACCTGATGGCAATACCCTCGCTGTCTTCGGCTACTCGGGTGAGACCGTCGTATGGGACGTCACGGCCGCCGGTCCGGCCGAGTTGGGCAGCATGCCCACGGCCGGTGTGATCGATCGTCTCGATCTGTCGCTTGATAACGAATCACTCGTCGTCGTGCAAGGTGTCGACAACGAGTCCCAGGCGCTTCGGTACGACCTGGGAGATCCTGGCAACGGCGAGCCTCTGGGGCGACCTCATCCGACGCAATGGTGGTCGGCGATCACCGTGTCGGCTGACGGTCGGACCATAGGTGGTCCCGGTTTCCCAGGTCTCATCACAGATGTCGCGGGGAGGGTCTTGGCCGAGCTGGCGGAGTGCGAGCGCCCGTCGGCGTTGAATGCCGATGGAGCGCTGGCAGTCATCTCGATCGGCACGACCTGTCAACAGCCGGTCGGCGCACAGTTGGTCGATGTTCGATCGGCAAGCGTGCTCAAGAAGTGGGACTTCTGGGTCGCCGACGCCGATTTTGGGCCCTTCGGCACTCCCGCCGAAGGTTGGATGGCCCTAAACAACGGCCTGGTGGAACTGGTGATCGAACGCATCGACGGGAGCGGGATCGGCCGATGGGACACGTCGGAGATCGTCATCTTCGGCCCGAACTTCTCTTCTGATGGCCGGTGGCTGTCGTTCGGTAGCCAGAAGGGTGGCGGTTTCGTCCTCGATGTCGAAATGCTCAGCACCGGCCTGACCATCGAAGAGTCGATCGCCTTCAATCAGTTCGTGGTCGGAGGACCGACGAATCTGGTGCGCACCGAGGCCGGTCTGGTGGTGACGGCCCACACCGACCTGCTCCGTGTGTGGGACCTCGAATCTGAAGAGCAGTGGTTCGACCTACCGACCGGGTACGGCAATCTTGCTTCTGCCGACTTCAGCTCCAACGGGCGCTACCTGTACTACTCGGGTGAGGGCGGCAGTATCCGACGGATGCCTCTCGATGTGCTGGAGCTGACTGGGCTTGCTGAATCACGAGTCAACCGCGGCTTCACCCTTGAAGAGTGTGAACGGTTCCTCATCGACACCGATTGTTCGGTGTACGAGGAAACGTAGCGGTCCTCCCCGCTGCGTACATGAGCGACAACGGGTCACGACGGCGGTGCCGTGGCCCGTTGTCGCGTTCTGTGGGCTGTGGACCGCCACGGGGGTGGTCTACAACCCTGGGTTTGCGTCGACGGCGCGGTTCGGGTCAAGGGGTGGGGTGCGTCGTCCGATGCCTTTCGGGTAGGCGACGAAAGGCAGTCGACATGCCCAACTGGGACAAGCTGGTGCGCAAGCACCAGGGTGAATTGCTCGAGTCCGGCGAAGACGTGATTGCGACCCTGTTCTTCCTGCCGCACGGTGGCGTGTTGCAGGCCGGAATCGCAGGAGGGGTCGCCGGCGCATTCGGCGGTGCCGGGGCGGCGGCCGGCATGCGGGCCGGTGGCGATTCGGCGCTGCGGAAGGCGGTCGACGCCCAGGACGGCGAAACCGTCGCAGGGACGTTTCCGGTGTGCTTCGGTCTCGTCTCGATCACCGACCGCCGCGTCCTCGTCTTCGACCGCGGGTCAGTCTCGGGCAAACGGCCACAGCGGCTGGTGGCGGCCTATCCGAGGTCGGTTCTGGCCGGAGCAACCTCACGGAAGGTAGGGCTCAAGCGGGATCTGGTGTTCCAGTTCGCAGACGGGTCGAGCATCCGCGTCGATGGTGGCATCCAGGGCCCGTACGAGATGTTCGAGCAGGCGGCCAAAGGCCTGGTTTGACAGGTCCTTGACCCTCTCTGGACGGGTTCTTGGTGGGGCTGTCGGAGGGTGTGTTCATTGCCGGAGAGGCCGGCGCACGGCTCGAAGGGAGCACACCGCATGAACTCCATCACCAACGAATATCTGGCCACCGCCCGGATGAATGACCGCATCAGGGAGGCATCCGGTCGCACCGATCCCGTGCGCACATCGATCGGCGTCTCTGCTCTGACCCGTGTGGTCGCCCTGGTGCGGCGGGTGCTGGGGGCAGCGCGCATCCGGTGGGCGTTCACCATTCTCAGGAGCCAGAACTCCGCTCAGCGGTGATGTGAACCCTGGGTTTGCGTCCGATGCGAGAACCGCGGTTTGGGTTGGGGCCAACCAAGGGAAAGGGGTCGAGGGCATCGAAGGGGCTGGGTGTGACAGAGAGGAGACTCTGTGGAACACGTCAGCGAGAGTGGCGACCAGCGTTGGCTGGGTCAGCCGGTCATCGACGAGAACAGCAAGCCGGTGGGGAAGGTGGTCGACGTCCTGTACGACGACGACACATCACATTCGCCGCAGTGGGCGGTGGTCGGAGTCGGTCTGCTCAAGTCGGGGCACTACATGCCCCTCGCCGCCGCCTATCGGACGGCCGACGGGCGGTTGGTGGTGCCCTACGACCAGCAGACCGTGAAGCGGGCGCCCAAGGCGAGCCGGGAGCATGTGCTCACGTCCGATCTGAAGGAAGCGACCGCCAGCTACTACGGACTGTGACGCGATAGGGGCGTCGGGGAGGGGATTCCCGGCGCCCCCATCTTTCTTTGACCGGCCCTTCAGGTCCTACAGCAGCCAGATCAGCGTGAACACAACTGCGGTTGCGAGGCTGACCAATGCCGCTGCGGCCACCCAGGTGACGGGCCGACCGTCTGGGCTGGCGGACTGCTGAGCCAACCGGTCGAAGGCCACGAACAGCATCAGGGCCCCGACGACGATCATGCCGAACGGCCACGCCTCCACCAGCTCCGGGACCACATCTGCGGGCCCGTACAGAATCCACAGACCGGCCACCAAGCCGGCGGCGCCAACGGCTCCTGTGACCCATTCGACGATGTGGCCACGCTGTGAGGGACGGGTGTCTCGATCTTTGAGCAACGTCACGATCGACTCCTCTCGAGCCTTCCGGGCTCTCTCCCATCGTCGACCCGCGTCATGAGTCCGGTAAGGGCAGGATGTCCCAATCGCCGGTCATACGCTGGTGATGACCACCATGAGTCCGCCGACCGCCGCTCCGACTGCGGCGGCCTCGGCGAGGCTCCGCATCCAGCGAGACGGTTTGAACCGGATGCTGACGGCGGGCAGGAAACCGGCGAAGAACGCCAGTCGGAAGACCTCGAGGTCCCACATCGGGTCACGCGGACAGGTGCCCGTCCCCTTCCAGCCTTCGCACGAACCGAACGCTTCCGTCCACCACAGCAGTCCCAGCGAAACCACCAACGCCGCCGCCGATACCACGAACCTGAGTGCTCTCGCCATGGAGACAGCTTCGGTCCTGCGTGTCGTCCTCTCAATGGGGGATCAGCCTGAAATCGGACTGGGGCACGGCGAATCGCCGGGGCGGTAGGTTCAGGAGTAGAGGTCGCCGCTCAGGTATTTCAGGCCGGAGTCCGGTTGGATGGTCACGACCCGGTGGCCCGGTCCGAGGGCTCGGGCGAGGCGGATGGCCGCTGACACGCTCGCTCCGCCACTCGGGCCCGTCCAGACCCCCTCGGTCCGGGCGAGCACCCGAGCGGTTTCGAACGCTTCCTCTGTGCTGACGGCCTCGACACGGTCGTAGCTGTCCGGGGTGATCAGCGGCGGGACGAAGCCCACACCGCCACCCTCGATCCGATGACTCCCGGCAGGATCACCCGAGATGACGGCCGACTCGGCAGGCTCCACGACCGTGCGCACGACGTCGGGCCAACGTTCGCTGATCGGTCGCATGGTGCCGGTGTACGCCCCGCCGATCCCCACGTAGACGGCGACGCCATGGATCTCCTCGCCGATCTGGTCCACCAGTTCCCGACCGATGCCGAGGTAGCCGTTCAGGGTGTCGAGGTTGTGGAACTGATCGGTCGCGAATCCTCCGGTCTCCTCGAGGATCTCGTCCGACCGGGCCTGCATCTGCGGGATCAGCTGCGGATGGATGCCGTCGTCACTGTGGATGAGTTCGACGTCGGCGCCGAAGGCGCGCATCGACGCGATCTTTTCCTCAGCGAACGCGTTGGACGAGACGATCCGCAGCGGGTATCCCTTGATGCTGCAGACCATGGCCAGCGACGTGCCGGTGGAGCCACCCGTGTACTCGACGACCGTCTGCCCCGGTCGCAGGTCGCCGCGCTCTTCCGCACCCTCGATCATCGCCAGCGCCATCCGGTCCTTGTACGAACCCGTCGGGTTCGCGCCCTCCAGCTTCACCCAGACCTCGGCGGTGTCCGGTCCTGCCAGAGCGGTCAACTTGACGACCGGTGTCCGGCCGATTGCTGCGAGCACGCCTGGTCGATCCATCCGGCACCGTACACCAGTCATCGGTCGCGAAGCTGCCGAGTTGGCAACTGGAGGTCGGCCGATCAGACGTTGATCGGCGGGACGCTCGTTTCCAGCCAACGTTGGATGCGGCGGTCAGCGCGACGGTCGTCGACCAACGGCTGGTTTCCCCGATCCATCCGCAAACCACGGGCCACGTCCGAGAACAACTCCGCCTTCCGGTCGGCTTCCGTCCTCATCCGGCGCTCGACTTCCAACGCGGTGTCGATGCATCGTTCCGGCGCCAGCCGGTCGGGCTGGGCGCCGAAGGAGGCGATGCGGGCCAGGCCGGCCTCGTGGAGACGCCACAGCCGGGCAGTCGGCGTGGTCGGTTCGACCTGGCGCAGTTCGAAAAACCCGACCGCCGACTGGGAGTGGTCGGTGGTCGAGAACACCCGACCCCCGAACACGCTCAGAAACGTGGTCGCCGGGTGCGAGACGATGGCGATGGTCGTGCGGGGCCGCGACACCAGATAGGTGGCGACCCGGTGGATTCCGGCGCCCGTCAGATCCACCGAACCGACGGCCGACAACTGCAGACGGGTCAACTCCTCCACGATCCGGGCGGCAATGGGTTCGACGGCGGCATCGTCACGTTTGTTGGCGCTGATCACCGAATCGAGTCGTCGAAGTGTTGTGTAAGCCATCGGGGCCGAAATCCTCCTACGGGGAGGGAGTATCGCATCTCCGCCGGGGCGGTGGATCTCAGGCGGGAACCGATTCGGAGTCTGCGGCCAATTTTTTCACCACCGGCAGCGTGAGCGCGAAAACCGACGACGTCGCGTTGTGTCGATGGGTCAGGTCGCCACCCGTGAGCCGGGCGAGAGTGGCCCAGACCATCAGCGGTCTGGAGCAGATCGCCACGTCCCGGTGCGGCGTATCCTGAACGATCATGGACATCGCCGCACAGCCGTCGGGCAACTTCCCCTGGGGTGACGCTGCCACGCCGTACGAGGAACTGGGCGGAGACGAGAGGGTGCGGCTCATCGCCGAGACGTTCTATTCGATCGTCGACGAGGACTCCCCGGCGCTGCGCCGGATGCTCCCCGCCGACCTGTCGGTCTCGACCCAGAAGCTGTACGAGTTCCTGAGTGGTTGGATGGGAGGGCCGCCGCTGTACTGGGAGCGACGCGGGCACCCCGCCCTCAGGATGCGCCACGCTCCATTCGTGATCGGTGAACACGAGGCCAAGGAGTGGGCACGGTGCATGACCGAGGCGATCGCCCGTGTCGTCGATTCCGGTGACCTCGCCGGTTTCCTGTCGCGCGAACTCAGCAAGGCAGCGGCCCAGCTCCAGAACGCCTGAACTCGGTTCGGTCGGCCCTCAGGCGAACGGTCGACTCGAGCCGCCGAGCGTCACATCCGCCGACCCCTCCCGCTCCTGTCGGGCATTGCAGCGATCAGGTCGAGGATGCGGCACACCACCGTCACCGTACTCCCCGAGCCGCGTCGAAGGTCCCCGAGGACCCCGGCCAGCCCGGCAGGCCCCGACAGCAGATCGGGGGCGACCGCCATGTAGCCGGCGAACGCCAGGCGTTCGGCGGCGGCGGCGATGTCAGGGGTCAGTCCCCACGCCTCGTGAAGTACCAGTACGGCAGGCAGCGGGTCGTCGCCGACCGGACGGGTCACCATGACGGGAACCCCGAATGTGATGCGCGCCCGGGTGGTCAGCTCGGGGAGCTCGGCGGTCATACCCGCACCTCGGCCCGGGTGGTCGCCGGCAAGGTGAGCGTCACCCAGCCGTCGACGACCTCGAGGTCGCCGCCCATGTGCCTGGCGAGCGTCCGGGCTACCGGCAGGCACAGCCCCAGGTTGTCGGGTCGGTTGGCGTCGCCTCCCGACCGGTACCGCTCGAACACGTCGGTCCCGGGCGCCGTCGGTGCCGACGACTCTTCTGCGGCGAACGAACCCGACGCCAACTCGCTCGACAGTCCCAGCACCGCGGTGAGCGGAGTGCGGAGCTCGTGGGCGACCGAGTCGATCAGGCGATCCTTCTCGTCGATGAGCTCGGTGAGGCGGATCTCCTCCAGGCTCTGTTCCACCACCCGGGCCCGGTACTCCCGGAGCACCGCCCCGATCTCGAGGAAGCCCACACCGGCCACCGCCACGAGGGCCACCTCGCCAATCAGCCCCGAAGCGGAGTTGTCGACTCCGATCAGGCCCGACCACCACAAGGCGAGTTGCGCCAATTGAATCCCGACGGCCGTGGTGGTGACTGCGATGGCGGTTCGGCGCGACAGCAGCAATCCGGCCACCAGCACCGAGAACACCGGGAGCAATTCCAGGGCCGGGACCGATCCGAGCCACGTCCACATCCACGCCTCGAGCCCGAGGCTGATGGCGATGCCCGATTCGATGCGGTGTCTGGCCAACCACCGGGCCGGGAGGGCGGGCACCACCGCCAGGAGTGCCACCAACGCTGCCAGCGGGGCAGAGCGGATGGGGGCTGACGCCAGCAACGTGCCGACCAGGGCGGCGTACAACCCGAGACGCAACGCCAACAACCCGCGGTTGAGGCGAGCCAATCGACCCTCGACCAGCTTTCTCGATTCCACCTTCCACTCATCGGCCAAATGCCCGCGAATCCGTAGCGCACGGACCGAGCACCGATTTCGCGCCTTGGCGGATCCGGCGCCTCTAACCGTAGAATCCGATGTCCCCTCGAGGTGAAGGATGCCTTCCCCGTTCGATGACCTCCGTACCCGCCGTCGTTCGCCCCGCGTGCCCGCCATTCTCACCGGCGTCGTGATCGTGGGGCTGGCGGTCGTGCAGCTGGGGGGTGGTGGTCCGTTCTTCAGTTTCAGCTCGGCTCGCGAGTGCCGGGCCGTGGTTTCCCGGGACGGCCACGATCTGGCGGACAACCCCATCGAAGCCGTGGTGGGTGCGTCGAACTCGTCGTATCCGTGCGCCGAACACGTCACCATCGCCCAGATATCCGACCCGGCCGCCGTCCGCTCCGGCGCCGAGCACGCCGTGGAGGAGGGCGGGCCACTCCTGGTCGTCTCCGCGGACGTGATCGACCCTGTCGTCATCGCCGAATTGAACCGCCTCGAGCCGGAACGGGTCACGCTGGTCGGCCTCGGTGACCAGGCCGGTTCGCAGGTGACGGCGCTCGGCGTGGAGGTCGATCGGCTCGACGTCGACAGCGCCGCCCTCGGCCCCGCCCAATCAGAGGAGAGCGGGGGGCCGGTCTTCCTGCTCGACTCGACCGTGTCGGCGGTGTTGCCCGCCATCGAGGTGTTGGCGTCGCAGACCGGCGGCAAAGTGCTGGTGGCCGAGGACATCGACCTGGCGGACCTCCCCGATCCGATGCGGCTGGTGATCGAGGCCGCTTCGGCCCTCCGGCTCGTGGGCGGGTTCGACCCGACCACCGCCTGGCAGGTCGAGTTGGTGCGCTCCGATGCCGAACTGCCCGGTGGCGGCATGACCCTCTTCCCCGGCAAACGTCTGGTCGGCTTCTACGGCAGTCCGTTGACGACGCAGCTCGGTGTGCTGGGTGAGCAAGGCCCGGCCGGGACCCACGAGCGGATGATGGGCGAGATCGAGGGGTACGGGGCCGATGGTGCCACGGTGGTGCCGGTGTTCGAGCTCATCGCCACCGTCGCCTCGTCCGGTCCAGGTGAAGACGGTGACTACTCCGACGAGGCTTCGATGGCCACCTTGCGGCCCTGGGTCGACTACGCCGCCGAGAACGGCATCTACGTGGTCATCGATCTGCAGTCGGGTCGATCCGACTTCCTCGATCAGGCAAAACGGTACGAGGAGCTGCTGCGGCTCCCTCACGTCGGCCTCGCCCTCGATCCCGAGTGGCGGTTGGGTCCCGACCAGGTGCATCTCGAACAGATCGGCACGGTCGACGCCGCCGAGATCAACCGTGTCGCCGACTGGTTGGCGGGCATCGTGCGTGAGGAGGTCGTGCCTCAGAAGCTCTTCCTGCTGCACCAGTTCCGGGAATCGATGATCACCAACCGCGAGGAGCTGATCTCGCCAGAGGAACTGGCGGTGGTGATCCAGATGGACGGCCAGGGACCGCTCCCCACGAAGGTCGCCACGTGGAGTGGTCTCACGGCCAACTGGAACGCCGACCGCGGCTACCTGTGGGGATGGAAGAACTTCTATGACGAGGATGTGCCCCGCGCCACGCCCGCACAGGTGCTCGATCTGTTTCCCGTCCCTGTGTTCATCTCGTACCAGTGACGGCTGCCCGGTCACACGCAGTGCCCTCTCCGAACTGGGGACAGAAGAGTGTGGCGTGCGCGCCGAGACGTCCATCGCCCAGCCCGGTCGATGAACGTCGTCGGCGCCCCACCCCTCGAGTCCCCATCCCTCGAGTCCCTATCCGGGCGCTCCACCCCGGACGCCGCACCGCGGGCGGCACACCCCGGTCGTCCGCCTGATCGATCGCCCCTGATCGATCGCTCCCTGTCGCGCGCTCCACGCGAGTACCCCGCTCGTGTGGAAGGATCACCTCACCGTGGTCCGAGCCGTGGAGTCCCCACAGCCCGGCTGAGACCAACGGGTGATCCTCAGTCGCGCACGATGGCCAGGTGCACCCCTGCAGGCGCCCGTCGCATGGTCCCCACCATGCGCCCCCCGAGCATGCCACCCGCAACCACCAAGCCGAGGCCTTCCAGCGGCCTCCCGTTCGCCCCCAACGCCAGGCCGACGGCAGCGAGAACGACGAGCCCTGTCGTTTTCGGCTCCGCCAGCAGTCCGGCGAACACCATCACGGACACGGTGGCCAGCCCCAGCGCTGGTCCTGTGTCACCGGACGACGCCAGCTCCCCAGCAAGCGTCAGTCCGAGTGCCATTGCCCCGAGGGCCGTGATGTACCTTCCCATGACCACTTATTGTGGTCGACGAACACGTGCCGTGAAGACACAAGTGATGCGTCTCCGGGTGGACTAGTCAGTGCTCCCGGCCCGTACACTGCGGCTCGCACTGTCGAGCGGGTGGGTGTTGAGGTGCGTCGGAAACTCTCGGTTCTCCTGGGTGTTGCTGTCGCGGGCTTCATAGCCGCCTCGGCCGGTCCGGCGTGGGCTCATCACGGGGAGGTCCCGGAAGGTGTCGGGATCCCGGCGACCGTCTTCCTCCCCGAGCGCGCCGAGCTCTCCGGCCTCGATGCCGCCGACCTGTACGGTTGGGAACCGCTCGGTATCGTCGCCGGCGACGACGTTCGCAACTACACCCTGGGAACCGACCGCTGGGCGGTGTGGGTCTGCGACTACCCGGGCACAGGCATCGGAGTCACCCCGGCATCGGCGACCGACTTCCTCAGCTCGGTGGTCGCCCCCCACTACGACTGGCTCTCTGAAGGGGCGTACTCGATGACCTTCGTCACGGGCGGCACAGTGGTCGGATCCGACCCCAACGGTTGCCTGGATGCGGTCGCCAGTGCGACCCAACCCGCCACCGTTTCCGGCGCCATCGTCATCGCCGATGCCCAACTCGGGTTCGGTTTCGGCGGTCCCGGACTGACCTGCCCTGAGAGCGTGTGTGGTGGGGCCACACCGCGGACGTTCCCCGCCAACTCCCGGATCGTGTTCATGGGTGGCGAGTCGGTGGTGGGCGTGTCGCCGTGGCCGGCCCCGGTCGCATCGCTCGTCACCCATGAGATCGGCCACGGGATCGGCTGGCCCCACTCCTACACCGGCGAAACCTTCGTCGGTGGGGGTGTCTGGGAGTACGACAACCCCATCGACCTGATGTCCGGAAACACTGGGGCCGATCTGTTCAGCACCGTGACCGACTCGTATTCCACGCTCGCGTTCAACCGGTACGCCGCCGGGTGGATCGATCCCGCCGACGTCGAGATCCACACCGGCGGTTCCACCGAGCTCGTGCTGAACGCCACCGGGTCCGACGGCACCGAGATGGTGGTGATCCCACTCGGGGAACAGGGGCACTTGATCGCCCTCGACGCCCGGATCCGATCCGGCAACGACCCCATCCCGGCGTCCTGGGAAGGCGTCAGCGTCCACACCATCGACCAGCGCAGCGACGGGGCCTGCTTCAGCGCCATCTATGACGCCTGCTACGGCCTCGACAGACGTACTGCCCAGAACCCCACCGAGCCCGACTCCATCGCCCATGTGTTCGGCGTCGGCGACAGCACCACCATCTCGGGCGTCCGGCTGACGGTGGTGGAGCGCACGGGCGACGGGTTTCGGATCCGGCTGGACGGCGGTCCCGCCGCCAGTCGGTTCTTCGACACCGATGAGAGCCCGTTCGTCTCAGACATCGAATGGCTGGCTGACACCGGGATCACCCGGGGATGCAACCCGCCCGCCAACGATCGCTTCTGCCCGGACGAGCCGGTGACGCGCGGTCAGATGGCTGCGTTCCTCACCCGTGCGTTGGGGCTCACCGATACCGGTGGGATCAGCTTCGCCGACACCGGAGGCAGCGTCTTCTCGACCGACATCGCCCGCCTGGCGGCCGCCGGGATCACCCGGGGATGCAACCCGCCCGCCAACGATCGCTTCTGCCCGGACGAGCCGGTGACGCGCGGTCAGATGGCTGCGTTCCTCACCCGTGCGTTCGGGCTCGCCGATACCGGTGGGATCAGCTTCACGGACACCGTCGGAACCGTGTTCGAGTCCGACATCGCCCGCCTGGCGGCCGCCGGGATCACCCGTGGATGTACGACGACCCGGTTCTGTCCCGGTGACCCCGTGACCCGGGGTCAGATGGCGGCGTTCCTCCACCGCTCCGAGCCGCTGCTCCCGTAAGCGATCCCCGGCATGGGTGGGCACCGGCAGAACGCAGAACGCCGAACGCCCAGAAACGTGGCAACAGCCACCGCGAGAGCTTTCACACCCCCGGCCAAGCGCGCGATCGGTCCGGGACCAGTACCGGCGGGGGGTGGCCGAGCGGTACAACGTAGAACGTACAACGTAGAACGTACCGAAAACTGGCTATCGGCCGCCTTGACCCTCAACCGTCGGGTCGTGCACGTGGCAACAGCCACCGTGGGAGCTTTCACACCCTCGGCCAAGCACGCGATCAGTCCGGGACCAGTACCGGCGGGGGGTCGAAGGGGCGTCGCCCTCAGGAACCGTTCACCGTTGAATGTGGCAACCGGAGTCCCGCGTGGGGCCTGCACCCCCGGCCAAGCACGCATGAGCACCGGGACCAGTACCGGCGGGGGGTCGAAGGGGGGTCGTCCCCCCTGGGCATGACCGGGGGGTCGTCCCCCCTGGGCATGAACGGGTCAGCGGCCTGAGGGGCGTCCGAGGCCGGTCGACGGTGGAGGTTCGACTCCGAGCTTGGTGAGCACCGTGGCAGGGGAGGGGTTCGTGAGGTACTCGTCGCCGATGACCACCGTGGGGACGGTCTCGTTGCCGTTGTTGACCGACCTGACGAATACAGCGGCCTCGTCGTCCTCCCAGATGTTCCGGCGCCGGTACTCCACACCGGCACGGGCCAGTTCGCGCTCGAGGCGCATGCAGAAACCACACCCCGGACGCCAGAAGACTGTCATGTCGCTCACGATGCGAGTCTACGAGAGGAGGGCGCTTTCCCCGAGCGTGGAGGTGGCGTTGGGCTCCCGGGGAAGCCGGGCTATCCGGCCAGAGCCCGCTGAGCCTCCTGCTCGACCGGGCGAGCCGCACCGATTGGGAGCGTGAGACGGAAGGTCGGGAGAGGCTCGTGGACGTAGCGGACGTCGCCACCCATCAGGCGGGCCAGTTGCCGGCTGACGGTGAGCCCCAGCCCGATCGACGCCGTCCGTCCATGGGCTTCGCCACTGGAGTACGCCTCGAAGATCTCAGAGCGGCGGGCGGGTGGGATTCCGGGACCGTCGTCGGACACCTCGAGCACGGCCGCGCCGTCGACGGTTGTCACCTTGATGAACACCCGGGTCCCACCGTGGCGGTGGCCATTGGCAACGAGGTTGCGGATGATCTGGCGGACCCGGAGCGGGTCGGCGTAGGTGGAGACCGCCGCGAGGTCGGTGGATGCGATCCGACGGGTCTGCTCGCTCGACATCGACATGAGTGCGTCGCTCACCACCTCGTCGAGCCGGATCATCTCGGGAAGAACCGTTATCGATTCGGCGGTGGCGCGGGCGGACACGAGGAGGTCCTCGATGATGTTGCCGACTTCGCTGCTCTGGCGGGCGATCAAGTCGATGAACTCCGCCACCTCCTCCTCGGAGAAATCCTGACGGCGCCCGCTCAGCTCGGACGAGAGTCCCATCACCACCGCCATCGGCGTGCGGAGCTCGTGGCTGACCGAGGCGATGAAGCGGTCCTTGGCCTTGACGATGTCCTCGAGATTGCGCCGGGCGTCGGCCCTCGTCCGGGCCACGCCGAGCATCTGGGCGATGGTTGCCACGGTGCGGATGTCGCCGGCTCCCCAGTCCCGCGCGGTCGTGGCGGTCACGCCGATCATCCCCACGACGGTTCCGCCGGTGACGATGGGGAAGGCGATCTCGGCGGCCGCCGAGGGCAGATGCTGGCCGTACCAGCGCTGCTGTGCCTGACCGAGCGAGGTGACGTCGGAGACGATCCAGGGCCGGGTGTCGAGGATGGGGGCGTAGACCGGGGGCCATGACATCCACTCGCCGCGTTCCAGCGACCGGGTCAGGCCGGCCCCGTCGGCGAGGGCGACCGTGCGCGTCTCCAGCCCGAGGCCGTGCTGACCGTGGGGTCGAACATCCTTCACATAGGCCACCTCGCCGTCGAGTGCATCGAGGATGAGATCGAGTGCGCTGTCGATGTCCTCGTCGCCGGACTCGAACAGGACCCGGGCCGAGCCGGTGATGGCCGTTTGGATCGCCAGGGAACGGTCCCGTTGCGCGATCACATGTTCGAGGTCGGCGAGCGCCCGCTCCCGCTGCCACACCGACGCCAGCATGTCGGCGATGGTCGAAAGCAGATCGAGATCCGAATCCTCCCAGCGGCGTGCGCCGTCGGTTACGAGGAGGCCCACGTGCCCGACCCAGCTGCCCTGCACCATGATCGGGAACTCGACGGCCGCCGTGATCCGGATCGCAGCGTTCTGGTAGAACAACCGGTCGGGCATCGGGATGTCGTCGACCGTGGTGAACTGGTGGCTTCGGCCGGTTGACAGCAGCGAGGCGGCATGCGGCAGGTGCGACCAGTTCACCGTCTCCAACAGTCCGTCACGTCGCCCGGCGGCGTAAACGATGCGCGTTTCCAGCGACTCACCGGCCGCCCGGTTGCGCGACACCATGATGAGGTCACATCCGACCGAGCGGATCAGGTTCTCCATGGCGGCCTCGACTTCGAGGGTGTCGCAGTCACGCAGGATGGCCCTGGTGGTTTCCACCAGCGCCGTCTCCACCGCCAGCCGGTCGCGGGCCGTGTGGAGTGCGGTGACGGAGACCGATTGGAAACCGCCGGACCTGGCTCGGTTTCGCTCGGCGAGCTCGGACGCGATGACCACCGCCGCGAGTAGTTGCACGGCGACGGTCAGGGCGCTGAGACGGTTGGTGGGAGAGAGAAGCGCAAAAGCGGCCAACGCAACGACCGCGCCCACCTTCGCCGAGGCGCTCCGCCTGGTGTGGAGGCCTGCCAGCACGGCCCCCGTCGACATGGTGAGGAGGCCTGTCAGAGCGTCGGGTGCAAGGGCGGCCGAGAGGGCTCCGGTCGCCAGTGCCAAGGCGGCAACGAACAACCACCCTGGATGGGATGCGCTCGTCGATTGCCCGGCGGCGTTTGGGAAATCCATGGTTGTTCTCTCGGTCCGATGGTCTCCCCGTCGGCGGAGTCGCCTGCATCTTTCGCGATGTGGGCAGGGGGTGGGACGAGTCGGTAGCCTCGCCGACGCATGACATCGCACCACTTCGTCCGCCTGTTCGGGTCAGAACCGGAACTCGAGATCCGATCGCCGGGCCGGGTGAACCTGATCGGCGAGCACACCGACTATTCGTTGCTGCCGGTGATGCCACTGGCGATCGATCGGTCGGTGACCATCGCCGCCGCCACCACCGAGGACGGCACTCTCGCCGCCGAGTCGACGACCTTTCCCGGCAGGATCGACATCGTGCTGGCCGATGTGCCCGCCGACGTGTCGGGGTGGCACCGGTATCTGGTGGCGGCGGTGAGGGCTCTCGGAGTCGACGGCCACGGCGCCCGGCTATTGGTCGGGGGAGACCTGCCACCAACCGGTGGGCTGAGCTCGTCGAGCGCCTTCACGGTGGGGGTCATCGCCACCCTCGACCGCTTGTGGGGACTCGGTCTGAGCCGGGCCGACTATCCGGCGCTCGCCATCGCCGCCGAGCGGTCGATCGGCGTCGAAGGAGGGATGATGGACCAGACCGTCATCGCTCTCGCCGAGCCCGGCCACGCCCTCAGGATCGACTTCGACCCTCCCGGTACCCGCCAGGTGCCGATCCCCGAGGGCATGGGCATGGTGGCCGCCTACTCGGGCAGCCCCGCCCCCAAGGGGGGCGACGCCAACCACGCCTACAAC
Source organism: uncultured bacterium (assembly GCA_963825585.1). Taxonomy (GTDB): domain Bacteria; phylum Actinomycetota; class Acidimicrobiia; order Spongiisociales; family ZC4RG35; genus JAOUGY01. Next base: position 88,670 of record CAWGTX010000008.1, read on the forward strand.
ACTCGGGTGGTGGCGTGTCGCGCAGCCGCACTGCTGCTCGGTGTGCCACGCGGCATCGATGTCTCGGTGCCCCCGGTGCTGTCGAAGATCGTCGCCGCAGGCGACGTCGACCTCACCGGACTCGACGTCGACACCACCGCCTCCCGGGTGGCGGCGGACGTCGACGTCGACGTCGAACTGATGGTGCAGATGACGGCGGGTCGGTTCGATCCCGACGCTCCGCTGCCGGTGGCGGCGGTGGCCCGGCACGTGGTGTCGGAGGCCGGCCGGGTGGATCAGGCCGAGGCGGCGCTGAACGCCGGGGACATGGCCGGGTTGGGGCGATTGCTCGACGCCTCCCACGTCAGCCTGCAGGACTTCGGTGCCAGCTCCCCGTCGCTCGACACGCTGGTCGACGCCATGCGGGATGCGGGCGCCTGGGGAGCCCGGCTGACGGGGGCGGGGTTCGGCGGGTACGCGGTGGCGGTCTGCCCGGATTCTTCGGTGGACGCCGTCGTGGAGGCCGCCGTCGAAGCCACCGGAGGTCCGGCGTTTCGTGTGGTGGCCTCGGCGGGCGTCGGGTGATCGCCGTCGTTCCCGCAGCGGGCCGTGGCCGCAGGCTGGGGACGCTCACCACCGACCGGCCCAAGGCCCTCGTCCCCGTGGCCGGCCGTCCTGTGCTGTTCTGGGTGATCGAGGGGCTGGCGGCGGCCGGAGTGTCCGAGGTCGTGGTGGTCACGGGCCATCTGGCCGAGCAGGTGGAGCGACTCGTGGATGGTGCACCGCTCCCCGTGTCCACCGTTCGTCAGGAGTCGCCGCGTGGCACCGCCGATGCGCTCTTGGCCGCCTCGGCGATCGTCGATGGGCGCCCGTTCCTGTATGCCTGGGGTGATCTGGTCACCGACCCCGCCTGGTACCGGCGCGTCGCGGACGTCTGGAACGACGGGGCCGTGCTGGCCGTGAACCGGGTGGCCGATCCGGCGGCCGGGGCTGCGGTCACCGTCGACGGTGCCGGTTCGGTGACATCGGTCATCGAAAAGCCCCGGCCCGGGACCAGTTCGACGCCGCTCAACGCCTCGGGGATCGGTGCGCTCCCGGCCGACGCCTGGGAGCATCTGGCGTGCGTGCAGCCGTCGGTGCGCGGCGAACTGGAGATCACGTCGGCGTTGGCCTCGATGTTGGCGGCGGGTGTTCCGTTCACCGCCGTCGAGATCGGACCGGTCTTCGACATCGGGACACCGGAGGGTCTGGCCGCCGCCGAGGTCTGGGCCGGCGGTAGGCGCATCTGAGCGCTCGCTGTGCCCAGACCGCGCTAGAGCACCCGGAGTGCCCGCACCGCGTCTCTCTCGGTCCGGGTCATGGCACGCACCACTGCACGGGGACCGTGGCGACGCACGGCGACTGCGGTCAGGGTGTCGATCACCCGCTGCCATGCCACGTCGGGGAACGACGGAGTCTCGGCTCCTATCGACACCGCCAGATCGTCGCCGTGGATCAGCAACTCGATCAGCCTGGTCACCAGGTAGTCGTCCACCAGCATGACCCGCCCCTCCAGCACCCGCACGGCCCGGGTGGGAGGTTCGGTCGCCAGACGACCGGACAGTTCCTCTACGGCCGCATCCCACTGGGCCAGCAGCTGATCGGGGCCGTCCTGCGCCGCATCCGCTGCCCGTCGGCGAATCGCCTCGTGGAGTTCGGAGTCGAGGGCGGGTCCGTCGGGGCTCGAAAGGCCGTCGATCGACAACAGATAGCCGGGGGGATCGATCAGGTTGTCGAGTCCGGGCGGTGCTTCGGCCAGATACCCGGCCACTGTGGTGACCGACCGGAGCAGATGACCGGCGAGTGAGGCCACCGTCATCGCCTCCAGTGCAGAAGGCTGGTTCCAGCGGGTGGCCACCGCTGGATTCGCCAGCAGAGCCCTCGCCGCCTCCGCCGATTCGAGAAAGGTGCTGCGGGTGCTCATCGGGATCTCAGGTCTTCCATGTCGATGGTCTCGCCGGTGAGCCGCGAGCGCTCGGCTGCGTACGCCAGCAGGTGGCTCTCGAGCGATTCGGCCGCTCCCGTCGGTCCCGGGCGACCCGATGTGATCGCATCCACGAATGACTCCATGATCCCATGATCGCCGCCGCCGTGCCCGCCGTCGGGTCGGGGAATGTCGATCTCGCGGATCCGACCGGTGCGATGATCACCGATCTCGAGGTGCTGGCGGCTGCCGAACACTCCCCGGACGGTCGCCCGGGTGCCGTCGTAGCGCATGGTCCGGTTCTCCTCGTGTGAATGGCCGTGCATGACGAGCGTGGCTGTGCCGCCGTTGGCGAGCTGCATCGCCACCACCTGGTTGTCGACGACGTCGGAGCCCGCCCGGTAGGCACATATCCCGTAGGGACCCTCGCGCAGTGCCCTCAGGCGACCGGCCTCGGAGCGGTCGTCGGTGATCACACTCACCGGCCACCCGGTCCGGGCCGGGTCGAGATACACGGGGCGGGCATCGTAGGGGCAGTCGACGAGCGGGCAGTCGAGGCATCGTTCGGTGGCGCCGGCAGGCGCCCGCTCCGGACGGAACTCCACGAGGGAGCCGAACGACACCAGCCGGGTCACGGGCGAGGGGACGTTCCAGGCGAGGATGTCGAAGTCGTGACAACACTTCTGCACGATCATCGGCGTCGCCTCGGCTGCCCTCGACCAGTTGCCGCGGACGAAGGAGTGGGCCATGTGCCAGGCAACCACGTTCTCGCGATGCTCGACGGCCACGATCTCGCCCACCTCGGGGAGAACCTCGTTGAGTCGCCGAAAGAAGGGCGTGTATCTCAGGACGTGGGCGACGTGCAGGGTTCCGGCCGCCTGCTCGGCGCGCCGCACCAGATCGACCGACGCCTCCAGGGTGTGGGCCATGGGCTTTTCGAGGAGCACGTGGTAGCCGAGGTCCACGGCCCGGGCAGCGGGCTCGTGGTGGTACCGGTCCGGTGTGGCGACGATGCACACGTCGGCGATGCGCCCTTGGGCGAACAGCGAGTCGAGGTCGGCGTATCCCACCGCCTCGCCATGACCCGAGAGCATGAGCTCGACCCGGGCCGGATCGGTGTCACACACGGCGACCACCTGGAGGTCGCCGGGTTGGCGGGCCGCCCAGGCGCCGTAGACGTCGCGTCCCCGCTGACCCGCCCCGACAACGACCGCAGTGAGTGCTCCCATGCGGCCCGATCCTGGCATGGTCTGCGGCTCGTCTCGAACGCCACCGACCCGCTCTCAGCCTCCGATGTCGACTCCGGCGAGGTGGGTGGCCGCAACCGTGACGTCGAAGCGCATGGCCGCCGGCCCGGTCCCGACCGACACGCCGGCCAGGTCGAGCGTTTCGGCTTGGTGGGCCCCGGCGCCCGCGGCTCTCGCCAGGGTGTCCACAGAGTCGGCCCCCACCGGCAGGGTGAGGGTCGAGATGGCTCGGGCGCCGTTGGGGTGATGCGTGGCGGCCGCGTTCCACACCGCTTCGGGAACGGCGTGATGACACAGGAACATCCCCAGGTCGGTCGGAGCATCCAACAGCACACAGGCGAACTCGGCGGTGACGGGCGAGCCCTCCACCTGGGGAGCCGGGCGCGAAAACGAGAAGATCTCGCCGGTGGCGAGGTCGCCCAGTTCCTCGATGTCCGCTTCGGGGTCGTCGCTGGACAGTACGACGTGGGTGATCCCCTCACCCTGATGCAGCAGGTGCTGGGCCACCCGGGCGCCGAATCCGCTGATGGGTAGGTGCTCGGGCCGCGTCACGGCCACGATCTCGATGTAGTTGCTCTCCAGGACCACCAGCCGATTGGAGGTGCCGAAAGGGTGGTCCGCCCGTGGCGTCACCGTGAACCCGAGGTCGGCGTAGGCGATCGCGGCCGTTTCCAGATCCTCGACCGCGTGCACGACATGGTCGAGAGGCCGGATCGACCGGTCAGGCACGAAGACCCTGCAGGATCATCCGGAGCACTGCGTCGATCACCTGGGGATCCGGTGGGATGTTGAGGGCCGACTCCATGCCCCGCTTGGTGATCAACACGTTCACCGTGCCGTGGACGGCCGCCCACACCGCCACCGCGGTGGCCTGTACGTCCAGTTCGCCGTCGAGCTCACCCGTCTCCACGCCGGCGGTGATGAGAGCAACGAGCAGCTGGAACGCGTGTACGCCCGGATCGGTCTCGATCTGATCGGCCGGTATGACGTCCTGAGAGTTGGACCCGAACAGCGTGACGTACTGGCCGGGATGCTCGAGGCCGAATGCGATGTAGGCGTGGCCGGCCCGCACCATCCTGTCGACCACGGTGCCCTCGGCGTCGGCGAGGGCCTCGATCATGCGCAGGTTGAGGACCTCGAAGACCCGCCGGCAGGTTTCGTAGAAAAGCTCGTCCTTGTCGGCGAAGTGCAGATAGATCGACGGTGCGCTGACGCCCACCTTGTCGGCGACCGCCCGGATGGTGACGGCGTCCTTGGTGCCGTGCTCCACCAGCAGCGCCTCGGCGGCATCGAGGATCTCCTCCCGAAGGAGTTCGCCCTCGCCCTTGCGAGCGCGCCGACGCCCGGGGTTGTTCCGGGCGTCGGCTGGAGTTGTGCGAGCAGGAATGGGCATGGGCATCAGACGGTGGCGGACTCCACTTCGAGCTTAGGCGTCATCGGGTCGAGAGCCACCGACTCGGAGATGCCGAACCGGTCGTGCAGGCGCCGCATCCACGCCGGTGCCCACCAGTTGGCTTCACCGGCGAGACGCATGAAGGCCGGGACCAGCGTGGCCCGGATGAGGAAGGCGTCGACGAGCACGGCGATGGTCATTCCGAGGCCGAACATCTTGATCATGGCGACGCTCGAGGTGGCGAAGGCCACGAACACGACCGCGATGAGCACGGCGGCTGCTGTGACGATCCGCCCGGTCCGTTCCAGGCCCATCGCCACCGAGGTCTCGTTGTCGGCTCCGGCGTCGTGCTCCTCCTTGATCCGGGAGAGCAGGAACACCTCGTAGTCCATCGACAGTCCGAAGGCGATGCAGAACATGAGAATGGGCATCGTCAGATCGAGCGCGCCGGTGGGTGTGAAGTTGAGCACCCCGGCCAGGTTGCCGTCCTGGAAGATCCACACCAGGGCACCGAAGGTTGCCGACAGCGACAGCAGGTTCAACACCACCGCCTTGGCCGGCACCAGCAGCGACCCGAACATCAGGAACAGCACCACGAAGGTGACGGTGGCGATGATCACCAGCGCCCAGGGCAACGCCGAGAACAGGGCGCGCTTGGTGTCGACCAGCCCGGCGGTCTCTCCCGCCACCTGGAACTCGACCGGCGCGTCGACGGCGCGGACGGCCGCCACCAGGTCCTCGGCCGCTTCGGACCGGGGGTTCACCGAAGGCACCACGGCGAGGTAGAAGCCGTCCTCGGACAGGAATCGCATCGAGGCCGGTCCCGGCTCCGCCACCTTGGCTCCCCCGATGTACGAACCGCTGGGTCCATCGACCCGGGCGACATCGGTCAGTGTCGAGAGGGTGGTAGCCAGGCCGGCGGCGTCGGAGTGATCGGCGTCGACCGCCACCACGTCGAGTGAGGCCGCCTCGAAGGCTGCGAAATCGCTGCGGAGGGCGTCACCCACCTCCCGAGCGGCGGATCCGGGTGCCAGCACCCGATCGTCGGATTGGGCCAGCCGAACGTCGAGGAACGGCGAGCCGAGCACCACCAGCGCCACGATCACCACCGTGGCGATCGGGATCGGTCGTCGCATCACGGTGGTGGCGACCCGATGCCACACCCCAGAGCCCTCGGGCGTGGCCTTGACCTTGCGCACCCGGAGTTTCTCGATGCGGTGTCCAAGCACCGCCAACAGCGCAGGCAGCACCACGACGGCACCCACGCCGGCCAGTGCGACCACTGCGATCCCGGCGTATCCGAATGAGCGCAGGAACGAGAGCGGGAACACGAGCATGGCGGCGAGAGACACCGCGACCGTCCCGGCCGAGAACACAACGGTGCGACCCGCCGTCAGCACGGTGCGCCGGGCGGCCTCCTGCGGATCCCAGCCGCCGGCGAGCTCCTCACGGAAGCGGGAAACGACGAACAGGGCGTAGTCGATGGCCAGGCCGAGGCCGAGAGCTGTGGTGAGGTTGAGGGCGAAGATCGACACCTCGGTGAACCCGGTCAACACCTGGAGGACGAAGAAGGTCCCCACGATGGCGAACACGCCCACGCCGAGGGGGAGGAAGGCCGCCACCAGGCTCCCGAAGATCACGACCAGCAGTGCCAGGGTGACGGGGAAGGCGATGGTCTCGGCTCGGATCAGGTCGGACTCGATCGTCTCCTGGATCTCGGCGAACAGCGGTCCCGGGCCACCAACGGCCACTTCGAGAGCGCCGACGTCGCCCCGGAACTCCTCGGCCAGCTCGGCGGAGTGCTCCAGCACCTCGCCTTCGTCACCTTCCACCGACGCGAACACGAGGGCTGCCCCGCCGGTGTCGCTTCGAAGGCCGGCCGGTGAACCGAGCGACCAGTACGAAGACACCGCAGTCACATGGTCCGATGCTGCCAGACGCTCTGTGAGGGCCGCTGCCTCGGCCTCCACCGCCGGGTCGTCGACAGATCCGCCGGGGGCGCCGACCAGAAGGATCATGTCCGGTGGTGCCGCACCGAACTCGGCTGCCAGAGCATCGGTGGCCGCCACCGACTCGGCATCGGGATCGGTGAACCCCCCGTTCGAGAGCGAGGAGGCGACGCCCCCTCCGAAGATGCCGGCCGCCAGCATGGCGGCCACAGCCGTGACCAGAACCGCAACGCGGTACCGCACGACCACTCGTGAAAGGAATCCCATCTGATGACGCTCCTCGAGTCTGAACACCGATAACTGATCGGCGTTAAGTGATGAGCGGTAACATAACGCCGTTAAGTGCGGCGTGTCAAGTGAACATTTGCCCCCGTCCGGCGAAGCGCCGGAGCGAGGGACGAGCGGGGTAGGGGGGTTGAAAGCCCGCGAGACGAACTCCGCACACGTTCCGGAACGCGACGTCATGCTCGCGAGGGATAGGCCCCCCTGTAGCTTTGTCCCCCACGGAGTGGGGGAAGGGTGCCCGCCGTGAGGAACGAGCGGGGTAGGGGGGTTGAGAGCCCGCGAGACGAACTCCGCACACGTCCGGAACGCGACGTCATGCTCGCGAGGGAAGGGCCCCCCCTACCCCGCTCCTTCGTCGCGGGGGCCCCTTCCCCCTCTCGCAAGCTCGAGGGGGACAAAAGTGTTGGGGTTGAGAGCCAGCGAGCTGAACTCTGGACGCGTTCCGGAACGCGACGTCATGCTCGCGAGGGATAGGCCCCCCTGTAGCTTTGTCCCCCACGGAGTGGGGGAAGGGGCCCCCGTGAGGAACGAGCGGGGTAGGGGGGTTGAGAGCCCGCAAGATGAACTCACACACGTCCGGAACGCGACGTCATGCTCGCGAGGGAAGGGCCCCCCTGTAGCTTTGTCCCCCACGGAGTGGGGGAAGGGGCCCCCGTGAGGAACGAGCGGGGTAGGGGGGTTGAGAGCCCGCGAGACGAACTCGCACGCGTTCCGGAACGCGACGTCATGCTCGCGAGGGATAGGCCCCCCTACCCCGCAAGCGTCCGGTCGCTTGCGACCGGCGGACCCTTCCCCCTCTCGCAAGCTCGAGGGGGACAAAGTTGTTCCTTCCCTCTCTGCTCGTCGTACTCTTCCCGCCGTGGCCCTCGCCGACTTCGATGAGCTGACTCGGGCGTTTCGGTGGCGTGTCCCCGAGCGCATCAACATGGGAGTGGCGTGCTCGGACGAGCACCCTCCAACCGATGTGGCTCTGATCGTCGACGATGGGGGCGTGGTGACCCGGTGGACGTTCGGGGAGCTGAGTGAGCGCTCCCACCGGCTGGCAGGTGCGTTCCGCCGCGCCGGGGTGGGCAGGGGCGACCGGGTGGCCGTTGTCGCCGGCCAGCAGGTCGAAACCGCTCTCACCCATCTGGCGGCGTGGAAGCTCGGAGCAGTGTCGCTTCCGCTCTCATCGCTGTTCGGACCGGACGCCCTCCGCTACCGCCTGGCCGACTCCGGCGCCGCGCTCGCCGTCGTGTCGGCCGAGAACCGACCCAAGGTGCAGGAGGCAGCCCCAGACCTACCGCTCGTCGAGATCGGTCCGCAGTTCGGGGCCTTGTGTTCTGGAGACGCCCTCGACCGTGCCGCCGACACCGGTCTGTCTGACCCCGCCTATCTCATCTACACCTCGGGTACCACCGGCGAGCCGAAAGGCGCGCTGCTCGGCCACGGCTCCCTCATCGGTCATCTGTCCGGCTACGAGCTCTACTACCAGTTCATCGAGGGAGCCCCCATGGGTCGCCATGAGCTCTCGGTCTACCCACGTGCCGGCGATGATCCGATCCGCCACGACCTGATGTGGAGCCCGGCGGATTGGGCGTGGATCGCAGGGCTCATGGACGTCCTCATCCCCTCCTGGTACTTCGGTCTGCCCGTCCTCATCTCGACCGCCGACTTCGAACCTCATCGTGCCGCCGAGCTCATGGCCTCCCACGATGTCACCCTGGCGTTCCTGCCACCCACCGCCCTCAAGATGATGCGTGCTGCCGGCGTCACCAGGGCCGACCTGTCGCTGCGGGCGATCTTCAGCGGAGGCGAAGCACTCGGAGCGCCCATGCTCGAGTGGGCTCGAGATAGTCTCGGATGCGGAATCAACGAGGGCTACGGACAGACCGAGGCCAACGTCACCGTCGGCAACTGCGCCGAGTTGTTCCCGATCCGACCAGGATCCATGGGGCGCCCGATGCCCGGCCACCACGTGGCGGTGCTCGACGACGATGCCACGCCGGTGGTCGGTCTGGAAGGAGAGATCGCCGTCCGATCACCCGACCCGGTCATGATGCTCGGCTACTGGAACCGCCCCGAGGCAACGACAGCGCGATTTCGGGGCGACTGGTTCCTCACCGGCGACCTCGGTCGTCAGGACGAGGACGGCTACCTGTGGTTCAGCAGCCGGGCCGACGACGTCATCAACTCGATGGGCTACCGGATCGGCCCCGGCGAGATCGAAACCTCACTGATGGGACACCCCGCCGTCGCCCTGTGCGCCGTGGTCGGCGAACCCGACGAACTCCGCGGCCAGGTCCCCGTCGCCCACGTCGTCCTGCGCCCTGGCCATGACCCTGGCCCAGACCTCGCTGCCGAACTCCAACACCACGTCCGGACCCGTCTCGCTGCCCACGAAGTCCCCCGCCGCGTCGTCTTCGCCGACGACCTCCCCCGCACCGCCACCGGCAAGATCATGCGCCGAGCGTTGCGAACGGCTCCGTGAACATCGGGCGTCGAACCGTTCCACGCCGCGCGCCCCGGACGCGCCCGGGCGCCGCTCGGGCGCTTTCACGTATCCGCTCGCCATACGGCGAGCCGCCAGGGGAGCGGTTCGCGGTAGATTCGGTGGATGAGACGGGTGCTGTTCGTGGTGTTGGTCGTGTTGGTGGGGTCGGTGCCGCTGCCTGCGGTGGCGGCTGAGGATCTGACCGGGATCGTGGTCAATCGGCGGGGGGTGCCGCTGGCCGATGTCGACGTGACGCTGGGTGGGGTGGTGGTCACCACCGATGGCGACGGTCGGTTCCGGTTCGAGGGGGCGAGTGCGGGCACGGTGTCGGCCGAGCGGGTGGCGTACCTCACGCAGACGGCGAGCTGGGATGGGCGTCGTGACTTCGTGACGATCGCGCTGCCCGAGCGGATCGCCCGGGGCATCCACATCGCCGGGTGGGTGCCGGCGACCGATCCGGGGTTTCAGGCGATGCTCGACATCGGTGCTACCACCTCGGTGAACACGTTGATGATCGACATCAAGAACGAGAACGGGAAGGTCTATCACTTCTCCGACAACCCCACCGTTGGGATTCTCGGGGCTCAGGCGGCGGAGTCGTTCGATCTGGAGGCTCGCACGGCGCAGGCGCACGCGCAGGGGTTCTACGTGGTGGTGCGGATCGTCACCTTCCAGGACCCGATCGCGGCCCGGGCGCGGCCGGAGTGGGCGGTGACCGATCCTGCCACCGGTGGACCGCTCAACAAGGGCGGCCAGTTCTTCCTCGACCCCACCGACCCCAACCCCCGCGAGTACGCGCTGCGTCTGGCCGAGGAGGCGTGTGCCATGGGCGTAGACGAGGTGCAGTTCGACTACGTCCGGTTCCCCGATGGTGCGCCGGCCGGAGCGGGATACGACGGGCGTTCGGACGTCGAAGGCCGGGTGTCGGCGATCACCGGCTTCCTGGCCGAGGCCCGGGAGCGACTGGAGCCGATGGGGTGTGCGACCGCAGCGGACATCTTCGGCTGGATCACCAACACCACCGGGGACGGCGGGATCGGTCAACAACTCGAGGCGATCGTCGATGTGGTCGACGTGGTCAGCCCCATGATCTATCCGAGTCACTACGCGGCGGGCTGGTACGGCTTCGATGTGCCCAACGACCACCCGGGTCCGGTGGTCACGAACGCGTCCAACGATGCCCTCCGCCGCATGGCGGGTTCCCAGGCGGTGTTGCGGCCGTGGCTGCAGGACTTCTGGTACACGCCGGGACAGGTGCGGGCCCAGATCATGGCGGTCGACGGCCTCGGCACCGGGTGGATGTTGTGGAACATCCTCAGCGAGTTCTCGGTGTCGGGCATCCCCCAGTCCGGTGAGCTTTCGGCGTCGCACCGGGTGCCTTCCCCGGTGTTCATCGACCGGCCGGCCAGCGGCTTCTACGACGTCGCTGATTCGAACGCGTTCGCATCCGACGTGGAGTGGATGGCCGAGCAGGGTATCACCGGTGGATGCAACCCGCCGTGGTCGGACTTCTACTGTCCAGAACTTGCGGTGACCCGCGGGCAGATGGCTGCGTTTCTGGTGCGATCGCTCGGGCTGACCGGGTCGGGTCCGTCGTTCTCGGACACCTCTGGGAGTGTGTTCGCCTCCGACATCTCGCGGCTGGCCGAGGCCGGCATCACCCGGGGCTGCAACCCGCCCGCCAACACCCGCTTCTGCCCGGATGAACCGGTCACCCGTGGGCAGATGGCTGCGTTCCTGGTCCGTGCGCTCGGTCTGTCCGAGTCCGGCCCGGGGTTCACCGACACCTCTGGGAGTGTGTTCGCCTCCGACATCTCGCGGCTGGCCGAGGCCGGCATCACCCGGGGCTGCAACCCGCCCGCCAACACCCGCTTCTGCCCGAACCAGTCGGTCACCCGGGCTCAGATGGCGGCCTTCCTGCATCGGGCCCTCGCCGGATGAGCGAGGCGGGGCGGATCGGTGGGTGCCATTCGGCCCTCCAGCGGGGTCCGAGTCCCTATGGAGTGTGCAGGGCGTAGCCTCCATGCTGGACGCGACGGACGAACTGGAGACATGTGATGACACGTATCGTGGTCGGCGTAGACGGCTCCCCCCATTCCAAACGTGCGCTGGTGCGGGCCGTTCAGGAAGCCGAACTCCGCGACGGAACCGTGGACGTGGTGTACGCGTTCACCCCACCCAAGCGGGCGCTGTCCGACGATCTGATCGGGCTGTCCTACGGCCGGATGCCGGCCGGCGGACAGATCTCGCCGGACGCTCCGGCGCATCACCCACCGAACAAGCTCGACGAGGCCACCGCCGAGGCGGAGAGCCGGTTGAAGATGTTCGTCGACGAGTCGCTGTCCGGGTTCGACGGGCCGCGCCCGCGACTCGTGGTGGTGCCGGAGTCCCATCCGGCCGAAGCACTCATCGACCTGTCCCGCTCCGCCGACCTGCTGGTGGTCGGCACCCGGGGCCTCGGTGGGTTCACCGGCATGCTGGTCGGTTCGGTCGCCCATCAGTGCATCCAGCACGCGAAGTGCGCCATGCTGATCATCCCACCGGAGGAGTGACGTCGGTCACGTGGTGAAGTCCGGGCGGCCGTGGGGTACCACTGCCGCCCGGTAACCCTCGATCAGGTCGCTGAGTGACTCCCCACGCACCACCGAGATCGAACGGACCGCCTGCCACAGGATGAAGGGGTGGGCGCCGAGGGCGTACAGCGCACCGTGGTCCCATGTCTCGAGCGCCCGGCGCTCTTCGGTGGACAACCGGTACGGATGAACGAAGCCGGCGGGGTCGGCTTCGAAGGCCGTGAGCGTGTCGTCGTCGCGATCGATCGCCAACAACGCCAGGTTCAGTTCGGCGCGGCTCACGGTGTCTCCCACGAGAAGAAGGGCTCGTGTCCGAACCGGCAGGCAACGCCTTCGGCCGTGGTGGGTGGGCTGTTCATCACGGCTCCCAGGGCGAGGAAGTTGAGCACCTGGAACGTGAGGTTGCCGGCGCCCAGCAACCGGTCGAAGCCGAAGGTGTCGGCAGCCGTTTCCAGCTCGCCGCGACGGAACAGGTCGACCGCTTCGACGTCGAAGTCCGGGTCCGAAGACCGGTTCTGGAACATCGCAGGCCCTCCGAGCTCGAAGGCGAGGTGCCCGGTGGCGATCACCACCACACGGAGATCCGCCGGGTAGGCCTCGACCGTGGCGCGGATGTGACGGCCCAGGTCGAGGAATCGTCGGGCGGGCGGCAGTGGCGGGGCGTTGGTGTTGGTGTGGATCGGCACCACCGGGATGTCGAGTCCGGGCACCAGGTAGAGCAGCGGCAGGACGTAGGCGTGGTCGAGGTGGGGTCTGTTCGAGAAGGCGAAGTCGAAACGGCCGGCCAGCTCGTGATGGCCGAGGATCGCCCCGGCCAGCCCACAGTGACCCGGCAGCTCGACCCGGGGCAGCCCGAACGATCGTTCTTCGTTGGGGAAGGTGCCGACGAGGTGATCTGCTCGGCCGACGCAGAACGCCGGCATGGCGGAGTGGTCGAACTGGTGGAAGTGGTCGGAGGCGATCATGACGATCACGTCGGGGCGTGCGGCGGCGACCAGACGACGGAAACGGGCGAACTCATCGGCGACGACCCTCAGGTCGGGTGGGGGATCCTGGCCCATCAGTCGCCACAGCAGCGGCGTGTGGGGAACACCGTATGCGGCGACGACCTCAGCCACGGGTCAGTCCCTTCAGGGCCTCGGCCAGGGTCGACCGCTGTTCGTCGAGGAATCGACCGGTGCCGGCTGCGTCGAGATGGGTGTCGACCCAGTGGTGGCGGGCGAGCTCGGATCTCCACATCTCTGACGAGACCGCTTGCGCGACGGCCTCACCCCACAACGCCGCCTGCTCGTCGTCGAGCCCGGGAGGGCCGATCAGGCCGCGCCACGTGCCGATCACACACGGCACCCGTTCCTCGGTCCACGTCGGCACCTGGGCGAATGGCCCTTCCATCCGGGTCGGCGATGTCATGGCGAGCACCTGCACCGAGCCGTCGTCGATGTCGGGGAGCACGCTCGCTGCCGACACCACCGCGATCACCGATCCGCCTTCCACGACGTCGGCGATGGCGTGGCGGGCCGAGTCGAACACCCTGACTGGCACGCCGGCAGGGTCCACCCTCTGGTGGTCGGCGAGCATGCCGATCGCCATGTGGTTCACGTTGCCCCTCGCCGTCGCCAACGAGAAGGCCTCACCGAAGCGAACCGCCGTGAGGACGTCATCGGGCTCCCAGACCGCCCGATCGGCCCCCGTCACGAATGCGAGGTATTCGGTGCACAGATGGGCGAGCGGTGTGAGATCGCGATCGTCGATGGCCGCTTCGCCCTGCAGCTTGTTGGTGATGAGGGTGGGCGAGCTGATCGACACGACGTGAGGGTTGCCTGCCCGACCCGCCAGCAGGTCCCACCCGTTGCCGCCACCCCGTCCCGGGACGTTGGTGACGAAGGTCTCGAAGGGAAGGGCGTCGCCGAGCGCTCGCGCCGCCCGATCCTGCCCACCGCCGGCGGGTGTGCCGGCGATGATCTCGATCGGGTGCTCTGGAGACCAGGTCATCGGTCGAACCTACCAAGTCGCGACCTGTCGCTGCGTGGCGCAGAACGGTTGTGTTCCGGAGCGGCCGGTACGGTCGCGAGGGGATACGATCGCGCCGTGCCCATCACCATCACCTCCGTCGAGGCCACTCCCGTGGCCCTGCCCCTCACCAAACCGATCGCATCGGCCCTCGGGCTCTATGAGGCGATGCCCGGTGCCGTCGTCTCGGTCAAGACCAGCGAGGGTGTGGAGGGTTTCGGATTCAACCTCGGACTGGGGGGCGCAGCCGGCCGATCCGTCGCCGCCTACATCAACGACGAGCTGGCCCCGTCGGCCGTTGGACAGGACGCCCTCGCCCCCGAGACGGTCTGGCAGCGTATGTGGGCGCCGAACAAGGCCCGCATGCGGGGTGGCATCGGGGTGTGGGGGCTGTCGGCGGTCGACATCGCCATCTGGGACATCGTCGCCAAGGCGGCCGGGCTTCCGCTGCACACCATCCTCGGTGGGTACCGACGGAACGTGCCGGTGTACGGCAGTGGTGGATGGCTATCGCTGTCCGACGCCGAGTTGGTGGCCGAGGCGCAGTCGATGGCGGCGCTCGGCATCACCTCGTACAAGTTCAAGATCGGCTCGGCGAGGGACGAAGAGCGCACGGCGCTGCTGCGGCGGGCGATGGGAGAGGACTTCCTGCTCCTTGCCGACGGCAATCAGGGGTTCAACGTTCGCCGGGCCGTCGAGACGTCACGGATGCTCGCGTCATATGGGGTCGGGTGGTTCGAGGAGCCGGTGGTCGCCGACTCGATCGACGATCTCGCCGACGTGGCAGCCGACTCCCAGGTACCGATCGCCACCGGCGAGAACGAGTTCTTCCGGTGGGGCTTCCGCGAGATCTGCGAACGCCGGGCCGCCGCCTACCTCCAACCCGACATCGCCCGTTGCGGAGGGGTCACCGAGTTCCGGAGGATCGCCGCCCTCGCCGACTCCTTCGGCCTGTCGTTGACCAGCCACCTGTGGCACGAGCTGTCCATCTCGGTGGTGGGTGCGTCCCCGTCGGGGTGGGCGGTGGAGTACACGAACCTGATCGACCCGGCGATGTGGACCAATCGCTTCCCGGTGGTGGACGGAGCCATCGAGGTCCCCCAGGTGCCCGGGCACGGCGCGTATCTGGTGCCGAACGTGATCGAACGCTTCCGGATCTGAGCGCGGCGCCCTCTATCGTTTCGGCGATGAAGATCACCTCTGTCGAGACGTTCCCGGTGTCGCTCCCGTTGGCCAAGCCGATGACGATGGCGCACATCACGATCTCAACGTCCAACAACGTGCTGGTGAAGATCACCACCGACGAAGGCATCGTCGGCTGGGGGGAAGGCGTCGAGGCCATGGACGTCACCGGTGACAACCAGGGCAGGATCAAGGCCTCGATCGACGATCTCGGCTCTCGCATCATCGGGATGGACCCCGGCCGGCGCACCGCGATCTGGTCGATGCTCACCCATGCCGTCACCGGCAACACCACCGGCATCGGCGCCATCGACATCGCCCTCCACGACATCGCCGGCAAGGCCCACGGGGTGCCCGTTGCCGAGCTGATCGGCGGTGTCAACCGCACCGAGATCCCCGCTCTCAGCCTGATGGGAAGCGGCAAGACCGACGCCGATCTCGAAACGTTCAAGCAGCGTTACGACGCCGGGTACCGTTGGTTCAAGCTGAAGCTGGGGATGGGCGATCCTCGCCTCGAACTCGAGACCTTCCGGGGCATGGCGGCTCACGCCGACGACCTGATGCTGTGCGGTGACGCCAACGCAGTGTGGTCCGAGCAGGTGTCGGCCTCGTTCCTGAAGGGGACCGAGGGCCTCGGTATCCGCATGATCGAACAGCCCACCCGCAGCCACGACGCCCTGGTGCGGTTGGCGGAGATGAGCCCTACCGCCGTGTGTGCCGACGAGAGCGCCAAGACCTTCGACGACATCCTGTCGTTCGGAGGCACCGCCATCGCCGGTGTCAGCCTCAAACTCATCAAGCACATCGGCATCACCGGTGTGATGCGTGCGGCCTCCATCTGCGACGCCATGGGCATCCACGTGAACCTGGCCGGGAAGATCGCCGAGTCGAGCATTGCGGCTGTGGCCAACCTGCACTGCGCCGCCGCCATGGCCGACACCTACTACGGATGTAGCCCCGCCAGCCAGGGTCTCGCCAAGGACATCACCGACACCCCGGTGCTTCCGATCGATGGCGTGTTCACCCTCCCGAGCGGTCCCGGCCTCGGAGTCGAGGTCGACGAAGACCTCGTCCGTTCCCTGGCGTCCTGAACCGAGGGCCCGTACTGACCCCGGGGGTAGGCGTGAACCCAGGGTCCAACCCTGGGTTCACGCTTACCGTCACGGTCAGTTCTGGCCCACAGATCGACCGGGCCCGGCTACCGGTAGGCGCACGAAGCGGGAACAATGCCGATCTCGCCGCGGTTCAGCCACTTGGCTCATCCTCAACCGGAGTGTTCATGAAACTCGAATTCTGGGTCGACCCCGTTTGTCCATGGTGCTGGCTCACGTCACGTTGGGCGATCGACGTCGCCGAGCACCGTGACCTCGACATCCAGTGGCGGTCGATCAGTCTCAAGGTGAAGAACCAGACCGAGCCCGGATCGAAATGGTACGAACCGGTTGCTTACACCCACTCGCTGCTGCGGGTGATGGAATCCCTGAGCGCGTCCGAGGGCAACGAGGCGGTCGGCCGTTTCTACACCACCGCCGGCACTCACATCCATCACAACGACGATCGGTCCCAGACCGCCGAGTCCCTGCTGGCCGAGGCGGGGCTCGACACGTCACATGCATCCGCCTTCGACGACGAGTCCTGGGATCCGGTGATCGAGGCGGCGATGAAGGAAGGGCTCGATCTGACCGGCGACGACGTCGGCACACCCATCCTCGCGTTCCTCAACGACGACGGTGCCCGGGTCGGATTCTTCGGCCCCGTCATCAGCCGCCGCCTTCCGATCGACAAGAGCCTCCAGCTGTGGGACGGGATGGTTGCCATGGCCGGCACCGACTCGTTCTGGGAGCTGAAACGCACCCGCGCCGAAGGCCCGGACTTCACGCCGGCAGGCTGATTCCGTCACAGTCGACCGGTACGTTGCCCCCGTGGGCCGGGCGCGGGAGGAGTACCGTGCATGTCATGGACACGCTGGAAGTCGGCGACCGGGTCGCCATGTCCTGGGACGCGTACCTGGCGTATCGAGGGCATCGGCGAGGTGAGTACTACGACGACGCCTTCGTCGTGAGCCCCTCAGCCGTACAGCGGCATCAACGGATCGTGGCTCGGCTCCTCGGCCTCATCGCCCCGGCACTTCCGGAGTCCGCCGACGTGCTGCCCGACTGGGGTTGGCGACCGTGGCCGGCCACCGAGTTCATCCCCGACCTGGTCGTGTTCGACCGGACCGACGACCGGTACCTCACCACCCCGCCGCATCTGGTGGTCGAGGTGCTGTCGGATGATCGCGGGCGCGATCTGCTCAGGAAGTTCCACCTCTACGCTCGGGCTGGCGCTCCGCGCTACTGGGTGATCGATCCCGAAGGTCCCACCATCGTGGTCTACGCGCTCGACGGCCAGGTCTACCGGGAGTCGACACGGGTCTCCCCAGACGAGCAGGCACTCTTCGACCTTGGGCCGGCGTGGGTCGAGCTCACTCCTGCGGACCTGGTGCGATGAACTCCCAGCACACCGGTTCTGCCGATCGGCGCTTGCACAGGTAGGAGGCCCCGCGGTCGAGGCTCGAGACGTCGATGGGGCCGGGATCAGGGGCGAGCACCGTCTCGATGGTCGTGACGAACGGTCTCCGGTTCGCCTCGATCGTCACGGGGCCGCTGCCCGTATCGGGTGCCTCCACGAACCCGTCCACCACGTCGATCCGATCACCGAGGTCCACGACGGGAAGCTCGAAACAGCGGGTGGTCGAGTCCGGGAAGACACAACCGATCGGTGCCGTAGGACAACTCGTCGGGGACCTGCAGCTGGTCGGGCGAAGGCGCCACGATCTCGATCCAGTAGCAAAGGTCGCCCTGCCCCGAGGAGCAGATCAGATGACGCACCCGGTGGTGCGATGTCGGGAATCACGACGTGGTCCGGGCCGGTCAGCTCGAACAGCGGCACGCCGGGTTCTTCGGCGGACGCCATCGAGAACGTGGTCGTTCGCTCGGCGGCCGGCAAGAGGGGCAGCATCACCACGTCGCCGGGAGCCGCCGGAGGAAGGAGCGCTCTGATGTCGGGGGCCTGCTCCGATGCCACCATCTCGATCCGGAAACACCGACCCGACAGCTCTTCGCACAGGGTGTGCCATCCCTCACCCGTTCGGCCCGGCAGGCGCAGGCGATCGGTGCCGATGGCGGTGGGACCCGACGTCTGTTCCGCAGAGAACCAGACTCGACGCTGGAAACCCCAGCGGCCGGCGTCGGGAGTCAGCTCGTAGGTGGTTCCCCGTTCGGCACCGTCGAACCATGGAATCTCGATCTCCACGTGGGCGGTGGCAGCGGGGAGGACTGGACGTGGGGGCCCGTCGGAGACGGGTCCGGGATCGCCGCGCAGGAGGAGACCGGCCGGCCCGGTGGCGAACCGGACCAGCTCATCGGCGTGTTTGCGATAGATCGCCTCGTCCTGCATGTCACCCCTCTGATGCCACCGGACCGGTCACAGGGTGACACCGATAAGAGGTCTTGTCCCCCACGGAGGAGTGGGGGAAGGGTCCGCCGGCGCAAGCGCCGGGGCGACGAAGGAGCAGGGGTAGGGGGGTTGAAAGCCCGCGAGAAGATTTCAGCACGCGTTCCGGAGCGCGCACTCATGCTCGCGAGGGATAGGCCCCCCCTACCCCGCTCGTTCCTCACTCCGGCGCTTCGCCGGACGGACCCTTCCCCCTCTCGCAAGCTCGAGGGGGACAAAGCTGCTGGCCCCTTACCCCTCTCGCAAGCTCGAGGGGGACAAAGCTGCTGGCCCTTTCCCCCACTGCGCTGCGTGGGGGACAAAGCTGCTGGCCCTTTCCCCCACTGCGCTGCGTGGGGGACAAAGCTGCTGGTCCCTTCCCCCTCTCGCAAGCTCGAGGGGGACAAAGCTGTTCGCGCCGCTCGTGGTGGGGCTCCTTCCCCCACTGCGCTGCGTGGGGCGTCAAGGGTTCTTCACCCGAGGGGGTCGACTCCGAGTTGCTCGGCGAGGGCGTTCAACTGTTCCACCAGCGGCTGGGGCACGGGCACGCCCAGCCGTCGGTTCTCGGCGATCAGCTCGACGGCGCGGTCGCCGGGCATGCGGATCGGCTGGTCGGTCATCGACTCTGACGTGTGGAAGTCATCGAGTACATCGTCCATCCGTTCCTCGAAGGCGTCCATGTCGATGAACAGGTCGGGGCGGAACACGATCATCGACTGGCCGGTGTTGGTGGGGGTGGTGTGGTCGTGGCGGAACTCGACCACGTCGCGACCGAAGGCGGACCCGGTCATGATCCCGGCGAAGATGCCGATCATGAAGTTGAGGCCGGCACCCTTGTAGCCGCCGATCGGGACCAGGAACCCCTCCTCGGCCTTGTTGGGGTCGGTGATCGGGTTGCCATTCATGTCGATCACCCAGCCCTCGGGCATCTGTCGACCGGCCTGGGCGGCGACCTTGATGGTGCCGTGCGAGGCGACGGTGGTGGCGATGTCGAGTTGGAAGGCCGGCTGGTTGCGGGCCGGGACGGCGATGGCCATCGGGTTGGTGCCGAGCAGCTTCTCGCGTCCACCCCACGGCGGCGTACCGTTGCCGTTGGCGACGGCGAAGTACATGGCGCCGAGACCGTGCTCGAGCGCCATCGCCGGGTAGATCCCGGCAGCGCCGGCGTGATTCGAGTTGGTGGTCGCCACCCATCCGATACCGTTGGTGGTTGCCTTCTCGATGGCCACTGCCGCCGCCTTGGTCATCACGACCTGGCCGATGCCGTTGTCGCCGTCGACCAGGCAGCTCACCGGGGTTTCCTTGACCAACCGGATGTCGGGGTCGAGGTTGTAACCGCCCGCCTGGATCCGCTTGGAGTAGAGCGGGAGTCGGATGAGCCCATGTCCGGAGCGGCCACGGAGGTCGGCCTCGACGAGTCGTGCGGCGGTGACCTGAGCGTGCTCGGGCTTCACACCCTGAGCGGTGAGCACCGAGACGACGAACGAGGAGAGTCCGTCGACGGCGAAGCGGGGATCGCTCACTTCGTGATCCTCCCGAACTGGTCGACCGTCTCACCGGTCTCGAAGAACGTGCGGGTCACATAGGTCGACCCGTACACCCACAGGATCCGCATGGGGGTGTCGCCGGTGTTCACCCACCGGTGCCACACGCCGGCTGGGACATCGCTGGTGTCGTACGGCACCACGTCGTACTTCCTGCCGTCGACCTCGGCCATCGCCTCACCCTCCAACAGGGTCACCTGTTCGACGGTGTTGTGGCAGTGCAACGCCAGCCCGGTGCCCGGCGGGAACGACGTGGTGCCCATGATGAAGGTCTGACCGTCCACCGGTTCCGGCGTCAGCTGCACGCTGACGATCTTGTCCCCCCGCTCGATGAGCGGTGCTTCTGCGTATCGAATCAGTTCAGGCATGTTCGAACCTTTCTACCGGACGGTGCAGCGAGGAGCGAGGAGCGAGGAGCCGGAAACCCGTTGGAACGAGATCAGCGCTCACCTCGGACGGACCGGATTGTCGGCGTTCTGGCTCCTCGCCCCTCGCCCCCGACTCCTTACAGGCGTCACCCCATGTACCTCCCGCCGTTCACCCCGATCGTCTGGCCGGTGGCGAAACCGGCCTCGGCGGTGGCCAGGAAGAGGATCCAGCTGGCGAGCTCGTCCGTCTGCTGATAGCGACCCATGGGGATCGACCGTGCGGTGGCCTCACGCTCGTCTTCGTCGCGGAGTTGGATGATGCGCTCGGTGAGCACCGCCGACGGGGCGATGGCGTTCACGGTGATGCCTTCGGCGGCGAGCTCTGATGCCATCACCCGGGTGAGGGAGTGGACACCGGCCTTGGCGGCCGCGTAGGGCGGTGAGGTGCGGTAGGAGGTGAGCTGGCCTGCCAGCGAGCCGATGTTGATGATCCGACCGGACTCGGACTTGCGAAGCATCGGCACCGCCGCACGCGACATCATGAACACCGAGGTGAGGTTGAGGTGGATCAGCTTCTGCCACTCGTCGAGGCCCATCTCCTCGGTGGTCCGTTGGGTTCCGAATCCGCCGGCATTGTTCACCAGCACGTCCAGGCGGCCGTGGGCGGCCTCGATCGTTGCCAACGCTTCGGTGATCGAGTCGGCCGAGGTGACGTCGCAGCGCAGGAACGTGCCCACCCCGTCGGCAGCGGCTCGGCCGTTGGTCTCGTCGATGTCGAGCAGGTAGGTGTCGGCGCCTGCGGCCGAGAACGCCTCGGCGGCTGCCTTGCCGATGCCGATGGCGGCGCCGGTCACGGCCACCACCGTGCCGTCGAAACGGAACTGAAGATTGCTCACGGACTCTCCTCGAATCGGCCTGTGCCGCGGGTCTCTGTTATACAGACATCGGCGTGCGTTACATGGACTGGATCGTATATGATGCACGATCTAGATGAAGGTCGCGTAAGGGAGCCTGTGCACATGTCCGATACGCCGTGGAAGACCGATCAGTGGTTCTCGAGCCCGTGGAACTACCTGCCAGAGGTCACCGAGGGATTCCAGATCCCGAACGAAGTCCAGGTTCACGACGTCACCCTGCGTGACGGTGAACAGCAGGCCGGGGTCGAATTCTCGTCCGACGACAAGGTCCGGATCGCCGAGGCACTCGCCGAATCCGGTATTCATCGCATCGAAGCCGGTCTTCCCGCCGTCTCGCCCGCCGACCGGGCTGCCATCGAACGGATGGTGGAGCTCAACCTCCCCACCGAGATCTACGCCTTCTCGCGTTGCATGGTCTCGGACGTCGACCTCGCCATCGCCTGCGGTGTCAAAGGTGTCGTCATGGAGGTGCCGGCCAGCCATCACCTCATCGAGAAGGCATACAAGTGGCCGATCGAAAAGGCCATCGACGCATCGATCCAGTCCACCAAGCACGCCCACGAGAACGGCCTGCAGGTCACGTTCTTCCCGATCGACGCCACCCGCGCTTCGATGACCGAACTGCTCGACGACCTGGAGACGGTCGCCACCCAAGGACATGTCGACAAGATCGCCCTCGTCGACACCTTCGGCGTCACGTCGCCCCACGCCATCAGCTACTACACCAAGCGGGTGCGCGAACGCCTCAACGTGCCGCTCGAAACCCACTTCCACATGGACTTCGGCATGGGTGTCGCCAACACCGCGTTGGCCGTCGCCGAGGGCGCGTCGGTGATCCACACCACCGTCAGCGGCATCGGCGAGCGGGCGGGTAACGCCCCCACCGAAGAGACGGTGTTGGCGCTGCTCACCATGTACGGGATCGACATGGGGATCGACACCACCAAGTTCACCAGCATCGCCCGCCTCGTCGCCGAACTCTCAGGCGTGCAGCAGCCCGCCAACCGGCCCATCACCGGCGACATGCTCTACAACGTGGAGTCGGGCATCATCACCACCTGGGTCAAGAACGTCGGCGACGACCTGCTCGAGCCGTTCCCCTACCGGCCCGAACTGGTCGGCCAGGCCCCGCCGAAGATCGTGCTCGGCAAGGGCTCGGGACTCGACTCGGTGGCGATCTGGCTGGGACACCATGGCATCTACGACGCCGAGACCTCCGACATCGAGACCATCCTGGCCGAGGTCAAGGGCGTCTCGCTCGCCAAGAAGGGTTTGCTCACCGAGGACGAGTTCCTCGACATCGTCCGGGAAGTCCTCCCGGGTCGTGTCTGAGCACCGCAGGTTGCACGCACAGGACGGCAAGGAAAGGAATACCACGGTATGAGAGAGGCATTCTTCGGCCTCAGCACCGACTGGAAGGAAGGCATCAACTGGGCGAACGTCCGGGATTGGCGCCTGAAGCGGGCCCATGCGGAGATGGAGAAGGCCGGCCTCGGTGCCCTCCTTCTCTTCTACGACGAGAACATGCGCTACGTGTCCTCGACGCTGACCCCGGGCTGGAACCGGCTCAAGCAGGGTCTGCGCTACGTGGTCCTTCCCGCCGGCAAGGCCCCCATCGTCTACGAGCAGGGTGACATCGGTTTCCACCTCAAGGTCCACAACCCGTGGATCCCCGAGGAGAACATCCGTCACTCCTACGTGTGGATCAAGGGCGCGGTCGGACCGGCCGCCGAGCAGCAGGTGAACAAGTTCGTCAACGCGTTGATGAACGACCTGGAAGAAGCCGGTGTGTCCGACAAGCCGATCGGCGTGGACTTCATCGACATCAACCTGATGCGTGAGTTCGAGAAACGCAACATCAGCTGGACCGATGGCATGACGCCGATGATGAACGCCCGGGCCGTCAAGAGCCCCGACGAGATCAAGGCGTTCTCGATCGTCGGTGCCATCTGCGACTACGTGCACTACGAGATCACGCACTTCATCAAGCCGGGCATGACCGAGAATCAGGTCGCCGCCTTCGGTTTCGAGAAGCTCTACTCGATCCCGGGTATGGAGGATGTCGAGGACGTCATCGTGTCGTCGGGCCCCAACGCCTGGCCGAACTGGCGCAACTTCTCCGACCGGATGATCCGACCGGGAGAGTTGGTCATCGTCGACCTGGCCGCACTCACCTGGAACGGCTTCAAGTCGTGCTGCTATCGGACCTACTGCGTCGGTGGCAAGCCCACCGACGAGATGCAGGCCACCTACGACGCCGCTCACACGTGGCTGTGGGACTCCATCGAGATGGTCAAGCCCGGTGTGACCACCAAGGACGTGGCCGAGAAGTGGCCATCGGCGCAGGAGGCCTGGGGTTATCACGAAGAGGATCAGGCTGCCGCCAACAACTGGGGCCACGGCCTCGGTTTGGCGCAGTACGACCCACCCGTGATCAGCCGCATCTGGTCGCTCGACCATCCGGTCGAGATCCTCGAAGGTATGACCTTCGCCCTCGAGACCCAGAACGGCAAGCTGCATGACCATGGCGTGCGCCTGGAGGAGATGCTCTACGTGACCAAGACCGGTTACGAGATGGTCACCACGTACAAGCAGCACGAGATCATCTGCACCGACTGATCCGGTTTCGGATCCAGAACCGAAGAGGGCCGCCTGCCGTCCGGCAGGCGGCCCTTTTGTGTCACAGCTCGTGCTTCCCTGCAAGACGTCCGATCCTTGACCTGTTCGACGGCAGGATCGACCCGGACAGGCCAGTGCGACCCGCTTCGCTCAGCGGCGTCCCCGCTATCGACCACGTTGGAAACGAACAACCCCATGCTGATTCCGGGGAGAGCCGCAGGCTCACCCGCCCGCGTCTTGTGGGGGGAGGGGCGGGCGCGTATGGTCGTGGGCCATGGAGACGATCCCACCTGCCGCTGCCGAGATCTCTCGATACGAGGTGCTCGACCTCGACGATGTGAGATGTCTCGACCCTGGAGTGGGTGGGGCCAAGGCAGCGTGGTTGGCGAGGGGAAAGCAGGCTGGGCTGGCGGTTCTTCCGGGGGTGGTGGTGCCGGCTCCGGCCTCGAAGAAGCCGATGGCGCATGGCGTCGAGGTGATGGGAATGCGGGGGTCGGGTGGCGCAAGGCTCGCCATGAGTCAGGAGCCGCTCGCCATCGGGTTGTCGGAGGCGATTCTCGCCGCCACCGCCGACATGCCGGAGCCGATGGTGGTGCGCTCGTCGAGCATTCTCGAGGGCACGGGTGAATGGTCGGGTGCGTTCACGTCGTATCTGGAGATCTTCCACGGAGAAGTCGAGACGGCGGTCCGGGGATGCTGGGCGTCGGCGTTCACCGTGCACACGTTGGAACGGTACGAGGCGGCCCGGCTGGAGCCGGGGTCGGCGCCGATGGCGGTGCTCATCCAACCTGCGCTGGTTCCCGATTTCGGGGGTACGGGGCGTCTGAGCGGTGATGACGTGATCGTGGTTGGTGTGGCCGGTTCGCCTGCGCCGCTCGTGCAGGGTTGGGAGCCGGGGGTCCATGCCCGTGTGGCCGTTTCGGGCGCCGTGTCGGGTGAGCCGGCGGTGGATCTGATGGGGGCGGCTCTGCTCGCCGATGTGGCCGCTCTGATGCGGCGTGCACACGAACTGGTGGGTGCCAACACGATGGAGTGGGCCGTGGTGGGCGACGACCTGTGGGTGCTGCAGCTGATGCGTGCTGCCGAGAGTGCCGACGACGCCATCGACATGCCGGCCGAACTGGCGAGTCCAACTGCCGCTCGTCTCGCCCGGGCGGTGCGCCGGGCGCCCGGGCCGTTGGGTGAGGCGTTGGTGCTTCCGTGGGCGATCGCCGATCCGGAGCGTTTCCTCGAGCCCGTCGAGCCGATCGACATCGACCCGGTCGAGGCCCTTCGTGAGGCGCTCGAACATTCGAGGGCGCTGACGGCCGAAGTGTGGGGGGTGGCCAAGCCGATCGCCGTCTCACGGGCGAGCGACACCCTGCGTGGTCTGCGCAGCAGTGAGCCCGGCGAGGCCCTCGCCGCCGTCGAAGCGTTGCGTCCCCCTGACCCGGAGCGTGCCCTTCTCGTGTTGGGGATGTTGGCACAGGTTCGGCGTACGCTCGTGGCCGCCGGGGCGGTGAGCCGCCCCGAACTGGCCTGGCACGTGGAACTGAACGACATCGGTCGGATCCTCGCCGCCGGCAGGGCCGACAAGCTGCGTGACCGAATCGGGTTCGATCGATGGGAGCCTTTCGATGTCGCCGTGGTGATGAGCCACGGGTCGTTCAGCGAGGGTTTGGGCGCAGCCCCGGGCCTGGCGGTTGGTCGTCTCTGTTTCGTGTCGGACCCCTACGACGTCCCGCACTTCCGCCCGCGTGACGTGGTCGTGGGGACCCACCCGCTGCCGAACCTGGCCGCGCTGTTGTGGGACGCTTCGGCACTCATCACCACCGGTGGAGGCCCCGGCGCCCACCTGTTCGAGTCGGCCAGGGCGTTGGGGATTCCCGCGGTGTGTGCCGTCCATCTCGACGAGGCGCTCGGCTCGGATCTGGGAGTTGCGAACGAGAGATTCTCGGTCGCCGTCGACGGCACCACCGGGCGGGTCGCAGTCACCCGCTGGTGACCCCACAGCGAGGGGTTGGGAGCGAGGGGCGAGGGGAAGACCGGCACGCTCTTTGCAGCACGTCAACGTGGCCGGGGCGCCGGCAGCCTTCCGCCTCTTCGCTCTCAGCTCCCAGCCCCTCGCCGTCGCCGGCGGTCAGCTGTCGAGCTTGCGCAGCTCGGGCAGGACTTCGGTCTTCATGATGTCGAGTACACGGTCGGGGTTGGTCGAGGCGACCTGGATCGACACGTAGTCGGCGCCCACATCGGTCACCAGTTCGGCGTAGGCGTCGATGAGACCGCCGACGTCATGGACGATGGTGTACTTGTCGAGGATCTCGTCACGGTCCATTGCGTCGGCCCGTTCACGCAGCACCATCGGGTCGACCGCCTCCAGCCTGCCCTCGGCACGCAGGCCACGCATGGTCCCCAGCGCCTCCCACGCCTCGTTCCGGTCCTCGGCGAACACGGTCCAGCGGGTAGCCAGCACCGTCCCGGCGTTGCCATGCTCTGCCGATGAAGCCTTGAACGGGTCGATGACCTTCTCGATGGTCTCGGCCGGGTTCTTCACCGAGGTGATCAGACCGTCGGCCCGCCGTCCCGCGAAGGTGGCCGACTGTGGCCCACCGGCTGCCATCAGGATGGGCAGCTTGCCCAGCGGCGGCGAGTAGAGCTTGGCCTTGTCGGTGGTGTACCAGTCGCCCTGGAAGTCGAGCTTCTCGCCGGCGAAGAGGCGGTGCATGATCTCGAGCGCCTCCCGCATCCGGTTGATGCGCTCTTTGTAATCGCCGAACTCGTATCCGAGCGGGCCTTCGTTGATGTTCTCGCCGGTGCCGACACCGAGCAGGAACTTGCCACCCGAAAGCCGGTCCACGGTGGCGGCCGCCTGGGCGATCAGGCCCGGGTGGTAGTGGTACAGCGGGCAGGTGACAGAGGTGGCCATCTCCAGATCGGTCCGGGCGGCGACGGTGCCGAGCCAGGTCCACACGAACCCGGCGGCGGACTGGTCGTCGACCCAGGGGTGGAAGTGGTCCGACGCCAGGACCATGTCGAAGCCGGCCTCCTCGGCGCGGACCGCCTGGTCGACCAGCACTTCGGGCTGATACGACTCGTGGCTGCACAGCCAACCGAACTTCACCATCAGGGCCTCCTTGGACGTTGACGAACGAGCCTATCGGCGGATCGTTTCCTGGAAACAATCCGAAACGGCGAGGGGTATGGTCACTCGCCCCCGACCAGCTCCCGGTACTTCTCGAGTGCCTTGCGGTGGCTCTTCGCCCCCGACCCCAGCATTCCGCCGCTGCGAACCTCCTTGGCGACGTCCTCGAGATGCTCCAGCATCTCGTAGACATCATCCATCGGCCCCGCGGTGCTCACCCGTTGCACCGCCTCGAGCACCCGCCCGTACTGCTCACGGAAATTCTCGTACTCCTGCTCCACGTTCCGGCGGGCATCTTCGATCGCTGGATTCGACATACGCGAACCATACCGCCGGGCGAGCCTGGCGGCTCGCCCACGCGTGGAGTTACGTGGGGCCTCGCACACGTCTGATGGCGTGCGGTGGCCCGTACAGGAAGCGAGCCCCTGGGCGAGCGACCGAATACAGCTCGGCGAGTGCAACGAGCCGGCGAATACAGCGAGCCCCTCTGGGGCGAGCGAATACGGCGAGCCCGCCAGGGCGAGCTACGCGACGATGGCTACCGCCCGCGTGGGGCCGCCGTGGGCGCCGATGACTTTGAGGGGGAATCCGGCGAAGGTGAAGCGGGTGCCGACGACTTCGGTGAGGATCAGGTTCTCGTAGTGGGTGATGTGTTCGCGGCGGCACATCATGTGGACGGGGTAGCTGTTGGAGGTGGGGTTGTCGGGGGTGGGGGAGTCGACCCCGAACGTCTTGATTCCCTTGGCGACGATCCATTCGGCAGCTTCGGCGCCGAGTCCGGCGAAATTGGAGAGGTACTCCTTCTTGCCGGCGTACTTGTCGTAGGTGCCGGTGTAGAAGAAGCACATGTCGCCGGGTTGCACTTCGAGTCCCGCTTTGGCGAGCCCGGCCTCGATGTCGGCGACGGTGATGTCGGTCTCCTCTGCAACGCCGGAGACGTCGATGCAGAGGGCGGGACCGTAGAACAGGTCGAGGGCCATCTGGTCGATGGTGGGAGCGGAAGGGTCGGGGTCGAGGTGGCTGAACGAGTCGACGTGGGTCGGCCCGTTGTCGTTGAGCATGAAACCGAGCGTCTGGAAGCTGAACCCGCCCACAAACCGGGGTGCCGTCTCCTCATGGGTTGCGTGCTGGAAGGTGACGGTCTTCAGATGCCCCGGGTACACCTTCATCTCTTCGTAGATCGGCTGCGATAGATCGATCAGTCTGCTCATTGCGTTCTCCTTGCCTTGTGTCTTCCTGCCAGCTGCCAGCTGTTAGCTGCCAGCCAGACTCGAACTCGCTCCTCGCCAGTAGCCAGTAGCTGCTCTCTAGTACATCACCGCTCCGGCGTTCACGTTCAGGTCGATGCCGGTGATGCCGCTCGCTTCCCGTGAGGTGAGATAGACCGAGGCGTTGGCCACGTCGACCGGTGACGTGAGCCTGCCCAACGGTGAGTGGGCTTCGAACTCGGCGCGGACCGCCTCCTCGGTGATGCCCCGGGCCTTGGCCTGGGCACCGATGACCCAGTCGATCCGGGGGCCTTCCACGAACCCGGGTGAGATGAGGTTCACCCGGATGTCGTGGGCGCCGGCTTCGAGGGCCAGGGTTCGGGTGAGTCCCACCAGTGCCAGTTTGGTGGAGGTGTAGGGGCTGCGGCCGTAGAGGGGGCGTTTGCCCGAGATGGACCCGATCACCACGATCGAGCCTCCACCGCGCTGGATGAGCGGCGGCACGATGGCGCGGGCGCAGTGGAAGACACCTTTGACGTTGACGTCGAAGGTCTCGTCCCATGCGGCCGGGTCCACCTCCCACAGCACGCCGCTGGGCCCGCCGATCCCGCTGTTGGCGATGAGATGATCGACCCCACCGAAGCGCTCGACCGTGGCGGACACCATCGCCTCCACACTGGCGAGCGACGTCACATCGGTTTCGACCACCAGTGGCTCCCCGCCCGCTTCCGTGACCGCTTCGGCCGTCTCCTCCAGATTGGCGGCGTTGCGCGCCGCCAGCACGACTGCGTCTCCCCGCCTACCGAACACCCGAGCGATCTCCCTCCCGATCCCCTGACTGGCGCCGGTGACGATCGTGACCTGCCGGGTCACAACCAACCCCGACGGTGAACGGTGAACGGTGAACGGTGAACGGTCGCGGCTGAACAGTGAACCTTCATAGAAGCTCCAAGACATCCGGGTAGTACTCGGGATTGAGCCGCAGTCGGCAACTGATGGCGTGTCCTTCCATCAGTTCGGCGTCGGCGACCACCGCCGAGTGCTCGGCCACCTGCATGGAGCCTTCGGCGGTGCAGCGTTGGGTGGTGACCGTCTTGAGGAACTTCCCGACCCACAGCCCGCCCGTGTACCGGGCGGCCCGCTTGGTGGGCAGGGTGTGGTTGGTGCCGATCGCCTTGTCGCCATAGGCGACAGTGGCGTGCCGACCGATGAACAGGCCCCCGTAGTTGGTGCAGCGTTGCACGAACCAGTCGGGATCGGCGGTGTGGACTTCGAGATGCTCCGGGGCGATGTCGTCGGCGACCTTCAAGAGCTCCTCGTCGTCCTCGACCAGGATGACCGTGCCGAAGTCGCGCCAGGCGGCGCCGGCGATCCGGGCGGTGGGCCAGCTCTCGAGCCAGCGGTCGACTTCGCGGATGGTGGCGAGACCGATCTCTTTCGACGACGTCGCCAGGATGGCGGGCGAGGTGGGACCGTGCTCGGCCTGCCCGAGGAGGTCGCAGGCGAGGATCGCCGGGTCGGCCGTTTCGTCGGCGATGATCATGATCTCGGTGGGTCCGGCGAGCAGGTCGATGCCCACGGTGCCGAACAGCTGCCGTTTCGCCTCGGCGACGTAGGCGTTGCCGGGGCCGACGATCATGTCGACCGGGTCGGCATCCTCGAGGCCGAACGCCATGCCGGCCAGCGCCTGCACACCGCCGACGCAGAAGATCTCGTCGGCTCCCGATTCCACCATGGCCCACAGCTGGGGCCGGTGCATGCCGCGTTCGTCCCGGGGCGGAGCGGCCGCCATCACCCTCGGCACCTCGGCGACCTTGGCGACTGCCACGGTCATCACCGCCGAGGCGATGAGTGGATAGGCGCCACCCGGTGAGTAGGCGCCGACCGAACCGACCGGGATCCACTTCTGGCCGAGGATCACGCCGGGCAGGGTCTCGGTCTCGAAGTCGACGAGGGTCTCGCGCTGGAGACGGGCGAAGTTGGTGACCTGGTCGATGAGGAACCGGGAGCTGACGGCCACCGACTCCTCCATCTCGGCGTAGGCGGTGTCGATGGTCTGCTGTGACACCCGAAACGACTCGGGTGCCCACTTGTCGAACTGCTCGGAGTAGCGACGAACGGCGGAGGTGCCCTCACGGGACACGTCGGAGATGATTCGGCTAACCGTGTCGCGGATCTCCTGGGTCACCTCCTCGGGCGTCGGGTTCGGCTGCTTGAGGTATTCCATTGTTCTCCCGGGGTATGACCAGGACGATCATATATCCTGCAATGTGCCGCGGCCGGCCGAACGGGCATGTCGAAGCCACAACTGCGAGTCACGCCCCAGCTTGCTCGAGTGCCTCCACGATCCGCTCGGGGGTGGCCGGAAGGTGGCGCATGCGAACACCGAACGGCTCCAATGCGTCGTCGATGGCTGAGAAGATGGCTCCCGGCGCCATCATGCGACCTCCCTCGCCGCCCCCTTTGATCCCGTATGGCGTGTACGGAGATGGTGTCTCGTGATGCCCGCACTTGACGTGAGGGACGTCCATCGAGGTGGGGATGAGATAGTTGAGGAGCGTGCCCGATTGGAACGTCCCCTGGTCGTCGTAGACGAATTCCTCCAAGAGGGTCGATCCGATCCCTTGGGCGGTGCCACCGATCATGTGTCCCTCCAACGACCGTGGGTTCACCATGGTGCCGCAGTCGTGGACCGCCACGTAGTCGAGGAAGTCGACCTTGCCGGTGTCGATGTCGACCTCGATCACGCAGACGTGACACGCGTGGCCCATGAACGGGTAGAACACTCCGAGGTCGGTGCGATCGGGAGACGGCATGGTCGTATAGGGGTGGTCGTGGACCTGACTCGCCTCGAGTCCGGATTCGATGTCGTCTGGCAGGGAGTGTTTGAAGAGGTGCGCCATGATGGCGACCTCACCGAGCGTCTTGCGTGCGTTCGGGCTGCCCTTGACCTGGATGCCGCCGTCGACCCATTCCAGATCCTCCACCGAGACCTCGAGGAGATGGGAGGCGATCCGGAATGCCTTGTGCTTGATCTTGGCGGCGGCGCCTTCGACGGCTCCGGCGATCATCACTGTGAACCGACTACCGCCGGGCCCCGTGGCCGGTAGACCCTGTCCGGTTCCGGCGTAGACCACACTCACCGACGACGGATCGACGTCGAACTCCTCAGCCACCAACTGGGCGGTCATCGTCTCCGGTGAGTTCCCCCAGAAGGCACAGGAGTACAGGGTGGCCGTGATGTTGCCGAGCGCGTCGACGTCGAGTGTCACGCTCTCGGGCATCGACGTGACCGGTGCCCCCGGCTCGTCGAACCAGAACCAGAACTCGGTGGCGCTGAAGACGCTCCGCTCCTGGCAGGACACCAACCCGAGTCCGATGTATCGACCCTCTGGACGCAACCGCTCCTTCTCGGCCTGCCAATGGTCCCAGTCGGCCATCTCCAACGCCGTGTCCAGTACCGGCTCGTAGTCCCCTGAGTCGTACACGTTGCCTGTCGGGATGAAGTACGGGAACTGCTCGGGCTGGATGAAGTTCTTGCGTCGGATCTCACGGCGGTCCATGCCCAGCTGTTTTGCAGCGAGGTCGACCATCCGTTCCAGCATCCAATTGTTGACCTCGGATCCGAACCCGCGGTAGGCGCCTTGTTGATTCTTGTTGGTGAGCACCGCCTGCAACCCGTACTCGACGGCGCCGATCCGGTAGGGACCGGTGACCTGAGCAAGGGCGTTTCCGTGGTGGCCGACGCCGAACTGGATATAGGCGCCGTAGTCCTCGATCGTTCTCAGCGAGAGCCCGGTCAGAATTCCGTCGTTGGTGACGCCCAACTTCACGTAGTAGATCCGGTCCGACCCCGAGTGGTCGTTGTTGGCGAGCGCATCGTGGCGGTCTTCCATGTACATGGCAGGCCGCCCGGTGAGCTTGGACATCATTCCAGCGATCGCAGCCGGCTTGACCGCCCACAGCTTGGAGCCGAAGCTCCCGCCGGCCGGGACAGGGTGGACGTCAAGCCGGTTCGAGGGGATCTTGAGCGTCCCGGCCAGCATGAAGAGGTAGCTGGTGAAACTCAGCGAGTTCTCCCAGATCGTCATCTGACCGGTGCCGGTGTCGAACGAAGCGATGGCGCCCACCGGCTCGATCGGCTGGGAGCCTGATCGGCCCCAATGCAACCGGTCCTCCACGACGAGGTCGGCCTGGGCGAATGCCGCTTCCACGTCACCGAACTGGAAGGTGCGCTCGTAGGCGACATTGGTGCCCAATGGATCGTGAACGAGGGGAGAGCCCGGCTTCAGCGCCGCTTCCGGGTCGACGATCGGGGGAAGCTCGTCGTAGTCGACCCACACCAGCGAGGCGGCGTCTTCAGCGATGTAGCGGGACTCGGCGACCACCGCCGCCACACCTTCACCGACATACCGGACCTTTTCGTGGGCCAGTACTCGCCAGGTGTGCTTGGACGGATCCGGTCCGAAGTCGGGCAATGGGTCACACAGTTCGGCCGCTTCGGCACCGGTGACGATCGCCACCACCCCGGGGAGAGCACGGGCTTCTCGAGTGTCTATCGACTTGATGACTGCGTGTGCGTATGGCGACTTCACCAGGGCGATGTGCATCATGCCCGGGAGGGCCCGGTCGGCGATGTAGCCACCCTTGCCCCTGAGGAACTTGGGGTCTTCGATCCTGCGGATGGACTTGCCGACCCAATTGGTTTCCTTGGTGTGCTCTCTGACGTCCGGAATGCTCACTTCTGGCCCCTTTCAGGTCTCGACCGAGAGGCGGTCGGCGGCATCGAGAATCGACTCGACGATGAATTGGTACCCGGTACACCGGCACAGATTCCCGGCGATGGCCTCTCGGACGCTCTCGGCGCTGGGATGGGGGTCGGTATCCAGGATCTCCTTGGCCCGCATCAGCATCCCCGGGGTACAAAAGCCGCATTGGAGACCCTGCTGGGCCCAGAAGGCCTCCTGGAGGGGATGCAGATCCGGTCCAGACGCCAGACCCTCGACCGTGGCCACCTCACAGCCATCGGCCTGAACAGCCAGCATGAGACACGACAGCACCGACCTGCCATCGACGAGAACGGTGCAGGCTCCACAGACGCCCTGCTCGCACCCGGTGTGGGTACCGGTGAGCCCGAGACCGTCACGTAGGTGATCGACCAACGCCACTCTCGGGTCGACGTCCCGATCCCACGCCACCCCGTTCACCGTGATCGTCGTTCTCATCCATTTCCTCCTGCGCCATTCACTGCGGCCGCCAGAGCCCGCCGGGTGTAGGCCCGGCCGACTCTCACTCGATACGCTCCCGATCCATGTACGTCCGCCGGTGGGTTCAAACCAGCCACGGCCGCCTCGGCCGCCTCGGCCAGTACCTCGGGTGTGGGCTGACGCCCCAGAAGCGCATCGGACGGCGCAACGATCGGAGTTCCTGCCATTCCGCACATCCCGATCGACGCTCGGTCGACCTCACCGTCGGTCAGGTGGATGGCGGCTCCCACGCCGACGACGGGAAAGCCGTGATAGATCCGGCTGAACTCGGTCCATGCGAACCCGGTTCCATCGGGCCACACCGGGAACCGCACCTCGACGATGATCTCGTCGTCGGAGAGGGCGGTCGAGAACGGTCCGGTGAAGAGGTCGATCGCCGGAATCTCTCGCTCTCCTCTCGTCGACCTTGCGAGTACCGATCCGCCCATGAGTCGGAGCACCGCCGGCACTTCTGCCGAGGGATCGGCATGGGCAACACTGCCCGCGATCGTGCCCCGGTGACGGATCTGCGCGTGACCCACCCATTCCAAGGCCGACACCAACAGCGGGGCGGAGACGGCGGCGATCTCTGAGCCGAGCACGGTCTGTTGCCGAGCGGTGGCGCCAACCGTCAGGTTCCCGTTGGCGACGCCGATCCGGTCCAGCTCATCGATGCGGTTCACGTCGATCAGGTGATCGGGCATCGCCAGCCGGTAGTGCATGAGGGGCATGAGACTCTGCCCACCCGCCAGGATGCGCGCCTCAGCTCCCAGTTCGCCTTTCAGGGAGATGGCCTCATCGAGGCTCGAAGGCCGGTGGTATTCGAAGGGTGCCGACTTCATGGGTCTCCCATCGTCCAGGCGGCACAAGCCGGGGCCTTGGTCACCGCATCTCGGGCTGAGCCGCCTCGACCGCACGGCCCAGGGTTCGCTACTCAGGTATACACCGGGCCGACCTGAGCGGCGCCTCCCCTATCGGAAAGAAATCGCGAACCGGCCGAGAAGCATCACCGGTTCGAGGATTCGCAGGTACGTGGCGTACCGCAACGGATCGGTCCAACCGGTGTGGTAGCGATACAGTCCGGCCGATGGACACCACGGAAGTCATGGTCAACGGAGCGCGGTTCGTGGTCTCGAGCATCGGGTCCCCCGCCTTGCCCAGCGTGGTGGTGCTGCACGGATTCCCCGACGATCGGATCGGCATCTCGGATCTCGCCGGCCGCATCGCCGACGGGGGCTTCCGCTGCATCGTGCCCGACCAGCGGGGTTGTGGCGCGAGCGACGCTCCGGCGGATCCAGAGTCGTATGCCACCAACCGGCTGGTCGATGATGTCGAGGGCATCCTGGCGGCGATGGGAGCGGAGCGGGCCCACGTGGTCGGCCACGATTGGGGTGGAGCGGTGGCGTGGACGGCGGCGATGCAGCACCGGCCGTGGCTCGACCGACTCGTGGCGATCAACGTGCCTCACCCTTCCAGCTTCCTCGTCTTCGCCCGCCGTCAGCCCCACCAGCTCATGAGGAGCTGGTACATGGCCTTCTTCCAGCTTCCGCGACTGCCCGAGTGGGTGCTGGGTCGGAAGGACTTCCGGCCGCTGGCGGCCACCCTCCGTTCGACCGCCGCCGACGGCGTGTTCGATCGTGCCTCCCTCGACCGGTACCGGGCGGTATGGGCGCGCCCGGGGGTCATCACGGGGATGCTCAACTGGTACCGGGGCGTTCGTCACACCCCGCCCCCGACCGGCACCAGGGTCGACGCACCCACGCTCGTCATATGGGGTGACGGCGACGCCGTGCTCGACGCCCGGTTGGCCGACCTGAGCGCTGGGCGCTGCATGAACGCCCGGGTAGTGCACCTGCCCCGGCTCGGTCATTGGCCGCATCTCGAGTCCCCCGAAGAGGTGGCCTCTCTCATCGTCGAGCATTTACAACCGTGACGCCGCTCACCGATGAGTCGTTCTCGGCAACGGTCGACCTCCTCTGTTCCGTCGACGCTCGGCTCGCGGCGGTGGTCGATGCCCATGGCCCACCTCCCTTCTGGACCCGCTCGCCCGGGTTCGCAACGCTGGTGCTCCTGATCCTCGAGCAGCAGGTGTCGCTGGCTTCGGCTGCGGCCGCCTTCCGCCGACTCGAGGAACGGGTGGGAGGGGTGACACCCCATGGCATCCTCACCTCGAGCGACGAGGCGTTGCGCGCCGACGGCTTCTCCCGCCAGAAGTCTGCCTATGTCCGGGGGCTGGCCGAGGCGGTGAACTCGGGCCGCTTCGACCTGGAATCGATTGCCGGCCTGAGCGACGAGCAGACCCGG
This sequence comes from uncultured bacterium, assembly GCA_963825585.1. GTDB lineage: Bacteria > Actinomycetota > Acidimicrobiia > Spongiisociales > ZC4RG35 > JAOUGY01. The sequence continues at coordinate 124,525 of CAWGTX010000008.1, forward strand.
TCGGCCCTCACGGCCCTGCCGGGTATCGGGCCATGGACGGCGGATGTGTACCTGCTCTCGTGTCTGCGCAGGCCGGACGTGTGGCCGGTCGGGGACCGGGCGCTGCAAGTCGGGGCGGCAGAAGTCTGCGATTTGGCGGCAATACCGACGGCAGAGCATCTAGCCTCGCTGGGCGAGCCGTGGCGCCCTCACCGGTCGTCCGCGGCCCGCATCCTGTGGCACGGATACCTGTGTCGAAGGGGGCGGAGCACCATTTGACCGACCCCGAGATACTACGTACTCTACATAATGCACAGTTGCCCGCGAAGCGTGTTGTCACACCGATCGCACGGTTCCGGGTCGACCATATGAACACGGCACCGACAGAGGGAGACTGACGTGATGGCTGGTTCGAGGAAAGGAGTCCCCAACGGGGACTCGAAGCGAATGGACGTGAGGAAGCTCCTCGCACTGTTCGCAGTACTGGCAATGGTGATCGCCGCCTGTGGCGGTGGTGACGATGCCGTCGAGACCACGGCCGGCGCTGGTGGAGACGCTGGTGGCGACGGCGAGCAGATCGAGCTGCTCGTGTGGGCGTCGCGCGACTGGTACGCAGTGCCCGACGATTTCGCAGCCTTCATGGAGGCGAACCCCAACGTCACCGTGACCCAGGACGTCCAGGGCAACGACGACATCCTGCAGCAGCTCCAGCGCATGAAGGATGCCGGTCAGCGCATGCCCGACATCGTCAATGACGACAACTTCCTGATGGAGGCCTACGTCGCCGGCGGGTTCGTGCTTCCCTTCGACGAGTGGAAGGACAAGTGGGAGGCTGAGTACCCAGACGAGTACAACAACATCCTCCCGGTCGCCTGGGAAGAGAACACCATCGACGGTCAGGTCTGGGGCGTGTCGCTCACAGCCAACTTCGACGTCCTCTACTACAACGTGGAGCACATCGAGGCTGCCGGTGTCGACCCGACCGCCATCAACTCGCTCGACGGTGTGCTCGATGCGATGCGGGCAGTCAAGGCGTCGAATCCCGACGTCATCCCGCTGACGGTGCAGGCGCTTCCTGGCCAGGGCGTCACCACACTGAAGACGGTTCTGGCTGCGGCCGGCGCCCCGTTCGACGGTGCGGTTCCCGACCTCACCAGCCCCGGTGGCATCTACTCGCTGAACTGGTTCATCACCGCTGCCAACGAGGGGCTGTTGCCCCCCGAGGCGATCGCATGGGGTGAGGGCGAAGCACGTGGCGCCTTCCTGGGCAAGAACGCAGGGTTCATCCTCGACGGCTTCACCGTCGCCGGTGACTTCGCCGAAGAGGAGGGCTTCGACCTCGGCACGGTGTGGGGTGTGTTCCCCGTTCCGGCCAGCCAGACCGGCGCCCAGAAGGATGGCAACCAGGTGTCCGCCTCCCGGGCGTGGTTCATCAACGCCGACACCGAGCATCCTGAAGAGGCCTTCCAGGCCATCCGCGAGGTGCACAACACGCTGCTCGATCAGGCCGAGAACGGTGGCGTGCCCATGCGGAACAGCGAGTTCCTCGCCGATCCACGCCTGGAGACGCTGTGGCCGTTCTTCGACGACACGCTCCGTGCGGCATACGCCGGCTCCGCGACAACGCCTGCCGGTCTCAACGGTGGCGAAGTCGAGGGTGTCCTCGAGGAGCTGTTCGGTGAGATCGTCATCGGCACCGACAAGAGCGCCGAAGACCTGGCTGCCGAGTATCAGGAGATCCTCAACGGCCTGTGATCTCACCGATCACATGACGACGACATGACCCGCCTCGAGTTTGTCTCTCCCCCGGCCCCGCCGGGGGAGAGACAAACCGGGAGGGTCGATCCATCAGGCGATTTTCGAGGAGCGGCCAGGTGACGGCGACCGCAGAACGGACCAAGAGTCCCAAGCAGCGTCGGAAGAAGACCGACGAAGTCCAGCAGAACAGCGCCCTGATTGGCCACAGTAAGGCACTGCCCTACTTGTTCTCGATGCCATCGATCCTGGTCGTGACGGCGATCCTCGCCTTCCCGGTCCTGTACGGCACCTGGCAGAGTTTCTACCGGCCCGAGATGCTGGGCGCCACTGCCGAGTGGGTGGGGTGGCAGAACTACCGGACCATGTTCGCCGACCGCGACTTCCTCAACTCGTTGTGGCGGACGTTTCAGTTCACGTTCGGTGTGCTGGTGGTGGGCACGGTGCTCGGCCTGTTCTTCGCCGTCGCCCTCTACAACGCCGCCGGCAAGCTTCGTTTCCTCCGTGCCGTCACCCTGGCGCCCTACCTGATCTCGAACGTGGCGGCCGCCGTGATGTTTCGGATCCTCTTCAACAACGAGTTCGGCATGGTGAACGCCGGTCTCCGCCTCATCGGGATATCGGAACCTCCCGTCTGGTTCGCCGACCAGACCTGGGCGATGGGCGTCATCATCTTCGCCCAGGTGTGGACCGACCTCCCGCTCACAATCCTGCTCCTACTGGGCGGTCTCATGACGATCGACCGCTCTTACATGGACGCAGCACTCGTCGACGGCGCCTCACCATGGCAACGGGTGCGCTATCTGACGATCCCATTCCTGGCACCACAGATACTGATCAGCACCGTGTGGCTCAGCTATTCGACGCTGACCGGCCTCGGAGTGGTGTTGGCCATGACCGGCGGTGGTCCACTGAAGGCAACCAACACCCTGGCGATGCAGATGTACACCGTGGCGTTCCGGAACCTGAAATTCAACGACGCCCTCGCCATCGCCACCTTCATCCTGATCATCAACGCCATCCTGACCCTCGCCTATGTGGCGATCGCCCGCAAGAACGAAGTGGAGGTGTGACATGGCGACCAGACCCATCGACGCCAATACCGCAACCACCGGTCACGTTCCTGCAGGAAGGTCCTACTCGCCGTTCATGAAGGCTCTGAGGGCCGTGGGCCGGGGATTACCACTCACGCTGTTGGTGCTGTGGACCGTCGTACCCTTCCTGGTCACGATCTCGATCTCGCTCAAGACCAAAGGTGAGACGTTCGCCAACTACGGGCTCATCCCCGAGAACCCCACGATCGAGGCGTATCAACTGATCATCGCCGACCCCGACTTTCGGGGGGCGTTCCTGAACTCCATCATCGTGGGGTTGGGCACGGCAGTGATCAGCATCCTGATCGCGTTCCCGGCCGCCTACGCATTCGCCCGGTTCAACTTCAAAGGCCGGCACTTCCTGCTCCTGTTCACGCTCCTGCCACGGCTGGTGCCGAGCATCGGGATCATGGTCCCCATCTACCGGCTGGCGGTCTCCTCCGGCCAGCTCGACAAGCGGTCCACCCTGATGATCGTGTACGCCGGAATGCTGTTGCCGCTTGCGGTCTGGCTCATGGTCGGGTTCTTCCAACAGATCCCCCGCGACATCGAAGAAGCCGCCAACGTCGACGGCGCCACGTTGATGGACCGGATGAGACACATCGTGGTGCCCCTGGCGGCGCCGGCACTCATCACCATCGCCGTGCTCGCCTTCCGCGAGGCGTGGAACGAGTTCACGCTGGTGCTGGTGCTGACCACCACTCCCGGCAAGCGCACGTTGCCCTTCGAGTTGTTCATGCTCCAAGCAGCCGAAGGCGTCCAGAACTTCCCCGGAGAGGCAGCGTTCGCCCTGCTCTCGGTCCTCCCGTTCATCCTCGTCTACACCAGGATCGAGCGCTACGTCGTCGCAGGACTGACGGCGGGAAGCTCCAAGTAGAACCGGGCTCCATCGTGGGTGTACCCCTGGGCCCGCGCCCGGGGTACAACGTAGAACGTAGAACGTACAACGTACTGCTGGCCTCGAGGGCTCTCAGGATCCTCGTCTCTACCGTCCGGCATTCGTCGGCCCCAGTAGTCCCAGCGGGATCGGGTTGCCGGACCTTGAACGTTCTACGTTCTACGTTCTACCGGTGTGAGCACGACCTTCAACCGCCCCACCGCCGGCTTGGCAGCCAACTCGTACGCCTCCTGCATACGTTCCAAGGGGAGCACGTGGGTGACGTAGGACTTCATCATGCCCGGGTAGCGCTCGGTGTAGGTCATCGAGCGGAGCATCGCCTGGCGACGGACCTTCTGCGGGGTGCGACCGGCGTGGAGGATGACGTCCTTGTCCATCATGCGGCCGAAGTCGACGGGGTAGTAGCGATCGTCGGGATTTCCGAAGTACACCACCGTGCCGCCGGGGGCGACCACGTCGATGGCGTCCTGCATGGTTCCCACCTGGTGGCCGACGGCTTCGATCACCAGGTCGAACCGATCCAGGTTGGCGGACGACCATGCCCGTCCGATCACGGTCTCGGTCTCGTCGAAGCCGAACGCCGAAGCCACCGTGGTGCGGTCAACCAGGTCGATGCCCGTGATGTGGGCGACACCGCGGTCCTTGAGAGCGTGGCCATAGAGCAACCCGATCGGGCCCATCCCGATGACGGCCGCCCGCAGCCCCGTCAGGTCGCCCAGCCGCGTCATGGCGTGCAGCACACACGCCAACGGCTGGAGGGGTGCCGCCTCGATATCATCCATGTCCGGGTGTGCCGGCGCCAGCGCCTCGGCTTCGGTCACTATGTACTCCGTGAGCCCCAGACTGCGACCGACCCAGCCCACCACCCGCTCGCCGACGGGTAGGTCGGAGCGGGTGGCGACCACGTCGCCGACGATCTCATGCAGCGACAACCCGAATGGGCCGGGACGGGCGACGGAGCCACCGTCGAAGCAGCGGGCGATGTCACTCCCGCAGATCCCCCCTGCTCGAAATCGGAGGACGACGCTCCCGTCGGGAACGTCGTCCATGCTCGGCTCCGGGATGTCGTGACGGGAGAACGTGAGCGGACCGTCCAGGCGGTAGGCCCACATCAGACGGGCGAACCGGCAGAAGAGGGGATTTGCCTGAGCGTGTGGTGGTCATCTGCAGAACGCAGAACGCTGAACGCCGAACGCCCGAACCCAGGAACAGAACGCAGGTCGACGAACGACGAAGGTCCACGCCGCGTCGTCATGTGACTCAGCTCAGAGTGTGCTCTCGCAAAACGTCTGATCATGACGACGCGTGTTTGGGCGTTCCGCCTTCTGCGTTCTGCGTTCTGCGTTCGATCACAGCATCAGCCTCTCTTCGTACTCCACCCGAGACAGCAGGTGCGGGTCGCCTTCGGTGATCAGGACCATGTCCTCGATCCGCACGCCGCCACCACCGCGAACGTTCGGGACCCACACCAGTGGCTCCACTGCGAACACCTGGTTCGGCTGGAACTCGTAGGTGGTGGCGCCGGGGAGGGTCTCACCGATGTAGGGAGGTTCGTTGGAGCCGATGCCGATGCCGTGGCCGATGAACAGGCTGAACATGTTCTCGGCGAGGCCGTAGTCGCCGATCTTGTTGATCATGGCGTCGGCGGCGTCCTTGTTGGTCTTGCCAGGACGCATCTGGGCGATGCCCGCCATCAGGCCTTCGTAGACCGCCGTGTAGATCGTCTTCTGCTGTTTGGAGGGCTTGCCGACGATGGTGGTGCGTCCGATGTCGGCGAAGTAGCCGTTCCACATGGCACCGATGTCGACGAAACACATGTCCTGGTTGCGGATGAGCTTGTCGGTGGCGAGGCGGTGGGGTGGCGACATGTGCTCACCCGAGGCGAAGAACGGGGTCATGACGTGTGCCATCTCGCCGCCCAGATAGAACAGGGTCTGCATGGCGTCACCGGCCACCTCGAGCTCGCGGCGGCCGGCCTTGGCGCCGTCGAGGGCACGCTGGGTGACCGAGTCGCCGATGGCGCACGCCTCCTCGATGACGGCGACTTCGATGTCGGTCTTGAGCCAGCGGGCGCTTTGCATGATGGTGTCGCCGTCGACCAGTTCCAGGTCGGGGAGGTGCGTCCTCATCGACTGCATGAAGGAGATGTTCGCCTGGTCCACACCGAGCTTGCCCGAGAGCAGACCGCGGGCCGAGAGGATCGGGGTGAGGATGTCCTTGACGAATCCGTCGACCAGTTCGCGCTGTTCCATGATGGGCACGGCGTGGGCTTCGCCGATCCAGCTCATCCCGAACTTGGCCTTGTCGATCTCTCCGCCCGATCCGAGCAGCACGGGGTCGCCGGTCGCCGTGAGGAAGGCGCCGTTGAGCGAGGTGGTCTTGCCCGCCAGGAGCTGGGCGCGCAACGAGGTGATGTAGCGGACGTTTTCGTCTTTCCACACCAGGATGGCGTCGGCCTCCGAAGCGGCGATCGCCGCCTGGGCCTTCGCCACGCGCTGGCGGCGGAGCTCGGCAAAGTCGTACCGGTCTTCCCAATCGACCGCGAACGGCCCCTTCGCATATCCGCTCATGACTGCTCTCTCTCCGACGGTGTTGAGACACTGCGTTCTATATTCGGTATAATACAGACCGTACAGTCGGGCACCAAGCCGCCCGGCATTCACAACCCGTGGGGCGCGCCGCCGTATCATCGCCCTTTCGGGCCACGAGCATTGGGGCGAATGTGACGATCGAAGGGTTCCAACTGGACTCGAGTAGGACCAAACGGGTCACCGCTGTCGACCTGGTCCGAGACGTGCTTCGCAACGCCATCATCCGCGGCGACCTTCCTGGCGGATCGCGGCTCGTCCAAACCGACATCGCCGCCCAGCTCAACGTGAGTACGACGCCCGTCCGTGAGGCGATGCGTGACCTGGCCAGTGAAGGGCTCATCACCCTCGACAGCCACAAGATCGGCATCGTGCGGGGGCCTGACTGGGCCGAGATGGTCGAGATCGTCGAGGTGCGGACCGCACTCGAACCGGTGGCGCTGGCGCACGTGATCGCCAACATCACCCCAGACGAGCTGGCCCAGGCCAGGGTCTACGCCGAGCAGATGGCGGCCGACAGTGACGTCGGGACGTGGGTCCAGACCAACACCCGCTTCCACACCATCTTCCATCGTGCCACCCGTACCCAGCGGCTCGCCACCATGCTGGTCACCCTCGAGGAGGCGAGCGGGGTGTTCGTCGCGCAGACCCAGACCTATCACCCCCAGACCCGACGCCGCGCCATCGAGGATCACTTCGCCTTGCTCGAGGCCGTCGAAGCCAAGGACATCGACCAGGCGCTGGCAGTCCAGCGGCGCCATCTCCAGCTTCCGCTGGAGAGTCACGCCTTGGACGTGTGACGCAGAAGGCCCAGAGGTACAACGTAGAACGTACAACGTAGAACGTACCGGAACCCGGCCCTCAGCCACCGTTGACCCCTGAACCGTCGGCTCGTACACGTGGCAACAGTAAACCAAAGCACTTCACACCCTCGGCCAAGCACGACTCACCCAGTACCAGTACCGGCGGGGGGTCGAAGGGGGGTCGTCCCCCCCTGGGCATTAAACCGAACGCAGAACGCCAGAGGTACAACGTAGAACGTAAAGCGTAGAACGTACCGGAACCGTTCACAGTTCACCGTCGGAACGTGGCAACGGGCCACGACCAACCTTCACACCCTCGGCCAAGCGCGAGTGCACTCCACCCCAGCAACGCAGAACGCCCAGAGGTACAACGTAGAACGTAAACCGTAGAACGTCCCAACCAGGTATCGACGCAGTTCACAGTTCACCGTCGGAACGTGGCAACGGGCCACGACCAACCTCCACACCCGCAGTCACGAGTGCACTCCACAACCAGCACCGGGGGGGTCGTCCCTCGAGAACCGTTGACGCAGAACGTGGCGACCTGAATGCCGGTCGGGCACCTCCACACCCTCGGCCAGGCCCGCGATTCGTCGTGGGCATTACCGGCGGGGGGTCGAAGGGGGGTCGTCCCCCCTGGGAATAGTCGTCCCCCCTGGGCATGACTGGGCATCAACTCCTCACCACAGGTCGCTGAACTGCTCTTTCACCTTCACGAGTCCGGCCGTGACCAGCTTCACGTCGTTGGTGGGGCAGATGAGGGTGCAGCCCTTCTCGGCCACCAGGGTTGCGAACGCCGGGGTGGGGGTGACGGCGCCCCACGTCTTCCCGTTGGCTTTACAGGCAGCGGCGACCCGGTCGATGGCGGCGATCGAGTCTGGATGCATGAAGTCACCGGTGATGCCGAGCGCCTGGGTCAGGTCGGAGGGGCCCACGAACAGCAGGTCGATGCCGTCTATTGCGGCGATGTCCTCGACCTGGGCGATGGCGCCGGCGGTTTCGATCTGAACGGCGACGAATGTCTCGCGGTTGGCCTTCTCGGCGAACTCGGCGAGCGGGATCGATCCGATAGGCGCCGTCGTAGCCGAGCGGGTTGAGGCCCCGATGACCACGGGGAGCGAACTTCGACCAGCGGACGAACTCCTCGGCGTGCTCGGCCGAGGTGATCTGGGCAGCCATCACGCCGCCGGTGCCGCTCTCGAAGCACCGGGTGACGGTGGCGTAGTCGGTCGGTGGGACCCGGACGAACGTGTCGAGCCCGTGGGCCCGGCCGGCCATCACGGCCACCTCGACGTCGGCGGTGGTGAGACCGGAGTGTTCGGTGTCGATCCAGAACCCGTCGAAGTCGCCCGTCATCCCCAGGTACTGGATGATGTTGGGATGGAACATGCGTCCCACGGCAAAGACGACCAGCTTCTCGCCGTTGGCGAGTCGGTTCTTCATGGACTCCATGGCGCTCCTCGATCCCAGGGTCGGCTGATCAGATAGATTGCATCCTGCATGCTATCGACTGTGAATGTATGGAGGTCGTCGTGGCAGTGATCGACACCCACGCCCACGTCTCACCGGAACGGTTCAAACGTGCCGTCAAGACCGAGGGCACCTGGTACGGGTTGGGGCCGGCCGCCGGAGAGTTGCACCTGGGAGGCTTCGACCAGCCGCTCGAGGTGCGCCTGGCCGAGATGGACGCCTGGGGAGTGGACATGCAGGTGCTGACCCCCAACGTGGGGTTCTACCAGTACACCAACGACCTCGACGTGACGGTCAAGAATCGCCCGGGAGTGCAACGACGAGATCGCCGAGATGGTGGCAGAGCACCCCACCCGGTTCTCCGGGATGGGGACACTGCCGATGCAGGACGTGCCTTCGGCGATCGCGGAGCTGGAACGGATCATGGGCATGGGACTCAAGGGTGTGATGGTGAATGACCATGCCGCCGGCAGGACCTATGACGAGGCGGAGTTCCGCCCGTTCTTCGAAGCCGCCGAGGCGGCGGGTGCGGTGGTGTTCTTCCACCAGGGTGGTGGCACCTGCGCCGACGCCCGCATCAAGCGTTACAAGCTCGGTAACTCGGTGGGCAACCTTGCCGAGCGGGCGCTGGTGTTCGGGGCATTGGTGTTCGGGGGCGTCCTCGATCGTTACCCAGATCTCAAGCCGTTCCTGGCCCACGCAGGCGGGGCGACCACTTTCGCCATCGTCCGGATGGACAAGGCCGCCGGTGCCCTCGACCCCCGGGGCCCTGCCGGTGAGCTGGTCCCGCCCTTCGGTCCGCAGCCCGACGACCTCTACGCGTTGGGGACGCCCCCGTCCGACTACCTCACCCGGTTCTGGTACGACTGCTGCACCTACAGCGGCCCGATCCTGCGGTTCGTGATCGACACCGTGGGCATCGACCGGGTCGTGCTCGGCACCGACTATCCGGCACCGATGGTGCTGGCCGACGCCGTCAACTGGGTGATGGACCTGCCCGAACTGTCGAGGTTCGAGAAGGAAGCGATCCTGTCGACCAATCCGGCCACGCTGTTCGGGTTATGAGCGGCGACCGGCTCGGCTGGGGCGTCATCGGGATCGGGAACATCCTCACCACCACCATCGCCCCGGCCATGGCGGCCGAGCCGACGTGTGATCTGGTGGCGGCGGTGAGTCGGCGAGCAGAGTCGGGCCGACAGCTTCGCCCATCTCTTCGACGTCCGCCACGCCACCACCTCCTACGACGAGATGTTGGCGAGCCCCGAGGTGGAGGCGGTGTTCATCGCCACGCCCAACGACCAGCATGCCGCCCAGGTGATCGCCGCTGCCCGCGCCGGGAAACACGTGTTGTGCGACAAACCGCTCGCCACCTCGACGTCGACGACGCCCGCGCGGCGGTGGCGGCGTGCGACGAGGCCGGGGTCAAGCTGGGTATCAACTTCCACAACCGGTTCCTCCCGTGGGTGGGAGAGTTGCGTCGAATGGTGGCGGCCGGTTCACTGGGTGACGTCGAAGTGATCAGCGCCGAGGTCGGGTCGGGGCCGCGTGCCTATACGAACTGGCGGGCGGACCCGGCCATGGCCGGACTCGGTTCGGTCTACAACGTCGGCGTTCACGTGCTCGACTTCATCGGGTGGGTGCTCGGTGCCGCTCCCATCGAGGTGATGGCGATGTTCGATCGGACCGACCTCGTCGAGATGCTGGCGATGGTTCTCCTCCGCTACGACGACGGCACGATGGTCCATCTCAACTGCAACGAACGTCTTGCCCGGCCGCACAACGACATCGTGATCCACGGAACCGAGGGACGGGTGGTGGCACGCCAGCTCACCCGGGCGAGATCCGACGGGACCGTCGAGGTGGCGATCGGCGACACGGTGGTCGAGACCTTCCACGCCGCCCCGGAGGCACACCGGCTGTCGGTGGCGGAGTTCACCATCGCCGTGCTCGCCGGACAGCGAACCGGAACCGTCCGGTCGTGACGGGCTGGCCAGCATGGTGCTGTGTGACGCCATCGCCCGTTCGGCCCGGGAACGGCGGCTGGTCGAGGTCGCGGCCCCGTGACCGCCGTCGAACCGAACCTCGACCCGAGCGACCTGGTGTCGATCGACCAGCTGATCGCCCGGGCCATCGCCAACACCGAGCCTGGTTTGTTCGGCTGGGCGGCTGCCGCCGCCGGCGAGGAGGTGACGATCGCCCGCAACGCCATCGCACTCAACCGACTGGCGCTGGTGTCGCGGGTGATGCGTGGCGTCGGATCGGTCGACACCTCGACCACCCTGCTCGGCGTGCTGCTGTCGGTCCCCGTGATCATGGCCCCGGTCGGTGCGTTGTCGCTCTACCACCCCGACGGCGCCATGGGTTCTGCTCGGGCAGCGGCCGAAGCAGGGACCACCGCCTTCTGCGGGATGCTGGTGTCCGAGCCGTGGGAGGATCTGGCCGCCACCGCCCCGGGCCGCAACTTCTTCCAGCTGTACGTGGGCGGGGACCGGGGCTGGCTTGGCGGCATCATCGAGCGTATCGAGTCGGCCGGATTCGCCGGACTGTGTGTCACGGTGGATACCCCGGTCATCGGCCGTCGTGACCGCAGCCTGGTCGACGGGTTCATCTGGAGCGCCGAACGGCACGAGAGCCCGTTCAACCTGGCTCGCCACGGCGGGGCCGACATGGTGAACCGCAAACGGTTCACGTGGGACGAGTTCGAGTGGATCTGTACCCACACTCGCCTGCCCGTGATCGTCGAAGGGCGTGTTGAACCCGGCCGACGCCGCCCGTGCGGTCGAGGTGGGGGCGGCTGCGGTGTACGTGTCGAACCACGGTGGCCGGGTCATCGACCACAGCGTGAGCAGCATCGAGATGCTTCCCGAGGTGGTGGACGCGGTGGCGGGACGCGCCCAGGTGATCGTCGACAGCGGGTTCACCCGCGGCCCCGAGGTGATCAAGGCGCTCGCCCTGGGCGCCACCGCCGTGGGTCTGGGCCGCATGCAGTGTTGGGGTCTGGCGGTGGGCGGACGGGCGGGCGTCGCTCGCCTCCTGGCCATCCTCCGCCAGGAGATCGAGATCACCATGGCCAACCTGGGGGCGGCGAGCGTGGCCGAGCTGACGCCCGACTTCGTGCGATGGTCGTTTCCGACCCGCTGAGCGCGCCTCACAGCACGCGGATGGGGCTTCCGGCCCGCCACGCCTCGATGTCCTCGACCGCTTCGGGGTAGAAGATCTCGTAGGTCTGTTCGGTGACGTAGCCGATGTGGGGCGTGGGCAGGATCTTCGGGTGATGACGCAGCGGGTGATCGACTGCGAGTGGCTCGGGTTCGAACACGTCGAGGGCAGCCCCGGCGATGGCGCCCGCATCGAGTGCGGCCACCAACGCCTCGGTGTCGACGAGTGGCCCGCGGGAGGTGTTCACCAGGTAGCCGGTGGGTTTCATGATGAACAGGTCGGCGGCGCCGATCACGCCAACAGAGCGTGGACCCAGCTTGAGGTGGAGGGTCACGAAGTCCGAGCTGGTGAGCAGCTCCTGTTTGGTGACCTGGCGGACGCCGATCGTCTCGCACCGCTCGGCGGTGAGGTTCTGGCTCCAGGCGACCACATCCATACCGAAGGCCAACCCATAGGCGGCCACCTGGGACCCGACCCGACCCAGCCCGACCACACCCAACACCGCGCCCTTCAGGTCGCGGCCCAGACCCAGCTGCCACTCGCCGTTCCGCACACCGGTGATCTCACCCATGAGGTTGCGGGCCAGCATCTGGATGAGCGCGAACGACAGCTCCGCGGTGGCGTGGCCCGACGAGGCGGTCCCACACACCAGCACCCCCAGCTCCTTGGCGGCGTCCATGTCGATGGCCGAGTTTCGTGACCCGGTGGTGACCAACAGTCGCAGATTCGGGAGCGCCGACAACAGCGGTCGGTCGAACGGCGTGCGTTCGCGCATGGCAACGATCGCATCGAAGCCGGATAGGCGGTCGACCAATGATGCGTGGTCGTCGAGGTGATCGGAGAAGAACACGACCTCGCCGCCGAGCCGTCCCCAGTCGGCCAGACCGGCAGCCACCTGCTGATAGTCGTCGAGCACAGCAACCCGCATGGCGCCATTCATGCAGGTATTGCCGCCCGGGGCAAGAACCGCCGGTTGCCCTCGCGGGCCACGAGCACGACCGGTAGTCTTGCAATCGATTGTCGCTACCCCTCGTAGGAAAGAGAACGACCCCGTGACCATCGGCATCGAACATGGCGGAACCGCTTTGGTGGAGCTTCTCGTGGCACACGGGGTGAAGGTGGTGTTCGGGCTCCCGGGAGGCCAGACCGCCGCCCTGTACGACGCCATCGAACGTGACGATCGCATCACCCACGTCGGCGTCCACGACGAACGATCGGCCGCTTACGCAGCCGATGCATACGCCCGCCTCACCCGCACGGTCGGTGTGTGTGATGCCACGGTGGGCCCCGGTACCGCCAAGTTGCCATCGGGGTTGGGTGAGGCGTTCAATTCGTCGATCCCGGTGCTCGCTCTGGTGAGCGAACTCCCCACGTCCACCGAGGCCCGGTGGCACCGCGGCGCCACCTCGCAGGCACTCGACCAGGAAGCGCTGCTCGTTCCGGTGACGAAGTGGGTGGGTACCGTCCGCAGGATCGACGACCTTGGACCGATGGTTCGGCGGGCGTTCCGCGAAGCGACCACCGGGCGCCCGGGACCGGTGGCGCTCATCATCCACCAGGACATCCTCGACGGCCCGGTGCCGATCGACTCGCAGGCGACCGACCCCCAGGCGGCCCGGTTCGGAGCCTTCCCCGCCACCTCGCCGGCGCCGGACGATAGTGATCTGGCGGCTCTCGTCCAGTTGCTCGAACGCGCCGAACGCCCGCTGCTCGTGGTGGGAGGCGGGGCGGTCGGGCCGGGCTCGAACGCGGTGTTGGCACGCGTCTCGCCGACGCCGGTATCGCAGTCGCAACGACCCTGTCGGGCAAGGGCGCCATCGACGAACGCCATCCCATGGCGGTGGGCGTGCTCGGGTCGCTCGGCACCCCGGCGTCACGGGCGATGGCATTCGAGGCCGACCTGTTGGTGGTGGCAGGCTCCAAACTCGGAAGCGGCACCACCCTCGGCTGGTCGTTGCCGGGGGAACACCATCGGGTCGTACAGATCGACATCGATCCGGTAGAACTGGGCCGCGACCGACCGGTCGATGTGATCATCCATGCCGACGCCCTCGCCACTCTCGCCGCCCTGCAGCCGGCTGAACGCGAGCGAGGCTCATGGCGAGCTGCAGTCGCCGAGGCGCGGGCTGAGTGGTACGAGCAGCGATCGGTCATGTGGTCATCGGCCGAAACGCCCATCGACCCGCAACGGGTGATGGGCGAGCTGCAACGACTGCTGGGCGACGGTCACGTGGTGGTGGCGGACGCCAGTCTGTCGAGTGGCTGGGTGGGGGCGTTCCTCGAATCCGACGCCGGCCTCCGAACCCTGTTCCCACGCGGACTGGCCGGGCTCGGCTGGGCGATTCCGGCGGCGGTGGGAGCCGTCGAGGCCGGAGTCCCGCGCATCGTCGCCGTGATGGGAGACGGCGCCGCCCCCTACGCCATCGGTGAACTCGCCACCCTCACGCGCCAGGGTGCACCGGTGGTGATGGTGGTCCTCAACAACAGTTCGTTCGGGTGGATCCGCTGGTACCGACGCCTCACCTTCGGGCGTGGGTGGGAGGAACCCGATCTTCCGCCCACCCGCTTCTCCGACGTCGCCGCCGCCTATGGTCTGCACGCCGAACGCGTGGAGGACCCCGACCGCCTGGCAGGCGCCTTCGCCGAAGCCTTCGCCATCGGCGGCCCCTCGCTCATCGAGGTGGTGACCTCGGTGTGGGAAACCCCGATCGTCGCTCACCGGGAAGCGCTCGAGAAGCAGGAGGTCGCCGACTACTGAAGCTCCTTGCTCCTCGCTCCTCGCTCCTCGCTCGCCCACGACTCACCGACACACCCAGGAGGACCCCTGTGGATCACCCGCTCCTACTCCACAACATGACCCAGCCCGATGCGGCCGCGGCGCTCGCCAAGGGCACCGCCATCGTGGTCACCGGCAGCGTCGAACAGCACGGCGGCCACCTGCCGCTGGGGACCGACGCCTTCGCCGCCCTCACCGTGGCGCTGCGGGTGGCCGACCGCATCGGCGCCCCGGTGCTTCCCGTCTCGCCGGTGGGCGTCGCCCCCTATCACCTGCCCTGGCACGGGTCGCTGACGCTGCGGCCCCGCACCCTCATCGACCTGATGCTCGACTGCGTCGGCGGGCTGGCGGCGGCCGGAGCGCGCCGGATCCTGGTGGTGAACTGGCACGAGGGCAACACCCCCACCATCCGTCTCGCCGCCGACGAGATCCAGCGGGCGTTCCCGGTGCGGGTGGTGGTGGCCGAGACCCACATCATCACCAACTCGCTGTTTCCCGCCGAGATGGAGTTCACCCACGCCGGGTCGATGGAGACGGCGGCGGTGCTGGCCCACGACGAGAACCTGGTGCATCTCGACCGGATGCTCGACGGAGACCCGGTGGAGTTGGGCAACGACGGCCACGCCCTGTTCCGTCGCCGCGACGTGTTCCCGGTGATGAACGACTTCCGCGAGGTGGCCGCCACCGGTTGGTACGGGTCGCCGGGTGCGGTGAGTACCGACCGGGCGAAAGAGATCATGGAGGCGGTCGCCGACCACGTGGTCGCCTCCTTCGAGGAGATCATCGAAGCCATCGACGCCAGGGTGGCCGTGATCGGGGAGGTGCAGCGATGAAGGCGGGAGTGCTGGTCGGATACAACGATCTCCGGGTGCAGGAGGTCGAGGACCCGGTACCCGGACCGGGTGAGATCCTGGTGAAGGTGTCGGCGTGCGGGTTGTGCGGCACCGACCTGAAGATGGTCCACGGCCACTTCCAGGAGCGGGGCTGGCCGCCGTCGCTGCCGTTCATCATGGGCCACGAATGGTCGGGCACCGTCGCCGGGTTCGGTCCCGGCGTCACCCGCACCGACCTCCAGATCGGCGACCGGGTGGTGGCCGAGAACCACGTCGGATGCGGAGCCTGCTCGAACTGCCGGACGGGCCGCTACAACCTGTGCATCAATGCCGGCGCCACCGAGTTCAAGCTCTACGGCCACACCGCCCCCGGCGCCCTCGCCGAGTACGCCGTTCGGCCCCAGGTGATGTTGCACAAGATCTCCGATTCGATCGGCCCGATCGCCGGAGCCCTCGTCAACCAGGGTGCACTCACCGTGCACGCCATGCGACGGGTCGCCTTCGACCCCGGTTCCACCGCGGCGGTGTTCGGCCCCGGTCTGCTCGGGCTGCTGTCCACCGCCGTCGCCAAGGCCTCCGGTGCCGCCAAGGTCATCATGGTGGGCCGGGGCGAACGGCTGGCGCTGGCCGAGCAGATGGGCGCCGACGAGATCGTCGACTACGAGAAGGAGGACCCGATCCAGGGCATCCGCAGCCGCACCGGCGGACTGGGTGCCGACTACGTGTTCGACTGCTCGGGCAACGTCGACGTCATCGGCCAGGGCCTGTCTTCGGTGCGGCGCGGCGGCAAGATGGCGCTGCTCGGCCTCAACGGCGGCAAAACCGCCCCGGTCATCCCCGACAAGCTCACCCTCGACGAGATCGACCTGGTGGGCATCCGATCCAGCCCCAACGCCTACCCGGCGATGATCCGGCTCATGGAGACGGGAGCCGTCGACGTCACCCCGCTCCTCACCCACGTCTACCCCATCGACCGGGTGGCCGAGGCGTTCGCCGCCCTCGAATCCCGGTGCCGCCATCCGACCGATCGTGGAGTTCTGATCATGCTCGAAGGAACACATGTCTCGATGTTCGGGACCGGCCCCGACGACCGCACCTACACCGATGAGGAAGCCCGCAACCTCGACGTGGTGGCCCGCTACCGGGTGGCCAAGGTGTCGGACCGTGGCCAGTTCTGGGCGCCCGGGTTCAAACGTCACCGTGCCGGGTTCCTCAACATCGCCGAGATGATGGGCGGCGCCGCCGGCATGACCGACGACTCGATCGCCGACAAGCAGATCGTGATGCTCCACTTCGACGCCAAGGGCGACACGGTGTGGGGGATCTGGAAGATCCTCGGACGTCACACCGGTGAGCTCTATGGCCTCCCCGCCACCAACAAGGAGATGGACGTGATCGAAGTGGGTTTGTGGAAGCTGGTCGACGGGCTCATCACCGAAGCCTGGTACTTCGGCGACGATCTGGGCCTGCTCCGCCAACTCGGCCTGGCGCCGACGATCCGAGGGAGCTGACCATGGACCTGGGAATCGCCGGACGTACCGCACTGCTCACCGCCTCGAGTCGCGGGCTCGGCAAGGCGTGTGCCATGGCACTCGCCGCCGAAGGCGTCAACGTCACCATCAACGGGCTCGACCAGTCGAACCTCGACGCCACCGCCGCCGAGATCGAGGCATTGGGTGTGTCGGTGACCGCCGTCGCCGCCGACATCAACACCCATGAGGGCCGGGCGACGCTGCTCGAAGCCTGCCCGGACCCCGACATCCTCGTCAACAACAACTGGGGCCCGCCCCCCGGCGACTGGCTCAGCTTCGAATACGAGGACTGGCTGAAGGCGGTCGAGTCCAACATGCTCGCACCCGATCATGATGATCAAGGCGGTGGTGCCGGGCATGCGGGAACGCAAGTTCGGCCGCATCGTCAACATCACCAGCCAGATGGTGAAGTCGCCGTTCTCGGTGATGGGTCTGTCGGCGGGAGCCCGCTCGGGTCTCACCGCCGCCTGCAAGGCGTTGTCGCGTGACGTCGCCGCCGACAACATCACCATCAACAACCTGCTGCCCGAACGGATCGACACCGAACGCCAGGTGTTCATGGCGCAACGCCGCGCCGCCTCCTCCGGCATGAGCTACGACGAAGCCCACGCCGAGATGGTCGAGAGCATCGCCGCCAAACGCATGGGTCGCCCCGAAGAGTTCGGCAACATGTGCGCCTACCTGTGCAGTGCCCACACCGGATACATCTCCGGGCAGAACATCCAGTTGGACGGCGGTTCGTACCGCGGAGACGTTCTAGGAAGGCCGGGGCCGGAGCAAGGAGAACGTTAAGGTAGAACGTAGGAGCGCGTCGTGAGGTGGTCGTAGGCTGAGGACGTGCGACTAGGTGTGACCTCAGCGCTCGTGGACGGTGACATCGTTCCAGGAGATGTCGAGGTCGTCGATGGTGAGTATGGCTGCGGTCGGTCTGACGCCAGCCGGACGCTCGGGTTTGGCGGTTCCGGGGTTCGTGGATGTGCAGGTGAACGGGTTCGGCGGGGTGGACTTCGCCACTGCTGATGTCGATGGGTATCGGCGGGCTGCCGAGGCGATGGCACGGACCGGGGTGACCACGTTCCTGCCGACGATCATCTCGTTGCCGACCGACGCCAGGGTCGCCGCCCTTCGGGCGTTCGAGGCGGCACGTCCGCACGTGGCGTCACACATGCCGGGGATGCACCTGGAGGGGCCGTTCCTGTCGCCGCTCCGGTGCGGGGCGCACGACCCCGCCAACATGGCAGAGCCTTCGATCGAAGTGGTCGATCGACTGCTGGCTGCCGGGACGATCGCCCACATGACACTCGCCCCCGAGCGGCCGGGCGCGCTCGACGTGATCCAGCGACTGGTCGCCGCCGGGGTGACGGTGGGGATCGGCCACTCCGATGCCACCGCCGCCGAAGCTCACGCCGCCTTCGATGCCGGTGCCCGCTCGGTCACCCACCTGTTCAACGCCCAACGTCCCTGGAGTCACCGTGATCCGGGCATCGCCGGCGCAGCCCTGGTGCGCGACGACGTGTTCCTCACCGTCATCGTCGACGGCGTCCACCTCCACCCCGACGCCGTGCGGCTGGCCGCCCGCTGCGCCGGCGACCGACTGGTGCTGATCACCGACGCCATCGCCGCCACCGGCATGGGCGACGGCACCTACCCGCTCGGCGACCGAACCGTTTCCGTCGAAGGGACAGAGGCCCGCCTCGAGGACGGCACCCTGGCAGGGAGCGTCCTCACCATGGACCAGGCCGTTCGCAACCTCATCGACCTCGGCCTCGATCCGGTCAGTGCCATCGCCGCCGCCACCACCGCCCCCGCCGCCCTGATCGGCCGCACCGCCTCACTCGCCACCGGGAACGTCGCCGACCTCGGTCGTCCTCGACGACGCCTTCGAAGTGGTGGCGACCTACATCGGAGGTTCGAGGCGTGGTCCGCCGATACCTGACGCCCCGGCCGTCTGCTGCGGTCGGCGACGCGTTCTGTCTGATCGTCTGCTCGGCCCCCGGACGGGGAGACTCCGGCGTCAGCCGGGAGGGCAGCGGCACGTTCTGCCGACGCGAACGGAGTCGAATGCGCCCCGGATTGTGCGGCGCCGACGCCGGTCGAGGCGTGGCAGCTTTGGCCGAACAGGCTGGACACCCTGGCGGAGATCGTCCGGCGTTCGGCCTGACGCCCCTACCCGGTCGGAGTCAATGCGGATCTCAGACGTCGGGTTAGCTGGCTGTGTGTCCTGCGGGTGTGAGGGGTTCCGTGCGAATACCCTGGTGATCAACAACTCTGATGTGAACGTCCGGGTCTACAACGTGGCTTTGGAGGGGACCTGACATGGTTGACACGACATCTCTCGGTGCACGGCGGTGGTTGCGCACCTGTGCGCTGTTGGCGGCTGTGAGCGTCATGCTCACCTCGTGCGGGTCGCCTTCAAGCGAGTCGCCGACGACGATCGGGCCCGAGACTCCGACGGCACCGGCCAGCTCAGTGCCCGTCGACGGGGTCACGGATTCGTCGTCTCATTCGAGCCCTGCTCTCTGCCAACTCAACGTCAACCTGAGACGTGGGCAGGCCGCCGTCGAGGGGACGTTGGTTGGTATGGAAGGGCCGTACGTGCGACCATCGCCTGGGGAGGGGCTCCCGGATCGCGAGTACTGGCTCGTCACCGTGCAGGCGGAGCGGGTTCTGGAGGGTTCGACGTTCGAGGCCGACCTGGGTGTCTTGGGATCGGCCGTCAAGATGCCCCCCGCCGATATCGGGGGGGAGTTGACGCTTGTTGAGTACACCGACGGCGGTGCTGTCGAAACGCTGCAGGCCGCTACCGAGAACAAAGGACGAGGAGTTGCCCTGTTGACGGCCGGATTCCACGGGACCGAAGGAGACCCGGAGTTCGTCTGGGGGTTGCGTCGGTTCGGGCAGGTCGAGGAAGGCAAGGCGATGTTCCACGGCGATTGCGGCGAAGAGCTTTCCGCCCAGTTCTCCGGTCTCGCTGAGGCGCTGGGCCGCCCGGCGGACCTCGAGTTGTTGTCCGAGTTGGTGAGCGAGCTGATCGTCAACCGGGACTCGCTGGGGACGGTGGGCCCTTTGGAGTCCGCCATCCCGTTCGGTTGAAGTCTTGGGTAGGGGCGGGGCGAGGCTCTGCGAGTCCGCCCAAACCCGATGGCGTTCACTCGCTCGGTCAGTTCCAGCGCGGTCTTTGGCCGGTGGCAGGGTGCCGAGTCCCCCATCGTGGATCACAGGTTCGGCCGCAGGGGTCTGGGCGGCCTCGCAGAGCCTCGTCCGGTCGCTTCGATCGGCCGACCCTACGCGGCGTGGCGCCGACCGTTCGGTGTTCGGCAACCCTGAACTGGTATGCCTGGCTGGGGTGGGGCCTAGCGCGGGTAGGGGCGGGTGAGGCTTTGTGAGTCCGCCCAAACCCGATGGCGTTCACTCGCTCGGTCAGTTCCAGCGCGGTCTTTGGCCGGTGGCAGGGTGCCGAGTCCCCGATCGAGGATGACAGGTTTGGCCGCAGGGGTCTGGGCGCCCTCGCGGAGCCTCGGTCGCCCCTACGCGCGTGGCGTCGCCTCGAGTCCCCATCGGGTCCAAGTCCCGATCCAGACTGGTCGCAGCAGTGAACGGTGAACGGTCGACGGTGAGCGGCTTCAGTGCTCCGGGAATTTGTAGAAGAACCCTTCGGCGGCGTTGCGCTCCTCGTCTTCGTTGACGACTTCGGTGAGCAGGACGTTGGCGTCGATGCCGCGGGGGATGCCGGCGTAGAGGGCGACCTGGGCGATGATCTCGGCGATCTCGCGCACCGAGTAGCCGAGGTTGCGGAGGCCCTGCATGTAGAGCTTGGCCTCGGGCTGGTAGCCGAGGGCGACCATGGTGGCGAACGTCACCACCGCCCGTGTCTTGAGGTCGATGGTCTGGTTGCTCATCAACGCACCCTGGGCGGCGGAGATGGGCTTGAACGCCTCCACCGTCTCGGGCAGCCGGGGGAATGGCGGCAGGAAGTCGGGCCCCCAGATCTGGCGGAACACGTCCACAGCGACCGGGTCGTAGGTGATCTTCTTCTCATCCGACATCGATCTATCTCCTGAATCTGGAAGGTCGAGTATCGCCTGGGCCGACCCGGCGTGCGTCGCAGAGATACCCTCGCATGCATGAAATCCGCACCCACTGTCGACGTCCACGCCCATGCCATCCCGCCCGTCTTCAGAGCAGTGGGCCGACGGCGGGGAGACCCGGTTCGGCGTCGACTTCGGACGGGACGAGCAGGGGGCGATGGTGTACCGGGTGGGGGAGAGGTGGTCGCCGCTGCTGCAGGGCCCGGTGTACGAGGAGACGCCCCCAGGAGCGCGCCGACCGGCTGACGACCTGGCGGGTCGACGTCGCCGTGTTGTCGCTCAGCCCGAGCCTTCATCTGCACACCATCGCCGACGGAGCCGGCTACGCCCGGGCCGCCAACGACTCGCTCGCCGAGTACGCCGCCGGTGCCCCCGGACGGTTCCGCTGCCAGGCGTTCCTGCCGCTGGAGAATCCCGTAGCCGCAGCCGCCGAGCTGGAACGGGTGATGGGTCTGGGCTTCGACGGCGCCATCGTCTCGACCCACGTCAACGGCACCGACTGGGATGCCCCCGAGCTGGAACCGGTGCTGGCCACCGCCGAGGAGACGGGGGCGATGGTGTTCATCCACCCGGCCGGTGTCCGTCCCGGGCAGCTGCTCGGCAAGTACCACCTGCGCAACCTGATCGGCAACCCGCTCGAGTCGACCATCGCCATCGCCTCGCTCATCTTCGGAGGCGTGCTCGACCGTCACCCCGACCTGAAGCTCCTGTTCGCCCACGGCGGCGGCTACTCGTGCTGGGCGGCCGGACGATTCGACCACGGCCACCGGGTGCGAGCGGAGGCGTCGTCGGCCGGTTTGCCGTCTGATTACCTGAAGCGCCTCTACTTCGACTGCCTCACCCACAACGAGTCGGCTCTCCGCCACCTCATCGACGAGGTGGGCATCTCCCAGGTGATGCTCGGCACCGACGACCCGGCCGACATGCTGCAGGAAGATCCGGTGAGCTGGCTCGAGAGCCTCGACACGGTCGCCGACTCCGAACGGGAAGCGATCGTGGCCGGCAACTACGCCCGGCTGATGGGCTGACCCAGCCGATGTGACCCAAGTCGTTCATCGCCAGGCGTGGACGACAGGGCGTGGTCCGGGGAGCACGGCGACGAGCCTGCCGATGTCGGCGGTGTCGCCGGTCATGATCGGCTGCGAGATCCTCACCGCGGTCACGACGAGATGGGCGTCGACCACGTCGTTCGTTCCAGCGCGGGCCAGGAGTGAGCCAACCGTCCGGCCGTCGTCCATCGGGTGAAGCTCGATCGCTTCGAGCAGCCGGGCGAGGCGTGCTTGTCGAGATCCGTCGCGCCAGACCTGCGCCAGGACGGGGTGGGTCGAGTGGAGCTGTCTGCCCTTTGACTGAGCCGCTGTCAGGAACTCGCGGGCTCGACGCTCACCCCGGTCGACGGAGACGAAGAACCCGGCATCGAGGATCACAGCCCGTACTCGTCGATCATCCGGTCGACGGCGGCTCGGTCGACAGGGCCGTCCTCCAACTCCCATTCGGCCAGCAACTCGGCGAGGGCGGCTTGTCGGGCCGTGTTGGCTGCCAGCAGGCGAAGTCCTGCTCGGAGGGCGCCCGAACGACCGCCATGGACCTCGGCGAGTCTGTCGAGTGTCTCCTCCTCTTCCGGATCGAGCCTCACGGTTGTGGTGGACATGGTTCGAATGTACTACGAACGTGCTACATCCGGAAGTCGTCTGTCGCGTACCCTGGATGACATGAAGGTACGGCTCATCTGGATCGGGCTCGGCCTCGTGACAGCCGCCATCCTCGGCCTGTACGTGGCGATATCCGGATCGCCGATCCGGACGTCGGCCACGATCGGAGGTGCCTCACTGCTCGACGACAACCGCATCGAGGTGTACCTCGACTGCGGTTCCGACGTCGTGTGGGACGTCGACGAGTCTCCGGACCGGGTGGCTGGCGGACGTTCGCATGTTCCACCGACCGGGTGACTGCTCTGCCGGGGCCATCATCGAACTCGCAGGCGCCGCTCGGCGATCGCCCCCTCATCGACGCCGCCACCGGTGACGAGGTCGAGGTGGGGAACCGCTGACACGAGTCAGTCCCCGGGAGCGGGTTGTCGGTCGAGCCACCGCTGGAGCGTGTCGGTGGTCCAGGTGGCGACCCCAGAGCCCAGGAAATCACCATCGTTGGTCCAGATTGCGGCAGAGAGCACCAGCGCCGAGGCGACGACAGGCCAGTCCGAGGGGTGACGGAGGCAGTGCTCCCTCGCCACGTCGTTCTGGGCAAGTAGAGAGAATCACGTTCGTCTCGATGGCCTGCAGGCAGGATTGCGTGAGGCGTTGGCCATCTCGTGGTAGAGACGGTGGCGTCGAGCGAACGACGGTCGTCTGGCACAATGAGGCTTAGCGGATAGGGGTGGCGGACGCCCCCACACAGTGGGGAGGGGGCCGTCCGGCGCAAGCGCCGGGCGACGAAGGAGCGGGGTAGGGGTCGAGAGTCCACGAGACCAACTCCGCACACGTTCCGGAACGCCCCTTCATGCTCGCGAGGGATAGGCCCCCCTTTTCGACTACCTGATCGACGGCCCGTCCCAGCCGAGTCCCAGCGCGTCGGCCCCGGCTTCGCGGTCGACGGCGACGATCGGCACGAAGAACCCGATGGGCTCACCGTGGCGCTCGACGATCAGCGTCTCGCCGGACGCCATCAGCTGAGTGGCCTGATCCCTGAACTCCCTGATCCCGATCGACCGCACTTCCCGACCTCCTGGGACCACAAGTGTAGCCACTTTGAACCCAGGTGCCAGCTTCCAGCTAGCGAACGCTGCCAGGTGGGCCACTGGGAAGGTGACCTGATCGTCGGTGCCTACTCCCAAACCAGCATTGTCACCCTGTATGAACGAGTGACACGACTCACCCATCTCATCGCTCTTCCCAACGGCAAGACCGCTCTGGCAGTCTCAGCAGCACTCGCTGCCTGGCTTCTCACCCTGCCCCCAGACCTACGACGTTCCCTCACCTGGGACCGGGGAGCCGAAATGGCGCACTGGCAGAACCTTGAAGACCTGCTCGAGCTGGGTGTGTACTTCGCTGACCCCCACGCCCCCTGGCAGCGGGCAGGGAACGAACAGAACAACGGCATCCTGCGCCGCTGGTTCCCCAAAGGCACCAGCCTGGCCGACCCCGACAACACTCGCATCCCCCGAGTCCTACACATCATCAACAACCAACCCCGCAGAAGCCTCGACTGGAAAACCCCCAACCAAGCCCTCAACACCTACCATCAACTCCACTTCGTGCACTGACCGTTAGAACCAGCGCCCTTCCCCCTCTCGCAAGCTCGAGGGGGACAAAGCTGTTCCCTATCCACGCGACCTATTGTGCAAAACGTGGAAACTCGCTCGTCGCTCGTCGCTCGTCGCTCGTCGCTCGTCGCTCGTCGCTCGTCGCTCGTCGCTCGTCGCTCGTCGCTCGTCGCTCGTCGCTCGTCGCTCGTCGCTCGTCGCTCGTCGCTCGTTCAGAACTCGAGAGCGCTCTTCGCCAACATCATGTGACACCCTTTGTTGACGTTGACGAGCTGGCTGATGCGGACGTCGGCGGCGAGGCTGCACAGGGTGTAGGCGTCCTCGGCTGACAGGTCGGTGAGCTGTCGGATCAGGGTGATCATCTCGCGGATCGCCTGGCGGGCGGCGTCGTCGAGGTCCTGGTCGATGCCGATGGTGATGTGGTGGGTGGGCGGTCTCGGCCCGGGGCATCCAGGTGCGGAGGTCCTTGCGAGACGTGCACCTCGAAGGTGCCGCTCAGCGACGGTCTCCGCCGCCGACAGGCAGCTCTCGCCGTCACCCTGGATGGCGTGGCCGTCACCGACCATCAGACCGGCGCCCTCGGTTGAACACCGGCAGGTACAGGGTGGAGCCGGGGCGGAGCTCTTTGATGTCGAGGTTGCCGCCGTGCGCCTGCGGGGCGATCGAGCTGATCGTGCCCCACTCGGCGGGCGGAAGGGTTCCGATCACGCCGAAGAACGGATCGAGGGGGATGGCACCGCCCCACGGCATCCGGGCCACCATCGCCTCCCGGTCGAGCTCGATGCCGAGGATGCGCCGGTCGGGGAAGTGCCCCCTACCCGCAAGCGGGTCCCTTCCCCCCTCGCAAGCTCGGGGGGACAAGACTCACGGCCGCAGCGGCATGATCATGTTCCACGCCCAGTCCTGACGCAGGCGAACGTCGAGCACCCGCACCTCCAGGGTGTCACCCGGCTCGGCGCCGCGCACGTGGATGGGGCCGTTCATGATGTGGCCGGGAAGATCGGCCGGTGGGTGTCGAGGAACTCCCGGTGCTCGGGCAGCAGACGCGCCCAGTACTCCTCGGGGAACTGGCCGGGTCCGCCGTGGACGTTGTCGATGTCGACGACGTCGCCCGAATCGATGGTGAGGACCGGCTCGAACCCTGCCGAGAACGCTCCCCACTTCAACTGGTCGGGGATCGCCGGCAGGTGGTGGCGGGTCACTCGGTGACGGCCCCCGGTGCGACTGCTTCGATGTCGGTGACGACGTCGATCACCACGGGGCGGTCCATCTTCAAGCGCCCGTTCCATCGCCGGCTTGAAGTCGGAGGCCTTCTCGACCCGGATGCCCGACGGCGCCCATGCTCTCGGCCACCGCCGCGAAGTCGACCTCGGTGAACACCCACAGCTCCTGGGCCTGTTCGGTCTGCTTGCCGCCGTAGGCGCGGTCGAAGCCGCGCATCGACTGGTTGCCGGAATGGTTGTCGTTGACCACGGTGACGGTGTTGATGCCGAAGCGGACGGCGGTCTCGATGTCGCCGACGTGGTACCAGAAGCCCGAGTCGCCGGTGAAACACACCACCGGCCGGTCGGGTGCTCCGCACTTGGCGCCGAGCGAGGCGGGAAACGCCCAGCCGAGATGGCCGGCAGAACGCATGTAGCTCTGGGTTGGGGTGCGCAGATCGTAGAAACCACCCATCCACATGCCGGCGTGGCCGGTGTCCACCACCACGATGCCGTCATCAGGCACCACGTCGGTGAGATCGGCGCACATCCGCTCGGGCCGGATCGGCACGTTGTCGGATCCCATCAGCGGGGCGTACTCGTCGTACCAGGCTGCCACGATGCCCCGGCAGTGCTCCACCCATCCCGACCGGGCGGAGGCCGACGCCGAGTCGGACAGCTCCAGCATCCGCCGCAGCGTCTCCTTGGCGTCGGCGTTGATGCCCACCAGCGGCGGGTAGTTGCGTCCGATCGCCTCGGGTTCGATGTCGATCTGGATGGTGCGGGCGTCCGAGCGCCGGGAACCTTCCAGAAGTGGGTGGTCATGCCTCCGGTCTCGGTGCCGATGTAGACGACCAGGTCGGCCCGGTTGACGGTGCGGTTGGCGGACGCCCGCGAGTACGTGCCCACCACACCCACCGACAGCGGATGCACACCCGGAATCGTGTCCTTGGCGTTGAGTGAGGTGGCGACCGGGATCTGGAGCCGTTCGGCCAGCGCCACCAGCTCGGCCCCGGCGCCCGAGGCGCGGACGCCGCCACCGGCCACGATCACCGGACGTTCGGCGGCTTCGATGAAGCCGAGCGCAGCACGCACCGACTCGTCGTCGGGAAGGGGACGGTACGGCGGGACCGCGGCGAACTGGGCCTCGACCCGGCCATCCATCTCGGCCTCGTCGAGGTCGATCTGGCCCTCGTTGCCCCGGAACTGCAGGTGGACCGGCCCGGGTGCGCCGGTGGTGGCGACCCGGAACGCCTGACGGAGCATGTCGGGAATGCGCTCCACCGAGTCGATGGTGGCATTGAACTTGGTCACCGGCTCGAAGGCGGGAACGTCGTCGATCTCCTGATACACCTTTCGGAACTTGGTGCTCGGGTCGCGTCCACCGGTCATGGCGATCACGGGGGAGTGCGCCAGGTAGGCGTCACGCAGCCCGGCCGCCAGGTTGAGGGCGCCGATCACCTGGGCCATGCACACGCCGGGGCGACCCGAGGCCCGGGCGTAGCCGTCGGCCATGTAGGCCGCCGGCTTCTCGCCGTGCGGACGGATCCGCTTGATCCCGGTCCGTGCCTCGATCTCCACCATGGTGCGGCGGACGACGGCCGGGACGTGGAAGACGTGACTGACCTCGTAGGCCTCGAGCATCTCGGCGAGGAGCGACGGCTCCGGTCGTCATGTCGTCACCTCGAAGACGGCGGTACCGGTGGTGGTGACGGTGCCGTCCGCCTTCCGGATCCACACTTCGGTGGTCACCTTGGAACTCCGTCGGTCTCGATGATCGTACCGCCGCAGTCGAGCGAGTCGCCCAGGTATGCGGGGGCGAGGTGCTGGTAGGTGATCGACGCTGAGCCGGGCCCTCGATCCCAGCGCCTGTTGGACGGCCTGGACCATGTAGGTGCCCTGGAGGGGACCGTGGACGAGCAGGCCAGGGTGGCCGTCGTGTTCGGTGGTGAAGGGGAGGTCGTAGTGAATGCGGTGGATGAGCCACGACGCGCCGCTGAACATGAACAGGTCGATCGGCGTCGGGTCGGTGACGGTTGGGACTTCGACTCCGGCGATAGGCGCTCATCGGTAGATCCTCGTGAATTCCTCGCGGGCGACCACGTCGCCCTGCTGGTTGGTGAAGGTGAACTCCATCTTCACGAACACCAGGGTGCCGCTGCGCCCTTCCTTCTCGAACAGGTCGGTGATGCGTTTGGTCGACGGTGACCACGTCGCCGGCAACGATCGGCTCGCCCAGCTCGATGGTGATCTCGCCCGCCATCGCCCGGGTGGTGGGCAGCGGGGGAACGTCGGCGCTGGCCGACCCGTCCGGCTCCAGCTGGTCCTGGCCAACCAGGTGTGATGCGTGCATGCGGATCACGTACGGGAAGAAGGGCGGTGCCACGATGTCGGCGTATCCGGCTTCGGCGGCGGCGTCCGGGTCGAAGTGGATCGGGTCGGTTTCACCGATGGCGTGGGCGTACTTCTGGATGTCCCGCCGGCCAACGTCGAAGACGTAACGGGGGAATCCGCTCTGCGCCCATTGCCTGGCTTCTTCGGTGATGACTCCCATCAGGCGATCCTCCTTCTGTGCACGAGGCGAGGGGCGAGGGGCGAGGGGCCGGAAATCTGAAACCCCCAAGCTCGACCGCATGACATGGCGTTCATGGTCTGGCTCCTCGCTCCTCGCTCCATGCCCCTCGCTGATTCATCAGAGCCCCATCGTCTTGGCGATGATGTTGCTTCTGGATGTCCGACGTCCCGGCGCCGATCACGCCGAGCCGGGACTCGCGGTAAGTGGCGTTGGAGGTCGTACTCCATCGTGTAGCCGTACCCGCCCAACACCTGCAGACCCATGTCGGCCACCTGCTTGTAGGACTCGCAGGCGTACAGCTTGAGAATGGCCGCGTCGCGGGTGGTGGCCTTGCCCTTGTCGAGCCGGGCGGCGTAGCGGTACACGAGCATCTCGGAGATCTCGGTCATCACCTGCATCTCGGCGAGACGGTGGGAGACGGCCTGGAAGTTCGAGATCGGCTGGTCGAACTGTCTTGCGGGTCTTGGCGTAGTCGAGTCGAATCGGCCAGGGCGGCCTTGGCGGCGCCGGTCCGGGCGGCCGACAGGCACAGGCGCTCGTAGCGGAGATAGACGCCCAGGTCGTTCCAACCGTTGTGCAGGTGCCGAGCATCCGGCTCGGGCACCCGCACGTCGGTGAAGGTGAGCATTGCCGGTCCCGAGCGGCCAGTGGCCGAGGGTCTCGATCGGATGCCACTCGAGGCCGGGCGTGTCGCAGTCGACCAGGAAGTTGGTGATGCCGTGGTGCTTCTTGCCCTCAGACGAGGTGCGGGTGGCGACCACGTCGAGGTCGGACGCCTTGAAGCCCGACGTGAACACCTTCTGGCCGTTGAGGATGTAGTCGTCGCCGTCCTGTTCGGCTTTGAGCGAGATCGAGGCGGCGTCGGAGCCGGCGTCAGGTTCGGTGAGCGAGAAGCACACCGACAACTCGCCCGATGCGACCTTGGGAAGTAGTTCTTGCTTCTGCTGCTCGGTTCCGTCACGGCTGATGGCGAGGCCACCCCAGGTCACGGCCCGGAACACCCAGAAGGCGAGATCGAGGAACGACTCGCCCAGTTCCTCGAGCAGGATCGCTACCTCGACGGCCCCGCCGCCGGCGCCGCCGTTCTCCTCGGGGATGTTGATGCCGAGCCAGCCCTGCTCGCCCAGCTTCCTGTACAGCTCGGTGGGTGGGCGGCGATCTCGGTCGCACTCACGGACGTACTCGCGGGTGATCTCCCGGTCGCAGAAGTCGCGAACGGTGGACCGGAACAGTTCCTGTTCGGGCGTGAACTCGATGTCCATGGATGGCAGGCCTTCCACTCGGGCCGGGCCTCGAGGGTTTCCCCGACCGATTCATTGGGCGTGAACTGTCTCACTTGGCGAGACGTGTATTGAAATGAGGGTACCGACGGCCGTGTTCGAATGTCAACTGGGATTCTCTGGAAGGGCCGGAATCTGTTGACAGCACGGGCGCTACGACCGTAAGGTTGGAGCGTTCCGACCACGTCTCACTTGGTGAGACGCCGCGGCCACAGTGGAGGTGTCCCCTTGTCAGAATCACCCACCATCGAGACCATCCGCGCCCAGATCGAGCGCCACGGCAATTGGGGGCGTTGGGGCGACGAGGACGAGAAGGGCACCCTCAACCTGGTCGGTCCCGAGCAGGTGCTCGCCGCTTCGAAGCTGGTCAAGCGGGGCGTCACCATCTCGATGGCTCTCCCCTACGACGAGGCCGGCCCCCAGACCGGCAACCTGGGCCGATTCAATCCCATCCACCTCATGATCCGTGACGGTTCGGATGTCATCTCCGGTGCATCGGTCAGAGACTTCTACGGCGGTGTCGACAAACACTTCCGTGGCACCGACGATCTCATCATCATGCCGCTGCAGAGCGGTACCCAATGGGACGCCCCCGGGCACGTGGTGTTCGAGAACAAGATCTACAACGGCTTCGGCGCCGAGATGGTCAGCAGTAAGGGCGCTCTCCGTGGCTCTGTCAAGAACGCCTGCGACTCCATGGTGGGACGTGGCGTCCTGCTCGACATCCCGCGGGCGCTCGGCGTCGAGTGGCTCGAACCGGGATACCCCATCACCGGAGACGACCTCGACCGGGCCGCCGAGATGGGTGGCATCGAGGTGGGCGTGGGCGACTTCGTGTTCGTGCGCACGGGGGCTATGACCATGGCCCGGGCCGCCGGCACCTGGGGTGACTATGCCGGAGGCGACGCCGCCGGACTGGGGATCGCCAGTGTCGACTGGATCGCCGAGCGGGACGTGGCGGCGGTCGCCACCGACACCTGGGGCCTCGAGGTCCGACCCAACGAGACTCCCGACGTCTCCCAACCGCTCCACATCGTCTTCATCCAGGCGATGGGTCTGTGGCTGGGCGAGATCTTCGACCTCGACCCGATCGCCGACGACTGCGCGGCCGACGGCGTCTACGAGTTCATGTTCGCCGGGCCGCCGCTTCCGTTCACGAGAGCGGTCGGCTCGCCGCTCAACCCGATGGCAATCAAGTAACCGACACAGGAAGGTACACACCGTCATGGAGGCACTCCGTTCGATGCTGTTCACGCCGGGCCACCGGCGCGACCTCATCGAGAAGGCGATCAAGTCCGGCACCGACGCCGTGATCATCGACATCGAGGACGCGGTAGCCCTCGACCAGAAGCCGGTCGCCCGGGAACTGCTGGCTGATCTGCCGCCCTCGCCGATCCCGCTGTACGTGCGAACCAACGCGGTTGAGACCGGGATGATGTGGGACGACATCGTCGCTGCCGGCAAGGCCGGTGTCACCGGTCTGGTCATCCCCAAGGCCGAACAGCCGGGTGTGATCAAGGAGATCGACGGAGCCCTCACCGCCCTCGAGATGGCCTTCGGCCACGAGGTCGGGAAGATGGAGATCATCCCGCTCATCGAAAGCGGACTCGGCGTCCGCAACACCTACGACATGGCCACGGCCAGCGCCCGGGTGGAATGCATGATGTTCGGCGGCGGCGAGCAGGGCGACCTGGTGGCCGACCTGGGCTGCGAGTGGACGCCGGAAGGAACCGGTCTCATGCAGGCCCGCTCCCAGATGCTGATGGAGTCCCGGGCAGCCGGCATCCAGCACCCCTTCGAGGCGGTGTTCATGGACTTCCGCAACCTCGACGCCCTCCGGGTGGAGAGCGAGCTGGCCCGCACCCTCGGATACGTGGGCAAGGTCGCCATCCACCCCGCCCAGGTGGCTGTGATCAACGACGTCTTCACCCCTACGCCCGATGTGGTGGCGTACCAGCGCAAGGTGCTGGCCGCCTTCGAGCAGGCGTTGGAGGAAGGGTCGGCCTCGATCGCCGTCGACGGTCGGATGGTCGACTACGCAGTGGCCCGGGTGGCCCGGGTGGTCATCGCCCGAGCAGAGGCGGCGGAGCGGGCACAGGCCCGGTTGGAGAACAACGGATGAGCAGGCCACGTTTCATCTCCGACGGCGTCGGTGTCGCCGTCGTCGGCGCAGGCACCATCGGGTCGCTGCGGGCCGAGATCGCCCACCGTCACCCCTCGGTCGACTTCCTGGCCGTGGCCGACATCGATGAGCAGAAGGCTCGCCGCCTTGGCGACTCGTGCATGGCCGACGTGATCGCCACCGACGCCATGGACGTCGTCGCCCGTGACGACGTCGACGCCGTGATCATCGCCTCCACCGAGAACGCCCACTACGAGCCGGCGATGGCGGCCATCCAGGCCCGCAAGGCCGTGATGATCGAGAAGCCGTTCACGATCGAGGAGGACGAAGCCCACAAGCTGATGGCCGCCGCCGACGAGTACGGCGTGCGTATCTACACCGGCTTCACCCAGCGCTTCCGTCGCCGCTACCTGGCCATCAAGGAGCACATGCTCAAGGGCTACGTCGGCGAGGTGACCAGCGCCAAGGCAACCATCTACCTGGCCGACTCCGTGGCCCGATCGGTGATCAGCCGGGCCAACTCCACCACCCCGTCGGTCAACACCATGACCTACCTGTTCGACCTGCTCAACTGGTACCTACCCGATCAGCGCCCCACCAGCGTCTACGCCGCCGGCTCCACCAAGGGCAAGATCTACGAGGAGTACGGGGCGCTCGACTCCACCTGGTGTGTGATGACCTACGACGACGGCACCGTCGCCAACCTGGGCGTCAGCTGGGAGCTGCCGTACTTCTGGCCCGCCTACGTGGCCAGCATGGACTTCGAGGTGTTCGGCCGTGAGGGCACCATCAGCGTCAAAGACGACCACCGCGACGTGCTGATGGCCTCCACCAAGTCGATCCCCTCACCGTACGTGCCCGACGCCACCATGAACGTGGCCATGCTCGGGTCCTACATGCCGGGCGACTGGGCCCTCGGCGAGCACTTCGGCGCCATGCAGGAAGAGACTCACGCCTTCATCAACGCCGTCGGTCAGAACCGCCAGGACCCCATCCTCGCCACCGGCCAGGAAGGTCTCGACGTGCTCAAGATCTCCCGCGCCGTCGACCTGTCGGCGAAGAGCCGCGAGGTGGTGAAGCTCGAATGGTGAGCGAAGGGAATTCCACGAATTTGGGTTGGGGGCAAACACCCGTCGATGAACTTGTCGCGCGGGTCAGGCCAACCCCCCTACCCCGCTCCTTCGTCGCGGGGGCCCCTTCCCCCCTCGCTTCGCTCCGGGGGACAAGATCATCATGTTGAAGGGTGTCACCGTCATCGAGCTCGGGCAGGTGATCGCCGGGACGTACGGTGGCGCGATCCTCGCCGAGCTGGGGGCCGAGGTGATCAAGGTCGAGCCGTTCACCGGTGACACGGCCCGCAACCCCAAGATCGCGCCGTTCGGGGATCAGAGCGCCATCCACCTGTTCATGAACCGGGGGAAGAAGAGCGTGGTGATCGACCTCAAGAGTCCCGAAGGGCTCGAGGTGTTCTACAAGTTGGTCGACACCGCCGATGTGGTGGTCGACAACTTCCGGCCCGGTGTGATGAAGCGGCTGGGCATCGATCACGAGACACTGAAGGCGCGCAACCCCGACATCATCACGGTGTCGGTGACCGGGTTCGGTGAGTACGGGCCGGCCCGCGACAAGGCGGCGTTCGACCTGGTGGTGCAGGCCTATTCGGGGCACATGGACATCACCGGCGAGGCCGACGGCCCGCCCGCCCGGGTGGGGATCCCGATCGCCGACATCTCGGCCGGCATTTTCTGCTGCATCTCGGTGCTGGCGTCACTCGCCGGACGTGGGATCAACGGCGGTGGGCGTCACGCCGACGTGGCCATGCTGGACTCGTTGGTGTCGATGTTGAGCTACGACGCCCTCGACCACCTGAACACCGGCAAGGCCGTCACCAGGTACGGCACCGCCCACGCCCACATGGTGCCGTGGCAGGCCTTCGAGACCAGCGACGGCTACGTGGTGGTGGCGGCTCGGGACGAGAAGTTCTGGCGGAACCTGTGTGATGCCATCGGACGTCCCGATCTGAAGGACGACCCCAAGTGCGTCGACAACGCCACCCGTCTCAAGAACCGCGACTACGTGGTGCCGATCCTGGAGGAGGCGTTCAAGACCAACACCAAGGGCGAGTGGGCGCGGATCCTCGACGAGTTCGACATCCCCTCCGCCCCGGTCAACGATTTCGAAGAGGTGTTCTCCGACCCGCAGACCCAGGCCCGGGGGATGGTGGCGAGCTACCAGCACCCGACGCTGGGTGAGGTGAAGTACCCGCCGTCGCCGGTGAAGTTCAGCGACTGGGAGATGCCTCGCAACCCTGCACCGATGCTGGGCGAGCACACCGCCGCCATCCTCACCGACCGTCTCGGGATGAGTTCCGAGGACGTCGCGCGGCTCGCCGCCGACGAGGTGGTGAAGGTGTGGGATCCACAGGCGTGAGTGACGACGAGCGGGTCGGGCTGGTCAACCGGCCGGTCCCGACCCTGCTCGCCACCACCCTCTCGATCATCCTGGGGGCACTGCCGATCTTCACGACCGGCGCCATGGCGGTGTTCATCCGTCCCGAGCTCGGTTTCGGGGAGACGGCCCTCGGAGCGCTCGCCACCCTCTACTACATGGCCTCGGCCAGCACCACCATGTTCGGTGGCCGTCTGGCTGAGCGGCTCGGTGGGCCCCGGGCGATGTCGGTGGCGGCGATGCTCAGCATGGTCACCTCGTTCGGCATCGCCATCTTCGCCACCAGTTGGACCTGGCTGGCAGGCTTCCTGATCGTCGCCGGAGTCGCCAACGGGATCGCATTCCCCGCCTCCAACCTGGCCCTCGCCCGCGGGTTCCCGCTGCGGCGCCAGGGCGTCGGCTTCGCCATCAAGCAGTCGGCGGGGCCGTACGCCACCATGCTGGCCGGGGCGGCGGTGCCTCTCATCGGACTCACGGTCGGTTGGCGGTGGGCGTTCGTGGCCGCGGGAATCGCCGCCATCCCCATCATCGCCGGGTGGAACGTGGAACAGGGCGGTGGACGATTCACTCGCGGACTCCGGTCGGACGTCCCGGGCCGGGCGGTGTGGATCCTGGCGCTGTCCGCCTTCTTCGCCGTCAACGCCTCCGCCTCTCTGGGCGCCTTCTACGTGGAGTCGGCGGTGGCGGGCGGCATCAGCCCCGGCGTCGCCGGGACCTTCCTGTCGATCGGGAGCGGACTCGGCATCCTCATCCGCATCGGATACGGCTGGATCGGCGACCGTCACCCTCCCATCCACTTCAGGATGCTGACGGTCATGATGGCGGCGGGCTGCTTCGCCTTCCTCCTGATGGGATTGAGCTGGTCCACTGTCGGGCTGTTCTTCGTCACGATCTTCGTGTTCGGCACCGGCTGGGCCTGGCCCAGCCTGCTCAACTTCGCAGTGGTACAACGCGTCCCCAAAGCCCCCGGCATCGCGTCCGGCATCCTCGGCGCCGGTCAGTACGGCGGCGGCATCCTCGGCCCGCTGACCTTCGGTCTGCTGGTGGAACGGGTTTCGTACCAGGCTGCCTGGACCACCTCCGGGGTGATGGTGGCGCTGGCGGCGGTGTGCGTGTTCATCGGGGGGCTTGCCCTCGAAGCGGCAGTCGAAAGGAGCGATACATGAGATTCGGAACGTTCGTCCCGCAGGGTTGGAAGATGGATCTGGTGGGCGTCCCGCTGGACAGCCAATGGGATCTGATCACGGCAACGGCCTCGACCATCGAGGACCTGGGCTACGACTCGATCTGGGTGTACGACCATTTCCACACCCATCCGGTGCCGTCACAGGAGTCGGTGTTCGAGGCGTGGACGCTGATGGCGGCGCTCGCCGCCACCACCAGCCGTGTACGGCTCGGACAGATGTGCACCTGTGTTGCGTACCGGAACCCGGCGCTGCTCGCCAAGATCGCCGTCTCGGTCGACGCCATCGCCAAGGGACGACTCGACGTCGGCATCGGTGCCGGCTGGTCGGTGGGGGAGTTCAAGGGCTACGGCTACGACTACCCCTCCGACAAGGTGCGTCTCGACATGCTCGAAGAGGCGGTCCAGGTGATGAAGGCCATGTGGACTACCGACGTCGCCCACTTCACCGGCGAGCACTACCGGCTGGACGGGGCGATCACCCATCCCAAGCCGATGCAGGATCCGCATCCACCGCTGTGGATCGCCGGTGGCGGCGAGAAGCGGACCCTGCGGATCGTCGCCGAGCACGGCGACTTCGCCAACTTCTCGGGTGACATCGACACCTACCGGCACAAGTCCGAGGTGCTGGCCGGGCACTGTGAGGCGGTCGGCCGCGATTTCGCCGAGATCGGACGCTCGGTGCATCAGATGACCATCATCGGCCGCGACGAGGCCGATCTGGTCCGCAAGCTCGACGTGGCCGGAGAGCGGCGTAACTGCACGGGTGCGGAGTTCGCCGAAGAGCATTTCGCCGTCACCGTCGACCAGGCGGTCGACATGCTGGGCGAGTACAAGGCGGAGGGTTGTTCCGACATGATCCTCTACTTCTACGACATGGGCCGGTACGACAGCCAGGAGCTGTTCGCCGCCGAGGTCATGCCACAACTGCGGGGCTGAACCAGGATGCAACGACTTCTCGGACCGACGTCGGTCGCCATCGTCGGGCTGTCCGCCGACCCGGCCAAACACGGGGGCCGCGTGCTCGGCAACCTCCGTCGCCTCGGATTCTCGGGCCACGTCTGGGGTGTGAACCCTGGTCGACCAGAGGTGGACGGTGTGGAGGTGTTCTCCTCGCTCGAGGACCTCCCCGGTTCGCCCGACCTGGTGGTGTGTGCCGTACCGGCTGCGGTCATCCCGGCCACGGTCAGGTCGGCCGGCGCAGTCGGTGCCGGTGGAGTGGTGGTGTTCGCCGGCGGCTTCGCCGAGGTCGGCGCCGACGGTGCCCGTCTCCAAGCCGACCTGGTCGACGCCGCCCGGTCCTCCGGGGTCCGGGTCCTGGGACCCAACTCGGGTGGGATCATTCGGCCCGGACTGGGACTGGCGGCCAGCTTCCTCACCTGTCTCGACCGCCCTGCCCACGAGATGCGAACCGGCCCGGTGGGTCTGGTCACCCAGAGCGGCGGCACCGGCAGCTACGTCCACAACATTGCCGCCGCCAATGGCGGCGGTCTGGCGGTTTCGATCTCCACCGGCAACGAAGCCGACCTGGGCATGCCCGACGGCATCCAGGCGCTCATCGAGCTCGACGAGGTGAAAGCCGTCGCACTGGTGATGGAGACCGCCCGCGACGGGGCCGCATTCATCGACGCCGTCCGCCGGGCGCACGCCGCCGGGAAGCCGGTGGTGGCCTGTCGCATCGGTTCCAGCCGGCGCGGCCAGAGCCTGATGTCGACCCACACCGGGGCGATGGCGGCTCCCGCCAAGGTGCTCGACGGGGTGTTGGACTCACTGGGCGTGACCATCGCCGAGACCCCCGAGGAGATGTGGGCGATCGCCGAGGTCATGGCCCGAACCCCCGCGCTGGGTGGAACCCGGACCGGCATCGTCACCCACTCAGGTGGCATCGCCATCATGCTCACCGACCTGGCCGAAAAACACGGTCTGGGGCTGCCCACTCCGAGCGACGCCCTGCGGGCAGAGTTGGAGCCGTTGCTCCAGCTGGGCTCGTCGGACAACCCACTCGACATGGGTGGCATCATCGGTGGCGCCGGTCGGTACGCCGAAGTGGTAGACCGCTTCGCCAGTTCCGGGGACTACGACTGTGTGCTGGCGGTGTCGACCGCCCATCCCCGCGCCCACACGGTCGAACGGGTCCAGGGACTGCTGGCGCTCGACACCCCGGTCCCGGTGGTCCATCTGTGGATGGCGGGCGACGTGGGTGAGGCCGGACTCACCATGCTGCAGGAAGCCGGCAGCCCGCTCACCACCGAGCCGAGAGCGGCGATCCGTGCCCTGGTGGGGATGTGCCGATTGGCGGAAATGGGGTTCGAGCCGACCAACGGCCTCGAGGCTACGCCCGTGACGCAGCCACCGCGGACCGAGCATGAGGCCAAACAACTGGTTGCCGGCTGGGGGCTACCGGTTGTGGATGGCGGTCTCGCCACCGCCGCCGAGGAAGCTGCGGAGTTGGGTGAACGCCTCGGTGGTCGACTGGTCATGAAGATCAGTTCGCCCGACATCGCTCACAAGACCGAGGTGGGTGGAGTGATCCTCGGCATCGAGGGCGCCGAGGCCTGTCGCCAGTCGTTCGACACGATCATGGCGAAGGTGGCCCACGCCAGCCCGACGGCCACCCTGGAAGGTGTCCGCCTGGAACGGATGTCATCGGGGGTGGAGGTGATCATCGGCATGGTGATCGACCCCATCTTCGGCCCGATGGCACTGGTGGGTCTGGGCGGCGTGGCGGCCGAAGGCCTGGGCGCAGAACGAATGGCCCCCGCTCCGGTGCAGCTCAGCCAGGCGATCCGTATGGTGGAGTCGATTCCCGGTCTCGAGGTGTCGTTGCGTCGACGAGGCGACGACGGGCGGGCGGCCGGTGAGTTGGCCGGGCTGGTGTGTGAAGCCGGGCGGCGCTTCGTGGCGTCGGGGCTCACCGAGTTCGAGATGAACCCGGTGGCCTGGACCGGAGACCACTGGGAGATACTCGACGTGGTGATGAGGTAGGAGGCTCGATGAGTGACCTGACCGGAAAAGTGGCTGTCATCTCGGGTGGCAGCAAAGGGATCGGGGCGGCCATCGCCCGGGCCCTGGCTGCCGAGGGCGTCGACTGTGTCCTCGCCGCTCGCAACGAGGACGCCCTCAGGGCAACCGCCGAATCGATCACATCCGAAACCGGGCGTCGGGTGCAAACCGTGGCAGCCGACCTGGCCACGGTCGAGGGTTGTGAAGCCGTCCACGCGGCGGTGAGCGCCGATCCGGGCCGAGTCGACATCCTCGTGAACAACGCCGGCTCCACCAAGTCCGGCCCGTTCCTGGGTCTGCCCGACGAGGACTGGGTGGACGGCATGACCTTGAAATTCCACGGCGCGGTGCGTCTGTCCCGGCTGCTGTGGCCACTGCTCAAGGAGTCGCACGGCACGGTCATCAACGTGATCGGCGGTGCGGCGCGCACCCCCTCGGCCGATGCCATGATCGGAAGCGCCGTGAACGCCGCCATGGCCAGCTTCAGCAAGTCGCTCGCCGCCCAGGGTCTGGCCGACGACGTCAACGTCAACGCCATCCACCCGGGGCTCACCCGCACCGAACGCTTCCACACCCTCATGCAGGCCCGCGCCGACACCGCCGGCGTGCCCAAGGAAGAGTTCGAGCAGAACATCATGAAACGCCAGGGCATCCGCCGTCTCGGCGAGGTCGAGGACGTCGCCAACCTGGCCGTCTTCCTGTGCCGCCCCGAGGCCCGGCACATCAACGGCACGGCGATCGCGGTGGACGGTGGGGGCACCCCGGGGCTGTATTGAGGGGGTGAGCGGGATCCGGAGGGCTCGCAATCCGATCGTCTCGACTCGGAGGGCGCCGGCGCCACACGCGTCACTGCCGTTTCGTTTCTCTCAAGGCGAGTCGGTGGTGCCCGATACCTCTCACCATGGAGGGTCCTCGTTGAGCGCAGCCCAGACACCGGCCGACGAACAGCGTCGACTGGCTGAACTCGAAACATTCCGCATCCTCGACACCATGGCCGAGGACAGTTTCGACGCCATCACGCTGCTCGCATCCCAGATCTGTCGGACACCGATCGCGCTCATCAGCCTCATCGACAACAGCCGCCAATGGTTCAAGTCACGGGTTGGACTGGGAACGGCCGAGACGTCGCGCGATCTCGCCTTCTGCGCTCATGCGATCACCCAGCCCGACGAAGTCATGGTGGTCCGGGACGCAACCCAGGATGTCAGGTTCGCCGCGAACGCGCTGGTCCTGGGTGACCCCAACATCCGTTTCTATGCCGGTGCGCCCATCGTCACGGCCAGCGGCAACGCCCTCGGCACCTTGTGCGTCATCGACCGGGTTCCCCGCGACTTGAATGCCGATCAGGAACGGGCGCTGGCGGCCCTGTCGACCCAGGTGATGGCTCTCCTCGAGTTGCGTCGCACCGTCGACACCCTGACGCTCAAGCAGATCGAGGTCGAGCGCCTCATGAGACAGCGTGAGACCTTCATGGCGACCGTTTCGCACGAGATT
Source organism: uncultured bacterium (assembly GCA_963825585.1). Lineage (GTDB taxonomy): Bacteria > Actinomycetota > Acidimicrobiia > Spongiisociales > ZC4RG35 > JAOUGY01. The sequence continues at coordinate 164,069 of CAWGTX010000008.1, forward strand.
CGAAGCCCGCTCACAGCCGTAGCGGGATTCCTCGAAATGGCCGAGTCCGAGCGTCGGCTCTCCACCTCCGAGCGTCGAGAAATCGTCGCTGCCGCCGGGCGTCAGGCACAAGATGTCATTGCCATTCTCGACGACCTGCTCATCGCCGCCAAGGTCGAATCCGAGACGATGCGAGTCGAATCGGTGGCGCTCGACCTGGTGTCCCAGATCTATCAAGCCCTGGAGGGAGTCGATCAGGTGTTTGCCTCGTCGGTGCATGTGGATACCCGCGATCGTCGGGTCCTCGGCGATCCCGTCAGGCTCCGCCAAATCTTGCGGAACCTTCTCACGAATGCTCAGAGATACGGCGGCCCCGATGTCCGTGTTGCCGTGGTCCCAGGCGATGTCCGGTGCGCGGTCGAGGTGAGTGACGATGGCCCGGGGGTTCCCGGCTCGGAGACTGCTCAGGTGTTCGAGAGCTTTCACACCGCCTCGGGGTCGAGGTATTCCCCCGACTCGATCGGTCTGGGATTGCCCATCTCGAAGCGATTGGCCGAGATGATGGGTGGGGCGCTGCGATATTCGAGGCGCGAGGGGCGCAGCGTCTTCACCCTCGAGGTCCCGAGCGCGCCGCAACCAGCGATCGTTGCAAGCCACTGATCCTCCCGGGTCGCGCCGGGACCGGGTTGTACGGGGCAGGTAGCTCAGCGGACGAACAGGTCGAGAAGGGGTCAGGCCGAGGGCGTGCGGGTCTCGGTGTTCGCGACATCCCAGGCGACCGCATCGGTTACGAGATCGGCCGGGTGGCGTGCGCCCCACAGCCGCTGAGTTCGGGCATACCGGGTGTGATGAACTCGAAGCGGCCGGCAACGGGGTGGCGTTGCAGGCGGTGACCAACATCGCACCGAGGAGCAACATCGACGCCCGAGCCATGTGCCAGCGTACGACGTAGAGTCATGCCATGACCTTGCGCCTCGGCCTTCTCGCCGCCTCCCGGATCACCGAGGACGCGGTGGTCAAGCCCGCCCGTGAGATCGACGGCGTCGAGATCGTTGCGGTGGCGGCCCGCCAGCCAGATCGTGCCCACCAGTTCGCCGAGCGGTGGGGGGTGGGTCGGGCGTGTGGCTACGAGGACCTCATCGCCGCCGACGACATCGACGCCGTCTACATCGCCACCCCCGCCGCCCTGCACCGGCCGTGGACCCTGGAGGCTCTGAAGGCCGGCAAACACGTGCTGGTCGAGAAGCCGCTGGCCGCCAACGCCGACGATGCCCGGGTGATGGCCGATGCCGCTGACGCGTCGGGGCTGGTGGTGATGGAGGCGTTCCACTGCCTGTATCACCCGCTCTTCGCCCAGATGCGCCAGGTCCTGGATGGTCTGGGGGCGGTCGAACGGGTGGAGGCGTCGTTCGAGGTGGCGGCCGTCAACATCCCTCCCACCGACATTCGCTACGACCTGTCGCTCGGCGGCGGGTCACTGATGGACATCGGCGTGTACCCATTGCGGTGGGTGACCTGGGTGCTGGGTTCGGCCTCGGTGGTTTCCGCCCGGGCGGAGTGTCCGACACCTGGGATCGACGGCTCTCTCAGCGCCGATCTCGTCGGACCCGATGGTGCCACCGCATCGGTCACCTCGTCGATGATCGCTGGAGGCGACGATTGGGTGTCATCGCTGGTGGTCCACGGATCGAACGGTGTGATGCGGGTGCGGAACCCCCTGGGTCCGCAGCACGGATCCGACATGGTGGTCGAAACCTCGGGCGCTCGGGTCGAACACCCGGTGAGCCGGGACGCCACCTATCTGCATCAGCTGCGGGCGTTCCGCGGCGCGGTGATCGAAGGCGCCGACTATCCCACCACCGCTCGAGCCGGTGTCGATGTCATGGCCTTGATCGACGACTGCTACCGGGCCGCAGGGATGGATCCGAGGCCGAGCTGGCCGTGAAGGCCGGGCGCGACGCGCTCAGATCTTCGGCTCACCCATCATCTCGGCCGGTTGCACGATCCGGAGGTGATTGCCGAACGGGTCGCGGATACCAATGTCCGTTCCGTAGAAGTAGGTGGTCGGCTCCTGGGTGATCTCGACTCCCGCAGCCTCCAGCCGCTCGAAGTCGCCCTGGCAGTCGTCGGTGTGGAAACCGATCCAGCCGCCACCGACACCTTTCGTCACACTGTCCCGGACCTGTTCTGCGGTCGCCTCGTCCATGGCGTGTGGTCCAGGGAGTTCCAGCAGGATCTCGCGGGTCTCACCGGGTACGCCGACGGTGAGCCAGCGCATCATACCGAGGTCGAAATCCGCCCGCTTCTCGAGACCGAGCTTGCCCACATAGAAGGAGAGGGCCTCGTCCTGGTCGAGGACGTAGATGGAGCTGAGGTTGATGGTGTTGATCATGTGCCGAATGTACGGCTACGCCCGTCGTTTCGCTTCTCCGAAACTGCTCGGCCTGGTCCACGCCATGGCGAAACACGTGGGGGCGTGGATGCGTTCGGCCGACGCCCGGTACTGCGAGGGTGTCACACCGACGATGTCGCGGAAGGTCCGGCTGTACGTGCCCAGGCTCCCGAAGCCCACCTCGAAGCAGATCTCGGTGATGCTGCGGTCGGTCTCCCGGAGCATGAACATGGAACGTTCGATCCTCCGCCGCTGCAGGTAGCGGTGCGGCGTCTCCCCGAACGTTTCCTTGAACCTGCGGATGAAGTGTGCCTCCGACACGTGGGCGATGCCGGCCAGCACCCCGATGTCGAGCGGTTGTGCGTAGCGACGGTCCATGGCGTCCCGAGCCCGCAACATCCACCGGTTCGATTCCTCGGTCGGCCTGCTCACGACGCCATCGTACGGGTCCCACCTTGTTCACAGTGAGGTATGGCGGAAAGGGTGTCGGTGCTCCAGCTCGGGCGGGGAGCGAGGAGCGAGCAGCCGGAGCCGGCGAGGGAGAAATTGGCGTTGACGTTGTGCGGTCACGGTCTTCCGCGTTCTGGCTCCTCGCTCCTCGCACCTGGCACCCTTCTTGTCCCCGGAGACGGACTCCTCTTCGGCTCGTTCCCTATCCGCGCGACCTCATAGTGCAGAGTCTGGGCGGAATACGCCCATTCTGCACATTGTGCAGATCGTTACCCCCGGCCGTTATGTGGCTGTAAGGTCGCCGGGCGACTGTTGGCCGCATGGGATCAGTAGGAATGCCAGTCATAGAGAACGCAGCGCCCGGAGCGCCGCTCATTCGCGTGTTCGGCGGGATGGGTCTCGAAGCCGGGGATGGCCCGGTTTCCATCGGTGGCGGCAGGCAACGCCGCCTGCTCGCGTTGCTCGCCATCCGGGCCAACACCGTGGTCGACATCGACTGGCTCGCTGAGTACCTCTGGACCGACGCCGACCGACCCGGCTCGACAGCGCCTCCACTCCGCACCTACGTGTCCCGCCTCCGCTCGGCGTTCCCCGAGGAGATCCGCGGCTGGATCCAGACCGAGGCTTCGGGCTACCGGCTCGCCGTTCCTGAAGAGGCGGTTGAACACACTCGATTCTCCGTCCTGCGGTCTCGAGCCAGGGCTGCCCGAGAGCACGACGATCCCCAGACCGCCCAGAGGCTGCTGGACGAGGCGCTCGCCCTGTGGAGGGGGGAGCCGTTCCGGGAACTCGAGGACCTCGATTGGGCCCGTGCCGAGGTGGAGCGGCTGGCTCTCGATCGGCTGGAAGCGCTCGAGGAACGATGGGAGGCTTCACTGGCTCTCGGCCGTCACACCCAGATCACCGGTGAGCTGGCGGCGTTCACATCCGAGCACGGTCTGAGGGAGCGCGCCGCCCGCCAATATGCGCTGGCGCTGCACAGGAGCGGCAGGACCGCCGAGGCGATCCGGGTGATCGATGATCATCGCCAGCTGATCGCCGACGTCAGCGGATTGGAACCATCGCAGGCGATCCTCGATCTGGAGGAGGCTCTTCTCACCGGCGATCCGTCGCTGGGCGTCGAAGACGACGGCACGCCGCTCCGGGGGTATCGCCTCATGGAGCAGATCGGCACTGGCGCGTTCTCGGTGGTGTGGCGCGGCATCCAACCGTCGGTGAACCGTGAGGTGGCCGTCAAACAGATCCGCAGCGAGCTTGCCTCCCAGCCGGACTTCATCCGCCGGTTCGAGGCCGAGGCCCACCTGGTCGCCCAGATCGAGCATCCGCACATCGTGCCGCTCATCGACTACTGGCGTGATCCCGACTCGGCCTATCTGGTGATGCGCTGGCTGCGGGGCGGAACGCTGGAGCGGCGGCTCGACGACGGGCCGCTCACCCTCGACGAGACATTGGCGATGGCCCGCCAGATCGGTGACGCTTTGTCCATTGCGCACGCTCGGGGGGTGGTCCATCGCGATGTCAAGGCGGCGAACATCCTGTTCGACGAGCAGGGCAACGCCTTCCTCACCGACTTCGGGATCGCACTCGAGGTCGCCGAGTCCGGCGGCCCCGAAGCGGCGCTCTCGCCGGGCTCACCGGCCTACGCCTCCCCGGAACAGATCCGGCGTGAACAGCTCGGACCCGAGTCCGACGTCTTCAGTCTCGGCGTCGTCGTCTACGAGTGTCTCACCGGGTCGCTCCCGTTCCTCGACAGCTCGTCGGCGGAGGAGTTGATCGACCGTCAGTTGAACGCCCCCTACCCGCCGCTGTCTCAGCTCCGACCGGATCTGCCTTCGTCGGTCTCGGCTGCGGTCGCCCGAGCAACCGCCAAGGAGCCGGGCGAGCGATTCGCATCGGTCGCGGAGTTCATCGCAGCGTTGGAGACGTCGGCGCCGGCGGTGGCGGTCGGTCGGGCCACCACCACACGCGTTGACGTGGCCAACCCGTACATGGGTCTGCGTTCCTTCGACGACGGCGACGTCGACCGGTTCTTCGGGCGCGAGCGCCTGGTCAGTGAGCTGGTCGGCCGGATGTCGGGCAACACCATCGCCTCGCGTTGCCTGGTGCTGGTCGGCCCGTCAGGCTCGGGGAAGTCGTCTGTCGTCCGGGCGGGTCTCACCCCTTCGCTCCGTGCCGGGGCGGTACCGGGGTCCGACGAGTGGTTCGTGACGACGATGGTGCCCGGCACCGACCCCTTCGAGTCGTTGGAGGCGGCGTTGTTGCGGATCGCCGTCAACCCGCCCGAGTCGCTCCTGAACCAGATCCGTGATGGGGAGCGGGGCCTGTTGCGCGGGCTCCGTCGCTGCGTCGGCTCCGATGAGGACAGAGTGCTGCTGGTCATCGATCAGTTCGAGGAGGTCTTCGCCGGCGCTGCGGCCGACTCGGCCGATGCATTTCTCGATGCCCTGAGCGTCGCAGTCGAGGATCCGATCTCGCCGCTCAGGCTGGTGGCAACCCTGCGGGCCGACTACTACGACCGGCCCCTCGAGCATCCGGCGTTCGCCCCGATCCTCAAAGAATCGGCCGTCGACGTCACCCCATTGGCTCCGGACGAGTTGGAACGGGCGATCGTCGAGCCGGCACGCCGGGTCGGCGTGGAGTTCGAGTCCGGGCTGGTGCCGCGCATCGCCGCCGAGACCGTCCGCCAGCCCTCGCCGCTCCCGATGCTCCAGTACATGCTGGGTGAGCTGTTCGACCGGCGCACCGGCAACCGCATGACTGTCGCCGACTATGCGCAGCTCGGTGGCCTGAGTGGAGCGCTGGCGGCCCGCGCCGAAGCCGTGTTCGCATCCGGAACGGCGCCGCAGAGAGCGGCGACGCGGAGGGTGCTGGGCCGCATGACGGACCCCTCCGCAACCGACCTACGACGGCGGGTGCGGGTGGCGGATCTCGGAGACGACCCCGACGTCCGATGGGTACTCGCGGTCTTCGGCTCGGCCCGCCTGCTGAGCTTCGACCGCGACCCGGCGTCCCGGGAACCAACCGTCGAGGTGGCTCATGAGGCCCTGCTGCGCGAGTGGCCGCGCCTGGTGGGCTGGCTGGCCGAGGACCGAGAGCTCCTGCTGTCCGCCGACGCCACGGCGATGGCCGCTGATTCATGGCTCGATGCCGGGCGGCAACGAGCCGACCTGTATCGCGGTGCCCGTCTGGAATGGGCGAACGATCTGGTCTCGACGGCACCCGAACGGCTCCGCCCCCTCGATGTCGAGTTCGTCGAGGCGTCGAACGCCGCCGCAGAAGAGGCGCGTCTGCTGGAGGAATCCCAGGTCACGCGGCTTCGTCGGCTGGTCGCCGGTGTCGGCGCTGCGCTGGTGGTGGCTCTCGTCGCAGGGGGTATCGCCCTCGTTCAGCAGAACCGGGCCAACGACGAGGCCGAGCGCGCCGAGGTCGCCGCCGAGGAAGCCAGGACTCAAGCGAGCATCGCCGAGTCCCAGGCTGAGATCGCCGAGGAGCAGACCCAGGTCGCCCTCGAGGCGGTAGCCGAGTCGGAGCTTCAGACGCTCATCGCCCGCTCCACTGCACTCACCAGGGATGAACCAGACGTTGCACTCCTGCTCGCTCTCGAGGCGGCCCGCCGCCAGCCTGGCTCGGCCTCCAATCAGGCCGTCCTCAACGCACTCGGCTCCACGACGCAGAACCTGGTCGCCAGCTACCCGCCGCTGGTCGATCTGAGCGATGACTGTCCCGACCCGATCTTCACTTCAGGGGCCACCGAGTTCGGTGTAGCCGACGGTCAGATGCTCAGCCGGAATCTGATGACCGGCGAGGTCACCGAGCATGGCCCGCCACCGGTCGAATGCGCCGTGTGGTTCGGTAACCCCGATTCCGGTCGATGGTTCGCCTCTGCCGATCCGCCCAACCAACTCTGGTTCGGGCCCATCGGGGGCGGCTGGGACGTGGCTCTCGACGTGGAGATTCAACAATATGCCATCTCCGGCGGCGTCACGGCCCTCAACCGCGTCGTCTTTCAGAGCGAACAGGGTGTGATCACGCTGGTCGATGCGACGAATGGCGAGCAGGTGGGCCCATCCATCGAAGGGCACGATGATTGGTGGTTTCCGGCGGTGTCCGATGGTGGCCGCTACATCGCTCTCCCGCTCGTCTACTTCGAGTCCGGCAGCTCCGCGGTGTCGGGTGCGCTGCAACCCCAGACCGAAGGCGGGCGGGTCCTGGTGATCGACGGGGAAACGGGCGAGGAAGTCTTCCGCGTCGACCGTGATTCGGGAGCAACGGCTGTCGCGTTCGACGACTCCAGCGGGGAGCTGCTTGCGATGTTCTCCGACGGGTCGCTCGTCACGATCGACATCGACACCCAACAGGTCGTCGCAGACATCCAGACCGGGGTCGCATCGGCGGTTTTCGAGATGGGAGTGAGGCCGGACGGGAGGGTGATCGTTCTCACCCAGGGCAGTGCCGAACTCGTCGACAGGCGGTTTGGTCTCCTGGATGTGTCCGTGCGAGCCCCGGATGGTATCGCACAAGCGGAGATTCTGCCCGACGGGCGGATCGGAGCCTGGACCTTCAAGCCGAGCGTTGACATCTACGACTTCGCTTCGAACAACGCGCTCATCGAGCGGTCGTGGGACCTCGACGATCCGTTGGGTGAGTATGCCTTCAACGATGGGACCGCCGGTGCCGTGGACAACGCCACCGGCGACGTTCGGGTTGTCGATCTCGCCAACGGTGAGCAGTCGCCGGTGACGCTGCGAATGCCGTCGGGCGAGCGCTTCGACCCGATCAAGGCATATCCGGAGTCCGACGGCGTTTCCGCCATCAACCAGGACGGGCTCTACGCCCGGTTCGTCGATGGCGAGATGGTGGAGAGTCTCCAACTCGACGGCCTGCCACGTGGTGGGACACGATTCGGCGACATCTGGTCGCACATCGTCGAACGCCCGGACGGAACGTTCGGGGTCGACGTCCTCGACCTGACCCCGGGTGCGTCACGAGTCATCCAGACCATCCCCTCGGACGGTGTGCCGTCGATCGTGCATCCGACACTCGATGGAGGAGTTCACTTCGCAGTGCCTGGCGGCCCTCTGCAGACGTTCGACGCCTCCGGTGCCCTGATCGGCGTGCACGAGGTCCCCGAGCCGTTGAGCAACATCGTCGCCGTCGATTCGAGTGAGCGATGGCTCGCTGCTGGGATCTTCGACGGTGGTCTCGTCGTGATCGACACTTCCACAGGTGAGGTCGAGCGTCCGCCCATCGGCGATGCAGTGGTCAATCTCGGGTTCGCGAGGGAAGGTGAGTTCCTTGCTGTCACGTATGAGGATGGTCGAGTCCGGTTGTGGGACGTAGAACGGGGTGAGTGGGCAGGATTGATCTGGGACGGAGAAGGCGGTGCCGCTCTTGGTTCGCCATCCTTCTACGACCTCGAGACCGAGACGATGTGGCTGTTCGTCAGTGGAAAGTTGATCCAGGTCCCGATGAACCCCGAGCGATGGATCGAGAAGGCGTGTGCATTGGTTGGCGACGGATTCACCCAGGACGAGTGGGACCGCTACGTGCCAGGAGACGAGCCGCTCACCTCCGCCTGCGACTGACCGCCGCTTGGTCTGGAACCCAGGGTTCGGGAACACAACCCGTGTGTTCTCCAGGTCAAGGTTCGATGTTTGGGCCTGGCCCACACCGATGTCGCGCGCTCGCCCCGTGCCGAGAAAACCCCCGTGATCATTGGTGATTCGCCGCTGTTATCTGGCTGTGATGCGTTGAGATGGGGCTGTGATGCGGCTGAGCGACTGTGGTGTCGTACTCGCCGAAGGTCGGCGGGATACGGAAAGGAAACACCATGTCAGCCACACTCACCCGTCACCCCGAGACCCACGTCCCCGTCTCGGATCCAGACTCGACTCCTGCACACAAGAAGCACGGCCGCTGGATCGTCGCAGCCACCACCGCCGCAGTCGCCACCATCGTGGCCGTCGGCCTCGCAGTCAGCGGTCCGACCGCCGACGACGGCTCGCACCAGTTCGCCGAGACGCAGCGCCAGACGGCCCTCGCCTCGGTGCAGACCAACGACGTGTCGTCTGAGACCGCCGAGTTCCAGCGGCAGCTGGCCCTCGCACCGGTCGACGGTTCGGCGCAGTTCGCCGAGTCTCAGCGGCTGGAGGCACTCGCCCCGCAGGTCGACGCTTCGTCGCAGCGAGTCGAGAATCTCCGTTTTGCCGCCCTCGGTGGCGCTGACGTCTCGAACCAGACGGCCGAGACCCAGCGTCAGCTGGCGCTCGCCGTCCCCACGGTGACCGACGCTTCGAGCCAGGTCGCCGAGTCCCAGAGGATGGCATCGCTCGCAGCGCAGGTCGACGAGTCGCCGCAGTACGCCGAGAGGCAGCGGTTCATGGCGATACAGGGACAGGCCGACACCAGCAACGATGTCGCCGAGTTCAATCGGATGCGGGCGCTCGGTGACGCCTCCTGGGACGTCGCCGAAGCTCGCCGGTTCGCCGCATGGAACCCTGCAGGCAACTGAACACAACTCCACATCAGCCGATTTTCCACCTCCGGCTGACCGGTGGAAAGCATCGAACCCCGGCAGGATGCCGGGGTTCGATGACGTCCCAGCCTCGTGCTGCGACCTGTTGCACGAGCTCTGCAGGGAGATGATCGGCCGGACCCCGTATGCACACCGGGCCGTTGATGTGGAGGCGGACGTGCAAGAGCACCGGCCGCCACCCGAGCGACGGGTGCCTTTCACCCAGGCGCCGAACCAGTGTCTATGCAGGCGCCTCGACGGGAAGTCCGTGACCCAGCGCTTCCTCGGCCAGGTTCTGGATTCGATGACGATATTGACGGTGACGTCGCAGATGTTGGAGGTGGCGGGCAGGCTCGACCCACCGACGCTGCGGAGCCGCGGCGCCATCCGTCTCGTTGCGGCTTTGGAACTCGGCGATGATCTCGACGGAATCGTCACCTACGACGACCGACTGGGCGGAGGCGCGTACGAGGTTTCCGACGGGTTCGGCTGCCCCCTACCCCGCTCCTTCGTCACGGGGCCCCCCTTCCCCCGCAAGCGGGGGACAAGAGTTTCGGGTCCCTTCCCGCGGAAGCGAGGGACAAGAAGAGCGGAACGTGTCAAGGGGGATGAGACAACTTCTCATGCGGATTGGATGAGTGCTTCTCGGTTGGGTTCGTTGATCCATGCGACGGTGGGGAGTTTGGGTGGTGTGGGTGGTCGGTGGCGGAATCGGGCGGGGTTTGCGTTGTAGGCCGCGGTGAGCGTGTCGGCTCGAGCGGCGCGGATCTCGGTGGCGGTGCCGTAGTGGACCGACGCTGGGGTGTGGAGGCCGATGCCGGCGTGGCGGTGAACGTGGTTGTAGTGATCGAAAAACGCCGAGCAGAACGACCGGGCGTCGGCGATCGACCCGAACCGGCCCGGGAACGCCGGGCAGTACTTGAGCGTCTTGAACTGGGCCTCGGAGTAGGGGTTGTCGTTGGAGACCGACGGGCGGCTGTGTGATCGGGTGACGCCGAGATCGACGAGAAGCTGAGCAACCGGTTTCGAAGTCATCGACGTGCCTCGGTCGGCGTGCAGGGTCAGCTCGTCACGGCCGATGCCTTGGCGGTCGAGGGCATCAGCGATGAACGCTTCGGCGAGTTCGCTGGTCTCGGCCGCGGCGACGGTCCAGGCGGGGACGTAGCGGGAGTAGATGTCGATGATCACGAACAGCTCGTAGTAGACGCCACGCTCGGGGCCGGCCAGCTTGGTGATATCCCAGGACCAAACCTGGTTCGGGCCTCGGGCGATGAGCTCGGGCTTGGTGCGGGCCGGATGGCTTCGCTGTCGACGCCGTTCCCGGTTCTCGCCGGCGGCCGCCAACAGCCGATACATGGTGCGGATCGAGCACAGATAGATCCCGTCATCGAGCAACTGGGCCCACACCTGCGCCGGCGCCAGGTCGCAGTACTCCTCGGATCGCAGGACCGACAGCACGTGCTGGCGTTCGGGCTCGGTCAGCTTGTTCGGCGGCGCCGGCCGTGGCGGCGGTGGCCCCAACACCGGCGGTCGGCGTCGACGCAGGATCGTCGAACGGTTGACGCCCAGCAGCTCGCACGCCTTCTTCGTCGAGGTCGCTTCCTCGAGAGCGGGGAGGTGTTCGGCCGTCACGGCTTCGACCTGGTCTCGGTGTCCGCGCTCTCGGAGAGCTGCTCCAAGAGCGTGTGCACTTTTCCCGTGATCTCCAACGCGGTCTGGGTCTTGGCCAGCTCCCGGGACAGACGCTCGTTCTGGCGGCGGAGCCTCTCGAGCTCGACCTCCTCGGCGGTACGTCGCTGCTTGGACTTGCGGGCCAGCCCTTGGCGGGCGCCCGCCTCGGCTTGTTTACGCCACTCCGAGATGTGCGAGGAGTACAGACCCTCGCGGCGCAGGATCGCGCCACGTTGCTCCGACCCCTTCGGCCACGCGTCGTACTCGGCGAGGATCTCCGCCTTGTACTCCGCGGTGAAAGACCGTCGGGACGGCTTCGCTGCTGGATCGATGCCGTCTTCGGTCACGCCTCCAGCGTGGGCGCGTCCACTCAACGACGCAGACGTCATGGTCATGGTTCTCGTGTTCCTGTCTCGCCCCGTCGGGTCAGATGATCGGGTACCGCAAGTGTCTCACCTCACCCTGACAGACAGGGCTGGGCCAACGTCACTGTTTCTGTCGTGGCCATCGTGTCTATGGTGGCCAATCCACCGGGCGACCTCGACGATATCTGGTTCTTCATCGTCGAGATCCTCGCCCTGCTGGCGATCATCAGTCTTGCCTGGACCTGGCGGACAGACCCGGCTGAGCGCAGCCCTGATCCGGTGGTAGCGAGCGAAACCTAGCGCTCCCAGACCGGGGAGGGGAAGCCCCCGAGTCCTCAGCGACCAGATACACCGTTCGGCGCCGACCTCGAAGAGTCCCAAGCGTCCTTGACTGTCGACGAAGGCCATCCGGCAGTCCCGTGCCTCTCACCTCGCTGCAAGCGGCGGACTGCCCGTTCGATGTCGCTCGGTATCACCAAATCGGGCGCCGTATCGCACTTCTCGCCGAGCGCCCTGGATCGGCACTTCCAGGAGTGCCTGCCTCTCGCCGGATCGTCACTGAGCGTGGCGTTTGCCTGTTGCCGCATTGTGGGCTCTCCGCGATGAAGTGTGGGGTGCTGTGAGTTCCGGGGCTGGGTCCGAGATCCACTGACGCGGCGAAGGGTCTCGTCATTCCGCGGATTGCGAAGTCTGCAGAAGGAGAGACCCTTGCCGGTGATTCAAGGTAGCCGGGGCGCCACGGTGCTGGTGGGCATGCCCGGTTTCTTGGTCGGCGCTCAGCTCATCGCGTAGATCCCCTTTTGCCTGAGTGTCGAGCACAGTTCTGCCCTTGGAATCCAGTCGCTCTACGCCGAGGACCTCGACGGGAGCGTTCGAAGCCACTCGCCAACACACAGCCAATCGGTGGTGGATTCAGCTATCCGCCGACGTAGTTCGGGTTGAGCGCGGCACAGGTTGCAGCGAGTTGGTCCTCAGTTGCGACGTTGCCGCGGCGCATCTCTTCCTCGGTGAAGAAATCGAAGCCGACTATCCCGGAGTCTTTGAAAAAGACACCGCTTCCGGCGAGACGGCTCATCTCCAGATTGCCGGTAGCTTTGACCGACGCCACGTCGTAGTCTCCGATCTCTTCGTTGAAGAACAGCTCCCACGTAAAGTTGCGATGAGCCTGGGTGTAGACCGTGGAGTACTCCGACTGCAGCACCTCGGTGAAGACAAAGCGAAGCGTCTCCCGGACCGGTGCCCCCTGCTGGTCGAAGAAGACCCGCCCCTTCAAGGAGTAGTCGACCACTCGATCGACATCTACCCCACACGCCTCAGAGAAGAACGGGTCATATCCCGGCCCTTCACTGAACTGATCCTCCCATGACTCGGGCGGAACTGCGCCCGCCATCGCCGGGATCGTCAGGAGCGCAACAGCCACGGCAAGCAGTAGAGCGAGCTTACGCATGCGATTCCCCTTTCCTAGACACGAGCCAGACACCAACGGCGTCCCAACTCCTGCCAGGCCTCCGGCCCACCTCCGATGTAACAGAAGATCCATCAGCGGGGGAAGTGCCGATCGACCCAACAATCCCGCCCATCCCGCAGATCCCCTTGGCTGCTGTGAGCGAGTCGTGGAAGTGGTCGAGGCTCGCCAGGAGGACTGTTGGAGGCACGAGACCAGCCGTTCCCTCACCGACGCCTCTCGCTCTCGCTTGCGAGGCACTCGACGTACGCTCGGGAGCGTGTCAAGGGGGATGAGACAACTTCTCATGCGGATTGGATGAGTGCTTCTCGGTTGGGTTCGTTGATCCATGCGATGGTGGGGAGTTTGGGTGGTGTGGGTGGTCGGTGGCGGAATCGGGCGGGGTTTGCGTTGTAGGCCGCGGTGAGCGTGTCGGCTCGAGCGGCGTGGATCTCGGCGGCGGTGCCGTAGTGGACCGACGCTGGGGTGTGGAGGCCGATGCCGGCGTGGCGGTGAACGTGGTTGTAGTGATCGAAAAACGCCGAGCAGAACGACCGGGCGTCGGCGATCGACCCGAACCGGCCCGGGAACGCCGGGCAGTACTTGAGCGTCTTGAACTGGGCCTCGGAGTAGGGGTTGTCGTTGGAGACCGACGGGCGGCTGTGTGATCGGGTGACGCCGAGATCGACGAGAAGCTGAGCAACCGGTTTCGAAGTCATCGACGTGCCTCGGTCGGCGTGCAGGGTCAGCTCGTCACGGCCGATGCCTTGGCGGTCGAGGGCATCAGCGATGAACGCTTCGGCGAGTTCGCTGGTCTCGGCCGCGGCGACGGTCCAGGCGGGGACGTAGCGGGAGTAGATGTCGATGATCACGAACAGCTCGTAGTAGACGCCACGCTCGGGGCCGGCCAGCTTGGTGATATCCCAGGACCAAACCTGGTTCGGGCCTCGGGCGATGAGCTCGGGCTTGGTGCGGGCCGGATGGCTTCGCTGTCGACGCCGTTCCCGGTTCTCGCCGGCGGCCGCCAACAGCCGATACATGGTGCGGATCGAGCACAGATAGATCCCGTCATCGAGCAACTGGGCCCACACCTGCGCCGGGGCCAGGTCGCAGTACTTCTCGGATCGCAGGACCGACAGCACGTGCTGGCGTTCGGGCTCGGTCAGCTTGTTCGGCGGCGCCGGCCGTGGCGGCGGTGGCCCCAACACCGGCGGTCGGCGTCGACGCAGGATCGTCGAACGGTTGACGCCCAGCAGCTCGCACGCCTTCTTCGTCGAGGTCGCTTCCTCGAGAGCGGGGAGGTATTCGGCCGTCACGGCTTCGACCTGGTCTCGGTGTCCGCGCTCTCGGAGAGCTGCTCCAAGAGCGCGTGCACTTTTCCCGTGATCTCCAACGCGGTCTGGGTCTTGGCCAGCTCCCGGGACAGACGCTCGTTCTGGCGGCGGAGCCTCTCGAGCTCGACCTCCTCGGCGGTACGTCGCTGCTTGGACTTGCGGGCCAGCCCTTGGCGGGCGCCCGCCTCGGCTTGTTTACGCCACTCCGAGATGTGCGAGGAGTACAGACCCTCGCGGCGCAGGATCGCGCCACGTTGCTCCGACCCCTTCGGCCACGCGTCGTACTCGGCGAGGATCTCCGCCTTGTACTCCGCGGTGAAAGACCGTCGGGACGGCTTCGCTGCTGGATCGATGCCGTCTTCGGTCACGCCTCCAGCGTGGGCGCGTCCACTCAACGACGCAGACGTCATGGTCATGGTTCTCGTGTTCCTGTCTCGCCCCGTCGGGTCAGATGATCGGGTACCGCAAGTGTCTCACCTCACCCTGACAGACAGGGGAGCGGATCCCTTCCCCGCAAGCGGGGGACAACAGTTTTGGGCCCCCTCTGCGCCCTGGGCCTCACCTCTTGCTTATCGAGGTTCAGCGGACAGGAAAGCCGACCACCCGATCCGTCCCCTCAGCTCGTCTGTTCGATGTGACGCTTGAGGTCGGCGGGCAGGCCCACTGAGCCTTTTCCGAGGACCCTGCCGAAAGGGATCGAGGCGAGAGCGCCGATGACGCCGCGAGTGACGCCGACCACCTCGACGTCAACCAATGCCCGGTCGAGGCCGTCTGGTCGAACGGTCCAGGTGTTCTGGAGGCGGTCCACGAAGAATGGGAACCCCTTGGCTTCGACCGAGTAGGTCATGGTCCGTGCCGCAGGGTCGAAGTTCGTGATTCGTTCATCGGTCTCGCCGATACCCTCGATGTCGCACACCCTTCCGCCAACGGTGCTGCCGTTGAAGCTGCCGGGCGTCGCCGGGTTGGCGACCGACGACTTCACACCGCCCGCCCACGCAGAGATTCCGAGGAAGTTCGCATCGAGCTCCTTCCACACGGCGTCGGCGTCGGCGGCGATGGACGTGGTCGATGACTTCGAGATCGTGGTCATGGCTGAGTTCTCCTGGATGGTTGGTTCGGTGGGCGGTTGGTGTGGGCCTCGACGGCGGCGAGAGCGGTGTCGACTGCGTCCTGCAGCACGCCTCGATCCGTCTGGGCTCGGAGGAGGACGAACAGGCCCAGCGTGGTCGTCGACAGGAATCGGGCGAGAGCGCCCGCTTCCCCCTCAGCCATGCCGTCGTCGAGAGCGTTGAGATAGGCCGACGTGAGGCGTTCGAAGTACCGGGCTGTCGAGACCTGGCTGGTGTGTTCGTTCGGGGCGAGCTCGGTGGCGGCATTGGTGATGAGACAGCCGGGGACGAAGCCTTCGCTCTCGGCGAACGCCGGGAACGAGTTGAGAACTTCGCTGATCGTCTCGGTCGACGCATCGGGCCGCTCGAGCGCACCGATGTAGAAGGGGACCATGTGGTGCTCGTAGTGCTCGATGGCCGCGTTGAAGAGGCCCTCCTTGCTCTCGAATTCGGCATACAGGCTGTACACGTTGATGCCCATCGCTTCTGACAGATCCCGGGTCGACACCTGGTGGAATCCGCGCTGCCAGAAGAGATTCATCGCCGTTTCGAGCACCTCGCTCCGGTCGTAGGTCTTGGGTCTGCCCACGCGTCGACACTAACCAAGCAGTCGCTTGGAAAGCAAGTCAGGGCGATCTCATCGTCGTGGCCGAGTGGCCGATTGGAGTCGATGGAGTTGCCGAGGATTGCTACCGGTCGATGGCCGTGTGGGCTCGACGAACGAACGCCGCCATCTGACTGCGCGTGATCGAGTCGTTCGGAGTGAACCGGCTGTGGCAGAAGGTGCTGGAAACCGACCGGGACATCTGGCATTTCGCGGTCGGGACCGACGCCGACGGCGAGCTGGTCGGGGTGTGGATGCCGCGCCCCTTCGGCAAGGCGCTCGTCGTATGTCACGATCCCCGCCAAGTCGTCTCCGAGTTCGAGCGCCGCCACCAGGTGGACTGCGTCCAGGCTCCTGAGGGTGGGCGGCGCGAGACGTCCCGCTGCCTCGAACATCTGACTCCTGACCGTGAGGATCGTCATCGAGTCGAGCACCTGACGTGCCTGAATCGCGCGGTCGGGAGCGCTCCTCCTGACGGCTCGGTGGAGTTCGGTCCGTGACAAGTCGGAAGTGACTGCGGCATCTGACTCGCGTCTCAACCAGTCGATGAGAGCGGTCGACTCTGCCTCCGGCACCACGAGCTTCAGCAGTGCCGAGGTGTCGAGATAGTGAGCCACTCAGTAGCGCTCGGCGTCGCGCATGGCAGCCAGGGTCGGCGACAGGGGTGCGCCGGCATCCGGTGCCACGAGGTCGGCGATCGATCGACGCGCCTTTCGGGCCCGTCCCGTCTCCCTGAAATTGCGTACGTCAGTTGCGTATGTGCAACTGACGTACGCAATTTCACGGTTTCTAGACCAGCCGGGCGACCTCGGCTTCGGTGGCTCCCGACTCGCGGAGCAGGTCGGCGAGTTCGACGGGGGCACCGCTGGCGGCGGCGGAACGGACGGCGGCTTCGACCACCATCGTGGCTCGTAGGCCCGCCGCAACGTCGACCTCCATATCGCCCGTCGCC
>CAWGTX010000009.1:0-632923 GCA_963825585.1 uncultured bacterium
GAACCCGATGAAGACAAGATCGGGCGCTTCGTGACCGCTCACGGCGACGGGCGGCGGGTCTTCGGAATCGCCGCCGGCGTCGGGGTCTTGTTCGTGACCGGAATCAGCTTCGCCTCGGTCATCTCTCTCGGAATACTCCTGGCGGCGTACCTGTGGGCGTTGGTGGCCCTGGTTCAGTCGACGGCTGAGTCCGCGGATGGCGACGGAGCCACCCGCCGACACGAGCCTGCCAAGACCTGACGGGTCGGAATAGAACAACCGCCACGCCCTGCCGCGGCCCGGGGCGCATCCTGGGTGACGTGCACGGCAGGCACTACTACCCTCAGCGAGAGGGTCGCTTGCCCTCGAGATCGGCCGCTTCGAGGAGGAACCAGTGGACATAGGTGAGCTCGCCACGATGGTGGCGCGAAGATCGTCCGCCACCGGCACGGCTGTGGCGCTCGTTGGCCTCCCCGATACGTTTCAACGGACGCTGATGACGCGAAGCGACCTCGACCAGGCGATCGTCACGGGTCTGAGCTTCACGCTTACCCAGGCGTTTGCGACGGGTATCCAGTCGTTGCTGCAGTCGGGAGCGCTATTGGCGTCGGGTGGAGCCGAAACCGCGACCCGGGCCGACGTCGAGCGGTGGAGCCGCGCCGCAATCGCAACCGATCTGGCGGCCGCTGCGGGCGGGTTGGGGCTTCGATGGCTCCTCCGGCAGAAGCCCGGCGAGAAGCTGACCAGGGCAACGTTGCGAACCACGAGCCAGGCGGTCGCCGTGACTGGAGCCGCTGGCGCCGCGATCGGCGTGATCCAGGAGGCGTACGACCTCGAGGTGAGCTGGCGTTCGGCAATGACCTCCTCCGCCATCGCGGGTGCCGTTGCCGCCGAGCGCGAGTGGGATCGCCGGCGGCGGGAGGCGCTCCTCGAGGAGCAGGGGATGAGGGTCTCGGAGATCTCCCCGTCGAAGTCCTATGCCATGGGTGTGGGCATCTCCATTGGAGCGACGCTTGTCGGCAAGCTCGAGAGCACCATCGCCGAGCGAGTTACCCATGGTGCCTCGCGTTTCCTCCCTGGCGGGGAGCTCTTGTGGCGTCCGGTCGGTCATGCCGCATCGTTGGGTGTCTTGTTGTCGGGGGTTCGAGCGGCATCGCAGCGTGTGTTCCGGATGATCGAAGGTCAGCAGTTCGCCGTGGAACCGGCGATCGACGTGCCTCCCCTCCAGCCGGAGGTGAGTGGAGGCCCCGGAAGCTCGGTCGACTTCCGGACGCTGTCCAAGATGGGCAGGCGGTTCGTCTGGACTCTCAGGACACCCGACATCATCCAGACCGTCACCGGCGAACCGGCGGTTGCGACCCCGATCCGGGTCTATGTCGGTCTCGAGAGCGCAGCTACCGAGGAAGAACGGGTGGCGCTCGCAGTTGAAGAGCTGGAGCGAACCGGCGCGTTCGACCGTGCATGGCTGATGATCACCACGCCAACAGGTACCGGATACGGTAACTACGCCGCCGCTGGCACGCTGGAGTTTCTGACTAGAGGTGATTGCGCCAACGTGGTGATGCAATATGCCGCCCGGCCGTCACCCATCTCGCTCGATCGTGTCTCGGACGGACGCAGCCAGGTGCGGATGCTGGTTGATGCCATCAAGGCCAAGCTCGACCAACGACCCGGAAGTCGCCGACCGCGGGTGATGATGTTCGGAGAGAGCCTTGGCGCGTGGTCGAGCCAAGACGCTTTCATGGGCCAGGGAAGCCAGGGTCTCATCGATGCAGGCATCGACCACGCGATCTGGATCGGAACACCGATGGAAAGCAAGTGGAAGGATCAGGTGCTGGGTCCGGACCGCTCCGAGTTGGACGCCACAACGATCGGAGTCTTCAACGACATCTCCGAGTGGCGGGCTCTCGACGCATCGGCAAGAAAAGACATCCGCTACGTCATGATCACCCACTACAACGATGGTGTGGCAGTGTTTGGCCCCCCGCTGGCCGTTCAGGCACCCGAGTGGCTCGCCGACCCTGATGCCCGACCCCCGACAGTCCCCCGGTCACAGCGCTGGATCCCCGTGACGAGCTTCGTACAAGGACTCATCGACAACAAGAACGCCGCCAGGGTGGTGCCGGGGGTGTTCGCCGCCGAGGGCCACGATTATCGAGCCGATCTGGTGCCGTTCTTCGATGCGGTCCTCGGATTCGGTGTCTCCGAAGAGCGGAAGACCGCCATCGTCAGAGCCCTCGAGACCGAGGAGTCACGCCGTACCCGATGGATCAAGGCTCGGGGCAAGGTCGGGGAGAGCATGGCATCTGTCATCCTCGACAAGGTTCGCGACCAGGATCCAGAGGTGTTCGCAGCGGCGGTTCGCGCCGTGGGGCAGGACTTCGTTGCAGAGGATTTCCAGGACACCGACGGCGGCGTGGGTCCCTCCGACGCGGGCTAGACGCAAGACGGAACGCCCGATCGTGCTCATCGTCGATCAGGAGTCCAAGCGCCGCCCGTCGCCAGCGCGCCCAATTCGATCATCTCCCGATCTCATCCAGCGTTTCCACCAGTGAGGATCGGGCCGCACCCGAGGTGGGTCTGGATGCTGATGACCCTGGTGGCGCCTTCGTCAACCCTGGGCCAGCAGTCGTGCAGTTCGTTGCAGCCACGCGGTGCCGGTGGTGACTGGGAACTGGCGCCATGGGACTCATCCAGCAGCTCAGGCATTGGTTGATGGGCAACGGACATCAATGGAGCATGCAGGTTCGGACAGGTGGCGCGCTGCATGAAGTCGATCCCACGAGCGGTGAAATCCTCCCGCTGCAAGCCCTCGAACAACCCGGCCAACACCAAGCCGATCCGTTCCAGGCGGATCTCGGCGATCGCCGTCTGATCCTCCGAGAGGCGGGCGGCGAACTCGGGACGATCTCGGAACGAGGCGCCTTCGCCTACCGCATGACCGAGGCGTCGAGGAGGAAGTCCAACTGGATGCATCGAGGTCGCTGACACCAGTGACTTCCGTCGTTGTCGAAACTGGCGACGCCGCGCGGTGGGGATTGGCACGGATTCAGCTGACGCGGAACCAGGTCGCTATTACATCAGCATTTCGGTGTGCGTGGCCGTTCGACGGCTCTTCTGTCGAGGGGGAGGGCCAGCAAGATGATGGCGCGACGCCGGGGTTGGGAATGCGCCGCGCCATCATCCGCTTCTGCGAGTCTCAGTCCGCTCAGGCGAGCAGCTTCGCCTTCTGGGCGGCGAACTCGGCCTCGGACAGCACGCCCTCCGACTGCAGCCGGCTCAGCTTCTGCAGTTCGTCGGCGGTCGAGACGCTTGCGGCATCCCGGATGTAGGCACGGGCAGCCTGGTCCTGTTGTTGAGCCACAGCCATGCTGCGTTGCGCCATGCCATCGCCATTCACGATCAGATAGGCGATCACACCCAACCAGGGCAAGACGATCACGAAGAACACCCAGATGGCCTTGGCGAAACCACCCATGTCATGGTTGCGGAAGATGTCCATGATGACTGAGAAGACCACGGTGATCCACGCAATCCACAGAAACAGCATGAGCATGGTCCAGAACAAGTCGAGCAGCGGCATAGTCTCTCTCTCTCGGTCGCTTTCGTTTCCCCTGAGACCACGGACTCGGCGGCGAAGCCAACCCGCACGATGTCATCGATCGCTCCGAGGCCCTCGGGATCCCAATCGGCGAGGATGCTAGTGCATCGCCGCATTATCTACGCATTATCTACCTGCGTGTGATTAGGTGGTGGTGCGGGTTGCTGATGGTGTGGACTGTGCCGGTGGTGGGGTTGACCGATGAGGAGTGTGCCGAACTGGAACGGCGGGTGCGGGCGCATACGACACCGCAGCGGACGGTGAAACGGGCTCGGGTGCCGGCCGAACAACCGGTCCTGGGATGCAAGCATTTCGATGTCGGCACAGGGATCGCCGCCACCGGCCAGCATCAACATGGTCTGGACAAGTACCCGACCCCGGTCATGGACCGGCCGTCGACCCCTTCCAGCCGACCGCCTCGACAGTGCCGAACCGACACCCATCCGATCGGCGAAACGACCCAACGCATGCAGGCCGACATCAGCCACCACCTGGCCGCCGCCCGCTTCCACAACCACGTTCTCGGTGCTGGTAGCGTTCATCTCAGAGATGCCCTTCTGGTTGGGGTCTTGCATGTGTCGCAACACGCAGTATCCCGAGCCAGAAGGGCCATTTCGCGGATTCACCCCCACACGATCGCACCAACCCGTGAAGGATCGGGGCTAGTCCCGGCACGCCGTGCGCGGTCAACAGGGCCATGGACGATCGCTCGTCGATCGCGGTTCGTTCTCGCGCTCGGACGCACTCGTCGAGTCGAGGGAGCACCATGCCGACATGAGGGCATGCTCGACGCACCGCTTCACGTCACAGCGGCCGGCTCGGAGCACGACGTCCAGCGAACCCGAGGCGGAACCTGAACCGGGCAGGTCTCTGCAGCTGGACCCACCCGATCACCTCGCATGACCGTTCGCGACGGTTCTCGTGCCGATCAATCGCTCGTTGGCTCCGAACCGCGCACCGAGCTCGCGACCAGCGTCTTCGTGAGCTGAGCGCCTGCCAGGGCCACCTGGGAGAGCACGTAGACGAGGGTGAGAAGCAGGACCAGCCCACCCGCCGCACCTTCGACCGATGACGTGCCAAAACGCTCCAGGTACGCGCCAACCGCCTTCGTTGCCAGCCACCCCGTGACGGCCACGGCGGCTCCGCCGATCGTGGCCGCCCGCCACGGGACCTCCACTCGAGGCAGGAGCCGGTACATCACGGCGAGCGCCCCGCCGACGGCCACCAAGGATCCGATTCGACTAATCACAGTGAGCAAGGGTGCGGACACCGCCTCGAGGTTCAACAAGTCGGTAATCGAGGCGATCACCGTCCCCAGGATCAGCGACAGGAGGACTGCGGAGGCAAATACCAGCACGAGAAGAAACAAGAAGAGGCGACGCCGCAGCGTCCTTCTGATTCCCACCTGGACGGGTACACCGAAGATCACGTTTAGGGCGTCCTGGAATGCCGCGAGTAGCAGCGAAGCCGAGAACACCAGTGCGCCGATGCCCAACAGTCCCAGCGAGGAGCCCATCCCGGCCTTGGCGAGCTGACCTGAAGCGGCTTCGGCCATCAAGGCGGCCTCCTCAACCCCCAACACCCCCTCCAGGACCTGCGCTACCGTGGATCTCACCTCCTCCTGGCTGAATGCGAACCCGGCAATGGCGATCGACAAAGCCAGGAAGGGGACAACCCCGAAGAGGGCGTAGTACGCGAGACCTGCCCCCAATCGGATGGTCCGATCTGCCCGCCAGGAGTCGTACGTCTCGTCGACCACGGCGATCAGCCGCGACGTTCGGGCCCGAGTGGCCAACTCTCCAAACCAACGCCCAATCGATGAGTTCGACACGGTGGTACATCTTCGCAGGTCCGCCGGATCACGCCTGGACAGTCCCATCGATAGTCGTTCTTCCTTCGGATGTGGGCGACCGCCTGCGATCTCGGCCGGGCCCGCCTTCCGACTGCTGCTGTCGGCCCGTCCTCTGTGCCAGCTCTCGTTGTGCTCCGGCGCCGCGCTCCCGGGCGGGCTGATCGTTCTCGCGTCATCGATCTCGGCCTCGTGTTTTCTCGAATCTGTCCGGTGTCGTCAACGACGTCTCGGACTTGGTGATCGTGGCGCTGCCTCGGCCGGTGCCGATTCGATTGACGGCGATTGCGATCCGTCGACGTGACCGGCGCAACGCATCGGGCGACCCGGTGCGTCAGGGGTTGCCGGCGTCACGGGGTGATGGCTCTTGATCGGTGTCCGGACCTCCCCCCTGGCCCCCAACCATCGATCCCACGAGATAGGCGACCAAGACGACGAGGAAGATCTGTCCGATGAGGGTCTCCATGATCACCAGGACTCGTCCCAAATCGGTAGCGGGTGTGAGGTCGCCATAGCCCAGTGTGAGCATCGTCACGAAGCTGAAATAGAGGTAGTCGCTGGCCTCGGTGGACGGGCCCTGGGCGAAGAAGGGGTTGGTGGTCAAGAGGTCGAGCGCCCCGTACAGGAAACTGAAGAAGAGACCCAATTCGAGATAGGCACAGAGGGCTGCAGCCACGTCGGCGAACTCGAATTCGCGCCGTTGAAATATCCGACGCACCAGCAGCGGCGGACCGATCCCGACCACGCACCCTATGGCGGCGATGCTGAAGGCAATACCGCTCGAGACAGTCGTCACACTGGCCCAGGTGATGATGGCAACCGCCGCAACGCCGACGACGAGCATCATCCGAAAGCCCGGCAGGCCGGCCCCGACCGACCGCATCGTTGTGAGCACGATGGCCACTGCCAGCGCGAACGTGACGAGTCTCAAGAGTCGGCTGGATGAGGAGAAAGGTGCCAACACCACGAGCGCGAGCAGTTCAGTGAAGAGCACACCGAACTTGTCGGTTGGGGGTCCACCCACCAACGGCAGCTTCATACGTTTTCCAACGGCCACGCTCGTCCTCACTTCACTTCGCTGTCGAGTCCTCCTCAGGCGACATCGATGCTGAATGGTGTTCGACGTCAGAGCGGCTGAATCTAGTGCTCACTGGCAAGGGCTGGTTCGATTCGCGCCATGCGTCCGGACTTGGGTCTCGGCACCGTTGTGCTCGCACAACCGTTCGAGGGCGGTAGCCATCCCACGCTCGCCTGGGAGCCGGTGTCGGGTGCGTCCAGCTACTGGTTGGTCGTCCGGGATGGGGACGGCGAGGCCTACTGGGCGTGGAGTGGTTCCGCCACATCGGTCCGGTTGGGCGCCGGAGAGCGCGCCGTTCTGAACCAAACCGCGGCGCTGGACGAGGAGATGAGCTGGACCGTGATGGCATTCGACCAGAACAACACCCTCATCGCACTGACCGACGTGTCGACAGTCACCCCATGAAGCTCGTGCTCCGGTGCGGGGTTTGAAATCCGATCACGTGGTGGCCCCGCGGGACTCGACCCCACAACCGACGGGTAAATGCCCCTTCTGAAGACGTCGCTGACCAGGCGAAACCCACAGAAACCCAGTGAGATCAAGGGTCTCGGCTCTGGTCGCTTCTCGTCATCTTGCGGTGTTTCTCGTCCTCTCACGGACAAGATACGGACAAGGTGGCGTGTTGCCGGCGAGAGCCCGCACCATTACTCGAGTAGATCGAGCAGCCGCTGGCTCAGGCGAGTGGTAGGAGCCGGACACGGATCCTGGTTTCCTCGATCACGACCACAGCACCCTGTTCGAGCGTGTCGGCTACGTCATCGGGGTTCGCCAGGATCAGGGCGGAGAGCTCGTCGGCGCGGCGGTTCGACAGCCGACGCATAAGGATCATCGACGGGGCCGATGCACGCTCCTCTGCGAGCAGAGTGCCGAAGTCCGTGTCCGATGAGATGATGGTCCGCCCACGAGCTCGTGCAGCTTTGAGGATGTCCACATCCGGGGCAGACCTCATGTCCAGGTCGGCCACTTCTCGGCATGGGAGGGGAGCGTTCCGCCATCCAACCTGACGCTGGATTCGTCGGTTCATCTTCCACCCCCGGCTCTTCGCCGTCACAGCGATCGGGGCCGGCAGCCTGTCCGGCGGTAGCCGCGAGCGGAACGTGTCGGGGGGTCGTGGGCGGTGACGGGCGACCGACAATCTGGATGACGGCGAGCGCATTCGCCTGGGATGAGGGCCCGGCTCAACCGGTCGCCTTCGACGTTCTGGCAAAGGCGTGCCGGACATGAGGCAAGGTGGGGCACCGACGACGCCGTCGACCTCATGCTCGCCGCTGCCGCCGGTGAACCCACCGAAACCGAGGTAGCTGGCGACCTCGAGTCTGTATCCGTTGAGGATGCAGAACATGCTGAGCGACTGCCATGCCAGCCGTTTGTTCCCGTCCGGTAGGGGATGTTCTTGGCTGCTCCTGCCCGAGCATCCACACGCACCGATCACCGAATCCCGAGCGAAATCGCTCATATTCGAGACCGCCCGGGATCGGCACGTACGAGTACGCGTCGGTCAGCGTGTCCGGTAGATGTCGCGGCGGTGCCCGACACGGAGCACGATGACTTCTCGCCGGTTGTCGTCGATGCGGTAGAGGATGCGGTAGGTGCCGCGTCGAGCGCTCCAGACGCCCTCCAGCTCGTTGCGGAGCGGGGCGCCCACTCGCTGCGGGTTGTCGAGCAGCGGTCCGGTGATGAAGTCGATGACAGCGAACGCCACTGCCTCCGGCAGCGTCTCGCGGATCGCTCGCTCGGCGGGCGCAGTAACGACGATCTCGTACCGGGGTTCGGTCACCGGGGCCGGAGAGCCCTGACGGCGTCGACCCCGCGCACCACGTCGCCTTCGAGATAGGCGCGGTGGGCCTCGACGAGTTCGGCCACCGCATCAGCGTCACCCAGCACCGCAAGGGTCTCTTCCAGTGATTCGAGGTCTTCGGGGCTGATGAGGACGGCGGCCGGCGTCCCGTTCTTGGTTACTACGACACGCTCGTGGTGTGCTTGGACGCGTTCGATGAACTCCGAGAAGCGGTCCCGTACAGTTCGCAACGATTCACTTGACATGGCCACAATTGTGCCACACTCGATCGCCCTTGGGAAGACCCGCACCGATCACCAAATACGGAGCACGAACGCACATCTCGCCGAGTGTCCGATATCCTCACATCCGCGAGCGGGTGTCGAACGGTGCGCAGAGCACCGACAGTGGCTCATCGTTCTGCGGGTTGACAGGAAGCCGATACGATCACTCCAGGTCGAGACTACCGACAGGAGATTCGCGAACGTCGGGCCTTCTGCGCCCGTGGCTATCGGTTCTCGTTGCTCGACGGCCAGTCGTGGCGTGCACCACATCTTCAATCGCGTCGCCGGTTGGCCAACACTCGAACGGCTTGTCAGGACGATGTACCAGTACTTGTCGGCTCGCCGGTCATCGAGGGTCGTGAGGTCGGCCTCGCTGGCCACATCGTCATGTTTCAGACGGTCCGGGCGGATGCTGACGGTACGCCGTTGTTGCTTGGGCTGCCGGGCGACCGCTGTCAGCACCGCTTCGGGGCCGATTCGGGGTGGTGGGGGCTTCGGGCTTCGGCCGGTGGTCAGCTGGCTAGGTGGCGGAGGATGGTCTCGGTTTGGTGGTCGGCGGGGAGCAGGGTTTCGAGGCGGAGTTCTTCGAGGGTGATGTCATGGGGGGCGCCGATGGTGGCGATGGTGGTGAGGAGTCGCATTTCGCCCGCAGGCGTTTGCAGATGGATGGGGACGAGTAGGTCGGATCCACTGGGTAGTCCGGGTCGGTGGGGGAGCTGTTCGATGTCGGGGTAGGAACGGACTTCGTCGAACAGCTCCTGCAGGGCTGTGTCACCGGGTCGTTCCATGAGTTCCCTCTCGACTCGGTGCATGAGCGTGGTGGCGGCGTCGCTCCAGTTGTCGATGTGGGGGCGGAGTCCTTCGGGATGCATGAACAGTCGGAGGATGTTGCCTTGGAACAGCGACGATGTCTCGGGTGGGATGATCATTTCGGTCAGGGCTGTCGCCGCTGGGTTGGTCATGACGAGGTTCCAGGCCCGGTCGACGATGTAGGCGGGAAAGGGTTGGTGGGCCGCCAGGAGTGTTTCGAGGATGTGACGGACCTGTGACATGACCGGCTCGTCCAGACCATGTTCGGTGTATACGTCGGCGTAGCCGGCAGCCTTGAGCCACGTGTTGCGTTCTCGCAGCGGGACTTCGAGCTCGGTCGCCAAGTGGATGATCATCTCGCGGCTGGGTGTGGCTCGTCCGGTTTCGAGGTAGCTCAGGTGCCGCTGCGACACTCCGGCTGCGACCGAGAGATCGAGTTGGCTCATCCGCCTCGCCGTGCGCCATCGATTCAGGATCTCACCGGCGGTCGGTCCCATCGTGGTTGCCATTGCGTCTCCTTGCCGACGTGTACAGGATACCCAGAGCGTCGCTCCGGTTCGATGACCTCACAGGTTATTGATTCACCGCACCTGGAGAGAGATACTACGACGACACGACAAAGGAGTAGCCAAATGACAGTGTCAACGACGAAGACCGAGGCCAAATCTGCGCCACAGCGAACCCTTCTCGGCAGAATGCTCGCGGAGAACGCGATCGTGTCCGGCGTGACCGGGCTTGTCCTAGTGGTTGGGGCAGCCGGGCTCGACAAATGGTTGGGCGTGAACCGGTGGGTACTGGCGGGTGTCGGGGCCGGGTTGGTGGCGTTTGGAGTCGCCCTGGTGATCTGGACCCGGTCCCCGAAGTGGCTGCGACGCGGTGGCCTGTTGGCGGTCGCCGGTGACGCCATGTGGGTGATCGGCGCCGTGGCCCTGATCGCCTTCACCGACGGGATGACGGCGGCCGGAGAGATGGCCCTCGCCGGCGTGACCGCGGTGGTGGCCTGGTTCGTGATGGCCCAGACCGTCGGGCTTGTCAAGCTCGGGAAGGTGGCCTGAACCATGCCCGCGTTCACTATCGAGACCTCACGTGTCGTCGACGCTCCCCTCGATGTGGTCTGGTCGGTCGTCTCGGATGCCGGCAGCTACCACACCGTGGTCGACACCCTGGCACACACCGAGATCATCTCCGGGCAGGGCGACGGCATGGTGCGGCACTGTGTCGACACCAAAGGCCGGGAATGGAACGAGACCTGCACCATGTGGAACGAGGCCGCCTCATTCCGGATGACCGTCGATGTCGCCAGCTATCCGGCGAGCTTCCGAGCCATGTTCAAGAAGGTCGCGGGAACCTGGTCGGTCACGCCCACCGAGACCGGCACGCTGATCACGATAC
Source organism: uncultured bacterium (assembly GCA_963825585.1). Classification (GTDB taxonomy): domain Bacteria; phylum Actinomycetota; class Acidimicrobiia; order Spongiisociales; family ZC4RG35; genus JAOUGY01. The sequence goes on from CAWGTX010000009.1 coordinate 10,771, forward strand.
GATTCGACGGAGAGACAAAGCTCGGGCCGCTCGGCGCACTCGCCGTCTCCGCCATGGGCCGAGACGGCGTCCTGAGTGGGATCCTGGACGGCTACCAAGCCCAGATCAGCCAACGCGTCGCCGCCGACCAGACCAACAGTTGACAAGGCGACGCTTCGAACACCGCTCGAGTGCGGCGCCATGGCTGTAGGCGCCTGCACGACGGTCGGCGACTGCTGTCCGAAGTACGAGCGTAGAGTCGGGTCGGGTCGGGTCGGGTCGGGTCGGGTGCGGGTTGGGTGCTCGTCGTGGCGGCGCCCGCCACCGAAGCCAACCCGGGGAGCGACGAATGCGGTGTGAAGATCTGACGATGACATTGTCCGACGGCCGGACCCTGGCCTGGGCCGAGTACGGAGTGCCGGACGGCAGGAGTGTCCTGTTGTTTCACGGCGGCAACGACTCCCGTTTCGCAGGACGACTGCTGGCGGGCGCCGCCACTCGAGCGAACATCCGTCTGATCTGTCCCGACCGGCCCGGATACGGGGCGTCGACGTTCTCAGACGACCGCACCTTCCTGGACTGGGCAACCGACGTCGGGAGCCTCGCCGATCACCTCGGGATCGCCGGATACGGGGTGGTGGGCCATTCGGGCGGAGGCCCCCATGCGATCGCATGTGCACACGCCAATCCCGAGCGGGTCCATTCGCTGGTGACCGTGTCGTCGCCGGCACCGCCCGCCGCCCCCAATCGAGGGCTACACCCGGCGTTCCGGCTGATGAACCTCCTCTTCAAATCACCGGTGCTGTACCGGCCGATGGCGAAGAACCAGATCAAACAGATGACCACCTCTCCGCAACGGTGGCTGTCGGTGTGGGGTCGAATGCAGCCGGCCGACGGTGAACTCTTCCGCCAACAGCCCGAGATCGCCTCCGAGATCGTTGCGGAGATGACCGAAGGCGCCCGACAGGGCGTCTCTGGGATCGTTCACGAAGCGAGCCTCTATCACACGGACTGGGGATTCGACCTACGCGACGTGCCCACGAGCTCTCAGATATGGCATGGTCGCCGCGATCGGCAAGCAGCATTGGGATGGAGCATGTTCCTCGCCGAGGAACTACCCAACGCCAGTCTCCGCATCGACGAACACGGAGGACATTTTTCCACCCTCATCAACAACGCCGACGAAATCCTCACCAGCATCGCCCCCGATTCCTAGCAGGCGCCAGGCCGCAACCCCCAGCGCCAACCGGATACACACATCATCGGCGTCTCGGCCGCCGGCGAAGACCAGCCGGGGTCAGAAGACTCCTCGGCCACGACTCCCATGATGGCCGCCGACGAACAATCGGCAACCGAGTCATGAACCTGCCGTTATGGGTGGTGTGGTTCCTCGAGGGTGGAACGTTCGGGCGAGTGTCTGTCCTAGGGTTTCATTGCGCCACTTGGACGATGGGAGGACGACAGTGATTGGTGACACCCTGGGTGAGCGCGCGATGAGCAGGGGGCGTCTGACGCGGTTCTTCATCATCACCTTCGCCTTTTCGTGGCTGTTGTGGCTTCTGCCGGTACTGCGGTCGACCGTCCTTCCTGACCTTCCCGAGATTGTCGGCGTGCTGGGTATGTTCGCCCCGTTCGGTCCAGGTGTTGCCGCCTTCTGGTTGGTTCGACGTGCTGCCGGCGGGGAGGGGGTTCGAGGTCTGTGGCTCCGTGGCTGGCGACTCGACTTCGACAAGAGGTGGCTCATTCCGGCTCTCGGTCTGGGACCGTTGGTGGGGCTACTCAGCGTGGTCGGCGTCGTGGCGTTCGGCGGTGAGGTCGGCTGGGACGACGGCGTGCCGCCAGCGATGATCCTCCCGGTATTCCTTCTGATCTACTTCGCCAATGCTCTGCCCGAGGAGTACGGATGGCGAGGATTCGCTCTCGATCCTCTTCAGCGGCGGTTCAACGCATTGGGGGCCAGTCTCGTCCTCGGACTGATCTGGGGTCTGTGGCACCTGCCGCTCGTGTTCATCGAGGGGACGACGCAGGCTTCCATTCCCTTCGCCGAGTTTGTTCTGCAGACGATGGTTCTGGCCGTCCTATACACGTTGCTGTACAACAACACCGGTGGGAGCGTGCTCGTTGCAGCGTTGTTCCACGCCTCTGCGAATATCGCAGGGGCCGCGATCCCGACCTGGACGACCGAGTTGGGGCGTTGGGTCAATTTCATGTTGCTGCTGGTGATCGCAGGCGCAGTTGTCTGGCGCTACGGATGGCGCCAGTTGCGGATAGGGGTTCGGGACCCCGACGCTATCGGCCACCAGGTGATTCCTCACGAGGGCACCGACCCGACGTGACCGGGACCGGTCAACTCGAGACAATCCGTCGCAGGCCTGCGCCCGCTCATAACGGCACTTCGAGGAGCGCCTGCTCCTCGCCGTTTCGTCACTGAGCGTGGTGCTCACCCGTTGCTACGGTCTGTAGCCGGCGAGGAGCGACAATATGCCGGGTATGAGCGCTGTTCTCAGAGGCGCCACGCGCGTTCTGAGCGCGTCCTGGAGGGTGTTCTGCGCCGCGCGGTCTGAGCCTATCGTCAATAGATGTTGACGATCGCTGATCCGATGCGTAGCCTGACGTAGTGGACATCGAAGCGAGCGCCCGCAAGCACGGTGTCTCCGACGACGACATGCTCCATGCACTCCGACACCACTGGCGAGGTTTCGAGACCGACGATGCCGACGTCACGATGTTCATCGGACCGTCCTCCAACGGCGAGCCGTTGGAGATCGGCGTCGTCGATGACGCCGATGGTGTCGCGATCATCCATGCGATGTCGGCGCGATCCAAGTTCCTGAAAGGTTGGTGGACACGATGACGACCCGCGCGCAGCGAGCTGCAGCGCTCGAGCGGTGGGCAGACGAGGTCGGCGCCGATGACCTGGTCGAGGCGCGGACCGCAGCGCTTCGGACCATCGCCGAACTTGCCGAACAGCGCGACGACATCGACACGGCCTTGCTCGAGGCGATCCGCGACGCACGCAACGCTGATCGATCTTGGTCGGAGATCGGAGCGATGCTGGGCGTTTCCAAGCAGGCGGCCCAGCGTAAGTACGCAGCCAAGATGTCGCCGTAGACGCGACCGAGATTGCATGATATGCCGGTGATCTGTTCCGGCTTCTGGGAGACTTGGTGGCGATGAGCTGGATGCCGTGTCTGGTGGAGTCGAGGGCCGGGTCTGTGGTCGATGCGACGGCGCGATCACCGAGCACTGGGTTGGCAGTTCAATCCTTCATCACTGCGGACACGTCGACACATAGCACACCCTTGTTGCCGTCCTGGTCGGCGATGACGGTGAGGGAGGGCGCGTTGCTGTCATTCGCGACGGTCCCACCCGCGGCGAGGCCGGCGGCGATCCGTTGCTCGGCCACCTCGGGCGCCACAGGGGTCGCTTTCAGAGCTCGTCGGCCGATCGCCTGAACGGGAGGCGGTCCGCTGCCTCCATGAACAGAGCCACTGTTCTTCGGTATCACCAGAGCGCCCAACTGGGACCGTTTCAACAGAGTCACACGGTCTTCTCTGGCCAAGCAGCTCGTGTCGAATCGGTTGCTGTTATCCGTTGAGAAACCGAGCGGTCGCCTTGGTGCAGTAGTCGAGCTCATCGAGCCAGGGGGCATGACCCGCCTCGGCGAGCATCTCGAGAGCGGTGTTCGGCATCAGATCGACGAGGCGACGGGCGACTGCCTCTCCGCCGAACGGATCGTTCTCACCCCACAGAAACAACGAAGGTGTGGTGATCGATGAAACAAGGTCGTCGGGCAACAAGTGCGGGTGCAGTTTGCCGGCCCAGTTCATGATGGTCCGTGGAGCAGCCATCTCGTTACGCATCGTGTTGGTGTCGCGCAGCAGCGACAGATACGCGGTGAGATCTGCAGGAGTGATTCGGCCATCGGCGATGCTCGGACCATGACCGAGCAGCTCGAAGAGCATCCGTACGGATCGCTCGTTGGGTGGCACCGCCCCCATCACTGCCGACACGCCTGGCACGGCTGAAACCCGAAAGAACCCGGGCATCTTTGGATTGGGAGCCCCCATCGGCCAGCTGAACTGAACCATCCGCTGCACCCGATGGGGATGGGCGGCACAGGTTCGAAGGGCGAGATAGCCACCGAGCGAAGTAGCCACGAGATGAGCCGATTTCAATTCGAGAGCGTCGAGTACGTCGACGATGAGGGCCTCGCCGAGTTTGGGTAAGCTATCGGCGTCAAGCCGGTCGGCGAGGGGCTCGCTGGCCCCGGTGCCGGGCCGGTCGAGCAGGATGCTACGAAATCCGGTGAGACGAGCGGCCATCGTCGCCCAACTGATCCCGCTGGTGGTTCCCCCGTGCACGAAAAGCACCGGTGGACCGTCGCCTATCTCCTGGATGCGCACGTCGACATCGATGCGAGCTAGGTGGACACGTCGCTCACTCGGAGTCACTCCGAGCGTGTTCCACAGGTGCCGCTCTGATTCAAGAAACCGAGCCTGATTGGCCATTGAGACCTCTCATCGTACGCCGGCTACCGGAGATCCTCCATAGTCCGTAGTCCGCCTCGTTGCGCATTGCCTTCATTTTAGGCGGTCAGATCGGCAGCTGGTCGACGAGCGCGTCCTCGTCGAGCAACACCGACGGAGGTCCAGCGTCGATTGTGCCGGCTGGAAACGAGTCTCGACACACCGGCGCTGTCACGATCCAGATGGCGTCGGCAGCTGCCGACGTCTCGGTCGAAGAGAACAGCGACCATATCGTGGGCGTCGGCGTCGGCGAGAGGAGTCAGCATCAACCGGTCACTGATGATGGGTTCGGTCCCCGACATGTGAACCAATACTGGCAGGCGAGCAGATTGACCGGCAACACATCTGCGGTGGACAGACCAACTGATACAGGATCAGAACGCACCAACCGTGAACCGGCGCACAGCGGCAGGGATTACCCCATATCCTCACATATGCGCCCCCGTAGGTTCTTCACCCCGACGGCTTCAAACCTCGCATAGCCGCGCCCAGCAGAACCCAGCCGACACCCAGGGCGGTGAACCAGGCGGCGTCCGGCGGGTCCCATACGTCACGAGCAAGCGCATGAAAGCCATATGTGAGTACGGCAGCCCCAAAGACGGCAAACGGAACCCATTTCCCCCACTTCGGATAGACGTTCGAAGGGGCTACCCCGATGCCAAGCACGAGAAAGGCCATCGGGAGAACGAACAGACCGATCGTGTAGGCAAGGAAGAACCCCAGCCACATACCGGGCATCACGTCCAATCCGAAACCGAGACCAAAGACAGCTGAGCAGGCAGCTACCAACCGCACCCCGATGCGACCAAGCTCGCCGATCAAGAAGTGACGCGGCAGTCCAGCACCCCCACCCCACTGCTAGTCCCGAGAACGTCGCAAGCAACGAGAAGGACATCGGTAGTGAATCCTCGGCCGAGTTGAAGGTCAACTCCAAGTAGAGAACGCCGGCGAGCCACACCCACCCGCCGATCACCACCGACATCCCACGAGAACGTCCCTGCTCCATGCGAACCCCGATCCACCTCGGTGATGCGAAGCAAGCCTCGCCTGACTGCCCACAACTCACACAGACGTTCAGGCAGGCGTTATGGGTGACAAGTAGCAGTCACCGAGGCGCACGTATCGATGCCTCTTTGTGTCAAGTGATGGTTGGGGGGCCGGGTTGGGACGCGACCGGTTGGCCCTGTGCCTGGAGGCCGGGTTGGTCGTAGTCTTGGTGTCGGGTCCGGGAAGTGACTTATCCGAAGCGCCGGTGTATCAGGGTGTGAGCCGGCCACGCTGGAATCAGAGTCGTCCCTGGGTGTCCTCCCGGACCCACAAGTCGGTTATGTGCTGGTCCGGCGGGAATCGGCGAGGAGACACCGGTAGACGACGTCTGAGATCCTCCGTTTCAGCGCCCGGATCGCTTCCTTGGTGGTCTTGCCCTCGCCGAGTTTCTTCTGGTAGTAGTCCCGGCCCTCACTGGGGTAGCGGAGCTGGGTGACGGCGGCGGTATGGAGGACATGGTTGAGTTTGCGGTTCCCTCTCGGGTTGAGCCGATGCCTCTTCTTGTCGCCTGAGGACGCCTCGATGGGAGCGGTGGCGTTGTAGGAAGCGAAGTGGCCAGCGGTGGGGAACCGGGTGATGTCGCCCACCGAGCCCAAGATGATGGCTGCTCCGATCGGCCCAATCCCGCGGATGTCGCACAGCGTCGTTCCGGACGCGGCGACGGCCACCCGGATTCGCTTCTTCGACGCCCTCATCTGTGCTTCCAAGCGGGTGATGTCTTCTACCAGTTCGGTGGCGATCATCACCCGTTGACGCCCTACCTGGTCGGTGACCTCCACTTGCTCGAGCAGCGAAACGGCTTTGTTGACAGTCATTTCGGTGGCGAGGCCGCCGGGAACCAGTTCCATCAGTAGGGCGTGGAGACGACACGCCGCCTTGTTCTTCATCCGGGCGACGTCGCGGTGTCGTTTCGCCAACAGCCCCAACACTCGGACGTGGTCATCGGCTCGTACCAACGCCAACCCGGAGTGACGCAACGCGGCGATCGCTACCGATCGGGCATCGTTGGGATCGGTCTTCTGGGACTTACCTGATCCCAACAGGCGCACCCGCGACGCCATCATCGCCGGCACATCGATCACCCGCTCCCCAGCCGCCACCAGCTGTTGGGACACCAGATACCCCAGCCCTCGGGCCGATTCCACCGCCCATACCCGATCCGGATACCCCGAAGCCCACCGTTGAAGCTCTCGGGCTTGGCCGGTCGAAGTGCGCACCCGGATCTCGTCAACCACCATTTCGTCTCGGTCGATCACCACTGCGGTGTGTGACCCTTTGTGAGGGTCGATCCCGATCATCACCATCACATGCCCTTTCTGCCGGCGACCGGAGCCGTGGCGGGCAAGCCTGATTCGGGTCGATGTGCTCTCGCCTCTTTCGAGCCACGCCACAGCCGAGAACACCAACCGGCAGACACTTCGATAGAAAGCCAACCCGTAGGGGCGGCAGGCACTTCAAGAGCCAACCGGCCGGCGCCTCGACGTTACGGGAATACCCCGCAACGCGCCCCCAGTCTCAATCAGGCACCCTTGCGCTCGCGGGGGACGATTGGGGTTGGCGGGTTTGTCACGCTGTGTAGTGAGCCGCTGGTGGTCGTGTAGATCGGTTCTTCCCACTGGATGGGACGACCAGATGACGCCGACGGCGGGACCTCGCTGGCGGAGCGGTTGACTGCCAAGAGTGGATCAGGTGAGCTCGGAGATCTCGAACAGGTGCCCGTCCGGGTCGCGAAAGAACGCACGCGTCTCGCCGTCGCGGACGTGCGGTACGGCCAGGAACTCGGCGCCACGACCCGACAGCAGCTCGTAGAGCCCCATGCAGTCGTCAACTCGGAAGATCAGCTGCGCGGACGGACGGTCAGGATCAGCGGGTGGAGCGAGCGTCACGTCCGGCTTTCCCTCGTCGGGACCCCCACCGGTCACAAGGAGGATCCAACTGCCCAGCAGTTCGAGAACGACCGACGTTCCGCCGTACTCACCGAACAACTGAGCATCGAAAACGTTCATGTACCAGTCGCGGCTGCGTTCGACATCCGACACGACCAGCATGTGAGTGAGCGCTGACGACTCGAACCGTTGCATTGATCGAAAGGTAGCGAACCGGCGACCCGAGCGTCGCGCAATGCCGACGGCGGCCAGTCGGTCACGTGGTTGCGTTCCGACTCATCGACGCCCGCGCTGATGGCGTCGGCCACCGACTGCTCGCCTCGTGCCTTCAGTCAGTGGCCGTGTTCAACTCGTCCGAACGCTCGGACGTACGGTTGGCGGCCGTCGCCTCCGGAACAGATCTCAGCTACGTGCCGGGGCCGCCGCCTCCCTCGGGTGACAGCGCCGCGATCGTGAGCTCTCCATCGGCCACCTTCACTTCGTAGGACAGCTTCAGGCCGCTTCGGACCCCCTCTGACACGGCCAGGCCCTCATCGGTCAGGGTCTGTGCGACAGCGCCGGCGGGCTCGGGGGGATCGAGCGGAGTGGGCGAACAGGAAAGACTGCTTGCGCTCGGTCGTCGGCCGTGTAGATGACGGCTTCCGTGGTGCCGCCTGCCCGGCCGTCCAGCCGATGGTCTCTACAAGCTCGATGAACTCGGGATAGTCACACAGCGGGCCCTCTAGGGGCCTCCGAATCCACGACCTCCGCCACACCGCCGCCGCCCTCCTGATCTCGAAGGGCGCGCACCCCGAGGCGATCAAGCACCACCTCGGGCACTCCTCGATCGTGGTGACGATGGACGTCTACGGACACCTGTTCCCGTCCGAAGCGGAGAGCCTCGCCCAGGCCCTCGACGATCTCTACGCGCAAAACCAGACGGACAAACGACAGACAAGACCGGGCAAGCCAGGAAATCGCGAAAAGGGCAAGCACCCAGAATCCCAGATGGCGCTTGACATTTCGCCGGTGGGCCCCGTGGGACTCGAACCCACAACCAACGGGTTAAAAGCCCGGTGCTCTGCCAATTGAGCTAGAGGCCCGGGTGGTGCCCGGGGGCACGGGTGAGACTACACCCGGCTGGGGGACGCTACCTTGCCGGGATGGCGACCCCCGGCAAGTTTCTTGTGCGTTCGCTCGCCGTCTCGGTCTACATCCCCAACCTGCTGTATGCGATCGGGCAGGGGGCGGTGGTGCCGGTCATCGCCCTGCTCGCCCTGGACCTGGGGGCGACTCCGGCGATCGCCGGGGTCATCGTGGCCCTGAAGGGACTCGGCACGGCGTTGTTCGACGCCCCGGCAGGGGTGCTGGTGGCGCGCATCGGGGAACGCAACGCCATGGTGGCCGCCACCGTCACGTTGGCGTTGGCGGCGGGGGCGATCGCCGCCGGGCCGAACATCTGGGTCTATGGCGGGCTGGTCATCGTGCTGGGGGCCGGGTCGGCGGTGTGGACGCTCGCCCGCATCGCTTACGCCATGGAGGCATCGCCCACCGGTCACCGCGGACGCGTGATGTCGACCATGGGCGGATTCACACGGATCGGGCTCACCATCGGGCCGTTCCTCGGCGCCGCCGCCACCCTGGTGGTCGGGCTGGCCGGGCCCTTCATCGTCCAAGCCGTGCTCGGCGTGATCGCCACGGCGACGCTGTCGCTCACGAACAGTGTGGTGCCAGAACCGGAGAGCCGCAGGCACGTGCCGTTGCGGCGGGTGCTGGTCGACCATCGACGGGTGTTCGCCACCGCCGGTGCCGCCATGGTGTGCGTCGAGGCGATCCGGGCGTCGCGGCAGGTGATCATCCCGCTGTGGGGGGACCAGATCGGCATGACCGCCGGCCAGATCTCGGTGATCTTCGGCATCTCGGCGGCGATGGAGGTGGTTGCCTTCTACCCGGTAGGTGTGCTCATGGACCGCAAGGGACGCAAGTGGGCGTCGGTGCCGTCGGTGTCCCTGCTGGCTCTCGGCGTCGGCGCCATACCCCTCACCTCCACCGCCGTCACGCTCACCGTGGTGGGCATCCTCATCGGTCTCGCCAACGGCATGGGTGCCGGTCTGAACATGACACTCAGCTCGGACTTCGCACCGCCTGAAGCCCGCAGCGAGTTCATCGGACTGTGGCGACTGGTCGGAGACCTGGGCACCATGGGTGGACCTATGGTGGTTGCGGGGCTCACCTCGATCGCCACCCTCGGTGCCTCGGCGTTCGGGATGGCCTTCGTGGGAGCGGCGGGGGCCGCGCTCCTGTGGCTGGTGGTTCCGGAGACGAGAGTGAAGGATGATCCGTGACTGATTCGGTGCTGGCCGGACAGATCGAGTACTACCGGGCCCGCGCCGCCGAGTACGACTCCTGGTTCAACCGAACCGGTCGCTACGACAAGGGTGCGACGGTGAACCAGGCCTGGTTCGACGAGGCGGCGTCGGTGCGGGCCGAGCTCGCCACCGTGCCTCTCGACGCCGCCGACGTTCTGGAACTGGCACCCGGCACCGGCATCTGGACAGAACAGCTCGCACGCACTGCCCGGCAGGTGACGGCGGTGGATGCCTCGCCCGAGATGATCGCCATCAATCGGGCCAGACTCGGCGTCGCCGCCGGGAAGGTCGAGTACCTCATCGCCGATCTGTTCGCCTGGGAGCCGGGACGGACCTACGACGCAGTGGTGTTCTGTTTCTGGATCAGCCACATCCCCGAACGGCTGCTCGACGGATTCCTCGCCAGGGTGAGCCGGGCGCTTCGTTCCGGAGGCTGGGTGTTCTTCCTCGACGCCCAGCGCGAACCGGCGTCACAGGCGGTCGACCACACCCTTCCCGCCGAGGACAGCGAAGTCATGACCCGGCGTCTCGACGACGGCCGCGAGTTCAGCATCGTCAAGAACTTCTGGGAGCCCGCAGATCTCGAACGGCGCTGCTCGGCAGTCGGTCTGGACGTAGAGGTCAGGACGACGGAGCGGTTCTTCATGTACGGCGCAGGCAGGAGGAGCTAGGAGCGAGGAGCCGGAACGCAGAACGCAGAATGCCAACCTCGAATTTCTCCCCCTCTGCCCTCCTCCCCCTTCCTCCCTCCCCTTCCTCGCTACACCACCCCGAGAAGCTGCCAGATCCATGTCACGACCGTGACCAGCAGGATGACACCGACGATGTCGATTGCGATGCCGGTTCGGAAGATCTCGCGGGTGGTGAACAGCTTGGTGGAGTAGGCGATCATGGTGGGCGGGGTGCCGATCACCAGGGCGAAGTCGATCGACGAGGCGATCGCAACCACCACCACCAGCGTCACAGGGTTCACGCCCAGGATGGCGGCGAGGGGAATGGCGAGCGGGATCATCATCGCCGCCGTTGCCGTGTTGGAGGCCACCGTTGTCAGCGCCAGGGTGGCGATGGCCACCACGCCCACTCCCACTGGGCCCGGAACCGACTCGAGGCCGGCAAGCCGCGTTGCGAGCCAATCGGACGTGCCGGTCTCCGTCAGGAACACCCCCAAGGCGAGGCCGCCGCCGAAGGTGAGGAGTGACGACCACGAGATGCGGGCCAGGTCATCGGCGTCGACCCGACGGATCAGGGCGAGCGCCACCGCTCCCGCCAGCGCCACGATGCCGGTGTCGACCTCGTGCCAGATCTCGGTGAGCCAACCGACCATGACCGCTCCGAACACGGCCAGCACAGCCAGCTGGTGGCGGTCCATGTGGCCGGTGGCATGCAACTCGGCACGGGCAGCGTCCCTCACCCGAAGGAACGTGTCCGGATCGATCGACACGTCCATCCGCCACCACAGGTACGCCGCCATGATCGGAAGGAGTACCACCACCAGAGGCACGCCGAAAGCAAACCAGTCGACGAAGGAGATCCGTTCTCCGGCAAACGACTCCAGGAACTCGATCGCCAACGGATTGGCCGGAGTACCGATCGCAGAACCCACCCCGCCCAGCGTGGCCGCATAGGCGATACCGAGCACCGCCCCCTTGCGGTATCCGGGGTGGGCGATGGGTGCGGTCACGCCCAGAGCGATCGGGACCATCACCGCGGCGGCCGCCGTGTTCGACATCCACATCGACAGAAACGCCGACACGGCCATCACCCCGAACAACAGCGTTGCGGGGGAGCGTCCGATGACAGTGACCAGCGACACAGCCGCCACCCGGTCGAGCCCCACCTTCTTCATCGCTTCGGCCATCAGGAACCCGCCGAAGAAGAGGGCGATGATCGGGTGGAAGAACGGCGCCAGCGCGTCGTCGGCGGAGCCGACGCCGAACGACACCACCACGATCGGGATCACCAGCGAGGTCACGAACAACGGCACGGCCTCGGTGATCCACATCACCACCACGAAACCGAGGAGAGCCATGACCACCGCGGCGTCCGAGGGAGCCCGTCGACCCGCCTCGGACACGCCGGCGACCTCGTCGAAGCTCAGCACCGGAATTCGCTCGACACGGCCATCGGCCACCACCAACTCCACGGTCACCGGTCGGTCGTTGCGCACGAGAGCGGTGAATCGACCCTGGAGCGGGATGCCCTCCGACAGCTCCACGGTTACCTGGCCCTGAGTCATGGTCCACCGATCGGACGACCCGACCGGCACCGGCTGGTCGAGCACCACGCCGCCCGAGTCCGATACCACCAGGCGCCCCTGACCGGCCGGCCAATCGGCGGGAGCGAGCAGCCACCCGGCGACAGCGACCAGCGCAGCCACGATCAGTGGCTTCCACCGGACTGCATCACGCGCCGTGACCGTCGTCTGAGTCTCCACTGCCCCAGCCTGCCAACCGCGCCGGTGACGTGCCAGGGCACAAAGCCGCCGGGTTGGGCCAGGAGTCCCCGACGGGAACACGATGGCCCCACTCCCAGGTGAAACATCGGAACAGCATGTCGAATTCGCCACCGGCTCCACCATCCGTGTGCTGAGGCGGGGAAGCGGTCCCGCCCTGGTGATCGCTCCCGGCTGGACGTGCTCCACCGACGTCTTCACCCATCAGCTCGCCGGGCTCGCCGACAGCCACGAGGTCGTCGCCTACGACCCGCGCGGGCGGCCGCTCAGTCGCCTGCGTGGTGCGTGTTGCGTCGGACGTTCCTGCGGGTCGGACCTCGAACGTGGGTACTGCTCACTCGAGAGCGTTCGTCTGAGCTATGTGTCCGAGCAGCCGTGCCGACGGCTTGGGTGAGCGCACCTGTGTGGCTCGGTCGACACCGATGAGGCCGAAGTGCATGCGGTAGCCGAGCGCCCACTCGAAGTTGTCGAATGCCGACCAGTGGATGTAGCCACGCAGCGGGACACCGTCGCTGATCACGTCGTGCAGCGCCGCCAGACCCTTCGTGATGAACTCGACCCGGTCGGCATCGTTGGTGGCGGCGATCCCGTGTTCGGTGACCACGAGGTCCTTGCCGGGCAACATCGCCGAAGCCCGACGTACCGTGGCGGCGATCGCCTCCGGACGGAACTCATACCCCATGTCGGTGCGGCGGATGGCTCCACCCCGCTGGGTGTTGGCGAAGTCGGTGGTGCGTGAGCGGATCAGGCGAGGCAGGAACGTCCGCCGTACCGGAGCCACCCCCACCAGGGCCTTGATGAGTGGTGCCGTCCAGCCGGGCGCATCGACCGGCACCCGGGTGTAGGTCTGGACACCGGCGAAGTCGTCCGGCCCGCACACCTCGAAGAAGACGTCCTCGTTGAACCTGCGCAGATACTCCATCAGCGGGCGGCCGGCCTCGGTGGCCTCGTACTCGGTCATCGCATGGGTGGCACCGACCTTGGCTTTCGGGCGCACCTCCTTGACGGCGTCCCGCCCGGCGACATGGCACAGCCTGAGTTCGTTGATGGCCCGATGCCAGGAGTCCATGTCGGTCGTCCCCGGCGGCCATCCGAACGCCCCTAGGTACCCGCCCATCGCCAGTACGCCCGGCTCGTTGATGGTGCAGTACCAGTCGACCATGTCCTCCATCGCCGTCGCCACCGCCCGGCAGTACCGCTCGAACAGCACCGGCGCCTCCGGCGACAGGAACCCACCCTTGGCCGCGAACCAGCGGGGAATTGTGAAGTGGTGGAGCGTCACCATCGGCTCCATGCCGTGAGAGCGCACCGCCGCGACCACCGCCCGGTAATGGCGGAGCGCCTCGTTGTCGAAGACACCCTCCTCGGGTTCGATCCGCGCCCACTCCACCGAGAACCGGTACACCCCGAAGCCGAGCTCCGCCAGCAGGGCGATGTCGTCGCGATATCGCGTGAACTGCTCGATGGCATCCCCGCTCGGCTCCGCCACCGGTGAACCGGGTCGATGTTCCCACTCCCACCAGTCGGTGTTGGTGTTGCCTCCCTCCACCTGGTGAGCGGCGGTAGCGGTGCCCCACAAGAACCCATCGGGAAACTGGAGTGCCATGGAGCTGATGGTATCCATCGAGGAAGGCGAAGGAGGGAAGAGGGCAGGAAGGCGGAGGAGGGCAGAGGTTCAAACCCCTTGCCACGCTGCCCGGCAGACCGTATCTACTCATCGTGACGAAACGTTCCCTGGAGGTGGAAGATCTGGCAGGAGACCTCGCTGTGTTGATCCATGAGATGACCGCCCGATTCCCACCCGAACACAGATACGAACTGGCCAGGGACATCCGCCGCTCAGCGGTATCGGTCGGGTCGAACATCGCCGAAGGGCGGGGCCGGAAGACAGGTGCCGAGTTCGCACGATCCCTCGACATCGCCCTCGGATCTGCTCGGGAGCTCGAGTTTCAACTGCGGGTCGCCAACCGGCTCGGATTCGGAACACCAGAGCACCACACACACGTGAACGATCTACTCAACCGGATCGTGGCCGTGTGCTTCTCCCTACGCCGATACGCCACTGCCCGGTGACCTCCGCCCCTCCACCCTCTGCCCTCAGCCTTGGCCTCCGCCCTCCTCCGCCTTCCTCTGCCCTCTCCTCCGCCTTCCTCCCCAGGCCTTCCTCTGCCTTCCTCTGCCCTCCTCTGCCTTCCTCTGCCTTCCGGTCAGAGGCGCAGGGTCCGGCTCCACGGCACAATGGCTTCGTGATTCGATTCGGTATCTCCCACAAGCCCGACGACGACCTGGACGAGGAGGCGTTTCTCGACGATCTCGCCGAGCGGGGACACACGGCCTTCGAACTGGGGTTCACGGCCGGGTTCCCGTGGAAGGAGAGGCGGTTGGAGCGATTCGGGGGGCTCGCCGCCGAACGGGGGATCGTGGTGTCGATTCACGCCCCGTACTTCGCCGTGTTGACCATCGACGACGAGGACCGCTCCAAACAGTGCGTGGCAGCGCTCGAACACACCATGAAGCTGGGGCAGGCGGTGGGGGCGGGAATCATCTGCGCCCACCTGGGCTCGCGGGGCGAGCACACCCCGGACAGGTTGATGGAGATGATCCGGCGCCGGCTCGACTGGATCGGGTCGAAGGTCGCCGATCTCGACGTCGCCCTCGGCCTCGAGACGTCGGGCACCTATGAAGGGTTCGGCACGCTGGGTGACATCACCATGCTGTCCGCCGAGTACCCGTTCGTTCGTCCGCTGGTCGACTGGGCACACGTCCACGCCGTCACTGCGGGCGCCCTCACCGAACCGGCCGCATTCGAAGCGGTGTTCGCCTTCCTCCTCGCCGAGACCGAGGGCTGGAAGATGGACCCGCTCCAAACCCAGTTCTCCGACAACATCTTCGGACCGAAAGGCGAGATCCGCCACACGACCTACGGTGAAGGCTCGCTGCGGGTGAGTCCGCTGGTGGTGGCGGCGCATCGGGCCGGGGTCGACATGGTCATGATCTCCGAATCGCGCGATGACGCCAGCCATCGCGCCATTCAGGCCGAACTGGAGGAGGCGATCGCAGGGCTGGAGGCGGAAACCGGCAGTTCGGTGTCGTCGCGGGTGGCATCCGCCCGTCCGGTGGAGGTGATCGCACAGGCCGGAGGGAAGTATCGGCTCGTCGGCACACCCCGACCGCTGCTCCTGTCGAACATCGACAAGACCTACTTCCCCGACGGTACCACCAAGGGTGACCTCATCCAGTACTACGCCTCTGTCGCCGACGTGCTGTTGCCCCATCTGTCAGGACGTCCCATCTCGATGTCCCGGTACCCCGACGGCATCGACGGGCCGTCCTTCTACGAAAAGCGCGCCCCCGGGCACCAGCCGGATTGGATGAAGACCGCCGTCGTCCCGTCCGATTCGATGGGCGGCGACATCGACTTCCTGTTGGCAACCGACCGTGAGTCGCTCATGTGGTTCGCCAACATGGGCTGTATCGAGGTGCACCCGTTCCACTCCCGGGCCGAACACCTCGAGTACCCGGACTACGCCATCTTCGACTTCGACCCGGCGGAGGGCTCGAACTGGGATCAGGTGGTGGCCGGTACCGGGCTCCTGGGTGAGGCTCTGCAGGGTCTCGGACTCGCCGGATTTCCCAAACTGTCCGGTTCCCGCGGCATGCATGTGTACGTGCCGCTCGCCCCTGTCCACACCTACGAGCGAGTGCGCGGTTTCGTCGACGCCGTCGGCAAGCTGCTCGCCGCCGCCAACCCCGACGACATCACCATGGAGATGAACATCCCCAAGCGCAAGGGAAAGGTGTTCGTCGACACCAACCGGAACTCCTCCGGCCAGACAGTCGCCTCCGTGTATTCGGTCCGCCCCCGTCCCGGTGCGCCCGTGTCCACCCCCATCACCTGGGAAGAAGTCGGAACCATCGCCAACGGCGACATCACCATCCGCAACCTCCGGGAGCGCCTCGAAACCCGCGGTGACCTGTTCAAAGGTGTGATCACGAAGAAGCAGACACTGGACACGGCGGAGGCGGCGTTGGGGTTGTGAGGAAGCGTCCGATGCAACACGCAACACGCAACACGCAGGAGAGTGGGAAGTAACCGCGAGGACGAAGCAACTTTCGGTCGCAGCACGTTGCGGCACGGGTGACGAGTACCGCTTGTGATCGCCTTGCTCCTACCGTTCGATGATGTCTTCGTCGCTCGTCGTCGCCGCAATTGCTCTTGCCGAGCGGGGCGCGCCTGACGGGTTGATTCGGTGGGGGATGCGGAAGGGGATCGAAGGTCGGCTGGTCGAGGAGACGGCCCGGGCGGCGGGGGAGCGGGAGGCGTGGTTGGCCGAGTGGCATCGGGGGGCGATCGCTCTCGTGCCCGAGCGTGCCAACGACCAGCACTATGAAGTCCCGTCCGGGTTCTTCGAAACGGTACTGGGGCCACGGCTCAAATACTCGTCGGGGCTGTGGGCGACACCGGGCACGGACCTCAGCGGATCGGAAGAGGCGATGCTCGAGGAGTCGTGTCGGGTGGCCGGGCTCGAGGATGGGATGGCCGTTCTCGACCTCGGCTGCGGATGGGGCTCGCTGGCGCTGTTCGTGGCGGAGCGGTACCCGGCGTGCACGGTGACGGCTGTGTCGAACTCGGCCTCGCAGGGAAGGTACATGGCCGATCGGGCAGAGCGCCTCGGGCTCGGCAACGTCCGGCATCGGGTGGTCGATGTCAACCGACTCGAGCTCGACCTGCGGTTCGATCGGGTCATGTCGGTGGAGATGTTCGAACACGTCCGCAACCATCCGGCGCTGCTCAGGGGCATCGACCGGTTGCTCGAACCCGGCGGGGCGCTGTTCGTTCACGTCTTCGCGCATCGACTCCACTTCTGGCCCTTCGAGGACAGGGGGGCGGGAGACTGGATGGCCCGGACGTTCTTCTCGGGCGGGATCATGCCATCCCACGATCTGTTCGGCCGCTTCGAGTCACCGTTCCAGGTGAAAGCATCGGCATGGCATTCGGGTATCCACTACCAGCGCACACTCGACGCCTGGCTCGACCGGATCGATGCGGCGCCCAGGGCGGTGGCGGCGACGCTCGAGGGCTCACCACAAACGGTCCAGCAGTGGCGAATGTTCATGATGGCGTGCTCGGAGCTGTTCGGGTACGCCGACGGCGCCGAATGGGGTGTCAGTCACCATCTCATGATCCGATGACTCCATCCGACATCGGCCCGCCGGCTCGCATAGGCTCCCCGGCATGGATCTCTATGCGCGTGTCAACATCCTCGACGGCCGGTCGGTCCGTCTACCCCATGGAAACGTGGCGACCGCCATCGCCCTCGACGCCGACCCGCTGGGACGCGCCAAGGCGTGGGTGGAAGCGGGTGCCGACCGGATCCACATCGTCGACCTCGACGCGGCGGCCTACGGGGACTACCGGAATCGGGCACTCATCGATCGCATCGTCTCACAGGCAGGGGTACCGATCCAGGTGGCGGGCGGTATCCGCTCGCACGTCGAGGCTGCCCGGCTGATCGACGCCGGCGCCTGGCGCATCGTGATGGGCACCGCCGCCATCGAGGACCAGAACATGGTTTGGGACCTGTGCCGCGACAACCCGGGCAAGATCGCCGTGTCGCTCGACGTACGTCCCGACGAGGAGATCGCCACCCGGGGGTGGACGATGAACTCGGGCCGGTACCTCGAAGAGGTACTCATCGAGATGTCGTCGGCCGGGGTGGCGTCGTTCCTCATCGCCGAAGCCGGTCGCGACGCCCTCGAAGAGGCCCCCGACTTCAAGATCATCGCGGAATCCCTCGCAACCGTGGACCAGCCGGTCATCGCCGCCGGCGGTGTCCGCAATCTCGACGACCTGCGGAAACTCATCGCGATCACCGCCCAAGGGCGTCGTCTTGATGGCGTGGTGGTGGGCCGGGAAGTCACCCACGGTCGGTTCACCATCGAAGAGGCGAAGGCCGTCATAGCCGCCGGTCCGCCTGAGGTGGCGGAAGAAGAAGCGGTCGTCGCCGACGCCGTGGCCGAAGCTCCACCGAGGCAGGTGCTCGGGATCGAAGCCGACTTCATCGAGATCGCCGAGGAACTCGAGCGGGCCGCCGCCCACGCCCGGACTGCCGTCGAGCACCTCAAGTCAGCCGACGTGGTCGGCGGACTCGCCCAGGGGTTCAGCGTTTCGGGTCATCTCCGGCTGGCCCAGCGGAAGCTCGACGACCTCGCCGAGCACCATTCGGACGTGGTCGGCCGGCGGGAGTGACGGGGAGGCGCGCATTCACCGGTCGCCGCTCACCTTCTTCTCGACGAACTCGTTCCACGTATCACCGTCCTCGTCCCGGTTCGGGGTGAGGTTTCCTCCCGCACGGAATGCGGCACCGGTCAGCCCGGGTAGGTTGACCCGGAGGATCGGGCGTTTCCTGCCGGTGGCGGCCAGCACCGAACGGGCCAGGTCGCGGGCTTCGTAGGCGAACGGTCCGCCGATGTCGTCGAGCCTCCCGGCGGGGCCGTCGACGGCGGCGTCCACCAGGAGTCGGGCCACGGTGGCCGGGTCGATCACCTGGACCCGGGTGTCGTGGGGGACCACCATCACCGGCGGCCGGGACAGCCGCTCCAGCGTCGACCACACCAGATCGTGGAACTGGGTGGCTCGCAGGATGGTGAAGCCGGGCCTGTGCGCTGCGACCATCTCCTCGCCGGCAAGCTTCGAGCGGTAGTAGCCGAGCGGAATGACGTCGCACCCGACGATGCTGGGAAACACCATCGGAACCGGGGCCTTTTCCAACAGTCGCAGAGTGCCGTCGACATCGACTCTTCGATGGTGGAGAGGGTCGGTGGCGCAGTGGATCACGGCATCGATGCCGACGACGGCAGCATCGAGCCCCGATCCGGAGACGAGGTCCACGGCTACGTCGGCACCCGAGCGGGCTGCGGTACGGACCGCCATGCCCCGCCTTCTCACCTCGTCGGCCACCAGCGTCCCGAGCGCGCCGGTGGCACCGATGACCAGGATCGTCACTCGACCACGGTACGGCTCTGCTCACGCAGGTACTGCCGGACGTACCACGGGCTGAAACCGGTGCCGGTGGTCCCCGAACCCTTCCATCCGCCGAAGCTCTGAATGCCCGGCCACGCACCGGTGGTCGCTCCCGCCCGGCGATTGGCGTAGGTGACGCCTGCCTCGATCCGGTCGAAGAAGGTGTCGAGTTCGGCCTGGGTGCCGGCGAAGATGCCGGCCGTCAACCCGTACTCGGTGTCGTTGGCGCGCTCGAGGGCCTCGTCGAGCGAGTCCACCGGCCCCACCACCAGGAACGGCATGAACAGCTCACGTGACCACACCCACGACTCCATCGGGGCGGTCACGATGGTCGGCTCCACGAAGTTGCCACGTTCCATGTCGCCCTCGGAGAGCACGCTGCCGCCGGCGAGGACCGTGCCGCCGGCGTTCTCGACCTCGGAAACCGAGTCGCGGAAACGGTCGATGGCCTGACCGTCGATGACCGGTCCCATGTAGACCGATCGGTCGAGGGGGTCGCCCACCGTGAGTGCGGCAGTCTTGGAGACGAGCGTGTCGACGAACTCGTCGAACACCTCGCGCTCGACGTAGACCCGGGAGGTGGCAGAGCACTTCTGGCCACCGAACCCGAACGCCCCACGCATCACGCCTTCGGCGGCGGCCTCGATGTCGGCCGTCCTGGTGATGATGGCCGGGTTCTTGCCGCCCATCTCGGCCAACACGGGTTTCGGGATAGCGCCGGAGAAACCACGGAAGATCGACATACCCACGTCGTAGGAACCGGTGAAGGTGAAGCCGGCGACATCGGGATGGTGCACGAGTGCGTCGCCTGCGGTGCGTCCCGCCCCGGTGATGAGATGGAAGGCACCCGACGGTATCCCGGCGTCGCGCATCACCTTGTACAGCTCGATCCCGGCGATGGCGCCCACGTTCGATGGCTTGAGGATCGCCGTGTTGCCGGTGACGAGTGCGGCGACCACCGGCCCGGCGCCGAGAGCGAAGGGGAAGTTGAACGGCGAGATGACACCCCAGACCCCGTGGGGCCGCATCACCGAGGTGTTGCGCTCGTGCGGCGAGAGCTGGCCGAGCGGCCGGACGTACCCGTCGTTCAGCTCCATCTGATGGGTGTGGTAGCGGAAGAACTCCACTGTCTCGGCCACGTCGCCCAGCGCTTCGAGCCGGCTCTTGCCCACCTCGAAGGCGATGAGTGCTGCCATCTCGAACTGCCGCTCCTCGAGGATGTCGCCTGCAGCCCGCAGCAGTGCAACCCGCTGGCGCCAGTCGGTGGCGGCCCAGGTGGGCTGGAAGGCCTTGGCAGCCTTCACGGCGTCGTCGACATCCTGGGGGGTGGCCTGCGAGTAGCGGCCGATGACGACGTCGGAGTCGATCGGTGACCGCTCCTCGTACGTGGCGTCGGTGGAGCGCTCCTCACCGTTCACGTAGAAGGGGTGGGTGTGGCCGAGCATCCCGCGGGCCACCTCGATGCCACGGTCGTAGAGGGTGTGCAGCTCCTCGTTGTCCGCCGACATCGTCGAATATGTGATCTTCATGGCCATCAGGCGCCCTCCTCGTGCGTCGCCTTCAGCCTAGGACCGCGGGTGGGGCGGCGTCGGGCCCGGATCAGGGTCGAGTGTCACTCCGCCGACGTCGTGTCAGGGGTTCGTCCCGCCAACTCGCGGTCGAGCATCAGGAGGGCGCCACCGTCGGCGCCGATCAGCTGGAGCTGGTCGAGGATCTCCGAGACGGTCGCTTCCTCCTCGACCTGCTCCTGGAGGAACCACTGCAGCAGCGGGAAGCTGGCGGCATCGGCCTCGGCGGTGGCCGTCCTGTACAGCTCGGAGATCGAGGCGGACACCTTCTGCTCCTGGGCGAGGGCCAGTTCGAAGACTCCGGCCGGGCTGTCGAAGGCGGCGGGCGGGGCTTCGTTCGCTCCCAGCGACACGTCGTTGCCGCGGCTCAGCACGTAGTCGAAGAACCTGAGCGCATGCGCACGTTCCTCCTCTGACTGCACTCGCATCCACGAGCTCATGCCTTTGAGGCTGCGGGCGTCGAAGTAGGCCGCCATCTGGAGGTAGGCGAGCGACGACTCGAGTTCCAGTGTGATCTGGCGGTTGAACGCGTCGGCGAGAGCGGGGGTCATCTTCATGGTGTGTGATCCTATTGGCGCCGATCCCTCAACGGGAGCGGGCGGGCCGAGTAGCCTCGCCGCCGTGGAGGCCTCGAGACGTTCCGGCATCGCACCGTTCCATGTGATGGAGGTGATGAAGGCTGCCGCCGAGCGGCAGCGTCTGACCGGCGACGTGCTCCACCTCGAGGTCGGTCAGCCCTCCACGCCGGCGCCCTCGCGCGCTCGGGAGGCCGCCCGGCAGGCCATCGCCACCGACCGGTTGGGCTACACCGACGCCCGGGGGACGACGGCGCTGCGCGCACGTATCGTTCGCCTGTACGCCGAGCGCTACGGGGTCGACGTCCCTGTCGACAGGGTGGTCGCCACGGTGGGCGCATCCGGCGGGTTCGTGCTCGCCATGCTCGCCGCGTTCGACCTCGGTGACAGGGTGGCGATCACCGAACCGGGCTACGCCGCCTACCGCAACATCATGGAGGCGCTGGGGGTCGAGCTGGTGGGCATCCGCCTCGGGCCGGATTTCCGGGCGTCGGTGGCCGACCTGGAAGCACACCTTCCGCTGAACGGGTTCGTGCTCGCCAGTCCATCCAACCCGACGGGCACCATGGTGCCGCCAGAGCGGATGGCGCAGCTCGTCCGCTTCTGCCACGTCAACGGTGTCCGCCTGGTGTCCGACGAGATCTATCACGGCATCAGCTTCGGGATGTCGGAGTCGTCGGCGGTCGAATGGTCCGAGTCGGCGATCGTGCTCCAGTCGTTCTCGAAGTACCAGTCGATGACCGGGTGGAGAGTGGGTTGGATGGTGGTTCCCGACGAGCTGGTCCGCCCCGTCGAACGTCTCGCCCAGAACCTCTTCATCTCGCCTCCGGCGGCGTCGCAGGCAGCCGCGCTGGCGTCATTCGACTGCACGGAAGAGTTGGACGTCAATGTCGCCCGATACCGCGCCAGCCGCGACGTTCTGTTGGAAGGTCTCGCAACGGCAGGCCTCACAACCCTTGCACCTGCGGATGGGGCGTTCTACGTGTGGGCGGACGTCTCCCACCTCGTCGGCGACAGCCAGGACCTGTGCCGACGGTGGCTCGACGAGCTCGGGGTGGCCTGCACACCGGGCATCGACTTCGACCCGGGACAGGGGCACCGCTTCGTCCGTCTGTCGTATTCCGAGGCCACCACTGACGTCGTCGAGGCGGTCCGACGAATCATCGGTTGGACCAGCCGGAACGGCGTCTAGGGGAGGTCGCGCTCTCCGCCGGTGCCCCGAATCAGCCGCAGAGATCCCTACCAATTTCTTCACATTGTCTTTGGAAAAACCGGCCTTCATGCCGATAGGTACAAGGTGAGCGCAACGCAACCGAAAGCCGGCGGGGTCCGCCGGGCTCCTTCGGCACGCCGACCGGATCGGTCGGGCAGAGTGTTCGATATGGCTCTGACGGGACCCCAACGTGTCGCCCTCCTCGGAGGCGTGGTTGCCGCATGCACGATGGCGCTGCTCCCGCTCGTGGATTCCCTGCCCGTCAGCACCCGATCGATGGGTGTTCCCTGGTTCGTGCTGGCCCCGCTGTTCGCCGTCGCCGAGCTGGCCGTGGTCCACTTCCGCTTCCGCCGTGACGCCCACTCCTTCTCGTTGAGCGATGTCCCGATGGTGCTCGGCATGTTCCTGGCCGGGACCGGCGACCTGGTGGCCGCCGTGGTGATCGGAAACCTGTTCGCCCTGACCATCGTTCGTCGCCAACGCGGCCTGAAGCTGTTCTTCAACCTGGTGGAGTTCGCCGCCCAGGCGGTGGTGGCCCACGCAGTCTTCAAGCTCATCGTCGGTGCGGGTGATCCCATCGGGCTCCCGGGCTGGATCGGGGCGTTCGCTGGAACCTGGGCTGCGTTCGCGGTGGCGGACGCACTCGTCACCGGTGCCATCCGCCTCACCGGGGGTGTGATTCGCCCCAACGAGCTGGCCTCGGTCGTCGTGTTCGGGCTGATCGCCGGTTCGATCAACGCAGGCCTGGCCCTGCTGCTCGTGACGATCTTCCTGCTCCACCCCGAGTCGGCCTGGCTGGCGCTCGTTCCGACCTTCATCCTGTTCATCGCCTACCGGGCCTACACCGATCAGCGTGACGAGCGGGCTCGTATCGAGGCGCTCTACGAGATGACACTCACGCTCCACGCCGCCCCGCTGATCGAGGACGCCGTGGCAGCCGCCGCCACTGGTGCGCGCGAGTTGTTCGAGGCGGAAACCGCCTACGTGCTGCTGGCCTCCGACGGACCTCTCAGCTACCGCACCGTCGCGACCGCCGGTGGTGTCGAGGTGATGTCTCCTTTCTTGTTCGACCGCACCAGGGGGGCGTGGCCCGACGTGCTGGTCTCCAACGAGGGCGCCATCATCAAGGTCGTCGATCCGGGTGAGTGGGACGGGTTGGTGCCCGCCCCGGCCACGGTGGTGATGGTTGCACCGCTGCTGGCCGGAGATCGCCACACCGGGGTGATCATGGTGGCCGACCCCCTCAGTGAGGTGGGTCAGTTCAACCAGCGCGACCTGAAGATCCTCGAGACCCTCGCCGGCCGGCTCGGTGTCTCGCTCGAGAACGGACGTCTCGAGGACTCCCTCTCAGAAGTGACCCGACTCAAGGAACGCCTCGAGGAGCTGGTCGCCTCCAAGGATCAGTTCATCGCCTCGGTGTCCCACGAGCTGCGGACGCCGCTGACCGGCATCGTCGGCCTGGCCCAGGAGCTCCGCAACAATCGTGACCTGTTCGGGGCCGACGAGCTCGATGAGTTCCTCGGCCACATCTACGAGCAGAGCACCGAGATGGGCAACATCATCGAGGACCTGCTGATCGCCGCCAGGGCCGACATCGGGACACTGGTAGTGAAACCCACCACGCTCGACGTGGCGGAGGCGCTCGCGCCCGTGCTCGTCAGCCACACACGCAAAGCGGGAAGCAAGACCCTCGACACCGTGCCCCGTGGCGGCTCGATCACGGTCGAGGCCGACGGGCTGCGACTTCGCCAGATCGTTCGAAACCTGCTCACCAACGCCGTCCGCTACGGCGGTTCCAACATCTGGGTCGAGCTGGCGTCGCGAGGTGGCATGGTCGAGGTGATCGTTGTCGACGATGGCGATGGCGTGCCTCCTGAATCGTTGGAGGAAATCTTCCGTCCGTACGGACGTGCCGCCGGCGGTCAGGCCAACCCGTCGTCTGTCGGCCTGGGGCTCTCGGTCTCGCTCCAACTGGCCCGCCTCATGGGCGGGGACCTCCAGTACCGACGGCGCGGCGTTCACACCTGCTTCGTGGTGTCGCTCCCGAGGGCTCGAGCCGGGGCTCTGGCGGTCGAGGCCTGACGGGCCAGGATCAGGCCGCCTCCCACAACCCCGGCCGCGGCGTAGAGGACGATCGGTCGGTCGGTGTTCCACCACCCGTAGATCCCCCACAGACCGGACTCGACGACGATCAGGCGCCAGGTGCCGGCGGAGATCCCGCTCGGACGGTCGCTCCGATAGGCTGCCGCCACCGCCGGGGTGAATTGGACCAGGTACGACGAGGCCAGCAGTACGCCCATGGCCCCGGTGCCGGCGAAGACAGCCGTCGCCCACAGGACTGCAGCCCACGCCACCCCTGCCCCCAACCCGGGGCGAAGTCTGTGTGCCGCCCCCGTTCGAGCGAGGGCCCACATCACCAGACCGTAGAAGACCGTCATCACGGCGGTAGAAGGTGCTGCCGCCCACAACCCCCGCCCGAGTAGGTACACCGTCCATCCGGCGTTCGACACCATCCCGATCGCAGGCCAGGCGGTGGATACCCCGGACGGATCGCCGGTTCGAACCAGCTTCACGATCTGGGGAACGAGCGACCACCAAGCCACGCCGGTTGCCACCACGACGAAGATGTCGGCTCCCGTCATGAGGCCAGCCAACCAGGCCTTGGTCTCCCGGCGCAACCCTGCGAGTGGGTCCTTGTCCTTGTCCAGTCGACCACCTCGCCGATGGGGCGACCATCGGTGCCCATCCGGAGGTCAGCATGCACGGTCTCGGCCACTCCGAGCTGGAACGCCTGAACGCACCCGCCTCGTGCGGTCAGGTACCGCGGATCGGCGCCGAGGATCCGAGTTCGTCTCGGCGGCGGGTCCGCTCGCCGTCCATCCGGTGGCTCGCTCCACCCAGCCCTGTTCCAAACCTCGACGGCACCGAGCCGCTCGTGAGGAAGGGGGCTGGAGCCGTTTCGGTTCATCATTTCCCGGTAGCGATGAGACACTGATCACATGACACCTTTCGATGGGTTGCGGAGGCGGGTGGTTGCCAACACCACCGGCCTGTTCGCGCACGCAGAAGACCCACTGGAACACACTCTCGACCACCGCGGTGATCCGGGTCTGTTCGGGCCCGGGTCGGTGACCTGGGAGGTGATGGGCGATCCGGCGGCGTTCGTCGGTGGGATTCGAGCATTGATGATCCAGGCGGCCCATCCCGAGGTGGTGGCCGGGGTCAAGGATCACTCCACCTATCGAACCGATCCACTGGGACGCCTGTCACGTACCTCGAACTATGTGACCGCAACGTCCTACGGAGCGATGCCCGAGGTGGAGGCGGCGGTGGCAATGGTTCGCAGGGCTCACGGGCCCGTGCATGGTAGATCTCATCGCGACATCGCCTATTCGGCGGGGACGCCGCGTTTTGCCGCCTGGGTGCACAACTCGTTGACCGAATCCTTCCTGGTGGCCAATCAGGCGTTCGGGAACCGGGTGCTGACACCCGCCGAGGCCGACAGATTCGTGGCCGAACAGGCGAGGATCGGCGAACTGCTCGACGCCGACCCCCTTCCGCTCACTGCTGCCGAGCTGTCGGATTGGGTTGCTGATCATCCGGAACTCGGGCCGTCGCCCGGCATGATCGAGACCATGGAGTTCCTGCAGAAGCCGCCGCTTCCCCGGCTGATCCGGGTCGGGTACTCGGCGCTCTCCAAGGCGGCCGTGTCGATCATGCCACCGCGGCTGGCGAGCATCCTGGGAGTGGAGTCGGCGGTCGGCGGTGAGACCGTCGGACGAGCTTCGGTCGACTTCCTCCGGTGGGCGCTCGGATCGTCGCCGCGGTGGCGGATCTCGTTGATCCGGGTCGGCGCCGAGGTGCCCGAACACCTCTTCAAACAGAAGACCCCGTTCGAAGCGGTCAAAAAGGTCTCATAGAGCCTTCCGTCCCGACGCCGGGGTTCGCGTTAGCCTCAACTGATGGTCCGTCCATTCACCTCAGACGATCGCTGGCTGTTCAACAGCGGTACCCACCACAACCTCTACGAGGTGCTCGGGTCGCATCGTGAAGGTGGCGACGCCACCATCTTCCGGGTCTGGGCGCCGAACGCCCGCCACGTGGCGGTGGTGGGAGAGTTCAACGGGTGGAATCCGTCCACCAACCCCATGTACCCATCCGAGTCAGGGGTGTGGGAGACGACGGTCGCCTCGGTGGGGCCAGGAGCAAGGTACAAGTACCTGATCACCTCGGCCACCGGGCAGGTGCTGGAGAAGGCCGATCCGTTCGCGCTCCACGCCGAGACCCCGCCGCTAACCGCCTCGGTGGTGTGGGACCTCGACTACACATGGTCCGACGGCGACTGGATGGCATCCCGGGCAGCGCACAACCGGCTCGATGCTCCCATCTCGATCTACGAGTGCCATCTCGGGTCGTGGTCCCGGCAGCACTCGATGAACTACCGCGACCTGGCCGCCGGACTGGCCGACCACCTGGAACGCAGTGGCTTCACCCACCTCGAGTTGATGCCGGTGATGGAACATCCCTTCGACGGCTCGTGGGGGTACCAGTCGCTCGGGTACTTCGCTCCCACCTCCCGCTTCGGGACACCCGAAGACTTCTGTGCCTTCGTCGACATCCTCCATCAGCGCGAGATCGGTGTGATCCTCGACTGGGTTCCCTCCCACTTCGCCGTCGACGGCCATGGTCTCGCCTTCTTCGACGGAACCCACCTGTTCGAGCACGCCGACCCCCGCCAGGGATACCACCCCGACTGGGGTTCGTACATCTTCAACTACAGCCGCAACGAGGTGAAGGCGTTCCTGCTGAGCTCGGCACACTCCTGGCTCGATCGGTTCCACGTCGACGGTTTGCGAGTCGATGCGGTGGCGTCGATGCTCTACCTCGACTACTCGCGTCGCGAAGGCGAGTGGATACCCAACCAGCACGGTGGCCGTGAGAACCTCGACGCCGTCGATTTCGTCAGACAGCTCAACGCCTCGGTGTACGGGCGTTTCCCAGACGTGCAGGTCATCGCCGAGGAGTCCACCGCCTGGCCGTCCGTGACCCGACCCACCGACACCGGCGGCCTCGGCTTCGGGTTCAAGTGGGACATGGGGTGGATGAACGACACCCTGCGCTACTTCGCTCTCGACCCCATCTACCGGGGATTCGCCGACAACCACCGGCTTCTCACCTTCCGCGGCATCTACGCCTTCACCGAGAACTACGTGCTGGCGCTCAGCCACGACGAGGTCGTCCACGGCAAGCGGTCGCTGCTGAGCAAGAACCCGGGCGACGAGTGGCGGCGCTTCGCCGGTCTCCGGTCGCTGCTCGGCTATCAGTGGGCGCTTCCCGGCAAGAAGCTGGTGTTCATGGGCACCGAGATAGCCGACCCGTACGAGTGGAACCACGCCGGTGAGCTGCCGTTCTATCTGCTCGACCATCCGATGCATCTGGGCGTGTTGGACTGGGTCGCCACCCTCAACCACCTCTACCGCACCACACCGGCCCTCCACCTCAACGACGTCCGCTCGGAAGGCTTCCAGTGGATCGAGGCCGACGACACCGATCGTTCCACCATCGCCTTCCTCCGTTCCGCCGAGGGCCACCGTCCCGTGCTGGTGCTGGCCAACTTCACCCCCGAGGTCTGGCACGACTACCGGGTCGGTGTCCCCACCGGGGGACGCTGGACCACCCTCGCCTGCTCTGACGCCTCCGAGTTCGGCGGCTCTGGGCAGGTACCAGGTGACCTCCACGCCGACAGCATCCCCATCCAGGGGATGCCCCACTCGATCGTGTTGTCGGTCCCGCCGATGTCGGTGACGTTCATGCAGGAGGAGGAGTAGCTGCCAGCTGCCAGCTCCCAGCTGCCAGCCGGAACCCGCCTCCGGCTGCGTGTCGCGTCGAACGTTCCGAGCCAGCAGCCAGAAGCCAGAAGCCTTCCTGCGTATTGCGTCGGGTCGGACGTTCTCTTCTGGTAGCTGGTAGCTGGTAGCTGGAGGCTGGCAGCTCCCTCTCTCCTCTCTCTCCGCTACCTTTGGCTTCCAACCACATGGAGGACGATCAAACGTGAGCCAGTCGCTGCCACCCCGGGACGTGCTGTGCATGGTGCTTGCGGGCGGCGAGGGGAAACGCCTCATGCCGTTGACCAGGGACCGGGCCAAACCAGCGGTCCCGTTCGGCGGCCACTACCGGCTCATCGACTTCGCACTCTCGAACCTGGTGAACGGTGGGTACCGGAAGATCGTGGTGCTCACCCAGTACAAGAGCCACAGCCTCAACGTTCACCTGGCCCGTACGTGGCGCATGTCGACACTGCTCGGCTACTACGTCACCTCCGTCCCCGCTCAGATGCGGATGGGCAAACGATGGTTCCTGGGCTCTGCCGATGCACTGCTCCAGAACGTGAACATCATCGACGACGAGAAGCCCGCCTACATCTTCGTGTTCGGCGCCGACCACATCTACCGGATGGACCCGCGCCAGATGCTCGAGCATCATCTAGAGAGTGGTGCGGGCGTCACCGTGGCGGGGATCCGGGTTCCCATCGAGGAGGCACCGTCGTTCGGTGTGATCGAGCTGGGCACGACCACCAGAATCGAACATTTTCGGGAGAAGCCGTCCGATCCCCGGCCCACTCCCGACGATCCAACCCAGGCGCTGGTGTCGATGGGCAACTACGTGTTCAGCACCGAGGCGCTGCTCGACCTGGTGCACGAGGACTCCCTGCGCGACGACTCCCGCCACGATGTCGGTGGTGACCTCATCCCCGCCCTGGTCGCCAAGGGGGAGGCTCACGTGTACGACTTCACCAAGAACGAGGTGCCGGGTGTGACCTCCCGGGAGAAGGCCTACTGGCGCGACGTGGGAACACTCGACTCCTATTTCGACGCCCACATGGATCTGGTGTCGGTCGACCCGGTCTTCAACCTCTACAACGACGACTGGCCGATCTACACCAGCTCGTACACCGCTCCTCCCGCCAAGGTCGTGGCGGTGGCCGAGCACGGAGCCGGAGAGGTGGCCGACTCGTTGCTCTCGAACGGTGTGGTCGTCTCAGGGGGATATGTCCGCAACTCTGTGCTCTCGCCGTGGGTCCGGGTCGAGCCGGGCGCCGTCGTCGAGAACTGTGTGCTGCTCGAAGGCGTTCGCATCGGTGCCGGCTCCGTGGTGCGAAACGCCATCCTCGACAAGAAGGCCGTGATCATGCCGGGTGGTGAGCTCGGGACCGACCGGACAGTCGATGAGACCCGGGGTCTCGAGTTCTCCGCCAATGGGATCGTGGCGGTTCCGAAGAACATGGTGATCGAGTAGAGCGACTGTGCGCAGCCTCGGGCCACGGCGATGTCGTGGCCCGATTGGACCTTGGCCCTGATGGGCTCCTGCAAGCCCATGTTCCGGTGGAATGCCTGGAGGCGGGCTGCCAGTGGTGCGGTCAGCTGGTGCCGTTCTTCACGATGAGGCTGCCGTTGAGCAGGAAGACATCGCCGTCGAGCACGAGTCCGGCCCGCAGCTTGTCGGCCTTGCGGCGAATCCACGAGGCGTTCTCGGAAGGTTCGACGTGGGACTTCGCGAACGCGGCCCCGTTCGGCCAAGCCGCGCCTGGGTTGAGCGGTCGGTGATGGTGGTGCCGTGGGATCGGCGCTCAGAGGCGGGGACGCTTCAGGACCACGAGCCCGTACTCGCCGACCTCCATCGTGTCGGCGACGGCGGTGAGGTCGGGCCATGTGGCTGTGTCGAGCACGACCGCCCAATCCCCGCCGTCGATCTCGACCGGCCGCACGAACTCCAGCGGCTCGTCGTAGGCGTTGAAGAGCAACAGGAAGTCGTCATCCGATACGGTGCCGGTGGCGGCGTGAATGACATCCCCCCGCAGGTACAGGGCGACGGAACGGGCGAATGGCGCCCGCCAGTCCGCCTCCCTCATCTCCGACCCGGCCGGGGTGAACCATCCGACGTGGTCGATGCCCGGATCGGCGTGCTCGTGCAGCCAGGCGCTGCGTCGGAACGTGGGATGGTTCCTCCGCAGGGCGATGGCAGCCGTCGTGAAGGCGAGCATGTCGGGGTCGGCGGCGTACCAGTCGTACCACGACGTCTCGTTGTCCTGGTTGTAGGCGTTGTTGTTGCCACCCTGGGTGCGGCCGATCTCGTCGCCGCCGAGGATCATCGGAACGCCCTGGGAGAGCAGCACGGTGGCGAGCAGCGTCCGCCGTCTCCGGGCCCGCAGCGCCAGGATCTGAGCGTCGGAGGTCGGGCCTTCCACCCCGCCGTTCCACGATCGGTTGTCCCGGTGGCCATCCTGGTTGTTCTCGCCGTTGGCGTGGTTGTGGCGGCGCTCGTAGCTCACCACGTCGGCCAGTGGATAGCCGTCGTGGCTGGTCACGTAGTTCACCGAGGCGATCGGCGTTCGGCCCGAGTGGGCGAAGACATCGGAGCTGCCGGTGATCCGGGTGGCGAATTCGGCGAGGCTCGACTCGGAACCTTTCCAGAAGTCCCGTACGACGTCGCGGTACTTGTCGTTCCACTCGCTCCATCGGGCGGGAAAGCCGCCCACCCGGTACCCACCGGGGCCTACGTCCCAGGGTTCGGCGATCAGCTTCGCCTGCCTGAGCACCGGGTCCTGGGCCACGGCGCCGAGGAAGGCGCCGAGAGGATCGAAGTCGTGGTGGGTGCGCCCGAGCACGGTGGCGAGGTCGAAGCGGAAACCATCGACCCCCATCTCGGTCACCCAGTACCGGAGGCTGTCGAGGATGAGGGTGAGCGGCACCGGATGTGAGGCGTCGACGGTGTTGCCGGTGCCCGCCCAGTTGAGGTACCGGGCGCGATCGGACTCGAGTCGGTACCAGGTGAGGTTGTCGAGCCCGCGGAAGCAGAGGGTCGGGCCGAGGTGGTTGCCTTCCGCCGTGTGGTTGTAGACGACATCGAGGATCACTTCGATGCCGGCGAGGTGCAACGCCCGCACCATCGACTTGAACTCGCTCACCGGGTCGGTGGTGGCGGCGTACTCGTTGTGAGGGGCGAAGAATCCGATGCTGTTGTAGCCCCAGTAGTTCCTCCGTCCCGTCTCCAACAGGTGCTGGTCCTGGACGAACTGGTGAATGGGCAGCAGCTCCACCGCCGTCACACCGAGCGACACGAGGTGTTCGATCACTGCATCGTGGGCCACACCGGCGTAGGTCCCGCGGAGCTCGACCGGTACTCCTGGGTGACGTTTCGAGATGCCCTTCACGTGGGTCTCGTAGATCACCGAGTCGGCCAGCGGGGTGGCCGGCCTCGGGGTGTCGCCCCAGTCGAACCAGCGATCGGTCACGACAGATCGCATCGTGTGCTGCGACGAGTCGAGATCGCTGGGCAGGGCAGGATCGGCGAGCATGTGGCCCGCCAGCGCCGGTGATGGGCGCACAGCACCCGCCACCGAGAACGAGTAGGGATCCAGCAGCAGCTTGTGAGGGTTGTGGCGGTGGCCGGCGTCGGGTTCCCAGGGCCCGTGCACCCGCAGGCCGTAGGCGGTCCCCGGCGTCAACCCCTCGACGCGGCCGGCGAAGCGGCCGTCGGTGGACTCGGGGAGTTCCATCCGATGCTCGGTACCCTGCTCGTCGAAGACACACAACTCCACCCCGTCGGCATGGAGGGCGGTGACGGCGATGGTGGTTGCGGAGCCGTCCCAGTGGGCGCCGTCGTGAAGCGGGGCTGCCGGCGTGATGCGCATGGTGGTCATGATGCCAGGGTGGAGCGGCGGTGATAGCGTCGAATGTGATGGCGGCCATAGAGATCCAGGGCGTGAGCGTCGAGGCCGGCGGGAACCGGCTGGTTTCGGACGTCGATCTCTCGGTGAGCACCGGTGAGGTGGTGGGCGTGATCGGAGCCTCGGGCAGTGGCAAGACGACGCTGCTCCGGCTGATGGCCGGCCTGACCACTCCCACTCGGGGTGTCGTCAGATTCGATGGAGCCGCCGCCATCCCGGCCGGGTTCGTGACGATGGCACTGCAGGACGATCCGGTGTACACGAACCGTGATGTGGGCGGGAACCTGGCGTTTCCGCTCGACATGGCCCGTGCGTATTCGCCCGAGGATCGCGCCGAGCGGATCGAGCAGACCGCCCGCCGGATGGGGGTGTGGCGGATTCTCACCCGACGAAGCCACCAGCTTTCGGGAGGAGAGCGGGCAGCGGTGTCGGTGGGACGGGCGCTCGTCGGTGATCGGGCCCGGTTCGTGCTGCTGGACGAACCTCTCGCCAAGGCGGACATTCGACGCCGCGAGGCGATGCGAGAGCTACTCCGGAGCTTCCGACGGGACCGGCCCGACATCGGCATCGTCATCGCATCCAACGATCAGAACGACCTCCTCGGTCTCGTCGATCGGCTCGTGGTGATGGCCGACGGCGTGGTCGTCCAGATCGGTACCCCGGCCGAGATGTACGGGCACCCCAGCGACACGCGGGTGGCGGGAGTCATCGGATCCCCGCCCATGAACCTGTTCCCTGCCGTCGTCGAACGGCGGTCGGGGCGCGTGGTTGTCGTCATCGGAAACGACCACATCGGGCTCGACCGGGCGTCGCCCGAAGAGCGTGTTCCGGAGGAGTTGGTGGGCCGCCCTGTGCTGCTGGGGGTTCGCCCCGAACACCTGACGAGGGCCGAACCGGGTACGCCGTTCAATCGTGTGCTTCATGTGACGGTCGGTCGGGTGGAGGAACCCACCGGGGTGGTCTGGTTCGGTCTGGGAGGGGTCGGAACCACGGCCTACGCCATGGTTCCCAGGGCAGGGACGCCGGGATCGGGTGTATCGGGGAAGGGCACATCGACAACGGGACGCCGGTGGACATCCGGTGACCGGCTGGAGCTGACGTGGGCCCCCGACAAGACTCGCGTGTTCGACGCGAAATCCGGACGGGCCATCCCCAAGTCGATCGTCGGCAGCGCCGACTAGCCCGACGTCAGCTCCTGCACGGTCTCCAGGTGCGCCTGTTGCAGCGCACGAGCGAGTGACCGCTGGAAGGTATCCAGTCGTCGTCTCGCACCTTCAGGGGTCACCTCACTGATTCCGCCGCCTCCCAGAGCGTCGCGTTCCAGCCTCCTCAGCGTCGCCGCCACGCCGTTCACGAGATCGCGTGACCTATGCGTGCCGACCATCACCGTCGTGTGATTCGCCATTGGGTGACCCCCTCGTAGCCTCGATGGAGGCAGCATCCCCGAGCGCTGTTACGAGAGGGTTTCCTCCCCGCGAACAGAAGAGAAGCTGCTGGGCCGGAAGTCCGACGTCCGACGCAACACGCAGGAGGGCTTCTAGTTGCTGGCTGCTGGCTGCCGCAACAAGGCGGATCCCGCGTTGCTGGCTAGTAGCCAGTAGCCAGTAGCCAGTAGCTCAGTACGCTGTTTGGCAGAACCCGTGATTGCAGTAGCCGTTGGGATTCTTCGCCAGGTACTGCTGGTGGTACTCCTCGGCGTAGTAGAACGGGCCGGCTTCGGCGATCTCGGTGGTGATGTCACCGTATCCGGCGGCGTGCAGGGCCTCCTGATAGCGATCGCGGGAGGCGATCACGGCTTCGGCCTGGGCTTCGGTGGTGGTGTAGATGGCCGAGCGGTACTGGGTACCGACGTCGTTGCCCTGCCGGTTGAGGGTGGTGGGGTCGTGGTTCTCCCAGAACTCCTTGAGAAGGACATCCATGTCGACTTGCTCGGGGTCGTACACCACCAGCACCGCCTCGGTGTGCCCGGTCCGACCGGTGCAGGTCTCCTCGTAGGTCGGGTTGGGGGTGGACCCACCCGAGTAGCCGGCGGCGGTGGTGATGACACCCGGAATCTTCCAGAAGAAGCGCTCTGCACCCCAAAAACAGCCCATGCCGACGATGAGCACCTCGGAGCCGTCCGGAAACGGGGGCAGCATCGGGGCACCGGTGACGTGATGCACGCCGGAGATCCTCAGCGGTTCCTCGCGGCCTGGGAGTGCGTCGTCGGCGGGGGGAATGACTCGATTGCGTTTCGGGAACCACATGAGCCGATGATATTCGCCTGCCTCGGCTAGCTCCTGGAGGCGCACAGGCGCCCGGTCGCGTTTGAGCACAACGATGGCGTCTCGTTACTCTCCACGAACGCCCATGGATGTCAGGCGGGCCGCGCTGGCCCTGATCGTGCTCTCCCTATTCACCACGTCTCTGCACATCGGTGCTCCTTCGGCGCGCGCCACCACCGTGACCGAGGCGGAGCAGCGCGCCGACCAGGCCGAAGTGGCGAAGGAGAATGCGTACGCGGTCGTGTCCGAGGCGGCCGAGAACCGAGCTGAGATCGAGGCGCAGCTGTTCGACGCCCTCAACAGGTACGACGCCGCCGTCACCGCCCTGGCCGCAGCCAACCGCAGCCTCGAGCTGGTGGGGCGAGCTTTGGTCGCCGCCGAGGCAGACTCGGTGGGTGTGTCCGCCGAGTTGAGCGATCAGATCGTGGCGGCCTACATGCAGGCGGTGCTCACGCCCGGCTCGATCGTGGTCGGCACCGATACCATCGAGCAGGCGATGGTGGTCGACCACGTGTTCAGCGCCGGTCAGACCGACAATTTGGCGCAGCTCGACCAGTTGACCGTCCAGCAGTCCGACCTCGTCCGCCTCCGCTCAGAACACGAGGCGGAACGGGCTCGGGTCGAGCAGCTGGAAGCCGAGTTGGCCGCTGAGACGGAGAACCTCGAACAGGTCTTTGCCCAAGCCGATTCCGAACTGGCCGCCGCATACCGGCGCGCTGCAGACGCAGACGCCGCCTACCGGGCTGCCCTGTCCGACGTCGACCGGGCCCGCGCAGCGGAGGAGCAGCGCCGGCAGGACGAGCAGACGTCGACCACGACCGCGGTCGCCACACCCGGTGCCACCGGTGGCGACGACGACGGCGTCGCCACGACAACGACGACCACCACCAGCACCTCACCCCCGCCCAACGACGACCCGCCCCCTGGGATCCGACCCGAGGTGGAGCGGTGGCGTTCCACCGTGGCCGCCTACTTCCCCGCTTCCCGGGTCGACGAGGCTCTGCTGATCATCCAATGCGAGTCCCTCGGCGACCCCGACGCCGTCAACGCCTTCAGCGGAGCGTCGGGGCTCTTCCAGTTCCTACCCTCGACCTGGGCGGTGGCCAGTCTCGGCGCCGGTGTGAGCGATGCGTCGGTGCTCGATCCAGCCGCCAATACCGCAGCGGCGGCGTGGCTGTTCGGCTACTACGAGGCCAATGGCCGCGACGGGTGGAGCCCCTGGGCCTGCCGGTACTACCTCTGAGGCGAGGGGCGTCGGGGCGAGGGGCGTCGGGGCGAGGGGGCAGGACTCCGCCGGTCGCAGGATGGCAGCAGGAGAGCGCAGGCCCGTCAGCCGGCCAGCTCCAGAACCTGTTCCACGACCTCGGTCGGTGACAGGTCGAATGGGAACTCGGCTTCGATGTCAGGCGTGATGCCGACCGCACCGAAATCTCGGCCGCTCGGGGTCACCCAGCGGGCGATGGTGAGCTTGAGTGCCCCGCCGTTTCCGAGTGGGAACCGCTGCTGGACCGTGTTCTTTCCGAACGTGTTCTCGCCCAGCACCACGGCCCGCCCGGTCTCACCCAGAACGCCCGACATCACCTCGGAAGCAGAGGCGCTGCCCTGGTTGACCACCACCCACAGCGGGAGCGACGGGTCGGTGGCGACGCCGTCACCGGTCACGTCGTAGCTGGTGGCCTCGTCTGGGGACTCGGTCCGCACCACCACGCCTTCGGCGAGGAACTCGCTGGTCACCTCGACGGCCGCCTGGAGCGCACCACCGGGGTTGTCCCTGAGGTCGAGGACGATCCCGCGGGCACCCGCGGCCAGGAGCTCCTGGAGTCCCTTGCGCACCTGGGTGTCGGCATTGACGGTGAACAGGTTGAACCGCAGGTACCCGATGTCGCCCACCATCTCCCATTCGGCGATCGGGATGTCGACCGATGCTCTCACGATGTCGAACTCCATCACCTCGCCATCCCGGTCGAGTCCAACCTCGACCGCGGTTCCGGCCGGCCCACGCACCTGGTCGGTGACCTCGTCGACGTGCAGTCCGGCGATGGGTTGACCGTTGACGCTCACGAACACGTCGCCCGGCAACACGCCCGCCCGTTGGGCCGGGCTGTCCTGGAAGGTGCTCACCACGACGAGCCGGCAGCTCTCGGAGATGATCTGGCATTGGGCCTCGATGGGGTCGTCCACCGCCGGGTTCTCGGCGCTCACCAGGGCTCCGATGCCTTCCACCTGCCCCGACGTATCGTCCTGAGCGAGGGCGAGTCCCCGTGGATCGAGATAGGCGGAGTTGGGGTCGAGGTCGAAGGCCATCGCCGCCAGTGCCGTCTCGACGCCCGTCAGTGGTTCGATGTCCGCCTCGTCGATCGCCTGGCACACCGGCCGGGCGACCTCGTCGTCGACGTCGCACTCGAGGGAGACGGGGTCGCGGTCGTCGGGAGCGAGCTGCTCCAGCTCACCCAGGGCGGCCATCGCCGACGTGACCAGCTCGTCGTCGGTGACCGGATCGACGTAGCGCCGCTGGATGAGGTCCACCGCCTCGCACAGGAGCACGATGTCGGCCGGAGCGGCGGTGCAGTCCGAGAACGTGGTGACAGTGGTGGGTTCGGTGCCGCCCGATGTGCCGGTGGACTCCGACGAGGCGGTCGGTGAGGCGGCGGGCGGGAAGGTTGTGGCGGTGTCGTTGCCGACCTCGAGAAGGCTGCACGAGGCGGCCACGAGGGCGACGGTGACGAAGGCGGCAAGTCGACGCATTGACGTCATTCAACCTGGCTTTCGCGTTTGTGCGACGAGGTTGCGCGATGGGATCGAGCAGGAGGAGTCAGGTGCGAGGGGCGAGGAGCCAGAACGAATGGGCTTGACTGCACTCCTTCAACGCCGTCGTCACGCTTTCTGGCTTCTGCGCTCCTCGCTCCTCGCTCCTCGCCATACTGCTTCTCATGCAGGTGCGTGGGCGTGACAGGTTCGGTTCGATCTTCGATCTGGCGGTTTCGGCTGATTGCTGGGCTGAGCCCGACGGATCGGGTCTCCTCGATCTCGGCGACCTGATCTGCCTTCCTGGTCTGGTCGACGCGCATGCCCATCTTTCCGGAGACGACCTCGAGCTGGGGTTTGCGGAACCCTCGGAGATCGTGGCTCGGGCGTTGGCTGCGGCCGAGGCGGGGGTTGCGATCTGCCTCGACAAGGGCTGGGACGACGATACCGTTCTGGACCTGGTTTCGAGCGGGGCGATCCAGAGGCCCCGGGTCGTGCCGGCGGGAACGATGCTCCGCTCGGCCGACGGGTACTGGGAGGGGTTCGGTCGTGTGGTCGATGACGCAGGACTCGTCGCCGAGGTGGCACGGATGGCACCCGACCGGCCCTGGGTCAAGATCGTGGGGGACTGGCCACGACGTGGTCGGGGTGCCCTGGCGAACTTCGACGAAGAGGCGTTGGCGGCGGCCGTGGCCGCCGCTCACCGGGCGGGAGCCAGGGTCGCCGTGCACACGATGGCGCCCGGGGTCGCCGGCGCCGCCGTGCGGGCGGGTGTCGACTCGATCGAGCACGGACTGTTCCTCGAAGTCGACGATCTGGTCACCCTGGCGGATCGGGCCGGTGTGTGGGTACCCACTGTGCTTCGGGTCGAGGAGGTGGCAGCGGCCTTGAAGCCGGGAAGCTCGGGTGCCGAACTGTTGGGGCGTGGGCTGGCCAACCTGCGCACAATGCTGCCGCTGGCCGCCGAGATCGGTGTCACCGTCATGGCCGGCTCCGACCTGGCCATCGCTCCCGGGCTCATCGGACGGGAGGTCTCGGCTCTGACACGATACGGGTTCCCGGTGGAAGCGGCGATCGACGGTGCCTCCGAGCTCGGGGCGGCAGCGGTGGGGATCGACGCCGGGTTCCGGCCCGGGATGTCGGCCGACCTCGTCGCCTTTGGCGGTGACCCCTTCGCCGACCCCTCGGTGCTCGAGCACCCGGTTGTGGTGATCTCGGGGGGTGTCGTGGTGGCCGACCGGCGCTGACGCACCTCACGGAAACTGATCCGGTGTTGTCCGAGGCAGAACCAGGGGCGCGTGGTGTGCCGAAATGGCTCCGGTCAGTTACTGCGCTCGACCCGTTCCAGGGTGCCGTCCTCCAACACTTGGTAGACCGCGATCTCGTTCTCGCCGTCGACGAACAGCTCGGGTGGAAGCATCGCCTGGACGAAGCCGTCACCCTCCTCCAGATAGCCGCGGGTCATCGCGCCGATCGTCCCGTTCACCGCAACCGCCAGGACCTCGTCGCCGGTGACCCCGCCGATCAGGCTGGCGGTGAACCGCGATGGGACGACGTCGCCCTGGGTGTCGACCACCGTGTAGAACAACGGCCGTTCCAGGTGGACCATGATCTCCGATGACGCCAGGTCGGTGCCGTCGACCCGGGTGCCCAGCAGGTCGGGACTCCCGGTCGGGCGAAGCGCCCATGGATCGCCGCCGGGGAAGAGTTCCTCCAACCGCGCCGCCACCTCCAGCTTCTCCGATCCGTCCACACCGACCGTGACCTCGGAGTAGGGGCCGATCGTGGTGGATTCGGTGCGTCCGGGGTCCGGGCCGAGCAACGACACACCGTCGGTCTCCCAGGGAAGGTCGGCGTCGAGCGCGTCGGCGATGGTTGGGACGATGTCGATGGTGAGTGCCCGTCGATCGTCGACATCGCCCTCGCTCTGTCCCGGCGCCTTCACGAACATGGGGATGGCCGCCACCTCGCCGACGGTGTCCTCGGAGATCTGCCGCTGATGGGGGACGGCGGGGCGTACGGCGATGCCATGGTCGGCCACCAGCACGATCATCGCCTCGTCGTAGAGGTCGGCGGCTTCGAGCGCGTCGAGGATCTCACCGAGAGCGTGATCGATGTAGCCGACCTGGAGCAGGTGTCGTTGCATCGCTTGGGCCACCAGGAATT
Source organism: uncultured bacterium (assembly GCA_963825585.1). Lineage (GTDB taxonomy): Bacteria > Actinomycetota > Acidimicrobiia > Spongiisociales > ZC4RG35 > JAOUGY01. The sequence continues at coordinate 50,294 of CAWGTX010000009.1, forward strand.
CGTCGGGGCCCCATCCCGGGGATTTGCTGCCGGGTGCCCGTTCCGCCGTCAGCGGGTAGCGCCGTCCGTCCGGGAGGAACTGCCATGGATGATGAGGCACCACGGCGTGGAGGAAGAACAGGGGTGGCTGTGCTCCCTTTGGTTCACCGATCTGCTCGATCAGGGAGACGATCGGTTTGCGGGGATCGGCTTCGAAGTTCTCCCGGAACTCGGCCACGACATCGAAGTCCGACGTTGCCGCCCCAAAGTCCCCCCAGCCACGGTCGATCTGGGGAAGCCCGCCTGTGAGACCTCCGGGCAACAGCACGTGCCCGGCGACCACACCCACGTCGCGCAGGATGGGGGTCGTGGATTGACCGATGCCCTCGCACAACGACCGGGGACACAGTTGAGTGATCGTCTCGAGGACGTGGAGTTCGTGTGTCTCCTGGAATGCCGTGAACAGGTTCTCCGGGTACTGGCCGGCATACGGCGTCTTGGCCTGGTCGGGGACCACGCCGGTGAGCATCGCCGGGACCGAGTGCTCCGTCTGCTGTTCGACCGTCATGGCGTTCGAGTAAAAGGTGGCGTCTGCCGCCAGCCGGGCGAAGTTGGGATATCGATCGGCACGCAATTCGCCGGCGGCGTCGATGAGCGATGCGACCGGGAACTCGTCGAAGACGAGCATGACCACCGGTGCCGGGCTGGCGGCGGACACCGGACTTCCGATGGCGCCACCCTCGTCGGCCAGCACCGCCCCGGTGGGAGAGGTGAAAAGGAACACCGCCACCAGCACCAATGGAGCGGGCGACAGGTACCGGGCGAACAGGCGGGCCGGGTCGAAGCGATTGAACGCCCAGGCGGCTGCCACGCCCAGCACCCCGGCGACGGCCGTCGCCGCCCACCATCGGATCGGGAGCCGCTTCAGATACAGGAGGGCCAGCGACGCCGACGTGACCGCGATGAGCGTCGTTCCGAGCATCGATCCGAACCGACCGGGAAGGCTGCCCGCCAGTGCCACCAGCAACGGCACCCCGATGGCGAGCGCCACGCTGAGCGCGATGATCTCCCACTTCGGTGATCGGCGGGCCACGAAGAACTCGGCGTTTCGGCCCAGCAGGTCTAGCACCGGCCACGTGACACCGAGCGCCGTCAGCACTGCCAGGGCCGCGAACCGGTCGAACCGGGTCACGGAGGGTGCGGCGGCCGCCCACCCCGCTTCGTCGATGCAACTGATCGTGGCCTCCGTCGACATCGTCAGGTCGCCGGCGTCAGGTGGAAGAGGCGTCGGCCTTCCAGTGCCATCTCCTCGACGATGTGGAAGCGGCCCGCCAGGTAGGAACGGAGGTGCTCCTCGGTGTAGTCGGCGTGCACCTCACCGCGTTTCTTGTTGGCCGTGAGCCGCTGCGACATGGGGTCGTCGATCGGCACCCATTCGAACACGGCGTCGGAGTGGAGCGAGGCGAGCCAGTCGATGACCGAGCCGAGCGGGAGGTTGGAACCGATGACCATGTGATGGATCACCGCCAGCATGAGGACGAGGTCGGGCGTGTCCCGACCGTCGAGGGCGGCGCGCTCGGCTCCCCGCCATCCCAGGCCGGGGGAGGGATCCGCCAGGTTCATGACCAGCGGCAGCACGTTCGACGGCCCGTTCTGGCGAAGTCGCCGGTAGACGGCCTCGATGGTTTCTTCGTCACCGTCGATGGCGACGACCGTGTCCGCCCCGCCGGCCACCGCCATCGAGAAGTGGGCGTCGTTGGCACCCAGGTCCCAGACCAGCTTCCGATGTCGGGCGCCGGCCACCTTGCGAACGAACGCCTCCTTGGGGCTGCGCTGGGTGGCGACATGGCTGCAATCGGCGTAGTCGCTCCAGGTGGAGGTCCCGGGGTCCCAGGTGGTCTTACCGATCACCTTCTTGAGTCGTCGTACGTTGCCGAGGATGATCTGGGCGTTGAATCCGGCCGAGGACAGCTCCGAGCGGACGTTGCGGTCACTGCCGGTCATGGAACGTTCCGCCCTCGACTGTAGGGCGACGTCGGCGAGGACGCCCGGAGCCAGCGTGCGCCGACCGCGCAGGAACTGGCGGGCGGTCGGCGCCGGGATCCCGTCGAGTGATCCACGCAGCAGTGGCTGGAAGGGCACGTCGGCGTGTGCTCTCAACATCAGTGGATACAGGAACATCCGACAGAACTGGCGGTACCCGAGCCACGGCTCGCCCGGCTCGTAGGGGCCGAAGGACCCGACGTCGATGAACACAGGGGTGCTACCTCGGAACTGGATGTTGTAGGGGGTGGCGTCCTTGAGTGTCAGGCCGGACTCGAGGGACTCCTCGAGCAGGTCGAGGTGAAGCAACGCCGCGTCGCGCAGCATCGAGAAGGACCACTCGTAGGGGTAGCTCCAGAACGGGATCCGGGCGTGGCGGAGCAGGGTGACGTCGCCCTCGGTCAGTTCTTCGGTTTCGATCAAGCGGCCCGAGTCGACCCACTCCCGCAGGCGCGGGGAAGCGGCGAGGGCCCGCCACTGGACGAGACCCTCGGGAGAGAGTGTTCGGAGGACCTCTCCACCCCGGTGCAGCACGCGACTCGAAGGGTCGCGAAACGACCCCGGGTCATAGGCACCGTCGAGCGGTGTCGGATTGTCCATCGAGATCAGGACTCGGTGGTCTGCTCCGCCGGCGTAGGTGTCACCTCGGCCGTCGGCGTTGCGGGCGACTCGTTCTTCTTGGACCGCACGAAGAATCTCCTCCCGGAGGTCTTCAGGAAGACAGCCAGCCCGGCTGCGCCTCCCAGGACGGTCTGGATGATGAGGCTTCCGGTCCCGGCGTCGAGATATGCCAGATTGTTTGCCAGATTCATGTCAGAGTCATTTCGTTTGTCCCCTGTTTCGGACGGTCCCTGACGGGCCGTGAACGCGAGATTATCGGGTCATGAGCGGTACCTGGCCGGAAAACGAACAAATGGGGCCCGGCGACGTCGCCGGGCCCCATTCGATTCGATGCCTGAAAGGAGCGGTACACCCCTTCGATGTCAGCTCGTGGGAGGAAGGAGCACGGCATCGATGACATGGATGACGCCGTTCGACGCCTCGATGTCGGTGGCGGTCACATTCGCCTCGTTCACCATCACGGCGTCGCCGTCGACGGTGATGGCGATGTCGGAGCCCTGGGCGGTGGTGGCGCTCTCCAGCCCGACCACGTCGGCGGCCATGACCTTGCCGGGGACGACGTGGTAGAGGAGGATGTCGGCCAGTGCCTCGGGATCGGCCAGCAACGCGTCGAGCGTCCCCTCTTCCAGGGCGGCGAACGCCTCGTCGGTGGGAGCGAACACGGTGTAGGGACCTTCGCCGGTGAGCGTCTCCACCAGGCCGGCAGCCTCGGCAGCGGCGAGCAGGGTGGTGAACGAACCGGCCTCGGCGGCCACTTCGACGATGTTCATCTCGACCATGGCCATGGTGGTCTCGACGGTCTCGGCAACCGTGGTCTCCGGGGTTTCGGCGACGGTCGTTTCGGCGGCGTCCTCGCCGCCGCATGCGGCCAGTGTCAGGGTCAGTGCCGCGGCGAGCGCGATCGATCGTGTTTTCATCAGTGGTATCTCCTGTGGAGGTATCGGAGTGCGACGGCTGTCACCGTCGTCTGGGTATATACGAAGCCGTGGGGCGGGCGGATGAACCCCGCTCTACGATTGCCACATGGTGAAGCCAGACCGCCCCGGGTTCGACACGATGACCATCCACGCCGGGGCACGACCCGATCCCACCACCGGGGCCAGGGTCACGCCCGTGTACCGGTCGGCGTCCTTCGTCTTCGACGACACCGCTCACGCCGCTGCGCTGTTCAACCTCGAGGTCCCCGGCCACATCTACTCGCGCATCTCCAACCCCACGGTTGCAGTGTTCGAGGAGCGCATGGCGGCGCTGGAGGGCGGCGTCGGTGCCGTGGCGACCGCCTCCGGACAGGCTGCGCTGCACCTGGCGATCGTGACACTGATGGGGGAGGGCGGCCACATCGTCAGCTCCTCGGCGCTGTACGGCGGAACTGTGAACCTGCTCATGCACACCCTCCCCCGCTTCGGGATCACCACCACCTTCGTGGACCCCCGAGACCATGACGGGTTGAAAGCGGCCGTTCGCCCCGAGACCCGACTCCTGATCGCCGAGACCGTCGGCAACCCCACCATGGTGGTGCTCGACATCCCGGCCGTCGCCGCCATCGCCCACGCCGCCCGGATCCCACTCCTCATCGACAACACCTTCGCCAGCCCCTACCTGTGTCGGCCGTTCGAATGGGGTGCCGACCTGGTCTTCCACTCGGCCACGAAGTTCATCTGCGGTCATGGAACCGTCGTCGGCGGGGTGCTGGTCGACAGTGGTCGGTTCGACTGGGAGTCGTCCGGTCGGTTCCCGACGCTCACGGAGCCGTATGCGGCCTATCACGACATCGACTTCTCCGATGAGTTCGGTCCGGCGGCGTTCGTGGCGCGGGCACGTTCGGAAGGGTTGCGTGACTTCGGGGCCTCCATGGGCCCCGACACGGCCTCGCAGATGATCCAGGGCCTCGAGACACTGCACGTGCGTATGGAACGCCATGTCACCAACACTCGCCGGGTGGTCGAGTTCCTGGCGGCATCCGATGCCGTCGACTGGGTGTCCTATCCCGAGCTGGCGTCACATCCGGACTGCGACCTGGCCGAGCGTCTCCTGCCCAGGGGCGCCGGGGCGATCTTTTCGTTCGGGATCAAGGGCGGACGAGAGGCTGGAAGGAGGTTCATCGAGTCGATGGAGCTGTTCTCCCACCTCGCCAACGTGGGTGATCTCCGGTCACTCGTGATCCATCCGGGTTCCACCACCCACCAGCAGATGACGGACCAACAACTCCGGGAGGCGGGCATCGGCGAGGAGATGATCCGGGTCTCGGTGGGGCTCGAGGACCCCGACGACCTGATCGCCGACCTCAACCGGGGCCTGCGGGCCTCCCAGCGGAGCTGACATGGAAACCAGCATCGACGGTCGCGGATGTGTTCGTGCACACGGGTGGGGTGGATTTCGATCCGACCGGTCCGGTGGTCGTGCTCATCCACGGTGCCGGACAGGATCACTCACACTTCCGCTTCCACACTCGCGCCCTCGCCCACGGCGGAATCGGGGTCCTGGCGGTGGACCTCCCCGGGCATGGACGCAGCGTCGGCCCCGTCCTGGAGTCGGTACCCGAGATGGCCGCCTGGGTGGTCCGGCTGCTCGATGCGGTGGGAGTCGCCCGTGCGGTCGTGGTTGGGCACTCGATGGGATCGCTGGTCGCCATCGAGACGGCGGCGGGCCATCCCGAGCGTGTGGCGGGGATCGTGCTAACCGGTTCGGCCGGAGCGATGGCCGTGCACCCCGATCTGCAGGACGCCGCCAATCGGGGTCATCATCTCGCCGTCGAGCTCATCTCCGGTTGGGTCCACACCGGCGCCGATCGGTTCGGGCATCACCCCCAGCCCGGAACATGGACGAGAGGGCTCACGGAGCGTCTGGCGGAACGAGAGCTCGACCGCTCCCTCGGCCTCGATCTGGCGGCGTGCTCCTCGTTCGCGGCGGCCGAGCGGGCGGCCGACGTGACGGTTCCCGTCACCGTGGTGATCGGGTTGGCCGATGTCATGGCCAACCCGCGAGCTGCGAGAGGGCTGGTGGACGCCATCGGGGATGCCGAAGTGGTCGAGCTTCCGGGTTCGGGTCACAACATGGTCATGGATCATCCAGCCGAGGTTCGGGCAGCCATTCTCGAGCGGGTCAGAGCCGGCTTTGGTCGACCGGACTGACGGTCGTTCAGCCGTGTCGTGAGCGACCTGTCCCGCCCGGCGTACCTGCAGTGCCTCGTCAACCTCGCCGAAGGCAGGGCGACCGAGGACACCGAGATCAACACCCACGAGATGAAGGGGCCGGCCCCTGTGGGGCGTGTCCGATGGGACGCCGACCCCGACCGTGAGCGCCGACTCCGGGGACGCAGCGGCATGGCGATGAGATGCCACTTGCCCGATCGCCCGGCGTTCTGCCACACTCCAAGGACGCGCTCATCCAGAGCGGGCGAGGGAACAGGCCCTACGACTCCGCGGCAACCGATCGGCGGCAACGTCGGCACGGTGCCAATGCCTGACACGATGAGATGCCGACGGCGGGACGTCCCGTTCGCGGCGCTGAGCGCGCACGACGGACGGGAGAAGGAATGCACGCCGTTGGTTCGGTAGGTCGAGTGGAGACCCGCCATTTCGCCCTCGATGGTGAGTACGTGACGCACCGTGGAGACATCATCCCCTCCGTGACGCTCGCCTACGAGATGTACGGAGAACTGTCCGCCGAGCGGGACAACGCCATCCTCGTGTTCCATGCCCTGACCGGGTCCCAGCATGCCGCCGGTGTCAACCGGGCCGTCGAGGCGATCGACGGACGGTGGACCGGTGAGATGCACCAGGGATGGTGGGACGATTTCGTCGGACCCGGTCGTGCGATCGACACCGATCGCTTCGCCGTCATCTGCGTCAACTATCTGGGAGGCTGCTACGGCTCGACAGGGCCGGCTTCCCTCGATCCGTCCACCGGTCGCCCCTGGGGCTCCAGATTCCCCGCCGTCGCCCTCGTCGACATCGTCGATTCCCAGGTTCGGTTGCTCGAGGCGCTCGGCATCGAACGACTGCACGCCGTGATCGGCGGTTCGGTGGGAGGGCTCATGTGCGCCGTCCTCGCCACCAAATATCCGAATCTGGTCGAAACGGTCGTTCCTCTGGCGGCCGGGTTCGAGGTCACCAGCCTCCAAGTTCTGCACAACTTCGAGCAGATGTTCGCCATCGTCGCCGACCCTGCATTCGACAACGGTGACTACTACCCCGGGCCGGGACCTCGGCTGGGGCTGGCCCTGGCGCGGATGATCGGTCACAAGACCTTCGTGAGCCTGGACGCTCTCCGCGAGCGGGCCCGCAGCGAGATCGTTCGGCGTGAGAACCTGGGGGGGTACCAGGTGGGTCACCCGCTCGAGTCGTACATGCTCCATCACGGCCAGAAGTTCGTGGACCGTTTCGATGCCAACTCGTACCTGCGGATCATGGCGATGTGGCAGCAGTTCGACCTGGTGGGCGAGGTCGGAGTGGGTGGAGAGACGCTCCCCGACCTCCTGGCGCGGTGCCTTCATCAACGCTGGCACGTCTTCAGCATCGACTCGGATGTCTGCTTCTACCCCGACGAACAGGAGCACATGGCCGCAACGCTCAAGGCGGCAGGGGTTCCGGTCCGTCGCTTCACCGTGCACTCCGACAAGGGCCACGACTCGTTCCTGACCGAGCCCGAGCTGTTCACGGCGCTGCTTCGTGACGCGCTCGACGAGCATTGAGAGACTCGGAGGCCCCGACATCGCCGTCGTCGGAGAGCTCCCCGGAGGCGTGGGCGTTCAAGGCAACGTAGGCGATCGCTACCAGGAACACATGCGCCAACACCCGGTTGCCCGAGTCGCCCGTGCCCACTCTGTACGCTCCCTCGCGGATGTAGGGGAGCAGCCAGAACAGCACTCCGTATCCGGCGAGGGGGATGATGAAGATCCTGTCGGAGTCGAACCCGTTCGACAGCATGGCGGCGATCGTCAGGGCTCCCAGCACGATCCAGGACACGCCCCAGAATCCCTGCCCGACGAGGTTGATGCTGGTGGCCGACACGGACGCTTCGAGGACCTGAGGATCATTTCGAACCTCCATCAGCAGCAGCACCGTCAAGGCCAGCACCGACGTCCACGGAATCCACTGGGCGAGGCGACGCACGGTTCCGTCACCCGAGATCGCCGCCACCGCCGCCAGCCCCACGCCGATGAGCAGCCCTCCACTCACGGGGTCTGTCGGATCCAGCGAGCGCTCACCCGGGGCCCGGGACCACAAACCCACCCCGAACCACAGGAACGCCATCAGAGACGTGGGGGCAACGGCCAGCACTCGTTCCAGCGGTCGGCGCTCGACCGCACTGATCAGCGGGAGCAGGCCCAGTGCCGCCAACACGATGCCTTCGGGTCGCGCCGCCACGATCACTGCCGCCGACAGCGCCACCGGGAGCAGCCAACCGGAGTAGCGCTGCGCCAGGAACGATCCGGCGACCACCACCAGCATGGCGGCCATGACAGGCCCGTGTGAGTTGACGTAGAAGGCGTCGTAGACGGCCCGATTCGTGGATCCGACGAACGCGGTGACCACGGTCAGCGACACCCAGATCCGGCTCCGGCTCACTCCCTGATCGACGAGCGCTGTCCACAGCACCACCGCCAGCGTGGCGAAGCCGCCGATCGTGAGCACGCCGGTTGCCACGGCTGCATACGGTCGGCCGTCGAACGAGCCCAGCGTCTGGATGATGGCCGTCGTGAGACCGCGTTTGACCATGGTGGTCGGATCGACGACGTCGAACCCGCCCGGCTCCGTCAGCATGTCCGCCAGGGCGATGTACTGAAGCGAGTCCGGGGTGAGACGCGTCGGCGAGAACGTGAGTGCGATGGCGGCGACCGCGACCACCCCGATCACGGCCATCCCGACTGCTGCCAGCGTCCGGCGATCGGGCCGCCGCTGACGGCTCACGGCGATGGCTCCCAGGATGAGGACGGTCGCACCGGCGGTGGCGGTCGGAGCCATGTAGCCGGCCGTGAGCACGAGCACAGACCCAATCAACACGTACGACGAGATCCCGACCGTCGGGCCGAGCGAAGCCAATGCGAGCCATCGCAGGCGGGTGAACGCCCCGAGGCACAGGATGCCGGCGATCGACATGAGCAGCAGCGCCGCCGTCTCTGTCATGGTGCGATCAGCTCGTTCAACCTGCGCTCGCCCACTGCGAACAGTGTTCCATCGGTTTGGACGAGCCTGATCCGGACCTCGGACGGATCGGGAGCGACGACGACGTACTCCAGCAACGGTCCGTCGTCGCCGAGGCGGGTGACTCCTTCGGACCCCTCGAGTGACAGAAGGACTGCAGGGTCCAGCATCTCGTCGGGTTGGTCCTCGATCAGGTGCATGTCGGCGATCCCGTCGACCAGAATCGGATCGACCGTCTCCCGGTCGACCACCAGGGTCCTCCCGGCGGCGACCTCATTCAGATCCAGATAGAACCCGAACTGCTCTTCGAGGCTCCGCTGCTCGGTCTCGACCAGATGGGGAAGAGCGGGGTCGGCGTGGGGCCGGAAAGGAAACGACGTCGGAGGCGTGTCGACGAGAAAGAGCACGTTGGCGAGTGTTGCGAAGCCCAGCGCCGCCACGAAGAGGGTGCGACTCCGCGATGACGTCATGAAACACCGGGCGTCCGACCGATCCCGGGCGGGCCGGCGAACACCTGGGCGATGTCCATCCACTCCCGTGCGATCGTTCCTTCGCACACCAGATGGGTGTCGGAGAGGTGACGACGTTGGGCGATGACCATGCAGAAGTCCTCCACCGGGCCGGTGACCGAGTCGTCGCACTCGTCGTTCCACACCCGCAGATTGCCGGTGACACCCCGCAGGGCCACCCGTACCTTGGTGGCCGGAGCCGGGAAGCCTCGGTTCTCGAAGGAGAACCGGAAGGTACGGACGCCGAGGTCGGCGACGCGGAAGAGCCGATCGGTGGGTTGCCGGCGAATGCCGAGCGCGTCGGCCACGTCCAGCCCGTGTGCCCAGGTCTCCATCAGCCGGGCCACCACGAAGCTGGCGGCCCGCATGGGCGGTCCGTACCAGGGGAGGCGGTCCTCGGGGTCGCACGCGGCGAGCGCGTCGAGGAGTTCGGAGCGGGCCAGGCGCCACCACGCCACCAGGTCGGCCGGGCTCCCGGCGCGCCCCCGCTCGATGTGTTGTCCCATGTAGGCGTCGATCCCGATCTCGGCGATCGAATTCATGTCGGCCATGAATGCCTCTGCGTCACGGGCGGCGAGCGCTGCCTTCTCGTCGAAGAACGCCAGATGGCCGATCTGATCGCGCACCGTCCACGGCTCGGCGGGCGTCAGGACGTTCCACTGGTCCTCATCCAGTTCCGAGACGAGAGCATCGAGTTCGGTCTGCTCTGCGGACAGGTCGGCGAGGATGGCCTTCATCGGGAGCAACGCTAGCCACCGGTGCGTCTGGCGCGGTGTTGTTCAGCTCTCGAGATTGGCCATCACGTGTTTGATGCGGGTGTAGTCGTCGAACGAGTACGCCGACAGATCCTTGCCGTAGCCGGACTTCTTGTACCCGCCGTGAGGCATCTCCGCCACCACCGGGATGTGGGTGTTGATCCACACGCATCCGAAATCGAGCCGCTTCGACATGCGCATCGCCCGCCCGAAGTCCCGGGTCCACACGCTCGACGCCAGGCCGTACTCGACACCGTTGGCCCACCGAACCGCCTCGTCCTCGTCGCTGAAGCGCTGTACGGTGATGACCGGGCCGAAGACCTCGTTTTGGATCATCTCGTCGTCCTGGCGGAGGTCGGCGACCACCGTCGGCTGGTAGAAGAACCCCGATCCATCGACCTTCGAGCCCCCCGCCACTACCCGGGCGTGCGCCGGTGTCCGTTCCACGAACCCGCTCACCCGCTCGTATTGGTCGGTGTTGTTGACCGGCCCGAAGGAGACGTCCTCGTCGTCGGGTGCGCCCGTCCTCGTGGCGTTCGCCTGTTCGGTCAGAGCGGCGACGAAGTCATCGTAGATCCCAGGTGCTGCCAGCACTCTGGTGGCGGCTGTGCAGTCCTGCCCGGCGTTGAAATACCCTGCCACGGCGATGCCTTCCGCGGCCGCCTCCAGATCGGCGTCGTCGAAGACCACGACGGGCGCCTTGCCTCCGAGCTCCAGATGCACCCGTTTGAGGCTTGGCGCCGCAGCGCCCGCCACCTCCATGCCGGCTCGAACCGATCCGGTGATCGACACCATCGCCGGGATCTCGTGGTCGACCATGAGCCGTCCGGTGTCGCGATCCCCACAGATCACATTGAGGACTCCCGGCGGCAGGAACTCGGCGGCGATCTCGGCGAGGAGGGTGGTGCTGGCGGGGGTGGTGTCGCTCGGCTTGAGCACCACGGTGTTGCCGGCGGCGATGGCGGGCGCAAACTTCCACACGGCCATCATCATCGGGTAGTTCCACGGCGCCACCTGCGCGCACACACCCACCGGCTCCCTTCGCACGAACGAAGTCATGCCCGCCATGTATTCGGCGGCAGCCTTGCCTTCCAGATGACGCGCCGCTCCGGCGAAGAAGCGGATCTGGTCGGCCATCGGAGGGATCTCTTCGCTGTGGGTGAGGTGGAAGGGTTTTCCGGTGTTCTCCACCTCCAGTGCCACCAACTCGTCGGCCCGGGCCTCGACGGCGTCGGCGATGCGGATCAGAGCCAACGACCGTTCGCTCGGCGTGGCGTCCCGCCACGTTGCGAATGCCGTCTCGGCGGCCCGCATCGCCCGGTCCACGTCCGCCCTGCCCGAGAGAGCGGCGGAGGCGAACTCATTGCCGGTTGTGGGGTTGATGAGAACCGACGTGCGGCCATCGGCTGAGTCGATGTACCGTCCGTCGACGAAGTTGCGGAATCGCTTCATGCTTCCTCCTGGGTCAAGTCCGTTCCTCTGATCGGGCGGCGAGGCGTTGGCTGAGGATGATGGGGATGAAGGTGACCACCACCACCAGCAGCGCCACCACGTTGGTCACCGGCCGGTTTCGAGGCCGTACCAACGACGAGAAGATCCAGATGGGCAGGGTCTGTTGATTTCCGGCGGTGAAGGTGGTCACGATGATCTCGTCGAAGCTCAGGGCGAAGGCCAGCATCCCGCCCGTGACGATCGCCGATCCCAGTTGGGGGAGCAGAACGTGTCTGAACGTCTGCCATCCACGGGCACCGAGGTCCATCGACGCCTCGAGCATCGATGGTGAGGTTCGGCGCATGCGGGCGATCACGTTGTTGTACGCCACGGCGACGCAGAAGGTCGCATGCCCGATCACCAGCGTCCAGAACGAGAACGGGATCTGCGAGAGGTTGATGGCCGACCGGAGCGCAATCCCCGTGATGATGCCGGGGAGGGCGATGGGAAGGACGATGAACAGGGAGAGGACTTCGCGGCCGAAGAATCGCGATCTCCAGATGGCGCCGGCAGCCAGTGTTCCGAGGACCAGGGCGACGGTCGTCGCCACGGCGGCCACCGACAGCGACAACGTGAGCGCTGCGCGGATGTCGGCGTTCTGGGCGGCGACGGCGAACCAGCGGGTCGTGAGCCCTGGTGGGGGGAACGTGAACGCGGCGTCTTCGGTGCTGAAAGCGTAGAGGAACACGAACAGGATCGGCAGGTGCAGGTAGAGCAGCACCGCTCCGGCGACGAAACCCAGAGTGCGCCCGCGGGGTTTCACAAGGCCTCGAATGCGCCGAGTTTCCGAGCGCCTGTCAGGTAGAGCACCATCACACCGACCGGGACGAAAGACAACGCTGCCGCCAGCGGCAGGTTGCCGGCGACACCCTGTTGGGAGTAGATGGCCAGCCCGATGAACGGGCTCGAGTCCCCGATCACCGTCGGGATGATGTAATCGCCCAACGTGAGTGAGAAGGTGAAGATCGAGCCGGCGGCCACCCCTGGTAGCGCCAGTGGCCACACGACCTGCCGGAACGTCGTCGGCGGACGTGCACCGAGATCGGCCGACGCCTCGAGAAATGATCGGGGCACGCGTTCCACCGCCGCCTGAATCGGGAGGACCATGTATGGCAACCAGATGTAGAGGAACACGATGAACTGGCCGAGCGAGGAGGTGGAGAGCGACGGCCCCCCGATCACGGGCAGCGACAGCACGCCGTCGAGCACGGCTGTCAGCCCGAAGAGATCGAAGAACCAGCTGATGATGCCCTCGGCCGCCAGGATCAGCTTCCAGGCGTACACCCTGACCAGGTATGACGACCACAGGGGCAGGAGGACGGCCAGGACGAGCACCGACTTGCGCCTCCCCGTCGTGTACCTGGCGATGTAGTACGCCAGGGGGAACCCGAGCGCCACCGCCGCCAGCGTCACGGCTCCGGCCATGCCGATGGTCCGAGCGGCCACCGCCATGTTGGCGTCGGTGAAGACCTGTCGCCAGGTCTGGAGTGTCGGCGTCCGATCGATGGTGCCGGCGAACGAGTCGAGCCGGAAGAAGCTCTGAGCCAGCAGCGACAGCAGGCTCCCCCCGTAGACGCCGACCAGCCACAGCACCGGGAGGGCCACCAGGAGAGCGAGGCGCAGGCGCGGTCGACGGTACAGCGCCACAGCTGCCCTGTGCATCGAGCTCGTTCGACCCCTCGGTTGCACCATCTCCCGCCTGTCAGACCGTTCGACCCGTCGACGGCTGGGGCGGAGCGTGATCGCCCCGCCCCAGCCGTCGTCTCACCTTCCGCCGATGACGGCCAGATAGTCCGTCACCCACTTGTAGTACGGGACACAGGTCCCACCGGTACCGTTGCAGTCCTCGGTAGGCGTCTTCCAGAACCGTATCTGGTCGAAGTTGTCGATGCCGTTGGTGGTGCAGCCATCCGGGCCGAGCAGGTCGTTGCCGTCACAGGCCGACGGAACGGCGGGCACGGATCCGAACCACGAGGCGAGGTCGCCCTGCACCTTCGGGTTCAACGACCACTCCATCCACTTGTAGGCGCAGTTCGGATGTGGTGCGTTGGCGTGCATCATCGTGGTGTCGGCCCAGCCGGTGGCGCCCTCCTCGGGGACGACCGACGAGATCGGTGCACCCGCACCCACCAGAACGTTGACCTGGAAGGGCCAGCTGGACGAGGCGGCGACGCCCTCGTTCGTGAAGTCGTCGATCTGGATGAAGGCGTCGTGCCAGTAGCGGCCCACGAGCTTGCGCTGCTCGCGGAGCAGATCGAGCGCCGCTTTGTACTGTTCCTCGTTGAGCTGATACGGGTCCTCGATACCCAGCTCAGGTTGTGTGGCCTGCAGATACAGAGCGGCGTCCGCCACGTAGATCGGCCCGTCGTAGGCCTGGACCCGCCCGACGTTGGACTCACCATCGGGGAGGGTCGTCTCTTCGAAGATCACGCTCCACGAGTCGGGTGGTGTGTCCCCGAACACGTCGGTGTTGTAGGCGAGCACGTTGGCGCCCCACTGGTAGGGGGTCCCGTAGTGCTTCCCGTCGACGGTGTGCCATGGCGCTTCCTTGAGCCGGTCGTCCACCGAGTCCCAGCTCGGGATCAGGCCGGTGTCGATCTCTTGCACGGTCCCACCAGAGATGAGACGCAGGCTGGCGTCCCCGGACGCCGTCACCAGATCGAACTCGTCGGAACCTGTCATGAGGGCAACCATCTCGTCGGAGGTGCCTGCCGTCTTGACGGTCACCTGGCACCCGGTGTCCGTTTCGTACTGGCTGACCCAGTCGTAGTTCGGGTCGGTCGAGCCGTTCTCGATGTATCCAGCCCAGGCGACGATGCTGACGGCGCCCTCTCCTTCGCCGACCTCGGTGATTGTGGCCCCACCGTCGGCGGTGGTCTCATCGGTGGCGTCACCACCGCATGCCGCCAGTACCAGTGCCAGGCACACCGCCCACGCCATCCCTGCGTTTCTGGTTCTCATCGGTCCTCCCGTTCGTTCGACTGGCCGGCCGAGACCGGCATTTCCTCGTCGGTGCCGTCCGTCGTCCCGATGGCGACCGGGCGGCACGAACCCTCTGTCCATGACAACGTGACCGTGGTGCCGACTATCCGGTGCAGCTGCCCGTGATCGACGTCGACGTTCTGCGCCACGACGATGAGCGACTCACCGTCCACCTCGACGCGGTACCGGGAGAACATGCCCAGGTACTCGGCTTGCGTGACGGTGCCCTCGACCTGGCACTCCACCGTTGGTACGGCTCCCATCGAGATCTTCTCCGGACGGACCGTGAAGGGATCCGGGCGTCCACGAAGCCGAACCGCCAGGGCGCCTGCGATCAGGTTCGAGGTTCCGACGAACCCGGCGACGAAGGTGTTGGCGGGGCTCTCGTACACCTCAGCCGGTGTCCCCACCTGTTCGACCCTCCCGTGGTTGAAGACGGCGATGCGATCGCTCATGGTGAGTGCCTCCTCCTGGTCATGGGTCACGAAGACGAAGGTGAGGCCCACCTGACGCTGCAGCGCCTTGAGTTCGATCTGCATCGCCTGGCGCAGCTTCAGGTCCAGCGCGCCGAGTGGTTCATCGAGCAACAGCACCGCCGGCTTGTTGACCAGGGCCCTGGCGAGCGCCACCCGCTGGCGTTGACCCCCCGACAACTCGGTGGGCCGACGGGCTCCCAGGGCCTCGAGGTGGACCAACTCCAGTGCTTCGGAGACCCGGCGGGTCCGTTCGGCGGGTTGCACCTTCTTCACCATCAGCCCGTACGCCACGTTCTCGGCCACCGTCATGTGGGGGAACAGGGCGTAGTCCTGGAACACCGTGTTCACATCGCGCTCGTACGGGGGGAGCCGCGACACGTCGGCCCCGTGGAGGAGAATGCGGCCGGCGGACGGGGTCTCGAACCCGGCGATCAGCCGAAGACAGGTGGTCTTCCCCGAACCGGAGGGGCCCAGCATGGAGAAGAACTCCCCGTCTCGTATCTGCAGGTCGACGCCGTCGACCGCCGCCACGGAACCATAGGACTTGCCCACGTCCTCGAACGCCACGGCCACGTCAGCCGATCGAATCACCGAATCACTCGTCAACACCAAACCTATTGAACTATATGTTTGAGGTGCGTGCCGTTTGGGTGACGCGAAATCCGGTCGGTGGGTATCGTCCATCGCATGGCCGGCCACCATGGAGACACGTTGCACCCGCTGCTGTCGCCGGTGGGCGGCGCCGGGCTGGCCGAGGCGGTGACGGCACGCGTGCGGGAGGCGATCGGTCTGGGCCTGCTGGCCCCCGGACAGCAGCTTCCCAGCGAGGCGGCTCTGGCAGCCCGGTTGGGGGTGTCGACCGTCACGCTCAGGGAGGCGCTCGCCGCACTCCGACAGGAGGGGCTGGTGGAGACCCGTCGGGGGCGCCATGGCGGCTCCTTCGTGGTGGGTCCGGTCACCGCTCCCGAGGTGGCGATCGTCGACCGGCTTCGCAGTCTCACAGTGACTGCCCTCCGCGACATGGGCGACGAGCAGTCGGCGGTGTCGTCCACCACCGCCCGTCTCGCAGCCACTCGATCCAGCGACACCAACCTGATTCATCTGGTGCGATTCGGCGAAGAGTTGCGGCGAGCCGTGTCCCGGCCCGAGCGCGCACGTGCCCACAGCCGATTCCACATCGAGATGGCGCTCGCCTCGCAGTCCGAGCGCTTGACCCGTGCGCAGCTCCGGCTGCAGGGTGAAGCCGGCGAGCTCCTGTGGGTCTCCACCCAGACGCCGAGGTCTCAGATCGACGTGGCCGAGGCCCTCCATCGGATCGCCATGGCGATCGAGGAGGAAGATGCAGAGTCGGCCCGCACACTGGCCGAGCGGCTCGCCGAGGCGAACACTCGCTGGCTGATCGACGCCCATCTCGAATTGATGGACGCATGATGAGCACCACCGTTCGCATCGATCCCACCGCCGCGATGCGGTGTGCCCGACACCTCGGAGCGGTGATCGACTCCCTGTTCGCCCCGCTGGAGATCCTCTCCGATCGGTTGGTTCTGGCCTGGCGGAGTGCCGCCGCGCTGGGCGCCGGCATGTCGACGGAAGATCTCACCGCACTGGAGCCGTCGATCTTCCAGAGCCTCGACCACGTACCCGAGTTCGATGGCGCCGGGTATGTGATGGAGGTGGGATCGCTCGTCGACCGTGAACGGTACCTGGAGTGGTGGCACCGGGGCGGAGAGGCCAGCTACCACCCACTCATCCTGAACCTCGACCCTTCGTCGCCGGACCACTATGACTACGACAGCATGGATTGGTTCGTGGCGGGCAGGGTCGAGGGCAGACGATTCGTCTCGGGACCACTCATCGATCTCCCCTGCGCCGAGTCATACATCATGACGTTCAGTCGACCTGTGGTGGTGGATGGCGTGTTCGTCGGGGTGGCGGGAGCAGATGTGGCGATGTCACGACTCGAGGCGCTGCTGGTGCCGCCATTGCGCCGGTTGGGTGCTCCGGCGGTGTTGGTGAACGGTCACAGACGGGTGATCGCAGGATCACACGCCAGGTGGGCTGCGGGGGACAAGCTCCGCTCGCTCCCCGCCGTCGACGAGGGGGAGTGGCAGGCCGCCTTTCCGGTCACGAGCGATCAGGGTTGGGTACTCGGCGTGACCTGGTGACTCGATGCACGCCGACTGCTCGTAGCCTGAGGCATATGACCCCCCGCGACATCTACACCCATGGGCACCATCCCACGGTATTGGCCAACCACTCGTGGCGAACGGCGGAGAACTCGGTTTCCTATCTCCTTCCCCACCTCGAGGCGGGTCACAGCCTGCTCGACATCGGATGTGGACCGGGCACCATCAGCCTCGACCTGGCCGAACGGGTCGCACCGGGCGAGGTGATCGGCCTCGACAACACCGCCGAGGTGATCGCCGTCGCCGAGGCCAATCGGGTCGAGCGGGGGGCTGCCAACATCTCGTTCCGGGTGGGCGACGTGTACGCGCTCGACTTCGAGGACGACACCTTCGATGTGGTGCAGGCACATCAACTCCTCCAACACCTCAGTGATCCCGTGGCGGCACTCGCCGAGATGCGCCGGGTGTGCCGCCCTGACGGCATCGTGGCGGTGCGCGAAAGCGACTACGCCGGGTTCCTGTGGGCGCCTCTGGATGCCCGTCTCGATCGCTGGTTGGTGCTTTATCACGACGTCGCCCGGAGCAACGACGCCGAGCCCGACGCCGGTCGATTCCTGCTTGGCTGGGCGCAGCAGGCCGGGTTCTCCGAGGTCACGCCGAGTGCCTCCGTGTGGTGCTTTGCCAACGAGACCGACCGCACCTGGTGGGGTGGCACGTGGTCACAGCGGGTGACCGCCTCCGAGTTCGCCCGCCAGGCGCTGGAGCGGGGCCTCGCCACCCCGGACGAGCTCGCCGACATCTCCCGGGCATGGAGCGAATGGGCGTCGGCGCCAGATGGGTGGTTCGCCGTGGTTCACGGCGAGGTGGTGTGTCGGCCCTGAGCTCAGTCCGTCAGGGAGATCCCGGCGAGTGACTCGAGTGCCTTGACCAGGGCGTGGTTTCCGTCCGAGCCCATTCCCTGGCGCTGGAGGGTCAAATAGAGCTGGTGGACCAGGGACGTGGCGATGACGGGAAAGCCCAGCTCTTCGGCGGCTTCCAGGACCAAACGGAGGTCCTTTTGTTGGAGGTCGATGGTGAAGCCGGGTCGCCAATCGTCGGTGATCATCTGTGGACCCCGGTTCGCCAGCATCCAAGACCCCGCAGCTCCTCCCTTCACGGCGGAGAGAGTGGCCTCGAGGTCGAGGCCGGCGGCCTTGGCGAAGAGGAGCGCCTCGGATGCCGCCAGTTGATTGACCACCACCAGGATCTGATTGACGAGTTTGACTGCCTGCCCGGAGCCGATACCGCCGACGTGGGTGATGGTGGTGCCGTACGCCGCGAACAGGGGATGGGCACGCTGCACGTCGCTGTCGCTTCCCCCCACCATGATCGACAGCGTCCCCTTGGCTGCCCCCTCCGAGCCTCCGCTGACCGGCGCGTCTATCCAGGAGGCACCCTTGGCGGAGACGGACTCGGCGAGGCTCCGGGTGGCGGACGGACTGATGGTCGAGTGGTCCACCACCAGCGCCCCGGCCTCGATCCCATCGAGTACGCCATCGGGGCCGGACACGACTTGTTCGACATCGGGTGTGTCCGACACGCAGATCATCACGACATCGGTGACGGCGGCCACCCCGGCGGGGCTGGCGGCGAGGGTGGCGCCGGCAGCCACGAGCGGCTCGGCTTTCGAGGCCGTTCGGTTCCACACCGTGACGTCGTGGCCGGAGCGCAGCAGGTTCGCCACCATTCCCCCACCCATGATGCCCAACCCGATGTACCCGATGCGTTCAGCAGCCATGAGCGGAGCATAGGGACGCTCCTCCGCTCCGGAAGTCGGGGCGACACCCGACGGGTGGCCGGTGCCTGGCCCGGGTGGCCGGCGGTCCGGTCACCCTTGAGGGCGAGGCTCGCCCAGCTAGCGTGTCCCTCGGAGGGGTTCGTCGAGGGAGGACCGATGTCGACCGTGGCGGGGATCGGCACAACATACGGGGCGCGTCGTCTGGTGGATCCCGTGACGAGGGCCTCCGCCATCGCACTCCACACGGCCTGGGGTCAGACGCTCGGAGCCGTGACCGCCGGTGACGCCATGCGTGACCTCGAGGACTTCCTCAGGCTGTTGGAACGGCAATCGGTGGTGAAAGCACTGGCTTGGCACGGTACCGACCTGGTGGGGGTGGGGTTCCTCACCAACGAGCTCGACATGGTGCCCGGCATCTCCTCGGAGTTCTTCCGGGCACGCTATCCGGCGGAAGCGGCCGCCGGGACGCTGTGGTACATGATCGCCGGGGTCGCACATCCACTCCGACCGGGAGTCCTCGACGGGCTTCGGAAGACCTGCGTCGAGGAAGCACGCAATCGTCGGGCGGTGGTGCTCGTGTGGGACTCCTCCACGCTGCGAACAGAGAACGCCCATCGGGTGACCGTCGACGCCGTCGAGGCCGAGTTCGGGAGCCGCCCTGACCCCACCGAGTTGGACCGGGTGTCGTACATGGCGGTAGAGCTGCCGCCGGTGGACGACGACAACGTCATCGATCTGCGCCTGCGCGGCGAGTGAGCCCGGCCCCCCGGCTCAGTCCTCGATGGGCTCGACCACGACCAGGATGGCGTCCGCCTCGACCTGATCGCCGACTCCGGCCCGCATCGTGGACACCAGCCCGGCGAACGGCGCGCGCAGCGTGTGTTCCATCTTCATCGCCTCCATCACCACCAACACGTCGCCCTCGGCGACGGTGGCACCCGCCTCGACCCGGACATCCAGCACCTTGCCCGGCATCGGGGCGTGCAACGAGCCGGGCTCGTCCTCGTGTGAAGCGGTCGGGAAGCGTTCCACCTCCGTCACGGAGAGCGAACCCGACGGCCCGTCGATGTGATGCGCCATCCCCGATCGCACGATGGTGAACCACCGGAGGTGTCCGGCCACTGTGATCCCGACCCGGGAATCGTCGCAGTGGTGCAGTGTCACGTCATCGATGTCGACATCGTCGACACGAACGAGCAGCGCACCGGTCCGATCGAACCGGTACCCCACGGAGCGGTGGGCGGAACCGTCGTCGAAGACGGTGGACTGCAGGCCGCTCGGGTTGTTGCGCCAGCCGGACGGGATGGTCGCCAACGCCTGACGGTTCCCCGAGCGCTCGGCGCGGCCGGCGAGCGCGGCCGCCAGCAGGCCCACCCTCACCTCGTCGGCCGGAACAGGCGAGGCACCGAGCGTGGCTGGATCGTGGCGTTCGAGGAAGTGGGTATCAGTGGCGCCCTCGAGGAACTCGGGGTGGCGGAGGATGGCGGTGAGTAGGTCGCGATTGGTGATCGAACCGTGGATCTGGGCGCGCCGAAGGCCGGCGGCGAGGATCGAGGCAGCCTCCGCCCGTGACGGTGCCCATGCGATGACCTTGGCCAGCATCGGGTCGTAGTGGACGGTGATGGGGCTGCCATCCTCGACCCCACTGTCGACCCGGAGGCCGTCGATGTCGGGGAATCGGAACCGGCTGAGGGTCCCGGTGACCGGAAGGAAGCCGCTGCGGGGATCCTCGGCGTAGAGCCGAACCTCGATGGCGTGGCCGGTCATGCGCGGTTCGAGCGCTTCGACAGGTAGCGGTAAGCCCTGGGCGACCATCAGTTGCAGCCGCACGAGGTCGAGCCCGGTGATCGCCTCGGTCACCGGGTGCTCGACCTGGAGACGGGTGTTCATCTCGAGGAACGAGAACTCGCCGTTCTGGAGGAGGAACTCCACCGTACCCGCTCCGATGTAGCCCACCGCCTCGGCCGCGGCAACGGCGGCGGCACCCATGCGAGCGCGAAGCTCGGGGTCGACCACGGGTGACGGCGCCTCTTCCACGATCTTCTGATGGCGGCGCTGGATCGAGCATTCCCGCTCGAACAGGCTCACGGTGTTGCCGTGGGTATCGCCGAACACCTGGATCTCGACGTGGCGGGGTGCGTCGAGGTAGCGCTCGAGGAATACGGTGTCGTCGCCGAAGGCGGATGCCGCCTCTCTTCGGGCGCCGGCGACGGCGTCGATGAGGTCGTCGGCGCGGCGGACGATGCGCATGCCTTTGCCGCCACCTCCGGCGGAGGCCTTCACGAGCACCGGATAGCCGATCGACTCTCCTGCGTCGGCTGTGGCGCCCGGGTCCAT
The DNA here is from genome assembly GCA_963825585.1 of uncultured bacterium. GTDB lineage: Bacteria > Actinomycetota > Acidimicrobiia > Spongiisociales > ZC4RG35 > JAOUGY01. The sequence continues at coordinate 71,536 of CAWGTX010000009.1, forward strand.
ACCGGTCACGTCGATGCTGGGCAGGGTGGGGACCCCCGCAGCCGTGATGAGCCGCTTCGACTCCAGCTTCGAGCCCATGAGCTCGATGGCTCGTGGCGTCGGCCCCACCCACGTGAGCCCGGCATCCATGACTGCGGTTGCGAAGGCGGCGTTCTCGGCCAGGAACCCGTAGCCGGGGTGGACGGCGTCGGCGCCGGTGCGGCGTGCGGCGGCGACGAGGGCCTCGATACGGAGATAGGAGTCGGCTGGTGCCGGCCCGCCCAGATGAACGGCCTCATCGGCCTCGACGACGAACGGCGCGGTGGCGTCGGCATCTGAGAACACCGCGACGGTGGCGATGCCCATGGAGCGGGCGGTACGGAACACCCTGCGGGCGATCTCGGCCCGATTGGCGACGAGCAGCTTGGTGATCACGAGGAGATCGTAGCGGCCACCGAGCGATCGCTCGGCGCCGATCACCGGAGGATCCGATTGGCCTATGGACGAACTCGGTTTCCGGTATACGCTTACGGATCGTGGCGCGGGGTCACGGGGAGTGTCCAGGGATGATGGGACTCGGGCGGTTCTTTTCTGGAGCGGTTCGATGGACTGCGGCCATGGTCGTGGTGCTGCCACTGCTACTCCTGGTGGGTCCCACCCTCTCGGCCTCGGCCGACCACACCCCGTTCGAGCGACCGCTCTTCATCGCCCCCGAGATCGTCGTGGAGGCGGGCGACAGCGTGGACCTGGTCGCCAACGAGGCCCAGGTTCAGCTGTTCGACGGTCGGCCCACCGAGATGTGGCTCTACAACGGAACCTTTCCCGGGCCCACCATTCGCCAGATCGCATCGGTGGCCGGCCCGGCGCCGGTGACGGTGAACCTGCGGAACGCACTCGAAGGCAAGGGTCCGCTGACCCTGCATCACCACGGCAATCACTCCACCCCCACCAACGACGGACGATCCCACAACGATGTCCATGTCCCGGATGCCCTGATCCCCGAGGGCACCGCCCGTAGCTACGTGTTCGAGGCCTGGGAGGACGGTGCGACCGAACGGGGCGCCACCCAGTGGTACCACGACCATGTCCACGAAGCCACCACCCGCAACGTGGCGATGGGGATGGCCGGTATGTACATCATCGAGGATCCGAACGATCCGGCCGGCCTCCCATCCGGTCGGTACGAGATCCCGCTGATGCTCTCCTCGGCCCAGTTCGACGATGACAACCAGATCATCGTGCCCGACATCGGTGGGTTCCTGCAGGTCGGCGACCACGACCTCGTCAACGGTGTGCCGCAGCCCCACTTCGATGCCGAGCCCACCCTGTACCGTTTCAGGACCCTCAACGCCGCGCCCGCCAAGTACTACGGACTCGAACTGCGTACGGCTCCCAACGGCGGCGGGAACCTGGTGCCCATCATCATCCTCGGCACCGAGGCGGGACTGATGGAGGCGCCGATCACGACCACTGCCAACCTCATGATGGGTCCGGCCGAGCGGCTCGATCTGGTCTTCGACCTCACGGGGCGGGAGGGGCAGACCCTCTACCTGTCCTCCCGGGATCCCAACACCCTGGATGGGATTCCGCTCGCCACCACCGACCTCATGGAGATCAGGGTCGGCGACACCGTCACCGGATCGCCGGGCACCGTGCCCACGACGCTCAGGACCGACTGGCCCGATCTGGCCGGTGAACCGATCGCCGCCGAGCGCACGATCACCTTCGACCGGCCGGCCACCGGAACCAACGCCGGTCGATGGAGCATCGGCAACGAGGTGTTCGACGAGGAACGTTTCCTGGCCGAGGTGCAACTCGGCACGACCGAGAAGTGGATCTTCCGCAACACGACCAACGTTCCCCACGTCGTGCACATCCACGACGTCGACCATCTGATGGTCCGCCGCGTCAACGCCGCCGGAGTTGCCGTTGCGGCTGCGCCGTGGGAGGTCCACAAGGAGTCATGGTTCCTTCCCCCGCAGAGCAGTTTCGAGATCCTGATCCGTTTCACAGACCATCTCGGGCCGTACCTGTTCCACTGCCACGTTCTCGAGCACGAGGACAACGGCATGATGAGCCAATTCTTGGTGGTGGAGGAGACGACCACGACGACGGTGCCGGTGGCGACCACGACGACGGTGCCGGTGGCGACCACGACGACGGTGCCGGTGGCGACCACGACGACGGTGCCGGTGGCGACCACGACGACGGTGCCGGTGGCGACCACGACGACGGTGCCGGTGGCGACCACGACGACGGTGCCGGTGGCGACCACGACGACGGTGCCGGTGGCGACCACCGCACCGCCTGCCACCGCCGACTCCTTCTCCGATGACGACGGATCGGTGTTCGAGGCCGACATCGAAAAGCTGGCGGCGGCCGAGGTGACCCGAGGTTGTAACCCGCCGACCAACGACCGCTTCTGCCCGGAGAATTCGGTCACCCGGGGTGAAATGGCGGCGTTCCTGGGTCGGGCCCTGGGTCTCACCGGTGGCGGGGTCTTCACGTTCATCGATGACGACGGCTCGCCTTTCCAGTTCGACATCGAACGGCTCGCAGAGGCCGGGGTGACCCGCGGGTGCAACCCGCCCACGAACGACCGGTTCTGCCCGGACGATTCGGTCACCAGAGGCCAGATGGCCGCCTTCCTCCGTCGGGCACTCGAGGACCGTCTGGTTCCCGGCCCGGCGACGAAGTTCATCGACGATGACCTCTCGGTGTTCGAGAGTGACATCGAGTGGCTGGCATCGACCGGCGTGACCCGCGGGTGCAACCCGCCCGCCAACGACCGCTTCTGCCCGGACGATTCGGTCACCCGGGGCCAGATGGCCGCCTTCCTGGTGAGGGCCCTCGGGCTGGGTGAGGAGGTGGCTCAGTCCTCGCCGGTCGCCGCTCCGCCGGTGGGGGAGCCGTCGCTGGTGTTCATGGACGTCGCCTCGTACATGCAGGCCACCGTGCAGGCCAGGACGGCGACGCCCACCGAGTACCTGGGAGGGCTCGACCTGTTCTGCCGGTTCTGAGACCGGCGGTCCCATCGCCACGACACCCCGAGGGGTGCAGTCGGGGTCTGTGTGCACCAACGGGCGCAAAGCGCCCGGAACCGCACACCCCCACGCCGTTCAGACAGGTGGGGCCGGTGGGGTGGGGAGCCAGGCGCGCTGGAGTTTGCGCATGCCGCCCAACCAGCGGTCGTGGTCGGCGGCCTTGTTGTGGAAGAAGCCCTGTACCTCCGGATGCGGCAGGATCAGGAATCGCTCGTCGGCCAGACCGTCCACCACCGCCCCGGCCACCTCGTCGGGCGTGATGGCCACCGACCGGATGAACGAGTCGTCCATCTCCAGAGTCGAGAAGTCGTCGATCATCCGCGTGTCGACGAACTGGGGACACAGTGCCGACACCTTCAGTCCCTGGTCGCCGTAGGTGACCGACAGCCATTCGGCCAGACCGAGGGCAGCGTGTTTCGTCACCGAGTACGCGGCGGCGCCGATGTTCGTGAGCAGCCCGGCAGCCGAGACGGTGGCGAGGAAATAGCCCTCACCCCGCTCGAGCATGCCGGGGAGGACGGCACGGGCGGCGATGACGTGGGAGAAGACGTTGACCTCCCAGGTCTTCTGCCACAGGGCGTCCGACATCTCCAGGCCCTCGGCCCTGGCGATCCCGGCGTTGGCGCAGAACAGGTCGACCCGTCCATTGCGACGTTCGACGTCGGCAACCAGTTGTCGAGTGGCTGCCTCGTCGGTCACATCCAGCTCCACGCCGGTCACGCCCTCGGCCTCCGATACCGTCAGATCGGCGGCGATCACCTCGGCGGCGCCTTCGATCACGAATCTCCGGCACATGGCGGCGCCGATGCCGTTGGCACCGCCCGTCACGATCACGACCTTGTCATGAAGTTCCATTCGGCCATGGAAGCAGCTGCAGCCGGCGCGCGATGCTGAATCGATGAGAGACAACGGGCCAGGTATCGGTCTCGTGTTCGGGGCGGCGCTCGGCGGTGTCCTCTTCGCAGTCACCGGTTCGGTGGTGTGGGTCGCCGGGGGTGCGGCGCTGGGGCTGATCATCGGGGCCGCCGTGAGCGGCCGCCAGGATCAGTCCGACAGCACCAGGCAGAAGGGGTGACCGGCCGGATCGAGGAACACTCGGAACGAGTCGCCGGGCTGGGTCTCGGCCTTGTGTGCACCGAGCCCGAGCACTGCTTTCTCTCCCTCGTCGAGATCGGTGACGTCGAAGTCCAGGTGCATCTGCTGGGGATGCTCGTCGCCGGGCCAGACCGGGGCCCGGTGACCTGGGGCGAACTGGAAGGCGATGGTGGCGCCGCCACCCGATGACAGCTCCACCCATTCGTCATCGGCCGAGGCGATCTCCCATCCGGTGAGTCCCGAGTAGAAGTCGGCGAGCCCGACCGGATCCTGACAGTCGATGGCCACCACGCTGAAACGTCCAACGGTCATAGCGCTCCTTTCAGACCCTCCACTACCCGGTCGGGCGTGAGCGGGAAACGGTCGAACCAGACCCCGGTGGCGTCGTGGAGTGCAGCGACCAGTGCCGGTGTGTACGGGATGTAGGGCATCTCCGCCATGCCCCTGGCACCGAACGGGCCAAGGGGGTCGGCCGATTCGAAGTGGACCGTTTCCACCTCCACCGGGATGTCACCGATTCCCGGTATGAGGTACTGGCTGAGGCGCGGGTTGAGGATGCGACCGGCGGCGGACTGCAGGTGCTCGGTCACGGCATATCCGTGCGCCTGCACGACACCACCCTCGGTTTGGCCCTCGACCAGTTGCGGGTTGATGGTCCTGCCGACATCGGTGACCGACACCACCCGGTCGACCCGAATCACACCGGTCTCGACGTCCACCGACACGTCCACCACCTGGGCGGTGTAGCCGTAACAGAAGTTCGGCATCGAGGGACCGCCCTCGGGGTCGAGAGGCTGGGTGGCGGGTGGGGTGTAGCGGAACTCGCCGTCGGCCGGACGGTCACCTTCGATCCAGCGCTTCTGAGCCTCCTCGGCGGCGCCCAACACCGCGTTGCCCTGCATGAAGGTGAGTCGTGAGGCCGACGCCGACCCGGAGTCCCCAGATGTGGCCGTGTCCGAGTAGTGGGTCGTGACCCGATCGATGTCGACGGAGAGGGCTTCGGCTGCGATCTGGCGCATGGCGGTATGGGTGCCCTGCCCGACCTCGGCGGCGCCGGCGTACAGGTCGACGCGTTCGATCCGGTCGTCACCGTGGATCACCACCCTGGCCTCGGCCCGTTCGGGGAACCCGAAGCTGAACCCGATGTTCTTGATGCCGCAGGCGACGCCACGCCCGCTCAGCGTGCGGCCACCCCTCAGCGTTCGGAACGCCGCCACCGGCGGACGCGGTGGGAGCGGTTCGCCCCATCCGGCGACCTGGGCGGCGCGCTCCACCACCTCGGTGATCGTGACCCCGGTGGGGAGCGGCGTGTGCAGCACCGTGTCCTCGCCGTCGGCTAGCAGGTTGATCCGACGGAGTTCCACCGGATCGATACCCAGCGCCACCGCCAGCTTGTTGATCTGGCTCTCGATCACGAAGGCGCCCTGCGGCGCGCCGAACCCGCGGAAGGCGCCCGCCGGGACGCTGGTGGTGTACACACCCCGGGAGTCGATGCGGGCGTTCGGGATGCGGTACGCACCCGCCAGCGTGACGTGGAGGTTGCCGAGCACCTTGTTGGTCGTGTAGTTGTAGGAGCCGGCGTCGAGCACGGCGTCGGCCTCCACCGCGGTGATGCGACCGTCGGCGTCGGCACCGATCCGAGCGTGGACGCGACCGCGGTGGCGCTTGTGGTGCCCGACGATCGACTCCTCCCGAGACCAGACCGTGCGGATCGGTCTGGTCTCCCCCCGCTCGGCCAGTTTCCAGGCGGCCAGCGCCATGACGATCTGGAGTGTCATGTCCTCCCGGCCGCCGAAGGCGCCGCCGATGGTCGGGTAGATCACCCGTACGCGCTCCTCGGGCAGGTCGAGGGCGTGAGCGATCTGGGTGAGGTCCTCCCAGGTCCACTGTCCTGCGATCTCGACGGTGACTCGACCCTCCTCGTCCACGTAGGACACGGCCGCCTCGGGTTGGAGGTAGGCGTGTTCCTGGTGGGGGAACTCGTAGGTCCCATCCACGGTGACGACTGCTTCCGACCAGCCTCGGGCGACGTCGCCGCAACGCGTCTTGTAGTGCAGGTATTCGTTGGTGGCGTGCCCGTTCTCGGGATGGAGCAGCGGAGCATCCGCCGCCATGGCGTCGTCGACCGAGTCGAGGACGGGAAGCGGCTCCCATTCGGCAACGATGGCGGCGGCGGCCTCGTGGGCGGCGGCGGCGGACTCCGCCACCACCAGGGCTATCTGGTCGGCCTCCCACCGGCTCACGTCCGAAGGAACCGGACTGCGCCCGGTGGAACCGACCCCAATCATCACCGGTTGGTCGAACATGGTGAGCCCGTACTCGTTCACCGGGACGTCGGCGGCGGTGAAGATCCCGATCACTCCGTCGACCGCACGTGCGGCCGTGACGTCCATCGAGATCATCCTGGCGTGGACCTGATCGCTGAACACCGCCAACGCCGTGAGCATCCCGGCGTGGGGGATGTCGGCGGGGTAGCGGGCGGCGCCCGTCACCTTGTCGGCGGCGTCGATGCGGGGATGGGAACGCCCCACGCTCATGATCCGAGCTCCGCAGCCTGCCGGACGGCATCGATGATCTTGTAGTACCCGGTGCAGCGGCAGAGGTTGCCCGACAGGCCCTCCCCGATGTCGCCGGGGTCGGGATTGCCCACCTCGGCCAGGAGGGCGGCGCCGGACACCAGGAACCCGGGTATGCAGAAACCGCACTGGACGGCGGCCCGGTCGATGAACGCCTGCTGGAGTGGATGGAGTGCGCCGTCGGTGGCCAGGCCCTCGACGGTGGTGATGTCGCAGCCGTCCGCCCTGGCGGCGGGAACCAGACAGCTCATCACGGCGGAGCCGTCCATCATGACGGTGCAGGCACCGCACTCACCCTCGGCGCAGCCCTCCTTGGTTCCGGTCAGCGAGACGCCGGCGGCGGGGCCGGCGTGGTCGCGCAGCCAGTCGAGCAGCGTCGCGCCGACCGCTCCGTCAGCGGTGACGTCGGAGCCATTGATCGTCGCCGTGATCGGGTCATGGGGTCGATGATCGGCTCCGTGACCAGCCAGATGTGCGCTCCCTGTGGCCGACAGCAACACCGGACGGTCCCGCATGGCCAGGTCGCCATCGCGCAGTCCCGTGAGCGCTCGTCGCGTCATCACATCGAGGAGGTGGGTGCGGTGGCCGGCGGGCGCCCGAACGTCGTCGATGGGGTCGACCGAGGCCGCAACGGCGGTGGCGGCCGCTGCGATCGTCTCGTCGTCGAGCATCGAGCCGACCAGCAGCGCTTCGGCTGCTGTGGCGGGGACGATGGTGGGGGCAACCGAACCCAGCAGGATGCGGGCACTCGACACCTCGACCCCGTCGAAGGTGAGCACCACGGTCATGTGCACCACCGAGATGGCTTGCGCCGCCCGCAGGCCGGACTTGACGAACACGGACCGGGCGGTCTCCGGGAGCGGGTCGACCTCGAGGGCGAGGACCATCTCGTCGGCGGCCAGCACACTGCGCCGAACCCCGGTGTGGAAGTCGGCCAGGTCGACGCTGCGCTCCCCTCGCACGCCGCCGATGATCACCGTTGTGCCGAGTGCCCGCAGCGGAGTGATGGTGTCGTTGGCAGGACTGGCAGTGACGATGTTGCCGACAACGGTGGCGCGGTTCCTGAGCTGGGGTGAGCCGACCTCGCGGCACGCCTGGGCGAGCGGCGTCAACTCGGACCAGGCGAGGTCGGAGGCGACCACCTGGTTGTGGGTGACGAGCGCGCCGATCCGAATGCGGTGCTCGTCGGTCCATTCGATGCCGTCGAGACCGGCGAGCCGGCTGATGTCGATCAGTGTGTCGACGCCGCTGCGTTGGCGACGGTGGAGCTCGGGGATCAGGTCGGTGGCACCCGCCACCAGTCTTCCCCGGGTGCCGAGCTCGGCGAGCAGCCCGTACGTCCCCTCGACGGTGGTCGGAACGATGTGCCGTTCCACCGCCGTTCCGGGGATCTGCACCTCATGCATCGGGTCGTCCTCCGTTGTAGATGAGACCGCCACCGGCAGCGTAGGACTGGAGGGCCGTGACTGCCTGCGTGCGCATCACATCGCGAATCACCTCCACACCCTTGTCGATCAGCGTTTCCGCCCAGTCCGGCCGTTTGGGCCCTTCGTCGAACCCGATCTCACGGACATCGGCATCGCGGGCACCGCACACGAGCCGGGTCACACCCGACCACCAGGTGACGCCGAAGCACATGACGCATGGTTCAGATGACGTCACGAGCGTCATCCCGTGCAGATCGAAGGAGCCGATCCGCTGCCCGGCGAGGGCGACGGCGGTCGCCTCGGCATGGGCGATGGCGACATGGGACGGGACGACCAGGTTCACGCCCGGTGCCACCAGCCCTTCGTCGGAGAAGATGGCGGCGCCGAACGGGCCGCCGGTGCCCTCGGCGACGTTGCGTTCGGCCAACTCCAGCACATACCGCATCCGGTCGTCGAGGCTCTGGTCGATGGGCGGAGCCAGCTCCCCGATCCAGTCGGGGAGCGTGATGACGATCTGGCTCATGGGGTCCCCGCCGCCAAGGGAAGGCCCTCTGTGGCGTTGAGGATCGCGGTCAGTCGCTCCACCTCGGGTTCCATGCCGGGGCCGGCGGTCACCGTCACCCGGTCGCCCTGGTGGGAGATCAGGAACCCGGGAATCGGGGTCGAGGCGAACCGGTCGGGGTCGATGAACAGTCGCGGCTTGATGTGGGCGGGGTCGCCGGTCTCGGGGCAGAACACCATGCAGTTGCCGCACTCGTTGCACAACTCGGTGAGCACGAAGTACTGCTGGCGTCCGTCGACTTCGAGGTCGTCGGGGGTGGGGAGCTTGAAGAAGGCGTCGTTGGGGCACACCGTCACACAGAAGTTGCAGGCGACGCAGCCCCACATCTGCAGCTCGTGGTCGATCGCCCGCGGCAGCTTGAGGTTGCCCTCCCTGCGGTAGGCCTCGTTGTGGTCTGCGTCGTGGAGTAGGGACACATATGCGGGTACGGGCCGGCCGCCGGCGACCTGTGCGGTGTGGCGGCGCCAGCCTTCCAGGTTGGAGCAGCCCGCGTCCTCCATCGCCCGCTGGAGAGTGGTGAGCATCGGCTTGAGACGCCCGTACCCACCTGGCTTGAGCAGGTCCGAGCAGATCGTGATGGGCATGAGGCCCAGGCCCGCCGCCTCGGGGAGGTTCTCCTTGGTGATGCCGGCGGACCAGCTCACCTGGATCCCGCCCCCTTCCACTGCGAGCCTCCCGGGAAGGGCCTGGGTGAGCGCTTCGAGCAGCGTCATCGACACCACGTGCAGCGGCGGTCCCGAAAGGTACATGGTGGGATCGGGCATGAAGCCTTTGTGGTTCTCGACCACCAGCGTGTTGGTGAGCTTGATCCCGAGACGTCGACCGTGGGCGACGGCGAAGGTCGAGAGTTCGTCGATCAGGTCGAGGCCACGGTCGAACTGGAGGTCGGCGTCGAAGTCAGCCTGCCGGAGGCGGATCTCGTCGTATCCGAGCTCGTCGACGACGATTCCGCGCACTCTGTCGAACCCGAGAAGAGTGGGATTGAGTTTCACGACCACGTCGAGGCCGTGGCGGGCCATGAGATGTTTGCTGATCGACTCGATCTCATCGGGGGGACAGCCGTGGAAGGTGGAGAGCGTCACCGTGTCGGCGATCCGTACCGGAAAGTCGTGGTCCCGCCACGCTGCGAACGGCTCGGGAATGTGGGGACGGAGCCGTTCGATGTGGGCGGAGGCGTCGATGAGGCCGTCGATGAAACCGGTCACGGTGTCACTCGAGATCCCGGCGAGGTCGTATCCGACGCTCAGATCGAAGATGTGCGGCCCTGGATCGGAGCCCAGAAGAGGGGTGAGTTCTTCCCACCCGCGAAGGATCTCGATCATCATCCAGGCCTTGACGTACTCGTCGAGCGACTGGGCGATCTTCAGCTCCTGGCTCCATTCGATGTTGAAGCCGATGGTCTGCATGTCGATGCACGGGCGGTTGATCTCCAGCTCGTCCAGGATCTGCACTGTCTTGAGCTCGAAGACCCGGGCGCCACCCAGCCAGGCCAACACGATGTTCTCGGCGAGCTGGCTGTGCGGGCCGGCCGCCGGTCCGATCGGGGTGGCGGCCGGCCGACCCATGAATTCGGCGGTGAGGTCGGGGCCGGAGGACACGTCGAAGAACCGGGCCGTGGGCAGGTCGAAGATGCGCCGTCGGGTGTCCCACTCGTGGGCGACCCGGCCCAGCAGGGCCTCCAGCGACAACGGTGTGAGCGGTGGGTTCTCTGTCATCGGTCCCTCACAGTCGGGCGTGCAGCCTGATGGCCTGCTCGGCGGCTCTCGCTCTGATCTCCCGTGCGTCGACGAGGGTGGGTCTGCCGTCGGCGAACACGATCCGCCCGTCGATTTCGACCTCCACCGGCATGATCCCCGCCGTGAAGGCCACATGCCAAGGGTCCATCGGCTCGTAGCTCCACGTTACGCGGTCGTGCCGGGCCTCAGGTACGAGGTCCCATCCTGCCTCCATCCACCGCCACGCCGGGTCGGGGGTGGCGGTGACATCGACCGAGCGGTGCATCGCGTAGGCGAGCCGGAAGGTCTCGATCATGTGTGCTCCGATGCCGTCGGTGCCGAGCGCCACCGGGTTGGCGAAACGGGCGGGGTCGGCGTAGCCGACCGAGTTGTTCAGGTTCGACATCGGGTTGTGGAGGATGGTGCCTGCCAGCCGGTGGTCGGTGGGGAGATGGACGCAATGGGCCAGGAGCCAGTCGGGGCGAGTCAGGTGACCGATCCGGCCGGGGGCGTCGATGTCCTCGGGTCCCTCACACACATGGATGTGGACGCCGACCCCGAACTCGGCCGCCAGGGCGGCAGCCGCCTCCAGGGTCTGGTCGGTGCAGGTGAAGGCGGCATGGATCCCCACCATGCCCCGCCCGCCCTCAGAGAGGAACCGCCTGTTCTCCGCCAGGCCACGCTTGGCGCCTGTCGGCCCGTGGCGGTCGGTCACCCCGTACCCCGTCACAACCCGTACGCCCACCTCGGCGCAGGCTGCAGCTATCACCGACAGCGATCCCTCGATGGCATTGGGCGACTCGTGGTGGTCGATGATGGTGGTCGTGCCGCACTCCAGCGCCTCCAACGCCCCCAACTTGGCCGACCACTCGATCATCTCGAGATCGAGAGCGGCATCGAGCCGCCACCAGACCTGATCGAGGATCCCCTGGAACGTGGTGGGTGTCTCCGGCGGCGCAGGCATGCCACGAGCCAGCGTCGAGTAGAGGTGGTGGTGGGCGCAGACGAGACCTGGAGTCATGTTCATGAGGACGAGGTCGGGAGGGATTGGGGTGCGTCGATCGGGCCGCTCGGCAGAACGCAGAACGCCGAACGCCGAACGCCAACAGCCCGCGTTCTACCGTAGCCGAACGGGCGGTATCGCCATCGCGCTGCCCCAACAGAGTCGACTCGAAGTCTGCTGCCCCTGGCTTGGGCGTTCTGCGTTCTGCGTTCTGCGTTCTGCGTTGAAGGGGTCCGCGTTGTCACGCCTCTTCCCTCCTCCCCCGCATCGGCAGGGTGTTGCGCCAGATGCCGTCGACTTCGTGGAGGGCGGCGGCGACGGCTCCGGCGGTGGGGACGAGGCCGATCTCGCCGACGCCCTTGATGCCGTAGGGGGCGTCGGGCTGGGGGGCTTCGACCAGTTCCACCTCGACGGCCGGCATGTCCTTGGGGCGGATGATGCCGAGGCTGCGGAGGGTCATGTTGGTGGGGCGGGCGTTGTCGTCGGTGGGGAAGTCCTCGGTGAGGGCGTAGCCGAGGCCCATGTGGACGGCACCTTCCACCTGGCCTTCACAGAGGGTGGGGTTGACCGCACGGCCGACGTCATGGATGGCAATGACCTTCTCGATGTCGCCGGTGGCCTTGTCGGCGATCACCACCTGGGCGGCGTAGCCGAAGGTGGAGTGGATGATCGGCTCGTCGACTCCGTCCTCGAGCTTGTTGGTCCAGTCGACCACGTAGCTGCCCTGGTAGTCGACGCCGACCTCACACCCGCCGGCCCGGGCTGCCTCGCAGGCGGCCTTCACCGAACCGGCCCCCATCAGGGTGCCGCGTGAGCCGGTGGTCTGCCCGCCGCCGAGTTCCCGGCTCGAGTCGACCAGCACCTCGATCCGGTCGGGGTCGATGCCCAACTCCTCGACCGCCACCTGAAGGGCGACGGTGTGCACGCCCTGGCCCATCTCGGTCCAGCAGTGGCGCACCTCCACCTTGCCGTCGGCACGGAAGTGGACCACTGCCCGGCTCACCTCCTTGAAGCCGTTGCCGAGCCCCGAGTTCTTGAGTCCCAGACCAAGGCCGACCGCCTTGCCGGCCGCCCGGGCGGCGTCGTAATGGGGCTTGGCGGCGTCGAGGCACATGCGGGCGCCGCGGCAACCGTCGTCCATGCGCTGGCCCGGCCCCCAGATCCGGCCAGGCTCGATCACGTTGCGGGAGCGGATCTCCCACCCGCTGATGCCGACCTGTTCGGCCAGGCGGTCGAGTGCACCCTCCATGGCGAACTGGGCCTGGTTGGCGCCGAAGCCGCGGAACGCCCCGCACACCGGGTTGTTGGTGCGGACGGCGATCGCTTCGATGTCGATGGTCGGGGTGTGATAGGGACCGGAGGCGTGGCCGGCCGCCCGCTCCAACACCTTCATTCCCACCGAGGCATAGGGGCCGGAGTCGCCGACCATACGGGCCTTCAACGCGGTGAGCCTGCCCTGCTCGTCGCAGCCGGCCCACAGCTCGATGCGGATGGGGTGCCGCTTTGCGTGCATGAGAAACGACTGCTCGCGGGTGAGCGTGCACTTGACGGGCAGGCCCAGGAGGTGGGCGGCGAGGGCAGTCTGTCCCTGGTTGGACATGTCCTCCTTGCCCCCGAAGGCACCGCCGTTGGAGACCAGCTCGGTGCTGACCCGGTCAGTGGGCACTGCCAGAAGAGCGCAGATCTGGTCGCGGTCGTCCCAGATGCCCTGCCCGCCCGAGTACACGTGGAGCCCGCCGTCGTCGCGGGGAACTGCAAGGGTGGACTCCGGTTCCAGGAAGGCGTGCTCGACCCGTTGGGTCTGGAACACCTCGTGCACGGTGTGAGCCGACGACGCCAGGGCGGCGTCGGCGTCGCCCCGGGCGTAACTCGACACCGACAGCACGTTGCCATCGAGGCCCCACACCGCATCCTCGTCGGATTGCAGAGCGGCCATCGGGTCGGTGAAGGGCGGATGCACCTCGTAGTCGACCTCGATGAGCTCGGCCGCCGCTCGGGCGGTGGCGACGTCGTCGGCGACGACGATGGCCAGGACGTCGCCCAGATAGCTGGTGCGTCCGCCCACCGGTATGAACACCGGCCAGTCCTTGTGGATCAGTCCCACCTTGAGGTCGCCAGGGGCGTCGGCTGCCGTGTACACCGCCGCCACCCCGGTCATCGCTTCGGCCGCCGACGTGTCGATCGACCGGACATCGGCCCGGGCGTGGTCGGTGAGACGAAGGGCGCCGTGCAGCATGCCGGGAACCCGCAGGTCGTCGACGTAGCCGCGGTCGCCGAGTGCCAGCTCGGCGGCTTCGTACTTCACTCCGCTCGACCCGACACCGCCGGGTCGCTCTGGTTCAGGAATCGGGTCGCCGGATGCGAGCAGCTCGATCGCCTCGATGATCTTCACGTAGCCGGTGCAGCGACACAGGTGGGCTCCGAGGCGTCCTTCGATGGTCGAGCGGTCGAGGGCGGCACCCTTCTGATCGATGAGGGCTTTGGCCCGCATGACGATGCCGGGGGTGCAGAAGCCGCACTGGAGTGCACCCTTGGCAGCGAACGCCTGCGCCATCCGGGCGCGTTCGTCGTTGGGCAGACCTTCGAGCGTTACCACCTCCGAGCCGTTTGCCTTGTCCATCGATACCAGGCACGCCTGGATCGCCTTGCCGTCGAGCAGCACCGTGCAGCAGCCGCACTGGCCCGACGGCGAACACCCGTCCTTGGGGGAGGTGACGTCGAGCTCCTCCCGGAGTGCCGCCAGCAGATGCGGGTGGCCCGCCGAGGCGGTTGCCGGCCGCCCGTTGACGGTGAAGGTGATCGTATCGGTGGCGACGGTCACGGGTGGTCCTCCTCGGGTGGCGGGGTGGCGCCCTTCTGCTCGGCGATCCGGCGGTAGGCGGCCGGAACCCGGTAGCGCTCGAAGTCGAACAGCGTGTTCTTGTAGAAGGCGGTGTGGTCGAGATCCACTCGGGCGGCGATCACCTCGTCGCCGGTGGTGAGGGCCTGGGCGATGATCTGGCCCGAAGGGGCGATGATGGCCGACTGGGCGAGGGACTCGACCCCCTCCTCGACACCGCCCTTGGCGACCCCGATCACGAACGTGCCGTTCTGATAGGCGCCCGCCTGCATCACCAGGTGATTGTGGAACGCCTGCAACGGGTTCTGGGTGGGGTCGGGGGCGTAGTGGAGCGGGGTGTTGTAGCCGATGATGATCAGCTCCACCCCCTGCAGCCCCATCACCCGGTAGGTCTCGGGCCAGCGTCGGTCGTTGCACAACGCCATCCCCACGATGCCGCCGAACCCCCGCCACACCGGGAAGTCGTCGCCCGGTTCGAAGTAGAACCGCTCGGCATGCTGGAACGGCCGCCAGGCTTGGTGGTCCTCATGGCCGGGGATGTGCACCTTGCGCATGGTGCCCACCGTCATCCCCGCCTTGTTGACGAGGTGGTAGATGTTGTAGCGATGCCCGTCGGCGGTGTGGAGGGCATAACCGAGGGCGAATCCCAACCCGAGCCGCACCGCCTCGTCCCACAGCGGTTTGGTATGCCGGTTGGGCATCTCGGTCTCGTAGAAGTGGTCGGCCTCCTCGATCGGCAGGTGCCAGCGGGGAAAGAAGGTGGTTAGCGCCAGCTCGGGATACGCAACCAGGTCAGCCCCCTGATCGGCGGCGTCACGCATCAGCAGGATGAGCCGTTCGACCACGTCGTCACGGGAATCGTCTCGGGCGATCGGCCCCATCTGGGCGGCGGCGAGGGTGAGGATTCGAGGCATCACCACCCAATATACAAAACGTAAAGTTGCGACGAGGCCACGGAGGAGGGCAGAGGAAGGCGGGGGAGGGCAGAGGAAGGCGGGGGCACGCTGCTCATGCCATCTGGGGACAAACCCGACCGTCACTAGGTCGATTCTGTCCCCAATTGGGAGGGTTGGCTCCTTGCGCGTCTCTGCCCGCTGCGATACTGCGCGCCACTGACCGAGGAGGGGTTCGATGGCGGCAGGTCGACGGCGATGGTGGCGACTGGTGGTTGCGGCGATGGTCGTCGTCACCATGGCGCTGGGTGGGGTTGGCTGGTACGTCTCAGGGGAGATCATCGCCGGGATGTCGGCGGTCCCGCCGGAGCCGGTGTACGACGTCGAGGTGGTCGCAGTCGCGGATCGGCACATCGAGTTGCTTGTCGAGGACGAGGTGGTGGCCCGCCGGGATCAGGACTCCACAGTAGGCCTGCGATGGGACCGAGGCTGGGGGGTCGTCGGCCGGGCGACAGCGGTGGACGGGTCCGCACAGTTCCGTCCGTTCGGCCTCGTATCCGGTGTTGCGCCGAGCGTTGGCGACCTGGCTGCGTTCGACGGGGTCGTCTACCCCGACCCGTCGGCACTCGACTTCCCGCTCGAGGAGGTGATCGTCGACGCCCCGATCGGTGCACTTCCGGCGTGGTACGCCGAAGGGTCCGGCGAGACGTGGGTGATCGGAGTGCACGGGCTGGGAGCGGACAGGCGCGACATGCTGCGGATGGCCCAGGCGCTCGGCCCACCGTCGGACTACCACCTGTTGATCCCCAGCTACCGCAACGACAACGGCGCCCCGGTCACCGACGGCCAGCTCGCCCTGTTCGGCCAGAGCGAGTGGGAGGACCTTGCCGCCGCCGTCGACTTCGCCCGAGCTCAGGGGGCCGAGCACATCGTGCTGCATGGTCAGAGCATGGGAGGGGCGATCGTGCTGGCGTACCTGCTGGAGGGCGGCGACACCTCGAACATCGTGGGCGCGGTGCTCGACGCCCCGGCGGCCGACTTCGCCAGGATCATCGATCTGCGCTCCGGCGAGGCGCTCCCGGTGGGCGGTAGCGTCGGTGACGCCATCCTCTCCATCGGTCGCCTCGTCACCGAGTTCCGGACCGGCATCGACTTCGATGCGATCGACTACGTGGAGAGAGCCGACGGCCTCGACGTTCCGATCCTGCTGCTCCACGGCGCCGAGGACACGATCGTGCCCTTCGAGGTCGGCGAGGCCCTGGCCGATGCCCGGCCCGATCTGGTGGAGTTCGTGCCCATCGAGGACGCCGGCCATGTCCGTGCCTGGAACGAGGATGTGGACGCTTACGCCGTCACCGTGAGCGAGTTCATCAGAGAGCGGGCCGGCGCATCCAACTAGGGAGGACCGGCTCGCCGACCCCAGCACCATCTGGGGACGAAATCGACCTTCTGATGGTCGGTTTTGTCCCCAATTGGGTGTACGGGCCTCCTGCCTCCGCCTTCCTCTGATACCCAGGGGGGACGACCCCCCTTCGACCCCCCGCCGGTACTGGCCAGGACCGGTCGCGTGCTTGGCCGGGGGTGTGGATGTGCGTGCGTTGGCCGTTGCCACGTTCGACGGTGAACGGTCAACGGTGAACGGTCAACGGCCTTCCTCTGATACCCAGGGGGGACGACCCCCCTTCGACCCCCCGCCGGTACTGGCCAGGACCGGTCGTGCTTGGCCGGGGGTGTGGATGTGCGTGCGCTGGTCGTTGCCACGCACATGTCTCCGCCTGCCTCTGATACCCAGGGGGGACGACCCCCCTTCGCCCCCCGCCGGTACTCGTGAGGAGAGCGAGTCGTGCTTGGCCGGGGTGTGGAGGTGCTGCGTTGGCCGTTGCCACGTTCGACGGTGAACGTTCGACGGTGAACGGTCAACGGCCTTCCTGATGCCCAGGGGGGACGACCCCCCTTCGACCCCCCGCCGGTACTGGCCAGGACCGGTCGCGTGCTTGGCCGGGGGTGTGGATGTGCGTGCGTTGGTCGTTGCCACGCACATTGTCTCCGCCTGCCTTTGATACCCAGGGGGGACGACCCCCCTTCGACCCCCCGCCGGTACTCGTCGAGGAGAGCGAGTCGTGCTTGGCCGGGGGTGTGGAGGTGCTGGCGTTGGCCGTTGCCACGTTCGACGGTGCACGGTCAACGGCCTTCCTGATGCCCAGGGGGGACGACCCCCCTTCGACCCCCCGCCGGTACTGGCCAGGACCGGTCGCGTGCTTGGCCGAGGGTGCGGAGGTGCTGGCGTTGGCCGTTGCCACGTTCGACGGTGAACGGTCAACGGCCTTCCTGATGCCCAGGGGGACGACCCCCCTTCGACCCCCCGCCGGTACTCGTGAGGAGAGCGAGTCGTGCTTGGCCGGGGGTGTGGATGTGCGTGCGCTGGTCGTCGCCCCGCACATCGTCTCCGCCTTCCTCCGCCTTCTCCGCCCTCCTCCGCCTTCCCCTCCTACAGCCAGTCCGCCTTCTTGAAGAGGAGGTACAGGGCGCCGGACATGATGGCGATGAGGCCCGTCGCCCAGGCGACGCCCGACCACTCCGCGTAACCGGGGTATGGGACGTTCATGCCGTAGAACCCGGTGATGAGCGTGGGGACGGCGATGATGGCCGCCCAGCTCGTCACCTTCTTCATGATCTGGTTCTGGCGGTAGTCGCGCAGGCTGAGGTTGGTCTCGACGATGGTGCTGACCAGGTCGCGGAGGGACTCGGTGGACTCTCCGATTCTGAGGATGTGGTCGTAGATGTCCTGGTAGTACGGGTAGAGCGGTTCGGGGACCGCAGAGTGCTCGCGGCGCATGAGGGCGCTCACCGCCTCCCTCAGCGGTGACACCAGCCGGTGGAATCTCACCAGGTCGCGCCGGACCTCGAACCACTGCTTCTGCTTCGAGGGCTCGATCGGACGATCGGCGAAGATCCCCTCCGACACCTCGTCGTAGTACTCGTCGAAGCGTTCGACCACGTCGAAGTACCCGTCGACCACCGTGTCGAGCAGCCCGTAGAGCAGAAAGCCGATGCCGTGCACGGCCAGGTCGGGGGAGCGGTCCCAGCGCTCGACGACTTCCTCCATCGGGAACCGGTCATTGCGAACGGTGACGAGCCACCGACTGTTGATGAAGGTGTCCACTTCCAGGGTTTGCAGCTCGGTTTCTCCTCCGTCCATCCGGACGGCGTGACAGGACAGGAACAGATGCGAGGCGTAGTGGTCGAGCTTGGGGCGCTGGTGGGGTTCGAGGGCATCCTCGACCGCCAGCTCGTGAAGGCCCAACTCGTCTGCCAGCATTCGCAGGTCGTCGAGGGTGGGTGAGACCAGGTCCACCCACACCACGCTCTCGTGGTCGGACAGGTGGACGGAGATGTCCTCGAGTGGGACGTCTTCTGCTGCGACGGCGCCGTTCCGGTACACCCGCGAGCGTGTGGTTGTCACGGTGTCAGCCTATGCCCTCCGCTCACATGGTGAGCGCCATCACGGCCTTCTGGACGTGGAGGCGATTCTCTGCCTGGTCGTAGACGGCGCTCTGGCGACCATCGATGACGGCGTCGGTGACTTCGACGTTTCGGTCGGCCGGGAGCGGGTGCATGTAGATGGCGTCATCGGCGGCCAGTGCCATCCGGCGTTCGTCGGTGATCCAATCTGTGTGGCGGGCGCCGATGGTGGCCGATTCGGCGTCATCGGTGGTGGCGAGCATCGCCCCCCACGATTTGGCGTAGACCACATCGGCGCCGGCCATCCCCGCCCCGAAGTCCTCCAGCACCTCGAACGAGCCCTTCGCCCGACGGGCGTTGTCGGCGGCCCCGTCCATCACCTCGTCCATGAGTTCGAACTCGGGGGGGCGGGCGAGCCGGACGTTCATGCCGAACCGGGTCGCCAATAGGATCAGGCTTTGGGGCACCGACAGCGGCTTCTGGTAGCTCGATGCGTATGCCCAACTCACATCGAGGGTGACCCGGCGCGGGTCGCCCTTCTTCTCGATGATCGTCAGCAGGTCGGCCAGCGCTTGGAACGGGTGATACCAGTCGCACTGCATGTTCAGCACCGGCACCCGGGAAGCGGCGGCCACGTCACGGATGTACCCGTTGCCGACACCCCAGTCGACGTGGCGGATGGCGATCCCGTCGTTGTATCGGCCCAGGATCTCGCCGATCTCCTTGGCGGTGTCACCGTGGGCGATCTGGGTGGTCTTCGATTCGATGAACTGGGCATGCCCTCCGAGCTGGGCCATCCCCGCCTCGAAACTCGCCCGGGTGCGGGTGGACGAGAAGAAGAACAACATCGCCAGCACCTGGTCGCGCAGCAGCGGGTGCGGCTCACGCAGCGCCCGCCGCCGCTTCAGATCCATCGCAACCTCGAGCACCGTATCCAGCTCGTCCTTCGTCCACTCCTGAGTGGTGATCAGATCCCGGCCTCTCAAGTCCGTTTGCATACGACCGATCCTTTCGCGACGTCCCCGCTTCGGTGAGGCCTCCTTCTGCACAATGTGCAGAACGCAGTCGTTCCGCTCACCTTCTGCACAATGAGGTCTAGCGGATAGGGGACTGATGGGCGCTGTTGGAGTCATGAGCTTTGTCCCCCACGCAGTGGGGGAAGGGGCCCCCGCGAGGAACGAGCGGGGTAGGGGGGTCGAAAGCCCGCGAGATGAACTCCGCACACGTTCCGGAACGCACCATCAGGCCACGCGAGGGATAGGAACGCGTCATCATGCTCGCGAGGGAAAGGCCCCCCCTACCCCGCAAGCGGGGACCCCTTCCCCCTCTCGCAAGCTCGAGGGGGACAAAGCTGCCCCCTATCCGCGACCTCAATGTGCAAAAGGTCGACCCTCCCACTCTGCCTTCCTCTGCCTTCATCTGCCTTCCTCTGCCTTCCTCACTCTGCTGCCCCCAGTACCAGCGCCAGGAGCGCCATCCGCATCACGACTCCGTTGGCTGCTTCCTGCCAGTAGCGGGCGTGTCGGGTGGCGTCGACGTCGGGTGGGAGCTCGTCCATGCGGGGGAGGGAGTGGAGGACGATGGCGTGGCTGCGCGCCTTGTCGGCCAGCAACTCCCGGGTCACCCGGTAGTTCTCCGGGGTGCGGCCTTCGTCGCCGTGGCGCTCGTCGCGGCCTTTGGTGTAGTCGGCCTGCACCACCGGCTCCATGTAGATCACGTCGGCCTGGTCGATGACGTCGGCGACGTGGTCGGCCCGGCGGATGCGCAGGTTCCGGGCGCGGATTTCCTCGAGGAACTCTGGTCGCGGGCCATCGGCATCAGGGGTGACATAGATGACCTCGGCATCGAACTGGGTGAGGGCGTAGCCGAGCGAGTGCATGGTGCGCATACGCCAGTCGCCGACCGCCAGGAAGGTGAGGCCATCGACGGTTCCCAGCTCCTTTCTCACCGTGTAGAGGTCGGTGAGGATCTGGGTGGGGTGTTCGCCCCAACCGTCGCCGCCGTTGATGATGGGCACGCTGGCCCAGCGGGCCGCCTCGTGCGGTGCCCCCTTTTCGGGATGGCGCATCACGATGACGTCGCCGTAACACTCGAGCATGCGGACCGTGTCCTTGATGGACTCCTGGTAGAAGTCACCTGCCCGGGTCATCTTGGGGTCGGCGAACCCCACAACCCGACCACCCAGTCGGTGCATGGCAGCCTCATGGGCGAGGCGGGTACGGGTGGACGGCTGGTAGAAAGCCGCCACCATGATCTTGTCGGCCAGCAGGTCGACGTTCCGGCGGCGGCGGGCGATCGGCTCCATCTCGTCGGCGACCCCGAAGACGTGTTCGAATTCGTCACGCCCGAAGCCGTCCAGTGAGAGGATGTCGCGCCCGGCGAAACTCCTCATCAATCACACCTCCGATCACACCAACCGTGCCGGAGCGTGCCCGGCTTCGGTAGTGCCGAATGCCATGATGCGATGGACCCCCTCACGGCGCTTTACAATTCGTCAACACGTACGAGGAGCAGTATGAGTCAAGTCGTTCGGGCTGCCTTGGTTCAGGCCGAGTGGACCGGTGACGTCGAGTCGATGGTCGACCGGCAGATCGGCTACGCCCGCCAGGCCGCCGAGCAGGGAGCCCAGGTTCTGTGCTTCCAGGAGATCTTCTCGTCGCCGTACTTCTGTGCGGTTCAGGATCAGGCTCACTTCTCCTACGCCGAGCGCATGCCCGACGGGCCCACCATCCGACGGATGATGGGTGTCGCCAAAGAGACCGGCATGGTGATGGTGGTCCCCATCTTCGAGATGGAGGACGAAGGCACCTACTACAACACTGCCGCAGTGATCGATGCCGACGGAGACTTCCTCGGGAAGTACCGCAAGAACCACATCCCACAGGTGAAGGGCTTCTGGGAGAAGTTCTACTTCCGTCCCGGCAACCTCGGCTATCCCACATTCGAAACGGCGGTGGGCAGGATCGGTGTGTACATCTGTTACGACCGTCACTTTCCGGAGGGGTGGCGGGAGCTGGGCCTGGCGGGCGCCAAGATCGTGTTCAACCCGTCGGCCACCACCCGGGGTCACTCGATGTACCTGTGGCAGCTGGAGCAGCCGGCGGCGGCGGTCGCCAACGAGTACTTCATCGGAGCGATCAACCGGGTGGGCACCGATCCCAACGAGGGCACCGACTACTACGGCTCGTCGTACTTCGTGGACCCGAGAGCCCGCATCGTCGGGGAGGTGGCGTCGGACACCGACGACGAGGTGGTGGTGCGCGACCTCGATCTGGCCATGATCGAAGAGACCCGCAACTACTGGCAGTTCTTCCGGGACCGCCGACCCGACACCTACACCCGGACCGGTGCGGTATGAGGGTGTCCGCCGAGTTCCTTGTGGAGCCGTTCCGTGAGGGCGCGTTGGGGCCGCATGTCACCGCCGCCCTCGACGCCATCGAGGCGGCCGGGCTCGCCGTCGACGTTGGGCCGTTCGGGTCCCAGGTCACCGGTGACGTCGAGGTGGTGTTGGCTGCCCTCTCCACGGCACTCAGAGCCGCCATCGATGCCGGCGCCAGCCGGGTCAATCTGAATGTGTCGGTGCTGACGTGAGCCACGAGCTGGCCGCCGCCATCGGTCCTCTGGTCCAGGCGATCGGTGCCTCGGTGGTGCCGGCGAGCGAAGCGGCCGTCACCGACGTGGTGCTGCACTGGAAGGGCGCCCCGGCGCTGGCGGTCAGGGTCGACATCAACGACACCCTGGCCGGTCTCATCGCCTCGGTGGAGGTCGAGCTCGGGGGTGCTCTCGTCAGCCTCGATCGGAGCGGCAAGCAGGCCGCCATTCGCATCCTCGACGATCGGGGAGCCTTCGCCATTCGCAAGGCGATCGAGGACGTCGCCGACGCCATGGGCGTGAGCCGCATCACCATCTACAACTACCTCAACGCCATCAGGGACTCCGACAAGGACTGACATGACAGCTGAACTGCTCGGCCTCTACGACTCGGTGGTCGATGAGGCCGCCCTCGAACGAACCGTCGTCCGGTTCCGCGAACGCGACATCCTGCTCCCCACGTTCGCACAGCTGGCCGACCCGTCCACCATGCCGTCCGGGGTGGAAGCCGCCCTTCACGGCGTGGGTGCCGACGACGCCGACCCCCGCAACCTGTGGCGAGTCTCCTGGTACAACGACGCAACTCGGGAAGGCCGCTCCGACGTTCCCGAGTACATCGAGATCCCCGGCGAGATCTCGGGTGTCGACGCCCGCATCGTGCTCGCCTTGGGCAATCGGTTCCCGATGATTCGCGCCCACAAGGTGCTGGCCGCCTACTCGTGTCTGGCGCCCCGACTGGTGGCGGGCGCCTTCGATCCGACCACCCATCGCGCCATCTGGCCGTCCACCGGGAACTATGCCAGGGGTGGAGTGGCGATCTCCGAGATCATGGGGTGCCGGGGGGTGGCGGTCCTCCCCGAAGGCATGAGCCGTGAACGATTCGAATGGTTGGAGGACTGGATCACCGATCCATCCGACGTCATCCGAACCCACGGAACCGAGTCAAACGTCAAGGAGATCTACGACGCCTGCAAGGAGCTGGCACAGGATCCGTCGAACGTGATCCTGAACCAGTTCTCCGAGTTCTCCAATCATCTGGGTCACTACCGGGTCACCGGACCCGCCCTCGAGCACGTGTTCAACGCCATCGGCGGCAAACGCCTCGCCGCCTATGTGTCGGCATCGGGCTCCGCCGGCACCCTCGGTGCCGGTGACCACCTCAAGGAGCGCCACGGCTGTCGGATCGTGCCGGTGGAGGCGTTGGAGTGCCCCACCATGCTCTACAACGGCTTCGGCGAGCACAACATCCAGGGGATCGGGGACAAGCACATCCCGCTCATCCACAACGTCACCAATTCCGATGACGTGGTGGCGATCTCGGATCGTGCCACGGACTCCCTGTTCGTGCTGTTCAACACCCCGGCCGGCAAGCGGCGGCTCGTGGATGCCGGGGCCGATCCGGAGCTGGTTGGGAACCTGCGTCACATGGGGTACTCCTCGATCTGCAACATGCTGGCGGCGATCAAGGTCGCCAAACACCACCGGCTCGGTTCCGAGGACGTGATCATGACCGTCGCAACCGACGGCGCCGAGATGTACGGGTCCGAGCTCGACCCGA
The DNA here is from genome assembly GCA_963825585.1 of uncultured bacterium. Classification (GTDB taxonomy): domain Bacteria; phylum Actinomycetota; class Acidimicrobiia; order Spongiisociales; family ZC4RG35; genus JAOUGY01. Next base: position 95,280 of record CAWGTX010000009.1, read on the forward strand.
TCATCGCCCGCGATCATGGTGGCGACTTCGACGACCGGGCGGCCGCGGCCGTCCACGCCCGCTATCTGGCGGGCGTCGACACCGACCAGCTGCTGGAGTTGGGCGAGGTGGGTAGGCGGCGCATCTTCAACCTCGGGTACTACACCTGGGTCGAGCAGCAGGGGATCCCTTTCGACGTGTTCGAGGCCAGACGCGATCAGTCGTGGTGGGATGCGCTCCGCCCGTACACCGACCGCTGGGACGAGATGATCTCCGAGTTCAACGACCGCACCGGTGTGACGTTGTGAGCAACCCCTTCATCCGGTTCCGCTGGCTGCTCGACTCGTACCGGGCGGCGATGGAGAACGGATGGAGCGACGCCGACTTCGTTTCGCTGGTGGAACGCCTCGACGAGGCGGTGGCCACCGTTCAGGGGCGTGGGTTCGACGTGACGCCGTTGGTCCGCGGCGGCCGCCTTGGGGATGCCCTGCATCTCGCCGGGCTGTGGGTGAAGGATGACACCGGCAATGTGGGCGGATCGCACAAGTCCCGTCACCTGTTCGGGACGCTGCTGCACCTTGCCGTGGAGGAACAGATGGAGGGCGAACTCGCTATCTCCTCGTGTGGCAACGCCGCCGTGGCGGCGGCAGTGGTCGCAAAGGCGGTGGATCGGCCCCTCCGGGTGTTCATCCCCACCTGGGCCGACGAAGCGGTGGTGAAGATGCTCGAGACGCTCGACGCCCGTATCGAGGTCTGCGAGCGTCGAGCAGGCGAGGCGGGCGATCCCGCCTACCTGCGCTTCTCCGAGGCGGTGGACGGCGGGTCGGTGCCGTTCGCCGTGGTGGGCACGGTGAACCCGTCGGCGATCGACGGCGGTCGCACCATCGGCTGGGAGATCGCCGAGCAACTGGGTCTGGCCGGAGTGGGCGGAACGGTACGACTGTTCGTCCAGGTGGGCGGGGGAGCACTCGCCACCTCGGCGTGGAGGGGTCTCACCGAGGGAATCGGCCATCAATGGCTCCAGGCACAACCGGTGCTCCACGCCGTCCAGACCGATTCGTGTGCCCCGCTGGTCCGGGCCTGGGACCGCATGACGGTCGACATCGCCGAACGTCATGAGCTGGTGCTGCCCGCCACCCGACCGGCCCGAGCTGCTCGACTCGCCGTGGAGGATCCTGATCTGATCGACGAGGTGTTGGAACTCGCCGACATCGACGAGGAGCGCTTCATGTGGCCGTGGGAAGCGGTTGGTCACTCCGCTGCCTCTGGAATCCTCGACGACGTGACCTATGACTGGCTCACGGTGGTCGATCCGATGCTGCGCTCCGCCGGCTGGCCCGTGCAGGTGTCCGAGGCGATGGTGCACAGGGCGCACGAGATGGGCACCTCGCTCACGGGAATAGCCGCCTCCGCCACCGGGACCGCCGGCCTGGCCGGGTTGCTCGACGCCGTCACGCTCGACGCCATCCACCGCGACGACACAGTGGTGGTTATGTTCACAGGAGTCAGGAGATAGTTGCAGCTCCCGCCTTCCGCCGCCTTCCTCCTTCCGTTCGCCCCTTGCCCCCTGCCGTCGAGTGCGACTCAATGGGGGTTGTAGGAGGTGCTTCATGCGCCGTTTGATCGTGATCGTGTTGGTAGCCATGACTCTGCTCACCGGATGTTCATCGGACGACGACACCGACACCCAGCTCCCGAACCCGGCGTCGGTGTTCTGTGAGGAGCAGGGCGGCACGGTGCGGATCGAGACCGCCGACGACGGCTCCCAGTCGGGCATCTGCATCCTCACCGACGGAACCGAGATCGACGAATGGGAGTACTACCGGGCGAATTCGCCTGACGCCACGACCGATTGATCTGTCGTTCGTTCTCACCCTGTGGCACCGGAGCGACCTTCGTCTCCACACCGGAGCCTCGATAGCCGTCGGGTCCGAGGTGCGGTCCTGGAGGATGGCATACTCCCAGGCGTGTTCGCCGTTCTCTTGACCGGACCGCCCGGTTCGGGCAAGACCTCGGTCCTCACCGCGATGCTCGATGCGTTGGCGATGGACGGACTCGGTCACGCCGGTGTGGACGTGGACGAGGTCGCCTGGGCATTCCCGTTCCCGAACCTCTCCCAGCGATGCGATCACCTGCGAGCCTGGCGTGACTCACACGCGCAGGCCGGGGCGACGCTCTTCGTCGTGGCGGAGGTGATCGAGACCGATGTGCATCTGGCCGACGTTCTCAGCGCCCTCGGGGTCGACGACCACCTGTTGGTGCGGCTCGACGCGCAACCGGAAACGCTGCGACAACGAATCATCGCTCGCGAACCCAGGGGTTGGTTCGGGCTGGATCATCTCCTCGAGGAGACGCGCCGCCTCCAACGAACGGTGGCCGCGCTGACAGGCGTGCACCTGGTGTTCGACTCCGATCTCACGACGCCGACCGAGATCGCCGAGTCCGTTCGCGCCGCCTGCTCCGATCTGCTCTCCGCCCCCAACCCACCGCCGGGAGAAGGAGGATGTTGACGGCGGACGGATCGGGCCGGGCGAGCGAATCGTCATCCGCTCCCTTCGGGCGTGCCCCCGACCTGTCATCCGACTCGGAGAACCCCCAAGGAGGACCTCGCCGGATCTCGATGCATCGGGAATCGTGTCGAGCGTCTGCCGGAGCCGACAGGGCTCGAAGGGCACACTGTGCACGCTCTCGATCCCCTGCTACACACCAAGCTCACATCCGGAACACGCCGAAGGTGTCGGTCCCCTTCACGGGCGCAGAGTGGGCGGCGGAGAGAGCGATACCGAGCACGGTGCGGGTGTCGCGGGGGTCGATGATGCCATCGTCGCGGACCCTGGCAGTCGAGTAGTACCCCTGCTCCTCGTAGCCGATCTGGGCTTCGATGAGGGCGGTTCGCTGAGCATCGGCCTCTTCGTCGAAGGGAATGCCGCGGGCCTCGGCCCCGGCTCGGGTGATGATCGACATGACCCCGGCCAGCTGTTTCGGCCCCATCACCGCCACCTTGTGACCGGGCCAGCCGAACACGAAGCGGGGGTCGTAGGAACGTCCGCTCATCCCGTAGTTGCCGGCGCCGTATGACACACCCGCCATCAGTGAGATGTGCGGCACCGTCGAGTTGGCGACGGCATTGACCATCTTGGCGCCGTCCTTGATGATGCCGCGCTGCTCATACTGCTTGCCCACCATGTAGCCGGTGGTGTTGTGCCCGAAGATGATGGGCACGTCGTAGCGGTTGCACAGTTGGATGAACTCGGTGGCCTTCTGGGCCTCCTCCGAGAACAGCACACCCTGTTGGTTGGCGATCACGCCGACCGGGAAGCCGTGGATCGAGCCCCAACCGGTCACCATCGACGTGCCGTAGAGCGCCTTGTACTCCTCGAAGCGGGAACCGTCGAGGATGCGGGCGAGCACCTCGCGCATGTCGAAGGGCTTGCGCAGGTCGGCGGGGATGATCCCCAGCAGGTCGTCGGGGTCGTGAACGGGTTCGTCCGCCGGCATGGTCGGCCCGTAGCCCGGACTTGCGCCAGTTCAGGTGGGTGACGATGTCGCGGCCCATCCGGATCGCCTCGAGCTCGTCGGCGGCGAAGTAGTCCGACAGCCCGGAGACGCGAGAGTGCATCTCGGCGCCGCCCAGCTCCTCGTCGGTGGACTCCTCGCCGGTGGCCATCTTCACCAGGGGTGGGCCACCCAGGAACACCTTGGCCCGTTCCTTCACCATCACCGCGTAGTCGCACATGCCGGGCACGTACGCCCCGCCGGCGGTGGAGTTGCCGAACACGAGGGCGATGGTGGGGATGCCGAGCTTGGAGAGCTGGGTGAGATTGCGGAACCACTTGCCGCCGGTGAGGAACACCTCGGCCTGGTCGGGCAGGTCCGCCCCACCCGACTCCACCAGGTTGACCATGGGAAGCCGGTTCTGGCGGGCGATGTCCTGGGCGCGCAGCGTCTTGGCGAGGGAGTACTTGTTGGACGATCCGGCCTGGCTGGTGGGGTCGTTGGCCGAGATCATCACCTCGACCCCGTTCACCACACCGATCCCGGTGACGACGTTGGCGCCCAGTGGTTTCTCGGTGCCCCACCCTGCCAGGGTCGACAGCTCCAGGAAGGGACTGTCACGGTCGACCAGCAGCTCGATCCGCTCGTGGACGAGCATCTTTCCGCGCTCGGTGTGGCGGGCCTGGTACTTGGGGCCACCGCCATCCCTCGCCTGGGCCATGAGGGTCTCGAGCTCGCTGATCTTGTCGAGCATGGCCGAGCGGTTGGCGATGTACTCCTCGGACGACCGATCGACCTTGGTCGGGAGTGGCTGCATCACGCCAGATTAGTCGTCGGCACCGAGCGATCGCTCGGTCGTCGTCGCGACCCGGGTCGCCGGGAGGTTGGATTCGTGGTGATCGTCGTAGGACACGAGGAGATTGGCTCCCAGCAGCGAGACGGCGAGAGCTCCACCGAGGGCTGCGAGGCCGGCACCGTCGAGTATCTCCAGTCCCAGGATCGTCCTGAGAGGTGATACGACCAGCGTGAGCAGCTGGAGCACGACACTGGCGGCGACGATCCAGTTCAGGATCCGGTTCCGTTCGGGCCTGGCGCCGGTGTGGCGAGCCGGGTAGACGAAGGCCAACTGGGCGAGCGATTCGTAGAGGAACACCACGGTGAGGGTCTGACCAGCCGTGTAACCGCTGGCGGTCATCCCGAAGAACAACGCGATACCCAGGACCGCCTTGAGGATCCCGGAACCGAAGATGAACCGAACCGAGTTGCGGTCCAGCAGGGGTGCGCTCGGCGAGCGCGGTGCCCGGGACATGACACCGGAGTTCCGGTCCAATCCAAGTGCGAGCGCAGGCGGGCCGTCGGCGATCACGTTGATCCACAGGAGTTGCGCCGCCGTGAGTGGGATCAGGAGGTTGCCCAGGTCGTCGCGGAGGTCGAAGGCGGCGGCCCCGATGACACCAACCGACACCAGGAGCACCAGTGCCACATTGGTCGAGAAGAGGAATCGAAGGAACTTCGTGATGTTGTCATAGATTCCTCTGCCCTCCTCGACGGCCGCCACGATGGTGGCGAAGTTGTCGTCGAGGAGTACCAGGTCGGCTACCTCGCGGGTCACGTCGCTGCCTCGCTGGCCCATGGCCACACCCACATCGGAGCGCTTGAGAGCGGGGGCATCGTTGACGCCGTCCCCGGTCATCGCCACGATCTCGCCCCGGTCCTTCAGGGCGTTGACCAGCGCCAGTTTGTGCTCGGGGTTGACGCGGGCGAACACACTCACCCGGTCCACCACCTGGGAGATGCCGTCCTCGTCCATGGCGTCGAGCTCCACCCCGGTCACGGCCCGCTCGGCCGGGATGCCGAGTTGGGCTGCGATCGCCCGGGCGGTCGCCGGATGGTCTCCGGTGATCATGAGAACCCTGACTCCGGCTGACTGCGTGGCCGCCACCGCCGCCGGGACCTCCACTCGGGGAGGATCCCAGAGCGACACCGCCCCCAGCCACGTCACGTCGTCCTCCCGCTCTTCGGGTGACCAGGCGAGTCCGAGCACCCGGTAGCCCTCGGCGGCCGCCTCCTCGACCTTCTGCGCCCACTCGTCCCGGAGATCGGGGTCCAGATCGCTTCGCTCCAGTAGGACCTCGGCCGCACCCTTGAGGTACGACACGTGCGAGTCGCCTTCGGCCACCGTGACGCGCATGAACCGCCACGCCGAGTCGAACGACCGCATCGAGATGCGGGGATGGCCCATGCGGATGGCGATCGGATCCGCCCCCTCGTCTGCAGCGAACCGGTAGAGGCCGATCTCGAGCGGATCGCCGGTGACACCGTCGGGCTCGGCGTCGGCGGCGAGCACCATCGCTTTCAGTGCCCGGAGCCGGTCGGGCGAATCGAGTCTGTGCACGGTCATCGTGTTCTCGGTGAGGGTTCCGGTCTTGTCTGTTGCGATGACCGTCACCGAACCGAGCGCCTCGACGGCCGACAGCTTCCGGACGACCGCCTTGCGAGCCGACATTCGTTCTGTCCCGAGCGCCAGCGTGAGCGTGAGTACCGCCGGCAAGCCCTCCGGGACCGCCGCCACCGCCACGGCCACGGCGAACAGCAGCATCTCGCTGAAGTGGTCGAGCCCTTCCACTCCGATGCCCATCACCGCCAGCACGACCGCGATGGCTGCCACCCACCGGGCGATCCGGTGACCGAGATGCTCGAGTCGACGCTCCAACGGGGTGCGTTCGGTCTCGACCGAGCTGAGCATGGTGGCGATCCTGCCCATGGCGGAGGCCGACCCGGTGGCGGTGACGATGAGCCATCCCAGCCCCCGCACGGCCAGCGTGCCCGACATCAAGTCGTCGCCGAGCGCCCTGTCGACGGGGACCGACTCGCCGGTCAACAGCGACTCGTCCACCAGGATGCCCTGCTCGCCGACGAGCGAACCATCGGCGGGGATGCGATCTCCGGCATCGACCCTCACCACATCACCCGGTACCAGCGATGCGGCGTCGATACGCGTGAGCGAGCCGTCGCGCAGTGCCCACACCTGCGGTGCCGCAAGCTCGCGGAGGCGCGCCAGCGCGTCCTCGGCCCGGTACTCCTGCCACACGCCCATTCCGGTGTTCAGAAACAGGATCACGGCGATCGCGATCGATTCGAACGGCCAGCCTTCGGCGCCTTCGACCACCCAGACCACGGCATCGAAGACGAGCGCGAAGAGCAGGATGTAGATGATCGAGCTGCGCATCTGGTCGACCACCCGCCGCCACCACGGCGCCGGTGGAGCGTCGGGTAGCGCGTTGGGGCCGTGTTCGGCAAGGCGCGCTGCGGCCTCGGCGGAGGACAGGCCGCTTCGCAGCGGATCCGTCGTGGTGTGGTCGAGGGTCAAGGCTCCTCCTGTGGTGGCCTGGGCTTCGGCCGGCCGGGGCGTGGTGGCGATTGCGAACCGCTCCGGTGGCCCGGCTGGAACCGATGGTCCGGTGGTCAGAATTGGGCGTCGAGCGTGGACATCCCCCGGTCGATCGCTGCGGGAGGATCGACCTGTCGTCAGGTCGGGGTGGGCGGGGCGCGCAACGAACGCAGGCCCCCGTATGCGGCCGGTGGTCTGTTCCGGATGGAGCTGGGACGACGCAGAGTGCGCCTGCGCACGCGCTCGACAGTGGTGGTGGTGGGTATGGTCACCGCCCTCCGATGGCGGCGAGCCTGGCGCCCAGACGTCCTGGTGAACGATCCGGCAGTCGATGTGGCCACAGGTTCGGTGGCCTCCGCAGCAGCGTCGATCTGGGCGGTGGTTGCGGCAGGGGCGGGCCATCCGAAGGCCCCACCGGCGGCGAGCGCCAGCGTCAGCGCCAGAACGGTCACGACCCGGGGTGCTCCGACCCAACCCCAGCCGTCTGCGGAAGTGAATCCGACGGTCATGCGATGACCCGATCGTATGGGAGGGACCGATGGTCGAGATGGGGCCGTTGGTCCACAGTCGGTGCCGGCGAGACCCGATCGGCCGGCCAGCAACTCCCCGGCCCGGACTGCCCGATCCGATCACACGTGAGGTCGCGTCGGATAGGGGCGGGGCAGCGGAGATCCTCTCGCCGGAGCGGTCAACAGGTCAACAGGTCCACGGGTTAGCGGATCAAAGGGTCAAGAATCCGGGGGTTGGCCTGTTGACGTGTCGACTTGTTGACCATGGCGGGGGAGGCCCGGTCCGCCGTCCCTATCTGCCGAACCTCGGTGTGAATTGCGACCTCTTGTCGGAACTGCCGACGATCTGTTCGGTTGGTCCATCGTCCACGACGGGTCCCGAGTGGTGGTGGGCGCTCCGAGCGTCGACGCCTCGCTGTCCGATCGCGACGCCGGCTCCGCATTCGTGTTCGACGCCGGATCGCGAGCGCTGGTTCGGTATTCGATACCGAGAGCGCGTGAATTGACCGCCTCGAGGGTTACCGGGGCTTCACCTCCGCTCCGGCCTTCGATCGGAGCCCGGTGACGCGGGTCGCCGCTTCCCGGCCGGCGACGATGGCGCCCTCGATGAAACCGGGATACGACGAGGCGAGCTCGGTGGAGGCGAAGGTCACCCCTGGAGAGCCGTCCCGGATCCGCCCGATGACGGCGTGGGGATCGGCGTCGGAGATCAAGGCGCAGTAGCCGCCACCGCCCAGCTCGTCGGGAGGCCAGTCCTGTTCGAGGTACGAGATCGGGTCGAGGGCGGCGGGTCCGAGGCAGGCGGCGGCGTGGTCGAGGATGAAACGGCGGCGTTCGTCGTCATGGAGTGCTCGGGCCGCGGAGGCCAGCGGCCCACCGAGGAACACCACCAGGGCGGGATCGTCCACGGCCATCGACGTGATCCACATGCCGGCGGGGTCGGCGATGATGCAGGCGTCACCGCTCCACATCGGAGGCCGGTACCGCAGCAGCACCTTCATCACGTCGCCTGGCCGAAACGAGCGGCACGCCTCCAGGAGATCCGGCTCGAACGCCGGTGCGATCGCCAGCTCCGACACCACCTGCGGCGGAATGGCCAGCAGGACGTGGCGGGCATCGACCTGGCCGGTAGAGGTGGACAGGCGCACCCCGTCCGGCCGGCGTTCGACCGCTCCGACCGCCACACCGAGCCGCACCGGTCCGATCAGGTCGACGGCCATGCGCTCGGCGAGGGCATGGATCGACTCGGCGACGAAGTACTGCAGCTCTTCGCCCTCGATCTCGCTCAGCTCGTGCATCGTCTTGACGAACCGGGCAGGGACGAGGTCGGGGTCCTGGCACCATACGACCTGAATCGACGACCACACCGCCGCCCGTTCCGCCTCGGGCAGTCGACGGAGCACGTCGCCCATCGAGCCCGGCCCGCCGGCCGACGACACATGGTCGAAGAGCGTTCCGACGCGGTCGACGTCGCCGGTGGGGTGAACCCTGGATTCGTCCGGCCGGTTCGGTGCGATGAGCGTGAGACCGTGGTGACGAATCAACTCGAGCACGTTGGTCATGTCGTCGGTCACCCACTGTCCACCGACGTCCACCACGGCGCCGGTCTGGTCGCGCTGCGAGGCCACCTTGCCACCGACCCGGTGACGCGCCTCGATCACCTCCACCGTCGCTCCGGCTGCCTCCAGGGCGGTGCCGGCGGCGAGGCCGGCGAACCCGGCGCCGACGATGGCGACATCGATCATGGGTCGACTCTCGGAGCGGCGAAGACCCGTCGTACCATCGGCTCGAAGAACTCGATCGGCTCGGACGGATATCCAGGGTCGAACGACTCCTGGTCGTACAGCTCGCAGAACCTGGCGGTGTCGTCGAACCACTCATGCCCCCGATAGGCGTTCCGAGCGTGGCGATCACCACCCGTGAGGTGGGCGTAGTAGTACATCTGGAAGACGCCGTGGTGCTCGATGATCCAGTGCACCCGCGGCGAGACGTAGGGGCGAAGCACCGCCGCCGCCATCTCCGAGTGGGCGAGGGGAGCCAACATATCGCCGATGTCGTGGAACAGGGTGGCCACGACGTACTCCTCGTCCTCCCGGTTGCGATGGGCACGGGTCGCCGCTTGCAGGCAGTGGTCGAGACGGCTCAACCGGTAGCCGCTCAGCGACTCGTCCAACTTCCCCAGGTGTTCCAGCAGTCGGTCGGCCAGTGACTCGACGAACTGATGCTCGAGCCTCTCGAGCAGGGCGTACTCCTCGGCGGTGCCGTCCGCCATCCTGGTGAACCCGACCTGTTCCATCTCTCCCTCCTCAATCGCCTGGTGGACCCGCTCCCGCAAACCCTGGGTTGTGGACTACACGTGGTGTAGTCCACAACCCAGGGTTTGCATTCACCGCAGCTGGAACCCGAGACCGAGGGTATCGTCGGGGTCGAGCGTGAAGGTGGCGGTGCCGGTGCGGTGGGCGGTCCCGGTGACCTCGGTGATCACCGCCGGCAGTCCGTGCGCTTGGGTCTCTTCCACGATCCGTGCCTCGAATCTGGACCCGATCACGCTGTCGTGGACGAACGTGGTACCGGTGTCGAGCTCGCCGGCGGCGTGGAGCACGGCGATGCGGGCCGATGTGCCCGACCCGCACGGGGATCGATCGACCTGCCCATCGGCAAACACCGTGATGTTGCGTTGATGGCGTTGATCCAGTCGGTCGTAGAAGATCACCCCGTACAGACCCGACAGCCGCTCGTCTTCGGGGTGCTCCACCGAGGGGTGTCCGGCGAGCTCCGCCTTGATGGCCCGACCGGCGCCGATGAACCGATCCACGTTGGTGGGGGTGACGTCGAGACCGAGCTGAGAGGCGTCGACGGATGCGTAGAAGGCGCCGCCGTAGGACACGGCGACGTCGGCGACGTCGAGGCCGACTTCGGTGGCGGTGACGAAGGCGGGGACGTTCACGAAGGTCACCGGGCCAACCCGGCCGCCTTCGAGCTCGACCCGGGTCCGGACCCGCCCCGACGGCACGTCGAGCACGAGATGATTGACCCCTTCGGTGCCCATCACCCGGCCCGATTCGAATGCCCAGGTGGCGGCGGCGATGGTGCCGTGTCCGCACGCCGTCGAGTAGCCGTCCTTGTGGAAGAAGATCAGCCCGAACTCCGCTCCTCCGTCGTCGGGTTCGACCACGAAACACCCGTACTGATCTGCGTGGCCGCGCGGCTCGTTGATGATCAGCTGCCGCACGTCGTCGGCATGGTCGGCGAGGTGCTCCCGCTTGGCGAGGACGCTCCCGCCCCGCATCGGCGGCGCGCCCCCGACGACGATGCGGAACGGCTCGCCGGCGGTGTGGTAGTCGACGACCGAAACCGGGTCCATGATCAGATGTACAGCCGGGTGACCGTCTCGGCGACGGCGGCTGGTTTGGGTTCACCTTCGATCTCGATCGTCACGTTCCGTCGCACCTGAATGCCGCCCGCCACCTCCTCGACGCCCAGCAGCGACACGACGGCGCGGATTCGCGAGTTCACCCGAACCGGTGCCGGGAAACGAAGCCTGTCGAGACCGTAGTTCACACCCATGCGGGGCGGTTCGGCGAGCGGGAGCGGCACCTGACCCGCCAGCGGCACGATCAGTGACATGGTCAGATAGCCCTGGGCGATGGTGGCACCGAACGGACCCGCCGCCGCCCGTTCCGGGTCGATGTGGATCCACTGCGGGTCGTCGGTTGCCTTTGTGAACAGGTCGATCCGGTCCTGGCTGACCGTCATCCAGTCTGACACTCCCAGGATGGTGCCGGTCAGGGGCTCCAGCTGCTCGAGTGGCGTCATGAGCGCGACGCTACTCGTCGAGCAGGTAGACGGGCTCCCGGTAGTACCGGATCTTTCCGCGCCGTTCCTTTTCGGTGAGATAGTCCTGCAGCCAACGGTTCTTCTCGTCGAGGCTTCGATCGTCGCCGAGCATCTCCAGGGGGATGTCGAGGCGTAGCACCCGACCCGGAATGAGGAACCGTGTCACGCCGGCGGGCAGCAGGCGTCCCGATCCGGCCGCCAGCAGCACCTGCTCGACGGTGAACTGGGGATACTCCACCAAGGCGACCATGTCGGGATACCAGCCGGCCAGGGTTCGAACGTTCCGTTCCAGGTTGCGTGACACGGTGCCGGCCTCGATGTATGCCTGGGCGACCTCCGCCAGGGTGTCGAACCGGTTGGCTCCGTGCTCGGCATGGATCACGAAGGCGCGACCGTCGACGGTGGTCACAGAGCACAGGCCTCCGTATTCGATCGCCCTCATGGCGGCGTCGGTGGCATCCACCCGCTCCATCGCCGTGTGCGGAACGGCCTCGAGCACGCCGACGAGTTCGTCGGGATCGACCGCTCGCACCACGTGATGCCACGTCTCCAAACCGAGACCCTGGTCGATGGCCACGTCCTGGACCACCGTGTGTCGGTATCCGAGTTGTCTGAGGGCGTCGGATCGGGTCGCTCCGTCGAGCACCACATACCGGTCGTCCACCCGGGCCACCAGCGGCGGGTTGCGCAAGCACCCCTTCCTCGCGGACCCGCTCGGCCAACCGACCGGACCGCTTGTGGTCGACCGCCTCGTGGGGCACGACCTGTTCGACCTCCACGAACCGCAGCGGCAACACCTCGACCGGTTCCGGCTGGACGAGGATCGCAAGGATCTTGGTGGCGACATCGACCGCAGCCGTGACCTGGGCGTCCTCGGTGCTGGCCCCGATGTGGGGGGTGGCGATGACGCGGGGATGGGAGGCGAGTGGATTGTCGACGGCCGGTTCCACCGCGAACACGTCGAGGCCGGCACCGGCGATCGTCGAGTCGTCGAGGGCGGCCAGCAGCGCAGACTCGTCGACGACGGTGCCGCGCGAAGTGTTGATCAGCTGGGCGGTCGGCATCATCGTCGACAACTCGGCGGCACCGATCAGACCCTCGGTGTCAGATCGTGCCGGGACGTGAAGTGTCACGTAGTCCGACTTGGCCAGCAGGTCGTAGAGGTCGACCGGCTCCACCTCGTGTTCCAGGTAGAGCTCTGGAGTGGGGCGATGCTGATTGGTGATGACGGTCATCCCGAACGCCTTGGCGCGGGTGGCCACCTCCTGTCCGATCCGGCCGAAACCGATGATGCCGAGCGTCTTGCCCGCCAGACCGGTTCCCATCAGCTTCGACTTCTCCCAGCGGCCGTCCTTCATCGCCGCGTCGGCCCTGGGGACGTTGCGTGCGAGTGCGAGCATCAGCCCGAGCGTCAGCTCGGCCACCGCCACGCTGTTGGCGTCAGGGCTGTTGACCACCTCGATGCCGGCGTCCACCGCCGCCTCCACATCGATGGCGTCGAGACCGGCCCCGGCCCGTGCGATCACCTTGAGCCGACCCCCGTGGGCGATGACCCTGGCCGTGACGCGTGTCGACGATCGGACGATGACGGCCTCGTACTCATCGATGATGTCCACCAGCGCGTCCTCGTCGAGGCCCGGTCGGACGTCGACCTCACAGTGGCGGGTGAGCAGCTCGATGCCGGCATCGGCGATCGGGTCGCACACCAGAACCCGCGGGCGATGCTCATTCACGTGAAACTCCTTCCGCCTCCGATGACGATGACCTGTCCGGTGATGTAGGACGACCGGTCGGATCCCAGGAACGCCACCAGCTCGGCAACCTCACCGGGGGTGCCCATCCGGTCCAGGGGGATCGCCGACACCATCCGTTGGCGGATCTCCTCGGGGATGCCCATCGACATCTCGGTCCCGATCAGCCCCGGTGCGATGGCGTTGACCCGCACAGACGGAGCCAGCTCGAGGGCCAGAGCCCGGGTCATGCCCACCACCGCCCCCTTCGACATCGAGTAGTTGTACTGGCCGAAGTTGCCCAAGTAGGCCCGCGACGCCATGTTCACGACTGCACCGCCCGCCGTGATCGACGGCACGAGGGCTCGAGTCAGCCGGTACGCCGCACCGAGGTTGACGCTGATCACCGCTGCGAACTGCTCGTCACTCAGGTTGACGAGTCGAGCATCCCGAGTGATTCCGGCGTTGTTGACCAGCACGGCGACGTCGTCGCCCGCCGCCTCGACCACCGCCGCCACCCCGTCCTCCTCGGTGAGGTTCACCTGGACGGCCACGACGTCGACGCCTGCGGCCTCGAGCTCGAGGACGGTGGCGGCCAGTTCGGGCGCCATGTCGACCAGCACGATGCGGTGACAATCAGCTCCGAGCCGCCCGGCGATGGCTCGCCCGATGCCTCGCGCCGCGCCGGTCACGATGGCGGTACTCATGCCAACGCCTTGCCGATGTGACCTGCTCCGAGATGGATGAGCTCACCTGTCGGTCCACCTGGCTCGGCCACCCGGCGTACCCACGTGGCAATGGTTTCCGGGTCGGTGTCGTCCTCGATGGCCAGTACGTTCACCGCGACGCCCACCTTCGACAGCTCGACCGCGGCGGTCCGCGCCCCCGACAACAGTCCGGTTGCCACCATGGCCCTCCCTGCCCCTCGCCGACCGAGCAGGTCGTCGTTGTGGACGACATACGTGATAGGTACCCCCGTCTGGGCAGCCGCACGCGACAGCTCGAACGCCGCCCGGAGCTCCGCTTCGATCGAGGGCCAGTCGTCGCCGTGCACGTCGGCGACGAAGACCAGTCCGCCGTCATCCTCGAATGCCGTCGTCCACTCGAACGGGATACGCAGTGTCATCGCCGTCCGACGCTAGCCGAGCAGGCAGCCGTGCACATGGCGTTGTGGGGCGAGGTCCCGTGGACGAGTTCGTCGGGCCGCCTCACCATCGGGCGGCCGCGTCCCGGCCTTGGTGCGCTCGATGGCCTCGGGTGCGGGGAGCCGGCGACCACCCCGGGGCGGGCGAAGGGACGAACTCGTGCATACCGTCGACTTCAAGTGCGGGGTGGTCGTCGCTATCGGAGAACGTATGATGAACGTGGTGTGACACCAGTGGGGCGGTGTCGCCGGGGTGTCGCTGGGGTCCTCGCGGTGTTTGTGGGAGGCGTGTATTGCAGATTACGGGTTGGTTGTCGCAGGCTGACATGACGCGCTCGGGGCGTGCCGCCCCTCCGGTGACGGTGTTCGACGGGGGTCGGTGGCAGAAGGCGGGCGCCGGTTCTGCCGGCTACCGGAGCCGCCTCCGGTTTCCCTCGTCGACCACGACGCCCAAGTTCCGCTGGGCGACGGCATGATCGTCCACAACAGACCCCGCCACAGATGTCGGACGCTACGCGGAGGGGCCGTCGTGGAAATCCCGAGGGCATGGCGTGGGTCGGCAGAGGCCTCCCGAGAGGTGGGGGTCCCCGGTGGCGATGGGCCGACAGGGCGCCCATGAGCACCGGCAATCCTCCGATCGGCCTGGGTGGGGGTTTCGCGGCCCGAGTGCACGACCGGTTTCCGGCGGGCTGGGACGGCTTCATCGAGCGCGCTCCCCATGGCAGTCACCTTCAGACCGAGGGCTGGGGTCGGGTCCAGGAGGCCAGGGGTTGGCGCGCCCTCGGGGTGGCCGTGTCGTCGGCAAGTGAGCTCGTGAGCCAGTCGATGGTGGTGATGCGCCCGATTCGGGGCTTCGGGAAGGTGGCCTATGTTGCGGGAGGGCCGCTGGTGGCCACTCCGGAGCGGGCGGCCCATCAGGCCTCGATCGAGGCGTTGATCGGACTGGCAAGGAAGCAGAAGGTACGGCTGCTGGTGGTGGGAGCCCCCCCGGGGGAACCAGACACGGTTGAGGCACTGCAGGGTGCCGGATTCGGCCCCACCCACATCACCATCACGCTCCCAGCCACTGTGAAGGTGGATCTCGAACCCGATGAGGACGACCTGTTGAGCGGCATGAAGTCGAAGATGCGCTACAACATCCGCAAGGCGATGCGGTCAGGAGCCACCGTTCGTCAGGGGACGTCGGCGGATGTCCCCTCCCTCCACCGCCTGGTCTCCGCCACCGCCTCCCGCCAGGGGTTCGTGGTACCACCCCTGGCTCACCTCCAGGCGATGCACGATGTGCTGGCGGAGCGGGGCCATGCCCGGCTGTTCCTCGCCGAAGTCGAGGGAGTGCCGGTGGCCGGCATCCTGACGGTCACCTGGGGCGACACGGTGGTGTACAAACGAGGGGGTTGGTCGGGCGATGCCTCAGAGCACCGGCCCAACGAGCTGCTGCACTGGACGGCGATCCGGTGGGCCAAAAACAACGGATACCGCTGGTACGACTTCGACGGGATCGACCCAACGGTGGCCGAAGCCGTCATGAGAGGAGAACCCATCCCCCCATCGAACACCGAATCTGTGTCTCGCTTCAAGCTCGGTTTCGGAGGAACGCCGGTACTCCTACCAGAGCCTCTCAGCTTCGTACCCAATGCCGTCTTTCGATTGGGGTACAACCACCTGTTCCCGAGGATCGGCCACCTGGGTCCGATACGGAGGCTGCAGGGGACGTGACAGCCCAGAAACCAGCGGCGGTCCTGCTTGGGCTCGACACCATGCAGGGACTGCAAGCAGCGCGCATCCTCGCAGCCAGAGGGGTCCCCGTCATCGGGATCGTTGCGGATCGCAGGCATCACACCGCCAGAACCAACTCATGTCGTCGCGTGATCGAGGTCGCCAGGGACGCCGATCTACCCGCCGAGCTGGCACGGCTGGGGCTAGCACTCGGCTCGCGGGCCGTCCTCATTCCATGCCATGACCGACACGTGCTGATGATCTCCGCACACAGAAATACCCTCGAGCAGTGGTACGAGTTCGTGCTGCCCGATCACGATGTGATCGAGATGCTGATGGACAAGGCGAAGTTCGCAGGTTTCGCCCAAGAGCACGCCATCCCGACGCCGATCACTTTCGCTCTCGAGCCGGGTGACGACATCCACGAGGTCGCGGAAAAGATGCGGTACCCGTGTGCGATGAAGCCCTCGTACCGCACGTCGCGATGGGTGGCGGCGACTTCGGCCAAGGGCTTCAAGATCGAGTCCCCAGAAAAGCTGATCGATCTGTACTCGCAGTATGCGCCACTGGCCGACGGGTTGCTGATCCAGGAGTGGATCGAGGGTGATCCATCGCACCTCTACTCCTTCAACGGCTACTTCGACCGGGACGGCCGGCTGCTCGTTTCGTTCATTGCCCGCAAGCTGCGCCAATGGCCACCCGACACCGGCCAGAGCTCTCTGGGTGAGGAGGTGCGGGAGGACGCTGTGCTGGACATCTCCACCAGGCTGCTCGAGGCGGCTTCCTACCGTGGTCTCGCCTACGTCGAGGTCAAGAAGCACGCGCGTACCGGTGAGTACTTCGTGGTCGAGCCGAACGTCGGACGTCCCACCGGCCGGTCGGCGATCGCCGAGGGCGGTGGGGTCGAGCTGCTGTACACCGCCTACTGCGATGCGCTCGGCAGCGAGTTGCCCATCGCCAGGACCCAGCGGTACACGGGCATCAAGTGGATCCACCTCCGACGTGACCTCCAGTCGGTGATCGCCACGTGGCGGCGCGACCGGATGACGCCGGCCCGCTGGTGGCGCTCGTTCAAAGGCCCCAAGGTCTACGCCGTCTGGTCCGCGCGCGATCCTCTGCCATTCATCTTCGACCTGTGGGAGGCGATCCGGACGGGATTGTCTCGTTCGGAGGGGTGATCTTCGTGTGTGCTCTCACCTCCCGTCCTGGCATGCCCAGGAACGCCACGACCGGTGCGCTCGACATCCGGATCGCGATCATGGAGGGGTTCCTGGCGCTGCGGAGCCTGGTGTTCACCGGTCGTCGCTTCCAATGCCCATGTTGCGGTGCCCGGGTTCGGGCCTTCACCAGAGGGGGTGGGTCCTTTCGCACCCGGCACGGTGGCTACTGCCCCCGATGCAACGCCAAGGGGCGGCACCGTCGGGTGTGGTACCACCTCGAGCACGAGTCCTCCTTCCTGGCCAAGGACGGGCTCAAGCTTCTCCACGTGGCTCCGAAGTACTGCCTGTACCGCCGCCTCTCCCGCATGAAGGGCGTCCAATACGTGTCGATCGATCTCCAGCCTGCCCCCCACGTGGGGCAGATCGCCGACCTCACCCGGTTGCCATTCCCGTCCGGGAGTTTCGACGGCATCATCTGTATCCATGTGTTGGAGCACGTCGAGTCCGACCTGGAGGCCATGAGGGAGATGTACCGGGTGCTCGAGCCGGGCGGTGTGGCGGTCGTCAACGTCCCTACTCGGCTGGGTCATCCCACGTTGGAAGATGACACCATCACCTCTCCTGAGGCAGCGTCGCGCCGCGTTCGGTGAATCCGACCACGTCCGCCTGTACGGCGACGATCTGGTGGACCGGTTGATGTCATGTGGATTCGACGTCACGGTCCACCGGGCGGACCGAATCGACCCCGTCGTGGCCGCATTCAACGGCCTTCCAACGGACGAGCACGTGTTCGAGTGCATCAAGCCCGGCGGATCGGCGGTGGAGCGATGACCGCCATCGCCCTGATCGGAGGCGATGGTGCCGGTAAGAGCACGCTCGCCCACCTGCTGACCGAGACGCTCGCCGTCCGGACCCGATACCTCTACATGGGAATGAATCCCGACTCGAGCAACATCGCCCTTCCCACCACCAAGCTGGTTCATGCCCTCAAGGTGAGACGGACCCTGCGCAGCGCGCCCGGATCGCTGACTGCCGAGGAAGCCAGAGCGTCGTTGCATCGCCTCGAGCACCGAAACACCGATCGGGGTCCGGTGTGGGCGGCCGCTCGGCTCATCAATCGGCTGGCAGAGGAAACACTGCGGCAGCTGATCTCCTGGCGTCATCAGGCAGCGGGTGAGATCGTGATCTATGACCGGCACTTTCTCTTCGACAACACTCCTTCGCCTGGTGCCCGCCTCACCGAACGGCTTCACCTGTGGTTCCTCGAGCACCTCTACCCGAAGCCGCAGCTGGTGTTCCTGCTGGATGCACCGGGAGCGGTGTTGTGGGAGCGCACCCAGGAGGTACCCGCTGAGCAGTTGGACGCCAAGCGGGCCGCCTTCCTGGAACGGGCGGCGCTGGTCGGTGACTTCCGAGTGGTAGACGCCACCCGGCCGATCGACGAGATCCATGCCGACCTCACCCGCCAGATCATGGACTACCTGACTTCTCGTGGGCGAGACCCCGGGATGAACGACCGACCCGGAGGTTCTGGATGAAGATCCTGATAGCCAGTTCCATCGCCAAGGAGGCGATGGACACCCTGGCCGAGCACCACGAGCTGGTGTGCCGCGTGAATGCAGCGGAGGCAGCGCTGGCCGACGCCGCCGAAGGCTGTCAAGCCCTGGTGTTTCGAAGTGGTGTCCACATCGGCGCATCCGTGCTGGAGGCGGCACCCGACCTCGAGCTGATCATCCGGGCGGGATCGGGGTTCGACAACATCGACCTCGATACGCTAGCCCGGCGGACGCTCCGCTTCGTCCGCATCCCGGGACCCGGCGCCAGGGCCGTGGCGGAGATGAGCTTCGCACTGATGCTGGGGCTGGCGCGCAGGGTCATCTGGGCCGATCGGGAGTGGCGTGGCGGCCACTGGGTGAAACCGGTGGCCAGCGGTCGGCTCCTGCACGGAAAGACCCTCGGGATCGTGGGGGCGGGCAACATCGGAACCACCACCGGCCAACTCGGCGTGGCATGGGGCATGGAGGTGGTGGGCTGCGTCGAGCACCCTTCCGACCAGGCCGGCGGGCGGTTGAACTCGCACGGAATCGAGATGGTGCCGTTCGACCAGGTCCTGGAACGGGCCGACTTCCTGAGCGTGCACGTCCCCCTTCAGCCGTCGACCAAGGGACTGATCGGGGCGGCACAACTCGCCATGATGAAGCCCGGCGGCTTCATAATCAACATGGCACGGGGAGGGGTCGTCGACGAGGAGGCCCTGCACGATGTCCTGGCCAGCGGGCATCTCGCCGGGGCGGCGCTCGACGTGCACGCCGTCGAAGGCGAGGGCAAGGTGTCCCCGTTGGCCGATCTCGACCAGGTGATCCTCACCCCTCACATCGGCGCCCAGACCATCGACAGCCAACGCCAGATCGGTGACCTCATCGTCGAGGCGATCGCCGATCACATCCGCACCGGGCCGGCGACGACCCATGCGACCCCGGACAACTTCATCATCCATCCCAGTGAAAGGAACCACCTGTGAACAAAGCAGCCCGATTCAAGGCGATGCTGGACTCGAACCAGCTCGAGTTCATCATGGAGGCGCACAACGGTCTCAGTGCCCGCATCGTCGAGGAGGCCGGGTTCAGCGGCATCTGGGGGAGTGGCCTCACCATCTCGGCGGCGCTCGGAGTGAGGGACAACAACGAGGCGAGCTGGACTCAGGTTCTCGAGGTGGCCGAGTACATCTCTGACGCCACCTCGATCCCGATGATGCTCGACGCCGATACCGGGTACGGCAACTTCAACAACGTCCGACGGTTGGTCCACAAGCTGGAGCAGCGCGGTGTGGCGGCGATGTGCATCGAGGACAAGATGTTCCCCAAGACCAACTCCTTCATCCGGGGTGAGTCCCAGCCGCTCGCCGACGTGGCCGAGTTCGCCGGCAAGATCCGAGCCGCCAAGGACTCCCAGAGCGATCCCGACTTCTGTGTGGTGGCCAGGGTCGAGGCCCTGATCGCAGGTTGGGGGCTCGAGGAGGCAGTGCGGCGGGCCAACGCCTACGCCGACGCCGGTGCCGACGCCATCCTGATGCACAGCAAGCGCAGCACCGTCGAGGAGATCGCCGCCTTCATGGAGGTGTGGGACGAGCGGGCGCCGGTGGTGATCGTGCCCACCATGTACCCCGACACCCCCGCCTCGGCGTTCGAGGAGATGGGGGTGAGCCTGGTCATCTGGGCGAACCACCTGTTGCGGGCCGGCATCGTGGCGATGCAGCAGGCCGCCGCGGTGGTGTTCGGCGAGCGATCGGTGGCATCGCTCGAAGCGGGGATCGCTCCGGTCAAAGAGATCTTCCGCCTGCAGAATGCCGCCGAACTCGACGAAGCAGAGACTCGGTATCTTCCCTCCTCGGGATGAGACGGGCAGGTTCTTGAGGAAGAGGGAGCCTTCCCTTATCCGGACGTTATGCGTCGCCGGGGTAGCGTCGTTGGCTGCCGGCGACGACGGGGGACGACGATGGTGAGATGGGTGCGGCGGACAACGACTCTCGGCTCTGTGATGTTCCTCGTGTCTGCCATGGTGTTGGTCGGGGCGCCGTCTGCGTTGGCCGCTGGCACCTATCACGTGTCGGCGGTGTCCGGCAACGACTCGAACGGAGGGGCATCCAGCTCCGACGCTCTGGCCTCGATCCAGGAGGCCGTCGATCGGGCCGGACCGGGCGACACCATCCTCGTCGCTCCCGGGGTGTACGAGGGCTCCGTCGATGTGGAGACGTCCGGCCTTCCCAACGCCTGGTTGACCATCAAGTCTTCGACCCATCATGGTGCAGTGGTGGTGATCCCCTCTGGGTTCGAATACGAGTACGGCTTCCGGGTGGCGGCCGATTATGTCGAGATCGACGGATTCCGGATCACCCACGAGGCGGTCGGCCCCGACCATTGGGGGGCGGGGATCACCGTCATCGAATCACATCACACCAGAGTCGTCCGCAACCACGTCCACGACGTCGGTGGCAGTGGGATCGAGTTCGTGCGTTCCGACCACTCCACCGTGGAAGGAAACGTGGTTCACGGCACGTCCCGCCATGCCCCCAACCAGACCAGTGGTATCAACCTCTATCAGGCGCGAGCCTCCGATGATGCTTCGGGTTTCCACATCGTCGTGCGCGGGAATGTCTCGTACGGCAATGCCAACACGGTGTTGCGCGATGGGGAGACGACCGATGGCAACGGAATCATCATCGATGACTTCCGCAACGACCACGACGACGACTTCTCGATCGCCTATCCCCACCAGACACTGGTGGAGAACAACCTCGTCTTCGGCAACGGGGGGAAGGGCATCCACGTCTATCTGAGCGACCACGTCGTCCTCCGCAACAACACCGCCTACGGCAACAACCGGGACCCGCTCAATCCGGCCCAATGGCGCGGGGAGTTCAACACGAGTACCTCGGGCGACGTCACGTGGGTCAACAACATCGCGGTGGCCGTGCCCGGATCAGGATCGCTCGCATACAACACCGCTTTCCTGGTGGGGCGGTCGACCGACGTCACCATCGAAAACAACCTCACCTTCGGTCCCGACGGAGGCGAGGACATCGTCATCGACGGATCCGGCCAGTTGTCGTCGATGACGGCCAACCTGGTCGGAGTCGATCCGCGCTTCGTCCGAGCCGGCTTGGAACCGACGACGGCGGACTTCGCGTTGCAGGCATCCAGCCCCGCCATCGAAGCAGGGGTCGACACGTTCGGGTTGCCCGACCTGGACATCACCCTCCAACCACGCGTGGTCGGTTCGCTGGTCGACCTCGGGGCCTACGAGCACGGGAATGCCGTCCCGCCCGGCGACGGGGGCATCCCTCCCGGTGGTGTGGCTCCGGGTGAGGGCTCGTTCATCGATACCCTCGACTCACCGTTCGTCGCCGACATCGCCTGGTTGGCGCAAACGGGTGTGACCCGTGGGTGCAATCCTCCGGTGAACGATCGCTTCTGCCCGGATGAGCCGGTGACGCGGGGCCAGATGGCGGCGTTCCTGGTGCGGGCCCTGGGGTTGCCGGCGGCGGGCGCCGCCTTCGTGGATGACGATGGTTCGGTGTTCGAGGATGACATCGCCCGGCTGGCGGGGCGGGGTGTGACCCGTGGGTGCAATCCTCCGGTGAACGATCGCTTCTGCCCGGATGAGCCGGTGACGCGGGGCCAGATGGCGGCGTTCCTGGTGCGGGCCCTGGGGTTGCCGGCGGCGGGCGCCGCCTTCGTGGATGACGATGGTTCGGTGTTCGAGGATGACATCGCCCGGCTGGCGGGGCGGGGTGTGACCCGTGGGTGCAATCCTCCGGTGAACGATCGCTTCTGCCCGGATGAGCCGGTGACGCGGGGCCAGATGGCGGCGTTCCTCCATCGAGCGTTGGCGGACTGACCTCCAGAACCGAGCGGCCGACGAAGTCGCGGCCTGCCGACGCCCGGGACCCGTCGGCGCGACAGCGTTCAGACCGCCGATGCGACGTCGGTGGCGGGTTCACACGACTCGTCGGCTACCTCGACGGCCAGCGCCGCCTGCACCAGGGCTGCGATCACCCAGAGAACCTGAATCTGCACCCGGCCGTGAAACAGCTCGACGAGCATGTGAAACATCACTCCGAGGAAGGACCCGACCACCGTGATTCCCAGTGGTGAGAGAGGCGAACCGATCATTCGCCCGAGACGCAACCCACACCACAAGACCCCTGCCAGCACCGCCCCGAATGCAACGAGACCGATCAAGCCCGTCTCCGACCAGACCAGCAGGTACTTGTTGTGTACGGTCGAGATCCAAGCCGTGCTGAAGTCGACGGTCAGGTGGTTGGACATGGCGGTGGCGAAGTTGTTCGCTCCCACACCGAGGATGGGATGGTCGGCGATCACGCTCCAAGCCAGGCGGTACAAAGGGAACCTCGCCTGGGCTGCAGGGTTGTCGAAAGCGGCGAGCCGTCCGAGGATGGTCGGCCCGAACGCAGCCAGGGCGGCGACGCCCGCCGCCATCAGCCCCACGACCAGGCGGGTGGACAGCCACTTCCGGCGAATCCCCACCGGCACGAACACGCTCAAGGCGATGGCGCTTCCAATCCATGCTCCGCGAGACTCCGAAAGGATGAGTGCCGCCCCTCCGAGGAGGAGCGCCGCCCAGGCGAGCAGGTCGTGGAGGCGCGACACGCGCATGGCGATCAGCGCGAGCGTGGGCGCCAGCATGAAGGTGATGTAGCTTCCCAAGACGTTGGGTGAGCCGAATGTGCCGCCCGCCCTTCCATGGACGAGGCGTACGGCGATCGGCTCCATGACGAATTCGCCGCCCAGCGCCATCGCCCCGAGCACCAGCAGCGACTGGACGAGCAGTCCAGCGGTGAGCAGGGTCAGCAGCATCGTGACGTCCTGCCGAGTGCGCATGATGGTGACCAGGCAGGCGTAGCCCACGATCGCCTGAACCAGCAGCACCAACTCGGCCACCGCCAAGGCCGGAGCCAAGGCCCAGAGCACTGATGCGGCCACCACCACCAGATACACAGTCGATGCCTGCGGAATCAGCGGCACGGGTGTCGGCAGTCGGCGAATTCCTGCCAGCCGCTCGGCAACCAGCAACACCGCCAGCACGAACAGGGCGAGCGTCCCGAGCGAGACGTTGTAGCCGCTGGTCGAGTTGAGTGCGGCCACCGCTTCATCGTGCTGGTAGTAACGGTCGATGGGAACGGCCATCTCCAGCAGAAGAGCTGAAACCAGCACGCGTTTGATGGTGTCCACCTCCATCAGCAGAATCACCACGACCAATACCCCAACTGCAAAGAGCATTGCCAGCCGTGAGCCGACGAGGGAGGCCGCTGCGAATGCACCCACAACCGTCGTGAAGGCGAACAACCCCGCCAATCGTGCAGGCGGCGGGGGACGAAGCTCGACGGGATCGGTGGCTGTCGACACCGCCATCAGTGTACGGCCGTTTCCTCGAGTGTCATGAGGTGGGACTTCCCGGTCGGGGGCTCAGGTCGGGTTGACCCCGTCGGCCTTCTTGCGCCGATACAGCGCAGCTATGAGCCGCCGGTCCTCCCCTGAGAGCGCACGCACCGCCAGCCCCACGATGCCGAAGACCGTCGCTCCCAACGCCACCAGCGCGATCAACGGGATGTGGTCCGCCGCCAGCGAGACGACAACAGCCATGATGAGGGCCGCGGTGAGGCCCCGCCAACTCAGGGCGAGGACGCGCAGTGGCGTGCCATCGCGTTGCACGAAGAACGCGAGGAGCGCGGCCGCCAGCGCAACGCTGCCGACCGCAGAAAGGGCGGCGCCCAACACTCCGAATGCCGAGATGAGGGCCCATCCGAGCGCGATCCGGACCGATGCGCTCACCGTCCTCACCAGGAGATCGTTGCGCTGTTCGTTGCGGGCGGCGAGAGCCCTCCAGTACACCTGATCGAGTGAGTTGAACACCAGCACCGCTGCCATGATCTGAAGCGGACGGACGGCGGGCTCATATCCCTCCCCGTAGAACAGGCGAATGATCGGATCAGCCGCCGCCGCCATTCCGGCGGCGATGGGGAAGCTGACCAGCAGCAGATACTTGACCGAGGTGTGCTGCAGCCGGATCGTCTGGTCGGACCCGGCCTGGGCCCGGGCCATGAACGGGAACACATTCGTCATGAGCACCGCCGGCACGATCATCCAGAAGCTGACGAGCCGGAAGGCGGCTCCGAAGTAGCCGACCTCGACTTCGGTGGCCAAAGCCGACAGGATGAGGATCTCCGGCTGAGCGAAGACGGCTGCCAGCAGTGACAACGAGGCGAAGGTTCGGATCTCGCGGAGCAGAGACTTGGCAAATCCCCAGTTGAACTGCCATTGCAGCGGTGCGATGCGCAGATGTATCACCGCCAATCCGACCAGGACGACGATGTACTGCTCGATGACGAACGCCAACAGCAGGTAGGCGATGGACCGTCCGCTGGCGAGCATCCACCAGCTGATTCCGATGTTGAGGAGTGCTGCGAGGGCAGTCGTGTAGGTGATGAACACCACCCGTTGATGAGCGACGAACACAGCCCGCATCAGGGTGTTGATGGTCCCGGGGATGAGGGCGATCACCACGATCGACATGGCCGTCTGGAGTTCTCGGGAGTAGTCGAGCCATGGGAGCACCGCCCAGAAACCACCCATCAACACCAATGCAACCGCCAACCCCATGGCCGAGATGTGCGAGAAGAACCGGCCCGTGTCCTCCGGGTCCTTGGCGATCTCCCGCACCATGTAGTTGGTCGCTCCCAACCCGCCGGCGATGGCGATCAGGCTGAAGGTGGCGGTGGCGGTGGCATAGATGCCGAGGCTGGCCACGCCGAGCCGGCGGGAGACCATGAAGGTGATCGCCAGGGTGGTCAGGCGGGTCATCAGATCCGCCACGGTCAACATGACGGTGCTCTTGAAGATGGTGCGGGAGATCCCCGCCGATCTGGACGGCTCGGAGGTCATCGGCGTCCAGCACCCGACGAGAGTGCCCGGTCGTACACTTCGATCGTGCTGGAGCGCAATGGTGTCGATCCCTGCCTTGGCATACACCGACTCTCGTCCGCTGGCCCCCATTCGGCTGCAAGCTGCCGGGTCGGTGAGAAGCCGGACCATGGCGGCGGCCAGGGCCTGAGGATCGTCCGGCGCCACCAGCAGACCGTTCTCACCATCCTGCACGGCTTCAGGCAGACCTCCCACGGTCGTCGCCACAACCGGCCGTGCGGCCGCGTGGGCGAGGGGGATCACCCCGCTCTGGGACGCTTCCCGATAGGGAAGCACGACCACCGACGCTCGGCGGAACAATTCATCCCGCTGTTCCACATCGACGAACTCGTTGTGGACCTCGAACATCGAGGGGTCCTGCATCATGGCCCGATAACGATCGAACGGTTCGCCGGTTCCCGCCACGATGATCCGTGCGCCAGGGACCTCCGCCGCCACCATCGGCGCTGCCTGGATGAGCGTGTCGAGGCCCTTGTACGGCCAGATGCGTCCGAAGAAGAGGGCGGTGGGCGTGGCGTCCGGTTCGGCGGGCGGTTCCTCCGATCCCATGACGATGTGAGGCATCACCGTGATGTCCTCAGGATCGATGTCGGAACGCTGCAGGATCTGCTCCTTGACGTTCTCCCCATGGACGATCAGCTGTCGAGAGCGTTTCCACGATCTCCGAGAGATCCACTGTGGGGTCCGCCAGGAGTGCCGGTCGCCCACGTGATGCCTGGCATCGTGCACGGTGGTCACCAGAGGTCTGCGTATCCTTCCGATGGCCAGGTTGAGCCAGAGCTGGCGGTGTTGGATGTGAACGACATCCGGGCCGAACGCCTCGACTTCGGCGAGGATGCGACGAATCAGCCGTATCTGTCGGATCGGGCTCCGCAAACGAGGAGCGTCGAACGGCCGCACTTCGACGGTCGCTGATGGCGTCGCATGCTGCGCCTTCAACGCACGGCCCGGTATCACCAGCATCACGGAGGTGTGCCGGTCCAGGCCGTTGGCGAGCCGCACGCAGTACTCGCCGAAATCGAAGGAGATGAGCGCCACTCGCCGGCACCGCGGGGCGTCGGTGGCGGCGCCGGGCTCCGGATCGATCTGTCGGGTCATGGCTGGGTGCCCTGTCGTTCTGCTGCGATGGCGGCGTCGTCGATGAAGATGGTCACGTCCTGGGGATCGAGGTCATCGCTGTAGTTGTTGAGGCTCCACTGCACGTTGTCGGCGAGCGTTGTCTGGACCCCGTCGAGTTCGTACAGCAACCGGCCGTCCTGCCAGAGCGCGATCTGGCCGGAGTCGTCGATCGCCTGGCGCAGGAAGACTTCGATGTGGGTCCATCGCCCCACCGGGATCTCCATGGCTTCGGAGGTGACGGTCTCGTGATGCGATGTCCGGGTGATCGCATCGTAGAGGTACAACCGCATCGCTCCCTCGGAATCGTTGCCGACGTTGACGACCCAGGTCGGATCGCTGCCGTCGTCGAGCTTGGACTTGAACTGGAAGATGTTCCACCATCGTTCCGGCTGCACGAGCTCGGGAAAGTAGAACCATGCGCTGTAGTACGCCTCTGACGGGTCCTCCGCCCAGCGGAAGATGCGGGCGGCCTGTGTCTGGCCGGAAGCCCGACGCACCGACAGTGCCAGGGATCCTGTTCCGCCGTGAGCCACTTCGTCGGTCCACTCCACCCTGCCGGTCCCACTGTTGAAGATCGATCCGCTCTGGAACCGGTCCCACTCGGAGGAATCCCCTGTCTCGTGCGTCGCCTCCCACAGCACCTCCGTGTGGTTCTCACCCCCGCCGTCCGCAGCGGGGGGAGGGGTGGTGCCGGTTGGGTCGGTGCCGGTTGTGGACGCATCGGAGGGAGTGCAACCCAACAGCGCCAACGATGCGACGAGCGCCATCGCGGTTCGTGAAGTCATGATGATCGTGCCGCTCCTCCACCGCATCCCAGGCGGATGATAGGTGCGACGGCCGAGAGGCCGGAGCGGCATATGACGTCATCGCACCTGCCCACCGCCATCGTGCGCGTCGCCGAGGCCACTGGAACTGCACGATCTGCCGGGTAGCATGAGCGATCGACGTTCGAGCCGGGCTGCGGTCTCGGACGGGGATGGATGGAACACGATTGTCATGAACTTCACCATCGATGGATTTGGGCTGCCGCCGGCGCTCTCTCGTCGTGATTCGATGAGACGCCTTCCAGCGGCCACCATGCACGTGGTCGTCCCATCCGGCCAGGTGTTCCGATGAGTGGTCAGAGAACCACACTTGCGTCGTTGCTTCGTCGCGCCCGACCGGTCGGGGGTGAGCGATCGCCGCGAGCGGCGTCGCTGCTCTCGGTTCTCCTGCGGCACTGGAAGCCGGTGGTGGCCACGGTCTTGGCGTTCTCGCTCGTGGGGTTCGTGTTCTCCATGATGGCGGCTCCTGGATACGAGGCCACCGCCGAGTTGATCGTTCAGGATCCGCGGGCGGCATCGACGTTCGACGTGACCGAGGGGAGGCCGTCGACTCAGGACTCGGAGCGGTACCTGGCCGATCAGGTTCGCATACTGGAGTCGAGCGTGGTGGTGGGTGATGTCGCCGACCGGCTGGGAGAGGACCCGGAGGACGTCGCCGACTCGCTCGAGATCGTGGGCGACCTGACCAGCAATCTCATCGAGATCCGGTACGCGGCCCCAACCAGGGAAGAAGCCGCCCAAGGGGCCAATGGCGTTGTGGATGCCTACGTACGGGTGGTGTCCGCCCAGGTCCGGACCAACGCCAGTCTGGCGCTGGCCAAAATCGATGCCCTTCAGGCCAGCATCGACGACACCATCGCCTCGATCTCGGCCCAGATCGATCGTCGGATCGAGGAGGATGACTCGCTCCTTCAGGTGGAACAGCAGATCTCGACTGCCATCGCGGATCTGACCCGGCTGCGCCAAGAGCGCGATGCGCTCCCTTTCGGCTCGGCCGGGAGGGAAGATCTCGAGGCGAGGGTCCGGGAGATCGCCGCCGACCTGGAGGCGCTTCGGCTGACCCTCGAGTTGGAGGTGGCGGACCCCGAGCTCGATGCTCTCATCGCAGAACGGGCAGAAAACGTGAGGGTGCGATCACAGCTCGATACTCGCCGCAACACCATCGAGGTGGACCTCGAGCTGGCGAGCGCCAACCTGGCCCTGGTCTCCCCGGCTCGCCTCCCCGATGATCCTTCGGGTCTTCCCGCCTGGGTCATTCTGGCGGGATTCGTGGCGCTGGGGGGAGTGGCAGCGGCTGCCGGGTCGTACGCCCTCGATCTGCGTGGTCCCAACGGCGGCGCACCGGTTCCGCCGACCGAGGACCCGTCCCCGGTGCCGGTCGACGTCCAGGCCAGCGACGTCCAGGGCAGCGACGTCCAGGGCAGCTTGGTACGCAACGCCGGGACGGTCAGTTTCTGGTCGCTCTTCGACCGGGACCCGGGCGCCAACCCGGAACCGGTTTCGATCGTCCCGGAACCCGACCCGGAACCCAGACCCGACCCGGATTCCAGACCCGTCGTCGAGGTGCCGCCCGTTCCCGAGCGTTTGCCGACTTCGGAGTCGACCAGCGTCTCGTACCTCCCCGATATCGGCTCATCCGAGGCTTCGGTCGAACCGGACGGGCGGGAACGTGATCTGGGTGGGGAAGCCGACCAGCCCGAGACCATCGCCTACTCCGACGCCGGGGCCTCGCCCGAACGCCAGGACGTCTCCGACCGGTCGATGGACGATGGGGCGGCCGGTGGCTCCATCGATCCGAATGAGGCCCGAGAGGACCAGCTGTCAAACGACGGGGTGCTCCCCGCCGAGGAGGGATCGGCTGGTGACGCAGCAGCGAGCGGGGAGACCACACATCGGGACAAGGAACCGGGGGACTCGTTTCGGTCGGAGCCGGTTGGACCATGGCAGGGACGGGCCCGTCCGGTAGAAGCCGGCGAGGGATCGGATGGACCGGCGTTGCCTGCATGGATCGCCGACGAGCCGCTCGGCTTCGAGTCGAACGGCTCCCCGACCGGCGGGGAGTTCGGCGCCGATGGCGAGGCGGAGCTGGCGGCCACCCCACAGGAAGATCTGACGGTCATCTTCGGCATCGGCCCCAACGTGGCGGCGCTGCTCAACCAACACGGTGTCGTCCGCTTCTCCCAACTGGCCGTCCTCTCTGTCGACACCCTCAAAGGGATCCTCCAGGCGGGCGGACCCCGGTTCTCCTCCTGCAACCCGGAGTCCTGGCCCCTGCAGGCGACCCTGGCCTCCAGTGGCCGGTGGCTGGCGCTCAAGGCGTTGACCGCCGTCGGGGACGTTTCAACCGGCGCCGGCGGCGATTCCTGATCCGGCCGGGAGGGAGGGTTCCGATCCTCGGGGCCGCGCGTTCGGCACCCTGTCCACCTCGATGCGGTCCTCTCCTGGCCGGCAGACCCAGCGGGTGCGGTTCCCTTCCCGATCGTCCAGGCAGGAGGAATGGAGGCGACGAAGAGGAGCCGACGGGATCTCCCGCCGGCTCCACTCGGTACTCGGCAACCAGGACTGGCGAGCCCGGGCGACGACTCAGGCCGATTTGGACATGCTCGGCGTGTATGGCGTGGTGGCGTCTTCCTGTTCCAGTTCGGCCAGTGAGATGGTGATGTGCTCGGCCTCGAGGGGTGCGACCTCATGCTCGCGGAACCAGGCGATCGTCTCACGCAGTCCCGTCTCCGTGTCGACCCGCGGTTGGAATCCCAGCAGCCGGTCGGCGAGGCTGAGATCGGGACGCCGCTGCTGCGGATCATCTCCAGTGCGTTCGACGTGACGGATCTCGCTCTTGGAGCCGGCCAGTTCGATGATGGTCGTCGCCAGCTCCAGCATCGACACCTCGTGGGTGTTGCCGAGGTTGACCGGACCATTGTGGTCCGAGGCCAGCAGTCGCAGGAGACCCTCCACCAGGTCGTTCACGTGGCACAGTGAGCGGGTCTGCAACCCGTCACCGTGGATCAGGATGGGCTCGCCGTGGATGGCGGACGATATGAAGGAGGGGACGGCGCGACCGTCGTTCGAGCGCATTCCTGGCCCATAGGTGTTGAAGATGCGTGGCATCCTCACCTGGACCTGGTGCATCCGGTGGTAGGCCATGGTGATGGCCTCGGCGTACCGCTTGGACTCGTCGTACATGCTGCGGGGTCCGATGGGGTTCACGTGACCCCAGTAGCCCTCGGGTTGCGGGCTCACCGCCGGATCGCCGTACACCTCGCTGGTCGAGGCTGTCATGAAGGTGGCGCCGGTCCTCTTGGCCAATTGGAGGGCGTTCTCCGTGCCGATCGAGCCGACCCGGAGAGTCTCCAAGGGGAGCTGGACATAGTCGACCGGAGAAGCGGGGGAGGCGAAGTTGAGCACGAAGTCGACCGCACCCGACACGGGGATCTCGTGCGTGATGTCGGCTTCGATCACCTCGATGTGGGGCTGGGCCCGCAGATCCCGGACCGTGTCCGGGCGACTGGTGAGGAAGGAATCGACCACCGTCACCTGAGCCCCCAACGTCGCCAGCCGGGCGCTGAGATGAGCCCCGAGGAACCCCGCTCCCCCCAAGACCACGGTGTGCCGCCCGGAGAAATACCGGCTGAGGGGAGACCCTTCGCTTCCGAACGACGGGTCAGAACCCTGGACAAATGCCCCCATTGCTGCCTCCCACTAGAAACTCAATTCAACTGCGCCCCTTCGACCTCGCCATCGTCGCTGCTCCATCGGTCGTGGGTTTCCCACGACCGGAGCCTGACGAGGCCGAGCCGGTCCGCCCGAGCCCCCGGGCGTTCCGCCGACAAGTCTGGCACCACCACCGACTGTGGTCAAGGAGGACTCTTCGTCGCAGGGGTTGACTAGACAGTCGGTCGGGTACAATTTGGTGCCGTTGACCGTCCGGTCGGACCGTAGCGATGCCGCAGCATGGTCTCACGAGACAGGTCTGCGACAGGTCCGAGTTGGGAACCGGGAGAGAATCGGCATGCAATCGAGGTTGCTGGGGAGTGGCGATCGCTCCTGGTCCAGGCAGTCGAGCTCCGAACCGTTCCTGGGCTACCGGTCTCCTGCGAGAGAACGTCAAGCCGTGCGTGGAGTCATGTGGTTCGCCAAGAGAACGGTCGACGTGGCTCTGGGCACCATTCTCGTGGTGGTCTTGGCGCCGCTGATGGTGGTCATAGCGATAGCCATCAAGCTCGATTCGCCAGGGCCGGTGTTCTTCCGGCACGATCGAGTGGGCGGGCGCAGGGTCTGTTCCTCCGAAGGGCGAGTGACGTGGGAGGCAGCGGTGTTCGAGATCGTCAAGTTCCGCTCGATGATCCACGAAGCGGATGAGAGCCTGCACCGCGATTACATACGGGCATTCATAGAAGGCGAGACGCAGGCAGATCAGGGTGGAGCCGAGATCTACAAGCTCGAGTCCGACCCCCGGGTCACAGTGTGGGGCGCATGATTCGGATCACTTCACTCGATGAGCTGCCCACAGTTGTTCAACGTCCTCGCCGGGAAGATGAGCCTGGTGGGCCCCCGACCGGTTCCGACCTACGAGGTCGAAGCCTACGAACCCTGGCAGATGGAGCGTCTGCATGCACTTCCTGGGATGACCGGTCAATGGCAGGTCCACGGCCGTGGCGTCGTGTCATTCGACGAGATGGTTCGGATGGACATCTGGTACACCCGCAATCGTTCCGTGTGGCTCGATTTCAAGCTGTTGGTTGGAACGATTCGAGCGGTGGCCAGCATGCGGGGTGCCCAGTAGTGACGCCGCCGCCTCCGGCCCCGACGAGATACGTCCGTTCCCACTCCGGGGCATTCCACCATCCCGGGAGTATCGATGAACAGTATCTCACCGTGTCGCCGTCATCGGATGCGGTTACTGGGGCGTCAACCACGTGCGGGTGATGGCGGAACTACCACAGGTGAGTGAGGTGGTCGCCTGCGATGCGAGCCCCGCACGCGTCGAGGAGATCTCCCGCAGGTTCCCAGGAGTCGTCACCACCGATTCGGCCGACGAAGTCGCAGCCGACCGCAGCATCGATGCCGTGGTCGTGTGTACCCCGGCGACCACCCACCTTCGAGTGGCGCTGCCGTTGATCGAGGCGGGCAAACACGTCCTGGTGGAGAAAGCCGATCACCGTCACCACCGCCGATGCCGCCGAGATGATGTCAGCGGCGCGATCCGCTGGTGTGACACTCGGCGTCGGGCACACCTTCCTGCACAACCCCGGTGTCGAGGCGATGCGGCGACGGATCGCAGGCGGCGATGTCGGCGACATCCACTATCTGTACGCCCGTCGGTGCAACCTCGGTCCGATCCGCCACGACGTCAATGCCATGTGGGATCTGATCCCCCATGACATCTCCATCTTCAATCACTTGATCGACGCTCCGCCCGCGTGGGTCTCGGCGGTGGGTTCGCCGTCCTCGGCAACGATCGGGAAGACGTCGGCTTCGTCACCATCGGATACGACAACGGCGTGATCGCCAACATCCACGCCAGCTGGGTGGACCCCTTCAAGGTTCGACAACTGGTCGTGGTGGGCACGCAGGAGAGAATCCTCTTCGACGACGTGAACCCTTCCCAACCGGTCACGGTGGTGTCGAGAGGCGTCCGCGGGGCCGGCCCCCGAGATGTCGAACCTCATGCGATCCGGGAGGGGGCCGACGTCGTGCCCGTCATCGCGCCCAGCGAGCCGCTCAAGAATCAGAGCATCGACTTCCTCGACGCCATCGACTCGGGACGAGAGCCGGTTGCCGACCGGCGAGATCGGGTTGCGAGTGGTAGAGGTGATGGAGGCGGTCGACGCGTCCATGCTTCGAGGCGGCACTCCGGTACCGGTCAACCGACAGTCGACCCTTCAACCAGGATGAACATGACACTGACAACCAGAACCACACCCATCCCGTTCGTCGATCTCAAGGCGCAGTACGCCTCGATCAGAGACGAGGTCGACGCAGCGATCGCAGATGTGCTCGGGCGGGCGAACTTCATACTCGGCGACCATGTGGAGGCGTTCGAGGATGAGTTCTCCCGCTACTGCGGTGTCGCCCACGGAGTGGGTGTGGACTCGGGGACGTCGGCGCTGGAACTGGCGCTGAGAGCGGTCGGCGTGGGCCCGACTGATGAGGTCATCACGGTCGCCAACACCTTCATCGCCAGCGCTCTGGCCATCTCCTACGTCGGTGCCACCCCGGTGTTGGTCGACATGGATCCGGCCACGTACCAGATCGACGTGTCGGCGATCGAAAGGGCGATCACTCCCCGAACCAAGGCGATCATGCCGGTGCATCTCTACGGGCACCCCGCCGACATGACACCGATCATGGACATCGCCCAGGCCCATGGCCTGGTCGTGGTCGAGGACGCCTCGCAGGCCCACGGAGCCCGCTACCGAGGAGAGAGGGTCGGCTCGTTCGGCGACGTGTCGGCGTTCAGTCTCTACCCGGGGAAGAACCTGGGTGCCTACGGCGACGCCGGCATCGTGGTGACCAACGACTCCGCCGTGGCCGACCGGGTCCGCATGGACCGAAATTACGGATCGCGACAGAAGTACATACACGAGTCCATCGGTTTCAACCGTCGGCTCGACACGCTCCAAGCCGCCGTCCTCCGAGTCAAACTGGCGAGGCTCGACGAATGGAATGCCGCTCGTCGCCGGCACGCCGCCGCCTACAACGAGCGACTGTCGGGCGTGGTGACGCTGCCCGGCCAGGCGGCCGACGTCGAACCGGTACACCACATCTACCCGGTGTGCGTCGACGGTCGCGACGAGGTGCAGCGGGTGCTCGGGGAGGCAGGCGTCGCCAGTGTCATCCACTACCCGATCCCGATCCACCTCCAGCAGGCCTACGCCGGGCTGGGTCACGGTGAGGGCACGTTCCCCGAGACCGAGGACCTGGCTCGCCGCGAGCTCTCCCTCCCCATGTTCCCCGAGCTCGAGGACGCGCAGATCGACCGGGTGTGTGAGGTCCTGGTGTCGGCCGTCGCATCGCACCGGGATCTCCGCGGTGGCGATGACCTCTCCTGAGGGAGATGTGATGACATCAGCAGCGTCGGCGGCCCAGCGTTTGTTCGCCCACATGGCGCGTTCCCACTGGGACGGTGGTTCATTGAGAGGTCCCGACCCGGGCATCCGTTTCAACGCCCGCCTCGGGCGATTCATCAAGAGCGCAACCCCGAGGATCCCCTGGAACGACGACCTCGTCTACCAGCAGGCCCAGGGCTATTGGATCCTCGACAACTGGATGATGTCGGATTCCTCCCCGGATGGTCACCACGCCGAGATCGCCGCGGCCGCATCCGAGTCGGTGCTGGCCGGCCAGAACCAGGATGGCTACTGGCCCTACCCCAATCCGGAGTGGCGGGGACGGGTGGCCACGGTGGAGGGCTGCTTCGCCGCCCTCGGGCTCCTCGAAAGCCATCGCCGCACCGGCGATGACCGGTTCCTGCAGGGGGCGGTCCGCTGGCACCGGTTCATGGACGAATTCATCGGCTACCGGTCTCAGTCCGATCCTACGATGCTCGCCATCAACTACTTCCTCCACACCGGCGGTGAATGGGGTGGGGTACCCAACAACAGCACGTTGGCGCTGTGGTTGTTGGCGCGCTTGTGGGAGGAGAGCGGGGACCGGACGTTCCTCGACCGCGCCCCGGCGATGGTCGCCTGGCTCGACCACTGTCAGCTCCCCACCGGCGAGCTGCCGTACCGGACCGCCAGCCGGTCGAAGGAGGGCCAGGACCACTTCCTGTGCCACCAATACAACTCGTTTGAGTTCATGGACCTGGTCCACTACCGGAACATCACCGGCGACGCGTCGATCAGCCCGGTGATCGAGCGGTTGGCCGGGTTCCTGATCGAAGGTGTGACCGCCGGTGGATTCGCCGCCTACGATTGCTCCAATCACACCACCCGCGTTCTGTACTACGACCTGGCGCTTGCCCAGGCATTGAACCAGGCGGCCGATCTCGGTCTGCTCGATTGCCGCGACACGGTGAGGGCGATGTATCGGGGCGTGATCGAGTTGCAGCGGCCCGACGGCTCCTTCCCGTACCACTCGATCCGCAGCTATGGAGCGCTGCGCGACTCGAGGTCGTATCCCCGCTATCAGTCGATGATGCTGCATCATCTGCTCCTGGCGGATGCACAGCGGCTCGAGCTGTGACGGGTACGAGCGATGTCGTCGGTGGCTCGGTCCCACTCAATGTGGTGTATCTGTTGCACCGGTTTCCCTACCGGACCGAGACCTTCATCGTGCGCGAGATGCACTGGCTCAGACAGATGGGAGTCGAGCTCAACATCTTCTCGCTGATGGCGCCCGGCAGTCCGAGCGCCTCGGACCAGGGCCAGGACCTGCTGGACGTGGCCCACCATGCCCCGTGGATGTCGGGTGCCATCGCGGTTGCCAACCTCCGCACGCTGCTCCGGACTCCCCGTGCCTACCTCCGGGCGGTTCGCCGTCTGATCGGACGAACCTGGAGGGAGCCAAAGGTGATGGGGTTGATGGTGGCGCTGTTCCCGAAGGTCGTCCTGTTCGCCACCGAGGCGGAGCGGCTGGGGGCACAGCACATCCACGCGCACTTCGTGTGGATAGAGGGTCTGGCGGCCGGCGTGGTGCGTGACCTGACCGGCATCCCCTTCACCATCCAGCCCCATGCGTTCGGGTTGTTCGGACGCCACCCGGTCAACGTACGGCTCGAGCTGGAGGATGCGACCGGCATCATCACCATCTCCGAGTACAACAAGCGGTTCATCGCCGGGTTGTCCCCTGCCCTCCTCGACCGGGTCGACATCGTGCATTGTGGCGTCGACCTCGATCGGTTCCCCCCCGCCGGGACGGAGAAAGGCACCGGGCCGGTCAGGATCGTGACGGTGGGCCGCGCCATCGAGAAGAAGGGCCACGAGCATCTCGTCGACGCCTGCGCCCTGCTGGCCGAGCGCGGTGTCGACTTCCGGTGTGACCTGGTGGTCGGGATCGGCCCGGACTCCCAACCGCTGGCAGCCCGGATCGCAGCGCACGGCATCGGTGACCGGGTCCGGATCCTGGACATGATGGGCGAGGACGGCATCGTCGCCACCCTTCACGGTGCCGACATATTCGCCCTCGCCTGTGTGGTGGCGTCTTCGGGGGACCGCGACGGCATCCCGGTGGCGATCATGGAGGCGATGGCGTGTGAGCTCCCGGTGGTGTCGACCACGGTGTCGGGGGTGCCCGAGCTGGTACAGGATGGAGTGAGCGGGCTGCTGGCCCCTCCGGCTGACCCCGCCGGCCTGGCGGATGCCTTGGAGCGGTTGATCGCCTCGCCACAGGACCGAATCGCCATGGGGCGGGCGGGTCGGGGCATCGTCGTCGCGGGTTTCCAGGCCTCCCAGAACGCCGTCTTGACACGAGACATCTTCCTACGAACCCGCCGGCTGGTGCCGGAGAGAGCGAACTCGAGATGACCCGCATCCTGATGCTGTTGGAGAACAGCCCCTATCCACAGGACGATCGGGTACGGCGCGAAGCGTCGACGCTGGTCGCCGCCGGGCATCAGGTCACCGTTGTCGCCCCCGCGTGGAAGCAGTCGCTCGGAGTCGCCGACGTCGACGGGGTCCGGGTTCTGCGCTTCCCTCTGCCGCCCGACCGGGACGGCGTCGTCGGGTACGTGCTCGAGTACGGCTCGGCCATGATCGGTGCCCTCGTCCTGTCGCTGTACGCAGCTGTCAAGGGTGGGTTCGACGTGATCCATTCGCACAATCCGCCCGACCTCTTCGTCTTCATCGCCATCCTGTTCCGTCCGTTCGGCAAACGGTTCGTGTTCGACCATCACGATCTGTCCCCGGAGATGTACGCAGCCCGATTCGGTGAGTCGACCAGCCCGCTGGTGGTCAGGGTGCTTCGTCGGTTGGAGCGGCTCAGCTTCCGGATGGCCGACTGGGTCATCTCCACCAATCAGTCCTATCGCGACATCGCGGTTGGGCGGGGAAGAGTCGAGCCTGAACGGGTGACGGTCGTGCGAAACGGGCCGGACCCCAGCCGGATCCGTCTGGCGGATCCCGACCCGGCCCTGCGGGCCCGTGCCCGCACGTTGATCGGCTACGTCGGTGAGATGAACAATCAGGACGGGGTCGACTATCTGATCCGGGCGCTTCACCTGCTCCAGAGCCGGCTGGGGGTCTCCGATTTCCTGGCGGTCATCATCGGGCGGGGGAGTGCCGTTGCCGAGCTCGAGCGGTTGGCGACCTCGCTGGGCCTGGAGGATCGCGTCTGGTTCACCGGCTGGATTTCCGACGAGGAATTGGTGCGCTACATGTCGACCGTCGACATGTGCGTGGTGCCCGACCCGAAGAACGACTTCACCGATCGCTCCACCATGATCAAGGTGATGGAGTACATGGCGTTGGGCAAGCCGGTGGTGGCATTCGACTTGACCGAGCACCGGAGAACGGCCGGCGACGCCGCCGTCTACGCCACAGCCAACGATGAGCTGGCCTTCGCCCGGGCATTGGCCGACCTGATCGAAGATCCAGCGCGCCGAAGCCGTATGGGTGAGGCGGGGAGGCAGGCGGTGGCTGAGCGACTCTCCTGGGCCCATCAGGCGCCCAACCTGCTCGAAGCCTACGAAGGGCTCGAAACGGCACCGAGATGAGCGGAGACGGCATGGACATCACCGAGGTCGACCCCGCCACCGACCTGCGCTGGCAGCACCTGCTCGAGCGGGGCGGCAGCCAGCTCTTCGCATCGCCGGCGTGGGCGAGGGTGATCCAGCGCACATACGGGATGGAGGTGAGGGCCCTCATCGCCGAGGTGGGCGGCGAGCCGGTCGCGGGAGTGCCGTTCGCCCGCCTGAACGATCCGCGGGGTCGACGCATCACCACCCTTCCGTTCTCGGACTTCTGTGATCCAATCGCAGACACGCCGGAGCATTGGAATGCGTTGGCGGCGGCACTGCTCGAAGAGGAGGTGCCGACCCAGATCAGATGCCTCCATTCGCCCCATCCGCTCGCCGATGGGAGATTTGCGGTGACCGGCGGTGCCCGCTGGCACGCGGTCGAGGTGATCGGCGACGTAGATCGCCAATGGGAGGAGCTCCCCGGGTCGGCCCGGCGGGCGGTGCGAACTGCGCGCAAGTCAGGTCTCGAGATCCGACAAGGCGACTCGATCGACGACGTGCGGGCGTTCTTCGAACTGCATCTGGGCGTTCGAAAGAACAAATACCGGCTGGTGGCACAGCCCTATCGGTTCTTTCGCACCATATGGGAAGAGTTCTTCCGCACCGGGTCCGGCCGAGTCCTCTACGCCGCCTCCGGTGGCGAGATGGTGGCGGGAGTCCTGTTCCTCGAGTGGGCGGGAACCTGGTATTACAAGTTCAACGCCTCGGATCCGGCTTGGCTCGATCGGCGCCCCAACGACCTGATCTTGTGGACCGCGATCGAACGGGCGACCGATGCCGGGGTGGCCCGGATCGACCTGGGCCTGTCGGACTCGGATCAGGAGGGGTTGATCCGCTACAAGGACAAGTACGGCAGGATCACCGGTGACATCACGACGCTGCGCGCCGAGCCCGCATCCTTTCGCCGGCCGGGAGCGGCGCCACTGTGGGGGAAGACGCTGGGCCATGCCACCCGGGTGCTCACCGCTGCCCGGATGCCGAGCCGCGTCACGGAGGCCGGCGGCAATGTGCTCTACCGGTACTTCGCCTGAATCAACCGAACCAGCGGGCTCGACATCACATGGGAAATCGGTCAGCTGAGGTACTCGGCGCAGGCGCCGACGATCCGATCGAGGTCGCGTTCGGTGTGAAATCTGCTGTTGGGGAAGTGGATCAGCTCGGCAGCCAGCCGGGCGGTCACCGGGAATGCGGAAGCGTCGGTGCCCCAGCGCTCCCGTGCCACCGGGGAAATCCCGAGCGGATCACCCCACAGGGTGAACACGTTGACGTTGCGGCGTTTCACGTGTCGTACCAAGCCGTCACGGTCGACGCCTTCGGGCACTCGTGCTCCGAGCGCCGTATACAGGTGCCCACCCGTGTTGTCCTGGAATGTGAATCCCATCGGCTCCAACCGGGAGATGAGCGTTGCGGCGTTACGGCGCTTGCGGTCGATCGCATCGGCGTAGTGAGGCAAGAAGGCGTCGAGGAGGAAACGGGTGGACGGCTCGAGGCCCGTTATCTCCGGTGCCTCGTACAGCCCCACCTCGTTGAGGTAGACGGGCGTCTCTCGGAGGCGCTCGATCAGCGTGCCTTCGATGAACCGCAGGCCCGGGAGGCGCAGCAAGAACAAGGCGTGGACCAGCGAGCCGGGACCGACGCGTCCGGCTCGGTCGGGCGGGGTCACGGGCCGACGTGAGGAGAGCAGACCACCCCGCACCACCGGAGCGATCTTGCTCAGGCTGTAGGTGGCATAGTCGCCGTACCACCCGACCGGATGGCCATCACGATCGCCCCCGAGCGCCCTGGCACAGTCTTCGATCATCACCAGCCCATGGCGGTCCGCCAGACTTCGAAATGCGGCCCCGTCGGCCGGCAGCCCGAACGAGTGCAACAACACGAGTGCCGAGACCGAGGACAGCAGATCTGGAGTGCATGCGGACGGATCGAGTTGGACCGTGTCGAGCTCGACATCGGCGAAGCGAGGGATGATCCGATGACGGTCGAACACGCCTACGTAGTCGTGCGAGATGAAGGCGGGCATCAGGATCTCCGTGCCGGCGAGTCCGGCATCGATGACGGCCATCTCGAAGGCGCTCTTGCCGTATGCGACGAAGGTCCACGGTCGGCCGGGAATCATCCCCTCGAGCGCGACCATCCCGCGCCCCCGATGCAACAGACCGGAGAAGAGCTCAGAGGGCCGAAGACGCTCTCTGGTTCCGATGAAGGGATGTCTCCAACTCGAGACGGCAGGCTCTCTCATCGGCCGGTCCGGAGGAGATCGGACGCCCGCTTGGCGAAGCGGGCTCCACTTCCGTCGGCGGCAAAGCGGCGGTAGGCGCTCGCCATCAGCTGATTGTCGACCCGATACCAGGGATCGGGTCCGACCACCGCAGTCCCGCCGAACCCCACCTTGAACGACGTCACCGAGTTCCTCGATTCCTCCGGGACACCGCCGCCGTCAACCAAGGATCGGGCGGTCGCCGCCTCGATTCCTTCGAAGTCGTACCGGTGGAAGTCGTGCTCTTTGGCCCACCGGATGGCACCCCACTGGAGGGTTTCGTTGGGGCGGTCGGAACCGTGCTCTCCCGACCACACCGACAGCTTGTTGATCAAGGTGCCGGAGAAGCCGATCGCCAGCATGCCGGCTACCGGTTCTCCTTCCCTTTCGACCATGAACAGCTCGAGTAGTCCTTCCGGGGACAGCACGTCCCACATTCCCTGCAGGTACGAGAGTGAGTGCGCCCGGAAGCCTTGGCGACTGCTGGTGGCGAGAAGCATGCGGTGGTACGCGGTGAGGTCTTGGCGGCTGCAGACACGAAAGTCGAGCCCGCGTCGAGCGCCGAGCCTGACGTTGTAGCGGGTGCGTGCGCTCATCTCCGCCAGCAGCTCTTGGGTGGACTTGGAGAGATCGAGGATGAGGGTTGCGTTGGGCGCCACCACGACGCGGCTCCGCTCGAATCGGCGGGCCTCCAGGAGCTCCTCCACCCGTTCACCACCGGCGGCCGGCTGTACCGTGAGGTGACGTATCCTCGACGATTTGGGGATCCGGTCGATAC
This sequence comes from uncultured bacterium, assembly GCA_963825585.1. Taxonomy (GTDB): domain Bacteria; phylum Actinomycetota; class Acidimicrobiia; order Spongiisociales; family ZC4RG35; genus JAOUGY01. The sequence continues at coordinate 136,398 of CAWGTX010000009.1, forward strand.
TCTCCACCAGGGACTCGGCGACGGAATGGTCGGCGAACAGCGGTCCTTTCGGGATGTAGGCGACGCCGCCGATCGCCGGTATGCGGCGTTCGATCATCTGAAACCCACCGACGATCTCGCCGTCACGCTCGGCGACGACCCGCCGGGCCTGCCAGCCGTCGGCCGCCTTGACCTTCGCCCACAGCGTCGTCTGAACGTGCTCGCCGTTGGGATTCGCCGCTACGAATGCGTCCCATCGGAGGTCATCGACGCTCGGTTGCTCCGCCATGGCGAGTCGACCCGCGGCGACGGAGCGTAGCCCCAGCACCCCTGCAACCGATTCGTCCATGTCACCCGTTCTGCTCGGGGTTCGCCCGACCACCCACACTGACATGCGGCGGGTTGGTCGCACACGGCCAGAGGTCCCGATACCGATCCTGGTGCAACGCGAACAGGGGGCGTCGATTCGATAGACCGGATCAGAGGTCAGCCGGTACTCCACTTCCCCTCCCCGTGCACGCGACCCGCGAGGAGGACCGGAGACTCGGCCGAGCTGCTGGTACGTTGTTGCACTTCAGCAAGACGAAACGGGGCAGTTCCCATGAAGGTCTGTGTGTTCGGGTTGGGCTATGTCGGCGCTGTCTCGGCGGCATGTCTCGCGCGGGACGGCAATTCCGTGATCGGAGTCGATTCGAATCCGGTCAAGGTCGACGACATCCTGGCGGGGCGCGCCCCCGTCATCGAGCCGGGGCTCGACGAGCTCGTGGCGTCGGGGATCTCCCAGGGCCTCCTCTCGGCCACCACCGATCACGCTGCGGCCATCTCCGCCTCGGAAGTAGCGATCATCTGTGTCGGAACGCCCAGCCGATCCAACGGGGCGATCGACACCGCCTATCTGGAGAAGGTGGTGCGTCAGATCGGCGCGTGCATCGTCGACCGGGACGACTACTTCGTTGTCTCCGTTCGATCGACCTCCTTGCCCGGAACCACACGGCGGCTCATCGGCCTGTTGGAAGAGGTGTCGGGCAAGGTGGCGGGGACCGACTTCGGGGTGTGCTTCAACCCCGAGTTCCTGCGGGAAGGCTCCTCGCTCTCGGACTACTACAACCCGCCGCGTGTGGTGGTGGGCGCCACCGAACCCCGCACTTCGGCTGTGATCACCGAGCTGTACGCGCACATCGAAGCGCCGTCGTTGGTGACCGACCTCGAGCATGCGGAAATGGTCAAGTACCTGGACAACACCTGGCATGCACTCAAGGTCGGTTTCGCCAACGAGGTGGGCCGCATGGCGCGGACGATGGGTCTCGATTCGCGCCTCCTGATGGAGGCGATGGTCATGGACACCAAACTGAACATCTCCTCGAAATACCTGCGACCGGGCTTTGCCTTCGGGGGGTCATGCCTGCCGAAGGATCTCCGTGCCCTGACCCATCAGGCCAAGCACCTCGACATCGACATCCCCATCATCGACTCGATCCTCGCCTCCAACGCCACGCATCTGGAGTGGGCACTGGACCTGATCGTCCGGACCGGACGAAAACGGGTCGGTCTGTTGGGCCTGAGCTTCAAACCCGATACCGACGATCTCCGTGAGAGCCCGAACCTGGCGCTTGCTGAGCGTCTCATCGGAAAAGGCTACGCCGTGAAGGTCTTCGATCCCGTGGTTCAGGTGTCCAACCTGGTGGGAGCCAATCGCGACTATGTGCTCAACCAGATACCCCACATCTCCAGCCTTCTGGTCGAATCGCTCGACCACGTGATCGAGGATACCGATGTGCTGGTTATCGGCACAGGGCATGAGGCTTTCAAAGAGGTGACCCACATCATGGCGCCCGATCAGATCGTCATCGACCTGGTCGGATTCATCCCCCAGGAGACCGCTCCCGAGGGGTACATCGGCATCGGGTGGTGACCACGGCGACGGGGGAGCATCGGTCGGCTCCGCCCGACTGCGGTGGGCGTGACGACCACGCGGCCGCGTCGTGACGACGTCATATGGTCACAGCCGGACCTTCAGCCGGTGCAGACCGCCTCGCCGGCGTCGAGCGGTTCGGAACCCTCGATCGACCAGAAGCGCCACCGGTACGACGCCGGCTCAAGGGTGAGCTCCAGCAAACCGTACTCGCCGGCGATCCGCACTTCACTGTACGGCTGGATGTCGGCGAAGTCGCGCAGGGTCGCACCACCGGTTCCGACCACGAACTGACGGATTCCACCACTCGATGCGGCCTCGCCGTCGACATCCAGCGGGGCAAAGCGCTCATACCCGTGGTCATGGGCGCTGAGAAGCAGGTCGACGCCTTGGCGGTGCATGACTCCCCACAGGTCCGCCAGGCGCTCGAACGATCCGTTCTCACCCGAGGAGTGCCGGGGATGATGGGTGTAGACGAGGGTGCACTTGCCGGCATTCAGCTCCAGATCTCTGCGCAGCCACTCCGCCTGAGGGGAGTCCACCCCGCATCCCACGTCGCCACAGTTGCTGTTCAGCCCCACCAAGTGCCACGCTCCCGAATCGAAGCTGTACCAGCCCTCCGACGGGCTTCCGGCGGCGTCGCCGAAATACTCGAAGTACCCCGCAGCGCCGGGTGTGTGGTAGTCGTGGTTGCCCGGTACCGGTCGGACTCGCGACGTGTGAACGCCCCACGAGGTGTCGAAGCAGGACGAGAACTCCTCGGGGGTGCCGTCGTCGTAGGCGATGTCACCCAGCAGCAGGATGTTCGAATGGGGCAGTTGCGATGCCAGCGCCGAGGTCTTTTCGTCTGCATTCGAGTCACACCGGCCGATGTCACCGGCTGCGAGGACCACCGGGTGTTCGGGCTCCATCGATCCGGCTGCGTCGGTGGCGAGCGGACGTAGGGATGGTGCCGTCCCACCGGCGGCCGTGCCCGTCGACGACACCCGGGACGTCTCTGTTGCGCACCCGGCGATGAGCAGGGCGCAGCACATGCCTGCGGTCAGCCACCTGAGCGCAGGGGATCTTCTCCGACGATGGGTACCTTCCATTTCGTGGGGACGCTACCGGCCCCCGCGACCAACGCCGTCTCGTGCTCCGTTCGCCCGGCGAGACATCGTGGATCTGGGTGACGGGCTGACCCCTGCGGGTACACTGACGTTCACCGTTGGGGCACCTCCGGGCCTGTTCCCGTTCACATTGTCGTGATCGATGGGAGGGGCCGGCGAATCGGGGCGACGAGAGAGTGGGTGGGCATGATGGGCGTTGCACAGGACACTGTTCGGCTGAGCACGCGGAGGGTCCTCCGGACCCTGCTGGCCATCGTTGCGGCACTGGGGGTGATGGGAGTCGCGGCCGTCGTCGCCCGATACACCGACATCCTCCCTGCGGAATTCCCCGGAGACCAGATACTCCAACAACAGTTCTTCCTCGATCAGGAGAACAACATCCCGACCTGGTTCTCGTCGGCCCTACTCCTGTTCGCGGCCGGATCGGCGACGTTCCTGGGGCGGTTCGAGCCCACCGGCGATCGATCGCGCCGGCGCCGCTGGTACGGCCTCGGGGTCGTGTTCGGCCTCATGTCGCTCGATGAAGTCGCCTCGATACACGAGACGTTCAGCTCCATGATCCGGGATGGTCTGGGCCTGGGCGGGATCCTGTACTTCGCCTGGGTGCTCCCTGCGATCCTGTTGGCCGCCGTCGTGGGTCTGTACTACCTGAGGTTCCTGGCAGCACTCCCTCGCCGGGTACAGGTGCCGCTCATCGCTGCCGGTGTCATCTATCTGTCGGGGGCGTTGGGAATGGAGATGGTGGGTGGCGTGCTGGCCGACGGCGGCAATCAGGATGCGCTGCCGTACGGGCTCGTCACCACCCTGGAAGAGCTGCTCGAATTGGTGGGGCTCTCGCTGCTCTGCTTTGGTCTCTTGCTCCACATCGACGGCTGCAGCCCGATCTCGATACAGGTCGAGCGGCAGATGCAACCGCGGGTTTGATCCGGCTGCCCCTCATCGACCCGGGCCCCGGATTGTCAGCTCCCGTCGAGTTCGGTCAGCACCTCGTTGGTGTGTTCCCCGAGCTGCGGTGCCCGGTGGGTGTGGCCCACTTGGACCCCGTCCACCGAGATGGCCGATCCGGTGATCGGCATCACCCCCAGCTCCAGCTTCATGTGCGGCGCCGCCTCGAACGCCCCGAACAGGTCGCGCACGTGGCCGATGGCGAGGCCGGCGTCTCCGAGCAGGCGAACCCAGTGGTCGGTCGTGTCGGCCAGGAACACCTCGGTCAACTCGTCGGCGAGTCGGCGGGAGTGATCCATCCGGTAGTCGTTGTCGGGGTACCGCTCGGCCAGGTCGGGGCGTTGCAGGCTCTCGCACAGGATTGCCCAGTGACGTTCCGAGATGATGGCGATGGCCAGGTGTCCGTCGGACGTCGCGAACACCTGGTTTGGTGCGAGGTACGGCGAAGCGGTTCCCCGTCGTTCAGGCTGGACGCCGTTGGTGAAGGCGAGGGCGTTCCACCCCGCCTGGATGGCGATGAGCCCGTCGCGGAGGCTGACATCGACCCGGCGTCCCCGGCCGGTGGTGGCCCGGTCGACGAGGGCCGCGCAGATCGCCAGCGCGACGTTGGTGGCGGCCACATAATCACCGACGGTGGTGGCGGTCTTCGAGAGAGGGCCTCCCTCGTCGCCCGAGATCGAGACCATACCGGCCTCGGCCTGGAACACGACGTCGATTCCGGCCCGTTCCGCCTCTGGCCCGGTGGGTGCGAACGCCGAGACGACGGCGTACACGACGCTGGGGTTCACCGCCCGGATGTCGGCTTCGCCGAGCCTCGAGCGCTCCATCGCCCCGGCGCGAAGATTGCTGATCACCACGTCGGCACCGGCTGCGAGCGCCAGGGCCTGGGCACGGCCCTCGGGCGAGCGGACGTCGATGACCACACTCCGCTTGCCTCGGTTGGCGGCCAGGAAGAACGCCGACTCCCCGTCGACCTTCGGACCGAACGCCCGTCCCAGATCACCGCTCGGTGGCTCGACCTTGATCACGTCGGCGCCGAAATCGGCCAGCATCATGGCGGCGTGGGGAGCTGCGATCAGGTTGCCGAATTCGACCACCCGGACACCAGAAAGGGGACCAGTCATGAGGCAGAACGGTAGCGGCCGGCGACGCTGTTGTGCCCAGGGGGGACGACCCCCCTTCGACCCCCCGCCGGTACTGGTCAGGACCAATCGCGTGCTTGGCCGGGGGGTGGAGGTGCTTTGCGTTGGCTGTTGCCACGTTTCTGGGCGTTCTGCCTTCTGCGTTCTGCGTTCTGCGTTTGATGCCCAGGGGGGACGACCCCCCTTCGACCCCCCGCCGGTGCTGGTGCCTGGGTGACTCGTGCTTGGCCGGGGGTGTGGAGGTGCTTTGCGTTGGCTGTTGCCACGTGTTCTGGGCGTTCTGCCTTCGGCGTTCTGCGTCCTGCGTTTGATGCCCAGGGGGGACGACCCCCCTTCGACCCCCCGCCGGTGACGCCCAGGGGGGACGACCCCCCTTCGACCCCCCGCCGGTGCTGGCGCTGGAGTGCGTTCGTGCTTGGCCGGGGGCGTGGAGGTGCTTTGCGTTGGCTGTTGCCACGTGTTCTGGGCGTTCTGCCTTCGGCGTTCTGCGTTCTGCGTTTGATTCCCAGGGGGGACGACCCCCCTCGACCCCCCGCCGGTGACGCCCAGGGGGGACGACCCCCCTTCGACCCCCCGCCGGTACTGGTTTGAGGTGAGTCGTGCTTGGCCGGGGGTGCGGAAGTCCTTGCGTGAGCCGCTGCCACGTTCCGAACGTTCTACGTTCTACGTTCTACGTTGTACCTCCGCCTTCCTCCTCCTTCCTCCGCCCTCCTCCCCTACACCCTCTCCACAACCACCGCAATCCCTTGGCCCACTCCGATGCACATGGTGGCCAGTCCGTATCGGCCTCCACGGCGGGCCAGTTCGTGGACGAGGGTGGTGAGGATGCGGGCGCCGGATGCTCCCAGCGGGTGGCCCAGGGCGATGGCGCCGCCGTTGACGTTCACGGTGTCGGGGTTCACTCCGAGCTGGCGTACGCAGGCGAGGGACTGGGCGGCGAAGGCCTCGTTGAGCTCGACCAGGTCGAGGTCGTCGACGCCGATACCGGCCCTCTCCAGGGCTTTGCGGCTGGCGGGGACGGGGCCGATGCCCATGACGTCGGGGTGAACGCCGGCGGCCGCACCCGCCACGATGCGGGCGATCGGGGTGAGGCCGTGGCGATTGAGTCCCTCCTCGGTGGCGAGCAGGGTGGCGGCGGCGCCGTCGTTCATGGGGGAGGCGTTGCCGGCGGTGACGCTGCCTCCCTGGCGGAAGACCGCCCGCAACGAGGCCATCGCTTCGAGGCTGGTGTCCTTGCGGGGGCCCTCGTCGGCGTCGACCATCATCCTGACTTTGCCCCTGGCGTCCTGCGGTGCCTCGATCGGGAGGAGCTCGGCGTCGAACGCTCCCGCCTCCTGGGCGGCCACCGCCTTCCGATGCGAGGAGAGGGCGAAGGCGTCCTGGTCCTCGCGGGAAACCACGTAGCGGACGGCGACCTCGTCGGCGGTCTCGCCCATCGCCATGCACCCGTGGAGCGTCCGCATCTTCGGGTTCACGAAGCGCCATCCGAGGGTGGAGTCGGCCACCTCGGGCGCCCCGTTCGGGAAAGCCCGGTCGGGTTTGGCCATCACGAACGGTGCCCTGCTCATCGACTCCGAACCACCGGCGATCATCAGGTCGCCCCAGCCGCCCATCAGCGCGTGAGCGGCCGTGATCACTGCCTGCAGACCCGAGCCGCACAGCCGGTTCACCGTCACACCCGGCACCGTGTCGGGAAGTCCGGCCAGCAGCCCCGCCATGCGGCCGACGTTGCGATTGTCCTCGCCCGCCTGGTTGGCGGCTCCCCACACGACGTCCTCGATGGCGGCGGGATCGACCTTGCCGGTTCGTGCCAGCAGCCCCGAGATGGCGTGGGCGGCGAGGTCATCAGGTCTGACGTGAGCGAGGACGCCACCCACCCGACCCATCGGTGTGCGGACGGCGTCGACGATGTATGCAGAATTCATGTCTCAATCTTGGTCGATCGGGGTCGATGATGAAACGTCAGTCGACAGAGGAAGAGGATCGAACGTGAAGAGGATTCTGGTGGGGATGGTGCTCGGCATGCTGCTGGCAGCGTGCGGCGGCGCGGCCGATGTGGTGGACCAGGCCGCCGAGGCAGTGGACGATCTGGGTGACGAGTCGGTGTTCTCGATGGAGGTGGGTCTCTGCTTCGACGACGAGGACGAGACCGCGGACGAGGTGTCCAGTGTCCCTGACGTCCCCTGCGAGGAGCTGCACGACAACGAGGTGTTCGCGCTGATCCAGTACTCCGGTGAGACCTTCCCGGGGCCCGACGCCATGCAGGCAGAGGCCGTGGACCTGTGCATCGGTGAGTTCGAGTCCTACGTCGGTCTGGCCTACGAGGAGTCCGAGCTCGACGTGTACCCGCTGGTCCCCACGCAGGGAAGCTGGGACAACGGTGACCGTGAGATCGTGTGTGCGCTCTACGCCCTCGACCTGTCCCAGTTGACCGGCTCCATGAAGGGCGCCGCCCGCTGATTCCCTGCTGCTGGACAAGTATGGCCGGGTTCGACGGCGATGAGGCCTTCGAACCCGACACACCCATCCTAGGACCCTGAGAAAGGTCGGTTCATGAAGAGAGTGATGATGATCTCGGCGATGGCCGTGCTGATGGCGGCCTGCGGGCAGTCCGTGTTCGACCTGGAAGTGGGCATGTGCTACAACGGCAGCATCGACGGTTCGACCACCGTTGACACGGTCGAATGCACCGAACCTCACGAGAGTGAGGTGTACGCCCTGTTCGACTACACCGAAACTGACGTCTATCCCGGTGATTCGGCGATGTCGGACTACGCAAGCGAGGTGTGCATCCCCGCCTTCGAGGGATACGTCGGTGTGGCCTATGACGACTCGGAGATCTACGCCAGCACCGGCTACCCGTCGAACGACACCTGGGACGACGGTGACCGTGAGATCGTGTGCTCGCTCAACGACGAAACAGGCGGCCCGACCCTCGTCGGGTCGATGAAGGGCGCCAATCGGTGATCACGGCGTTGTGGGCGTGTGCACCCGCCACCGCGGGTGCCCACGCCTACACCTGTCCGGTGAGCCAATCCGACGAGTAGCTCACCAGGCTCTTCATGTAGTTGGCCCGTTCGAAGGCCCCCGGATCGGGCACGTTGCGCTGGCTCAGGCTGCCGCGGGCCTGACCGACCGACCGGTACTCGTTGGCCCACAGCCAGGAACGGATGCCCTCGACCACCGTTCCCAGATGTGATGGTCCGTTGCGGAGCAGCGCCGAGGCCATCATCGTCACGTCGGCTCCGGCCAGGATCACCTTGATCGCCTCCTCGGCGGTGTGGATGCCGGTGGTGGCGGCGAGATCGGCGTCGATTCGGCCCGACAGGATGGCCATCCAGCGCAGCACCAGCCGCAGTTCGTCGGGGGTCGACAGCTTCAGGTTGGGTACCACCGCCAGGGCATCGAGGTCGAGATCCGGTTGGTAGAAGCGGTTGAACAGGACCAGGCCGTCGGCGCCGGCGTCCACCAGACGGCGGGCCATGTGTGCCATCGCCGAGAAGAACGGCCCCACCTTCACCGCGATGGGGATCCCCACCGCTCTCCGCACTTCGGCGACCAGCTCGAGGTACTGACGCTCCACCGCCTCCGACGTCATGTCGATGTCGGTGGCGACGAAATAGATGTTGAGCTCGAGAGCGTCGACGCCGGCATCCTCCAGGATCTTCGAATACAGCGTCCAGCCGCCGCGGGTGGTGCCGTTGAGGCTGGCGATCACCGGGATCTCCAGCTCGCGCTTGGCGGCGTGCGTCAGACTCAGATAATCGGTGGGGCCGGCGTTGTAGTCGTCCATCTCCGGGAAGTAGCCGCCGGCCGCCTCCGGGAAGCTCTCTGATCCGAAGTCGATGCCGAAGTGGATGGCCATCGCCTCGTGCTCGATCTGCTCCTCGAACAGCGATGGCAGCACCACGGCCGGAGCCCCCGCCTCCTCGAGCGCCAGCAGGTGATCGAGGTCGGAGGTGGCGGGCGAGGCCGATGGCACCACGGGGTGCGCCAACGTCAGCCCGAGGTACGTGGTCGTGAGATCGGGTGTCATTCCTCCACCTCGGCGTATTCGGCGGTCCTGTGAATCGTGACCATCTGCTCGTACAGATGCCACCGGTTGTCGATGTCCTGCTGCGCCTTGCCCATCAGCTCGGCGGAGTGCTCCGGGTTCACCTTCGCCAACATGGCGAACCTCGCCTCTTTGGCGGCGAACTCTCTGAACGGGATGGTCGGTTTGCGGCTGTCGAGCTTCAAGCCGGGAGCCCCGTCGGCCTCGCGGGCCGGGTCGTAGCGGAACAGCGGCCAGTATCCGCTGTCGGTCGCCTCCTTTTGGTGGGTCATCTGGGTCGACATCTCGATGCCGTGGGCGATGCAGGGGCTGTAGGCGATGATCAGTGACACACCTTCGTGTGCCTCGGCCTCGGCGAAGGCCCGGACCACCTGGGTCATGTTGGCGCCCATCGCCACCTGGGCCACGTAGACGTTGCCGTAGCTCATGGCGATCTGCCCCAGGTCCTTCTTGCCGGTGGTCTTGCCGCCGGACGCGAACTTGGCGACGGCTGCCCTAGGGGTCGCCTTCGAGGCTTGCCCACCGGTGTTGGAGTAGACCTCGGTGTCGAGGACCAGGATGTTGATGTTGCGACCGGTGGACAGCACGTGATCGAGGCCACCGAAGCCGATGTCGTAGGCCCAGCCGTCGCCACCGATGATCCACACCGATGACCTGACCAGTGAGTCGGCCACGCCTTCCAGCCGTTTGGCGAGTACCGAGTCCATTCCGTCGATTCGGCGCCGAAGCTCGGCCACTCGGTGCCGCTGGGCCACGATCCCGGCCTCGTCATCCTGGACGGCGTCGAGGATGTCCACCGCCAGGTCACCCAGTTCCGGGACGAGGGCAGTGACGAGGAGACGGGCGTCCTGTTCCATGGCGTCGATCGCCAAACGCATGCCCAACCCGAACTCGGCGTTGTCCTCGAACAGCGAGTTGGCCCAGGCCGGTCCTCGGCCCGAGGCGTCGACGGTCCAGGGAGTGGTGGGAAGATTGCCGCCGTAGATCGACGAACATCCGGTGGCGTTCGCCACCATCAGCCGGTCGCCGACCATCTGGGACAGCAGCTTCACATACGGGGTCTCACCGCAACCGGAGCACGCTCCCGAGAACTCGAAGAGCGGGGTGATCACCTGGCTCCCCTTGACGGTGTCGAGCTTGACGGTCGTCCGGTCCGGGTCTGGGATCGAGAGGAAGGCGTCGAAGCGTTCCCGTTCGACCACCAGGTGATCGTCCTTGGGCTCCATGTTGATCGCCTTGTGCTTGACCTCCTCCTTGGATTTGGCCGGGCAGATGTCCACACACACGCCGCAGCCGGTGCAGTCGTCGGGAGCTACCTGGATCGTGAGGAACATGCCATCCACTCGCGGCCGGTGGCCTCCTTGGTGGGCAGGTCGGCCGGTCGGTCCGCGGCGGCGTACACCTTCAGCCGAATGGCGGCATGGGGGCAGACCAGTGCGCAGCGGGCACAGTCGATGCAGATGTCGGGATCCCAGATCGGTATCTCCTGGGCGATCGAGCGCTTCTCCCACTGGGTGGTGCCGGTGGGGAAGGTCCCGTCGACGGGGAGGGCCGACACCGGGAGCAGGTCACCCTTTCCCGCCATCATCATGGCGGTGACACGCTGGACGAAGTCGGGTGCCGCCGCCGGAACGGTCGTGTAGGGGGCTGGCTGATTGTTGGCGATGGCGGGCACGTTCACCCGGGCCATGCTCTGGAGCGCCCGGTCGATGGCGGCCACGTTGCGGCGGACCACGACCTCACCGCGCTTGCCGTAGGACTTCTCGATCTGGGTCTTGATGGCGGCGATCGCTTCGTCGATGGGAAGCACCCCGGTGAGCTTGAAGAACCCGGTCTGCAGCACCGTGTTGACCCGGCCTCCCAAACCCTCCTCCCGGGCGATCGTCGCTGCGTCGACCACCCACAGCTCGATGTTCTTGTCGATGATCGATCGCTGCAGAGCCCCTGGCAGCCTGTTCCAGACGTCGTCGGGACCGTACGGGCTGTTGAGGAGGAAGGTCGCTCCCGGTGCGGCCGCCTCCAGCACGTCGATCTGGTCGAGGAAGGACCACTGGTGGCAGGCGACGAACGTTGCCTCGCTGATGAGATAGGTGGAGGTGATCGGTCGGGGGCCGAAACGAAGGTGGCTGATGGTGCGCGAGCCCGACTTCTTCGAGTCGTAGACGAAGTACCCCTGGGCGTAGAGGTCGGTGTGGTCGCCGATGATCTTGACCGAGCTCTTGTTGGCGCCCACCGTTCCGTCGGCTCCAAGTCCGTAGAACACGGCCCGCACCACGTCGTCGGGCTCGTGCCACTCCGGGTCCACGGTGAGGCTGGTGTGGGTGACATCGTCGACGATGCCCACCGTGAAGTGGTTCTTGGGTTGTGGGGCATTGAGCTCGTCGAGGACGCTGCGGACCATCGGCGGGGTGAACTCCTTCGAGGAGAGGCCGTAGCGGCCGCCGATGACGGCGGCCGGGTGGCGCCGTTCGGCCAGGGCGGTGACGATCTCCTGGTAGAGCGGCTCGCCGGTGGCGCCGGGCTCTTTGGTGCGGTCGAGCACTGCGATCGAACTGACCGTCGGGGGGAGTACCGACACGAAGGCGTCGATGTCGAAGGGTCGGAACAGGCGGACGATGAGTGCTCCCACCTTCTCGCCCCGGGCGGTGAGGTGGGCGATCGCCTCTTCGGCGGCGCCCACTCCCGATCCCATCAGGATGACGACCCGTTCGGCCTCGGGATCGCCCAGGTAGTCGAAGAGCCGGTAGCTGCGGCCCGTGATCTGGGCGAACCGGTCCATCTCGCCCTGAACGATCCCCGGAACCGCTGCGTGGTAGAGGTTGGCCGCTTCGCGGGCTTGGAAGAACACGTCGGGGTTCTGGGCGGTTCCCCGCACCACCGGTCGCATCGGGTTGAGCGAACGAAGCCGATGCTGGGCGATCAGGTCCTCGTCGATCATCGCCTTGAGCACGTCGTCTGAGACGAGCTCGACCTTGCCCACCTCGTGGGACGTCCGGAAACCGTCGAAGAAGTGCATGAACGGAACCCGGCTCCGGAGGGTGGCGGCGTGGGCGATGAGGGCCAGGTCCTGCGCCTCCTGCACCGAGGCGCTGGCCAGCATGGCGAACCCGGTCTGGCGGGCGGCCATCACGTCTGAGTGGTCGCCGAAGATCGACAGGGCATGGGTGGCGAGGCTGCGAGCCGCCACGTGGATGACGGCGGGAGTCAGCTCGCCGGCGATCTTGAACATGTTGGGCAGCATGAGCAGCAGCCCCTGGCTCGCCGTGAACGTGGTGGTGAGTGCACCCGCCTGAAGGGCACCGTGCACGGCGCCGGCTGCGCCCGCCTCGCTCTGCATCTCCACCACGTCGGGCACCACGCCCCACAGGTTCGACTTGCCCTGTTGAGACCAGGCGTCCGACAACTCACCCATCGGCGAGGCAGGGGTGATCGGATAGATGGCGATCACCTCGCTGAGGGCATGGGCTACTCGAGCAGCGGCTTCGTTGCCGTCGAGCATGGCGAATTCGGGCACCGTCGATCCTTCTCCGTCGCGTCTCGACCCATGGTGGATCCAACACCGTCTCACCGGCAGGGACGAAGGTCACAGAAGGAAGGGCGTCTAAGTTGCGGGAAGGCTGTCGCTGGGAGGGTGTCAGGGTATTGCAGAACGCAGAACGCCGAACGCAGAACGCCAGCAGCCGAGGTTCCTGCAATGGGTGTTGGTCAGCGACCGTGCCGCGCTCTCTCGCGCTGGCTTGTTCCGGGGCTCTGGGCGTTCTGCCTTCTGCGTTCTGCGTTCTGCCCTCTTCTAAAGCCTTCCTCCCCTGTCGCCGGGGCTCGGGGAGCCGGACGATGGTGGCGACGTCTGGAAAGGAGGACGCATGGAGCTGAGGCCGCTGCTCTCACTCGAGAGAGACGTGCAGTCGATGTTCGATCGCATGTTCGGACGTGAGCTGGCGGCGATGCCGTTCCGGCCGACGGTCGATGTGGTGACCGAGGATGATGCTCTGGTCGCCACCTTCGAGATCCCGGGCATCGTGCCCGAGGAGGACGTGGAGATCCTGGTCGAGGACGAAGTGCTCGTCGTCAAGGGCGAGAAGAGCGTCGAGACGAAGACCGACGAGAAGGATCGTCACATCGTCGAGCGTCGCTACGGCTCGTTCGAACGGCACATCCCTCTGCCCGAGGGCGCCGACGTCGAGGCGATCGCCGCCTCGTACGACAAGGGCATCCTGACCGTGCGGGTCCCGGTTCATGCCGTGGAGCCGTCGGCCGTGAAGAAGATCCCTGTCTCGACCGGATGAACGCACGAGGCGGGGGCTCTGATCGCCTCCGCCTCGTCGTTCGCGCTATACAGTCGAGACCAAGTCGATAGGAGGACAGGTGAAGATCGTCGTCGGTTTCATCGACACGCCCGAAGGACATGCCGCAGTCGACGTGGCCGTGGTGGAAGCCCAGCTGCGGGGTGGGAGTCTCGTGGTGGTGCATTCGATGCACGGGGGGAGCCGGGAGACCGGTGATGAGTACATCGCCACCGCCGAGGCCTTCGAAGCGCTTTCGAATCGCCTGCGCTCGTTGGGCGTCGACTTCGAGACCCACGAGTTCGTCGCGCGGCAATACGCCGGCCGAGGACATCGTGGCCGCGGTCGAGGCCACCGGTGCCGGCCTCATCGTGATCGGCATTCGCAAGCGTTCCACCACCGGCAAGGTCCTGCTCGGGTCCAACGCCCTCGACATCCTCCATGACAGCCCGGTGCCGGTGCTGTGTGTGAAGGCACAGAACGGATGAACCACTGAGCGGTCGGGGGCCGACACGGTCTGCCCCCGACCGCATCGATCCGCCCATGGCCGAGTTCATGACACTTTCCGAGGCCGTGGCGGCCACCGTTGCCGATGGTCAAACGGTGGCTCTGGAAGGGTTCACCCACCTCATACCGTTCGCCGCCGGGCACGAGATCATTCGGCAGGCCCGAACCGGTCTCACGCTGATCAGGATGACGCCCGACGTGATCTACGACCAGATGATCGGGATGGGGTGTGCCTCCAAACTGGTCTTCTCGTGGGGTGGCAACCCCGGGGTGGGTGCGCTGCACCGTATGCGGGATGCCATCGCCAACGGCTGGCCGAAACCGCTGGACATCGTTGAGCACGGTCACGCCGCCATGGCGCATGCATGGGCAGCCGGCGCCTCGGGGTTGCCGCTGGCGGTGTTCCGCGGTTATCTCGGGTCCGACGTGGGTCTCGTGAACCCGTTCGTGAAGTGGATCGAATGCCCGTTCACGGGGGAACGGTTGGCGGCGGTGCCGTCGCATCGTCCCGACGTCGGAATCGTGCACGCCCAACGTGCCGATCGGCGGGGCAACGTGCTGATCGAGGGGATCGTGGGAGTGCAGAAAGAGGTGGTGTTGGCGTCGAAGGTCTCGGTGGTGACCGTCGAGGAACTGGTCGATGACCTCGACGCCCCCAGTCCGAACAGCGTGGTGGTGCCGGGATGGGCGGTCGATGTGATAGCGGTCGCCCCAGGCGGTGCCCGCCCCTCGTACGCCCACGGCTACTACGAGCGCGACAACACCTTCTACATCGCCTGGGACGAGATCTCCCGCAACCGGGACCGGTTCGGGGCATGGATGGAACGCCACGTGCTGGGTGTCGCATGAGCGAACACACCTCGGCGGAGATGATGACGATCGCCGCCGCCCGTGCACTTCGTGACGACGATGTGTGTTTCGTGGGTATCGGAGCGCCGTCGGCGGCCTGCAACCTGGCCCGGCTCACCCATGCACCCAACATCACGCTCATCTACGAATCCGGCCCGCTCGGTGCCGCCCCGGATGTCCTGCCGCTGTCGGTGGGGGATGGCGAGCTTTCGGCGTCGGCGGTGGTGACGGTGTCCGTACCCGAGATGTTCGGCTACTGGCTGCAGGGCGGCCGCATCTCCCTGGGATTCCTGGGCGCCGCCCAACTCGACCGCTACGCCAACATCAACACCACCGTCATCGGCGACTACCGGAGCCCCACGGTTCGTCTGCCCGGTGCCGGTGGGGCACCCGAGATCGCCAATGCCTGTGGTCGGGTCTTCGTGATCATGAAACACACGCCCCGGGGGCTGGTCGAGCGGGTCGACTTCGTCACCTCGCTCGGCTTCGGCAGAACAGGGCGGGAACGGGCCCAACTCGGCGTCACCTCCGCCGGGCCGGTGTTGGTGGTGACCGACCTGTGCCTCCTCGAGCCGGACGAGGACAACGAGCTGATCGTCACGTCGCTCCACCCGGGTGTTTCCCGGGCCGACGTGACCCGCGCCACCGGGTGGCACATCCGGTTCGCCGACTACTTGGGCGAAACCCCGGCGCCGACCGACATGGAACTGGAGACGCTGCGCGATCTCCAACACCGAACCGCTGCCGCTCACACTTCCTGACCGGCCGAGGACAGGTTGCCGATGGCGCGGGACCGGCGATCACCCGTTGATGATCACAACCGGGCAGGGGGCGTTGCGGGCGAGAAACTCGACGCGTGGCCCCAGGTGAAGCCGGGCGCTTCCGGCCCGAACGCTGGTTCCCAGGATGAGCAGGTCGGCTCCGGTGGCTTCGATCGCCTCGAGGATCCCGGTCTCGACGTCGACGGCCTCCCGCACCTCTGTTCGGATGTTCTGCTGCAGCCGGGTCGCCGCGGCTTTGAGCTCGCTCGTGATGTCGACTGCCAGGCCCGGGCGCGACAGCACACCGCCTGTGGTCACGATGTGGACCCCTGTCACCACGTCCTCGGGCCGTGCCAGAACCAGCGCCAGGTCGGTTGCCCGCTTCGAACTCCGCGTGCCGTTGCTCGGAACCAGGATCCTGGTGGGTCGCCAGTCGTCGTCGACTGAGCCTCCCCGCACCACGATGGTGGGTATCGGTGACAGTTTCACGAGGTCGTCGATCACCGGCCCGAAGAGGGTGTCGCCGGCGGCACTCATGGTGGGTGTGCCGATCATCATCAGCCCATAGTCGCGCTGCGCCTCACCCAGGATCGCTTGCACCGGGTCGGTCCCTGTGATCACTCGGGTCGAGATGGGCGTGTCGAACAGCGCCTTGAGCCGGTTGAGGTACTGGGTTGCCAGCTCGGGTGTGCCCGTCTCGGCGACGGCGATCAGGGTGGCCGATGCGCCGTGCACCTCGGCGAGGCGGTCGGAGATGACCGATTGGATGGTCTGAGCCCCGGCGAGCTCGGTGCGTGGCCGCACCGGAATCAGCGCCCGGCGTACTCCGCCGGTGAACATGCCGCGCAGAGCCTCCTGCTTCTCCAGGCGCCGCTCCTCCTCGGGGCCCGGCTGAATCCTCGCCAGGCAGAACCGCAGCGCCACCGGCGCCATCAGCGAGGTGACAACCGCCATGACAACGATGATCGAGAACATCTCGAGACTCAGGATGCCGAGCGACAGTCCGATCGAAGCGATGATGATCTCGAGCGCCCCGCGGGCGTTGAGGCCTGAGCCGTATGCGAGTGCGGACCAGTGATCCTGCCGTGAGAAGAGGCGGGCACCCAGATACGCACCCGTCACCTTTCCGAACGTCGCCACGCCGATCACCAGGAGTGTGATGGCGAGCAGTCGGGGTTCGAGGATGGTGGAGATGTCCACTTTGAGGCCGGCGACTGCGAAGAAGATGGGGGCGAACACGCCCATCGCCATGCTCTCGACCTTGTGAACCACGTCGACGGGAAGGCGCGGCAACCGCCCGAAGAGGATGCCGATGGCAAGGGCTCCGATCACGGCTTCGAGGTGGAGCGCCTGTGAGAAGGCTCCCCAGGCGAAGGCGAGCACGATCACCAGGGTCAGAACCATGTCCTGGCCCTGGAATCGATCCTGGACGAACGCCAGCGAATGGTTCACGAGCCATCTGCCGACGGTGGCGGTGGCCACGACGAAGACGACCACCAGGATCACGGTCTCGAACACGACGGCGCCGGTGAGGGTGCCCGCCGCTGCCAACGCCGTCACCAATCCGAGCAGAGTCCAGCCGGTGATGTCATCGAGCATGGCCGAGGCGAGCATCGTCTGGCCGATCTCCCGCCGCATGACATCGAGGTCGATGAGGACCTTGGCGAGAACCGGAATGGCGGCGATCGCCAGGGCGGTGGCCACGAAGAGCGCGAACAGTGTCCGTTGCGACGCGTCCACCAAGAGGTCGTCGGGTAGGGCCATACCGAGGAACCATCCGCTGACGAACGTCACCGAGAGCCCTCCGGCGGAGACCCCGAGCGCCACCCCCATGCGTCGTCGAATCAGGCCGAGATCGGTCTCGAATCCGGTGACGATGAGGAGCAGGGTCACTCCGATCAGGCCGACGGCCTCGAGGAGGTGTCCCTGAACGGGGGTCTGGGGGATGATCCACCGACCGGCCGCCGGAACGAGGCCCGACAGGAGGGAAGGTCCGAGGATGACGCCCGCCAGGATCTGTCCCACCACCGACGGCTGCCCCAGCTTCTGCGCGAGTGCTCCCAGGAGCCGGGCCGTGGCCAGCAACAGCGCGACCTGAAACACGAGCTGCAGGACCTCGTCATGTGAGGCGGCGCCGAACGTCTCCACCCGGAGTGTCTCCTTCCTCTGTCGCCTTGGGAGTTAGCTGACGGGCTCGGGCTGGAAGGTGCCCTACCCGGCGTGAGCCGGGATTCGCCCCATCGGGGTTGACCGAGTTGGTTCCCCCCACCCGGCGCCGTGCCGGGCTCGGCGGTGAAGACGGCAGATTACCAGTACCCGCAGTCAGACCGTGAGACGAGCTTCGAGCCATTTTCCTGGTGACCTGGTGGCCTGGTGACCTGGTGGCCTGGTGACCAGGTGACCTGTTGACCTGTTGATCGGCGGGATCGGGACCTGTGACCCTGGGGCGGGGAGGGGCGGTGACCCAAGCTGATGGTCCACCGACCACGAGGAACCGGCATGGATCAGCACGGCAGTGCCGCCCGCGACATCGTCACCTCTGACAGGCTTGGCTACCGCCAGCGTCTGGTGCAGTTGGCGATGCTGGCAGAGGACGCCATCGACTATCCCAAGCTGTCCGCTGCAGCCGAAGACGCCCTCGTGTCCGGGTTGATCTCGGACCTCCACGAGGGTCATGCCCCCTACCGCCCGCGTTACGTTCTTCCCGACTACGCCGTGGCGCTCAGGAACGGCTCCGAGTACCTCGAGCTCGACGCCCCCACGGATCTGGACGAGGCGATCGACTTCCTCCAGATCATCTATCACCATGTCCCGTCGATCACGACGTATCCGGTGTACTTCGGTGACGTCGACTCCCTGCTCCTGCCGTTCCTCGACGACCGATGGGACGAAGTCCGGCTCGACCGGTCGATCCGGAGGTTGTGGCGGTACCTCGACCGCACCATCCCCGACGCCTTCGCCCACGCCAATATCGGGCCGGTCGACAATCGCATCGCCCGATCGGTGCTGAGGGTCGATGCCGAACTGGGCCAGGTGGTTCCCAACCTCACGCTGAAGTGGGATCCGGCCTCGAGCGGAGACCAGTTGGTCGCGGCCGCCGCCCGGACGATCGCGGTGGTGAACAAGCCCCACATCGCCAACCATCCGATGATCGCCGCCGACTTCCCTGAGGGGTACGGGGTGGTGAGTTGCTACAACACGCTCCCGTTGGGGGGTGGAGCCCACACCCTGATCCGCCTGAACCTGGCCGAGAGTGGCCGCCGGAACACCGTCGGCATCGACCGCTACCTTGGCGAAGTGCTCCCCGAACATGTGGAGCTGGCGTTCGAGGTGATCGAGGCCCGCATCCGGTTCCTGGTGGAGGATGCCCGGTTCTACGACCACTCGTTCCTCGTGCGTGAAGGACTGATCCATTCCGATCGGTTCAGTGCCATGTTCGGGCTGTTCGGAGTCGCCGAGCTCGTGCAGGGTCTGATTCCGGGGGCGCGTTACGGACACGACCCTGAGGCGGCAGAGCTGGCGCACCGGGTGGCGGATCGTGTGGGCGCCCTGGTTGCCGCCCGCCGCCTTCCGTACTGTCGGAACGGACGGGCCATGCTCCACGCCCAGTCGGGGATCAGCGAGGACATCGGCATCACCGCCGGCGCCCGTGTCCCGATCGGGACCGAACCAGGACTGATCGATCACATCGAGACGGTGGCGCCCCATCACCGTCTGTTCGAGTCCGGGATCAGCGACATCTTCGCCCTCGAGAGTTCGGTCAGGGCCAACCCGGAGGCGATCGTCGACCTCACACGCGGGGCGTTCGCCCACGGGATGCGGGAGATGACCTTCAACGTGGAGGGATGCGACCTGGTCCGGGTCACGGGCTACATGGTGCGGTTGTCGGACATCGAGAAACTGCGGACCGAAGGGTCGCGCATCAACAGCACGGTGTTGGGCGCCGAGTCGATGGAGAACTGGGGTCTGCTCGGGCGTCTTCCCCGGGTGGTCAGCACCGAGATCGACCCGTGGCTGGGAAGCCGGTGACGGGCGTCACGCTCCTTCATCCACTGGTCCTCGGGAATGACTTCGAGGTTGCCGCAGTGGTGCCGACGAGCATGGTCGACGGCCCCGGGAACCGCTACGTGCTGTTCCTCCAGGGATGCAACTTCGACTGCGTCGCCTGTCACAACCCCTCGACGATCGGCCGCTGCGATGGATGTGGGGTCTGTGTCGAGCTGTGTCCATACGCCGCGCTGGGCATTCCCGCTGCCGGCGAGGTGGCCTTCCACGCCGCCCTCTGTGACCAGTGCGGCCACTGTCGCGCCGGCTGCCCGCTCGATGCCGATCCGACGATCGCCGTCATGTCGGTGGACGACGTGGTCGCCGACCTGCGTCGGGTCGCCGCCTACCTGAACGGCATCACCGTGACGGGAGGGGAACCCACACTGCAACTGGACGCTCTGACCGCATTGTTCTCCCGGCTGCGGGCGGATCCGAACCTGTCCCGGCTCACGACGCTGGTCGACACCAACGGCTCGCTCGACGCTGCCGGGTGGCGCAGATTGATCCCGGTGCTCGACGGTGCCATGGTCGACCTCAAGGCCGGAACCCCCGAGCTGCATCGTCGCCTCACCCGCCGGGAGCAGCAGCCGGTGATCGACTCCATGAACCTGTTGCGCCGAGCGCGCAAACTCACCGAGGTGCGTCTGCTGGTCATCGAAGGCGTGACCGACACGCCGCCGGAGCTGGAGGCGTGGGCGTCGGCCGTGGCGTCGGTGGACCCGGCGGTCCCGGTGCGGCTGATGGCGTTCCGCCACACCGGAACCCGGCGTGAGGCCCGCGACTGGCCCGAGACCTCGACCGCAGCGGTCGAACGGACGGCAAACGCCCTCCGCTCCCTCGGGCTGACGCGGGTGAATTGAACCCAGGGCCCAACCCTGGGTTCAGACTGACCGTGGCGGTCGGTCCCAGCCCCGAGATCGGATCGGATGCACGCCCCGGGCTGTGGCCCGCATGCCGCGAACCACAGCCCGGATCGGTGCTCAGGCGATGACAGGGACGCGCGCCATGGCGGCGGCGACCTTCTCCTCCGGGTAGTCGTAGTCCTGGAGCTGGCCGGCGAAGTAGGCCTCGTAGGACTTCATGTCGAAGTGGCCGTGGCCGCACAGCGCCGTGAGGATCACCTTCTCCTCGCCGGTCTCCTTGCACCTCGTCGCCTCGCGGATGGCGGCGGCGAGGGCGTGGGTCGGCTCGGGGGCGGGCACGATTCCCTCTGTGCGGGCGAACTTGATGGCGGCGTCGAAACACTCCGTTTGATGGATCGCCTCGGCCTCGACCAGGCCCAACTCGTAGAGGTGGCTCACCAGCGGTGCCATCCCGTGGTACCGCAGACCACCGGCGTGGATCGGGTCAGGGATGAAGTCGTGTCCCAGCGTGTGCATCTTCACCAGCGGCGTCATCCCAAGTGTGTCGCCGAAGTCGTAGCGGTACTCGCCCTTGGTGAGCGACGGGCACGCAGCCGGCTCCACGCAGCGGATCGTCGGGTTCATGCGACCCGCCAGCTTCTCGCGCAGGAACGGGAACGACAGGCCACCGAAGTTGGAACCGCCGCCCGTGCACCCCACCAGCACGTCGGGTGTCTCGCCGACCTTGGCCAGCTGCAGCAGCGCCTCCTCGCCGATGATCGTCTGGTGCAGCAGCACATGATTCAGCACCGAGCCGAGGGCGTACTTGGTGTGGGGGTCGGCGGCGGCCATCTCGACAGCCTCGGAGATGGCGATGCCGAGCGACCCGGGGGAATCCGGGTCCATCTGCAGGATCGTTCGACCGGCCTGGGTCAGGTCGGAGGGGGAGGGATGCACGGTGGCGCCCCACACCTCCATCATCGACTTGCGGTAGGGCTTCATGTCGTAGCTGGCCCGTACCTGCCACACCTCACACTCGATGCCGTACTGGGCGGTGGCGAACGCCAGAGCCGAGCCCCACTGGCCGGCTCCCGTCTCGGTGGTGAGCTTGCGGGTACCTTCGGCGGCGTTGTAGAACGCCTGGGGAACGGCGGTGTTGGGTTTGTGCGACCCGGCAGGGGACACGCCCTCGTACTTGTAATAGATGCGGGCCGGCGTGCCGAGAAGCTTCTCGAGGCGGTGCGCCCGGAACAGCGGTGAAGGCCTCCACAACCGGTACACATCGAGGACTTCGCCCGGGATGTCGACGTAGGATTCCTGCGTGACCTCCTGGCCGATGAGCGCCATCGGGAACAGGGGGGCCAGGTCGTCGGGGCCGATCGGCTGTTGGGTGCCGGGATGCAGCGGCGGGGGAGGGGGAGCCGGCAGGTCGGGGATGATGTTGTACCAGGTGGTCGGCATCTCCGACTCGTCGAGCAGGATCTTGGTTGGCACGTCCATGAGGGCTCCTCTGTTCCGGGAATCCGGGACGCTAGCCAGGTTCCCGAGTGGGTATCAGCCGATCCGGCCGCGCATTTGAGGTTTCAGTGGATAGCGATGGCGACCGGACCCGGTCGAGGGATCGTCGACAAGTCGACGGGTCGACGAGGCAGCATCCCAAGGCGCGGATTCCGGTCCCGTTGACCCGTTGACCTGCAGATCTATCGACCTCGGCACAGAGTGCGAAATCTTTCCGACGGCATGGCGGGAACCGTGTCAAGACGTCGTGCGTCTCACCGATAGGGAGTTCACGATGGCACACACGCAGTCCGAACCACGCAGCAAGATGATCGAGGTCTCCGACCTCGTTGCGTTGATCCCCGTGGTGCTGTTGGTCGCCTGGGTTGTTCTGCGATCACTCGTCTGACAGCCGAAGGCGCCGACAGGAAGGGGAAGCTCGCAGCGAGTGACTGCTCGCGCAAGCGTCAACGCGACCGAGGTGGCATACCGTGATCATGGCGGGGCGTCTTGGCGAATGGAGCGTCGAAGACCTGCTCCAGATCGCCAAGATAACCCAGAAGACGACGTCGATCGAGCTGATCGGCGAGCACCGCTCGGGGGTCATCTACCTCCGGGATGGTGGCGTCGTGGACGCCGAACTACTCGGATCCGACCAACCGGCCGGCGACCGCTTCTCCCGTGTCGTCGAGGTCATCATCGCGCTCACGGGTATCGAGGTCGGATCATTCGAGTTCGGCACACGTGAGGTTCCCTTCACCGAAGAGAGGCCACTCGACATCAATGCGGTGTTCGCCGCCCTGGAAAAGGACCTCGCCCGCGAGAAGCGGCTGGTGGATCTCGGCATCTCCGGACTCGAGGGTCTCGGGGTGTCCCGACACATCGCCGAGCCTCTCACGCTCAAGCCGGCGGTCTGGCAGCTGCTCGCCGACCTGATCGAGCCCTTCTCGCTCACAGATCTCGGGCGGCGGGTGGGCCGACGCAAAGCGGTGGCGATGGTGCTCACCCTCGACGCCATCGGCGTTCTGTCCCGTGACGTCGAGCTCCCCCCACCGCCGCTTCCCATGATGATGCCCGATGTGGCTGGTGCGACCTCCGGACCCGACGGTGACGATGCGTTGGCGGTGGAGCCGGTCGAGATGCCCGGCCCGGTGGAGCACCCAGGCTGGGCAGACGAAGCCGCCTGGGCTCGTGCCGGTCTGCCGGACGCACCCGAAGGCGATCCCCCAGGCGACGACGCTGTCGAGGAACCGGGGTTGCACGGATCCGAGGAGGTGGCGCAGCCATCCCCGCCGCCCGGGACGGAGGATCCGGGAACGGTCGCCGCCGTCGGGGAGACAGTGGGGGCCGACGAACGACCGCCAGAGAGGGAAACGGTGGCGGAGGTCTACACCGGCGAACCGATCGTGGAGATCTTCGGGCTCCCTGCGCCGCCCATGCACGAGGTGGTTGCGCCATCGGAGACGACGCTGGTGTCAGACGTGTTGGGGGATCTCCGGTCGAGGTTCCGGAGTGGGCGCGGCCAGACCCTCGAGCCCGGCTACGAGGACTGACCTCAGCGCCGTTCAGTCCTCAGGCGCTCCTGGTGCGCGTGGCGATCCGGTACAGCGACGTCGTGGCGGTGATGAACAGATCGGTGCCGTCTGGGCCACCGAAGGCGCAGTTCGAGGTCACCTCGGGCACGGGGATACGTCCGATGCGCCGGCCCTGCGGTGTGAGGATGTGGATGCCGTCGCCGGCGCTGGTGAAGATGTGGCCGGTCTCGTCCACCCGGAACCCGTCGGGCGCACGCGGCTCGACCACGGCCAGCACCCTCGGGTTGTGCAATGCCACGCCACCCACCACGTCGAAGGCGGTGATGTTGTGGGCGTCGCCGGTGTCGGACACGTACAGCACCGACTCGTCGGGGGAGAACGCCAGACCGTTGGGACGGCTCAGCAGGTCCGTCACCATGTTCAGCGCCCCGCTGGCGGGGTCGAATCGGAACACGTGGCAGCCGGCGAGTTCAGGTTCGGCCTGATGGCCCTCCCGGTCCGACAGGATCCCGTACGGCGGATCGGTGAACCAGATGCTGCCATCGGATCGCACCACCACGTCGTTGGGCGAGTTGAACCGCCGGCCCTGATAGTGGCTCACGAGTGGCGTCACCCTGCCGTCCTGCTCCCAACGTTCGATTCGCCGGTGTCCGTGCGAGCAGGTGACGATGGCGCCGGTGGCGTCGAGGGCGCGACCGTTGGTGAACTCGACCTCCACCCGTTCGACCTCGACACCTCGCTCGGCGCTCCAGCGCATGACCCTGTCGTTGGGGATGTCGCTCCACAACACCACCCCACGCTCGGGGACCCACACCGGCCCCTCCGACCACTCGCAGCCCTGGCCGAGGCGCTCGACGGTCGCGTCCGGGGCGATCAGCGCTTCCATCGAGGGATCCTCGAACACGGGTACCGATCCGGTGCCGTTCGCCGTCGCCACTCCGAGCCGGTCGATGATGTCGGTCGCCAGCTGTTCCGGCGCCAGGGTTGCACCGAGATGCAGATGGCACAGCGCCTCGAACCGGCTCCGTCTCGCCTCGTGCAGTGCAGCGAACGCACCGGCCAGCACGGCGCGCCGATGGTCGCCGGTGTCGTAGCGACCGCGAACGGTTTCGGCGTCCACATCGAGCCACACCACGGTCATCTCGCGACGCAGTGCCTCGCCGAGCGGTCCACGATCGACCACGCTCGCCGCCGGCGCCACGACCATCCCGCCGGGTGTGTCCAGAGCCACCTCGAGGGCGGTCGCCTCCAGGTCGTGCAGTGCCTCGACGCCGTGGCGGGCGGCGTACTCGCCGCTGGACATCCCGACCTTCGCCTCGATCCAACGGTCGGAGTCGATGAGTGGCAACCCCAGTCGCGCGGCGACGATCGCACCGACCGTGGACTTGCCGGCTCCCATGGTGCCGATGACAGCGATGCGTGGCTCGCTCATCAGGGGTTCAGGAGAGGCGCTTTGCCAGCCCGGCCATCGCCTTGTCGGCCAGCTTGTCGAAGGCACCCTTCAGCAACGGGTGCGCAAGCCGGAGCGGGCCCTTCATGCGTAGATCGGCCACGTAGTCGATCTGGGTGGTGCCGTCGCCTTTGGCTTTGAAGGTGATGTCGTCGACGGCGGTGATTGTCGACCCTTCGCCCTCCAGGGTCACCCGGTGGGGACGATCCAGCGCCGTGGTCCGGTACGTCATGGGGATCTCGCGTCCGTTGAACACCGCAGTGACGGCGTAGGTCGCCCCGACCGCCGGCGATTCGCCGTTCGTCTGGCGCGACATCGACACACCCGGATCCCATTCGGGCACGGTGGAGAAGTCCGACACGAATGCGAAGACCTCGTCGAGGGGTTTGGGGACGGTGATGGTGCGGTGGAGACGTGGCATGGTGGCCTCTAACGTACCCGCACGATGTCGCTACCTCCGCCTCCGATCTTCGATCCCGCCAAATGGGGCAAGTCGACGCCGCTCATCATCGGGGTCGCCGGTGGATCCGGCTCGGGCAAGACCACCATCGCCGAAGCGTTGGTGGAGGCCATCAAGCCACCACCCGACAGGCCCGGCGTCGCCTACATCAAGCACGACGCCTACTACCGGCACCGCTCCGATCTGACCTTCGACGAGCGGTCGCTTCTCAACTACGACCATCCCGACTCGCTCGAGACCGACCTGCTGGTGCGTCACCTGGAGGCTCTCCGCGCCGGCCTCCCGTTCGATCAGCCGGTCTACGACTTCTCGACCCATCAGCGCAGCCCATCGACGGTGACGGTGGTGCCCGCCTCGGTGGTGGTTCTCGAAGGCATCCTGGTGCTGGCGGAACGTGACCTCCGGGCCATGATGGACCTGAGGGTCTACGTCGACACCGACGCCGACCTGCGGCTCGCCCGCCGGCTGGAACGCGACATCATGGAGCGGGGCCGGTCGGCCGAATCGGTGTTGGCGCAGTACCTGTCGACGGTGCGTCCCATGCACGAAGAGTTCGTGGAGCCCTCCAAGCGACACGCCGACATCATCATCCCGGGAGGTATGAAGGTCGGTGCCGTGGCGACCATCATCGAACTCATCAGAGCTCGGATGGTGTGAGAGCCGGTCAGTGGGCCATCGCCCGACCGGCTTCGTATGCCTCGGGGTCGTCCAGCACCCCGCCGCCGCGCACGGTGGCGCCGATGGTGATGCCGGCAGACAGCAGCACCAGGTTCTTGATGATGTACTGGCCTTCCAGAGTCGGGGCGAACGGGAGGCTCTGCCAGGTGAGATCGGGGAACAGGAACAGAGGTGTGACGGTCCCCAGCATCTGCCCGAACAGCAGCAGCAACGTCACCCTGATGAACTTCCCGCTGATCAGACCCACCCCGATGGCCGTCTCGAGTGCAGCCAGGATGATCCGGGAGACCGGTTCGTCGACGATCCCGAACGTCAAGGTCCTGATCGTTTCGGTGGCGAGGTTGTCGGCGGCACTGAGGCCCGGCACGAACTTCAGCGCACCGAACCAGATGAACACCGTCCCGACGCTCATCCGCAGGAACGTCACGCCGTGATCGGCCATCCATCGCGTGAGTCGCCGGTCGAGGGAGCGGAAACGATCGTTGACACCATCCATGTGAAGAAAAGTACAAGTGTCCCGTCGGTAGTGGTAGCGGACCGGCCGTTGACCAGTTCCGTGCTGGTGGCCAAAGGGTCGACGGGTCAACAGGTCCACGGGTCAACAGGTCAGCCAGACCTGATCCGACGTGCGCTCACGCAGAGCCGTGCTGCCAGCTGCCACCTGCCAGCCGGACATGCTCGAACTTCGATGCTCGATCTGATTCGTTGTTGTCGGCAACGGGTGGCAACCTCTGCGGGCGAACATCGGTCGGGTGGGCCGTCGGAGAGGAGCCATGGTGGCGATCGAGCACCCCAATCTGGATCTCGAGCGAGCCGAGGCAGCGGTGCGCGAGCTGCTCCTGGCCCTCGGTGAGGACCCTGGACGTGACGGCCTGCTGGAGACACCCGGGAGGGTGGCCCGTAGCTACGTCGAGCTGCTGTCCGGCTACCGGGAGGACCCCGGCGCCCATCTGGCGCGCCAGTTCACCATCGACCACGAGGAGATGGTGATCGTCAAGGACATCCCGTTCTCGTCGATGTGTGAGCATCACATGCTGCCGTTCCTGGGCGCCGCCCATGTGGCCTACCTGCCCGGCGCCTCCGGCAAGGTGTGCGGGCTGTCGAAGATCGCCCGCCTGGTCGACGGCTATGCCCGTCGGCTCCAGGTTCAGGAGCGGCTCACCGGCCAGATCGCCGACGCCCTGATGGAGCGGCTCGATGCCGGTGGGGCACTGGTCGTGCTCGAAGCCGAGCATCTGTGCATGACCATCCGGGGGACCATGAAGCCCGGTTCGACGACCACCACGTCGGCTGTCCGTGGTTCGCTCAATGAGCCGACGAGTCGTGCCGAAGCGCTGTCGTTGATCAAGACCTGAACACCCGCCAGCCGCACCGCTCCGGGTTGGCCCGTTCAGATCGCCAACGGCTGATCGCCGCCGACGAACCGTTGGGCCATCACCGCCAGAACCGTCCAATAGCCGTCTATCGCCGGCACCAGATCGGCTGCTCGGCACTCGGCGGCCACTGGCCGCGACCCGGCGTCTGCGCCAATCTCTACGCAGGGCACGACCTTCTCCGAATCGGCCAGGACCGACAGCAGGTCGGCGACGGTGAGCTCCACCAGCCCGCCGATCTCGGCGGGGTCGATGGCGAAGTCGGTCAGGGGGCGATCGTCGGACAGCAGGAAGACGTGGGTGCGTTCCCGGTTGCTGCCTCCCTCGCCGCTGTCGTCGGCGAGCAGGCGGACGCCGAGGGAGACGAGCGCTGCGGGATCGGCGTCGATACCGACCTCCTCGCGCAGCTCCCGGAGCCCGTCGAGGGGGGTTTCACCGGCTGCCAGGTGGCCGGTGGCGGTGAGGTCGAGCCGCCCTGGGAACGACCGCGCCCCGGCCCGCCGGCGCTGCAGCACCACGGTTGCCGGAGCCGTGGTGCGCACCACGAGGCAGTGGAAGCTCTCGTGCCACAGGCCGCGCCGGTGGACCTCGGCCCGGCCGAGCGGGGTGAGGGGGCGGCCAGAGGCGTCGACCACCGACAGCAGCTCGTCGTGACCCGATCCTGGCATGGCGTTCAGGTTAGGGACGGGTGTCGTGCGATCCGGCTCTCCGGTATTTGGTTTCGTGTCCGGCGCTCTGTTGGTCATGTTGGCCATCGTCCTTGCTTCCGTGATCTTCGCCATCGGCGGTCTCATGATGAGCTTCGCCGAAGGCTTCACCCGCCTGGCTCCCAGCCTCGGCGTGGTGGCATCGTTCGTCCTCGGTTCCTACCTCCTTTCGAAGGCCGTCCAGGCCGAAGGGCTCACCATTCCCTACATCCTCGGCCTCGGGATCGAGTCGGTGGCCACGGCCGCCTTCGGTGTCTGGCTGTTGGGGGAGCGTCCAAGCGCCGTTCAGGCGATCGGCCTGATGCTGGTGGTGATCGGTCTGGTGGCCGTTCGTCAGGGCTGAAGTTCCGGCCCGACGTATCCTGGCTCCGTGCTTCGAGATGGGCGGCCGGCCGCTGCCCGCCGGTTCCCCGCTCGCCTGGTCGCCCCCGACCGGCGGGGCTTCTGGTGGGTGAAGTGGGTGGTTTCCATCACGCCATCGGATCGGCCGTGGTGGGTGCAGTCGCCGTTCCCCGTGACCTGAAGTCGGACGTGGCCATCCGAGCATCAGGTCCGCTTCCCCGTCCGCAGAACCTCCGGCGGGTGCGTACCTTCGTGTGGCTGCAACGCCGTCTGCGTACACTGCCCGCATGAGACCGAGCGTGGCTGTTCTGGGTGTGGGAGCGATGGGCGAGGCGATCGTTCGCGGTCTGCTGTCCGCAGGGTGGGAGCGCTCCGAGCTGGTGGCGGCGGTGCGTCGCGAGACGAGGCTCCACGACATCGAGACCCGGGTCGGTATCGACTGTCATCTCGAAGCCGACGCCGCCTGTGAGGGAAGGTCGGTCGTCGTGGTGGCGGTCAAGCCCCGCGATGTCTCAAAACTGCTCGACTCGGTTTCGAGGACCATCACCTCCGAACAGGTGGTCATCTCGCTGGCGGCCGGCGTCCCGCTCTCCCTCTTCGAGGAGAAGCTGCCGGGCGTTCCGGTAGTCCGCGCCATGCCCAACACGCCGTCGCTGGTTCGGGAGGGTGTCACCGCCATCGCTGGTGGCAGTGCCGTCACCGAAGATCATCTGGCCCGCGCCCGACGGGTACTGGAAGCGGTCGGGCAGGTGGAAGCGATGGACGAG
Source organism: uncultured bacterium (assembly GCA_963825585.1). Classification (GTDB taxonomy): domain Bacteria; phylum Actinomycetota; class Acidimicrobiia; order Spongiisociales; family ZC4RG35; genus JAOUGY01. Next base: position 165,637 of record CAWGTX010000009.1, read on the forward strand.
TCGCTCATCGACGCCGTCACCGCGGTCTCCGGCAGCGGCCCCGCCTACATCTTCCTGCTGGCTGAGGCGATGGAGGAGGCGGCGGTCCGCGAAGGACTACCCCGTGACATCGCCGAGGCTCTGGTGCACCAGACCGTCCGTGGCGCCGGACACCTCCTCACCGACACCCCGATCAAGGCCTCGGAGTTGAGGGCACAGGTGACCTCACCGGGCGGCACCACTGCGGCGGCGCTGCACGTGCTAGAGGAGAGCGGTTTCCGCGCAGTGATCGAGGATGCGGTGCGGGCTGCGGCCCAGCGCAGCCGTGAGTTGGGAGCGTTGGCGAGGGAGGAGTAGACGATGAGCCTGTTCTCGAGGGCAGTGGTGGCCGCCACTCAGAACCCGGTGATCGAGAAGGTGGTGACGGGTACCGATCCCGGTCGCTCGCTGGCGCACCGGTTCGTTGCAGGTGACTCGCTGGACCGGGCGGCCGATGCAGCCGACGGGCTCAACGCCAAGGGGATGCAGGTCTCTCTCGACCTGTTGGGCGAAGAGGTGCACGACGCCGCCACCGCCCTTTCGGCCGCCGAGGGGTACCTGGCGGCGGTCGACCGAATCGCCTCCGCCGGTCTCGACGCCAACATCTCGATCAAACTCACCCAACTGGGTCTCAGTTTCGACACCGGGCTGGCGTCCGAGGCGCTCGACCGCCTGGCCGTGCGGGCGGCCGAAGTGGGGACGACTGTGACGGTCGACATGGAGGATTCGAGGTTCACCGGTGTCACCGTGGACCTGTACGAGGCGGCTCAGGAGCGGCATGGAAACCTGGGCCTGTGCGTCCAGGCGTACCTCAAACGCACGCCGAAGGATCTGGAACGCCTCATCCCGCTCGGCGGCCACATCCGGCTGTGCAAGGGTGCCTACGTCGAGTCCGACGAGGTGGCGTTCACCGAGAAGGACGAGGTCGACGCCGCATACGTTCGCCTGCTGGAGCAGCTCATGGCATCGGATGTGGTGAAGCCGTGTGTCGCCACCCATGACGATCGTCTCATCAACCTGGCCACTCAGCTCGCCGGTTCACGAAATGGGCCCTGGGAGTTCCAGATGCTGTTCGGTGTGAGGCCTAATCTCCATGAACAGTTGGTGGGGGAGGGGCGGCCCATGCGGATCTACGTTCCGTACGGGTCGGAGTGGTACGCGTACCTGACACGACGCCTGGCCGAACGGCCCGCCAACACCGTGTTCTTCCTCCGGGCGTTGCTCGGCAAGGACTGACGCGGTGGACAGTTCTGGTTCGAGTGGAGTTGAGAGAACGATGCGTGCCCCTACCTTCACGCTGACCGACGAGGCCGGCAACCAGGTGTCCTCAAAGGGCTTCGCAGGCAGGTCCACGATCGTGTTCTTTTATCCGGCTGCCATGACGCCCGGATGCACGCAGGAGGCCTGCGATTTTCGTGACAATCATCAGGTGCTGCTCGATGCCGGCTACGAGGTGGTCGGTGTGAGCCCCGATGAACCGGAGCGCAACGCCAAGTTCCGTGAGAAGGAGGGCCTGCCGTTCCGCCTGCTCTCCGACCCCGCCCACAAGGTGGCAGAGGCGTTCGGTGCCTGGGGCGTGAAGAAGAACTACGGCCGCGAGTACGAAGGGCTCATTCGTTCGACGTTCGTGATCGGTCCCGAAGGCGACATCGAACGCGAGTACCGCAACGTCAAGGCGACGGGACACGTCGCCCGGGTGACCAAGGACCTGCTCGGCGGGTCGTGACAGCGTCACACATTTGAGCGCCGGCGCTCCAGCTGGGAGCGAGGGGCGAAGAGCCGGAACCCGTCACGGGTGATTTCGGCGTTGGCGTGGGACGATCGTGGCCTTCCGCTTTCTGGCCCCTCGCACCTGGCTCCCTGCTGATCCCCGCAGCCGGACTCCTCTTCGGTTCGTTCCCCATCCGGGTGACATCAATGTGCGACAGGTCGTGCCGCTACCCACCGGCCGCCACCCGATGGCTACATGACGAGCCATCGTCACGGGCAACAGTCAACGGTGAGCTACACGCGTTCCCACCACCGTCCTGGAAGTCGCCCACAACAGAATCGGGTCTGCCAGCGTGTTGTCGGCATCCACACCGATGCCGAGATCTACGCCAAACGCCGTGAGGGTGTGATCAAGCACGCCACGGCGCTGGTCGGGCCTTCGTAGGCCAGGACGTGGTGTCGGCGGTCGTGGTGCGTGTGCTCGCCAGGCGTTTCGCCGTCGTCGAGGTTCCGTCGGACTGGTCGTCGGCGACCGTGGAGTTGCTCGACGAGAGCGGGGCTGTGCTCGACACGATCGAACTCGACTCGCTGACACTGGGAGGGTGAAACCTGGCGGCGCCAGCAGGGCGACGTACGATGTGGGCCATGCGACGCACATTCGCCGCCCTGGTGGCGCTGTTCATGACGATTCCGATGGTGGCGTCGGCCCAACAGGTCGACGACGTGACCGAGGCGGTGGAGTTCCGCGGGTACTACATCGGCGACGGGGTGGACATCGCCGTCAACGACATGGAGAACCTGGTCGCCGACTATCCGGGCATCGGTTTCGTGGCATTGGCCGACGATCCGGGTGATGGCGCCGACCTGTTCGCCGACCAGGTGTTGGCCGGGGTCGAAGATCCCGACACCATCATCGTGCTGTCGGCGTCCGAGGTGGGTGTCGTCACCGATGGCGTCTACACCGACGAGCAGATCGACGCCGCCCTCGACGAGGCGTTCGCCGACACCGGCGACCCCTACTTCGAGGACTTCCAGGAACTGGCGGCGGCCCTCACTGGCGACACCCCGTCGGTGGCGACCACTCAGGCATCGGGCGGGCTCCCGGCCGGACCGGCCGAATCCCCCGAGCCACGGGTGCAAACCGACTCGGGCGGGGGTTGCCCTGGTGGATATGGCCGCTGGGCATCGTCGCTCTGATCTGGTTCCTCTCCCGGCGTGGCAAGAAGAAGCGGGCGGTGGCGGCGGCGTCGGCGCTCGAAGCCGCCAAGTCTGAGATCCGTGAACAGATGGGGGTGGTCGCCAACGAGATCCTCGAGTTCAGCGACCGACCCGATCAGGATCGATTCCCCAACGCCCTCGAGCACTACCGGAAGGCCTCCGAGATGTTCAAGGTGGCCGAGGACCGGATGGCGGCAGCGACCACACCGGCCGATCTCGAGTCACTGTCCGATGACCTCGATGTGGCCCGTTGGGAGATGGCGGCGGCCGTGGCGATGGTGGAGGGGCGACCGATCCCCGAGAAGCCGGAGGAGGAGAAGCCGCAGCCGTGTTTCTTCGATCCCACCCATGGGGCTGGTACCGAGGAGGCGACGTTGCAGACGTCCGCCGGGAATCGCACCGTCAAGGTGTGCCGCACGGATGCCGACCGACTCCAGCGTGGTGAGAAGCCCGAGCCGCGGACCATCGACGTAGGAGGTCGCAGGGTTCCGGCCCCGCAGGCGCCTCGCTCGAGTGGTGGTGGCGGCATGGACTGGCTCGACGCCTTCCAAATCCTCGTTGGTGGTCGGTCCACGGACTACAGCTGGGGCCGGGGTGCTCCTCGGCGTCGCAGCGGCGGCTTGGGTGCAGTCCTGGGCGGGATGCTTGGCGGCGCCATGACCGGGAGCAGCCGCCGGGCGTCTGGTGGCAGCATGGGGTTGCCCAGTCTGCCCAGTCGCAGTGGCGGGTCGTCCCGATCGTCATCCCGATCGTCATCGCGGTCGTCGACGCGGAGCTCGGGAGGGTCGCGTTCGACGGCTCGCGGGCGCCGATCGCGCTGACCCGACCATTCTGTGGGCCCCAGACCACATGACGTGTGGTCTACAACCCTGGGTATGCGGTCTTCGCCTCGCCTAGAGTGTGAGCCGACCGACCGCCACCAAGGGGTTACGAACGATGTTCAAGCGAATCTGGGGCTACCTCAAGCAGCTCTTCCGATCCGGGGCCGAGAAGGCGATGAACCCAGAGATCGAGATCGAGCAGGCCATCACCGAGTCGAAAAAGCGTGACCAGGAACTGCGCAATCAGGCTGCCAAGGTCATCGCCCATCGCACCCAGATCGAGCAGAAGATCGAGGGGGCGGCCAAGGACGTGGGCGAGGCGCGCGAGATGGCCAAGTCGGCGCTCATGCGGGCCGAGGCGGCCAAGAACGCAGGTGACACCGCCGAGCAGTCGAAATGGACCCAGGCAGCCCAGTCGCTGGCACTCAAGCTCCAGGCCTCCGAGTCGAACCTCAACGGGCTCAAGGAGCAGTACGAGATCGCCATCGGACAGGCCGACCAGGCCAAGACCGCCGTTCAGGCCAACGCCATGCGCCTCCAGGAGCTCGCCGCCAAGCGGATGCAGCTGATGGGCCAGCTGCAGCAGGCCAAGATGCAGGAGGCGGTGAACTCGGCGGTCGAGTCGATCTCGTCGAACATGGAGGTCGAGGCACCTTCGCTCGAGAAGGTGGAAGAAAAGATCCAGCAGCGGCTCGCCTCGGCCAAGGCCCGCACCGAGCTGCGCGAGGCGACGCCCGAAGGGGCGGAATCGGAGCTGAAGGAGGCGATCTCGATCGCCCAGGCCGATGCCAAGCTCGAGGAGCTCAAGAAAGAGCTCGGCCTGACCACCGAGGGCGACACCGGCGGAAACAGCCAGATAACCCCGGCCTGACGGCTCGATGCTCAGAGAACTGCTGGCCCATCCACTCGTGTCCGAGGAGATACGATTGGGTGGGCCGGTCGGCGTCATGGCCATCCACGGCGGCATCGAGGCGGGAACCGCCGAGATGGCGCGGGAACTGGTCGAAGCCACCGGGGCATCGCTCTACGTGGTGGAACAACCCGAAGACCTTTCGTGGCACCTTCCATCGATCCACTACGACCCGGCCCACAGTCCACGGCTGACCGAGTTCCTGGGACACGTGCGAACGGTCATCAGTCTGCACGGCTTCGGCAGGGTCCATCTACCGAAGACGGTGCTGGTGGGCGGCCGCAACGACGCCCTCCGCAGCCACGTGGCATCCGGCCTCCGAGCGGGGACGGAGCTTCGCATCGTCGATGACCTCGAGGAGATCCCCCGCCCGCTCCGGGGTCGTCATCCCTCCAATCCTGTGAATCTCCCTGTCGAGGCTGGTGTCCAACTGGAGCTCTCGGCCACGGCCCGGTTGCTTCCGCACCGTGCGAGGGTTGTAGCGGCGATGGCGGCGGCGATCGTCGCGGCGATCTGAATGCGGAGGACACGATGCAACTTGGCATGGTTGGGCTCGGGCGGATGGGAGCGAACCTGGTGCGGCGGCTGATCAGGGCCGGACACGAGGCGGTTGTCTACGACATCGACCCCACGGCGGTGGCCGAACTCGTCGCCGAGGGGGCGGTTGGGGTGGCGTCGCTCGAAGAGATGGCCGCTGCGCTCGACGGACCTCGTGCGGTTTGGATCATGGTCCCGGCTGCCATCACCGGGAGGGTGATCGGTGATGTCGCCGCCACCCTCACGCCCGGCGACGTGATCATCGACGGGGGAAACTCGTTCTATCAGGACGACCTCCACCGCTCGGCGTCGCTGGCGGAGCGTGGTGTCACGCTGCTCGACGTTGGCACGAGCGGTGGCGTCTACGGTCTGGAACGGGGGTTCTGTCTGATGATCGGTGGCGACGTCGCCGCGTCCAACAGGCTGGAACCGATCTTCGCCGCCCTCGCACCCGGTGTGGCGGTCGCCGATCGCACCCCCGGCCGCACCGGCGAACCATCCGCAGAGGAACATGGCTACCTCCACTGCGGACCGTCGGGTGCGGGCCATTTCGTGAAGATGATCCACAACGGCATCGAATACGGCGTGATGGCGGCATTCGCCGAAGGGCTCAACATCCTCAAGCACGCCGATGCCGGCACGACCGAGCATCAGGCCGACGCCGAGACCGCACCGTTGCAGAACCCCGAGCACTACAGGTACACCTTCGACATCCCCGCCGTCACCGAGGTGTGGCGTCGGGGCAGTGTGGTCGCCTCGTGGCTGCTCGACCTGACTGCGACCGCGTTCGTGGAGAGCCCCGAGCTGAGCGAGTTCTCCGGGATGGTGGCCGACTCGGGGGAAGGACGGTGGACGGTGCTGTCGGCCGTCGAGGAGGGGGTGCCCGCTCCGGTGTTGTCGGCAGCGTTGTACGGCCGGTTCGACTCGCGGGGACGTGACGACTTCTCGAACCAGATCCTGTCGGCGATGCGCAAGCAGTTCGGTGGCCACCACGAGAGGTCATCATGAAGGCCGAATCGCTCGTCCTGTTCGGGATCAGCGGCGACCTCGCCCGCAAGAAGCTCTTCTCGGCCCTGTACGACCTGACCGCATCGGGACAGCTCGACATGCCCGTTGTGGGTGTGGCGTCGAGTCAGTGGACCGACGATGAGCTGCGCATCAACGCCCGCCAGGCACTGGAGGAGGCGGGTGAAGAGATCGACGAGGCGGTGTTCGCCCGGCTCTCCGCCAACCTCTGCTACGTCTCCGGTGATTACCGGGACAGCAGCGTGTATGCCGAGATCAAGAGCCGCCTGGCCGGCCGGACCAGTGCCGTCTTCTACCTGGCCATCCCGCCCAGCTTGTTCGACGACGTGGTCGAGGGTCTGGCCGGCGTGGGTCTGCATCACCAGGGACGGGTGGTGCTCGAGAAGCCGTTCGGACGCGACACGGCTTCCGCCGCACAGCTCAACGAGATCGTGCACCGGCACTTCCCCGAGGACCGGGTATACCGCATCGACCACTTCCTCGGCAAGGAAGCGGTCCAGAACATCATGGTGTACCGCTTCGCCAACACGGTGCTGGAGCCGATCTGGAACCGGCACTACGTTCGTGGAGTCCAGCTGACGATGGCCGAGGGCTTCGGGATCGAGGGTCGGGGCAAGTTCTACGACTCGGTGGGCGCCATTCGCGACGTGGTGCAGAATCACCTGTTCCAGATGATCTCGCTGTTGGCGATGGAGCCTCCGGTCTCCCAGGAGCCGGATGCCCTGCGCGATGAGCGGGCGAAGGTGCTGAAGGCGATCCGACCGCTCTCCCCGGCCGACGTGGTGCGGGGCCAGTACGTCGGGTATCTCGATGAAGCCGATGTCGCGCATGGTTCCGACACCGAGACCTACGTGGCGCTTCGGCTCGAGATCGACTCGTGGCGCTGGGCGGGAGTCCCCTGGATCATCCGGGCCGGGAAGGGGCTGGGCCGCACGGTCACCGAAGCGGTGGTCGAGTTCCAACAGCCGCCGCGGCCCCTGTTCACCGATGAGGCCTGCCGCCCCGGCCCCAATCGGCTTCGTTTCACCACCAAACCAGGCGACACGATCACGCTCTCGATGCAGGCGAAACTGCCCGGCGCCGACCTGGTGAGCGGGCCGGTGGAACTCCATGTCGACCACGAGGCCACCCACGGTCCCGGCCGGGAAGCGTACGACCGGCTGATCGGCGATGCGCTGCGGGGGGATCCCCGGCTGTTCGCCCGGCAGGACGGGGTGATGGAGGCGTGGCGGATCGTCGAGACCGTGCTCACCAAGGACGAGCCCTCCATCGCCTACCCGCGGGAGAGCTGGGGACCCGCCGAGGCCGACGACCTGCTCGGCGGGGACTGGAATTGGCTGACGACATGAACCCGCGGTTGACTCATGAGCGACCGGTGGACGACCCGATGAACACCAGGAGAGCGACGAGATGATCACCGACACCCCCCAATGGGCTCGACTCGCCGAGCTCGCATCCGCCGGTACCACCGACCTCCGGGAGGCGTTCGCGGGTGATCCGGGGCGCGCCGAGCGGTTCACCTTCGAGGCCGCCGGCCTGGTCGCCGACCTCAGCAAACACCTGATCGACGACGAGGTCATGACGTCGCTCCTCGAACTGGCCGTCGCAGCCGGGTTGCCCGAGCGGATCGAGGCGATGTTCGAGGGGGAGCCCATCAACAGCACCGAAGGTCGGGCCGTGCTGCACACCGCATTCGCGCGCCGCCGCCGGCGACGAGTTCACCGTCGACGGCCGTGACGTCGTCGACGACGTCCACGACGTGGTGTCACGCATGGGTGACTTCGCCGAGCGGGTTCGGTCGGGAGCCTGGGTCGGTCACACCGGTCGCCCCATCAGGACCGTCGTGAACATCGGAATCGGCGGTTCGGATCTCGGACCGGTGATGGCGTATCACGCCCTCCGGTCGTATGCCCACCCCGGCATCGACGTCCGGTTCGTCTCCAACATCGACCCCGCCCATCTGGCGGCGGCGCTCACCGGGATCGACCCGGCCGAGACGCTGTTCGTGGTGGCGTCGAAGACCTTCACCACGCTCGAAACGCTCAGCAACGCCCGCAACGCTCGGGCGTGGCTGGTGGAGGCACTCGGCGACGACGCCGCGGTGGCCCGGCACTTCGTGGCCGTGTCCACCAACGCCTCCGAGGTGGCGGCGTTCGGGATCGATACCGACAACATGTTCGGGTTCTGGGACTGGGTGGGTGGCCGCTACTCGATGGATTCGGCCATCGGCCTGTCGCTCATGATCGCGGTCGGAGCGGCCGCCTTCGGCGAGATGCTGGCCGGCTTCCGGGAGATGGACGTGCACTTCCGGACCGCGCCACTCGAACGCAACCTGCCGGTGCTGCTCGCCCTGATCGGGGTCTGGTACCGAAACTTCTGTTTGTTTCCGACCTATGCGGTGCTGCCCTACAGCCAGGACCTGGACCGTTTCGCCGCCTACCTCCAGCAGCTCGATATGGAGTCGAATGGGAAACGGGTACGACTCGACGGTTCGGTGGTCGACCACGACACCGGCCCGATCGTGTGGGGTGAACCCGGCACGAACGGCCAGCACGCCTTCTACCAACTGCTCCACCAGGGAACCACGGTGATCCCAGCCGATCTGATCGGTTTCATCGAGTCGACCGACGACATCGGCGGTCAGCACGATCTGTTGATGGGGAACCTGTTCGCCCAGTCAGAGGCGCTGGCGTTCGGCAAGACCGCCGACGAGGTGGCCGCGGCGGGCGTCGCCGCCGAGCTCGTTCCACACCGGACCTTCCCCGGTAACCGGCCCACGTCGGTGATCCTGGCCGACAAGCTCACCCCGACCGTGCTGGGACGGTTGGTCGCGCTCTACGAACACAAGGTGTTCACCCAGGGAGTCATCTGGGGAATCAACTCGTTCGACCAGTGGGGCGTGGAACTCGGCAAGGCCCTAGCCACCACCATCATCGACGAGCTGACCTCCGAAGCCGCCCCGGCCCTCGGCCACGATGCCTCGACGAACGCCCTCATCAAGCGCTACCGCCAAGGCCGCGGTCGGAGCTGAAGCGAGGGGCGAGGGGCGAGGCGCCGGAAACGGCCAAGGGTTCAGAGTCTGCAGGTCAACAGGACTGGCACTCGGCTTGACCAGCTGACCATCCGCCGTTCCCACCTTTTGCACATTGAGGTAGCGCGGATAGGGCGGATGGACACACTGGTGGAGTCATGAGCTTTGTCCCCCACGGAGCGGAGTGGGGGAAGGGTCCGCAGGCGCAAGCGCCGGGGAGGGACGAGCGGGGTAGGGGGGTTGAAAGCTCGCGAGATGAACTCGCACGCGTTCCGGAACGCGTCATCAGGCCACGCGAGGGCTGGGAACGCGTCATCATGCTCGCGAGGGATAGGCCCCCCCTACCCCGCAAGCGGGGGCCCCTTCCCCCTCTCGCAAGCTCGAGGGGGACAAAGTTGTTCCCTATCCGCGCGACCTCATTGTGCAGAAGGTGGTGGGTTCGCTCGATGCTCGTTCCTACGTACCCGGCTTGACGATCATGGCCCAGAAGGCGACCAGGATGATGAGCATCGAGGCGATCATCCCCAGGTCGATCCGGGAGGCCAGCACCTTCAGTTCGCCACCGGCGGTGAGCTTCCGGCGGTGGCGGGCTGTCCAGATCATCGACACCCCGGCTGCCCCGAACACCGCTGCCATCCCTACATGGAGCCAGATCTGTTCGATCGGCCAGTCGCCGGCGGACATGAGCCAGCCACCTGCCAGCAGCACCACCACCGCCGCCGGCATTGCGAGGGCGCGTTCGAACCAGCGGAGTGTGTCGGCGTGTGCGGTAACGGCCGCCCGATCACCGGACTTCACAGCTCGGCGCCACAGCAGGTAGAGCACGAGCGTGCCGCCGAGCCAGATGACCACGCCCAGCACGTGGGCGAACAGGAGCAGTTGGTAGAGGGTCACGCCGTCAGGTTATCGGGCAGGTCATCGGACGTGTGCCATCTCCTGGTACGGCTGGACGATGTCGGTTCGCCACATGGCGGGATCGGGCTCGTCGTCGGGATCACTGAGGTACACCTCCCACGGTGCCCCGGTGGGGGTGGCCTGGTGGGCTCCGAGCCAGTCATTGATGGCCTGGTAGGTGGGCCGCATGGCGTCATAGGCGCCAATGTGGGTGATGGTGGCGACCTCCCCGCCCGGCAGGGTGGAGGCCTCGATCTCGCCGTCGCCGGGGATGGCGGGGGTCACGGGGAATCCGGCCTCGATCTCGAAGGCTCGGAAGTCGTCGCTGACCGGCAGGTAACGGGCGAAAGGCGGGCCGGCGAAGTCGGCGTCGTGGGTACCGATGTGCTCGGCCACGGCGCCGAACGCCTTCCCCAGGAAGGTGGGGATCGCCTCGACCGGGACGATGGTCCGCATCACGACCGTTGGTTGTTCGAGCAGATGACGGGTGGTGATTTCGGGCACAGACATACCTCCTCGTACCCGATCAGCGTCTCGCTACGCCCCGAACCAGGCCAGGGTCGAGCGTCCCGTTCCCGATTCTCTCGAAATTGCGTACCGCGTCCCCGAATCCGACGGCGGCGTACGCAATTTCGAGGCGGGCGGGCGGATACACTCGCCCGATGGCCACGGTGACCCACGAGCACGAGCACACCCACGACGAGGAGCCGCGTCCGCGTTGGCGCCCGACCGCCTCCCAAGCCCTCCTCGGGCTCGCCGTCCTGGCAACCCTCGGAACACTCATGCTGTGGCCGCTCGGAAAGCTGCCCGGACACTTCGAGCCCGAAGTGGGCCGCGTGGTGTTCGGCAACATCCCCGAAGCGCTGGAAGCGGCCTTCTACGTGGCAACCGCCGTCTTCCTCGGTGTGAGCCTCTACCTGTTCTCGCTCCGGGCCCGGAACTGGGCACGCGGTCAGGGCGAACACCGCTCCGGTGACTGGGGTGCCCGGTTCAAGCAACTGGAACAGGGCATGCGGATGAAGACGCTGCTGCGGGACAAGCAGGCCGGGCTGATGCACTCGATGGTCTACTTCGGGTTCGTGGTGCTGTTCCTCGGAACGGTCACGCTCGAGATAGATCACCTGCTCCCCAACTCGCTCAAGTTCCTGGAGGGCGGCGTCTACCAGGGATACAGCTTCATACTCGACCTGGCGGCGCTGGTGTATCTGGGCGGGCTCTTCTGGGCGTTCGCCCGCCGCTACATCCAGAAGCCGTGGCGGCTTCGTTCCAAGACCAAACCCGAGGACGGCTGGATCCTGACCGTGCTCGCCGTCATCGGCGTGACCGGTCTGCTCACCGAAGCGGCCCGAATCGCGTGGATGGGCCGACCCGACTTCGAGGCGTGGTCCTTCGTCGGGTACCCGCTGTCCTTCCTGTTCTCGGACGCCGCCGCCGGAGACTGGCACCGGGTGTTCTGGGTGGCCCATGCCGCAGCATTCCTCGGGTTCCTGGTGATGCTGCCAACCACCAAGCTGCGCCACATGGTGACCTCCCCCGCCAACATGTTCCTCTCGCCCAAGGACCGCCCCAAGGGCGCGATGAAGCCGATGCCCAACCTGATGGAGGCCGAGGACATCGAGGTGATCGGTGCTTCGGTGATCTCGGAGTTCACCTGGAAGCAGCTGTTCGACACCGACGCCTGCACCATCTGTGGTCGCTGCACCTCGGTGTGCCCGGCGAACATCACCGGCAAGCCGCTCGACCCCCGCGAGATCGTCCTCAAGACCGGCGAGGTGATGGCATCCTCCGGGTCTCCGGTCGTCTCCACCCAGGTGAGCCTGGCCGACGGCATCGTGATCGAGTCTGATCGTGTGCTCGACCGGATCACCCCGGAAGAGGTGTGGAGCTGCACATCGTGCAAGGCCTGCGACGAGATCTGCCCGGTGAACATCGAGATCCTCGACAAGATCCTCGACATGCGCCGTTACCTGGCGCTCATGGAGTCGAACTTCCCCACCGAGCTGGGCAAGGCCTACATGGCGATGGAGAACCAGGGCAACCCGTGGGGCATGGGCCAGCAGGGACGCGCCGACTGGACCAAGAAACTGGACTTCCCCGTCAGGATCCTCGGACAGGACGGGGTCGATTCCGCCGAGTACCTCTGGTACGTCGGATGCGCCGGCAGCTTCGACGACCGCAACCAGGCGGTCACCATCGCCCTCGCCAAGCTCCTGAACGAGGCCGGAATCGACTTCGCCATCCTCGGGCCCCGCGAGAGCTGCAACGGCGACCCGGCCCGGCGTTCCGGCAACGAGTACGTGTGGCAGCAGCTGGCCCTGCAGAACATCGAGACCTTCGACGACCTCGGCGTCAGGAAGGTCATCACCCAGTGTCCGCACTGCTTCAACACCCTGGCGAACGAGTACCCGCAGATGGGCGGCGACTACGAGGTGGTGCACCACACCGAGTTGTTGGCCGAGCTGTTGCGTCAGAAGCGTGTGGCGGCGTCGTCCGGCGAGGCGATGCCTCGCAAAAAGGTCACCTACCACGACCCCTGCTACTTGGGCCGGCACAACGACATCTACATCGCTCCCCGCGAGGTGGTGGCCGCCACCGGCAACGTCGACATGGTCGAGATGCCCCGCCACGGAACCCGGGGACTGTGCTGCGGTGCCGGCGGTGCCCGCTTCTGGATGGAGGAGCACACCGGCAAGAAGGTCAACATCGAGCGGGCCGAGGAGGCCCTCGCCACCGGAGCCACCGAGATCGCCGTGTCGTGTCCCTACTGCTACGTCATGATCGACGACGGCGTCAAGGAGCTCGGCATGGGCGACGAGGTGCGCGTGCGCGACGTGGCACAGCTGTTGGTCGACGGCTACGAGTAGTCCGTCCCGCCTTGCAGAACACGCGTAGGCAAACGGCGACTCCGGTGTGAGTCGGGTACGTCAGGCGACCGGCCGAGGACCAACCGTGGCTGCGTCGCTCCCCCAACGCATGTCATCTGCGACAGCGTGCCGTCGCCGTGGTGCCTGAATCACTCGCGCGCGAAGTCCACGTCGCAGCGTGTCGCCATCTGCTTGCGCCAACGGGCGTCGACCAGACGGTTGATGTCGGGCAGCATGATCGACCGCTCGACGGCGATGGCTTGGTGGGCTCCACCACCTCGGCCTCGGCGGCGTCCGACTCCCCGACTCCGGCGGACGACCTCGTCGCTGCCGCCGGCTTGTGAGGCGCCGAGCCCGCCGTCTCGAGTCCCTCCCGCGCCGCATCCGAAGCGGGCCGTTCGTCGCTGCGGTCAGCCATGGCGAACACGATCACCGCCAGGATCGCCAGCCCCGAGATCGCAACCGTGATCAGCCGGATCATCGTCATCACCTCACACGCCGGATCGTCGGCGCATCCCCGTAGAGAGGGGTGGCCAAGCCTCGCCCAGATACGGAACCTCTGGGTGGCCGACGCTCGCTCGAAGTGGCCGGGTCCAAGTGATGGGCGCTTCGGGCCCCGGCGGCTCAGGCGCGCCCGAACACCGGCTCGTGGGAGTTCCAGCCGGGCAGCGCGCGAACGAGGTCACGGCGACCGGTTGCGCTGATCCTTCCGGACTTGATGGCGGCGGACCACGTCAGCTTCCCGCGGTGCCAATCGACGAAGGCGAGGGATTCTGCCTGTACGTCCACGTCGGGCTCGCCGCCTGGATCGGAGTAACAGACCTCAGCGTCGCCTTGCTCGATGAGTAGCCAGTAGTAGCGATTGCCTGGCGGCTGGTCGGGGAAAGTGAAGGCCACGACGATACGCTCCTCGGGGAGTTGGGCCTGGTTGAGCTGTACCTGGCACCATGCCCACAAGGCGAAACCCGGGTCGGCGTGATCGGTCGTGACTTCGACCCACTGCTCGCCCCACTCTCCCAGGGCTCCGATCACGCGGGCGAGATCGTGACCGGCCGGGGTGAGTGTGTACCGGTGGCCGGGGCCATCGACCTTGGGTTGTTTGTCGATGATGCCGGAGCGCTCGAGCTCGCCGAGCCGCTTGATCAGCATCGAACGCGACATGGCGGGAACGCCCCGAGCGAGTTCGGAGAACGTGGTAGCCCCGAACATCAGGTTCCTGATGATGAGTGGATTCCAACGCTCGGCCAGGATCTCGGATGCCCGGGCGATTGGGCAGTATTGGCGATACCTACCCATGAGGGTCTCCTCTCTCGGTGGTGAGTTCTATGTTCGCGCTAGGCGCATCTGTCTGCCGGTACGACACTCGCCCCATGACTGATGCACAACGAGGACAGGTGGCTCGGTCGGCAGCCGAGGTGTACGAGGAGTTCTTCGTGCCCGCTCTGTTCGGGCAGTGGCCCGACCGCATGCTCGATGCGGTCGGGGCGGGTGAGGGCGATCGGGTCCTCGACGTCGGCTGTGGGACCGGCGTTTTGGCCCGAGCCGCAGTCGAGCGAGTCGGAGAGACGGGTCGGGTCTCCGGCGTCGATCCCAACGACGGCATGTTGGCGGTCGCCCGCCGCGTGAACCGAGCGGTGGACTGGAGAAATGGCGTGGCAGAGCATCTGCCCTATGCGGACGCCTCGTTCGACCGGGTGGTGAGCCAGTTCGCGCTGATGTTCTTCACCGAGCGTGCCGGCGCCGTGGCCGAGATGGCGCGGGTGCTCGCCCCCGGATGCTCGGTTGCGATCGCCACCTGGGCCTCCCTCGATGCCACACCGGGCTATGCCGCCATGGTGGAGCTCCTCGGTGAACTGGTCGGCGATGATGCCGCCGACGCCCTTCGGGCTCCATTCGTCCTCGGGGATCCCGAGGAGATCCACGGACTGATGGCGACCGCTTTCTCGAACCCCGTCGTCACGAGACACGACGGAACGGCTCGGTTCGAATCCATCGAGGCCTGGGTCCACACCGACGTGCGGGGCTGGACTCTGGCGGACCAGGTTGACGAGGACGACTACGAGGCTCTCCTCCAGGAAGCCCGGCGCCGACTGGCCCCCTTCACCGACCCTCATGGCAGGGTGGCTTTCCCGGCGCCGGCGCTGATCGTCACAGCCACGAGGTGACGCGCTCGGACACTCCGTTCCCGACCGCATGTCCGGCGGCCCGACTCCATTTGACAACCCGCGAGACGGAACCCGCTCGTTCGTGGGGAGGTGAGGGACTCCGTAGCCGCGCGCGTTCGGAGGACGTCCAGCGACCCACGGGTCATCGGGTCGGTGTGCGGTGCTTCACGGCGACAAGCGAGCCGTATCGCTGAGAGCGATGAGATCGTGGTCGGTGTCGAATGCGGCGACGCGCCATGTCATCTCGCCATGGAGTGCGGCTGTCTGGTTGGTTTCCGAGCGATCACCACCTCCGACACGCACGGTGGTGTCGGAGCCGGTCCATGCCCAGTACGGTCGGTCGTCGTCATCGCGGAGCACCAGCCAGTACGACGCCGCCCCATCGACCGGTTGCCAGCTGAGTGTCGGGTGGTTTCCGGTCTCGGTGGTCGGCTCCAAGTGGAGTACGTCTATGCCGAGGGCGCCCCGGAGATCATCGAGAGTGGGATCGTCGCCGGGGCCCTCGCTCGATGGTGCTGTTGCGGCTGCCGATGGCGTGGACGGAGTCGACGTTGGCTCGGTCGCGATGGTGGTGATGGCAACCTCGTCGATGACCCCCGGCACTTCCGTGCGTTCAGGTGCAGAATCGGCGCTTCCCGAGCAGGCTGTGAGCGCGACTATCAGGGCAATCGTTGTCGCCGCCGTCGGGGTCGATCGCCGGCCGATCATGGTCCGATCGCCACCAGCGCCAGCACGGCGTCATAGGCCAGATCGCCCCAGCCCATGTCCTCCGCAACCAGGCTCAGGATCTCCAACGTGACGACGTCCTCGGCTGCGGTGGCCGCGTCGATTCGCTCCGCCACCAGCGCCCGCGCCGCGGCCTCGGTGTCCGGGTTCGCTCCTTCGGCACCGCTTCCGATCACCCCTACCCGGGCCGCCGTCAACAGAACCTGGGCGAGCGTGAACACATCGACGTCGGGATCTGCGAGGACGGCATCGACTAGCCGGGCGACCTCGCCGGCGATGACCGATCGGAAGAACTCCAGACCACAACCCTCGGATCGGTCCAGATCGGCGGCCAGCCTCTCGGCCTCCACCAGGAGGGGCTCGAGTTGGCCGACGATGCCGCCGCCTGCGATGACGGCCCCGGTTGCGAGCGAAGTGAGGAGATCGCCCACCTTCACCTGCAGGGCCTCCAGCGCCTCGAAGAAGGCGGCGGGATCTGACGCGGCTTCGCCCCTCACCGCCCACCACACGATCTGACTGATGTCGGCGCGTCCCATCATCTCGACATCGACGTTCACGCCGATTCCTTCGAGGCGTTCACACGTCGCAGCGGTCAGGGAAATTTCGCCCCCGCCCGTGACGTCGGGAATGTCGACGCCGTTGCTCACCACCGTGGTGAGGTCGAACCGTGGCATGGTGTCTGGCCCGCTGACCACACCTCCGATCGAGGTCACGCCACCCGCCCAAGTGAACGTACCCTCGACCTCGCCGCCGGCGGAGGTGAGTGAGAACCCGCCACGGAATGACTGGTCGGTCTGGGCGGTGGTCCCTCGGAAGCCGATGGATCCGACCCATTCACCTTCGGCCGCCATCGGCTCCTGGGTCTGGGCGGACGCAGCCGGCACCACTGACGCCAGCGCCACAGCCAGCACCACCCACACCCAACCCACGCCACGAGGAGAACTCACCGGTCGATGATCGACCGTGCTTCCTGATCCGGTCAATACGCAGATACGCGTAGGCGACCGATCTGGCAGACTTCCTCCATGGACTCTCCGGAGCTCGGCGAGCGCGATGCCGCGGCCGTCCTCGGCCTGGTGGAAGCTCTCACTGCCGCGCGGACCATCGATGAGTACGCGTTGGTGACCATGACCGGCCTCACGCAGATCATCCCCTGCATCGACGCATCGTTCAACGAGATGAACCCCGGCGCCCAGCAGATTCGCTGGCGAGCCATCCCCGACAACAGTCTCATGGCGGAGTATGCCCCGCTCTTCGCCCAGCTCATGCTCGAGAACCCGTTGGTGCGGTACTTCCACGAGTCCGAGGACACCCGGGCGACGATGTGGTCCGATCTGGCCACGTTGGAGCAGATCCAACAGACCGAGCTGCACCGGAAGATGTTTCGCCCCCTTGGAGTCGACAGCCAAATGGCGCTGGTACTGCCGGCACCGCCGGGCATCGTCGTCGGATTCGCCGTGAACACCGGTGCGGAAGGATTCACCGAACGGGATCGGGCCGTGATGAACACCCTCCGCCCGCATCTCGCCCACTACTACCACGTGATCCAGCTGCGCGAACGTCACTCGGAACTCCAGCGTGCCCTTCGATCGCAGGGCTGGACGGGCGTCCTGGCTGATGATCGCGGGGTGGTGGAGTCTGTCAGCGACAACGCCGCTCAGCTCGAGCATGAGAGTGGTGTCGCGCTCGTCGAGGGCGAACCCCTTCCCGAGCCGCTGCGGGACTCGTTTCAAGCCGGAGTGGATGCGTACGTGCCGTCCCAGCCGGCTGTCCTCTCACGATCGACCAGGATCTCCGAAGAAGGCAATGGCGTCGCCGGCTGGCACGTGCCGGGCCCGATCGCACCACATGTGGTGATCGTACAAGGCGACGTAGACGCGATCGCGCAACGTCTCCAAGCATCCGGATTGTCGCCTCGACAGCTCGAGGTCGCGCTTCAGCTCGCCGAGGGAGGCACCAACCAGGCCATCGCCAATCGGCTCGGGATGGCAGAAGGCACCGTGCGGAAACACCTGGAGCGCATCTATCGCGCCCTCGACGTCAGCGACCGGGCAAGCGCCATCGCCCGGATCCGAGGCTGGTAGGGCGATACGCGCATCTGCGTATTGACCGGCAGCCGCATGGCCATTTGCATCCTGGCATGGCTCCGTCGTGGCGTCGATACACAGTCGTTGCAGCCGCCTTGCTCGTGGCGGTCACTGCCTGCTCCTCGGAGGGTGCCGATGACGAGCCGCCGGCACCGAGCGACCAACCGACCACGGCAGGAGCCGGCATGGAGATGGACCCTGGCTTCGGTACGGCCGACCTTCCCGACGACTTTCCGCCACAGCTGCTTCCGAGTTCCTTCACCGCGGGCATGTTCACGGAGTTGGGTTCCGTACGCAGCGTCGCTTTCGAATCCTCGTCCTCGTTCGACGATGTCGTCGCCGAGTACACTGCGAAGACCGGCGAGGAGCCGATCGTGGTGCTCGGCGACGTGCGTCTGGCTTCATGGACCGTCGACAGATGGGCCGTCAGTGTCTTCGAAGGCACACCCACCCTCATCGGGTTCACCGCCACCGAATAGGTATCCGAGACCGGGAGCCGGCTCGCCGGCACCTGGACTTCGACCGTGCCCTCGCCTCCTGCGCTTCCGGAATTCGGTTCGGGCGCATGGTGGATACCCGTGTGGTGTCCCGCAGGTGCGCCGTGGCTCATGTCGCAAGACACCGGGACCTTGGCCCCTGTATGCCCGGGTTGCCTTCCGTCAGGATTCCGCTGAGACGGAAAGGGCATCGTGGACGGCACACATCCTTCGGGCGACGAGCGTTTCGCCGTGGTCGACAAGCACCTCAAACGGGTGCGTAGCGCTCAGGACCAGCTCATCGAGACGTTGCACGTGGCCCAGGATGTGTTCGGATACCTTTCCGACGACATCCTCATGTACGTGGCGAGGGCCTTGAAGCTGCCGCCGAGCATGGTGCTCGGGGTAGCCACCTTCTATCACCTGTTCCGCTTCGAAGCGGCCGGCGAGCACTCGTGCAGCGTGTGCACCGGCACCGCCTGTTTCGTGAAGGGGGCCGACGACATCGTGCGGGCCGTGTCCGCCGAATTCGACGTCCCGCCCGGTGAGACCTCGGCGGACGGGGTGCTGACGCTGCGGACGGCCCGCTGTCTGGGGTCGTGTGGGTTGGCTCCGGTGGTGGTGTTCGACGGTGTGGTGTCAGGTCATCTCGACCCCTCGGCCGCGGTCGCCCTCATCACGAATGCGGTTGACATGGCGGAGGTCGGTTCCTGATGGCGACGCCGATCGATCTCCACGAAGTAGCCGAACGCGAGCTCGAGGACCGCAGCCGCTATCTGTGGCGTGTCAAGGCCTGTGCCAGCACGGCATGCCAATCGGCGGGGGCGGGTACCGCCATCGAGGCGATGAGCGTCGCCGTCGAGGCGGTCGGGCTCGGCGGTGCCGTCCAGGTGATGCCGACCGGCTGCATGGGCCTGTGCAGCGCCGGACCACTGGTGCGGGTGCTCAAACGCGGCGGCGAAGAGACCATGTACCACTCGGTCGACGGTGCCGTCGGCGAGGCGATCGTTCGTTCCCACGGCAACGGCGACCAGGCTCCCACCGACCACATCCTCGACACCGACATGCCCTTTTTCGCTCGCCAGCAGCGGGTCGTGTTGGCCAATGCCGGGATCATCGACCCCGATCGTCTCGAGTCCGCCGTGGCCCACGGGGCCTACCGCGCCCTGGAAAAGGCCATCAGCACCATGACCCCCGAGCAGGTGGTGGAAGAGATCAAGGCGTCGGGTCTGCGGGGCCGGGGAGGGGCGGGCTACCCCACCGGCAACAAGTGGGCCCTGCTGGCGGCGGCGCAGTCCGAGCACAAGTACGTCATCGCCAACGGTGACGAGGGTGACCCGGGCGCCTACATGGACCGCACCGTCATGGAGGACGACCCGCACCGGGTTATCGAGGGCCTCGCCATAGCCGCCTACGCCACCGGCGCCGACCACGGCTACATCTACGTCCGGGCCGAGTATCCGAAGGCGGTGGAACGGCTCGACCGGGCCATCCGGGCCGCCCGCCGGAGTCGGCTTCTCGGCCGCAAGGTGCTCGACACCACCTTCGACTTCGAGGTCGAGGTGCGGATCGGGGCGGGCGCCTTCGTGTGTGGCGAGGAGACCGCCCTCATCGCCTCCATCGAGGGCCGCCGCGGCACACCCCGCCTACGGCCCCCCTATCCAACCGAGCGCGGCCTGTTCGGGCGTCCGTCGATGATCAACAACGTCGAGACACTCGCCAACATCCCCGCCATCATCACGAACGGACCGGCCTGGTTCGCCGGGATCGGTACCGCGAAGAGCCACGGCACCAAGGTATTCGCCCTGGCGGGCGACATCGTCAACACCGGGCTGATCGAGGTACCGATGGGCATTTCACTCCGTGAGATCGTCGAGGACATGGGCGGTGGTGTTCCGGCCGGCAAGACGTTCAAGGCCGCGCAGACAGGGGGACCCTCGGGGGGCTGTATCCCGAGGCGGTTCCTCGACACGCCGGTTGACTACGAGAGCCTGCGGGAGCTCGGCTCGATCATGGGATCGGGCGGTCTGATCGTGATGAACGAGGACGCCTCGATGCCCGAGGTAGCCCGGTACTTCATGGAATTCTGCATGGACGAGTCGTGCGGCAAGTGTGTGCCCTGTCGGGCCGGGACCGTCCAGATGCACGGCCTGCTCGACCGGATCTGCTCCGGTAGCGGCCGCAAGAAAGACATCGCCCTGCTCGAGGAGCTGTGCACCGTGGTCCGGGAAACGTCGCTGTGCGGTTTGGGCCAGAGCGCCCCAAACCCGGTCATCTCGACCCTCCAGTACTTCCGGGCCGAGTACGAGGCCCTCGTGCAGGACACCACGCACGCCGAGGAGAGGGCCCATGCCTGAGCGTCGCCCCACCGTCACCATCAGCCTCGACGACACCGAGGTCGAGGCCTTCGAGGGCGAGTCGGTTCTCCAGGCGGCCCGCCGCAACGGGATCGACATCCCATCGCTGTGTTTCCTGGAGGGGATCTCGGTGGTAGGCGCATGCCGCATCTGCGTGGTCGAAGTCTCCGAACAGCATCAGTTGCGGCCCGCCTGCGCCACCCAGGTCACCGAGGACATGGAGGTGTGGACCAACACGCCAAAGCTGCGGAGCCACCGTCGCGCCATCCTCGAGCTGCTGTTTGCCGAGGGCAACCACGTGTGCGCCGTATGCGTCGCCAATGGGAACTGCGAACTGCAGGACCGGGCGGTCGAGGCCGGGATGGACCATGTCCGCTTCGACTACCAGTCGCCGGCGAGACCGGTCGACGCCTCCCATGCGAAGTACCTGTTCGACCCAAACCGCTGCATCCTCTGCACCCGTTGTGTGCGGGTGTGTGATGAGATCGAGGGCGCCCATGTCTGGGATGTCGCATCCCGGGGCCACCAGGCGTACCTGGTCACCGATCTCGGCCAACCCTGGGGCGAGTCCACATCCTGCACCTGGTGCGGCAAGTGTGTGGCGTCGTGTCCCACTGGTGCGCTTGCCTATCAGGGCTCGGCCGTGGGGGAGATGAGACACATGCCCGACCTGGTGGCGCGACTGGTGAGCGCCCGCCGTGACCATGAATGGATCGAGCCATGACGGGGAAGACACGGTTGGCGACGGTGTGGCTGGGCGGATGCTCGGGCTGTCACATGTCGTTCCTCGACATGGACGAGTTCCTGTTCGATCTGGCCGCTCGGGTCGACCTCGTGTACAGCCCGCTGGTCGACACCAAGGTGTTCCCCGAGGGCGTCGACGTCACGCTGGTCGAGGGGGCGGTGGCCAACGAGGACAACCTGGAACTCGCCCGGATCATTCGCCGGCGCAGCGCCATGGTGGTGTCGTTCGGTGACTGTGCCGTGACCGGCAACGTCACCGCCATGCGCAACCCGCTCGGTGACCCGATGAAGATCCTGCAACGGGTGTACGTCGAGAAGGTCGACCGTCACGGTGCGATCCCCGACGAACGACCCATCGTCCCCGAGCTGCTTGCACGGGTGCTGCCGTTGCACCAGGTGATCGACGTCGACATCTATCTGCCCGGATGCCCGCCGCCGGCAGGGAGGATCAAGGAAGCGGTGGTGGCCATCCTCGACGGGAACCTGGCGGAGGATCGGGGCGAAGGGATCAGGTTCGGATGAGGAGAACACCATGCACGACCTGGTGACGATCGACCCGGTCAGTCGAATCGAGGGTCACGCCAAGATCACGATCCGTCTCGGTGACGACGGGC
Organism: uncultured bacterium; assembly: GCA_963825585.1. GTDB lineage: Bacteria > Actinomycetota > Acidimicrobiia > Spongiisociales > ZC4RG35 > JAOUGY01. The sequence goes on from CAWGTX010000009.1 coordinate 187,835, forward strand.
TGGTGTCCGACGCCCGCTTCCACGTCACCGAGTTCCGGGGGTTCGAGGAGTTCTGCCGCGGCCGGCCCGTCTTCGAGATGCCCAGCCTCACAGCCCGCACCTGCGGGATCTGTCCGGTGAGCCATCTGCTGGCATCGGCCAAGGCCGGCGACGCCATCATGGGGGTGGAACCGCCTCCAGCTGCGGTGGCGTTGCGCACGTTGGCCAACCTCGGCCAGATCACCCAGAGCCACGCACTCAGTTTCTTCCACCTCAGCGCCCCCGACCTGTTGCTGGGCATGGATGCCGATCCGGCCGTTCGCAACGTGTTCGGGCTGATGGGCTCCGAGCCCGAGATCGCCCGCCGTGGGATCCGGCTCCGGAGCTACGGCCAGTCGATCATCGAGGCGATCGCCGGTCGCAAGGTGCACGCCCCCGGGATCGTGCCGGGCGGGGTGGCGCACCCGATGACCGCCGAGACGCGTGACACGATCGCGTCCGGCGTGGCCGAGGCGAAGGAGACGGCGATCGCCGCCCTCGAGCTGTACCTGTCGATCGCCGATCGGTTTCAACGTGAGATCGCCGCGTTCGGATCCTTCCCCAGCCTGTTCCTGGCCATCGCCAACGGCACCGGTACCTGGGAGCACCACACGGGTCACCTCAAGGTCATCGACGCCGTCGGTTCCGTCGTTGCCGACGACATCGATCCGGCGGACTATCGCACGTATCTGGGTGAGGCCACCAACAAGGACTCATATCTCAAGTCGCCGTACTGGAAGCCGCTGGTGCCCGACAGCGCGCCGGTGGTCGACGGCATGTACCGGGTGGGTCCACTCGCCCGCGTCAACATGGCCCAACGGATGGGCACGCCCCTGGCCGACGAGGCGCTGGATGTGTTCCGTGAGCAGGTCGGCGGCGTCGGTCTTTCCTCGTTCCACTTCCACCACGCCCGGCTGATCGAGATCCTCGCCTGTACCGAGCGGATCGAGCAGATGATCGGCGACCCGTTGCTCACCGACACCAGGGTGAGGGCCGAGGCGGGCATCAACCGGCGCCGAGCGGTGGGCGTCTCCGAGGCGCCGCGCGGGACGCTGTTCCACGACTACGAGGTCGACGACAACGGCCTGCTCACCGACGTCAACATGATCATCGCTACCGGGCAGAACAACCTGGGGATGAACGCCACCGTGGCGCAGATCGCCCGGGAGTGGATCACCGGGCCCATCATCGAGGAGTCGACGCTCAACCGCATAGAGGCAGGGATCCGCGCCTACGACCCGTGTCTGAGCTGTTCCACCCATGCCATCGGCGCCATGCCGATGGTGGTCACTCTCGAGGATGCCGCCGGCCACACCCTGTGCTCGGCCACCCGTGGGTGACATGCTGGTGATCGGGGTCGGCAACGACCTCCGGCGTGACGACGGGGTGGGACGGGTGGTGGCGTCGACGATCGAGGAGATGGCGCTGCCCGGTGTTCGGGTGATGATGCGGTCCCAGCTGGTACCGGAACTCGTGGAGGAGATGGCGGCTTCGGACCGGGTGGTGGTCGTGGACGCCTCGATCGACTCGGCGTCTCTCACCGCTCGCGTGGCGGAAGCGGGAGCCGATCCCGCCATGACCCACCACGGCTCGCCCGAGTCGCTCCTGTCCCTGGCCGGGACCATCGGGCTCGCACTACCGGAGGTCTATGTGGTGGGCGTACCCGCCGTCGATCTGAGCCTGGGTGAGGGTCTCACACCGCTGACCGCGGCGCTGGTGCCATCTGCCGTCGATGCGGTGCTCGTGCTGTTGCGTCGCTGAGACCCGACGAGCCCACCGACCGGGTCGCGAAGACGTCACCACGTCCCAGTTCCGCGCGTCGAGATCGCGCGATACCATGCTGGGCAGGGCACAACAGAGGGCAGGGGATATGGGTTCTGACCGTCTCAGGGGGGATGAGGTGTTGGACAGACCGGCGGTTGCCGTGATCGGGTTCGACGCCTCCATCACAGAAGGGCTTGCGCAGCTGTGTCGCAATGTCGTTTCGTTCGCCGACATCGACGCGTATACGTCGTCGGGCTTCGAGGGTGACGTCGCAGTCGTGTCGGGCTCGGTCGAGCTCGACGACGATCGGCTCCACGTCCTCATCTGCGGCGACGCCGTGCACGACGGGAGGCAGGGCGTCGGCCGTGTGTCGTCGCTGTCGCAGTCGAAGGCCACGAAACTCAGCGCCGCCGATGACATCCCGGAAGCGTTCAGGACGGCCGTGAACGGTTTGAAGATCGGAGACGTCCGGTGACACCACGTGGGTGTCGGCCCTTGTCGTTCGGCGACGGGGCGGTGGCGCGACCGCTCGTGGTGGCCAACGATCTAGTGGTGGCGGCACTCTACGACCGTGGCGAGGGCATCGGACTGGCCGTTCCCGCAGACGCCGATGTCGTCGAATGGTTCCGCGGCTTCCTCGAGCATGTTCACAACCTCGATGTCGCCGTGGTCCCGCTCTCGCCGCCCAAGGTGGCTCGACCGAACGAATGGCGCACGGCGTCCGAGCTCGAGGTACTGGCCCAGCTCGAGCGGATCGATCAGGAGATCGCCGAGCTCACCAAGTGGCGGGGCGAGGCGGCGGCGTCGCTCATCGAGGCCGGCAGGGATGCCGAAGTCGGCGAGCGTTGGATGTTGTGGGCCGAGGGCGACGACCTGGTCGGTTCGGTTCGCATGTCGCTCGAGGAACTCGGGTTCACCGTGAGCGAGGTGGACCGTCCCGGCCGCGAGCATCTCCAGGTGCGGCACGACGAGATGCCCGACTGGATTGCGCTGGTGGAGGTTGCGGCATACGACTGCCAGCCGGGCGTGGCCGATCTGCGGGTGGTGAACCAGCATCGCATGGCCCACATCGCCGAACACGGCCATCAGCCCACCCAGGTGTGGTGGGTCGCCAACGAGTACCGGGCTCTCGATCCGAGTCGTCGGCCCCGGGCGCTCGAGTCGCTGGCCGACTCGGTATCGCTGGTCGACGTGGTGGCGATGTCGACCCGGGACCTGTTCCTCCTCGGCCGCGATGTCGGTCTGCAGCGGATGGGTGCCGACTCGGCCCGCAAACTCCTCACCGAAGCGGAGCCAGGCGTGTTCCGCTTCGTCGCCGAACCCGACTGACGGCGCTGCTGGGCCGCCCCCTCGCTCTCAGTGATGTCGATCACGCTGAGAGTGTCAGAACTAACTAGTTGATTCGCGCGCTCTTTTTCTAGTCCTCAAGGCAGAGGCCCCACCGGATACCGTGTTGAGGGCCGAGAGATGGGACATGGGGAATGGCGAAGAAGGCCGACTGCAGGCACGGGCAACACCGCTTTGCGGGCCAGGCGGGAGTGGGCGCCGGTATTCGGCGCAACGTCTGTCAGGACTGTGGGGCAGTGGCGATCTTGCTCACCGAGGAGGCCCCCGTCACCACGGTGAGTTCTCGACTCTTCGGAGCGCGGGACGACGTTCGGGCGAACGATGACGACCAAGAACTGGACCTCCTGACGTCATCGGCACCGGGACGCGGTCCCCGACTCTGAAGGACGGGAAGGACGGTTCGAGCCGGCTCGAACCGTGGTCCGATCGCTTGCAGCGGGTCTGGCGCCCAGGGAGCGGGAACGAGGCGATCGCCCAGATCGCCTCGTTTCGCGTCCGCGGTACGATCCGTTCATGAAACGAACCATGGTCATGACCGCCGCCGCCGTCGCGTTTGGCGTCGTGCTGGCCGCATGCAGCTCGGAGTCGTCGACTCCCACCATTCCCGACTCGGCGGACGTGGTGACCATCGCCCCGTCGGCAGACACCACGGCCACAACCGCCGACCCCCGACTCTCACTCGAGCAGGCAACGCTCGAGTTCACCGAGTGCATGCGCCAGGAAGGCATCGAGTTCCCCGACATCCGCATCGATGCCGAAGGACGTCCCCAACTCGGTGAACTGCTCGAAGATCTCGACACCGCCACGCCCGAGTTCCGGAGCGCCCTCACATCATGTGCCACCATCCTCACGTGGGCCGGTGCCCTGGAACTCACCTCCGACCCCGAACTGCAGGCGGTCATCATCGACCAGCTCGCCTCCTTCTCCGAGTGCATGCGGACCAACGGTGTGACCGATTTCCCCGATCCCACCCCCGGCTTCAATGGAACCGGGTCTCCCTACCCGCTCGGTCTCATCCCCTTCGACAACCCCTCCTTCCAGGCCGCCACGGCTGCCTGCCAGAGCCAACTCGGCGACCTCGGGCTCGAGGGCTGAGGATGCGCCGCGTCGCGATCGTGGCGGGGGTGTTGGTCGTCGTGGCGGCGGCGGCATTCGGCGGCTACGCGCTCCGGTCCGCCAACGAGCCCGAGGCCGTCGTCACCGAAACCGTTCCGGTGGAGGAGGTTGCGGTCGTGCGGACCGACCTCGTCCAATTCGACACGCTCGCCGGCACGCTCGGGTTCTCAGGGTCGCGGGACGTCAGGACTGCGTTGGCGGGCACCCTGACCGACGTACCAGAGGAGGCGACCCGGCTGGAACGGGGATCGGTGGCCTACGAGATCGACGGATCGCCCGTGTTCTTGTTCCTCGGAGAACGCCCCTCCTGGCGGCCACTGTCGCGTGACTCCGAAGACGGCGCCGACATCGAGCAGCTCGAGGAGAACCTGGTAGCGCTCGGCTACGGTCCCGACGACTGGGAGGCGGACCAGGAGTACGACGCCACCACCGCCGACGCTGTCGAGGACTGGCGCGAGGAGGTCGGTCTCCCCGACGACGACGCGGTGGAGCTGGGCAGGGTTCTCTTCGTGCCGGAGCCGCTGAGAGTGGGCGCCCTCGCCGCCGCCGCCGGTCAACCGCTCTCGATCGGTTCGCCGGTGTACGCCGCCACCACGTTCGAACAGGTTGTGCTCATCGAACTCGATCCCGACGACCTCGAACTCGTGAACGAAGGCGCCGACGTCACCGTCACCCTCCCGGACGACCGGGAGGTGGCTGGTCGGGTGACCGAGGTCGGCAGGGTGGTGCGTGCCAGCGGTCCCGACCCGGATGCCCCTGGGGTGATCGAAGTGACGATCGCACTCGCCGAAACCGTGCTCGACATCGACCAGGCCCCAGTGGACGTCGACATCGAATCCGACCGCGCCGCCGGTGTCCTCGCCGTCCCCGTCCGCGCTCTCATCTCGCTGAACGACGGCGGCTACGCCGTCGAGGTCGACGGCCGACTCATCGGCGTCGAGACCGGCGACTTCGCAGGAGGGCTCGTGGAAGTCAGCGGGGCGTTGTCGGAGGGGGACCTCGTCGTGGTGCCGAAGTGAGCTACGGGCGACGAGCGACGAGCGACGAGCCGGACAGGTTCAGGCGTTCTGCGTTCTGCGTTCTGCGTTCTGCGTTGCGATGACCGTCCTTCGTCTCACCGGAGTCACCAAGGTCTATCCGGGGCCCCCGCCGGTGAACGCCCTGCGAGGCGTCGATCTCTCGATCGAGCCGGGAGAGCTGGTGGCGGTGGTCGGACCGTCGGGATCCGGGAAGACCACGCTGCTCCATCTGATGGGTGCGCTCGACCGGCCGACGGCCGGCACGGTCGAGGTCGACGGCAACGAGATCTCACAACTCTCGGATCGGAAGTTGTCCGGGTTGAGGGCTCTCAAGCTGGGTTTCGTGTTCCAGGAGTTCTTCCTCATCGGGGGTGTGCCGGCTGTCGACAACGTTGCCCAGGGGCTGCTGTATCGGGGGTGGCCTGCCGCCAAGCGGCGAGCCAAAGCCGTCGACGCGCTCATCCGGGTGGGTCTGGAGCATCGGATCGACCATCTTCCGAGCAGGCTCTCGGGGGGCGAGCGTCAGCGGGTGGCGATCGCCCGGGCGATCGTGGGCGATCCGGCGATCGTGTTCGCCGACGAGCCCACCGGCAACCTCGACTCTGTGACCTCCGACTCGATCATCGATCTGTTCATGGGGCTGAACCGGGCGGGATCAACCATCGTTGTCATCACCCATGATCGCGAGTTGGCGGCCCGGTTCCCCCGGCGGGTCTCGATCCGTGACGGGGTGCTGGAGTGACCGATGAGCTGCGTTCGCGCCTTCGATGGAGGGACACGCTTGCGCTGGCGGGGCTCGGGCTCCGGTCACGGCCCGGACGTTCGGTGCTGACGGCCCTCGGCATCGCAATCGGAATCGCAGCGATCGTGGCCGTCGTCGGCATCTCCGCCTCGGGGCGAGCCGACCTGCTGGCACAGTTGGACCGGCTCGGCACCAACCTGCTTCGGGTGGGGCCCGGTCAGGGGATTCTGGGCGGGCCGGCGGAGCTTCCCGACGATGCCGCGCCGATGGTGGCGCGGGTTGGTCCGGTCCAGGCGGTGAGTTCGGCCGGTTTGGTCGATGCCTCGGTGCGCCGGACCGACCTGATCCCCGAACTCGAGACCGGTGGCCTCTCGGTGACGGCGGTCGATCCCGACCTGCTCGACGTACTCGGCGCCGATCTGATGACGGGTCGCTTCATCGACGAACATCTCGGAGCCCTCCCGGTGGCTGTGTTGGGGGAGGTGGCGGCGGAACGGCTCGGTATCCCCGACATCGCCGTCGAGCGACTGGTCTACGTCGACGGCACCTGGTTCTCGGTGGTGGGTATCGCTCGCAACCTCGATCTGCATCCCGATCTGGAACGTTCCGTGATGGTCGGCTACCCGATCGCAGCGGAGGTGTTCGGGGAGGTGCCTCCCACCGCCCTCTACCTGCGCGTGTTCCCCGAGGCGGCCGACGACATCACCGAGATCCTTCCCACCACCGTCAACCCGCAGAACCCCGACCAGGTGGAGATCACCCGACCGGCCGACGCTCTTGCGGCTCGGGAAGCTGCTGACGCCGCCCTCACCCAACTCCTCATCGCGCTCGGCTCGGTCGCCTTGCTCGTCGGTGGCGTGGCCATCGCCAACGTGATGGTGATGTCGGTGCTGGAACGCCGCATGGAGATAGGTGTTCGCCGGGCTCTGGGCGCCACCCGCGGCCACGTTCGTCGTCAGTTCCTTCTCGAAGCGGTGATCCTCGCCGGTCTCGGCGGGGTGGTCGGTGTCGGTCTGGGGTCCGTCATCACGTTCGGTTTCGTCACCGTGCGAGGCCTGCCTCTCTCCCTCCCGGTCGAGGCGCTCGGTGGCGCCGTTGGGGCGGCGCTGCTGATCGGTGCTGTCGCCGGGCTGTACCCGGCGGCGAGAGCGGCGAAGATCCCACCGTCGCAGGCGGTACGGGGGAGCCAGTAGAGGAAGCCCGAACGCAGAACGCAGAACGCAGAACGCAGAACGCCCGGAAGGTACAACGAGGTCGAGCAGATAGGCGCACGGCCACCACGCTTTGGGTGCGGGAGCTTTGTCCCCCACGGAGTGGGGGAAGGGGTCCCCGTGACGGAGGAGCGGGGTAGGGGGGTCAAAGCCTGCGAGATGAACTCGCACGCGTTCCGGAACGCGGCCATCAGGCCATGCGATGGCTAGGAGCGTGTCATCATGCTCGCGAGGGATAGGCCCCCCCTACCCCGCTCGTTCCTCGCCCCGGCGCCTCGCCGGACGGACCCTTCCCCCTCTCGCAAGCTCGAGGGGGACAAAGCGGGTTCCCCATCCGCTGTGCCTCAACGTAGAACGTTCCGGACCGGCTCCACAATGCTCCGTGCGTGTTGCGTGTTGCGTGTTGCGTCGGACGTCGAACGTTCTGAACCAGAAGCCAGTAGCCAGCAGCCAGTCGCCAGCAGCCATGAGCTTTGGCTTTCTGCGCTGCCTTCCGTCTTCTGTCTTCCGCCTTTTCCTCTAGCGTGCTCTCGATGAGCGAGGGGATCTCTGCGGCTGCCGTGGAAGCGCCAAGGCGTCGCCGTGTGCTGGGGCCCGAGTTGCTGGCGGCCATTCTCGTGCTCACCGTGCTGGCACGGGCGCTGGCTGGGGAGTTCGTGGGCGACCGCATGCGGTTGTGGTCCACGCTGTTCGTCTCGATCACCTTCCAGGCGCTGCCCTTCCTGGTGCTGGGTGTGGTGGTGAGTGGGCTCTTGGCCGCCTTCGTGTCACCGGCCGCCCTGGCGAGGGTTCTCCCTTCGAGGGCGGTGTTCTCGGTACCGATCGCCGGTATCGCCGGGGTGGCGCTGCCGGGATGTGAATGCGGCTCGGTACCCATCGCCGGACGGCTGGTCGCCAACGGCGCCGCTGCCGGGCCCGCCCTGGCGTTTCTGCTCGCTGCTCCCGCCGTCAACCCCGTTGTGATGATCTCGACCGCTGTCGCATTCCCCGGGCAACCGGCGGTGGTGGCTGCCCGTTTCGCGGCGTCGCTCGCCGCCGCCATGGTGATGGGATGGCTGTTCGCCGGCCGGTCGGCCGAAGGGTTGGTCGAGCAGGCGCGGCGCCGGATCCAGGCGACCGGATCGAAGTGGAAGATCCTCGCCGACACCGCCTCCCACGATCTGCTGCACGCCGGCGGCTATCTGGTGGTTGGGGCGATGGCCGCCGCCACCCTCCGGCTGGTGGTGCCCCCATCGGTGTTGGAGGCGGTCACCGGCAACGAGTTCGTGTCGATCCTGGTGATGGCCCTGCTCGCCGTGGTGTTGTCGATCTGCTCGGAAGCAGACGCCTTCGTGGCGGCCGGTCTGCCGCAGTTCTCGCTCACCTCACGCCTGGTCTTCATGGTGGTCGGGCCGGCGGTCGACCTGAAACTGGTGGCGCTCCAATCCGGAGTGTTCGGGCGGAAGTTCGCCGTGCGGTTCGCACCTGCGGCGCTGCTCGTCACCACCCTGACGGCGGTGGCCGCCGGGGCGGTGCTGCTGTGACGCGGCTCGGTCGGGCAGGCGTGTTGTTGGGGACGGCCGCGGTGGTGGCGCGCCTCGTCGCCACCGGTGAGTTCACCTGGTTCGTCCAGCGCCAGATGCTGATCCCGCTCGTGCTGGCCGCCATCGTGGTGGCAGTGCTTGGGTTCTGGATGTGGCGCACCGGTAGTGGAGGGGACCACACCGACGAGCACGAGCACGACCACGTCCCATCGGTCGGATGGCTCTTCGCCCTCCCCCTCGTGATCGTGCTGGGGGTTTCGCCCACCCAGCTGGGCGCCTTCGCCGCCGAATCCAGCTCCAGCTGGGTTCCCCAGTCGGCGGTGGAGCCACTCGAGCCCTCGCCGTTCGGAGGGCCGTCCGAGCTGAGGATCTCAGAGTTTCTCCGCCTGGCCTTCTGGGACGAGACCCGCTCGTTGGAAGGCAACCCGGTGCGACTGACCGGGTTCGTCATCAACGACGATGATCGACCGGGCGGATTCTGGCTCACCCGCTTCGTCGTGTCGTGCTGTGCAGCCGATGGCTCGCCCGCCCAGGTGTGGGTACCCACCGACGCCCCCCTCGCCGATGAGGTGTGGGTCGAGGTCGAGGGGACCTGGGCGCCCCCCGGCCTCGCCGGCTACCCCGACGACGGGTCCGCCGCCGTGGAGCTCTCCGCCCAGGAGATCACACCAATCGACCCTCCCGCCGAACCGTACGAGTGGCCGTTCTGACGATGGGTACAACGTAGAACGTAGAACGTACAACGTATCGCACCACCGACTGCAGGCCACGTCGCAGCGCTTGCAGCTCGTCGGCCTTCGGGGGCCGACCAACTCGTGTCTGTCCTCGGTGTGCCCTTTCCGGGGGTTGTCCATCCGCCGTTATGTCAGGGCGCGGTTCTGGGCGTTCTGCGTTGTGTCACGGCTCGATCACCGTCCGCACGGCACCGCCGAATTCCTCCAGCCGGTCCATGACGGCGTTGATCTCGTGGGCGTCGAGGGCGACGCTGCCGGTGACGATCTCGTCGAGGACCAGTTTGCCGGCGACGGCCAGGTCGAACAGCAGCGGAATCTCCTGGGCGAGGTGGTCGGTGCAGCCGATGACCTCGCGTTCCCAGGGGGCGAGCTTCGAGAACGGCACGAACTCGAGAGGCTGGTCGGTGATGCCCACCGCCACCGCCCGGCCCATCACACCCAGGGAGTCGATCGCCTGGGACATGGTCAGGGCCAGGCCGACCACCTCGAGGGCGATGTCGACGCCGTTCCCCTTGGTGGCGTCGTGAATCTGCTGGACCGGGTCGCCGTGCGAGGCGTCGATCGGGGTGGCGCCGAAGCGGGCGGCGAGCGCCAGCTTGTCGGGGTTGATGTCGACGGCGAACACCTGACGGGCTCCCCAGGCGAGGGCGATCTGAATGGCCGACATGCCAAGCCCTCCGGTACCGAACACCGCCACCGTCTCACCCTGAGCCAGGCGGGCCTTGCGGAGCGCGTGCAGCGATGTCGCCGATGAGCACATCATGGCGGCGCCGTGGGCGAACGAGACCTGCTCCGGGAGGGCGAAGGCGTTGCGGGCCGGAAGGGTGACCGCTTCGGCGTAACCACCGGGGATGCCCTTCCCCAACATGCGCCCTGCCCGGCAGAACTGCTCGCAGCCGCGCGTGCACCACAGGCACGAACCGCAGCTCGTCTGATAGTGGAGGGCAACACGTTCGCCCAGCCTGGAGGGATCGACCAGCGAACCGGTCTCGACGACGATCCCCGCCACCTCGTGGCCAAGCGTCATGGGAAACGAATCGACCGACCAGGGCCCGCTGCGATAGTGCACGTCGGAGTGGCAGATCCCGGCCGCCTTCACCTCTATCACCACGTCGTTCGGTCCCGGAGCGATGATGTCGACCCGGCGTTCCTCGACCGGTCGTCCCACCTCGATGAGTTGGATGGCGCGCATGGATCGGAGGATGCCACACATGGGGCTCACGGGTCGGCGGTGGCTCCGAGGTCCCATCACGCCGGGCCGATCGGCCCTGCCGTCGCAGTGTGTCACACCCTACGGTGACGCCCCATGGGCCACTATCACGATGTCATCCAGGATCTCCGTCAGCCGACCCGTGAACTCCGCGACGCGATACCGGAAGTGTGGGGAGCATTCGCCGAAATGCACAAACACGCTGTCGCCGACGGGGTGCTTCCGTCGAAGATCAAGGAACTGATGGCGCTCGCCATCGCCGTCCACGCCGAGTGCGACGGGTGTATCGCCTACCACGCCCGGGCCGCCGCACTCCGTGGTGCCTCGGTGGAGGAGGCGGCCGAGGCGATGGGCGTGGCTCTGTTGATGGGTGGCGGTCCTGCCTCGGTGTATGCGCCACGTGCGCTCGCCGCCTTCCGCGAGTTCGCCGAGGCCCAGTCCGGCTGATCCTCCTGCCGAGCGGCGACACGGCGATCGGCCGGTGACCTGCGACTAGCCTGCCGTGCCTATGCGTATCGGGTTTCAGGGTGAGGCGTTCTCGTACTCGGACCAGGCCAGCAGTGAGCTGTTCCCCGAGGAGGAGCGGATCGGGTATTCGGCGTTCGTGGCCGCATTCGAGGCGTTGCGCGATGGCGCGGTCGATCTGCTGGTTCTCCCCATCGAGAACTCGACCACCGGCAGTGTGCTCCCGGTCCTCGACCGGCTGCTGCCGGGCAAGGTGCACATCATCGGTGAACACATGGTGGAGGTGAGGCACTGTCTGCTGGCGTCGCCGGGTGCCACGCTCGACACCATCGAGCGGGTGCACTCGCATCCCGAGGCCCTCTCGCAGGCCGAGGCCATCCTCACCCATCGTGGGTGGCTCGCCATGCCCGAGCACGACACCGCCGGCGCAGTCCGGTTGGTCGCCGAACGCAACGATCCGGCCGAGGCGGCGCTCGGCCCCGAACGGGCGGCCGCACCCAACGGCCTCCAGGTGCTGATGCGTCAGGTGATCGACCGTGACCACAACACCACCCGGTTCGTGGTGGTGGCGCCCGGTCAACACCCGATCTCCGACGACGCCGACAAGACGTCTGTCGCCTTCACCGCGCTGCACCAACCGGGCGCTCTTGCGCTGGCGCTCACCGAGCTCGGTCTACGCGGCGCCAACCTGACCAGGATCGAATCGCGACCCTCCGACGCTGCCTGGCAGTACCGGTTCTTCGTGGATCTCACCCATCCGCCCGGCGAGCAAGGACGCAAATCGGTGTTCGAGCCGCCCCTCGCCACGGTTGGCGACATCCGCTTCCTCGGCACCTACAAGGCTGCCACCCGCTGAACGCTCCGTCCAGCCGGTGATGGTTCGCCGGGTGTTCCCATGGGGGTCCAACCGGGGTCCGGTGACGTTCACCTCGGTCCTCCATGCTCGCGTCAACTGATCGACCGACGATCGGAGAAGCTGGAGAGATCATGGGCAAGAGCGACCAGGAGAAGGAACCCGTCCGCGGTGGAGGCATCACCCGGAGGGACCTGCTGAAGACCGGCGGGGTCGGGCTGGCGAGCGCAGTGGTCATGGGAGCGGGCATCCGGCCGGCGTCAGCTCAGGTGTCATCCAACGGTGTCCGTCCAGAGGGTGCCCTCACGGAAGCCGATCCCCATGCCTTCACAGAGCGTTCCGAGACACGCAGTACACGACTGGCCGCGGCCGGCGAAACCTCCATCACGGTCCTGCCGGTCGACCGGGCCAAGTTCCTGGTCGGTTCCATGTTCGATCTGCGGGTCGAGGCGATCGGCGTGGACCCCGCCACTGCCGCCATCACCGTCGCGGTGACGGGCCCGTCAGGACCCGCTCCCATCCTCACCGGAGATCCCGAACGGACCAGCTCTGCCGAAGACAGTTTCGAGATCACCTACAGGGGATTGGTGCTTCCGGACTCCGGTTCCTTCACGGTCACCGCTTCGGTCACGTCGTCGGCCGGCGATGCCGAGACCTCGGTCGGATGGAACGTCGTCAAGGCCCGTGGCTCGGGCAAGCGGGCCAGGAACGTGATCTTTTTCCTCGGCGATGGCATGGGCCAGCCGGTCATCACGGCCGCCCGGATCCTCTCGAAGGGCATCACAGAGGGCAAGTACCACGGTCTGCTCAACATGGACACGATGGAGTACCGCGGTCTCGTCACCACGTCGGGGATCGACTCCATCGCCACAGACTCGGCAAACTCGATGTCCTCGTACATGACCGGTCACAAGTCCTCGGTCAACGCCATGGGTGTGTACGCCGCCAACGACCCCGACCCCAACACCCACCCCCGGGTCGAGACCCTCGCCGAGATGCTCAAGCGGACCAGGGACATGAAGGTCGGGGTTGTGACCACCGCCGAGATCCAGGATGCAACGCCGGCGGCGGTGTGGGCCCGCACGCGACGCCGGGCCGAGTACGTCGAGATCATGGACCAGGCTCTCGATCCGGCGCAGGGTCCCGATGTCATCCTGGGCGGTGGCATGGCGACCCTGGTGCCGCAGTCGGTGCCGGGCTCACGTCGCACCGACGACCGTGACCTGCGCGACGAGTTCCAGGCAGCCGGATACGGCTACGTGAGCACCGCCACCGAGTTGGCGAATCTCATGAGCGGGCCTACTCCGGAGAAGCTCATCGGCACCTTCACCATGGGCAACCTGAACGTATACCTGGATCGCGCCCACAGCCCCGATCCCGATGTGCTGGGCGACTTCCCCGATCAGCCCACGCTCATGGAGATGACCACCGCCGCGCTCGAGATCCTCTCGGAGAGCCCCAAGGGCTTCATGCTCATGGTCGAGGCGGCCTCGATCGACAAGATGGAACATCCGCTGGACGGTCCACGGGCCGTGTACGACACGATCGAGTTCGACAAGGCGCTTGGAATCGCACTCGAGTTCGCAGCCAAGGACGGCGAGACGCTGGTGGTGGTGACCGCCGATCACAACCATTCGATGAGCATCGTGGGCACGCACGATCGCCGCGACAACCCCTCACCTGCGCGTGAGGGCAACGGCGTGTACGGCGACGCCGGGTTCCCCAGCTACGTGGACTCCGATGGCGACGGATTCCCGGACGATCCCAACCCCGATGTCCAGCTGTTCTTCGGATGGTCGAACCATCCCGACCACAGCGATGACTTCCAGCACAACGGGCGTTTTGCCCAGCCGGCGCTCATCGACGCCACCGGGCGGGCCTTCGACAATCCGGACCGGGACCCCGACGCTCTTGTGCAGATCGGAAACCTTCCGTACAACCAGTCGAACTGTGTCCACACGGTGGAGGACGTCGGTGTGTTCGCCTCAGGCCCGGGTGCTTCGCGGTTCAACGCGGTGCAGGACAACACCGAGATCTTCTACGGGATCGCAGATGCCCTGCGTCTGGTGCTACCGGTGCGACGACAGCGCGGTCGGGACACGGACAGTGAGCAGCTCGATGCGGGACGAGTGGTGGCGACCGTCTGAAGGCCGGATGTGAGGCGTGGGTTCTCGAGAGGGTAGGCGGGTGGGGTCTCGAGGAAAGGCCCCACCCCGCCGCCCTCACAGAGCGATCCGCGTTGGCGCTGCTCCGAACACCTCTCTGGCCAGGTCCGCCAACTCGTAGATCATCGCCTGTGGCGGGGGATCGCCGCACCGCGGCACCCGTACGACCGGTATCACGGCCGCCGGCTCCAGCCCGGTGGCGGCTCGGACCATCCGAACGGAGTCGCAGCGGTCATCCGGGACCCGATTGGCCACGACCACAGGGGTGGGGCCCGACCAGTCGGCAACCATCCTTCGCGCCCGCACCAGTCCGGCCGGCGTGGGATCCACCACCAGCACCGGAACGCCGGGGTCGTGGCCCAGGGTCTCGGGGCACACCGGCCCCCCGTCGATGATCACTGCCCCGAACTCCTGGCGAGCCATCTCGATGACTCGCACGGTGAGTGACCGACTGAGTGGACCGGCGTCGAGGGGGAGCGTGAGCAGCTCGATCGGATCGCGGCGGCGGTAGCGGGGTGGTGTGCCCAGGGCCGGATCGGAGCGCTCGAGTCCGGGACCCGGGTCGAGGCCGAGTCGGATGCCCATGCCGGGGGCGTCGGCGTCGACCTCGGCCAGCAGTGTGCGCCGGCGTGCCGCGCCGATCCAGGCCAGAGCCAGGGCGACTTCGCTCCGTCCCGGTGAGCCCCGGGGCCCCACCACGGTCGCCAGGGCCGCGGACGGGGCCTGTGGTCTGGGCGCCGGCGCCAACGAGACGACGGCAGTGAGCATCCTGATCGGCGGCTCATCGTGCTCGAACACGGCGTCGACCTCGCCCATCGTCATGAGCCGACGCGCCGGGCGGTCGCCCGGAGCCACCACACCGATGACGGTGGTGCCGTTCGCCCGCCATCTCCTCAGGAGGGCAGCGCTGAGCCACCCGGTCTCGGCTCCGACCACGACCGCGTCGATTCGTTCCAGGTTCTGGTCCACGTCGAAGGCCGAGCGGCAGCGGCTCAGGATTCGGACCATCCCGCCCAGGCGGGCGCTGGTGACCAGTTCACGTTCCCACGGCAGGGCGGTGAGAACGGTCGCGATGGCGGGTCTCACGAGAGTGCCACCATGGCGATCTGGTCGAAGGACACCAGCGTCGACACGCCTGCTCGTGTCGAAGTTCGACGTGGTCCGAAGCTACGGCGTCGACCACTCCCGACGGCGATGGCGCCTGAGACGGTGGTGATG
The DNA here is from genome assembly GCA_963825585.1 of uncultured bacterium. GTDB lineage: Bacteria > Actinomycetota > Acidimicrobiia > Spongiisociales > ZC4RG35 > JAOUGY01. The sequence continues at coordinate 203,220 of CAWGTX010000009.1, forward strand.
GTGATGCATCCACCGTCGTCCTCGACCTCGATGAGTCGGTCGCGTATGTCGGCGGTTCGTCTCGCCAGCACCTCGGCCGCCTCCTGTTCGGACTCGAGGATTCGGTCGAATCGTCGTTGAAGCGTACGGCCGATGTCGCTGAGATCCGGATGGTCGAGTGAGTCAGGCATGTGCGTTGAATATCGCAATGCATCACCGAGGTCCAGAGGTCTGTGTGCGGGAGAATTTCGCGACCCGGCGAAGCTGTGTTCGGCCGTGAATGGCGTCGCCCGGGAACACGAGTGTGATGACGAACGCCGATCTCGGTTCCCGATCACCGCTGCCTCGACCTCGAACGGTCCAGGTACGCGGCGGGCACGGGCGCTGGACACGACACCGGGCGGGGTCAGACCGGGATGGCTCCGGGAGCGGTGACTCCGTCGGCCTGCAGCGATCCGATTGGGGTCTTCGTGCGCGGGAGGGTGATGCTGAATCGAGCACCACCGAGGGTGGGGGAGGTGTCGTATCGGATGGAACCATCGTGTGCCTCGACCAGGGCCTTGGCAACGGGCAGCCCGATGCCTGATCCGGGGATCGCTTCGTCGAATCGGTGGTGCCCCCTTTCGAAGCGCTCCCAGATCATCGATTCGAACTTCTTCGGCACACCGTGGCCGTTGTCCTCGACGGTGACCGTAATGGCATCGCCTGATGGCTGGACTGTCACATGGATCTTGCCGTTCCCGTACCGTGCCGCGTTGGTGATGAGGTTGGCGAATACCTGGCGGATTCGGTCGGGATCGACGACGGCCGTGGCTCGTGTGAGATCCGAGGTGATTCTCGCTGGTGCCTGGCCCGCGGCCTGCAGGTCGGCGATCACGTCGGTGGCCACGTCGGCCAGATCGGTGGCTTCGACGGAGAGGCGCGTGTTGTTGAGCCTATCGCGGGTCACCTCGATCAGGTCTGTGACAAGCCGCCCGAGGTGTGTCGCCTGGCGTTCGACCGTTCTGAGCATATCCCGTTTCTCGTCATCGGCGAGCATGTCCCAACTGGCGTCCAGGAGCTGAGCGTATCCCTGCACAGCGGTGAGGGGAGTCCGAAGCTCGTGTGAAACCGAGGCAACGAGATCGTCGCGTTGACGTTCGATCAACTCGCGGTTCTCCCGGATAGCAACTGCTTGCCGGGAGATGATCAATGCAGCGACGACGGTCGTAGACCACTGCAAGAAAGCGGACGATCCCGACACCCTCCCCAGGGTGAGACCGAAGAGGATCGCCACGGCGAGGTAGGGGACCATCAATTGCCAGGTTCTGGGTGGTCGGTAGGTCTGTTCGGAGTCCGATACGGGTGTCAGGAGGGCGAAGGCGGCGGCCGCGATGGCCGCATACGAGATCAACCACAGGGCGTCGAGCTGCCCACCGTCCACGTAGCTGTCTGTCGTCACCTGAAGCAGATACACGACATCGGCGATCGACGTCAGAGCCAGACCGAGGCCGACGCCGAGAAGTCGGACGTCGAAACGCCGCTCCGAACGTCGGAGTATGAGAACCATCAACGCTGCCAGGAGGAAGACATCTGCGATCGGGTAGCTCACATTGACCCAGTTCTCCAGAAACCCGGCCTCGGGGTCGAACGAGATGGTGTCGCCGAGGTAGGCAACCCATGCCACCGTCGAGCGCGGCGATCGTGCCTGCCGCGGCGTCCAGGGACAACCGCAGGCGCTCGTAGCGACCGGGCCGCACATGTGGGAGCAAGAACACGCCGAGCCCGATGAGCGGATAGCCGGAGAGGTAGAAGGCGTCGGCCGGTCCCGGGTACGGTACGTCCCGACCGGCCAGCACGTAGTACTGCCACAGAGTCTCGCCTATCCCCCAACATGCGATGCCGACGCCGACCAGTGCCCATCCCCATCGACCTCGCGCTCCATGCCGGAATGCGAACACGACCATCAGGAGCCCGGAGCCGAGGCTCGTGACCGGGTAGGTGAAGCTGTTGAAGCCAACGTCGACCGCCGACCCGACGCCCGGGATCAACAGCACGATGGCGCCGACGGCAGCCACGACGATCACAGCGAGAGCGAGAGAGGCGCTGACCCGGTTGGCTCTCACCGTGGCTCGAAGAATGCCCCACATGGTCACTGCCCTCCGGCAACCAGCGACCTCACGGTTTGCTGGAGATCGATCGGATTGAAGGGCTTCGCCACGAAACCTGACGCACCGAGGGCATGCGCTTTCGCCTCGACGGTCCCGCCGGCGTGGGCGGTGGCGATGATCGCCGGAGTCGACATCGTGGCCGGGTGCAGCCTCATCCGCCTCAGGATCTCCATGCCATCCATTCCGGGTAAGGCCACGTCGATGATCACGCCATCGGGTGGGCTTTCCAGGACGTGGAAGAGGGCTTCCTCGCCATCGGCGAACGCCTCGACCGTGAAGCCGGCCAGTTCCAAGGTTCGTTTCATCAGCACTTGCGTTGCCGGGGCATCCTCGACGACCACGATCCGGCCCACCATGTTCATGTCTCACTTCATTCGAGAAGCACCCTGTCGACACGGGGTCGCCGAACTTGAGGTGCTCGATCGGCGAACCCGACCAGCGCAGATCCCCGCGGTCGCCTCGCCCGGCACCAGGGCCGCCTCCTCCTCAGTACGCGTCATGCCGCCCCGGGAGCAGCCGCACTTCTAGAAAGGCACCGGAGTCCGGAACCAAACAGCGTCCTGGCACGTCTCTCTCTTGACACCACGTCAGTAGGATCGGGTGTGCTCACCCAGAGAAACGAGGGGCCCATGAAGGTGAGGAGTTCTTTCGGTCTCGCATCGCTGACCGCTCTCATGCTCCTGATCGCAGCATGCGGGGGCGGAGGCAACTCCACTGCGTCGGACGACGGCGAAACCCCCGACGATTCGTCCACCGCCTCCACCGCCGCCTCGGAGGACGGCGGTGGAGATGTGGACACCCTCGCCAGCTACCTCGGCTGGGACACCGGCGACGATCCGGAAGCCTCCGAGGCCAGGTACCGCGAGCAGGAGGCCCGAATCCAGGAGGCGGTCAGGCTGTGCATGGCGGAGGAGGGTTTCGAGTACATCCCCGTCGAGCCGCCGGCCGATTCGTTCGTCGTCGATGACCGCGCTCCCGAGGACTGGGCCGCTGAGCAAGGATTCGGCATCAGCACCTGGATCGGGAACGAGGAGCAGTTCTCGGGCCCCGACGTCGAGTACGTCGACCCCAACCAGGAGATCGTCGAGGCGATGTCGGAATCGGAGATGACCGCGTACTACGAGGCGTTGTACGGCTCCGAAGAGGAGAACGCCGCCCAGCAGACCACCGAGATCGATCCCGAGACCGGCGAGGAGATGATCTTCCAGGAAGGGTTCGGCGCCGGGTGCTACGGAGAATCCTATGAAGCCGAGTACGGAGGCCAGGACGATCTGTACACAGAACTCGGGCCCGAACTCGATGCCATGTACGAGCGGATCCAGGCCGATCCCCGCATCCTCGCCCTCGACGTCGAGTGGTCCGAGTGCATGGCTGGCAAGGGTTACGAGTACGAGTCCCAGCAGACCATGTACGAGGCCGTTTACGAGGACTTCCAGGCCCGTCTCGACGCCATCGTCGGGCCCAACGGCGGGTATGTCGACCCGTTCGAGGGGTGGACCGAGGACGAGATCAACGCCTTCTTCGAAGAGAAGAGCCAGGAGGAGATCGACGCCTTCTTCGAGGAGTCCCAGAACCAGGCACCCGAGTACGACCAGGCCGCGCTCGAGGCGCTCCAGCAGGAGGAGATCGAACTCGCCGTTGCCGCCGCCGAATGCCAGGGCGACTGGGAAGAGGTCTACATGGAGGTCTCGGCCGAGTACGAGTCCGAGTTCATCGCCGCCAACCAGGCCAAGCTCGACGAGATCAAGAGCTCGCTCGACGGACAGGGCTGAGCAGCCATGAAGAGAGGTACGGCGCTGGCGCTGATCCTCGGCGTCGTGGTCGCCGCCGCCGGTGGCGGATGGCTGGCAGGCCGAAACATCACCTCTCCCGCCGAGGCAGCGGCTCGGGCGCGACCGCCCGAGCCGTCCCTGATCACGGTGGCGGTCGAGCAGACGGCGTTGTCGGCCGACGTCATCGCCCGTGGCGACATCGTGTTCGACGATCCGGTGTCGGTGTCCCTGTCGGGGGCCACCGGCGAGTCGGAGGTGCCACCGGTGGTGACCAAGCTGCCCGAGAAGGGCACCGAATTGGCCGAGGGTGCGCTGATGGTGGAGGTGGTGGGTCGGCCGGTGTTCCTCATGCAGGGGCTCATCCCGGTGTACCGGGATCTCCGCCCCGGTGCCGAGGGCATCGACGTGCTCCAGTTCGAAGAAGCGTTGGCCCGGTTGGGGTTCCTCTCGGAAGCACCCGACGAGGCGTGGACCTCTGCGACGGGCGCAGCCGTTCAGGCGTTCTACGACGAGGCGGGCTATCGGGCCAACGCCGCCGACGAGAACGAGCTGGCCTCGCTGGACTCGGCCCGGGAGCGGGTTCGTCTAGCCGGTCAGAGTGTCACGTCGGCCGAGAACGACCTCTCGAACGTCACCGGTGCCGCCCAGTCTGAGATCCTGGACGCCCGGGCGCAGGTGTCGGCGGCCGAGGACGGGCTGGAGTTGGCCAAGGTCACCCGTGACGGGGCCAATGCGTCGGCTGCTCGGGAGCTGGCCCTGGCGGAGTCCGCCGAAGCTGATGCGGCCGCGGGAGCCGAGGAAGCCGCTGCCCGCCTGGCCGAGGCCGAGGCGGGCACCCATCCCGACACGGGTTTGGCGCCGACGCCGGAGGAACTCGCCCTTCTCAGAGGCGAGGAGGCGACCGCCCGTTCGGAACTGGCTCTCGCCGAATCCACCTCAGCAGCCGCCGCCCAGACCGTGACCGAGACCAAGGTGGCCCATGATGCCACGGTCCGTCAGGCCGAATCCGCTCTCGCCATCGCCAAGGCACGTCTCGACGAGGTGCTGTCGCCACCCGATCGCAGCTCGCTTCTCGCCCTCGTCGACGCCGCTCGGGATGAGCTGGCCAACGCCCGTGAGGACCTGGCGGCGCTGGAAGCCTCCGTCGGGACCTGGGTGCCCGCCGGCGAGCTCGTGTTCCTGGAACGGGTGCCGGTGCGGGTCGACCAGTTGGCCACCACCCTTGGGGGGACCATCTCCGGTCCGTTCATGACGGTATCGGGTTCCGAGATAGCCCTGCGGATGCAGGTCCAGGAGAGCGACGCCGCCCGGCTGGCCGTCGGCGACAGCGTGTTCGTCGACGAGGACATCCTGGAGGTGCCGCTGGAGGGCACCATCTCGTCGATCGCCGAGCAGGGGACCGGTGGCAGGATCTCGGTCGAGGTCGTGTTCGACACGGTCCCCGAGGAACTGGTGGGCGCCAACGTCAAGGTGGTCATCCCCATCGAGTCGACGGCCGGAGAGGTGCTTGCGGTTCCGGCGGCAGCGTTGTCGGCCGTCGCGGACGGTTCGGTGCGGGTCGAGGTGGAGGACGAGCCCGGCGTCACCCGCTTCGTCACCGTCGAAACCGGGCTCGCGGCCGGCGGCCTGGTCGAGATCACCCCGCTCGACGGTGAGATCGAGCCGGGTGCCAGAGTCGTGGTCGGACAGGCGGATGGCGGTGCCGGGGACGGCGGCGACTCCGGTGATGGCGAACCCGAAGAGTCCAACGAGGCCGATGGGACCACAGAGACGACCGCCGATGGCGACGCCTGATCAGAAATCCGCTCCCGAAGGCCCGGTCGTCCACCTCATGTCTGTGGCGAGGACCTATCAGGCCGGCACCGTCGACGTGCTCGCCCTCAAGGAGGCAACGCTCCAGATCGACCGCGGCGAGTACGTCTCGATCGTGGGCCCATCCGGGAGTGGCAAGTCGACGCTGCTCAACATCATCGGACTGCTGGATCGGCCCACCGACGGCACGTACCTTCTCGAGGGAACCGATGTCGGCACCCTGAAAGAGGGTGCCCGGACGCTGTTACGCGGGTCTCGGATCGGGTTCGTGTTCCAGGCGTTCCATCTGTTGCCGCACCGCACCGTGCTCGAGAACGTCAAACTCGCCATGCTCTACGGCGAGACGGATCGCAAGAGTCGGGACGAGCGCGCCCGTGAAGCGCTCGATCGGGTTGGGCTGAGCCATCGGGTCGGGTTCAAGCCGGTGCAGCTCTCGGGTGGGGAGCGGCAGCGGGTGGCGATCGCCCGGGCCATCGTCGGTCGCCCGAGCCTGCTGTTGTGCGACGAGCCCACGGGCAACCTCGACACGGTGAACTCCTCGACCATTCTCGGGTTGTTCGAGGAGCTGCGGCGGGACGGTCTCACCCTGGTGGTCATCACCCACGATCAGGATGTGAGCCGACACGCCGAACGACGGGTGTCGATCACCGATGGCACACTGACGGCACTGGGGATGCGATGAAACGTTCCACGGTGGGGCTCAGGGACCTGGCGTCAGAGTCGCTCGCCGGGCTGGTCGGACGACCGGGGCGCACCGTGCTCACGGTGCTGGGAACCGTGCTCGGTATCGGCGCACTGGTTGCAACCCTCGGCGTGGCGCAGACCGCCGGCAACCAGATCGTGGGCGCTTTCGACGAGTTGGCCGCAACCTCGGTTGTCGTGTCGAACCAGCAAGGCTTCTTCGGCGACAACGTCCGCATCATCATCCCCCGCGACGCCGAGGACCGCGTGGTCCGTCTCAACGGGGTCAACGCCGCCGGGACCATCGGCCCGGTCGATGTGGGGGAGCGGTTGGTGAAGTCGGTGCCTATCGACGACCCGCTCGGCCAGACCGAGTTCCAGATCGGCGTTCAGGCCGTGACCCCGGGTGTGCTCGACGCCGTGCGTGGCACATTGAGGACGGGACGCTGGTTCGACCAGGGCCACTCGGACCGGGCGGACATGGTTGCGGTACTCGGCCCGGGTGCTGCCACCAAGCTGAACATCTTCCGCGTCGATCAGCAGCCGGTGATCTTCGTGGGCGAGGAGGCGTTCGTGGTGATGGGTCTGCTCGAGGACGTGGAGCGGCAGCCGGAGCTGTTGAACTCGGTGATCATCCCCGACGGCACCGCCCGCGAGGTGTACGGCTACGAGTCGGCCTCGACCGTGCAGATCGACGTGGCGGTTGGAGCCGCCCAGCTCATAGCGACCCAGGCCGCCATCGCCATCAACCCCGACAACCCCGAGACCCTGCAGGTGCAGAAGCCACCCGAGCCCAACACGCTGCGGCGGCAGGTGGAGGGTGACGTCAACTCGCTGTTCATCGTGCTCGGCGGCGTTTCGCTCCTGGTGGGCGCGATCGGGATCGCCAACGTCACGCTGGTGTCGGTGCTGGAGCGAGTGGGCGAGATCGGTCTGCGGCGTGCGGTGGGGGCGGCCCGACGTCACATCGCCTATCAGTTCCTGTTCGAGTCCACCGCCATGGGCCTCATCGGCGGTGTCCTCGGCGCCAGCATCGGAGTGCTGGTGGTGGTGGGCGTCTCGGCATCGCGTACCTGGACGCCGATCCTGGACCCGACCGTACCGTTGGCGGCGCCCCTGCTCGGCGCCGTCACTGGGCTGCTCGCCGGCATCTACCCGTCGCTGCGAGCGGCGTCTCTCGAACCGGTGGAGGCGTTGCGCGGAGGGGTGTAGGAGGGTTCACGGTCGACCGTTCACGGTTCACCGGCGGGGACCCGCTCTTCGTAGGTGCGACGGGTACAAGCCGGTAGGTATCACGGCGGGGTTGACACCTTGGAGTCACCTGGCCCAGGGACCGTGTCGGAGGGAGCGATGAGCTCGTCCACCTTCGACTCTTGAACCTCCTCGACCCGCTCCGCCTGCAGAGCGAAGCCCGAGCTATCGCATCGTGGGTGCCCTCCACTCCCTCTTGTACGCATGTGTGCACATATGTACGATACTCGCATGGCTGATTCGGTGAACGTCAGCGAGGCTCGTGCCGCGCTTCCCCGGTTGCTCGACCGGGTCGAGGCCGGTGAGGAGATCGAAGTGAGCCGTCACGGCAAGGTCGTGGCGGTCCTGGTGCGACCCGACGCACTGCAGACTCGGCGGGGTCGGCCGGCGCTCGCACGAGCGGCCGCTCTCGAAGAGCGGTTGCAGCAGGCACGCAACAGAGCCTGGAGCGATGAGGACACGATCACCGAGGAGAGGGCGCTCGAGCGGATCGCCGAGCTCGACGCCGACCGGTCGCGGTAGGCACAGTGGACGCCTTCGACGCCGATGCCCTGATCTACGCCTGTGTGCCCGAGCACCCGCTCGGCGAACCTGTCAGGGCGTTGTTTCGTGGGTCCGGGCCCGCGACGGTGGGCATCGGATCGGTGCTGTTGATCCCCGAGTTGTTGACCAAACCCACTCGGGAAGCGGCAGAGCAGGAGCTTCGGGCGCTCGTGCTGCTCCTCGGTCGGCTAGAGCTCCTGGCCGTCGACCGATACACCGCCGAGCTGGCGGTGGTCCTCGGAGCCGCGTATGGACTACGAGCGGCCGACGCCACGCATCTCGCCACAGCGGTCAACGCCGGCGCCGAGCGGTTCATCACCAACAACAGACGTGATTTCAAGAGCCACATCGAGGAGATCGACATCGTGTACCCGGAGTCGCTCGGGGCGGAGTGACGCCCCCGGACGATGGTGGTCGCCGGCGCGGTCGACTCACCTCGTCGGCGCCGATCGGTGCGCAACGGGACCCTCGCCGACAGTCACGTGACCCCGTTCGAGGGACAGCTCGGACTCGATAGCCGAGGCGGCCCAGCCGACGGCGTCGGCCCGGCTGACCAGACCCTCGTGGGCGACGACCTGGAGGGCGAGGCCGTCGAGAACCGACAGGATGCGCCACGCCGCCGGCTCGGGCTCCGGACAGCGGAAGGTTCCCTCGCTGTCGCCCCGCCGGAGGATGCCCACCACCAGGTCGTGCCATTCGAGGTTCAGACGGCGCGACACGGCCTGCAGGGCGGGGCGGCGGGCGGCTTCGGACCAGGCGTCGAGCCACAGCTGCATGGTGCCGTCGGCCTGGGTGGGGGAGTAGGAGGCGAGGAACGTCTTCAACTGTTCGACGGCGTCGGTGGCGGCTTCCACGTCGATACGCGCTTCGGCGAGGTCTCCGCCGGCGGCCTGTTCGAAGGCGGCTGCGAGCACGTCGTCCATGGTGTCGAAGTAGTGGTGGATGAGCCCGCTCGACGTGCCCATCTCGGCAGCGACGTCGCGGACGGTGGTGGTGGCGAGCCCTTTGCGGGAGGCGACCGCCAGCGTCGCCTCGACGATCGCCTGGCGGCGGGCATCAGGTGTCAGTCTCGCCATCGCTCATCTCTCGGGCCTTGCCCCGGCCAGCGGATCCTCTCATCGTATGCAAGGCCCGGCGGGGGTTGGGAGGGGGTCGTCCCCTTGCATACATTATTGCGCGCCTGTACAACAACGGATACCGTAGACGCCGCCAGAGCGAAGGAGCAGGCGGCATGTTGCGCAGGACACCGTTCCACGACCGGGTGAGCGCCCTCAACGAGACACACCTGTGGAACCACTGGGCCGGATACCTGGTGGTCGACAGGTACCAGATGTCGGAGAAGTTCGAGTACTTCGCCATCCGCAACGCCGCCGGTGTGTTCGACACGTCGCCGCTGTACAAGTACCGGATCACCGGCCGTGACGCCGAGACGTTCCTGTCGGCGGTGCTGGCCAGGGACATACGTAGCTGCCGTCCTGGCCAGGCCCAGTACACGATCTGGTGCGACGACCGCGGCTTCATCAACGAAGACGGCGTCATCCTGCGGCTGTCGGCCGACGAGTTCCTGCTCACCGCCGCCGAGCCCAACCTCTCCTACTTCTCCAACCTGATCGGCCATGACCAGGTGGAGATAGAAGACGTCACCGAGGACATGGCCGCACTCGCCTTCCAGGGCCCGCGTAGCCGCCGGATCCTCGCCGAACTCGCCCCCGAGATCGACCGGATCGGCTACTTCGACCTGACCCCCGCCAAGATCGCCGGAGTCCCCACCACCGTCAGCCGCACCGGGTTCACCGGCGACCTCGGCTATGAGGTGTGGATGCCCGCCGCCGAGGCGCTCGACGTCTGGGACGCCATCATGGAAGCGGGCGAGGGCCACGGTGTGATCGCGTTCGGTCAGATCGCCCTCCTCATGGCCCGCATCGAGGCGGGGCTGCTGCTCATCAACGCCGACTTCGAGTCGAGCCGGTTCGCGTTCAACGACGAGCACCGCTCCACCCCCCACGAGCTCGGGTTCGGATGGATGTTCAAGGACCTCGGCTCCTCCGACCGCAGGTTCATCGGGCGCAACGCCATCGTACGGGAAGTCAACGATGGAACCTCGCGTTGGAAGATGGTGGGTCTGGTCGTCGACCACGTCGACTACGACCGCAAGTACCAGGAGGCCGGGTTGGTGGTTCCCAAGGATCACCGGCCGGTCGTGGGCGACATGATGGTGTACGACGACGACGTCCAACGGGTCGGCTACGCCACCAGCTTCATGTACTCGCCGATGGTGCAGGCCAATGTGGCGCTCGCCCGGGTGCGACCCGAGTTGGCCAAGCCCGGCACCAAGGTGAACCTCGAATTCACCATCAACCACCGCTACGTCCAGGTGGGCGCCCACGTCTCCCGCCTCCCCTTCTACAACCCCGAGAGGAAGACCTCCTGATGACCGACCGCACCTACGACGCCATCGTCATCGGTGGAGGACACAATGGCCTCACCAACGGCGCCTACCTGGCCAAGTCCGGCCTGCGGGTCCTCATCATCGAGCGCCGCCACCTGGTGGGCGGCGCCGCCATCACCGAGGAGCTCCACCCCGGCTTCAATTTCACCACCTTCAGCTACGCCCTGTCGCTGCTCCGCCCCGAGATCATCCACGAGCTGGAACTCACCAAACACGGATTCATGCCACTGCTCATGCCAACCACGTTCTGCCCCATGGAGAACGGCGACTACCTGCTGATGGGCCAGGACCACAACGAGAACCTCAAGGAGATCTCTCGGCACTCGAAGTGCGACGCCGACGCCTACGAGCAGTACTCCCACGACATCACGCGGGTCATCCAGGCCACCAAGCCGCTGTTCGACAAGATGCCGCCCAACATTCTTGGCACCACCCCCGAGGAGCTGATGGAGATGGCGGAGCTCGGCTCGCACCTCCGCAGCCTGGAGCCGAGAGTGCTGCACAACTTCGTGCGACTGCTCACCGGAAGCGCCGCCGACTTCCTCGACGACTACTTCGAGTCGGACATCATCAAGGGGTGGCTGTCGAGCTCGGGTCTGATCGGCACCAAGGTGGGCCCGATGTCGCAGGGGTCGGGGCTGGTGCTGCTGTTCCATTCGATGGGCGAGCACGACGGCGACCTCGGAAGCTGGGCGTTCCACAAGGGTGGCAACGGTGGGTTCACACAGGTGCTGGCGAGGGCCGCCCAGGCGTTCGGGGCCGAGATCCTGCTCGACACCGAGGTCGACCGGGTCATCACCGACAACGGTCGGGCCACCGGTGTCGCCCTCGTCGACGGCACCGAGATCTCGGCCAAGGTGGTGGTGAGCGCCGCCGATCCACGTCGAACCTTCACCAAGTTCGTGAACCCCCGCGAGCTGCCCGCCGACTTCAACGATGCGATCAGCCGGTACCGCTATCAAGGCGTGAGCTCCAAGGTGAACTTCGCCCTCGATTCGCTCCCGAAGTATCCGGCACTCGGTGACCGTGGCGACCAGTTCCGAGGGTTCATCAACGTCGGTCCCTCGATGGAGTACACCGAGCATGCCTTCGACGAGGCCAAGTACGGCTGGTACTCCACCCGGCCCTACATCGACGGCTGCATCCAGTCGACCATCGACCCCGACATGGCGCCCCCGGGCAAGCACGTCATGTCCTGCTTCGTTCAGTACACCCCATATCACCTGAAGGGGTCGACCTGGGATGCCGAGCGCGAGAAGATGGCCGACAACGTCCAGAACACGCTCGAGTCGTTCTTCCCCGGATTCTCCGAGCTGGTACTCCACCGCGAGATCGTCACCCCGCTAGACATCGAACAGGTGGCCGGTCTCCCCGAGGGCAACATCTTCCACGGAGAGTTCCTCGCCCCACAGATGTACTTCTTCCGTCCAGCCCCGGGTTGGAACCAGTACCGCACCCCGATCGAGGGCTACTACCAGTGCAGCTCGGGAACCCACCCCGGGGGATGCGTCACGGGCGGTCCCGGGAAGCTGGCCAGCCAGCAGGTGATCAAGGACCTCGCGGCGAAAGGATGAGGCGGGGTTGCCTCCGCCCGTGCACCGGCCAGCGTTTCGGTGAGACCGCGAAATCCGTCAAGCCGGCGCGCTCGCAGTCGATACTCACCTCGAGTGCGGAGGTGGCTGGTGGACCAGGTGCATCGCTCGGAGTGGGTGGAGTGGCTCGACGGGCTGCGGACGGCCGGATCGGTCGACGTCAGTTCGCCGTCGCTGGAGATCGACGTCTCGGAGGCCTTCCGGCTCATCGGAGCCCAGTACGTGCCACTCGAGGACACCATCGAACTGGTGCTCGACGACGGGATCAAACCGGTGCTGGTGATCCTCGACTGCCCCACCGCCATCTGGGTGGAGGCCGAGGGGACCGATCAGCAGACGATCATCTTCGACTGCCAGGTGGGGCGGGTGGCCCTCGGATGGTGTGGCCGCCGATCGGGGAGACGGGCACGGCCCATCACCGCCGCGTGAGGCAATGGTGACCACCGTGGCGGTAGTCGGCGCCGGACTCGCCGGGCTCACGTGTGCGCATCGGCTGACGTTGGCCGGCGTCACGGTTGTGGTGCTCGAGGGAAGAGGCCGAGTCGGTGGCCGCACCCATTCTCCGACCCTCCCGAACGGGGCAGTGGGTGAGCTGGGGGGCGAGTGGATAGGTGACGACCAGACCGCCATCCGTGCGCTCGCCCAGGAGCTCGGCGTGCCGCTCGCTCCCGTCGGTGTTGCGTTCGGGGAGCGTGACCCGTTGGGCGGACAACCGATCGGCTCCGACGCCCATCGCCGACTCGCCGCCGAGGTCGCCCGATGCATCGACAAACTCTCGGAGGAGGAGCGGGCCACCACTACGGCGGCGGCGTTGCTCGATCGGGTCGAGGCGGAACCAGCGGCGATGGAGGTGCTGCGAGCCCGCCTGCAGGCATCGGCGGGCGTTGCACTCGACGACGTGGGTGTCGACGAGATCAGCGGTTGCTTCGGTATTCACCCCGGCTCGTACTTCCGGGTGGCCGACGGCAACCAGCGACTCGCCGAGGCACTGGCGGCTCGGCTGTGCGATGTGCGCCTCGGCCACCACGTGGCCCGGGTCACCTCATTCGGTGTCGAGACCGCCGACGGTCTGTCCGTCGTATCCGACATGGTGGTGGTGGCGGTGCCGCTCGGTGTGCTGAGGTCGCTCGAGTTCGACCCTCCCATCGAGCTCGACTTCAGCGGCATGCACATGGGGGTTGCCGCCAAGATGCTGGCTCCCACTGCAGACGAGCCCCGGTTGCTGGCGGTGCAGGGGTTGGAGGTTCCGGTGTGGTTCTGGACCGGGCGGGGTGCCGACGGTGCGGTGCGGAAGGTGGTGTCGTCCTACGCCGGGACTCGGGCGGGCGTCGACGCAGCGATGGCCCGGTGGCCGGAGCTGTTGGCACAGGCCGCGCCCGACGTGTCGCCGGCCGGTGGTGCTGTGACCGTCGACTGGAGCGCCGACGCGCTCACTGGCGGCTCGTACTCGGCGCTGGCGCCCGACGTCGACCTCACCCAGTTCGAGCGCCCCCACGGCAATGTCGTGTTCGCCGGTGAGCACACGAACGGCAGCGGCACGATGGACGGGGCGATCGCCAGTGGCGAACGCGCCGCTCGCATGGTCCTCGACGCGCTCTGAGGCATTCTGTGGGCCCACGACTACACGTGGTGTGGTCTGCAACCCTGGGTTCCGGTCAGCTCATCGCGCGGGAGATCTTGGCTGTGAGCCATGCGCCGGCTTCGACGGGGTCGAAGCGTGATCGCTCGTTGGGTGACAGCAGGATCGGGTCGATCAGGGCGTCCCAGTTCGGGTTGTGGAAGAACGCCATCGACTGGCGGCGCCGACCGGCCCGGTCTCGCACCACCCGGTGCAACGTCGAACGCCAGCGGCCGTTGGTCCACCGCTGCATCAGATCACCGATGTTGACCACGAACCCGCCGTCGACCTTCGGAACCTCCAGCCATTCGCCGTCAGGGGTCACCACCTCGAGCCCTCCCACATCGGGATCGGGCCGCAGGATCGTGAGCGTCCCGTAGTCGGTGTGGGCGCCGGCCCGTACGGTGCCGGCGACACTGCCCTCGGGATAGTCGAGTGCCCGCAACGCCGACAGGTGACGGTCGGTGAACGGTACGAAGTGGTCCGGGGGTCGACCCATCGCCTGGGCGGACAATCCGAGGATCGTGTCAGCCAGGCGTTCCATCTCCGAGTAGTACGACAGCCAGGTGATGCGCAGGTCGTAGGGCTCGGTTGGCCACACCCGCTCGAATCGCCCGAAGCCGGAATCGGGGCCGCGGTAGGGCGGTCCCAGGTTGAAGGTCTGCTTCGGGTCGGGATGCTCGTCGGCGTGCTCGTCGACGACCCGGTCGAGGGTTCGCCCCAGCGTCTCCGACTCCATCGGTTCGTAGCCGTACGGAACGCTGTCGGAGTGCGCCCTCATCCTCGTGGCGAGCGGGAGATCGAAGAATCGCCGGGAAGAGTCCCAGGCGGCCGCCACCACCTGCACCGGTACGCCGTGGCCGGTGACGCCAAAGAAGCCAACCTCCCGGCACGCCTGGTCGATCGCTTCCAAAGCCCGGGGGTCCGACAGGTCGATGATGGGTACCGAGATCGCCATGGGCCCATTCTGGCTCGGATGCTGAGCTGAGACACGCCTACGATCCTGTGGTGGACATCCTCGACCTGCTCGGCTTTGACACGTGGGGAGAACTGGGCCGCCGCCTGATCGGCCCACTGCTCGGCGTTCTGCTCATCCTCGTGCTGGTATCGGTGACACTGCGGCTCGGGAGGGCGGCGATCCGGCGCTCGGTGGAACGGGTCCGAGGCGGCCAACCTGCCTGGCTGCAACGGCTGGAGGACCACCCGGCGATCGATGATCCGATCCTCCAGGTTCGGAGGGAACGACGCGTCAACGCCCTGGCCGCGCTGGCGACATCGGTACTCACCGTCGCGGTGTGGACCATCGCCGTCATGATGATCATGGACCAGTTCGGAGTCGCTCTGGCGCCGGTGATCGCCTCTGCCGGCATCGTCGGTGTCGCCCTCGGGTTCGGCGCCCAGGATCTCGTCAAGGACTTCCTGTCAGGCTTGTTCATCCTGGCCGAGGATCAGTACGGTCTGGGGGACGTGGTGGACGTGGGCGAGGCAACCGGGGTGGTGGAAGGTGTCACGCTCCGGTCGACCCGGGTTCGCGACGTCAACGGGACGTTGTGGCACATCCCCAACGGTGAGATCAGGCGGGTGGGAAACCAGAGCCAGGGGTGGGCCCGGTCGCTGCTCGACATCGACGTGGCCTACGACACCGACCTCGATGTCGCCTCTCAGGCGATTCTGGGTGTTGCTACCACCATGTCACACGAGTCACCCTGGGACGGCCTGTTCCTCGAGGAGCCGGAGATGTGGGGGGTGGAGCGGCTCGGGCCCGACTCGGTGTCGCTCCGGCTGGTGATCAAGGTGCTGCCCGGCGAGCAGTGGCGGATCTCACGCGAGCTTCGTCGCCGGATCAAGGCAGAGCTCGATCGGAGCGGGATCGAGATCCCCTTCCCGCAGCGCACCCTGTGGATTCGCGGCGACGGCGTCGACCATCCCACGGAATGAGGCTGCGATCAGCCAGGCCTCACGAGCCGCGCCTGCCGTCGAGGAACACCTGCTCGAAGCGCTCGTGGTCGACGTCGTCTCCCAACAACACGAGCGAGGCGCCCGCGGGGAGCGGCGCAGTGGTATCGGGGCGGGTTCGAACCTCTCCGGCCACCTCCAACGCTATGACGACGCACCCGGTGCGTTCGCACAACGCGCTGTCGGTGATGCTGCGGCCGGCCACGCCGGCCGGGACCGGAACCTTGAACACCTCCAGGTGCTCCGCCACCAGGAGCGAGTCCTGCGGTCGGAACCAGTTCCAGATGGCGGCCGAGCCGGTGGAGGCGTACGACAGCACGGCATCGGCTCCGGCCCGGTAGAGAGTGGACACGTTGCGGTCGACATTGGCCCGGGCGATCACCTGGATGTCGGGCCGCAGCTTGCGTATGTAGATCGTCAGATAGATGTTGACGTCGTCGTCATGGGTGGTGATCACGGCCGCGGCCGCCCTGTCGATACCCGCCGCCGTGAGGACCTCCAGGTCGGCGGCATCGCCCACGATGTACCGGGCCGGATCCCGCACCCGGTCGGTGAGCTTCTCGACGATCTTGAAGTCGATACCGACTCCCTCCAGGGTTGCGCCTACGCGGCGCCCCACCCGACCACCGCCGACGACCACCACCGGACGGTCGATCTCCAGTGCGGTGCCGAACACCTGGTCGTAGCGGTGGATCTGGTCCGGGAGGCCGGAGAGGATCATCACGCCTTCTCCGGCGTCGCCGCCGTTGCGGGCCTCGAACTCGCCCCGCCGCCACGTGCCGAGAACCTGAACGCCGGTTTGTTCTTCGATGGTGGAAGGGGTGGTTTCCGACCCGGGCGCCAGCGCCGCTTCGGCAACCTGGAGCCCGGCGATCTCACCGATCACCCGTGCGCCCCCCGCCAGGATCCGGGTGGTCAGGGCGTGGCCGAGGATGTCACCGAGTTGGAGTACCTCGTCGGCGCCCGCCAGATAGAGGATGTCGACCGAGGCCTCGAAGTTGGCCGTGGACACGATCGGTGTCGCCCCCGAGATCTCCTGGACGGTGAACACAATGTTGGCGTTGGTGGTGTCGGTGCGGCTGGCGACGACAAGCGCCGCCTGTTCGACCCTCGCAAACCGGTAGGTCGCCGGGTCGTCGAGGGCCCCCACCATCACCCGGTAACCCTGGTCGTGCAAAGCCAATGCCTCGCCTAGGTCGGCCACCAGTATCACGTAGTCGATACCGGCCCGGGTGGCGCGGTCGATGAGTGAGTCCTCGATCGACCCTGTCCCGGTGAGGATGATGTGACCGGAAGTGTCCGCCGGCAACGACCGCGGCGCTCGCTCGGACTCGCGTTTGGTCATCCAGGGAACCCACACGAACTGGATGAAGGTGAACGGCAGCAGGACCAGCAAGAACAGTGTCCCTGACAGCAGCACGACCACCGAGAACAGCCGGCCGGCGTCGGATTCGAAGGTGATGTCGCCGAAACCGAGCGTGGTCATTGTGACCAGGGTCCAATACACCGCGGTCGCCCAGCTGTAGCGGCGACCCTCGGTCTCCATCAGCTCGTGGAAAGCGGTGCTGAAGATCGCAACCAGGACGACGAACGCCGTCAGGAGGATCACCATCAGCCTGATGTTGCGGCGTCTGACCGGGGCGGTGAGGTAGCTGAGGATGAGCCCGAGGATCTTCATCGGTGCTCCAGGAGGCTACCAGGGCGCCGGTTTCGGCTCCGACGGAGCCTCCGGGTGCCTAACCTGAATCACGATTCAGGATGGGGGTGCGATCCGCCCATCGCACCATGAGGTAGCGCGGATAGGGCGGATCGACACGCTGGTGGAGTCATGAGCTTTGTCCCCCTCTCGCAAGCTCGAAGGGACAAAGTCGTTTCGCTATCCGCCAAACCTCAATGTGCAAATGGTGACCACGACGATGAGGCGGTGACGCGATGAGGCTGAGCGAGGTCGACCGGGAGATCCAGGAGCGAGCGCGCCGGTTCGTCGACGAAGAGCTGATCCCCTGGGAGGTCCATGCCGAGATGCACGACGGCGAGATCCCTGACGAGGTCCGCCGCCGGCACGAAACCATCGCCCGTGAACAGGGCTTCGTGGCCATCAACCAACCCGTGGAACTGGGTGGAGCCGGTCACTCCACGATCCAACAGGTGCTCATCCAGGAACAGGCGGGTCGGGTCACCAACGCCCTCGGATGGGTGGTGTCGACGCCGGCCGGGTGGCTGCCCGCCGCCGCGACTCCTTATCAGATGGAACGCTACGTCCTCCCCACCATCACCGGCGAGCTGCACGAGTGCTACGCCATCACCGAGGAAGGTGCCGGTTCCGACGTCGATGCCATCATCGCCACCGCTCGCAGGGACGGCGAGTCCTACATCCTCAACGGTGAGAAGTGGCACGTGACCTCGGCCAATCTGGCCGACTACGTGTTCTTCCAGGCCAAGCTCGTGGACGGCCCGCACGCCGGGGACCACGCCCTCTTCATCGTCGACATGGACGCGCCGGGTGTACGTCACCTCCGCACTCCCGCCTATACCCACACGTACGCCCATCACCACTGGGAGATGGCCTTCGAAGACGTCAGGGTTCCGGCGACCCACCTGGTGGGGTCGGAAGGTGACGGGATGGGGTTCACTTACGAGTGGTTCCGCTACGAACGGGTGATGATCGCTGCCCGCTGCTGTGGCGCCGCCGAGCGTCTCATCACGGAGGCCCAGGCCTTCGTCGAGGAGCGGGTGGTGTTCGGCGAGCCGTTGGCCGACCGCCAGGCGATCCAGTTCATGCTGGCCGACTCGCTCACCGAGCTGTGGGCGGCCCGCCTCATGACGTACGAGGTCGCCGCCGAGATCGATGCCGGCGCCGACCTCAAGACGCTGCATGCCCACTGCTCGATGGTGAAGCTGTATGCCTCGGAGATGGCCAACCGGGTCGCCGACCGTGCCGTGCAGATCTTCGGCGGACGCGGCTACATGCGGGAGAACGTAGCGGAGCGGTTCTTCCGTGAGCTGCGCGTCGACCGGATCTGGGAGGGGGCGTCGGAGGTCCAGCGGGTGATCATCGCCGACCAGCTCCGCAAGCGGGGAACAGGACCGTTGGTGGGATGACCTGGGATCACGCAGAAGGCAGAATGCCCAGAGGTACAACGTAGAACGTACAACGTAGAACGTACCGAAACCCGGCTATGGGGCCGCCGTTGACCGTCAACCGTTGAGTCGTGCACGTGGCAACGGCCAACGCAAGCACCATCACACCCCCGGCCAAGCACGCGATCGGTCATGACGAGTACCGGCGGGGGGTCGAAGGGGGGTCGTCTCCCCTGGGCGTCAGAAGGTGCCGGAAGCAGGAAGCCAGAGGCCGGAGGCTCAGACACGTGGCAACAGCCAACGCAAAGCACCTCCACACCCTCGGCCAAGCACGAACGCCACAAGCACCGGCGGGGGGTCGAAGGGGGGTCGTCCCCCCTGGGCGTCAGAAGGTGCCGGAAGCAGGAAGCCAGAGGCCGGAGGCTCAGACACGTGGCAACAGCCAACGCAAAGCACCTCCACACCCTCGGCCAAGCACGAACGCACCGCGCCACAAGCACCGGCGGGGGGTCGAAGGGGGGTCGTCCCCCCTGGGCGTCAGAAGGTGCCGGAAGCAGGAAGCCAGAGGCCGGAGGCTCAGACACGTGGCAACAGCCAACGCAAAGCACCTCCACACCCTCGGCCAAGCACGAACGCACCGCGCCACAAGCACCGGCGGGGGGTCGAAGGGGGGTCGTCCCCCCTGGATATCACAGTCGGGTACGCTCGACCTGTGATCGGTCGTCAAGCCGGTATGTGGTGGGGGGCTGCGATCGAGGCGCCCGATTCAGGGGCACTGGCGAAGTTCTATTCCGATCTGCTCGGCTGGCCCGTGGTGCACGAGGAGCCTGGAACGGCGGTGCTCGGAGCACCGGGTGGGTCCACGTTCATCGTGTTCCAACAGGCCAGCGACTACCGCCCGCCGACCTGGCCACCCGCGGCGGGTGACCAGCGACCGATGATGCACCTCGACTTCCAGGTCTCCGATCTCGAGAGCGCCGTGGCCGAAGCGGTTGCCCTCGGAGCGATCCCCGCCCAGCATCAGCCTAACGAGAACGTGCGTGTGCTTCTCGATCCCGCCGGTCATCGTTCTGTCTGTGTCTCGACGAGGGGTGAGGGCGGGTCACCCGATCGCCTGATAGAACCCCCGGGCCGGCACCACCGGGGGGATCACCGGTTCACCCCGGTAGGCACGACCCAGCATCGACAGGAACTGGTAGATCGTGCTCTCCATCGGCGACAGCGGGCCCGGGAGGAACCCCCGGTTGGCGGTGGCCGACTGCACCCGTTCGCAGGCCCCCCAGTCCTCGCGATTGGTGATGTCCCAGAAGTCGGTGGCGTAGGCCGGGTCGAAGCCGTCGCCGACGATCGACTCGGGCGCCCACAACCAGTCGCACTCCACGTGGGTTCGGTCCGGCGCGATCGGGACCAGCCGATGGGTCATCACGTAGTCGGGGTGGGCGCTGACCAGCAGGTTGGGCCACAACGCGACGTACAGCACGGACCGGGTTCGATGTTCGGGTAGGCCCCGGAACATGACCCCGCCCGACTCGCCGGTGAGCGACATGGTCGCCGCGTGGTCCTTGAGGTCCATCGACCCACCGCACCACAAACCCGTTGGCTGGTAGTCCGATCCCGAATCGGTGGGAGACACCTCGCACAGCGCCGGATGGATCGACGTGCAGTGATAACACTCGTGGTAGTTCTCGATCGCCAGCTTCCAGTTCGCCGTCACCTCGTAGGAGTGGCGGGCAACGGTCACCAGCCGTTCTGGCTCGTACGGCGACAAGAGATCGGCGAGGTTGCCGTACGTCTCGCTCAGTGAGGGCGCGGTCCCGGACAGGTCGACGAAGAGCCATCCGAGCCACACGTCGGCCCGGATCGCCACCAGTCCCCATTCGGTAGGGTCGAAGTCGTCGGTCTGGGTGAGCATGGGCGCGGTGCGTAGTGAGCCGTCGAGGCGGTACGCCCACGAGTGATAGGGGCAGCGGATCTGGCGGGCGTCGATGGGGTCGCCGATATCGACCAGTGGGTGGCCGCGGTGACGGCACACGTTCGAGAACACCGTCGCCGCCCCCTCGCCGTCGCGGGCCAGGAGAACGCTCTCCCCGCCATGCTCGATCCCGCGCAGCTGACCAGGAGCGAGCAGGTCGTCGAGGCGTCCCAGCGCCGTCCACGTGCCGGCGAAGATCGAGCGGCGCTCCCAGTCGAACAGCTCGTGGGAGGTGTACGCCTCGGCTGGGAGTGTCCTGCTGTCGCCGAACGGAGCGAGGATCGCCTCGACGGCGGCAGGATCGATCGGGGCTCTGGTTGGCATCGGGAACCTCGTTAATGGCGGCATGGCGCAGACTAGCCGGGTAACCTGAACGACGATTCAGTAAAGGAGGCTGACATGGTTGCCACCGCCCGGGCTACGGACGTGGCCGTCCTCGACAGGATCATCGACACCGAGCGTGCGAAGTTCCTCGATCGAATGAAGAAGTCCGCCGCCATGACCGCGGCCGCCACAGGATCGCTGGCCGGCGGAGTGTCATCCAGCTGGCAGTTCTCCGATCCCCACCCGATCTGGGCCGACCGGGGAAAGGGATCCCGGGTCTTCGACGTCGACGGCAACGAGTACGTCGACTACCACGGCGGATACGGGGTGATGCTCGCCGGTCATGCCCATCCGGCCATCGTGGCCGCCGTCACCGATCGGGTAGCCAAGGGGACTCACTTCGCCCAGCCGGTGGAAGATGCGGTGGTCGTGGCCCAGCAGTTGGCCGCCCGCTACGGCCTGCCGCTGTGGCGCTTCGGCAACAGCGGCACCGAAGCGACCATGGACGCCATCCATCTCATGCGCGCCTTCACCAAGCGCGACCTCATCATCAAGTTCGAGGGTGCCTACCACGGCCACCACGACTCGGTTCAGGTGTCTACCTGGGTCGAAGAGGGACTCGGCGACGTCCGCCGACCCAAGAGCGTCGCCTACGCGCCCGGCATCCCGCAGGCCATCGTCGAGCTCACCGTGGTCGCCCCATTCAACGACTTGGAGGCTGTGGAGGAGATCTTCGCCGAGAACCCGGGACGGATCGCCGGGGTGATCCTCGAGCCGGTTCTCATGAACTGCGGGATCGTCCCGCCTGAGCCGGGGTTCCTGGAGGGCCTCCGACGGGTGACGCGCGACAATGGAGCGCTCCTCACCTTCGACGAGGTCAAGACCGGTCTCACCATCGGCCGGGGTGGTGCCACCCGACGCTACGGGGTCTCGCCCGACCTGGTGTGCATCGCCAAGGCGCTCGGAGGCGGGCTCCCGGTGTCGGCCATCGGCGGGACCAACGAGGTGATGGCCCTGATCGTCGACGGGTACTACGAGCAGGTGGGCACCTTCAACGGCAACCCGCTCAGCATGGCTGCGGCACGGGCGATGCTCACCGAGGTGCTGGTCGACTCCACCTACGACCATCTCGAAGCGATCGAACGGCAGATGGGCGATGGAGCCAGGCGGATCGTCGAGGAGTACGACCTGCCGGCCTATGTGCTGGATCTGGGAGCGAAAGGCTCGATCACCTACAGCAACCAGCGTATCCGCAACTACCGACAGGCGCTCGAACTGGTCGACCCCCGCTACGCAATGGCGTCGTGGCTCGTGCAGTTCAACCGTGGCGTGTTTCTCCCGCCCTGGGCCAAGGGCGAGCAGTGGCTCATGTCCGTGCAGCACACGAGTGAGGACATCGACCTGTACCTGGAAACATTGGAGGTCTTCGCCAAGGCCCTCACCGGTCGCGGCAACTAACGTCGGCCGCCGTATGGCTGGTGGCTCCGTTCAGATCGTCGGGCTTCGCAAGGAATTCGGAGGTGTCGTTGCGGTCGATTCGATCGACCTCGACATCGCCGCCGGAGAGTTCTTCTCGCTGCTCGGCCCGTCCGGGTGTGGTAAGACCACCACGCTTCGGCTGGTCGCCGGATTCGAGCGTCCCACCGCCGGGCGGATCCTCATCGACGGCACCGACACCGCCCAGGTACCCCCGCACAAACGGCCGGTTTCCACGGTGTTCCAGAGCTACGCTCTGTTCCCGCACATGTCGGTGGGTGAGAACGTTGCCTTCGGATTGACGTACCACGACGCCTCCAAGCATGAGATGACTCGCCGGGTCGGCGACGCTCTCGAGCTGGTGCAGCTACAGGGCATGGAAAAGCGCAAGCCCACTCAGCTCTCCGGCGGACAGCAACAGCGGGTGGCGCTGGCGCGCTCACTGGTCCTGAACCCGTCGGTGCTGCTGCTCGACGAACCACTGGGCGCCCTCGACGCCAAGCTCCGCAAGTCGCTCCAGGTGGAGCTCAAGTCGCTCCAGGAGGAGGTCGGAATCACGTTCATCTACGTGACCCACGACCAGGAGGAGGCGCTCACCATGAGCGATCGCATGGCGGTGATGAACCGCGGGCAGGTCGAGCAACTCGGCCCGCCATCGCAGATCTACGAGGAGCCCGAGACGGCCTACATCGCCGATTTCCTGGGTCTGTCGAACCTGATGGTGGCCGAGGCGGACGGCAGTGACGGCAATGGCGGGTGCCGGGTGTCGATCGGTGGGCGCACGTTGGTGGCCGGCGCCGGGCGCATCGACGCCAATGGGCCGGTCAGCGTGTGCATCCGACCCGAGCGGGTGGTGCTGGGCGGCACCGGCAACGATCTCTTCGGCACGGTCGATCGGGTGGTGTACATGGGGTCGATGTTGCAGATCCTGGTGGACATCGACGGCGTCGGCGAACTGCAGGCGATCGTCCCCAACCAGGGCAACGGCGTGGCCTTCGAGCGCGGTGCGCCGATCACCCTCGGGTTCCCCGAGCAAGCGCTCCGCGTCTTGCCCCGATGATGGGTGCCCGCAACCACGGGTCTCACCTGCCAACGGTCGAGTGGTCGGCCGCTACTGCGATCGGCACGGGACTGCGCATCGGCACCATCAGCCAGAAACAGGCGCCGCCGAGTCGTTCGGACTGGCGGTGACCGGTCTTGCCGTGATGGGCAGCCACGAGTTGACGGGCGATCGCCAGTCCCAGTCCGGAACCTTGCACCTTGCTGAGGTACGTGTGGGCACCCCGCTCGAAACGGTCCCAGATCGTCACCTCGAATTTCTTCGGGATGCCGGGGCCGTTGTCGTGGACTTCGATCAGCGTGTACCCGCTGTCGACGCTGCGGGCATGGACTTCGATGACGCCGTTGCCGTAGCGTTCGGCGTTGGTCAGGTAGTTGACCACCACCTGCCGGAGGCGGTCGGTGTCGCCGTCGATGGTGAGATCCGGCGGCACGTGGCTGGTGATACCAACCGGAGAGGCGCCGGTGAGCATCCCGATGGCGGAGTCGACCAGGTCGGCGACGTGCACGGTGTGATATGAGAGCCTCGTCGACTCGAGTTTGTCGCGGGCGACCTCCACCAGGTCGCCCACGATCCGGGCCAGGTGATTGGTCTGCGTGTTGACGATCGAGATCATCTCCAGCCGCTCGCTGCGGTGGAGGTCGGGCTGGTCGTCGAGGATCTCGATGAAGCCTTTCATGGCGGTGAGCGGGGTGCGCAGCTCATGCGAGATGGAGGCGACCAGGTCGTTGCGTTGCTTCTCGACGATGTCCCTGGTCTCGCGGATGGCGACACCCTGGCGGACGATGATCAGCACGCCCACCAGAGAGGTCGCGATCTGCAAGGTGGTGGCCTGCCCGCCCAGCTCGCCGAGCGTCAGGGCGAACAACACGATGATGGCGCTGTAGGGGGCGATCAGCGGCCACACCCTGCCCGGACGATCGGCCTGGTCGCGGAGCCTGGACGGACCGGCCACGAGCAGCGCCGCCCCGGCGAACAGCCCGTACGACGTCAGCCACAACGTGTCGAGCGGCCCGACCTCGGAGTAGGTCCCGGCCTCGATCTGGTACACGTAGAGGACATCGGCGATGGCGGTGAGCGCCATCCCGGTGGCCAGAAGCAGCACGCGTCCGTCGAATTGGAGCTGGGAGCGCCGGGTGGCGAGGATCATGGTGGCGACCAGCAGCATCAGGTCCCCCACCGGGTAGCCGAGATTGACGAAGTTCTCCAACGTTCCGGCGGTGGAGTCGATCGAGATCACGTCGGCCAGGAAGAACGTCCAGAAGAGGGCGCTCACGGCCACCGTCCCGGCCCCGACGTCGAGTCCGAGTCGTACGCGCTCCCACCTGCGGCCGCGCACGTGGGGCAACATCACCACCCCGATGAACATGACCGGGTACGCCGCCACGTAGAACACATCGGCCAAGCCGGGGTATGGCACCTCGACGCCCAGATAGGCGATGTAGTACTGCCAGATCACCTCGCCCATCGCCCAGAGGCCAACTCCGGCCCCGATCACCGCCCACGCCACCGACCCGGGTCCGGAGCGCCGCAGTCCCGAGGACACCAGCAGAACGGCGGCGCCGATCGGTACGACGATGTACGAGACCGTAGCCACGGTGAGGATCGTTGCAGTGTCGCCGAGCAGACGACCGAGCCAGGTGCTCGAGACGGTCGCCGTCCCCATCACCAGGACCCACAGTGCCCGAGCCCAGGGAGGCGACGCCGCCCAGGCTGCCCGCCAATGGGCCGAAGCGTGGCGAACGGTTGGTCGCACGTGAGAGTCCACGGAAACGTCGGTCATGATGATGCTATCGGCATCCGGGCGGCGATTCTGCATCCGAGAGTCCTGATCGTCGGACCGACTCGGGCGCCGTTTCGCCGAAGATGCCGCCCGGAAGGGAGATAGGGACCACCTGCCCGTGGCCGCTCCCCACCCCGGTCCGCATACTGCGGAGGAGGCATGGAGGTCACCGTGGACCGGGTCATCGCAACTCGATCGGCGCTGCTGGACCGGCGAGCCCAGCTCGATCTGGCGGTGCGGGGAAGGACACTGCTGGAGCAGAAGCGCGATCAGCTGATGGACGCCTTCCGTCAGATCGCCGACGACGTGCTCGCCGGCCAGGGCACCCTCGAGCGGGCCGCCGTCGCCGCCCGTCGGGCGCTGGTCTTCGCCGAGGCCGCCGACGGACCTCTGGAGGTACGCACCGCCACCGCAGCCGACCGCTCCGAGATCGCCCTGGATGCCCGAGTGAGCACGATCATGGGAGTCAGGATGGTGGAGATCGTTGCCCCACCGGTCGGTCGGCCCGCCACCAGGCGGGGATACTCGATGGCGGGATCATCCGCCGCCATCGACACCGCCGCCGAATGCTTCGAGACCGAGTTGGAGCTTCTGCTCGAGCAGGCGAGCACCGAACTGCGGCTGAGGCGTCTGGTCGAGGAGATCGCCGCCACAACCCGACGGGTGAATGCGCTCGAGTTCGTGGTCATCCCTCGCCTCCGGCAAGAGACGGCGTCGATCGAGGCGGTTCTCGACGAACGGGAGCGCCAGGACCGGTTCCGCCTCAAGCGCGTGAAGGAGCGTCGTGACCGGGAGCGGCAGCCATGAACGGGACGTGGATCGACGCCATCAGATCCGCCGAGCTGGAGGCCGCCCGGACGATCGCTGCCGCCCGCCTGGCGGCCGAGCGGACCGTGGAGCGAGCGCACGACGAGGCCAAGGTGATGGTGACCCGTGCCCGCGACATCGGATCCGAACAGGCGACCGCACATCTCGCCGCAGCCACGGAAGGAGCCGAGCGGACCGCCGCCGGAATCACGATCCAGGATGAGGTGGACCGGTGCCGGGCAGCGGTGTCGGCATGCATGCCGGAGCTGGTCGAAGCAATGGTGCAGCTGGTTCTGGCGGCTCCCGGGGAACGGGGGTCGTGAGGTGCAGGTTCCGATGGCCAAGGTCCATGTGGTCGGGCACCGTCGGCGTCTCGATGCCACCATCGCCACCCTGCAGGGACTCCGGATGATCCACCTGATCGATGTCACCGAGGACTCCAGCGTGCGGTTGCCCCCGATGGCGGTCGACGACGACCACCTCCGGGAGCTGGAGCAGGTGAGATTCCTGAGGGCCCGGCTCGAAGCGGTGCTGGCGTTGGTTCCCCCGGTTGTCCCGTCGGTGACCGATGGTGGCATTCCGGACGTGGCGACATCCGATGTGCTGCGCCAGGTCGAGGAGGTCGGCCCGGAGATCGAAGAGCTGGTGCTGCGGAGAGACGAGCTGAACAGGGAAGCAGAGACGCTGCCACGTCACCTCGATTCCCTGCGGAGGCTGCTTCCGCTCATGTCCGGCCTGGGAGACGTCGGTCCCTACGACACGATGGCCGTGACCCTGGACTCCCGGCACGCCCCCCTGCTCGGTGAGTTGAGCGCTCAGTTGAACGAGGCGTTGACCGGGAACTTCGAGATCGTCTCGGATCGGATCGCACCCGGGACCGTTGGGGCGGTGATCGTTTTCCCCGACGACGCCCGGCATGTCGTCGAATCGATCATCGGAGGACAGCAGGTGAGTCGCGTGCGGCTTCCCCGTCGCTACGAAGGCGTGTCGCTGGCCGAGGCGGTGCTGGACATGGAGCAGCGCCTTACCGAGCTGCCGGGCGAGATCGAGGCTGTCGGAGCCCGGCTGGCCGAGGTGGTCGGTGACCATCCCGACTGGCCGCGGGCGGTCGTGTCGCTCGCTGCCCGGCAGGAGCAGCTGCAGGCGATGCGACGGTTGGGCGCCACACCGCACACGTTCGTGGTGTCGGGCTGGATGCCGGAGAAGCGGGTCGACGAGCTGAGGCGGGAACTCGCCCGGGGAGTGGGAGCCGACGTGATGGTGGTCCGGGCCGAACCGGGGCCCGACGAGTTCGGCCCGGTTCAGTTGGAGAATTCGGCCATGGTGGCACCGTTCGATCCGCTGGTACGGCTGTTGGGGCTCCCCAGATACGGGACGCTCGACCCCACTGCGCTGCTGGCACTGTTCCTTCCTCTCTTCTTCGGGGTCATGCTGGGCGATATCGCCTACGGCGTGATCCTGGCACTGGTGTCATGGGCAGTGGGCCGCAGGTTCGGAAGCCGATCGAAGACAGTGGCCGACTTCGTACGGATCTTCCGTCTCTCCTCGGCCTGGGCGATCGCCTGGGGGATCGTCTACGGGGAGCTGCTCGGTGATCTCGGGCATCGCCTGCTGGGTATGCAACCCCTGTGGATCAACCGCGAGGAAGCCCTCGAGCCGCTGCTCGTGTTCGCCCTCGTCATCGGGGCGATTCACGTGGTGTTGGGTCTTCGTTCTGGGGATCTGGCAGGCCCGGATCACACGGGACGGTCATCGCCTGGCCGACCGTGTGGGTCATCTCGTCGCTCTCATCGGCCTGTTCGGGATCGCCGGCACCTTCTCCGGGTTGGTCCCGGACGAGACCATGACACCGGCGGTGGCCGCGGTGGTGGTGGGCCTGGTGATCCTCATCGCCGCTGGCGGGCCCATGGGCGTGCTCCTCGGCCCGGTCGAGCTGATGGGCACCATCGGCAACGTGCTGTCCTATCTGCGTCTGGCCGCCATCGGCCTGGCGTCGGTGTACCTGGCGAGGGTGGCGAACGAATTGGGAACGCTCGGACCGCTGTGGCTGGGGGTGCCCGTTGCGGCACTCCTCCACGCCCTCAACGTGGCGCTCGGTGCCTTCAGTCCGACGATCCAGGCGCTCCGCCTCAACTACGTCGAGTTCTTCCAGAAGTTCTACACGGAGGGTGGCGTCGCCTTCCAACCGTTCGGATACGTCGGCGGCGCCGGCTCCATCACCGCGATCGCCGCACCGACGAGAGAGGAGTGAATCATGGAACTGGGTCTGCTCGCAGTGGGAGCCGGGCTGGCCGTGGGGCTGGCTGCCCTGGCGACCGGCCTCGCCCAGGCACGGATCGGCTCGGCCGGCATCGGCGCCATCGCCGAGAAGCCCGAGCTCACCGGCCGGGTGATCCTCTTGGTCGCCATTCCGGAGACGTTGGTGATCCTCGGGTTCGCGGTGGCGGCGATGATCATCATCCTGTTGGGCGGCTGATGGCCCTCGACGAAATCCTCGCCGCCATTTCCGAAGAGGCGGCAAAGGCGGCGGCCGACATCGCCTCCGATGCCGCCGCGCGGGCCGCAATCGTCGTCGACGGCGCACGGTCCGACGCCGAGTCCGAGCGCCGGCGGCTGGCGTCGGGCCGGGACGATGCCGCCCGCCGCATCGCCGCCGCCATCGTCAACCGGGCGGGGCTGGAGGCCGACCGGGCGCTTCGTGCCGCCCAGGACGAGCTCTTCTCGGAAGTGCTGGCCGTCGTGGCCGAACGTCTGGCGGGGGTCAGGGGGTCGGACGCGTACCCAGGGTTGTTCGAGCGATTGCTGATCGAGGCTCTGGACGCCCTCCCCGATGCGACCCGCATTGGCGTCGATCCCGCGGACCTGGCGACGGCGAGCCAAACGCTCGAGCGGCTGGGAAGACGTCTCTCGATCGAGAGTGCTGCTCCGTGCTGGGGTGGGATGACGATCTCCACCGATGACGGGCGCAGGGTGATGAACACGCTCGAGTCGCGACTGGACAAGGCGCTCCCCACGCTGAGACGGCTGGCGGGAGGAATGTGCCCAGCATTGTTGAAAGGAGCGTCGTGATCGGCTTCGAGTACGGCAACACCCGGATCCGTGCCCGTCGAACGCTCCTGTACGACCGATCGGCCTACGCCGACCTGCTGACGGCCACCGACGTGGACCAACTCACGTCGATGTTGACAGCCGGACCCTATCGAGGTGACCTGGAGGCGGCGGCCGTGCGGATGTCGGGGCCGGGGCGGATCGACGCCGCCTTGTCGGCCCGTCTGGCCCGCGAGATCCGCCAGGTCCTCGGCTTCTATGGCGGTTCAACGGCTACCCGGCTAGCCGTGCTCGCCCGCCGATGGGACGTCCGCAACGTCGTGACCCTGGTGCGAGCCCTCGCCCGACGATCTGGGGGCACGACCCCGGTGCTGGAGTTGCCCGCCGCCGGGACGATGAGTGGTGCCGTGCTCGACGAGCTGGCGTCGCAGGGTGCACTGAGATCGATGCTGGACCTGCTCGTCACCTGGCGTCTCCCGAGCGGGCAGGTGGTCGGAGCGGTCCGCCGGGCCCTTCCCGATCTGGAGCGCAGCGGCGACCCGCTGTTGGTGGAGGCGGCGATCCAACGGGGGTTTGCCCTCGACGTCGGCGATGTCGTGGCGGAGCGACCCGACGATGCGCTGAGCCGGCAGCTCCGGGCCGAGGCCGACAAGGTCGACCTGTCGACGGTTGCCCGGCTGCGCCGGGCCCGGATCGGGGGAGAGCCGCTGCCCGACCTGGCGGAGGTGTGGCTCGGTACCGGTAGTGCCCACCTTCCGGCGCTGGTGTCGTTGGTGGTCGACGACGACCCGGGGCGGGTGATCGCCGATCTTGGACCTGTGCCTGCCGGAATGGCGGCGGCGGTTCGATCCTGGCTGATCCACGGCCAGGCCCCTCGCCTGGTCGATGATCTCGACCTGGCGCTGCTCGGGCTCGCCCGCAGAGCGGCCGTCGATGATCCGCTGGGAATCGGGGTACCGGTCGGTTACGTCTGGGAGCTGGAGAGCGAGGTCCGCAACCTGAGGCTGGTCGCCCGGGCCGTCGCCAACCGGCTGGAAGACGTGGAAGATCGGATGCTGCTGCCATGAGATCTGAACGCGCCGGCCGTCTCATCATCGTTCCGCCCCCTGAGCTGGAGGGCGGGTTCCTCCTGGCCGGGGTGGAGGTCAAACGACCGACGGATCCTCAGGCCGTCGCCGATTTCCTGGACCAACTCGTGAACGAACGTATGGAAGGAGTGGTGGCGGTCCACGAGCCCTTCCTGGCCGCATTGCCGGCTGAACGGAGGCAGCGATTCGACCACTCCCTCACCCCGGTGATCGTCACGCTTCCCGCCGGGATGGAGTGCGAGGACGAGGCCGGCCGCCGTGCCCGGCTGTTGGATCGGCTCCAACGAGCCATCGGGTTCCAGGTGACCTTCGATGGGAGGCAGTCGTGAGCGGCGGACGAGTGGTCAGGGTTGCGGGGCCGGTGGTGGTGGCGGAGGGGCTGACGGAGACACGTCTCTACAACGTGGTGCGGGTGGGTCGGCGGCGGCTGGTCGGCGAGGTGATCAAGTTGAGCGGAACCCAGGCAGTGATCCAGGTGTACGAGGACACCGGAGGCCTCCAGGTGGGTTCCGACGTCGAGGACACCGGTGCGCCATTCGACGTCGAGCTCGGTCCCGGCCTGGTGGGCGGTATCTTCGACGGGGTGCAGCGGGCACTCCCCGCCCTCGCCGGTGATGGGGACCGGCCCTTCGCTCGCCCATTCCTACGACGTGGCATCGAGGTCCCTTCTCTCGACCGCGCCCGCCGCTACCTGGTGCAGCCGGCAGTCGAGGTGGGAGCCGTGGTGGCGGAAGGCGACGTGGTTGCGACCGCACCCGAAACCCCTGCCATCGAACACCGGATCATGGTCCCGGGTGGTCGTGGCGGGACCATCACCGCGGTGATGAGCGGATCGTTGACGGTGGAGGACGTGGTGGTGGAGATCGACGGGCAGCCACTCACGATGGTCGCCAGGTGGCCGGTTCGACGACGACGCCCACACCGCCGGCGCCTCGATCCCACTGCGCCGCTCGTCACCGGTCAGCGGATCGTCGACACCCTCTTCCCGGTGGCGCGAGGAGGAAGCGCCACCATCCCCGGCGGGTTCGGAACCGGCAAGACGGTTCACGAACAGACCCTGGCCAAGTGGTCCGACGCAGACGTCATCGTCTATGTCGGATGCGGCGAGCGTGGAAACGAACTGGCCGAGGTGCTGGAGGAGTTCCCACGTCTCGTCGATCCCCGCACCGGATCCACCCTGATGGACCGAACCATCCTCATCGCCAACACCTCCAACATGCCGGTGGCGGCTCGCGAGGCGAGCATCTACACCGCCATCACCATCGCCGAGTACTACCGGGACCAGGGCTACGACGTGGCGCTGATGGCCGATTCGACGTCCCGCTGGGGAGAGGCATTGCGCGAGGTCTCCTCCCGGCTGGAGGAGATGCCCGGGGAAGAGGGATACCCGGCGTACCTCCCGTCCCGGTTGGCGGAGTTCTACGAACGGGCCGGAGCCGTCGAGGCGCTCGGAGCGCCTGCCCGCACCGGCTCGGTCACCGTGGTGGGTGCGGTGTCACCGCCGGGAGGTGACTTCTCCGAGCCGGTCACCCAGTACAGCCTCCGGTTGGCAGGGACCTTCTGGGCGCTCGACCCGGATCTGGCACGGCGCCGGCACTATCCGGCGATCCACTGGACCCGCAGCTACAGCCTCTACGAGTTGGGCGAGTGGTTCGACCGGGCGGTGGCACCCGACTTCGATGAGCAGCGGCGCTGGGCGCTGGAGTTGCTCGGGGTGGAGGAAGAGTTGCAGAGCATCGTCCGGCTCCTCGGGGTAGATGTTCTCGCCCCTGTCGAACGGGTCACCTTCCACACCGGCCGGCTGCTCCGCGAGGACTTCCTCCAGCAATCGGCGTTCGACCCGGTGGACGCCTTCTGCCCGCTGGTCAAACAGTACTGGATGCTGGCGGTGATCCGTCGCACCCACCGGCTCACCACCGCCGCCGCCGCCGACGGCGTGGATCCCGATGCGATCCTGTCGCTGCCGGCTCTGGCCGGCATCGGGCGCATGCGCGACTGGCCCGCCGACGAGGCCGGGAACCGGGCCGGCGACCTGATCGCTGCCATCGAACGTGAGGTGGCGTCGCTGTGAGCCTTCGCCGTGGGCTGCACACCGTCGAGCTCGGCACCGTGTCGTACGTGTCGGGGCCGCTGATCTTCGTCGACCGGGCGTTGGGCGTTCATGCCGGTGAGGTCGTGGACGTCGTGAGCCCCGACGGTGACATCCGGACAGGACAGGTGCTCGAGATCGACGGGGCGCGAGCGGTGATCGAGGTGTTCGCCGGCACCAGAGGACTCGACGTCCTCAAGACCCGGGTGAGGCTCGGAGGGGATTCCGCTCGTCTCGGGGTGGGCGTCGGCTTGCTGGGCCGCATCCTCGACGGTTCCGGGCGCCCCATAGACGGTGGCCCCGAAGTCATGCCCGAGGAGTTCTGGGACGTGAACGGCCTGCCCATCAACCCGGCCGCCCGGCGCTACCCGTCCGAGTTCATCGAGACCGGTGTGTCGACCATCGACGGCCTCAACACGTTGGTGCGCGGTCAGAAGCTCCCCATCTTCTCCGGTTTCGGGCTCCCGGCGGGCCGACTCGCCACCGACATCGCCGCCCAGGCCAGGGTCACGGGA
Organism: uncultured bacterium; assembly: GCA_963825585.1. Taxonomy (GTDB): domain Bacteria; phylum Actinomycetota; class Acidimicrobiia; order Spongiisociales; family ZC4RG35; genus JAOUGY01. The sequence goes on from CAWGTX010000009.1 coordinate 236,266, forward strand.
GCCGAACACGACGAGTTCGTGGTGGTGTTCGCAGCCATGGGTACCACCCAACGGGAGGCCGCCTACTTCCGGCGTCGTCTGGAGGAGGGGGGCCGGCTCGGCCAGACCGTGTTCTTCCTGAACCTGGCCGACGACCCCACCATCGAACGGCTGCTGACACCTCGGCTGGCGCTCACCGCCGCCGAGTTCCTGGCGTTCGAGCGCGGCCGACACGTGCTGGTGATCCTCACCGACATGACCAACTACGCCGAGGCGCTGCGCGAGGTCTCGACCGCTCGCGAGGAGGTGCCCGGACGGCGCGGTTTCCCCGGGTACATGTACACCGACCTGGCATCGATCTTCGAACGGGCCGGCCGGCTCCACGACCACACTGGCTCTGTGACCCAGCTGGTGATCCTGTCGATGCCCGACGATGACATCACCCATCCCATCCCCGACCTGGCGGGCTACATCACCGAGGGACAGATCGTGCTGTCCCGTGAGCTGCATCGCCGGGGCATCTACCCACCGGTGGACGTGCTCCCCAGCCTGAGTCGGCTCATGAGTGGAGGCATCGGCGAGGGGAGGACCCGCCCGGATCACCGGGCGATCGCCGACCAGGTCTACTCGTTCTACGCCCAGGGGCGGGATCTGCGCCAACTGGTGGCCATCGTCGGCGAGGCGAGCCTCGGTGAGCAGGACCGGCGGATGCTCGACTTCGCCCGGGAGTTCGAGGAGCGATTCGTGAGCCAGCGGGAGCGGCGAAGCCTCGACGACACGCTGGATCTGGCCTGGGACCTGCTGGAGGTCTTCCCCGAATCCGAGCTCAAGCGGATCCCGACGGCGTTTCTGGCTCGACTGCGCAGCCAGGAGCCTCCGGCTGGGAAGCCCTGATTCGATCATGCCTGCGCCACGCCGGAAGCGCCAGGGCGATCAGGTGTCGATGATGGACCTCACCGCCCGCACGATGCCGTCGTAGCCTGTGCAGCGGCACAGGTTGCCCGACAGGGCGATCCGGATCTCGTCCTCGGTGGGGTCGGGGTTCGATTCGAGCAGTGCCGTCGCCGAGATGAGCATCCCGGGGGTGCAGAACCCGCACTGGACGCCCCCCGCCACCAGGAACGCCTCCTGGAGGGGGGTGAGTTGGTCGGTGTTGGTGAGGCCTTCAACGGTGGTGACGTCGTAGCCGTCCGCCATCACCGCCAGGTAGGAGCACGAGTTCACCGGACGCCCGTCGATGAGCATCATGCATGCGCCGCATTCGGAGTCGTCGCATCCCTCCTTGGAGCCGGTGAGTCCGACCTGATCGCGCACGGTGTGCAGCAGGCTGGCGTGTGCGTCGACATCGACCGGGTAGGGGATGCCGTTGACGACGAGGGTGATGGGATAGGACATGTCAACTCCCGTAGGTGGATTCGCTTGCGGGTATGGCGACGGCACCACCGGTGGCCCGGGTGAGGGCCACCTGGATGGCCCGACGGGCGATCACGCCGGCCATCGCCCTCCGGTAGTCGGCCGAGGCGCGTACGTCGGAGATCGGACGGGCGGCTTCGGCAACTGCTTCGGCGGCTTCTGCGACGGCCCGGGCCGCGTCGGGGGCCTGGCCCACCAGCAATGACTCGGCCTCGGGAATGCGGTGGATCACCGGCGCCAGGGCGGTGATGGCGATCCGGGCGTCGGTGATGACCCCGTCCGTGACCGTGACCAGGGCGGCTGCTCCAACGACGGCGATCTCCATCTGGCGTCGATACTGCAGTCGGACATACGAGCTGCCCGAACCGAGTGCCGGTATCGGGATCTCCACCGCCACCAACAGCTCGTTGGGTGAGGCGACGGTGCTGCCCGGCCCCGTCCACAGTTGGTCGAGCGCCACGCTGCGCGGTACCTGTGGGGCCACGCAATTCCACCACGGCGCCCATGCACAACAGGGGCGCCCCGGTGTCCATGGCGGGTGAGGCGTTCATCACGTTCCCGCCGATGGTGCCGTTGGCCCGGGTGGCGTGCGACCCGACGATGGCCGAGGCGTCGGCCAGACCGGTGTAGCGCTTCCGGATACTCGGATGCGACACGATGGCGGCGTGGGTGACGAGAGCGCCGAGGCGGAGCCCGTCGCTGCCGTCCGACACCTCGTGCAACTCGTCGATGCGGTGGATTCCCACCAGGGACTCGGGCAGCGGCTTCTTGCCCTGCCGTGAGCCGACCACCAGATCGGTCCCACCCGCCACCGGACGGGCCCCGGTGGCCAGGGCGTCGACCGCCTCGGAGACGGTGGTGGCGTTCACATAGGTGGCCACGATCACACCTCCCCTGCGGTGGTGTGCATCGCCGCCCACACCCGTTCCGGGGTCATGGGGAGCTGGTCGACGTGACGGCCGATCAGTTTGGCGATGGCATTGCCGATGGCGCCCGGGGTGGGGACGCTCGGTGGCTCCCCGACACCCTTCGAGCCTTTCGGTCCGGCGTTGGCTGTCTCGACCTCGATCCAGCGGATGTCGATCTTGGGGGCATCCGACATGGTCTGCAGCTTGTAGTCGAGCAGCCCCGGGTTCCGCTGACGTCCATCGTCGTCGAACCAGGTGGCCTCCGAGAGCGCCTGGCCGATGCCCATCATCACCCCGCCGTACACCTGTCCGTCGGCTCCCATCCTGTTGATGATCACACCTGAGTCGTGGGCCGCCGCGAACTCGAGCACCCGCACCACGCCGGTGGCGCGGTCGAGCTTGACGCGGGCGGCGTGGGTGATGAGTTGTGGTGCGAGGAACGACTCGAGTCCGAGCCGGCCCACGCAGGCGGAGGCGTCGACCTCGGGTGCTTCGGGCACATCGCCCGAGCCTTTGCCGAGGATCGGCTCACCGGTTCCGCACAGTTGGGCGATCGTCACCCCGTCCCCCGGTGAACCCTTCACCCGCACGATTCCATCGACCAGTTCGAGGTCGGCTCGGTCGGCCTCCAACTCCTCGGCCGCCATGTCGAGCAGCTTCTCGCGCACTTCCTTGGCAGCTTCCATGACCGCACGGCCGTTGTTGAAGGTGGTCTGGCTGCCCGACGAGCCCATGTCCCAGGGTCCGGCGTCGGTGTCCTGGTAGACGAGGGCAAAGTCGTCAGGGGCCATCCCCAACACCTCGGCGGCGAGGAGCGGCAAACCCATCACGGCCCCGGTGCCGGACTCCATCGCCCCGGTGACGATGACGCCGGTGCCGTCGGCGTTGAGCTTGACGTAGGCGCCCGAGGACGATCCGAAGCAGGGCCACCATCCGCACGCGACGCCGATCGCCTCGTCCTCCGGGAGTTCCTGGTCGTAGCCGATCATCTCGAGGGCGGCTTCGAGCGTTCGCTTGGCGCCGATCGGTTCGAAGATCTGACCCGTGGGCCCTTCGTCCCCCTCGTCGATGAGCGTCCGCCGGCGTAACTCGGCCGGGTCCATCCCGATGGCTTTCGCCACCTCGTCCATGTGCTGTTCGAGGGCCCAGCAGGTCTGAGGGGCGGTAGGGGCGCGGATCGAACTCGACGGCTGATTGGTGGAGTAGTTCAGGTAGGCGTCGATACCGATCGTGTCGATCTTGTACGGCCCGCAGGCGTGCATCGCTGCCAGTTGGGCGAAGAAGCCGCCCTCCCCACAGTACGCACCCTTGTCGAGCACCAGGGTGCCGCGGCGGGCGACGAGCCGGCCGTCCCTGGTCACACCGGTTTCGAGCTCGATCACCATTCCTTCGCGACGGTGGTCAGGGGCGAGGAACTCCTCCTGGCGGGAGAACACCAGCTTCACCGGCCGCCGGGACGCCCGGGCGAGGGCTGCAACGTGAGCCTCGAAGTGAAAATCGCACTTGGAGCCGAACCCGCCGCCGAGCAGCGGAACGATGATGCGGACGTGCGACTCGGGCAGTCCCAGCGTGTGGGCCACGCCCGACCGGGCGGCAAAAGGAACCTGGGTCGACGACCACACCGTGACCCGGTCGCCCTGCCACTCGGCGATGATCGCCCGCGGCTCGATCGGGGCCCCCTGTGATGCCTCCGAGACGTAGCGGCCTTTCACCACCACCTCGGCGGTGGCGATGGCGGCGTCGGCATCACCCTTCACGATCGAGGAGTGGCCGAGCACGTTGGACGTGCGGTCGAGGTTCTCGTCGGCCTCGTAGCCCTCCCACCCCTCGTGCACCAGCGGCGCTCCTTCGGCCATGTTGGCGACGAAGTCGGGCAGGGGAGCGAGCACCTCGTACTCGACCGTGATGAGCGACACCGCGGTGCGGGCGATGGCGGCGGTGCGGGCGGCGACGGCGGCGATGATGTCGCCCTCCCAGCGGACCTTCTCCTTGGCGAACAGCCGCCGGTCCTGGACCATCCCGCCGTAGAGCACATCGGGCACGTCCTCATGGGTGAGCACGGCGAACACTCCGGGCAGGGCACGTGCCGCGCTCGTATCGATGCCCAGGATGCGCGCATGCGGATGGTCGGCGTAGCGGAACGCCGCCTGCAGCTCTCCAGTCCGGGTCAGGTCGGCGGTGTAGCGCCCCACCCCCGTCACCTTCTCCTTGCCATCCGGCCGTATGAACGGCTTGGTGCGTTCCTCTGCGATCGTCACGTTCCTACCTCACATCGGTCGTCGACTGCATGCTGCCACACGCCCGAGCTACGAGCTGCTTTGATGCCCAGGGGGGACGACCCCCCTTCGACCCCCCGCCGGTGATGCCCAGGGGGGACGAGCCCCGCCTTCGCAGCCCGGGCGGCCGGACCGGTGGTGTGTCTCGGCCGCGGCTTCCGGTCCGTCTCCTCCGCCTTCCTGATGCCCAGGGGGGACGACCTCGACCCCCCGCCGGTGATGCCCAGGGGGGACGACCCCCCTTCGACCCCCCGCCGGTGCTCGTGGCGCAGCTCTCGTGTGGCTGGCCGGGGGTGTGGACCGGTGGTGTGTCTCGGCCGCCACGTTCAACGGCTTCCGGTCCGTTCCTCCGCCTTCCTCTGATGCCGGGGGACGACCCTCCTTCGACCCCCCGCCGGTGATGCCCAGGGGGGACGACCCCCCTTCGACCCCCCGCCGGTGCTCGTGGCGCAGCTCTCGTGTGGCTGGCCGGGGGTGTGGAAGTCCTCGCGATGGGCGTTGCTACGTTTCTGGGCGTTCTGCGTTCTGCGTTCTGCGTTCTGCCTTCCTCTCCTACAGCTCGAAGTTGGCGATCGACTGGGCGGCCGAGGCGTCGTCTCCGGAGAAGCGCCTCTGATACGAGCGGAGAACGAGACCGGCGGTGGTGACGGCGGTCAGGGTGAGCAGCATCAGGATCACCGCCAGGGCGTTGAGCGACGGGGGTGGTCCCACCCGGGCGCTGGAGTAGAGCCGCACCGGGATGGTGGTGGTGGCGGCGCTGTTCGACAGGAACTGGCTTATGACGAAGTCGTCGATGGAGAGAGCGAAGACGATGGCGAAGCTGGCGAAGATGGCCGGGGCCAGCAGAGGCAGGAGCACTCGTCTGAGGGCTTCGGCGGGTGAGGCGCCCAGATCCATCGCCGCTTCCTCGTAGTCGCGGCCGATGGCGAACAGCCGACCGCGCACGATGATCACCACGAACGAGATCGAGAAGGTGGCGTGCCCCAGGAACTGGGCGAACGTGCCCAACCCCACGAAGCCGTACAGCTGGGTGAAGGTCAGGAACAGACCCACGCCCACCACGATCTCGGGGGTCACCAGGGGAAGCAGCATGAGGGTGTTGGCCGCCTTCCGGCCCCGACCCTTCCAGCGGGCCAGGCCGATGGCGAGGGCCACGCCGATCGGAGTGGCCACGAGCATGGTGAGCACGGCAAGCCGCACGCTCTGGGCCAACGCCAGTCGCAACGAGTCATCCTTGAGCACCGAGGCGTTGTCGTGCAGATACCACCGCAGCGAGAACCCCTGCCACACGCTCCGGCTGCGGTCGGCGTTGAACGAGAACTGGATGGCGATCAGCACCGGGAGGATTGTCCACAGCACGTACCCGGCGGTCAGGGCCCGCAGCCAGCGGGCGTCCCCCCAGGGATTGCGCAGCAGCGATCGCCGATCACTCATCCTGCGCCTCCTTGGTGACCCGGGCGATGTTGATCAGGTAATACAGCATGAGCACCGCCACGAACGCCATGAGCACGAAGGTGAGGGCGGCACCCCGGCCTCCCTGGCTGGCGGTGGAGTTGATGAAGGTGTCGATCTCGTTGCCGATGATGCGGGTGCGTGGCGACCCCGACAGCAGGTTCGGTGTGTAGTAGTCGCCGAACATCGGGAGGACGATCAGTACCAGCCCGGCCAGGATCCCCTGCTTCGACAGCGGAAGCGTCACCCGGCGGAAGGTCTCCCACGCCCCTGCCCCGAGATCGCGTGCTGCCTCGATGACCCGCTGGTCGAGACGGTCGAGGGCGGCGTAGAGCGGGAGGATGAAGAACGGCAGATACCCGTACACGAGTCCGAGGATCACCGTCTCGTGGCGGCCGGCCAGCCAGTCAGGAGGGGCGAAGCCGACTGCGGACAACACCCGGTTCACTTGGCCGTCCGGACCGAGCAGGTTGACCCACGCCAGCATCCGCATGAGGTAGTTGATCCAGAATGGCGCCAGCAGCGCCAGCAGCCACAGTGCCTTGCGTTTGCCCGCCCGCCGAGCCACGAAGTAGGCGACCGGGTATCCGACCAGCACACAGATGACCGCGGCGGCGGCCACATACCCGAGTGTTCGCAGGGCGATGACGCCCAACTGGCCTCCGAACAGATCTCCCAGAATGGAACCGAACGACGACGGATCCCAGCGCAGCGGGTTCCACTCCGGAACCGGGCGCAGGAAGATCGGGTCGACCCCGCCCATGGCCACCGAGAGGATCGAGTAAACGGGGACGATGAAGAGGGCCGCCAGCAGGGCCAGGCCTGGGGAAGCCATCGCTTTCCACACCCAGCGGTCGAGCCCGACGGCGTCGGACTCGACCCCTTGAAGGTTGGACGCCACTCGTCAGCCGCCCAGCGCCGAGCTGAATGCCTGGGTCCAGGTGGCCTCGACCTCGGGTTCGAGCTGGACGTGCACGAAGGCCCGTTCCAGGTTGACGTCGCCCTGGCGGATGATCGCCGTGGAGAGGTTCTCGGGAACGTATCCGTCGGCCACCAGCGTCTCGGGGTCGATGGACGTCTGCGGCGGCTGGTATCCCAGCCACGAGAAGTTGCCGAGGGCGTTGTCGGCGTCGAGCATGAAGTCGATGAACGTGTGCGCCAACACCGGGTGCTCGGCTCCCTTGAGGATGGCGAGCGTGTCGTTGGCGATGGCACCCCTGACGGTGGAGCCCTCGGCGTTGGCCGGCCACAGGTACCTGAGAATGGCGGGATCGCCTCCCTCGGGGAAGTAGTACTGGGCGTTGACGATGTCGCCCGACCAAGCTGAGTGCACACCGAATTTGCCTTCGGGGATACCGGTGTAGGCGCCGTCGATGGTGTAGCGGATGTCCACCAGGTCGACCAGTTCCTTGAGTGCCTCGCTCGCTGCGGTGAGCTCGTCGGCGGTGGCGTTGGCCGGGTCGGCGACACCGGCCCGGAACATGGCGATCGACAGCGTCTCCTGCCAGTCGTCGTACAAGCCGGTCATGCCCTTGTAGGCCGGGTTCCAGAATACGTCCCAGGGGTTGGCCTGTCCCTCGATGTCGGCGGCATCGACCATGTCGTCGCGCCATGCGATGCCGGTCTGATAGACCACGTACGGCACCGTGTACTGCGAGCCCTTGTCGTAGTACGGGTCGGCCAGTTCGGGCCACACGTTGCCGAGATTCGTGATGTAGTCCTTGTTGAGCGGTTGGAGCAGCTGGCCTGCGACCGACTTCGCCACGGTGTTCGACACCGGGAGCCAGATGTCGAACTGGACCTCTCCCGAGGTGAGCTTCCCGAGCGCCTCGGACTCGTTGTAGTACGTGCTCACCTCCACCTTCACGCCGGTCGCCTCTTCGAAGGCGACCAGGGTGTCGGGGTTGATGTAGGCCTCCCAGTTGTAGATGCGGAGGGGGCCCTCCTCGACGGGCAGACCGGACTCGATGGCAGGGTTGTCGTCGAACAACGGCTGCGTGACCGGATCGGTGGGGGTGCCGATCAGCACTTCGGTGGCGGCACCGGTGTCGCCACCGCCGCAGGCCGACAGGATCGACGCCATGGCGGGAAGGCTCACGCCAAGTGCGCCGGCGCGCCACAGGAATTCACGACGACTGTACAAACGTCGTCCGGTCCGGGGATCCCAGTTCTCTCGTGGGTGGTACACCATGGTCGCCTCCAGGCCTATAGCTGAACCGCCGTTCAACGGACGATTCGACAGTAACCCCCACGGCCCGGTGATGTCGTGAGAACCGGAGTGCTTTGCGCCGGGTTCGTGCGGGTCGGTCAGGCCCTGGCCCGGGCAGGAACGCCGAGCTCCCGAAACGCGAGATCTCGGCACAGGGTACGCATGACTCGCCGGGGTGACATGTGGATCCTGCAACAGCACCTGGATGGCGAGTCCGTCGATGAGCGACGACAGCAACAGGGCGAAGGTCTCCGGGTCGGTGTGGACGAACACGCCCTCGGCGATACCGTCACTCACGATGTCGGCGAGGGAGGCGCGGAACAACGAGTCCATCCGGGCCCGCTCGGCTGCGAGGCCCTGGTCGTGCCGGGAACGTGACCAGGTCTCCAACCACAGTTGCCATTCGTTGTCGTTGCGATCGAGGCTCTCGGAGGGGGGGATGCAGGCGTCGATGAACACCTCGAGGCGCTCGACCGCTCCGGCGCCGGGTGTGGCAGCGCCCGCCACGTGCTCGAAGAACTCCTTGTCGCGATGGGCGAGGGCCTCGATGAGGAGGGCGTCCTTGGAGGGAAAGTAGTAGAGGATGAGCGCCGGGCTCGATCCGATGCGGGCGGCAACATCTGCGATGCGGGTATCGCAGATGCCGCGTTCGGCGATGACCGCGGCGGCCGCCTCGAGGATCTGGAGTCGTCGCTCCTCGGTGATGCGCGGTCTCGCCACGACGCAACAGTAGTGGGCGGCAGGACACCGGGGTCTGGGGTCCGCCAGCCGCTATTCTGAACCGTCGTTCAGGATGTGCCCATGAGTTTGCAGTCACCGCTCACTCCGATGCTCGAGGCCGGCTCCGTCGCCGTGATCGGGGCAAGCGGCAGTGTCGGATCAGTCGGTCACCAGTTGGTCCGCCAGTTGGTCGTCGGTGACTTCCGGGGATCTGTCCATCCGGTGAATCCGCGCTATGACCGCATCGAGGGACTCGACTGCGCACCCTCGATCTCTGAGGTCGGTCCGGTCGATCTGGCGGTGATCGCGGTTGGCAACGAACGGCTGGAAGCACAGGTGGCGGCGGCGATCGAGGGTGGAGCGAAGTCGCTCGCCCTATTTGCCAGTTGTCACGGCGTGGCGTCTGACGGATCGGAGCTGGCGGCCCGGCTCGGCGCGATGGTGACGGAGGCGGCGGTGCCTGTCTGCGGTGGCAATGGGATGGGGTTTCTCAACCTCGAACGGAGCCTGCGGGTGAGCGCCTTCTATCAACCATGGGGCCTCGAAACCGGTGGGGTGTCGTTCCTGTCCCACTCGGGCTCGCTTTTCTCGGCGATGCTCCACAATCACCGAGGCATCGCGTTCAATCTGGTGGTGTCGACCGGCAACGAACTGGCGACCACCATGGACGAGTACCTCGCCCACGCCGTCGGGTTGCGGAGCACGGCGGTGATCGGGCTGTTCCTCGAGACTGTGCGCCGCCCGGAGCAGATGGCTTCAGCTCTCGCCTCGGCCGACGCCGCCGGTATCCCTGTGGTGGCGCTCAAGGTGGGGCGTACCGAACGGTCGCGGGCTTCGGTTGCGACTCACTCGGCGGCGATCGCCGGCGAGTACGCGGGGTTCGAAGCGTTCGCCGCTGCCCATGGGGTGCATCTGGTCGACACCATGGACGAACTGGCAGATGCTCTCCAACTCTTCTCGGCGGGTCGGCCGGCAGCACCGGGTGGGCTGGGATCGGTGCACGACTCCGGTGGCGAGCGGTCGCTGTTGATCGATACGGCGGATCGGGTGGGAGTCCCGCTCGCCCGGATCGGCGCAGACACCCGCCACCGCCTGGCGATGATCCTCGATCCCGGCTTGGAGGCGGAGAATCCGGTGGACGCCTGGGGTACCGGCCACGACGGCAACGAGGTGTTCGGGGCCGCACTTTCAGCGCTGGCCGACGATCCCGACGTGGGCGTCCTGGTGTTCTGCGTCGACCTCACCACAGAGGAAACCCCTGACACCGACTACACCCCCGTAATCCTCGGGGCTGCTGCCGCCACCACCAAGCCGGTGGCGGTCCTGGCCAACCTGGCGGGCGCAGTCGACGGTCCGGACGCCCGGCGGCTTGCCAAGGCGGGGGTCCCGGTGTTGCGTGGCACGGAGACCGGGTTGCGGGCGATCGGGCATCTCTTGGCGGACCGAGATCGCCGGAGCCGACCGATGCACAGTCCGGCGGCCCATCCTGCCCTGGCCGCGACGCGGTGGCGGGAGCGACTGGAGGAGGGCTCGATCCTGAGTGAAGCCGAGGGACTGTCACTGCTCTCCGACTTCGGGATCCCGGTGGCGGCCGGCATCGAGGTGAACGACGTGACCACGGCGGTGGCGGCCGCCGACCGACTCGCCTACCCGGTTGTCATGAAGACCGCGGTGGGTGTGGCCCACAAGAGCGATATCGAAGGCGTGATCGTCGGGATCAATGATCCGGGAGACGTTGTTGCCGCCTTCGGGCGGTTGGCCTCGATCGGACCCCGGGTCCTGGTGCAGTCAATGGCGCCTGCCGGAGTCGAGCTCTCGGTGGGACTGACACGCGACGAGCAGTACGGGCCGGTGGTGGTGGTTGCCGCCGGTGGCGTGCTCGTCGAGGTGATGGCTGATCGGGCGGTGGCGCTGGCACCGCTCGATCCCGAGGTGGCACGCTCGCTCATCGGGCGACTCCGAATGCGGCCCCTCCTCGACGGCGTCCGCGGGAGGCCGCCCGTCGATGTCGATGCGTTGGTGGCTGCTGTCGTGAGGGTAGGCCTGATCGGACATCATCTTGGAGGTGTGATCGAGGCCCTGGACATCAACCCGTTGATCGTGCATCCCAACGGGTGTGTGGCGGTCGACGCCCTGGTCGTGCCGCGTGCGTGAGTGGTACGTCCATGGGTGCCGAGTTTGAGAGCACCCACGGGTTTCGACCGAGCCACACTGCTGATTGCATCGGGGATCCAGACGGTGGGGCTCGCCACGGTGTTGGCACTGCTCGCCGACCTGCAGGACGCCTACGGATTCGCAACGTGGGGTCTGGGACTGATCGGCGGTGTCGCCTTCGCCACATCGTTCCTGGCCTATGTCGGCCTCTCCCGGTTCGCCGACCGGGGGCACGCCAAGAGGATGCTGATCATTGGTGCACTCCTCGGGGTGGTGGGGCTGGTGTGGGCTGCGTTCGGGACCACCCTGTGGTCGCTCGCCCTGGCCCGGGCGTTGTTCGGGCTGGCCGAGGGAACCTTCGTGCCCGCCGCCCGGCGGATCATGATCGATTGGCGGCCCGACAACCCCGGCACCGAGCTCGGCCGGCTCATCTCGGTGAGTGTCACCGGCTTCGTGGTTGGGCCGTTGGTTGGGGCATTGCTCGCCGAACGGTTCGGTCTCGCGGTCCCGTTCCTGGTGCCGGCCGCCGTGATCGCGATCCTCCTCCCGTTCCTCTTCCGGATCGTTCCTGCCCCGATCCCACCCGGAGAGGTGAAGGCACCCGTCCGTGCCCTGGCCGGTGACAAAGCGCTGTGGGCGGCGATCGTGCTCGGATCCTGCGAGTTCTTCGCCATTGGGGCGTTCGACGCGGTGTGGGCGCGGCTGATGACCGACATGGGGGCGTCGACGTGGCTGATCGGGGTGAGCTTCGCCGCCTTCGTGATCCCGATCGCGCTGCTGTCGTCGGTGTGGGGTGCCATCGCCGACCGGAGCTCACCGATGCGGGTGGGCATGGTGGCGGCGGCGCTTTCGATCCCGTTCCTGGCGACCTACGGGCTGTGGCAGACCCCCGAGCAGCTCATCTGGATCTCGGTGCTCCACGGCGCTGTCACCGCAGGTATCCAGCCGGCTGCCGCCGCCGCAGTGACCCGCCTCGCGTCCGGTCCGCTGCTCGCCACCGGGCAGGGGATGCTGCAGGCGGTGGGGTTCGGCGCCGCCGCTCTGGTGGCGTTGCCGTCGGGGTGGCTCTACCAGCGGATGGGTGCGGGCGGACTGTTCCCGCTTGTGGCGGCGGGGGTGGGAGTGTTGTTGGCCGCGTCGGGATTGTTGTGGCGTGCTGGAGGTGCCGGCCGGTCCCGGTAGCATTCGTTCTCGACCCGCCGGGAGATTTCGATGGCCCAACCGATGGCACCCGTGATCGAACCCGACCTCGACGACGAGACCGGGCTCGACGAGACCTGGAAGGTCGTCGTCTGGAACGACCCCGTCAACCTCTTCGACTACGTCATCTGGGTGCTGCGCACCCTGTTCGGCTACGACGAGGAGAAGGCCTACCGGCTCACCTATCAGGTGCACCACGACGGCAGGGCGATCGTCAACGACGGTCCCCGAGAGCAGGCCGAGATGGATTGTTACCGACTTCACCAACACGGCCTGTGGGCCACCCTCGAGCAATGAAGATCAAACCGGTACGCGACGGTGTGGAGGTCAAACTCGAGCGGGGTATCGTGGAGTTCCTGCTCCAGTTCGCCGACCTGCTCGACGGAATCCAACCCGGCTCCGACGATCCGGCCGCCAACCGGCTGCACGTGCCGGTCTACCTGGACGATCCCGACGCCAACGGCGAATGGTGGCAGTACATGGGGAGCGAGTTGGACGAATCCCGCCGTGCCGACCGCTCCGCATACCGGGAGGCGCTGGCCGCATCGGTCAAAGGCACGGTGATCAGCAAGCTGGAGGCGTACGCCATGGTCCGGGTCCTCAACGAGTCCCGGTTGGCGCTCGCCGCCCGGGTCGGGGTCGAGATCGAAGATGACTACGAGAGCCTCGGTGACCACGAGTCGATGATGCTGCAGGCGCTCGCAGAGCTGCAGATGGGTTTCCTCCAGGCGCTGACACCATGACCGTCACGATCGAGTCGATGGCCCACGGCGGTGACGGGGTCGCCCGCCGTGACGGCAAGGCCGTGTTCGTGACCGGTGCCATCCCCGGTGACCGTGTCACCGTCGAGATCACCGAGGACAGGGGCAGATTCGAACGGGCCGTGGTGGTCGACCTCGTCGACGCCTCGCCATCCCGGGTGACCCCGGTGTGTCCCCACTTCTCATCGTGTGGCGGATGTCAGTGGCAGATGGCCGAGCATCGGGCGCAGCTCGAGTGGAAACACGAGGTGGTGCGGTCGCAGCTCGCTCACATCGGCAGGATCGACGCCGACGTCGCTCCGGTGAGGTCGCCGTCGGCTCCGGTCGCCTACCGCAACCGGATGGACTTCCGCATCGTCGACGGGCGCCCGGCGTTGCTGCGGCTCGCCTCGCACGAAACCGTGGACATCAGCGAGTGTCACCTGTTGGTACCTCCGCTCGCCATCCTCATCCAGCAACTCGGCCCGCTCGAGGGCGGTCGGGTCACCTTGCGGGCCGGAGTGAACACCGGCGAGACACTGGTGCTGGTCGACGACGCCGAAGGCGTCGTTCACGAAGAGGTGGCGGGCAGACGGTTCCGGATCAGCAATCGAGCGTTCTTCCAGGTCAACACCTCTGGGGCCGAAGCCCTGGTGGAACTCGTCGGCGCCGTGGCCCGGGTCGGAAGCGACGACGTGGTACTCGACGCCTACGCCGGCGGAGGGTTGTTCGCCGCCACCGTGGGGGCGGGCGCCGGCTCGGTGGTGGCGGTGGAGTCCGACCGGACCGCCCTACGCGACCTGGCGGTGAACGTCGCCGGTGCCCGAGTCATCGACTCGACCGTGGAGCTGGCGCTGCCCGACATCGATGCAGCCGACGTGATCATCGTCGACCCTCCCCGCAACGGCCTCGGCCGCCGCGTCGTCGACGAGATCGCCCGGATCTCGCCCCGCACCGTCGCCTACGTGTCCTGTGACCCCGCCAGCTTCGCCCGCGACGCCCGACTCCTGACCGACGCCGGCTACACCCTCGGCACCGTCACCCCCGTCGACATGTTCCCCCAGACCTATCACGTGGAGTTGGTGGCAGCCTTCGAGAGGTGAGCACCGAGAGAGCCGCTGGCTGCTGGCTGCTGGCCAGAATGCGATCGGGTCTGTGGTGCGTCCTGCCCACCTTTTGCACATTGTGCAGAACGCAGTCGTTTCGCTCACCTTTGCGCATTGTGCAGAAGGTGGATACGTGCGCGTCGTCGCGTCGTCGCTCGTCGCTCGTCGGCCGATTCCAGCCAGAACGCGTTCGGGCGTGTTGCGTGTTGTGTCGGACGTCGGACGTTCCGAGCCAGAAGCCAGAACGCGTTCGGGCGTGTTGCGTGTTGCGTCGGACGTTGCGACCAGCAGCCAGCAGCCAGCAGCCAGCAGCTCCTTCCTCACATTTTCCCCACCCAGTGCATCGGCGGTGTTGTGTGCCTGATAGCGTCGTGGCCGAGTCTCGGAAGGAGAGGTCGGTCATGCAGGTATCTATGACCGTGAATGGCCGTGCGGTGACAGGGGATGTGGAACCGAGGACGCTCCTCGTGCATTTCATCCGCGAGAACCTGGCGCTCACGGGCACCCACATCGGGTGTGAAACGTCGTACTGCGGGGCGTGCACGGTCCTGGTCGACGGGAAGACGACCAAGTCGTGCACGATGCTGGCGGTGCAGGCCGAAGGGGCCGACATCGCCACCGTCGAGGGGCTGGCGAAGGGCGACGAGCTGCACCCGGTGCAGGAGGGGTTCTGGGAACGTCACGGCCTCCAGTGCGGCTACTGCACACCGGGGATGATCATGTCGGCGGTCGGGCTTCTCAACGAGAATGCCAGTCCCACCGAGGACGAGATCCGCCATGGCATCGAGGGCAACCTCTGCCGGTGCACGGGGTATCACAACATCGTCAAGGCCATCGACTACGCCGCCTCGAAGATGCGCGGCGAGGAGCCGGCCCCGGCTGAATGGGAGACGCACTGATGGCAACCACCAGCGTTCTCGGAGGAGTGGTCAGGCGGCGTGAGGATCCGGCGCTGATCAGGGGCAAGGGCAAGTACGTCGACGACGTGAAGATGGTCAACATGCTCCACGTCGCCTTCGTGCGCAGCCCCTTCGCCCACGCCCGGATCACCTCGATCGACACGTCGGCCGCCCTGGGCATGCCGGGCGTGCGGGCGATCTACACGGCCGACGACGTCCGCCACCTGGGACCCGTCCCGGCGCAGGCGGCGGTGGGAAAGCTGCGTCCGCTGCTGGCCGATGGACTCGTGAACCACGTCGGTGAGGCGGTGGCGATGGTGGTGGCGGAAGACCGCTACCAGGCACAGGATGCCGCCGACGCCGTCGACGTCGACTACGACTCGCTGCCGGTTGTGATCGACCTCAAGGAGGCCGCTTCCGATGCCGTCAGGGTGCACGATGACCTCGACTCGAACGTCATCGTCACCTGGACGGCTCCGTTCGGGGCCGATGACGAAACCGTGGCGAAGCTGAAGGACGACATCGCCGCCGCCAAGGCGCGTGAGGACACCGTGACCGTCTCGCTCGAGATGGTGAACCAGCGTCTCATCCCGGTTCCGATCGAACCGCGGTCGGTGCTGGCCGAGTGGAACGACGGCTACGGCGAGCTGACGCTCTACTCCTCCACCCAGATGATCTCGGCGGTGGCCGGCGCCGTAGCCCAGGTGCTCGGGATCTCCTACAGCCAGGTGCACGGCATCGCCCCCGAGGTGGGAGGCGGGTTCGGCGTCAAGCTGAACGTCTACAACGACGAGATCCTCGTCTCCTGGGCCTCCAAGCAGCTGGGTGCACCCGTCAAGTTCACCGAGACCCGCCGCGAGGCGCCGAACTCGAGCATCCAGGGCCGCGGATGGGTGGCGACGGCCACCATCACCGGCACCAGGGACGGCGAGGTGCTGGCCTATGAGCTCGACGGCATCTGTGACATGGGTGCCTACAGCCAGAACTTCACGGTGGCCATCCCGTTCCTGGGGGTGTTCGTGGCGTCGGGGCAGTACAAGTTCCCGACCCGTCTGAAGCTCGATTGCGTGCACACCCACACCATGACCACCGACGCCTATCGCGGCGCCGGTCGTCCCGAGGCGATCTACTACCTCGAGCGGATCATGGACGCCTACGCCCGTGAGATCGGGATGGATGGTGCGGCGGTGCGAATGAAGAACTTCATCGCCAACGAGTCGTTCCCATCGGCGGTGTCGCCGGTGGGTTTCGCAATCGACACCGGTGATTACGGCACCAACCTCCAGGCGATGCTCGACCGACCCGAGTACGCCGAGCTGCTCGCCGAACGTGACCGACTGCGGGCCGAGGGCAAGCTGGCCGGGGTGGGTCTGTCCACCTATGTCGAGGTGTGCGGGTTCGGGCCCTCGGGTCTGGTCGACCTGGGCTTCTCGTGGGCCGCCTACGGGGTGCCGTCGGCGTTCAACGGCTCCGGTGTGGTGCGGGTACATCCCGATGGCACCGCCAGTGTGATCATCGGCACCGGCCCGTCGGGTCAGGGCCACCAGACCACCTGGAGTCAGATCGTCTCGAACGAGTTGGGCATCGAGATGGACAAGATCCGGGTGAGCTACGGCGACACCAAGGAAGCGCCGGTCACGATCGGTTCGTTCGGGTCACGGTCTGCCGCGGTCGACGGTGCCGCCACTCACCAGGCGGCCGGCCAGGTCCGCGAGAAGGCGTCCAAGATCGCCGCTCATCTGCTGGAAGCCTCGGCAGACGACATCCGCTTCGCCGACGGTGGCGCCCACGTGGCGGGCTCACCCGACAAGAGCGTCAGCTGGGCCGAGATCGGCCTGGTCGCCTACCAGCCGCACCTGTCTGCCCGACGGGCATGGCAGGCGGTCTGGAGGCGCATTCGATCTTCAGCCCCTGCGAACGCCACCTGGCCGTTCGGCACGATGGTGTGCCTGGTGACGGTCGACCGCGACACCGGCGATGTCCGCCTCGAACGGTTCATCACCGTGGACGACTGCGGCAAGGTCATCAATCCGATGATCGTCGACGGGCAGATCCACGGCGGGTTGGTGCAGGGGATCGGTCAGGCCATGTTCGAAGACGCCATCTACGACGACCAGGGCAACCTGTTGACGTCGGGGCTGGTCGACTATCCGCTGCCGACGGCGGCGGACATGCCGTTCTTCGAACTGGCCCGCACCGAGACGCCCACCGACGTGAACCCGTTGGGTGTGAAGGGCATCGGCGAGGCCGGCACGATCGGGTCGGCTCAGACGATCGTCAACGGGGTGGTCGACGCCCTGTCGCCGCTCGGCGTGAAACACGTGGAAATGCCGGTCAGGCCGAGGAGGGTCTGGCAGGCGATGCAGGACGCGGCGAAGTAGAAGAGGAGGACACACACCATGTTCCCGAGGCAATTCGATTACGTGGCACCGTCCTCGCTCGACGAGGCGGTGCGTGAACTGGGCAACGCCGACATGGCCAAGGTCATGTCGGGCGGTATGTCGCTGATCCCGCTCATGAAGCTGCGACTGTTCTCACCGGATCTCGTGGTGGACATCGGCCGCATCGGTGGGCTCGATCAGATCACCGACAATGGCAGCTACACCTCGATCGGTGCGCTCGTAACCCACAACCAGACGGCGGCGTCGTCGCTCCCGACGGCCCTGACCACCGCGGCGGCCTGGACCGGCGACGTGCAGGTGCGCAACCGTGGCACCACGTGTGGTGCGGTGGCGCACGCCGACATCGCTGCCGACCAGCCGTCGGCGGTGCTGGCGCTGGGTGGGACGATGATCGCCAAGGGTCCCAACGGCACCCGTGAGATCGCATCCGACGATTTCTTCGTCGACGTGCTGACGTCGGCATTGGAGCCGGGGGAGATCCTCACCGAGATCCGCATTCCCAACAAGGGCGGCGGGTCCGCCTACGACAAGCTGGGCCGCCGTGGTGGTCACACCGACTACGCGGTGGCAGGCGCCTCGGCGTGGGTCACCAGGAATGGCTCGATCACCGAATGCCGGGTCGCGCTGACCGGTGTCGGCACCAAGCCGACGCTGGCCCACGGTGTGATGGAGTCCATAGTCGGAACCGACGGTTCCGAAGCCGCCGTCGCCGCCGCCGCCGAACGTGCCGCCGAAGGAGTCACCGTGCTCGAGGATCTCTACGGCTCGGTCGAGTACAAGGCACACCTGGCCAGAGTGATGGTGAAACGGGCACTGACCCAGGCCATCGCCAACGCCTGAGACGTCCCCGGGAGGGAACGAACGAGTGACGGACCGGGAAACCGGTCCCTCACTCGCGTCTGACGGGTCAACAGGTCAACAGGTATCGAGGCGAGTGCTCCGGTTGCCTCTGGCGGATGGTCAGTGGACTTCCTTCACCTCGACCACCATCACCGAACCCGTGCCGACGGTGTCGGATGCGGAGCGGCGCTTGGTGGATCGTCCCAGCATCAACCCGGGCGTGATCGCCAGGAGCAGGTAGCGGCCCGGGTGGTTCTTCATCGAGGCCAACGGCATCGTCCCCAGCCCGGCAGCTCCCTTGGAACGCAGTTGCTTCTCGGTGCTCCGAACGGCCTTGGCCGAGGACTCGAGAGCTGTGGACACCGTGGGCCGGTCCACCCGCTTGGCGGTGTCATGGAGGGTGTCCGAGACCTTCCCGGGCGGCGGATGCCGACTCGATCTGTGCCGTGGTCGGCCGTCTCGATGGCTCTGGACTTGACCTGATCGATGCCTCGTTCCAGGGTCGATGTGCGGCTCATGTGTGCCACCTCCGTGGTGAGTCGAGCGAACAGCCCATCTACCCGTTCGGGTGGCTTCTCAACCCTCCTCAAGATTTGCAGCAGGACGGGCCGATAGGGGTTCGAGGCCCTGATCCACGGAAGGAGCGGTCGACGGTGCCGAAGGTGCGTCCAGGTCTCTCGGCGATGCTCGCTCTCGTCCTCGGCGTCGCCGGGTCGGTGATATTGCCGGCGAACGACGTGCTCGCCCTTCCCTCCTTCGGGCCGGACACCCCTGACGTGGTCGAGGGCAGGCCCACCGGCCTCATCGTGATCGCCGAGGAGGTTGCATCAGCACGTGAGGGTGTGATCGACGACCAGGACCGGCTCGTCGATGACGGGAACCTGATGGAGCCCGACGAACGGCTGCTCGACGCCATCGACGAACTGGCTGGTGAGGACGTCCCCGTCACCGACGACGGGCATGTCGATGTCGAGGCCGTCATCGAGGACGCCGGGATCGGATTCGAGGACGCCACACCCATCGCCGAAGACGTGTGGGTGGTCGAAACCGACACCGATGCCGACACGTTGGAAGAGCTACCGGGGGTGGGCGCCGTCGAGGAGGACTTCTTGGTGGCGCCCGCCGCCGAGGATCCCTACCTCACCCAGCAGTGGGGGCTCCACAACTTCGGCCAGACCGTGGCAGGCAGCCCCGGCATCGCCACTGCCGACATCGGCTGGCGGGCCGCCCAAACACAGGTCGACGGTTCGGGCGTAGTGGTGGCGGTGGTCGACTCGGGGGTCGAGTTCACGCACACGGACCTGGCGAACTCGATCTGGGTGAACACCGACGAAGTGTGCGGCAATAGCGTCGATGACGACGCCAACGGCTATGTCGACGACTGCAACGGATACGACTTCATCAATCGCGACGGCACCCCGTTCGATCAGCGCACCGCGGCCGGGGTCGCCGTCGACAACAACCATGGAACCCATGTCGCCGGGATCATCGCCGCCACCACCGCCAACGGCGTGGGGGTGGCCGGTGTCGCTTCGGGGGCCCGCATCATGTCGGTGAAGGTGTTCGAGAACGGCGGAACGTCGATCTCAACGATCATCCAGGGCATCGACTACGCCTCCATCAACGGCGCCGACATCATCAACCTATCGCTCGGCTCGTCGCCGGGAAGCCCCTATTCGCAGGCGCTGTACGACGCAGTGGCCCGTGCCCAACAACGGGGTTCGTTGGTGGTCGCCGCCGCCGGCAACAGCGGCGTCGACATCGACCGGTCTTCGGTGTGGCCGGCGTCGCTCACCAACCCCAACCTGATCACTGTCGGGGCGTCCACCAACCGTGACGCCCGCGCCTCGTTCTCCAACTACGGCGTCGTGGGCGTCGACGTGTTCGCTCCCGGCCAGAGCATCGTCTCCAGCGTCGGGGGAGGTGGCTACGCCTTCTACAACGGCACCTCGATGGCGGCACCGATGGTGTCGGGCGTCGCCGCCCTCATCGCCCAGGCCTCGGGCAGTGACGATCCTCTCGAGATCCGTCGCCTGCTGTTGGAGGGAGTGGTTCCGGTGCAGGCGTTCTCTGGGATCTCGGCCACCGGCGGTCGGTCCAGCGCAGGTGCGGCGATGGGTTTTGCCGCTCTGGAAGACGGTGCCGTCGCCTTCACCGCCGACGGGCTCGGGGGCTGGATCGAGGGGCCCGTTCAGGGCGTACTCACGGTGGGCTCGCCCCGGGCGGTCGAGCTCGGTACCGATCTGGAGCTCACCCTGGGAACCGTCGTGGACGGAGCCCTCTCCGCCGTCATCGGCCATCCGATCGTGTTCGCCTTCGATGGATCCGGTGGGCCGCGGTCGACCTCCCAGACGGGACGGATCGATCTCGGCCTCGACGAGCCGGGTCGGCGAGCACTGGCGATCGGCACTCTCGAGATCGAGGTCTCCACCGAGCTACCGGATGGCGACTACGTGCTGTATCTGGGTGGTACCACCGCCGGCGGGACCATCCTCACTGGGCAGATGGTCAGGTTCCGGGTGGGAACCGAACCTATTGCCCAGCCCCCGCCGACCGCTCCGCCGGCGAGTGGTCCTGCATCGAACACACCTGCACCGAACACTCCCGCACCGAACGCTCCTGGGCCGGGCACCCCGCCGTCGGGTGGTGGCGAGGGTGGTCTCGTCGTGTCCCCGCCCGGGGGTGGTGTCCCGCCGGCGGTCGGTGGTGGAGGTTCTGCAAGCCCGCCCCCATCGTCAGACGGCGGCGATTCCGTCGGTGGCGGCGGTCAGGCTCCGGTACCCGGTGGATCCGTCGGTGGCGGCTCCACGGGCGGCGATGGCGGTGCCGGCGACCTTGGACAGCCGGTGCCGGGTGGTTCGACGGGAGGCGGTTCCACGGGAGGTGGAACCGGGGGCGGCGGCTCTACCGGAGGCGGGAGCACCCCACCGCCTTCGGCCGCTTCGGTGGTGAGCCCCGCCTCCGGTCCCACCTCCGGTGGCACGCTGGTGCGCATCGATGCCGCCTTCTCGGATGTCCGTTCGGTGTCGTTCGGGGGAAGCGCCTCTCCATTCGTGTTCGCCATGGCGAACTTCATCATCGCCGAGAGTCCCCGCCGTGCCGCTGGCACGGTGGACATCGTGGTCTCGCACGCCGGCGGAGACACCGTCTACCCGGCAGCCTTCACATTCCAGGGCGCCGCCGACACGGGCGCCGGCGGCTCCACAGGTGGTGGATCGACCGGTGGCGGGTCCACGTCTCCTCCCGCCGGTGGTGGATCCCCCGTTGGAGGGTCGACGCCTCCTCCCGCCGGAGGTGGATCATCCGGTGGCGGCACCGCTCCCGGATCTGGTGCGGGTACCACGCCCCCCTCCTCCCCGAACCAGCCCGTGGCGCCGCCTGCGACGACCGCACCGACCGCTCCCGCCACCCCGCCCTCGTCTGTCCCGCCGCCGATGGTCGCAGGGCAGCCGCACACGCTCGCCAACGGGCTCACGGTCGACGCGTTCGGCTCCGGTCACCCGCTGGGGTCCGGTCTGCGGGGCGCCGCATGCGAGGGAGACGACTGCAGGTCGTTCCGGCCCTAGTGGCCTGCCCGCCTTGTGCGGACGCCCATGCCCGACGTGATGATCGACCCGATCACTTGGACAGCCCGCCGACCATGCGCCGGACTTCCCCTTCGAAGAAGGCCTCGGCATCGATTCCGGGATACATCCAGTGGAGCTGGTCGAGGATCTCGAGGGTGACCAACCCGTGCAGGTGAGCCCAGGTGCCCAGGAGGGCGGGGACGAGCTCGGGCGGAAACCCGGGAACGGGAATGTCGGCGGCGAAGGAGCGTTCGGTTTCGGTCAGCGGACGGGACAGGGCAGGAGCGATGATCTCGCCGGCCAGCCATCCCTGGGTGCAGATTCGGAAGAACGCCTCGCCCATGCGCCGGTTGGCCTGCACGGTGGGACCGTCCGCTGGGGCGGCGTAGCCGGGGATCGGTGTTCCGAAGATCAAAAGGAAGCGGTTGGGGTGACCGAGCGCCCATGCGCGGTACGCGGTCGCGCCGGCGATGTACTGCTCGGCCGCGGATCCCTGGGCCGACGCGATCCCTTCGACCACGGCATCGGCCAGGCCTTCGTAGGCATCGGTGAGGAGATCCGTCACCAGTGCGTCGAGACCGTCGTAGTAGCGGTAGATGCCCGCAGGGCTCATCCCGATCGCCCGGGCAACTCCTCGGATGCTGAGAGATGCGGCACCCTCGGCGGCGATCTGTGTCAGGGCTGCGTCCTTGATCTCGTCGATCGTGGAAGCTCTCACCCGGTCTCGACGTGTCGTCATGGACCGCAGTGTAAACGCCTCTTGACAATGCGAACGGTGTTCGCATACAGTGTGATCAGTAGTGAACGCTGTTCGCATCGATGCGGGTCAACAGGTCGATAGGTCGACAGGTAGACAGGTCAACGGGCCACCACTCGGCGTGACTGCGCAACAACAAGGAGTCGAAATGACGAATGAACAGCACGTGGTGATCGGGGCAACCGGCGGAGCAGGTTCCGCCATCGCCGCCGCCCTTTCGCTCCAAGGATTACCCACGATCGCGGTGAGTCGAGGCACCAGCACCGACCGCCAGGCCGACATCGAGACGCCCGAGGGTGCGCGGGCGGCAGTGGAAGGCGCTGCCGTGGTGTACATGGCAGCGCAGCCGCCCTATACCGAGTGGCCCGACCGGTTCCCGGCCATGCTCGCCAACGTGATCGATGCCACCGCCGCCGTGGGGGCCAAGTTGGTGATGGTCGACAACCTCTACGGTTACGGCCCGGTCACTCACTCCCTTCGCGAGGACACGCCGGAGCGTGCCACCGACGCCAAGGGCCGAACCCGCCGGCGGATGACGGAGATGCTCCTGGAGGCTCATTGCTCCGGTCGGTTGGAGATCACGATCGGCCGTGCCGCGGACTACTTCGGTCCAAACGCCGACAACTCGGGCATCACCTCACTCGCCATCGCACCGCCCACCGGCGGTCGGAAGGCGCGGTGGGTCGGGCGCCTCGACATGCCCCACTCCGCTGCCTACCTGCCCGATGTCGCCCGAGCATTCGTGACCCTCGGCACCGATCGCCGCGCCGACGGGCGGATCTGGCATCTGCCTCACGCTCCTGCGGTCACCGGCGCCGAGTTCATCGAACTCGTCAATCGGATGCTACCCACGCCGGTCGCCTCCGGCACCGTCTCCAGATCCATGCTTCGGCTGGCGGCGCCGTTCCATTCGATCTCGCGGGAGACCCTTCCGCTCATCCATCAGTGGAACCAGCCGTTCGTGGTCGATGACACGGCGTTCCGATCCACCTTCGGGCCATTCGAAAGCACCCCGCTGGAGCATGCCGTCCGTGACACCGTCCAGTGGTACCTGCAGCGCAACACGGTGGAGGTGGGCGCATGAACGCCATCACAGGTCGTCGTCCCTTGCTCAGGCTGCTGTTGGCCGTGCTCGCCGTCAACGCCGCATTCTGGGGCTACCGATACTTCGCCGATCCGACCCTCGGCGAGGTGGGGACGAGAACGAACCAGGTGACCATCGTCGGCTCGTCGTTCTCGCCGGCCGTCGTCGAGGTGCCCGTGGGCGTCGAGGTGACCTGGACGTTCGCAGACGCCGAGGAGCACAACGTGATCTTCGATGACTTCGGCTCCAACGTGGAGTTGACGGGTTCGTACCGTCACACGTTCGAAACGGCGGGAGAGTACCCGTACGTCTGCACACTCCACCCGCTGTCGATGAAGGGCCGGGTGATCGTCACCGGATGAGCCGGTACCCGATCAGGGGCGATGCTGCGTCAAAAGGGGGCCAGGCGACGCTCGAACACCGTTGCCGAGTCCTCTTTCCGGTACGTGAGGTCACCATCCGTCATCAGTGCCAGGCGCCGGGCCACCGCCAGGCCCAACCCGACCGCGCCAGCCAACCATCGGCGACGATCGCAATCAAGCGCCCAGCGCCAACCACACGTTGGGCGCACCCACCAGCTTCATGAACACGGCGAGCACCAGGGCCAGCACTCCGGCAGTCAGTCGGATGATCGTCCAACGGCGCACCACGTATCGCAGAGCGTGATCGTTGAGGGCGAAACCCTCGAAAGCTGATGGCCGCAGCACAGGGAATCATCGGCACCCGGGGCTGGAAAGGTGAGCAGTCCCTACCTGCCCGAGCGGACGATCATGACCACAGCGGTCACGATGAGGGGAAGGGCGATCCACGCCCCCGGTCCCAGGATCTCGCCACCGAGCAGCAAACCGAGCAGCACCGCCACCATCGGGTTGACATAGGCGTAGCTGAGCGCCAGGCCGGGTCGAACGGTGCGGAGCAGATAGGCGTAGGCGCTGAAGGCCAACAGCGACCCGGGGATGGTGAGGTAGGCCAGGGCGAGGGCGCTGGAGGTCCCGACGTCAGTGGGGATCGTCTCGCCGCGGATGAGCCCCGCGACGAGCAGCGAGAAACTGCCACCGAGCATGAACAGTGCCGTCCGGATGTTGCCGGACGGCAGCTCCATGTGGTTCGACCATACGGATCCGATCGCCCAGGTGATCGGTGAGGCGATGATGAGTACCAGTCCGAGCGGGGCGGCGTCGAAGTCGCCTTCGGTGGAGAGAGCGACCACTCCCGTCATCCCGATGGCAAGTCCCATCCACTCCCGGGGGCGTGGCCAGGCGCCGAACACGCCGCCCACCAACGATGCCCACACCGGGGTCATGGCTATGGCGGTTGCGGCGATTCCGCTGCCGACCCCCATCGACTCGGCGATCGTCACCTGGCCCACACCCCCTACGAAAAGGAAGGTGCCGACGACCCAGCCGTTCCGCACGTGGGCCGGCTCAGGCCGGGGCGCCCCTTTCCAGCGGGTGAGTGTGTACAGCACGGTTCCTGCGACACCGGTGCGGGCGGCGTTGCCAAGTAGCGGCGGGATGTCCTCGACCATGAACCGCAGCGCCAGATAGGTCGAGCCCCAGATGAGGTACACCGTCAGCAGAGCGAGTGGAACGAGACGCCGTGTGGCGGGAGTGGCGGTGGTGGGCGTCATGGGACGAGGCGACGATAGGCCACCGGTGGGGACTGTTCGCCGGTGCACCGGGATGTCGGTGGGGTAGCCTCACCGGCGTGCCGCACAAACACTTCCTGCTCGACATGGACGGGGTCCTCGTCCGGGGGCGGACACCCGTTCCTGGCGCCGACGAATTCCTCAGGCAACTCGAGGCGAGCGATCGGCAGTACCTCGTCCTCACCAACAACTCGACCTACACCCCGGCGGACCTGGCGCATCGGTTGGCCTCGATGGGTCTACGGGTCCCGTTCGAGCGCATCTTCACGTCGGCGATGGCAACCGCCAATTTCCTCCACTCGCAACGCCCGGGCGGCAAGGCCTACGTGGTGGGGGAGAGCGGACTCACCACCGCCTTGCACGGCGTTGGCTACGTCATCACCGACCTGGACCCCGACTACGTTGTGCTGGGGGAAGGACGCCTCGACATCGAGGCCATCACCGCCGCCGTCCGTCACGTGGCTTCCGGAGCGGCGTTCGTGGTCACGAACCCCGATGTGGCGGGGCCATCGGAGGCGGGGATCGTCCCGGCCGCCGGATCGGTCGCAGCCCTCATCCAGGCCGCTACTGGCATCGCCCCTTATGTCGTCGGCAAACCGAATCCCTTCATGTTCCGCGCCGCGCTGAACCACATCGATGTGCACTCCGAGGACACGATCATGGTGGGCGACAACCTCCACACCGATATCAAGGGCGGGATGGAGTCGGGCCTCGAGACGATCCTGGTTCTCAGCGGAATGACCGACGAGATCGACGTCGCCAGGTCGCCGTACCGTCCGAACCAGGTCGTGGGCTCGGTGGCCGAGATCGAGCTGTGATCGAGGTCAGGGTCGAAGCCGCCGATGACCCGCGGCTTTCGGACTACACCGGCCTGCGGGACCCGGCCCGCCGGTCTCGAATGGAAGCCGGCGGAGGCTTCTTCGTTGCCGAAGGCCTGTTCGTGATCGAACGCCTCCTCGCGTCGGATCTCACCGTGCGGAGCGTCTTCGTGACGCCCTCCCGTTTGGAGCGGTTGCGTCCCGACCTCGAGGGGCGGGTGCACACGGTGTACGTGGCGAGTCGGGATGTGATGGAGGGGGTGGTGGGGTTCGACATCCATCGGGGGGCCCTGGCGTCTGCCGAGCGGCCCGCTCCGGTGGATCTTGCGGCTGCGGTCGGCGATGCCGCGGTGGTTGCGGCACTGGAGGGGTTGAACGATCACGAGAACATCGGATCGATCTTCCGCTCGGCTGCCGGCCTGGGTGTGGGGGCCATGCTGCTCGATGGCACCTGCGCCGACCCCTGGTACCGCCGGTCGGTGCGGGTGTCGATGGGGACGGTGCTCGATCTGCCCATCGCCCGTGAACCGCAGCTGACCCCGGCGCTGGAGCGGCTGAAGGGAATCGGGTTCCGCCTGGTCGCGCTCGGTCTGGGGTCGGGGGCGGTACCGCTGGTCTCGGTGGAGCCCGGTCCGGCCACGGTCGTTGTGTTGGGGGCGGAAGGTCCTGGTCTGTGCGCCGCGACGTTGGCGTCGGTGGATGTGGTGGCGAAGATTCCGATGGCGCGTTCGGTCGATTCGCTCAACGTGGGTCACGCCGCCGCTATCGCCTTCCACCACTTCGCGTCCGCCTCAGCGGCCACATCCGCCGGATAACCGGTGCCATCGGCCAAGATGGTGACATGCGCACATTCCGCACCCTCCTGGTCTTCGTCGTCGGCTCGTTTCTGCTCTCCGGTTGTGGACTCCGTACCTGGGTCGATGTCACGATCGACGAGGGCTCGAGCGGCACCGTCACGCTCCAGGTGGCTTCGAACCAGGAGCTGCGCGACGGGCTGGCCACCTTCTCTCCCGATGTCGATGCGGTTGCCGAGCTCACCAACGGACTGGCCGAGCAGGGATGGGACATCGATGCCGCCCCGGCCGACGGCGAATGGGAGGGTGTGGTGGCGACCCAGATCTTCGCCGACTTCGCCGAACTGGAAGGCCTGCTGGGACAGGCCCTCCAGGGAGGTGGCTCCAACCTGGAGCTGGTCGAGACCGACGATGGATACAGCCTGGCGGCAGCCCTCGGCCCGCCGCCGACAGGAACCAACGAAGCCGATCTGTTCGCTCAGGCCTCCGATGTCATCGAACTCGACGGTCGGCTGTCGGTCCGGTTTCCAGGGGAGGTGACCGAGAGCAATGGCACCGTGTCAGAGGATGGCCAGACGGTCACCTGGACCTACGACTCTGAGTCGATCGCAGGGCTCGAAGTCACGGCAGAGGCCGAAAAACCGGGCCAGAATCCGATTGTGGCGGTCGTGGTGCTGGCCCTGGGTGCCGGGATCGGGTTGGCTCTGGTAAGACTGGTCCAACGCCGGCGTCAAGATTCAATCTGAACGAGAGGTGGAGGGTTGGGGGGGGAGAGATCTTCACCCGGTTGACCTGTTCGGTGAGCGCCACCGGGATGTCCAGCGAGTTCAACAGCTGGATGTCGTCGAGGACGTTCACGATCCGGTCGCCACAGTCCACGATGGCTGTGACGGCCACCGTGGTGAGCTCGTTGGCCCCGGCAGGTACTGGGTGCCGCGTTCCCGAGGCGCGCTGAACCAGGTTGCTCTCGTCGTCGACGGCGAGTGCACTGACAGGGCCACCGTGTCGAGCCACGAGGTGATGGGCGTCGTCCCGTTCGAGCGGTGCCATCCCAAGAACGCTGGCGGCGTTGAACACGGCGATCATGGCCTCGCGATAGCGGATCGTGCCGAATCGGAGGAATCCGGGCGCCCTCGAGATCAGTCGAGTGCCCGACGGGGTCCGAGTACAGATCCTCGAAGTGGTGGAAGTCGATGATGATCGCCAGGTCGTTCGCCACCACCATCTCCACCAGCTCGTCGACCCGGGCGAAGAAGAGGTGGTCGATCGTCCACGGTGCCGACGTGGCGGCTCGGGTGTCCCAGCGCATCGGCAGCCGGATCGAGTCGAACCCGGCCTCCGACACAGGTCCGAAGAAACCTTCTTCGATGGCCATCCCCCAATCCTCCTCGAATCCGGGCGACTGGAGGGCGTTGCCGGAGTTGACCCCCCGGACCTAGTCGCGCCGCCGCATGTTCGGCGGTCCACTCGTCGCTCTGGCCTTCCAGGAGTACCGCCGGAATGAACATCGATGCGATCAGCGCGGCCACCAGCATTCCACGCACTCGAACCCCCTGACCGACGATTCCCGATCGAGCGGATCCCGATCGGTCGTCGACGCCTCTCGGTCGTTCGGGCATGAAGGGTTCGTGAAGACGTCGATCTCCGAAAGGAAGTTGAAAGGTCGGTTTGAAAGAATCGGGTATCAAACATGCCGGTTGGGACTCGGCCAACGCAGGGAGAAGGAAGGACCTCATGAGAGCATGGAAACCAGGCCGCTTCATCCTGGCAGCGGCGATGGTGCTGACGGCCGTCCCACTGACCGCTTCGGCGGCATCGCAGAGCATCGACCCGGGGGTGGTGCGTTCGCATCCGATGGGGACGTGTTTCGACGGCCTCACCGCCGCACCGGACTGTTCGCCCGTGATCCCATTCGCCGAGGACTGGGTTCTGGCCGGGGCGGCGCAGGACGCTCAGATCGCGGCCGCAGGTGGGATCTCCACCAACACGTCGTGTTCGGGCTACTACGTGACGAACACGATCGTCTCGCGGTACTCGCTGGCCAAATTCAACTCCACGTTCAATCCTCCGAGCGACGGTGTCAGCCTCAGCGTCTCCAGCATCGCGATGCCCTCCGGGTTCAAGGCATTCGACATCATCTCCACCACCCACGACGCCTACTCCTACATCGCCCACCTGTACGCCACCAATGACCCGCAGGTGGCCGGCGTCGCCGCCCCGCTCTATGTGTTGACGGCGGCTCCGGTGCCGAGGGCGGGTCCCGGGACCATGCCGATCCCCGCCTCGCCGGGTGACGCATGGCGACCGTCCGAGATGACAGAGGGAACAGTCTCGATCGTCGTGTTCGACACGTCGGTCGACCCCACGAAGATGGACCTGGCCCCCCAGGACGGCTTCCTCGATGCCACTGCGGGACATGCCACGTTCATCGAAGGTATCGCCTCGGCCACCTACAAAGGCAATGTGGAACTGGTCGACATCACCGACTCCCGGGGGATCATCACCGAGGCGTCGATGGCGACGGCCATCGCCTCCTACCCGTTCGTCAAGGGCGACGTGGCGAGCCTGTCGGCCGGCACCTACGCCTGCAAGGTGGGGAACCAGACCATCTACCCACTGCTGCTGGCCGACGCAGTGGAGCGGCTCGACAGCAAGGGAGTGCCCCTGGTCGCTGCCGCCGGCAACGACGCAACCACGTTGCCTTTCTATCCGGCTGCGTGGGGCGTTCACCCCACCCCGAAGTTCGTCCAGCCCTGCCCGGTCGGCACCCTCTATCGGGAGGCATTCACAAGGTTGTGCATGGTCGACCGGGCCGACGTCGTCACGAGTGTCGGATCGGTCCCGGCATCGAAGGAACTCGTGAGCTACGTGACCCCGAGTCCTTCAGGTCGTTCGAAGTTCTCCAACTATGGCGACTGGGTGGAAGCCTGGGCAGTCGGCGAGGACCTGGTCAGCACGTATCCGGGCGGGGCGTACAGCTACTGCGTTCCTGCCGGCCCCGAGACGTGTGAGGCTCCCGGTGGCGCGACCGTCGGTGTTGCCGCCGGAGATGCACCTGCAGCTCACATCGGCACCCACGCCCGATGGGAGGGGACATCGTTCGCCACGCCGATGGTGGCCGCCTGGATCGCCGGCGGCAACGCACCGTGAGGTCCGGCCCCCGGGGGGAGCGTCGGCAGACGAGCCCATCGGTAGGCTCCCATCATTCCCAGAAAGCGCAACGGTTCTCGGTCCGCACTGGTGGTGCGGGCCGAGAACCTGTACAACCTGATCGACCAGGATCCGGTACAGGCGGAGCAGGATGCCCTCGCCTTGGCCAAGGTCGCCCGTTCGGGTAGTGATCCCGCCGCCGAAGCGCTCGCCTGGCGAGCGGCTGCGGTCGCCGTCCGAGGCCGGGATGTCGACGAGGCCACCGAGCTGGCCGATCGTGGACTTGCGGTTGCGAACGCTGCCGGTCTCGATGACACGCGTGACCGGATTCTCGTCACCGTCGCCGGTATCGACGTGTTCGCCGGACGGCACCGCGAGGCCCGGGCCGCGCTCGAGTCGGTGATCTCCACCAATCGTGGACGGGCCCGCTTCGAGGCGTTCACGCAGCTCGGGTTTCTCGAACTGCTCGCCGGCGACCATGCGGCCGCGATTCGACGATTCGACCTGTCCCTGCCCCAGTTCGGTGACAGCGGCGTGTGGGCGGCCAACACGTTGTCGAACCGGGGGGTGACCCGCGCCTACGTGGGTGATCTGAGGGGTGCCGAGAGGGACCTGGTGGCGGCGATCGACCTGTTCGAGTCGCTGGGTGCCCATCGGGCCGTCGCCGAGGCCCGGCAGAACCTCGGGTGGGTGATGGACCAGGCGGGTGACTACGTGGGTGCCCTGCGAGCCTTCTCCGAGGCGGAGGCGGTGCTCGACACGACGCCGGCCTCGCGCGGATATCTGCTGCGCGATCGTGCCAACACCCTCATCGCCGTGGGCTTGACGACGGAGGCCGCCGACGGCGCCCGTCTGTCGGCGGACGCGTTCATGGGAGCGGGACGACTTGGTGATGCCACAGAGAGCAGGGCGATGCAGGCGATGGCGTTGCTGGCAGCCGGCAGCCGGGCGGAGGCCGCCGAGGTGGCTGGCGTGGCCGAGGCGGAGTTCCGTCAACAGGGCCGACCGATCCACGCCGACCATGCCGCCCTGATCGCGCTCAAGGCAACGCCGGGGGCGTCGCTCGAGCGACGCCATGCTCGCCGGGCCAGGGAACTGGCGGCGCGCCTCGAGAAGACGGCCGCCCGGTTGGTGGCACTCGACGCCGCCATCACCGCTGCCCGGATCCATCTGGCGGTCGGGGATCGGGTGCGCGCCGAAGCACTCATGGCGGCGGCCTCCGATGCGCGGTCGGGATCACGCCCCGACCTCAGGCTGGCCTACTGGCAGGCGGTCGCCGAGCTCAGGGCCCGGTCGGGCGACCGGGCGGGTGTGCTGCGGGCGGCACGGGCCGGGCTGAAGGTGGTGGAGAGTTCCCAACGTCTCCTGGGATCCACCGAGGCCCGTGTCAACGTCGCCGCCGGTGCCGACCGACTCGGTAGAACCGCCCTGGTGGCGGCGAGAGACGGCGGCGCCGCTCGACTCTTCGATTGGATGGAACGCGTCCGGGCCGGGTCGTTACGGTTTCGTCCGGTACGCCCCGAGATCTCGAGGACCGCCACCGACCTGGCGGCACTGCGATCGCTCGCCCAGGAGATCGAGACCGCTCAGCTCGATGGTCTGGACTCCTCGGAGTTGCTGCAGCGTCAAGCGGTATTGGAGCGGTCGCTGCGGATCGGGATGTTGGAAGCCCGGGGAGCCGGCGATGGTGCACAGCTGGCCACGTCCGAAGCGTCGAAGGCTGCGCTCGAGTCCCGCGTGATGGTCTCGTACGCCGAGATCGGCGGTCGACTTCACGTGGTCAAGCTGCATCGGCGTCGCGCCACCGCCTACGATCTCGGCCCCTCGGAGCCGATTCAGGCAGAGCTCGACCATCTCCGGTTCGCCCTGCTGAGGGTCGCCACCGGCCGAACCGGCTCGAGCACCTTCGATCTCGTGAAATCGGGCGCCGAGCGGCTCGACGACCTGATCCTGCGGCCGCTGGGTGGAGGACTCGACGATCTCGTCATCATCCCGACGGGTCGACTCTTCACGGTGCCGTGGTCGTTGCTCCCGTCCGCGATCGGACGAGCACCGGTGGTTGCTCCCTCCGCCAGTCTGTGGATGTCGGGGATCCGCCGACGCCGGCGGAAGGGCGACGTGGTTCTGGCGGCCGGGCCCGACCTGGAGCACGCTTCGGCGGAGATACGGCGGCTGTCCCGCCTCCATCCCGGAGCTCGCCGGTTCGCCCCGGATCGTGCCACGTCCGGTTCGCTGCTGGCGGCGGCGGATGGGGCGTCGTTACTCCACGTGGCATGCCACGGCGTGTTCCGTGCCGACAACCCACTGTTCTCGAATCTCCGCCTGGCGGACGGCCCGTTGGCCGTGCACGAACTCGAAGGGCTCGGTCGCTCCCCGGCCACCGTGATCCTGTCGGCGTGCGACTCCGGATTGGCCGAACCGCGACCGGGCAACGAGTGGATGGGGATGGCGACCGCCCTCCTCACCCTCGGCACCCGGTCGCTGGTCGCCAGTGTGATGCCCGTACCCGACGCCAACCCGACGCTCGTCCTGATGGAGGCGCTGCATCGGGGTCTGGTCGTGCGAAAGCCGGTCCCGGTCGCCCTTGCCTCCGCGATTGCGGCGATGCCCACCGAACCCGAGACGCTGGCGACCAGGGCCGCCTTCGTCTGCATGGGGTCGTGATCAGGCGCCGCCCTCCTCGATTCCCGTGATGGCGGCGGCACCTTCGGGGCCGCAGATGTCGACTCGTTCGACGGTGCCGGTCAGCCGGTCGGCCACCATGGCAGCCAGGCGGCCCTCTGCGAGCACCGGGTAGAGCCGATCTCCCGGGCACGAGGTGGCGGCGTAGTCCCGGTGGCCTCCGAGCGACGCCGGGTCCACCGAGTGGGCGTGGACGGCCCAGGCGAACAGATCGGCGACCGATGCGAGCTGCTCCTCGGTGGGGTCCTGGAGGTCGAAGTTTCCCTCGCAGCACACGAGGAAGTGCCCGGCCGGATCGTATTCGGTGAACGTCTCCCCGGCGTACTCCGGCGAACGCCCCTCGAGAATGTTGCCCGACGTGTCCACGAGGAAGTGGTAGGCGAGATCGGCGAACCCTTCACCTTGGTGGAACGCCTGGTGGGATCGGGCACGGGCCGGGCCGTCGGCGTCGCTGTCGAGGCGGGCGGCAGTGTGATGGAGGGTGAGCCGTTGCAGGGTATGGGTGACCATCCCGTCACCGGCGGGGAGCGCGCCCCATGCGTCCCGGCAGATCACCTGGAACGATCGGGCCGGCACGGTCGAGGTGGTGGTCGGTTCCGCCGCGGCGACCGTCGCCATCGTGGACGTCGAGGTCGTTGCCGGCACCGTGGCGGCCGTTTCGGGGGCGGCGACCGTCACGGTCGACGCCAGGGGTGATGCGATCGGCTTTCTGATCGAGGCCAGCGAGGCGGCGATGGCGGTTGCGCCGATGGCGCCGAGCCCACCAAGCAGACGACGCCGGGTGCGGTCGTGACCGGTCATGACACCGTTCGGAGCCCGGCGAGCTGCGCGGACACGGCGGTGGCGAGACCTCCCAACGTCATCGACACAGCAGCCATGGCAGGCTCCGACCCGGAGTCGGGCCCGGTCGCCCACACCACCCCACCCACGGCAGCCGTCAGGATCGAGGCCCACAGCACGGGCTTCCGTTCGGATCCGCGTCTGCCGAGCGTCCATCCCATGATCATCCCGAAGACGATCGACGTGATCCAGGCAGTGGTGGTGACCGGCATTGCACCGAGGCTACTTCCTCGAAAGACAGCTGCCAGCTTCCAGCGACCAGCTGCCAGCCAGAATGCACGCGTCGCTCCCACCTTTTGCACGTTGAGGTCGCGCGGATAGGGGGTAGCTTTGTCCCCCTCGAGCTTGCGAGAGGGGAAGGGGCAACAGCTTTGGCCCCCACGCAGTGGCGGAAGGGGCAGCAGCTTTGTCCCCCACGAAGCGAAGTGGCGGAAGGGGCAGCAGCTTTGTCCCCCACGAAGTGGCGGAAGGGGCAGCAGCTTTGTCCCCCACGAAGTGGGGGAAGGGGCCCCCGCGACGAAGGAGCGGGGTAGGGGGGTTGAGAGCCCGCGAGATGACCTCGCACACGTTCCGGAACGCGTCATCAGGCCACGCGATGGCTAGGAACGCGTCATCATGCTCGCGAGGGATAGGCACCCCCTACCCCGCTCGTTCCTCACGGGGGCCCCTTCCCCCTCTCGCAAGCTCGAGGGGGACAAAGCTGTTCGCTCGATGCTCGAGATGTTCACGAGATCCACCCTGGTCGTTGCTCCGCTCGATCGCTAGGCTTTGCGACGGGGCGGAGTCGGGGGCGACGATCCGTGTCGGGGGAGATGGATGTGACCGTGTGGCTCGTGCCCAATGAACGAGGTCCCGTATGACGAACATCGCGGTGTTGTTCGTGTCGTTGGCGGCGCTCGCCGTCGGCGTGTACGCAGGATGGACGCTGCGGTCGCGCATGGACGCGCCGAGTCCGGGCGATCCCGAGGTCGATCTGCGATCCCTGCGTGAGGTCCACGCCGGCTGTGCCACCCGGATTCGCAACCTCCATCTCGAGTTGGCTCAGCTCGAGACCAAACTCTCGATGTCACGAATCGACGGGCCGCCGCGGCCGTCACCCGGCTCCATCACCGAGGATGACCTGGCCGGAGCTGCCCGTCTCGCCTCGCTGATGAACGTGCTCGAGTCCGGAACCGAGGCCGAACAGTCGGCGGTCGATGAGGACGTCGACCAACCCGCCGCATTCATGTCGATTCTCCCCGCCGACCTCGTGGAGAGCCAGGCGGTACGGGAAGCGCCCCACGCTTTGCCGGCCGCCCCGGTCGAGCTGGAGCCCGCACCCGAGGAGTCGGCGCTCGTGGCTGCCTCGGAAGAGGCCACAGACCCTGTCCCCGAGGAGGCTCCCGACGTTGCCGCAGACGCGGTTCCTGCGGTCGTGATCGCGCTCGCCGGCGACGATCCGGTCATCGAACTCGAGGAGCAACGCCCCGACGACCTCACACGCATCAAGGGAATCGGTCCCAAGATCGAGGCGATCCTCCACGACCATGGAATCACCACCTTCCGGCAGATCGCCGAACTCGACGAGGCTCAGGTCGAGGCGCTGGGCGAAGCGCTCGGATCGTTCCGTGGTCGCATCGTGAGAGACGACTGGGTGGGCGCCGCACGCCAGATGGTGGGCGTCACCGCCAGCCGATAGCGTCGACGACCGTCCCCGTGGCGGTCCGGCGGTGGCACAGACCTGACGCGGTTCGGACACGGTCCGAGGAGCGCAGCGACTGCAACCGTGTCGGACGGTCGCTCAGGCCTAACCTCGCTCCGATGCAGCTCCGTATCGCCTTGTTCGGTTCACGGTTCATGGGGCGGGCGCACTCGCACGCCTGGCGTAGCGCCCCCGCGTTCTTCGACCTGCCGGTCGAGCCCGTGCTCGATCTCGTGGCGGCCCGCGATGGCGCACGGTTGTCCGAACTCGCCGGTAGTTTCGGGTGGGAACGGACCACCACCCGGTGGCAGGACGCGCTCGAGGATCCCGCCATCGGTCTGGTCGACATCGGTACGCCCAACCATCTGCATGCCGAGCAGGCGATTGCCGCCCTCGAAGCCGGTAAACACGTGGCATGCGAGAAGCCGCTGGCAGGTTCTCTCGAAGACGCCAGGTCGATGCGTGACGCCGCCCGCAGGGCCCGGAAGGCCTCGACGGTCGTCTGGTACACCTATCGCCGTGTCCCGGCCTTGGCGTTGGCGCGGGAACTGGTGACAGAGGGCCGTCTGGGGCGGATCTACCACGTACGTGCCGCCTATCTCCAGAGCTGGGGCGGCCCTGCCACGCCGCTGCTGTGGAGGTTCCAGGGGAAGACGGCAGGGAGCGGGGCGATCGGCGATCTGGGCACCCACATCATCGACATGGCCCGGTTCGTCACCGGTGACGAGATCGCAGAGGTGAGCGGCGCCTCCGAACGCAGGTTCATCGA
The DNA here is from genome assembly GCA_963825585.1 of uncultured bacterium. Classification (GTDB taxonomy): domain Bacteria; phylum Actinomycetota; class Acidimicrobiia; order Spongiisociales; family ZC4RG35; genus JAOUGY01. The sequence continues at coordinate 272,353 of CAWGTX010000009.1, forward strand.
ACGTCGTCCTCTGCCAGAGGACGCGTCCAGGTCGGCGAAGAGCTCGGTCGACGATGCCGTTGCCTTCGTTGGGCGGATGAAGAACGGAGCGCTCGCCACGTTCGAAGCGACCCGGCTCGCCACCGGGATGAAGAACTCGAACCGCATCGAGATCCACGGCGAGGACGGTGCCGTCGCCTTCGACTTCGAGCGGATGAACGAGCTCCGGTACTTCGATGCCACCGAACCCCCACGCATCCAGGGCTGGCGCACGATCATCGCCACCCACGACACCCATCCCTGGATGAAGGCGTGGTGGCCCGACGGTCACGGCCTCGGCTACGAGCACACCTTCGTCAACACCGCCGCCGACATCCTCCGGGTGCTGGGTGGTGGAAAGCCCGAGGCCCCGCTGTGTGACTTCGCCGATGCCTACGAAACGCAGCGGGTCATGGAGGCGGCATTACTCGCCGCCCGCAACCGTTGTGCCGTTCCAATCAAGGAGATCAAGTGAGGCTCACGTCGGAGATCGCGTCGGCAGTGGTCGAGACCATCATCGAGCGGGTTGGCCACCGGGGGGCGGCGGTGGCGGTGGTCGACGACCACGGTGAGCTGCTCGCCTTTCGGCGCAGCGACGCCTGCCCGTACACCTCGATCACCATCGCCCAGAACAAGGCCTACACCGCTGCCCGGGAGCGCAGGCCATCGAAGGCGGTGGGCGAGGCCTCGGCGGCCGAGGCGTTCCCCATGTCGAACTTCGGTGATCCGCGCATGGTCACCTGGGGCGGCGGCATTCCCATCCTGGTCGGGGTGACGGTGCTGGGCGCGGTTGGTGTGAGCGGACTGCCCGAAACGGTCGACATCGAACTGGCCGCTGAAGGCGTCCGACTGGCGCAGACTCTGCTCGCAGAACCCTGAGTCGAAATGGTTCAAGGACGACACTGGCGAGCCGATGACACCGCCATGAGAGGGACCCGTGTCGCGTTCGTGTCACAACCAGGGGCGTGGGGTGGACCACCCAACCCGCAGGGGTCGATCGAGATCTGGACCCACGAGGTGGCGCGGAGGCTGGCGTTGACGTCCACGGTGAGGGTGTACCGGCCGATGGCGACGAGGTCTCCTCGGGTCAAGTACTTCGACGGGGTCGAGTACGTCGGTGTTCCCAACTGGTACGACCGGTGCCTGGCACCGCTGATCAACCGTCTCTCCAACCGGCCCGGGCGTCCCCGCAACCTGTCCGTGATGCGGTTCGTCGCATATGCGGTGCAGGTCGCATGGCACGTCAGGCGGTTTCATCCCGATGTCATCCACATCCAGAACCAGTTCCCGTTCGCCCGGGTGATTCGCCGGTTCAACCCGTCCACCCCGATCGTGCTGCACATGCACGGGGACTGGCTCAGCGAGCTGGACGCCGGGTTCGTTGCCCCGTCGGTCCGGGCGGTGGACCAGGTGCTCACTTGCTCTGACCATCTGGGCACCCGCGCCGACCGGGTGTGGTCAGGCCCATCCTGGCGTCGGGCCACGGTGCCAAACGGGGTCGATGGGAACTGGCTCGAGGCCGATCGGGCCGAGTCACCCACCCCCGAGATCCTGTTCGTGGGTCGCATGTCACCCGAGAAGGGTCTCCACCACCTCATCGAGGCTTTCATCGACATCGCCGGGCGGAACCCGGATGTGCGTCTCAAGATCGTCGGCCCCCACGCCCTGCTCCCGCGTGAGAGCATCGTCGACGTGGCGGAGGATCCCGAGGTCCGGGCGCTGGAACGCTTCTACGGCGGTCCCAAGTACTGGGACCAGCTCGAGGGCATGGTGCCGTCGGAGTTGGCGGACCGGGTCGATTTCGTGCACGCCATGCCGCAACGCGACCTCCTCGACCACTACCGCACCGCAGCGATGCTCGTCAACCCTTCGCTGTCCGAATCGTTCGGAATGAGCCTGGTTGAGGCGATGGCAGCAGGGTGTCCCGTGATCGGGACCACCGCCGGTGGGATGCCCGAAGTGGTGGACGACGGCGTCACCGGGCTCCTGGTTTCCCCGGCCGACACGGCGGCCCTCACCGCCGCCATCGAGACGTTGTTGGCCGACCCCGGGCTCCGTGAGCGGATGGGCGTGGCCGGCCGTGCGAGAGTCGCCGAGCGCTTCACCTGGGACACGATCGCCGATAGCGTGAGCGACGTCTATGCGGGGATCGTCACGGGCGTCAGGAAGGAACGGCGGGCGGTGAGAACGTACACACGGCTCCTGGAGGCGGCGACCCCGCTCGACCCTTCGACACTGGAAGGGGTATCGCTCGTGATCGCACCCCACCCCGATGACGAAGCACTCGGCTGTGGCGGCACCATGGCGGCGCTCACCGCCGCCGGCCACAACGTCGGCGTGGTGTTCATGACCGATGGCGGACTGTCCGGCCCGGGTGGCCGCCGCCTGACTGCGGCCGAACGCACCGACGAGGCCCGCCAGGCTTGCGAGGTCCTCGGTGTGAAGCCCGTGAACACCTGGATGTTCGACTTCCCAGACGGCGGGCTGGGACGCAACGCTGCCGAGGCCACTGAACGCCTCGGAGCCCTGCTCTCCGACTTCGCTCCGCACCGGGTGTTCGTGCCGCACGCCAACGACGTCCACCCCGACCATGTCGCCTCGTACCGGATCACGGTGAAGGCGCTGGCCGGTCATGGCGAAACGGTCGATGTGTTCGAGTACCCGATCTGGCTGTGGGACCACTGGCCGTGGACGCCTCAACCCGCGCCCTTCCCTCCGAACAGGAGAACGCTGAAACTGGCACTTCGCGCCTGGACTCGGAGCCTCCGTCAGCTGAGGTCCGCCGACCTGGCCGGGCTCGGTACCGCCGTGGACGTGAGCGGGGTGCTGTGGGTCAAACGAACCGCGCTCGACATGTACCGCAGCCAGCTCCCTTCATTGGGCGAGGTCGGCGGTGGTCGGTTCCTCGAGTGGTTCGACAAACCCACCGAGCTGTTCAGGGTCACTCGCTGACCGGCGGCCGTCGCCTTCGTGGCCGGGAAGCGTCGGTGGTCGTGCCCCGCCTCCCGGCGCCAGGGTTGGCCACGATCCGAACCACCCGGTCCGAGATGAACAGGACCCGGCGCCGATCACCAGCGCAGGACCGATGAACGAGAGACCCACGTCGGGCGTCGAGCTCCAGGGCGGCGAAGGCGTTGACACCGGCGTCGACGGCGCCACCTCCGGCACCGAGGGCGCAAGCCGCCACCAGGAGTGTGGGCCAGACTGGCGTGGAGGTGTAGGCGAAACGCGAGAGCGTTGAAGCCCATCCGGCCGCCGCCGGCATCGGCCCGACACCGACCCGGCCGATGATCTGTCCCGTCAGTGTGGTTATGGCGAAGAACCCCAGCGCATACGACGCTGCCACCGTGCCGAGGTCGCCGAGGGGTCGCCCCAATTCCGCCGCCACCGACGGCCATGCCACCCCGAACGCCGCCGGGGGCATTCCGAGAGCGATGAACGAGAACACGACCACGGCGAGTCTGCGACGGGGGGGACCCGTGGTCACGGTAGATTCGATTCCGTGACGGGACGACTCACGGGTAGAAGGGCGGTGGTGACCGGCGCCGCTGCCGGGATCGGCGCCGCCGTGGTGGAGGCGTTCCTGGCGGAAGGCGCCGTGGTGTTCGCTCTCGACCGGGAACGCTGCCACATGCCCGGAGCCACCACCATCGAGCTGGACCTGATGCAGGCGGAGCTCGTTGCCGCGTTGCCGGAACGTACCGGGCCAGTCGACGTCGTGTTCAATGGTGCGGGGATCGTCCATCACGGGACCATCCTGGAGTGCGACGAGGACGAGTGGCGGCGCGTACTCGACGTCAACGTCACTTCCATGTTCCGGGTCATCAAGGCGTTCCTCCCCGACATGCTCACCCTGGGAGGGGGAAGCATCGTGAACATGGCATCGGTGGTCTCGAGCGTGAGAGGTGTGCCCAACCGGCTGGCGTACGGGGCCTCGAAGGCCGCCGTCATCGGTCTCACCAAGTCGGTCGCCGCCGACTTCATCGGGAACGGCATCCGCTGCAACGCCATCGCCCCCGGCACCATCGACACACCGTCGTGGCGGGTCCGGGCGGCGGCAGGCGACGACCCGGAGGCGACCCGTGCTGCATTCGTGGCACGTCAGCCGATGGGCCGGGTCGGCACCGCCACCGAGGTGGCCGCCCTCGCCGTCCACCTCGCCTCACCCGAGTCGGCCTTCACCACCGGAGCCGTGCACGTCATCGACGGCGGCATGTCGTTGTGACGGCTGTCGTCACCGGTGGAGGCGGTGGGCTGGGTGGCGCCATCGCCCGCCGGCTGTCGGCAGACGGACACGCCACCGCCGTGGTCGACATCGACATGGCCTCCGCCACCGCAGTGGCCCGCGACATCGTCGCCCACGGTGGCGAAGCCGTTCCCTTCAGATGCGACCTCGCGGATCCCTCGCAGATCGATCGCCTGTTCGTCGACGTCCTGGCGCGGTGGAGGGCGATCGACGTGCTGGTCAACAATGCCGCCGTGTTCCCCGCGGGAGCGTTCCTCGATGTCCCGCTCTACGAGCACGACCAGACCATCGCCGTCAACCAGCGCTGCCTACTTCCTGTGCTCCCAGCATGCCGCCCGCGCGATGGTGGCGACCGGCGGCGGAACGATCGTCAACGTGGCATCGATCGTCTGGCACGGGTACTGGGCGGAGATGGCGCCGTACGTTGCCGCCAAAGGGGCCGTCATCGCCATGACTCGTGCCCTCGCCCGCGAGCTGGGCGTCCACGAGATCAGGGTCAACGCCGTCGCCCCCGGTGCGTTCCCGACCGCCGCCGAACGGGCCCAGCACGACGACCTCGCCGCCTACGAGCGTCGCGTGCTCGATTCCCAGGCTCTCAAACGACGGGGCACGTTCGATGAACTGGCGGCCGCGGTGTCGTTTCTGGCCGGATCCGAGTCGAGCTTCGTCACCGGCCAGGTGCTCAACGTCGACGGCGGCTGGGTGATGGGGTGACGGCGGGCTGGAGGTTCGCCCGAGCATTCACCGACTGCGAAGTGCCGTAGCCTGGCGGTGTCATGGCAATCGCGAATCCACCAGTGCTGCATGTCGGCGGCCGGGCGATCCCGGTGGTGCTTCCCAAGCTCGCCGACTCGCGGATGCATCTGGCGGCGGTCACGATGTCGCTCCACGTGCTCGGACAGCTGGGGTTGGGGTTCCGGGTATCGGTGCCGCAGATCCTCACCGCGATCGTCACGGCAGCCCTCATAGACCTGGTGATCGAGTTCCGACACAGTGGCCGGCTGGTGTGGCCCGCCAGCGCCATGCTGACCGGGAGCGGGGTGGCCCTCATCCTGCGGGTGGTGGGCACCGAACGGGGCGACCACTGGACGTGGCAGGGATGGCACTGGTTCGCCATCGTTTCCGCTCTGTCACTCGCCACCAAGTACCTCATCACCTGGCGTGGCTCCCACGTGTTCAACCCGTCCAACCTGGGGTTGGTGACGGCGTTCCTGATCCTCGGCAGCGGTGTGGTGGAGCCGCTCGACTTCTGGTGGTCGCCCCTCGACGGCTGGATGACGCTGGCCTACCTCGTCATCGTGGGGGGCGGTTTCCTCATCACGTCCCGACTCGGGCTGTTCGCCATGGGAGCGGTGTTCTGGGCCGTGTTCGCCACCGCATTGGGTGTGGTGTCGGCGTCGGGTCACTGCATGACCGCCGCCTGGGCGGCCCAACCCGTGTGCGGCCCGGACTTCTGGTGGCGGGTGGTCACCTCACCCGAGGTCGCCATCTTCCTGTTCTTCATGATCACCGACCCCAAGACCGCTCCCATCGGCAAGGTCTCCCGCCTCGTGTTCTCCGTGATGGTCGCTGTGACCTCGGTGCTGCTGATCGCGCCGCAATCCACCGAGTTCGGTGCCAAGGTGGGGCTGCTCGCCGGTCTCACGTTGCTCAGCCCCACCCGGTACCTGCTCGATCGCCTCGTCGGTCCCGACACGACCAGCCTCGCCAGCCGGATCACCACGAGCGGGGGAGCCGCAGTCCCCGGTCGCACCCTCCTCGCAAGGGGAGCGGTCATCGGTTCGGTCGCAGTGCTGGCGGTCTCGGCGGTGGTCCTCGCCGGGACGCCGGCCCGCACCGCTCCGGTCACGGCCTCCGCCGGCACCGTCGACGTGGACATCGATCCAGCCACCCTGCCGGCCGTCACCGTCGCCGACCACGTGTCCGACATCGTGCCCGACGTCGGCGACGGCTCGGCGCTCGCCCTCGTCCTCGCCGAAAACCTCGCCGTCGAAGCCCAGGCCATGACCACCGGCGACGTGACCATGCTCCTGTCCGTCGACATCGGCGAACGACTCGCCGAAGTCGAGGCTCTCATCGACTCCGCAGCGTCAGACGGCATCCGCGTGGCCACCCACCACCACCTCGACTCGCTCCACCTGCGTCTCATGCCCAACGACGGCTCCCAGGCCGGCGCCGCCCTGGCCTTCGACGCCACCGGCACAACCGAGACCATCACCTACGACGCCGCCGGCATCGAAACCGCCCGCACCACCGAACCCTTCGACACCACCTTCGTCCTCCGCCAGGGCCCCGACCGCTGGATGAACGCCCACCATCTCCGCTGAGCGCCAGCGAGCGACGCGCTCACCTCATCGCCATAACCTGGTGGGGGGAGAGGAGGAAGGGCGGGAGGTAGGCGGGGATGTTGGAGAAGGGGAGGACGTCGGGGTGGAGGCCGATTCCGAGGGTGTCGGTCATGAACGCGCGGCGGGCCTGGATGCGGGACCAGGCGTCGGGGTAGGAGGCGGCGAAGGTCGTTCGGAGGGATTCGTCGGCGAGGGCGATGCCGTCTTCGATGTTGGTGGTGAAGTAGTCGGTGCCGGTGGCGGGGATGACGTCGACCTGCATGGCCGTGCCCGAGCGGAGCTCGATGGGGGAGTCGCGGAAGACGGGGGAGTTGACCCATTCGTCGAGGTGGATCTGGTGGCCGGGGTTGAGGAAGATGCCGAAGAACGGGTCTCCGAGGTGGCGGTCGATGATCTCGAAGAGTTCACCTCCGGTGACGCCGACCCGGAGGGCCGAGTACCACTCGGCGATGGCGGCGAAATACGGGGCCACGAGTCGGTCTACGTAGTCGCCGATCCCGGCGGGGAGTCCCGAGGCGTCGGTGACCACGAAACCGGCTCGGCAATTGAGTCCGCCCCACACGCCGAAGGCGGTGGTGAAACGGTCGCCTTCCTCGATGATCCGGTCGCCGGGCGAGAGCAGGCCGAGGGTGGCTCGCGGGCCGGCGGTGAGCATGAGATGACAGGACAGTGGCATGCCGTTCCATTCCAGGAGGCGAACGGCCTGGCGTTCGGTCATGCCGGGCCGCAACCCGAACAGCAGGTTGCGAACTCCCTGGGAGGTCTGGCAGGCGGCGTACTCGAGGGCGGCCAGCTGCTCGGGTTCGTTCACCACCCTGAGGCCGTCGGAGGCGTCGATGAGCAGGTCGTTGGCGTTGTCGACGAGTGCGGGATCTCCGACGAGCTTCCGCACGGTGTCGACGATGAACGACGGGATCTCGATGAACGAACGATCGGCATAGGTCTTCCATCCGATCACGCCGACTCTGCTCCCTTCGGTGACACCTTCCGAGCGGAGGATGTCGGGGAGGGGGAGTGAGCGGTCGCGGGGCTGGCCGGGCAGGCTGAGGTCCTGGAAGAGGTGGCGGCGCATCTTCAGCGGGGCGGCCCCGGCGGTGCCGTGACACTCGTTGCCGACGAGGATGGCGGGGTCGCCTTCGGGGCCGATCACGAGGACCGCCTCTTCGAAACGGGGGTCGAATCCGGTGAGGTAGGAGAGGTTGGCGCTGTGCTCCCGGTCGGCATAGACGAGGAGGTGGTGATAGCCGCCGTCGGCGGCCCTGGCCCGGAGCCGTTCCATCCGCGCCCGGTAGACATGGCCGGGGAGTTCCGGGCTCGTCGGGGGCATGCCGAAGTCGGGGAGGTCGGTGCTGATCAGGGTGGGCCGGCGCATGGTCATGGGTTCCTCACTCGCTTCCGGGCATCCAGAATGCCGGGGTGGTGGCGTCGCGTTCGATCACGATGTGGGTGTCGGCGGTCACGTCGATCCAGGGGCCGACCTCACCGTCGGGCCACTGGATCCGTACGGCGGCGGCGTTGGCGTCTCCCAGACCGAAGTGCGCCCATCCGAAGGTGCCGCCGGCGTGTCCGCCGCCGACGGTGAGCTCCCGGGTGTTGATCCGATCGCCCACCCGGACATCGATCCAGCCACCCACGGCGTCGGGGTTGGGTGCGGGTTGGGAGACGGCCACGGCGAGCCAGTGGCCCATGGGGACCGGCGCAGCCGCATCACCCCATCCGACGTTGCGCCACAGTTCCACGTTGCTGCGCCGGTTCACCTGGACCAGATCGAGCATGCCATCGAGGTTGAGGTCGACGAGGGCGGCGCCACGACCCCGGTTGAAGTCGACGATGCCGGACTGCGGGGCGCGTTCGACGAAGGTGCCGTCGGTTTGGCCCAGCAGCAGGTTGGAGGGATCGTCACCTGCGAACTCGGGCATGGCCTCGACGTTGCCCTTCGACACGAACAGGTCGAAGAAGGTGTCGTTGTTGACGTCGCCGAACTCCGCATGCCAGGCGGTGGACGGCATCACGTCGTCGCCGGCGAATGGGCGGTGGGCGGTGACGCCCCGCTCCAGCGCCATGTCGCGGTACGAGGGAACGTCGCCGTCTCCGGTCAGGGTCTGGAGCTTGTTGTCGCCCTGGCTGGTGAGGTAGACCTCGGGGCGGCCGTCGCCTGTGAGATCCTGGCTGGCGATGCCCATGCCCCAGATACGAATGGGCTCCCATCCGTCGTCCGGCCCGTAGAGGGCGGGATCGGGACCCATCCGCCACATCTGGTCTCCGCCGTCGCCGTGATAGTGGCGATCGTTGGTGAGACGTAGGTCGACGGTACCGGTCCGGCTCCAGTCGCTGAACAGGGCCGAAAGGGAGCACAGGCCCGGGTCGAGCGTTCGGGGCGGGTCGTAGGTTCCGGAGACCGTGGGCCGCAGCAGGGCGTGGTCGGCGCAGGTCCGGTCGTCGCCGGACCGCAGGTAATTTGCGAACACCATCGTCGGTAGGGTGGCCTCGCCTTCCCAGGTGGCCGCGAAGGCGGCCGTCCACGCTTCCCCGCCGTCGAGGCCGAGTGCATCGTTGGCGGGTTCGAACCGGCACCCTCCCACGCCGCGGAGGGCGACGTTCTCACCGACGCGCAGCACCATCAGATCTGTGACGTCGTCGGAGTCGATGTCGAGCGGGTAGGCCCCGGTGACGCCGGTGAGGTCGGTCGCCGGATCTGGCAGTTGCCGGAAGGCGAGCGGCCCGCCGACCGAGCCCACATTGGTGAAGAGCGCGGCCGGATTCTCTCCGCCGGCGAAGTACAGGTCGGGCATGCCGTCGTCGTCGCAGTCGAACACGGCGACACCACCGCCCACGAAGTACTCGAACCCGCCGTCGTAGACATGGTTGACCCCGGCGGCGGCCGACTCTTCGACCAATCGGGGTGGGGCGGTTGCCTGCGGGGGTGGATCGGGACGGAGTGCGGCGACGATGACGAGCACGACGGCGGCGGTGGCGGCGGCGCCGGCCAGGCCTCCGACCGCCAGCCAGCGGATGGGTCGGGTCACGGTCGTGGCGGTCGCCTCTGCGGAGTCGTCGAGCTGTACCGGTTCGGCGGTCTGACCGCCCTGCCCCGTCATGGGGCCATCATGGCCGATCCGTGACCCGGTGGCGTCGCCGAAGCGTGCCTCGTCCGGCGGTGGATCGACCCGGATCGGCGATCACGCCGCTCAGTGCCAGCTCCGCCGCGCCCACGAGGGGAGCGTCGTCTCCGAGTTGGCTGGAGCGGATCGTCACCCTCGCCGCTGCCATCTCGAGTGCCCGGTCGGCCACGGTTGTGGTCACGGTTGCCTCGAGGTATCTGAAGAAGCGGTGGTAGAGCCCGCCGAGTACCACCAGTTCGGGATTGAAGACGTTGACGAGATTGGCGAGTCCCAGCCCGAGCCATCGACCGGTTTCGACCAGGGCCGCCAGGACCGCTTCATCGCCGGCTTCGGCGAGGGTCTCGACCGCCTCCATGGCGCGAAGACCCGTACTGCGCGAGACCGAGCACCGACGGAGCAGGGCGGCCTCGCCCGCTTCCGATTCCCAACACCCCATCGATCCGCACCGGCAGCGAACTCCGGCCGGGTTGATGAGCATGTGGCCGGCCTCGCCGGCGTACCCGCTGGCGCCGAGCATGGGCTGGCCGTCGATGATCACACCGATGCCGATGCCCATTTCGCCGCCGACGTAGATGAGGTGGTCGGCTCCGGTGCCCGCCCCTCGCAGGTGCTCCGCCAATGCCCCCAGGTCGGCGTCGTTGGCCACGAGGACGGGGACGTCGAGTCCTAGCTGTGCCCCGAGGAGGTCGGCCAGAGGGACGTCGTGCCAGCCGAGGTTCGGCGCGAAGTGGACGAACCCATCGGCGCGGCGGGTGATGCCGACGACCGCCACCCCCACCCCGCACAGCACGTGGCCGCTCGGGAGCGCATCGAGCAGCGGTCCGGCGAGCTTGGAGACGTCCTGCACCGTCTGCTGAGGGGAGAACCGGGCACGGGGTCTGGCAACCCGGAGGCTGTTGAAGACGTGCCCGCCGATGCCCATGGTGGCGACGGCAAACGAGTCGACACCCAGTTCGACCGCCAGGACCACCGCGCCCTCCGGTCGGGTGCGCACCACCGGCGATGGGCGGCCGGGGCCGCCGGCGACCAGGCCGGGGCCTTCCTGGGTGAGACCCAGGGCCGTCAACTCACCGATGAGGTCGGCGATGGTGGAGCGGTTGAGGCCGGTGATGGCGGTCAGTTCCGACCGGCTCAAGGGTCCTGACAGGTGAAGGCGGTCGAGAAGCAGTGCGAGATTGTGACGGCGCAGCTCGTCGGCGGCGACACCGAGGCCTCCGCCCTCATCTCGGGCACTACTCGTTCGGGGACTGGTCAAGGGTGATCCGGGTTTTGTTGGATTGGTCACTATATCCCTCGGCTGCCGAGCGACGGGCCGTAGGGGCCTCCGGCGCGCGGATGGCTCTCGTCCGCCTGGTGAAAACCCCGCGAGTATTTCTCCACCGCTTTTGTGGACCTCCCCAACATATCCCGTATATGATCCTTTTGTGAGCAGCTCGTTTCCCGTTCGTGAACGGAGAGAGGTGCGGCTCGCCGGAGATGACCATGAGTTCCCGAGTTTCGGTCGCCCTCGTGGCGGCGGAGATGGTGGGGCACGGTGGTCGTGTTCCGAAGGGATATGAACCGAGGAGGAAAACATGACCAAACGCCGCCTGTGGGCGCTGTTGGCCGTTCTTGCGCTCGTGATCGCCGCCTGTGGTGGCGACGACAGTGCAGAGACGACCGAAGCAGCGACAGTGACGACCGAGGCCGGCTCGACCGAGACGACCGAGGCGATGACCGAGACGACCGAGGCCGGCTCGACTGAGACGACCGAGGCAATGGCCGACGAGATCATCGTTGGTGTCTCGTGGAACAACTACAACGAAGAGCGGTGGGCCCGTTGGGATGAGCCTGCCATCAAGGAGGCTCTCGAGGCCGCCGGCGCAACCTACATCTCGAGCGACGCAGGCTCGTCCCCCGAGCAGCAGCTCGCCGACGTCGAGAACCTGATCTCGCAGGGTGCCGATGCGCTCATCATCCTGGCCCAGGACGGCACTGCCATCCTCCCGGCCGTGGCGAGCGCCATCGACCAGGGCATCCCCGTGGTGGCCTACGACCGACTGATCGAGGACCCGAATGCGTTCTACATCACCTTCGACAACGTCGAAGTTGGTCGGATGCAGGCCCGGGCCATCCTCGAGGCCGTGCCGTCGGGCAACTACGTGATGATCAAGGGTAACCAGGCAGACGCCAACGCCGACTTCCTCCGTGGTGGTCAGCAGGAAGTGCTGCAGGAGGCCATCGACGCTGGTGAGATCACCATCGTCGGTGAGTCCTACACCGACAACTGGGACCCGGCGGTCGCTCAGACCAACATGGAGCAGATCCTCACCCAGGCCAACAACGAGGTCGATGCGGTCGTTGCTTCCAACGACGGCACCGCCGGTGGTGTCGTGGCCGCCCTCGAGGCGCAGGGTCTGGCCGGTCTCGTGCCGGTCTCGGGCCAGGACGGCGACGGCGCCGCTCTGAACCGCATCGCACTCGGCACCCAGACGGTGTCGGTGTGGAAGGACGCTCGTGAGCTGGGCAAAGCCGCCGGCGAGGTCGCCGTGGCGCTGGCCCAGGGTTCCGCCCTGGCCGACGTCGCAGGTGCCATCGAGTTCACCACCCCCGGTGGGAACGTGATGACCTCGATCCTGCTGACGCCGATCCCCGTCACGAAGGACAACCTGGACGTCGTCGTCGACGCCGGGTGGATCGAAGTGGATGCACTGTGCCAGGGCGTTGCCTCCGGCACGGTGGCTGTCTGCCCCTGAGATAGCCGGGATCTGATCCCGCGAACACCGACTGGCGCTGCGCCCACGGATTACCGTGGGCGCAGCGCCATCCGAACCCTTTCTACCGACTCTCTACCGACCTTTCCCCGATCCGAGGTGTGACGAATGGTTCAGGCAACCACCACGGCGACCGACTCCGCCGTCGAGAGTGAACGACGATCGGTCGGCTCGTTTCTGAGAGCCACCGAGATCGACACCCGCCTCATCGGCATGCTGGTCGCACTGGCGGTGATCTGGGTCGGCTTCCACTTCCTCTCCGGCGGTACGTTCCTCACACCCCGCAACCTGTGGAACCTGTCCGTGCAGACGGCCACGGTGGCGATCATGGCCACCGGGATGGTGCTCATCATCGTCACCCGCAACATCGACCTCTCGGTGGGTTCGATGCTCGGCACCGTCGGGATGGCGATGGCCATGCTCCAGGTCGAGATCCTCCCGGGCATCATCGGCTTCGACAATCCGTTCACATGGATCATCACCCTGCTCGCCGGAATCGTCCTCGGGGGATTCATCGGCGCGTTCCAGGGAACGATCATCGCCTACGCCCGGGTGCCGTCGTTCATCGTCACCCTCGGCGGACTGCTGGTGTGGCGCGGCGTGGCGTGGGCCATCGCCAGCGGCCGCACCATCGCCCCCATGGACACCAACTTCCAGCTGCTGGGTGGGGGGTCACGGGGCACCATCGGTGGTCCCGCCAGCTGGGTCCTCGGCGTCCTGGCCTGCGTGGCCATCGTGGCCGGAGTCGTTCTCGGCCGCCGGCGCCGCATCAAGTTCGGGTTCAGTCTCAGGCCCCAGTGGGCCGACGTCCTCATCGCCGTCGCCGGCTCGGTGGCGGTACTCGCCTCGGTGGCCGTGCTCAACCGCTACTACCTCCCCGAGAACCTCGCTCGGGCCTACGCCGAGGAGAACGGCATCGCCTGGCCGGACGGAGGCCTCGAGATCCCACTCGGCATCGCCAACCCGGTCATCATCGCCATCGTGCTCGCCATCGTCATGACCTTCGTGGCCACCAGGCGGCGATTCGGCCGCTACGTGTTCGCCATCGGCGGCAACCCGGAGGCCGCCGAGCTCGGCGGCATCAAGACCCGGTGGACCATCGTCAAGACATTCATGCTGATGGGAGTGCTGGTGGCCATCGCCGCCGCCGTGCAGACGGCCCGCCTCAACGCCGCCGTGAGCGGACTCGGTCAGTTGGCGGAGTTGTACGTGATCGCCGCCGCCGTGATCGGAGGCACATCGCTCGCCGGAGGGGTCGGGACGATCGCCGGAGCGGTGCTCGGGGCACTCGTCATGCAGTCGCTCCAGTCAGGGATGGTGCTCATGGGGGTCGACGCCCCGCTGCAGGACATCGTGGTTGGTATCGTCCTCGTACTGGCGGTGGCCGTCGACACCATCTACCGCCGTCGGGTTACGTGAAAGTGGGTGAGAAGGTGTCCGAAGCAACCCCCCTCGTCGAGATGCGCGACATCCAGGTGTCGTTCGGCGGTGTGCACGCCGTCGATCGGGTGTCCGTCGATCTCTACCCCGGTGAGGTCGTCGCTCTCGTCGGCGGCAACGGTGCCGGTAAGACGACGCTCATCAAGACGCTTTCCGGTGCCCATCCCGCCGACGCAGGTCAGATCCTCATCAACGGTGAGCCGGTGACGATTCACAACCCGCGCGACGCCAAGCTGTACGGCATCGAGACCATCTATCAGACGTTGGCCCTGGCCGACAACATCGACGCCCCTGCCAACATGTTCCTGGGCCGGGAGTTGCGCACCAAGTGGGGCTCGCTCGACGATGCCGCCATGGAGGATGCCACCCGCAAAGTCATGGGCCGACTCAACCCGCGGTTCAAGAACTTCCGCGCCCCGGTGGCATCACTGTCGGGCGGTCAGCGCCAGTCTGTCGCCATCGCCCGAGCGGTGCACTTCAACGCCCGAATCCTCATCATGGACGAGCCCACCGCCGCCCTCGGCCCGGCCGAGACCGCCCAGGTGGCCGATCTCATCAAACAGCTCAAGGAAGAGGGAATCGGCATCTTCCTCATCAGCCATGACATCCACGACGTGTTCGACCTGGCGGACCGCATCAGCGTGCTGGCACAGGGAAAGCTGGTGGGCACGGTCAACAAGGCCGAAGTCACCAAGGACCAGGTGCTGGGCATGATCATCATCGGGAAGATGCCCGGTGAGGTGTCGACGAGCGAACTCGCCGACCTCCACGGTTGACCGTGAGGTCATCGCTCAGATTCGGTGTCATCTCGACCGCCAGGATCGGCACCCAGAAGGTCATCCCTGGAATCCAAGGCGCTCACAACTGCGAGGTGAGCGCCATCGCCTCCCGCGATCCCGGCGCGGCTCACGCCGTGGCCACCGAACTCGGGATCTCCCACGCCTTCGGGTCCTACGACGAGTTGCTCGCCTCGGACCTGATCGACGCCGTGTACATCCCGCTGCCGAACCATCTCCACAAGGAGTGGACGCTGGCAGCTGCCAGGGCGGGAAAGCACGTGTTGTGCGAGAAGCCGTTGGCGCTCACCGCCGACGATGCCCAGGAGATGGTGGACGTGTGCGCTGCCGAGGGTGTGGCGTTCATGGAGGCCTTCATGTACCGGCTTCATCCCACCTGGTTGAAGGCGGTCGAGCTCGTCCGGTCCGGGGCAATCGGCAAGCTCCAGGTGGTGAGCACCGTGTTCGGCTACTTCAACGATGATCCGACCAACATCCGCAACCGCACCGAGACCGGGGGCGGGGCGTTGATGGACATCGGGTGTTACCCGATCAACCTGAGTCGGCTCCTCTTCGATGGTGAACCGCGCCGCATCGAGGCGGCGGTGGTGCGTCACCCCGAGTTCGGCACCGATGTCGTGACCACCGCCCTCCTCGAGTTCGACGGGGGACACGCCATGTTCACCGCTTCGACGATGGCCGAGGAATCCCAGGAAGTTCAGATCATCGGTGAGCGCGGCCGCATCGTGATCCCGATCCCGTTCAACATCCCCCCGGATCGGACGTCGGTGGTGAGGTTGTACCAGGGAGGGGATCCGCCCGCCAACCCTCACGTCGAGATGTTCGAGTTCGCGGCGTGCGACCCGTACACCGCCGAGGCGGAGGCGTTCGCCGCCGCTGTCCTCGCCGGTGAACCGGTGCCGACGCCCCCGTCGGACGGTGTCGCCAACATGAAGGTGATCGAGGCGATCTTCGCCGCGACGAGGTGATGGCGCCGGTCACCTTCACGCGGCCGGCGGGAAAGCCCCGCTACCCGCTGGCGGAGATCGACCCGGCCGGGAACCTCAAGGGTCAGATCATGAATGTGTTGGAAGCCCAGGGCGTCACGTGCGACCAGATCCTGCTGGTGATGGACGAGGTGAAGGCGGACCGATCGAAGTTGGGCGACTACTTCGTCCTCCGATAGCGGCCGACCGGGCCGAACTGCGTCGGTTGCCTGCGCCTGATCGTCAGAAGATCCAGGTATCAGGCGAGCAGGTGGAGCGTCTCTCCGGTATGCACACCAACACCACCCTCGATGTGGCCCGAGCCCTCACTCCCGGAGACGGATGGTGGGACCGGCCCAAGCGCACACCGATCATCAAGCTGGCCTTTCTCGGGCTGATCCGACTCACCAACACCGTGTTCGGGCGCTGAACACGGCCGCCGGGCTTGCACCGGTGGTGACGTGGCCGACTGGGCGGGTATGCGCTGCCCCGTCACGCTCGACATCGCCAGAGCCGTCGCCCCGGGCGACAGATGGTGGGTTCGTCGACCCAGGCTGTCGCTGGTGCGGGTGGCAGCAACCGGAGTGACGCGACTCCTCGCCGTACTCAGCGGACGGTGAGTGCGGCAAATAGGGGTGATGCGAGGGGGGTTCAGGTCGGGCCAGACAAAATGTGTGGCGGCCGAGATCGCCACGCTGGGTGGCACGCCTTTCGCCGCAGGCGCGTCATTGAACCAGTACCCACTTCGCTCATCGAGGGGCGCCTTCCATGGTCATCCGCAGCGCGATATGGGCATCCGGCGTGTGCAACAGAAAGCCGGATCTGCTCGAAACCGAGTGCGCCATAACGCGCTACGGGCTGAGTGATCTGAGCTGATCGATGTACTTCGGCAGTCTCACCAACGGCGTGCCAGCTGAGGGGAAGCTCCCGAGGCGTTGGACTCTTGAGTTCGAGCGAGCGGAGGCGGAAACTGGGAGCTGAGGAGGTATTGACGATGATGCGTCGACTCGTGCCTCTGCTGGCGGTGGGGCTATTGGCGTCCGTGGCTTCCTGCGGAGGAAGTGAGCAGGAAGGCGCGCCGACAACCACGGTCGCTCCGACAAACACGGTCGCTCCGACAACCACGGTCGCTCCGACAACGACGGTTATTGAGGAGCAAGCCGAGGTCGTGGTTGAGAAAGGTCTTGCGTACGCCACCTACGAGGACATCACGCTGACCCTCGATCTGTACATACCCGCCGACCCGACCGGTGCGCCGATCGTGATCGAGCCGTGGGAGAACTTCGCCGACGACATCACCCGTGAGGGGGCGATCGCTGTTATCGGCCAGACAGGGATCCCCGATGAGCCCGACACGGACGACGATGAGCTGTCCATCTTCAAAGATCACGGTGCGCTCATCCGGGCTCAGGCCGAGGCGGAGGCATGCAAGATCCGCTTCGCACGGGCGCGAGCGTCCGAGCTGGGAAGTGAGGATCCGATAGTGGTGTATGGAGGGTTCAGCGCATACGCCGGCCTCTCGGCCCACGTGGCGTTGCTGGGTGACACGCTCGAGGAACGGTGGGACGAGTTCGCTGCCGCGGTAGGTGGGCCGCCACGTCAGGTCGAATGTGTAGTGGCCGACGGTTCGATTCGTGTGGATGCCTTTGTCGGCGGGTCTGGCGCCTACGACGCGTACGTCCCGGCGATCGAGGGCCTGTTTGGGCGCACCTACCAATTAGACCGGGACCCTGAGCTGCAAGAGTTCCTGGCGAGCGCGGTTGGTACCGATCCGGAGCTCACGGTTCGCCTGATCCACGGGACCGCCGACCCCACGATCCCGATGTCGGTTTCGGTCGACTTCGAGGAGGTACTCGCTGACGCCGGCTACGACGTGCAGTTGACCACCTTCGAGGGTGGTCACCACGATCCGCCAACGGAGGTCAGCCTCAGGATCTTGGAGGAAGTCCTCGGTCTATAGTCCGCCAGGTCACGGGTGGGCCGGAACGAGCAGTAGGGCACCAGCCGAAAGGGCCCCTGCGGCGGTGGCGATGTCGGCAGCCCTCGAACCTCGATCGCAATGGGCCCAACCCTGCGCCGATCACCGGTTCTCGGATCAGAACGCCCATCTCGCCAACTAGCGCCGAGCGGCACCTCGAGGAGCGCCTGCCTCTCGTCAGGTCGTCACTGAGTGTGGGCGTTCGGCCCCCGCCGCGTTGTGTGACCAGCGAGGTGCAACGAAATACGGGTTCCAGAGCGCCGAAGTGGAGTTGAGCCTGTGCCCGCGGCGTCGTTCTGTGTGGTTGCATGGCACGGAAGGAACCGGGCGTCGCCAAAGAGAGCATGTGCTCGGCGGCTTGCGGCGGTGCGAGGTGTTGGGGTTACGGCTCGAGGACCTGGACGCGCCCCGACGGCAGGTGTTCATCGTGGAGGGCAAGGGAGGTCATCAACGCCGGATCCCGATCTCGGCCCGCTGGTTTGTCACCGTCGCTGATTACCTCCGTAGCGAACGACCCGAGCAGGCGGCCACGGATCGGGTGTTTGTGGTGTTGAAGGGTCCCCGCCGGGGCCAGCCACTCTCGGATGAGGGGTTGAAACAGGTGTTCGTGTCGGCACGCCAACGTGGCGGGCTGCGCCGGATCACCTGCCACCAGCTGCGCCACACCTGTTTCACCCGCCTCCGTGAGGCCGGCATGGAACTCGAAGCGCTCCAAGCCCAGGCGGGGCATCGCTCGATCGAAACCACCCGTCTCTACGTGCACTTGGCGAACGAGTGGCTCGCCGCCGAATACCACCGGGCGGCGACGATCATCGACGCTGACCTGTTCCTCGCTGCGGCCGAGGAGGTCGGGCAATGACCGCCCCGGCACGAGTGTTCACCTCAACCGGGTCGTCGGGACCGGGTCGGCCGAGGCCTCGCGAGTTCGACTGGCCCCAGATCACCCAAACCGCACCAGTGTTGGCGGCGACGATGTTGCGTTATCTGGATCAGATCGCCCTTTCGCTGCGGCCTGCCAGCGTCGTATCGGCTGACGGGATGCTGCGCCGTTTCGCTGGCTACCTGGTGGAGAATCATCCTGAAGTCACCGCCTTGGCCGAGGTGGAACGCCGTCACATCGAAGGATTCAAACGGTATCTACCAACGAGGCCGGGCAAGAACGGACTGCCACCGTTGTCCGAACAGACCATCCGGATGACCCTCGGCACGCTGCGGACCTGTTTCGAACGGGTCTCCGAGTGGGGCTACCCGGATGCGCCACGACGGGTGTTGATCTTCAACGGTGACCTTCCCACCCCCGATGATCCGCTCCCCAAGTTCCTGTCTGATGTCGACGCCGGCAAACTGATGCGAGCCGCCGCCGAAGCGGACCAGACGTGCCGGTTGATCATCGAGATGCTGGCCCGCACCGGGCTCCGCGTCGGGGAACTCTGTGCCTTGCCCGCCGATGCCGTAGTCAGGATGAGCCGGCGTCACTGGTTACGGGTCCCCGTCGGGAAACTCCACAACGACCGCTACGTGCCACTGCACCCACAGTTGGTTGACCTCCTCGACGCTCACCAGGCCTCTCGCCGTGACGATGACCTGGATCGGCTCATCGTCTGGAAGGGCCGCCCGTTGAACCGCCACCAGATCACCCGCATCCTCAACCGGGTCGCCAAGACGGCGGGGATCGGTCACATCCACCCCCACCAGCTGCGCCACACCCTCGCTACCCAAGCCATCAACCGAGGCATGAGCCTCGAAGCGGTCGCTGCCTTGTTGGGACACAAGACCCTGCGCATGACCCTGGTCTATGCCCGCGTCGCCGACCACACCGTCGCCGACGCCTACGACCGAGTCAGCGACCAGGTCGACGCCCTCTACACCAAAACCGCCGGACTACGAAGCAACGGGAACGGCTCAGCAGGCATGACCCGTCTCGCCGTCGAATACGAGCGGCGCATGCTTGGCAACGGCTGGTGCAACCGACCCACCCAACTCGACTGCCAATTCGAATCGATCTGTGAGTCGTGCGCCTACTACACCACCGACGCCTCGTTCGAGCCGGTACTCACCGCTCAACGCGACCACGCCGCTCAGCACGGACAGCACCACCGCGTCGACCTCTTCCAAATGCTCCTCGACCGCAAACAGGAGGCCACCACGTGACCCGCGAATACCCCCATATCCCGAAATCGTTTGACACGATCACCCCCAAAGTGCCGATGTGGCGCTACCTCGATGGGATGGGTTGCCGGGTGAGGGCGTAGCCGACGAGAATCCAGGCCGCCCCGGTGAGGGCCAGGCCGAGCCCGTCGGTGACGCTTTCTGAGCCGATCGTGTCACCGACGGCACCAGCGATGATGAAGATCGGCAACTGCACCGCCAATAGACCGAGCGGAAGCCATCTCCATCGACCAGCGAGCGATCGGTTGGTCGCGATCACGACGCCAAGCGTGAGGAGTGCCAGGAAGCCTCCCGCGCGAGGGCGATGTATGAGGCTCCCACCGCGGCTGGCGCGTTGTCGGACTCGGGGATGGTGCCGGTGACGAGGTAGATGATTGCCACCAACGACGCCACGACGCCGACTAGTGCGAGTGCTCCGCCAACAGCACTCAACCATCGCAACCGTGCCGCAGCGCGCCATAACGCAATGGCAGCAGCAATGAACCCAGAAGCCGTGAACAATCCGAACCACGGAACCAACGAGCGGTCGTTGTCGGTGGTGATCAGGAGTACGCCCTTGGCCAACATCATCAATGCTCCTAGTGCCACCAAGACACCGGCCAACCTCATCAACCCTCGCTGGGAACGCGCTTCGGTCGCCACTCGCCGCCTCCATCACCCAGCCACAAACCTACTCACCGAAGGCGCCTGATGGGTTCATCACTATGGGCGAGCCACACGCGCCGGGTCGTGAGCGATTTGCGTGGTTAGTTGTCGGCGAGCAGCGCCTGCAAGATCTGAGCGTCGGCGAGATCCTGGGGTCGAGGGGGTTCGCCGAAGTGCGATTCCCATTCTGTCTTCACGGCCAGTAGCCCTGCGATCGAGACCACCCGAACCGGGTAACCGCTGAGGGCGCGGAAATCGTCGCCGAAGGTGCCGGCGTCCCATGGCCAGTCCTCGAATCCGGGTGTGACGATGGCTCCGTCCTGGGTCCTGTCGATGAGCGTGATCTCGAACTCGACTCCGTTGCGGATGAAGGCAAGCGGTGGCCGTAGGGGTTCGAAGTCGGCCGCGCCGAGCATCTCGATGACCGTGTCATGGTCGTGGACCCAGATCACGAAGTCGACGTCGTCGTGTGGCCTCGTGACTCGTCCGGCGTGGTAATCGACGGCCCACCCTCCGAACAACCAGTACTCGATGCCAGCTGCTCCGAACCGTCGCACCCACTCGACGATGACTGCTGCCTGAGCGTCGTTCATGCGTACGACGCTACCCACCGAGAACCGGGTGCGGCTCGAGGTCGCTACACGACTCGCGCCATCCGGCAAGCCGCGAGTCGCACACGTAGAGTTGCCGGATGGCTGGTACGACAGCGTCCCGGCGGTCGAGGGTGTACCGCGTGGCGTCGTGGATCCTCGTCGGCCTGTTCACGTTCATGGCCGCAGCGCACGTTGTGCTGACTGTCCTCTTCTATACCGGAGTTCACGACACTGGTGTCGGCTACGTGTTCGATTGGGAGTGGCCCGCCTGGCTGATAACCATCATCGATGGGACCGTGGCGTGGCTGCTGTGGTTCGCCTACCGACGCTGCACCGACAGGGCCACACTTGGGCTCATCCTCACGGTGGCCGCTTCGATCATGGCAGTGGCCAGGGCGGCGTGGATGGTCTTCGTGCCGATCCTCTTGATCGTCGTCACCGCTATGTCTGTCATCCGCCTCGTCGAGAGCCGGGCAGCTCTCGCCCGGACATGATGGCGTCCACTTTGGTACGGTCGGCGGAGTGATTTCGTTCACGGGGCACCTCGAAGTTGATCATCCGCCGGGCGTTGTATTCGAGAAGCTTGCCGACATGGATGAGCTTCATCGGTGGAACCCCAACGTGCGCACGTCCCGACGAATCGGTGGTGACCGGTTTGCCCCGGGTTCCAAGTACGAGTCGATCATTGCACGTGGTCCTTTGCGGATGACTGCACGCTCGGAACTCGTGGAGGTTGAGCTCGATCGCAAGGTGGTGTACGAAGGCTCGATCGCCTGGTTCTGGTCCGTTGACTCGCTGGCGTTCGAGGCATCTGGTGAAGGCACACGCATCACGTTCCGCAACGAGACGAGCACGCCGAGGTGGCTGAGTCCGCTGATTCCACTCTTGAACGCCGCGTTTCAACGCCAGGCCCGGCGAGCAGTCGAAGGCGCCGCGAATTACCTGGCCGACACTCCCTCGGATCGGTAGCAGCCATACCGCCCCGATCACCAAATCCCGGACGAGAAGACGCACCCGGACCAGTGCTCGGTATCGGCACCTCGAGGAGCGCCTGCCTCTCGTCAGGTCGTCACTGAGCGTGGTGCTCACCCGTTGCCACGTTCTGTAGCCAGCGAGGTGCAACGAAATGCCGGTTCGAGAGCACTTCCCTCGGCCGATCTCGAGTCGTCCGGCCGTCGTTATGCGCTGCCTGTGGGCGTTTGGGCCTGTCGTCTTCCAGATAACGGGACGGGTAGCGCCGAGTGCCGGCTATGCGTGCTGGGTTGAGCACCGAGAGCCTGTGTGCGTTCGCGTCGACAGGTGGGCCGAACGCCAGCATCGCGAGCCAGAGGACGACGTAATGGCGGGCAGGACTGCTGTGCACGGCGACTCCCCGAGTTTGGAGAGTCGGACGGGCGAGCGGCGTTCAGCTTTCCACAGTCGCGAATCCAGAGTCAATGGCCTTCGAGGAACCTTCGATCGGACCCCGTCGCCTGCCCGAGCCGCAAGGCTCAAGCCGAAGCGGAACGCAGGCGCCGATTGACCGCAGCGAGCCTCTCCCGCGGACCCGCGTCCGACTCCTCGAATCGCTTCGCCTCCAGGATGTTCAGCATGAAGTTCATGCCCTTGTAGACGTCGATCCGCACGGGATCGCCTCCTTTCGCGAGATTCTCGCCGTAGCCGACCCAAAAGGCTTCGGGAACGTCGTAGAGGATCAGAACCCAGTCCGCGAGCGGATCGCCCCAGAAGGCACGTTCGCCGTCGACCACGGCCACGATGTGAATGTCGGACCCCTCGCCGTCGATCAGGACGTTGCGAGGCCACAGGTCGCCGTGCAGCAAGCGCGGCGTGGTCACTTCGTCGAGGCGGCGACCGAAGCGAGGGAACAGCGCCAAGAAGTCCTCGACCTCCGGGTGGAGCGCATCATGTCGCCGGCAGTCCTCGGCCAAACCCTCGACGTTGAGCTCGATGAAGCGCGACCACTTGGCCGCGTGGACGAATGGGTCCGGGTAGCCGAAGCGATCGCCCGTTTCGGTGTGCAGGGTGCGCGCGAAGTCGCCCAGCTGACGCCAGAGAATCGCATTCTCCTCGGTGCTCAAGTCGGACTCGACTGCGTGCCAGAGTCGCCCCGGAACCAAGCGCTGCAAGAACGCCGGCCGATCGGCGATGTCGAAGAAGTCGCCGTACTCGGGCACGAGCGGATGCGCGGCGCGCAGTCGAGGCGCCAGATGTTGCTCGCGCGCCATCAGGTGCCGTTCGACGAAGAAGACAGGGACTGCAGCGTGGGGCGCGACCTTCAGGACGAAAGACGCGGCGTCGGTGTCGACGCGGTAGGCGTTGTTGAAGAGTCCCGCGTCGAGTTCGACGACCTGCCGCACCGTGTGGCCGGGGAGGTGCTGCTCCAAGGCCCGTTGCAGCGCGTTCTCGTCGACGGGTTGTTGGAAGTCCGTCGGTCGGCGCGTGGTTTGGGCGATGCGCATGAGTTCTCTCCAAAGATCGAGGTTCGGGGAATCCGATTGCGGAGCGGAAGACGCGTCCCACGCGTCCTGACTGACATGAACGATTGGTCGGCCACCTGCAGCCTGCTCGTTCGGGCCTTCGCGATCGTGTCGCGCCCCGGTTCCACGGAGACGAACGAGCCCGGAGCGGCGATGTCGGCCCCGTGCAGACGCCCGATCTCGCGTAGGTGGACGACCTCCTGCACGACCTGGCCGTCCGCCACCGCCTCGAGCACGGCGCAATCGACGCCGGGCTCGAGCACGCCGGTCAGCACGCGCCGCTCCTCCCGGTAGCCGGCCGGGGCCGCGAGGGCGTCGGCGGCCCGCGCCATCACGCGGTCGGGAAGGATCCGCGCCGCGTCGTCGACCCGGCCCGCGTCGACACGTAGGCTCTCGAGGCCGGCGTCGTCGCGTACGAGTACACGGAACGGGAGCGAGAATGTCGTGCCCTCGACGAGGGCCTGTTCGACCGGATCGCCGTGGAAGACGACCGGTGGCGAGAGGATGGTCGCCGCGGACGGGGCCGCGCACAGCAGCAGGAACACTTGAACGCCTGCAGCCCGAGCGAATACCCCTCTTCCTCGCGAGATACCGCAAGCGCAGACTCCGCTTGCTCCTTGAGTGCGGCGAAGTCCATCCCTCGTCCCTTCGTACGACAACACTCCAGAGACCTCTCCGAGCGGGCAAGCCTCTTGTCGAGGGCCGACACCTTCCGCCGGCGGGCGAGAATCTGTTCACGTGACAGTTCGAGCAACAGGGACCTGACCTACAGATCGGGACTGGAGTTTATGGCGGCACCCTATCAACCGATCCCGAGGATGGACGCTAGGTTGCCGGGCATGACAACGATCGGGCCGGATTGGCGGGTGGTCGATGGCGTTGCGACGGCGTGGTTCGACACGCCGTCGCTGATCGAGGGCGCGGCGCTGGCGAGGCGCATCCTTGAGGTGTCGTCCGAGATCGTGGTCGAGCTGCGCCCATCGGGCATGCGGGTGCGACTCGACTCACACGAGCACGCCGACGCGGTGTCGACGGCTGCGCAGGATCTCGGTCTGGCCGCAATCCCTGCCGTGTTGCAGCAATTGAGCGTCGTGTTCGAGTCCGCGAACCCGACCGGGGTGAGGCGGTTCTGGCGGCGCGTGCTCGACTACAAACCTGCCGAGGATGGCGGTTTGGTGGATCCATTGCGGCGCGATGCAGCGATTCGGATCCGGGAGTCGACGGAGCTGCGGCCGCTGCGGAACCGTATCCACCTCGATGTCGTGCGGCCGGCCTCGGCGGTTGAGCAGCTGAGCCTTGGTGAGGGATCCGGACCGTACGGGGTCTGTCACACCGATCCCGACGGCAACGAGGTCGACCTGGTGCCGGGCGAGGTGCTCGGCGAGCGGATCGGGACAGCCGACTGGCAGGCGGTGTTCAGCGCGATGGTGTGCTACCGCACCACCTCGCCGGCGCAGCAGCGTGACTTGATCGCCGCAGTAGCAGCCTTGGCCGACGACTCGGGCTTCCCGCTGCTGGTCGACCTGCGCCCCGGGCTCGTGATCATCGACAGTGGCAAGGACCAGTCGGAACAAGACGCCCACGGTCTCGATCTCGACTTCAACGGTCTCGCTGCGAATGTCCAGACCGTCGCCCGCCAGCTCGGCGCCACGGCGGATCCGGGGTTGGCGCGCTTCGTTCAGCTCTTCATGGACGTTGCCGACGTCGCCTCAGTCCGCGCCTTCTGGGTCGCCGCACTTGGCTACACCAACGACCGGCGTGCCGGGGTCACCGACATCATGGATCCGCGGCGGCTGAACCCGGTACTGGTGTTCCAAGAGCTCGACGCTTCGGAAACCGGTCGCCGCACGCAGCGCAACCGCATCCACTTCGAGCTCGCAGTGCCGCCGGAGCTCGCACAGACGCGCCTCGCCACAACCGTCGCAGCCGGTGGCCAGCTCCTTGCCGAGTCGGTGGATCACTGGCGGGTCGCCGACCCCGAAGGCAACGAGATGATCATCGTCAGCAGGGCGTGAGCTTGCACGCCTCTGAACTCCCGGCTCGGGGGGCCCATCGTCACGATGTCAACGGTCACTCTGGCCTATCTCGGCAGGGAGGAGGCATCTCAAAGGCTGTAAGCCTGCTTGCGCTCTGACGTGAAAGATGACGCGACACCGATCACGCACCTGGCGTCCGCTACCGCACCGATCACCCGATCCCGAATGAGAACACCCACAACCCCGAATAGCGCCGAACGGCACGTCGCGCTCGGGTCGGCGTGACCACTACCAGTGACAGTCGCCGGACCAGTTGCCGTCGTCGTCAGTTCGCCAGCCGGTGTCTGGTGGAGGTGCCCTTGGTGGATCGGCATCGTCGAAGTACCAGCGTCCTGCTGTGGAAGCTCGTCCTATGGCGAAGGTCCATCCCGATACGGATCTCCTTGAGGCCCACCATATGTCGTCGTCGACGTGGACTATCAGGCCCATGCGTGTCCTGCAGGAGCGTCAGCGCAACTGTGTCGGCGACGAGTTCGTCGATGGTGGCGTAGTTGCTATGCAGCTGGTGGTAGGTGGTCTGTGCTAGGTCGAGGTTCTTGAGTGCGAGGCGGGTGTCGGTGAATCCTCGACGATCGAGCCGCCACCCGTTGTCGTCGACGTCGTTCGAACCGGCATGTGCTTGGTAGCGGTCGACCTTGCGGCGATCGGCTTCAGCGGCGAGCTTGCGGTTGGCCCATTCCCACACGGCGAGGAGCAGCACGAAGCACTTGGTGGAGTTGGTGCGCGTGTCGTATGTGAGTTCGCGGCCGTGGAGCACGCCGTGACGGTTCGGGGTTCCGCCGGTGTCGGTGGCGGCGTATTCGGTTGAGAAACACTTCCGCACAACCGGTAGGGCTTCGTTGATGCCCGCGAGTGTCTCGTCGTCCACCACGTCGGCCTGCCGTCCGCCATGCAGCGAGAAGAACGAACGTCCTTTCTGGTCGTGTGGGCTGGTGGTTACGTCGTGG
Source organism: uncultured bacterium (assembly GCA_963825585.1). Lineage (GTDB taxonomy): Bacteria > Actinomycetota > Acidimicrobiia > Spongiisociales > ZC4RG35 > JAOUGY01. Next base: position 298,887 of record CAWGTX010000009.1, read on the forward strand.
GTGATGCCGTCGATTTGGGCGAGCACGATGGGGATGGAGGCTTCGTAGCTTCCGTTGGAGTGGTGTGCCCACGCCTTCTCGATGAGACGCGCGCGATGCTGGGCAATCTCACGCAGGTCGTCGTCGGCGGCACCGAGGATGCCGACCCGCGCGGCGAGTCGATCGAGGGTGCCTGATGCCGTCCATCCTGCCTCGAGCAGGGCCTCGACCTCGTCCCAGCTCCGCCTTGATCGTGACCTGGAGTGCCGCCGGTACACGTCCACGGGCATGGCGAACGAGGCTGCCCAGCCACGACCCGAGAACTCCCCGATCGCTCGGGCGACAACGGTCACCAGATCGTTCTCATTGGCAAGCATCTCGGCCATTCGGTCTGCGGCGTCACCGGCGAGAGCTCGCAGACGCGAAGCGAGCGATCGGATCGGCGAGCAGAGCCTGCCATTCATCGATGTCTGAGGCGCTCGGACCTTGCCGACGACGCCGCAGCTCGCCGATCACCTGAGCCAGGTCGAAGCCTTCCGACATGGCCCAACAGTATCCGGGGCCTGTGACACGAAACCGCACCGTCGCGTCGAGACGAGTTGTGTTGGAGGTACTCGTGCAGGCCGGTTCCTCACCCGAACGACGGGAGGAACCACATGACAACTACACAACACACGTTCGTCCCTTCACTGGTGGAGCCGGACTTCGACTCGTTCGCGGTCCGTCAGGCGATCGCGGGTTCCTCGCTGGGTATGGCGACACCACCCGCGCCGCATACAGCCTCGACCTGCGGCAGTGGCTCGGGTGGTGTGCCAGCCACGACCTGAGTGTGTTCGAGGTCAAGCGGGCCCACATCGAGCTGTTCGCCCGCAGTCTCGAACACGATGGCAAGGCACGAGCGACCGTGGCACGGCGGCTGTCGACGATTGCCGGGTTCTACCGCTATTGCGTCGAAGAACTGCTCATCCCAGTGTCACCGGCGGTGCATGTCCGCCGTCCGCGACTGGATTACGAATCGAACGCCACCGGGTTGGATCGCAACGAACTCGGCATGTTCTTGGTCCAAGCAGGGCTCCGGAGGCCGCGACCACGCACTGGCGTGCCTGTTGGCGTTGAACGGGCTCCGGATCTCCGAAGCGCTCAACGCTGACATCGGGCATCTCGGGATGGAACGCGGGCACCGGACACTGACCATCACCCGCAAGGGCGGGAAGATCGTCACCATCCCACTCGCACCCCGCACCGCCCGCGCCGTCGACCTATGCGTCGGGGAACGTAAGAAGGGCCGATTTTCCTCAACAGGGACGGCACCCGACGCCTCGATCGGCACGCCGCCACCCGGATTGTGAAACGCCTGGCACGACACGCCGGGATCGAAAAGACGATCTCGCCGCATTCGCTACGGCACTCGTTCATCACCGCCGCCCTCGACGCCGGCGTCGCTCTTCGTGACGTCCAGGAGGCCGCGTCGCACGCCGACCCGCGCACGACGATGCGCTACGACCGAGCAAGGCGTTCACTCGACCGCAACGCCACCTACATCGTGGCCACATTCGTCGCAGGCGCCAGTCGCTGACCACGACCGGGAGCCGCCACGCTCGGTGATGGCGGCTCCCGCACGAAACTGCCGGATCTCGCGCTGCCGCCCAGCCCTGCCGGCGCGAGCGTTCTGTGCGCTTCGGTGCGGCGGGCTGGCCCGCAGGGCGCGCTGCAGGGAATCGTCGCCTCGTTGCACAACCCGCACCATCCGATGATGCGGCGGCGGATCAGAAAGCCGATGAGCTCCTCGTCGGGCCTGAGAAGACGTCGGTTCGCTTGACCGGCCGAAAGCCGATCTCGGGGTACAGCTGGCTCGACGCTGGATTGCTCAGCTCGAAGCAGATCTTGACTCGATGGCGCCGGCGTTCGACAGCCTCTCAACGCCTGCCGTCAGCAGATGACGGGCCAAGCCACGTCGCTGATGATCCTCTTCCGTGCGCATCGGTTCAACCAGCCCAGTCGACGTGACCGGGTCGAACCAGAACAGCCCGTAGCCGACCACATGGTCTTTGCGGTCGAGAACGACGAGATCAAGATCGGGCCGGTACAGCGTGGTTTGCCGGAGCCGTCGCTCGACAGCATTTCCGTTTCGCTCGATCAGATGATGAGGCCGCGCCTCTGTGTCGAGCCGACACGCCAACCGGTACTCGCCCGGCAGCGGGCTGATCTCGGGCCGAGAATCGACAGGCATCCAGGATTCCGCCCAGCCGGAGTCTTCGAGCGTGAAGCCACGTGAAGACATCGCCTCGCGAAGCACGTGATCGGCACGATCCACCTCGAGTTGTACCGAGTCGAAACCAGCGGCATGAGCCTCATCGAGTCCGCGATCGACAACCTCAGCAACGAGATCGGGGCCGGCGGTTGGCAGCACGATCGGGTCCATCTGAACTCCGTAGCTCCACTCAGTTGTGATCACAGCGGCCTCCGGGCGGCCAGCGTCATCGAACCAAAAGGGCTGTGGGAACGTCTCGATCAGGCGAGGCTCCTGTGCCCACCACCACTGCAGATCGGCTGCCTCGTACAACCCGGCCGTCGGGTGCGCAGCCCGGGAGCGCTGAAGGAGCGTCGTGACAGCTTCGAGAACGTCTCCCCCGACGCGAGGCTGTTCCCGTAGCGACGGCATCGTCGCATCCTAGGCCGTCAGGAGCTCGCGCCTCCACGAGCGTTCCCGCCGGTCGATCCGAGCACGGTGCGAGTCGGACGCAATCGCAGTGACCACAGCCTCGACGCGAACCACTCGATATCGCACGGCTTCGCCGACCGCCACGACCCGCCCATAGCGGCACTTACGAGTGCTTCTACTGGGTGTGACGTGCCGCACTCCAGTTCATCGGACATGCCCGGTGAGGCAGTGCGGTCTGAGCTACGTTGGTGGGGTGTTCACCAACCAGGTGTGGGGTGAGTTGCCTGCTCAGCGCGGCGAAGTCGTGTTGATCGAGCCGTTCTCCGTTCGCGACGTTCAGGCCATGATGTCCTGGAACGAGGACCGCGAAACGCAGCGCTGGTTCGACTGGCCAACCGAGATGCCGCCCAACGACCAACACGAAGAACACTGCCTTGCAGTGATTGATGGCTCGCCATAGGCAAGCATCTCGAGTTGTGCTCATTGGAGGCACAATCGCGCAGGCGGGTGCGCTCGTGAATTCCCGTCGGCAGCTTGGTCGTGCGCGAGGATGAGCACCTGATGAGACAGAGGCGCTCGCTTGGTTCGGGCTTCCGTGCGCTGTTCTTCGGTTCGCTGGTCTCGAACACGGGCGACGGGATCCGGTTGGCTGCGCTTCCGTTGCTGGCGGCCGCGCTTACGTCGTCTCCGTTGCTGATCAGTGCGGTCACTGCGGCTCAGTATCTGCCGTGGCTGGTGTTCGCCCCGGCGGGCGGTGCGCTCGTGGATCGGTGGGATCGCCGTCGGACGATCCTGGTGACACAGGCGTGGCGTGGCGTCGCGCTCGGCGTGCTCGCGGTGTTGGTCGTGACGTCGAGGGCGGAGATCTGGCAGGTCTGCGTGGTGGCATTCGTCATCAGCGTCGGTGAGATTCTCGTCGACCCATCCACCGTTGCTTTGGTGCCGACCCTGGTCGACGACGCGGACCTCGACCGGGCGAACGGGCGCATCTCCAGTGCAGAGATCGTCACCAACGACTTCGCAGGCGGACCTCTCGGAGCGGCGCTCTACGCATACGCGCCGTGGCTGCCGTTCCTGATCGACGGCGCAACGTATCTCGGTTCGCTGATCCCGTTCCGCCAGCTTCCTGCGCAAGCCCGCCGCAACCGTGAGCGTGACAGTGGCCGGTCGTTGCGGATCGAGGCTGCCGAAGGATTCGGGTGGTTGCGGCGGCACCGTGTGCTCGGCCCATTCACGGCGGCGTTGGTCGTGTACTACTTCGGACTAGCGACATCGATCAGTTTGCTGGTGGTGCTCGTGACGGGCGAGCTCGACGGATCCGAAGCCGCGTTCGGCGTGCTGCTCGCAGTCGGTGCCGCGGGCGCTTTCGTCGGAACTCTCGTCGGCGATTCCGTCTCGTCGCGGTGTGGACCACAGGTGGCGTTAACGGGCGCGCTTGCCATTCAGGCAGTCACCCTCGGTGCGGCAGCGGCCTCGCAGTCGCTGGTATGGCTCGGAGTGGTGTGGTTCTTCAATGGTCTTCCGGCAGGTGTGTCGCGGCCGATCTCTCGGAGCCTGCAGCAACGACTCACGCCCAACGAGCTCCTCGGGCGGGTCAATGTCACCTCGAGGATCTTCACTCGCGGCATCATCGTGATCGGGGCGTTGATTGCTGGCGCAGTCGCGACGGCCAGCGGCGTACGCACCTCATTCCTCCTCGCTGGTCTCGCGCAGGCCATCGCCGCAGCGATGGTCTGGCTCGCGATCAGCCGCCTCGACGACGCACCTGACGGCACGCAGGTCACCTCCAGCAGCTGAGGCTGCCATCCGGTGACCTGCCCAGATCGGCTCGACTGTCACGCTCGTATCGTCCGAGACACACTGATCGGCTGCTGTGGGTCACCAAGACGTGGAGCTGACGCGATCGACGGCGCCGTTCGGAAACGTAGGCCGCGGACCTCCTCGACATCCGCTCATGAACGGCACATATCCTCACCTCCAGCGCCGTCTGGTGGCCGTCACTCGAACACAGAGGGCGGTGGCGTCGCTTCACCTGTCCGGCTGGGTTCGACGCCGGACTCTCCGCGTGTCTCGATGGGGGTCGGCCACATGCTGGGCATCGGCAGCTCGGGTCTCGTGGCAGACTCTTTGGGTGAAGGTTTCGGTCGAACAGGTTGGTCCGCCGGTTGATCTTCGACCAGTATTCGCCTCGCAGCGCCAGCAGCTGGTGGTGTTCTTGCGAGGATTGGGAACTGACGATTGGCGGCGTCCCACGGCATGTTCCGGATGGGATGTGGCTGACTTGCTGGCCCATGTCGTTGGTGACGTTGTTGGTCGGATCGGCGGTCTGCGCGGTGACGGCGACCGCAATCCAGCTCGAGTGGGTGAGTCGCTGGGTGAACTGGTCGACCGGACCAATCAGGAGTGGGCGGTCGCATGCCGTCGGCTCAGCCCGCAGTTGATGATCGAGATGTTGGAATGGGCGGGTCCGGTGGCCGATCAGCTGTGGCTGTCTCGGCGTCTCGACGAGCCAGGTCTGGGGGTCTCGTGGGCAGGGGTCGACCCGGCCCCGCTGTGGCTGGATGCCGCACGTGAAGTGACCGAGTACTGGGTTCATGAACGACAACTGCGGAAAGCGGTCGGCAACCACGTGGAGGGGCTTCCCGACGTGGCGACGGTGTTGGACGTGTTCGCCCGCGGCCTGCCCTACACGCTCGGTCACTTCAACTTCCGTGACGACGTGGACCGGATCCGAATCGAGTCGGCGGGACGGTCATGGCGGTTCCGTCGTCACGGCGGCCAATGGTGGTATTCCGACGAGGCGGACCGAGACGAAGCGGTAGTGGCATTCGATAGTGAGCTGTTGTGGCGACGCTGGACCCGGCAACCCTCCACACCACCAATCGACCTCGACTCCCTTACGCTCCCTGAACGGGCGGTGTTCGATCACGTCGGGATCGTCCACTCCAACCCGGACACCACATGACCAAGACCACACGATCCTTGGTGGTGGTCGTCTCCGGATTGCCCGCCTCCGGCAAGTCCACGATCGCCCGCCAAATCGCTCCGCTCCTCGACCTCCCGGTGATCGACAAAGACGACCTGCTCGAAGCCTCGTTTCCGCCGGGTGCGGTGTCTCCGATGGAGCGGTCCCGATTGAGCCGGCAAGCAGATACGACACTCCAGGAGTTGGTTCAGGAGTCGCATGGCGCGGTCGTGGCCTCGCACTGGAGGCGCCCCGAGCTTTCGTCTGCATCGGGTACGCCAACCGAATGGTTGAGCTCGCTGCCGCGGGTGGTCGAAGTCCACTGCACCTGTCACCCGCACACAGCAGCCGAGCGTTTCGCCAACCGCACACGACATCCAGGACACGGTGATCAGCGAAAGGGATTCACAGAGGTACTCGAGCAATTCCAGGCGATCTGTCCACTGGGCCCTCTCCACATCGGCCCGACCGTCACCGTCGCCACCGACACGCCGGTCGACCCCATAGGCGTCGCCGACCAGATCCTCGCCGTTCTCTGATCACACCCCGGTGCGATCGGACCCACGCCGATCACCAAATACCGAGCACGAAGGAGCGTTCCGCGGAGTGCCCGGGATCGGCACATCCGCGCTCGCTTCACTGCCTCATGAGGCGCGGCATCGCCCAAGCCGAGCGAGCGCCGTGATCGCCGGCTTCGGGACCGCTCCGTCGAGTTTCGTCCGGCCACTGACCGTGGCCGGACGGCCGGCAGCTCTGACTGGTACACCGGCCGAAGGCGTCGACAACTGGCCCGCCGAAACGGCGTCGCCACCGCAACAACTCGGACAGACGAACCCCGCTCGATAACATCCATTTGCCGCACTCAGCGGACGGTGACACGTCGCAGGTCAGACGGCTGCGTTCATGCGTTGGATCGCATCCGTGAGCAGGCCCAGCGAGGTTGCGAAGTTCAGTCTCACGAATCCGGTGCCTCCGGTGCCGAAGTCCTCGCCAGGTGTGAGGATCAGTCCCGTCGCTCTCCTGATTGCCTCCGCCGCGGGCTGATCGATGCCGGTCGCACGCGTGTCGATCCAGGCGAGGTAGGTCGCTTCGGCCATCACGTGGTCGAAGCGGCTGTCGAGCGTCTCCGCCACCAGAGCGCGGTTGCGGACCAGAACCTCCTCGAGTCGATCGAGCCATCGCTCCCCCTCGTCCGACCAGGCGGCGCGGGTGGCGGCGACCGACAGGTTCGAAACCGCTCCGAACACATGCTCGGGACGGGCCGTCAACTGCTCCCACACCGGCCCCGAACCGACGTGGGCCACGGCGCACCGGATTCCGGCCAGGTTGTGTGACTTCGTCGCCGACGTCACGGTCACCGTGTCGGGATGGAGTGAGGCGGCCGGGATGTGGTGAGCCCCCGGATGGGTGAGGTCGGCATGAACCTCGTCGGCTATGACCACCGTCGACGACGAACCGGCCGCTGTCAGCATGGGTTCCAGCTCGTCCCGGCGCAACACCCGCCCGGTCGGATTGTGCGGGTTCACCAGGATCAGAGCAGACGACGAAGCCACCGTGGCTGCCGCTTGGTCGACATCGAACGACCATCCATCCGGCGTCCGCTGGTATGGGATCGGTCGAAGCTCGAAACCCATACGGGCGATGGTGTCGAGAAATGGGGGATAGGTGGGTGTGTGGATTGCCACCGGCGCACCCGGCTCCACCGAAACCGACAAGACGGCCTGGACGGCGTTGAGTACGTCATCGAACTCTCGGACCCGACCCGACGTCAGCACCAGGTCGTAGCGGCGGCTCATGCGATCCAGGAAGATGGGCTCGAGGCAAGGGCCTCGCCGGAGATCGGGATACCCGAGATCTCCCCGTTCGACGACCGACGACAGTTCCGCCGCCACGGCAGGAGGGATCGGAAAGTCCATGTCGGCCACCCAGGCTGCCAGCTCGCCCTCTCCGGCTCTGGCCCACTTGATGCCGGGTTTGGTTCGCAGCCACGTCGGGTCCAGGTCGTCGAAGTCGGTCATCGGGGAACCAGGAGGTCGTGGGTGATCTCCATCTGGCCGTGGTGCTGGGCGAGTTCCTCGTACACGTGAAGCAAGGCGGCGCCCTGGGTCAACTCAAACCCAGGACCCCGGAACGAAGCCGGTGGTGTGCCGCGCACGGGCGCGGGGAACTCGGCGAGCGCTACATCGAGGGCCAACCTGTGGCGTGCCGTCGCGGTTCGAGCGAGCAGATCATCCAGCGTCCCGGCGGCGACGAACTCGGCGTCACGGTCGCGTACCACCGAACGCCCCGCCACCAGGTGGCCCGCCCAGTAGTCCATGACACCGAGGCAGTGATGGAGGATGGCGTACGGACTGTTGCAACCGTGCAGTCCGGGGATCTGGTTGGCCAGCTCATCGCCCAGCGTGGTGACGATCGAGCACATGCCGTCGAGCGCCCTGTCCACGAATGCCATGTATTCGTCCGGGGTGATCACCGGTACACCGGAAGGTCGAGGGCGCCCCGTCTGCTCCGCTTCACCTCGGCAAAGTCGGGGTGTGAAGACAGGGTGACCAGTGCGTCCCACATCGCCAGCGACCGTTCGACGCTCGGGAGGGTGGAGATCACCGGGCCGAACAGCGAGGGACCGTCTGGCGTCCCATAGGTGATGATCGGAGTTCCCACGCCTTCGCCGCTTCGCTCCAGCGCCGTCTCGCCGTCTGCCGAGATGACCGCGTCGAACGATGTGTCGGTGCGGGCGGATGCCAGGTGCTCGGTCAACCCGGAGGCCACCAGGCATCGTTCGACTTCCCCCGAGTCCCCGAACTGCACCACGTTGTCGGGATAGGCGAGTCGATCACTCTCCCAGATCCCGTTTCCGAAGGCCTCATAGAGACGACCGGTGGCAGCGGCACCGTGTGCCTCCCTGGCGGCCGCCGCCACCCGCAGCAACTCGAGTCCCTTCTCGTGACGTGCCAGGTAGTGCTCCCGGCCCTGGTAGGTCCCGTCGTTGATCATCCGCAGCGAGATGAACCGCCATTCGATCTCGAGCAGGCGATGCGGTGCCACCAGCCGCAGCCACTTCGATGTCATCCAGCAAAACGGGCAGATCGGGTCGAAGAAGAAGTCGACGTTCATCCAGCGGACTCTACGGTGCGGCAGGCCGGATGGGGATGGCGCAGGGCGTGCCGCGTGGAAACCTGCGCCCCCTCCGGCCGACCGGACTGTGCACCCGTGTCGAACGGGTTCAGCGCCGGTAGGGCGCCTGCTCGTCGATGGCGCCGACATACTCGGCCAGTCCGGTGTGACCGAGGGCCTGGCGGATGCCCATCGCCTCGCCGAGGTGATACCAGTAGTGGTAGATCACCCGGAGTGCCATCGATCCGAAGGTCGTGCCTGTGGGGGAGCCGTCAACGACAGGGTCGACGGCGAGCGTCGCCTCGGTGATGTCGTCCAGGTGCGGGTCACTGGCTTCTGTGATGACGCGCCATCGGTCCCAACTGGTTGCGAGCGGTGGAGAGCTGGGCGGGCACCCGAAGCAGTACTCCACGTCGAGTTCGGGAATGAGGGTGGTGCCGTTGAGTCGTTGCAGCCAGTAGCGCTGCTCCTGCCAGGCGAGATGGCCGATCGTCCAACTGATGGAGTTGGCAGGTCCGACCCGGGTGGCGGCCGCCTCCTCCGTCAGGTCACTCAGTCCTCGTGTGAACTCCGATCGAGCGAATCGGACCTGGTCGACGATCGGATGAGTCATGCCGGACGCTCCGAAGGGGTGGGTTGGCGTTCGGGCTGAGTCGGTGCCGGCGACGGTGCCGGGTCGATCCGTTCCTTCTCGATGATGATGACCCGCTTCTGCTTGCCGATGTCCACGTTCCCAGCTCCTCATCGTTGACTGACAGATGATGACCCCCGGTCCGACGCCGGTGCCATGAATCGCTCGATCTCGTCCCACACCGTGGCCGACCGCCCGCGGCCCCACCGCTCCATAGCATCCGCCGGGCGGCGGAACAGCTCGTCGAGTTCGGCGGGGTCGCTGGTGGCGAGGATACGATCTGCGCCCACCAGCACGCCGGCAACCACCTCGGCGCGGGCGGCACGGTACCCGTTCTCGTGTTCCACCACCTTGCCGGTGAGCTCGACCATACCCGCCAGGTATCCGTGATCGTTGGGCCCGGTGTGCTCCCTGAGCAGCATCGCGAGGTCCTTGGTGGCGTAAATGCCACAGCCCAGCCGCCCGCAGCGCCCATCGGAGTGGGGCACCTCGGTGTCGCCGCGGCCGCAGGTGGCCGTCTTCGAGGTTGTCTTCCATGGTTGCCACGCGCCGTGGAGCAGGCCGTCGCGCCACCCCCACAGCCGGAAGCCGATGACGGGGAAGGGAGACCACCCCTCGCTCTGGTCCCGTTTGATCCGTTCGACGGTGTCGGCGAGGAGCGCCTCGTATCCTTTGCGGCATCCGGCGATCTCCGCCTCGATGTGTGACACCTCGTCGAGCAGCGCGGTGACCTGCGATCGCAGCTGGTCGACCTTCGCCTGTCGACGACCGACCGCGATCTCGAGCCGGTCGAGTTCGGGAGGGATGGCCACACCCCGGTATCGGATGCGGAGGACGTCCAGTTCGGTGTGTAGGTCATGGAGTCGGCGGGCCATGGAGAGAACATACGTTCGGGGAACATGTGTTCGCAAGTACCTGCGCTGATTGGTTTTCGCGACGCTCACTTGGCGAGTGCGCTCGTCGCCCCCAGAGCACAGAAAACGCTCGCCGTGACGTAGCGGTGGGCGGTACGCGCCCGATGGCTGCGAACCAGCACCCGACGGATCGAACCTGCGGCGATGGCGTAGACGAGGTCGGAGCTGAGCGCGGCGACGATGAACACCAACCCGAGGACGACCATCTGGGTCGCCACCGGTCCGACCTCGGGGTGGATGAACTGCGGGAAGAACGACAGAAAGAACAGCGCCGTCTTGGGGTTCAGGATGTTCACGACCACCCCCTGTCCGAACGCCCGTCGATGTGACACCTCCGACGCGGCGGCTTCCAATCCCACGTCGCCCGCGCGCAACGCCTTGACCCCGAGGCAGACCAGGTAGGCGGCGCCCGCATATTTGACGACCGAGAACGCCATCGCCGAAGCCGTGAGGATCGCCGACAGCCCAATCGCCGCTGCCAGCACGTGTGCCAGTCCGCCGGTGGCGATTCCGAGCGCCGAGTACGCGCCGACCCTCCGCCCCTGCGCCAGGCTCCGGTTGACGATGTAGATCACCGCCGGCCCCGGCACGACAGCCAGCGCATACGAAGCGAGCACGAAGAGCACCAGGGTCGAGGTTGTGGGCATGGTGGGAGCGTACGGCTGCTGGCTGCCGGCTGCCAGCTGCCAGCTGCCAGCTGCCAGCTTCGAGCTTCGAGCGAGATTGATCGGGCGCTGGCCGGGAGGTCCGACGCAACACGCAACACGCCGGAGCGCGTGCTGGCTGGATGCTGGAAGTCGGCGCCGCATACACGTACAACACGGCTGTGACCGAGAACGTGACGACTCCCGATGACGCCCGAATCCCCGAAGCGGCCGTACGCGGTCCGTTCACGATGTGGGCCCAAGCCGACATCATCACCCACCACCAGCTCGACCGCACCGAAGGCCTCCGCTACTCGGAGATGCCCCGTACGGTCGATCAGGTCGACGAGGCCGGCAACGTGGTGCTCGACGAGGCCGGCGCACCGGTGCAGGTTCCGAACGACGCCCGGCTCTCCTGGCTCGACGCAACCGCTCTGACCTCTGCCCTCAACCTCGGGACCATCGCCTACGCCTTCTCCGCCTTCGCCATGGTGGTCGGGGTTGCGATGACCGCCTTCGGACTGGTCTTCCTCTCTCTGCGGGAGAAGACGACCGCCTGACACCGAACATCAGAAGCAAGCGCTGAGCCCCCGGCACATGCCGGGGGCTCAGCTGTGTGCGGTGGCCGGCAACGCAACATCAGACCGTGACGGCCGACGGGTGATGGCATGGATCTCATCGAATTGCCGATGGAGTGTTGGGACGATCCCGATGCAATTTGGGCGTTGCTCGGCGTCATCGGCGGAGCCGTCTGACATCTCCGACCTTCCTGGCCTCCCGCGGGGCCGCGACTGCCTCGCGTCGTCCGGGGGCCATGTCACGGTCTGGTTCGTGGCTCCACGCCCTCGGCGCCCAGCAGTGAGATGGCGGCTGCGGTTCGTCTCCACGAAGCACGCAGCGCCGATTCGAAGGGGCCGGCCCCGGTCGCGATGGTCTCGGCGGCAGGAAGCACCCGGTATGAGCCCGGTTCCACCCAGGTCGGCACATAGTCGATCGAACGCGATACCCAGGCACCGTTGCGGAGTGCCACATCGACAAGGACGATGACCCCATCGATGGTCTCGTGCCGCCGTCGCTGGGCCGACACGAAGTTCCCCAGGCCGTACACGATGTACTCGCCACGATGGAGTTCGACCGGTTGCACCACGTGCGCATGGTGCCCGACGACCAGATCGATGGAGTCCGACTCGATCAGGGTTCGGGCGGTTTCCATCTGGAACGGTGTCGGCATGGCCTGGTACTCGACGCAGCAGTGGATACTCGCGACCACGTAGTCCGCCCCGGCGGCCTTCGCTGACTCGGCCAGGCCGACGAGTCGATCGGTGTCCAGTGGTTCCTCCACCAGCCATGGCATCGAGGCCGGGAGACGGAACCCGTTGAGCCACCACGTGGCGGAGATGTGGGCGATCGTGACGTCGCCCAGTTGATAGACGGTGACCTGATCTGCCTCGGTCCCGGTTCGGGCCGTGCCGCTGTGTCCCAGCCCCACCGATTCCAGGATCTCGAGTGTTTCGAAGACTCCACCGACGCCCTGGTCGAAGGAGTGATTCGAAGCCGTGGAGCACCCGTCGAATCCCGCATCGGCCAATCCGTGGGCGAGCTGTCGGGGAGCGTTGAACGTGGGATAACCCGACAGGCCACTGTTGTCTGCCGACACCGGAACCTCGAGATGGCACAGGGCGAGATCGGCTCCCGAGATGAGTGAGCGAACCTCGGAGAACATGGGGCGGAAGTCGTAGGCCCGACCCGAGCGGTCCCCGTCGGCGGCTGCACGGCGGGTGAGCTGGATGTGGATGAGGGTGTCGCCGGTGAACGCCACCTCCACCGATGGTCGCGGCGGCGGGGTCATGGCGGTGAGTCCGAGCGCCCTGGTCAGAAACGACGCCATCTGACCCCTGGTGACCGGGTCGTCGGGGCAGAATCCGCCCGGCGCGCACCCGATCGTGATGCCCGCCTCGTGGAGGGCGGCGATGTCGGACTCGAACACCGACCCGTTGTCGTCGTGGAACGGGTCGGTTCCAGATCCGACCAGCTCGAAGGCGCGGACGAGGAAGGCGGCCATCTGACCGCGGGTGACGGGGTCATCGGGACAGAACCGCTGTTCGGAGCATCCACGAGTCATGCCCAGTGCGGCGATCCGGTCGATGTCGTCGGCGAACACGGACCCGCCGGTGTCCTCGAATGCAGCGGCGGGAGCGGGCGGCGCCGCCAGCGAGCGGACCAGGAATGCGGCCATCTGACCGCGTGTGATCGGTTCGTCGGGGCAGAACAGATCCGGCAGGGCGCATCCCCGGGTGATGCCGGCTGCATGGATCGCTTCGATCGCTCCCTCGTGGACGTCACCGTCGTCGTCGAAGAACGATCCACCGGGTGCGAGCTCCGGCGCCGCCCCAGCGCCCACGGGCGCCGATGCTGTCAGCGATGCCGCGACGACGGCGACGATGAGCAGCCGGACCGCGAGCATCGCCGGCACCCTCATGAACGGGGGAGTTGGCCGGTGATCCAGTCCTGGAGGGCCTCGTCGTCGAATGTCGTGAACTGGGTGTCGATGACGATCGGGAAACGCCCGCCCCGGAGCACCAAGTCATCGGGGCCGAACGTGACCCTACGGCGTCTCACCTGGGTCACGGCCCGACGGTTCACCCGGCGAACCGGGAGGCCGGCCATCACGATCTGCTCGTCGTCGACCCACACCAACCATCCGGCGCGTAGCTTGGCGGTCCGGTCCAGCGCCAGGCGGATGATGAATGGCGACAGCGCCACCAATCCGATCCGCTCGAGCGAGGTGAACGCTTCGGAGAGGAAGGTGAAGGGAACTGCCGCCACCGCCACGGCGGCCACCGCCGCTTCCAGCGTCACCGCCGTTCGGTCGAGGGGGACGCGGTCCTCGGGTGCCCGATCAGGGAGTGGTGAACCGGGCCAAACGGCCCTGCTCGACCCCATCCGGGTGAGCACCAACCACAGGATCACGATGATCGGGGTCACGGCCAGGCCAACTCGAACCACTCGAGCACCATCATGGTGTCGTCGGTGATCGCCGTTCCGTTGGCTGCGAAGTAGTCGATGTGGGCCCGTCGCCACCAGGCAAGGGTCCGGTCGCCCTCGCCCTCGTCCCAGGCGAACGCCTCGTCGACGTCGCCGAAGCGTCGCACCTCGACCGCAGTGGTGCGAACGACGCACACGGCTGCCCCATCCCCGTCGATCACGACCGTGTGGGCACCGGCCTCCGGGACAGGCTCGCCCTCGGCATCCCAATCGGCGAGCGCCGAGGTGGTGGCCCGTTTGGGGCCGTCCCGCACGAGCAGCGCCAGCTTGGTGGCGATCTCGGGTCGTTCCTCGGCGAGGGCCTCGGCGGTGTACGAACCCTCGGCACCGGTGGCCGTGACGTAGTCGGTCCACATCGCGTCCGGGTCCATGGCTCGCAGTCAAGCACTTCGCAGACGGCGGGGGCGGCATGGAACCGGGTCGTAACATGACGCGGTGACGGTCCGCCTTCGTATCGACTCCGACCACATCGATGCCGCAGCCATCACCGGTGCGGCCGCAACGCTGCGATCCGGTGGTCTGGTCGCCTTTCCGACCGAAACCGTCTACGGGCTCGGCTGTCTGGCCGAGGACCCGGCAGCGGTGCGGCGCGTGTTCGATGCCAAGGGTCGCCCGGCCGACGACCCGCTCATCGTTCACGTGGCCGGCCGGACGGCGCTCGATGGCATCGTCGGCGACGTGCCCCCGTTGTTCTGGTCGCTGGTCCGGCGCCATTGGCCTGGGCCCCTCACGCTGGTGGTGGAGCGCGGGTCGCGTATCCCCGTATCGGTCACGTCGGGACTCGACACCGTCGCGGTACGTGCTCCCGCCCATCCGGTTGCTGCCGCTCTGCTCGCCGCGGTGGGCGCCCCAGTGGCCGCTCCCTCCGCCAATCGTTTCGGTCACATCAGCCCGACCAGCGCCGATCACGTGTTGGCCGATCTGGTCGGGCGTTGTGACATGGTCCTCGACGGTGGCGACACGGCTTTGGGCATCGAGTCGACCGTCGTGAGGGTCGAGACCGACCACGTCGTGGTGTTGCGCCACGGCGCCCTCCCGGTGGAGGACCTCGGCGTCCCGGTGCGGGAGGGTTCGGTGGAGCCGGCGTCGTCGCCGGGGCTTGGATCGCGTCACTATGCCCCCGACACCACCATGGTGGTCGTCGACCCTCGACGGCGGGCACCATTGCCTGGCGATGGTGGCGTGTACCTCGGCTACGACGAGACCGCCCGTCAGCTCCCCGCAGGCTGGCAGTTCGTCCCACTCGGCAGCCGATCGGCGCTCCCGGCTGTGGCTGCCCGGCTGTACCGGGTGCTCCGATCGATTGATGAACGTCGGCCCCCGCTGATCGTTGCCGAGCTCACCGGCAGGGAAGGCCTCGGGAGGGCGATCGACGACCGGCTCCTGCGAGCGGCATCGGGAACCATTCTCGGCGATTAGAGCCGGCCGCCGACCGTCAGATCTCGACCGGTACGCCGATCTCGACGGTGCGCTTCTCGGGCAGACCGAAGTAGGCCGCCGCCGACGTGGCGTTTCGGTGCAGCCAGCTGAACAGCTTCTCCCGCCAGAGGGCCATGCCCGGCATGGCGGTGACCCGCACCGCCTCACGGGCGAGGAAGTAGGTGGTGTGATCGGGGTCGAAACTGATGCGCTCGCCGACGATGGAGCCGAGCGCACGGGGGATGTCCGGCTGGTCCATGAACCCGTAATACAGCATCAGTCGATGGAACCCGTTGCCAAGGTGTTCCGTGCGGTCGCGCTCGGCTGGCAGCACCCGCGGTACCGGCGCGGTGGCCACCGTGAGGAAGACGACGTCCTCATGGACCACGTGGTTGTGGCGGAGATTGGCCAGGAACGCCGGTGGAACCTCTGAGGAGTTGGGCGTCATGAACACGGCCGTGCCCGGCACGCGGGTCGGCGGGTGACGTTCGAAGCTCTCGAGAAGGGAGTTCACCGACAGCCGGCCGCGCTGGGTGCGGGTGTAGAGCAACGAACGGCCCTTCTTCCAGGTGGTGAGCAGCGTGAACACAGCAAGGCCCGCCGCCAGTGGGAACCAACCACCGGCCGGGATCTTGAGCAGGTTGGCGCCGAGGAAGGCTCCATCGACGACGAGGAACGCCCCGACGAGGACCCAGGTGCGTCCGGGGCTCCAGCTGAGCCGATCGCGGGCATAGACACCGAAGAGGATCGCCGTGATGACCATCGTGGCGGTGACGGCCACCCCATAGGCGGCCGCCAGGTTCGAAGAGGTGCGGAAGCCGATCACCAATCCGATGCAGGCGACCATGAGGGCCCAGTTGATGCTGTCGAGATACACCTGACCCCGTTCCGTCGCCGAGGTGTGACGCACGCGTACCCGAGGCGAATAGCCGAGTTGCACGGCCTGGACGGTGATCGAGAACACCCCGGAGATGAGCGCCTGGCTGGCGATGATGGTTGCGAGAGTCGCCAGCGCAACGAGCGGGACCAGCGCCCAGTCCGGCGCCATCAGGAAGAAGGGGTGTTCTATTCGTTCCGGGTGGGCGATCAACATGGCTCCCTGGCCGAAGTAGTGGATCAGGAGCGAGGGGAGCACGACGGTGAACCATCCCAGTCGGATGGGGCCGGCGCCGAAGTGGCCCATGTCTGCGTAGAGTGCCTCCCCGCCCGTGACCACGAGGAACACCGAACCCAGGGCGACGAAACCCTTGAACGTGTTGACGGTGAAGAACTCGATGGCGTGCACCGGGTTGATCGCCCTGAACACTTCGGGGGCGTCGGCCAGGTGGAGAGCTCCGAGCACGGCCAGGGTGAGAAACCACACGACCATGACAGGGCCGAACAGAGCGCCGACGGTGCCGGTTCCGCGTGATTGGATGGCGAAGAGCCCAACGAGGATGGCGATGGCGATCGGGACCACAGACCCCGCCAGCGTCGGTGTGATGATCTCGATCCCCTCGACCGCCGAGAGCACCGATATCGCCGGGGTGATGGCGCCGTCCCCGTACAGGAGGGCCGTTCCGAACAAGCCGAGCAACACCAGCGTGCGACGCTTGCCGGAGGGGTTCGTGGGTGTGATCAACGAGGTCAGCGCCAGGACGCCGCCTTCGCCGTGGTTGTCGGCGCGGATCACGAACGTCACGTACTTGATTGCGATCACGATCACGAGCGACCAGAAGATGAGCGACAGCAGACCGGTCACGCTCTGGGCGGTCACGGCGATGCCGTGCTCCTCGCTGAGTGCCTCGCGGATGGCATAGAGCGGGCTGGTCCCGATATCGCCGTACACGACGCCGAGAGCAGCCAATGCCAGGGGGAGCTTGCGCGAGTTGTGGGGTGGGTGAGACGTGGGTCCTCCGGCCGGGGTTCGGCTGCATCGGACTCTACCGACGGGGTGTTGCTTGGATGCGGCCGGTGAACGCCAGCGGCCGAGCGGGTCTCGGGTGGGGCGGGAATCACAACGACCCGGCTTGATCGGTCAAGACCGTGACACGAATGCCGATGCATTCGCCAGGTGAGCGTATCAAGGGTTCCTCTGGTTCCCAGCGACGCCGATCGGCTGGATCAACTGGTCAACCGGATCGCCGTCGTTGGTTCGACGATCGCCACGGCGGTGTTCGTGGTGATCTTCTTGGCGACGGGTGAGCGTGCCCACCTCGTCACCGCATCGGGGCCGGCCATCGCCGGGGTGTTCTTCCTCGTCCAACGCATCCGCAACCGGCAGAACGCATTCGTGGCGGTGATGGTGGGCGCCGGGATCGTCATCGGAGCGTTCCTGGTGATCGGGGAACCCGGGACGGTGCTCGCCTCGGCCCTGGCACTGGTCTACATCGGCATGATCGGTGGCTCGTTCCTCCATCGCCACCTCGGGCGCTATCTGGTCGGTGGGTCGTTGGTGATCGGCGTCACTCCGTGGCTGTGGAGTTCGCGTCTGCCCGAGGGGATGAGCGTGTCGACCACCACCGTGGTGATGGTGCTGGGCTTCTGCGCCGGCTCCGGCACCACGGCCATTCTGAGAAGTACCACCCTCGACGCCACCGCTCGGCTGCGATCCCTGTTCGACTCGGCTCCGGTGGGGCTGGCAGAGCAGGATTGGACGGACGCCATCGCCCACCTGCGCCGGTCGGTCCCTGTTGGGGTAGACGTGCGTGCGCAGCTGGAGGCCAACCCGGCTTTGGTGGCTGAGGTCGTTCAGAGGGTGTTCACGCTGCGGGTCAACCTGCTCGCGCGGGACATCGTCGCCGCGGATGGCACCGAAAGACGTGGCACGCCTCGCCGGAACCGGGTGACCGCAGAGACGATGGAGGGGTGGATCGATCAGATCGTCGCCCTCGACCAGGGGCAGGACGTCACGGTTCCCGAGGTTCCCATGCGACGTCACGATGGCTCGCTCATACACGTCGAGATCGCCGTGATCGTCGTCAACGGCGACCTCGGTACGGTGATCGCCGCCTTCAAGGACATCAGCGAGGCCAGAGCGGCCCGTGAGGGCCTAGAACACCTGGTCGAGGCCAAGGATCAGTTCATCGCCTCGGTGAGTCACGAGCTTCGCACGCCGCTCACGGCAGTGATGGGCTTGACCGAGGAGGTGCGATCCGGACGGATCACAGATCTCGAGGAGATCGGAGAACTGCTCGACCTGGTGGCCCGTCAGAGCCGCGAAGTGGCCTACATCGTCGAAGACCTCCTGGTGGGCGCTCGCGCCGATATCGGGACTGTCTCCGTTCAGTCCACCGACTTCGAACTGGGCCCGCTGGTCGAGGACATCGTGAAGGGATCGCCGGCGCTCATCACGATGGTTGCGGACGATCGCCGCGTCATTGCCCACGGCGACCCGGTCCGGGTACGGCAGATCATTCGCAATCTGGTGTCGAACGCCGAACGGTATGGCGGCGGAGAACGTCGGGCATCGATGTATCCGGTGGGCGACATGGTCTGTTTCGAGATGCGGGATCTGGGGGCGCCGCTCGGGGCGGATGACCGGGGCAGGATCTTCGAGCCCTATCAACGGGCCCACGAGCGTCCGGGTGTGCCCGAGTCGGTGGGATTGGGGCTGTCGGTGTCGCGCCAATTGGCCCGACTGATGGGTGGCGACCTGATCTACGACCACGACGGCGAGGCCGTCTTCCGGTTCACCCTGCCGGCCGCACAGGGAGCGATGCCCGGTGGGCCCATCGGAGCTGCGCCGCAGACTCCGGTCATGGGGTCTGCCGACGACGCAACCACCACCCGGCCGTCGTTGTCGGCGCTCCACGCCGACGACGTCTCGACGGGCGTGAGGTGACCGAATGAGCGGACCTGCCTCCTGGATGGTGTTGGCCTGCGTCGCTCTGGCCCCGTTCGTGGTGGCGGTGGGGTCGTGGCTGGTGGCGATGTCCATCGAGCGGCGACGCCGCCGTCGCCAGATGCTGACCGGTCTCCGGGCCGTGGTCCAACGACACCGCAGACTCCGGATCGGCTTCGCGGTCATGGCAATCGGCGCCCTGGTGACAGCGGTGTTCGGCCCGGTCTCGCCGACGGAGGCCGCATGGGTGACTGCCGGTTCGTTCGCTGCCGCCGCGGTGACGGCCTTGGTCGGCGGTGACCGGATCGCACTCGACTCGACCGAGCTCGATCGCGAGTTGAGGGCGCTCCTCGACGAGGCGGCATGAACCCACCACCGACAGCGGCGGTGCTCCGCAGCCCCGCTTAGTGCCGTGTCCTGCAACGTTCGCCTGGTTGTGGGTCGGAGCCGCACGTGTCGTGTGGGCGTGTTCCATATGATGTTTCGCCGTCTTCGGTGTTCCGGCCGACCTGTTGGGTTCCGCTGGGAGGCGGGGCGGGGCGTGGGGGCATGGTCGGCCAGGCTGTGACCGGAAAACGAACGGGAGGACGGTCACGACCTAACCCTCGCAAACGTTTCTGGTCACAGCACTAGATCGGTATCCCCACGACCGGGCACGGGGAATTCAGCAGCACTTCCTGGGCGGCCGATCCCATCAACAGTTTGCCGACCCTGGACCGGTTCCTGATTCCGATCACGAGATATCCCGCCCCGGCCTCGGCGGCCCGGTCGATGAGGGCGGAGGCTGCGTCGCCGATCACGATGACGGGCGCCGATACGTTGGGGATGCCTTCGAACTGGTCCTTCACGTCACCGGCGAGCCGTGACTGCAGCACGTCCACGAAGGCGCTGTCCGCCGGCAGCGACTCCCGGTAGTCCTCGATTCGCTCCGGGGTCAGCACATGTATCGGGATGATCGGGTTTCCGAGTGCTCCGAGTTCAGCGGCTGCGGCCACAACCTTGCTCGAGGCCGGTCCGAGGTCGGTGGCCACCAGAATCGGTTTCATCGTCTCCTACCTTCCGTGTCGATCTCCCTCCCAACATAGACGCCACGCAGGATGCGCCCACGTCCATAGGTCATCTTGTACCGAGCTTCCAGCTTCCAGCCAGAAGAGCAGCTGCCGGCCAGACGACTGGCTGCTGGCTACTGGCTTCTGGCTTCTGGCTTCTGGCTACTGGCAACTGGCAAGAATGGCTTGGATGCTCGATGCTCGATGCTCGATCGAGCAGCCACCAGCCAGAAGCCAGAAGCCATTACCACTAATACCGCTCTTCATGCATAATGCGGGAGTTGCCGCCGACGGAGTGGGTTGTGTACGTCGCCATGTTCTTCCTCGTGTTCCTCGGGATACCGGCCGTCGTGGCCGTCGTCGTCATCAAGGGTGACGTGATCACCCGTGGTGTTCGCGAACGTCGACTGGTTCGATCGGTGGAACGTGCGCTCGGTCATCGGGATCGCATTGGTTCCTGGGGGCGCGTGATCTCTTTGACGGTGGCGTGCTGGGTTGCCACCGTGCTCGGGGTTTCGTTGGCGTCGCCGGCGATGGCCGTCTGGGCCGGGGGCGTGGTTGTGGCGGCGGGCGCCGGGCTGATCATCAAGCGGTGGACGGATCCGTTCCGTCTCGACGATCGGGAGTTCGATCGTCGTCTCCGTGAATTGCTGGATCAGGCCTGAGCCGTCAGGGCCCTGGTGAGCGCCTCCACCATCCAGGTGAAGCTGGCGTCGGTGTCGGTCTCCAGGCCAAACCCGGCGTGCGTGGCAAGCAGCACGAATCCGTGGAGTGCCGATCGCACGGTCCGGGCGGCATGGATCGCTTCTTTTCCGTCCAGGCCGAAACCCCCGAGTAGGGCCAGAACGGCCGCGAGTAGCCGGCCTGTCACTTCCTCGTAGTCGGCGTCGCCCGGACGGGCGACCTGTGTGAGTGGATAGACGCCGGGGTGCTCTGTGGCGTATGACCGGTAGGCACCTGCCAGGGCAGCGAGTGCTTCCTGTCCGGTGCGGCCCATGACCGCGCTTCGGCACCGCTCGGCGAGTTCATCGATTCCGCCCAGTGCAACCAAGCGTTCGAGCTCCTCCACACCATCGACGTGGTTGTACAGCGACGGTGCTTTGACGCCGAGCTCGGCGGCGAGATGAGCGAACCCGAGGGGCCTGTGTGGTTCGCGGTCGATCAGAGTGGCGGCGGTGGCGGTGACGATGGCGGGGGACAGACCTGCGCGTGGCATCAGGCGAGGAACTCCAGGACGGCGTCGGTGACCTGATCCGGGAACTCGACGTGTGGGTAGTGGCCGGCGCCTTCGATCACGATGTGAGCACCGCCCAGCCGATCGGCGACCTGAGCCGCCTCGGCGATGGCGTCGGTGAAGTGGTCGTCGGCCGATCCGTAGATGGTGAGGCTCGGTGTTGTGAAGGCGGCGATCCGATCCTCCATTCCGATCCGGTCGGCGGTGAGCGTGCGGCGCACCGCCCGCCGGCGGAAGCGGTCTGCCAGCACATGGCGCATTCGGCCGATCTCGACCTCGAGGTCGTCCGGCTGCACCTGCTTGTACCAGGAGCGGTACAGCGTCGCCCACGCCGCCGGTGCCCATGGACCCGCCAGGAGCACCTTCACGGCACCGGCCAGGAGTCGACCCTTGGGGGAGTCGTCTGTGTCGAGGTGTGGGCTGATCGCAACGATGCCTGAGATCAGCTCAGGGCGCTCTACGGCGGCCCACACGGCGGCGGCGGGCGCGAACGACGTTGCGATCACCGTCACCGGACCATCGTCGAGGTGTTCGACCAAGTCGATCAGGGCTGCAGCGGTCGACCTCACGGTGTACTCGGATGCAATGGGGGACTCTCCGTGCCCCGGCAGGTCGGCGGCGACGACCCGGTGTCCGGCGTCGACCAGCCGGTCGACCATGAAGCGGTACTCGGTGCGCACATCTCCGGCGCCGGGGAGCAGCACCACGAGTGGCCCCGCGCCGCGGTCGTCGTACGCCAGCGTGGGGTTGTGCTCGGTCGTCATCATCTTGTCCTCCATTCCTAAACTACGACTAGTAGATCATAAACTACGGCACATAGTTTTGTCAAGGGGTGGAGGAAGGCAGAGGCCCGTTGCCGTTGACCGTTAACCGTCGACCGTTCACCGTGGCGACCTCGTGCCGCGGCCAAGCACGAACGCACTCCACACGAGCGCCGAAGGGGGGTCGTCCCCCTGGGCATCAAACGCAGAACGCAGAACGCAGAACGGCCAGAAACGTGGCAGCGGCCAACGCAAGTACCTCCACACCCCCGGCCAAGCACGAACGCACTCCACACGAGCACCGGCGGGGGGTCGAAGGGGGGTCGTCCCCCTGGGCGTCACCGGCGGGGGGTCGAAGGGGGGTCGTCCCCCCTGGGTATCACCGGCGGGGGGTGGCAGAGCGGTACAACGTAGAACGTAGAATGTAGAACGTACCCAAACCGGGTTCCGGGCCACCGTTGACCCCTCAACCGTCGGGTCGTACCCGTGGCAACTCTGAACGCGAGCACATCCACACCCCCGGCCAAGCACGAACGCACTCCACACGAGCACCGGCGGGGGGTCGAAGGGGGGTCGTCCCCCCTGGGCATCACCGGCGGGGGGTCGAAGGGGGGTCGTCGCCGGATCCGTTTACCGTTCACAGTTGACCGTTTACCGTCGAACGTGGCAACCGGGCCACGAAACCGACCTCGACACCCCCGGCCAAGTACGCGACCAGCGCAATGCCAGTTCCGGCGGGGGGTCGAAGGGGGGTCGTCCCCCCTGGGCATAGGAGCTCTTTCCGCGAACATGTCGAATCCGGCTTGGCCCGTTCGTTCAGAGGGCAGGAACGGCCCAAAAGGCCCCGGACAGAAGGAGACGAACGTGACGCAGTATCTGTTGGCAGTACACGGTGTCGAGGGGGAGGAACCGCCCGCCCCCGAGGTGATCGAAGTGATGTACCGGGATGTGGACGCCTTCAACCACAAGATGATGGACCAGGGGGTGTGGGTGTTCGGTGGGGGACTCCACGAGCCGACGACAGCCACGGTGGTGAGGGTCGACAACGGCCAGGTGGTCATGACCGACGGTCCGTTCATCGAGGCCAAGGAGCATCTGGGTGGCTTCTGGGTGATCGAGGCTCCCGACCTCGATGCCGCGCTCGCCTGGGCCGCCGAGGCGAGTGTCGCCTGCCAGGGTGCAGTCGAGGTGAGGCCGTTCCAGGGCGAATGAACGCCGACATCGAACTTGTCTTCCGCCGGGAATCCGGTCGGGTCGTCGCCTCGCTGGCACGACGCTTCGGCGACATCGACGTCGCCGAGGAGGCGGTACAGGAGGCGTTCATCGCCGCCATCCGCACCTGGCCGGAGATGGGGATACCGCCGAGCCCGGCTGGCTGGATCATCACCACGGCGCGCAACCGGGCCATCGACCGGTTCCGGCGCGAGTCGAGCCGCTACGAGCGGCAGCTCGAAGCAGCACGCGCCGTCGATGGCGAACCGGAGGAGGACCATGACGTGGAGGACGATCGTCTGCGGCTCATGTTCACGTGTTGTCATCCGGCGTTGGCGAGCCACGTGCAGGTGGCCCTCACGCTGCGGTTGATCGGTGGCCTCCAGACCGGTGAGGTCGCCAGGGCTTTCCTCCAGTCGGAAGCGACCATGGCGCAGCGTCTGGTTCGGGCCAAGAACAAGATCCGAGCAGCCAACATCCCGTACCGGGTGCCGGGCGATGCGGAGCTTCCCGAACGCCTCCGGGCGGTGCTGGCGGTGCTCTACCTGATCTTCAACGAGGGGTATCTGGCAACGTCGGGCGAGGACCTGGTGCGCGATGAGCTGTGTGACGAGGCGATCAGGTTGGCGCGGCTGCTCTTGGAGCTGATGCCCGACGAACCCGAGGCCGTCGGCCTGCTGGCGTTGATGCTGCTGACGTCGGCTCGCCGGCCTGCCCGAACCGGGCCCGAGGGGGAGCTGATCCGCCTGGCCGAACAGGACCGGTCCCGGTGGGATACCGAGCGCATCGGCGAGGGCCATACCCTCGTGCGGGCCTGTCTCCGGCGGAACCAACCCGGGCCGTATCAGCTCCAAGCGGCCATCGCCGCAGTGCATGCCGATGCTCCCACTTCCGTTGATACCGATTGGTCCCAGATCGTTCGTCTGTACGACCAGCTCACGGTGTTCGTCCCAACACCGATCGTGGCACTGAACAGGGCGATCGCGCTCGCCGAACGTGACGGCCCGGCGATAGCGCTCTCCGAGCTCGATCGCATCGACCTCGACGGGTATCACCTGTTGCATGCCGCCCGCGCCGACCTGCTCGAGCGCCTCGGCCGGTTCGGCGAGGCCGCGGTCGCCTATGACCGGGCGCTTGCCGTGGTCGAAAACGCCGCCGAGCGAGCCCTGCTCGAGCAACGCAGGCTCGGTCTCATCACGTGACGTTCAGCCCTTGACCCATCGACCGGTCCCACGCAGGATGGATCGATGAAGACACGTTGGATCGTCGTTCTCGGTATCTCGCTGCTGCTGGCCGGATGCGCCGCCGGTGTCAACCCCGAGGTCGGCAGTGCCGTCAACGGTGACGTCGCCGGGTTCTGGCAGGGGCTCTGGCACGGGTTCATCTCACCGATCACCTTCGTGATTTCGTTGTTCACCGAAAACGTGAACATCTACGAGGTCCGCAACAGCGGCAACTGGTACGACTTCGGGTTTGTGATGGGCGCCGGGATCCTGTTCGGGGGAGGCCCGCTCGGTGCCAGGAGCGCCAGGCGCTGAGAAGCCGCCATCACGAGACTGCAGGTGACGGTCACCGCCGTTTTGGTTGGCGTTGTGGTGGCACACTCTGTTCGGTCAACAGGTCCGGGAATCCGGCGCTTGGCATGGTGACTCGTCGACTTGTCGATGGGCTCGCGGTAGTACTGGATATCGTCGGCCGATAGGCGGACGTCGACGTTGAGCGAGTCGCTGATCGGCTTGCCCACATCGATGGTCTCGAGCAGCGCCAGCACCTCTCTGTGCTCCCGCATGAGCTGGGCCTACCGGACCATGATCTGTTTGCGGGCGCTCGGCTCCATGCCCAGCCAGCGCTTGTCGGCGAACGCCGTTTCCCTGCCGCCACGGCTGCGTCGAATATCGGTTGCACCGCTGCGTGCGACCTCCGCACCGACCTGACCGTCCATCGGGCGGATGCCTTCATGACGAGCGCCCTCGTGGTCTTCGGGCGCGGTCGAGTCGAGTGCGTCCTGCCATTGGGGACGGGTGGTCGTCACCGGTGGTTCAGTTCTCGATCGGGAGCTGGGCGTCGGCCCAGGCGATGATCCCGCCGGTCATGTTGAGGACGTTGTCGAACCCCGCCTGTGTGACCAGAGCATGGACCGCCTGGGCCGATCGCTGGCCCGAACGGCAGTAGATGATCACCGTGTGGTCGCGGGGGAGGTCCTGATACCAGGCATTGATCGATGACATCGGCTTGAGTGCGGCGCCGGGGATGCGAGCTTCGTCCCACTCGTTCTGCTCGCGGATGTCGATGAGCTCGGCGCCGTCGGCGATCAGGCCGGCGACGTCGTCGACGCTCACGCTGGGGATCTCGGGAGAAGCTGGCATGGTTCGAGCATAGATCGGTGCCTGGAGAGCGGCGCGCCCGGGACGGGCCCGCCGCACGGAGTCCGCCTGGGCCGTCACACGGCGGCGATCACCTGCCGGATCGACCGGGCCACCGCAGACGGCGCTTCGGTGGGGCCCGTGTGTCCGCCGGGCGTGATGACAGGGTCGATCCCCACCGCCCGCAGCATCTCGACCACCTCGGCGTTGACGGCGTAGTCGTGCTCGCCTCCCAGTATTCGGTGGGGGACGGTGAGCAGCGCCAGCTTCTCGACGGCGTCATCCGGGTCGAGGATGACCGAGCGGATGGTGTGGCGTATTCCGGGTCTCCCAAGCCGTCTCAGGCGGGCAGCGAGTGCAGGGGTGATGTCGGGGTGGCGAGCGACGTGACCCGGCCCGTACAGCGATCGAGCGGCGGCCGTGGCGTATCTGCCCAGAGGAAACCCGAGGGCGATGATCAGGCGCTGGAGTCGGAACCCGAGTCGGGTGGCTCCCCGTGGCCTCAGGAGTGGGGTGTTGGTCATCACCAGGCCCTTCACCAACTCAGGGCGCCGCTCGGCAAGTCTGAGTCCCACCATTCCTCCCCAGGAGTGCCCGACGATCACGGCTGCACCGAGATCGAGCAGGTCGAGCGTGGCGGCCACCTGGCGGACGTGGTCGTCGATCGTCTCGTCGGCGGATAGGGCCACGTTCTCGCCGTGGCCCGGCATGTCCACGGCGATGAGGTGATGGTCGGGCAGCGCGGCGGCGACGCCGTCCCACAGCGTGTGGTCCATGAAGACCCCGTGCAGCAGCACGACCGGGGGCCCGTCACCTTCGGTCCGGGTGGTGTTCAGCACGATTTCTCTCCTCTCCTGTTTCAGAGCCATCACGGCATAACGATGTTATATAACAACGTTATGATAGCGTGGCGCTCATGTCAAGAGCTCCCACTGCCGCCAGCCTGCTCGAGACAGCCGTCGCCCTGGTCGAGGCCGAAGGACCCGCCGCCCTCACCGTCCGCCGGGTCTCGGATGAGGCCGGCATGTCCACCATCGGCATCTACTCGCACTTCGCCTCCAAGGAAGGCCTGGTCGGCGCCGTGTGGGGGGTTGGGTTCGCACGTCTCACCGCCGACCTGTCCGAGATCGAAGGGACAGGCGTCGACCGCGTCGTCGGACTCGCCACCCGGTACCTCGGCTGGGCAGGGCGGCATCCGCATCTCTACGGGATCATGTTCGGCCGGACCGTGACTGTGATGGCGGTCGACGACGAAGCGAGAGCCGCCTCGCGGGCCTCCTTCGATGTTCTGGTCGGTGCCTGCACCGGCCTGGTCGATGACCCCGAAGCGACCGCCCTCACCGTCTGGCAGTACCTGCACGGTGTCGCATCACTCGAGAACGCCGCAGTGACGCCACCAGGGCTCGCAAGCACCAACGACCCACTGCTCGCCGTGCGGCGACTGATTTCGTAGCCAAGCTGCCAGCTGCCAGCTGACTACGCTGTCAGCTGTGATCCCCTCGACTGTCGACGAGGTTGTCGACGCCTTCGCTCAACACGACTATGTCGCCGACCGGTCGCTCGCCGTATCGGTGCACCTGGCGCTCAGCCTGGGACGACCCTTGTTCCTGGAGGGCGAGGCGGGTGTGGGCAAGACCGAGGTCGCCAAGGTCCTGTCCGCCATGCTGGGATCAGAGCTGATTCGGCTCCAGTGTTACGAGGGGCTCGACGTCAACCACGCCGTGTACGAGTGGGACTACGCCCGCCAGATGCTGGCCATCCGGCTCATCGAGGCACGGGGTGAAGGCGCCCACGCGGGCATGACCGACATCATGAGCCGTGACTACCTGATCTCCCGGCCGCTGCTGCGTGCGATCGAGGCTTCGGTGGACGGCCACCGGCCCGTGCTGCTGATCGACGAGCTCGACAGGGCCGACGAGGAGTTCGAGGCCTATCTCCTCGAGGTGCTGTCGGATTTTCAGATCACCCTGCCCGAGATCGGCACCATCAAGGCGTCGACGCCGCCGGTGGTGATCGTGACCTCGAACCGGACCCGTGAGATCCACGACGCCCTCAAACGCCGGTGCATCTACCACTGGGTGGACTACCCCGACGTGGAACGGGAGATCGAGATCGTCCATGCCAGGGTTCCCGACCTCGATCGACGCCTCGCCACACAACTCGCTTTGGCCATGCAGGACCTGCGCTCGTTCGACCTGTTCAAGCCGCCCGGTGTCGCAGAGACGATCGACTGGGCGAACGCGCTCGAGGGTGCTGGGAGCGTGGGAGCTCGACCAATCGGTGGTGTCCGACACGCTCGGCGTGATCCTCAAGTACCGGGAGGATCTCGAGCAGCTGCGGGCGCGCGGTACCGCTTCGGTGGTCCACGAGGTCGATTGACGATGAGACGCGGCGCCGTGTCGCTGGTTGTGGTCCTGCTCACGGCGCTGATTCCCGCGGCGGCGACGGCTGCCGAACAACCCGAGTACCTCACGGTGTGGCAGGCCGGCGGATTGAGTCCGTCAACGCTCGAGGCCGTGCGGGTGGCGGCGGCGATCGAGAACGCCCACGTGGCGATTCGACGGTCGGGAAGTCTGCGCCTCATGGGCGTCACGCGAGGCACCGTCGACGTGCAGCGTCCGGAGAACGGCTTCGGATATCCGATGTCGAGCATTTCGGTCGAAGTGGCCGATCCTTCCCTCGACCCGGCCGCTGCCTCCGCGCTCGGACCCGGGCAGGTGGTGATGTCGGAGCGTTCCGCAGTGTTGCGGGGTGCGCGGGTCGGGGATGTGCTCGAGATCGAGGGATGGAACCGGCAGGTGCTTCCTCTCGAGATCGGCGCCGTGCTCCCGGACGAGGACGTCGACTGGTACGAGATCGTGCTGTCCGCCGAGACCGCCGCCGCCCTCGGGTTCGACCGACCGGCCTCGATGGTGGTGTGGGGTGGCCGGTTGAGCGAGGTGCCCTGGACGATGCGCTGGTTTTCGGCCGCGCCAACCGTGCGGATCGGAAGCCCGGGTGACCCGATCGTCTTCAGCGACGCCACCCTGCCCACCGTCGTGGTGAAGGAACGATTCGGCGAGTTCGCCTTCCGTCCGACCGGGGTGGCCGATGGCATCGAGATCGAGGAGTCGTGGCTCGACGCCAATATCGTCGAGGTGGACATCGATGGACTCGGACAGTTCCGGTGCAACCGGGCAGTGGTTCCCTACATCAGGGCAGCGGTGTCGGAGCTCGAACGCACCGGTCTCATGGCCGAAGTCGATTACGCGGACTTCCAGCTCGCCGGCGGGTGCTTCAACGCCCGCATGATGCGCGGCAGCGACCAGGGATTCGCCCTCTCACGTCACGCCTGGGGAATCGCCATCGACTTCAACCCATCGACCAACCGGTTCGGTGGGGAGACCAATCTCACCGATTCATTCGGCGACGTCTTCCGTCGTTGGGGTTTCTCGTGGGGTGCCACCTGGACACTCCCAGACGGCATGCACTTCGAGTGGGTGCGGACCCCCGCCGACATCGAGGTGTGCGCCCCGTTGCAGCTGACCGGCGGGGACGTGTGGACCGTGGAGGCGACTGTCGACGGCTGCTCCAGCCTGGGGTGAGGTGACATCTCGGTCACCGCGACCGGCCGCCACGGAACGACGTGCGGTGCCTTCCAGGTATAGGCTCGGAGGATGGACCTGCAACGATTCGCCGACTTCCGCTCTGCAACCGGCTCGCTGGTATCGATGTACGTCGACCGCACCGCTGGACCGTCCCCAACGGTGGTCAACGAACTGGTGAAGACCCTCAAGACCCGGGCTGAGATATCCCCCCGTCCCTCCGCCCAGTCGATCAGAGCCGACATCGAGCGAATCGAGGGGGCCGCTTCCAAACTCGGCGCCGGCGGGGACCCCGCCTGGTTCGTCTTCGCTTCCGACGCCGACGGCATCTTCGAGCATCACTCGCTCGCCGGGGCGGTCCAGAGCTTCGTGACGGTGGGGAGCCGGCCACACCTGCGGCCGTTGCGTGCGATGCGTCGTCCTGTCGAGTCTCTCCTCCTGGTGGTCGAGCGATCGAAGGTGGTGGTCCACCGCGTCGACGGCGGTCTCACCGAACTGGGCCGCTTCGAGGCGGACGCCGGGAAGGAGAACTACGGCGGGTTCCAGGGGTACGAGGAGCACGGGGCGGCCCGGCGCACGGGTGAGGAGACCGCCAGGATCTGGAGAGAGGCGGGGGCGTTGGCGCTGGCCACCCACCAGGCGGCACCGGTCGACATGCTGGTCGTGTCCGGGCACCGACACGACCTCGACCAGTTCGTCGGTCAGCTCCACAGCTACCTGCAGGCGCTACCGATCGAACGGACCGTCATCGATCCGCGAACCTCGACCCCGGCCGAGTTGGTCGAGCGGACCCGTGCCAAGGAGCCGAACGTCCTTCGCTCCAGGGATGAGGCGGCCATCCGCTCAGTTCTCGAGGGGGCGTATCAGGGGCGTCCCGTCGCTCGCGGGGCGTCGGCGGTGTTGACTGCCGTCAACCTCGGTGCGGTCGACCGCCTGGTGGTGTGCGGACCCTTCGCCAAGACCGGCGTCCGGTGTCATGGCTGCGGATGGCTGGCACGGGCGGGGGAGCGGTGCCCCACCTGCGAGTCGCCGTACGAGGAGGTCGACGACGTCATCGGCGCCGCTGTCGAGTCGGTGCTGTCGCAGGGCGGACGATTCGACCAGGTGGCGGTGGCCTCGGCGCTCGACGCCGATGGAGTGGCGGCGACACTGCGTTTCCCTCTCCCCGGCTGACGGGCAGCGTCGTCCCCTGATCTAGTGCCGTGTCCTGCAGCGTTCGCCTGGTTGTGGGTCGGCGCCGCACGTGTCGTGTGGGTTTCCATATGGTGCTTCGCCGTCTTCGATGCTCCGGCCGACCTGTTGGGTTCCGCTGGGAGGCGGGGCGGGGCGGGGCGGGGCGTGGGGGCATGGTCGGCCAGGCTGTGACCAGAAAACGAACGGATGGACGGTCACGACCTGACCCTCGCAAACGTTTCTGGTCACAGCACTAGCCTGGGTTCCATGACCAATCCCGAAGTGCTGGTGGAGTTCGCACGACGACTTCGGGAAGAGGGCGTCGCCGTGTCCTCCACCTGCGCCGGCGACCTGATGGCGGCGTTGGAGGTGGTGGGGGCATGGTCCTCGGAGGACGTGTACTGGGCTTTTCGTGCGCTCACGGTCCGCTCCAGGGAGCAGGTGCCGGCGTTCGACCGGGTGTTCATGGACGTCTTCGGTCGTCGGGGCGATCCGGCGCTGTACGTGGCCTCGGAGATGGTGCCACGCACCTGGGCGATCGAGAAGGACACCGGCGACGACGGCGAGGGTGACGGCGAAGTGGAGGAGATGTTGTCCTTCGCCGGGGCGTCGCTGGCGGAGCGACTGGTCGACAAGGACTTCGCCGAGCTCACCAAGGCCGAACAGGCCGCGGTTCGCTCTCTCATCGCCC
This sequence comes from uncultured bacterium, assembly GCA_963825585.1. Taxonomy (GTDB): domain Bacteria; phylum Actinomycetota; class Acidimicrobiia; order Spongiisociales; family ZC4RG35; genus JAOUGY01. Next base: position 330,150 of record CAWGTX010000009.1, read on the forward strand.
GCATGCTGTGGAAACCGGCCGACGTGTACTCGCGGCGACGCCGGCCGGTCCGGCAGGGGGATCGTCCCGACTTGCGGCGCACGCTGCGGCGTTCCGTCGGTGCCGACGGTGACCTGTTGCGCATCGCCAGCACCGAGCGCCGTCTGAGGAAGCGCCCGCTGATATTCATCGCCGATGTGTCGGGTTCGATGGAGCGGTACTCCGAGATGCTGCTCTACTTCGCCCACGCTGCCCGGGGGCGGATGGGCCACATGGAGGCGTTCGTGTTCTCCACCCGTCTCACGCGCATCACCCGCGAGTTGCACCGCCGTGACCCGTCCTCTGCGATCGCCGAGGTCTCGGAGGCGGTACACGACTGGTCCGGCGGTACCCGTATCGGCGACTGCATCAGGACGTTCAACCTCGAGTGGTCGCGCCGTGTCGCCCGCGGTGGCCCGATCGTGCTCATCATCTCCGACGGATGGGATCGGGGCGAGCCCGAAGTCCTGTCCGACGAGATGGCCCGGCTGGCGCGTTCGGTGCACCGGGTCATCTGGCTCAACCCGCTCGCCGGACGCCAGGGGTACGCCCCCGAGACGAGGGGCATGAAGGCGGCACTTCCCCACGTCGACGACTTCCTGCCGGTGGGTTCGCTTTCGGATCTGGCCACGCTGGTCGAGTTGCTCGAGGCCATCCCGGCACGCGCTTCGGCCCGATAGCATCAGGGGCATGCGTACAGAGCTCGAGATTCGTGACCGGTGGCGGTCGGAAGGCAAGGACGTGGCTGTCGCCACCGTCGTCAGGGTGGCCGGCCCTGCCCCGCGTCCGGTCGGTTCGAAGTTCCTCGTCAGCTCGGCGGGAGAGATGGAAGGCTCCGTGTCCGGTGGCTGCGTCGAAAACGACGTGTTCCTCCACGGCCAGGACGTGATCGCCACCGGCGTGCCCAAACTGGTCACCTACGGCATCGCCGATGACGACGCCTTCGAGGTCGGGCTGGCGTGCGGGGGGACCATCCAAGTGTTCATCGAACCGTGGTGACCGAAGCCGAGGCGGTGCTGGCGGCATGCGCGGCCGCGCTGGAGCATGAGACCCTGTGTGCTCGCGTCACCGTGGTGTCGGGCGCCGAGATCGGCCGCAGCGCGGTCGTCGACCACGACGCGAGGGTGGTGGCAGGCTCGCTCCCGCCGACGATCGCGGCCGACGTCATCGCCGATGCGGTCCTCATCATGGAGCGGGAGTCGAACACCACGCTGTCGTACGGCGACCACGATGTCTTCTTCGAAACGCTGGCGCCGCGGCCTCAACTACTGGTGTTTGGCGCGGTGCACATCGCCCAGTCACTGTGCGTGTTGGCACGTCACCTCGGATACCACGTGACCGTGTCCGATGCCCGGCCCGCTTTCACCACGCCCGAACGCTTCCCCGAGGCGGATCGCCTCCTGGTGGGCTGGCCCGATCAGATCGCCGACCGGCTCTCCTTCGACTTGCGGACATTCGTGGTCGTGCTCAGCCACGACGCGCGCTTCGAGGACCCCCTGTGGCCGCTCATCCACGGTCGCAGGGTCAGGTACCTGGGGGCCATGGGAAGCAGTCGGACCGCGGCTGCCCGCAGTCAACGGCTGTTGGACGCCGGTTGGACCGAGGAGGAGGTCGGCAGGATCCATGGGCCAATCGGCATCGACATCGGCGCCGAGACACCCGGAGAGGTGGCGGTGGCCATCCTCGCCGAAATGACCCGCGACAGATACCGCTCCGACTCTCCCCCGGAAACCCGGGGAGAGTCTCGACGCATCACCAGGGGAGCATCATGATCGCCGGTCTGATCCTGGCCGCAGGCGGCTCGCGGCGTCTCGGCCGGCCCAAACAGCTCGAACCCTGGGGTGGCGACGCAACGCTGCTGGGAACCGTGATCGAAACCACCAAGGGATTCGGACTCGACGAACTGTGGGTGGTGCTGGGCTCCGAGCTCGAGCGGGTGATGGCCGAGGTCGATCTCTCGGGATGCGGGGTGGTCGACAACCCGGAGTGGGAGGAAGGGCTTGCCTCATCGCTTCGGGTGGGCCTGGATGCCCTGACACGGATGTCGAAAGCCGATTCCGCCCTCATCGTTCTCGGCGACCAGCCCGGGGTGGACCGAGCCGTGGTGGCAGCGCTCATCGAAAAGAAGAAGAAGGCCAAAGCACCTGCCATCGTCCCCAAGTACCGCTATGCCTGGGGTAACCCCATCCTGGTTGACCGAACCCTTTGGCCCCGTCTCATCTCCCTCGCCGGTGACGAAGGTGCCAAGCGCCTGCTCCAGGCCCACCCGGAATGGGTGGAGGAGGTGTGGGTCGAGTCGCTCCCTCCCCGCGACGTCGATACGGCGTCGGATGTGCGCGATTTGAGGCCTCGTCGCTGATTGGGCGGATATTCCTGCGATGCAGGCAGCTCGGGTCGATCGACGGCAACTATTCTCCCGCTCCGGGGCAAGTGGTGCATGAGAGGAATCGAACGAAATGGCATCCATCGAGGAGATCGAAGGCATCGGTCCCAAGTTCGCACGAAAGCTGCGCAAGACCGGTGTCCGGACGACGGAGGGGCTCCTGAGACGTGGCGCGACCCGAAAGGATCGTGCCACCCTCGCCGAAGAGGCCGGTTTCACGCCTGACCAAATTCTGGAGTGGGTCAACCGGGCGGACCTCATGCGGGTGAAGGGAGTTGGGTCGGAGTATTCCGACCTGCTCGAGAATGTCGGCGTCGACACCATCAAGGAGCTCAGGCGTCGCAACGCCAAGACCCTGGTGTCCAAGATGACCGAGGTCAACGAGAAGAAACGACTGGTGCGTCGGCTCCCGACAGAAGGCATGGTCGCCTCCTGGATCGAAGGAGCCAAAGCGTTGGAGCCGGTCGTCAAGCATTGAGAGAACGCTTGTCCCCCACGAAGTGGGGGACAAGCGTTCCGCCGGTCGAGGCGACCGGACGCTTGCGGAGAAGGGGGGTCTATCCCTCGCGGGCATGATCACGCGCTGCGGAACGCGTGGACGTTCTTCTCGCGGACTCTCAACCCCCCTACCCCGCTCGTTCCTCGCGGGGGCCCCTTCCCCCACTTCGTGGGGGACAAGAGTTTTTCTCTCAGGATGCCTTGGTCGCGGCGGGCTTCTTGGCGGCCGGCTTCTTGGCGGCGGCCGTCTTCGTAGCCGTTGCCTTGGCGGCGGGCTTGTTGGCAGCGGTGGTCTTGGCGGCGGGCTTCCTGGCAGCGGTGGCGGCCTTGGTCGCGGCCTTCGGGGCCTCGACGACAGCCTCGGTCACCTCGACGGTGATCTTCTCGGCCTTTTCGACGACCTTCTCGGTCTTGCCATTGGGTCGGAAGTTGGCACGCCAGGTTTCGAGGAGGTCTTCGAGCTGGTCGCGGAGCTTGGAGACCTGCTCCTGGACCTGGTCGAGGTCGACGCGATCGGTGATCTCGTCGATTGCCTTGCTCTCGCCGATCTTGCCGACGAACTGCTCGCCCTCGGACGCCCACTCCTCGAGTTGCTTCTGGAGGTCCTTGGTGAGCGACTCACGGCTCTCGGTGAGCTTGACTCGGAACTCCTCGACGCGGGTCTGGGCGACCTTGGCGACGGCGACGGGGGCGCCGACTGCTGCGTAGATGTACTGCTTGCTCTTCATGTTCAGATCCCTTCGGGGTCTCGTCTTCACTCTTGTTCCTCGGTGACGGACCCGGCTTCGGCCAGTGCCCGGTAGAGGTCCAGGAGAACCTGCTTCTGTCGTGGTGTGAGCCGCCGGTCAGCCTCGATCGCCTCGACCACCGTGGGGGCGGCGGGGCCGGCGTCGATGAGGCCGGCCCGGGTGTAGAGACTTTCCGCCGAGATCTCCAGCGCCCGTGACAGCCGTTTCAGGATCTCTGCGGAAGGCTTCCGGATGCCCCGCTCGATCTGGCTGAGGTACGGGTTGGAGATACCGGCCCTGTCTGCGAGTCGGCGCAAGGAGAGATTGGCTCGCTCGCGCTGTTCGCGGATGAAGTCACCGACATCGTGGAGCGCCCCGTCGGGGGTGGGCTCCTCGGCGCCGTCGACCATCTCGATGATCGTGACGTCTGGTTCGGTGATGTCGTTCGTTCCGGTGCTCACGAGATCAGCGTATCGCATACTGCTAACTAATGCAAGCAAAGTGCGAGTTGTTGGAGCGCGCTCCGTTCCGTGGGTCGGACGACCCGCCGGTCAGACCGCCAGTCCCGTGCCGATCAGCGCGCCCACGACGTATGCCACCACGCCACCCAACCCGGCGATCACCATGTTCTCGAGGCCGGCCTTCCACGGGTTGCCCCGGGTGACACGGGTCTTGGCGACTCCCACTCCGAACAGCCCGAGCAGTGCCAGGGCGGAGGCCCAGGTGAGGCCGAGGTTGGTGTCGGTCGTGACGATGAACGGGATCACCGATGGCAGCGACCCCGCCAGGAACAGGATGCCTGAGAAGACCATGGCCTTGTAGGGAGAGCGGCGCTCGGTGTCGACGACGCCGAACTCGAGGGCCGCCATCGCATTGAGCAGGGCATCGTCGGAGCGATCGAACGCGGCGACGATGGGGTCGAGGTCGTCTTCGGCGAGGCCCATGTCGGCGAACATGCCCCGCAGCTGGTCGAGTTCGACCTGACGATGGTCGCGGATGTGGGCCCGTTCCAGGGCCAGCTCAGACTCGAGAACCTCGTCCTGGCTCTTCGTGGCCAGATACTCGCCCGCCGCCATGCTCACCGCACCGGCAACCGCGCCGGCGACACCGGTGAGGAGGACCTGAGCCGCATCGAGGCCACCACCCACCACGCCGGCCACCAACAGGAGCATGGAGACGAGTCCGTCGTTGACACCGAGCACGATGTCGCGCCAGTACTGGCGGGTCGTGCCAACGTGAGGTTCGTACTGGGCAATCGGGTCTGCGCTCATGCGGCGAGTGTATCGGTCCGACGGGTGCCTCTATGATCGTCATCCGGATCGCCAGATCCTGCATCCTCCCGAAGCCAGGGCACCCCAGTGAGCCAGTCACCACACACGCCAGCCGCTGACCAGGCCGTGCTCCAGGGCGCCTCCGGGCGCGCCGGCCTGCTCGGTACCGGACTCATCGGAGCGTCGGTGGGTATCGCCCTGCGGACCACCGGGTGGACGGTCACCGCCTGGGACCCTGATCCGGTGGCGTTGCACCGGGCGGGTGTCGTGGGTGCATTCGACCACGCTGCTCCCGACCGACAGTCCGCTCTCACCGGCGCCGACCTGGTGGTACTGGCAGGTCCGGTCACCTCGATCATCCACGTGCTCGACACTGTCGACACCACGGCACTCGTCACCGACGTGGCCGGAGTCAAGGCGCCCGTGGTGGCTGTCGGGCGCCGACTTCCGCGGTTCGTGGGTGGGCATCCGATGGCGGGCCGCGAGACCTCGGGACCCGATGGGGCCTCGGGCTCGATGTTCCGGGGTGCCACCTGGGTCCTGACCACAGACGGTGCCTCCGATGAAGCACTCGAGTCCGTGACCGCCATCGTCACGTCGCTGGGCGCAAACCCGGTGCGGATGACCGCCGCCGAGCACGACGCCTCGGTGGCGGCCGCTTCCCACCTCCCGCAGGTCACGGCGGCGGCCCTGGTGGAGGCGGTCGCAGCCCAGCAGGGTGCGCTGACACTGGCGGCGGGCGGCTTTCGCGACCTAACCCGCGTGGCCCTGTCGGACCCGGGATGGTGGATCGATGTGCTCGCCGCCAACCGGGAAGAGGTGTCGCGTTCGCTTCGGGGACTCGCTCACTCGCTCGAAGGCTTCGCCGACGCCATCGATCGTGGCGACACGGTCGTGCTCGACGAACGCCTACGTCGTGCCCGCCAGATCCGATCGGCGATGGCCGCCCCCGTCGAGACTGTGTCGATGGTGTTGGAGGATCGACCCGGTGAGATGGCCCGGGTCGGCCTGGCCTTGTCGTTGAGCGGAGTCGATCTGCGCGACCTCCAACTCCGCCACGCCGTGCACGGTGGTGGGGGCGTTCTCACGCTTTCGGTCCGCTCGGGGGAAGCCGAGCGGCTCCGTCAGGCGCTCGAACTCGAGAAGTTCCGCGTGGTCGGCTGACGCCCGCCCGCTCAGTCCTGCATCAGGGTGAGCAGACCCACCACGGCCGCTCTCACGCCGATCTGGAGGCAGTGCTCGTCGATGCGGAAGTTCGCCGAGTGCAGATCGACCTTGGCTCCACCATCGTGGCATCCCAGGCGCATCAACGCCCCGGGAGCCTCGTCGAGGTAGCGGGCGAAGTCCTCGGCTCCCATGCTGACGAACGTCCCTGTCACCGCATCCGCTCCGAGGTGCTGTGAGATCGTACGTTCCAGCCTCTGCACGATCCGGGCGTCGTTGAGGACCGGGGGGATCCCGCGCTGGTAGTGGAACACGACCTTCGCTCCCAGGGGGGCGACGATGTCCCGGACCAACTGTTCCAACATGGAGGGCACTTCCTCCCACACACCCCGGTCGGCGGTGCGGAGGGTTCCCGACAGCTCGGCCAGGGTGGGGATGACGTTGTCGGCGGTCCCGGCCTGGAGGCGTCCGAACACAACGGCCAGCGGAGAGCGCGCATCGATCAGGCGATCGAGCAGTGCCGGAACCTGTGTCACCACCATCCCGGCGGCGTAGATGAGGTCGACGCTCTGGTGAGGGCGGGCGGTGTGGCCGCCCGGGCCCTCGAGGGTGATGTAGAAGCGGTCGGCCGACGATGTGATCGCTCCCGGCTTGAAGCCGATCTGGCCGGACGGTAGGCCGGGGTCGACATGGAAGGCGATGATGGATCGCACTCCGTCCATCACCCCTTCCCGGACCAGGTCGTACGCACCCCCCGGAAAGGTCTCCTCGGCGGGCTGGAAGATCACACGGGCCTGGCCGGGGAGCTCTGACTGGATCTCGGCGACGATGCGCGCAACGCCGTAGCCGATGGCGGTGTGGGCGTCGTGACCACATGCATGCATGACCCCGGGAACCTGCGACCCGAACGACAGACCCGGTGGCTCCTGGATGGGTAGGGCGTCGAGGTCGGCCCGGAACGCCACCATCGGGCCTTCATGCCCGAGATCCACCGTCAGGCCCGTCTTGGGAGTGCGGGTCCGTGGGATCGCACCGTGGGCGCGGAGGCGGTCGGCCACCATCTCGGTGGTGCGGTACTCCTCACCCGACAGCTCGGGATGAGTGTGCAGGGCACGACGCAACTCGACGACGTCGGGCAGGACGCCGGCGACCAGGTGGTCGAGACGGATCGGGTCGATCATCCGCATCAGGGTATACCTCGGAGCACGGAGATCGACCCCTCGAACACGAACCGTCTCGTCTTCCAGTACGTTGCCGGGGATGTCACGCCCCAGCGCCGCGGACGTTCCCGTTACGCAGGACCTCATGGAATCGATGCCAAAGGTGGAGTTGCACCTGCACCTCGAGGGGGCGATCCCACTCGACACCATGTGGCTCCTGGTGCAGCGTCATGATCATGGAGGCGAGGTTCCGGGTCCCGAGGCGCTCGCCGAGCGGTTCTGCTACTCCGATTTCGCTCACTTCCTCGACACGTGGGTGTGGAAGCTCCGGTTCCACCGAACGTATGAGGACTACGAGCTGATCGGGGAAGCCGTTGCCCGGGACCTCGTCCGTCAGAACATCGTCTACGCCGAGGCGTTCGTTTCTCCTTCCGATGCGTTCCGCCACGGGTTGGAGACCGGTCCGCTGTTGGTGGCGGTCCGCCGAGGCATCGACCGGGTCGAGGGGGTTGAGATCGCTCTCGTGCCCGACGTGGTCCGCAACACCGGCCCCGAGCGGGCGCTTCGCACCCTCGGTGAGCTGTTGGAGGTGCGTGGGGAGGCCGGTGTGATCGGGATCACGATCGGCGGCTCGGAAGCCGAGTTCCCACCGGAGTTGTTCGTCGACGTGTTCGCCCGGGCCGCCAACGCCGGTCTGCGGCGCACCGCCCACGCCGGCGAAGGAGCCGGGGCGGAGTCGGTGCGGACTGCTCTCTTCGAGTTGGGCGTGGACCGCATCGGCCACGGTGTGCGGGCGGTGGAAGACCCCGGCCTGGTGGCAGCCCTCGTGGTCAACCAGGTTCCGCTCGAGGTGTGCCCGTCGTCGAACCTCCGCACCGGGGTGGCGGCGTCCTGGGAGACCCATCCGGTGAGAACGCTCATCGACGTGGGAGCGATGGTCACGATCAACTCCGACGACCCCGCCATGTTCGACTGCAGCGTGGCCGGAGAGTACGTCGCGCTGGCGGAGGAGTACGGATACCGCCTCGGGGCGATCGTCGAGCTGGCTCGCAACGCCATCGATGCCAGTTGGGCCACCGACGACCGCAAGGCGACACTCCACGGTCAACTGGATCTCTGGATCTCGACCGTCGGCCGCTGAGCCGCTCAGTCGGATTCGTTCGTGTCCTGGACCCACTGGTCACCGTTGCGGCGGTACTCGATCACATGCTCGATGGATGGATTCAGGAGCGCCTCGAACTCCATGAGCGCCATCGCTGACCGACTCCCCAACGGGGCCGAGTGCTCCTCCCCGTAGAAGATCCACCCGCGACCCCCCATCCACTGCAGGACCAGATGCCCGACCCCCGCCACCACCGTCACCAGCAGTCCGATCGCCACGGCCTGAGAGATGTCCATCCCCCAATACTACGAGCTGCCAGAGGTCAGCTGCCAGCTTCCAGCTGCCAGCCAGAACAGTCTTGCGTGTTGCGTGTTGCGTGTTGCGTCGGACGTTCCAAGCCAGGAGCCAGGAGCCAGGAGCCAGGAGCCAGAAGCTATCTTTCGCCCAATGCCATTACGTGTCGCCGGAGCCCAGATCGACCTCGTGGTAGGAGACCTCGCCGGGAACGAGGAGAAGATCACTGCGGCGATGGAGTGGGCGGAGTTCGAGAACGCTGATGTGCTCCTGCTGCCCGAACTCGCCGTGACCGGGTATCCGCCCGAGGACCTGGTCCTGCGACCCGGCTTCGTCGACGACAATCGTGAAGTGGTCAGGCGCCTGGCTCGCCGTTCGGGTCGCTGCGCCGTGGTCGTGGGGTTCGTCGATCACGCCGGCAACAACCATCGCGGATCGGGCGATTCGCTCGATCGCCGAGTTGCCAATGCCGTTGCCGTGATCGAGGCCGGTGAGCTGGTCGGCACCTATCACAAGGTCCTGCTGCCCAACTACGGCGTGTTCGACGAGGACCGCTACTTCTCCGAAGGCCAGGACCCCGATCGGATCTGGCACATCGCCGGAGTGCCGGTGGGAGTGTCGATCTGCGAAGACATCTGGTTGCCGGATGGGCCACCGCAGCGTCAGGCGCAGGCCGGGGCGAAGGTCCTGCTCAACGTGAACGGTTCTCCCTATCACCGGGGCAAGGCGGCCGGCCGGGAGGAGATGCTGGTCGCCAGGGCGAGGGCGGCCGGGGTGCCGCTGGTGTATCTCAACCTCGTAGGAGGCCAGGACGAGCTGGTCTTCGACGGTGCCAGCGTCGTGATCGCCGCCGACGGCACCATCATCCACCGGTCACCTCAGTTCGTCGAGGACCGGTTCGTGCTCGATGTGCCGCTGGCAGGCGAGCAGGTCGCGCTGGGTGCGGTCACGCCGATGCTCGAGCCGAGTGAGGAGATCTACCGGGCCCTCATCACCGGGGTACGGGACTACATCCGCAAGAACGGCTTCTCGAAGGTGGTGCTCGGGCTCTCGGGTGGTATCGACTCGGCGCTCACCGCCGTGATCGCAGCCGATGCGCTCGGCCCCGAGAACGTGTGGGGAATCTCGATGCCCACCCGGTTCTCCTCGGAGGGGTCGGTCAACGACTCGAGGCAGCTTGCCGAGGCGCTGGGTATCCGCTTCGACGTGATCCCGATCGAATCGGTGTTCACCTCGTACCTCGAGACGCTCGGTCCCGTGTTCGAGGGCACCGACTTCGGCGTGGCCGAGGAGAACCTCCAGGCTCGCATCCGTGGGGCACTGCTGATGGCCACGTCCAACAAGTTCGGGCCGATGCTGCTGACCACCGGGAACAAATCGGAGATGGCGGCGGGCTACGCCACCCTCTACGGCGACATGGCCGGCGGCTACTCCGCCCTCAAGGATGTCTTCAAGACCACCGTCTACGAGCTGTCACGGTGGCGCAACCGCCACGGCGAGGTGATCCCGTGGGACTCCATCGACAAGCCACCGTCGGCCGAGCTCCGGCCCGATCAGAAGGACTCCGACTCGCTGCCTCCGTACGACCTGCTCGACGCCATCCTCGAACGCTACATCGAAGACGACATGGTCGAGGAGGAGATCATCGCCGAAGGGTTCGATGCAGAGATCGTGCGGAGGATCGCTGCTCTCGTCGACCGCAACGAGTACAAGCGGCGGCAGGCCGCCCCGGGAGTGAAGATCACGCCCAAGGCGTTCGGCCGTGACCGACGGCTCCCCATCACCAACAAGTACCGGGGCTGACGTGTTCGTGCTCATCGACGGCGAACCCGGCGACCAGATCCCTGTCACCGACTCCTCGGTGCTGCGCGGCGACGGCTGTTTCGAGGCGGTGTCCTGCCATGGCGGCGTACCCTTTGCACTCGATTGGCACCTCGACCGTATGGAGCGGAGTTGTCTGATCCTGGAGATGCCGATGCCAGACCGTCACCGGCTCGAGGACTGGTGCAGGGTGGCGGCCGCCCATGGGGGCGACATGCTGCGGATCGTCGTCAGCCGCGGTGACGCCCTGCCCGGGGCAACCCAAGGCCAGCGCTGCATCGTCATCAATCACGACGCCCCGCCGCTGTCCGCAGTCACTGCGGCTGTGGCCGATGGTGGTCCGCTGGCATCCGGCCGGCGAGTCGACCGAGTTGGCGGGAGCCAAGACGCTCTCCTACGCCCCCAATCTGGCGGCAAGCCGCAGGGCGGCAGCGAGCGGATTCGATGACGCCCTGCTGCTGTCAGCCGACGGCGTGATGCTGGAAGGGCCCACGTTCAGTATCGGCTGGGTGGTCGACGGGGTCCTCGAAACCCCTGCCCTCGACCTTCACATCCTCGACTCGATCACCCGTCGGGTGGTGCTGCTGCTGGCCGGCCGGCTGGGAGTCGACGTCCGCCAAGCGCGGTTCGGGCTGGAACGGCTCGATGCCGCCACCGAGGTGATGGTCTGGTCGACGGCCCGCAAGGTGATGCCGGTGACGGCGGTGGGTGGGCGCTCGTTCGAACCGGGGCCGGTGACCACCCGATTGCACCGGGCCATCAACGACCACGTGGCGAGCCAGACCGGAACGACGGCGTCGTGAGGTCGGGCGCCGCCTGGTCAGTCGACCGAGGCGCCACCTTCCTTGGCCTCTTCCCAGTTCTCCCGCGCCTCGTTGAGTGCGAAAAGGGCGACGACGAGCGCTACCGCCGGATCGGCCCACCAGAGACCGAAGGCGGCGTTGAGGGCGAGCCCGGTGAGTGTGCTCACAGAGAGAATGCCGTCGAGGAAGGTCATGGTGGCCTCCGCCTCCAGCGGTCCCGAGTCCAGCCGGCGCGCCACCTTTCGCTTGGCGATCGACAGTCCGAACATCACCAGTGCGGTGACCGCCAGGTAGGCCACACCCCACCACGACTCGCCCGCCTGGCGGCCCGACACCAGATCGCGGACGGCGGAGGCGGCCAGGGCCAGCGAGAGCAGCAGGAACGCTCCGGCCACCAGTTTCAATGCACGTGTCGTGCGGGCCGCGTGGTCGTGCTCTACTCCGGCTGTGGGCTTGAGGTGCCAGATGACGACCAGCGATGCAAACACCTCGACCGTCGAAGACGTCCCGAAGGCTATCAGTGCCAGGGAGCCGGCGGCGGCGCCGAGGGCGATGGTGAGGAACGCCTCGCCCACATTCCAGGCCACCGTGGCGTACTGAAGGACGAGGGCGCGACGAGTGTCGTCAGAGGGGGAGGCCGGTGTCACGGATGGCGATCATAGGCAAAGCACCGAGAGCCGAATCCGCCAGCCGAAGCCGTCGCGGTCAGGACAGTACTCCGCAGGGAGCGATCGGTTCGTAGCCGAGCGCCCGCAACATCATGTCCGCCAATTCGGAACGTGTGACGGAGCGCTCGGGGTTCTGCGGCCCGCCACAGCCGGCGAGCCCGATCCGACCGAGCGTGGCCGTCGCCTCCCCGGGAGTGAGAACGCTGGTGCCGTCGGTGGCGCCGATCAACATGGCGGCGGCTTCTCCGAAGGTGACGGCGGTATCAGGGCACAGAGTGCTGACGCCGCAGGCCACGACCTGGGATCGATCGATGCCGGGATCGAGTTGCAGACCGTCGTAGGAGATCGCAACCGAAGGATCTCGCTGCGAGCCGGCGGCGGCTGCGATCCACGCCTCCGCGTCGCCACCGGTGATGGGTGCGTCGGGACACGCCCGAACACCCCACTCGTCGCACCAGGTGGGCACGCCCAGAGCGGTGAGCATGTTGAACGCACGCTCGGCGAGCAGCCCGTCGTCATCGATGAATGCGCCGTCGAAGCCGGGGCGAAGGGCGGAGCCGTCGAGACGGGCAGAGACGAGGTCGACCGAGCCCGTCTCCGCCAGCGGGGTGTCGAGGACCTCGGCGGGATCGGGGGTGAATGCAGCCGCGCCCACTGCTTCAGCGGCGACGACGCTGGCGTAGGGATCGATCGGCTCACCCGAGGGCAGGTGGATCTCGAAATGCAGGTGCGGTGCCGTGGTCTCGGCGTTGCCCGAGTCACCGACCCAGCCGATCAGCTCGCCGGCCTGAACCCGGTCACCGACCTGCAGACCCGGACGGACCCCGATGCCGAGACCGTCGTCGGTGCCGAAAGTGTCGTTGTTCAGATGGATGTACCAGCTCGACCACTCGTCGTCGTGATCGATCGCAACGTAGACACCGGCGGTGCCGGTGCTGACCTTGACCCGGCTCACGACGCCGTCAGACACGGCGACCACGGGTGTCATCTGCGGGGCCATCAGGTCGACGCCCATGTGAAGGCGGGCACCACCGGCGCGGGGTGCGCCGAATCCCGAGGCGTAGGTGCCGGCGCCGAGGAGCGGGTATTCCATCTCGTACACGAATGGTGCACAATTCGAGGGTGGTCGGGTGGTGGGTGGTTGGTCGATGGTGGGAGTGGGCTCGTCGACCGGATCTTCGGTGCCGCGGGCACGTCCCTGGTCGATGAGATCGACGGCGGTCGTGGTGGTGGTCTCCTCGTCGAGAGGAGCCGGACCCAGATCCGATTTGGTGAATGGCTCACACATGCCCTCGCGCTCGGCGATCGCCGGCGGCGCCGTGAACATGGGGATGAGCGAAACCATGACCACGAGGGTCAACATCAACTGAGGTAGCCTCTTCCCGCCCACGGGTGACAGGCTAGCGGATCACCCGATTGAGCGGTACCGGAACTTTGTCGGCCGGGGGAACGTTGAATCAAGCGAACCGAGGAGGTTTTTTCCGATGCGGCGACCCATCTCTTTCTCATCATCCGATCCAAAGTCGGGCGCAACGACGCTGCGATTGGTTCGGCCCATGCTGCTCGTCGTTGTGCTCGCCCTGGCCACGGCCGCCTGCAACCGAAGCGCAGAGCCGGAGTTGACCACGACCACCACCTCGGTGGCGAACGAGGCACCTTCCACCACGGTGCCCCAGGCCACGACCACGGAAGCACCACCGACGACCGTCGGGTCGACGCCGTCGACCACGGCGCCCGTCAAGCAGATCGATGACTACGAAATCCAGGTCGCTACCTCTGTGGACGATGGCGACGTGTTGTGGGTCACCATCCCGGCGGAGGACTACACCGACCGGGATCTCGAGAATTTCGTGGTGACGATGTTCGACGAGCAGGACGGGCTGTGGGAGCTGCACGTCCTCGACGCCGTCGACGCCGTCGACGCCGCCCGGGTCGCTGACGACGCCCGCACCCCCGAGGAGCAGGAACTGGTCGACAACCACTACTTGATCAGCCTCACCGAGGGCAACGTCATCACCTTCCACGGGCCGTTCGAGTCGGCCGGGAGTTTCCTGATCGGATCGTGACGCTCGAGCCGCGGCTCGCGGTCACAAGAGGGCGGCGGCGACGAGCAGGAACCCGGAGAAACCGATCACGTCGGTGAGCAGGGTCACGAAGATCGAAGAAGCGAGGGCGGGATCTAGGCCGAGCCGCTGCATCAGCAGCGGTATCGCGGTGCCGGCGAAGGTCGCCATCGTCTGATTTCCCAGGGCCGCCACCGCCACGACCACGCCGAGTTGGACCGGTCGCGGCTCCGAGGAGAACACGCCGGTAGCGGTGAGGGCGACGGTGATGAGACCGGCCCCGACAGCGAGGGCGAGGCCGTTGATCCCTCCGACCCCGACCTGTCTCAGCATGATGCCCCGCACCCGACTCGAGGGGATGTCGTCGGTGGCGAGACTGCGGATCACAACCGCAAGCGTCTGTGACCCGCCGTTTCCGCCCAGTGATGCGACCACCGGCATGAGCGCGGCCAGTACCGGATGAGCCGAGATGAGGCCCGTTTGTTGTTCGATGAGGATCGCCACCACCAACGACAGCACGAGATTGACCGTCAACCACGGGAGACGGGCACGCACCGCTTCCCCGACACCGGTGTACACCGTCTCGCCGGCGCCGGCGCCCATGGCGGCGACGAAGTCCTCCGACGCTTCCTGCTGAACCGATTCGATCACGGCCTCGGTCGTCACCATGCCCACAAGTCGACCCTCGTGGTCGGTGACCGGAAGCCCGAACAGGTGATACCGCTGGATGATGTCGGCTATCTCCTCGCGGTCGGTGTCGGTGGTCACCGAGATCGGATCCCGCACCATCACCTCGCCGAGGCCGACGCCGGGTCGTTTGAACACGAGGTCCCGAAACGACAACACGCCCTCGAGGCGGCCGAACTCATCGACGACGTACACGTAGGACAGGTCTTCGAGTTCCTCGTGCAGGGTTCGGAGCCGATCGATCGCCTGGCCGGCCGTCATTCCCACCGGCAGCGAGGCAATGTCGGCGGTCATCAGACCGCCGGCCGAGTCGGGGGCGTGAACGAGCAGGCCGGCGATATCGGCTCGGGATTCCTCGGACAGCGAGGCGAGAAGCGACTCCACGGTGGAGGCGTCCATCTCGGCGAGAATGTCCACCGCCTCTTCCGGCGGCATGAGCCCCAGAACGGCGGAGGCCACCGCCGGCTCCAGCTCGACGAGGATGTCTGCGGCCAGATCGTCACGGAGTTCTTCGAGGACGAGCGCCGCCTGCTCCGGGCCCAGCCCGGCGACCAGGAGCCCCGCCCGGTCCTCGTCGATCGCCTCGAGGATGTCGGCTGCGTCGGCCGGGATCGCCTCGGCCAGTGCCGTCCATTCTTCGACGTGTCCCTCCAGGTAGCCCTCGACCTGCTCGGGGTCGCGTCGGGCCAACGACCGCAGGGTTCGTGCGAGGTCACGGGGTCGTCGCAGTCGGAGTTTCACGGGCTCACCTTGCACAGCGTCCGGTTCGTGTCCATCGCCGAGCGTAATGGGCGGAGAGGGGTCGCCCTCGCCGGAGGGGTCAGGCGCCTGTCGGCGCCGGCAGGCAGGCTGGTTACGTTCAGTCGGTGTAGGGGCGAACGCCGGCGACCTTCAGGGTGAACTTCCCACCCGGCGCCTGGTATGTCACGTCGTCGCCTTCCCTGGCTCCCAACAACGCCTTCCCGAGCGGACCGGAAGGAGAGGCGAGGAGAACCCCCGGAACCTTGTTCTCGGGTGGTGCTACGAAGTACTCGAGCTCATCACCATCGGCGTCCACCACGGTGACGAGCGACCCGATCACCACCTTGTCGGTGACTTCGACCTTCTTCACCTCGGCGGTGTGCAGCAACGATTCGAGCTGTCGAATTCGGGCTTCCATCAGGCCCTGGTCGTTCTTGGCGGCGTCGTAGTCGGCGTTCTCACGGAGATCGCCGTGCTCGCGTGCCTCCTGGATGCGCTTTTCGATATTGGCGCGCCCCTCGGTGGTGAGCTGTTCGAGCTCGGCCTTGAGCTTCTCGAAGGCCTCGGGGGTCAGGAAGGTGGTGTCAGACATGGATCGAGCGCTCCTGTTGAAGGGGCTTCGACGAGGAATCGTCGAGGAGGCGTCAGTCTAAAGCGTCGGCGAACGACTGTCAGCTTCAGAAACGGAGGCCAGCTGCTGGCTGCTGGCTGCTGGCTGCTGGCTGCTGGCTGCTGGCTGCTGGCTGCTGGCTGCTGGCTGCTGGCTGGAAGAGTTCCACGGTACCTTGGCTTCCCGTGGTCCTCTTCCGAAGCTCGAAGCTCGAAGCTCGAAGCTCGAAGCTCGAAGCCAGCAGCCAGCAGCTGTTCGCGTTCCGGTCCCTCGCCCCTATTCCCCGTCCTGCGCTCTCGATACGTTCCGAACATGGTCGATCGCCCGCCTCGGACGTTGGTTCGGTTTCTCGGTGCTGCCAAGACGGTCACGGGATCGAAGTTCCTGGTCGAGACGCCGAAGGCGCGGGTGTTGGTGGATTGCGGGCTGTTCCAGGGGTCGAAGGACCTTCGCGAGCGGAACTGGGGCCGGTTCCCGGTCGATCCCTCGAGTATCGACGCCGTGGTCATCTCCCACGCCCATCTCGACCATGTCGGGTATCTGCCGGCGCTGGTGCGGGCGGGCTTCTCCGGCAGCGTGTGGGCGTCGGAGTCGACCGGCCGGCTGTCGCATGTGGTGATGACCGACTCGGGCCGGATCCAGGAGGAGGATGCCGCCCGGGCGAACCGAAAGGGGTACACCAAACACGCCCCGGCATTGCCGCTCTATTCCGAGCACGACGCCGCCGTGGCCGCCAGCCAGTTTCGGGTGGCGCCCTGGGCAACCCCGGTCGCCATCGCCGATGGGATCCAGCTCCGGTTGAGCCGTGCAGGTCACATCCTCGGAGCCGCATCGGTGCTGCTCGACTTCGACGACGTCGCCGAACCCGTGTTCTTCTCGGGAGATCTCGGACGGCCCGTCCACCCGGTCCTGCGGGCGCCCGACCCACCCCCTGCTGCCGGCACGGTTGTGATGGAGTCGACCTACGGCGACACCGAACATATCGAGGAGGATGGGACAGCCGCGTTGGGTACGGTGGTGGCGGCGGCGGTGCGGGCCGGTGGAACGGTGGTGATCCCGGCGTTCGCGGTCGACCGCACCGAGGTGATCCTGGTGGCGTTGCGTACCCTGGTGCGGAGCGGCACCATCCCCGACATTCCGGTGTTCCTCGACTCCCCGATGGCCCGGTCGGCGCTCGGGTTCTACGTCCGGGCCGTCGCAGACGGCGACCACGAGGTTCGTGATGACGTCGCCGGCAACCCCTGGATCTTCGATCCGGGCACGCTCACCATCACCGAGACCGTCGACGACTCAAAGGCGGTCAACTCGGTTCCAGCACCGTTCATCGTGATCTCGGCCTCGGGCATGGCGACGGGAGGTCGCGTGCTCCACCATCTGAAGCGGGTGTTGGCGGATCCCCGGTCCACGGTTGCGATGGTCGGCTACCAGGCGGTGGGCACCCGAGGTCGGGATCTGGTGGAAGGAAGGCAAGAGATCAAGATCCACGGGGAGTGGCATCCGGTCCGCTGCCGGGTGGCCTCGATCCCTTCCTTCTCGGTCCACGCCGATCGCTCCGAGCTGGTCGACTGGCTGGCGTCGGCACCCGAGCCGCCGCGACAGGTGATCGCGGTGCATGGCGAGCCGCGTGCACTCGCTGGTCTGACCGACGAGGTGGGTCGTCGACTTGGGGCGCTGGTGCACGTCCCCGGACAGGGAGAGTCCGTCCTGGTGTGAGGCGTGGCCCTCACCCAGCCGGGACGAGTCCGGTCGGGCACCGTTCGGTGTGAAGCGATCGCCCGAGCTGGCAGTACAGCACGCTCAAGCGTTGTGCCGAGTTCGCGTCGGCGACCACGGGAATCCACATTCCCGCCAGGTAGATCGATTGCGCCGGGAGTTGGTGGTCTTCGGTGTGCAGGTGGAATCCGCCCCGATCGCGAACCGCCGTGGGACTCCGATACGCTCGGGGGATGCACTTCGAGGACCGCCACGGATACCGACTGGGCACCGACTCGCCCGAGGCTGCCGCCGCCTACTCGGACGGCCTCGACCGGTTCCTGGCGCTCACCGGCGATGCAGAGGGACCACTCTCCGACGCCGTGTCACACGACCCCGCCTTCGCCCACGGGTGGTCGACGTTGGCCGCCCTTCACCATTTCAACGGAGACCGGGAGCGCACGTCTGCGGCGCTGCACTCGGCACGGTCGCACGGCGCGGGTGCCACCGAACGGGAGTCCGGATACCTGAAGCTGCTGGAGGTGGCCGTCTCGGCCCGGGTCACCGACACCCTTTCGCTGGCGGAGGCGCACCTGGAGCGGTTCCCCCGCGACGTGCTGGCGATCGAGCAGGTGATGCTGTCATCGCACTTCGGGGGCGGCGGCGCCGACGATCGGGCGCGGGCACTGGCCATCTTCCGCGCTCGTGCCGCCTCGATGGGCGACGACTGGGCTTACCAGGGCGTCAGCGCGTTCGTGCACCAGGAAGCGGATCTGCTGGACGAGGCGATGCGCCTCGCCGAGCGGTCCCTGCGGTCCCGTCCCGCCAACGCCGATGCCATGCACTCGGTGGCCCACGTCCACTTCGAACGCGGCGCCCATGTCACCGGACGCACCGAACTGGCGGACTGGGTCGCAGCTCATGGTGTGGGCGGGCCGTTCCACGTTCACTTCTCGTGGCACCTGGCTCTGCACGATCTCGGACTGGGAGAGTGGGCGAGCGCTCTCGACCGCTACCGAGCGATCATCACGCCAACCGTGTCGGGTCCCGGCACGATCGCCGATGCTCCCACGCTGCTGTGGCGGCTGATGCTGCGCGGGGTCGAGCCGGCGCTGCTGTCATGGCAGGAGCTGGTGGCGGTCGCCGGTCCGATGGCGGCCACACCGTCGTTCCGGTACGGCGACTGGCACGTGGCGTTCGCGTTGGCGGGCGGCGGGCACGAGTCGCTGCTCGGCGATTTGGAGGCCGCCCTCGTCGAGCACTCCGGCGGCCGCCCCCAGGCGCCTTCGATGATCCGGGTGGTGCGCGGCCTCCGTGCCTACACGAGCGGTGACATGGTTGCCGCCGGCGATCTGCTCGACATGCCGGCGGAGTCGGTTCCCTACCTGGGTGGCAGTAGGGCCCAGCGCGAGGTCATCGAGGACACGTTGATCGACGCACTTCTTCGGGTCGAACGGCGGGGGCGTGCCAGGGAGATCCTCGAGGCGCGACTGTCGCGCCGACCCTCTGTCTCCGACGAGGAACTCCTGGCCCGCTGCGGGTGAGCGGGCCCTCGGACCCTGGTCGCTTGTCACCCCACGCGCGACAAAGGACTCGAGGAGGTTGCGATGCAACTGGACAACCGGTCGTCGAAGGATGCGGTTCGTCAACGCGAGCGAGCCGTGGGCGAGATCCTCACGCTCGTCGGGCTGTTGATCCTGTTGGGAATCGCCGCGCTGGCGGGTGGGGTGATGATGATCAGCGACCCCAGCGGTGCCGCCCTCGGCATGGACACCACTCTGCTGGATGACGTGCCCTGGGTCTCCGACTTCCTCGTTCCAGGGGTTCTCCTTTCGGTGATGTTGGGGGTTCTCCCACTGGTGTTGTCGGCCGGGTTGCTCTGGCGGTTCGGGCTGCCCTGGGTTGGCGCTGCCGAGCGTGCACTGGGCTTCGAGTGGCCTCTCATCGGCTCGGTCGTCCAGGGGATGGGCGTGGTCGCCTGGATCGGTCTCCAGCTCCTGTGGCTTCCCGAATCGGCTCCGATCCAGTGGGTGACACTCATGGTCGGTGTGTTGATCCTGGCGATGTCGCTGCTTCCGGCCGTTCGGGATCGGTACCGGCTCCGCTGACGCCCGCTCTCCCGATCGCGGTCGGTCGATTGTGTCGGCGGCCCACTCCACTAGCGTCGCCGGTGATGGAGACCATCAGACTGACCAGCTTCAGCCACGGTGCCGGCTGAGCCTGCAAGCTCGGCCCCGCCGAGCTGGCACAGGTTCTGTCGCCGTTGCGAACCCACCCAGCTGCCACGCATCCCGACCTGATCGTCGGGATGTCGACCAGCGACGATGCGGGCGTCTATCGCCTGTCGGACGAACGCGCCCTGGTCCAGACCGTCGACTTCTTCACCCCGGTGGTCGACGACGCTTACGACTGGGGGCGGATCGCTGCCGCCAACGCCCTCTCCGACGTGTACGCCATGGGTGGGGCGCCGCTCACGGCGCTTCAGATGGTCGGCTGGCCGAGAGGCGTCATTCCCTTCGAGGTGCTGGGTGACGTCATCCGGGGCGGTGCCGACGTGATGGCGGCTGCCGGATGCACGATCGTCGGGGGGCATTCGATCGACGATGCCGAACCGAAGTACGGATTCGCCGTGACCGGACTGGTCGATCCCGGATCCGTCGTCACCAATGCCGCCGCCAGGCCAGGCGATGTGCTGGTTCTCACCAAGCCGATCGGCACGGGCATCGTCGCCACCGCCATCAAGCGCGGCGGGTGCCCGCACGATGTGGTGGCGACTGCGGTGGATTGGATGGCGATGCTCAACGAGAGAGCGGCACGGGTGATGTGCTCCGCGGGCGTGAAGGCCGCCACCGACGTCACCGGTTTCGGCCTCCTCGGCCATCTCGCCGAGATCGCGTCGGCGTCCGGTGTCTCTGCCGTGGTCGACGCCGACGCGGTCCCGGTGATCGACGGAGCGTGGGACCTGCTCGACGCCGGCTTCTACCCCGGTGGGTCCGAGCGCAATGTGGAAGCGGTGACATCCCACGTTGTCGGATCCGTCGAACCGCGCACCCTTCAGATGTTGGCGGACGCCCAGACGAGTGGCGGACTGCTCATGTCGGTGGACCCCGGGTCAGTTGAAGACGTGCTGGCCGCGCTGCGATCGCAGGGAATGGGCGAGGTGATCGGGAGGATCGGCGATGGGCCACCGGGGACGATTTTGATCAGGTGAGCGACGCGATCGAGGCGCGTGCGATGGCCGGAGCCATGGTGTTCCCCATCAACCCGAGCCCGGTGATGAGGGTGACACCGGGCATGGGGTCCAATCTGATGTAGGGCTGGGTGGACACGTCACCGGTCGACTCGACGAACCCGGCCGACCAGCGGCGGCGCACGAATCGGGTATCGATGCCGAAGGTCTCGGCGGTTCGGTTCACCAGCCAGTGCTCCGCCTCGATCGGCATCGGCGCGCCCGACCAGTCCTCCGTCCGTCTGGTGGCTCCCACCAGCACAGACCGTTCCGGTGACGGGGTCGTCACCCACTCGATCTGCCCGATCCCGACTGCATCGACGGGGAGGAGATCAGGTGCGGACGGCATTTCCCGGTATCCGGCGTGAGTGTGGAACGCCGAGCCGTCGGTGATGATCCCCGACGGTCGCGTCCCACGATGGGCGACCTCGAAGGCGTTGATACGCGCCCTGTGCAGTGGCGCAGTGTCGAGGGTCGACCTGAAGAGCGCATCCATGGCGTCGCCGGTGCATACGACGGCGGCGTCGGCGCGCGACGTCCGCTGCCGTGGTCGACGCCAGCAATTCCCGGCCCCGCCAGGTGAGGTCCCGAACCTCCACTCCGAGCCGTATGTCGACACCTTCGGCTGAGCGGAGGTAGTCGATGAGGGCCGGCATGGCCACACCCGGAGCGATGGTTGCGTCGTCCCCACACACGAGCGCCGCCGGGAACACTCCGGTGATCGCCGGTTCCAGCGAAGGGATCCGGCTCCCCGGGACCACCTCGAGATCGATGCTGTCCCGATAGCGGTCGACGTACTCCTCGGCCACGGCGATCTCGATGTCGGTCCTCAACAGCGTGATCGATCCGCACTGGGAGAAGCCGATCTCCGGCACCCGTTCGGCGATCGCCCTCCACCGGGTGAGGCCGAATCGCGACATCTCCAGCGAGAGGCCCGACGCTCTTCCGGACAGTCGGATGGCGCCGAGATTGCGGCTGGAGGCCCCCCGAGGCACTGCGTGCCGGTCGAGCATCGTCACGGTGTGGCCTGCCATTGCCGCCGCAAGAGCATGATGGGCGCCGATGAGGCCGGCTCCCACGATGAGGACACGCATCTGTACGACAAACCTAGCTCTGGCGACCGGCGGATGCTCCGCTCACGGTGCGCTCGGCTGTCGGTGATGGCGCCACCCACGGCTAGCGTTCGGGGAATGGACCCTGTCCGCCGCGTCGAGCTCATCGCCGAGTCGTTGTCCATCCCGGGGATGGAGCGACACGTGTTCCTGTGCGCCGACCAGACCACCGCGAAGTGTGCTCCGGTCGAGGAGACCCGGGAGGTCTGGCGGTATCTGAAGGCGAGACTGAAGGAACTCGGGTTGACCTCTGCGCCCCCGCCCTGGCAGACCGATCCGGCGGCCGAGGCCAGAGCATGGGGCGGCGGCGGATCGATCCTGCGTACGAAGGCCGATTGTCTCCGGGTCTGCGAGCTGGGTCCCATCGCCGTTGTCTACCCCGACGGTGTCTGGTATCACTCGGTCACGGTGGCCGTCATGGAACGCATCATTCAGGATCACCTGATCGGTGGCCGTCCGGTGGCCGAGTTCGTCTTCGCCGGGAGGGGATCGTGAAACGGATGTTGGGGCTGCTGTTTCGCGTGACCGCAGGCTGGCGTCTGTTCGGACCGATCGTCACGCCCCGTTGGAAGGCGCCCCAGGTGCACCCGTGGCGCATCCCCGGTGTCACGGTGTTCGTGGGTGATCGGGAGTTCATGGTTCGACAGGTGGGGCCCCCGGACGGCGAGGACCTGGTCCTGGTGCACGGTTTGGGGGGTGCTTCGCTGACCGAGTGGTTCAAGGTCGGGCCGGTTCTGGCCGAGCGCTATCGCCTGACCGTGGTCGATCATCGCAGCCACGGTCTGTCCCCCAAGACGATCGACCGCTTCGAGATCGAGGACGTCGCCGACGACATCGCTGCTGTGCTCGCTCGGGTGGGCGTGCGGAGCGCAGCCGTGGTGGGCTATTCGATGGGTGGGACGATCACCCAGGCCCTGGCGTATCGGCACCCCCAGTTGGTGGAGCGCATGGTGCTGATCGCCACGTTCGCCCGTCACCCTGGCTGGTGGCGCCCCCTCAGAGTCGTGAGTGTCTGGGTGATCCGCACGTGGGAACGCCTGACCGGAGTCGGCTCGCCCGAGGTGCGATCGTTGTATCTGCTGGCGACGGGAGCGGTCGATCGCCGCCACGCCCGATGGCTGTGGGAGGAGACGCACCGGCGGGATGCCGAGGCCGGGTCCGCCGCCACCTTCTCACTCCTGAGATTCGACTCCACCGATTGGATCGGCCGGGTTCGCCAGCCCGCCTTGGTGGTGATACCCCTCCGCGACCAGTTGGTGCCGGTGCGATGGCAGTACGACCTGGCGGCTGCGCTTCCCGATGCGACGGTGACCGAAATCCTGGGGGCTCGCCACGAGGCGCCATTCACACATCCCGAGCAGCTGATCCGGGCGATATCCGAATTCGTGCCGTCCGATCGGTCCCCGGATCGGGAGCCCGACCAGGGGCCATGAGCCGGTCCGGACCATCGGAGCCTGTTGCGGTGTCGCCGTGCTCTAGGCGTTGTCGATCATCTTCTTGGCGGCGAAGCCGAGTGCGCCGAGGAGCAGTGCGATGAGAAGGAACTTCTTCATGCTTCAAGCATAGAGACGAGCACGACTCGACTGCTGGCTGGGAACGTCCGAAGTCCGAAGTCAGAAGTCCGAAGCAACACGCAACACGCCGGAACGCGTGCTGGCTGGAAGCTGACAGTGCACGAGGTTTCGACTCCGGGTCCCTACCATGTCGCTGATGCGTGGTTTGCTCGTCGTCATGGTCGCCCTCCTCGTCGCTTGTGGCGCAGGGACCGACGATGCCGCCGTCACGACTGCGCCACCGGTCACCGTGGTGGACGTCTCCACCACCAGTACCTCGCCGATCGCCGCCACCACCACCACGGTCGCACCACCACCACCACGACCGTCGCCACCACGACCACGGTGGCAGGTTCGGTGATCTCGGTCGAGGTGGTCGAGGGAGAGGTCACGGTCGAAGGCCCGGCCACGGTGGGGCTCGGCGACGAGGTGACCATTCGGGTGACCGCCGACGTCGCCGACGAAGTCCACGTCCACACCTACGATCTCTATGCGGATCTGGAACCAGGAACTCCGGGCGAGATCACGTTCGTCGCCGAGATACCGGGGGTTCACGAGGTGGAGTTGGAGGGAGCCGGTCTCCTGCTGCTCAACCTCGAGGTCGGTGGATGAGACGAACCGCGTTCGGCGTTGTGGCGGCGCTGACGTGGCTCGTGCCCGGATTCGCCCAAGCACACGGCATCGGTGGTCGCCAGGACCTTCCGGTGCCACTCGAGTTCTTCGTCGCCGGTGCGGGCGCCGTCCTCGTGCTCTCGTTTCTGGCGCTGGCCCTGTTGTGGCCGCAGGCGCGGCTGCAGGGCCCGGTTCCGGTTCGCACCGGTGCCGGCACGTGGTGGCGGTGGGTGAGAGCCGTTGCCGGGGTGGTGGGAAGCGTGTCGCTGCTCCTCGTGGTCGTGGCCGGGTTCATCGGGGAGCCGTCGAGCGGACGAAACCCCGCCCCGGTGCTGGTGTTCGTCGGTTTCTGGCTGATCGTCCCGTTCCTCTCGGCGGTGGTTGGAGACATCTACCCCGATCTCGACCCGTGGCGCTATCTCCGCGACCTGTTCGGGCTGGACGACACCGGGGCCAGCCCCGGTTCGCTCATTCCGGCCACCGTCGCGCTGTTGGCGTTCACATGGCTGGAACTGGTCTCGCCGGTGCAGGAGCCTGTCCACCTGGCGATCGCCGCCGTGGTCTACACCGCCTACATCCTCGGGATGGGGATGGCTGGGCGACGGTCGGCGGATGTCGATGGCTTCGCCGTCTACAACCGACTGTTCGGGTCGATGGCGCCGTGGGGTAGATCAGAGGACGGGTCCATCGTCCGGCGGGGATGGCTTCGAGCGTTGCCGCACGTGCCGGAGCAGCGGGGACTGGTGGCATTCGTGGTGGTCACCATCGGCACCGTCACCTACGACGGGGCGTCGTTCACCGACTGGTGGAGCGAGACGGTTCAGCTTCCCTTGAGCCGGACTCTGTTCGAGTTCGGTCTGTCATCGACGGTGGCGACCGCGACTGCGGGCACGGTTGCGTTCCTGGGAACCTGCGCCGCGATCGGGGCCGGATACCTCGGCGCTTCGTGGACTGCGTCGCGACTGGGTGGCAACGGGACCGCCGCCTCGGTCGCCCGCCGGTTCGCCCACACCCTGGTCCCGATCGCCTTCGCCTACGCCTTCGCCCACTATTTCACCCTCGTCCTGTTCGAGAGCCAACTGATCATCTCCACCATGTCCGACCCGTTCGGACTTGGATGGGATCTGTTCGGGACGGTGGACCGACCGATCTCGTATTCGCTCATCACCGGCTCCGCCGCGTGGGTCTGGTATGTGCAGGTGGCAGTGATCGTGGTCGGTCACATCGCCGGTGTGATCCTCGCCCACGATCGCGCACTGGCGGATTTCGAAGGGGTGGCGGCAGTACGGTCCCAGTACGCGATGCTGGTGCTGATGGTGGCGCTGACCGGGCTAGGACTGGTGATCCTGGCCGCAGGGTAGGGTGGACGCATGGTTCTCGCCCACGGCTCCGGTATCGACGACATCCTCTTGTTCGTCATCCCAGTATCCATCGCGATCTTCGCCCTGCGATCGGCCGAGAAGCGCGCCAAGGCTCGCCTCGACGCCGGGGATTCCGCGGGGGAGGATCATCCGGTCACCGATCCGGCTCCGTAGATAGGTAAAGGGGTCAATAGGCCCATCGTCGATCGAGGAGATAACCGATGCGTAGATTCGTAGTAGCGGCACTCGCCGCTCTGCTGGCGGTACCGATGCTGGCCGTGCCTGCATCCGCCGCCCCCGGTGATGCCCAACTGAGCGTCATCCACGGAGTTCCGGGGCTGGTGGTCGATGTCTACCTCGACGGAGCCGAAGTCCTCGGAGACTTCGAGTTCGAGACCGTCGCAGGCCCGCTCACGGTGGCGTCAGGCGCCCACGATGTGGAGATCTTCGCTGCCGGAGCCGATCCAGCGATGGACTCACCGGCTCTCGAGGCCAGCGTCAATCTTCCCCCCGGTGCGAACGTGAGCGCCGTCGCCCATCTCGACGCCGCCGGAGCTCCGACGCTCTCGGTCTTCGTCAACGACACTTCCACCACCGTCGCCGGGTACGGGCGAGCAGTCGTCCGGCACACCGCGGAGGCTCCCGCCGTCGACGTTCTTGTGAACGGCGGCGTCGCGTTCGCCGATGTCGCCAACGGTGCCGAGGGCCAGGCGGACCTGGCGCCCGCCACCTATGACGTGGCACTCAACGCGGCCGGGACCGACACCCAGGCGTTCCCGGCGACCGGTTCCGTGCCTCTCGCAGTGGCGGCCAACCAGTCGGTCATCGTGTACGCCATCGGCTCGCTCGGAAGCGACTTCACCCTCGCGGTCCAGACGATCGATCTGGGCACGGCGGCCGGCTTCGCCCTGGTCGACGTGGTTCACGGCGTGCCGGGTGTGGTCGTCGATGTGTACGCCAACGGCCTTCCCCTGCTCACGAGCTTCGACTTCGAGGACATCGCGTCGCAAGTGTTGCTGCCGGCAGGGACATACGACATCGCCATCTACGCCGCCGGGGCCGACCCCGTGGTGGATGCGCCGGTGATCAGCGCACCCGGCGTCGAGGTTCCGGCCGGAGCCAATGCAGCCGTCGTGGCGCACCTCGACGAGGTCGGAGCGCCCACCGCTTCGGTGTTCATCAACGACATCTCCGAGATCGCCGCCGACGAGGCCCGGGTGACGGTTCGTCACACAGCTGCGGCTCCGGCAGTCGACGTGCTCGCAGACGGCGCAGTACTGGTGCCGAACCTCGCCAACGGTGCGGGAGCAGCTGCCGATGTGCCGGCCGCCACCTACGGCGTGGCCTTGAATGCAGCAGGCACCGACACCCAGGCATTCCCGGCCACAGGCGAGCTCGACGTCGAGCTGGTCGAGGGAGTGAACACCATCGTCTACGCCGTGGGAACCCTGGGCAGTGACTTCACCGTCCTGGTCTCGACCCTCACCGGCTTGGGTGTCGACGGGGCCTTCCCCGATGTCGCCTCGTCGGTGCACAAGAACAACATCGGCATCATTGCGCTGGCGAACATCGCCCGGGGATACGACAACGGAGACTTCGGCCCCGAGGACTCGGTGACCCGTGGTCAAATGGCCGCCTTCCTGCGCCGCGCCCTGGCTCTGCCGAACGCCACCACCGATTACTTCGAGGATGATGATGACAGCATCTTCGAGGCGGACATCAACGCAATCGCTGCCTTCGGCATCACGCGCGGCAACGCCGATGGAACGTTCACACCGGATGCCACGATCACCCGTGGTCAGATGGCTGCGTTCCTCTCCCGGGCATTCGCCCTGGAGGCAGGATCGGACACGCCGTTCACCGACATCGAGGACAGCGAGTTCGCAGCCGACATCGCCGCCCTGTACGCCTCGGGCATCACGGTCGGTACCTCCGACACCACGTTCTCCCCGGAGGACGAGGTCTCCCGTGGTCAGATGGCGACCTTCCTCGCCAGGGCTCTCGGTCTCGGGACCTGACAGACCGAAGCCAGTAGCTGAGACGAATCGAGGGGGGCCGGGAGCGATCCCGGCCCCCACGTCGATAGCTGCTGGCTGCTGGCTGCTGGCTGGAATCGCTCGATGGGCGGATGAGGCGCCCCGCCCTGTTGCGTCGGACGAGGCAGAAGCCAGAAGCCAGAAGCAGAAGCCAGAAGCCAGAAGCCAGAAGCCAGAAGCCAGAAGCTAGAAGCCAGAAGCCAGAAGCCGTCTCTCCGATGCTGTGGCTCGCCGCTGGTTCGCTATCCTCTCCCAACGATGAGTGACTACCTCGCTGCCGCAGCTCAGGCGCTGTCCGCGCCCGAGGTCATCGTGCGACGATCGGCCGAAGCCCGCTCCAAGGCGACGGGTGCCGACGTCGACTCCATCCTTCAGGCCTGGGCCGGCGGGGAGTCCGTGGCAGCTGCCCCGGCCGCGGCCGCACATGCAACCCCGGCTGCTGACGCTGCCCCTGCTGTGGAGGCTGAACCGGTAGCGCCTGTAGCCCCGACGTCGGCGGCCCCAGCGGCCGAGGCCGCCCCTGTAGCTACAGCGGTAGCCGTTCTCGACGAGCCGGTGGTCGAAGAGTCGTATCCCGCTGCACCGCTGTCGGACCGCATCCGCGTGGCGTCGCGAGTGGGAGCGGTCTCTGGTCTGGTGCTGGGACTGCTCGGGTGGCTGTTCTCCTCCCAGTTCATGGTGGGACAGGCCGGTCTGTTCGGCGAGGAAGGCGACCTGTCGGTCGTCATCGGCGTCGATCCTGGTCGGCTCATACTCATCGCGATGCTCGTTTCGGTTGTGGTCGGTATCGCTGTGGCCGGCCTGACCCGACTGATCCCGGCGTGGACCTCCCCGGGAATGAAGCTCACCGGATCGGCCCTGCCGTCCGTTGCCCTCGGCATCATCCTCGGCGGTCTGGTGGGCGCCGTGGCGGGTGGCATCATCGCCGGCACCGGAACCTCACCGGAGATCCCCGACGACCCTACGACGATCCCCGTGCTGGGAGCCATGATCTGGACCCTGGTCACATGGGCGGCGGGTGGATGGCTGATCGGAGCGCTCGTCCAGGCGCTCGGTGTACCGGAGGGTGTCGACCACCACGACCTCGACGAGGTCCGCACCGTTCAGGCCCGACTCATCGCGGCCTTTGGTCTTCCGGTCGTGTCACTGATCGCCATTCTCACCATGGTGCTGGCCTTCGCGTTCGTGTTCATCAGCTTCCCGTCGTACTCGCCGCTCACCGGCACCGTGTTGGCCGGGAGCATCCTTGCGTTCGCCTCGCTGTCGGCCTCCAAACCGAACATGAAGGTGGGGATGAGCGAACTGCTCGTGGCGGCAGCCGGGATCGGGGTGGTTGTGATCCTCATCTACGCCGTACTCCAGACCACCGGGGCCGGCGAGCATCACGAGGGGGAGGGCGAGGGCGCCACCACCGAGGAACACGGCGCCGGGGACGGAACGCCGGCTGAAGGCGAGGCCCGCCTCTTCGTGATCCTCTGATCGCCGCTCATGTCCGGTGCGGGAATGCGTACCACTGCACGCCGGCACCGAGCACCTTGCGGCAGGTCGGGCAGAAGAACAGGTATCCCCGCCCGATCCCGAACGGCCCTCTCGGCCTCTGGAAGAACAGCTCCGGCAGCTCCGCGTTGCAGTGAGGGCACAACGCCTTGATGTCTTCACGTTGGGTGCACTCGACCCGCATGATGGATCTCCTCCATGCCATGCTCCGGGGCTGTCGTGATCCTCGCCAGGGCCGGACGATGGTATTCCGCCGGAAGGCTCAGTGCTCGCTCTCGTCGGCGTCGTCGACGAGGACTGCCACTCTGGTGTCGCCGCGCAATTCCCAGAACACAACCACCGGAACACCGGAGATGATGTGCTCGCGCAGGTGGGGCAACGGGAAGGCGAAGTCCCCGTCGGAGGCAGGGACGAAGCTCATCTGACCCTCGTCGGTGAGCACCGTGAACCCAGTGACCGCGCTCAGGTCGCCTTTGACGTCCACCACGAGGCCCTCGACCGTTCCCTGGCCGGCCGTACCGCAGGCTGCGACCAGCAGCGCCGCTCCGATGAACGTCCGCCTCAAGAGGCGGCCAGCTCCCGCTCTATGGCGTCCCATTCCCGCTCGTTCCGTGTGTAGTCGAGCCAGATCGAGAGGATCCGACCGAGCAGGAGGAATCCGCCACCGATCTTCATGACAATTCCCGCCAGGGTCTGGTCGCCGACCAGCGTCAGGCCCCAGGCGGCTGGACCATCCCCGTAGATCGGGTACAGCGGGATCTCGCTGAAGGTGATGAACGACGCCGGAACCGTGGGTATGAGCGTGTTGAGGAACAGATACAGCATCTGCATCGGCTGGCTCAAACGGGGAATGGCGGGGGTCGGGCTGTAGATCGGGAGCCACAGCATCACACCCGTCACGAACAGCACGGAGTGATAGAGGAAGTGTGTCACCTCGGCCTCGATCTGCCAGGTGACGGCCTCGGGCCAGTGGACCAGCACCATCATCGAGTTGAAGGCGAAGAAGCCGGCGACGGGATGGGCGAGGTACTTGAGCCACCCCGCCACCTTCGGATGTCCGAGGGTGGCGTCGGCCATCCAGCGCGGCATCCCCCTGAGAAGCAACGGAGGGACGATGTAACCGATGATCATATGTTCGATCATGTGGGCGGTGAACAGCGTCTGCTCGGCCAGGTCGTGCATGGGCCAGTCGGAGGCCAACCAGATGAAGAAGACACCCAGGTACCACGATCGCCACTGCTTGCGGGTGGCGGCTACCGCCTGGGTGGCGTAGTGGGGTCGAAAGCGGGTCTCCGCCCACCAGTAGGCGCCGGCGAAGATGACGAGTATCGCCCAGACATCGAGGTGGAGCGTGTACTCGGGAAGCATCATCAGCCGAATATGGCCGACAACCCGAATGATGCCAAAACGATCCCGTACAGCGAGGCCGCCAGGATGAACCCGGTGGTGAAGAACTTCGACAGCAGGCTCTCCTCATACCGGAGGTGCATGTACCACCCGATCACGGCCACGAACTTGAGGAATGCCAGGAACACCAGGGTGGTTCGGGCCAGGCCGCGACCGATGGTCTCCTCGAGGTAGAACAGGGCGACCTCGATGGCCGTCATCACCGCCAGGATCAAGGCAAGCTGGACGTACAGCTTGGGGGTCGGGTGGGGGGCGGTGGAGGCGTGTTGTTCGCTCATGCCGGTGTCGCAGACAGAAGGTAGACGAGGGTGAAGATGACGATCCAGATGATATCGACGAAGTGCCAGTAGAGGCCAACCAGCTCCAGGTTGAGACCCTGGTTCTCCGACAGGCTCCCCTGGCGCTGCGAGATGCCGAACAGCGAGAACAGCATCAGCACGCCGAGGGCGACGTGGACCCCGTGAAAGCCGGTGAGCAGGAAGAATGCCGACGATGCCGGGTTGGTGGTGAGCGTCATCCCGTACACCTGCACGAACTCGTAGAACTCGAAGACCTGGCCACCCAGAAACACCGAGCCGAGGGCGCCGGTGGCGAACAGCCACGTGCGGGTCTGCGCCTGATCGTGGCGGGCGAGGGCGTCGTGCGCCAGCACCATCGTCAACGAACTCATCAGTAGAACGAACGAGCTGAACGAGGTGAACGGGATGTCGTAGATCTCTCGGGGGAGCACGCTATCGCCGAACTCCCGATTGCCGTACAACAGGTAGTTCGAGATGAGTGCCCCGAAGAAGAGGAACTCGGAGCTGAGGAAAACCCACATTCCCAGCTTGCGGTTCTCGATCCCGGTGGACTCGTGCTCCCCGTGATGATCGACCGCGGCCTCTTGTGCCAGATCCGCCATTGCGTCGCTCTCCCTCAGTGAGCCGCTACCGGCTCATCCTCATCGTGATCTTCGTGTGCCTCTTCGAGCGGTTCCATTCCCCAGCCGAGCAGACCGCCGATGGTGATGAGCACGCCGATGCCGATCATCAGCTTGCCCCACAGGGCGGTGTGCCAGATGATGCCGTAGGCGAGCACAGGCAGGCCCAGTGACATGATGAAGGGGAAGTAGGAGGGGTTGGGCAGATGGATGGGCTCGGTTGGGTTGCGGCCGTCGTGGTCGAGACGGGCGATCAACTCGTCGGCCCCGGGTCGGCGCACCGCACGCCCGTCGGCGTCCTCGGTGTACTTCATGTGCCAGAAGTCGTCGAGGCTGTGGACCACGGGATTGGAGGCGAAGTTGTACTCGGGGGTCGGGTTGGGGATTGTCCACTCGATGGTCCGGGCGTCCCAGGGGTCGAGACCGGAGAGCTGACCCTTGCGCTTCGACCATGCCCAGTTGATCATGAAGATGAGAACGCCCAATGCGATGGTGAAGGCGCCGATCGTCACCGCCATGTTCCACGGGCCCATGTTCGTCTCGGGGGCGTACTTCCAGGTGCGACGCACCATTCCCTGCAGCCCGAGCCAGTGCATGGGGGCGAACGTCAGGTTGAAGCCGACGAACTGGATCCAGAAGTGCGACTTGCCGAGTTTCTCGTTCATCACCCGGCCGGTGAGCTTGGGGAACCAGTAGTAGAGGCCGGCGAAGATCCCGAAGATGGCGCCCCCGAAGAGCACGTAGTGGAAGTGGGCGACGATGTAGTAGGTGTCGGTCTGCTGCCAGTCGGATGGCACGATCGAGTGGGTCACACCCGAGAGCCCACCGATCACGAACTGGGACACGAATCCGATCGCGAACAGCATCGGGGTGGTGAACCGGAGCTTGCCGCCCCACATCGTCCCCATCCAGTTGAAGATCTTGATGCCCGTGGGGATGGCGATCGTCATGGTGGCGAGTCCGAAGGCGGCCTGGGCGACCGGGGTGATACCCGAGCTGAACATGTGGTGGGCCCACACACCAAAACCGAGGAAGCCAATACCCGCACCCGCGAAGACGATGGCGGCATACCCGAACAGCGGCTTGCGGCTGAACACCGGGATGACCTCGGAGACGATGCCCATCGCCGGGAGGATGAGGATGTAGACCTCGGGATGGCCGAACAGCCAGAAAAGGTGCTGCCACAGGACAGGATCACCGCCGGCCGCTGCCTGGAAGAAACTCGTCCCGAAACTGCGGTCGAAGGTGACCATGAACAGGGCGATGGCGATGATCGGCAATGAGAACAGCAACAGGAACGCCACCACCATCATCATCCACACGAACACCGGCATCCGGAGCAGACGCATGCCCTTGGCCCGCATGTTGAAGATCGTGACGATGAAGTTGACCGAAGAGATCAGCGAGGCCACGCCGAGGATCTGGAGGCCCAGCGCAGCGAAGTCGATGGCGAGCCCGGGTGAGTAGTCGGGTCCGGCGTTCGGCTGGTACATGAACCATCCGGCGTCGGGTAGGCCACCGAGCAGCGTGTTGTCTTCCTCGGCCAGGTTCCCGGGAATCGTCGCTCCGGTACTGTCCTCGATGCCGAGCGGTGCCTGCGGATCGGCGAAGAAGATCACCGAGTACAGGAACAAACCACCCATCAGGAAGATCCAGAACGAGAGCGCGTTCATGCGGGGGAACGCCACGTCCCGTGCTCCGATCATGAGCGGCAGCAGGTAATTCATGAACGCGGCCGCTGCCGGCATCACGAACAGGAAGATCATGGTGACGGCGTGCGTGGTGAAGAGGGCGTTGTATTCGGCCGCCGTCAGGAAGTCGTTGTTCGGCTGGGAGAGCTGGATACGCAGCAGGAGTGCCTCGATTCCCCCGATGAGGAAGAACGCGAACGCGGTGTACCCGTACATGATGCCGATCTTCTTGTGATCGACGGTTGTGATCCATGACCAGAACCCGGTCGTGGCCGCCGGACGGCGGAAGATCGTCGCTGCCGGGCGGGATGCCGTGGCGGTCATCGGTTCGTCCTCCGGTTCAAGTGGGTCACTGGTTGGTCTCCAGCCATGCGATCAGGTCGTCGATCTCCTGTGCGGTCAAGCCGAGGTTCGGCATGAACGATCCGGGCTTGACACCCGGTGGGTCCGCAAGCCACTGCGTGAGGGCATCCTCGTAGCTGATGCCCTCCACACCGTCGCCCGAGTCGTAGGGCAGATACGCGCCGGCGAACACGCTGCGGCTGGCGAAATGGGTGAGATCGGGTCCGTTGAAGGCGCCGTCGGGCCTGACCGAGTCTTCGATACCGGCGGCGTTGTCTTCGAAGTCGACTGCGTGACAGGCTCCACAGCCCTTGTTGAGGAACACCTGGAGGCCGGCATATTCGGGTGTCCCTTCGGCCGGAACCGGTGCCGGCTGCTGCTGGGCCTCGATCCAGGCGTCGAAGTCCTCGGCGGTGAGGACCTGGGCCCGGGCCCGCATGAGCGAGTGGGAGAGGCCGCAGAACTCGGCGCAATGGCCCCAATATTCACCCGGCTCGTCGGCCTGGAGGCGTAGCAGTGTCTCCTGCCCGGGGATGAGGTACCGCTTGCCGTTCATGGCCGGGATCCAGAAGTTGTGCATCACGTCATCCGACGTCATCACCGCACACACTTCCTGGTCCTCGGGCATCACCATGACGTTCGCGGTGGTGACGCCCCCGTGATCGGGATAGTTGAACTCGAACCACCACTGGTGGCCGACGACCTCGATGGTCATGGCATCGCTTCCGCATTCGGTGAGGTCGAAGACCGCCTGCACGGTCGGTACCGCCAGCACGGCCAGGATCAGCGAGGGAATGACCGTCCAGGTGATCTCGAGGGCGGCATTCCCATGGGTCTGCTTGGGCTCCTTGCGGCCGGGGCGGTCACGGAAGGCGAACACCGTGAAGAGGATGCCGCCCTGGACGATCACGAACACCGCCGCCGCGGTCCAGAACACCAGCCAGAACAACTCGTCGATGGTCTCGGCGAATGGGCCGGCAGGCTCGAACGTGGTCAGGGGTGAGTCGATCTCGATGAACGAGCAGGCCGACAGCAGCAGGGTGAGCGACATCGCCCCGAGAACACGCATACGGCCCGCTGACCAGGGGAAACGCTTCTGGCGGCGGGGTTTGACCATGACCTGGCACTATACGGGTGCGACGCACAGGAGGCCAACCGCAGAGGAAGCTACGAGCTACGAGCTATGAGCTGGCGGTCAGCTCCCGAGCGACTGGAGGGCTCGTTCCAGCTCGTTGGCTCCAACGGTTCCTTCGAATCGGGCGGCGACGGTCCCGTCGGCGTCGATCACGAACACCCAGGGTTCGGTTTGCAGTCCCCATTCTGTGACGGCGTCGACTTCGACGAGTTGGCCCTGGGGGTCGTCGATGTTCTCGTACACCTCGACGTGGACGAAGTTGACGTCGGTGAAGTCGGGGGCGACAGACTTGATCACCTCCATCGTCGGTCCGCAGATGGCGGTGGTGCAGAAGGCGGGTGTGGCGAACACGATCACCGACGGTGTCCCGCTCGTCACGGCCTCGGCGATGCTCAGCTCGTAGAAGGACGGCTCGGGTTCGGGGTCGGTGGTGATCTGCTCGAGGGGGGCATCCGCCGAGGTGCGGGACGTCGAAGCCGGCGCAGGTGTTCCCACCTCGGGAACGACCGCCGATTCGCCGACGGTGAACGGTGAGGTCTGCGCCGAGCCGGAGGCGTTGGTCAGCGTCGCCTCCCAGGTGCCCGGGCGCGGGAAGTCGAAGTTGGTGATGTAGAAACCCCTGACACCTTCGATCCCCCACACCCATTCGGTGGGGTTGTCGGTGAATTTCTCGCCGTCCAGGGCGAAGGTGACAGTCGCCGGGTCGTCCGGCCCGCCGAGCAGTTCGCTCTCCTGGGTTGCGACGACCATGAGCACCCGCTGTGGGCCAACCCCCAGTGAACCCGGAGAGCTGGCAATCACGGTCAGGCCCTCGGTGAAGTCTGCCGAGACAGCAGTCGTGGCGGCGATTCCGTCGGTCGGCGTCGGCTCCTCTGACGAGGCCGAATAACAGGCGGACAGTGCCACGGCGAAAGCGAAAACGATGGCCAGGCTGCGCATCCTGGGCAGGGTACAAGGTCCCTGTGGCTGTGGTCCCGAACACCTGTAACCTGGGCCGCCACATGGACGGCCCGGTAGTGATCACAGACCCGCAGCTCGAGAAGTCGGGCTTCATGGCGACCATCGGCGCCTATGTCGCCCTCACGAAGCCCCGAATCATCGAGCTGCTGCTCATCACGACGGTGCCGGCGATGGTCGTCGCCCGGGCCGGTTGGCCCGACACCTGGCTGGTGATCGCCACCGTGCTCGGGGGCGCGTTCTCGGCCGGAGGCGCCAACGCTCTCAACAACTACCACGATCGGGACATCGATCAGATCATGCGCCGCACGTCGAAGCGCCCTCTCGCTCGGCAGCGGGTTGACCCCGAGAAGGCACGGGCGTTCGGGTGGGCGCTCGGTTCGATCGGATTCGTGTGGCTGTGGGTGTTCGCCAACCTGCTGGCCGCAGTGTGGTCGACGGTCGCTCTTCTCTTCTACGTCTTCGTCTACACCAGGGTGCTCAAACGTTCCACCGATCAGAACATCGTGATCGGGGGCGCTGCGGGTGCGGTGCCGGTGCTGGTCGGGTGGGCGGCCGTCACCGGATCGATCGCCGCCCCTGCGTGGATTCTGTTCGGGATCATCTTCGCTTGGACCCCACCGCACTTCTGGGCGCTCGCCATCAAGTACTCCGATGACTACGCCTCCGCCGGCGTCCCGATGATGCCCGTGGTCCGCGGTGTCGAGGCCACCACCCGTCAGATGCTGGTGTACTCGGGTATCACGGTGTTGTTCTCCCTGGCACTGGTGCCTGCGGCCGGGATGAGCTGGATCTACATGCTGTCGGCGGTGGTACTGGGTGCCTGGTTGATCATCGAGTCGTTCCGCGTGGTGTTCCGTCCGGAACGGGCGATGAAGCTGTTCGGCTACTCGACCCTCTATCTGGCGCTGCTGTTCGCAGCGATGATGGTCGACCGACTCGTCTGACCCATCGACGCGTCGACCCTTCGACCTGTTGACCTGTTGACCTGGCTCTTGGCCAAAATCCTGATACGATGATCATATGCGCAAACTTGCATATCTTCTCGTTGTCGGGTTCGTGGTCTCGGCGTGCGGCGCCACCGATGTGGCGGAGGCGACCGGTCTTCGTACGGTGCCGGCAACCGATGCCGAGGCCGTGATCGCGGTCGGGGGAGACGACCTGACGGTGCTCGACATTCGCACGCCCGAGGAGTTCGCCGAGGGGCACATCGAGGGGGCCGTGAACATCGACTTCTACGCCGCCGACTTCGGGGATCGTCTCGCCGGCCTCGACCCGGAGGCCCGCTACGTGCTCTACTGCCGTTCGGACAACCGGAGCGGGCAAACCATGCCGGTACTCGACGAGCTCGGCTTTTCTGACGTGGCGGAGATCGACGGCGGCGTGCTGGCCTGGGCCGAGGCGGGACTGGAGCTCGTGCCCTGACCGCTGAAGTAGTGTCCGGCGGGTGTTGGGCGCCATCTCCTATTCGCCGATCCCGATCTGGGACATTGGACCATTCCAGTTCTCGCTGCACGGACTGTTCGCCGCCGTCGGGTTCATCGCCGGCGGATGGTTGGCAACCCGCGAGTTGGAACGGCGCGGATACGACACGCTGGCCTACCAGTCCGTTCTGAGTTGGGCGATCGTGGGAGCCATCCTCGGCGCCCGCTACTTCACCAGCCCCGCCCAACTGCTGGGCGGCGGGTCGCTCATCGACGCACTCAACCCGATCGCGGGAAACTTCTCGATCATGGGTGGGTTCGCCGGCGGGATCCTTGCGGGCTGGTGGCGGATGAGGAAGGTCGGTCTTCCGAGGGCGGCCGCCTTCGATGCCTCCGCCTACGGTCTGGCCGTGGGCACCATCGTCGGCAGGATCGGCGACCTCGCCATCGTCGAGCACCTGGGCAGGGCGACGGAGGTGGCTTGGGGGTACGGCATCAGGCCGGGGTACGACCTTGCCCCCCAGCACAACGGCCTGGAGTGCGCCCCCGCCGAGGCGCTCCCCGGTGGGCTGTGCTCGGTCCCCGGGACGGACGATCCCGGCATCTATCACCACGTCGCCGCCTATGACATGGTCGGAGCCGCCGTGCTGCTGGTTGTGTTGGCAATCGTGGCGCGGCGTTCCCGGCTCAAATACGGACAGCTCTTCGCCTTCTGGGTCGTCTGGTACGGGCTCCAGCGCTTCGTCCTCGACTTCCTCCGCTTCGGGAACGGTGATGCCACCGTCGGCTCGTTCACGTGGAATCAGGTGTCGGGCTTCGCCGCCGCGGTACTAGGTGTTGGCCTCTTCGTCTGGTTTCGGCGGAATCCCCTGGTCTCGGTGGAGGAGGACAAGGCCGCCAATGCCGAGCGCCTGCTCCAACGGTCGAACGTCGGGGACTGACGGTGGCCGAGCCGCTCAAGAACCGCTTCGGCCCCGAGGTCCCCGCCGCCCTGGCGTCGATGATCGCCAGCGTCCACCCAGGCTTCGACACCATGTCGTTCGTCTCAGAGTCCTTGGCCGGGTTCGACGACCTGGAATTGACGGCTCGTGCCCGGCAGATCTCCGACGTGCTTCATACTCACCTGCCTGATGACGTAGGTGATGCTCTGGCGGTGATCGTTGCTTCGCTCGGCCCTGAGATCGAAGCCTCCGAGCTGACGGGTATGGACGCGTTCCGGTACCTGCCCTTCGTCTTCTTCGTCGGCGATCACGGGATCGACCATTTCGAGGAGTCGATGGCCGCCCAGTACGAGTTGACGAAGCGGTTCACGGCCGAGTTCAGTATCCGCGCCTTCATCGACCGCTACCCCGAAGAGACGCTGGCCAAGCTCCGACTGTGGGCAACCGATCCCAACGTCCACGTGCGACGCCTCGTGTCGGAGGGCAGTCGTCCCCGACTTCCCTGGGCACCGGTGCTGCGCCGCTTCGTCGCCGATCCACGGCCGGTGTTGGATCTGCTCGAGCTGCTGGTGGATGACCCCGAGCTGTACGTGCGGCGTTCGGTGGCGAACAACCTCAACGACATCTCCAAGGACCATCCCGATCTGGTCGTCGAGACGTGCCGGCGTTGGGCGAGCGGCGACTCTACCGACCGCAGATGGCTGATCCGTCATGGGCTCCGGACCCTCGTGAAGCGGGGTCACGAGGGTGCCCTGGCGGTGCTCGGGTACAGGCGTTGCTCTCCTGTGACCGTCGACGTGGCCCTCGCGGATGAATCGGTGGCGATCGGCGGCCGCCAGCGTCTGTCGTTTCGTGTGCTCAATCCGACTGACGCCGCCCAGTTGGTTGCGATCGACTTCCGGGTGCACTTCGTCAAGGCCAACGGCTCGGCGTCGCCGAAGGTGTTCAAGGGTGCGGAGCTCGAGCTGGGGCCGG
Source organism: uncultured bacterium (assembly GCA_963825585.1). GTDB lineage: Bacteria > Actinomycetota > Acidimicrobiia > Spongiisociales > ZC4RG35 > JAOUGY01. Next base: position 369,044 of record CAWGTX010000009.1, read on the forward strand.
GCGAGGTCGCCGAGTTCCGGCGGACGGTGTCTCTCGCCCAGCACTCGACGCGCACCCACCATCACGGCGAGCATCTCGTCGACCTGCTGGTCAACGGCGAGCTGCGGTCGGCGGGCTCGTTCCGCATAGTGTGACATTCCGCCGGTACCCTCCCGAACATGACCGTTGAACGACCCCCCGCCGAGCGCGCCAGCCATGCCCGGGCGCAGCTGGAAGCCGGGATAGACGTGTGGGTGACCTCCGCATCCGCATCGGGTGAGGCTCACCTCATTCCGCTCTCATACCTGTGGGACGGCTCCTCGATTCTGCTCTCGACCCCCGAACGGTCCCGTACGGCTCGTGACCTGTTGCGGGCGGGCCGTGGGAGGGTGGCGCTCCCATCCACCCGCGACGTGGTCATCGTCGAGGGTGTGGTCGAGCGGGTCGACCGCCACGACACGACCGGGATCTTCGAAGCCTTCGCCGAGCGCCACCAGTGGGATCCCCGTCTCGAGACGACGCCCTTTGCGTTCATTCGCCTGATCGCCGAGCAGGTGCAGGCCTGGTCGGTGGAGAACGAGCTGGCGACCCGGGTCGTCTTCCGTGAGGGTGTCTGGGCGGATGACCCGGCGGAATGATCTTCGGTGGCGTCGGGTTGAAGTATCTGACTGCTCAACTATCTCTTCTGGAGGTTCGACTTGACACAATCGATCGCATTCGGGCTCGGCACGTTCGGTGACGCCACGGTCGACGCCGACGGTCGCCGATTGCCCGACGCCGAGGTGATCCGGAATGTGGTGGCGGAGGCCGAGTTGGCCGACCGGCTGGGTCTCGAGTTCTTCGGGGTGGGAGAGCATCACCGTGACGACTTCGTGGTCTCGTCGCCCGAAGTGGTACTGGCCGCGATCGCCGGACGAACCGAGCACATCCGCCTTGGCTCGGCCGTGACCGTGCTCAGCTCCGACGACCCCGTCCGTGTCTACCAGCGTTTCGCCACCCTCGATGCTCTCTCGAACGGCCGTGCCGAGGTGATCCTCGGCCGGGGATCGTTCACAGAGTCGTTTCCCCTGTTCGGGTTCCCGCTCGACCGCTACGAGGAGCTGTTCGAGGATCGTCTCGACCTGTTCGTGAAGCTGCTCGACGAGAAACCGGTCACCTGGGAAGGGACCACGCGCTCGCCGCTTCGCGATCAACAGATCTATCCGCGCAGCGGCAACCGGATCGTCACCTGGGTAGGAGTGGGCGGCAGCCCCGAATCGGTGTTGCGGGCGGCGCGCCACGGCCTGTCCCTGATGCTGGCCATCATCGGCGGCGATCCTGTTCGTTTCGCCCCCTTCGTCGACCTGTACCGCCGGGGTCTCGGCCAGTACGGCCACCCCACGAATCTCCCGATCGGCGTTCACTCACCCGGCCACGTCGCCGAAACCGACGAGCAGGCCATCGAGGAGATGTGGGTTCATTGGACACCTGTACGAAACCGGATCGGTGCCGAGCGCGGCTGGGGCCCGTCGAGTCGGATCGAGTTCGAGCAGACGGTTGGACCCAACGGCGCCTTCCACGTGGGATCGCCGGAGACGGTCGCCCGCAAGATCTTCCGCACCGTGAACGCACTCGGGCTGTCCCGCTTCGACATGAAGTACTCGGCGGGAACCCTTCCGCACGAGTCGATGATGCGCAGCATCGAGTTGTACGCGACCGAGGTCATCCCGCGAGTGCGGGACCTGCTCGCCGCCTCGGACCGCCAACCCGCTGCCGCCCGGAGCTGACGTGATGCCCATGGAATCGTGGGTCGCCGGGACCCGTCGGTCCGTAGTCTGAGGCTCATGGAGATCTCCGAACTCGGTCCGGGCGACGGCCACCGGGTCATGGTGGCCGGAGCCCTCTTCGACGCCGAACCCCGGGCCGATTGGACCGAACGATTCCTGGCCCGCGAAAGGCCACCACGTGCAGATGGCGCTGGTGGACGCCGAGCCGGCAGGCTTCGTGACCGGGATCGAGAATCACCCACCCGGACAAGGGCACCGAGATGCTGCTCTACGAGTTGAGTGTCGACGAGAAGTATCGGCGCCGCGGTATCGGTCGGGCACTGGTCGAGGAGCTGAAGCAGTTGGCGAGAGCGCGCGCTTGCCACGGCATGTGAGTACCGATCGAGGCGGGAAACGACGTGGCCGTCGCCACGGACGCGTCGGTCGGATTCGGTGAGCCCGGCAGGGCGTGACCATGTGGATCGAACTCACCTGAGGGCTGACGCCAGCCATCGTTCGGCCAGTTCGACGCGGCGCTCCACCGCCTCGGGCCAGCTCTGCTCGAACACCCGGAACGGCCCGCTGGCCAGCCCGAGGATGGCGGCTGCGGTCCTGGCCCTCAGGTCCACCGGGTTCGCCACCCGCTCGAATGCCTGCTGCATGTGCTCGAGATAGGGAGCGATCGCTCCCTGATCGGTCGACATGGTGGTCAGCGTGGAGAGGTGTCCGAGGGCGGTGGCGAGATCATCGCTGCGGCGGCCGATCCCCAGGGTGTCGACGTCCACCACGCCTGTGATGTCGCCTCCGTCAACCATGATCTGGGCGGCGTGGAAGTCGCCGTGAACGGGCTCGGATGCTTCTCCTTCTTCGCACAATTGCCGGATGTCGGAGCCGAGTCGTCGTACCCGCTCGCCCAGATGTGGCGTGACCGCCGCCAGCAGCTCGTGGCGAGCAGCGAGGCGATGGACGGGTCCTTTCGCACGCTTCAGGCCCGAGCCGGGCGGCAGGCGATCCAACAGTTCGATGAGAGCGTCTGGACTCGGCACCGGAGCCGCCGACCGTTCCAACGCCGACCGGAGCGTGGTTCCGGGAACCGCTTCGAGTACGACGGTCCCCAGAGCCTCTGACCATCCGAGCGAGGCCGCTGTTGGCCACCGGCCGGACAGCCAGGCGTGTCGTTCCTGCAGCGCAGCTGCATCGCCCGGCCTCACCACCTTGACGAACAAGCGCCGATCGGGAGTGTGTGCTTCGAACACCGCCCGGCGGGTAGCCCGGTACGTCCTGGCATGCGGTTGCTTGACGATTCGGTCGATGCCGACCGGCGCCACCAGCTTCTCCAGTGTCCCGCGTTCGGCGATCCGGACGACGCCCGGTAGGAACGGGTCGGATGGGTAGGCCCACAGGGCGATGTCGACCTTCCCGTCGCTGACCCTCGTGACGTCGGGTGGAACCGTCAGGCCGGCGGCGGCCACCACCATGATTTCCCGGCGCGAACTCGAGTCGTTGCCCACGCCTACGCGGTACTGGACCACGATCGAGGTGCCCGGTCGGTACCGGACGAGGGCGACGCTGGCTGTCGAGGATGTCGGCGGTCGGAGACAGCGGCCATCACCTCGGGAGCATCAGGTCCCAGCAACACGCCAACGGCGGGCAGGGCGGGGTCGTGAACCTCGCCGTACCCGCCGTCGTTGTTGCCGTGCTCGGTCAGGACGAACCTCAGTCGGTGTCGGACGAATCGGGGGTGTCCGGCGTGTCCGGCGTGTCCGGCGTGTCCGGGCTGTCAGGGGTGTCGGGGCTGTCCGGGCTGTCGGGGTGTCGGGGCTGTCGGGCGTGTCCGGGCTGTCGGGCGTGTCCGGGCTGTCGGGCGTGTCCGGGCTGTCGGGCGTGTCCGGGCTGTCGGGCTGTCCGGCGAGTCGATGGTGGTGCTGGTGGTGGAGTCATCGGCGGTCGTGGAGCTGGTGTCGGAGACGGTGGTGCTGGTGCTGGCGTTCGATGTCGAGGAGGTATCGCCCATCGAGGTCGACGTCACGTCGGCGACGGTGACGCTGGGGCCGGTGCCGCCCACCTGGGTGGTCGATACGATCTCGCGCACGGTCACTACGTCTGCCAGGCTCGGGACCCTGGGTGGTGCTTGCGGCCGATGCCACGCCTGTTCCCAGGGCGGCCACCACTGTGACTCCCGCCACGACCCGCCACTTGTTGCTGATTGGTGCCATGTCCATCCACTCCTGTCCTCGCTGTGCCAACACTCTGCCGGCGCGGGCATCAACGACGCTCGTGGGAAACGTCAACAAAACCTCAAGGTACTGAGTGACCGGTGCTGGTCACAGATACCAGATGTCTCGGCGATCAGCGGCACGCCGGGGCGGTAGACGAGATGGTGGTAGGAGGGTGCATCCAGACAGTACGAGGTGCGCTCTCGCCCCGACTCCCAGGTGACCGGCGTCGGTGCGTCGGAGCGCACGTGCGCCGCCCAGGGTCGCCGCCTGAACGGCTTCTTCGATGGTCATGTGCATGTCGCGGACCGCCGAGCGCGATGCAGAAGCTCATCGATGTCGTAAAGCTGGAACCCGGGTTGCAGTTGGTGGCTATGGCCACCTGTGCTCCGGCGTCGATCACCCGGCGGGCATCTGGATACGGCTGGCGGGTCGAGAAGTCGGCGGCCGGGAGGAAGGTGGCCACCGTTTCAGAGTCCGCCAGGGCGGCGACGTCTCCGTCGGACAGATAGGTGCAGTGATCGACCGAGACCGCGTCCATCTCGACCGCCAGCTGCACCCCGGGCCCGAAGCCCAGCTGGTTGCCGTGAACCTTGAGCAGCAGCCCCGCTCTCCTCCCGGCCCTCAGCACCGCCCGTGACTGATCGACGTCGAAGGCCCCGGTCTCGCAGAACACGTCGACGAAACGTGCGTACGGTGCGGCCGCCTCGAGCATCGGTCCGCACACGAGGTCGACGTAGTCGTCCGCCCGACCCTCGAACTCGGCCGGGACTACGTGGGCGCCGAGGAACGTCGTCTCGGCCGTGACCTCGCCCGCCATCCGGAGGCATCGGGCCTCGTCGGGGACGGTGAGCCCGTATCCGGATTTGATCTCCACGGTGGTGATCCCCGCCCGATGCGCTTCTGCGAGCCGCGCTTCGAGCAGTCCGCGGAGCTGTCCGTCGGATGCATCCCGGGTGGCGGACGTCGTGACCCTGATGCCGCCGGCCTCGTATGGCGCCCCGGCCATCCGGGCGGCGAACTCCTCGCTGCGGTCACCGGCGAAGACCATGTGAGTGTGGCTGTCGACGAAACCCGGGAGCACGCAGCGACCCCCGGCGTCGACCCGGATGTCGGCGGCCACCCGGCCCGCCCGCTCGATCGACGCCACCCGGCCGTCATCGATCACCACCGCGGCGTCCCTGACGATCCCGAGTGGGCCCTCGCCCAACTCGGCATCGTTGGTGACCAACAGCCCGATGTTGTCGACGACGGTCACCGCACCCATGTCGGGAGGCTAGAGCGGGGGCGTCGTTCCCGCTGGCGTCGACGCCGGCGGGTCCACGGGGCGCACGCTCCCGGCGGCGAGGTCCTGTTGGATGCGTTCGAACTCCAGCCGGCTGATCTTGCCGGAGGCATAGCGGGCGGCGGCATGGCGGAGCGGGTCGACGCTACTCGAGACGCGGTTGCGCGTCAGTAGCCAGACACCTAGCCCGACGAGCACAGCCAGGAGCAGCATCCCGATGAAGCCGGGGAGGAAGAGTCTGAATCCGTCGCCAAGTCCGAATCCCCGACCCCCGAACCCTCGACCGTCGAACACCTCGGCCGTTTGCGTGATCAACATCATGTGTCTCCTCTGGTAGCTGCTGACAGCATGGATGGCGCAGTTGAGAGCGAATTGGGATACGCCTGAGAAATGGCTGAGATATCGCCGATGGAGGGAACCGCGCCCGATGGTCGACCAACCGTGCAGCCGCCCGACCGGGCCGCCTGGCGGTCGTGGCTGGCGGCGAATCACACCACATCCACCGGCGCCTGGGTGGTGACGTTCAAGAAGGCCTCCGGAAGACCGCGACTCGAGTACGACGAGATCGTCGAGGAGGTCCTGTGTTTCGGCTGGATCGACTCGAAGCCCAACAAGCTGGACTGACGAGCGGTCCCGATACTGTGGCTGGCTCCGCGCAAGCCGAAGAGCGCCTGGTCCCGTCCGAAGAAGGAACGGATCGATCGGATGCTGGCAGCCGGCCTGATGTCCGAGGCAGGGCTTCTCATGGTGGAGCTCGCCAAGGCGTCGGGCACCTGGGACCTGCTCAACAAGGTCGAGGACCTGGTCGTCCCGGTCGACCTCGCCGAGGCGTTCGATCGGCACCCCGGCTCACGGGAACAGTGGGACGGTTTCTCTCAGTCGTCCCGGCGGGGATCCTCGAGTGGATCATCCAGGCGAAGAAGCCCGAATACCCGGGCGGCGAGGGTCGACGAGACCGCCCGGTTCGCCGCTCGCCGGCGAGAAGGCCAATCAGTGGAAGCGATGGAGTTGACCGCCCACCACGGTAGGCCACCGACGTCGACCGGCCGAACAGCGCCGCTGCGAGGAGGTCCTCCGGTTCCGAACCGACTTCGAGGGTCACGAAGTCGGCGAGCGCACCTGCTTCGATGCGGCCGCCGTCGGTACCATCCCAACGCGGCGTAGCCGTTGACGTGCCCGCCTCGAGCAGTCGGACCCAACGGGGTGACCCCCTCACCAGGGTGGCCAGTCGCTGGTTCAGCTCGACGGCTCTGGTCTCCTCGAACGGGTCGATGACGGCGTGACTGTCGCTTCCAATGGCGAGCCGTGCTCCGGCATCGACCAGCCGCCGGCTGGGCCCGATCCCGTCAGCGAGGTCGCGTTCAGTGGTCGGGCAGAAGCAGGCGGTGGCCCGGGCCGCTCCCAGCAGCGCGATGTCGGAGTCGGTGAGGTGGGTGGCATGGACGGCGGTGAGACGCTCGCCGAGGATGCCGAGATCCGACAGCAGCTCGGTGGGGGTCCGCCCGTGGGCGGCCCGGCACTGCTCGTTCTCGGCGGGCTGTTCGGAGAGGTGGATGTGGAGCGGCGCGTCGTTGGTGCCGGCCCACTGGCCGATCACCCGCATCGCTGCCGGATCGACCGCCCGCACTGAGTGGATGGCCGCCCCGACCCGTGCCCCGCTCCCAACTGTCCCCAGTACGGAGAGGCGGGCGGCCCAGGCGTCGGCAGAGCCGTCGGAGAAGCGGCGCTGCACCGGGTTGGGTGGAAGGTAGTCGCCACCCGGGCCGATGCCGCCGTGCAGGTAGAGCGTGTCGAGCAGGGTGATCCTCATCCCCACCTCCTCGGCGGCGGCCAGCAGCGCCTCGGACATGGCGTTGGGATCGTCGTACTGCATGCCGTCCTCGCCGTGATGCAGGTAGTGGAACTCGCCCACCACCGTGTAGCCGGCGGCCAGCATCTCGGCGTAGGTGGATCGGGCCAGTTCGAAGTACGAGCCCGGGTCGAGCGTCTCGGCCACCCGGTACATCTGCTCACGCCACGTCCAGAACGAGCCCTCGCCCGAGTGGGTGCGTCCGCGGAGCGCCCGGTGGAAGGCGTGGCTGTGAGTGTTGGCGAACCCGGGAAGGGTGAGCCCGGGGAGGCGGGTGGCGTGGCCCGGCTCGGCCCCGGAATCCACGGCGGTGATTCGGTCACCGTCGAGGGTGAGCATGACCGAGGCGGTTGGCTGGTCGCCCCCGAGCCACGCCCACTCGCACCAGTACCTGTTCACGAGCCGACCCGCTCCACGAACCGGGTGATCCGTTCCTCGAACGCCGCCTTCTCGTGGAGTTCGTACTGCTCCCAGGTCGAGAGCGTGCGGGGCTCGATCCGGTCGACGATCAAGGTGCCGTCGAGGTGGTCGATCTCGTGCTGGAACGTCCCGGCGGTGAGACCGCGCTTGATCTCGTCGTGCTCGATGCCGTGCCGGTCCCGGTACTGGACCCGGATGTTGACGTGTCGCTTCAGATATCCACGCAGCGGTACCGACAGGCACCCCTCGTTGATCTGGACCATCTCGTCGTCGATCGGCTCCCAGGTCGGGTTCACGCACACGGTCAGAGGGATCGGCGGCTTGTACGGGTAGCGGCGGTTCGAGGTGACCTCGATGGCGGTGATGCGCAGCGGCGAGTACACCTGGTTGGCAGCGATCCCGGCGCCGGCGGCGTGCCGCATCGTCTCGATCATGTCGTCGATCAGTCGCTGCACGTCGTCGGTCGCCAGTTCGTCCCGGGTCACGTCGCGGGTCCGTTCACGGAGGATCGGATGACCGATGGGGGTGATAGGTCGGACCGTCATCGGCGATTGTCCCCCTCGAGCTTGCGAGAGGGGGAAGGGGCCCCCACGAAGTGGGGTAGGGGGGGCCTCTCCCTCGCGAGGCTGATCACGCGCTCCGGAACGCGCTGGTGGTGGTCGCGTGGACTCTCAACCCCCCTACCCCGCTCGTTCCTCACGGGGGCCCCTTCCCCCACTTCGTGGGGGACAAGTTCGTTCATCATGCGGTGGCTTCGCTGATTGGGATCCTCACGCCACGCTCGTTCGCCACCTGCTTCGCAAGCTCGTACCCGGCGTCGACGTGGCGGATGACACCCATACCGGGATCGTTGGTGAGCACCCGTTCCAGCTTCTGGCCGGCCAGGTCGGTGCCGTCGGCCAGGCTCACCTGACCGGCGTGGATCGACCGGCCCATCCCCACCCCGCCACCGTGGTGGATGCTCACCCACGTCGCCCCCGATGAGGTGTTGACGAGGGCGTTGAGGAGCGGCCAGTCGGCGATGGCGTCGGAGCCGTCCAGCATGTCCTCGGTCTCCCGGTACGGAGACGCCACCGACCCCGAGTCGAGATGATCCCGACCGATCACGATCGGGGCCTTCAGGTCCCCGGACTTCACCATCTCGTTGAATCGGAGGCCCAGTCGATGGCGTTCCCCGTATCCCAGCCAGCAGATGCGGGCCGGCAGGCCCTGGAATGCCACCCGTTCTCCGGCCAGCTCGATCCAACGGCGCAACCCATCGTCGTCGGGGAACTCCTCGAGCACGGCCCGATCGGTGGCGGCGATGTCGGCGGGGTCACCCGACAGGGCCACCCACCGGAACGGGCCTTTGCCCTCGCAGAACAGGGGTCGGATGTAGGCGGGGAGGAAGCCGGGATAGTCGAAGGCCCGGTCGTAGCCGCCCAGCCTCGCCTCGGCTCGCAGGCTGTTTCCGTAGTCGAACACCTCGGCTCCCCCGTCGAGGAACCCGACCATCGCCTCGACATGGCTCACCATCGACGCTCGCGATCGGCGGATGTACTCGTCGGGGTTCTCGGCGGCCATCCGGGTGGCGGCCTCGGGGGTCACGTCGGCGGGCACGTAGGACAGCGGGTCGTGGGCGGAGGTCTGGTCGGTGACGATGTCGGCGTCGAATCCGTCGGCCAGCAGCTGGGGTAGCACCTGGGCGGCGTTGCCCACCAGCCCAACCGACAACGGCCGCCGTTCCGCTTTGGCCTGGCGGCACATGCGGACGGCGTCGGCGTAGTCGGCTGCGACCACGTCCAGATAGCGGGTCTCGACCCGCCGCTGCGCTCGCCACGGGTCGACCTCGACGCACAAGGCCACCCCATCGTTCATGGTGACGGCGAGGGGTTGGGCGCCGCCCATGCCGCCAAGACCGGCGGTGAGCGTGATGGTCCCGGCCAGGGTGCCGCCGAAGCGCTTGCGGGCGATGGCGGCGAAGCACTCGTAGGTGCCCTGGAGAATTCCCTGGGTCCCGATGTAGATCCACGATCCGGCGGTCATCTGGCCGTACATGGTGAGCCCGAGGTGCTCGAGACGGCGGAACTCGTCCCAGCTCGCCCAATCCGGAACCAGGTTGGAGTTGGCGATGAGGACCCGGGGCGCCCACTCGTGGGTTCTGAACACGCCCACCGGCTTGCCCGATTGCACCAGCATCGTCTCGTCGGCCCCGAGGGTGGTGAGTGTCCGCAGCATGGCGTCGAGCGCCTCCCAACTTCGGGCTGCCCGACCGGTTCCGCCGTAGACGACCAGGTCGTCGGGACGCTCGGCCACGTCGGGGTCGAGGTTGTTGTGGAGCATCCGGTATGCCGCCTCCTGGGGCCATCCTTTACAGGTGAGGTCGGTTCCGGTGGGAGCGTGGAGCGTACGTGCCGGCATCCGCCAAGTGTGCCGGATGATTCGACATCTTGTCAACTAGCGGAATAGAGTTTCATTCCATGAAACAGGCTCCCGGATCGAACCTGCACGTGGCCCGTTCGGTGGAACGCGCCCTCGCTCTGTTGGAGGTGGTGGTATCCGGGCATGGGATATCGCTCACGGATGCCGCCAGGGCCGTCGACGTGCCCACCAGCACTGCGTTGCGTCACCTGAAGGCACTCGAAATCGACGGGTTCATCTCCCGTGCCGGGGACGCCACCTTCGAGGCCGGCCCCCGGTTCGTGCGGTTGGCGCTGCTGGCTCTCGACCATGCGCCGGCGGCGCGACTGGCACAGATGGCCAAGCCGCTCCTCGTCGAGCTGGAGGACCTGACCGAGGAGAGTGCCTACCTGGCGGTTCCCGAAGGCTCCGAACACGCCGTGTACGTGGCGAGTCACGAGAGCCGGCGGTCCATTCGTCACGTCAGCTGGTTGGGGACCCGCATCCCACGGCACGCAACCGCGGTGGGTGAGACGCTCTCGGGCGCCGTCCCGACCGGAGGGGTCGTCACCCGAACTGGGGCGGTGGAGCCTGACGTGACTTCGGTGGCAGCACCGGTGTGGGGCCCCGGAGGAGTGGTGGGGGCGTTGGCCGTGATCGGGCCCGCCGGGCGGCTCGCCGGAGCAGAGCTCGAACGGGCCGAGCGCGAAGTGGCGAGACTGGCGGCGTCGATGAGTACGACGGAGGCGGTGCGATGACGGTTCGGCTGAGCGGTGGCGCAGTGACGATCGACGAGGTGGTGGCGGTAGCCCGCCGCCGCCAACCGGTGGAGATCTCCGCCGAGGCGACAGAGAAGATGAGCGCCTCACGCCGGATCGTGGAGACCCTGGCCGGGGGCGAGCCCACCTACGGCGTGTCCACTGGTTTCGGTGCGCTGGCCACGGTGGCGATCCCCGCCGACAAACGGGCGGCGCTCCAGGTGGCCCTGGTCCGCTCGCACGCCGCCGGCATGGGTGACCCGGTGGAGGCCGAAGTGGTGCGGGCCATGACGCTGCTCCGTGCCCGGACGCTCACCATGGGTTTCTCGGGTTCGAGGCCCGAGACCGCCCGGGCGCTGGTCGACCTCCTCAACCATGGCATCCATCCGGTGGTGCGTGAGTACGGCTCCTTGGGGGCATCGGGTGACCTGGCGCCGCTCGCCCACGTTGCGCTGGCGCTCATCGGTGAGGGCGAGGTGGAGCATCGAGGGGCGGTGGTTCCGGCCGCCCAGGCCCTGGCGGCCGAGGGTCTCACCCCCATCGTGCTGGCCGAGAAGGAGGGTCTCGCCCTCACCAACGGAACCGACGGCATTCTCGGGATGTTGTGCCTTGCGGTGGACGACGCCCGCATGTTGCTCGACACAGCCGACGTGGTGGCCGCCATGACGGTGGAAGGCATGCTCGCCACCGACCGGCCGTTCGCCCACGACCTCCAGGCTCTCCGCCCCCATCCCGGTCAGGCGCGCTCAGCCGCCAATCTCAGACGATTGCTGGAGGGATCGCCGATCGTGGCGAGTCACCGCCACGACGACCCGAGAGTCCAGGACGCCTATTCGATCAGGTGCACTCCCCAGGTCCACGGCGCGGCGCGCGACACGCTCGACCACGTGATCGGTGTCGTCGAACGCGAGCTCGCCTCGGCGATCGACAATCCGATGGTGCTGCCCGACGGGCGGGTGGAGTCATGCGGCAACTTCCACGGCGCTCCGGTGGGCTACGCCGCCGACTTCCTCGCCATCGCCCTCGCCGACGTCGGCATGATCTCAGAACGCCGCATGGATCGGATGCTCGACAAGAACCGGAGCCACGGACTCCCTCCCTTCCTCGCCGATGACCCCGGGGTCGATTCGGGTCTCATGATCGGTCACTACACCGCCGCCGGTATGTGTGAGGAGAACCGGCGCCTCGCCGCTCCGTCGAGCGTCGACTCGTATCCCACGTCGGGGATGCAGGAGGACCACGTGTCGATGGCTTGGGCCGCCGCCCGCAAGCTGAGGAGAGTGATCGACAATCTGGCGCGAATCCTGGCGGTGGAGTTGGTGATCGCGGCTCGGGCGATCGACCTGCGGGCACCCGTGGAGCCGGCGGTCGCGACAGTCGCGGTCATCTCGGCCATTCGCGAAACGGTCCCTGGCTTCGGCCCCGATCGGTACCTGTCGCCCGATCTCCGGGCCGGAGAAAGGCTGGTCCGGGCCGGGGCGGTGAGGGACGCAGCCGCCACGGTGGTCACCTTCACATGACGGGACCGGATGATCTCGGCTTCACCCGCGCCACGAGGTCATCGGGAGAGGTCGTGATCTCCCGTCACGGGAAGGCGGTGACCGTCCTCCGTGGTTATTCCGCCGCCCGCTTCCTGAAGAAGGTCGAAGCCGGTGATGCTCAACAGGTCATGGCTCGCGTCACTGGCAACTACCGCCGAGGCAACGAACGCTGACCGGGAGACCGACACGGCTTCTGGACAGAACGGTGAGAGCTGGTGAGATGGGTATCGAATGGGGACCTCGCGTCTCTCTTCGCTCAGTCCACGAATCTGGAGACTCCATGAAGACCCGTTTGTTGATCGCGCTTGCGCTCGTTCTCGCCGCCTGTGGCGGGGGAGAGGCGGCCACCGAGACCACGGCCGCCGCCGAAGGAACGGCCACGACTGTTGCCACCACACCCGAGACCACTGCCGCAGCGGAGACCACCACGACCGAGGCCGAAGTCGTGGATACAACCACCGGTGACACGATCCTGGTCGAGTCGCTCGATGACATCCCCCAGGTGTGCCGGGAGATCTTCGTTTCGATGCTGCAGGCGGTGGAGCCGACGGTTGGTGCTGTCGACTTCGAGGCGATCACCGTCGAAGAACTCGACCCGCTCTTCGCGTCGATCGATGCGGACATGACCGCATTGGATGAGCAGATGACTGCCAACGGGTGCGACCTCTATTCGCCCGACACGGCGAATCAAGACATCTGGCAGGAGATGCTCGATCTGGCCGAGAGCGAGGCCCCGGGTTCGGTGGCATTCCTGGTGTGGACCCGGGAACTGGCCGAATCCTTCGCCGAGGGCGTTGGCGGCGGCGAAGCCGCCAGCGGCGACTGCGCCACCGACGGTGCGGCCCTGGTCGCCCTCGCCGAGGAAGGGCTACCGATGCAGCAGATGACCATGGACCAGGTGAGCGTCGTGACCGCGTTGCTCACCTCGGTGACCAGCAACTGCACCGTCGAACAGATGTCGACCTACCTGGAGGATCCGGCGGTCGCCGCCATGCTCGGCTGACGCAGGTTTGAGACGTCTCGGGAAGGAGGACCGTGTCATGCGCGGTCCTCCTTCGTCGTTGACGAGTCGCCTGCGTCTCAGGTCCGCTCGCGGGTGGCGTCGAACGGACCCAGCACGAGGGCGCCCCCGTCGACGCGGAAGACGTTGCCGTTGGTGAAACGTCCGAGTGGTGACACGAGGTAGTGGATCATCCCGGCGATCTCCTCGGGGCGTCCGAAACGTCCGGCCAGATTGAAGCGGTCCCCGTGGGCGTCGATGTCGGCCTTGACGTCGGCGACCATCGGCGTGTCGACGAGCCCCGGATTCACCTGCACGAAGCGGATCGGAGCCAGTTCCTTGGCCAATGCCACCGTCGACGCTGCCAGGGCGGCTTTGGTGGCGCCATAGGCGACGGCCCCGGCCGATGGGCGTTCGGCGTCGACCGAGCCGATCATCACCACAACCGGATGCACGGAGTTGATCAGGTGGGTCCGGGCCATCTGGACAATGCGGTACGGCGCCCAAACGTTGAGGGCGAACATTCGATCGAACGTGTCCCGGTTCAATTCGTCGAACGGCATCCAGTCGGCGCTTGCCGCCGCATTCACCACGGTGTCGAGCCCGCCCATCTCGTCGGTGGCACGAGGAACCACCGTCTCCAACTGCTCGCCGTCGGAGAGGTCGGCCTGGATGGTCACACAGGCGTCGCCCAGCTCGGAGGCGAGCGAGTACAGGTGCTCGGAGCGGCGGGCCACCACCGACACCATGGCTCCCGCCTTCACGAAGCGCCGCGCCGTCTCGGCACCGATCCCAGTGGAGCCGCCGGTGATGAGGGCGCGGCGCCCGGTGAGCTCGAATCCGTCTGTCATGGCGCGCACGCTACCGCGGCTGCCCGTTCTGTGGGTTGTGGACTACACGTGGTGTAGTCCACAACCCTGGGTTTGCGATCAGCCCCGGTTCTTGTCGTCGCGCCAGGCGAGCCAGTCGGCGACCTTGGCAAGGTCGTAGCCAGGTCCGTTCAGCCCGATCGTCAGCTGGGTGGCGCCGGCAGCGACCATCGCATCGCCCTGGTCGATCCTGTCGGCATCGACGCCCACCGACCGTTCGATGGCGTTCGGGTCGGTGCCCTCGGTGGCACACCACTCGTCGAGGATGGCGTTCTTCCGCTTCAGCGTCTCGGCGTCGCCGAAGCTGTGCCACACGTCGGCGTGTCGTGCCGTGTAGCGAAGGGTCTTCTTCTCCCCGCCGCCACCGATGAGGATCGGAATGTGCCGGGTGGGAGCGGGGTCGAGCTTGGCGAGCCGGGACTCGATCCGGGGGAGCGCTTCGGCGAGGTCGTCGAGGCGGGCGCCGGCGGTCTTGAAGTCGTAGCCGTACTCCTCGTAGTCCTTCTCGAACCACCCCGATCCGATGCCGAGGATCAGTCGCCCGTTCGAGATGTGGTCGACGGTGCGGGCCATGTCGGCCAGCAACTCGGGGTTGCGGTAGCTGTTGCAGGTGACGAGGGCGCCGATCTCGACCCGCTCGGTGACTTCCGCCCAGGAGGCGAGCATGGTCCAGCATTCGAAATGTTTGCCGACGTTGGCATCGGGCGATCCGCCGTACAAGGGAAAGAAGTGATCCCAGTTGTACACGATGTCGACCCCCATCTCCTCGGCTTGCACCACCGCGCGCCGGATGTCGGCGTACTCGGCGTGCTGGGGATGCAGTTGGACGGCGATGCGGATGGGACGTGGCATTCGGGCTGACTCCTGGGAAGGGAACGATCAACCTAGTGTTCCGCCGGCACAATGCGGCACTGACGAGGCGGTACGAAGTGATGCGCAGGATCCTGATCGGAGCACTCGCCCTGGGCGCGGGAGCGTGGGCGGCAGGGATGGGGTTCGTTGCCACACGACAGGAATGGCCCGAACCGACGCCGGCCGACGCGGTGCTGGTACTGGGAACCAGTTCGATGGTCGATGATCGACCAAACCCGTGCATGGCTGCACGGGTGGCCGAGGGCGCACGGCTCGTGCAGGCCGGTCTGGCACCCCTCATGGTGGTGTCGGGAGGCTTCGATCCCAAGGACGGTCTGGTCGAGGCGGAGACCATGGCGGAGCTGGCGTTCGGTCTCGGGGTGTCGGCCGACCAGGTCCGGCTCGAGACGCGAGCCACCTCGAGCATCGAAAACCTCAGCTACAGCAGCGAGCTGCTCGCAGCCGAGGGCCGTGGCGGCCGGATGATCGTGGTCACCGAGCCCTTCCACCTCCCGCGAGCGATCTTCGCCGCCTATCGGCTCGGAATCGAAGCCCAGGGCTCCCCATCCGAGCGTTGCACCGAGCGCGGGCCGCTCTGGCTGGTACGTGAACCGGCTGCAGTGCTGTGGTACTGGTGGAAGCTCAGGTGAGGAACCAGTGGCCGGCAGCCCGTTAGTGAACTCCACGCACGGTGTCTTCGATGAGTTCGTCGACCACCGCCATGAGGGCCTCGCTGGGGGTGGCGCCGCCGTCGATGGCGGCCTTGTGGGTGGCGATCTGACGTTTGGCCGAGGTGCCCTGTCGGGCGATGGTCCGGATGTGCTCCACCTCGTCGATGCAGCCCAGGATCTCGGCGTCGGGTTGGACCAGGTACACCAGTTCGTCGGCGAGATCGGAGAACGGAACCAACTCGGATTCGCCGAAGTCCATCAGGCTTCCCTCGACGCCGTAGCGTTGCGCCCGCCACAGGTTCTCGGCCACGAGCATGTTGGCGTAACGACGCCAACGCTGGTTGTCGCGACGCAACCGGTAGAGCATGTGGAGGAGGCAGCGGTACAGCGACGCGATGGCGATGGCGTCCTCCCATCGCGTGCAGATGTCGCACACCCGCATCTCCAGAGTTGGATACTTCGCCGATGGGCGGATGTCCCACCAGATCTTGGAGGCGTCCTGAATCAGCCCGGCGTTGACGAGCACGTCGACATGACGCTGGTATTCGGCCCACGAATCGAACTGTTCGGGAAGGCCGGTGCGGGGCAGCGTGCGGAACACGTTCATTCGGTAACTCTTCAAACCGGTGTTGCGGCTCCCCCAGAACGGTGACGATGTCGACAGGGCCAGGAGGTGGGGGAGGAAGTAGGTCACCTGGTTCATGAGGTCGATACGCAGCTCGGGGTCCTCGATGGCGACATGGACGTGCATCCCGCAGATCACCAATCGCTGGCCGACCATGGCGAGGTCCTGGGCGAGGATCACGTACCGGTCCTGGTCGGTGTGCTGCTGCTCCCACCAGAGGGCGAAGGGGTGGGTCGAGGCGGCGATGATGGCTGCCCCGAACTCGTCGGCGGTGCTGGACACCGCAGCCCGAAGCGAACGCAGATCGGTGGCGAGGGCGGTGGTGTCGGAGTGGGGTCGGGTGGCGATTTCGATCTGTGCCTTCAACAACTCCGGCATCACCGCGGAGCCGAGGCGGTTCTCGGCCGTGGCCCACAGGTCGGGGTGCGGGTCGACCACCAGATTGCGGGTGACGCGGTCGACGAGGAGGTACTCCTCTTCGACACCGATGGTGAAGGACGGCGGTGTGACGGCCACCATGGCACGTTACCGCCGGAGCACTTCAGCTGCCGGGTGAACCGAGGATCGAACGCCGCACGACCGATCGGGACGCCTCCGCCACTCGCCGGACGTGGCATCCGTCGAGATGGTCGTTCACGAGGCCCATGGCCTGCATGAATGCGTACACGGTGGTCGGCCCGACGAAGCTCCAACCGCGCCGCTTCAGATCCTTGGACATTGCCGTGGAGACAGGTGTGGTCGCCGGGATCGTGCCGGGTGGCGGCCCGAACTCCGCATATGGCCAGAAGTGGGCCGCAAGTGACCCGGCCTCGCCGATCAGTTCCAACGCTCGGCCTGCGTTGTTGATGGTCGAGCGAATCTTTCCCTGGTGGCGGATGATGCCGGCGTCTCCGAGGAGGCGCTCGACGTCGGCCTCGCCGAACCTGGACACCACGTCAGGGTCGAACCCGGCGAATGCGGCGCGGAAATTGTCCCGCTTGCGCAGGATGGTGAGCCACGACAACCCGGCCTGGAATCCCTCGAGACAGATCTTCTCGAACAGTCGGCGGTCGTCGATCACCCCGAAGCCCCACTCGCGGTCGTGATACCCCACGTAGTCGGGGGTGGAGGCACCCCACCAGCAGCGGGCGAGCCCGTCGTCACCGGTCACCAGGTCCATGGCATCACGGTACCTGGCGGTGAACGACACCAAAGGGGGCCGCCTGCGAAAGCCGGGGCAATCGCGGACGACAGGAACGTCATGCGAACCTGCGAAACCTACATGGGCCACTTCCTCACCCGCCAGGAGGTCGCCGAACTGACAGGGCTCGCCGCCGACGAGGTGGTCGCCAATCCCGCTCTTCTGTCCTGCGGGGGCACCCTCGGCGAAGAGACCTACCCTGAACGCCAGTTCCTGCCGGGCGGCCGACCGACCCCTGCGGTCGCGCAGCTGAGGGACGCACTCGGGGGGTCGATCGCTCCCGCCGACCTGGTCGCCTACATGACCACCGGCCAACCCGCTCTCGGGGGTCGTTCGCCCCTGGAGTGGCTACAGGCGGGGGGATCGGTCGATCCGATCGTTCGGAGCGCGGCAGCCTGACCTCGACAAGGGTGGCCTACGATCCACCGATGGCGGGATCTTCAACGACCGAACTCATCGGCTACCTGGCGTCTGCCCTGGTGGTCCTGTCACTGTCCATGACCTCGGTTGTGAAGCTACGGATCATCTCGGTGCTGGGCTCATTGGCGTTCCTCGTCTACGGGTTCCTGCTCGGTTCGATTCCGCTGGTCATCACCAATACCGCGATCGTCCTTCTCAATGCCTGGTTCCTGCGCAAGGAGTTCGGCCCTGCAATCGATCTCGGGGTGTCGCACATCCGACCCGACTCGCCGTTCCTCAACGACTTCCTCCGATATCACCTGGACGACATCCGGCTCTTCCAGCCGGACTTCGCCATGCCCACCGAAGACTCCGTCACGCTGGTGCTCACCAGGGACGGCCTTCCGGCGGGAGCAGTGGTCGGCCGTCGCCGGGACGAAACGCTGGAGCTGTCGTTGGACTATGTGTTGAAGGCGTACCGGGATTCCCGGCTCGGGAACTGGCTGTTCGGTCCCGGTGCGGGCGTGTTCCGGTCGGAGGGGTTCACCCGGCTCGAATCAGAGCCCGGCACGGAACTGCACGAGAGCTATCTACAACGGATCGGCTTCACCCGCTCAGGAGATCGCTACGTCCTGGAGTTGTGACGGCGTCTGTGTGCACGAGCGGGCGCATTCCGCCCGGATCTGCACACAGACCCCGGGCTCAGCCGGTCAGGGCCCTCACCGCGGCGGTGGTACCGGCCGCCACCAGCACCACGACGATGAAATTGGCCCGGAGTCGCAGCGCAACCGCCGCAACCGCCAGTCCCGCCAGACGGGTGTCGATCACGAACCGTCCCGACACGACCATCGTGCTGGTCAGAACCAGTGCCGCCAGTAACGGCGCCGGCACCAGCGCCGCAAGCTGCTCGAGAGCGGGCGGGAGTCGCCGGCCGCCCATGACGAGTGGGCCGGCAGACTTGAACAGGTAGCTGACGAGGCCCAGCCCCAGGAACGTGAGTGTGGCGGCGCTCATGACCTTGTCGCCCCCGCCACGACGCCGATCGACGCGGCGATGATCGGAATGCCTGAGGGGGTGAACGGGGTCAGGGCGGCTGCGATCACCAGGCCCGCCACGACTGCTCTCCGCTGGGCCGGGTCTTTCAGCCTGGGCCAGAGCAGCGCCAGGAACGCCGCCGGGATGGTGGCGTCCAAGCCCCACCGTGACACCAGATCGCCCGCACTCCCGGCCACCAGAACCGCTCCCGCCAGGGTTCCCAGATTCCACAGGACGTACACCGACAGCCCACCAGCGAGATAGCCGTAGCGCCGCAGCGCCGGGTCGTCGGTGCTCACCGCCACGGCGGTCGATTCGTCGATCATCCACTGCGATACGAGCGCCCGCCACCAGCGTGGACCGGTGAGCGAAGGGGCCAGCAGGATGCCGAAGGCGAGAGAGCGGAGATTCAGCAGGCCGCCGGCAACGATCGCCGCTGCCACCGCCCCGCCGTCGGAGAGCACGCCTACGGCGGCGAACTGGGCGGAGCCACCGAACACCACGAGTGAGAACCCCAGCGCCTCCCACCAGGCGAGACCGGCCTGGGTGCAGGCGGCCCCGAAGGCGACGGCGAATGGAACGGTCGACAGACCGATCGAGAGGGCACGGGCGCGGACCTGCTTCCTGGGGTCGGTCACCACGCCGAATCTAGAGGCCGAAGGGACCGGAGAGCCAGTCGGGAGCTGACCCCGGAGCTGAACAGGTGAGAAACTCCACGGTCGGCGTCTTCACGTAGCCGGGTACCCGTCCGTACATTGTGTTCATGCACATCACCGACACCTCGCCATCGACCGTCACCGAGGCCGTTCCGGGCAACGCCCCGGTCGCCGGCGCGCTCGGTGTGGCTGCGGCCCTCGGTGTGTCCGAGCTACTGGCGGGTGTCGTCGAATCGTTCCCATCACTGGTGTTCGGAATCGCAACCTTCGTGATCGATACCGTGCCGCCCCCCGTCAAGGATTGGGCGATCGCCACATTTGGTACGGCCGACAAGCTGGTGCTGGCGATCGGCATCGTGGTGGTCGCCCTGGCGCTCGGGGCGGTGGTGGGCGGGCGCTCGGCACGTACCCGCGCTGCCGTCTTCGGGGCGTTCGGAGCGGTGGCGGCACTGGCTTCCGCTCGAACCGCTCAGGCCTCGCTCGTCCCTGCCGTGCTGAACGGTGCCGCCGCCGCTGCTGTCGGCGTGGCCGTGGTTTCGTGGCTACGGGTTCCTCGGGTCGAGTCCGACCCGAGCCGGCGGGCCTTCCTCGGTCGGGCGGGTGCGGTTGCTGCCTTTGCTGTGGTGGCGGCGGCGGGAGGACGGTTCCTGGTCGAACGAACCAGGGTGATGCTCGCCCGCCGCGACGAAGTGGTGCTTCCGACCGTGTCCGATCCGGCCCCGACCGTCGCCGCCGCCAACGACCTGGCTATCGAGGGCATCACGCCCATCGTGGTCCCCAACGACGACTTCTACCGCATCGACACGGCCCCCATCAGCGTGCCGCAGGTCGACCTGGCGAGCTGGAGTCTCACGTTGAAGGGGATGGTCGGTCGGGAGGTCACCCTCAGCTACGGCGACATCCTGGACATGCCGATGGTGGAGCGCTACATCACCATCAGCTGTGTTTCCAACGAGGTCGGCGGGGGCCTGGTCGGTAACGCCAAGTGGTTGGGGGTGCCGCTGCGTGACATCGTCGACCTGGCCGGCGTCGGTGACGGTGCCGAGCAGTTGGTTGGTCGATCCGTCGACGGGTTCACCGTGGGGTTCCCGGTTGAAGCCGTCTACGACGGCCGGGAGGCGCTCGTCGCCATCGGCATGAACGGTGAACCTCTCCCGTTCGAACACGGATTCCCTGCCCGGCTGGTGGTTTCGGGCCTCTATGGATACGTCTCGGCAACCAAGTGGCTTCAGGACATCGAACTCACCACCTGGGATGGCTTCGACGCCTACTGGATCCCGCGGGGCTGGTCGAAGGAAGCTCCGGTCAAGACCCAGTCGCGCATCGACACTCCACGCGGTCAGGTTGCGGCGGGGCCTCGAGCCATCGCCGGGGTGGCGTGGGCGCCAGGCCGAGGCATCGCCGGCGTCGAGGTCCGCATCGACGAGGGTGAGTGGCAGTCGGCGGAGTTGTCCGAACCGCTTTCGGAGGACGCCTGGGTGCAGTGGAATCTCCCTTGGACTGCCCCGGTGGGTGAGCACAGTATCCAGGTGCGTGCGACCGACGGCACCGGGGAGACCCAGACCTCCGAGATCGTGCCACCGGCCCCCGACGGGGCGAGCGGATATCACACGGTGCGGGTGAGCGTCGCCTGAGCCGGGCGGGTTCTCGTCCGGCACCCGTAGGCTCCGGGTGATGCGTCATCCGCGAGTCGATGTCGGGCTTTCGGTCGGGACCTCTCCACCGATCGGCCGCACCCACACCATGGTGCGGGCGGCCAGAGCCCTCGGTGCCGGGTCGGTCTGGCTGGTCGACCACCTCACCGGGTTCTTCCCCAAGTCGGTGTGGACGCCCGACTTCACCTGGATGGCGAAGGGCGACGCATCACCCGATGCCTTCTTCGAGTGGCAGGTGGTGGCAGGTGATCTGGCCTCGCGGGTGGGCCGGATGAGGATCGGCATCGGTGTCACCGAGGCGGTGCGGCGTCATCCGGTGGTTCTCGCCCAGGCGGCACTTACGCTGGGCCACCTCACCGGTCGGCCGCCGATCCTCGGCATGGGTGCGGGTGAGGCAGAGAACATCGTTCCGTACGGGCTGTCCTTCGAGCATCCGGTTTCGCGGCTGGCCGAGGCGCTGGAGATCATGCGGATGTGCTTCGTGGCGCAGGGACCGCTCGACTTCGAAGGCAGGTTCTTCCGGTTGGACGGTGCAGTGTTCGACCTTCGTCCGGCACCGATCGGAGCCCCCGAGATCTGGCTGGCCGCTCACGGGCCTCGCATGTTGGAACTCACCGGGCGGTACGCCGACGGTTGGTACCCAGCGGTCCCGATGGGCCCGGAACGGTACGGCGAGTCCCTGACGGCGATTCGGAGCGCAGCACGTGGCGCCGGGCGTGATCCGGCAGCCATCACCGCTTCGATGCAGCTCTTCTACCTGGTGGGCCGCAACGACGCCGACATAGCCCGACAGTTGGAGCATCCGGCAGTGAGATTCCTCGCCCTGCTGGCACCCGACTCGGCCTGGAAGGCCGTCGGCCGTTCCCACCCGCTCGGCGAAGGATTCGGGGGCATGGTGGACATCGTCCCCGGTGATCTCGACCGCCGTGAGGTGGAGGAGGCCATCGCGGCAGTGCCGACCGGGCTGCTGGCCGACCGGTTCGTGGCGGGAACGTCTTCCGAGGTGGTGTCGAAGATTCGCCGACTGGCCGAGGCAGGGCTGTCCCACGTGGTCTTGTCGCCGGTGTCCCCGCTGGTGTCGCGGCGGGCACTCGCCCACACCGTGCGCACGCTCCCCGGCATCGTCCGGCGTCTTCGTTCCGGGGAGGACTGAAGGCCCTCACCCTGGGGCACAGCCGATCAGGGGTGCAGGACGGCGAACGCCTCGAGCACGCGGGTGGCCACGCCCTTCCGGTTTCGGCGAGCCGTCCACCGTTGTGCTCGTTCAGCTCTTCCGGACCGAAGGGCGTCGCGGCTCGGCTGGTGGAGATGACCTGGCGGAGAGTCTCTGACGTACGTTCACGTGTCGGAGGCGAGGTCCACTGCGCTGGTTGCCCAGGCCAGGCCATGATCGGCATCGGCGACCGCCAGATTGAGCCGCCAACCATCACCGGTGCCATCGGACCACAGGTACCAGTCGAGCTCGTCGACCGCAGACCCCAGATCGTCGGGGTGGGGCGGCCAGTCGACCGCACACAGGTGGGCGGCCGCCCACCACGCCGAGAATCGCCCGGCAGCAGCGCCGCGTCGCCGCCCGTGGAGTCCGCCCACCGACCCCGCCCAGGCGATCCAGGCGATCGCCTCGGCGGGGGAAACCGGCCCGATGGCGGCGTGACGGAGGCCGAGGGCGGCGATCGCTTCGAGGGCACCACCTTCCACGACCACCGTCTCGGCCCGCCCACTCGATTGCTCCACCCAGGCGGCCGTGACCAGTCGTAGCGCCTCCACCGACTCCTGTTCGTCGGCGCGCCGCCCTCGCTCGGGGAGGTCGACGGACTGCAGGGGGGTGGGATCGGGGCTGGCCTGCTCGACCCGATCCGCCTTGTACTCGGCCAACCGGTAAACCGGCTCCCACGGCTGCAGCCTGAGTGGCAACTCGAACACAGAGCCGTCGATGCCCCGGTCTTCGAGGTCTTCTCCTCGCACCACCCGCTCGTGCGCCACCGTCGACCGCCACGGGCCTGGCCCGAGGGACGGTTCCAGTTCGGCCCAGGTGTGGGTGGACGCGGCCACCTCGGTGAGCGGGCCGAGCGTGAACCGGGCCGGGCCCTCCTCGACCACTGCGCCGGCGATCGGCCCCGGCGCTTCGAGCGCCAGCCGGTAACGGATCTGTTCCTCCACCGCCCAAAGTTGTTTGCCGCGTTCCAGCGCGTGGCGACAATGCACACGAAGCATGGCGAGGGTGTCCCAGTCGCGTGCCTCGCAGTGGCCGTCGATGATGCGTTGCAGAGTCGAGAAGTCGGTGGCTTCGATCGCTCCCAGCGTGCGGTCGTCCATCAGGGACGGTCGCCGGTGGCGGCGGGACGGTCCGGATCCGCTGACCAGTCCGACCACGAACCCGGGTACAGGCGCACACCGGTGACGCCTCCCACCTCCATCGCCAGGATGTTGTGGCAGGCGGTGACGCCGCTTCCGCAGTAGACGACCGGTTCGGGGCCGATGCCTGCGAAGCGTTCGGCGAGTTGATCGGCGCCGAGATGGAGCCCATCAGCGGTGAGATTCGCCCCGTGGAACAGGTTGATCGCCCCCGGGATGTGGCCGGGTCGCGCATCGATGGGCTCGGAGTCTCCGCGGTAGCGCTCGGGCGCCCGGGAGTCGATCACGGTGGCGTGGTCGAGCGAGGCGATCTCATCGGCGGTGAGCGTCATCGGCCAGTTCGACATGAGGACCGGATAGGGCACCGGGGTGATCCCGGTCGGACTGTCGGTGACCTCGAGGCCGGCTTCGATCCATGCCTGCCACCCACCGTCGAGCACGGCAACGTCCTCGTGTCCGAGCGCCCGCAGCATCCACCACAACCTGGCGGCGATGGCGCCCCCCGACGAGTCGTACGCCACCACGGGAGTGTGGATGCCAATCCCGAGTCGGCCCAACGTGGCGGCAAACCGTACCGGTTCGGGGAGCGGGTGCCGTCCCGGCCCGCGTTTGGCGCTCAGCTGGGTCTCCAGGTCGACGAACACCGCTCCGGGGATGTGCGCCACGGCGTACTCGTTACGGCCTCGGGCGACGTCACCCAGATACCACCGAACATCACACACTCGAACCTCATCGAGGCGGTCGGCGAGATCTGCAACCGAGATGAGTGGATGAGATGGCACGGACGGACCATACACGGCGGGTAGAACGTACAACGTAGAACGTACAACGCAGGAGCGCGAGCCACGGTGGACCGCCAGCATCCGACTTGGTGCCTCACCGTTGTACGTACGTTGAACGTTCTACGTTCTACGTTGTACCCGGTTTGGCACCGGCGTCGGGTTCCCCATCGGCTGGCTCTTCGGGTGCGCTCTCCGGCGCCTTCCTGATCTCTTCTCCGAGGTCGCTGAAGGTCTGACCCATGGCCGAGGCGAACCCGGCGGCGGCGTCTTTGACCCCGGTACGGACTTCGGGGTCACGCAGGGCGGCTCCCACCGATTCGACCACGGCCTGGACGGCGTTGCCGAGCGTCTTGAGGGCGTCTTTCACCTGGTCCTCGGACGGGCCTTCGTCGCCGACCAGTTCCTTGTAGCGGTCTTTGAGTTTGTCGCCCACGCTGGACCACCGGTCGGCTACCGCCTGCCAGGGGTCCTGGGGGTCCCTAGGATCTTGTTCGTGTTGCTCCACCTTCTCGATGGTACCTATGAGCTGTTCCGTAGTTACTACGGAGTGCCGCCTCGTCTTTCCCCCGACGGCCGGGAGGTGGGCGCCATTCGTGGCATCCTCGACTCGACCCTGGCGCTGTTGCTGGACCCCGACGTCACCCATGCCGCAGTTGCCACCGATCAGGTGATCGAGTCGTTCCGTAACGACATGTTCCCCGGCTACAAGACCGGCGATGGCATCGACCCGCTGTTGTGGGCCCAGTTCCCGCTCGCCGACCGGGCATTTCGGGCGCTGGGCGTCACCCTCTGGTCGATGGTGGAGTTCGAGGCCGACGACGCCATCGCCACCGCCGCCCTCCGTTGGAAGGACGACGTCGACGAGGTGGTGATCCTCACGCCGGACAAGGATCTGATGGCGATGGTCGACGGTCACCGGGTGGTGTCGTTCAACCGACGCGAGCGCAAACGGCTCGCCGAGGAGGACGTGATCGAGAAGTTCGGCGTGCGCCCGGCATCGATCCCCGACTACCTCGCTCTGGTCGGTGATACCGCCGACGGGGTGCCGGGGCTTCCCGGGTGGGGTGCGAAGTCGGCGTCGGCGGTGCTGTTCCGCTACGGCCACCTCGAGGACATCCCTCTCTCGTCGGCCGACTGGGACGTGACCGTGCGCGGCGCCGCCAAGTTGGCAGCGACATTCGCCGAACGTCAGGACGACGTGTACCTCTACCGCGATCTCACCACCCTGCGAACCGACGTACCGTTGGCCGAGACCCTCGACGATCTGCGCTGGCGCGGCGTGGACTGGCCCGAACTCGAGTCGCTGTGCGTGGAGCTCGGCTTCGAATCTCTGTTGGAACGCGACCTCCCGAGGAGATGACCCATGGCCCGCAACGTGCTCGGTGACGAGCTGATGCCGTGTTCGATCGAACCGCTCACCGGCTTCTACCGCGACGCCTGCTGCAACACCGGACCCGAGGATCTGGGATTGCACGTGGTGTGCGCCGAGATGACCGAGGCGTTCCTGGCGTTCTCGAAGGCGGCCGGCAACGACCTGTCGACCCCGATGCCCGTGTACGGCTTCGAGGGTCTGAAGCCCGGAGACCGCTGGTGTCTGTGCGCCGCCCGCTGGCAGGAAGCACTCGAAGCGGGGATGGCGCCGGCGGTGATCCTCGCCTCCACCCACGGAGCGGCCCTCGATGTGTGCCGGTTGGAGGATCTGCGGGCGCACGCGATCTGAGGGCGGGGAGCGAGGGGCGAGGGGCGAGGAGCCGGAAGGCGGAGGAACGCAGACGCAGAAGGCAGAACGCCCCGGAAACGTGGCAACGGCCAACGCAAGGACGTCCACACCCCCGGCCAAGCCCGCGATCGGTCGTGACGAGCACCGGCGGGGGGTCGAAGGGGGGTCGTCCCCCCTGGGCATCGGCGGAGGAAGGCCTGCGCTCTGCCCGTCGCGTTGCGTTCCGGCTCCTCGCTCCTCGCTCCTCGCTCCTCGCTCCGGCTCCTCGCTCCGAGCTCTCACGCCGGGCAGGCCACCACCAGGTCCGCCGTCAGCCTGCATCCTGGGACTTCGTTGAGCTCGGGGAAGCCTTCGAAGAACCCGGATGCGGGGTAGCCGTCGGTGAAGGCGTCGCCCCACACCGGGAGTGCCGTCGACAGATCGGCGAAGTCGTTGAAGTAGAGCTCGGCCTTGACCGTCTGATCGATCGACGTTCCCGCCGCTTCGCAGATCGCCTGCACGTTCTCCTGGATGAGCCGTACTTCGTCCTTCACCGAACGACGGAAGAAGGGGAAGGTACGGTCGTTCGTCCCATACGAGGCCGGTGCTCCGTCGGCGGTGCGTCCCTGCACGGTGGACAGGTAGAGCAACGGCCCCGACTTGATGGCCTGAGGGGCGTAGCCGAGGGCGGGTAGTGCCTTGTCGGTCTGGATGGTGACCTTCTCGCCGCCGAACTCGGGTCGCGCCACCGTCAGGTAGATCTCGATGTTGCCGTCGTTGAGGCCACCGATACCGGTGACAGGGACGATGGCACGTGCCGGCGGGTTCTCGGGCCAGAACTGCTGGAAGGCGGCGTCGATGGCGGGGAGGTTGCGCATCGCCAGTGGCGTCACGTACACCACCGCCTTCACCGTGTCCTCCCAGCGGGCGTTGCCGGCCTCCACCGTCACCTTGAGCTGACGCAGCGTCTCGGCCGTCTCGTTGAGGATCCGGTTGCCGTACCAGATGTGGTGGGGGACGGTGACGCCGTCGGCGGCGCCGGTCACGAAGTTGGTGGGGATGAACCCGGCGGTGAACAGGTACGGTCCCGCTTCCATACCGATTGAATAGCCGCCCAACGGCATGTGCACGTCGTGCTCGTAGGCGCGTTTGGTGATGCCGCAACCTTCCACCAGCCCGACGATCTGCACCTCGACGTTGGAGTCGGCGCACAGCAGGCGGTCGACAGGCATGGCACAGCTGGCCGGTCGCTGGTCGAGGATGTGCTCGTTGCGTCCGGCGAGACAGGGCACGATGATCGAGCGCCACTTCTCCCAGAAGAGCGTCTCCTGGTCGCGGTCGGGTCCGTGCCGTTCGACGTCACCGTGATAGGAGGCGAGCCACTGGTTGATCTGTACGGTCTGTTCGAACGAAGAGCCACCCGCCTCGAGGGCGGCACGGAGCTTGCGGTAGATCTCCCGGGTCTCTAGCAGCACCGGGTTGCCGTCCGAATAGGGCAGGCCGGGCCGGGGGCGGGCAGAGGCGGGCAGGCCGTCGCTCCAGTTCGAGGCGCTGGTCGAGCCCACGAACACGAACGGGCCGGCGACCACCGCCGGCGATGCCGGCAGTTCGGAAGGTACGGCCGCTTCGGGGACGTCGACGAACGCGGCGCGGGAAGTAGGTGACGCTCATGAGTTCTCCTTCGGTGGAATGACAGGGGTCAACAGGTGGGCTGGACGGTCGGGGCCGATGTGGATCGTGGTGGTGCCGCCGAAGAGCTCGAGGGGGCGGTCGCGGGGGTCGTCGTGGAGGAACGGCCCGCAGCCCTTCAGCTCGTTCTTGAAGTTCGAGAGCTTGAGGCCCGAGGTGTCGCCACCCCACTCGTAGTCCCGGCCCAGCACCGACAACGCGACGGTGTAGCCGGGCGGCACCACGATCGAGGTGGGCCACACCTCGACGTCGACCTGGTAGATCTCACCCGGGGTGAGCGGTTGATGCTCGTCGTGGGTGTGATAGGGCCGGAACGGTTCGCTCAGCACCGGATCGAGCTTGCGATGCGAGGCTCGCAGCCACCCCTGCGCAATGGGGGTGTGCGGGTCGATGGCGCCCTGGAACACGATCTCCTCGCCCGACGGGTCGAACACCCGCACCACCAGGAACAGGTCGGCATCTTCCGTGGTGGACGACACCCACAACCTGGAGGCGAGAGGGCCGGTGATCTCCATCGCCTCGGTGAGGGGAGCTGTCCGGAAGGTGAGCCCGTCACCCATCGCCTCGAACATGAGCGCAGACGACTCGGCGGGTGGCTCGAAGCCCAGGGTCAGGTCGGGCTGCAGGTACAGGTTGGTCCAGCTGGTCCGGAGGAGCGGCCACGCATCCTCCGCTCGACCCTCGAAGACCTCGCCGGGATGGCGAACCTGGAGGTAGACCTTGGACTGGTCGGCCCAGGCCGAGTCGTCACCCTTGAGGAAGGCGTCGAAGAACCGGAGCTGGATCTCCCGGCCGTAGTCGGTGTAGAAGTGGGTCCAGTGCTCGATTCCGTGGACTTCGAGCCACTTCTCCGTCGATGCCGCCCGGAAGAACCCCTCGAAGTTGCCCCGGGGATGAAGACCCTGACCGCCCCAGTTGGCGGCGGAGAGGAACGGGACCGTCACCTTCTCCCAGTCGGGGGAGCGGTCCTTGTGGTACTGGTCGTCGAACGGGTGGGCGAAGATCTCGTCGCCGAACTCGCACCGGTTGGCGTCGAGTTCTTCGTCGGTGAGGATCTCGTCACCGCAGATGAGCTGGCCGGTGATCGGGTTGCGGCCACCGCGCTCGCCGATGCCGTACTGGACGGTCTTGACCTGCATGTCGTACCAGTTCGCCCAGAAGGTGGAGAGGATGCCGCCGTGGTGCGTCATGTCTCGGTACCAGTCCGCCGAGCCCTCCCAGATGCACATCGCCGCCAGATGGGGCGGTTGCAGCGAAGCTACGTGCCACTGGTTGATGCCGTAGTACGAGATGCCGTTGAGCCCGACCTTGCCGGTGCACCAGGTTTGGGCGGCCGCCCACTCGATGCAGTCGTGATAGTCCTTGGTCTCCCGCGGTGAGAAGTGATCGATGTAGCCGGGGGACCGGCCGGTGCCGCGGGAGTCCACCCGCACGCAGACGTAGCCGTGGGGCACCCACTTCTCGGGGTCGACCACTTCCCAGTTCTGGTACTGGTTGGTCGATCCGGCGGTGACATCGGGGTGCTGGTCGGCCATGCGGTTCCAGGCGCTCGGGTATCCCACCTGAAAGGGGAGGCCCTTGGCGTACGGTCCGTACGTCACCAGCGCGGGGTACGTGCCGTCGTCGTCGGGTCGAAAGACGTCGGCGCGTACGATCGCCCCGTCGTCCATTTCGATGGGGACATCCCAGTCGATGCGCATCCCGTCTCGAACCTCACTCCGGAACATCGTCACCCCTTGAGTCGTACCGCATGGACTTCATTCACAGTAACAACAGGAATCTTCCCATGCGGAAGTGGGTGGCGGTATCGTGGTGCGATCGAAGGTCATCGGTCACTCACCGGAGGGTGGTGGAGAGGCATGGTCATGTCCGAAGCAATCGCGGATTCGGTCGAATCGCTCGAAGACGGGTTGGTGGGCAAAGCCGCCAGCACGGTCCAGGCGATCGGATCGCGCGTACGTGAGCTCCGTAATTCCCGTGAGCTCACGCTGCAGAATCTGGCCGACATGACCGGGCTGAGCCCTTCGCTCCTGAGCCTTGTGGAGCGCGGTAAGACCAGTCCATCCATCGGGACACTGGTGTCGGTCGCTCACGCCCTCGGGGTCCACATGAGCGATCTGGTGCCCGGGGAGCAGAGCGAACGGGAAGCTCCCGTGCAGCGCCCGGAGGATCAGCGGGTCTACTCCACCCCGGAGGGTGTGACCCGCCGCATCCTGCGCGACGACCGGGTACGCGGCCTCGAGATAGCGATCAACCAGTACGTGCCCCAAGGCCGCAGCGCTGACAGGGAGTTGCACCATGGTGGCTACGAATACGGGTTCGTGTTGGAGGGTGTTCTCACCGTCGACCTCGAGGGCGAGTCGTATGACCTGGAGCCGGGAGACTCGATCGCCTACGACTCCACGAGGTCGCACCGGATCATCAACCAGGGGGCGACTCCTGCCAAGGCGATCTGGGTGAACCTCGACCGCAGTTGAGGGGGTTCGACTCTCACTAAACGGGTTTGACCATGGCTGGATAGGCATGGCAGACTCGGGCCGGTGAAGCCGGCTCGCTTCTCCTACGAAGCTCCACGAACCGTTGCCGAGGCTGTGTCGCTGTTGGGCGACGATGCCAAGGTGCTCGCCGGCGGGCAGAGCCTGGTGCCGGCCATGAATTTCCGGCTGGCCCGGCCGGCAATCCTCGTCGACATCAACCGGATCGACGGCCTCGACACTGTCGTCGTCGATGGAGACGTGCTGGCGGTGGGTGCGCTCGCCCGGCACCGCCGGTTCGAACAGCCGGTGGAGGACGGCCCCCTGGGGCGGCTGCTCTCGCTGGCGGCCCGCAACATCGGCCACCTGCCGATCCGGGTCCGCGGCACGCTCGCCGGGAGTCTCGCCCACGCCGACCCCGCCTCGGAGTGGTGTGTGATAGCCCACACCCTCGACGCCGATATGGTCGCGCAGGGTCCCGGCGGGACAGCGCGTCCTCCCCGCCGCCGGCTTCTTCCGCACCGTGTTCACCACGGCCCTCGCCGAGGACGAGCTCCTCATCCAGGTGCGCTTTCCCCGGCTCGGTGCCTTCCATCGGGTGGGATTCTCCGAGTTCAGTCGCCGGGCCGGCGACTTCGCCCTCGTGATGGCGGCAGCAGTAATCGAAGTCGAGGACGGGACGGTGACCGGTGCCCGGATCGGAGTCGGTGGCGCCTCCGATGTGCCGGTACGGCCCACCGAAGCGGAGGCCGTGCTCGTCGGCAGGCCGGCCGGAGCGGAGTCGTACGCCGCTGCCGCCGAGATCGCGGCCGCCACCATCAGACCGTTGGAGGACATCCACGCCTCGGTCGAGTACCGCCGAGACCTGGTGCGTGCAATGGTGCGCAGGGCGCTGGTGGCCGCGACATGACCCACGTGGGTGCTCGGGTACTGCGGCGCGAGGACCCGGGTCTCTTGACGGGCCGGAGCCGCTACACCGCCGACATCGCCATCGGCACCCTTTCGGCGGCGTTCGTCCGTTCGCCTGTCCCGCGGGGTGTCATCAGGGGAATCGAGGCTCCCGAAGGTGCGATGGTCTTCACCGTCGAAGACCTGGCCGACGTCGGGTCGATCCTCCCGATCCTCGATCGACCCGACTACGTGCGCGTTCCCGAGGCCGTGCTGGCCAGCGGCCGTGTGTCGTATGTCGGTGAGCCGGTGGCGGTGGTGGTGGCGTCCAGCCGGGACCTGGCCGAGGATCTCGCCGAGAGCGTGTTCGTCGACATCGACCTGGAGGATCCGATCCTCGACATCGACCTGGCGATGACTCCCGGGTCTCCCCGGGTGCATGTCGAGACGCCTGGAAACGTGGTGGTGGAAGGGAAGGTCGACGTCGGTGACGTCGACGAAGCGTTCGCCGGTGCCGCCCAGGTCGTGGAACTCTTGGTGCGATCGGGTCGGCAGAGTGCCATGCCGCTGGAAGCGCGAGGTGCGTCGGCCTCGGTCGACCCCGACGGTGGTCGGATCACCCTCCACGCCTCCACCCAGATGCCTCACGTCCTGAGGACCGCCGTCGCCGACCTGCTGGGCATGCCCGAGAGTGATCTGCGGGTGATCGCACCATTTGTGGGCGGAGGGTTCGGCCAGAAGATGGCCCTACCTCGGGAGTATGTGGTGTTGGTGTGGCTCGCCCGCCACCTCGGCCGGTCGGTGTCCTGGATCGAGGACCGGCGCGAGAACTTCATGTCGTCGTTCCACAGCCGCGACCAGCGATACCGGGTGCGGGCCGCTTTCGACGCCGATGCGCGCCTCACGGCGATCGACGGCGACCTGGTGGCCGATGTGGGCGCATTCTCGTGTTTCCCGGTGACGTGGGGTGTCGAGCCGCTCATGGCGATGGGCGAGCTCCCTGGCCCGTACGACTTCCAGAACTACCGGGTCCGGTCGCGGGGAGTGACCACGAACACCTGTCCCATGTGCCCCTACCGCGGTGTGTCGCGTCCGGTGTTGACCTTTGCGATGGAGCGCCTCATGGACGTCGCCGCCCGGCGCTTTCGTATCGATGTGCTCGAGATCCGTCGTCGCAACCTGGTGAGCTCCTTCCCATACCGTTCGGCCACCGGTGTCGTGTACGACGAAGGCTCCTACCTGGCATCGATGGACCGGGCTGCCGAGACCATCGATCTCGCCGCGTTCCGGGTGCGCCAGCAGGAGTCGAGAGCGGTCGGCCGGTTTCTGGGTATCGGCTTCTCGGTGTTCTCTGAGCGGACCGGCTACGGTACCCCCGCCTTCGCCGCCCGGTCGATGGAGATCACCCCCGGATACGAGACCGTGGAGATGGCGATGGACCCGTCCGGTTTCGTCGAGCTCCGCATCGGCGCCAGTCCCCACGGCCAGGGCCTCGCCACCACGCTCAGCCAGGTGGTGGCCGACGAGCTCGGGATCGAACCAGCCGACGTACGGGTGGTACACGGTGACACAGACCGGACCCCCTACGGATGGGGGACCTTCGCCAGTCGTTCGATGGTGATCTCGGGCGGTGCCACCAAGCTCGCTGCGTTGGCGATGCGCGACGTCATCGCCGGTATCGCCGCCGACCTGCTCGAAGCTGCCCCCCAAGACATCCTCCTGGAAGGCGGCCGTGCCCGAGTGGCGGGAACCGACCGGGCTGTGCCGATCGCCGAGATCGCTCGCATCTCGTATCACCAGAGCCACCGACTGGCGCCCGGCTCTCGACCCGGGATCGCCACCACCGGAACCTACGACCCGGCCGGCACCTTCTCCAACGCTTGTCACGTGGCGGTGGTGGAGGTCGATCCGGAGACGGGGGCGGTCCACATCGAGCGATTCCTGGTGGTCGAGGACGCCGGAGTGCTCGTGAATCCGATGATCGTCGACGGCCAGATCGCCGGCGGCGTCACCCAGGGCATCGCCAACGCGCTCTACGAGGAAATCATCTACGACGATGCGGGCAACATCCTGACCACGTCGCTGCTCGACTACCTGCCGCCCACGGTCAGCGAGGTACCCGCCATCGAGATCGTCCACCTCGAGACCATCACCGATGCATCGATCACGGGGGCCAAGGGGATCGGTGAGGGGGGGACCATCGGAGCGCCGGCAGCGGTGATCAACGCCATTTCTGATGCGCTGGCACCTTTGGGTATCGAGATCATGGAGATGCCCACGACCCCTGAACGGGTGCGGGCCGCCATCCGTCGAGCGTTGGAGGACCGGAATTGAGCGACGCACTGCGAACCATCGGCCTCAGGGTCAACGGCACCGTGCACACCGTCGAGGTGGAGCCGCGGATGACGCTGGCCGATGCGGTGCGGGAGAAGTGCGGCCTCACCGGTACTCACCTCGGGTGTGAGCATGGCGTGTGCGGCGCCTGCACGGTGTTGGTCGACGGACTACCGGTGCGGTCGTGTCTGGTGTTCGCCGTGCAGTGCGAAGGCGTCGAGATCTCAACCGTCGAAGGGCTGAGCGACGGCTCCACCCTGCATCCACTCCAGCAGGCCTTTTGGGAGCACCACGGTCTTCAGTGCGGGTTCTGTACTCCCGGTTTCCTGATGCTGGCGGTTGGCGCGCTCGCCGAGAATCCGGATCCGAGCGACGACGAGTTGCGCGAGGTGTTGTCCTCGAACCTGTGCCGCTGCACCGGCTACCAGAACATCGTCACGGCCGTGAAGGCTGCCGCCGAGCAGATGCGATCGTGAACCAGGTCGGCCGCTCGATCCCCAGGCTCGAGGACCCACCGCTGCTCACCGGTCGAGGCAGCTTCGCCGCCGACGTGGTGTTCCCCGGGCAGCTGCACATGCGGGTGGTGCGATCGCAGGTTGCATCCGGCGTCGTCGTATCCATCGATGCCGGCGAGGCGCGGTCGATGCCGGGTGTGGTCGCGGTCTGGACGGCCGATGACGTGGCCGACATTCCTCCCATCGACTTTCGGATGACCAAGGTGGGTGGGCTCGAGCCCTACCGCCAGCCGATCCTGGCCGGCAACTACGTCCGCTACGTCGGAGAGCCGGTGGCGGTGGTCTTCGCCGAGGATGCCTATGCGGCCGAGGACGCAGCCGATCTCGTGTTCGTCGATTACGACGACTTCGAGGTCGCTCTCGATCCCACCTCGCCCGGCCGGTTCCATCCCGATCTCCCGGCCGAGGTGGCGATGATCGAGAAGGGGTACGGTGATCTCGACGCGGCATTCTCCACTGCCGATCACGTGATCGAGCTGGAGCTGACGGTGGGCCGCCACAGCGGCATCCCGATGGAGACGCGCGGAGCCATCGGTGTGTGGGACGGTGAGACGCTGCGTATGTACGGAGCGGCCAAGGTGCCGCACTACAACCGGGATGCCATCGCCCGGATGCTGTCGATGGCGCCCGATCGGGTCCACCTGCACGAGGGCCACGTCGGGGGTGGCTTCGGAATCCGAGGAGAGCTCTACCCGGAGGACGTGCTGGTCTGCCTTGCCGCCATCCGCCTCGGGCGACCCGTCAAGTGGATCGAGGATCGGCGCGAGCACATGGTGGCGGCCAACCACTCCCGCGACCAGGTGCACCGGATCCGGGCGGCGGTGAGGGCCGACGGGTTCGTGCTTGGGATCGACGATGAGTTCTTCCACGACCAAGGTGCCTACGTACGCACGCACGCCGCCACCGTTCCAGACCTGACCGCGGCGATGCTTCCCGGTCCCTACGTGGTTCCGGCCTATCGGAGTGTCGGTCACATCGTGCTGACCAACAAGACCCCGGCCGGAACGTACCGGGCGCCAGGTCGCTACGAGGGCACGTTCGTACGGGAGCGGCTGATGGACGCCGTGGCACATCGGGTGGGCCTGTCCGCTGTCGAAGTGCGTCGGCTCAATCTGATCCCTGCCGAGGACATGCCGTTCGAGCGGCCCATGCAGGCACTCGGGACCGAGCTGACCTATGACTCCGGTCGCTACCACGAGTTGCTCCAGTCGACGCTTGATCACGTGGACCATCCGGCACTGGTTGCCGAGCTGGCGCAGCGGCGGGCCAACGGAGAACAGGTGGGTGTGGGCGTTGGGTTCTTCGTGGAGAAGTCCGGGCTCGGGCCCTTCGACGAGGTCAGGGTGGAACTCTCGAGCAGTGGCGAGGTCGAGGTGATAACCGGTGTGGCCTCGATCGGGCAGGGCATCGAGACCGTGGTGGCCCAGGTGTGCGCCGATGCGCTCGGTGCAGCCGTGGAGTCCATCTCGGTGACCCATGGTCAGACAGATCGGATCGGCCGGGGCATGGGGGCGTTCGCCACCAGGGCCACCGTCATGACGGGTTCGGCCACCCTGATGGCGGCGGGGACGTTGCGGGTCGCCATCATCGAGTTGGCAAGTGACATGCTGGAGGCCGCACCCGACGATCTCGAGATCTCGGATGGGCGGGTGTTCGTGACCGGCTCCCCGGACGGACCGGCCGTCACCCTCGCCCAGGTCGCGGCGGCGGCCGGTGGGTCGATGTCGGCCACCGAGGAGTTCGCCTCCCATCACATGGCCTACCCCTATGGAGCCCATCTGGCCGTGGTCGCCATCGACGGTGACACCAATGCGGTTGTTGTCGAGCGGTACGTGGTCGCCTACGACGTGGGTCGGGCGGTCAATCCGATGCTCGTGCACGGTCAGTTGGTGGGGGCGGTGGCGCAGGGTCTCGGTGGCGCCCTCTACGAGGAGTTCCGCTACGACGCCTCCGGCCAGCCACAGGCGACGTCGTTCATGGACTATCTCATCCCGACCGTCTCGGAGATGCCCCCGGTCGAGGTGATCCTGGCCGAGGACGCACCCAGCCCGCTCAACCCGCTCGGGGTCAAGGGTGCGGGCGAAGGCGGCATCACGGCGGTGGGAGCGACCATCGCATCGGCCATCGACGACGCTCTGCAGAAGCCTGGTCTCGTGACCCGTATCCCGGTGTCGCCCAATGTTCTGCATCGCATCCTGACACCTCGCTGATGACTCACCGTCCCACCAAACTTCTGTGCGTCACCGTGGAGAAATGTGGCAGCAACAAAATTTGCCTACGGTTTTTGAGTCCAGCTCATGGCAGACATTGTATGTTGCATGATTGACCAACCGAGGAGAGTTCATGCCCGCCCAGCTCGTCACGTCGAGCGCGCCCCGTCCGCTGGCCAACTACTCGGAGGCCTTCAAGGCCGGCAACCTGGTGTTTGCCGCCGGTCAGCTCGCCTCCGACTTCAAGTCCGGCGTCGCCCCGGAGGGAACCACCAACAAGAACTTCCCGTTCTACGGCTCCGAGATCAAGGCACAGACCCGCTATTGCCTCGAGAATCTGAAGACGACCTTCGAGGCCGCCGGCTCGTCGCTGGAGAACGTGGTGAAGGCGCAGGTCTTCCTCACGGACCTCAAGGACTTTGCCGCCTTCGACGAGGTGTGGAAGGAATACTTCCCCACCGATCCGCCCGCTCGGACCACGCTCGAGATCCCGATGCTGTTGGCTGCGGGACCGGCCCAGCTGATCGAGATCGATCTGATCGGTCACACCAACGACGTGACCCATGAGGTCATCAAGTCCGATGCCCCGCAGCCGCTGGCGAACTACACCGAGGCGTTCAAGGTCGGCAACTTGATCTTTGCCGCCGGACAGCTCGCCTCCGATTTCACCACCGGCGTCCCGCCCGAGGCCAAGACGCGTGAGAACTTCCCGTACTACGGGTCGAACATCAAGCTGCAGACCCGCTACATCCTCGAGAACCTCAAGAAGACCTTCGCTGCCGCCAACTCGTCGATGGCCAACGTCGTCAAAGCGCAGGTGTTCCTCACCAACCTGTGGGACTTCAACGGATTCGACGAGGTGTGGCGTGAATACTTCCCCGAGAACCCGCCGCCCCGTACCACGGTCGGAGTCAGTGGACTGCTGGGGGCCGGCCCCGAGCAGCTGATCGAGATCGACCTCATCGCCCATACCAACGACACGACCCACGAGGTGGTGAGGTCCTCGGGACCCAAGCCGTTGGCCAACTACTCCGAAGCGTTCATCTGCGACGGGTTGATCTTCGCCGCCGGCCAGATCGCATCCGACTTCGTGACGGGCGTGCCGGCGGGGGCCTCGATCAACAAGGCCTTCCCCTTCTACGGCTCCGAGATCAAGCAGCAGACCCGCTTCATCCTCGAGAACCTCGTCACCACCTTCCAGGCGGCCGGGGCCCCCTTGACCAACGCCTTCAAGGCGCAGGTCTTCATGATGGATCTCGAGGACTTCAATGGCTTCGACGAGGTCTGGAAGGAGTACTTCCCGACCCCTCCGGCCCGCACCACGGTGGCAACCACCGGTCTGCTCGTGACGGACACCCTCGTCGAGGTCGACCTGATCGGGTCGGTCGAATGATCAACCACAGAACAAGCCAACCACGACGAGGAGAACACATGAGATACAGAGTCTGGGCACTGGTGCTGGTGCTGGCGATGGTGGTCGCCGCCTGCGGCGGCGATGACACTGCCGACACGTCCGCCGCTGGCGGCGAGGACACGGGTACGACGGCGGCCGAAGCGACCGAGGGCGGAGGCGATCCGATCAAGCTCGGCTTCATGATCGGTGTTACCGGCGACTACGCGCCGTACTACCCACCGAGCGAAGCGGGTGCGCAAGTCGCCATCGAGGAGATCAACGACGCCGGCGGTGTCCTCGACCGTCCGGTCGAACTGGTGATCGGCGACAACCTGTCCACGGCGGAAGGTGCCGTTCAGGCGTTCAACAAGCTGGTCGACGTCGACGCCGTCGTTGCCATCGGTGGAGTCGAATCCGACGGTGCCGTCGCCAACCTCCAGAGCCTCAAGGATCGCCAGATCCCGACGATGTGTCCGGCGTGCGGCACCGACAAACTCGACGAGGCGGGTGGAGACTTCATCTTCCGCATCACCGGGTCCGACAGCGACGGCGGTCTCATCGCCGCCCAGTTTGCCCGGGACAACGGCTTCGAGCGGGTGGCGATGCTCGTTCAGAACACCGAGGGCGCAGCCGGGCCCGCCGAAGTGTTCAAGACCGTGTTCACCGAGAAGGTGGGCGGTGAGGTCGTCGCCGACGTCCGCTTCGAGCCGGGCCAGTCCAGCTACCAGACGCAGGTCGACGAGGTGTTCGCCTCCGAGCCCGATGCCATCTATCTGGCAGCCGGGTTCGAGTCGGGTGGGATCATCTTCCAGGAGGCGGCACGTCGCGGATACGAGGCCAACTGGTTCGTGTCGCCCGATCTGGTGGTGCCCGAGATCTCCGGTCTGCAGGGGGTGGATCTGTCGAACGGAATCGCCCGGGCCGCAATCGCTGCCTACGACACCACGACCCCGGCCTACGAGTCGTATGCCGAGCGGTACGAGGCGATCACCGGCGAGCCCCCGTCGTCGGGTCTGTACGACGCCAACCAGTACGACCAGTACATCATCCTGGCACTGGCCATCGCCAAGGCGGGCAGCACCGACGGTGCCGCCATCGCCGCTGCCATCCCCGAGGTGGTGAACGGTCCGGGAACGGTGGTGTACTCCTACGCCGAGGGCCTGGCGGCCATCGAAGCAGGGGAGGACATCGACTACCACGGTGCTTCCTCGGGCCTGGATCTCAACCAGTTCGGCAACCTGGCTAGCCCGGTGTTCGGTGAGCAGCAGATCATCGACGGAGAGTGGACCCAGGTGGCGGAAGTCACCCTCGACGAGGCGCTCCGTCCCTGAGGGCGATTCCCGGGGCGGGGGGCCAACCCCCGCCCTGGACGCCGTTCACCAAACCATGCAGAACCTCATTTTCGGACTCATCAGCGGGAGCATCCTGGCCCTGGCTTCGGTCGGCTTGTCGATGATCCGCCAGACCGAGGGGTTCATCAACATCGCTCACGGTCAGATGCTGACCGTGGGGGCCTTCCTCGGCTTCCTGATGGTGAACACCCTCGGGCTCAACGTCTTCCTCGCCGGTCTGATCGCCATGCTGGCCGTCGGTCTCCTGGGTGTGGTGCTCGCCAAGGTCGTGTTCGACCCGGTCGTCGGGAAGGGCGCACTCGCCCAGCTGTTCACCTCGATCGGCCTGGCGTATCTGCTGTACGGCCTGGTCCGCATCATCTTCGGTGCCAAGGTGCAGTTCTTCCCGAACCTCTTCGGCCGCCGCTTCGACCTCGGTGCCTTCAACATCACCACGGGTGAGCTGGTCATCATCGGGCTCGCCGCATTCTCGACGGTTTCGCTTCACCTGTTCCTGACCCGGACGAAGCTGGGCACGTGGATCCGGGCAACCGCCTCCAACCCCGATCTCGCCCGCCTGCGCGGAATCCCGGTGAAGCGGGTCTCCCAGGCAGTGTGGTTCGTTGCATCGGCCCTGGCGGGTCTGGCGGGTGTGATGCTCGGGGTGATGGGGAACGTGAGCTCTGAACTGGGTTGGGCGCAGATCCTCATGGTGCTCGCAGCCGCCGTTCTCGGCGGGTTGGGCAGCATCTACGGGGTACTGGCTGCCGGGCTGCTGCTGGGTCTGATCATGGACCTCTCGGCGCTCGTCATTCCCAGCACCTACCGGGTCGTGGTGGCGTTCGGCGCCCTCGTGCTGGTCCTCCTGTTGCGTCCGCAAGGGTTGTTCGTGCGAGCGGGAAGGAAGGAAGCGGCATGATCGGAGTACTCCTGTTCTTCGTCGGCGTGCTCACGCTGGCCGGCATCTACGGCATCCTCGCCATGATCCTCAACCTCGAAGCTGGTTGGGCGGGGATGTGGGACCTCGGCCTGGTGGGATCCGTGGCGGTAGGGGCGTACACCTACACCATCCTCACGCAGACCAAGTTCGACGACGTCACCTTCAACCCGGAGCTGCCGATCCTGGTGGGGATGCTGGGAGCGGCGGTGGCATCGGGACTGTTCGCGTTGGTGATCGGCATACCGTCTCTCCGGGTGAGAGGTGAGTACTTCCTCATCACCACCCTGGCGTTCGCCGAGGTCGTGCGACAGGTGGCGGTGAACCTGAAGACGGTGACCCGAGGAACCATCGGATTCTCCGAGCTGGCGAGGCCATTCGAAGGAACGGTCGGCGGGACCGGGAACCGGGTTGTGCTGCTGGTGATCGTGTGGGTGGCGGCGGGTCTCGTGTATCTACTCATGCGCCGGATCTCCCGGAGTCCCTATGGGCGGCTGCTGCGCGGCTTCCGTGACAACGATCCCGTGGCGCGATCGCTCGGCAAGGCGACGAATCGTCATCGGATCCAGACCTACGTTCTGGCCGGTGCCCTCTACGGTCTCACCGCCCCGATGTACCTGTGGTATCTCCGAGCCGTGAACCCACATGTGTTCGCACCCGACATCACCTTCGTGGCCTGGACTGCATTGGTCATCGGGGGCATCGCCTCCAAACGGGGCCCGATCGTCGGGGCAGTGGTCCTGCTGGTGCTGGTGGAGTCGGTGTCGCTGATCCAGGGCTCCGCCGCGCTGGCGGTCGTTCTGGCATCGATGCGCTTCGTGGTCCTCGGGATCGTTCTGATCCTCGTGATGCGCTTCCGGCCGAACGGGTTGTTCGATGAGCGTGATGCCTTCAGGGGTGCCTCTGCGATCGGAGAGCCCTGATGTCGCTGTTGGAGATCTCGAGCGTCACCAAGAAGTTCGGTGGCGTGGTAGCGGTGCGTGACGTGACCATGTCAGTCGAAGAGGGTTCGATCGTGGCCGTGATCGGCCCGAATGGCGCCGGCAAGACCTCGCTGTTCAACGTGGTCACCGGCTTCGAGGCGCCCACGTCCGGGAATGTGGTCTTCGACGGCACCGACGTGTCGGGAATGGAACCGTGGCAGGTTGCCCGGCGGGGCCTGGTCAGGACGTTCCAGACGCCGGTCGGCTTCCCGGCGCTGTCGGTGTGGGAGAACCTCATGGTGGCCGGCACCGGGCCCGAGGCAGAGAGTCTGATGGCATCGATGCGCGGATCCTGGCGCAGCGCGGAGAACGAGACGCGGACCCGGGCGCGCAAACTGCTCGAGGACCTCCAGCTGTGGGATGCCCGGGACTCGATCATCTCCGATCTGCCACCGGGCGACGTGAAGCTGGTCGACTTCGCCCGCCAGCTCATGGTGTCGCCCAACCTGCTCCTCCTCGACGAACCGGCCTCCGGCGTCGATCCCAGCGCCATCGACCGTCTCGCCGACCTCATCCGCGGGGTGAGGGACCAGGGGGTGACAGTCCTCGTCATCGACCACAACATCGGCTTCGTGCTGGGAATCGCCGACCTGGTGCATGTGATGGCGCTTGGCCAGGTGATCGCCTCGGGGACACCCGACGAGATCGTTCGGGATCCCAAGGTCATCGAAATCTACCTGGGGAGGTCGGCATGAGCCTGCTCACCGTCGAGGGTCTCGAGACCGGGTACGGGCGGCTTCCGGTGCTCCACGATGTGTCACTCCGGGTCGAGCCGAACGAACTGGTGGCGGTTGTGGGTCCGAACGGTGCCGGCAAGACGTCGCTGGTCAAGGCGGTCTTCGGACTGCTCCCGACGATGAGGGGCTCGGTCTCCTTCGACGGCGCCGACATCACCCACACGGCGACCATGCGGCGGAGCGCAATGGGAATGGTGATGGTACCCCAGACAGGGAACACCTTTCCCGATCTCACCGTAGAGGACAACCTGATCGTGTCGTTCTCCACGCTCGACAAGGACGCGGCGGCTGCGGCTCTCACGTCTTCGTACGAGATGTTCCCCCGTCTCGACGAACGGCGACGCCAGCCCGCCAAGACGCTGTCGGGCGGAGAGCGGCAGATGCTGGCCTTCGCCTCGGGAATCGGGACCCGTCCGCGGTTGCTGGCGCTCGACGAGCCCACCACCGGTCTCGCCCCCACCATCGTCCAGGGACTGGTGGACAAGATCGTGGCGTTCCGCGACAGCGGTGCGTCGATCCTGTGGGTGATCGAGGAGAACCCGCTCGAGGTACTCCCAGTGGTCGATCGGGTGTACGTCCTCAACAACGGTGCCATCCAGGCCGAGATGCCTGCCAAGGATCTGCTCGCCGACGACTCCTTGCACCAGATGTTCTTCGGTACGACATGATCGCCGATCCGCTCTTCGAGAAAGGCCGCATCGGCCCGGTGACGCTGCGGAACCGGATCCTGCGGGCGGGAACGTCGGAGTCGATGGCCGACCCCGAGTCGGGGGCGATGACGCCGGCGCTGTTGGATCTGTACGAGCGACTCGCCGCCAATCGTGTCGGTGGCATCATCACGGGCCACCTCTATGTTCATTCCCGAGGTCGGTACGCCCGGGGCCAGACCGGTATCCATGACGATGCGACCATGGCGGGGCTTCGTTCCCTGACCGATGCGGTCCATCGCCACGGTGGGGTGATCTTTGCGCAGCTGGCCCACGCCGGAAGCCAGTCCCGGGTGCCCGGGAACACGCCGTTGGCACCCTCTCCGGTCCCGAATCCGCTGACCGGCAACGACGTCGAGGGAGCCACCGACGCCGACGTCGAGGAGGCGGTGGAGGCGTTCGGGGCGGCAGCGGCCCGGGCGGTGGCGGCAGGCTTCGACGGTGTTCACATACACGGCGCCAACGGGTATCTCATCACCGAGTTCACGTCGCCGATCACCAACGGTCGCGATGATGCATGGGGCGGTGATGCCGTCCGCCGCGACGCGTTCCCGGCGGCGGTGGTGCGGGCTGTGCGCCAAGCCGTCCCGACCGGGTATCCGGTGACGATGAAGATCGGTTTCGTCGATGCCATCCCGGGTGGTCTCGAGGTGGCAGAGTCCGTCAGGCGAGCCGGCGTCCTCGTGGCTGCCGGACTCGACGGCGTCGAGGTCTCGTGCGGGCTGATGCAGGCACCAACCGACTCCGCCAACACCTACGTGGCAGTTGGTCCGCGACGGGCGGCCCAGGACC
The DNA here is from genome assembly GCA_963825585.1 of uncultured bacterium. Classification (GTDB taxonomy): domain Bacteria; phylum Actinomycetota; class Acidimicrobiia; order Spongiisociales; family ZC4RG35; genus JAOUGY01. The sequence goes on from CAWGTX010000009.1 coordinate 411,984, forward strand.
TCCTGATCCATCGCCTCACGGCGGCACCGCGTCCCGAGGCTTACTTTCGCCCGTGGGCTCAGGCACTCCGGGCGGAGGTGGACACGACTGTCATCCTGGTGGGGGGAATGAGGACCACCGAGACCATCCGCGACGTTCTCTGCTCCGGGGATGCCGATTTCGTGGCGATGGCTCGTCCGCTGATTCGTGAGCCGGATCTGGTCGCCCAGATCGAGGCGGGACGTGAGGGGCAGGTGGATTGCACGTCGTGCAATCTCTGCCTCATCCACGAGGGCCACCACCCGCTGCAGTGCTGGCGAACCCCGCGCGTGCGCTTGCTCCAGCATGCCGTCTACCGGTTCAGCGGCGGGTTCAAACGGGCTGAAGTCATCCCGACCCAGCACTAGATCGATGGCAGGGCGGGGCGTCGTCTTCGACTACTTCGGTACTCTCACGCCGGGTCTGGCCGTCGACCGCGTGGAACGCTCCATGGGCGAAGTGGCGACGCTGCTCGGCGTCGACCCCGAAGCGTTTGGCCGAGAGATGCACCGGTCGTGGTCCGAGCGCAGCCTCGGCTTGCTGGGGGACAGCCGGTCCACCTTGGCGGAAATGGCGATCCGCTTGGGAGGGGCACCCACATCCGAGATGCTGTCGAACGCCCACACCGTCCGGCTGGCCGACTTCCGGCAGATGGCCGCCCTCCGACCCGGGGCGGAAACAGTGCTGTCGGACCTGCGTCGCCTGGGCCTCGGAGTCTGTGTCGTGAGCGACTGCGCTCCCGAGCTCCACGAGATGTGGTCGACGTTGCCGATCTCGACCATGGTGGATGCAGCCGTGCTCTCGTCGGAGGTGGGCATCAAGAAGCCCGATCCCGAGATCTTCCGGTTGGCGGCCCGTTTGTTGGGCGTCGAGCCCGTCGAGTGCCTGTACGTCGGGGACGGAGGCAGCGACGAGCTTGCGGGCGCAGAGGCGGTTGGCATGCGCCCGGTCGCCATCGTCGAGTCGGAGGGTGGGTTGCTCTACGTACACGATCGTGGCATCCCCACCGGAGTGGTGACCATCAACGCATTGGAACAGGTGGTGGGCCTGGTCTGGGGTTGAGTCTGCTCAGGCGGGAGCGATGGTGCGTCCTGCCATCGCCATGGCGAGGTCGTCCTCGTCCAGGGTCGACGCCGGGGACTCGAGCATCACCTTGCCCCGGTAGACCACCGCCACCCGGTCGGAGAGCTTGTAGAGCTCCTCGAGGTCGAGGGTCAGCAAGAGGATCGCGCCGCCCCTGGCTCGCATCTCGAGCAACCGACGATGCACGTAGTCGATGGCGCCCACATCCAAGCCCCAGGTCGGGTTGTCGGCCACCAGCACCTTGGGGTTGCGGGCCAGCTCCCGGGCGAGAACCACCTTCTGCTGATTGCCGCCCGACAGACTCCCAGCCCGGACGTCGGGGTCGGGCGGTCGCACGTCGTATTCGCTGAGAAGGCGCTCGGCATCGGCCCGGACTCGAGCCCAGTCGATGACACCACGGTGGCGGTAGCCGCCCGAGGCCAACTCGGTGATGGCCAGATTCTCGGCCAGTGTCATGTCGAGCACCAGCCCCAGGCCCTGGCGATCCTCGGGGATCGCCCCCAGACCGGCGGTGCGCCGATGCACCGGGGCGGTCGACGTGATGTCCACGCCGTCGACCTCGACCCGGCCAGAGGTGGGGTCGGTCAAGCCGATGAGGGCGTCCACCAACTCGCGTTGGCCGTTGCCCTCGACGCCGGCGATCCCGAGTATCTCCCCGGGCATGACCTGGAGGCTCAGTGCTTCGATGGCGAGACCGTGCCCGTGCGTGCTCGCCACGGTGAGATCTCGAATGGTGAGGAGCGGAGAGTCCTTGCTCTCGATCCTGGCCCGCTCCGGGAGACGTTCACGCTCCTGGCCGGTCATGGCTCTGGCCAGGGAGCGTTCGTCGAAGTCGCCACGGGACATCGAGGCCACGTTCTTGCCGCGGCGTAGCACGGTCACCCGATCGGCCACCTCCATCACCTCGGCAAGTTTGTGCGTCACCAGGATGATGGAGTGTCCCGACCCTCTGAGATCCGACAGGATGCCGAGCAGGTTCTCGATCTGAGTGGGCCCGAGCAGAGATGTCGGCTCGTCCATGATGAGCACCCGGGCTCCCCGGTACATCGCCTTGATGATCTCGACCCGTTGCTGCAGATCCACCGGGAGGTCGACCACCTCCATGGAGGCGTCGATCGGCATGTGCAGCTCCTCGGCCCGGGCCGCCACGGCGGCTTCGATCTCTGAGTCGTCGATCACCAGATCCCGTACCTTGCCCACTCCGAGCATCACGTTCTCGGCGACCGTGAACGAGGGAACCAGCGAGAAGTGCTGGTGGACCATGCCGACACCCTTGGATATGGCGTCGTGGGGGGAGTGGATCGGCACCGGGGTGCCATCGATGAGGATCTCCCCACCGTCGGGTTGGAGGTGCCCGAACAGGATGTTCATGAGGGTGGTCTTGCCGGCCCCGTTCTCACCCAGCAGCACGTGGATCTCACCTCGGCGGAGCGTGAAGTCCACGTTCTCGTTGGCGACGGTCTCGCCGAAGATCTTGGTGATGCCCCGCAGCTCGACCACGGGCCTGGTGTCTTCATGGTTCGTCATGTCGGTACCTCGGTGTTGGCCGGAGTCGTTGTCTTGGCTTGATCGATCGTTCTCAGGAGCGAAGGTGAATCGCCGACCACACCCGTTCGGGGGTGAGCGGCATGTCGAGATGCGTCACCCCGTAGGGGGATATGGCATCCATCACCGCACTGTGGATAGCGGGTGTCGAACCGAGGGTTCCGGCCTCTCCCACGCCCTTGGCCCCCAGTGGGTTCAGCGGCGTCGGAGTGGTCGTTCCGGCGACGGTGAACGAGGGAAGGTCGATGGCGGTGGGAATGGGATACGAGGCGAGGTTGGCCGTCAGAGGGTTTCCCTCGTCGTCGAATCGCATGTGCTCCAGGAGTGCCTGGCCCATCCCCTGGGCGATACCCCCGTGCTGCTGTCCCTTGACCAGCATCGGATTGATCACCCTTCCGCAATCGTCAACCCCGGTGTGGGCGACCAGTCGGCACCACCCGGTGTCGGGATCGAGCTCGACCACCGCCACGTGGGCACCGAAGGGATAGGTGCTGTCGTCCTGTTTGCGGTCGCTCTCCACATCGAGAGTCTCGCCCCTCTGCTTCGCCTCGGTGGCGAGGCGGCTCCACGAGAGAACGGAGTCGGGTGAGCCGGCCACCGCCAGGCCCTCTCCGGGCACGATGACGATGTCGCCGGGTGCCGCCTCCATCAACTCGCCCGCCAACACCTTGGCCCGCCCGATGACCGCCTCGGCGGCCTCGTGGAGTGAGGATCCCGCCAACTGGATGGTGCGCGACGCATAGGTGCCTCCACCCCGGGCGACGAGGTCTGTGTCCGACTGGATCACCCTCACCCGTTCCACTGGCACCTCGAATCTGTCGGCGACGATCATGGCAAAGGCGGTTGCGTGGCCCTGGCCGTGGGAGGAACCACCCGCCGTGGCGGTGATGGTGCCGTCTTCGGACACGTCGACGCGGCCGAAGTCGCTGGGCGGGGTCTTGCCGACCGTGACCTCGACATAGCAGGCAACGCCGATCCCGAGCTGTGGCCCGCCCGGGTTGGAGCGGCGTCGGGTGCGTTCGGCGATCCAGTCGGCGTGCCCGGCCAGTTCGATCGCCCGGTCGAGGACCATGGCGTAATCGCCGGAGTCATACGTGGACCCGGCAGCGGTGGGGCGAGGGCTGGAGAACGGGGCCATGAGGTTGCGGCGCCTGATCTCGACCGGGTCGATGCCGAGCCGGTCTGCGAGCAGATCCATCATGCGCTCCAACATCTGGATCGCCTCCGGGCGCCCTGCGCCGCGGTACGGACCCCCGGGGGTGGTGTTGGTGGCCACGCTGCGGAACGAGGCCCGGATGCGCGGGATGTCGTAGGTCCCACTGGTCATCGCCAGCGTGTAGCGGGGCAACCAGGTTGCAACCGCCGGATAGGCGCCCACGTCGGCGATCACCTCGAGCGAGAGTCCCATGACCCTGCCCTCGGCGGTGGCTCCGATGGCGGCCTCCTGGATCTGATTGCGGCCGTGGACCATGTTGATCATGTTTTCGCTCCGCCGTTCGAGCCACCGCACCGGTCGGCCCAACTGGATGGCAGCAGCGGTCACCACCGCATGTTCCGGATAGAGATCACCTTTGGCTCCGAAACCACCCCCGATGGCCGGAGCGATCACCCGGATCCGGTCGGAGTCCAGACCCAGGATGGCCGCAAGATCACCTCGGGCGCCGAAGGGGTCCTGAGTTCCGAGCCACACGGTGACGCGGCCGTCTGAACCGGGTGAGGCCAGCGCGGTGGCCGGTTCCATCGGCACCGGCGCCACCCGCTGGTTGATCAAGCGTTGACGGACAACGACGTCGGCACCATCGAGGGGATCGACATCGAGGCCGATGCCCTCGGCGAGAGCGACGTTGGAGCCGTGGTCGGGGAAGAGCACCGGCGCTTCGGGGCGGGCGGCTGCCTCCGAGTCGACGACGTGGTCGAGTCGGTCGTACTCCGGCCAGACCACGGATGCGGCGTCATGCGCCTGGCGTTCGCTCGTGGCGATCACCACCGCAACCGGGTCGCCTATGTATCGGGCCACCGACGCCAGAGGCGGGCGGCTGAAGACCGGGTCGACATTCCATGGTCGCTGGGGGTTGAGCGGAAGGTCACCTGCGGCATAGACCGCCACCACCCCCGGCATTGCCTGGGCTTCGCTCAAGTCGATGGACCGGACCCGGCCGTGGGGGATGTCGGAGCGGATGAAAACGGCGTGGAGCATCCCTTCGGGAGTCATGTCCCCGACGTAGTCCCCCTGTCCGGTGATGAGGGAGGGGTCTTCGCGTCGTTTGACCGTGTGTCCGAGGATCGAGCCGCCAGATGTCATGGTGAAGAGACGGTGGGCCCGGTGCCTGACCGCACCGGGCCCGTTCCGTCAGTCAGGGCAGTACCCGATGAGGTCGAGGAGCACGTGGGCTCCGGGGACCAGCAGCGGTCCGCCGACCTCGAGAGTCGTCGATGCGGGTTTGTCGCCGTCGAAGTGCGACGCCCACTCCTCGATGGTCTGGGCAAAGTGGGTGAAGTCGTCGTGGAACGCCTGCCGGCGGCAGATCTGGTCGAGCGCCGTCCCAGCGGCGTCGCAGATCTTGGACACGTTGTCGAGCATGTACCGCATCTGCATCTTGGGGGGCTGCCCGTACCAGGGGAAATTGGCGTGCCTGGTGGTGCTCTCTTCGAGTGAGCCTTTGTGGTTGAACGGCAACACCGTCGAGAAGAACAGGAACTTGCCCGCCTTGACCGCCTGGGGTTCGTGGCCGAGTCCGGGAGGAGCTCCCGGCGCCTCGATCGTCTCGATCTCGAGGTCGGAGTCACCGGCCAACAGTTTGAAGGCGATCTCGATGCGGCTGCCTCGTCCGCCGAGCCCCATGTAGGGGACGACGACCCGGGCGGGCGGGTTCTCTGGGAACCACTGCTTCCACACCTTGTCCATGCCTTCGAAGTCGCTGGGGTCCCCGATGTAGACCGTTGCCTTGACCGCCCGATCGAGCGACGTCCCGGCGGCTTGGGCGATTGCGGCCTGCTTCTGGAGCGTGTAGTCGGTCTGGCGCTCGATGTCGGAGTCGTACCAGAAGTTGGGGTTGGCCCGAGCCTGGAGGGCGACACCGCTGGGGGTGCCGTAGTACTCGGCGCGACCCCAGTCGCCCACCCAGTCCACCGGGATCTCCCCCGCCAGGAAGACCCAGTCGCCGCGGCGGATGGCGGGGGAGTAGCCGGCCAACGGTGATGGTGTGCCCTCGGGGACGGGTGTGCCGATGCTCGGACCCGGTACCACCGCCGGGTCCACGCCGATCATGTCGACTTCGAGGATGGTGTCCTTGACCAGGAGGCCGGTGTTGCGGATCCCCATGCCGGTCGAAGCAGGGCGGGGCTCGTGGATGAAATCGTTGCGGGTGTTGAGATACGGAGTGATGGAGATGCGCGGCCAGGTGTTGCCCTCGGCGAACTCGTCCATGGTGGGGTATGGAGAGGTGAACCACTGATAGATACGCACGATGTCGCTGGCGATGTCGATCCCGGCGGCCTCAGCGGTCCGTTGCAGGTTCTGCATCACGAATCGTGACTGCAGCTCGAGCTGGTTGTCCACGTACGCGTTCCGTCCATCGCCGCCGGCTTCGGCGGCGAGTCCGTTCTTGAAGTCGGACGCCAGCTGCCCGGCGAAGAACACCCATCCACCTGCCTTGATGGCAGGGCTGTAGGGCATCAACGGTTTGGGTTCGTCGCCCCAGATCGCTTTACGGTCACTTGCCATGTGTCGCTCCTCTCGGCGTGCGGGCCGAAGCCCGTGGTGTCGTCAGACCGTCACTGCATCGAGCAGGCCGGTCGCCTCGGTGATGTCGGTGATGCCCTTGAGGTCCTCCGGGAGCTCCAGGCCCTTGCGGGCGAAGTACTCGGCGAGGAGGGCGGGAGCGTCGACCACCAGCCCAAGGTGGAGTGAAACCACCTGGAGGGCACCGTGTTCGGATTCCTCCGAGTATCCGGCGACGACGTCGCGGGGAACGATCACGCGGAAGTCACGGTTGGCGGCGTCGAAGGCGGTGGAGAGCACACAGGCGTCGGTCATCGTGCCGGTGAGCACCACATTGTGGATGTCGAGGTTGCGCAGCAGGAACTCGAGGTCGGTGGGATAGAACGACGACAGTCGCTTCTTTGTGCGGATGTAATAGTCACCTTCGACCTCTTCGGTGATGAGGTCGAGCCACTTGGTCCCCTCCCACGAGTGCTCGTCCATGAGCTCGTTGTCCTCTACATAGAGGTAGTACAGAACTCGCCAGTTGGCCATACGGTTGTGTTTGCGACTGTTCAGATCGTCGATACCGCCGTGGCGCTGCCAGTGCTGGACGTGGATGATCGGGATGCCGGCTCTGCGGCACTCCGCCTGGAAGCGGTTGTGGGCGGGGACCCGCTCCCGCGCCCTGGGAACCGCAAGCGTCAGCCGGTCGTCGGGCCCGACGTGGCCACGGTGCATGTCGATCTCGAGCACGGCGGTGTGCTCAGGGTCGAGCCATGTGTCGAAAGCGTTGTCGTAGTCGGGAACGCCCGACGGGAGGACGAGTTTGTCCCGGTTCTCCATGTAGCAGTACATCTCGGTCTTCACACGGACTCCTCTCGTCGGGCGTTCATGCGGTCTCAGATCAGGCGCAGCCGATAGCGGCCAGGTCGACGGTGGCGCCCGACCCTTCCGCACCGATCGTCACGTCGCCGGTGGTCTCGTCGGGGACGGTGATGGCACCGGAACGCACTGCCTCGACGATGCCCTCGTACTGGGCCAGTTCGTCCTCGGACAGCAGCGCCTTCACGCTGTCGTAGAGCGGAGCGTCGATCTCGGGGTTGTTGGTGGCGTCGAACTCCACGAATCCCTGCGGGGCGATGCTGCCGCTGGCCGCCATCTCGATGATGGACTTCGAGGTGAAGGTGAGGCCGTGGATGGCCGAGGTCAACACGTGCTCGGGGTCCAGCGACTGGCTCTCGTAGTACGAAGGCACCACCCACACGGTCTCGGAAGCCTCGGCGGCAGCCTCCAGCACCCCGAAGACGGCCGAGTCGGTGGCGGCCAGGATCACGTCGGCACCGCCGGCGATCTCGGCCTGTCCTGCCGACTTGGCGATGCCGGTGTCGGTCCAGGTCTGGATGTACTGCTGCGTGAACACGATGTCGGGGTTCACACAACGAGCTCCCAGGTTGAACGCCTCTGGCTGGCGGGTGAGGCCCGGGAAGGCGAACCCGTTGAGCGAGGCGATGTGTCCGGTCTCCGAGACCAGCGCTGCCAGAGCACCCGCCAGGAAGTTGGCGTTGTGCTGTGCAGGATCGACCCAGCACAGGTTGTCGGGCTGCTCGATGCTGCCATCGGGATGGTGCGGGGCGAGGCAGAACTGGACGTCGGGGAACTGCTGGGCGAGGGTCACGGCTGGCTCGACCATGGCGCCATGGGCGATCATGATGAAGTCGAAGCCCTGTGAGGCGAAGGCCGAACCCTGCTGCACGACCGCGGCCGGATCGTTGAGCAGTTCGACCGACTCCACGGTGATGTTGGGGTTCGCCTCCATCACCTGCTTGGCTCCGTCGAACCAGGCGTTCGACCACGAGAGGTCGTCGGCGGTGCCGGGATAGATGAGGGCGACCTTGTACTCCTCGTCTGTGATCTCCGCCGCGGCAGTGGTGTCGGTCGACGCTGCCGCCGTCGTGTCGGTGGAGGCCGCCGCTGTCGTGTCGGTCTCTCCTGCCGCCGTGGTGTCGGCGGCGCCGTCGCCACCACAGGCCGCCAGCATCAGGCCCAGGGCTGTGATCGCAATGAGGCTGCGGGGTATCCGCATGCCAGTGGACGCTCGCATCATCTTCCTCCGTATCGTGGTTTCGGCCTCGCTCACTAGAGCGCGGCTCGATGGAGTTTAGTGAGAGCAAATGAAGCGTGCCGAAGAGAACGGTCACCACTCCGTGCGGATCGTGTGAATTGTGTGTTTGGTCACGCCGCCTTGCCGGCCGGCCGATAGGGGATTCCCACCGCGGCCGGATACCTCGATCCGGGCGCGAAGACCACGGCCAGCACGGTCACCAGGTATGGGAGCGCCACCCAGAACTGCTTCGGTACCGCGCTGAGCGCAGTCATCTGCCCGGCCAGGAACTGAAGCCCCTGGGTCAGTCCGAACCCCAGGGCGTGGATGAAGATCCACCGCGGCCGCCACTTGGCGAGCACCACCACGCCCATGGCTATGAACCCGCGTCCGGCCGTCATGCCGGGCACGAAGCCGCCCGATGTGGACAGCACGAGGGCGGAGCCACCCAGAGCCGCCAAGGCGCACCCCACGATGATGGCCGGGTACCGGAGGCGACGGACGTCGAGGCCACCGGACTCGGCTGCCATCGGCCGCTCGCCCGCCGACCGGGCGTAGAGCCCGTACCAAGTTCGGTTGAGGAGAAACCAGACTGCGAACGCCAACACGACCGCCAGATACAGCATTGCGTTCTGTTTGCCCATGATCTCCCCGACCCAGGGGATCGAGCCGACGCCCGGAAGATCGATGCCGGGAAGCGTCACACCGTTCTGTCCCGCCAGATAGCGGGCGTGGAGTGTGCCGGTGAGACCTACGGCGAAGATGTTGAACATGAGACCGGTCACGATCTGGTCGGTGCCGCGTCTCACGTAGAGGTACGCCAGCAGACAGCCGAACACGGCCCCCGCCAGCACTGCGGTGGCGATGGACAGAAGTACTGCCTGGCGGGTGATGCCGATGAAGGCGGTGGCGAACGCGCCGATCAGCATGATGCCCTCGATGCCGACGTTGAGAACGCCCGACTTCTCGACGATCGCCTCGCCCAGGGCAGCGAACACGATCGGGACCATCAGCTGGATACCGATCACGAAGAAGGCGATGAGCAGGGCTTCAGTGAGCATCGGCACTCTCCGGATACTGGAACTTGATCACGCCCGTCACCATCAGCAGGATCACGAAGGTGGCGATCACCATCTCCCCGACGACCGGTGAGAGGCCGGCACCGGCCTGGAGGCTGTTGGATCCGACTCGCAGGATGCTGAAGAGCACGGCCGACGCGATGATGCCGAGCGGGTTCAGCCTGGCGACGAGCGCCACGCCGATCCCAACGAAGCCGAAGTTCGCCGAGAAGTCCTGGAGAAGCGAGTGGTCCCTGCCCTGAACGATGAGGGCTCCGGCGAGCCCGGCGAATGCCCCCGCCAGGAGGAACGTCTGAACCGTGACCCGCTCGGTGCGGATACCGGCCAGCCGTGCAGCCTTGCCGTTCGCACCGATCGCCCTGACGCTGAAGCCCAACCGTGTGTGTCTCACGATGAACCAGGCCGCCACCGCGGCGACGAGGGCGAAGACGATGCCGACGTCGACCAGCCACCCTTCGAGCGGTCGGGGCAGCTCGGCGGAGGGATGGATGCTCTCTGTGCGCTGAACGAAGCCTTCGGGAAAGACGTCGAAGATGATCCACGCCGCCGCATTGATGGCGACGAAGTTGAGCATGAGGGTGGTGACGATCTCCGAGGCGTCGAAGCGAGCCTTGAGCCATCCGGGGATGGCAGCGAACAGGGCGCCGCCCAGCATCGCTCCGACCATCACGACGGGGATCATCAGCCACGCCGGCCATGTCTCCGGTGTCACGATGCCCAGAACGGCGGCGGTGACCGCCCCGATGGTCATCTGGCCTTCGCCTCCGACGTTCCACAAGCGGGCCGAGAAGGGGATTGCGGCCGCCAGTGCGGTGGTGATGAGGATTCCCACCGTCACGATCGTCTGCGACAGGTTGAATGGGTTTCCGAGCGATCCGATGAGTATCGACTTGCCGACCTCGATCGGTCCGGCGCCCAGTGCCCAGACCATCACCGCCATCGCGATCAGGGTGCCGACGAACGCCAGCAGGGTCCTGAGCCAGGTGGGCAGGTCCTTGCGGGTCTTGAGCTCGATGACTTGTGCTGTCACGCCTCTCCTCTCATGAAGTGGTCTCCTGGTTCTGTGGCGTCACGGCAGAAACGCATCCACGCCCTGGATGCCCCCGAGCAGCTTGCGGTAGGCGATGCCGGAGGCGTCGGGGACCTTGAGGTGCAACTCGTCACGTAGATCGGTGGGGATCTGTTCTGGCCGCTGGCTCTCGATGATGGCTCGATCCTGTTCCATGATCACGTCGGTGAAGTCGGCGAAGGACGCATCATCGGCCGGGTCGAGCTGGTGGTTGCGGGCGATCCAGAGGAACAGGTCGGTCGTGGTCGACGTGGTCGGCGACGCGACCATCGAGATCAGGGTGATGTCCCCACTCGGAACGGTCTTCTTGAGATGGATCGTGAACGGGCCGGTCAATGCGTAGTCCCAGCGGACGACATCACCGGGCTTGGAGTGGAGGTTGGCCGGCTCGGGGGCCTCGAGGAAGTAGTGGAGCTCGCCGTCGCGCTCGAGGACGGTGTGTTCGGCCACCAGGGTGTTGTCCCTCGAGCCGAGGATGCCCTCGTGCACGTAGGCGAAGTGGGAGATGTCCATGAAATTCTCGACTGCCCGGCCGGCCGAGGTCTTCCACGTGTAGTGGTGGGACACGAAACACCGAAATGAGGGGTCGTCCCATTCACCGGCAGGAAATCTGGGGATGGACGACTGGGTCCCGGTCATCGAAACCCATACCAGCCCGTACCGCTCCTCCACCTGGTGGACGATGGCCCTCGCCTTGGGTGGGATCGGCGACCCTTCGGGCAGTGAGGGAATGCGGACGCATGCTCCTGTGCCGTCATACGCCCAGCCGTGGTATCCGCAATGGAGAATCTCGTCTTCCACGAAACCGAGTGACAGGGCAACGCCGCGGTGGATGCACAGGTCGGTGAACACGCTGATGCCGCCAGAAGTGCGGAAGGCGACCAGGTCGGTGCCGAGCAGGGTGAAGCGCTGTGGCGCATCGGTCACCTCCTCGGAGGTGGCAATGGGATGCCAGTGGCTTGCCAGGGTCGTCATGATCACCTTGCTGCGTTGTGCGGCGCGACGGTACCACTAGAATTCAATGTCGTGAACAAAGAAACAGCTGCATTCAATTCGTCGGGCCCGGCCGCCGAACTCTCCGTCCCGACGACGGTGAGGGTGCTGCCCGACGATCCGTCGATCATGCCCCTTCCCCTGGTCGAGGAGGGCGGGGCCGCCTGGGCGGTGGCTTGGCCCGGGGTCGGGGTGCACCTCCGATCGATGCATCGCTTCAGCCTGCGCGGAGTCGGACGTACCCGCCGGATGGCTCACCCCATGGAGGCGGTCTACTACGTGATCTCGGGGGTGGCGCTCGTGGAAGGCGTGAGCACCCGGAAGGACTGGACGCTGCCGGCGGGAAGCATGGCGTTGGTGCACCCGGGCACGCCGTATCGTTTCCGCGGCATCGAAGACGGAGCCGAGATCGTCGGCGGCCCCTGCCCGGCCGATCCCGGCGTGTACGCCGAGCTGGGGCTGAATCTGACTCGTAGCGGCAAGGGGATCGATCTCTTCCATCGCGATCGCCCGGATCTCATGATGCCGATGATCGCTCGTGACGCCCGCCTGATCGTGTGGGCCGGTAGGGGGTCACAGACCGCCAACATGAACTACGTCGACATGCAACCGGGCGAACGAAACGTCCCACATATCCATGCAGGTTCGGAGGACACGCTCTACGTCCTGGAGGGCAGCGGGACCATCGAGGACCTGACCAATGGCGTCGAGATCCCCTTCGACGCTCCCTGTGTCGTGCACGTCCCGGTGGGGGTGATGCATGCCGTCAAGGCGGATCGGGGGTCACACATCGAGAGCGTGGGCGGACCGGCGCCGGCCGACTGGAACATGCTGGTGAGGGTGGGCGGCTACCAGAGAATCGGTCGATGAGCCTCGAGGTCGGCATCGGGATCGCCCAGATCTCCGGGGAGCCCTTCGAGATCGATGCCAACCGCGCCCGCTGCCGTGACGCCATCTCCCGGGCGTTCGAGGCGGCGGCGGACATCGTCGTCCTCCCTGAGTTGATCGTGAGCGGGTACGTCGCCGATGCGCGGCGTCTGTTTCCGATCGCCGAGTCGGTGCCCGGGCCCACCACGCAGGAGTGGGCCGGGTTGGCCCGCCAGGCAGGCGGATATGTGGTGGGCGGCCTGGCCGAGCGGGTGGGGGAGCGGCTCTACAACACCGCTGTGGCGGTCGGCCCCGAGGGGGTCATCGCCCACTACCGGAAGGCCCACCTCTTCGCCGAGGAGAAGGTGGCATTCGCTCCCGGGGACCTCGGCTTCCCGGTTGCCCGAACCCGGTTCGGGACCATCGGCTTGTGCGTGTGCTACGACCTCCGGTTCGTGGAGGTGGTCCGGTTGTTGGCGCTGCGGGGAGCCGATCTCATCTGTGTGCCAACCGCGTGGTTGCCCGGGTACGACCAGCAGCGCTGGGACTCCGAGGGCATGTCTCCGCAGGGGCGAGGCGCTGAGCTACAGGCCAATCTCAACCAGGTGTTCATCGGAGCCGCCTCGCAGGCGGGCGAGCACGGTCAGTGTGACTTCCTCGGCTCGTCGATCCTGATCGACCCGTACGGCAAGCGTGTGCTCGGGCCGATGTCCGGCGATGCCGAGGAGGTCTCGGTTGCCAGGGTCGACATCGGTGCGGCCAAGCGGTCCCAGGTTCGTGGCGAGCTGATCTCTCCCAGGGCCGATCGCCGCACGGACATCTATGGCATCGCTTACCAGGGCGAGGTGCTGTGAGGGCTGCGCCGGCGGCCGACCTCTAGACGGGCGACTCGACGCCGGTTGCGCTCGGGCGTCGGCTCGCCTTCAGCCCGAGCCACGAGTTGACGGCCAGCGTCCCGATGACGATTGCCCCCCCGATGATGGCGCGGGTGTTGGGCTCCTCGCCGACGGCCAGCCACACCCACAGGGGGCCGAGGATGGTCTCGAGCAGGGTGATGAGTCCGACCTCGGGAGCCGAGATGAATCTCGGGGCGACCGCGAGGAGGCCGAACCCGAGTGGGAGGACGACCAGGCCGCTGATGGCGAGGTACCCCAGGTCGGCAGCGGTCACCGAGAGCGGGCTCGCCAGGGGGAGCGAAAGAAGCGCCGCCACCAGGCCACCCAAGCCCATGGCGGGGACCATGTTGCGGTCCCGATGTCGTCCGATGACCACGAAGGAGGCGCCGTACGCGGCGGCCGCCCCCAGTCCGGCGAGGTCACCGAGCAGACCACCGCTCCCGAGCGAGCCCGAGAACATCACCACGATGCCGAACATGGCCACCGCGATCACGAGCCACAGCCGACGCCCGATCGCTTCCCCGAAGAACACCCTGCCGTAGATTGCGGCGAAGAGCGGGGCTGCGCTCATGGCCACCAGCGTGTTCGCCACCGTCGTATTGGTGATCGATGTGATGAAGCCGACCGTCTGGAGACCGAAGAGCAACGCCACCAACAGCCCACCCCGCCCGATTGCGGGAATGACCTTCCACGATCGGGCGATGACCGCGCTGGCCGCCATCAGTCCAACGCACAGGAGGCTGCCGCGCCAGAACAGGATCGTCCAGCGGTCGGCGGTCACCAGTCGGATCAGGAGCGACTCTGGGCTGAGCAGCACGATCCCGGCGAAGGCGATTGCGAGCCCTCGCCTGTGCGAGTCAGATGTCATTCACGATCCGCTGCCGAGCTCTGCCGCCGCCTCGGGATACTCGTGGACCTTGAGATCGCCGACGTCGTAGAAGGCGATGATCCGACACGGCGACGCCTCGAGTCCGTCGTACTTCCATGGGAAGGCACCGATGATGGCCCGGGTGTTGAGGGCCTGCTCGATGTCTCCGCCCACGTTCTCGGCGTGGATCAGGTTCTCCTGGAACGCCCAGTTGTGGAAGGGGAAGAGGTCGTTGCTGATGCGGCGACCCGATAGTTTGTGGGTGTACTCGTAGCTCGGGAAGTACTTGTCGACCGGCATGCCGACCTGGTCCTCGAACTGCTTCGTCAGATCGGGGCGCATGTTGCGAATGCTGGTCCACATCGGGTGGTCGCCTGATCCGGCGTCGATCCCGAACCATTTGATCTTCATGTCGAGCATCCACTGCAGGAGCTCGAGCTTGCCCCCCGGATGCATGTTGAAGTAGCGGACCAGATCCTGCTGGGGCTGGCCCTCCCAGTGCTTGTGGTATCCGGTGTGGATGATCAGGATGTCGCCCTTCTCGACATCCACCTTGGCGGTGATCATGTCGGGGGTGATGATCGACCAGTCCGAGACCATGTCCGAGATGTCGACGATGGCCCCCTTGTTCACCAGGAACGGCAGCTGATAGGAGGCCATGTCGCCCATGCCGTCGGTGCCGTGCATGGCGCCGTCGAGGTGGGTCCCGGTGTGCAGAGCCATGTCGACGCGCTGGGCGACGATGCGCTGGGTCTGGAGGGTCTGGGCGTAGTACATCTTGTTGCCCGCATACCCAACCCAACCAGGGGTGTGGATGTTCATGGTGTGGGTCATGTCGACCATGCGCATTGAGTGCCTCCAAATTTGGTTGAAGGAGACTCTAACCGAGACTCGCCTGCGGAGTCACTACCGATGTGCGTTCTGGTTGGGCTGGTTGACTCGGCGCATGAGTGATGGCAAATTGATTTCGCTATGAGTCAATTCATGAGCAACAGTGGTGGATGAGTCGTGTCGGAAGTGACGGCCGCGCTCCGAATCGAGTCGATCCTCAGAACGCGGATCCTGAACGGAGCCTTGCCGCCTGGCTCCCGTATCGACCAGGGTGGCATCGCACGCGAGTTGGGTGTGAG
Source organism: uncultured bacterium (assembly GCA_963825585.1). GTDB lineage: Bacteria > Actinomycetota > Acidimicrobiia > Spongiisociales > ZC4RG35 > JAOUGY01. Next base: position 427,336 of record CAWGTX010000009.1, read on the forward strand.
CCGACTCCCGGTGCGCGATGCCCTCATGACGCTGGTAGCCGACGGGTTGGTTTCCACCACCCCACACCGCGGGGCGGTCGTCGTCGAAATCGACCACCACGGTCTGGTCGAACTCTACGAATTGCGCATGGCTCTCGAGCCCGGTGCGGCGGCACGGGCGGTTCCTCGTCTGGACGATGGTTCGGTAGGCCGGATGACGACGTTGGTCGAGATGATGGAATCGATCGCGGACCCGCTCCAGTGGCGTGACCTCAACGACGAGTTCCACGCTCTGCTGCTCGCTCGAAGTGGCCGCGCCCGGATCATCGAGATCGTCGAGACGGCGCGGGCCAGGTGCGGAGCAGTCTGGTTGTTCGATTCGGCTTGTATGGAGGCTGCCCGTTCCGACCATCGGCTCATTCTCGGGGCGGCCACACGCGGGGACGCCGTCGGTGTTCGCCTCGTCATGGAGGCGCATCTGGCGTTGGGGTACGGGCAATCGGTGCAGTTGTCGGGGGCACCGGCAGGGCCCAGCGGCGGGCGCCGCTCCACGAGTTCGACAGGAACCCATTGATGGCCTCACCGCATGTGCTCTCGGTGGCGACCGGAAGGGTCGGAACCCTGACCCGTGGGTCCAGGGTCACCCGCAGCGCCTTCGTCAAGACGCCGGCGTCCGAGCCGATGATGCTTCGCAACGACGGCTTCGAAGGAGACGAGCACGTGTACGAGCACCACGGCGGTCCCGACATGGCGGCGCTCATCTACTCGTTCGACCACTACCCGGCGTGGGAGGCCGAACTCGGCCGCAGTTTGGCGGTGCCGTCCTTCGGCGAGAACCTCACCGTCGCCGGATTCACCGAGGACGAGGTCCATCTCGGGGATGTGATCGCCATCGGTGGGGCGGTGGTGCAGGTCAGTCAACCCCGCACCCCGTGTCACAAACTGGCGGCGGCCTTCGGGATCAAGGACATGGCGGTGCGAGTCCAGAACACCGGGCGGACCGGCTATCTGACCCGGGTCATGGAAGAGGGACCGGTCGCCGCCGGGGACACCGTGCGACTCCTCGATCGCCAGGACCACGGGGTGTCGGTGGCGGAAGCAGGCCGCATCGTCAACGTCGCCACCTCCGATCTCGATGCCGCTCGCCGGGTGCTGGCGGTGGAGGCCCTGGGCGGCGCGGTCCGGCGCACGCTGGAGGCCCGGATCACTACCGGGGTTCCCGAGGATGCCGCCGAGCGGCTCTTCGGGGTCGACTGAGATCTACGGCTCGAGCGTCCGGTACCAGTAACGGTAGAGCTCGGTGAACCCGAGCCCCGCGTACAGGCTCACGGCGGCGGTGTTGTCGGCCACCACCTGCAGGTAGGCCGACGCGGCGCCGCGTTCTGCTCCCCACGAGAGCATCGCCGACGTGATGGCGGTGCCGAGACCCCGGCGACGCTGCTCCCGGTCGACGGCGACGTCGAACAGGCCCACCCATCCGTCATCCAGCACCGCCATCCCCACCGCAGCGGTGCCGGAGGCCTCACCCTGTCCGATTCGGAACACGGCATGGGGGAGGGTCAGGCCCGACAGGCTCTCGCCGATCTCGGCGACCCTCGCCTCCGAGTAACCGCCCAGGTGTTCAAGGTCGGCGAGCCAGCCGGGGGTGACGGCGCCGGTCCAGGTGACGGCGTCTTGGGCTCGGCCGGTGGCGGGAGCCGTCATCATGGAGACCTCGCCGGACTTCTCGTACCCTCGGGCGAACAGCAGATCGTCGAGCTCGGCATCGAGTGCGGTGAGTCGGAAGATCACCGGCCGCCGTCGCGATCCGTACCGGCGTTCGACGGTCTCGACGGCTTCGAAGCTGTCCCACGAGGCGATGCCGAAGGTGGTGGCGGCGTTCATCCGGCGCACCTGGCCCCGGCCGAAGGGAAGATGCCAGCCGTCGATCGTCGTCGACTCGACTGCGGGTGTCGCCCGAACCGCCACCCGTTCCAGTTCGGCGATCGTGGTCATGATGAGCTCAGTGCGGTCATGGCAGCATGATGGCCGCACATCCCATGGGTTCCGGCACCCGGTGGCGTCGACGAGGAGCACAGGAACACACCCGGCAGCGGGGTGGCATAGGGATTGGATTGAGGGAACGGTCGGAACACCAACTGACCGAGGGTGTGGGCACCCCCGGCGATGTCGCCGCCCAGGTAGTTCGGGTTGCGGGATTCGAACCCGGCCGGATCTATGACGTGACGGCCGGCCACGAGCCTCCGGAACCCGGGAGCGAACTCCTCGAGGCGGTCCTCGATCACCTGGGTGTGGTCGACGGTGGAGCCGTTCGCCACATGGGCGTACACCCATAGCGTGTGTTTTCCCGCGGGAGCCCGACTTTGATCGAAGGTGCTCTGCTGGGCGACAAGGATGAACGGGCGAGGGTGCACCCTTCCCCGATAAGTGGCTTCCTCCGCCTCTGCCACCTGCTCCAGCGTCCCGGACAGGTGCACGGTGCCGGCGTCGACCAGGGCGGGGTTGGTCCAGGGAACTGGGCCATCGAGGGCGTAATCGATCTTGTAGGCGGCAGGACCATGCTTGAACCTCCTGACGCGGCGCAGGTAGCCCGGCGGGAGTCCCTCCCCGGCCAGTCGGGCGAGACCCGACGGGGCGAGGTCGAGCATCGTGATCGAGTGTGGTGGCAGCTCGGCCAGGCGCTCGACCTTCCACCCGGTGCGGATCTCGCCTCCCAACGACCGCAGCAGCGAAGCCAGCGCATCGGAGATCGCCTGGGAGCCACCCACCGCCGCCGGCCATCCGTACAGGTGGGCCGACGCCATCAGCAGCCATCCGAAGGAGGCGGTCAGAGGATGGCCCAGCGGCAGGAAGGCGTGAGCGGCGCATCCGGCGAACAGGGCGGCACCGGCCTCGTCGAAGCGACGAGCGGCCAGCGTGGCCGGCTGAACGGCCTCGATCCCGAACCGCGTCATCGTCACCGGGTGTCGGGGGAGCCGCACCACCGGTCCGAGGATGTGATCCTCGATCTCGGGCCAGGCCGCCAGCATCCGCCGCATCACCGAGCCGTAACCCGAACCGAGACTCTGGACCGCTTCGTCGACGTCGCGCGGGAGGGTCACCACCCGCTCGGGAGTGATGGCGTGGGCGAGTGGCGTCGTTGGCTGCGCCCACCGGAGGCCGTGCTCCGCCAGTGGAAGCGTTCGCAGATAGGGCGATCCCAGTGCGAGGGGGTGGATCGCCGAACAGACATCGTGGCGAAAGCCCGGCAGGGTCAGCTCTTCGGTTCGGGTGCCACCGCCGGTCGAGTCGCCGGCCTCCACCACCAGGACCGACCGGCCGGCCTGAGCCAGGGTCACCGCGGCCGAGAGCCCGTTCGGCCCTGAGCCCACCACCACCGCGTCGTAGCGTTCCATGTGGCGCATTGTGGCGGCAACCGGTGCACAGCGGAAGACGGTCGTCCAGCGGCCGAAGGCAGGAACGGATCGCCCGGACACGCTGAAGGGCCGACCGCAGTCGACCCTTCACCGCCGTTCGAACCGGACTATCTCCACATTCAACCATGACTTGGTGGGAGCGGGATGGCCGATCGGGCAACAAGTCGACAAGAACACGGGCGAAGGCCGGCCGGTCCTGTTGACCTGTCGACCGCTTCCGGGTGGAGCCTCTACGGCCACACCCCTCGCTGGAGGGCGGCATCCCGGCAGCGTTGGACGGCCACGAGGTGCGCAGCGGTCCTGAGGTCGGGGATCGGAATCTGTGGAGCGTTCGGCTGCAGTCTCGCCCAGCGATCCCGGTAGAAGTCGAGGGAGTCCACCAGTGCCGCCCGGCGGGTCAGCACCACCTCGGTGGCGCGGTGCATGCGGGTCCGAAGGCCCTCGACGACCGCCGCGTCTTCCCAGCGCTGATTCTCGATGTTCTGAGCCCACTCGAAGTAGCTCACCACCACACCGCCGGCGTTGGCGAGGATGTCGGGCAGGACCTTGATGCCGCGTTCGGCGAGGATGGCGTCGGCGCCGGGTGTGGTGGGGCCGTTGGCCGCCTCGACCACCAGTCGGGCGTCGACCTGGGCGGCGTTGGCGCTGGTGATCTGGTTCTCGAGCGCCGCCGGGATCAGGATGTCACAGGGCACCTCGAGCACCCCGTTGGCGGAGATGGCGTCATTGCCGTTGAACCCGCTCACCGATCCGGTGGTGTCCTTGTGGTGGCCGAGCAGCGCGGGATCGAGGCCCCGTTGGCGGTACACCCCTCCCCCCGAATCCGAGACCGCCACGATGGTGGCGCCGGCGTCATTGAAGAAGTGGGCGGCCGCCCGTCCGGCCCCACCGAATCCCTGGATGGCGACCCGGGCTCCGGACATCCGCAGCTCGGGCACCCCGCCCAGCTCGAGGAAGTGATCGGTGGCGAAGAACGCACCCTGGGCGGTAGCACCCGCCCGTGCCGGCAGGCCACCCAGGGCCACCGGCTTGCCGGTGACCACCGGGAGGTTCGGCTGGCCGGGATGCATGGTCGAATACGTGTCGTACATCCACGCCATCGTCTGGGCGTCGGTGTAGAGGTCGGGAGCGGGGATGTCGGTGTGTGGCCCGATCAGATCACCCAACGCCACGGTGAACCGTCGGGTGATGCGCTCCTTCTCCCGCTTCGACAGCGACCGGGGGTCGCACACCACCCCACCCTTGGCGCCTCCGAAAGGAACATCGACCAGGGCACACTTCCAGGTCATCCACGTGGCGAGGGCTTCCACCTCGTGCCGGCCCGCCTCGGGATGGAAACGCACGCCTCCCTTGCCCGGGCCTCGCACCGTCGAGTGCAGCACCCGGTATCCACGGAAGATGTGGACGTAACCGTCGTCCATCTCGACGGGTAGGGAAACCTCGACCACCTGGTCGGGTTCGAACAGCCACGCCGAGATGCCCCGCCAACCGTCGAGCTCATCGACGAAGGGGACGGCTCGATCGAACTGAGCGCGTGCGATCGCATGCAGGTCGAGATCCTCGGGCACCGATGAAGTGGTCATGAAGTGGGCCTCCGTTGTCGCCTGCTGGTCCTTTCTACCCGAGGGCGGCAGCCGCCGACAGGGGAGGACGGAAGGACTCGGCGAAAATGGTCAGAGAAAACCAGGTCACAGGCGAAGGTCGTACCGGTCGTCCCTCGGGTATCGCTGCAGCTGGGAAACCCAGTGGCGTGTCAGGCGACCGCGAGAATGACGATACCGAGGGCCAGCAGGGTGCCTCCGACTGCGACGAGCTGTGCCGGGGTGAACGAGCCGGGTAGCCGAACGGCGATCTTGTCGTCGGCATAGGCGAGACCGCCGAAGAGCAGTGCGCCTGCGCCGCCGAAGAGGGTCAACAGCGCCAGCGGTGTCGGCCAAACGAAGAGGAGTACCACGAACACGGCCAGTCCGATGTAGAGCGGCTTGCCTCGTGGAATCTGGTCGAGGAGGTGGCGGGCCTCGGCGGCGATCGGCGCCATCTCGCGTGACACGTCGTCCTTGAGTTCCTCGCGGATGGTGGGCAGCGGCTCGGCGGGCTCCTTGCGGAAGGCGGGGTGGGTGGGCTCGCGCCGTCCTTCACCGGGCTTCTTCAGGTTTCGCCCCAGTTCGCTCACGAACCGCGGGTGCTCCTCCATGAAGAGGATCAACTCCTCGTCCTCGACCGCCATGAGGACGCTGCGGTCCGTGTACTCCTCGAGACGTACGGTGTGCATGGGCCATTCGCCGAGTTCGGTCGTCCCGGACACGAGCCGGATGATTCCCCGCTCGACGGTGACCACCGCTTTCATGCGTTTGGGGTCGGACTTCGCCTGCATTTCGCCGAAGAACACTGCCATGGCTCACATGATGGCGCGTTGGCACCAGATTCCAAGGATTCGGTCGAGGAAGGCGGAGGAAGGCGGAGGTATCGTTCAACGTGGCGGCGGTCGCCGCACGGGTCGTCCCCCCTGGGTGTGACCGGCGGGGGTGGCGGTGGTACAACGTACAACGTACAACGTACAACGTACAACGTAGAACGTACCGAACCGGGTACTCGGCCGCCGCTGACCCTCGACCGTCGAGTTGTGTATATGGCAACGGCCAGCGCACAGGACCTTTACACCCTCGGCCAAGCACGACAAGAGCGCACGGCCAGTACCGGCGGGGGTCGAAGGGGGTCGTCCCCCCTGGGTATGACCGGCGGGGGGTCGAAGGGGGGTCGTCCCCCCTGGGAATCAAACGCAGAACGCAGAACGCAGAAGGCAGAACGCCCAGAAACGTGGCACCGGCCAACGCGAGCACGTCCACACCCCCGGCCAAGCACGAACGCACTCCACCGGCAGGGTCGAGTCGAGTGTATAGGCACGGCCAGCGCACAGGACCACACCTCGGCAAGCACGACAAGAGCGCACGGCCAGTACCGGCGGGGGGTCGAGGGGGTCGTCCCCCCTGGGTATGACCGGCGGGGGGTCGAAGGGGGGTCGTCCCCCCTGGGTATGACCGGCGGGGGGTCGAAGGGGGGTCGTCCCCCCTGGGTATGCTCGTCCCCCCTGGGCATCGGGCGCCGTCGCTGGGTACAGTTGCTCGACCAGGATCGTTCGGACGGGGAGGCCCAACGTGAGGACTGAAGCTGATTGGGTGGCCGTTCTCGGCGGGATCGAGCTCTTTGCAGGCCTACCCGACAAGGCCCTCCGCCGGATCGGCAAACAGGTCAAGGAGATGCGCTTTGCCGCCGGTTCGGTGATTCTGGAGGAGGACACCGAGGGAGGGGTAGGGCGGATGTATGTCGTGCTCGACGGATCCGCCAAGGCGGAGATCGACGGCACGCCGGTCGGTGAGTACGGCCCCGGCGATCACTTCGGTGAGATGAGTCTGCTCGACGGAGGCCCACGTTCGGCGACCGTCACGGCGGTTTCGGACATCTCTTTGGCCGGCCTGGCGTCCTGGAATCTCCGGCCCATCCTGATGGAGGAGCCGTCGATCGCCATCCATCTGATCGAGGTGTTGGCCCAACGGCTGCGCGAGGCGAACCGTCGGGGCGGAGATTGAACCGGCCGTCGCTCCCGGCGGCCCTCCCCGGTCACGACCGGCACTCCTCGGGAGCGGCATGCCCGACCTGAAGCTGGAACTCCCGGCCACAACCATCGACGGTTATCTGGCGCTCCCTGCCGGACCCGGGCCGTTCCCGGCGGTCGTGGTGCTTCACGAGGCGTTTGGCCTCAACGCAGACATCCGGCTGATCGCGGATCGGCTGGCGGCCGAAGGCTACGCGGCGGTGGCACCTGACCTGATCGAGGGCGGGCGGCTCGCATGCATGGCCCAGGCGATGAAGGCGCTGCGTGAGGGTCGCGGGGTACTGGCCGACCTTGCCGAGGACGTGGTGGATTGGCTGGCGGCACGGGCTGACGTGGCGGCGGATCGGATCGGTGCGATCGGCTTCTGCATGGGAGGTGGGTTCGCCTACCTGCTCGGTCTCACCGGGAAGCTGGCTGCGGTGGCGCCCAACTACGGTCAGCCCCCCAGGGACCTGGAGCGGCTGGAGGCTTCGTGTCCGGTGGTGGCCTCATACGGTGGCAAGGACAGGGTCTACCGCAAACACGCCGCCAGGGTGAAGGCTGCGCTGGATCTCGCCGACGTCGCAAACGACGTGAAGCTCTACCCACGCGCAGGTCACTCGTTCCTGAACGACTCGGACGGTCATGCCCTCATCAAGGTTCTCGGCCGGCCGATCATGGCGGTTGGGTACCACCCTGAGTCGGCCGACGATGCCTGGGTTCGCATCCTGGCGTTCTTCCAGACGTACCTGGACGCCCAGTCTCCTTCGCGGTAGACAGGAGGCCCACTTCGAGCGTGCTCCTGATCCTGGGTTGACAACCTTCGTATCGTTCGATAAACTTCGAACGATAGGAAGGATCAGAAACGCCACAACATATCCCGCATCGCTCGATCTGGATCGTGCGACCAGGATCGCCACGAGCGGCGGTCGTGTGGCCAAGTGGCTTGGACCGGAGCGTGGAACCGTGACGACGTTGGAACCAATCGGAGCAGCCCACACCAGGCGGAGCCGTTTCGACGTGGTCGTGCAGCCCTGCTTCCTGCTCGACGTTGTACTGGCGCTGTGGACCGCACTCGGAGCCGATGAAAAGGTGGAGGCGCACGAACTCGGCAAGCGCTGGTTCGACGACCTGCGACGGCGGATCCCCCAGGATCTGATCGAGGAGTTGATCACGTTCGGTGGCGATTCGGGCAAGACGTGGACCGGCTGTATCGATTGGATCGCATCGGCACCGGATCCTTCGGACACGACCGCCACCATAGACTGGCTCGAGCGCAGCGAGTGGGCCGATCGACGCCGTGCGGTCCTCGCCGAGATGTGCTGGCAGGTGGACGTGACCGATCTCGACGCCGCCTCAACTGGTGACATCGACGCCATCGGCCGCTGCCTGCTCCATGTCGATGAGCCGGACCGTGATGCTCTGGCACGATGGCTCACGTTCCCGGCCGAGGCGTTCCCGGCCCGGTTCGCGGCCGTCCTTCGGCGGATCGTGACCGAAGTGGTGCCCGAGGAGACCGTCAGTTGGCCCGACGTCCATCGGTGTTCGGTCGACGCCGTTCGGCCCCTGGTGGAGATCCTGGAACCTTCCGACCTGATCGAACGGGTCACCAACGGCATCGCCTATCAGATTCCGCTCGGCATCCGACGTCTGATTCTGATCCCGAGTGTCTCGCTTCGGCCATGGACGCTGACGCACGAGTTGGGGGACACGATCTATGTGTTCTACCCGGTTGGTGACGAGCACATCGCAGCCGATCCCGGAGCACCGCCCCAATGGCTCGTCCGGTTCCACAAGGCGCTCGGAGACGAACGTCGCATGCGGATGCTGCGTCGACTCGCCGAAGGCCCGGCCGGGTTGACAGAACTCACCGAGACCATGGGCCTGGCCAAGTCGACGGTCTTCCACCACGTGGGGATCCTGCGTGCCGCCGGTCTCCTCAGAGTCCATGTGGCAACGGCAACCGACGCCACGCTCACGTACAGCTTGCGCCGTGAGGCGCTCTCGACCGCCGCCGAATTCACCGATCGGTATCTCGGCGGCGACCGCACAGGAGGAACATCATGAACGGATTCGGAGAACTACCCAGTAGCGGAATCGGGTCGACGGCCATGGCCCGATCGGTCAGGGTCGATGCGGAGATGCGCAGTCGCCGGCCGAAGGGCCGGCCCGACTCCATGCGATACACCGTCGGACGGCGCATCGTTGCGGCCGGTTCCTGGGTGATGGGAGTCGAGGTCGACATCCCCGATCGCAATTGCGCTCAGCCCGCCTGATCGATCGGCTGGTCACCGGCCGCAGCGTCATCGTCGTCCTCGATCACGACGTCGAAGCGCTCCAGGCAGTCCGCGCACCGATAGGCGATCACCACACCGGGCTCGGGTTCCTCGTCCGGTGGCAGAAAGCCGATGCGAGAGGCCACGCCACCACAATCGATGCAGGTGAACTGGTCCGGGATCTCCATACCTCCACCCTACGCCACTTCGCCGACGAGCGACGAGCGGCGAGCTGCCAGTTGCCAGCTGCCAGCCAGAATGGCCTCGATGCTCGATGACCTGTCGACCCGTGCGCGAAGAAGTCCCGGCCGCACGGCCGGGACTTCTCGACATTGGGCCTGAACGCAGGGTCAGGTGTGAGCCGGGGCTGCGTCCTCAGGGAAAGGGACCTCCGACTCCTCCTCTTCGGCCACCGGTTTGGTTGTCCCGAGGATGATCGAGCCGATGACGGCCGAGACGATCGAGCCGGCGAAGATGCCCACCTTGGCCTCGTCGGCGATGACTGGATCGGTGAAGGCGAGCGCCGTGATGAACAGGGCCACCGTGAATCCGATGCCCGCCATGGTGGCGACACCCACGATCTGCCTCCAGTTGGTCGCCTTGGGGAGTCTGCCCAACCCGGTCTTCACGGCGATGAAGCTGAACAGAGTGATGCCGACGGTCTTGCCGACGACCAAGCCGAGCGCCACACCGAGCGCGGGTGCGCTGGTGAGTGCGTCGACGATGCTTCCCTCGAACCGGACCCCGGCGTTGGCCAGCGCGAACAGGGGGATGATCAGGAAGGCGCTCCACGCAGCGAGGCGATGCTCGTTGCGGATGAGTGGTGCCACCGACTCCCGGGAGATCTCGGCCAGAACCAGCGCTTCGTGATCGGCGTGTTCGCGGTCCTCGGCAGTGTCGCTGTCGGTCGGGTAGGTGTCGAGAACCTGACGGGCCTTGCGGTCGAACTCCCGCACCGAGTACATCGGACGGGCCGGCGTGAGGAATCCGAGTGCGACGCCGGCCAAGGTGGCATGGACGCCCGACTCCAGCACGAAGTACCAGATGGCGAATCCCATCGGCACGTACAGCATGTAGCTGCGAATCCCGGCGCGGCCGGCGGCCCACACCAGGAACAGTCCCGCCAGGGCGGCTGCCAGCCAGCCCAAGCTCAGGTCGGCGGTGTAGAAGACAGCGATCACCAGGATGCCACCGAGGTCATCGACGATGGCCAGCGCCAGCAGGAACAGCTTGGCGCCCGAGGGAACCCGCTTGCCCAGCAGTGAGATCACCCCGAGCGAGAAGGCGATGTCGGTGGCCATCGGAACGCCCCATCCCCGCAACGCCTCGGGGTTTCCCGAGTTCATGGCGGCGAAGATGAGCGCCGGCATGATCATGCCGCCCAGTGCGGCCATCACCGGCAGCATGGCCGCCTTGCGGTCGCGCAGTTCGCCGAGCACGAGTTCGCGCTTGATCTCGAGGCCGACCACGAAGAAGAAGATCGCCATCAGGCCGTCGTTGATCAGATGCCCGAGCGACTCCTCGAGATGGAACGAGCCCAACTCCAGGAGGAAGTGGGTGTGGAGGAACTCGAAGTAGGTCTCGCCGAAGCTGGCGTTGGCCCACATCACCGCGATGACGGCGGCGATCAGCATGATGATGCCGGACGCGGCCTCGATCCGCATGAAGTTTTGGATCGGTCTCACGAACCGCGACGGAATGAACTGATCCGAGTGGATCCACGTCTTGTGGACCTGCTCGTGCTCTTCGACGACCATTTCGACCTCTCGGGTGTTCAGGCGTGCAATGTCTTCCCGGCCGATTTGAGGTCGGCGCAGGCTGCGACCACCCGTTCGGTCATTCCGGCTTCCGCCTTCTTCATGTACGAGCGGGGGTCGTATGTCTTCTTGTCGCCAACTTCCCCGTCTACTTTCAGAACTCCGGAATAGTTTGTGAACATGTGATCGACCACCGGTCGCGTGAATGCGTACTGCGTATCGGTGTCGATGTTCATCTTCACCACGCCGTAGCCGAGGGTCTCGTGGATCTCGTCGAGGCTCGAGCCGCTGCCACCGTGGAAGACGAGATAGTGGCGACCCGCCTTGCCGTACTTCTCCTCCATCGCCTGCTGCCCGTCGCGGAGGATGGTCGGGCGCAGCTGGACCGCTCCAGGTTTGTAGACGCCGTGGACGTTTCCGAACACCGCGGCGAGCAGGTAGCGGCCCCGCTCTCCGGTTCCGAGCACTTCGGCGGTGCGAATCATGTCGGCGGGAGAGGTGTAGAGCTTGGTGCGGTCGATGTCCTCGTTGTCGATGGCGTCTTCGACGCCTCCCACGATCCCGATCTCCAGCTCCAGCACGATGTCGACGTCGGCGCATTCGTCGAGCAGGGCCGAGGCGAGTGCCAGGTTCTCCTCGAGAGGGAGCTCGGATGCGTCGAGCATGTGACTCTGGAAGAGCGGGCCCTTTCCTCCTGCCTTGCGTCGACGGGACACCTCGAGCAGGGGACGGATGTACTTGTCCACCTTGTCGGGCTGGCAGTGGTCGGTGTGGAGAGCGATGTTGACGGGGTACCGCTCGGCCACGACGTGGGCGAACTCGGCGAGTGCGGCGGCACCCAGCGGCATGTCCTTGTGGCGAAGCCCCGAGAGGAACTCGGCGCCACCGGTGGAGATCTGCACGATGCCGTCGGATCCCGCCTCGGCGAAGCCGTTCATGGCGCCGTGGAGTGCCTCGCTGGAGGTCACGTTGATCGCCGGATAGGCGTAGCCACCGTCGCGGGCGGCGTCGAACATGGCGCGATAGGTTTCAGGGCTGGCGATCGGCATGAATCCTCCTGGTCTGTCCGCGCGAAAGCTAGTCGACCTTTGAGGGCACGCAGCCGTTTCAGGCGGCGGTTGCGGCCTGGGGGGTGGCCTTGGCAGGCCGGGTCCACACGAACCAGATGGCGAAGAGGCCAACGAACCCGATGAGGCTGCGGACTTCGACGCTGTCTGTCAGGAGTCCGGCCGAGAGCGCGAGCGAGAAGAGGATGCCGACGGTCGCCTGGACCTTGGTTGCGCGGGTGAGCCCGCCCTCGTAGCGGCTGAGGATCCGCTGGATGAACAACCGGCTTCGTAGCCAGGTCTCGAACCGCGGTGATGAGCGTGCGAAGAAGAACAGGGCGAGCACGACCAGGTCGGCGGTCGGGATGCCGGGAAGGAAACTGAATGCCACTCCTACCAGACAAACGGTCCCCAGAACGAAGAACGCCGCCCGCGTCAGCATGCTTCTCGGCTGCGCCGGGGCCTGAGCTGAAACCGTCATGGTTGGCACCATATTCTCGTCGGTACGGACAGCGAGTCGGAAAAGGCGCATTGGGCCGAAACGCCGTCGCCAACGGGCCGGGGCCTGGGTCGGTCAGGTGCGGGAAGCGATGACGGTCGTCTCCAGGAAGGCCAGGATCCGAGTGGTCGCCGCTCGGGTGCGGGCCGAGGCGATGGCGTCGAAGGCATGCTGGGCACCGATCACCTCGAGGTATTCGACCGGCTGTGTCGATGCCTCGCGCAGCGCTGCCACGAAGATGTGGGCTTCACGGGGCGGCACCAGTGAGTCGTTCCCGCCGTGGACCACCAGGAACGGTGGTGCATGTGATCCGACCTGGTCGAGCGGGGAGGCGAGGGCGTAGCGGGCCGGGTCCTCGTGGGGGTGGGACTTCATCACGTCGCGGGGGATCAGCGGCCAGTCCCAGCGAGCGCCGTTGCGGTTCACGAAGTCGAATATGGCGTACAGCGGGATGCAGCTTCTGACCGAGGTGTCGGCCTCCTCGAATCCGGGTTGCAACTCCGGTCGGTTGGCGGTGAGCGCTGCCAGCGCAGCCAAATGCCCGCCGGCCGAGCCTCCGCCGATGGCGAGCCGGTTCGGGTCGAGCCCGAGGGTTCCGCCCTCGGATCGAATCCATGCCAGCGCCCGCTTCACGCCGATCAGATGGTCGGGAAAGGTGGCTGCCGGTGACAGTGGGTAGCGGATGGTCGCCACCGCCCACCCCGATCTGGCGAGGGAGTGGAACATCGCCCGTCCTGCCGTGTGCGGATCGCCACCACGCCAGCTTCCGCCGTGCAGGTACACCAGCACCGGCGTCGGTCCGTTCCGATCGCGAGCACGGTAGAGATCGAGTGTGAGGTCGCCGTGGTACGGGATGTCGGTGAGGAGTTCCAGGTCATCGGGCAGTGTCGGTCGTCCCAGCACGCGGCCAGCGAAGCCCGAGATCGGCGGGATGGGCCCGATTGCCTGGCCGCGAGCTCTGCCCATGCGGAGGAACTGGGGGAGAAGTGTCAGTTGGGCAACCGAGAGGACGCCGAGGGCACCCACACCCGCCGGTGTCTCGAGGGCGCCGAGAGCGGTGAATCCGGCGGTGACCATCAGCCGCACCACGAACACGGTGGTGGCCAATTCCGAGACGATCATGCCGGGCAGCCACAACGGCGGGAACCGAGTGCCCGGTGCGACCGGTCTGCGCAGGGCGTTGACGCTGTTGAACAGCGACACGCCGGCGTAGGTCAGGAAGAGGGCTGCGATCACCCGGGCAGTTTCGTCCTGGCGCGGCCGTAGCTGAAGTCGCCCCTGAATCGCCGCCGGAACCACCCGGAGTTCGGAACGCATCGACCGTTCCCGAGGGGATCTACCGTGTGGCGGTGCGAACCCACTCCCGAGCGCTGACGTTCGTCATGGTGATCGCGATGGCGTCATCGACGTTCGCTCTCGCGGTCATCTCCGCGCTCTCCGCCGACATCATCGATGAGTTCGCCATCAGCCGGGAGCAGTTGGGGCTGCTGGTGACGGCGGCCGCCTTCACCGGGGCGGCGCTCGCCCCCATCCTGGGGCCCTTGGCGGACCGCTTGGGGGCGAGGTCCGCCACGTTCTTCTCTCTGCTGTCATCGGCCACCGGCTTGTTGGCGATGAGCGTGGCACCGGACTTCGTGTGGCTGGCAGGTGCGGCCCTCCTCGCCGGTGTCCCGCAGGCGGTGACCAACCCGGCCACCAACATGTTGGTCCTGGCCCATGTCGCCGAGGGCAAGCGTGGGGTCGTCACCGGCATCAAGCAGTCCGGGGTGCAGGCCGGCAACGCACTCGGAGGTCTGGTGCTTCCGCCGATCGCGCTGCTGGCCGGTTGGCGGTGGGGTGTGGTCGCGGCGGTGCTCGTCCCATTGGTCGGGGTCGTCGTCGCCCGCAGGGTGGTCCCGATAGCCGCGAACCCCGGCGAGCGGTCCCCTCGACGGCGCGATCGGGCGCCCATCGGTGTCTCGCGTCTGGCGGTGTACGGGTTCCTGCTCGGCGTCGGTGGCACCGCCGTCTCCACGTATCTTCCGTTGTTCGGCCAGGAGGAACTCGGGCTGTCCCCGGTGGTGGCGGGGGCGACGCTGGCGGTGATGGGGATCACCGGGGTGGTGGGGCGCATCGCATGGGGGAGGATGGCGGAAGTGTGGCTGGGAGCCGACCGGGCGCTGGCGATCGTGGCCGGACTGTCATGCCTCGTCGGCGTTGGCCTGGTGATGTCGCCGGTTCTCGGGGCCTGGGTCGTGTGGCCGGTGGCGGTCCTGACCGGGCTCAGCGCCTCGTCGTGGAACACACTCGGGATGTTGTCCATCATCCAACAGGTCCCCAAGGAGTCCACCGGTCGTGCCTCGGGAACGCTCATGATGGGCTTCCTGGGCGGGGTCGGGTTGGGGGCGCCGATGTTCGGCCGCTCCGTCGACGCATTCGGGGACTACCGACAGGGATGGGTGGCGGTGACGCTCGTCTTCGCCGCAGCCCTGCTCCTGATGCTGCCGGCGGCCCGACGGAGGGTGATGGTGGCGGCCTGAGAACGGGTAGAAGGGGACGCTGATGGCGTCCCCTTCTACCCGTTGGTGTCTCGAGAGGCCGTCAGGCCTTGGCGGCCTGGACCTCGATCTCGATCTTGACGTCCTTGCTCACGAGCAGGCCACCGGTTTCCAGGGGCACGTTCCAGGTGAGGCCCCAGTCCTCGCGATTGATCGAGGTGGTGGCGGTGAAGGCGGCCTTCGTGTTGCCCCACGGATCGGTGGCGGTGCCGTCGAAGCTCATCTCGAGTGTGACGGGCTTGGTGGTGTCACGGATGGTCAGGTCGCCATCGACCGAGTAGTCCGAACCATTGGCCCTGACCGACGTCGACACGAATGTGATGGTCGGGAAGTTCTCGGCATCGAGGAAGTCGCCGGTCCGGAGGTGGTTGTCGCGGTCTGCGGTGCCCGTGTCGATGGAAGCTGCGTCGATCGTCACCTCGACGGAACTGGCCTCGGGGGTGTCGCCGACGGTGATGGTGCCGGAGAACGTCTTGAACGAGCCTCGAACCTTGGTGACCATGAGGTGTTTGGCCATGAATCCGACCACGGTGTGGGTCGGATCGATGGTCCAGGTGCCGGTCTCGGGCAGGGTGATGGTGGACATGGTTGCTCCTGTGCTCGCTGTCGTCGTCTCTCTCAAAAGGTTGAGCCTCCAGATCCTGTGGGGTCTGTGTGTGAGTACACAACCTCTGACTACGCAAGTAATGTAGCATGCACATACTTGAGTTGTCAACTATTGCCGGATAAGATTCATTCAATGGCCTCATGTGACGACGCCCGCATCCACGCCTTCGGGGTCACCCTCGAAGCGCTCACCCGGTTGAACCACGTGTTCGATCGATCCCTGCGTGAGCAGGCGGGCCTGGGGCAGGGCTGGTTCGAAGCGCTGCTCCGAATCGAACGCTCCGGTGGTGCCATGACCATGGGAACGCTGGCGGAACAGGTCGCCCTGACATCCGGTGGAGTCACCCGGCTGGTCGACCGCCTGGTCGAAGTCGGCTTCGCCGAACGCCGCAACTGCGCCACCGACCGCCGGGTTCAGTACGTGGCGATCACCGACGCCGGCAGATCCGCGCTCGAGGCGGCCATGGAGATCCACCTGGTGGACCTGCAGCGCGAGTTCATCGATCGTGTCGCTCCCGACGAACTCGATGTGATCGTGTCGGTGATGGACCGGCTGCGGAAGCCGGTGGCGGATGTGGTGGCCAGCTCGTAGCTGGGCCGGTCGGGGCGAGGGTATGCTGTGGGCAGTGCGCGCCGGAGCGCCTCCTGTCCGCGGCAAGAGCTCGACTCATCCGGCAACGGCCACTCATGTGAGGCTCTCCTTTGACCCTGGTCGCGGACACCGGGGATGAAAGGAAATCCGCATGGCCGACACCCCCACGTTCGATCCGAACATCTCCCGGCTCAAGCGCGCCGCCAAAGAGCTGAAGCGCGCCGTCGAGGCCGGTGAATCGGCCGCCCTCGAGAGAATCGCCATCGCCAAGGTCGAAGCTTCCCTGCCGTTCGCGCTGCGTTCGGCGCAAGAGGTGATCGCGCGGGAGCTCGGATTCGAGCGGTGGCACGACCTCATCGAAGACGCCGGGGAGCGGCTGGTCGACGAACGTGATCTCCATCGCTGGTTGGGCGTCAACCTGAACAATGCCTGTTGGAGGGTGCTCGACGGGCAGGACGACGTATCGGAGTGGCCGATTCACCGCAAGGAGGAGGTGCTGTACCGAGCAGTGGCATCGGCGTATCACTGGATGCAGGTCGGCACACCGATCCACCACGGACGCGCCGAACACCTCATCTCCCGGACCGCCGTCATCGTCGGGCGCCCGGATGAGGCGCTCCGCCATGCGGTTCGGTATCGGGAAATCATCGAGGCGCATCCGGATCTGGCCGAGGACTGGGACCTCGCCTTTGCTGCAGAGGCTCACGCCCGTGCACTGGCAGCATGCGGTCGCATCGAAGAAGCAGCTGAAGCCCGGGCAATCGCCGAGGACCTGTGTGCGCGGGTGGCGGAGGATCAGGACCGCGAAGTGGTCGAGCTCGAGCTCCTCAGAGAACCGTGGTTCGGACTGCGGTAGCTCGGGTTTGGACAACGCTTCTGCGTGGTGCGTCGGACGTCCCGAGCCAGGAGCCAGGCACGGAAGTGCTCCTTGGATTGGCTGGCAGCTGGCAGCTGGAAGCTGCTCTCGCTACTCGTACGCGATCGCCTCGAGCACGTTGAGTCTGGACGCCCGCCGCGCCGGGTAGACGGCGGCGATGATCCCGGCGAGGGCGGCGGCGCTCACGGCGATGACCAGCCAGGTTTCGGGGATCGACAGCACGATCTCAACGTCGTCGGCCTGGAGCGACGCGATCACGGCCCACCCGAAGAACACACCGAGAGCCAGGCCCAGCAGTGCCCCGAACACTGCCACGATCACGGCTTCCCAGGTGACCATCCGTGAGAGCTGGCGACGGGTGGTGCCTACCGCTCGCAACAGACCGATCTCCCGGGTGCGCTCGATGATCGACAGCAGCAATGTGTTGAGGATGCCGACGAATCCGATCACGAGTGTGAGTGCGAGCAGCGCGAAGACGAGCCCGATGAACTGGCGGATCTGGCTCTGGGCCTCCTCGGCGAACTGGTTCTGGTCCAGCACGTCGGCGCCCGGGTATGCGGCCGTGACTGCCAGGAGGGCCTCACGTCCGGTCTCCAGATCCACGCCGTCTACGAGGTCGATGAAGATGGAGGCGTCGAATCGTTCCGTGTAGTTGGCGTCCCAGGCGGGCAGGGTGATGTACACGTCCGCTCCCGGGCCATCGGCGGTGAAGATCGCTCCCACCTCGAAACGCTGGTCGCCGGTACTGCCGAACGTCACGGTGATCGGGTCACCCAGCGCCAGACCCTGCTCCTCGGCCACGTCGGTGGAGACGGCGACCTGATCGTCGGTGATGGCGGCCATGTCTCCCGCCACCTGTTCGAAACGCACCAGGTCGACCAGGCTCGGCATGTCTGCAGCGGAGATGAAGGTGGTGTCACCCGCCACCTGGGCGGCGTTGCGGCGGACGGCGGCCAGCCCCGACACCTCGGACAGTGCTGCCAGTTCCTGGGCAAGCTCCGGGCTCAGTTCGGCTCCGCCGAAGCCCCCGGGTTGGACGATCAGGTCGGAACGGAATCGGTCCTCGATGAGTACCTCGGTGGTGACGTCGAGGCTCGAGCCGAGGATGAGCGCCAGCCCGGCCAGGGCGGTACCGATCATGATCGACGACGAGGTGGCGGCGGTCCGGCGGGGACTTCGGACGGCGTTCTCCTGGGCGAGTCGGCCGATGGTGCCGGTGGCGGCGATCGGCGCACCCAGGGTCAGCCCGACCGGACGGGCGAAGAGAGGGGTGAGGACGGCGATACCCACGAACATGGCACCGGCCCCGGCGCCCACCACCGCCACCGGTGACAGCGAACCCGGGACGGTGCCCTGCAGCCCGAGGAACAACAGCACCAGTCCGAGGACCGTCAAAGCCCCTCCGATCGCGCTGCGTCTACGCAGGCTCTTGGCCCGTGGGCGGGCCAGCGCCTCGCGCATGGCGGCGATGGGGGCGATGCGGGAGGCGTTGAGAGCGGGCACGATCGCCGACAGCAGCGTCACCACCAGCCCGGTCCCCAGCGCCACCGCCACCGTGCGCGGCGCCACCACCAGGTTGCCGCCGGGGATGTCCCCGCCGAAGGTCTCGAAGGCCAGGCGGATGAGATTGGCCAGCCCGATGCCGCCCACCACACCCAGCGACGATGCGAGGAGGGCCACGAGCACCGCCTCACCGATGACCATCCTGATCACCTGGGCGCGGGTTGCGCCGATGGCTCGCAGGAGCGCCAGCTCTCGGGTGCGCTGCGTGACGATGATCTGGAACGTGTTCTGGATCAGGAAGGTGCCGGCGAAGAGGGCAACCAGTCCGAACACCAGCAGGAACGTGTTGATGAAGCCCAATGCGTCCTTGAACCCGGCGAGTTGCTCCTCGGCGGCCAGTCGGGCGTCGACCGCCTGAACCCCTTCGGGAAGAACCGTGCCGATGCGTTCGGCCAGGGCGGCCGGATCGACGCCGTCGTCGGCGACCACGTTCACGGCGTCGATCTGGCCGTCGGCGCCGAAGATCCGGTCGGCGGTCTCGAAGTCCACCCCGATGGCGGTGGCACCACCGAAGCCGTCGCTTGTACCGAGGCCGATCAGGCCGACCACCTGGAACAATTCGGGCCGACCCAGCGAGATCACCTGCACCTCGTCACCGACGGCCAGCTCGAAACGATCGGCCGACGCCTTGTCCAGCACGAGTTCGCCGGGTCCTGCCGGCGGCCGGCCGTCGCGGAGCTCGAACGGATTCCCCACCTCGATCCACGCCGAGCCAAGCGTCGGAGCGCCCTGCCCGCCCAACAACTCACCGTCGGGGGTGGCGAGATTGGCGAACCCGCCTACCGTGCCCTCGGCCGCCGCCACACCCTCGACGGCGAGGATGTCGTCGACGACTCCCGGGTCGAACCGCTGCCGCTGAACGAAGGTGAGGTCCTCATCGAGCGTTGCCTGCACCACCACGTCGGTTCCGGCGAAGGCGCTCGAGAAGAGGTCGTCGAACAGTCCTCCCAGCGTGTCGGTGAACACGTACGACCCGGCGATGAAACTCGTGCCGAGGAATATCGCCAGCGCCGTCAGCGCCATGCGGAGTTTGTGGCCGAGCAGGCCCTTCCAGGTGGCCCGCCACATGCTCAGGTCTCCAACGACTTGATGCGGTCGAGGATCGCCTCGGCGGTGGGGGAGTGGATCTCGTCGACCACCCGCCCGTCTGCCAGGAAGACCACACGGTCCGAATAGGCGGCCGCCACCGGATCGTGGGTGACCATGATGATCGTCTGCCCGAACTCGTCGACCGCCCGGCGCAGGAACTGCAGCAGCTGGGCACCCGACTTCGAGTCGAGGTTGCCCGATGGCTCGTCGGCGAAGATGATGTCGGGCTGGGAGGCGAGAGCCCTCGCCACCGCCACCCTCTGCTGTTGGCCTCCCGAGAGTTCCGAAGGTCGGTGTTTGAGGCGATCGGCCAGGCCCAGAACTCCGATCACCCGGTCGAACCAGGAGCGGTCGACCCCGTCACCGGCGATGTCGAGCGGGAGGGTGATGTTCTCGGAGGCGTTGAGGGTGGGCACCAGGTTGAACGCCTGGAAGATGAAGCCGACCCGTTTGCGCCGGAGCAGCGTCAGCTCCTTGTCCGAAAGCGAACCCAGGTCCTGGTCACCGATGAATACGCCGCCTTCGGTGACGGTGTCGAGGCCGGCCAGGCAGTGGAGCAGGGTCGACTTGCCCGAGCCCGACGGACCCATGATCGCCGTGAACCGGCCCTTCATGAATTCGATCGAGACGGCGTCGAGGGCTCGCACCTGGTTGGGCCCCGACTCGTAGATCTTGGTGGCGCTCTCGGCGCGTGCGGCGATACCGGACATGTCGGACATATCGGGCGCAGGCTAGGACGGCACCGGGCCAATGAGTCATGCGGATCGCGAAACGAGAGACCGGGTCGTTGACCTGTTGACCTGTTTCATCTGCGGTCAGCGCCAGGCCCACACCGGTTGCTCGAAGTGCGCCACCCTGGTCTGCACACCCCGCAACGCCACCTCGCGGAACTGGTACAGCACGGCGGCCGTGGGGGCGTGGATGTGGTTGTCGAGCATCGGCATTTGGATGACGGGCCGATCCGACTCGGGGATCGAGATCAGTATCGGGGCGTCATCGCGGTCGAGCACCGAGAGGGGGACCTCGAAGATCTCGGACACTTCCGCCGGGTTGGGTATCGGGACGACCGGTCCCGCCCAAGCGACCACCGGCGTGATGACGAAGCCCGAGCGTGTCACGTAGTCGTCCATGCGGCCGAGAATCGACTCCGCCCTGAGGCCGACGCCGACCTCCTCGTCCAATTCACGCAACGCCGCCTCTTCAGCTGTCTCACCCTGTTCGATGCGGCCGCCGGGGAGGGCGAACTGGCCGGGATGGTTGCTGAGATGGGAGGGACGCCGGGTGAGGATGAAAGCCGCCTGCTCGTCTGCGGGGACGATCGCCATCACCACCGCCGCCGCTGTGCCGCCCGTGGCGGACTGCACGTCGAGGGCGGCGAGGTTGCGGATCATCAGGCGTCTGAGCGGTTCGCCGAACGACAAGGTCTCTGGGGGCATCATCTCGGGGCGTCACCGTAGCCGCCCGCGGTTAGCGTCTCACCGTCATGTTCGACCTCGTCTTCGTCCACCCCGAGATCCCACCGAACACCGGGAACGCCATGCGGCTCTCGGCGAACACCGGGTGTCGGCTCCATCTCATCGAGCCACTGGGGTTCGACCTCTCCGACGCCAAGCTGCGCCGCGCCGGGATGGACTACCGCGACAAGGCTGTGGTGAACGTCCACGCCGACCTCGAGGCGTGGAGGTCGGCAGCGACCCCGGACAGGGTGTTCGCCTTCTCGAAGCAGGGCTCGACCCGTTTCACCGACATCGCCTACCGGCCCGGCGACAGCCTGATGTTCGGACGTGAATCGGTGGGTCTCGATCCGGACGTCATGGCGATGCCGTGGATCACCGACGTGGTTCACATTCCGATGCGGCCCGGCGTCCGCAGTCTCAATCTCTCGAACTCGGCCGCCATCGCCGTGTTCGAGGGGTGGCGCCAGCTCGGGTTCGAAGGCGCAGGACATCGCTAGCCGGGGCACAACGGAAGGACCGCCGGGTGTCTCGTGCGCCCGGAGGCTGGGTTCAGGAGAACTCGATGATCAGCGGGGCGTGGTCGGAGGGTTTCGACTCTGGCACCGTCGAGGCCTTGCGGAAGTCTCGCGCCACCGAGGCACCGGCGAGCCTGGCGGCGAGGGGTCCACTCACGAGGGCGAGGTCGATCCGCAGGCCGAAGCCCTTGTGGAAGTGCCCGGCCCGGTAGTCCCACCATGTGTAGCCGGGTTCGTCGGGGTGCAGGGCCCGGAACGAGTCGACGAAACCAGTGGAGAGCACCGCTTCGAGCCGGCCACGCTCGTCGGGGGTTATGTGGGTGGCGCCGTGGATCTCCGCCGGACTCCACACATCCAGGTCGGTCGGGCACACGTTCATGTCCCCGGCGATCACGGTGGGACGGTCCGCCAGCTCCTCCGCCCGTCGTCGCATGGCGTCGAGGAAGACGAGCTTCTGGTCGAAAGGCACCGTTCCCAGCGCCTGCCCGTTGGGGACGTAGGTCGATATCACCCTCATGCCGTCGACGTCGGCCTCCACCCAGCGGGCCTCGTCGACTGCCTCCTCGCCGGGAAGCCCCGACGCAACGAGGGCGAGGTCGAGCCCGTCCCGCGCCAGCACCGCCACCCCCGCCCAGCGACCACCCGAGTGCTCCACCGCCCGGTAGCCGCTGGCCTGGAGAGGCAGATGCGGGAAGGTGTCGGCCGACACCTTGGTCTCCTGCAGACACACCACGTCCGGCCTGTGAAGCTCCAGCAGCGCCAGCAGGCGTGGGAGTCGGGCCGTGATCGAGTTCACGTTGTAGGTGATGAGTCGCACGGTCAGAGCCTATCGGCGGAACTATTCGAGGGTTCGCAGCGTCTCACATGGGAAGGAGGGGTCTGGTGACTGGTTTGAGCGGATACGAGGAGCTGGTGGACCCGCCCGTGATGCGGCGTCCACTGCCCTTCAGCCGGGCGTGGCTGGCAGCGTTCGTACTCGCCGTGATCGCGGTCGGGTGGGTGGCGGCGGTGGACCGCTTCGACGCCCAGGCGGTGCTGGCCGACATGGCGGAACTCGAGCGGGTGGTCTCTGCACTCGAAGCGGTCGACCCCGCCCAAGACCCGCGCGCCGTCACCGCGTTGCTGATGGAGTTGGAACGTGTCCTCGAAGCGCCTGCAACGAACGACGATCCCCGAATCCAGCGGGTGTGGCAGCAGGTGGCCGAAGCCCGCCTACGTGCCGAGGGCATCGAGCCTTCCGACGCAGGCCGCATGCTGCGGGTGGTGGCCGATCTGAGGACGGCCCTCGATCAGCTCGAGCGGCTCACAGAGCGCTATCAGAACAACGTCAGTTCGTCCGACTCGATCTCACGCAGTCCGTCGTAGTCGATCTCGATCGCCTCCACGCCGCGTGCCTTTGCCAGTGTCCTGGCCTGCTGGGTGATCGACTGCGCCACGAACATCCCCCGGACCGGGGCCAGCCGTGAGTCGAGGTTCAGTCGTTCCAGATAGCGGGCCAGCTGCTCGACGCCGTCGATCTCCCCGCGCCGTTTGATCTCGACCGCCACCGTGTCGCCGTTGATGTCGGAGCAGAGGAGATCGACCGGACCGATGTCGGTGGGGTACTCGCGACGGATCAGCACCAGGCCTTCTTCGAGCACCCACGGTCGTTCCGCCAGCAGTTTCTGCAGGTGTGCCTCCACACCGTCCTTCTGCAACCCGGGGTCGATGCCGAGATCATGGGCCGTGTCGACGATCAGTTCGTGGATGGTGATGACGAGCTTCTCACCCTTCGGGTTCGCCACCACCCACTGGTCCTCGGCTTCGATCACCGTGTTGGGCGCCGTCATCCAGTTGAGTGGCTTGTAGGCCCCGCCATCGGAATGGATGGCGACGCAACCATCCGCCTTCACCATGATGAGGCGGGTCGCTCTGGGCAGATGTGCGGTGAGCCGCCCCTGGTAGTCGACGGTGCACTCGGCGATGACGAGACGCATGCTGCGGCAGGCTAGTGCGGGGCTGTCGCCGACCGATGGCCGGAGGGAGTGGCCGTTCGCCAGGGGTTGTATCCCTGTGCCGGTTTCGTTCGTCTCAGGTTCGACTGGCTCGAAACACAAGGAGGAAGTCATGTCGTTCATGAATGAGGGCGCTGCAGACCGGGTCATTCGTATCGTCGCCGGTATCGTGCTGCTGGCACTCGGTTGGGGCGGAGTCGTCGATGGAACACTCGGAACCGTCTTCAAGTTCCTCGGCTTCGTGCCGCTGGCCACCGGCCTTGTGGGATGGTGTCCGCTCTATGCCATCGGCAGGCTCTCCACCCATGCCAAGGAGTCGGTGGCCGCCCGATGATCTGCGTCCGCGGGGTGGAGGGACGGCTCTCTTCCCTCCACCCCCGCCCCGACCTCCAGCGATCATGAGTTCAACCCCGTCCGAGATCCTCGTGGTGACCGCCCCCTGGTGTCACCACTGCACGGCGAT
This sequence comes from uncultured bacterium, assembly GCA_963825585.1. Taxonomy (GTDB): domain Bacteria; phylum Actinomycetota; class Acidimicrobiia; order Spongiisociales; family ZC4RG35; genus JAOUGY01. The sequence continues at coordinate 451,594 of CAWGTX010000009.1, forward strand.
GAAACCCGACCTCGACTCCTTGATCGCCATCCACTCCGGGTCGGTGAAGATCGAGGAGATCGACGCCTCGCTCGACCCCGACCGGGTGGAGGAGTTGGGGGTGCGAGGGACCCCCACCATCATCCTCCGCAGGGACGGCGTCGAATCGTCGCGGGTGGTCGGGCGGGTGTCGGCGACCGACCTCGAGCGGCTCTTCACCGAGGCCGGTTTCAAGCCGGCCCCGACCGACGCCATCGTTCGTGGGCTCAGTGGAGTGACGATGGCCGTGGTGGGGGCCTGGTTGGACACCGGCGTGCTCATGGTTGTCGGCGTGGCCCTGGTTGTGTGGGCTGGGGCCGGGCTGTTGAGATGGCGACGATGAGCCCCGACGACCTCACCGCCGAGGTCGCCGGCCTCTACCGGTTCGCCCGGGCATTGGTCCGTGACGAGCACCTCGCCGCCGACCTCACCCAGGACACGGTGGTCCGTGCGATCGAACGATCCGACCAGTACCGGGGTGACGCCCCGCTCGGTGCCTGGCTGAAACGCATCCTCCGGAACCTGGCCATCGACCGGGCCCGCCGCTCCGAACGCGAGGTGGTGGTGGAAGATGTCGAGGTTTCCTGGCACGACGACGAGTACACGGTGGACCCGGCGGTGGTGGTCGATCGTGCCGCCACCCGGGACGAACTCGAGGATGCCCTCGCCCGGGTTCCGTTCATCTACCGCACGGCCGTGCTGCTGCATGACGTCGAGGGTTGGACGGTGCGCGAGATCGCCGAGCTCGAGGAGATCGGGCTGCCTGCTGCCAAACAGCGCCTCCGGCGCGGCCGGATGTCCCTGGTCTCGGCCCTCGCCTCGGGAGCCGAACGACGCCACGCCCTGAGAGGAGTACCCATGCGATGCTGGGATGCCCGTCAACACGTGTCCGATTATCTCGACGGAGCTCTCGACGATGCGACCGCCCGCACCGTCGAAGCGCATCTGGAGACGTGTCCGACCTGTCCGCCGCTGTATGCCGCCCTGGTCGGAGTGCAGGAGGCCGTCGGCTCGTTGCGCGACCCCGACTCGGTCGTTCCTCCCGCAGTCGCCGAGCGTGCCGCTCGTTCGATGCCGTCCCACGGCTGACGGAGCGCCGCCGGGGTGGCCACCCCCTAGCCTGGAGGGCGACCATGGCATCCCCGCTCCAGCTCACCTTCGTCCAGTCGGCAGAACGACACACCACCCTTCCGCCAACCAAGGCAGAGGTGGCGTTCGTCGGGCGCTCCAACGTGGGCAAGTCGTCGCTCATCAACACCATGGCCAACCACCGCCAGCTGGCCCATGTGTCCAAAACGCCCGGTCGGACCCGTCTTCTCAACCTCTTCGCGGTGCGTGGGTCCGGGACCCTCATGGACTTGCCCGGCTACGGATATGCCAAGGCTCCGCCCCACATGCGCCACAAGTGGCAGGCGATGATCGAGGGCTACCTGCTCGAACGCGAGAACCTGGTGATGGTCGTCATGCTGGTCGATGGAGAGATCGGTCCGACCGCACTCGACCTCACGATGCTCGAATGGCTGCGCGCCAACACCGTGCCGCACACCGTGATCGCCACCAAACACGACAAGGTCAAGTCGTCGATCCGCGACAAACGCCGCCGGGAGCTGGCCGCCAAGTGTGACCTGGAGCCAGGCGACGTGTTGTGGGTCAGCGCCTCGAAAGGCACGAACATCGATCGGCTTCGGGGGTACGTGCTGATGTGGCTGGATAGCTGAGAGCGAGGGGCGAGGGGCGAGGGGCGAGGGGCCAGAAGCCAGAAGCCAGAAGCCCAAAGCGACTTGCGGCCAGCGGCGCCACGCGCACGAGCAGGACGCTCGTCGCTCAGGTGAGCTACGTGGGAGTGGCGAGCAGTCTCAGAGCGATCGCCTCTGCGAGCACGGACTTCTCCAGGTCGCCCAGATCCTGGCTCTCGTTGGGGGCGTGCACGGCGGAGGTGGGGTCGCCGGGGCCGGTGAGGAGGATGGCGGCATCCGGGAAGCGGGCCGAGAAGTCGGCCACGAACGGGATCGATCCGCCCACTCCCATCTCGACCACGTCGGTTCCCCACACCTGTTGCATGGCTGACTTCCACGCCTCGGGGGCCGGACCGGAGATGGCCAGCTGGAAGGCCGATCCCATCTCCTGGCCGAGGAAGGTGAGATCGGCACCCCACGGAACGTTGTCGAGCAGATGGCTGCGGAGGGCGTTCATGGCGGCCACCGGGTCCTGACCGGGCGCGATACGCATGCTCACCTTGGCACGGGCCACCGGTACCAGCTGGTTGATCGCCTCGCTGATCGGTGGGGCATCGATCGCCAGCACCGAAACGGCGGGTTTGGTCCACATGCGGCCGGTGATGGTGCCGGAACCCATCTGCTGGAGACCGGGCACCGCCCCCATCTGCTGGCGAACCTCGTCCTCGGTGAGATCGAGCGGGTCCGACTCCTCGGAGACCAAGCCGGAAATGGCGACATTGCCGTCCTCGTCGTGCAGCGTGGCGAGCAGGCGGGCCAGTGTGGTGACCGCATCGGGGAAGACGCCGCCGTACATACCCGAATGCACGGCATTGGCTGCGGTTCTCACCTCGACCACACACGAGACCACCCCCCGGAGTGACGTGGTGAGGGCTGGTTGCCCAACCCGCCAGTTTCCGGAGTCGCCGATCACGATGACATCGGCCGCCAGCAGAGAGGCGTACTGGTCGAGGAATTGCCCCAGGTGGGCGGATCCAACCTCCTCCTCTCCTTCGATGAACACCTTGACTCTCACCGGAAGGGCGCCGTCGAACGCAGCCACCGCTCCCAGATGCATGATGATGCCCGCCTTGTCGTCGCTGGCGCCCCGTCCGTACATGCGGCCGTTCTCGACGAACGGGTCGAACGGGCCGGTGCGCCACTCCTCGGCAGGACCTGGGGGCTGGACGTCGTGGTGGGCATACAACAGCACGGTCGGTGCGCCTTCCGGTCCCGGCATCTCCCCGAACACGGCCGGGTGCGCACCGTCGAGTTCCAGAAGCCGCACGTTGGCGAAGCCCGCCTCTCCGAGCACCGATGCCAGGTGTTCGGCGGACCTGCGCACCTCGCCCGGCGGATATCCGGCCAGGCTCACGGAGGGGATGCGTACCAGGTCGGCCAGCATCGTGGTCAGTGACGGGAAGAGGTCATGGACACGGGTGGCGAGGTCGTCGTGCATGGCGACAGGGTACGCTTCCGCCGGATCCGACGGGGGACATGGACATGAGTGGATCACGAAACCTGGCCGCCGCAGTGGTTGCCATCGTCACAGCCGTGCTCGTGCCGGCCGTGCCGGCACAGGCGGCCGGTGAGGCGATCGAGCCGGGAGATCTGAGGGTCGACACCACCGTTGGCTCACTCGGTGTGGTCTGGTTCGTCTCGGGCGACACCGATCTCGACTCTGCGATGACCGTGGAGTTCCGTGCCAACGGTTCCGGGAGTTGTCGCTCGATGCTCGATGGTCGATGAGGGCGGTCGGCTAGGTTTCGCTCATGGACTTCGCCTACACACCCAAGGTCGAGGAATACCGGGCGCGGCTGCTCGCGTTCATGGACGAGTTCGTGTATCCCGCCGAGGCGGTGTACCGGGAGCAGATGGAGGCGGCCGGCGATCCCGACCACCATCCGCAGATCATCGAGGCTCTGAAGGTCGAGGCCCGGTCCCGGGGTTTGTGGAACCTCTTCCTTCCCGACCCCGAGCACGGTGGGGGGTTGTCGGTCCAGGAGTACGCTCCCCTCGCCGAGATCACGGGCCGCAGTCCGTGGATTGCTCCTGAGGCCTTGAACTGTGCGGCACCCGACACCGGCAACATGGAGATCCTCCACATGTTCGGGACGCCGGAGCAGCAGGAGCGCTGGCTGCATCCCCTCCTGGAAGGGGAGATCCGGTCGTGCTTCGGGATGACCGAGCCCGACGTGGCCAGCTCCGATGCCCGCAACATCCGCACCCGGATCGTGCGCGACGGCGACGACTACGTGATCACCGGCCGAAAGTGGTTCTCATCGGGTGCGGCCAGTTCGCGGTGCAAGATCGCCATCGTCATGGGCAAGACCAACCCCGCCGCCGACACCTACCACCAGCAGTCGATGGTGCTGGTGCCGTTCGACAGCCCCGGTGTCACCGTCGAGCGGTCGCCCCGGGTCTTCGGGTATGCCGATCGTGGCGGCCATCCCGTCGTCCACTACGACCATGTTCGGGTGCCGGCCTCGAACCTGCTCGGTGAGGAGGGCGGCGGCTTCGCCCTCGCCCAGGCCCGTCTCGGGCCCGGCCGGATCCACCACTGCATGCGCGCGATCGGCGCCGCCGAACGGTGCTTCGACCTGATGGCCCAGCGGGCCAAGGCCCGCGTCGCCTTCGGCGGCCCGATCGCCGATCAGGGCGTGGTCCAGTCCTGGATAGCCGAGGCACGCCTCCGAATCGAACAGGCGCGCCTCCTGGTGCTCAAGACGGCGTGGCTGATCGACACGGTTGGTGTGAAGAACGCCAGGGTCGAGATCTCGGCGATCAAGGTGGTCGCTCCCGAGACCCTCGTGTGGGTGGCCGACCGGGCGATCCAGGTGTTCGGTGGCGCCGGATTCACCGACGACTACCCGGTGGCGGAGATGTACGCCATGGGCCGCTGGCTGCAGATGGCCGACGGCCCCGATGAGGTCCACATGCGCTCCGTTGCCCGAGCCGAACTCGGCCGCTACCAGCCCGGTGCCGTTCCCGACCCCTACGTGTTCGAGTAGGTCAACCAGACGGCCGTCTCCGGCCAGGGTCACGGTTGGTCGACAGGGCGGAAACCGTTGACCCGTCGACGAGTCGACCGCGATCTGGGAACGAATCCTCTTGATGGGGCGTTTATCGAGATTCCAGGATATTCATAGGGGTATGAAGGTGAACGCGGACTACGAACTCGAACACGAAGAGTGGAAGGCAGAGGCGGCGTGTGCCGACCAGCCCGATGTGGACTTCTTCCCGGTCAACGATGACCTCGGGGAGATCTCCCGGGCGTTGGCGGTGTGCTCCGCGTGCCCGGTGCGTGAGGAATGCCTCGCTTTCGCCATCGAGACCAACCAATCCGATGGCATCTGGGGCGGAACCACGCCGGGTGAACGTTCCAAGTTGCGCCGGATGTGGCTGCGCGACCTGCGGGCGGCGTCCTGACCTGGGACCGGGTTGGCGCCGTGAGGTCCTAGCCTGCCGCTATGCAGTTCGCCATCACCTTCGACTACCTGTGCCCGTTCGCCCGCAACGCCAACGAGGCGGTGCTCAATGGTCTCGCCGCCGGTCGGGAGTGGGACGCACGTTTCCACGCCTTCTCGCTCGCCCAGGTCCACGTCGAGGACGGGCATCCGGCGGTGTGGGAGGAGCCCGAAAGGAAGTCGGGCCTGCTGGCGCTGCAATGGGGCGTCGCCGCCCGCGACCACTTGCCCGAGGTGTTCCCCGACCTGCATCGTGAGCTGTTCGCCGCCCGGCATGACCACGGCCAGGACATCAAGGACGAATCCGTGCTGCGGGCGGCAGCCGAGCGTGCCGGCGCCGACCCGGATGCCATCGCCGCCGTGGTGGCATCGGGCACGCCTCTGTCCACCATCGGCACCGAGCACACCGAGGCGGTGGAACGCTGGGATGTGTTCGGGGTGCCGACGTTCCTCATCGACGAGGTGGCGACCTTCATCCGGTTCATGAGTCGGGGCGATCTGGCGGACCTGGATCGAGCGCTGGAACTGCTGTCGTGGCACGAGATGAACGAGTTCAAGCGCACCCGACTTCCCCGGTGACACGACCCGGTTGAGGGGAGGGCAACCATCGCCATGGGCGGCCGGCTTGCTGTGTCGGCAGGATGCGACGGGTTGAAACAAGCCGTTCACGCGGTGTTCACGTCCTGTGCGGTGATGGGCGGATTCGGCGGAGTACCTTCATCGGCCCCCAAGTCAGGAGATGGATGGACACCGGTAACACCGCGTGGGTCCTGATGGCGTCCGCCATGGTGTTGTTCATGACACCGGGCCTGGCGCTGTTCTACGGCGGCATGGTCCGCGCCAAGCACGTGCTCAACATGCTCATGATGAACTTCTTCACCATCCCGGTGGTGACGGTCATCTGGGTGGTCGTCGGCTACTCGTTGGCGTTCGGTGACTCGGTCGGAGGTTTCATCGGCGACTTCGGAAAGGTCGGGCTGGCGGGGGTCGGCGACGAGGAACTGCTCTTCATGGCGTTCCAGATGATGTTCGCCATCATCACGCCGGCACTCATCTCCGGCGCGGTGGCCGACCGGATGAAGTTCTCGGCATGGGTGGCGTTCTCGGCCTTGTGGGCGCTGATCGTGTACCCGATCGCCGCCCACTGGGCGTTCTCGGCCGATGGCTGGTTGTTCGCATGGGGAGCACGTGACTTCGCCGGCGGTCTGGTCATCCACATCAACGCCGGCATCGCCGCCCTGGCGCTCGTACGCGTGCTCGGCCCACGGCGTGGTTTCGGCACCGACTCGATGCGTCCCCACTCACTGCCGCTCACCCTCATCGGCACTGGAATCCTGTGGTTCGGCTGGTTCGGGTTCAACGCCGGTTCGGCGTTCGCCGCCGACGGCAACGCTGTGCGGGCGTTGGTGACCACCCAGATCGGGGCGTCGCTCGGTGCGCTCGGGTGGGTGGTGGCTGAATGGCGGAAGACTGGCAAGCCGACGCTGCTCGGTGCCGCGTCGGGCGCGGTGGCGGGGTTGGTGGCCATCACCCCGGCGGCCGGCTTCGTGTCGCCGGCGTCGGCCCTGGTGATCGGCGCGCTTGCCGGGATCGTATGCTTCAAGGCGATCGGGCTCAAAGAGCGCTTCGGCTACGACGACTCGCTCGACGTGGTCGGCATCCACATGGTGGGTGGAATCCTCGGTTCCCTGCTGACCGGCGTGTTCGCATCGGCCGAACTGAACCCGGCCGGGTTCGACGGCGTGATCTACGGCGGATTCGACTTCTTCCTCAAACAACTGGTGGGCGTCGCCGTCATCCTGGCGTTCAGCTACGTGGTCTCGTTCGGGCTCGCCAAGCTGGTGGATGGTTGGATCGGGCTTCGCGTGACCGAGCGCGAAGAGCTGGAAGGCCTCGACATCACCCAGCACGAAGAGCGTGCCTACAGCAACGAGTGACGGGAGTTCACACATGAAGCTCGTGATTGCATTCATCAAGCCGTTCAAGCTCGACGACGTCAAGGAACGCCTCCGTGCGTTGGGAGTGAACGGCATGTCGGTGTCGGAGATCCGTGGATTCGGTCGACAGGGCGGTCAGACCGAGGTGTACCGCGGCGCCGAGTACACGGTGGAGTTCGTCCCCAAGCTGCGCCTCGAAGTCCTGGTGGGAGCCGAAATCGCCCCGGCCGTGGTGAGGGCCATCGAGGAGGCCGCCCGGACCGGAGACATCGGTGACGGCAAAGTGGCGGTGCTGCCGGTGGAGGATGTGGTGCGGATTCGGACGGGGGAGCGGGGCGCCGACGCCCTCTAGGGGCGGTCCAGCCCGAGAACTTCACGTTGGTCGCCACTTGTCCGCAGCGCGCGTCGGTCTGCTCCACTGGTTCATAATGACGCCCACATGACGCTGCTCTCCGACTACCTGGCCGAACGCGAGCGCATCGCAGCGGACGGTTGGTATGAGGGAGCGGAAGGGGAGCTGTCGCGTCTGCTGAGTGGAGCGGTCGCCATCCTGGCGGGCGACGTCCCGAAGGGCATGGCCGTGGTCGCCACAGGAGGTTTCGGCCGCAGTGTCATGGCCGTGCATTCCGATGTCGACCTGCTGTTCCTGCACTCTGGACAGGGTGAGGCAGAGCTGGCCCGACGAATTCTGCGGCCGTTGTGGGATGCCCGGCTCAAGGTGGGGCATCTGTCGCACACCCCGAAGGACGCCCGCGTCTTCGCAGGCACCCGGCTCGACGCCATCTCCACCTTCCTCACGGCCCGGCTCATCACCGGCGACGAGGCTGTGTTCGATGACTTCCGCAAGCGGTTCTCGAAGTTGCTCGAGAAGGAGCACGCACGGATCATCCGGATGATGGCCGACGAGGAACGGCGTCGCCGGGATGAGGAGCCGTACCGCTTGATGGCGTGCGACCTGAAGGTGGGCCGCGGCGGGATCAGAACCCTCGACATGCTGGACTGGCGACGCCGCCTGGTCGAGGCTCACGGAGCCTCCGCTCCGGCACCCCATCCCGACGAGCACGCCACCAGGGTCGAGATGACGGCAGTGCGGAGTGCCATTCACAGTGTGACGGGTCGCCTGTACGACACCTTCGACTTCGAGATCCGGGAGCGGGCGGCGGGGTGGCTCGGGATCGACCTGGCGATGCTGGGGAGGCTCGTGATGTCGGCTCGTTCGACCGCCGAGCGTCTGGTCGACGAGACCTGGCCCGAGGTGGTGAAGCCACCGTCGAAGCGGGTCACGTCAATGCCCGAGGCCTCCAGGGCCGAGCATCGGGGGGACACGGTCGCCTGGTGGACGTCATCGGTGCTGGATCCGGTTCCGGAAGTGGAGCGCCTGCTCGACGAAGCCCACCGGGTGCCATTCCACGCCTACGCGGTTGCCGATCACACGTTGGCGGCGGTCGATCGGGCCTGGGAGATGATCGATGGAACTTTCGACGACGCCATCGCCCGGGAAGCTTTGACGAACGTGGGGAACCCCACGTTGTTGGTGTGGGCGGCGCTGTTGCACGACATCGGCAAGGGCCTCCCCGGAGACCACTCCCGGGTGGGAGCAGCGAAGGTCCCGGCCATCGCACGCCGGGTCGGACTCGACGGCGACGATGCCGCCGTCCTGGAACGGCTGGTCGCTCATCACCTCCTACTCGCCGACCTTGCCACCAAGTACGACCACAGCGACCCGGCTGTTCTGGCATGGGCGGCTGATCGCATCGGGGATCGGTGGACGCTCCATCTGCTGTACCTTTTGACCGTCGCCGACAGCCGGGCCACCGGATCCGACACCTGGAGCCCCTGGCGTGCCGAGCTCCTGCGCAGGGCGTATCGCCAGATGGAACGGGAGATGTCGCGGCGTTCCATGCCCGAGCCCGATCGGATAGCGGTACTCGCCGATCAGGTGGTGGAGGTCTCCGACGGAGCCCTGGGGCGCCCCGAGGTGGTGGCGCATCTGGCGGGGCTCAGCGAGATCTACCGGACGTCGCACTCGCCGCGGGTGATCCGCGACCACATCGTCCTCGCCCGGGAGCCTCTGGGTCCGGGAGGAGGCCGCATCGCCACCTACCCCGATACTCCGGCCAGGCTCGTCATCCTGGCCACCGACCGCCCGCGGTTGCTGCTCGACGTGTCGGGGGTGATGGCCCTGCATCGTCTGTCGATCATCGACGCCCGCTTCGCCACCAGGGCGGATGGCCGGGTGTTCGACACCTTCGAGGTGGTGGACGGTCTGGAGGGGGGTGACATCGATCCCCGCCGGCTCTCCGATGTCGAGCGTGACCTGGAACGCGCCCTCCGGGGCGGGTTCGATGTGGAGACGCCGCTCAGCGCCAAACAGCGCGCCTACCGGGACCTCGGCGCGCCCGGGTTCACGCCGTTGGTGCGGATCAGGCGGTCGGACGACGGTGGCGGCATCGTGGAGGTGGAGGCCGGTGACCGGCTGGGGCTGCTCCACGACCTGGGGATGGTCTTCGACCGCTTCGGCATGCCGATCACGCGGGCCCGGGTGGACACCCGCGGTGGGGTTGCCTACGACGTGTTCCAGGTGGCGCGAATGCCGGCCGACACCGAGCCGCTCGAGACGGCGCTCCTGGCTGCATTGGGGTAGCCATCTGGCTTCTGGCTCCTGGCTCCTGGCTTCTGGCTGCGCCCCGATGTGATGGTGCCATCTAAGGTCGGGGCCATGACTCTGCGTGTGATCAAACCGTCAGACAGGGCCGTGGACACCGCCTCGGGGGCGATGCTCCGTGAGGCCGCCATCTCCAACTCGATGACCGGAGCCGAGGGCATCTGGGTCGGCTATGTGGAGCTGCCCGCCGCGATGCGCTCGGCGGTGCATCATCACGGCGTCGCCGAGAGCGCCATCTACATCATCTCGGGATCCGCTCGCTTCTACACCGGCGATGACCTGTCCGATGTGCACGACGCCGAGCCCGGGGACTTCATCTGGGTGCCTCCGTACGTCGTCCACGTCGAGGCCAACCGTTCCAGCCTCGAGCCGGTGTGCACGGTGGTAGTCCGATCCACCCAGGAGGCGATCGTCATCAACCTCAACGACCCGGAAGGCTGGGTGCCGGCAGAGTGACGATCGAAGGGTTGTGCGACCCGGCCTTCGAGCCGGTGCGGCGGGCGCTCCAGGAGAACTTCGACACCCACGGGGAGCGGGGTGCCGCCGTGTGTGTCTATCAGCACGGCCGCAAGGTCGTCGACCTGTGGGGCGGGCACCGAGACCCGGCCGACCTCGTCCCATGGACCGAGGACACCCTCTGCATCGTCTACTCCATCTCGAAGAGCATCTGCGCGCTGGCGATTCACATGCTCGCCGACCGGGGTGCGCTCGATCTGGAGGCGCCGGTCGCCGACGTCTGGCCCGAATTCGGCACCCTCGGCAAAGAACACATCCTGCTACGTCACACGGTGTCGCACCACGACGGAATGTGCTTCGCCGACCACGCCCAGCACGGTGACGTGTTCCGGGCCGAGGCCCTGTTGGCTGCGCTGGAGCGCCAGGTGCCTGCCTGGCCGCCTGGCACGCAGGGCGCCTACAACTCCGCCAACATCGGCTATCTGCTCGGTGAAGTGGTTCGCCGGGCCACCGGTCGCCGCATCGACCGCTTCATCGCCGAAGACATCTGCGCCCCCCTCGGGGTCGAGTTCGTGATCGGGCTGAACGAGGAGCAGCTGGGCACGGTCGCCGAACTGACGCCGAATCCGGAGAACGTCATGTTCAAGGACGGGAACACCCCCGGCACCCCGCTGGCCCGTGCCTGGCAACCGATGCCCGAGGGGTATTCGGTCGCCCATATGAACTCCCGGGAGCTTCGAACCGGCTACGTGCCGTCCTTCGGCGGGCATGCCACCGCCCGGAGCGTGGCCCGCATCTACGCCACCCTCGCCGAGGGTGGGGAGCTCGACGGCGTCCGACTACTCTCGCAGCAGGCGATCGAACGCATGACCACCGAGCAGTGGGACCAGATCGACGGGACACGAGGACGCCCCACCCGCATGGGGATGGGCTTCTTTCTCAACAGACCCGGATCGACCCCCTTGGGACCCAATCCCCGCACCTTCGGCCACCCCGGCTCGGGCGGAGCGCTGGCTTTTGCAGACCCCGACGCCCGTATCGCCTTCTGCGCCCAGACCAACTACCAGTGCGAAGGCTCAGGAGTCGGCCGCCGCACCGAGCGCCTGGTGGAGGCGGTCTATCAGTCGGTGTGAGGGTCGCTCGGCTCTTTGATTCCCAGGGGGGACGACCCCCCTTCGACCCCCCGCCGGTGATGCCCAGGGGGGACGACCCCCCTTCGACCCCCCGCCGGTGCGCGTCGTAGGTAGTCGCGTGCTTGGCCGGGGGTGTGGAGGTTGGTCGTGGCCCGGTTGCCACGGTGAACGGTCAACAGTCCTAACCCCTTCGACCCCCCGCCGGTGATGCCCAGGGGGGACGACCCCCCTTCGACCCCCCGCCGGTGCGTCGTAGGTAGTCGCGTGCTTGGCCGGGGGTGTGGAGGTTGGTCGTGGCCCGGTTGCCACGGTGAACGGTCAACAGTCCTAACCCCTTCGACCCCCCGCCGGTGATGCCCAGGGGGGACGACCCCCCTTCGACCCCCCGCCGGTGCGCGTCGTAGGTAGTCGCGTGCTTGGCCGGGGGTGTGGAGGTTGGTCGTGGCACGGTTGCCACGGTGAACGGTCAACAGTCCTAACCCCTTCGACCCCCTGTCGGTGATGCCCAGGGGGGACGACCCCCCTTCGACCCCCCGCCGGTGATGCCCAGGGGGGACGACCCCCTTTCGACCCCCCGCCGGTGCTGGTGGTGGAGTGCGTTCGTGCTTGGCCGGGGGCGTGGAGGTTGGTCGTGGCCCGGTTGCCACGTTGGACGGTGAGCGGTCAACGGTCCTCCAGGGAGACGACCCCCCTTCGACCCTCCGCCGGTGATGCCCAGGGGGGACGACCCCCCTTCGACCCCCCGCCGGTGATGCCCAGGGGGACGACCCCCCTTCGACCCCCGCCGGTGCGCGTCGTAGGTAGTCGCGTGCTTGGCCGGGGGTGTGGAGGTACTGCGCTGGACGTTTGCCACGTTTCTGGGCGTTCTGCGTTCTGCGTCTATTCCCAGGGGGGACGACCCCCCTTCGACCCCCCGCCGGTGCTGGTGGTGGAGTGCGTTCGTGCCTGGCCGAGGGTGCCCGAGGTGCTTGGGTTGGCCGTTGCCACGTTTGTAGGTGTTCTGCGTTCTGCGTTCTGCGTTCGGCGTTCTGCCGGTTCACGGTCAACGGTGAACGGTGAACTCCTCCGCCTTCCTCCGCCTTCCTCCTCGTCAGCGCCTCTTCCTCCTGCGCGACTCGGCCGGTTCATCGATCCCGTCGGCGTCCAGAGCGCCGATGTGGACCAGGGCGTCGCCCTGGGTGACCAGCGGGTTCTGATTCAAGGCGATCACGTGGCCCGGGAACGGTGCCCGCAGGCCAGTCCGCCGACCGCCGAGGGCCTCGCCGATGCTGCCCAGGACGTCGCCATCGTTGACCTGGTCGCCCAGGGACACGTCGAGGGTCGTAATTCCGGATCTCGGGGCCCGCACCCAGCGGGTCTTCCTCATTTCGACGGCGACATCGGCATCCGGCACCTGCCAGTTGCCCATTCCCAGCCTCTGTAGCACCCGAAGGATTCCGTCCACGCCGGTGGTCACGGCTTCCGCCTGGAAACGTTGCACGGCGCCCGCCTCGTACAGCAGGATACGGATGCCGCGGTCGGTGGCGGCGCCGCGGAGCGAGCCGTCCCTCACTTTGGCGTGGATGACGAAGCGAGCACCGAACGCCTGGGCGAGCGGTCTGGTGTTCTCGTCATCGAGGTTGGCCCGGATCTGCGGCGCATTGATTCGTTCGGCGGCGGCGGTGTGGAGGTCGATGCCGTACTGGCATTGGCCAACGACCTCTTCCATGAACAGGTGGGCAAGCCGTGCGGCCATCGACCCACGGGGCGAACCCGGAAACGAGCGGTTCAGGTCACGGCGGTCGGGCAGGTACCGGGACTGATTGATGAAACCGAACACGTTGACGATGGGGACGGCGATCACCGCTCCGGCCAGACGGCGGGCGTCGAGGTGCGGGAGCACCCGGCGGATGATCTCGACGCCGTTGATCTCGTCACCATGGATGGCGCCACTCAGGAAGACATGGGGCCCGGCCTTACGACCGTTCACGACCGCCACCGGCATCGACTCCCAGGTGCCGGAGGGGAGTCGCGCCACCGGAAGCTCGAAACGGCGGGAACGGCCCGGGTCGATCGTCTGATCCCGAATGGTGATCGGAACGTTGGTGGGTGCCTCCGAGAGCGGATCGTCAGTCGGCTGGGTCAACGATCAGCCCCGGGATCGACGTTGTCCTCGACGAATTCGATGATGCGGGCCGCCACATCGACGTCGGATGCTCCCTCGATGCCCTCGAGACCCGGGGAGGAGTTCACCTCGAGCACCAGTGGTCCCCGCTCGGACTGGAGCAGATCCACACCGGCGACGTTCAACCCCATCACACGGGCGGCCTTGACGGCGGTGGCGCGCTCACCCCTGGTCAGCTTGATGCCTTCGGCGGAGCCACCACGGTGCAGGTTCGACCGGAACTCGCCGGGTCCGCCTTGTCGCTTCATGGCGGCAACCACTCGTCCGCCAATCACGAATGCCCGGACGTCCGCCCCCTTGGATTCCTTGATGAACTCCTGCACGAGGATGTTGGCGTCCAGTTGACGGAACGCGGCGATCACCGACTCCGCCGCCTTCTTGGTCTCGGCCAATACGACTCCCAGCCCTTGCGTGCCCTCGAGGAGCTTCACAACCACTGGGGTGCCGCCGACGATCTCGAGCAGTCCGGCGATGTCCTGTGTGGAGTGGGCGTAGCTGGTGACGGGCATCCCCACCCCGGCGCTGGCCAGAAGCTGCAATGACCTGAGCTTGTCCCGAGACCGGTCGATCCCCTGGGAGTCGTTGACCACGTACACGCCCATGGTCTCGAACTGGCGGACCACAGCTGTTCCGTAGTGGGTGTGGGTGGCGCCGATGCGGGGGATCACCGCATCGAACATCAGCTCTTCACCCCGGAAGAGGACCTTCGGCTTGGCAGAGGTGATGTTCATGTAGCAGCGGAGGTAGTCGACGATGCGCACCACGTGGCCGCGTTCTTCGGCGGCTTCCCGCAGGCGCGTGGTCGAATAGAGCGCTGCGTTGCGCGACAGGATGCCGATGTTCATGGCGTGTCCTCCTCCGGGTCTCTCCCAAGGAACGATCGCCCGGGGTCGACGAGAAACCTCCGTCGAATGGCCTGGCGTCCCAACAGCATACGGAACCCCATCTCGTCGCGACGCGTGAGGTTGAGGTCCGCCTCGAAGGCGATGTCGTTCCACACGATGATCGTTCGTATCACCGGTCTCAGCTCCTCCCTCCCACCCGGGTTTCGAACCAGCTTCTCGGCGTGGAGCGGCGCCTCCACCGTCGGCGTCGACAGCCGCCTCCGCTGACGAGGATGGATGGTGAAGCGGACCATCTCGAGTCCGTTCTCGCGGAAGCGGTCGATGTCGAAGGCATGAAGGGAGGATGACCGGGCGCCGGTGTCGATCTTCGCCTTGATGGCCGGCACGCCCAGGTCGGGCAGCGCCACCCATTCGCGCCATCCGATGACGGGTTTGGCGCGTCGCTTATTCTGGCGGGACCGTTTCTCAGTGGCCATGGCCCAGCTCGTGCGGCGGGGTCCGGTGTGCCACTGCAGCTGCCAGCCAGGTCGTGATGGGTACGGCCGACACGAGCCCGATCGAGCCGACCAACGTCCGCACCACCTCCACCGAGATGACCTCGGAGTTGAGCACGATGCCGACCGGCTGGTTGGATAGGGCGAATCTGAGCAGCAGCGGCATCGAGGCGCCAGCATACGCCAGCAACAGGGTGTTGACGGTCGAGGCGATGTGGTCCCTTCCTACCCGCAGCCCCGCCGCGAACAGGTGAGCACGAGACAGGTCCGGGTTGGCGCGTCGTACTTCCCACACCGCCGAGGCCTGGGTCACTGTCACGTCGTCGAGCGCGCCGAGCGCCCCCAGAACGATGCCGGCAAGCACCAACCCCCGCACGTCCACGTTACCCACGAACGAGAGGATGAAGCTGTCTTCGGAGGCGAACCCGGTGAACTCGGCGGCGGCGACGGTGAGCGCCGACAACGCCACCGTGAGCACCAGGGCGGAGAACGTGCCGATCACCGCGACGTGGGTGAGCCGGGTGAAGCCGTGGGCCAGGTAGAGGGCGAGGAAGGCAATCGTGCCCGCTCCGACGGTCGCCACCAACACCGGGTTGGAGCCGTTGAGGATGGCGGGCACGATGAACCACAACAGGACGGCGATGCTGGCCGAAAGCCCGATCAGGGCGGCCAGCCCGCGCATACGACCGAGTCCGACCACGGCGACAGCGAACAACGCACCCACCACCCACAACACCCACCGCCGCTCGAAGTCGGCGAACTGGTACTGCTGTGTTGCTTCGGCCTCGGCGTTGTATCCGAGCAAAACCCGGTCACCAACCGAGAACGCGGGTGTCCCGGGCACGATGCCGTACTCCTTGGTGTCGATCGTGCCGGGGCTGGGTCCGTCGATGAGCGTGAACGTCACCGTCACACAGTCCTGGTCGGCCGCGTAGGAGCAGGCCCGTTCGTCCACCTCGCTGATCTCGGCGCGGAAGACGTCCTCGGTCACGCCCAGCTCACTGAGATCCACCGTGACCTCGCCCGGCCACAGAATGATGAGGCCGATCAGCAGCACCACTCCGATCACCAGCGGGATGGTGGCCATACCGAGGCTGCGCCGGTCCGGTCCCGCCAACTTGGCAACGTCTGGATGGTCTTCGAGCATCGTCGGGAGGCTACCGTCGCGGGCCATGTTCGATGTTGCCAACCTCCGCTCCCGCTTCCCTGCCCTGGCGCACACCGATGACAGCGGTCGCCCGTACCTGTACGCCGACGGACCCGCCGGAACTCAGGTGCCCCGCTCGGTGATCGACGCCGTGGCCACCGGGATGGCGCAGGCCGCATCCAACGTGGGCGGCCACTTCGAGGCCAGCCGGTCCTCGGACGCCGTCGTGACCGGCGCCCGGCAGGCGGCGGCGGACCTGCTGGGCGGATCGCCGGGCGAGATCGCGTTCGGGGCCAACATGACCACCGTGACGTTTGCGTTCAGCCGCGCACTCGCTCAGACCTGGAATGCGGGCGAGCGCATCGTGCTGAGTGGTCTCGATCACGACGCCAATGTCTCACCGTGGCTGCGGGCGGCCTCGGATCGGGGAGTGGAGGCGGTGTTCGCCGACGTGAGAGCCGACGCCACCCTCGACCTCGATCACCTCGAGTCCCTCATCGACGACCACACCCGGCTGGTCGCCGTCACCGGGTGCTCCAACGCCTTCGGTTCCCGGGTCGACGTGGCCCGGGTGGCCGACGCCGCCCACGCCGTGGGAGCGCTCTGCTACGTCGATGCCGTGCACCTCGCCCCCCATGTTCGTATCGACGTCGCCGACCTCGGAATCGACTTCCTGGTCTGCTCGGCATACAAATTCTACGGCCCGCATGTCGGCATCCTGTGGGGCAGGGCGGAGCTGCTCGCAACGATCGAGGCGTACAAGGTGAGACCGGCACCTTCGGATCCGCCCGGCCGCTTCGAAACCGGGACGCCTTCGTTCGCGTTGTTGGCTGGTGTGACGGCCGCCGTCGACCACATCGCCTCTCTCGGTGACGGTCCCGATCGTCGCAGCCGGCTCGATGATGCCTATCGGACCGTCGGCGCCCACGAACGGTCCCTCGGTGAACGGTTCCTGACTGGACTACCCGATGGCGTCCGACTGTGGGGTCCTCCCACCATGGATGGCCGGGTGTCCACGTTCGCGGTGGCGATGGAGGGCATGACCGCCGACGAGGCGTCTGCCCGCCTGGGCGAGCGGGGCATCTTCACCTGGTCGGGTCACTACTACGCCATCGAGCCGATGCGGCGTCTCGGGCTCCTCGACAGCGGTGGGCTGGTGCGGATCGGGTTGGTCGCCACCACAACGAAAGAGGAGGTCGACCGGCTCCTCTCGGAGCTGGCCGACCTCCTCGATTGATCGGTCTCCGAACCTGGTTCAGCCCTCCGGCGTGGCGTCGATCGCCATCCGAAGTTCCCGCACCGTGGCGTCGTAGTACGTGATCAGCGCCCGTGAGGCGTTGTTCACGATCGACGTCGAATAGCCGGTGTCGTTGCGGGTGTCGACGACCTGGGTGCGGCCACCCGTGCAGGCGGCGTTGTCACAGTCGAGGAACTTCAGTTCCGAGTTGGTGACGTCCCGGTAGGCAGCCCACAGGAAGCCGTTGGCGTCGAGCGTGGCAGACACGTCACGGCCCACGTCGCCGGCGCTGTCGACGATCGTGACGGTGGGTGCCGTGCAGGTGATGTTGTTGCAGCGGGCCACCTTCAGGTCCGTGTTGGCGTAGTAGGCGATGGTCACCAGGTTGCTCGATGTGACCGTCGCCGAGTACGTGCCGACGTCGGCGCCGGTGTCCACCACCTCACGGGTCAGACCTGTGCATGCGGCATCGTTGCACACCGCCAGCACGAAGTCTTCGGCATCGGCGTCGTAGTAGCTCACGGCCGGGCGGCCGCTCACGATCGTGACCGACGAGCGATCACCGGTGGCGACCCCCGCGTTGGAGATGTTGACCGCCGTACCTCCGGTGAGGCTCGTGCAGGCAGCGTTGGCGCACAGGGCCAGCTTGATCCCGCCATTGGCGAAATAGCTGATCACCGGCTTGTTGTCGAGAACCGTCATCGAGGGATTGAGGATCCCACCGGTGACCGGTTTGGCCACCGACGACGAGGAGCAGTCGGTGTTGGCGCAGCTCGTGACGTCGAGACCGGATGCCGAGGTGTTCCGTGAGGCGATCACGGGAAGACCGTTGACCACGGTCATGGCCGACTGCTGCTGAGTGCCCGGGTCGAGGTCGATCCAGTCGGTCGACGTGCAGTTTGCGTCGGCGCAGATGCGGTAGGTGATCAGGTTTCCGTTGTCGTAGTGGTATGCCACTGCGGGAAGCCCGCCGACGTTTCGGACTGCGGTCGCGGAGCGTCCGGCACCGGAACGGTCGTCGAGGGTGAGCAGGTTCCACCCGGTGTCACTGACGGTGGTCGTCACGGTGGTGTCGCCGTCTCCGTCACCTCCGCCGCCTCCGCCGCCGCCGCCGCCACCGCCGCCACCACCGCCACCGCCGCCACCACCACCACCGAGATTGGTGATGGCGCGGGCGAGGAAGGTGGCCATCTGGCCGCGAGTCACGTTGTCATTGGGGCAGAACTGGGTGTTGGCCGGTGGATTGCATCCGGTCGTGATCCCGGCGGTCGCCAGTTTGCGGATGTCGTTCTCGAAGACGTTGCCGTCGTCGTCGGTGAATTCGGAGGAGCCCGTGTCGGTGAGCCCGTAGGCGCGCACGAGGAACGCCGCCATCTGTCCGCGGGTGACGTTGTTCTCGGGACAGAATGCCCGGTCGGCGCATCCCGAGGTGATACCGGAAGCGGCCAGCTTGTCGATGTCGCCCTCGAAGACGCTGCCGTTGTCGTCGTCGAAGAAGTCGGCGCCCGTGTCGTCGAGTCCAAGAGCGCGATTCAGGAACGCCGCCATCTGTCCCCGGGTGACGAAGTCGTCGGGGCAGAACGCTCGATCGGCGCATCCAGAGGTGATCCCGAGCTCGGCGATGTACTCGATGTCCGCTTCGTGCACGCTGGTGTCGTCGTCGTCGAACGACCCGCCTGCCGCCACGCCCGGCAGCGCCAACCCGGCTGCCAGCAAGGCGATCGTGATTGGTCCTGCCACTCGGCGGACCCAGTTGCGTTTGGTGCTCACTGAGACTCCCTCCCTGTTGTTCCCGGCGGGAAATGCGCCTGGTCGCACCCCGTTTCTCCCTCAGACGTCTGGAATTTACTCGGGTGTCGGTCCCTGGCAACCATCGGCGACCATTCCACCCGGTCCTCGCTGCGTGTCCTGTCGTGGTCCGGACCACCTATGGGTACGATCCTGGTCATGTCAGACCGCCCCCCATACGGATTCTCCACTCGGGCCATTCACGCCGGTCAGGCCCCCGATCCGGAGACCGGCGCTCGGGCGATGCCCATCTACGCCACCACCTCCTTCGTGTTCGAGGACGCCCAAACGGCGGCCGATCTGTTCGCCCTCCAGACCTACGGGAACATCTACACCCGCATCGGGAACCCGACCACCGCCGCTTTCGAGGAGCGAGTGGCGTCGTTCGAGGGTGGGCTGGGTGCGGTGGCGACATCCTCGGGTCAGGCCGCCCAGCTCATCGCCGTCCTCACGCTGTGCTCGCAGGGCGACGAGATCGTCGCCGCCCGCAATCTGTACGGCGGGACGTACACACAGTTCGACGTGACGCTGCGCCGCATGGGGATCGACGTCACCTTCGTCGACCCCCACCCCGATGCCTTCGCCGGCGCCATCACCGAGAAGACCAAGCTGCTGTACGGCGAAACCATCGGCAACCCCCGCGCCGACGTGTTCGACATCGAAGGCGTGGCGGCTGTGGCGGCCGAACACGGCATCCCGCTGGTGATCGACAACACCTTCGCCACGCCGTATCTGTGCCGGCCGATCGAGTGGGGAGCCGACATCGTTGTTCACTCGGCCACCAAGTTCATGGGCGGCCACGGCGTCGCCATCGGCGGGGTCATCGTCGAGTCCGGGCGGTTCCCCTACGACAACGGATGTTTCCCGGTGATGACGGAGCCGTCGCCGGCGTATCACGGTCTACGATTCTGGGAGAACTTCCGCGAATACGGCTACCTCACCAAAGCGCGGACCGAGCTGTTGCGTGACATCGGGGCCTCGCTGTCGCCGTTCAACAGCTTCCTGCTCCTGCTCGGGCTCGAGACGCTGCCCCTCCGCATGCAACGCCACGTCGAGAACGCCCGGACCGTGGCCGAGTTTCTCCGCGCCCATCCGGCAGTGAACTGGGTGAGTTACCCGGTCTTCGATGACTCCGAGAGCCGTTCCCTCGCAGAGAAGTACACCCCGGCCGGGCCCGGCGCCGTGTTCACCTTTGGCTTGAAGGGTGGATTCGATGTCGGGATCCGCTTCATCGAAGGCGTCGAACTCGCCAGCCACCTGGCCAACATCGGTGACGCCAAGACGCTGGTGATCCATCCCGCCTCGACCACCCACCAGCAGATACCGGCCGAGGAGCGGGTGGCGGCCGGGGTCGGTGACGACATGATCCGGATCTCGGTGGGGATCGAGGATGTCGAGGACATCATCCGTGACCTCGATCAGGCGTTGGGGGGTTCGCGATGACCGGGAAGCTCGCCGTCACGGCCCGCGATCGGCTCACCATCCTCCAACAGGCCCGGTCGATCGCCCTGGTCGGCATCTCCGCCAACCCGCTGCGGGCGTCGAACTTCGTCGCCACCTATCTGGTGAAGACCCCGTACACCGTCTACGCCGTGAACCCGATGTACGACGAGGTGCTGGGGGTCCGCTGCTACCCGTCGCTGGCGGACCTGCCCGGGCCACCCGACATCGTCGACGCCTTCCGCCGCACCGAGGAGCTTCCGTCGGTGGTCGACGACGCCATCGCCGTCGGCGCGAGAGCCGTTTGGTTCCAGTTGGGACTGCGCCACGACGAGGCGGCGGCCAAGGCGGTTGCAGCCGGACTCGACGTCGTCCAGGACCGCTGTTTGAAGATCGAACACGCCCGCTTCGCCGGCGGCCTCCACCTGGCGGGTTTCAACACGGGCATCATCTCCTCGAAACGCCGTCGCCCGGTCTGATCTGTGGGCTGGCGCTGACCGTGACGGTCAGCCGCAACCCTGGGTTGGACCCTGGGTTCACGCTGACCTCCACGGTCGGTTCTGGCCCACGGTTCGGCCCCGAGCCCGGTTCGGCTAGAGGTAGGCGCCGGTTGGAGGTGCCCGTTGCGTGGACGTCCGGCTGATACGGTGCCCGGATGACCAAGGCCGGGCCGACGATCGGGACCCTCGCGGAAGGGGCGCTTCACGCTCAGATCAAGGAGTGGTACCGCCGGGAGGGCGACCTCATCGAGCACCCGGTCGGCGCCCACGTCATCGACATCGTCCGCGGCGACCTGTTGATCGAGATCCAGACCGGCGGTTTCACGCCGCTGCGTCGGAAG
The DNA here is from genome assembly GCA_963825585.1 of uncultured bacterium. Classification (GTDB taxonomy): domain Bacteria; phylum Actinomycetota; class Acidimicrobiia; order Spongiisociales; family ZC4RG35; genus JAOUGY01. The sequence goes on from CAWGTX010000009.1 coordinate 472,941, forward strand.
CTGAATGCGCTCGGTGAGCATCCGGTGCGGGTGGTGGCTCCGATCGCAGTCGGCAATCTCATTGTGCGACTGGGTGAGGGGGGCGAGGTGCTTTCCAGTCGCCGGTCCCCGAAGAAGGGGCGTATCGAGGACGTGTTCGGCAGGCTGGTGGCGATGCCCGACCTGTTGGGCCGTTTCGAGCTGGAGGTGCTGCTGGTCGAACAGCAGGAGATCAGGGTCCACCAGCCCGGTAAAGCCTTCCGTAGAAGAGGGTGGGTGGTGCAGGGCAGGTCGCTGGTGGAGGTGCTGGAGTCGGTCCCGATCCCGGATTCGGCGTCGGCGGCCGCCCTGTTGCCGGCGGGTGTGCCCGACGAATTCGACACCGCCGACATCGCATCGATCGGAAGGCTGCCCCGCCGCACTGCCCAACAGATGGCCTACTGCCTCCGGAAGATGGGCGAGATCGTCGAGGTGGGCAAGCGGGGCAACGCAGTGCTCTACTCGAGGACGGCGTGAAGCTGGAGGGCGTGGTGGTCGAAGGACACCGGGTGGCCTCCGGACTCAGCCGGGACCCCCGGTTCCCCGGAGGCACGCTGGCCATGCAGATGCCGCACTTCCTCCGCCACGGCGTCGACCTGGGCGCCTACCTGCCCGCCACCCTCAACATCTCGGTCGCTCCGCTCCACGTCCGATTGGCCCGCCCCGACGTGACCATCCGCTCGCTGCAGTGGCATCCGACCCAGCCGGCCGAGGACTTCTCGTTCGCGGCTTGTCGGCTCCATGCCGGGGGTCGTGTCGTCGATGCCACCATCTACTGGCCGCACCCCGAGACCAAACCCGACCACCTCCAGCCTCCCGGAGTCTTCGAGCTGCTCGCCCCGCCCATCGAGAACCTGTCCTATGGCGACACCGTCGTGGTGGAAGCACCCAACGGAGTGATCGAGATCTCCTCCTGAAGCGGAACCTGCCGGGTCAGCGCAGCTTCCGGCCCCTCGCTCCTCGCTGTCCGCACCTCGTCACGCGATCGCATCAGCCAAGGCCCGCCGGATGCGCGTCTCGCTCACCGTGCCCTTCGTTCCGAGTTGCTGGGCGAACAGGCTCACCCTGAGCTCCTGGAGCATCCACGCAACCTCGATGAGCTCGGGGGTGGCGCCCAGCGCATCGGTCAGCCGATCGTGCTCGGACTCGAGAGCATGGACCTGGTCCATGAGCCGGGTGTCGCGCACGCGGTCGGAGGGGAGGCGTTCGAGCCGTCGCTCGACGGCCAGCAGATACCGCTCGAGGTCCGCCAGCCGCTCGGGGCCGACGGCGGCAACGAACCCCTGGTAGATCAGTTGGTTCACCTGGGCGATCACGTCGTCGATGGCGGGTTGGAACGCAGGGTTGGCCGGGAGTCGTTCCACGGCAACGCCGACCACCCACAACTGCTCCAGCACCGACAGCGAGCGGCGACCGATGTCGGTGATCGCTCCGTGAAGCCGGTCCCTGGTCGATCGTCTGAGCCGATCGAACGCGACCCCATCCCAGGCGGGGCCTCCGGCATGATCGACGATGGTGTCGACGGCCGCGGCCAGGCAGTCCTCGGCCCAGTCCGACGGCAGCCCATATGGACCGGCCTTGAGCACCAGCTTTGCCCGGTCGGTGATGAGTGGGCGCAGCAGCTTGCCGGGGGAGGGAAGATCGAGAAGGAGCAGACGCCGGGTTCCCGAGCGCATCTCCCGATCCTGTTCGTCGCGGGTGGCCATCAGCCTGATCGACACCGAGTCGCCGTCGTCGACCAGCGCCGGATACACCCGAACGCCCCCTTCCAGGTTCACCGTGCGGTGGAGCTCCCCGAACGACCAGGCGGTGAGACCCGTTGCCTCGAGGGGATGCGACGTCGACGCCACCACCGCTCGGGCGTCGGAGACCAGCTCCTCCTTCAACGAGGCCAGGTCGTCGCCCGCTGCCACCACCGATCCGTCCGGAGCCACCACCCGGAACGTCGGCCGGAGGTGGGGTGCGAGCCTCGACAGATCGAAGGCTTCCGGGTCGATGGGGACGCCGCCGATCCGGGTGAGCTCTCGGCGCAGCGATTCCACCAGCCCACCCTGGGAGTGCTCGAGACGGTCGAGCACCGTTTCCACCGTCTCGGCGATCGGGATGAAGTTCTTGCGTGTCGCCTTTGGCAGCGAGCGAATCAGGGTCTCGATCAACTCCCTCCGAAGGCCCGGAACCTGCCAGTCGAAGATCGTCGGGTCGACCCGGTCGAGCCGGTCGAGTGGGACGTCGATCGTGACACCGTCGCTGGGGCTGGTGGGGTCGAATTCGTAGGCGAGGGGCATCTCCACGTCGCCGTACCTCCACACCGACGGAAACGCCTCATCGCCGGATCGTTCGACCGACGGATCGATGAGGTCGTCGAGGCCGAGATCGAGGAGGCGCGGGTGTTTCGACTTCTCGTCACGCCACCAACGGTCGAAGTGGCGGCTCGAGACGACGTGGTCGGGGATGCGGGCATCGAACCAGGCGGCGATGCTCTCGTCGGTGATGAGCAGATCGAAGCGCCGCTCCCGTACCTGGAGGGCTTCCACCTCGCCGATACGGTCGCGGTTGCGGTCGACGAAGTCATGGTGGCTCTCCCACGCTCCCAGGACCAGGGCGTGGGAGATGAAGATGTCTCGGGAGGCGACGGGGTCGATCTTCCCGTACAGCACGGTGCGGGCAGGGACCACCGCCAATCCGAACAGGGTCACGGTCTCGGTGGCGACAGCGGAGCCTTTCCTCTCGTCCCACCACGGGTCGGAGTAGCTGCGTTTCACCAGGTGAGCACCGGCCTGTTCCACCCATTCAGGCCGGATTCGGGCCACCCCCCGCGCCCAGGTTCTGGACGTCTCCACGATCTCGGCCGCCATCACCCACTGCGGGTTCTTCTTGAACAGGGCCGAACCGGGCGCAATCGAGAAGCGGGTGGCACGTGCCCCGCGGTATTCGTACGAATCGGGGTCCTTCACTCCGATCTGTGACAGGAGCCCGGTGAGGAGCGCCCGGTGGACGGCGTCGGGCTCCGCCGGAATCGAGTTGGGCGTCATCCCCATCTCGGTGGTGATCCGTCGCAACTGGGAGTGGATGTCCTGCCACTCCCGGATCCTCCGGTAGTTGAGGAAGTCCTCCTTGCACATCTTGCGGAACTGGCTGGAGGTGCGGGCCCGGCGTTCCTCACCCAGGTAGTCCCACAACCGAAGCCACCCGAGGAGGTCGGAGTCGGGGTCGGCGAACCGACGATGCCGCTCCGCCGCCTGCTGTTCCTTGTCGGTGGGACGCTCGCGCGGGTCGAGTATCGAGAGCGCCGCCGCGATCACGAGCACCTCCCGCAGACAGGCGGTGGAGTCGGCTGCAATGACCATCCGGGCCAGTCGGGGGTCGATGGGCACCCTGGCCAGGCGCCGTCCCAGTTCGGTGAGTCGACCGGAATTCGGGTCGAGGGCGCCGAGCTCCTCGAGCAGCGCCACGCCGTTGCGGATGTTGCGGGCGTCGGGCGGGTCCAGGAACGGGTACGACTCGATGTCGCCGAGCCCCAATGCGGCCATCTGCAGGATGACCGATGCCAGGTTGGTTCGCTGGATCTCGGGCTCGGTGTACTCGTCGCGGCTCTCGAAGTCGTCCTCCGAGTACAGCCGGATGCACACGCCGGGAGCGATCCGCCCGCAGCGGCCGGCCCGCTGGTTGGCCGAGGCTCGGCTGATCGGCTCGATGGGGAGACGTTGCACACCCGTGCGCCCGGCCCGGGAGATGCGGGCAGTGCCGGGATCGACCACCGCCATGATCCCCGGGACGGTGAGCGAGGTCTCGGCGACATTGGTGGCCAGCACCACCCGTCGCCCGGTGTGGGGTTCGAACACCCGGTGCTGTTCGGAAGCCGACAGGCGCCCGTACAACGGCAGGATCTCGGTGTGTCGGAGATTCAGCTCGCCGATGGCATCGGCCGCGTCGCCGATCTCACGTTCTCCCGAACAGAACACGAGGATGTCACCGGTTCCCTCCCGGGCCAGCTCCGCCACTGCGTCGGCGATACCCTGCGGCTGGTCGCGAGGTTCGGGTTGCCCGGGGTCGTCCAGGGGGCGGTAGCGCACCTCCACCGGGTAGGTGCGCCCTGACACCTCCACCACCGGTGCGTCGTCGAAGTGCTCGGCGAAGCGGGCGGTGTCGATGGTCGCCGAGGTGATGATGACTTTCAGGTCACGTCGTTCGGGGAGTACCCGTCGGAGGTACCCGAGCAGGAAGTCGATGTTCAGGCTGCGCTCGTGGGCTTCGTCGATGATGATCGTGTCGTAGCGATCCAGTCGCGGGTCGCGATGGATCTCGGCGAGCAGGATCCCGTCGGTCATCACCTTGATGAGGGTGTCGTCGCCCACCTGATCGGTGAAACGCACGGTATAGCCGACCAACCCGCCCACTTCGGTACCCAGCTCCTCCGCCACCCGTTCTGCGATCGAGCGGGCGGCGATGCGCCGGGGTTGGGTGTGGCCGATGAGTCCCGACAGGCCTCGACCTGCCTCCAGGCACAGCTTGGGGAGCTGGGTGCTCTTGCCCGACCCGGTCTCGCCCGCCACGATCACCACCTGGTGCTCGGCGATGGTTCTCAACAGGTCGTCCCGTCGTTCGGTGATGGGCAGGTCGGGATAGTCGATCGTCGTCGGCATCGCCGCCCGCCTCAGCCCGATCCGTTTCTCCACCTCGGTCAGATCGCGCGCTATCCGTTCGATGATCCGAACCCGCCGCTCCGGTGGTTGCACCCGCCCGACCCCACCCAGCCTGCGCTGGAACACCCGCCGATCGGCAGGGGGTAGCCCGTCGATGCGGGCGCGGAGATCGGAGAGGTCGAGCATGGCTCACACACATCTTCGCGTGAGTTCGATCCTTCGGATCCCGCCAGGAGCGACGGGCGAGGGGCGAGGTGCGAGGAGCCGGAGGAGCGGATAGTCATGGCAGGGATTGCAGCCGCAACCCCTGTTCGTCGTCGTTATCGACGGCTACGGCTACGGCTTCCGACTCCTCGCTCCTCGCTCCTGACCGGACGCCGTCCGATCAGACCTCCCACGAGCGCTCCTGCGAAGGGGAGTGCCAGGTACTCCCAGTTCACGTCCCTGTTGGTCGCCCACCCCGAAGAAGGCCAGTGATCCGAGCCCGGCGCACACCAGCACCACGGCGACGACTCCGCGCCACACGGGAGGAGGGGCGATCTGGCCCTTGGGCCGCTCGAAGCGATTGAATCCGGCGATGAACGGGGTCACGATCAGCACCATCAGTGCCAGCCACAGCGGTCGGGTGGCCCACCAGATGCCCGAACCCGCTTCCAGCCGCAGACCCACACCGTCGAATATGAGCGAGACGCCGAGGACCGCGATCATGGCGGTCAGGTGCCACAGGTAGACGGTCATGATCATCGAGTTGATCAGGACAGTCGCCGTCCACGCCTGCCCACGCTCCAGCACGCGGCGCGCAGGTGCCTCCAGCGAGAGCAGCACACCGGTCTGGAGCAGGCCGAGGGCGAACAGGGGTATCCGAGGCGGGAGGGTGTTGTTCGCTTCGGCTCCGGGAACCCCCACCATGCTCACGGGATAGTCGAACACGGTGACCAGCACCACCAACGCCGCCACACCCACCGCCGCCAGCGGCACCGTCCTCGAACGACCGGTCAGCTCACCGTCCCTCCAGGCGTACCCGAGCTGATGGACTCCGCCCCAGATGAACAGGTAGTTGAGAAACCCAAGAGGATCATTGTCGGCCGCGATCGAAACCACATCGGTGGCGACCGCAGCAGCAGCGAACGCCACCACCGATGCCCAACCGAATCGCTCCCAGGCGGCGAGCGCCGCCGGGGCGAGGGCCGCCACCAGAACGTACACCGCCAGGAACCACACCGGCACCAGCGCCGTCTGCGACCCGATCTTCACCAGCTCGGGATCGAGTCCGGCGGTGATGGCCACCACCGCGACCACGGTCCAGACCGCGAGCAGCGCCAACACCGGAAGCACGAGCCGACGGAGCCGGGAATGCAGCCAGGGCCCGTAGCCCTGGCTCCGGGCGAGGGCGGAGCGCCACGAGGCGGCATTCGAGTAGCCGCCGACCACGAAGAAGATCGGCATCACCTGGAACGCCCAGGTGAGCCACTGCGTCCAGGGCAGATCGGCCAACACGTGACCGGCGCGCAGTTCTCCGTTCGGGGACACCTCGGGTGCGGCCATCAGCCAGTGACCCAATACCACCACCGTGATCGACACCGCCCGCAGCAGGTCGACGTAGCGGTTCCGGTCGAGTGGGGTGTTGGCACCGATGGTGCCGGCTCGTTGCCAAAGGGTGGTCATGTGAAGCCCATCTTGGATCTCTCATCGCCTAGGACGTGGGATCACCTGAGCGAAACCCTACGATGTCGGGAGGGAACCCGCGCCACCCCACCCGCGACGATGCCCGCCACCGGCAGCAGCGTGGCCACCACGTTGAGGCCCTCCTCGTCGGCGATGCCGTGGCGGGCCAGCATCGCCAGCCCGGCGCACACGCAGATCACGGCCATCACAGGCTGCCACCCCGCCGGCGCCGGACGCTGATCGCGGCCCGGGCGCTCGAACCTGGCGACCAGTGCCACCACCGGGAGCGTCAACGTCAGGAGGAGTGCCAGCCACAGCGGTCGTGTCAGCCACCACCCGACACTCTCGACTTCGAGTCCGAATCCGAATCCTCCCATGGCCAGCCCGGCGGCGAGCACCGCCACCATGACGGTGAGGTGCCACAGGTAGAGACTCATGATCGAGCCGTTGATCGCAACGACCGCCGTCCACTGGCGTGGGCGACTCAGCCAACGCCGCATGGGACCCTCCAGCGCCATGGCGAGGCCGAACTGGAACAGTCCGAGCGCGATCAACGTGACCTTGGGCGGGTTCGAGTTGGTGACGCCGGCGTTGTCGAGCCCGACCATGGCGATCGGGTAGGGGCCGAAGGCGACCAGGGCGGAGAGCGCGGCCAGGCCGGAAACGGCCAGGGAGATCCGGGTCCGCACTGCGCCGATGCGATCATCGGCCCAGGCATAGCCGAACATGTGGACCACGTTCCAGACGAACACGTAGTTGACCCACGCCGCGGCGTGGACGTCGAATCCGAGTGCGAGGACATCGACCATGCCGGCGATGGCGGCGGTGCCGATGACGGCCACCCAACCGGCCCGCTCCCACAGTGCGACGGTGAGGGGTGTCAGTGCCACGATCAGCACGTAGGTGGCAAGGAACCAGGTGGGGACGAGTGCTGCCTGCGACGCAATGGTGATCAGGTCGGGGTCCACGCCGGAACGCCAGGCGATGGTCGCCACCGGTGCCCAGAACGCCAGCACCGGTATGGCAGGGAGGATGAGACGACGGAGCCGCTCCCGGAGCCACGTCGGGTAGGGGGTGTGATCCCTGCGGGCGGCACGCCAGCCGACGGCGTTGGCGTAGCCACCCACGAAGAAGAAGACGGGCATGACCTGCAGCCCCCAGGTGAGCCATTGCGCCCAAGCCGTCTGGCCGATCAATCCGACCATGCGCACCTCACCGTCGACGACTTCGGGTGCGGCCATCAGCCAGTGCCCGAACACGACAACGAGGATCGAGATCGCCCGCAGGAAGTCCACGGCCCGATTTCGATCCTCCGGAGTGCGCTCGGCCAGCGACCGGGCGGTGGCGAGGGTGCGATGCAGTGTGATCATGCGTACAGCATCGGTGGTGGGCGGCCGATGCGACATCGGGGACCGACCCCCATTCGGGGTGAGGGAAACCCTGACCCGAGCGGTCACCGCCGGTAGCGTTCGCCGTCATGCGCATCAGGGTGCTCGAGCCACTTCTCCATCCGCGATTCGACGAACTGCCTTGGGGGCGTCCGCTCGAGGAGTGGGACCACCCCCAACTCGTGGAACTGCCAACGGGCCTCCATCGCCATGTGGTGAGGTTCGTGGACTACGACGATCAGATCTACGCGCTCAAGGAGCTGGCGCCGCGAGCGGCCGCCCGCGAATTCCGACTCATCCGCAGTCTCAACGCCCAGGTACTGCCTGTGGTCAGGGCGGTCGGCTTGGTCGAAGACCGCGCCGGTATGGACTCGGTGCTCATCACCCGCTTCCTCAACTATGCGCTTCCCTACCGGTATCTGTTCCGGGAGTGGAGAGGCGGAGACCCGAGCGACGACCTGATTCGCTCGCTGGCCGGGTTGCTGGCCCGGCTTCACCTCGTGGGGTTCTACTGGGGGGACTGCTCGCTCTCGAACGCTCTCTTCCGCCGGGATGCCACGCGGCTGAGTGCCTACGCCCTCGACACCGAGACCGGTGAGCTGCACCACCGGCTGACCGAGGGCCAGCGGCTGCATGACCTCGAGATCGCGGTCGAGAACGTCGCCGGGGGACTCTTCGACCTGGCCGCCGCAGGGTTCCTGCCCGAGACGGTCGACCCGTTCGACGTGGTCGACCGTCTCGAGCGCGCCTACTGCCGGTTGTGGGAGGAGCTGCACGACCCCCAGGAGTACGATCCGGGCCGGCCCGACGAGATCGATGCCCGGCTGGCCCGGCTCCAGCACCTTGGCTTCCGCGTGACCGAGGCGTCCATCGTGTCCGCAGGGGAAGGGCGCATGGTGTTCGAACCGGTCGCGGTGTCGGAGGGTCATCACCGTCAGGAACTGCATCGGCTCACGGGCATCACCGCCCAGGAGTATCAGGCGCGTCGGCTGCTCGAGGATGTCCGGGCGCATCGTGCAGAGCTCATCCGTGAGCGGGGTCGTGACATCCCCGAGGACATCGCCGCCCACGACTGGGTGGACGACGTGTTCGACGCCGTGATCGAACAGATTCCGGGCCATCTCCTCCGCAAGACGCAGTTGGCGCAGGTCTTTCACGAGGTGCTGGAACACCGCAGCGAGATGGAGGCCACCTGTGGGCACCCGGTCGGGCGGGTGGAGGCAGCACAGGATTACGTCCGTCACAAGCTGGCGGCCCGGCCCGACGAGAAGGTGATCGTGGACAACGGTCCCGGCCCGGACTGACGATCCGCCGGGGGCGGGCTCTACTCTTGGCCCATGTCGACGGTTCCCTATGGCGCTCAATCCATGGTCGCGCCGCTCAACCATGTACTCGTGAAGCCACCGAGCATGGCGTTCGGAGCTGCCTTCGCCAACCCCGAATTCGGATTCCGACACCCTGTCACCCTGTCCAGGGCGCGGCGCGAACACGCACTGTTCGTGAGTCTGCTGAGGCGGTTGGGGGTGAAGGTCCATCAGCTGGGCGTGGAGTCGGCCAGCCCTGATCTCATCTACCAGTACGACCCATCGCTGGTCACCGACCGTGGCGCCATCCTGCTGAGATCGGGGAAGCCGAGTCGTCGGGGAGAAGAGGATCTTCAGGCGGCTTGGTACGAAGCCAACGACATCCCCATCCTGGGCCGGATCGAGGCACCCGGCACGGTCGACGGTGGAGACGTCTTCTGGTTGCGTCCTGACCTCGTGTGTGTCGGACGGAGCCTGCGCACCAACCAGGCCGGCATCGATCAGCTGATCCCGCTGCTCGAGGGCACGGTCCGTGTCTTCGATGTCGCCTATGACGCCGGTGAGCACGAGTGTCTCCACCTGTTGAGTGTGATCTCGCCGATCACCGATGAGATCGTGGTCGTGGAGCCTGCACGGCTGCCGTCGGGCCTGTACCGATTGTTGGAATCGATGCGCATCCTCATGATCGCCATCCCGCCGGAGGAGGTGCCGTCTCTGGCGTGCAACGTGCTCGTGATTCGGCCCGGGGTCGTAGCGATGGTGGAGGGAAACACGCAGACTCAGGGATTCCTCGAGGACCAGGGCATCGAGGTGCACACCTTCGGCGGCACCGAGATCTGTTGGAATGGAAGCGGCGGCCCGACCTGTCTCACCCGGCCGATCCACCGGGGATGAGCAAACGAACACGGTTCGGGGTCTACGGTCTCGCCGTCTCGGAGTCCCACATCCTCCTCGCCCGCATCTCCGGTCGGGTTCCCGGTGGCGTCGGCAAGTGGACGCTGCCCGGCGGCGGTATGGACTGGGGCGAGACCGCCCACCAGACGCTGGTGCGCGAGATGTACGAGGAGACGAGCCTGGAGCCGGTGATCGGCTCCATCCTCACGGTCCGCTCCTTCTCCTACGACGACCCCGAAGATGAGTACCACATCATCCAGGCCGTCTACCGGGTCGAGGCTGCGGGGGAGCCGAGGGTGACCGAGATCGATGGGAGTGTCGACGCCGCCGCCTGGCATCCGCTCGACACGGTTCATGCGCTACCCACCACATCACTGCTCGAGCACGTGCGGCATCTCCTGTGACCACCAGGTACGCCGCTCACGCCGTCTGTCTCGATGCCGGATCGGTGCTGCTCGCCCAACCGAGAGGCGAGGACGCCCATGCCGCTTCGTGGACGGTCCCCGGTGGGGCCCTCGAGTGGAGGGAACCGCCCGACCAGGGTGTCGTTCGAGCTCTGTACGACGCGACCGGGCTCCACGGTCGGGTCAAGGCGGTGCTCGGGGTCGACACCGAGATCGAGCCGGCGGGGAACGGCCGCCCCGCCATTCACTTCGTCCGGTTCGTCTTCCGGGTCGAGGCCGTCGGCGCGCCGCGGATGGTCACAGGGGGAGGTCCGACCGTCGACTGTCGATGGTTCCCCTACGAACAGCTGGTAGACCTCGCTCTCGTGCCGCTGGTGCCGCGGGCTTTGGCGATGGTGTGACCGACGACCGACGAGCTACGAGCTACGGCCGATGAGCAGGACGGACAACGAGTGGATGGCGGCTCGGCTTGAATGCAATGATGGAAGCCAACCGCGAGCGCATCGTCGAGGACCTGTCGGAGCTCATCGCCATTCCGTCGATCACCGGAAGCGAGCGCCGGGTCCAGGAGGTCATGGTCACGCTCATGGAGGAGGCGACCCTCGATGTGTCCTGGATCGAGACCGACCCTTCAGAGCTGGCCCAGGATCCGGATTTCCCCGGGATCGAGGTTCCCCGCAGCGATCTGATCGTGGTGGTGGGCCGCTACGACACGGGACGCCCCGGCCCCAGGCGCATGCTGTTGGGCCACGTCGACGTCGTACCCTCCGGCGACCCGCACACCTGGACCTCTCCGGCCTTCGAACCCGTGGTCGTGGACGGAAACCTGTACGGGCGGGGAGCCTGCGACATGAAGGGCGGAGTGGTCTCGATGATCGAGGCGGTGCGCGTCGCCCTCGAGTCCGGCGCCGAGCTCAACGGCGAGATCGTGGTGGTGGCGGTGCCGTCCGAGGAGGACGGCGGGGCTGGAACGCTGGCGGCGATACGTGCCGGATGCACTGCCGACAGGGCCGTGATCCCCGAGCCCACCGGTCTCGACATCGTGGTCGCCCACGCCGGCGCCATCACCTTCACCCTGCGGGTTCCGGGGAAGGCGGCACATGCCTCGACCAGGCTGGAAGGCGTATCGGCGCTCGACAAGCTGATGGTGCTGATGCAGGCCCTGGCGGAGGACGAGCGGGTACGCAACGAGTCCGAGACCGATCCGCTGATGCGAGCGATCGGGCTCCCGTATCCCACCATCATCGGTCAGGTGGAGGGCGGTCACTGGGCTTCCACGGTGATGGACGCGGTCGAAGCCGACGGTCGGTACGGGGTGCGACTCGGGCAGAACTGTGATCAGGCTGGTGAAGACCTCCGGGCAGCCATCACGGCTGCCTGGGAGGCCGACGAGTGGCTGACCCGGTTTCCGGTCGGACTGGAGACGTGGGGCGGTCGCTTCGATTCGTGTTTCCTCGACCCGGAGCATCCGCTGGCCGTGGGGATCGCATCGGCCCATAGGGCGGTGACCGGTATCGCTGCCCGGAAGATCGGAGCCCCGTACGGTGCGGACATGCGGTTGCTCATCAACCATGGCAACACCCCCACCGTGATGTACGGGCCCGGCTCGGTGAAGGTGGCCCACTCGGCCGACGAATTCGTACCCCTCTCCGAGGTGGCCACCTGTGCCGAGACGCTGGCGCACTGGCTGGCGGGCGAAGGCGTCTGACCACCCTTGTCGGGACCACGCGTTGTGTGTGCATTCGAAGGCGGAAAGCGCCCGCTCGTGCACACAGCCACGGGCCGGATGTGGTTCTGTGTGCATGTGAGGGCGGATAGCGCCCGCGTGTGCACACAGGACCGACGTCATCCCGGCAGCTGTTGCCCGATCAGCCAGCCGGTTCCGTTTCCTTCCCCGGAGGCGAGGATCTCGAGGAGCGAGAACGCATCGGTCAGTTCGCCTGGTCGGGCCCGAAACGGACCGGGTCCTGCACCGATCTCGCTGAGCACGGCGATGGCGAGGATGCCGCCGGGGGAGAGGCGTTCGACGACGGCCCGATCGAGGCGCGGGTCGCGGAACAAGTGGCACAGTACGAGGTCGACGGGTGGCCCTTCAGGAAGCCCCTCGTCGAGGTCGACCACCTCGAAACGGCACCGGTCGGCGACCCCGTTCGAATCGGCCAGGCGCTCGGCCAGACCGATGGCCTCGGGTGACACATCCACGCCCCACACTCGCATCCCCCTCCGGGCCAGCCAGACGGCGGCACGACCTCGACCGCAGGCGAGCTCGAGCGCAGATCCGGTCGATGGGATGAGATGCGCCGCCGACGCCAGTGCTGGTGGTGGCCCGTGATCGCCGGTTGGGGCCGATCCCGTCGACAGGTACCGGGCATTCCAACGGGAGCGATCCTCGTCGCTCATCCAGCGAGGAATGTGTCGAGTTGGGCGACCCAGCGAGCCTTGTCGGTGTCCGGAGCGAAGGTGGCCTCGAGCGAGTTGCGGGCGATCCCGGCCAACTCCGTCTCACCCAGACCGAGTGCGCGTGCCACGGCGATGTAGTTGTCGCCGATGTACCCGCCGAAGTAGGCGGGGTCGTCGGAGTTCACCGTCACGTTGACCCCGGCGGCGAGAAGGCGTGCCAGGTTGTGGTCCTCGAGGCGTTCGACGCCCTTGAGGGCCACGTTCGACAGGGGGCACACCGTGAGGGGGATCCCCTCGTCGGCCAGGCGCCTGATCAGCTCGGGGTCTTCTTCGGCACGGACGCCGTGGTCGATCCGTTCACAGCCCAGGACATCGAGGGAGGCGACGATGTGGGCGGGCGGGCCTTCTTCGCCGGCGTGGGCAACCGCACGCAGACCTGCAGCCTTCGCCCGGGCGTAGGCGGGCGCGAACGGCTCGGGAGGGAATCCCCGTTCCGAGCTGTCGAGGCCCACCGCCAGGATGTGATCGAGCCACGGCCCGGCCATGTCGAAGGTCTCCTCGGCGGCGGACGCAGGCAGGTGACGGAGAAAACACATGATGAGGCCGACCGAGATCCCCGTGGCTGCCTCCGCCTCGGAGATCGCGTCGAGGAATCCGCGCATGAACACCTCGAAACCGACACCCCGCTCGGTGTGCGTCTGGGGGTCGAAGAAGACCTCGGCGCGGCGGACACCGTCGGCATGGGCACGGGCCAGGTAGGCGGCCATCAGGTCGTGGAAGTCGGCCTCGGTTCGCAGCACCGCCGCTCCGGTGTAGTAGATGTCCAGGAACGACTGGAGGTCGGTGAAGGCGTAGGCCGCTCGCACCTCGTCCACGTTGGCGTATGGCACGGTGATGCCGTTCCGCCTGGACAGCTCCAACAGCATCTCCGGTTCGAGGGTTCCCTCTATGTGGAGGTGCAACTCGGCTTTGGGGAGTTGCCGTGCGAACGTGTCGAGGTCCATGACCTCATTCAAGTCGCCGGGACCCTCCGTGGGGCTTGAAGAACGGTCGCCACGATCGTGATGACCGTGATGGGGACCACGAAGCGGAACATCACCTGCGAGAACGGTTCGAGGGCGTCGTGTTCGGACGCCTGCAGGATCAGATACGCGGTGTAGGCGACGTAGTACCCCAGGAAGACGGCGCCTTCCCAGCGGGCGATGAGGTGGCCGGTGAGGAATATGGGTAGGCAGGCGATCGATACCGCCAGCATGAACGGGATGTCGAAGTCGATGGCGCTCTGCGCCACCGGGATGCCGTCGGGGGCGACGATCGAGCTCAGGCCGAGAACGGTGAGGATGTTGAAGATGTTGGACCCGACGACGTTCCCGACCGCGATGTCGTGTTCACCCCGGATGGCGGCCATCAGCGAAGTGGCGATCTCGGGTAGCGAGGTTCCGATCGCCACGAGGGTGAGACCGATCACCAACTCGCTCACGCCGAGCCGTTCGGCGACCGTGACGGCGGCGTCGACGAGCAGGTTGGATCCGACGACCAGCATGGCCAACCCGGCCACCACCAGCGCCAGATTCACGGGCGTCGACGGCGACGTCTCCGAGTACTCCGCCTCGAATTCGGCCACCACCTCGGCGGTCTCGCGGCGGCTCCTGCGGATGAGCACCACGACGTAGGTGAGAACGAGAGCGAACAGCAGCACCCCGTCGAGCCTGCCGATGGCACCGTCCAGGCCGAGCACCAGCAGGAGCACCGACGCCCCGATCATGATGGGGACGTCGAAGCGCACCAGCTGCGACTTCACGACCAGCGGGACGATCACTGCCGAGAGACCCAGGATGAGCAGCACGTTGGCGATGTTCGAGCCGACCACGTTGCCGATGGCGATGTCGGCGTCACCGGCGAAAGCGGAACTGATGCTCACCGCCAGCTCGGGGGCGCTGGTCCCGAAGGCGACCACGGTCAGGCCCACCACAAGGGGGGAGATTCCGAAGGCGGCTGCCAGGCGCGACGCTCCCCGCACCAGGAGTTCGGCACCGGCGACCAGCAGGACCAGTCCGCCGATGAAGAAGAGAGCCTCCGTCAAACCCATGGAGAGCCATCCATGTCGTGCGCAATCGTCAACATCCGCTACTCCGTATCTCCGAGTTGGAGCCGGAGGTCTCTCTCACCGGTTTGGCCGGCGGCACCACCGAGGGACGGGTCCCTGTGCTGACGATGGTGCCTGTCGAGGTACTCCCCTCAGGCGTGGGCGGGGACTGTAGCGGACCATGCCGGCGATCCGTATCTGGCGGCGATCACGCACTCCGGGAAACGAGCTGCAGGGTGGGAAGCGTGGTCTGGTGCGGACGGTCCGCCTCTGCGGCTGCGATCCACCGCGAGATGTCGAAGCGGAACATCGTGCCGAGAGGACTGCTTCGCTCGGCGAAACGGATGCGGACTTCGGTGTTTCGCCGGAGCATCCTGATGGTGTGATCGATGGCGCGGTGGGCGAAGGCCTCCACGCGCCGCGTGCCGAGGCGCCGGCCAGCATGAGTGATGCCGCGAAGTCGATGTCGGCCACCGGTGACTCGAGGGCGCGAAGCCACAGCTCCGGGTCGATCCCCCCGCCGGTGGCGGGAACACATGAGTCCCCGTCGAGCAGACCAAAAACGGCGCGACCCTCGTGGAAGAACAGCGTTCCCGCCGATCGTTCCCCGACCACCTCGAGAGCACCAGTGACACGGTGGTCCGCGACCCACGTGAGTGCTTCGACGAACGTCGATCCCGATGGCTTTGTCATGTGAAACCTTCCTGAGCTGCCGTCCTCACATGCTTCGGCACATTGGTCGTGCTCGGCGCAGGATGGACTCGAACCCGCCACGAGGGACTAGTCACCGCCAACGCCGCCTCGTAGCGGCCACATCGTGAGTCAGGTCACCGGGATCTTCGGGCGTGACTGGCGAACCGTCGCAACGATGGTGATGACCGTCAATGGGACCACGAAGCGGAACATCGCCTGAGAGTACGTTTCGAGGGCGTCGTGTTCGGATGCCTGGAGGATCAGGTACACGGTGTAGGCGACGTAGTACCCGAGGAAGACGGCGCCTTCCCAGCGGGCGATGAGGTGTCCGGTGAGGAAGATGGGAAGGCATGCGACTGCCACCGCCAGCATGAACGGGATGTCGAAGTCGATGGCACTCTGAGCCACGGGGATCCCGTCGGGTGCCACGATCGAGCTGAGACCCAACACCGCCAACACGTTGAAGATGTTGGATCCGACCACGTTCCCGACCGCGATGTCGTGTTCCCCGCGGATGGCGGCCATGACCGAGGTGGCGACCTCGGGAAGCGACGTGCCCGCCGCTACCAGGGTGAGCCCGATCACCAGTTCACTCACGCCGAATGCCTCGGCTGCGGTCACCGCCGCCTGCAGCAACAGGTCCGAGCCGAGCACCAGCATCCCGAGTCCGGCAGCGATCAACGCCAGGTTCAAGGGGAGCGGTGTCGTCTTCGGTCCGTACTCCTCGTCGAACTCCGCCGTCGCCTCGCTGGTCTCCCGGCGGCTCTTGCGGATCAGGACCACGACATACACCAGGATCAGGCCGAACAGCACGATGCCATCGAATCGGCCCAGGCTGCCGTCCAAGCCGAGCACGAAGAGCAGAACCGAGGCCCCGATCATGATGGGCACGTCGAAACGGACGAGCTGCGATTTGACGACCAGGGGCACGATCAGCGCCGAAATCCCCAGGATGAAGAGGACGTTGAAGATGTTCGAGCCGACCACGTTGCCGATGGCGATGTCGGCGTCGCCGCCGAACGCCGAGCCGACGCTGACTGCCAGTTCGGGGGAGCTGGTGCCGAACGCAACCACGGTGAGCCCTATCACCAAAGGCGAGATACCGAATGAAGCGGCCAGGCGGGAGGCGCCCTTGACCAACAACTCGGCGCCCGCCACCAGAAGCGCCAGCCCACCGAAGAAGAAGAGGAATTCGATCACGCCCATCGCTGGACCCTATCGGGGTGCGCGAACATCGACATGGTGGTGTCCTCCGAATCTCCAGGGTTGGAGCCGGAGGTCTCTCTCACCGGGCCGGCCGGCGGCACCACCGAGGGACGGGTCCCTGTGCTGACGATGGTGCCTGTCGAGGTACTCCCCTCAGGCGTGGACCGGTCACGATAGCGCCCTCCAGGCCGAGCGGGGACTGAGCACCCTCGCCAGGAGCCAGGGGCGGGCGGCGCGGAGCGCAATCTCGCTCGTGGCTCGCCTCTACGTGACCACCACCACCTTGCCGGTGGCGGTGCGGTCGGCCAGGGCGGTGAGCGCCTTCCCGGCCTGTTCGAGAGGAAACGTCATCGACACGTGGGGGTCGATCGAGCCCTCGACCGCCAACCGGAAGATATGGTCGAAGTTGGCCCGATTCGCAGCCGGGTCACGCCGGGCGAAGTCGCCCCAGAAGACGCCAACGATCGAACAGCCTTTGAGGAGCGGCAGATTCATGGGAGCCTGCGGAATGGTCCCCGAGGCGAACCCGATCACCAGGATCCGCCCCTCCCACGCCACGCACCTCAGGGCCTCCAGGAAGACATCCCCGCCCACCGGTTCGTAGATGACGTCGGCGCCACGTCCCCCGGTGAGTTCCTTGACCCGATCTTTCATCGACTCCGTCGAGTAGACGATCGTTTCGTCGGCTCCCAGCCGTCGGGCGACCTCGGCCTTCTCCTCGGTCCCGACCGCGGCGATCACGCGGGCGCCCATCGCGGCGCCGAGTTGTAGGGCGGCGGAGCCGACACCTCCGGCGGCGCCGGTAACCAGCAGCGTCTCACCTGCCTGAAGCCGCGCACGGTCCACCAGTGCGTGATACGACGTGCCATAGGTCATCGCGACAGCCGCGGCCTTCTCCCAGCCCAACTCGTCGGGGATCCGAAAGGCGTTCGTCTCGGGCACGATGAACTGCTCGGCCATGGCTCCATGTGACGAGAATCCGATCACCCGGTCCCCGGGCGCCACCGCGGTGACCGCGTCGCCGACTTCGAGCACCGTGCCCGCCGCTTCTGCGCCCGGCGAGAACGGCAGCTCCGGTCGAAACTGGTAGAGCCCCTGGATGATGAGCAGGTCGGGGAAGTTCACGCCGACGGCGGCCACCCCGATTCGAACCTGACCTGCCCCGATCCCGGGTTCGGGGGCATCCTCCAACTGGAGTGCCTCGATGCCGCCCAACTCGTGCACCACCATCGCCTTCATCGGTGTCTCCAGAGCATGGGTCAGACTCTATTCGGAGGAAGGCGGAGGAAGGCGGAGGAAGGCGGAGGAAGGCCGAGGCCCGGGAGCGACTGACGAAAGGGGACGGCCCACGAGGGCAGGGGAGGCGAGGGGCGGATCGCGATTTGCTTTGTGCAGGAGGTGCACCTCGTCGCTCGTCGCTCGCTCACGCCGTCCAACCGAAGAGGGCTGATCCGGCGGTCACGTAGGCCCACCAGAAGGCCAGCACGCCCGGGATGGCGACGAGGCTGGCGAGCGGCCTCCGGAGGGCCAACCTCGCTGTGAGAGCGAGCCCGAACCCCCAACACGTCATGAGCACGATGAGACCGGTGATGGGCATCACCAGTCCGGACACGACATACGGGAAGAAGCCGGTCAGCACGTAGACACCGAGGGTGACCATCCCCACCCAGCGGTGCGGGGGCGGCGGTGTCGACTCGTCGGTCATGGGTTCATTCAAGTCGACCGCGATCAGGGCGGAGGACTCAGGAACTTGTGAGGCCAGCTGCCAGCTGCCAGTGCCAGCCAGAATGGCTCGATGCTCGTCGCTCGACTTCCTACGCCTTCTTCAGCTCAAACCCATCTGTTCCAGCACGAACGCCAACACGAACGCCTCGTCCTTCCAGGCGTTGTACCGACCCGACGGGCCGGCGTGGCCGGCGCCCATCTCGGTCTTGAGCAGCAGGGGGCCACGATGGCGCGACACCGACCGCATCTTGGCCACCCACTTGGCGGGCTCCCAGTAGGCGACCCGGGGGTCGTTGAGCCCAGCCGTCACCAGCATGGCGGGATACTCGACCGCGGCGGTGTTGTCGTACGGGGAGTAGGCGAGCATCCAGCGGTAGTCCGCTTCCTGGTTCGGGTTACCCCACTCCTCCCACTCGATCACGGTGAGCGGGATGGTGTCGTCGATCATGGTGTTGATCACGTCGACGAACGGCACCTCGGCGACAACCGCCTTGAACAGCTCGGGACGCATGGTGGTGACCGCTCCCATGAGCAGTCCCCCTGCCGACCCGCCGCGGATCACCAGGTGGTCGCTGTCGGTCCAACCCTCGGCGATCAGATGCTCGGCGCAGGCGATGAAGTCGGTGAAGGTGTTGACCTTCTTGGACATCTTGCCGTCCTCGTACCAGATCCGACCCATCTCGCCGCCGCCACGCGGATGGGCGAGAGCGAACACGGCGCCCCGGTCGAGCAGCGACAGCCGGCCGGCCGAGAACCAGGGGTCCATGGTCGCCTCGTAGGAGCCGTATCCGTACAGCAGCACCGGTACCGAACCGCTCCGGTCCAGGTCGGCCCGGTGCACCACCGACATGGGTACCAGGGTGCCGTCGGGCGCCGGTGCCCACACCCGTTGCGAGACGTAGTCGGCGCGGTCGTATCCGCCCAGCACCGGCGTCTCCTTGACGAGGGTATGGGTGCCGTTCAACAGGTCCACGTCGATGACCCGGGCCGGCGTGACGAGGGATTGGTATGAGATCCGAAGGGTGGTGGTGTCGTACTCCAGGTTGCGACCGGCACCTACGGAGTAGACCGGCTCGTCGAAGTCCAGGTCGAAGGCCTCGCCGGCGTCGGGGATGACGGTGAGGGATGTCAACCCGTCCCGGCGCCCCGCAACGATCACATGCCCGGCCAGCGCCATGACGCCGCTCACCTTGCGGGACGGGTCGTGGGCGATCAACTCGACGCTGTCTGAGGGGTCGCCGACCGTCACCGACAGCAGACGTCCGTTGAGGGCGTCCTGATTGGTCACCACCAACCAGTGGCCATCCTTGTGGTCGGCCGAGTACTCGACGCCGTGGAGCCGGGGGAGTACATCTCGAAACGCCCCTGTCGGATCGGATGCGTCGAGGTACCGGACATCGCTGGTCATCTGGCTCCCGGCGCCCACCAGGATGTAGCGGTCGTCCTGGCTCGTTCCGACGCCGAGGAACATCCGCTCGTCGGGCTCGTGGACGGCCACCTGGTCCTCGGCCTGGTCGGTCCCGAGCCGATGGCGCCAGACCGTGTCCGGGCGGTGTGCCGCGTCGATCGTGGTGTAGAACAGGTAGGCGCCATCGGCCGACCATGCCGCCGAGTAGTACGTCTTCACGATCTCGTCGACCAGGTCCGAACCCGAATCGAGGTCGCGGATCCGGATGGTGAACTCCTCGCTGCCGTCGGTGTTGACCGAGTAGGCCACCAGGCGATGGTCGGGGGAGACGGCGAAGACACCCATCTGGAAGAAATCGTGTCCTTCCGCCAGTGCGTTGGCGTCGATCAGGACCTGCTCGTCGCCATCCGGTTCGCCCTTCATCCGGACGTACGTGGCGTACTGCTTGCCCTCCTCGGTCCGCGTGGCGTACCACCAGTCACCTTTTCGGGCAGGCGCAGACAGGTCCGTCTCCTGGACCCGGCCCTTGATCTCCTGGAAGATCGCCTCGCGCAGGTCGGCGAGATGCGCCGTGACCTCTTTGGTGTGGTCGTTCTCCGCTTCCAGATAGGCGAGCGTGTCGGGGTCCTCCCGATCGCGCAGCCAGCCGTACTCGTCGATCGCCTCCTCACCATGCAGCGACCGAACGACAGGAACCTTCTTCGCGACAGGTGGAGTCATGCGGGGAAGAGTAGAACGGAGGAGCGAGGAGCGAGGAGCCAGGCAGGAGAGAGAGCCGGCAGGAGGCAGGAGGCGAGATGCAGGATGGACGAAGCCGTCGTCGACGATTCAGTCGCACCAGGCGTTTTCGGGTCTCCGGCTCCCGGTCTCCGGCCTCATGTCTTCCTGAGTCCTCCGCCTTCCCGCTCGAGTCGTTCCCAATACAGCTCCACCGGGTGGGCCACCCGATGGTCCGAGTCGAGGTGCGCTCTGAGCTGCATCTCGCAGCCCGGGTTGGCGGAGGCGACGATGAGGCAGGCGGTGGCGGTCACCTGAGAGGCCTTCTGGGTGCCGAGTTGCGCCGACGTGGCGGGGTTGAGTACCGAGTAGACGCCGGCCGCTCCACAGCACATCCCGTCGGGATCGGTCTCCACCGGGGTATACCCGGCGGCCGCCACGATCCGGCGCGGCTGGGCGGTGATGCGTTGGGCATGCCGCAGGTGGCACGGGTCCTGGATGGCAACGCGTTCCCCGTTGGTCGTCAGGGTGGGCAGCGAGCCGTCGGCGATGAGCGAGGCGATCAGCTCGGTGACGTCCACCACGCGGGTGCCGTAGTCGCCCGCCCGGTCGTCCCAGTGGGCGTACTCCTTCAGATGGGCGGTGCAGCCGGCCGAATCCGACACGATCATGTCCACTCCGGCGAAGGCGTCGACGTTGCGGGCGGCAAACCGTCGGGCGTCATCGGCATGACCGTCGTGCGCGGCGAGGGCGCCACAGCAGGTCTGTGACTCCGGCACCACAACCCGGTACCCGGCCTGTGCCAGCAGGCCCACGGTGGCGTCGTGCACCTGCCCGAACCAGGCGTCCATCACACAGCCGGAGAGCAGTGCCACCGTGCCCTTGGGAGTGGTCGCCGGCTCCACGGTGCGCCCCACCCAGGAACGGCGACCGGAAAGCGGCCGCAGGCCGGCCAGGCCTCGACGGGCGAAACCGGGCAGCACGCCTGCGATGGGGAGACGTTGGGCGACGGCCGCCGCCCTGGTGACCAGAGAGACACCGGTTCGCCAGCCGAGCGCGCGACCCAACAGGATCCGGCGACCGCGGCGGGCAGTCGAAGGTCGCTGGGCGGCGAGCTCGGTTCGGGCTCCCTCGAACAGCCGCCCGTATGGGACGAGGCTGGGACAGGCGCCCTCGCATGCCCGGCACCCGAGACAGAAGGAGATGGCCTCGTCGAACGCCTCGTCCACTGTGGTGATACCCGCCAGCACGGCGTTCATGGCGGCGATACGGCCACGCGGCGACGCCGACTCCCGCTTGGTGAGACGATAGGTGGGGCAGTAGGGGAGGCATAGACCGCATTGAACGCACTGCGACAGGTCACCGGGCGTTGGCGCATCAGGTGTCACGTACCCCATCAGATGCTCCCCGGCAGCCGGCCCGGGTTCAGTATCCGGAGGGGGTCGAAGGCGGCGATCAGGCGCCGTTGCAGTTCCAACCCGGGAGGGTCCGAGCCCCACGGATCGATGTCGAGGCCTGCCGGTGCCTTCACCACGACCATTGCCCCACCCTCACCCTCCGCCCAGGTGCGCAGCGCACTCATCCGATCCGGCTCCGGCTCGATGACGGTCACCACCTCGCCGACTCCGTGCTGTGCCACGAATGGCCCCGCTCCAATGAGGCGTTCGACGGCAGCGGCGGTGCGTGCGGGAGGGACCCTGATCGACACCACCGCGTCGCCGTCGGGCGTCTCCGGCCAGGCGAAACCCGGTCGTGCCTCACCGCCCAATGCCCGGGCCTGCGACGCCACCTCGGCTTCGGTGCCTTGCAGGTAGGCGAACGACCCTTCTCTGGTCTGCAGCACCGCGGCGGGCCGGTAGGCGGTCCGCCACGCCGCAGTGGGGTCGGCGACCGCAACGGTGGCTTCCACGTCCGGGATGGGCCACAACTTGAGGCAGACGGAGGTGACGACGCCGATCGAGCCGAACGACCCGGTCACGAGACGGGGAAGGTCGTAGCCCGAGACGTTCTTCACGACACGTCCACCGCCGGTCACCCGGCGGCCGTCGCCGGTGACGACCGTAACCTGCAGCACCCGGTCTCGGGTCGGCCCGAACCGGGCGCGGCGATAGCCGGACACTCCGGCGGCGATCACCCCTCCGATGGTGGCGTCCGGCTGGGTCTCCGGGAGCAGGGCGGTCTGGCGTCGTTCGGACAGCAGCGACTCCATTGCGCCCAACGTGACGCCGCTCTCCACCACCACCGTGAGATCGTCGGGCTCCCAGTCGATCACCCGGGCGAGGCCGGCGGTCGAGAGCACGACTTCGGGGTGGACGGCGTGCCCGATGCCTTGGTGGGTGCCCGCTCCCCACACGAGCACCGGGGCGCGCTCGTCGGTGGCTGCTTCGAGGACCGCCGCCACTGCGTCGGGCGTGGTCGGGGAGAAGACGTGGCCGGCGACCGGGAGGCGGGCGGCCACATCCGGAGGCGCCTGTTCGAGGTCGGAGAGACGGCGGGTGGTGAGGCTCACGTCGTCACACCCAGGTGCCCTCGGGGATGGGGCGGCCGAAGTCGAAGCAGCGCGAGCCCTGGGGAAGCACCTTGTCGGGGTTGAAACGACCGTCGGGGTCGAACGCCTCCTTGATGCGTGCCTGGGCGTCGAGGTCATGGGGTGTGAAGAGCAGCGGCATCAGGTCCCGTTTCTCCTGGCCGATGCCGTGCTCGCCCGACAGCACCCCGCCGTTGTGGACACACACCTCCACCAACTCTTCGGCGGCGGAGCGCACCGTGTCGAAGGCACCCGGAACCGATCCGTCGAAGGCCATGATCGGGTGGAGGTTGCCGTCGCCGGCGTGGAACACGTTGAGCATGGTGATGCCGTACTTCTCTGCGATGCGATAGACCTCGTTCATCGTCTCGACCAGGCGGGTGCGGGGCACCACCGTGTCGTGCAGGTAGTAGTTGGGCGCCGCCTGCGCCACGGCGCCGAACGCCGACTTCCGGGCCTTCCACAGGATCGCCCGCTCTGCTTCGTCGGCGGCAAGGCGTACCGAGACCGCGCGGTGTACGCCGGCCAGGCGCTCGACCACCGCCGCTTCGGCGGCGACGGCGGCTTCGTCGCCGGTGACCTCTGCGAGCAGAATCGCGGCGGCGTCCACCGGCAGCCCGGCGTGCAGCCAGTTCTCGACCGCCCGGGTCATGAGCTGGTCCATCATCTCGAGGGCGGCGGGGATGATCCCGGCGGCGATGATGTCGGTCACCGTGGCGGCGGCATCCTCCACGGTGTCGAAGGCGGCCAGGATGGTCCGCACGGCCGGCGGATTCGGGGTCAGCTTCACGAGGACCCGGGTGACGATTCCAAGCGTTCCCTCGGAGCCAACCAGGATTCCGCGCAGGTCGAGGCCGATAGGGTCCGGTGCCGCCCCGCTCACGGTGAGCACCGAGCCACCGGCCAGCACCACCTCGAGACCGAGAACGTGGTTGACGGTCGAGCCCTCCGCCAGGCAGTGGGGACCACCCGAGTTGTTGGCGACGTTGCCGCCCACGGTGCACGCCTGCTGCGACGAAGGGTCGGGTGCGAAGTGAAGCCCGTGGGGCCCTGTGTGCCGTGACAGGTCGAGGTTGATGACGCCGGGACCCACCCAGGCCGTGCGGTTGTCGAGGTCGACGTCTTCGATGGTGTTCATCAGGGCGGTGGACACCACCACGGCCCCGTTCAGTGGGACCGCCCCGCCGGCCAGGCCGGTGCCCGCTCCCCGCGGCACGATCGGTACCCCATGGTGCTCGGCGATCCGCACCACCTCCGCCACCTCGGCGGTGGAGGTGGGCATCGCCACCATCGACGCCTCGCCGTGGTAGACCCCGGCATCGGTCCCGTACAGGTGCCGGTCGAGGGCACCGGCGAGCACGCGCTCGGCCCCGAGGACGGTGCGCAGATCCTCGAGAAGGCTGCTCACCGGAGCGCCCCCGTCATGCCGGCGGCCTCACGGGAAAGCGAGGGGTGCCACCGTTCAGCACCGTCGCCACGTCGGTGGCCACCGTCGTCTGGAGGTCGAGCAGTGCGTCCTCGGAGTAGAAGCCCGTGTGCGGAGTGAGGATCACGTCGTCTCGGCCGATGAGGCGCAACTCCGCCGGGGGTGGTTCGACCGGGAGGACGTCGAGGCCGGCGCCGGCGATCTGGCCTGCCTCCAGCGCGTCGGCCAGGTCTTCCACGTTCACCAGCGGCCCCCGGGCGGTGTTGACGAGCAGGGCGTTGGGCTTCATCTTGGCGAAGGCGGCGGCATTGAACATTCCGGTGGTCTCCGGTGTCAACGGTGCGTGCACCGAGACGAAATCCGACGTGGCCAGCAACTCGTCGAAGTCGACCCGACGGACGCCCAGCCGGGAGAACACCTCGTCGGATGCGTACGGGTCAGACGCAATCACGTCGATACCGAAGGCCTGTGCCTTGGGGACGATCTTCTGGGGGATGTTGCCCAATCCGACCAGTCCCAGGGTCTGACCCCGCAGTCGGTGGATGGGAACAACGGCGGGCATCTCCCAGCGGCCGGCATGGACGAGCGTATTCGCCATCGCCGTCTTGCGGGCCAGCGTCAGCAGCAGGGCCATGGCGTGGTCGGATACCTCATCCAGGCAGTAGACGGGGGCGTATGTGACGACGATGCCTGCCGCCGCGGCTGCCGGGATGTCGATGTTGTCGGTACCGATCCCGAAGCGCCCGATCGCCTTGCAGTTCTTCAATCCGGCGATGACCTCGGCGGTGATCTTGCCGTACGTCACGAGCAGGGCGTCGGCTTCGGCCGCCACCTCGAGGATCGCTTCCGGTGAAGGCTCCGACGCCAGCACCAGCTCGGCGTCGACGATGGCGAGCGCCTCCTTGGCCGGCTCGAGAGTCGGAAACACCGTGTCGGTTACGGCGACCAGCTTGCTCATCGGCTTCACTCCTTTGGGGTGGCGGGAAGCGTCAAGGCTACAGGGCTGCAGAGGGCCGACGTCCTCCGGTCGGGAGGCTGCGATCCGCAAGCGGTCGCAGGGCGGCGCATCTTCCCGGAGACCCCTCGTGGTCCCGTCCCGGAGTCCCGGTCTAGAGTCGTGCGGATGTTGCGTCGTCTCGCCTCCGTCCCCGACTGGCTCCTGGGACTCGTGTTGGCCATAGGGGTCACCCTGGTGCTGTATTTCGTGTTCGGAGCAGGGGACGACCCCACTCTCGCCGGCGGCTGAGGTCGCCCAGTTCGAACGGAGCGTGCATGCGTGAAGCGGTGATCGTCTCGACGGCCCGTACCCCCATTGGCAAGGCATACCGGGGTCTGTTCAACGACACCGAGGCGCCGACCATGGCCGGACACGCCATCCGGGCCGCCGTCGAGCGGGCCGGCGTCGACCCTGGCGAGGTCGATGACGTGATCATGGGATGCGCCATGCAGCAGGGCTCGCAGAGTCTCAATGTGGCCCGCGTAGCCGCCATCGCCGCCGGGCTTCCCACCACCGTGTCGGGCATGTCGATCGACCGGCAGTGCTCCTCCGGTCTGATGGCGGTCGCCACCGCCGCCAAGCAGGTCGTCTTCGATGGCGCCCCCGTGGTGGTGGCCGGAGGAATGGAATCGATCAGCCTGGTGCAGAACGAGCACATGAACATGTTCAGGGCGGCCGACCCGCAGGTGCTCGAAACCCGTCCCGACATGTACATGCCGATGATCGACACCGCCGAGGTCGTTGCGCAGCGGTACGGCATCTCGCGCGACATCTGCGACGAGTATGCGCTCCAGTCCCAGCAGCGCACTGCCGCCGCCCAGCAGAGCGGACTCTTCGACGACGAGATCATCGAGGTCACGGCCACCAGGGCCGTGGTCGACCGTGCGACGGGTGAGACGACGCACGAGACCGCGACGCTCCGCCTCGACGAGGGCAACCGCCCCGGAACCACCCTCGAGGGTCTCTCCCAGCTGATGCCGGTCAGAGGCGAAGGTGGCAACGTCACCGCCGGCAACGCCAGTCAGTTGTCCGACGGTGCCGCCGCACTGGTGCTGATGGAGGCCGGAGACGCCGAGCGTCGTGGGCTCGAGCCGCTCGGGTACTACCGCGGCATGGCGGTGGCCGGTGTCGATCCCGACGAGATGGGCATCGGCCCCGTGTTCGCGGTGCCCAAGCTGCTGGAGCGGGCCGGGCTCGGCATCGACGACATCGGTGTGTGGGAGCTGAACGAGGCGTTCGCCGTCCAGACCCTCTACTGCCGTGACCGGCTGGGGATCGACAACGAGATCTACAACCTGAATGGGGGAGCGATCTCCATCGGCCACCCCTACGGAATGAGCGGTGCCCGCATGGTGGGCCATGCCCTCCTCGAGGCACGACGGCGCAGGGCCAGGTATGCGGTGGTCACCATGTGCGTCGGCGGCGGGATGGGTGCCGCCGGCCTCTTCGAAACCGTCTGACGCCGGCTCTGGTCAGACTCACCGCCGGTCGCTACGCTGCCGCCCCAGGGAGTACAGGTCGGCCTGAGCGGGGCAATGCTCGGTCGTCACCATGGGATGGGACAGGCGGAACAGGTCAGAACGAATGACACGCCAACACGCCATGAAACGCGATGAACGCGGCTCGGCCGCAATCGAAGCGGCGATGGTCACGGGGCTTCTGCTGCTGCTCGTGCTCGGCTCCTTCGAATGGGGGATGGCCCTCCGTGACTGGATGACCGTGTCCGCCGCCTCACGTGAGGGAGCCCGTGCCGCCGCCTCCGCCGGAGATCTGGCGGCCGCAGACTGCCGCATTCTCGAAGCGGCCTCGGGCTCACTCCAGAACATCCCGTCTGAAGCCGTGGTCGAGGTGTGGATCTACGAGTCGAACACATCGGGAGCCGTGGGCGCGTCCCAACGCTATCGGCCGAAACAGGATTCTGATGATCCGGTCGCCCTCACCTGCAACTCCGCCTGGTTCCAGACGCTGAACGGATGGCCGCCGCCGTCCCGGGTCGACTCGGGAACCAACCGGGACTGGGTGGGTGTACGAGTCGTGTTCGACCATGCATGGCAGACAGACTTCCTGTGGTTCACCGGTACCGCCCGCTGGCAGGACGAGACCGTCATGCGAATCGAGCCGGAAACGTAGAAGA
This sequence comes from uncultured bacterium, assembly GCA_963825585.1. GTDB lineage: Bacteria > Actinomycetota > Acidimicrobiia > Spongiisociales > ZC4RG35 > JAOUGY01. The sequence goes on from CAWGTX010000009.1 coordinate 500,576, forward strand.
GAGCTGCCAGCTGCCAGCTTCCAGCTGCCAGCCAGAGTGCGTTCGGCCCCGTGTTGCGTCGTGAGGTCGCGTGGACGGGTGGATGGCACCACGGTTGGAGTCATGAGCTTTGTCCCCCACGCAGCGCAGTGGGGGAAGGGTCCGCCGGCGCAAGCGCCGGGGAGGAACGAGCGGGGTAGGGGGGTTGAAAGCCCGCGAGAAGCCCTCCGCACGCATTCCGGAACGCGTCACCAGGCCACGCGAGGGTTAGGAACGCGTCATCATGCTCGCGTGGGATAGGCCCCCCCTACCCCGCTCGTTCCTCACGGGGGCCCCTTCCCCCTCTCGCAAGCTCGAGGGGGACAAAGCTATTCCCTATCGGCGCGGCCTCATTGTGCAGAAGGTGGCTGCGTGTTGCGTGTTGCGTGTTGCGTGTTGCGTCGGACGTCCGGAGCCAGCAGCCAGCAGCGCTCCCCCTCCTTCTGGCTGGCCGCTGGAAGCTGGCAGCTGGAAGCTCTCCTTTTGGGTCCCGAGAACCGTTGACAGGATTCCCACTCTCGTCGTAGGATGCACCCGTGCCGACTCGGGACTGGTTTCCCGGCTCGGCGGACAACCGATCGTGCCTCGGGTTGAGTTACCAGCACGTCCGGTCCCATCGTGGGTCGGTTCCGCAGGGGGCCTCAGCCTGGGTGCTCACATTTGCGGGGCTCCGCTCCCGCTGTTAATGTGCCGCTCTGGTTGTCCGGACTCCAAGGAGGCTCCCCTTGTCCTCGCGCGTCGCCGAGCGTTTCTCGTTCGGAAAGATCCCGGAGGTCCTCCCTCTCCCTGATCTTCTCGCTGTACAGCATGAATCGTTCACCTGGTTCCTCGACGAGGGTCTCAAAGAGATCTTCGAAGAGATCAGCCCGATCGAAGACTTCACTGGATCGTTGGCTCTCGAGCTGACCGATCATCGGTTCGGTGAACCCCCCTACACCCTCGATGAGGCCAAGGAACGCGACGCCAACTACGCCAAGCCGTTGTTCGTCACCGCCCGCTTCATGAACAAGCAGACCGGTGAGATCAAGGAACAGCAGGTGTTCCTCGGCGACTTCCCGATGATGACCGAGAACGGTGTGTTCATCATCAACGGGACCGAGCGCGTGGTTGTCTCCCAGCTCGTCCGTTCTCCCGGTGTGTATTTCGACTACACCCCTGACAAGACCTCCGACCGGCTCATCTACGCCGGCAAGGTCATTCCCGGTCGCGGAGCCTGGCTCGAGTTCGACACCGACAAGCGTGACACGATCGGCGTCCGCGTGGACCGCAAGCGTCGTCAATACGTGTCGGCGTTCCTCCGTGCCCTCGGTATCGCCGAGACCGACCAGGAGATCCTCGACCTCTTCGACGGGGCGGAGTCGATCCGCAACTCCATCGAGCGCGACACCGCCCATGACCGCGATGAGGCACTCATCGACCTCTACCGCAAGCTTCGCCCCGGCGAGCCCACGACGGTGGAGTCGGCCCGCGGTCTCATCCAGACGTTGTTCCGCAACCCCAAGCGCTACGACCTCACCAGGGTCGGTCGCTACAAACTGAGCCAGAAGTTTGGCGAGGACGTTCCCGACGACTACCGGGTCGGCAACCTCTCGATGCTGCGTGACGAGGACATCGTCGACAGCATCAAGTACCTGGTCGCCCTCCACGCCGGCTCGCCCACCATGACGACCCACAAGGGCGTCGAGATTCCGGTGCTGACCGACGACATCGACCACTTCGGGAACCGTCGTATCCGCACTGTCGGCGAGCTCATCCAGAACCAGGTTCGCGTCGGTCTGACCCGGCTCGAGCGGGTGGTGAAGGAGCGGATGACCACCCAGGATCCGGAGTCGATCACGCCGCAGAGCCTGATCAACATCCGCCCGGTCACCGCCTCCATCAAGGAGTTCTTCGGGACCAGCCAGCTCAGCCAGTTCATGGACCAGCCCAACCCGCTGGCCGGCCTCACCCATCGCCGTCGACTGTCGGCGCTCGGACCCGGTGGTCTGAGCCGCGAGCGGGCCGGCTTCGAGGTTCGTGACGTCCATCCGTCGCACTACGGCCGTATGTGCCCGATCGAGACCCCTGAAGGTCCCAACATCGGCCTCATCGGCTCGCTGGCCAGCTACGCGCGGGTCAACCGGTTCGGGTTCATCGAGACCCCCTACCGGAAGGCGTCCGCCGGAAGCGTCACCGACCAGATCGACTACCTCACCGCAACCGAGGAGGAGCGCTACGTCATCGCCCAGGCGAACGCACCGTTGCTCCCCGATGGCAGGTTCCGCAACGACCGTGTGCTCGTCCGGCGTGCCGGCGGCGAAGTGGACTACGTGAGCCCCGACCAGGTCGACTACATGGACGTGTCGCCCAAGCAGTTGGTGTCGGTCTCCACGGCCCTCATCCCGTTCCTCGAGCACGACGACGCCAACCGTGCCCTCATGGGTTCGAACATGCAGCGCCAGGCGGTGCCGTTGCTCACCGCCGATGCCCCACTTGTGGGAACCGGCGTCGAGCGTCGTGCCGCCCAGGACTCGGGTGACATGATCATCTGCAAGGTCGAGGGCGAAGTGGTCGAGGTCACCGGCGAGGAGATCATCGTCAAGGAGACGGGAACCAACAAGAAGCACACCTACCCGCTCGACAAGTTCGAGCGCTCCAACCAGGGCACCTGCATGAACCACAAGCCGTTGGTTCGTGAAGGCGACCGGGTGGAGAAGGGGAGCGTGCTCGCCGACGGGCCGTCCACCGACAGGGGTGAGCTCGCCCTCGGGCGGAACCTGATGGTGGCGTTCATGCCGTGGAACGGTCACAACTTCGAGGACGCCATCATCCTGTCCGAGCGGCTGGTCAAGCACGACATGCTCACCTCGATCCACATCGAGGAGCACGAAATCGATGCCCGCGACACCAAGCTCGGTGCCGAGGAGATCACCCGTGACATCCCCAACGTCGCCGACGAGGTCCTCGCCGACCTCGACGAGGACGGCATCATCCGCATCGGTGCCGAGGTGGGACCGGGCGACTACCTGGTCGGCAAGGTCACGCCCAAGGGCGAGACCGAGCTGACCCCCGAGGAGCGCCTGTTGCGGGCCATCTTCGGTGAGAAAGCCCGCGAGGTCCGTGACACTTCGCTCAAGGTGCCCCACGGTGAGTCCGGCAAGGTCATCGCCGTGAAGGTCTTCCGGCGGGTCGACGGTTACGACCTCCCGCCCGGCGTGAACGAGCTGGTCCGGGTGTACGTTGCGCAGCAGCGCAAGATCTCCGAAGGAGACAAGCTGGCCGGTCGCCACGGCAACAAGGGAATCGTCGCCAAGATCCTTCCCGAAGAGGACATGCCGTTCCTGGCCGACGGGACCTCGGTCGACATCATCCTGTCGCCGCTCGGCGTGCCGTCCCGGATGAACCTCGGGCAGGTGCTCGAGACGCATCTCGGGTGGGCGGCAGCCCAGGGTTGGGAGCCATTCACGGGCGAATCGCCCGGTGCGGTTGGTGTTGACCCATGGACACGGGTTGCCACTCCGGTTTTCGACGGCGCCAAGGAAGACGAGATCGCCCAGGTGATCGCGTCGGCCCGGCCCAATCGCGATGGTCTCCAGCTGGTCGGCCACGACGGCAAGGCGCAGCTCTACGACGGTCGCACCGGCGAGCCGTTCGACACCGGTGTGACGGTGGGATACATCTACATCCTGAAACTGGTCCACCTCGTCGACGACAAGATCCACGCCCGTTCGACCGGCCCGTACTCCATGATCACCCAGCAGCCGCTCGGTGGTAAGGCACAGTTCGGTGGTCAGCGATTCGGTGAGATGGAGGTGTGGGCGCTCGAGGCCTATGGCGCCGCATACGCACTGCAGGAGCTGTTGACCATCAAGTCCGACGACGTGCAGGGCCGTGTCAAGGTGTACGAGGCCATCGTCAAGGGCGACAACATTCCAGAGCCAGGCATTCCGGAATCGTTCCGGGTGCTCGTCAAGGAGATGCAGAGCCTCTGCCTCAACGTCGAGATGCTGGCGGCCGGTGAAGAGGTCGAGCTCCGTGAGCTCGACGATGACATGTACCGGCCCACCGAGAGCCTCGGCATCGATCTGTCCCGGCCTGAGCGGCCCGAGTCAGACATCTGATCTGTAGGTACCGAGTACCTGATTAAGGAGCAACGTGGTTCGTCAAGTCTTCGATGAGCTGAAGATCGGCCTCGCCTCGAGCGACCAGATTCGTGCCTGGTCCTACGGTGAGGTCAAGAAGCCCGAGACCATCAACTACCGCACGTTGAAGCCCGAGAAGGAGGGCTTGTTCGATGAGCGCATCTTCGGTCCCCAGCGGGACTGGGAGTGCTACTGCGGCAAGTACAAGCGCATCCGCTACAAGGGCATCGTTTGTGAGCGGTGCGGCGTCGAGGTCACCCGTTCCAAGGTGCGTCGTGAACGGATGGGCCACATCGAGCTGGCCGCACCGGTCACCCACATTTGGTTCTTCAAGGGTGTCCCCAGCCGCCTCGGCTACCTGCTCGACATGTCCCCCAAGGACCTCGAGAAGGTCATCTACTTCGCCGCCTACCTGATCACCTCGATCGACGACGAGAAGCGTCAGGCCGACCTCCCCGAGCTCGAGGAGACCATGCGCGCCGAGCTGCTGGTCGTCACCGAGGACTTCGAGGAGTGGAAGCTGGTTCGACTCGAGGCACTCGAGGACGAACTGGCGCGGATGGAGGAAGGTGGGGCCAAGCCCCAGGAGATCTCCGCCCGTCGACGCGAGGTCGAGAAGGAGATCGCCGCCCGCAAGGATCGCGCCGATCGTGAGATGGAGCTGGTCGAGGATGCCTTCGAGGCCTTCAAGAGCTTCAAGCCCAAGACCCTGGTCGACTCCGAGCAGCTGTGGCGTGAGATCTTCGAGCGCTACTCGATGTACTTCCACGGTGGCATGGGTGCCGAAGCCATCAAGGACCTGCTCGCCCGGCTCGACCTGGACGCCGAGATGGCTCAGCTCAACGCCGACCTCGACGCCAACTCGGCGCAGAAGCGGCAGCGGGCCACCCAGCGTCTCAAGGTCGTCAAGCCGTTCTCGGAGGGCAAGAACCATCCCACCGATCTGATCATGGAGACCATCCCGGTGATCCCACCGGACCTGCGTCCCATGGTCCAGCTCGACGGTGGTCGTTTCGCCACATCCGACCTCAACGACCTGTACCGGCGTGTCATCAACCGCAACAACCGCTTGAAGCGGCTCCTCGACCTCGGCGCTCCCGAGATCATCGTGAACAACGAGAAGCGCATGCTCCAAGAGGCGGTTGACGCACTGTTCGACAACGGCCGCCGTGGTCGTGCGGTGACCGGCCCCGGTAACCGGGCGCTGAAGTCGCTGTCGGACATGCTCAAGGGCAAGCAGGGCCGGTTCCGTCAGAACCTGCTCGGCAAGCGCGTCGACTACTCCGGTCGTTCGGTCATCGTGGTCGGCCCGCAGCTCAAGCTGAACCAGTGCGGTCTCCCCAAGGTGATGGCACTCGAGCTGTTCAAGCCGTTCGTGATGAAGCGTCTGGTCGACCTCGACCTGGCCCAGAACATCAAGTCGGCCAAGCGCATGGTCGAGCGTCAGCGCCCGCAGGTGTGGGACGTGTTGGGCGAGGTGATCCAGGAGCACCCGGTGCTGCTGAACCGTGCCCCCACACTTCACCGCCTCGGCATCCAGGCATTCGAGCCGGTGCTGGTGGAGGGCAAGGCCATCCAGATCCACCCGCTCGTGTGCGAGGCGTTCAACGCCGACTTCGACGGCGACCAGATGGCGGTGCATCTCCCGCTCTCGGCCGAGGCTCAGGCCGAGGCCAGGGTGTTGATGCTGTCGACCAACAACGTCCTGCGTCCCGCCTCGGGTCGCCCGATCGTCACCCCGTCCCAGGACATGGTGATCGGCGTGTACTACCTGTCGGAGTTCGTGGAGGACGCCAAGGGTGCCGGCCGTGCGTTCTCGTCGCTCGACGAGGCGATGATGGCCTACGACCTGGGTGAGCTCTCGCTGCACGCCCCGATCAAGCTTCGGGTGGGCGATCTCGCCGGTGACCCGGTGTTGCACAAGGACCTGTACGACTCGCTCGGCAAGCTGCTCACGCTCGAACCGGTCGACGGCACCGTGCTGCTCGACACCACCGTGGGACGGGCGTTGATCAACACGGCGCTCCCCACGAGTTTCCCGTATGTGAACTCGGTGGTGATCAAGTCCGACATCGGCAAGCTCATCGAGCTGATCATCGAGCGGTTCCGTCGCAGCGAGGTGGCCGAGACCCTGGACTCCATCAAGAGCCTCGGGTTCAAGTACGCGACCAAGGCCGGGCTGACGATCGCTCTCGACGACGTGAAGACGCCGCCGGACAAGGCTCAGATCCTGGAGGAGTACGAGGCCCGCGCCGAGAAGGTGCAGTCGCTGTACCAGAAGGGTGTGGTGACCGACGACGAGCGTCGTCAGGAACTCATCGAGATCTGGACGGAGGCCACCGATCGGGTCAAAGAGGCGATGGAAGCCAACATGAAGACCGAGAAGTTCAACTCGATCGACATGATGGTGGGTTCCGGAGCCCGAGGGAACATCATGCAGGTCCGGCAGATCGCCGGTATGCGTGGTCTGGTCGCCAACCCCAAGGGTGACATCATCCCCCGTCCGATCATCTCGAACTTCCGTGAGGGGCTGTCGGTGTTGGAGTACTTCATCTCCACCCACGGTGCCCGCAAGGGTCTCGCCGACACGGCACTGCGTACCGCAGACTCCGGTTACCTGACCCGTCGACTCGTCGACGTCAGCCAGGAACTGATCATCAACTCGCTCGACTGCGAGACCGACAAGGGGATCAAGATCTCCACCATCGACGAGCGCGGCAAGCTGATCCGCAACCTGCGCTCCCGCGTCTATGGCCGCATGCTGGCCGACGACGTGAAGCTCGACAAGAAGGTGGTGGAGTCCTCCGACGGCGAGAAGCTGAAGGCCGGAACCATCATCGGAACCAAGGCGCTGCTGGCGCTCGAGGCGTACGGTGAGCAGATCGAGTCGGTGAGGGTGCGCTCGGTGCTCACCTGCGAGGCCAAGCTCGGGGTGTGCCAGTCCTGTTACGGACTGTCGCTCGCCACCGGCAAGCTGGTCGAGTTCGGTGAGGCGGTCGGCATCATGGCCGCCCAGTCCATCGGTGAGCCGGGTACTCAGCTCACGATGCGTACCTTCCACACCGGAGGTGTGGCCGGTGAGGACATCACCCATGGTCTTCCCCGCGTGGTGGAGCTGTTCGAAGCCCGTACCCCCAAGGGCAAGGCGTCACTGGCCGAGGACGGTGGCCCGGTGCGCGTCGTCGAGGACGACAGCGGTCGGAAGATCGTGGTCGAGACCAAGGAAGGCGACCTGGAGTATCCCGTCAGCCGTCGCGCCCGTCTCCGGGTGGCCGACGGTGACGTGGTGGATCCAGGTGCACAGCTCACCGAAGGTCCACTCGATCCCAAGGAAGTCCTCGAGATCCGTGGCGTTCGCGCCGCCCAGCAGTACCTGGTCGACCAGGTGCAGGAGGTGTACCGGAGCCAGGGCGTGGAGATCCACGACAAGCACATCGAACTGATCGTGCGCCAGATGCTCAAGCGCATCCGGGTGGTCTCGGCCAACGACTCCAACTTCCTGCCGGCCGAGTTGGTCGACGACCAGCTCTTCCGGGAGACCAACAAGGCACTGGTCGGCGAAGGCAGCCGTCCAGCCGAGGGTCGCCCCGAACTGATGGGTATCACCAAGGCATCGCTGGCCACCGACTCGTGGCTCTCGGCGGCCTCCTTCCAGGAGACCACGCGGGTGCTGACCGACGCCGCCATCCAGGGCAAGTCGGACTACATGCGAGGTCTCAAGGAGAACGTGATCATCGGCAAGCTGATCCCGGCCGGAACAGGCTCAGAGGAGTACCAGGTGCTCCAGCCTGCGCTTCCGGGTGCGGCAACCGTGTCCGGTCTGGGCATCCTCGGCGGCGACATGCCCATGTCGATGGACGAGGGTCTGCCCGAGAACCCGGCCGAATGGCTGGCGTCGCTCGGAGCTCAGCGTTCGAGCGAGCCCGAGGATGCAGGCGAGGACGAAGAGGGCTGATCACAGATTCGACGGTCGGTGGGAACCGGCCGGACGAGCAGTCGAATACGAGAGGGCCGGGGTCATCAGACCCCGGCCCTCTCGCCTTCCCGTCCTCCCAGCGGGAAGAAGCTCAGGCACCCATGTTCGCCGCCATCCTCACCAGGTCGGCGAATTCGGCAACGTCGTCGTCACGAGGAAGCTCATCCGCCAGCTCGTCGGCGTACCGCACGAGGTCGTCCATGCTCCACACGCCCGCATGGGGACTCCTCCGCAGCACCTCGGCGTACTGGGCCACCACCACGTTCTGCCGGAATCGAGGGCTGGCATCGTCGAAGCCACTCGAAAGATCGTCGAGCGTGATCGTGCGGCTCACCTCGGTGGGATCATCGGTTTCGGGATCGAGCCACCGGAGGTGAACCCGGCCCAGCCGGTCGGCCTCGCCCCGTTCGGCGGACCGGGTGAGCCGGAGCTCGTAGAGGGCCGTCACCGCATGACCCGCCCCGATCTCCCCGGCGTCCACCGTGTCGTCGCGGAACGAATCGTCATCGAGGGCCCGGTTCTCGTAGCCGATCAGCCGCCATTCGAGGACGGAGTCCGGGTCGAACTCCACCTGGACCCGGGCGTCCTCCGCCACCGTGACGAGTGTGCCCGTCAGGTCGTTGACGAACAGATCCTCGGCTTCTTCCCTGGTGTCGACGTAGGCGTAGAAGCCGTCCCCGTCGTTGGCCAACTGCTCGAGCAGGGCATCGTTGTAGTTGTCCATGCCCACGCCGACCGTCACCAGCGTGACGCCCCGATCGGCGCCCGAGCGGATCATGTCGACCAGCGACTCGGGATCGGAGAGTCCCACGTTGGCGACCCCGTCGGAGGCGACGATGACCCGGGTGGCGGTTCCGTCGCTCTGGAGCTGTTCGGCGGCACCGTAGGCGAGCGCAAGCCCGTCTTCGAAATTGGTCGAACCTTCGGCCTCGAGGGACTCGATGGTGTCGAGGATCTCGCCGGTCCGGTCGCCGAAGGTGGGGGACAACACGAGTCGAGCTTCGGTCCCGAACTCGACGATGGTGACCGTGTCGTTCCGGCCCAACTCTTCCGTCAGCATTCCCAGCGAGTGCTTGACGTGCTCGAGGCGATTGCCCTCGGCCATCGAGCCCGAGGTGTCCACCACGAACACCAGATTGGTGGGCGGACGCACTTCGACGTCGGCGGCACGAAGACCGATGCGGAGGACGCGGGTGTCCTCACCAACGAAGGGGGTGGGCGCACCGTCGACGATGATCGAGAACCCCTCTCCCGGCACCGCGTAGTCCTGGGCGAAGAAGTTGATGTACTCCTCCACCCGCACCGAGTCGGGGTCCGGGAGGAGCCCCTCGGTGAGGTAGCGGCGGGCGACCGTGTAGGAGGCCGTGTCCACGTCGAGAGCGAAGGTCGAGAGGGACTCTTCGTCGGTCCACCGATCATCGTTGACACCGGGGTTGTCGAAGGTGGCATCCGGTTCCTGGGTGGCCGCCGCCGTCGTCTCGGTGCTTTCGCCGGCGGCATCGTCCCATCCGGCGGAAGCAGCGGTGGTTTCGGTTGCCTCGAATCGGTCGTCCCATCCGGCTGCAGTGGTTGTGTCGGAGGAATCGTCGCCACCGCACGCCGCCAGCAGCAGTGCCATCGCACAGGCGACGATCCAGGGTCGTTTCAGTGTCATGTCGTTCTCCAATGGCTCGTGGTCGTCTCGACCTCCATGTCCGGTCATCGTCGGTCGTCGGGCTGCGCCGGTCGATACGGGTCGACCCTCAACCTTCCCTCACCTCCCCTCACGGTGACCCCACCGATGCGAGGGTCAACCGTGGATCGGATCGGTAGGCTCCCCGACATGGTGAGGGAGGCACACGAACCCGACGTTCCCGAGGCGCACACGACCCTTCTCACCATCACCGTGGTGTTCCGGGTGGTCGGCCTCGTCTGGCTGATCACGCTCTCGACGATGAGCGTGCTCACGGACTCGGTGGAGGCCCGCTCGGGCCGGGGGCTGATCCTGGGGGCCGGGGTTGCGGCATCCGTGTGGACGGTGATCACCGTCGTGACGTGGCGGATGGCACCTCGAGTTCTCACGTCGTGGCCATGGCTGGCGGTGGACCTGCTGATCGGAGCCGGGGTGGCGCTCGTTCCACAACTCACGGGGGCGAACAGCTTCTTCGTGGGTGGGTTCCCCATCTCCTCGGCGATCCTGTGGGCGACCGCCCGCGGGGTGACCGCCGGCGCCATCGGCGGGATCCTCATCGCCCTGGCCTCCGCCCGCGGGTATGGGACCGACCAGGCAGCCCGGGCCGCCGAGGTCATGGCGATCAATTCGTTGGCCCCGGTCGTGATCGGATGGGGCTTCGGGTCGATTCGTCGTAACGATGCCCGGCGCAGGGTGGCGGAGGCCCAGCTGGCCGCCGAGCGTGATGAACGAGCCCGGGTGGTCGAACGTGCCGAGGTCGCCGCCCACCTGCATGATTCGGTGCTGCAGACCCTGGCGTTGATCCAGCGCCAAGCCGATGACCGCAGCGAGGTGCTGCGGTTGGCTCGATCCCAGGAACGGGAGCTGCGAAACTGGCTCAACGGCGTGACCGACGCCGATCACCGGCTCATGGATGCCATCCGGCGTGCCGCCGGCGATGTCGAAGAGCGGTTCGGCGTGGTCGTCGACGTGAGCACGGTGGGCGAGACCGACCTCGATCGGGACGTCGAGGCGGTGGCGGCGGCCACTCGCGAGGCGATGACCAACGCAGCCAAGTTCGCCGGAGTCCAGCGCGTGTTCGTGCTCGCCGAGGCGCGCCCGCACGAGGTGAGAGTGGTGGTCAAGGACAAGGGGACGGGGTTCGACCGGGAAGCGGTGGCGGGCGACCGGCGGGGTCTGGTCGACTCCATCGAGGGCCGAATGCGGCGGCACGGTGGATCGGCCACAGTTTGGTCACGTCCGGGCGAAGGGACCGAGGTCGACATCCGGTTGCCGCGGGCCTCGAGCGAACAGGGAGCGCCGGCATGACGGTTCGGGTGTTCATCGTCGACGACCACCACCTGTTCCGCGCCGGCGTGCGGGGCGAGCTCGAGGGAACGGTCGAATTCGTGGGTGAGGCTTCGGAGGTCGATGCGGCCGTCGAGATGATCCGTGAACGCGTACCCGACGTGGTGCTCCTCGACGTCCACATGCCGGGGGGTGGAGGCAGGTACGTGTTGGAGCAGGTGAGCCAGACCCACCCCGATGTCCGGTTCCTGGCACTGTCGGTTTCGGACTCACCCGAGGACGTGGTCGCCATCGTCCGGGCCGGAGCTCGTGGCTACGTGACCAAGACCATCGAATCGTGGGAACTCGCCGAGGCCATCGAGAAGGTGGCGGCCGGCGACGCCGTCTTCTCGCCGAGGCTCGCAGGTTTCGTCCTGGACGCCTTCGCCTCCATTCCGGGCAAGGACGTCGATCCCGAACTGGACCAGTTGACCGACCGTGAACAGGAGGTGCTCAGGCTCATCGCCCTCGGCAGCACCTACAAGGAGGTCGGCGTGAGATTGAACATCTCGGTGAAGACGGTGGAGCGCCACGTTTCGGCCGTGCTGCGAAAGCTCCAGCTGTCGAACCGACACGAACTCGCCCGGTGGGCGAGCGACCGCCGCATCGTCTGAGGGGCCGCAAGGTCCGAAAGGGGAGGTGGGCAGTTGGGGGCCACCCACCTCCCCGATCGGGAGTTGCGAGATGCCCGGTCCCCTCTGGCACCGGGTGATGGGGGGTTCCGGCGCCCGATTCCGGGCATCTCATTCGGGACGACCCATGGGTGTGACGGGGCGTCCCGGCCTCATGACACACGAACGCCTTAGGAGTTCCCAAGAAAGTTGCACGAGCTTCGAGCTGAACATGATTCGCCGCCAGCCGCCAGCGCAGCCAGCCGCCAGCCGCCAGCCGCCAGCCGCCAGCCGCCAGCCGCCAGCCGCCAGCAGCCAGCAGCCAGCAGCCAGCAGCCAGCAGCCAGCAGCACTTCTTCCTTCCCACAGTGCGCCCTCTCAACTATCCTCGTGTTCACCTCGGGTCGCATCCGACGCGGGTTTTGACCCGTGCCGACCTCGCCCGTATACTCACGTGCCGGTGGTCGTCACCACATGGTCCTTGCATCTGAGCGATGACCAGAACGATCACAGAGCGATGATCAGAGCGACGGGCTCGAGGATCTGAGGATCCGAAGCTCCGGAGCTTCACCCACTCTCCTGAAGGGTGTCTCATGGCGTGACCCACGTCGAGGCAGCTCGGAGTTTGGGGCAGTACACACGGGTCGGTGGCCCCGGAAACGGCCGGGCGCCGGCCTTCCGCGTTAGGAGCGACATGCCGACGATCCAGCAGCTCGTTCGCGAGGGCAGGCAGAAGAAGAGGAAGAAGACGAAGACGGCCGGTCTGGCCGGAGCGCCTCAGGCGCGTGGTGTGTGCACCCGCGTCTACACCGTCACTCCCAAGAAGCCGAACTCGGCGCTGCGCAAGGTGGCTCGCGTCAGGCTGTCGACCGGCTACGAGATCACGGCCTACATCCCCGGCGAGGGCCACAACCTCCAGGAGCACTCGATCGTGCTCGTTCGCGGCGGGCGTGTGCGTGACCTCCCCGGTGTTCGCTACAAGGTCATTCGCGGCACGCTCGACGCCAGCGGTGTCAAGAACCGCAAGCAGGCACGTTCCCGCTACGGAGCGAAGAAGGAGAGCTGATGCGTCGCGCCCCCGCCCAAAAGCGCAAGATCGAAGCGGATCCGGTCTTCCGCAGCGTCCTCGTGAGCCAGGTCATCAACAAGGTGCTCCTGGAAGGCAAGAAGGACGTCGCCCGCACCATCGTCTACGACGCCCTCGAACTGGTCGAGCGTCGCTCCAACCAGGATCCCGTGAACGTGCTCAAGCGCGCCATCGACAATCTCCGGCCGCAGGTCGAGGTTCGATCGCGCCGGGTGGGTGGCTCTTCGTACCAGGTTCCGATCGAGGTCTCCTCCCGCCGGTCGAACACGCTGGCGATCCGGTGGCTGGTGAGCTTCGCCCGCCGCCGCAAGGAACCCACGATGGCGGCCCGTCTGGCCAACGAGATCCTCGACGCCTCCAACTACACGGGGGCGGCCATCAAGCGCAAAGAAGACGTCCACAAGATGGCGGAGTCCAACCGGGCCTTCGCCCACTACCGCTGGTGATCTGAGCCGCACCCCGGGCGGACCGGGGCGCACGCCACTGCCAGGCACACGTACAAGTCCATAACGACCGGAGTAGTTGAGAATCATGAGCAATGGAAACGCGCTGTCGCACCTTCGCCAGGTGCCGTTGAGCCGGACCCGAAACATCGGGATCATGGCTCACATCGACGCCGGCAAAACCACGCTCACCGAGCGAATCCTCTACTACACCGGCAAGAACTACAAGATCGGCGAGGTCCACGAGGGCGCCGCCACCATGGACTGGATGGAGCAGGAGCAGGAGCGGGGGATCACCATCACCTCCGCCGCCACCACCTGCATCTGGCACGACCACAACATCAACATCATCGACACCCCCGGGCACGTCGACTTCACCGTCGAGGTGGAGCGGAGCCTGCGGGTGCTCGACGGTGCGGTCGCCGTGTTCGACGGCGTTGCCGGCGTCGAGCCGCAGTCCGAGACGGTGTGGCGTCAGGCCGACCGCTACGGCGTACCCCGTATCTGTTTCATCAACAAGCTCGACCGGACCGGCGCCGACTTCTACTTCGACGTCGACTCGATCGTCGAGCGGCTCAACGCCAAGCCCCTCGTGATGCAGCTCCCGATCGGCACCGAGTCCGACTTCATCGGTGTCGTCGACCTGGTCGACCTGCGCGCCCACGTCTGGCGCGGCGACGACGGCAAGCAGTGGGACACCATCGACATTCCCGAAGACATGGTGGAGAAGGTCGACCAGTACCGCCACGCACTCATCGAGATGGTGGCCGAGTCCGACGAGGCACTCCTCGAGAAGTACTTCGAAGAGGGTGATCTCACCGTCGACGAGATCAAGTCCGGTGTTCGCAAGGGCACGCTCAATCATCTCTTCACCCCGGTGTTCTGCGGGTCGGCGTTCAAGAACAAGGGCGTCCAGCTCCTGCTCGACGCCATCGTGGCCTACCTCCCGAGCCCGGTCGATCTCCCGCCCACCAACGGGTACAAACCCGGGGACGAGGAAGTCGTCATGAGCCGCCAGGCCGACGATGGCGAGTCCTTCTCGGCGTTGGCGTTCAAGATCATGAGCGACCCCCACGTCGGCAAGCTCACCTACTTCCGGGTGTACTCGGGGCACGCCGCCAAGGGCGACACCGTGACCAACACCACGAGCGGGAACAAAGAGCGGTTGGGACGTCTGCTCCGCATGCACGCCAACCACCGTGAAGACATCGACGATGTGTTCACCGGTGACATCGTGGCGGCGGTCGGTCTCAAGAACGTCAAGACCGGCGACACCCTGTCGGCCACCGATGCCCCGATTCAGCTCGAGGCGATGACCTTCCCGGCACCCGTGATCTCGGTCGCTATCGAGCCGAAGACCAAGTCGGACGACGAGAAGCTCGGTGAGTCGCTCCAGAAGCTGGCCGAGGAGGATCCGACGTTCCTGGTTCGCACCGACGAGGAGACCGGTCAGACCATCATCTCCGGGATGGGCGAGCTTCACTTGGAGATTCTGGTGGATCGTCTCATTCGCGAGTTCAAGGTGGCGGCCAACGTCGGAAAGCCGCAGGTGGCCTACCGCGAGACCATCAAGCAGGCCATCGCCAAGATCGATCTCAAGTACGCCAAGCAGACCGGTGGCAAGGGCCAGTACGCCCACGTCGTCATCAACCTGGAGCCCACCGGCCCCGGGGGCGGATACGAGTTCGTCGACGAGGTCAAGGGCGGCAAGGTGCCGAGGGAGTACATCCCCGCCGTCGACACCGGTATCGAGCAGGCGCTCGAGAACGGTGTGCTGGCCGGCTACCCGCTGGTCGACGTCCGCGCCATCCTCGTGGACGGGTCGTACCACGACGTCGACTCCTCGGAGATGGCGTTTCGGATCGCCGGTTCGATGGCACTGCAGGAGGCCGCCCGCAAGGCCGGCGTCAAGCTGCTCGAGCCGGTCATGGAGGTCGAGGTCACGACACCCGAGGACTACATGGGTGACGTGATCGGCGACCTCAACTCCCGCCGCGGGCAGATCGAGTCGATGAACCAGCGGGGCAACGCCCGGGTGGTGAAGGCTTTGGTCCCGCTGTCGGAGATGTTCGGGTACGTGGGCGACCTGCGGTCCAAGACCCAGGGTCGTGCGTCGTACTCGATGCAGTTCCATTCCTACCAGGACGTTCCGAACAATCTCGCTGAAGAGATCGTGGCGAGTCGGCGCGGATCCTGATCAAGTCAACAGTTCAAGTCGAGAGGCAAGAGGAGCACCATCATGGCTAAGGCGAAGTTCGAGCGTAACAAGCCGCATGTGAACGTTGGGACCATGGGTCATATCGATCATGGGAAGACGACGTTGACGGCTGCGATCACGAAGACGTTGTTTGAGCGTGTTGGTGGTTCGAATGCGTTTACGGCGTTTGAGAATATTGATAAGGCGCCGGAGGAGCGTGAGCGGGGGATCACGATTCAGATTGCGCATGTGGAGTATGAGACGGCTGCGCGGCATTATGCGCATGTGGATATGCCGGGTCATGCTGACTACATCAAGAACATGATTACGGGTGCTGCGCAGGTTGATGGTGCGATTTTGGTGGTGTCGGCGACTGATGGGCCGATGCCGCAGACTCGGGAGCATGTGTTGTTGGCGCGTCAGGTGGGTGTGCCTTCGATTGTTGTGTTCTTGAACAAGTGTGACATGGTTGATGATGAGGAGCTTCTTGACTTGGTTGAGTTGGAAGTTCGTGATTTGTTGACTGAGTATGAGTTTCCTGGTGATGACATTCCGGTGGTGCGTGGTTCTGCTCTGCGTGCGTTGGAGGGGGATGCTGGGTATCAGGATTCGATCATGGAGTTGATGGGTCAGGTGGATTCGTATGTGCCTGAGCCGGAGCGGGATACGGCGAAGCCGTTTTTGATGCCGATTGAGGATGTGTTTTCGATCACTGGTCGTGGGACGGTTGTGACTGGGAAGATCGAGCAGGGTGTGTTGAATGTGAACGAGGAAGTTGAGATCGTTGGGATCAAGGCGACTCGGAAGACGGTGGCTACTGGGATTGAGATGTTCCGGAAGTTGTTGGATCAGGGTCAGGCTGGCGACAACGTGGGTGTGCTTCTTCGTGGTGTGGCGAAGGATGATGTTGAGCGTGGTCAGGTGTTGGCGAAGCCGGGTTCGATTACGCCGCATACTGATTTTGATGCTCAGGTGTACATTCTGACTCGTGAGGAGGGTGGGCGTCATAATCCGTTCTTCTCGGGGTATCGGCCGCAGTTTTATTTCCGTACGACGGATGTGACTGGTGCGGTGACGTTGCCTGAGGGGACTCAGATGGTGATGCCGGGGGACAATACGGAGATGGTGGTGCAGTTGATCACTCCGATCGCGATGGATGAGGGGCAGCGGTTCGCGATTCGTGAGGGTGGTCGGACTGTGGGTGCCGGCCGTGTGGTGAAGATCAACAAGTAGTTCGAGCGCTAGCTGCGTGCAGCTAGCAGCCAGCAGCTGCGAACGAGCGAAGCGAGAGAGCATTACATGGCAGACCAGAAGATCAGGATCAGGTTGAAGGCATACGACCACCAGGTCGTCGACGAGTCGTCGCGCAAGATCGCCGAGACCGTGATCCGTACCCAGGCGAAGATCAAGGGACCGGTTCCCTTGCCGACAGAGATCCACCGCTACTGCGTGATCCGCGGGCCCCACGTCCACAAGGACTCCCGCGAGCACTTCGAGCTGCGGATCCACAAGCGGCTGATCGACATCCTCGAGCCGACCCCCAAGACGGTCGACTCCCTGATGCGCCTCGATCTGCCTGCCGGTGTCGAAGTGGAGATCAAGCTGTGACCAAGTTCCCCGTTACCCAGTGTGAGGTCTCCTCATGAGTGGCACTCTTACTGCCATCCTCGGCGAGAAGCTGGGCATGACCCAGATCTTCGATGACAAGGCACGTGCGATTCCGGTGACGGTGATCAAGGCCGGACCATGTCATGTGGTCCAGGTCAAGACCGTCGAGAACGACGGCTACTCGGCGATCCAGATCGGATTCGGCGAGGTCAAGCCAAGCCGCGTCAACAAGCCCGATGCGGGTCACTTCGCAAAGGCCGGTGTCGCCCCGGTGTCCAGCCTGGTCGAGGTTCGTGTCGAAGACTCGAGCGTCTTCCGGGTGGGTCAGGAGATCGGCGTGGCCGATGTTCTCACCCCCGGAGGCAAGGCCGACGTGACCGGTGTCTCCAAGGGCAAGGGGTTCGCCGGCGTCATGAAGCGGCACAACTTCTCGGGCCAGGGCGCCAGCCACGGTAACCACAAGAAACATCGTGCCCCCGGTTCGATCGGCGCCTGCGCCACCCCGGCCCGGGTGTTCAAGGGCACCCGGATGGCCGGCCGCATGGGTGGCGACAAGGTCACCAT
Source organism: uncultured bacterium (assembly GCA_963825585.1). GTDB lineage: Bacteria > Actinomycetota > Acidimicrobiia > Spongiisociales > ZC4RG35 > JAOUGY01. Next base: position 518,199 of record CAWGTX010000009.1, read on the forward strand.
CCTCAACGTCGAGGTGGTGGCGGTCGACGCCGACCGTGGGCTGCTGCTGCTCGGTGGCGCCGTCCCGGGTCCCAACGGCTCGCTGGTGCTGGTCCGCGAGGCGGTCAAGGCAAGGAGCTCGAAGGATGTCTGAGATCAAAGCTCCGCTGTATTCGGCCGACGGCACCGCCAAGGGCGAAGTCGTCCTCGACGCCGAGATCTTCGGCATCGTGCCGAACATGGCGGTCATGCACCAGGTGGTCACCGCACAGCTCGCCGGCGCCCGGTCGGGTACCGCCTCCACCAAGACCCGCTCAGAAGTGCGCGGTGGTGGCAAGAAGCCGTGGCGTCAGAAGGGATTGGGTCGGGCCCGCCAGGGTTCCACCCGTGCACCCCACTGGGCGGGCGGTGGCGTGGCCCATGGCCCGAAGCCGCGTGACTACAGCCAGCGCACCCCCAAGAAGATGAAGAAGCTGGCACTGCGCTCGGCGCTGTCGGCCCGTGCCTCCGAGGACGCCATCCTGGTGGTCGAGCCGCTCGACTGGGACACCCCGAAGACCAAGCAGGCCGTTGCCCTTCTGAACAGGTTGGGTTCGACCGGGAAGACGCTGCTGGTCGTGCAGCGCACCGACGAGGCGGCGCACCGGGCATTCCGGAACCTGCCGTCGGTGGTCATCGCCGAGCCCGGCCACGTCACAACCTACGACGTGCTGTGGTCGGACCGGGTGGTCTTCACCACCGAAACGATCGGAGAGGTCGCCCGGCCCGGCAAGCGGTTCGAGGTCTCATCGGACGATTTCGTGAAGGAGCCCGACGCCGCCGCCGAGCCGGCACTTGCTTCCGAAGGAGGTGAGGCCTGATGAAGGATCCTCGCGACATCATCATCGAGCCGGTCGTGTCTGAGAAGTCCTACGACCTGATCGAGCGCTCCAACACCTACACGTTCGTGGTCGATCCCCGGTCCAACAAGACCGAGATCAAGCAGGCCATCCAGGAGATCTTCAGCGTCAAGGTCACTTCGGTGAACACGCAGAATCGCCAGGGCAAGGTCAAGCGATCGGGTTGGGCGAAGGGGAAGCGCAAAGACATCAAACGAGCCCTGGTCACCTTGGCCGAGGGCGATTCCATCGAGCTGTTCGGAGTCTGAGATGGGTGTGAACAAACGCAAGCCGACCTCGGCGGGGCGCCGGTTCCAAACCGTCTCCGACTTCGCCGAGATCACCAAGTCAGAGCCCGAGAAGTCCCTTCTCGCAAAGAAGGACTCGACGGGTGGCCGCAACTCCTACGGCCGGGTCACCGCCCGCCACAAGGGTGGCGGTCACAAGCAGAAGTACCGCATCATCGACTTCCGTCGCAACAAGGACGGGGTGCCGGCGAAGGTGGCCGGGGTCGAGTACGACCCCAACCGCAACGCCCGCATCGCCCTGCTCCACTACCTCGACGGCGAGAAGCGCTACATCCTGGCGCCGGCCGGCATCAAGGTGGGCGACATGGTGGAGTCGGGACCGAAGGCCGACATCCGGCCGGGCAATGCCCTGCCGCTGCGCAACATCCCCGGTGGTACCAACGTGCATGCCATCGAGATGCGCCCCGGTGGCGGTGCCAAGATCGCCCGATCGGCCGGTTCCAGCGTCCAGCTCATGTCGAAAGAGAACGACATGGCGCTGCTCCGCCTCCCCTCGGGTGAGATGCGGATGGTGTCGCTCGATTGCCGGGCCACCATCGGCCAGGTCGGCAACTCCGAGTCCGAGCTCATCAAGCTGGGCAAGGCCGGCCGCAACCGCTGGAAGGGTGTTCGCCCTCAGACGCGTGGTGTGGCCATGAACCCGGTCGATCACCCTCTTGGTGGTGGTGAAGGAAAGACTTCTGGTGGACGTCACCCGGTCAGCCCATGGGGCAAGCCCGAAGGGCGGACGAGGTCGAAGAAGAAGGCGTCGAACCAGTACATCGTGAGACGGCGGAACTCGAAGGGTCGGAGGTAAGCGATGGCGCGCAGTCTGAAGAAAGGGCCCTTCGTCGACGATCATCTGATCGAGAAGATCGAGGCCCTCAACTCACGCAACGAGAAGCGGGTGGTGCGGACCTGGAGCCGGCGCTCGACGATCGTGCCGGAGATGATCGGTCACACGCTCGCCGTCCACGACGGTCGCAAGCACGTGCCGGTCTACATCACCGAGTCGATGGTCGGACACAAGCTCGGCGAGTTCGCCCCGACCCGCACCTTCCGCGGTCATGCGGACAAGAAAGAGAAGGGTGCAAGGCGGCGATGAAGGTTCGAGCACAAGCCAAGTACATCCGTCAGGCACCGAACAAGGTGCGCATCGTGCTCGATGTCGTTCGCGGGCTTCCGGTCGGTGAGGCCGAGCAGGTGCTCAAGCACATCAATCGCCGCGTCTGCCGAGCCGATCGCCAAGGTCCTGAAGTCGGCCGTCGCCAACGCCGAGCACAACCACTCGCTCGATGCCGACGACCTGTACGTCGCCGAAGCCTTCGCCGACGAAGGCCCAACACTCAAGCGGTTCCGTCCCCGTGCCCGAGGGCGCGCCACACGGATCCGCAAGCGCACGAGCCACATAACCATCGTTGTGGCCGACCGGAATCGGGAGGTGATCTGATGGGTCAGAAGACACACCCCTATGCATTCCGTATCGGGGTCGTAAACGACTGGAAGTCGAAGTGGTACTCCGACAAGGAGTACGTGCAGCTGGTCAACGAGGACTGGAAACTCCGTGACTACCTGCGGGGTGAGCTGCGTCGCGGCGCCGTCTCGCGTATCGACATCGAGCGCACTCGCGACCGGGTGGTCGTCGAGATCCACACGGCCCGCCCCGGCGTGGTCATCGGACGCAAGGGCGCTGAAGCCGAACGGCTCCGCGGCGACCTCGAGCGCATGGCATCCAAGCCGGTGAAACTCAACATCATCGAGGTGAAGGACGCCGACACCGACGCCCAGCTCCTCGCTCAGGGAATCGCCGACCAGCTCGAAAACCGGGTGGCATTCCGGCGGGCCATGAAGCGGGCCGTCCAGACGGCGATGAAGGCCGGCGCCGGTGGCGTGCGGGTCGAGGCGAAGGGTCGCCTGGGTGGCGCCGAAATGGGTCGCCGCGAGTGGTACCGGGAGGGTCGCGTGCCGTTGCACACGATCCGGGCCGACGTCGACTTCGGCATGGCCACCGCCCACACCACGGTCGGCACCATCGGAGTGAAGGTTCACGTCTACAAGGGCGATGTCATCGGTGGCACCACGGCTGCAACCCGCGAGAAGATCGCAGCCGAGGCTGCGCTCGCAACGGGTGGACCGGCTCCCAGGGGCCGTGCCGTCCCGGCCAAAGCCAGGGCCGAGCAGGCAGCCGGGGGTGATAGAGTTCCCAGGCTCATCGAGGCCGGAGGCGGTAAGCGTCTCATCGAGGCCGGCGGTGGCAAGAAGGAAGGCGGCAAACGCCTCATCGAGGCGGGCGGCGGTAAGCGTCGCATCGATGCCGAAGAGGCCGAGGCCCAGTACCGGGAAGAGCGCGAGGTCGTCGACACCGACGAGACCGCAGTTCTCGCTGCCGGGGTCGAAGTCGGCGCCGAAGTCGAAACCGGAGCTGATGCCGGAGCAGACACAGCCCCCGACGCGCAGGTCGTCGTGGATGAGGCTGCCGAGGTTGTCGAAGACGCACCCGCAGAGGTCGAGACCCCCTCCGACGCGGTCGAGGCCGCGGAAGAGGCGGCCGGCGCGGATGGGGCGGACGCAGACGATGCGTCGTCGGTTTCGGATGATTCCGGTGACTCGGATCGATTCCGGTGACTCGGACGATTCCGACGACTCGGATGAGGCGACGACCAGTCAGGAAGAGGAGTAGCGGTCATGTTGATGCCCAAGCGTGTGAAGCACCGCAAGCTGCATCGCGGCCGCCGTTCCGGTGTCTCCAAGGGCGGCACCGCGGTCAACTTCGGGGAGTACGGTATCCAGGCGCTCGAATCGGGCTGGATCACGTCCCGCCAGATCGAATCCGCCCGTATCGCCATCACCCGTACCGTGCGCCGTGGTGGGAAGGTCTGGATCACGATCTTCCCTCACAAGTCGGTGACGGCCAAGCCCGCCGAGACCCGCATGGGCTCCGGCAAGGGAAGCCCCGAGTTCTGGGTGGCCGTCGTGAAGCCGGGACGCGTCATGTTCGAACTGGCCGGTGTGCCCGAGGAGTTGGCCCGCGAGGCGATGCGTCGTGCCGGTCACAAACTCCCGGTGAAGACCCGCTTCGTGACCCGGGAGGACTCATGAACGCCACAGAGCTTCGTGATCTGACCGCCGAAGAGCTGGAGATCAAGCTCGGTGAGGCGAAGGAAGAACTCTTCAACCTTCGTTTCCAGCTGGCCACCAACCAGCTCGACAACACCTCCCGGATTCGTGAGGTCAAGAAAGAGATCGCCCGCATCCTCGGTGTGATGCGGGAGCAGGAGATTGCGGCGTGGCGGGCCACGACCGCCGGAAAGGACTCGTGATGGAGGAGCGATCACGGCGCAAGGTGCGCGTGGGCGTTGTCGTCTCCGACGCGCGGGACAAGACGGTGACGGTCGAAGTCCCCTCGTCGTTCAAGCACCCGCGCTACGACAAGGTCGTGAGGCGGAGCACCAAGTTCCATGCCCACGACGAGGCCAACGATGCACACATCGGAGACACGGTGCGCATCATGGAGACCCGGCCCATCTCGAAGCAGAAGAGATGGCGCGTGGTCGAGATCGTGGAGCGTGCCAGATGATCCAGCAGGAGTCCCGCCTTCGGGTGGCTGACAACTCCGGAGCTCGCGAGGTGCTCTGTATCCGGGTGCTCGGCGGATCCCGCCGTCGCTATGCCGGTGTGGGCGACGTGATCGTCGCCGCCGTCAAAGAGGCAACGCCCGGCGGAAACGTCAAGAAGGGCGAGGTCGTCAAGGCGGTGGTCGTGCGCACCTCGAAGGGCCGCCGTCGACCCGACGGCACCTACATCCGGTTCGACGACAACGCCTGCGTCATCATCGACGCCAACCAGCAGCCACGCGGTACCCGCATCTTCGGACCGGTTGCCCGCGAGCTGCGTGACAAGAAGTTCATGCGAATCGTGTCGCTTGCCCCGGAGGTGATCTGATGAAGCTCAAGTCCGGCGACAAGGTGATGGTGATCGCGGGCAAGGACGCCGGGAAGGAGTCGCGCATCGAGCGCGTCTATCCCGAGCAGAACCGCGTGCTGGTGGAGGGTGTCAACACTGCCAAGAAGCACACCAAGACCAATCCCCAGCAGCCCAACTCGGGCGGCATCGTGGATCGCGACATGCCGATCGATGCCTCGAACGTCATGATCATGTGCCCGAAGTGCGGTCCCACCCGCATCGGTGCCCGGATCGACGCCAAGGGCAAGCATCGTACCTGCGCGAAGTGCGGAGGTGACCTGTGACCGCCCCCCGTTTGAAGACCAAGTACCTCGAGGAAGTCGCTCCGGCCCTCGCCACCGAGCTCGGTGTCACCAACGTGATGCAGGTGCCGCGGTTCTCCAAGATCGTGGTGAACATGGGTGTCGGTGAGGCCGTGGGTGATCGCAAGCAGATGGAGTCGGCGATCGAGGAGCTCTCGATCATCACCGGCCAGAAGCCGCGTGTGAACGCCGCCCGCAAGTCGATCGCCGGGTTCAAGATTCGCCAGGGCATGCCTCTGGGAGCATCGGTGACCATGCGCGGTCAGCGCATGTGGGAGTTCTTCGACCGGCTGGTGTCGGTTGCGATCCCCCGTATCCGCGACTTCCGTGGGCTGAATCCCAAGGGGTTCGACGGCAACGGCAACTATTCGTTCGGCGTGACCGAGCAGCTGATCTTCCCGGAGATCGACTTCGACAAGGTCATCGCCACCCGCGGCATGAACATCACCATCTGCACCACGGCAACCACCGACGAGCATGCCAAGGCACTGCTCGATGCCTTCGGGTTCCCGTTCCGCAAGCAGGGTGCCCAGGTTTGATGAGGAAGGTGTGAGATGGCGAAGAAATCGTTGATCGCCAAGGCGAACAGAAAACCCAAGTACAAGGTGCGGGGCTACAACCGCTGCAAACGGTGCGGACGTTCGCGTGCGTACCTGCGCGACTTCGGCATGTGCCGTATCTGCGTGCGTCAGCTGGCCAGCCAGGGTGAGCTTCCCGGTGTCAGAAAGGCGTCGTGGTAGATCATGATGACCGATCCCATCGCCGACATGCTCACCCGCATCCGCAACGCGGTTGCGGTGGGACATGCCGAGGTCGTGATGCCCTCGTCGAAGCAGAAGGAGGCGGTCGCCCGCATCCTCGCTGCCGAAGGATTCATCGACCGTTTCGAGGTGAAGCCCGCCGATCCGGGCGCCGACCTGATGCTGGTGCTCCGCTACGGCGACCGTCGCAAGCCGGCCGTCGTCGGGCTCAAGCGGGTCTCCAAGCCCGGTCACCGCGTCTACCGCGGGCACGATGAGCTGAAGCGGGTCCAGGGAGGACTCGGCATCTCGATCGTCTCCACCTCGCAGGGGCTGCTGTCAGACCGTGAGGCCCGCAGGCGCAAGCTCGGGGGCGAAGTCATGTGTGAGGTGTGGTGACATGAGCCGAATTGGAAAGATGCCGGTCAGCGTCCCCTCGGGTGTCGAGGTCTCGGTGTCCGGCCAGCATGTCTCGGTGAAGGGGCCCAAGGGCACCCTCCAGCGTGAATTCCACGAGAAGGTCTCCGTCACCATGGAGGACGGCCAGGCGGTCGTCGCCCGGGTCGACGAGACCCGCGAAGCCAGGGCGCTGCACGGTTTGTCCCGGGCGCTGCTCGCCAACATGGTCACCGGCGTGTCCGACGGGTTCCGGCGCGAGCTGGAGATCATCGGTGTCGGTTACCGCGCCGCTCTCAAGGGAAGCGACCTCGAGATGCAGCTCGGCTTCAGCCATTCGGTGCCGTTCCCGGCACCGGCCGGAATCACCTTCGAGGTACCCGAGCTGACGAAGATCGTCATCTCGGGGATCGACAAGGAACAGGTCGGCCAGGTGGCCGCCAACATCCGCAAGATCCGCCCGCCCGAGCCGTACAAGGGCAAGGGCATTCGCTACAGCGGTGAGCAGGTACGCCGTAAGGCCGGAAAGGCAGGTAGGTGATGGGCAGGACACGACAGGCTGCACGCGACCGGCGCCATGCCCGGGTCCGCAAGCACCTCAGCGGCAGCAGCGAGCGCCCCCGTTTGGCCGTGTACCGGTCGAACCGGTACATCTACGCTCAGGTCATCGACGATGTGCAGGGCCACACCGTGGCGGCTGCCTCATCGCAGGAGAAGGACTTCCGGTCCAAGAGCCTGACCGTCGAGACCGCCTCTGAGGTCGGCAAGCTCGTCGCCGAGCGCGCCAAGGCCGCCGGTGTCTCCACTGTGGTGTTCGACCGCGGCGGATACAAGTTCCATGGCCGAGTCAAGGCCCTCGCCGACGCCGCTCGCGAGGCGGGATTGGAGTTCTGACATGACCGACAGACAGCGCGACCGCGACAACCGGGAGCCCAAGGAACAGCAGTACGACGAGCGGGTGATCCAGATCAACCGTGTCGCCAAGGTCGTCAAGGGTGGACGTAGGTTCTCCTTCACGGCGCTGTGCGTCGTGGGTGACGGCAACGGCCGGGTGGGTGTCGGCTACGGGAAGGCCAAAGAGGTCCCCGCCGCCATTCAGAAGGGCATGGAGATCGCCCGTCGTTCGATGTTCCTGGTTCCGATGGCGGGTCAGACCATCATCCATGAGGAGACCGGCGAGCACGACGCCTCCCGGGTCCTGATCAAGCCGGCAGCACCAGGTACCGGCGTCATCGCCGGTGGCGCCGCCCGCCAGATCCTCGAGGCCGCCGGTGTCAAGGACTGCCTGGCCAAGTCGCTCGGCTCGCCGAACCATCTCAACGTTGCCCGGGCGACCGTGAACGCCCTCAAGGGCCAGCGTCGCCCCGATGAGGTGGCTCGCCTGCGCGGCAAGCAGGCCGACGACTTCGTTCCGCCCGGTCTTCTGGCCGCATACCGCTCGACCGAGTCGGTCCGGGCCCACAGCTGACGGAGGATCCCATGGCCAACAAGCTCGAAGTGACGCTCAAGCGGAGTGTGATCGGCGAGAAGCCCAAGACCCGGGCGACCGTCCGTGGTCTCGGCCTTCGCAAGCTGCATCAGACCGTCGAGCACAACGACACCCCCGACGTCCGCGGCATGCTGCACAAGGTGCGGCATCTCGTGGAGGTCGTCGAAAAGTAACGTTCACCGTTGACCGCTGATCGTTGACCGCCACTGGTGGTGAACGGTGAATGGTGAACGGTCCACACGAAGGCGAGTACCGACATGTCCGATGGACAGAAGGAACAACTGAAGCTCCATCACTTGGCTCCGGCCCCCGGATCCAAGAAGTCCAAGATCCGCGTCGGACGCGGTGAGGGCGGTCGGCGTGGCAAGACTGCCGGTCGTGGAACCAAGGGTCTCAAGGCCCGCAACACACTGCGTCCGGGCTTCGAAGGCGGGCAGACACCACTCTCACGGCGTCTACCAAAGCTTCCCGGGTTCAAGAACCCGAACAAGGAGACCTTCACGGTCGTGAACGTCGGGACGCTGGCGGAGGCCTTCAAGGCCGGCGCCGACGTGACACCCGACATCCTGCGGGATCGCGGACTCGTCAAGCACCGTGGCCGCATCAAGGTGCTGGCCGAGGGCGAGATCGGGCACGCCATCAACCTCAAGACCCACGCTGTCAGCGCCGCCGCTCAGATCAAGATCGAGTCGGCCGGGGGTTCGGTCGAGCTCGTCAAGTGAGCCGGCTCGTTCAAACACCGCTAGCCGGTACGCTGTGAGCGCACCCGGAGGTCGCACCGTATGAGTGTCCTGTCGATCTATCGCCACATGTTCGCCATCGCCGATCTTCGAAAGAAGATCCTCTTCACGTTGGCGATGTTCGTCGTCTATCGCGTCGGCGCCAACGTGCCCGTCCCCGGTACCGACCTGCAGGCGATTCGTTTGTTCGCCGATCAGAGCCAGCAGGGTGGCATCTACGGGTTGCTCAACCTGTTCTCGGGAGGGGCGCTCGAGCAGTTCTCGGTGTTCGCACTCGGAATCCTGCCCTACATCACGTCCTCGATCATCATGCAGTTGCTCACGGTGGTGATACCAAAACTGCAGGCGCTCCAGGAGGAGGGTCAGTCGGGACAGAAGGTGATCACCCAGTGGACGCGGTATCTCACCGTGGTGCTGGCGCTCATCCAGTCGACCGGGTTCACCTGGGCGTTCGGACGGGGGAGCCAGCTCACCAACGGGATCGTGTTCATCCCCAACTACGTGTGGTGGAACGTGGGTCTCATCGTGTTGACGATGACAGCCGGTACCGCCTTCGTGATGTGGCTCGGAGAGCTCATCACCCAGCGGGGCGTGGGCAACGGGATGTCGCTGCTCATCTTCCTGTCGATCCTCAGCCAGTTTCCGTCGGTGTTCGGCCAGATCTGGGTTCAGACGGCCGGCAACCAGAACTGGGTCGGCTTCATCGTGATCATCCTCGTGTTCCTGCTCATGATCGGGGGGATCATTTTCGTCGACCAGGGCCAGCGCCGTATCCCGATCCAGTTCGCCAAGCGGGTGCGTGGGCGGAAGATGATGGGTGGAAACTCCACCTACATCCCGATCAAGGTCAACACCGCCGGCGTGATCCCGGTGATCTTCGCCACCTCGGTGATGTTGTTCCCGGCGCTGCTCGCCACCGCCATACCCAGCGACGGGCTGTGGATGACCAGCATCCGCAACTGGGTCGACCGCAACCTCGGTGGAGGCGCCGGTGGTGCGATCTCCTGGTGGTACGTGCTGATCCTGTTCGGTCTGGTGGTGTTCTTCACATACTTCTACACGGCGATCCAATTCGACCCGGCCAAGCAGGCGGACATGATCCAGCGCCAGGGCGGCTTCATCCCCGGACAGCGCCCCGGACGTCAGACCGCTCAGTACCTCGGTCACATCCTCAACCGCATCACTCTCCCCGGCGCGCTCTTCCTGGGCGGGATCTCGATCCTCCCGATCCTGGCCGGACTCATCTGGGGCATCAACATCAGCTTCTCGGGTGTATCGATCCTCATCGTCGTGGGCGTTGCCCTCGAGACGATGAAGCAGATCGAGAGCCAGCTGACCATGCGTAATTACGAAGGATTCCTGACGTGAAGCCCGGGCAGAACGCAGAACGCAGAACGCAGAACGCCGGGGGCTGATGATGAAACTGCTGTTCGTGGGCCCGCCCGGTGCCGGCAAAGGAACCCAGGCTCAGAAGGTGGCCGAGAAGCTGGGACTCGCTCATGTGTCGACGGGGGACATGTTCCGGGCGCTCGACCCTGAGACCGATCTGGGGAGACGTGTCAAAGAGATCATGGGGTCGGGTGGGTACGTCTCCGATGACATCGTGATCGAAATGCTGCAAGGCCGAATCTCCAAGCCCGATGCCGCCGAGGGCTACATCCTCGATGGCTTTCCCCGCACGCTTCCGCAGGCGCAGGCACTCGACGCCTTCCTCGGCGACAACGGTCTCGACGCCGTCGTGCTGTTCGAGGTCGACGAGGACGAAGTGGTTGGCCGCATGCTGTCCCGGGGTCGGGCCGACGACACAGAAGAGACCATCCGCACTCGACTCGGCGTGTACCGGGACCAGACCGAACCTCTGGTGGACCGGTACGAGAGTCGTGGCCTGATCCGCAGAGTCGACGCCACGGGTGACATCGACGCCATCACCGCCCGGGTGCTCGAGGCCCTGGGGAGATGAGCGGCGGAATTCGATGATCACCATCAAGTCCCCCAAGGAGTTCGCCAAAATGGCGGTTGCGGGGCGGGTGGTGGCGCAGGTGCACGACGAGGTCAGGTCGGCGGCGGTCCCGGGCGTCACGATGATCGAGCTCGACCGAATCGCCGAAAAGGTCATCCGATCCCACGGCTGTGTCCCATCGTTTCTCGGCTACCACGGCTTTCCGGGTTCGATCTGCGCCTCTCCCAACGATGTGATCGTGCACGGTATCCCGGGTGACTACCGACTCGAGGAAGGCGACATCATCTCGATCGATGCCGGCGCCATCCACGAGGGGTATCACGGTGATGCCGCGTTCACCATGGCGATCGGCGAGGTCTCGCCCGAGGCCGAGCAACTCATCGATGCCACCGAAGAAGGCATGTGGGCGGGCATCGCCAAGGTCAGTCACGGCGCCCGGGTCGGAGACATCGGTGCCGCCGTCGAGGCCATCGGGCGTCGTCACGGATACGGTGTGGTCCGCGAATACGTGGGCCACGGCATCGGTCGTCAGATGCACGAAGAGCCACAGATCCCCAACTACGGCGTCGTTGGCAAAGGGATGAAGCTGCGGACCGGAATGGCCGTCTGCATCGAGCCGATGTTCAACCTCGGAGGCCATGAGACGATGGTCGACGACGATCACTGGACCGTTCGTACCGCCGACGGGACGCTCTCGGCGCATTGGGAGCACACGGTGTGCATCACACCCGATGGAGTGGTGGTGACCACCGTACGCGAAGGCGCCCACATCCCGGTATCACTCGATTGACGTTCGCCCTGTCGACCGGTTCGTCCTTCGGTGGAGACGCACTGCCAGCCGGGCCGGCAGGCAGGTGCCGTGATCAGAAGGGGATCTCCACGCGCACGGCGGTGCGGCCTTCGTGACGTTGCTGGTCGGATACACGGGCGCGGAGTTTGGCTGCTATCAGCCGGACGCTCTCGGAGTGTGCCATGGGTCTGCCGTCGTCCCACACCGTCAGTTGGACGGCATCAGCGCCCAGGCGTACCGAGACCCCGAGGCTCTCGGCGCCTTCTGCGAGGCGCCCGGCGACGAGCTCCGACAGCAGGGCGTCGGTCCAGATAGCGTCGATCGGAGCTTCCATCATCGGCATCCGGAGTGTGACGTCGGCCTCCGAGGAGAAACCGCCGAGCACCTCCGCCACCAGTCGGTCCACCCGGGCTGCGGTACGTGTGGTCATGATCCACGTATCGACGCGGCTGCTCCCGGTCCCGAGGCTCAATCGTGATCGGCGTGGAGTGACTAGTGCCGTGTGTCCTGCAACGTTCGCCTGGTTGTGGGTCGGTGCCGCACGTGTCGTGTGGGCGTGTTTCCATATGGTGCTTCGCGGTCTTCGATGTTCCGGCCGACCTGTTGGGCTCCGCTGGGAGGCGGGGCGGGGCGTGGGGGCACGGTCGGCCAGGCTGTGATCAGAAATCGAACGGGGGGACGGTCACGACCCGACCCTCGCAAACGTTTCTGGTCACAGCACTGCCACTCGGCGAGGGTCGCTTCGGCCCGACTTGTCAGTTGTCGGCCCCCCGGCCTATCATGTCCATCCGGTCTCCGGTCGTTCGCGTCTCGGCTGCTCCACCAGCTGAGGGTCGTACGAAGGTCCACGGATCGGCAGTCGAGTCCGCCACCTTTCACTTCTCGTGATCCAGGCATGGCTCCATGTGCCGACCCAAGCCCACCGCCGGGCCATTTCCGGAGAGTCCGAGCAAAGACAGGGTCCCACGGGACCGTATGTTCAGATGGCGGCGGCGGGGTGATACCCGCCGAATACGGAGAGTGAATGTATGAAGGTTCGTCCTTCCACCAAGAAGATGTGTGAGAAGTGTCGGATCATCCGGCGGCATGGCCGCGTCTGGGTGATCTGCACCAATCCCCGACACAAGCAACGGCAGGGCTGAGATGGCACGTATTGCAGGTGTCGACCTCCCGCGCGACAAGCGCCTGGAGATCGGCCTCACGTACATCTTCGGTATCGGCCTGACCCGTTCCCAGCAGATCTGCGAAGAGCTCGGCATCAGCCGGGACACCAAGGTCCGCGACCTCACCGACGACGAGACCGCCAAGATCCGTCGTTTCATCGACTCGAATTACCGAGTCGAAGGTGACCTGCGTCGCGAGGTCCAGCAGAACATCAAGCGCAAGATCGAGATCGGCTCCTATCAGGGAATCCGGCATCGTCGAGGCCTGCCGGTCCGTGGCCAACGGACCCACACCAACGCTCGTGGCCGTAAGGGCAAGCGCGTTGCGATCGCAGGTAAGAAGAAGGCCGGAAAGAAGTAGTAGGAGCCCGTCATGGCAAAACCACAACAGGGTGCGAAGCGGGTTCGCCGGCGCGAGCGAAAGAACATTTCGCACGGGCAGGCGCACATCAAGGCCAGCTTCAACAACACCATCATCAACATCACAGATCAGGTCGGCAACACCGTCGTGTGGACGTCCGGTGGCTCGGTGGGCTTCAAGGGATCGCGCAAGTCGACCCCCTACGCCGCCCAGGTCGCAGCCGAGGAGGCGGCCCGTCGCGCCGGTGAGCATGGCATCCGCAAGCTCGACGTCATCGTCAGTGGCACCGGTTCGGGGCGTGATACCGCAGTCCGCACCCTGCAGAACATGGGTATCGAGATCACGGGTATCCGTGACGTGACACCCATCCCGCACAACGGGTGCCGTCCCAAGAAGCGCCGGAGGGGTTGATCATGGCCCGCTATACAGGCCCCCGTCACAAGGCGTGTCGTCGTGCCCGCCAGCCACTGTGCCAGTCGAAGAAGTGCCCGGTCGATCGTCGCCCGTATCCACCCGGCCAGCACGGCCGTGGTCGGATCCGTGAGTCGGACTACCTGATCCAGCTGCGTGAGAAGCAGAAGCTCCGCACCATGTACGGCGTGCTCGAGAAGCAGTTCCGTCGCTACTACGAGCTTGCATCACGTCAGCCCGGAATCACCGGCGAGAACCTGCTCCGCCTGCTCGAGACCCGTCTCGACAACGTGGTGTGGCGCGCCGGGTTCGCCGAGACGCGGCCCCAGGCCCGTCAGCTCGTGAACCACGGACACTTCCGTGTCAACGGCAAGAAGGTCGACATCGCCTCGTTCCGTGTTCGTGCCGGGGATGTGGTCACCGCCAAGGAGGCCTCGAAGGATCTCATCGTGATCCAGCACTCGGTCGACACCCTCGGCAGGCCCGTCCCCGAATGGCTCGACGCCAATCACTCGGAACGGAAGGTCACAGTTCGCGACATGCCGAACCGTCATCAGATCGACACCGCGATCAACGAACAGCTCATCGTCGAGCTCTACTCCAAGTAAGCCTGAGAGAGAGGTGTGAAACAGTGTTGATCGTTCAGCGTCCACAGATCGAAGAGTCCAAGATCACCGACATCCGGTCCCGGTTCGAGGTCGAACCACTGGAGCCGGGCTTCGGGTACACCCTCGGGAACACCCTGCGGCGCACGCTGCTGTCGCGGATTCCCGGTGCGGCTGTGATCTCGATCCAGATCGAAGGTGTGCAGCACGAATTCTCCACCGTGCCCGGCGTGGTGGAGGATGTCGTCGACATCATCCTCAACATCAAGAACATCGTCGTGAAGCTCGACGGTATCGATGAGCAGACGCTCTACCTCTCGGCAAAGGGTGCCGGCGAGGTGAAGGCGGCAGACCTCAAGGTCCCAGCCGGCGTCGAGATCGTCAATCCCGATCTCCACATCGCCACCATGTCGGCCAGCGGTCGTCTGGAGATGGAGCTGGTCGTGGCTCCCGGCGTCGGGTACCGGTCGGCGGACTCGAACAAGGGCAGCGGATCGATCGGGGTCATCCCCATCGACTCGATGTTCTCCCCGGTCCGCAAGGTGGCCTACCTGGTCGAGAACACCCAGGTCGGGCAGATGACCAACTTCGACAAGCTGGTCATCGATGTCGAGACCGACGGCTCGATCACCCCCTCGGAGGCGATCTCCTCGGCGGGCAAGACCCTGCGCGAGCTGATGGCACTCTTCGCCGACATGGGCGAGGGTGTGGGCCTGGAGTTGGGTGAGCGCGAGGCCGAGGGGATGGGATCTCCGGACCTCGACCTCCCGATCGAAGCGCTCGACCTGTCCGAGCGTCCTCGCAACTGCCTGCGCCGTGCTCAGATCAAGACGGTGGGAGAGCTCGTGCAGCGCACCGCCGATGACTTGCTCAACATCACCAACTTTGGGCAGAAGAGCCTGGAAGAAGTGACGGCGAAGCTCGATGAGCTCGGTTTGAGCCTGGCCGATGGCGGAGGTGCCTGATGCCCCGTCCCCGCAAGGGCCCACGCCTCGGGAAGTCACCTCAGAACGAGGCCAAGATCCTCGCCAACCTGACGACATCGCTCATCAACGAAGGCAAGATCGAGACCACGCTGGCCAAGGCCAAGGCGGTGCGCCCGCTCGCCGAGAAGATGATCACCAAGGCGCGAGGCGGCTCACTCCACAATCGGCGCACCGTGCTTCGCACGATCACCGACAACGCTGCGGTGACCAAGCTGTTCGACGAGGTCGCTCCCCGGTATGTCGATCGTCCCGGCGGCTACACCCGGATCGTCAAGATCGGGCCGCGGCGCGGCGACGGAGCCGAGATGGCGATCATCGAACTCGTCTGAGTCCGAATCTCGATCGACGGTGGAACACGATCGGCCGGTTCCCTCGGGAACCGGCCGATCGCTGTCGGTGGCGTCGATCTCCCGTTGCGGGGCGGGAACCGGTTCGGCCGCATCGTCCTCGACACCGGCGATAACGTGGCGGCGGTCGAACTGTCGTTCATCGACTGCGCCGTCGGACCGTCCGGGATCGTCGAGCAGGTGGTAGTTGGAACGGTCACCTACGAACCGGTCTTGGTGGCGTTGCGTCGGCTCGCAGAGGAACATCGCATCGCGCTCCGGTTCGGATGACGTCGCTGGGCGTGGGAGGCGGCTGCCGGCGCCCACCGGCGTTGGCTCTATGCTCACCAACCGAACATGGCACCAGACCCCGCCGTCTCGCCCTACCTCGATTTCACCCGCCCCGAATGGGCGGCACTGCGGGCATCCACCCCGATGACCCTGGGTGAGGACGACCTCGAGCGGATCCGGGGAATCAACGTCGAGTTGTCGATGAGCGAGGTCGAGCAGGTCTATCTGCCCCTGTCCCGTCTCCTCAACCTGTACGTGCGGGCCTCCCAGCAGCTGTTCAGTGTCACCGACACCTTCCTCGGCAAGCCGACTCATCCGGTGCCGTACGTCATCGGCATCGCAGGATCGGTGGCCGTGGGCAAGTCCACCATCGCCCGCATCCTCCAGGAGCTGCTTTCGCGCTGGCCGGATCATCCCAGGGTGGATCTCGTCACCACCGACGGGTTCCTCTTCCCGAATCGGATTCTGGAAGCCCGCGGCATCATGCATCGCAAGGGGTTTCCCGAGTCGTACGATCGACGCCGTTTACTCGACTTCGTGACCGACCTCAAGGCGGGGGTGGAAGAAGTCCACGCACCCATCTATTCGCACCAGGCCTACGACATCGTCGAAGGGGAGACGCGGACGGTTCGTCGCCCCGACATCCTGGTGTTGGAAGGCCTCAACGTCCTCCAGGGTGGCGGCACCGGCACCCACGTCAGTGACTACTTCGATTTCTCGATCTACGTGCACGGACGTGCCGAAGACATCGAGCAGTGGTACATCCAGCGGTTCCTCACGCTGCGGGACACGGCGTTCCGCGACCCCGACGCCTACTTCCACCGGTACTCCGACCTCACCGATGCGGAGGCGGTGACCGAGGCGCAGAGGATCTGGCACGACATCAACCACATCAACCTGTCGCACAACATCCTCCACACACGCGAGCGGGCCACGCTCATCCTCGACAAGGACCACGAGCACACCGTCGAACGCGTCCGACTGCGCAGGCGATGAGATCCGACGAGGTCCGGAGGCTGGTGGAAGCGCTCCAGCCGGCCGACGAGCGTGAAGCGGGCTATCGAACCCAGCTGTTGGATGTGGTGGCCAGATTCGACGATCCTTGGCGACGTGACCGGTATGTCCCCGGTCACCTCACCGCCAGCGCCTTCGTGCTGCATCCGGACGACGCTGCCATCGCCCTCGTCCATCACGCCAAGCTCGACATGTGGGTCCAGCCAGGAGGCCACGTCGAGCATGGTGACGACAGTCACGAAGCGGCGGCCCGCCGCGAGATCGCAGAAGAGTGTCACCTCGATCCGGTCGAGACGATCGACGTGATCGACCTCGACATCCACGTGTTCCCCGAACGCGGCATCACCCCGGGCCATCTCCACTTCGACCTACGGTGGGCGTTCCGGGCCGACTCGACGGCTCTCGGCGTGGGCGACGGGACGCTGGCGGTGCGCTGGGTACCGTTGGCCGAAGCGCTGGGCATGGACGAGTCCATCGCTCGTCCGGCCCGAAAGCTGCTCCGGCTTTGAGCAACCAAACGGCTCCCGGCGAGTAGCCTGACCCATCGTGAAACCCATTCTTCAACAGGCGTGGCGCGCCGCGACCTTCGACCGCCGGGCCTTCGGCGATTGGATCTTCAGCGCATCGGCCAACGGCGACGCGGCACTGCTGGTGATCGGTGTAGCGATCGTCCGCTGGCTGACGGCGCTCATCCAACGCGGTGGGTTCAGTCTCGACGTGCTCGGTCTGATCAACGAGATCATCTCGACGCTGGCGTCGTGGGTGTTCCTGGCGGCCGCCTCGTGGTTCGCCGGAACCAGGCTGTTCGGCGGCGTCGGCGATTGGCAGACCGTCCTGCGTTTGCAGGGATTGGCCTACCTGCCGAACGTGCTGGTCGTGCTGGTCCTCTTCGGCGGCCCGTTCGCCCAGTGGGTACCGACGGTCGGGACCCTGTGGTATCTGGCCGCGGCCGTGGTCGGCACTTCGGTGGCACTGTCGCTCAAGCTGCGCGATGCCGTGCTGTCGGTGCTGATCGGTGCCGCCATCGTCGTGGCGGTTCGGACCCTGTTGTCGGGAACCTTCGCCGGCGTCGGTGCGGCGTTCCGCTCGATCAACTGAGCCGGTGCCGACGTACCGTCTCGATCTCGCCTACGACGGCTCCGGGTTCCGGGGTTTTGCGCGGCAGCCCGATCAGCGCACGGTCCAGGGTGAGGTCGAAGCGGTGCTGGAGCGTGTGTTCCGCCACCCGGTGCTCACGGTCGGCGCCGGCCGCACAGACGCCGGCGTCCACGCCCGGGGCCAGGTACTTTCGTTCGCCCACGACACCGAAGTCGAACCCGCCGTGGTGAAGAGGGCAGTAACGGGCCTGCTCACGCCGGGCATCGTAGCCACCGCCTGCGCGGTGGTCGAGGACACCTTCGACGCCCGGTTCTCGGCGACGTGGAGGAGCTATCGCTACCGGGTGCTCAACACCCCCGACCCCGACCCCCTGCTGCACGCTTCCACCTGGCACGTGTCAGATCCACTCGATCTCGAAGCCATGAATCGCGCCGCCGCCGCCTTCGTCGGGGAGCACGACTTCGCCTCGTTCTGCCGAAAGGCTGAAGGCCGGACCACCGAGCGCACGGTTCTTGAAGCCGAGTGGCAGCCGATCGACGGCCTGATGATCCTCATGATCCGGGCCACCGCCTTCTGTCACCAGATGGTCCGTTCGATCGTCGGATTCTGCGTCGACGTGGGACGAGGACGGGTCCCCGCCGACTCGGTGCCCGCCGTGCTCGCCGCCACAGACCGCGCAGCCGCCCGACCGATCGCCCCACCACAGGGGCTCATCTTGTGGGAAGTGGGGTACTGAACGGGCTGCTGGCTGCTGGCTCGGAACGTCCGACGTCCGACGCAACACGCAACACGCAACGGCCAGAAGCCAGAAGCCACAAGCCACAAGCCACAAGCCAGATGCTAGAAGCTCCTGTTCACACCACTCCCGCCGCTGCCAGCGCTCCCACGATGACGCCGACCGCTATCCGGTACCAGCCGAAGATGGCCAGGCTCTTGGTCTTCAGGTAGGCAACCATCCACTTGACGGCGATGGCGGCTGACACGAACGCTGCGCCGAAGCCCAGCAGGGGAGGGACGACTCCGAAGGCGTCCACGATGATACCGGCCGATCCGAGTGCTTCGTACACGGTGGCGGCGCCCAATGTGACGAGGCCGAGGAGGAAGGCGAACTCGACCGCGGCCGCCATCGAGTAGCCGAGGGCGAGGGCGGCCAGGATGGTCACGAGACTGCGACTGGTGCCGGGCCACATGGCCAACGCCTGGGCCCCGCCGATGATGAGACCTTCCTTCAACCCGAGCGTTTCGAGTGGACGATGGCCGTCGCTGCGCTTCCACACCAGGATCACCACCCCGCCCACGATCCACGCTGCCACCACCGGCCAGATCCCGAACAGACGGCCCTTGATGAAGTCCTCGAATGTCAACCCGATCACCGCCGCCGGTACGAATCCTCCGACGAGCGCCGCCAGCAGCCGCCGCCCGGCGTCGACATCGGGGCCCTTGCCTGCGATGGCCAGGACCGCAGTGGTCACCCGGAGGCGGTAGATGCCGAGCACGGCGACGATGGCGCCCGCCTGGATGGCGATGGCATAGGCGTCAGCTGCCGCCTCGGCGTCCGGCATCTCAGTCAGTCCGAGCAGCTCGTTGGTGACCGTGAGGTGGCCTGTGGAGCTGATCGGGAGGAACTCGGTCACGCCCTCCACAACGCCCAGCAGGAGCGCCTCTGGCGCGGACATCTCGGAATCGCCCGCTTCGAAGGCGGCGAGCGCCACCAATGCGAGCGTGCCGAGACATGCGGCACTGAACCACCGACGATCGAAATGCACGAAGAGCCCTCCCAAGCCGTGCTCGGAAGGTTACCCCCTCCGCCGACTCCCACCAGATGGTCGGCGGGGGCGCCGGCTCCTAGGCTCTCCGGCCATGAGGCCTGCAGTGATCATGTTCGATGCCGGGGGGACCCTTGTTCTCCAGAATCCACTGCTCATGGGTGCCAAGCTGGGAGTAGAGATCGATCCCGACAAGGCCTTCCGGGCGCACTACCTGACGATGGCCGAGTTCGCCGAGCGGAAGCAGCGAGCAGAGGCGGTCACCTGGGACTGGTGGTTGGAGCAGTACTTCCATCGACTGGGCTACCGCGACCCCGCCGGGGCCGGTCCGGCGATCGATCTTGGGTACGGGCTGTGGAGCTGGCCGATTCCAGGGGTGGTCGAGGCCATCGAACGCATCGACGCAATGGGAATCCGGGTGTCGGTGATCTCCAACTCCGACGGCTCGGTGGCGGCATCGCTGCGTGACGCCGGCTTCGACGGGCGATTCGAGGATATCGTCGACTCCCAGCTCGTCGGATGCTCCAAGCCCGATCCCCGCATCTTCGAGCTGGCATGCGAGAGGCTCGACGTCGACCCGAGTCTGGTCTGGTACGTCGGCGATTCCTTGTATCACGACGTCGGTGGCGCCACGGCCGCCGGATTGGCTGCGGGGGTGCTGGTGGATCCCCTCGGACTGTATCCCCATCAGCCGTACCGCCTCCCGAGCGTGGCCGAACTGCCGGGGTTCCTCTCGGGGCCGAGCGTCTGAAGCGGGATCCGGTGGAGGTGGCCGTCGACCCCGAGACCGGGGCGAGCTTCACAGTCGGCTACGCCGATCTGATCAGCTCCACGCTCGGGTCGCTGTACAGCTCGTTCGGCTGGGACGCATTGCCGCCGAGATCGCCGGGGTCGAAGTGCTCGCGTCCGGAGACACGGACCAGGTGGAGCTGTCCGCTGCACTGATGGGGGCGGCGGTGGACGATCCCCAGGACTACGTCAACGTGCTCGAGGGCTTCCCGGGCGTGGCCTGCGTCCACAGCGACAACCCGAACCGCACGACCCGCCTGGTCGGCAGCCGCCCGCAACCGCGCCTGGCGGGCGGCAGCCTCCGTCCGTCACCCATGGGCGAAGAACTAGGGCCGGATTCTCCGGTACCGTGGGCGGCCGATTCCCAGGGGGTACAGATGGCCGACGACGATCAGGACGACTACTGGCAGCCCGGCCAGCCGTGGAAGCCGCGCCGGAGCGGTGACGAGGGAGCGGCGACGACACCTCCACCACCAACGGTGGAGTCGATCGCGGCTCCGGTGCCGTCCCCGGTGCAGCCGAGTCCACCGGCGTCCAAACCGCCCGCCTCGACGGAGCACACACCGATCGAGGATTCTCCGCACCCCGACCCGGAGGCGCCGCCCGAATGGAGCCGCACCATGGATCCAGGTCCGATCGAGGTTTCTCCGTCACCGAGCGTGCGGCCGGATGCCACTGTGATGATGCCCGTCATCCCCCCGCCCGCGACCCGGTCGGGTGGCGAAGCCGTTCCACCCACTGCCACCCGTCCTCGGCCTGTGTCCGCTCCGCCCCCGGCGCCCGTGCCGCCGCGTCGGGCGCAGGAGCCACCTGCTCGAAGGCCCAAACGTCGCAGTCGGTTCCTGCGCCGCCTGGTGCTGCTGGTCATGATGCTCGGGATCATCGCCGCCGTCGGGCTGTTCTGGGCCGAGGGACAGCTGCAGCGGGTCGACACGCCCTCTCTGGCGGGCGGTCCCGGGCCCGAGACGTATCTGATCGTCGGAAGCGATTCCCGTGAGAATCTGCCCGATGACCTCGACGGCAAGTTCGGGGACTTCGGGGGCCAGCGCGCCGACGTGATCATCCTCGCTCATGTGAGCGGTGGGACCGTGCAGATGCTCAGCCTCCCCCGCGATCTCAAGGTGGACATCCCCGGTCAGGGAACCGACAAGATCAATGCCGCATTCGCGCACGGCGGCGGCGATCTGCTCGCCCAGACCATCCAGCAGGATCTGGGTGTCCCGATCTCGCGGTACATGGAGGTCGAATTCGGTGGGTTCGCAGAGATCGTCGACTCGGTCGGCGGCGTCGAACTCACCTTCGAGTACCCGACGCGGGACACGAAGTCGGGGCTGGAGGTGGATGCCGGGACCCAGGTCGTCGACGGTGCCACCGCCCTCGCCTACGTGCGGTCCAGATCGACCGAGGAGTTGAGAGACGGCGACTGGCGCGACGCCGATGGTGGGGACATCGTCCGTACCGGCCGCCAGCGCGAAGTGCTGGAAGGCATCATCGGCCGGGCGATCACGCCGAGCGGCCTCATCAGGTTGCCGCTGATGGTCCCGTCGGTGAGTTCGAGTGTCCGGGTGGGCGACTCCACCCACTCGTGGAACCTCGGGCTGTTCGGATTCCGCTTCGCCACCGCCTCTGCCAACGAGTCGATGGTGATCCCGGTGACCGGGGCGAGCGAGGGCGGTGTGTCCTACGTGGTCCGCACCGAGGCCTCCGGACCGGTGATCCGAGCGTTCGTGGAGGGGGAGCCGCTGCCCACGGAGGATCAGGGCTGAGAGCCGGCAAACGTAGAACGTAGAACGTAGAACGTAGAACGTAGAACGTAGAACGTAGAACGTCCGGCACCGTCTTCACGCGAGCCGACCACGGGGCCACCACCGAAGAACCGACCACCAGAGCCGGCGGGCACATCGCAGTGGCGGCCCCGGGGGTCCTCCCGCGGATGGCAGCCGGACCTTCTACGTTGAACGTTCTACGTTGTACCGGCCGGGTGACCGGTCTCGTGCTGCTTCGTCGGATTGTGTCCCCAACCAGCGGCGCATCGCAGTGGCGGCCCCGGGGGTCCTCCCGCGGATGGCAGCCGGACCTTCTACGTTGAACGTTCTACGTTGTACCGGCCGGGTGACCGGTCTCGTGCTGCTTCGTCGGATTGTGTCCCCAACCAGCGGCGCATCGCAGTGGCGGCCCCGGGGGTCCTCCCGCGGATGGCAGCCGGACCTTCTACGTTGAACGTTCTACGTTGTACCGGCCGGGTGACCGGTCTCGTGCTGCTTCGTCGGATTGTGTCCCCAACCAGCGGCGCATCGCAGTGGCGGCCCCGGGGGTCCTCCCGCGGATGGCAGCCGGACCTTCTACGTTGAACGTTCTACGTTGTACCGGCCGGGTGACCGGTCTCGTGCCGCTCCCTCAGATTGTGCCCCCGCCCGGAAGCGCCTATCCTGTCGACGCTCTCGCGAGCATCTCGTTTCCCACCCGAGATCCCGGTCTGCCCCGCCACGACCGTTTGGACACACTTATGACGAACAACAAGACATTCAGCCCCAAAGCGGCCGACATCTCCCACGACTGGTGGGTGGTCGACGCCGAAGACATGCCGCTGGGCAGGCTCGCCTCGGAGGTCGCACAGATCATCCGTGGCAAGCACAAGCCGACCTTCGCCCCCCACGTGGATGGCGGTGACTTCGTCATCGTGGTCAACGCCGACAAGGTGCAGGTCACGTCCGACAAGAGCCGTGAGAAGATCTACTACCGCCACTCGGGTTTCCCCGGCGGTCTCAAGGCCGAGTCGTTCGAAGCGCTTCGTAACCGCCGGCCCGAGGCCATCATCGAACGAGCCGTCCGGGGCATGCTGCCCAAGAACAAACTCGGCAAGAAGATGGGCAAGAAGATCAAGGCCTACGCCGGTCCCGACCACCCGCATGCGGCTCAGCAGCCCAAGCAGCTGGTCTTCGATATTCGAAAGGTGGAAGGCAAATGACGAAGCCCCTCACGCAGGCGACGGGTCGCCGCAAGGAATCGGTTGCCAGGGTCCGCCTCCGCGATGGCGCCGGTCAGGTGACGCTCAACGGTCGTCCACTCGAGCGGTACTTCCCGACCATGGCAACGCGGCTTCGCGTGCTCGAGCCGCTCCAGATCACCCAGACCCAGGGGCGCTACGACATCGATGCCACGCTCGAGGGCGGTGGCACGACCGGCCAGGCCGATGCATTGCGGCTGGGCATCGCCCGGGCTCTCATCGATCTGGACCCCGAGCTTCGCCCCACCTTGAAGAAGGCCGGGATGCTCACCCGCGATGCCCGCGTCGTCGAGCGCAAGAAGTACGGTCTCCGCAAGGCCCGGCGGGCCCCGCAGTACACCAAGCGCTGATCCTCGTTCTTCGATGCTGAAGGACGGTGTTCGGCTGTTCGGCACCGACGGAATCCGCGGTGTCGCCAACCTCGAGCTGACCCCGGAGCTCGCCCTGCAGATAGGGCGAGCTGCCGGGTCGCTCATCTCAGGCGGTTCGGCTCTGGTCGGTCGCGACACCCGCCGATCGGGTGAAATGCTGTCGGCGGCGTTGCAGGCCGGGTTTCACTCGGCCGGCGTCGACACCGTCGACGTCGGAGTGCTGCCATCCGGCGCCATCAGCCACCTCACGGCCAAATCGGCCGCCGACATGGGTGCGGTCGTGAGCGCGTCACACAATCCGGCGGAGGACAATGGCATCAAGCTGTTGGGGAGCCGGGGCACCAAGCTCAACGATGCCGAAGAGGATCGAATCGAAGAACGTCTCCGGAACACGAGCGGAGTCACCACCCCGTTCGGTGCCGCCGTCGGGACGCGATTCGTCAACCCCAAGGGTCTCGACACCTATGTCGCCGATCTGGCGGCCGGGGCCTCCTACAGCTTCAACGGCATCGGCTTGATGCTGGACTGTGCCCACGGCGCCGCCTACAAGGCGGCGCCGGCGCTGTTCCGCAAGCTCAAGGCCGACGTGGCGGTGCTCGCCGACGAACCCACCGGAATGAACATCAACGAGGGGTGCGGTGCAACCCATCCCGAGTTCCTCGCCGCCCACGCGCACGGCCGTATCGGCCTGGCGTTCGACGGTGACGCCGACCGCCTGATCGTGATCGACGAGAAGGGCGTCGTCGCCAACGGTGATGTGATCATGGCGGTCATCGCCCGCCACTGGAAAGCGACCGGGAAGCTCAAGAACAACACCGTGGTCGCCACCGTCATGTCGAACCTCGGGTTCCGGAAGGCCATGCTGGAGAGCGGCATCGACTTCGTCCAGACCCGGGTCGGCGACCGGTACGTGCTCGAGGGGATGCAGGAGCACAAGGCAATCCTCGGCGGTGAGCAGTCGGGTCACGTCATCTTCCTCGATCGTGGGCGTACCGGCGATGGTCTCCTCACCGGCATCCGGCTGCTCGAGGTCGTAGCCGGCACCGGGCGTCCACTCTGTGAGCTTCGTGACGAGGCGATGACGGAGTACCCGCAGGTCCTGCTCAACGTGAGGGTCGCCGACCGCAACGGGTTGTCCGGGGCCACGGGGGTCTGGGCAGCGGTGACAAGGGCCGAGGACGACCTCGGCGACGACGGTCGAGTGCTCGTGCGGGCGTCGGGAACCGAACCTCTCGTACGGGTCATGGTGGAAGCGCCTGGCGAAGGCGACGCTCGTCGCTACGCTGAGAACATCGCTGCCGTGGTGGCAGCCGACCTGGGGGAGGAGGTGGCGTCGACCTGAATCGTGGGACGGAATCACAATCGACACAGCGCCAGACCTCGGTCCCCAATGCGGGCCGAGGTGACGAGGAGGAAGGTCATCGAAGTATTCGGCGGATGCCTTCCCGGCCCTCCACGGTCGTGACGTCGGGAGCCAAACCCTGGAGGTGACTCCGGGAACAGAGATCCCTGCGGCGTGGAACGAGTGCAATCGGCCGGTGTTCGCAACCGGCTGATCCGTTTTCCGGTCGCCCCCTCAGGGTGGCAGCGGGGTGGCAGCGGATCCCGCCTCGTCCGATTCCCCTCCCACACATGTTCGTCGCAGACGGTGTCTGTGACTCCATCCACAAGGAGCAAGCCATGTGTGGCATCGTTGGATATGTCGGGCCGCGGCCCGTTCTGGACATTCTCATCCCCGGCCTCGAGCGTCTCGAGTACCGCGGATACGACTCGGCCGGGGTCGCGCTCAGCGGCGCCGGGGGCATCACAGTCGTCAAGGAAGCCGGTCGCATCGCCGACCTCGAGAAGGTGCTCGTCGTCGCCCAACCACAGGGCGTCATCGGTGTCGGTCACACCCGGTGGGCCACCCACGGAGCGCCCAACACGCGCAACGCCCACCCGCACGTCGAGTGCTCGGGGACGGTGTCGGTGGTCCACAACGGAATCATCGAGAACTGGTCCGAGCTCAAGAAGGGTCTGATCGAGCGGGGACACACCTTCACCTCCGACACCGACACCGAGGTCGTCGCCCACCTCATAGAGGAGATGGCGTCGCTGCCGTTGGCCGAGGCCGTTCGACGGGTCATGACCATGGCCGAAGGTGCCATGGCGTTGGGGGTGCTGCGCTCCGATGATCCGACCCTGCTGGTGGGCGCCAGGCGCGGCAGCCCACTGGTGGTCGGGCTCGGTGACGGCGAGAACTATTTGGCGTCGGACATCCCGGCTTTCCTCGAGCACACCCGCGAGATGTTGATCATCGACGACGACCGAGTCGTCGAGGTGCGCGCCGAAGGCGTCACCGTCACCGATCTGGACGGCACGGTGGTCACGCCACGACGCCGAACCATCGAATGGGACCTCGAGGCGGCCGAGAAGGCCGGGTTCCCGACCTTCATGCTCAAGGAGATCCACGAGCAGCCCCAAGCCATCGCCGACACCCTCCGCGGACGTCTCGACGCGGCCGGCGCCGTCACACTCACCGAGCTCGAGCTGCCGGATCAGATCCTGCGCATGGTCGACAAGGTGTTCGTGCTCGCCTGTGGCACCTCGTACCACGCCGCCATGATGGCCAAGTACGCCATCGAGCGGTGGACTCGTCTCCCGGTGGAGATCGACATCGCCTCGGAGTTCCGCTACCGCGATCCGGTCCTCGACGGGCGCAGCCTGGTGATCGGGATCAGTCAATCGGGTGAGACCATCGACACGCTGGCCGCCATCCGGTACGCCAAGGCCCAGGGTTCGACCGTGGTGGGTGTCACCAATGTTGTCGACTCCGCCCTGGCGCGGGAGGCGGACGCCGTGCTCTACACGCGGGCCGGCCCCGAGATCGGCGTTGCCGCCACCAAGACCTTCACCACCCAGTTGGTGGCGATGCAACTCCTGGGGCTCTATCTGGCGCAGGTACGGGGCTCCATGGATCCCGGTACGGTCGCCCACCTGGTCAACGAACTGAACGAGCTGCCGGCCAAGATGCGGACGGTGCTCGAGTTGGACGACGCCGTGCTCGACATGAGCAAACAGTGGGTCGACGTCCGTGACTTCTTCTTCCTGGGTCGCTCGGGCGACTTCCCGGTGGCGATGGAAGGAGCTCTCAAGCTCAAGGAGATCGCCTACGTCCGTGCCGAAGGGTACGCAGCCGGCGAGATGAAGCACGGCCCAATCGCTCTCATCGAACCAGGGGTGGTCGTGGTCGGTGTCGCCATGGACACCAAGATCCGCGCCAAGACCCTTTCGAACATGCAGGAGATGAAGGCCCGGGGCGGAACCATCGTGATGGTGGTCGAGGAGGGTGCCGAAGACGAGGTGAGAGAGGTCGCCGATCACCTGATCGTGCTCCCCGACAGCCCGGACCTGATCTGCACGGTGCTGGCCGTGGTCCCCCTCCAACTCCTGTCGTACCACGTCGCCACCGCCAAAGGCCTCGACGTGGACAAGCCACGGAACCTGGCGAAGACGGTCACAGTGGAATAGAGAGAGGGCTCGCTTCGGTACAACGTACAACGTACAACGTACAACGGCCGAGCCGGCGCGAACGCCTGTCGTGGTGGGATCGGTACGTTGAACTTTGTACGTTCTACGTTGTACCTGAATGAGCCTCGAGCCCCGTCCGCTCCTATCATCGCCGGATGCGCATCCTCGGGCTCGGAGTCGATCTCGCCGACATCGAGCGGGTGGCCGACGTCCTCGAGAAGTACCCGCGTTTCGCCGAACGGTGCTTCACCCCTCACGAGCGTGAGTACGCCTCCAAGTTCGCCAAGCCGGCCCGGCGGTATGCCGCCAGGTTCGCGGGCAAGGAGGCGGTGATGAAGTCACTGGGTACGGGGTGGCGTCGACTGCGCTGGACCGACGTCGAGATAACCGGCGGTGGCAAGCCCACCGTGCGGCTGTTCGGTGACGCCGCCAAACGGGCCGAGATGATGGGTGTCAGCGAGATCCTGGTGACCATCACCCACACCGACACGACCGCCCTAGTCATGGCCGTGGCCGTGGGCGAGCACTGAGTCCCACCGCGGGTGATCCGATGGTTGGATGGGGGGCGGCCGAATCCGCCCCCCATCCGTGCCTCTGCCCGTCGTCTTCCGATGATCGTGGCGGTGCCCCGCCGCCGTTGGCATCGAGGGTGATCACCGGGCGACCCCATTCAGCCAGGTCGACCGATGGGCGGCACGGTGTAGGGGTCGCCTACGATCGGCTCGTGAAACCGGTGTTGAGCCCTGCCGAGTCGGCCAGACTGGACGCGGAGTCGGCTGTCCCGATCCCCGTACTCATGGAGCGCGCCGGGGTGGCGGTGGCGCATGCGGCGGTCCGGATGGGAGTCGGGTACGGCAGCAGGGTCGCGGTGCTCGTGGGACCCGGCAACAACGGGGGTGACGGCTACGTGGCCGCCGACCACCTCCGTCGCCGGGGCGTGGCGGTGGATGTGCTGGCGTTGGCGCCACCCCGAACCCCAACCGCCGTTTGGGCGGCGGCGCGGTGGGGCGGACCGGTGGGTGCGCTGGGCGATCCCGACCGACCGGTGGACATGGTGATCGACGCCGTCTTCGGTGGCGGATTCAGGGGCGGTGTGCCGCAATCGCTCCGGCCCTGGATGGCACTCGACGTTCCCGTGCTGGCGGTGGACGTTCCGACCGGCCTCGATCCCTCCACCGGAGTGGTCGACGAGGCCGCATTCACCGCCGCCCGCACCATCACGTTCCACACCCTGGCCCCCGGGCACCTCATCGGCGAAGGGCCGGATCGCTGCGGTGAGGTCGAGGTATCGGACATCGGACTCGAGGGTGGTGAGCCCGAGATGTGGTTGGTCGAGGCGGACGATGCCGACCGACCGGCCCGCGGCCGGACCGTCCACAAGTGGTCGGCCGGATCGGTGCTCGTCATGGGCGGGTCCGAGGGCATGGTGGGGGCGGCGGTGTTGGCCGCTCGGGCGGCGCTGAGGTTCGGAGCAGGAGCGGTCGGTATCTCATCGGCGTCCACCGACGCCGCCCAGCTGCTCGCCCCGGAGGTGCTCTCGTACCGGGCCGGTGAGATACCGGATCGGTACGGGGTGCTGGTCGTTGGGCCGGGCATGGGTCCGGACGGCGCTGCCCTCGACGCAGCCCTGGCCACGACGCGGCCGTTGGTGATCGATGCCGACGCGCTGGGGTTGCTCCCCGGCGACATCGAATTCGATCGACCGGTGGTGCTCACCCCGCACGCCGGGGAGTTTGCCCGGATGAGCGGTGGCGTGGCGGACCACCACCACGCCCGTGCTGTGGCCGATCGGACCGGGGCGGTGGTGGTGCTCAAGGGCAACCCCACGTTCGTCACCGACGGAGGCCTTCCGCGGGTGGTGAGGACCGGAAGTCCGGCGCTCGCCACCATCGGCACCGGTGATGTGCTGTCAGGCATGATCGGAGCCCTGATGGCCCGGGGATTACCACCGCTGGAGGCGGCGACTTCGGCCGCCTACTGGCACGGCGTGGCCGGCACCGAGCTCGGCATCACGTCGACGCTCACGGCCGACCGCCTCGCCCGGGGTGTCGGCGCCTACGCCTGGGATCGATCATGAGGCAGTCGTGGATCGAGGTGGATATCGGGGCCGTGCGATCGAACGTTGCGTCGTTCGTCGACATGGTCGCGCCTGCGCAGGTCTGTGCCGTGGTCAAGGCCGACGGGTACGGCCACGGCGACGTGCCGGTGGCCGAGGTTGCGCTCGACGCCGGCGCCACCTCCCTGGCGGTGGCCCTGGTCGAGGAGGGCATCCGATTGCGGGAGGCGGGGATCGAAGCTCCGATCCTGGTGCTGTCGGAGCCGGCGCTGGAAGACGCATCCGAGCTGCTCCGCTGGTCGATCACACCCACCGTCTACCGCCACGCCATGTTGGAGCGGCTGCTGGAGGTGGTCACGAAGGGCTTCCTCGACGTCCATCTCAAGGTCGACACCGGCATGCACCGGGTGGGGGCAGACCGCGACCGGGCGCTGCAGCTGGCGATGCGCATGGCCGACGGAGGGCTCCCGGTTCGTATGGCCGCCCTGTGGACACATTTCGCCGTGGCCGACATCGATCCTTCGTTCACCTCACAGCAGATCGACGCGTTCGACGACGTGGTGGAGTTGCTCGGCGACCGGGGTATCGCGGTGCCCATGCAGCATCTCGCCAACACGGCCGGAGCCATCCTCCACCCCGAGGCCCGGCGAGACATGGTCCGGGTCGGACTCGGGACCTACGGGCTGTATCCGTCGGGGCAGTGCCGCCCGCACCTCGAGCTGATGCCGTCGATGAGGGTGGTCTCACATGTGTCGATGACACGGCGTCTCCCGGCGGGAGCGCGGCCGTCCTACGGGCGGCGGCGTCCGCTCGAACAGCCGTCGACCGTCGCCACCGCCCCGATCGGCTACGCCGACGGCGTGCCGCGTCTGCTGTCACAGCGGGGGGGAACGGTGCTGGTCGGAGGGGTGGCGCACCCGTTCGCCGGCACCGTGACCATGGATCAGATCCTGATCGACGTGGGTGATCATCCGGTCAGCGTCGGTGACGAGGTGGTCCTGATCGGCGGCCAGGGCTCCGGCACGATCGGGGCCGACGACTGGGCAGACAGAACCGAGACGATCAGCTACGAGATCGTCACGCGGATGGGAACCAGATTGCCGAGGAGATACGTGTGAAGGCCGTGACATGCATGGCGCCGAGCGCAGAACGCCCCAGAGCTGTGGCCTGCCACGGCGGGATGAACAGATGAGTGTCAATCGCACGCTGACGGCTGTGGCCGGGATCAGGGTGGGGCACTGGACCGATCCCGTGGCGTTGACGGGCTGCACGGTCGTGGACCTGCCGGAACCCAATGTGGCGGCGGTGGAAACGAGGGGGGCCGCCCCGGGTTCCCGGGAGACGGCGCTGCTGGAACCGGGAATGCTGGTGGAACAGGTGCAGGCGATCGTGTTGTGCGGGGGCAGTGCGTTCGGGTTGGCGGCGGCCGACGGCGTGATGAGCGAGTTGGAGCGTGTCGGCCGGGGTCATCCCACCCAGGCCGGGCCGGTGCCGATCGTGCCGGCGGCGGTCGTGTACGACCTGGCCGAGGGCGACGCCTCGGTCCGGCCCCGACCGGAGCACGGCGTCGTCGCCCTCCGGGCGGCAACCGCGGCGCCGGTCGAGAGCGGCCGCATCGGTGCGGGCACCGGCTGCACGGTTGCCAAGTGGCGGGGTCTCCGGTTGCCGGGCGGCCTGGGGTCATGGGTAGTGGAGGGCCAGGGGTTCACCGTCGGAGCGCTGGTGGTCCTCAACGCGGTTGGCGACGTCTTCAGTCTGGAAGGTCGGCCGCTCACAGGCGGTCCGGCGATTCCGGGCATACCGCGCCGCCCTCCCGTCGCCGGTGAGAACACGACGTTGGTGGTGGTGGCCACCGACGCCCGGATCGGGCGAGCCGATCTGACCAGGGTCGCCGTGCGCAGCCACGACGCTCTGGCGGTGTGTATTCGTCCGGTTCACACCCGGTTCGACGGCGACACGTGTTTCGCCGTGTCCTGCGGGAGTGGTGACGTCGAGATCGACGCAGTCGCCGAGGCCGCCTTCGAGGCGGTCGGTCGCGCAGTGGAATCGGCGGTGGGGGCGACAGGCGTTTCGTTCGGATAGCCTGTGCGCAGTCGTCAGGCTTCCCGCCCGAACCAGAGGTAGTAGTGATCGAGCTGATCTGCGCATCCGAGACCGACACCCGCGCCGCCGCAGGCAGGCTGGCATCGCTGTGCCGTCCCGGCGACGTGATCGTCCTGAACGGTGAGCTGGGGGCGGGCAAGACCGCCTTCACGTCGGGTCTCGCCGACGGTCTGGGAGTCGAGGAAGTGGTCACCAGCCCGACCTTCGTGGTGATGCGGCGGTACGACTCCGGCTTTCTGCCGCTCGTGCATGTCGACGTGTACCGTCTCGGCTCGGCGGGCGAATTCGAAGATCTGGATGCACTTGATGAAGGTCGTGATGGAGTGATGGTGATCGAGTGGGGTGAGGCTGTGGCGGCATCGCTACCCGAGGACCGGTTGACCGTGAACATCGACATCCGACCGGATGGGGTCCGATCGATCACGATGGTCGGCCAAGGCATCTGGACCGCCCGGCCGCTGCGGGAGTTGATCGCGTGAAGGTCCTCGCCATCGACACCGCCACACCAGCCGCATCCGTGGCCCTGGCCGAGGACCGGAGACTCGTCGCCAGCGCCCTCCGAGTGGATCGGCGCGGGCATGCATCGTTCCTCGTGTCGGCTATCGACTTCTGCTTCGACCAGGCCGGGTGGGTGCCCGGAGATCTCGACGCGATCGTCATCGACGTCGGCCCGGGCCTGTACACCGGCATCCGGGTCGGTCTCGCCACCGCCCAGGGTCTGGCCGCCGCCATCGGCGTACCGCTGGTTCCGGCGGTCTCCCTCGATGCCATCGCCTACCGCGCCGCAACCGGGCACCGTCACATCTGGGCGGTGGTCGACGTGCGCAGAGGTGAGGTCGCCGTCGCCGCCTACCGCCCGGTTCCCGGCGGAGTGGTCAAGGACGGTCCCGCCCAGGTCGTGACTCCGGAGGTGTTCCGGGCGATGCTCGAATCCGATCCCGAGGACATTTTGCTGGTCGGCGACACCCAGGTTCTCCCTGAGAGCATGCTGCGGGGACTGCACCGGGTTCGCGTGGGCCGCCCCCGCTACCCCTCCGCCGACGTTCTCATCGAGGTTGCCTCGGTGGCGGTGGACAAGGGCAGCGCTCCCCATCCCGACGAGATTCGACCGATGTATCTGCGCGAGCCGGACGTGACCCTGAACTGGGCGGCCATTCGGCCCGAGAGTCCGTGGGGTGTGGCCGAGGGCCCGCAGGAGGACGAGTCGTGATGGCCGCGATCGGGTTGCGGGCCTTCACGTCCGACGACATCGCCGCCGCCGAGTTGATCGAGCAGGCGGTGTATCCCCAGCCCTGGTCGGCAGGCGTGTTCGCCGACGAGCTGGCCCAGTCCAACCGGGTGTACCTGGTGCTCGAAGTGGACGGCGACCTGGCCGGTTACGGCGGTCTGATGCTGGTGGGCGACGAGGCTCACATCACCACGGTGGTCGTCGCTCCCCGGCATCGGCAGGGTCGACTGGGTACCCGCCTCATGACGGGTCTGGTCGGTGCTGCCGTGGATCACGGCGCCCGCTCTCTCACTCTGGAAGTGAGGACCTCCAACCTGGCCGCCCAGGCGCTCTACCGCCGATTCGGCATGGCGCCGGTCGGGGTCCGCAAGCAGTACTACCGCGACGAGGACGCCCTCATCATGTGGGTCCACGACATCGACACCGACGAGTACGCCGTGCGGCTCGACGACATCAGAGGGGATCTGGCATGAATCCGACCATCCTCGCCTTCGAGACCTCGTGCGACGAGACCGCCGTCGCCGTCGTGCGAGGCACCGAGATCCTCTCCAACGTGCTGTCCTCCCAGGTCGAGGTCCATGCCCGCTTCGGCGGTGTCGTGCCGGAGGTCGCGGCCCGGGCGCACGTGGAGGCGATCCGTTCGCTCACCCACCGGGCCCTCGTGGAAGCGGGTATCCACCCCGACGACCTGGACGCCGTTGCCGCCACCGAGGGCCCGGGCCTGGTGGGTGCGCTGCTGGTGGGTCATTCGTTCGGGAAGGCGACCGCCTGGGCGCGTCAGCTGCCGTTCGTGGGAATCGATCACATGGAAGGCCACCTGTTCTCGCCGCTTCTGGAGCACCCCGACTACCGCGCTCCGGCGGTGGTGGTGCTCGCCTCGGGCGGTCACAGCCAGCTCGTCCACGTGAGGGGATGGGGGGACTACCAGGTGCTGGGCTCCACCATCGACGATGCCGCCGGTGAGGCCTTCGACAAGCTCGCCCGTGTCATGGGTCTCGGATACCCTGGTGGTCCCGCAATCGACAGCGCCTCGGACGGAGGCGATCCGACGGCGATCTCGTTCCCCCGTGCCCTCCCCGACCGTCGGCACCACTTCTCGTTCAGCGGCCTCAAGACCTCGGTGAGCACCTACCTCGCCAAGGCGAAGGCCGCGGGAGAGCTGCCGCCGATCGCCGACGTGGCCGCCTCGATCCAGGAGGCCATCGTCGATGTGCTGGTCCACAAGACCATCAACGCCGCCGAGGACACCGGCGTGCGGGTGGTCGCCGGCGGGGGAGGCGTACTGGCCAATCGCAGGCTTCGTGAGAAGCTCTCCGGGGCCTGCGCTGAACGTGGGCTCGAGCTCATGCTGCCGTCTCCGGCCCTCTGCACTGACAACGCCGCCATGATCGGAGCGGCCGCCGTGCACTGGCTCGAACGGGGCGCCATCACCGCCTGGGATGCAACCGTCGACGCCGGCAAGCGACTCGCCTGAGTCGACCGACATGTGGTGGCTGGCAACGATCCTCTCGGCTGGTGCCGGCTCCATCCACGTTGCGCTCGGTCTTGCACACGCCGAGGGGCCCCGTCCCCACCAGTTCTTCTTCCTCGGGGTGGGAGCGCTGCAGGTGGGATGGTCGTCGATCGCCTGGCCCGACGGCCCTGGGGAGCCACTCCACCGTGCGGCGGTGGCGCTCAACGTGGGCGTTCTGGCGGTGTACGCCTTCACCCGGATCGTGGGCATCCCACCCGGTGAGGTCTTCGAGGCGGGTCGGGCGGATCTGATCGCCGCCGGCTTCGAAGTCGCCCTGTTGGTGATCCTCCTGCGCCGGGTCGATGTGACGCTGCCACGGCGGGCGGCAGTGGCTTCGACCGTCGTGATCCTCGTCCTGACGGTCGTCGGCGTCCTCGCCGGCTTCGACGGTGTCGGT
The DNA here is from genome assembly GCA_963825585.1 of uncultured bacterium. Taxonomy (GTDB): domain Bacteria; phylum Actinomycetota; class Acidimicrobiia; order Spongiisociales; family ZC4RG35; genus JAOUGY01. Next base: position 552,718 of record CAWGTX010000009.1, read on the forward strand.
CACTTCGGGCCTGGTGGCGAACACATCCACTGAGTGGAGCCGGCGGGATCGGGAGCTCCGGAGGTGGTCGGCTCCGATCGATCATGAGCGCGTTTGTCACTCACCTCTCCTGAGTGCTAGTCTCCGCTGGCACTCTCCACAGGGGAGTGCCAGCAGTCCCCGACGGGGACTGCTCGTGCCGGAGCACCGCCGCCCACTGGGCGATCGGTCTGCCGAGGCCAGGAAAGTCCACACTCGGCGGAGCCGAGCTGTGGGGAAACTGCGTCGTAGGAGGAGCTATATGAAGCTTCAGCCTCTCGGTGATCGGGTCGTCGTCAAGGCCGACTCAGAACAGGACATGCGGACCCCTTCAGGGCTCGTCATTCCTGACACCGCCAAGGAGAAGCCCCAGATGGGAACCGTCGTTGCTGTAGGCCCCGGTGCCTTCAAGGAAGACGGAGAGCGTCTACCCATGGACGTCAACGAGGGGGACAAGGTTCTCTACTCGAAGTTCGCCGGTACCGAGGTGAAGCTCGAGGGCAATGAGTACCTCGTGCTGTCGGCTCGCGACCTGCTGGCAATCGTCGGTTGACACGGAGGTATTGATCAATGGCAGCGAAGGATCTTCGCTTCAACGAGGAGGCCCGCCGTGGCCTCCAGGCCGGTGTCGACAAACTCGCCGACACCGTCAAGGTGACCCTCGGCCCGAAGGGCCGTAACGTCGTTCTCGAGAAGAAGTGGGGTTCGCCCACCATCACGAACGACGGCGTCACCATCGCCAAGGAAATCGAGCTGGACGACCCTTACGAGAACATGGGCGCCAAACTCGCCTATGAGGTCGCCAACAAGACCAACGATGTCGCAGGCGACGGCACTACCACCGCCACCGTTCTGGCTCAGGCCATGGTGCGCGAGGGTCTGCGTCAGGTCGCCGCCGGCGCCAACCCGATGGACCTCAAGCGGGGCATCGAGAGTGCGGTCGAGGCCGTGTCGAAGTCGATCGGCGAGCTCGCTCGCGATATCGCCACCGGCGCCGAAATCGCCCACGTGGCATCGATCTCGGCCAACAACGACGCCACCATCGGCAAGGTGATCGCTGAGGCGTTCGACAAGGTCGGCAAGGACGGCGTGATCACGGTGGAAGAGGGCCAGACGTTCGGTCTGGAACTCGAGTTCACCGAGGGCATGCAGTTCGACAAGGGCTACATCTCGCCCTACTTCATCACCGATGCCGAGCGTCAGGAAGCGGTTCTCGAGAACCCCTACATTCTGATCGCAAACCAGAAGATCAGCTCGGTGAACGATCTGGTCCCGGTGCTCGAGAAGGTCATGCAGGCGGGCAAGACCGTCCTCATCCTGTCCGAGGACGTGGAAGGCGAGGCGCTGGCCACCCTGGTGGTCAACAAGATCCGCGGCACCTTCAGCTCGGCAGCCGTCAAGGCGCCCGGGTTCGGTGAGCGCCGTAAGGCCATGCTCCAGGACATCGCCACCCTGACCGGCGGCACCGTCATCTCGGAGGAGGTCGGACTCAAGCTGGAGAGCGTCACGCTCGACATGATGGGCCAGGCCCGCAAGGTCGTGATCTCGAAGGACAACACCACCATCATCGATGGCGCCGGCCCCGAGGCCGACGTCAAGGCTCGCATCAAGCAGATCGAGCGCGAGATCGAGAACACCGATTCGGATTGGGACCGTGAGAAGCTCCAGGAGCGTCTCGCCAAGCTGTCCGGCGGCGTCGTGGTGATCAAGGCCGGCGCCGCCACCGAGGTGGAGCTGAAGGAGAAGAAGCACCGCATCGAGGACGCCGTCTCGGCAACTCGTGCAGCCGTCGAAGAGGGCATCGTCCCCGGCGGTGGTGTGGCTCTGCTCCGTGCCCAGGATGCGATCGACAAGCTCCGCGGCGGTAGTGACGACGAGAAGACCGGGCGTCAGATCGTGCGTCGTGCCATCGAGGAGCCGATCCGTCAGATCGCCGTCAACGCAGGCGCCGAAGGTGGCGTCGTCGTCGAGCAGGTCCGAAACGGCGAAGGCTCCTTCGGGTACAACGCCGCTACGGGTAAGTTCGAGGATCTCATGAAGGTGGGCGTCATCGACCCCGCCAAGGTGACCCGTTCGACACTGCAGAACGCGGCGTCGATTGCAGCGCTGCTACTCACCACCGAGGCCCTGGTCGCCGAGCGCAAGGAAGACACTCCTGCCGCCGGTGGCCATGAGCACGGTGGCGGAGGTGGCATGGACTTCTGATCCAGCTGGATCAGATCCGTCACGAGAAGGTCCCGGGGCGTCGCCCCGGGACCTTCTTCACTTCATTGATCGACGAGCGACGAGCGACGAGCGACGAGCGACGAGCTGCTGGCCGCTAGCTGCTGGCTGTTGGCTGCTAGCTCGAACGGCGTTCACGCGTCGTCCGCTCCTTACCGCGACTGCCGTCGGACGTTCCGAACCAGTAGCCAGCAGCCAGTAGCCAGCAGCCGGCTTTGTGCTTTCGCCCGACCCGCTACGTTGGCGGTATGGACTTCGCTCATCATCTGCGTTCGGACTCGCAACGGTTTCGCGAGGTGTTGGCATCGTTGGCGCCGGACACTCCGGTGCCGGGATGCCCGGGGTGGGACGCCACCGAGTTGTTGTGGCATCTCACCGAAGTGCAGATGTTCTGGGGCCTCGTCGTCGAACACGGGCTGTCCGATCCGGAGATGGCCGAGGCCATGAAGTCAAGCCGGCCGGACTCCTACGGTGACCTGTTGGCCACGTTCGACTCCGAGTCGGCGCGGTTGCTGCGGGTGCTCGATGGAAAGGCCGACGACGTCCCTTCCTGGACCTGGTCGGACGATCGCACCGTCGGCTTCGCCCGGCGCCGGCAGGCGCATGAGGCGCTCGTCCACCGGGTCGACGCCGAACAGGCTGCTGCGCTCACCCCGGAGGTCGACCCGGAACTCGCCGCTGACGGTGTCGACGAAGTCCTCAACGTGTTCGTTGGAGGCATCCCCGCCTGGGCGGTCTTCGAACCTGACGGTTCCCGCATGCAGGTCGATGCCACCGATAGCCGTCGCAGCTGGCGCCTCGCCTTCGGCCGGATGAGAGGAACCTCGCCGACATCGGGCACCGATCACGACCTCCCCGCCGTGGAGGTGGTGGACGATGTAGCCGATCCCGACACGCTCGTCGCCGGCACCGCCGTCCACCTCGACCTTTGGCTGTGGGGGAGAGGCTCCATCGAAAGCCTCGTCGTCACCGGCGATCCGGAACCGGCCGACCGGTTGCGAGCACTGGTGGCGGAGGACACGCAGTAGAACAGCTTCTGGCTTCTGGCTTCTGGCTCCTGGCTCGGAAGGCGATCTAGGTTCGCTGCGATACCGGTACTCCGGTGGCTGAGGCGTCCGATGCTCTTCACCAGCAGCCAGCAGCCAGCAGCCAGCAGCCAGCAGCCAGCAGCCAGCAGCCAGCAGCCAGCAGCCAGCAGCTATCTCCCAACCAGTTGCCGATACAGCTCTTCGTACTGGGCGGCGCGTTCGCTCCAGGAGTTGTCGACCGCCATGCCGTTCTTCTGGAGGATCTGCCAGCCTTTCCGGTCGAGGTGCAGCGTGAGCGCCCGGCCCAAGGCCCAACCCATGCCGTCTTCGGTGAAGTGATCGAACAAGACGCCAGTTCCAGAACCGGTGGCCGGATCGGCCTGTTCGACGGTGTCGGCCAGGCCACCGACACGGCGCACCACCGGGATCGTCCCGTAGGCCAGTGAATACATCTGGTTGAGCCCGCACGGTTCATACAGCGAGGGCATGAGGAAGATGTCGGCACCGGCCTCGATCATGTGCGCCAGTTGATTGTCGTAACCGGCAACGAAGGCGACCCTGTCGGGGAACCTCTCCACCAGCGCATGGAAGAAGGCCTCGTATTCGGGCTCACCACTGCCGAGCACGGTGAGTCGCATGTCCCAGGTCTCGAGGAAGTGCATCAGCGGTGCCTGCATGATCTCGATGCCCTTCTGTTCGGCCAGCCGGGTGATGATGCCCACCACCGGCACGTACTTGCGGTACGGGAGGCCCATTCGGTCCAACAGCGCCTCCTTGGCCCGTTCCTTGCGCCACAGGCTCTTGTCGGAGAACCGCCACGGTATGAACGAGTCGACCCGCGGGTTCCACTCGGTCTGGTCGATCCCGTTGAGAATCCCGTGCACTCTGTCGGCTCGTTCCCGGAGCAGCCCATCCAACCCGGCGCCGCCTTCGGGGGTCTGAATCTCGCGGGCGTAGGTGGGAGAGACGGTGGTGATGGCGTCGGCATGGATGAGCCCGGTCTCGAGGAAGGAGACGTACCCCTCGGCGACGTGATCCTGATGTACGAGATGCTCGTACCCATCGAGACCGAGGGAGCCGACCACGGAGGCGTCGAAACGACCCTGGTAGGCGAGGTTGTGCACCGACATGACCGTCGCCGCATCTCCGAGAACGGTCGAGAAGGGGCCGCGCACCATGGCGGGGACGAGACCTGTCTGCCAGTCGTTGCAGTGGATGACATCGGGTATCCACCCACACTCCACGACGTGCTCCAGACTGATGCGGCAGAAGGCGGCGAACCTGATGTGCTCGTCGGGGTCGTGGGTGTAGAAGGCTTCCCGGTCGTAGAGGGCGGGAGCCTCGATGAAGCGGGTGGCGGTGGCGGGATCTTCCCACAAGCGCCAGGAGACCTTCGTCGAGCCGAGCTTTGTCTCGCCTGCGTACGTCGTTGTCACCAGCGAATCCCGCCTCACCGATGAGTACAGCGGCATCAGGGTCATCACGTCGAGGCCCTCTGCTCGCAGCGAGGCCGGGAGCGCTCCGGAGACGTCGGCCAGCCCCCCGGTCTTGGCGTAAGGCACCACTTCCGACGCCAGGAACAGGATCCGCAACGGTCGCATCAGCGGTTCTCCACCAGCCGGGTCAGCTCGTCGAGTTTCGACATCACTTCGGCTGGTGGGCCCTGGGGGAGTGCGAACACCGCCCGGTTGAATCCGAGCGATTCGAGCTGGGTCAGAAAGTCTTCGGAAGGCTTGGCCTGGAAGAACGTGAGGTCGAACATGGCGGGGTCGCGTCCGGCCCGGGCCAATGCCGTCCTCACCTGCACGGTCCCGGTGTCCAGGCCGTAGCGGCCGAGCGGGATCCACCCGTCGCAGAATTCGACGATGTCGGCCAACGTCCGCGGACCGATCGCCCCACCCAGGACCACAGGGGGGTGCGGCTGTTGCACCGGTTTCGGCCAGGCCCAGCTCGGTTCGAGTCTCACGTGGTCCCCCTGGAACGACGCCTCGTCCTGCGTCCACAGGGCCTTCATGGTGAGCAGGTGTTCGCGGAGGATCGCCCGCCGGTCGGAGTAACCGACGCCGTGCGAGGCCATCTCCTCCTTGTTCCATCCATATCCGAGTCCGAGGATGAACCGCCCATTGGAGATCCGGTCGAGTGATGCGACCTCCTTGGCCGTCCAAATCGGGTCCCGCTGTGCCAGCAGCGTGATCCCGGTGGCCAGCTTCAACCGTTCGGTGACGGCCGCCGCCGCCGCCAATGCCACGAACGTGTCGTAGGTCCGCCAATAGTATTCGGGTAATGGCGGAGCCCCCTCTGAACCGCCCCACGGAGTAGCCCGCGATGCCGGGATGTGGCTGTGTTCTGGCAGCCACAACGACTCGAACCCCCGCTCCTCGACCGCCCGCGCCAGCGAGATCGGATCGAGCGTGGTGTCGGTGGCAAAGATGGTGACGCCGAAGTGCATGCGTTGAGTATCGCGGGAAGCGGTGTGCCGCGGGGCGAGGATGCAGAACCAGAACGCAGAACGCAGAACGCAGAACGCAGAACGCCCGGAAGGTACAACGTAGAACGTACAACGTAGAACGTACCGGACCGGCTCCACAACGCTTGTGGGAGCGGAAGGCTCGCCGCTCGCTTCAGATTCCTGCCGGAACGAGCGTTCCCTGCGTGTCGCGTCGGACGTTCCGAGCCAGTAGCCAGCAGCCAGTATCGCTCGTCGCTCGTCGCTCGTCGCTCGTCGCTCGTCGCTCGTCGCTCGTCGCTCGTCGCTCGCCGCTTCCTCCTACCCTTCCCTCGGTGAAAGACCGTCTGCTCGCCCGTATCGCTCGTGAGGGTCCCATCCCGTTCGAGGAGTTCATGCGTGAGGCCCTGTACGGGGATGGGGGATTCTTCGCCTCCTCGGAGCTGCGGTCGGTGAAGGGCGGGGACTTTTTGACATCGCCGGAGGTGAGCCCACTGTTCGGCGAGACGGTGGCGACGTTCGTTGCCTCGGAGCGTGAACGGATCGGCGAGCCGTTCACCTTGGTGGAAGTGGCAGGTGGGAGCGGGTCGTTGCTCCGACCCCTCCTCGGGGTCGTTTCGGTTGACGCTCACGCGGTGGAGGCGTCGCCCGCCGCCCGGTCTGCAATCTCGCAGGTCCTCGGGACGAACCGGGTGCATCGATCGATGGACGCACTAGCCGCGCCGGTGCGCGGGGTCGTGGTGGCGAACGAACTGATCGACAACCTGCCAATGGCGATCGCCGAGTTCACCGCCGCGGGCTGGAGGGAACGTTGGGTCGGGGCCGAGGGGTCGACCCTCGAGTTCATCGATGCGCCGGTCCGGCCTGCGGTTGCCGCCTGGTTGGCCGAATTCGCCGGACCGGTCGACGTGGGGGGATGGGTCGAGGTCCAACTCGAAGCAGGGGCGTGGATCGAAGCGGCCCTCGGGGTCATGACGGCCGGGTCACTGCTGCTGTTCGACTACGGCGACACCGCCGAGAATCTGGCGCCGCGTAGAGCGGACGGGACGCTGCGAACCTACCGATCCCACCACCTGGGTCCCCACCCGCTCGATGAGCCCGGTGCCACCGACATCACCGCCGATGTGAACTTCACAGCGCTCGAGGCGGTGGCGCGGCGCTGCGGGGCCGACGTGCACGTGGTCCGACAGGACGACTGGCTGTTCGAGTGGGGGCTGCGTGATCGGATCTCGGAGCTGCGTCGCCGCGAACTCGACCTCGCCCGCGGTGGTGATCAGATGGAGCGGCTTCGGGTGCGCACCGTCAAACAGGAGGCCGAGACGCTCGTCCACCCCCGCGGGTTGGGTGACTTCCGCGTTTTGGTGGCCACGATCCCAGTGTGACGTAAGTGCGACAATTGTTTCTGTGGCGACCGGCTCTGGCGTTGTCTATGGTGAGCCGGTCTTCGGCCCTCGAAGGGGGCCTGAGGCGGGAGAGCCGAGTGGGGACACCAAGAGGAGGAAGCATGTTGAAGCGCTCCAGGCGCGTCGCGCTCCTCGCCGTGCTGTCCGCGTTCTCGATGCTGTTCGGAATGACCCCGGTCTTTGCAGAGGCCGGGGATTTTGCTGTTCCGAGTGATGCAGTCGACGAGATCGCGGTCAACAAGGTCGAGAGCACATATGTCGTGATGATGGCCGGAGATCCGGCCGCTTCGTACACGGGGGGAGTGGCCGGATACGCAGCCACCCGCCCGGCCGACGGCGAGAAGCTCGACACGGATGACACCGATGTCCGTCGATATCGCGATTACTTGCGAGGCAAGGGCAACGCTGCTCTCCGCTCCGCCGGCATCTCAACCAGCAAGAAGCAGTACGACTACGGCTTGACATTCAACGGGTTCTCCGCCCGCTTGACCGGTGCGGAGGTGGCGGCTCTGTCCGCTCAGCCCGGCGTGATCGGCATCGTCGAGGACGAGCTCCGCACGCTCGACACGATCAGCACCCCCGACTTCCTCGGTCTCACCGGTGAGGGTGGCGCCTGGGACCTCGGGCACAAGGGACAGAACGTCATCGTAGGCATCCTCGACTCCGGCATCTGGCCCGAGAATCCGAGCTTCCAGGCCACCGGCGGTCGCTACGGCCGGTTGGCTCGCTGGTCGGGCACCTGCCAGACCGGCGACGGATGGGATGCCTCCGACTGCAATCACAAGCTCCTCGGAGCCCGCTATTACAACGCCGGCTGGGGTGGCGACGCCGGCGTCATGGATGCGTTCCCTTACGAGTACAACTCGCCCCGTGACGCCGACGGCCATGGCAGCCACACCGCCTCTACCGCTGCCGGTTCGGCCGACGTGGAGGTCGTGGTCGATGGGCAGGTGCTCGGTCGTGCAAGCGGCATGGCACCGTTGGCCCGCATCGCGGTCTACAAGGTGTGCTGGGGACGGAGTCCTGAAGGTGGCTGTTTCAGCGGTGACTCCGTGGCCGCCATCGAACAGGCCGTGGCCGACGGTGTCGACGTGATCAACTTCTCGATCTCCGGCACCAGCACGAACTTCCTCGACCCGGTCGAGATCGCCTTCCTGGGTGCCGCCGACGCAGGAGTGTTCGTTGCCGCCTCGGCCGGCAACACCCCGGGTGCTTCGACGGTGGCGCATCCAAGCCCGTGGATCACCACGGTCGCCGCCGGAACCCACGATCGCTACAACGAGGCGACCCTCACCCTGGGTGACGGCTCCACCTACACGAGTGCGTCGTTCCAGACCTCGGGGACGCCGAGTCTGCCGTTGGTGTATTCCGGAGACGTCGGTCTTCCGGACGCCGCTGCCGGCGACCCGGAACTGTGCGTCCCCGGATCGCTCGATCCGGCGCTGGTCGAAGGCAAGATGGTCCTGTGCGAACGCGGTGTGATCGCCCGGATCGACAAGTCGCTGGCGGTTCGTGACGCCGGTGGTCTGGCCATGATCCTGGCGAACACCTCGGCGAACTCGATCAACGGCGACATCCACTTCGTTCCCACGATCCACGTGGACGAGGTGGCCTACGCCGAGATCCTGGCCTACATCGCCTCCGCGGGCGATGCGGCCACCGGCGAGCTGTCGCCCGGGGGCGCCACGGTCGATGAGTCCGCGCCACAGCGGGCGGACTTCTCGTCGCAGGGACCACTGGGCGCCACCGGCGACCTGCTGAAGCCCGACATCATCGCCCCTGGGGTCGATGTCCTGGCCGCATACTCGCCGGACGTGTACGGACGTGACTTCGATCTGCTCTCGGGCACCTCGATGTCGAGCCCGCACATCGCCGGTCTGGCCGCCGTGATCAAGTCGGCAAACCGTGGATGGTCACCCGACATGATCAAGTCGGCCATGATGACCACCGCCTATGACATTCCCGAAACCACGCCGTTCGATGACGGCTCCGGGCATGTGGATCCGACCTCGGCGCTCGACCCCGGTCTGGTGTACAAGGCCGGGTTCAACCAGTACGTCGGCTTCCTGTGTGGGACCGGCCAGCTGGACTCGTCGGTGTGCACCGACGTGTTCGGCGTCCGGGTGATCGATCCGAGCAACCTGAACCAGCCCAACATCGCCATCGGCGAGCTGGCGGGTAGCCAGACCGTGACCCGGCGGGTGACCAACGTGACAGGCAAGACCACCCGCTTCGACGTGACGGTCGACGCGCCCCAGGGGTCGACGTGACGGTGTCGCCATCGCGGCTCACCCTCAAGCGTGGTCAGAGCGCCACCTACAAGGTGACGTTCACCCGTACCGACGCAGCGCTCGGTGAGTACACCTTCGGGACGCTCACCTGGAACAGCAACCGCGGTCACGAGGTCACCAGCCAGCTGGTCGTGCAGCCCGTGCAGCTGTCGTCACCGGCAGAGGTCGCAGGGTCCGGAGCCGAAGGCTCCATCGACTACCCGATCTCATTCGGTTACGACGGTGCGTTCACGGCTGCGCCGCACGGGTTGGTGCCGGCCACGCTCCAGGAGGGCAACGTGGTCGATGACCCGGCGAACGACATCAACACGGCGCTGGGCACCGGAGTGGGAATCACGATCCACGAGGTCGAGGTTCCCGACGGCACGGCCTACACCCGGATCCGGCTGTTCGACGACTACACCGATGGCGAGGACGACCTCGACATGTACGTGTTCGATGCGAACTTCGGTTTCGTCGCCGGAAGCGGCTCAGGGACCTCGGAAGAAGAGGTGAACCTGGTTCTCCCGGAGGGTGGGACCTACTTCGTGATCGTGCACGGCTGGCAGACCGACGGGCCCGACGCCAACTACACGTTGTTCGATTGGTCGGTGTCGGCGACACCGGCAGACGGCAGCGGGGCGACGGATCTGTCGGTCGACGGCGCCGACGTCGGCGACGCTCGGTGAGTCCGGCACGGTGTCGGTCTCCTGGAGCGGCCTCGAGGTCGGCCAGAAGTACCTGGGCGCAGTGTCGTACACCGATGACGCACTGTTCGGCCTGACCGTGGTGTCGGTGGCAACCGACTGACACGGCATCCGAACTCGAGTGACACTGGAGGGCGCCCCCCGGGGGGCGCCCTCCAGTTCGTACGGGACGAGTTCGTTCGTGGTGAGCTCGTGGGACAGGACCTGGCCGCCGGTACGATGGTTCGTATGAGGTACGTGATCGTGGCAGTCGCGCTGCTGCTGGCTGCGTGCGCTGATGGAGGTGGCAACGCCGACGCCAGCACCTCTCGGGCGGCGTCACCCGCATCATCGTCAGCGTCCTCGACCGTGGAGCCGATCGTGCCCCCAGAAACCCCCGATTCCACCCTTCCATCGTCGGACACGACGCGTACGACCGCCTCGCTCGGCAGCGAAGGTGAGGGAGTCCCCAGCTCACTGCTCGAACCCGTGCTCCTCGATGCTGCGTCACGGACGGGCGTCGAGGTCGGACAGGTGACCGTGCTGTCGGCCGAACTCCGTGACTGGCCCGACGGTGCGCTCGGCTGTCCCGCCCCCGGGATGCTCTACACCCAGGTGATCACGCCCGGTTACCAGGTCGTGATCGAGGCGGGTGGTGAGCAATTGGACTACCGCATGAACCGGCGTGGTGCGTTCCGGTTGTGTGAGACGGGCGGAGCGATTCCGGACGTTCGGACGCCGAGCATGGTGATCCCAGGCACGACCTCACCCGACACCTGAGCCGGCACTGGGTGCCGTCGTTCGGTGGCCCCACTAACCCGGCCCGGTGGATACCCTTTCGCGCATGAACAATCTCAAGACCGTCGGGTTGCTGGCATTCATGGGTGCCTTGCTGGCGTTCATCGCCATGAGTCTCGGCCAGTCGATCTGGGTGGGCCTGGGCATCGCCGCAGTGTTCAACCTCGGCGCGTACTTCTTCTCCGACCGTCTGGCGTTGGCTGCCAGCCATGCCCGCCCGGTCGAAGAACACGAGCTCCCGCAGGTCTACGCCATCATGCGGAACCTGTGCACCCAGGCACAGATGCCGATGCCCCGAATTCACGTCATCGACTCACCGCAGCCGAATGCATTCGCCACCGGCCGGAGCCCCAAACACGCAGCCGTCGCCGTGACCACCGGCATCCTCTCTGTGATGAGCTACGAGGAGCTCCAGGGAGTGCTCGCCCATGAACTGGCTCATGTCCGCAACCGGGACATCCTCATCAGCTCGGTGGCAGCAATGATCGGCGCCGCCATTTCGATCCTTGCCCGCAGCGCGTTCTGGTTCGGGGGCGGGCGCGACCGCCAGAGCCCGTTCGGGGCGGTCGGAGCGATCGTTGCGCTGATCGTGGGGCCTCTCGCCGCCATGTTCATTCGGATGGGGATCTCCCGGGCCCGGGAGTACCAGGCGGACCGATCGGGCGCCGAGCTGACCGGCCAGCCCATGCAGCTCGCGGCGGCGCTCGCCAAGATCGGTGAGGCGACTGCCAGGGTGCCCATGCGAGTCGACCCGGCCGTGAGCCAGCTCTTCATCGACAACCCGTTGAAGGCGTTCCGGGGCGGCGGCATGATGAGCCTCATGTCGACGCATCCCCCGATCGAAGAACGGATCAACCGGCTCCGGCGGATGGCGGGACGTTGATCGAGCTCGGATCCGATGACGCCACCTTGGTCTCCGGTGCACTGGTTGTGCTGGCCGCTGGGTGGGCGTCGATGGTGAGCGTCCGCAGTGCCGTTCTCGGGCCCCGTTGGACGCTCATCCACCTCCAGCGTGCCCGCTGGGGCGCGCTGGTCGCCACTGCGATGGGTCTGGTGGCGGCGCTCGTGCTCCGACCCCTGTGGGTGGGCCTGGTGGCCGTGTACGTTCCCGTGGCGGTCGTGGCGCTGGTGTCGATGATGCGTCGCAGCCTGCAACGCCTCGACCGGGTCGGCGGCCTCGACCCGTTGCCGGCGGAGGCGATCGCCGGCGTCATCTTGCGTGCCCGCCGCTCGCTGACGGTGGCAGGTGGGGTGCTGGTGGGCATGGCGGGGATCGGTCTGGCGGCCGGCGCCGGTGCGGTTGCCTGGGTGGTGGCGGCCGTCGGCATCACGGTCGCTGCCAACGGCCTCGTCATCCGACCCCGGGCGCGCCAGCCGGTCTGAACGGCTTTGTCGGGTACCTCGCCCGGGACTATGCTTTCGAGGCCCCGGTGAAGCCGGGTATGCCGGGATGCCCGAGCGGCCAAAGGGAGCAGACTGTAAATCTGCCGGCGTAAGCCTTCGGAGGTTCAAATCCTTCTCCCGGCACCAGGGCCACCGTTTCTTCAGCGGCCCCGGTCACAAACGTTCCGCCCAGCGAGGGCGGACCAAACAGGCCCCCTTAGCTCAGTGGTAGAGCACTTCCATGGTAAGGAAGGGGTCCGGGGTTCAAGTCCCCGAGGGGGCTCAACGGCCCGGTTGCAGAACCGGGTCGGAGAGCGGGGCCATCCTGTCCCGCAATCGAGGCGGCGTAGCTCAGTAGGTGAGAGCGCTCGACTCATAATCGAGAGGTCGGCGGTTCGAGTCCGCCCGCCGCTACATCCGGAAGCGGGCGACACACCAGCCCACGACCACGCAGAAAGGTAACGCACCATCATGGCTAAGGCGAAGTTCGAGCGTAACAAGCCGCATGTGAACGTTGGGACCATGGGTCATATCGATCATGGGAAGACGACGTTGACGGCTGCGATCACGAAGACGTTGTTTGAGCGTGTTGGTGGTTCGAATGCGTTTACGGCGTTTGAGAATATTGATAAGGCGCCGGAGGAGCGTGAGCGGGGGATCACGATTCAGATTGCGCATGTGGAGTATGAGACGGCTGCGCGGCATTATGCGCATGTGGATATGCCGGGTCATGCTGACTACATCAAGAACATGATTACGGGTGCTGCGCAGGTTGATGGTGCGATTTTGGTGGTGTCGGCGACTGATGGGCCGATGCCGCAGACTCGGGAGCATGTGTTGTTGGCGCGTCAGGTGGGTGTGCCTTCGATTGTTGTGTTCTTGAACAAGTGTGACATGGTTGATGATGAGGAGCTTCTTGACTTGGTTGAGTTGGAAGTTCGTGATTTGTTGACTGAGTATGAGTTTCCTGGTGATGACATTCCGGTGGTGCGTGGTTCTGCTCTGCGTGCGTTGGAGGGGGATGCTGGGTATCAGGATTCGATCATGGAGTTGATGGGTCAGGTGGATTCGTATGTGCCTGAGCCGGAGCGGGATACGGCGAAGCCGTTTTTGATGCCGATTGAGGATGTGTTTTCGATCACTGGTCGTGGGACGGTTGTGACTGGGAAGATCGAGCAGGGTGTGTTGAATGTGAACGAGGAAGTTGAGATCGTTGGGATCAAGGCGACTCGGAAGACGGTGGCTACTGGGATTGAGATGTTCCGGAAGTTGTTGGATCAGGGTCAGGCTGGCGACAACGTGGGTGTGCTTCTTCGTGGTGTGGCGAAGGATGATGTTGAGCGTGGTCAGGTGTTGGCGAAGCCGGGTTCGATTACGCCGCATACTGATTTTGATGCTCAGGTGTACATTCTGACTCGTGAGGAGGGTGGGCGTCATAATCCGTTCTTCTCGGGGTATCGGCCGCAGTTTTATTTCCGTACGACGGATGTGACTGGTGCGGTGACGTTGCCTGAGGGGACTCAGATGGTGATGCCGGGGGACAATACGGAGATGGTGGTGCAGTTGATCACTCCGATCGCGATGGATGAGGGGCAGCGGTTCGCGATTCGTGAGGGTGGTCGGACTGTGGGTGCCGGCCGTGTGGTGAAGATCAACAAGTAGTTCGAGCGCTAGCTGCGTGCAGCTAGCAGCCAGCAGCTGCGAACGAGCGAAGCGAGAGAGCCAAAATGCCTTCCGACAAGAGACCACCGGTCACCATGGCGTGTGAGGTGTGCAAGCGCCGCAACTACGTGACCACGAAGAACAAGTCGAACACCCGTGACAGGCTTCAGTTGAAGAAGTACTGTCGTTGGTGCCGTACGCATACCGCTCATCGCGAGACGCGTTAGGCACGAGCACAGATCCGCGCTCACCAGCGTGGAACCTGCGGAGTCAGGGGTCGGATGAGTGGGGCGGGCCGGATGGCCCGCCCCACTCGCTTCCCGGGTTCGCCCGCCCGGTGGCCGCCCTCGGCGGGCGGTATGGTTGGCCGACCATGTCGATCGAAACGGTTGCAGGGCGCGTCTACGGCCCATATCTGTATTCCACTCCCCGGACGTCGGTGTCGGACTTCGTGGCCGCCACCGGTGACGACCCGGATCGGTGGAACGAAGCGGCGCCCGGCTCGTTGGCCGGGGCCATGCTGTTCGCGGTGGCGCCTGCGCTGCTCCACGACCCGGACCTGGTGGATTCGGCACGTTCGGTCATCCACGGCGAGCAGACCTTCACGTGGCTCCGACCTATACCGCTCGACGCCGATCTGACGGTGACGGGGACCGTGACCAGGGTGAGGGAGCGACGCGGGGTCTACTTCGTCGGCTTCGAGATGGCCGTCGCCTCCGGAGGGGAGCCGGTTCTGGGCGGGACCTCGATGTTCCTGATGTCCGGAACGGGCGCACCGGCCGGAGGAACCGATGAGGAGGTGGAACCCGGCCCAGAGGTCGGCTCGTCGTTGGCGCCGGCGGCCCCCGTGGCCCCCGTGGGCCTCGAGCTCCCGGTGTTGACCAGGTCCGCTTCCCGGGCGGACCTGGTCCGCTACGCCGGAGCATCCCACGATTTCAATCCGATCCATTGGGACCACGCCGCCGCAGTCGCAGCCGGCCTACCCGGGGTGGTCGTGCACGGTCTGCTCCAGTCGGCCTGGCTCACGCAGGGAGTGGAGCGGACCGGTAGCCGGCCCACGTCGGCCCGATTCCGATACCGGGCGCCGCTGCGCCCGGCCGTGCCGGTCACCGTGAGCGGCCGTCGGACCGCCGAAGGCTGGGACACCAGCTTGGTGTCGGAGGTGGGGATCGAGCACGTCGCCGGAACGTTCACGACCACGAGCTGAAGGCGCTCGGCGCAGAACCGCACCCCAAATTCCCACAGCGGTTGCGCTCACCTATACTGGATTCCCCCTAGGGGTGTAGCTCGAACTGGTAGAGCGGCGGACTCCAAATCCGTAGGTTGGGGGTTCGAGTCCCTCCACCCCTGCCAGCTGACGCAGGATGGCCTGCCGGTGGCGTGGTCGCACGAAGACTGCGCCGGTACGCGGTTACCTGTGCCAGCCGTGTACGTTGTTGGCCGTATGCATGGCCGGCCGTGTACGTTGGTGGGTACACGTTGGCTGGTCCACGTTGGACGCACAGGTTGGAAGCGCCGAATCGGAAAGCGCAAGAGGAACGAAGAGCGATGAACCGAGAAATGCGCCGCATGATGGAACGCGAGGAGCGGCGGCAGAAGAAACAAGGTGAGCGCGACGGTGGCGGACGTACTGCTGCCGCGCAGCGCGCCGCCTCGGTCGCTCAGGCCAAGGGTGAGAAGAAGCCTCTGCTGAAGCGGCTCACCCAATTCATTCACGAGGTCCGTGTAGAGCTCAAGAAGGTGTCCTGGCCCACCCGCGATCAGATGGTGGCGTTCACGGTCGTGACACTCGTCACCTCGGTGGCGCTGACCGCCTTCGTGTTCGGCCTCGATGCCGGGCTGAAGGAGCTCGTGTTCATTGCTATCGGAGGCGCCAATGGCTGATGTCGTCGACGAGATCGAACTGACAGATGACGAAGAGTCCGCACCCACGACGGTGAGCCCGTATGACATGCCGGGCGACTGGTACGTGATCCACTCGTACTCGGGATACGAGAACAAGGTGAAGGTCAATCTCGAGACACGAATCCGCTCCATGCACATGGAGGATCGGATCTTTGAAGTGCACATCCCCATGGAGGATGTGGTCGAGATCAAGAACGGCAAGAAGGTGACCGTTCTCAAGAAGGTGTTCCCCGGCTACATCCTCGTGAGGATGATCCTCGACGACGACTCGTGGTACGGCGTGCGCAACACGCCGGGCGTCACCGGGTTCGTCGGTGGGAGCAACAAGCCGACTCCCCTCTCCCGTCGAGAGGTCGAGCGGTTCCTCGGATTCCAGAAGGAAGAAGAGAAACCCAAGCCGCGCTTCAAGCCGGAGTGGGAGGTGGGCGAGGTGGTCCGTGTCGTGGCCGGTCCGTTCGCCGATTTCAACGGCAAGATCGAAGGAATCGACCTGGATCAGTCGAAGGTCACCGTGCTGGTGAACATCTTCGGCCGCGACACCCCGGTCGAGCTCGGCTTCGAGGACATTCAGAAGAGTTGACCCGCCCCGTCGGGTACTGAGGAGCAATCATGGGACGTAGAAGACTTTCCGCTGTCGTGAAGATGCAGCTTCCTGCCGGACAGGCCACCCCGGCCCCTCCGGTGGGTACTGCTCTCGGACCGCACGGCGTCAACCTCATGGACTTCGTGAAGTCCTACAACGACGCCACCGCCAGCCAGCGCGGCCAGATCATCCCGGTCGAGATCTCGGTCTTCGAAGACCGGAGTTTCACGTTCGTCCTGAAGACGCCGCCGGCGGCGGCTCTGCTCCGTCAGGCGGCCAAGGTGGACAAGGGCTCGGCCGAACCGCACAAGACCAAGGTGGGTTCGGTGACCCAGGCCCAGGTCAAGGAGATCGCGGAGCTGAAGATGCCCGATCTCAACGCCAATGATCTCGACGCCGCCAAGAAGATCATCGAGGGCACCGCCCGTTCCATGGGAATCAAGGTCGAGGGCTGAGCAGCCCCGAACGTCCGCATCATCCGATTCGGACGCAACCAACACGCATGTGGGAGGCCGGTCCAGAGCCGGTCGCTTGACCACAGGAGGTATCGCAGATGGTGAAACGCGGTAAACGATACGACGAGTCGGCCAAGCGGTACGACCGGCTGACCGCCTATCCCGCTCCCCAGGCACTCGAGCTGGTGAAGACCCTCTCGGCTGCGAAGTTCGACGAGACAGTCGATGCGGTGATGAAGCTCGGCATCGACCCCCGCAAGGCCGATCAGCTGGTCCGCGGCACCGTCGCTCTTCCGCATGGCACCGGCAAGACCGTGCGGATCGCTGTGTTCGCCCCCGCCGACAAGGCCCGTGAGGCCGAGGAGGCCGGCGCCGACGTTGTCGGTGGCAAGGAACTGGTGGAGGCCCTGGCGGCGGGCCGCGAGCTCGACTTCGACATGACCATCGCCACTCCGGACATGATGGCCGAGGTGGGCAAGCTCGGCCGGGTTCTGGGTCCGAGAGGTCTCATGCCGAACCCCAAGGCCGGCACGGTGACCGCCGATGTCGCCAAGGCCGTGACCGAGTTCAAGGGTGGTCGCATCGAGTACCGCAACGATCGCTACGGAAACATCCACGTTCCCGTGGGGAAGGCTTCGTTCGAGGTGAGCCAGCTGGTCGACAACCTGGCATCGCTTGTTTCTGAGGTCGTGCGAGTCAAGCCCTCGTCGTCGAAGGGTCGGTACGTCCAGAGCCTGTCCGTGTCATCCACCATGGGACCGGCGGTCAAGGTCGAGATCACCCGGATCGAGGATCTCACCGCTCTCGCCGGCTGACCAGGATCTTCCTGGTCAAACGCTCGCGAGATAGGCATACTGGACCCAGATCAGGGGGTCTCTTGGATGGATACACTGGGTGGTACAGAGACCGCCACCACCCACGAGACCGGACTGGCACACGGCGGGCATCTTGGGCGCCGGACGGAAGGCAATTCCTACCGTGCCGCCGTCGGATGAGGTGCCCGAGAGGGTGGACCTGGCAAGCCGGCCCGCCGTGACATCCGAGACCCGAGGGACCCCCTCAGATCGGAGCCCCGGTTTTCACCGGGGCTCCGACGCGTCCGCCCCATCCGCTGGTTGGGTCGATCGGGTGGGCGATCGACGAACCCGGGGACGTCGTCTTGCCGCCGGCACCGCCGCCCCGTAACATGAAGTCTCAACTGCATATCCCTCGGCCCGAGACCGTTGGTGCGAATTCGTAAGCAGGTGAACGCCCATGGGTGATCGCCTCTCCAACGCAGGTCGGTTCTCCTTTGAACCCTCTGTTGCGTGCCCCGGCTCGGCTGAGGGTTCTTGTTGTTGAAAACGGACCGTTTGGGACGTATGTGAAGGAGAACCACCATGCCGAGACCTGAGAAGGTCCAGGCGGTTGCAGAGATCAAGGAGCGCATCGAAGACGCCAGCGCAGTCTTCGTGACCGAGTTCCGCGGCCTCTCCGTCAAGCAGCTCTCACGGCTGCGACGGACGCTGCGCGAATCCGGCGCGGACTACAAGGTCGTCAAGATGACGCTGGCGCGCCGCGCCACCGATGAGCTCGGTATCGAAGGAATCCACGAACACCTGGTTGGTCCCACGGGACTCACCTTTGCCAACACCGACGCAGTGGCCACGGCCAAGGTGCTCCGTGATATCGGCAAGGAGAACGACAAGCTCGTCATCAAGGCCGGGATCCTCCAGGGAGGGCAGGTTCTCCTGCCCGAACAGGTCACCAAGCTCGCCGACATCGAGCCGCGCGAAGTGCTGCTGTCGAAGATCGCCGGTGCCGCCAAGGCCCCTATGGCACAGCTCGCCGGTTTGGTGGGGTCGTTCACCAGGAACGCCGCCACCATGTTCTCGCAACTGCTGGAAAAGAAGGAGTCCGACGCTCCTGCTGTCGCACCGGAGCCCGCTCCGGAGGAGGCGACGGTAGCGTCCGCCCCGGCTGCTGAGGAAGCACCGGCTGCTGAGGAAGCACCGGGTGCTGAGGAAGTACCGGCTGCTGAGGAAGTACCGGCTGCTGAGGAAGCACCGGTTGCCGAAGATGCACCGGTTGCCGATGCGCCCGCGGCCGAAGTCGATGCGGCTCCGGCTGCTGAGGAAGAAGCGGCTCCCGCCGCCGAGGAAGCAGCAGCCGATGCTCCTGCCGAAGTCAACGACGAAGAACCGGCCGCTGCGGCCGAGGAGGAATGATCATGGCCAAGATGACGACCGATGAGCTGCTGAGCGTCTTCGAGCAGATGACCGTGCTCGAACTCAAGGACTTCCTCGATGCGTTCGAGGAGCGTTTCGATGTGACCGCTGCCGCCCCCATGGCTGCCATGCCGATGATGATGGCCAGCGGTGCCGGCGACGGTGCTGCCGCCGTCGAGGAGAAGGACGAGTTCGACGTCGTCCTGATGGCTGCTGGAGCCGAGAAGATCAAGGTCATCAAGGAAGTCCGGGCGATCACCAGCCTCGGACTGAAGGAGGCCAAGGATCTCGTGGACGGTGCACCCAAGCCCGTTCTGGAGGGTGTCGACAAGGAAGCGGCCGAGAAGGCCAAGGCCCAGCTCGAAGGCGCCGGCGCCACCGTCGAGCTCAAGTAGGACAACCGAACGAACGACACGAGGGACCCGGGTGGACCGGGTCCCTCGTCTCGCGTTGGTACGCGCTTGCTCTGCCGGCGACTCAGTCCCGGGTGAGGTACTCGCTCAACGCCTGCGTTTCCCTGGAGCGCAGCAGTCGATTCGTCTGGAGTTTCTCCAAGTTCTGGGCGACGGTCTTGGCAACCATCGGAAGATCCGTCTCGGCGAAGTAGGCGGCCACGTCGTTGGCGACCTCGGGCTGGGACAGCGCCGGAATCCCCTCGATCATCCTCCTCAGGGTCATTGGGGGCATCTTCGAGGTGATCTCCGACCATCCCGTCCGGAGCTGCTGCCAAAGGTGGGCGCCGCTCGCGCGACCGCCCATGAGACGTGCCACGATCCAGGCCGAGTCCTGGCTGCGAACGGAGCCGTCGATGATGGCGGCAAGCATGCGGTCGACTGCCTCCGCAGAATCCACGAAGGTCATCGACTGGAGCAGCTTCAATTCGGTCTGCGGAGTGCTTGCCCCCTTGTAGGCCTGGAAGAGCCGATCCAAGGTCGAGATGTCGCCGTGCGCCGCCCACGTGAACAGGGCGGCCTGGCCCACGTCGGGATCGATGCCCGCCTGGTCTTCCACCCAGCGGACCGCCACCTCGTTGGAACGCTCGATGGTCTCGGCGTCATCGGCCAGACGGCCCAGAGCCCCGAGGAGCAGTCCGCGAAGGCGGCGATCCAAGTCGGACTCATCCGACGTCGGCTCCCAACCGGACTGACGTGCCATCGGACCGACCAGGTCCGCGACGAGGGCACGGAACGAAGCGAGATCCGCGTCGGTCGCCACATGGTGCTTGATCGCTCCCAGACCACCCGCGATCGCCGACCACACGGAGTGCTCGGTCTCGTGACGGTATGCGGTGGCGAGATCGAGATACTGGGAGACAGGAAGCTGGCCCGACTCGACGAAAGCCCAGGCATCGTCGATCAGGACGAAACGCTCCAGGGCCGCCAGGTCCGGGATCACCGACACGACCTTCGCATACGAATCGGCGTCGTACGAGACCCGGTAGAACCCGTGGCCGCCGGCGTTCGCCACCAGCCAGTCGACCGCGCCACTCACCTCCAAACCGGTGGAGGCATCCTCCAGGAGGAACTTCATCTCGAAAGGCTCACCGTCCGTCGAGCCCCTCAGCTGGAGTGGAATCCGCCACATGGTCTGATCGGTCTCGTCGGGGATGGCGAGATACCGGCGCTGGGTCAGGCGGATGCTCGAACCGGACACGGTGACCTCGACCTGAGGGAACCCCCCTTGCAGGATCCACGTGTCCATGATGGACCCCACGTCCGTGCCGGACGCCTGATCGAGGCCCTCCCACAGGTCGGACGTCACGGTGTTTCCGTAGGAGTGGCGGTGCAGGTACTCGCCCACACCCTGGCGGAACACCTCCTCGCCGAGGAACTGCTCGATCATCCGGAGGACCGAAGAGCCCTTGCCGTAGGTGAGGGCGTCGAACATCTCGTTGGCCTCTTCGGGCGATTTCACCTCGAACTCGACCGGGCGGGTGCTGGCGAGGGCGTCGACGGCGAACGCCCACGGCCGCTCCACGGCGCCGAACGACACCCAGCGACGCCACTCCGGCTTCATCGCGTCGGTTGCCTTCATCTCCATGAACGTGGCGAACGCCTCGTTGAGCCAGATGCCGTCCCACCAACCCATGGTGACGAGATCGCCGAACCACATGTGCGCCAACTCGTGAGCGATCACGTCGAGGATCCGAACAAGCTCGGCCTGGGTGGCGGTGGTGGGATCCACCAACAAGGCCGTCTCCCGGAACGTGATGCATCCCAGGTTCTCCATGGCGCCGAAGGCGAAGTCCGGGACGGCGACGAGGTCCACCTTGTCGCCCGGATACGGGATGGCGTAGTACTCGGACAGGTACCGCAGACAGAACTCGCCACATTCGAGCGCGAACTCGGTCAAGTGTGACTTGCCGGTCGGAGCGATCACCCGCAGAGGAACCCCGTCGACGTCGACGGCCTCGGTTGCCTCGAAGGGGCCCACGACGAACGCCACCAGATAGGTGGACATGCGCATCGTGTCGGCGTAGGTGATCTCGACCCGGCCATCGCCGAGCTCGCGACGCTCGACCTCGGCGCCGTTCGAGACGGCGAACAGCTCGTCGGGAACTACCAGCGTGATTCCGAAGCTCGCCTTGAAGTCCGGCTCGTCGAAGCAAGGAAACGCACGACGGGCGTCGGTCGCCTCGAACTGGGTGGTGGCGATCAGCTGGTCCACGCCGTTGACATCGGTGAAGCTCGAACGGTAGAAGCCGTGGAGTTGGTCGTTGAGCACACCACGGAAGGCGATGCTCACGACACCCGAGCCGACCTCCAACGGCTCCACCGCAGCGAGGGTGGCGCGCTGGGAAGCCTCATCGAGAGAGATCGACAGGTCCTGCTGTCCCGAGCCCAGATCGATCGAGGCCGACAGCACTTCGAGTTCCACGGCGTTGAGCACGACCTGGGAGGTGGTCTCGACGATGTCGACCTCGATTGCCACCGATCCCGAGAACACCGAGCCCGGCACGTCGGGCTCCAGCCGCAGGCGGTAGTGGTTGGGGAGAACGGACCGTGGAAGGCGGTAGGGGTTTTCGCTCATACCTCGACGTCTGGTTGGGGGCCCTCATGGTACCGGTAGGCTCCGGCAGCGTGAGTTCGACCATCCTCGTTCGTGTCAGTGGCACAGATCAGCCCGGGATCACCGCCGGGATCATGGACATCCTGGACACCGGTGGCGTCGAGATCGCCGACGTCGAGCAGGTCGTCGTCCAGGGGCGGCTCAACCTCGGCATCCTCATCCATGTGCCCGAGGGCAGGGCAACCATCAAAGACCTGCTCTTCTACGGGTGGGAGCGCGGCGTCAACGTCGACTTCGAAGTGGTCGAGGGTGACCCCCCGCAGCATGGCTCGGAGTCGGTGGTCACCGTCATCGGCTCGTCGGTCGGACCCGCCGCCTTCGGATCGGTGGCCCGGGCCATCGCCGACTGCGGCGGCAACATCGATCGCATCGTCCAGATCGCCCGGTACCCGGTCATCAGCTACGAACTGGCGATCTCGGGAGGGGACCTGGGCGCCATGCGCCGGGCGCTCGGCGCTGCCGCCAAAGAGCACATGGTGGACCTCGCCGTGCAACCCGAAGGGCTGTTCCGGAGGGCCAAGCGGTTGGTGGTCATGGATGTCGACTCGACGCTCATCCAGGACGAAGTGATCGAACTGCTCGCCGACGAAGCCGGGTGTGGCGCCGAAGTCGCAGACATCACCGCCGCGGCCATGCGAGGCGAGCTCGACTTCGAAGCCTCGCTGCGCCGTCGGGTGGCACTGCTCGCCGGGACGCCGGTGGAGACACTCGACCGGGTGTCGGCCCGGATCAGACTCACGCCCGGGGCGAGAACCTTCGTGCGGACCCTGCGCCGGCTCGGGATGAAGGTGGCCATCGTCAGCGGCGGGTTCACGGTGTTCACCGATCACCTTCGAGCCGAGTTGGGACTCGACCACGCCGTGGCCAACCAGCTCGAGGTCGTCGACGGCGTCCTCACCGGCGGCCTCGTCGGAGCCGTCATCGACCGCCCCGGCAAGGCCCGCGTGCTGCGTGACATCGCCGAAGCCGAAGGCATCCCCCTCGCCCAGACCGTGGCGGTGGGCGATGGCGCCAACGACCTCGACATGCTGGCTGCCGCCGGGCTCGGAATCGCCTTCAACGCCAAACCCGTCGTCCGAGACAGTGCCGACACAGCCGTGTCGGTTCCCTACCTCGATGCCATCCTCTTCCTGCTCGGCATTCGCCGCGACGAAGTCGAAGCGGCGGACCGGGAGGCGTGAACCCAGGGCCCAACCCAGGGTTCATATCGACCGCCACGGGCGGTTTCGGCCCTCGGTTTCGGACGGTCGGGGCGTCAGCGCGTTCTTGTCATACCCAGGCGCGATCTTTGGTCATGCAGATCGACAAGAAGGCGACCGATCTCGGCGCTGCACAGGGCGGGGTGATCCTCAGAAGTCAGGCGTACGAGCTGGGCTTCACCGAAAAGATGATCAGGACGAGGCTGTCGACGCGCTCGTGGGAGAGGGCAACTCAGGATGCGTTCTTCGTGACCGAGCCCCGTGACGACACCGATCGTCTGAGAGCAGCAGTAGCCGCCCTGCGGGGTGCTGTGGTATCGCACGAATCGGCCGCCCGTCTCCACGCATTTCCCATGGTCGCGGGAACCCCGAACACGGTGACAGTCCATGCGTCGACGACCCATGTGTTTCCCGGCGTCATTGTGCGGCGCAGCCGAGACCTCGAGGTCGGACACGTTGTCACGGTCGATCGCCTGAACATCACGTCACCGGAGCGCACGCTGATGGACATGGCCTCCCGCCTCGACGGGCGACGATTCCGGATGCTGTTCGACGAACTGATTGTTTCGCGGCGTGTGGACCTCGAACGGCTCCGTCTCATCCACGACTCCGTCGGGAGGAGGGGTAAGCCGGGGTCGGCTTTCATGAGCGCTGCGTTGGGCGCTTGTGAGGACCAGTCCGAGGTCACGATCTCGGCGCTGGAATCGCTGGGGCGCCGCACCCTGGCCCGCTTCGGTCTCCCCGAGCCCGTCCACGAATTCCCGGTTCCATGGGCCAGCGCGCAGAGATTCGACGAAGCGTTCGTAGAGGCGAGGGTGGCGTTGGAGTGGGATTCCCGCCGATGGCACACGAGGCGCGCCGACATGAACCGCGACAGGGCGCGGGACCGCTCGGCCATGGCCAACGGATGGCTCATCGTCCGCGTGACGTGGCAGGACCTGCGCGAGACTCCCGGTGAGACGATGGCCGAGCTGGGGATCATCCTTCGCACGCGAGGCGTCGCCTGTTGAGGTCGCGGACCCAGCGTCGGGGCTGACCACGTAGGACAGGTTGAACCCAGGGTTGGGCTCGGGGTCCACGCTGTTGCGCAGGTGAGATTCCGCCTGTTGAGCTCGCGGACCGAGGGTCGGGGCTGACCACCTAGGTCAGGTTGAACCCTGGGTTGGGCCCTGGGTTCACGCTCCGTACGAGCCGGCCGTGGTGTCTCCGCCGGTGCCGGTCCAGTTGGTGTGGAACCACTCACCCCTGGCCCGATCGATCCGTTCGTAGGTGTGGGCACCGAAGTAGTCGCGCTGGGCCTGGATGAGGTTGGCCGGGAGCACCGCCGAGCGGTAGGAGTCGTAGAACGCCAGCGCCGTGGAATAGGCGGGCACCGGGACGCCGGTCGCCACCGCTGCCGCGACCGTCCTCCGCCAGCCGGGCCCTGGACTGCTCGCATCGCCCCGGTGAAGAACGCGTCGAGCAGCAGATTGGCCAGGCCGGGATCCCGGCGGTGACGCCTCGGTGATGTCATCGAGGAAGCGCGCCCGGATGATGCATCCCTCCCGCCAGAGCGAGGCGATCCTACCCAGATCGAGATCCCAGCCGTTCTCGTCGGAGGCCTGCCGCATCAGCATGAACCCCTGGGCGTAGGAGACGATCTTCGAGGCGTACAGGGCGTCGCGAACGTCATCGACGGAGATGCTCGGGGCTGCGCTCAGGCCCGGGAAGCATCCCCGATGCCACCATCCGTTGGTCCTTGAGCGCCGATACGATCCGGGCGAAGACTGCTTCGGCGACCAGGGTGACCGGCTGGGCGAGCTCCATCGACGAGATGACCGTCCAGTTGCCAGTGCCCTTCTGTCCGGCGGCGTCGAGGATGTTCTCGACCAGCGGGGTCGCCGTCCTCGTCGAGATAGGCGAGGATGTCGGCGGTGATGTCGATGAGGATACGAGTCGCAGCACCCTGTCGCTCCAGTCGCGGAAGGTCGGCCGCCATGTCGTGTGGGACATCCCGGCCGCCTTGCATCAGGACGTAGGCCTCGGCGATCACCTGCATGTCGCCGTACTCGATGCCGTTGTGGACCATCTTCACGTAGTGGCCGGCGCCGTCGCGGCCGACCCAGTCGCAGCACGGAGTGCCGTCGTCCACCTTGGCGGCGATCGCCTGGAGGATCGGCGCAGACCAGCGGCCACGCAGTCGGCCGAGCCGCCCGGCATGATCGAGGGGCCGTTGCGGGCGCCTTCCTCACCGCCCGACACACCGGTGCCGATGAAACAGAGGCCTTCTGCCTCGACGTCGGGCGGTCGGCGGCTCGAGTCCGGTGAACAGCGAGTTGCCACCGTCGATGATGACGTCGCCCGGGTCGAGAAGCGGGACGAGCTGTGTCGATCACGGTGTCCACCGCCGGCGCCCGCCTTCACCATCAGCATGACGATGCGGGGTGAGTTCAGCAGCCCGACGAGTTCGGCTGGCGAGGGAGGTGTCCGACCACGGCGACACCGGCCGCGCGTCTGGCGACGAAGTCGTCGGTGACCTCTGCGTGCGGTTGTAGACGGCCACGGTGTAGCCGTGATCGGCCATGTTGAGGACGAGGTTCTGGCCCATCACTGCCAGGCCGATGAGGCCGATGTCTGCGTTTGGAACCATCGGGCAAGGCTAACCGCTGTCAGCTGCCAGCTCCCAGCTACCGCCAACAGACGCAGAAAGCAGAACGCAGAACGCCCGGATCAGCAGCGCTCGAGACTCGTTCGTCGCTCGTCGTGCTACCTCTAAGCTTGCGTCATGGCGAGCGGCATCCTGGGCATCGACATCGGCGGTTCCGGCATCAAGGGCAATCTGGTCGATCCGGACAACGGTTCGCTGATCGCCGAACGACGAAAGATCGCCACTCCGCAACCGTCCACTCCCACCGCGGTGGCAGAGGTCGTGGCCGAGATGATCGCCGCGTTCGAGTACACCGGCCCCGTGGGCTGCACCTTCCCCGCCATCGTCCGGCGAGGTGTCACATTGAGTGCTGCCAACGTCGATGAGAGCTGGATCGGCACCAACGCCGAGGCGCTCTTCGAGGAGCGGTGCGGCATGGACTTCACCGTGGTGAACGACGCCGACGCCGCCGGGATCGCCGAGGTGGCCTTCGGGGCCGCCAAGGGGGTGGAGGGAGTGGTGCTGGTGCTCACGTTCGGGACGGGGATCGGCAGTGGCCTGTTCGTGGATGGGAGGCTGGTCCCCAACACCGAGCTGGGCCATGTCCACTTCGGTGGCCACGATTCGGTGGAGGACTGGGCGTCGGCCCGGTCGAAGGAGGACGAGAACCTCTCATACAAGGAGTGGGCGGAGCGGGTCCGTGCGTACCTCACCCATCTCGAGCGCTTGTTCTCGCCCGACATGTTCGTGATCGGCGGGGGAATCTCCCGAAAGTGGGAGAAGTTCGGCGACTACCTCGACACGGCGGTGCCCACGGTCCCGGCCAAGCTCGCCAACGAGGCGGGGATCGTCGGTGCGGTGATGGCCGCAGTCGGCGCGAGCCCGGAGGTGGTCAG
The DNA here is from genome assembly GCA_963825585.1 of uncultured bacterium. Classification (GTDB taxonomy): domain Bacteria; phylum Actinomycetota; class Acidimicrobiia; order Spongiisociales; family ZC4RG35; genus JAOUGY01. Next base: position 579,575 of record CAWGTX010000009.1, read on the forward strand.
GGTCATCGGGGGGTGATCCCCGATCGACTGCGTGGTCTCTGGTCGGCCATGCTGCATCCAGTCGAGACGACCAGGAGACCGCGATGGTGAACGTCGATGTCGAACGACCCGGGGCACACACGTCGAACAGGGATGACCTGATCACCGCAGGGTTGGCCGCGTGGCTCATGGTCGGGCTGTTCGTCGACGGGTGGGCGCACATCAACCTGGCCCAACTCGAGACGTTCTTCACCCCCTGGCACGGTCTCTTCTACTCCGGCTTCACGGCGACCGCGATCTGGATCGCCACGCTCGTGGGGCGAGGCCACGTGGGGGATCGGTCGTGGCGCCAGGCCGTCCCAGTGGGTTACGAGGCCGGAGTCGTCGGCCTGGCGGCGTTCGCCGTCGGCGGTATCGGCGACTGGGCATGGCACAGCATGTTCGGGATCGAGGAGACCCTCGATGCGCTGTTGAGCCCCACCCATCTGTTGTTGTTCCTCGGGATGCTTCTCATCGTCACCAGCCCGTTGCGGGCGGTGTGGCACCGGCACCCCGGTCGGAACATCGGCACAGTCGAGTTCCGGCCGGCGCTCCTTTCGATGTCGCTCCTCACGATGGTGACCTCGTTCTTCCTGTTGTATGCATGGGCACCGTCGTCATCGATCCTCACCGTCCCGTTCTCGCCGAGCGACGGACAGTCCCTGGCCGCGCTCGGTGTGCTGTTCCTGCTGGCGAACACGGTGGTCCTCACCGGGGTCGCACTGCTCCTCATACAGCGTTGGGATGTCCCCCGAGGAGCATTCACATCTCTGTTCGGGATGTTGGGCGTGCTCATGGCCGGGCTCGAAGGGTTCGATCCGCTGTTCGCAACCGCGCCTCCACTCCTCACCGGCGTCGCAGTGGACCTGGCCGTGGCCAGGATGCGACCCGGCCCAGAGCGCAGGGTTGCCCTACGTCTCACGGCTGGGATCGTGCCGTTCGTCTTCGTGGGCTCCGACGTGGCCGTCTGGGCGCTGTTCTCACGACTCGGCTGGTCGCCGGAACTGTGGGCCGGTGCCATCGTCGAGGCGACCCTGCTGGGCGTAGGGATGTCCTACCTGGCCGTGCCCTACGGCGAGGCCACTCAGCCGACGGCGTAGGGCTCGAACCGCTCGAGATGCCCGGGGGCGAGCCTGACGTCGATGATGGTCCCGTCCTCGTCGTGCTTCTCGGATACGACCTCGCCGAGTCGATGCGCTGCCGCCACCACGTCGCCACGTTCGTAGGGCACCACGAGATGGACCAGCCGGGTGCGGTCGGCAAGTGTGGCTGCGATGGCGGCGAGCATGTCCTGGATTCCGGCTCCGGTCACTGCCGAGATCACCACCGCTTCCGGATAGGCGTTCTGCAACCGGCTCACCGTGATCGGATCGGCTACGTCGGCCTTGTTGAGGACCATCAGCTCCGGCACCTCGGTGGCGCCGATCTCGGAGAGAACCTCCCGGACAGCACCGATCTGCCCTACCGGGTCGGAGTCCGAGGCGTCCACGAGGTGAAGCAGCAGGTCGGCGTCCTTGACGTCGTCGAGGGTCGATCGGAACGCCTCCACCAGATGGTGGGGGAGGCGGCGGACGAATCCGACCGTGTCGGACAGGAGGATGAAGCGGCCGTCGGGTAGCGAGCAGCGGCGAACGGTGGAGTCGAGCGTCGAGAACAGACGGTTCTCGGCCAGGACCTCGGCGGCGGTGAGGTGGTTCAGGAGCGTCGACTTGCCGGCATTCGTGTAGCCGACCAATGAGATCTGGGGGATCTCGCTACGCCGACGGGCCTTGCGCTGCGTCGCCCTGGTCTGGGCCTGGGATTTGAGCTCACGTTCGAGCTTCGATATCCGGGCCAGGATGCGGCGCCGGTCGGTCTCGAGTTTCGTCTCGCCCGGTCCGCGGGCGAGGACGCCGTAGCCCTGCTGGGACATGTTCTTTCCCCGACCACGCAGCCGGGGGAGGTTGTAACGGTACAACGCCAGCTCGACCTGGATGGCACCTTCCCGCGACGTGGCGTGCTGGGCGAAGATGTCGAGGATGAGCGCTTCCCGGTCGACGACATCGACCTCGAACAGCTTCTGCAGGTTGCGCTGTTGGGCCGGACTCAGCTCGTTGTCGAAGACCACCACGTCGATGTCGAGTGCCTTGGTGAGCGATGCCAGCTCGGCCGCTTTTCCGCTGCCGATGAAGGTGGCTGGGTCCGGTTCCTTGCGTCGAACCAGTTCCATGTCGACCGGGTCGGAGCCGGCCGTATCGGTGAGCAGGGCCAGCTCCTCGAGCGAACGCTCCGAATCGCCGACGTCCATGCCGGGGAATTGCACCCCCACCAGGAATGCTTTCTGGCGAACGACATCGAGATCGGTGACGGTGGCGGTGAGCCGACGGCGGCCGCGCGCTTGGTGGTCGTAGGTCACGGTTCGAAGGTACCGCTCGAGGCGCGAGGGTGTCTGGGCATTTTCAGCAGCGTAGGCACGATCCGGCGACTGTGGGCAGTCGACCGATGCGTCATCGGAGCCGGTCCGCGGCCGTCGGGGGTGTCGGCCGTACGAGCTCCTCCGTGTTGTTCGTCTGTCAAGGGCACCCGCAGATGTCGACCACGTTCTCGATGACAGAGTGTCCGTTCCTCCCGATGAAGCACGTCGCCTACCGGTTCAGGGACGGGCTCGCCGTCCACCCCGATCCCACCCACATCCGTACCCGTGAGCAGGGCGACGCGGTCGCCGGCACCCTCGGCCAGGCCGGCGTCCTCTGAGCGGCGAACCCGACGGCGAGCCGGTGGGTTCCCAGGAGCGTGATCGCTCACCGCATCGTGGCGTAGCCGGGTCCGCCGGTAGAGTCGAGGCGTGACGATCCGTGAACTGCCGAAGTTGGTCATCTGGGCCGCCATCATCCTGAGCGTGATCGCCGTGTTCGGATTCGGGGCGGCGGCGGTCGTCGCACTGTTCTGACGAGTGCCACGAGTTGCGAGTTGCGAGCTGCGAGTGCGAGCTGCGAGCAAGATTGGGCTGCTGACTGGCTCGGAACGTCCGACGGCCGACGCGACACGCCCGAACGCGTTCTGGCTGGCAGCTGGCAGCTCCGTCCGCATTTTCCCGGAGGTGGCGGCTCATGGCAGACTGATCGGCCCATGAAACCCCTCGACGAAGACAACGGATTCCGGGTACTGAACGGATGGAGGGTCGGACAGACGCCGGACGAGTCGACCACGAAGTCCGGCCTGCTCGTGCCGATCGGAACCAAGGAGGGCAACGATGCCCTCACGTTGGTCGACGTTCGGACCGGCCAGCGCTTCTGGGCGGTGCCTTCGGGAGCGTGGCGGTTCATCTGGCCGCCGTCCGGGAAACCCGTGATAGCGGTCCGTGAGTCGCAGATCATCGCCGAGGAGGAACTCGACCATGTGGGTGACGAGGGCCAGTACCTCTGAACCGTCGCCGGGACGCCGGGCGGATCAGGTCGGGTAGCCTCCTGTCATGACTGATCGTTCCCAGTTCTCCGAAGCTCTCGACTACCACGAGAGAGGCCGGCCCGGAAAGCTCGAGGTCCGGCCGACCAAGCCGACGGCCACCCAGAACGACCTGAGTCTGGCCTACACGCCCGGTGTCGCCGAGCCCTGCTGGGAGATCTACAAGGATCCGCTCAACGCCTTCCGCTACACCAACCGGGGAAACCTGGTCGCAGTGGTCTCGAACGGTACCGCCGTACTCGGGATGGGAAACATCGGGGCGCTGGCTTCCAAGCCGGTCATGGAGGGCAAGGGTGTGCTCTTCAAGCGGTTCGCCGACATCGACGTTTACGACCTCGAGGTGGACTCGGAGGATCCCGACGACGTCATCAGATTCTGCGAATTGCTCGAACCCACGGTGGGGGGCATCAACCTCGAGGACATCAAGGCTCCGGAGTGCTTCTACATCGAACAGACCCTCCGGGAACGTCTCGATGTCCCGGTCTTCCACGACGACCAGCACGGCACCGCCATCATCGGAGGTGCCGCCTTCCTGAACGCTCTGGAGTTGATCGGCAAGGACATCGGTGACGTCAAAGTGGTCTTCAGCGGTGCCGGGGCCGCCGGCATCGCCACCGCTCGCTTCTTCCAATCGCTGGGAGTCAAGCCCGAGAACGTGCTCATGCTCGACTCCCGGGGAGTGATCCACGCCGAGCGTGACGACATCTCCGGCCTGAAACTCGAGTTCGTGCGCCAGACCGATGCCCGCACCCTTCGGGATGCCCTGGCGGGTGCCGATGCCTTCGTGGGCGTGTCGGTGGCGGGCACCGTCGATCAGGACATGGTGCGATCGATGGCCGACTCGCCCATCATCTTCGCTCTCGCCAACCCGGATTCCGAGATCACCTACGACGACGCCAAGGCCGCCCGTCCCGATGCCATCGTCGCCACCGGTCGGAGCGACACGCCCAACCAGGTCAACAACGTGCTCGGCTTTCCGTTCATCTTTCGGGGCGCTCTCGATGTGCGCGCCACCGGTGTGAGCGAAGGGATGAAGATCGCCGCCACCAGGGCGCTGGCGGCACTGGCCCGGGAACCCGTTCCCGAATCGGTACTCAAGGCCTACGACCTCGACCGGCTGTCGTTCGGTCCCGAGTACCTGATCCCCAAGCCGTTCGATCCCAGGGTGTTGTGGACGGTGGCGCCGGCGGTGGCGATGGCCGCATGCGACGAGGGTCTGGCCCGCGAGCCCTTGACCGACATCGAGGAGTACCGTGCCCAACTGCGAGCGCGGTTCCAGTCGTCCTACGGCCTCATCAGCGCCGTCACCGGTCGTGCCAAGTCGCGTCCCAAGTCGGTGGTCTATCCACACGGGGACGATCTCCGCATCATCCGTGCGGCCCGCCGTGTCATCGACGAAGGCATCGGTAGCCCGGTGCTGTTGGGCGACACCGGGCTGATCCGGGAGCTCTCGACCGAGCTCGGCATAGATCTCGACGGGATGCGCGTCATCGATCCGGTTACCGAAACAGAACTCCGAAAAGGGTACGCCCGCCGCCTGGTGGAACTCCGACGTTCGAAAGGCATGTCCGAGGCCCACGCCGAGCGGATGGTGTTCGATCCGAACGTCTTCGCTGCTCTGATGGTGGAGCAGGGTGACGCCGACGCCGTGCTCGGCGGCCTCACGACGTTCTACCCGGAGACGATCCGCCCTGCCCTGCAGATCATCCAGCTGGAGGAGGGCAGGACCATCGCCTCATCGGTGTACGTGGTGATGGCCAAGGGCAAACCGTACTTCTTCACCGACTGTGCGGTGAACATCGAACCGACCGCCGAGCAACTGGCGGAGATCGCCGAGGCGGCGGTCGAGGTCGCTCGGGACCAGTTCGATCAGGCACCGGCGGTGGCGTTCCTCAGCTATTCGGACTTCGGCTCGGCGCTGGGGGAGGAGCCGGCCCGGGTGCGGAGGGCGGTCGAGATGTTCCGGGACCGCTGCCCCGAGGTTCCAGCAGACGGTGAGATGCAGGCGGACACCGCAGTGGTCGGTGAGCTCATCAGGGCACGGCGCCCGCACGGTCCGCTCGATCGGGCCGCCAACGTGCTGGTGTTTCCCAATCTGACGGCCGGCAACGCCGCCTACAAGCTGTTGAACCATCTCGGCGACGCCGAGGTGATCGGCCCCATCCTCACCGGTCTGGCGAGGTCGGTGCACGTGCTCCAGCGGGACGCCGAGGTCGGCGACGTGGTCAACCTCACGGCCATCGCAGTTGCCGACGCGCAACGAAAGGTTGTGTCCTAGCCGGGCCGGGATGCCGATAGGAAACAGATGACAGCGCCACCGATGCCGGCCATCTCCGGCGGTGACTTCGAGCGGGAGCGCACGCGGCGCATGCTGGTGGCGCGCCCTGTCGGGTATCTGGCCGGTGCTCTCCTGGTCGGCGTGACGTCCGTCCTCTGGGAGAGCGAGGCGATGCGCTGGCTCGCACTCCTGATGGTGCTGGCGGCCGCAACCGGACTGTTGGGGCGAAGTGGTGAGCGTTCCTTCTGGGTTCCCATCTGGATGGCGATCGACCTCACCGGCGTCACCGTGGTGGTGATCGCCACCGGAGTGTCACCCGCCGCAGGCTCGTTCCTGATGGCTGGTCATGTGGCGGTCTCGTTCTTCACGCTGCAGCGTCGCCGGGCATGGATGGTGGCGGGGTACACCGTCTTCCTGCTGGTGACTGCGCTCGCTCTCCAACGGTCGCCGCCCATCGCGCTGACCGAATCCCAGATCACGATCGTCGAAGGGATCATCATCGCGTCCGGCCTGATCATGATCCTCGCCGACCTCGACGTGGTGTCGAGGGTGTTGCGTCGGGTCTCGCACGTGCGCGAGCGGGACCTCGAGAACGAGAGGCGGATGTCCGAGTACCGGGCGATGGTGTTGCGCAGCGTCAGCCATGAGGTTCGCACCCCGCTCACCAGCATCACCGGGTTCGCACATCTCCTGGCCTCGCCCGACCTCGACGCCGCCGACCGGGTCGACTTCGCCGGACAGGTGGCGGCGGAGACCGCACATCTCGGCCGGATCGTCGATGACCTACTGGCCGCCGCCCGGCTGGATGCCGGTCAGCTCAGCCTCGAGCTCGAGCCCCTCCCACTCATCGAGGCGACCCGGGGGGTTGCCGAGTCGTTTCGTCCGCGAGGGCTGGTTGTGGATGTGGCGGTCGATCCCGACCACGTGGCGACCGCCGACAGGGCGCGAGTCGGTCAGATCGTTCGCAACCTCCTGTCCAACGCCGAGAAGTACGGCGGTTCGATCGCACGGGTCCGCTCACGACGGGAGGGTTCCAGAATCGTTGTCACAGTGTGCGACGAAGGCCCTGGTGTACCCGAAGCGGATCGGGAGCGCGTCTTCGACGACTTCGCCCAGGTCGGCGGGGCCTCGGCCGTCACCGGGACAGGTCTGGGGCTCGGTATCTCACGCCGGTTGGCCCAGTCCATGGGTGGAGATCTGCGATGCGTTGGCGGCGGCGCCGGCGCATGCTTCGAGCTGGAATTGCCTGCCGCCCACATCTGAGCGGGCGCGCCTGACCGGCGATGGTCAGGCGATAGCGGAGGTGGACGGGAATCGAACCCGCCGGGGACCTTGCGACCCCCCAACGGTTTTGAAGACCGCGGAGCCCACCAGGCGCTCGGACACCTCCGCACGGAACCCTAGCCCTGCTACCGGTCTCGGCGGAAGCGTGCTCCGCAGTGACCCACCCGGTGTAACCTGCCCCTCGTGTCCGACCGGGATTTCGGGGTTCTCATCCGGCAGAGCCGGGAGCGGCTCGGCCTCACGCCTTCACGTGTCGCCGAGTTGATCGGTCGTGCCGCGGGAACCATCCGTGCGTGGGAGAAGGGCACGTCCACTCCGGCGGACCCCGGCGTGGTGTCGACACTCGCCGCGGTCCTCGGCATCGACGAGGTGAGCCTGTTCGAAGCGGCAGGGCTCGAACCACCTGTGACCGATTCCGGCCCCACTGTTCGCGAGGCGTTGTCCTCCATAACCCCGGCCGCTCGGAGCGCGGCAGCCGAGGATGAGACCTCCCTCACCGGTTCGCCCGAACCGGACCGCAAGGACAAGCCCGAACCGGACTCGGCGTCCGAGCCCGAAGCGGCTCCATTCGTGGAACGCCGTCGCCAGCATGGTGGCCGGACCGCCCCCGTCCCCACTCCGGACGTGTTCGCTCCGCCCGCAACCGTTCCCACGATTCCCACGCCCCCTCCTGTATCCATCCCAGGGGCGGTTGCCGTACCGGGAAGCGGTGACGGCGAAGGCGCCCGGGAGCCGAGGCACCGGGCCACCAGCGGGACACCCGGTCTCCTCGAACGGCTTCGGAATGCGACCGCCCGTCGGCAAGCACCGGCGGTGCCGCTCACCACGCTGCCCCCCGCTCCCCGCTCGCCCTCCTACATGGAGGATCCCACCGAACGGTGGTCATACCGGCTGCGTTCGATCTACACCGCAGTCGGCGTCGTGGCGCTGTTCATCGCCCTCGGCTGGGCCGCCTCCAACCTCCTGGATGCTCTCGGCTCGGTGTGGGAAGAGCTGACCTCCAACCTGTGAGAGTCGTCCTTCACCCTCGTCATCCCCGGGGTGTGGCCGAGGTGTTCCGCACTGCCGACGGGATCGAGCTGGTCGAACCCACCGCCGACGAGGTGGTGGCAGCCCTCGACGGACCCGAGATCCTCGTCACCCACGCCTGGGAGCCGTCCTTCTTGGCTCCGTCGCTGCGATGGGTTCAGTCCGTGTCGGCCGGTGTGGAGCAGTTCCCGGTCGAGGAGCTGGCCGCAGCCGGCGTCGTGCTGACCTCGGCACGTGGGGTGCACGCTCCTCAGGTGGCCGAGCACGCGTTCGCGCTGCTGCTCTCGCTCACGCGGGGCATCGGGGTCGCCATGCGCGATGCCACCCGCAGAGAGTGGCGGCCCCGGATGGCCGAGGAGTTGACCGGGCGAACACTGGCGGTGATCGGGCTGGGAACGATTGGCGAGGAGATCGCTCGGCGTGCGTCCGCCTGGGGGCTCGACGTCATCGGCGTGAAAGCGAACCCGTCCGGCTACGCCGGTCACGCCCGCGTGGTGTCCGGTCCCGACGGCGTTGTCGACATCTGCCGGCAGGCCGACATCGTGGTCTGTGTTCTGCCCGCCACGCCCTCCACCATCGGATTGGTCGGCAAGGATGCCCTGGCGGCCTTGGGTGCCGGCTGGCTGATCAATGTGGGTCGCGGAGGAGTGGTCGACGAGAACGCGTTGATCGACGCCCTCGACAACGGAGGGCTCCGCGGAGCCGGACTCGACGTCTTCACAGCCGAGCCTTTGCCGGCGACATCCCCGTTGTGGGACCATCCCAGGGTCGTGATCACCCCGCACACCGCTGGGTTCTCTCCCAGGTACGGGGAACGCCTGCTCGAGGTGTTCCGTGCCAACCTCGATGGATTCCACGGCCGGGGCCCATGGTCGACCCGGGTGAGCTGACCGTGGCGGCGCAACGGTCCGAGAACCCGATCGGCACAGGTCTCCGTATCGTTCCCCGCGATGGCGAACCACTGGCTCATGCGGCGATTCCGTTCAGGTGACCCGGACGCCGTGCGGGACCTGTACCAGCGGTACGGTCGGGCGGTGTTCACCGTGGCCTACCGGGCCCTGGGAGACCGCAGCCTCGCCGAGGAAGTGGTCCAGCAGACATTCCTACAGGCGTGGCGGGCCGCCGACCGCTTCGATGCCGAGAAGGACCCCGCCCCCTGGCTGTATTCGATCGCCCGTCGGGCGGCGGTGGACGCATACCGTCGGGAACGTCGGCACCGGGTCGACCGCCACGATGACACCGAGATCGTCGCGCTCCCGCCGTCGTTCGAGGGCATGTGGGAGGCCTGGGAGGTCCGCTCCGCTCTCGACAGGCTCCCAGAGGACGAGCGCAGCATCGTGGAGGCCACTCACTACCGGGGCCTCACCCAGGAGCAAACCGCCGAAGAACTGGGCATCCCCATCGGAACGGTCAAGTCCCGGTCCCATCGCGCCCACAAGAGACTGGCCGTTCTGCTGGCCCACCTGAGGGAGGCTTCGGCGTGACCTGTGACGAGTACCAGGCGAGGTTCCTGGCAGGAGAGGGCTCCAGCCAGCTCGACGCCCACGTGGCCGGCTGTGCGGGTTGCAGAGCCGAGGTGATCGGATTGCGACGGCTGCGCTCGGCGCTGGCCGATCCCACACTGTGGGAGGCGCCGGCGCCCGAGTTGGAGGATCGGGTGATCGCCGAGGTGCTTCGCCAGTACGACCCGGCGCCCAGGCGGAGGAGGCGCATCGGGTGGGTGGCGGCTGCGGCCGTCGCCGTCGCGGCATTGGTGGTGGGTGTGTCGCTCCCCGACGAGCCCGATTGGCAGGTTCGGCTGGTCTCGACCAGGAACGCCCCGACCGCCCAGGCATTCGTCGAGGGCTGGCAGGACGAGGGCGGGACCACCCGAATGCGATTCGACATCGAAGGGCTGACACCGGCCGGCGCCGAGGCCTACTATGAGATCTGGTTGACGGCCGCCGACGGTCGTCACGTCTCCGGGGGGACGTTCTCCGACTCCGGGGTGGTGGAGACGTCGATCGGCGTCGCCCGCCGCGACTTCCCACGGGTGTGGATCACGCTGGAACCGGCCGACGACGACCTGGGGCCATCCTCGGTGGTGATGTTCGACGACCCTGACTTCTGATCAGCCGACCAGGCTGCGGATCAGGAGGAAGATGGCTGCCATCGCCGAGATGGTGAGCACAGCCCGCTTGAAGCCCCGGTCGCGGACCACCGCCCGTAGGGGGCCCGATGCCGCGAACCCGAGCAACGTGGGAACCATCAGCCAGGCCGTCACGACGTAGTCGGAAGCGGCGATGGCTCCGGCCACACCCAGGGTCGTGAGATTCACCACCAACCCGAGGGCCAGGGCGGCGCCGACACTCGACCTGGCCGTCTCGGGATCCGCCGCCCGGTAGAGCAGCGCAATGGGCGGCCCTCCGATCCCGGACGTGGTGCCCGAGAATCCGGCGGTGAGACCTGCCCCGAATCGTGAGTAGGTGTTGATGGGCACTACCCGCCCGGTGTTGGTGGCGGCGACCGCCGCGAGCACCACGACGGCGATGATGATGCCCAGGGACCGTTCGGTCACCCTGGTCACGATCCAGGTGCCGGCGATCGCCCCGGGCACCCTCCCCAGGGTGATCCACCCCAACCCGGCCCGGTCGACGTTCGCCCACTCACGCCACGCCGTACCGATCGCCAGCGGGACCGAGAGCATCAACTGGGGGACCGGCGTGAGGACTGGGTTGACCAGGGTCAACAGGGGAGCAGACATGACCCCCAGACCGAACCCGATCGTTCCCTGCACGACTGAGGCGATGAACGTGATGACGACGGCGATCGTCCACTCGAGGGGGGTGAGCACGACGAGACGCTAGCCGCCCCGGAAATCCCTTTCGATTGTGCGCGGTTCGTGGCACAATCATCGGACCAGAGAAAGGAGGTGGTCCTAGTTGCATAGTTCTTACGGGACTCTGGAGGTGGCCGAGCGCTGAGTGGCGCTTCGCCATGCGAGGCGTCACTCCTCCCACAAGGGGAGACAGGTGGCGACTCCGTCTCGGACCACCGTCCTACGAGATCTCTGGAGCTGGTCCCCCCAGAGCAACCGCTGCCCGCAATCGGTCAACGCCGCAACCGGTCAACGGATGTGAACGTCTCGAAGGAATTGAGAGAACGCCCCGCCCCGGCGGGGCGTTCTCGCGCCCAGGGGGAGGGCAGAGGGCGTGGGGGCCTGGTGGTTTGAACCCGGTGTCAGGTGTTTCCCTCCGGGATGGACGAGGGCGGAGGGGTTTCTCGGATGACCGGGCCGATCATGCGAACACCCTGCAATCGCCGGCCCGGCTCGGCGGTCGGGTTGCGCGGAAGCCGAGGTACGGACCGATCACCTTTTGCACATTGTGCAGAACGCACGCGTTTCGCTCATCTTTTGCACATTGTGCAGAAGGTGATGCGATGCACTCACCTTTTGCACGTTGAGGGTCAGCGGATGAAGACCGTGGGGGCGTCGCCAGCGAGGGGCGAGGAGCACTCAGCGCGGTGCCGGAAGCATCAGCGGTGGTTTCGATGTTGAATTCGGGCAGTCGTGAGCATCCGGTTTCTGGCCCCTCGCTCCTCGCTCGTCGTCACCCTCGTTCCCGAGGTCGGAGGGAGCAGTCGGACGCGGTCCGGGGTTCCTGCCACAATACGCTGATGGGATTCCGTACCGATCAGATTCATGCAGGTGTCGTGCCCGATCCGTTGACGGGGGCGATCATCACGCCGATCTACCAGTCGACCACGTTCGTGCAGGACTCGGTGGACGAGTACATGGCCAAGGGGTTCTCCTACACCCGGGCCGGTAACCCGACCGTGGCGGCGTTCGAGCGCCGCATGGCTGCTCTCGAAGGTGGAACGGCCGCCACCGCATACGGCAGCGGTATGGCCGCCACCGTGTCGGTGATGATGGCGCTGCTCAGCGCCGGTGACCATGCCGTGGTCTCAGATGTCGTGTACGGAGGGACTCACCGGTTCGCTTCGCAGGTACTGTCGAAGTTCGGGGCGGAGTTCTCGTTCGTCGACACCTCCGACCCCAGCACCGTGCGGGCGGCTCTTCGTCCCAACACCAGGCTCGTGTTCACCGAGACGCCCGCCAACCCCACCCTGAAGTTGACGGACCTGGCTGCCGTGTCGGAGATCACCAAAGCGGCGGGCATCGTCCATGCCGTCGACAACACGTTCCTGAGTCCCTACTACCAGCGGCCCCTGTCGCTCGGCGCCGACGTCGTGGTCCACGCCACCACCAAGTATCTCGACGGCCACAACGCCACACTCGGTGGGGCGGTGGTGACGGCCGATGACGAACTCGATGCCCGGTTCCGTTTCATCATGAAGTCGATGGGCCTGATCATGTCGCCGCAGGTGGCCTGGTTGACACTGCATGGCACCAAGACGCTTTCCGAGCGCATGGACCGACAGTCGGCGAACGCCATGGAGGTCGCCCGATTCCTGGAGGGTCATCCCAAGGTCGAAGCGGTGGGATATCCGGGACTCGAGTCGTTCCCCCAGCACGAACTGGCGAAGTCGCAGGCGTCCGGATTCGGCGCCATGGTGTGGTTCGAGGTGATCGGTGGGGTCGACGCCGGCAAGGCGCTCATGAAGGCCGTCGAGCTGTGGTCGCTGGCCGAGAACCTCGGTTCGGTCGAGTCGCTCATCACCCATCCGACCACGATGACCCACGGCGACATGGGTCGTGAGGCGCGTTACGCCGCCGGTATCACCGACGGCCTGGTGCGACTCTCGGTGGGTATGGAGGACGTTGAGGACCTGATCGACGCCCTCGACCGGGCGCTCTCCACGATCTGAAACGTCGAGCCCGCCGTCGGGTCAGGCGTCGTTCGGCGGCCAGACGACGTCACCGAAGCCGTTGTCGCGCATCCACTGGTCGTTGAAGACCTTCGACAGGTAGCCCCGGCCGGAGTCGGGCAGGATGACCACGACCAGTTTCGAGGTGTCCTCGCGGGCTACCTGGACGGCGGCGTGCGCTGCCATCCCGCACGACCCACCCACCAGCAGTCCTTCGACCCGGGCGAGTGTGCGGGTCATGGCGAAAGATTCGGCATCGGTGACCTTGATGAAGCGGTCGATGATGTCGAGGTCGACGGTCTCGGGATAGAAGTCCTCGCCGACGCCCTCGACGAAATACTGGTGGATCTCGTCGTCCGGTCCCGCCGAGTAGATCGAGCCTTCGGGATCGGCTCCGACCACTTCGAGCTCGGGTTTGAACCGCTTGATGTATCGGGCTGACCCGGTGATGGTGCCGCCGGTGCCCACACCGGCGACCAGCACATCGATGGTGCCGTCGGTCTGACGCCAGAGCTCGGGCCCGGTGGTCGCCTCGTGGGCGGCGGGGTTGGCCTGGTTGGCGTACTGGTTCGGGTTGAACGCCCCGGGAATCTCGGCGGTGAGCCGGCGGGCGACGCCGTAGTACGAGTCCTCGTCCTCCGGCAGCCGGTTGGTGGGGGTGACGATCACCTCCACGCCGTAGGCGCTCAGCTGGTCGATCTTGGCCTGGGCCACCTTGTCGGGCACCGTGCAGATGACGCGGTAGCCGCGAACGGCCCCCACCAGGGCGAGACCGACGCCGGTGTTGCCCGAGGTGGGTTCGATGATGGTGCCACCCGGCTTCAGCAGACCGTCGCGTTCGGCGGCATCGATCATGGAGACGGCGATGCGCTCCTTGACGGACCCTCCCGGGTTCATGTATTCGATCTTCGCCACGAGATTGCCGGGCGGGTGCAGTCGCGACAGACGCACGAGGGGGGTGTTGCCGATGGCTGCGAGGACGTCTTCGAAGATCTCCATGAGTTTGGAGAGAGCCTACCGGGTAGGGTCGGGATCATGAATGTCAACTCCGAAGGGCTGGTGGTGGTGGCCAACCGGCTCCCCGTTGCCTGGGACGAAGGAGAGGATCAGTGGACTCCGAGCCCGGGCGGATTGGTGTCGGCGTTGTCGCCGATCCTCCACAGCAAGCGGGGAACATGGGTCGGCTGGCCAGGGATCCCGGACCGGGTCGATGAGCCCTTCGAGATCGATGGGATCCGTCAGGTGCCTGTGTCGCTGTCGTCGGATGAGGTCGCGGGGTACTACGAGGGGTTCTGCAACGGGACCATCTGGCCGCTGTACCACGACGCCATCCGACCGCTCGAGATGCACCGGCACTGGTGGCGCCCCTACGTGGACGTGAACCGCAAGTTCGCCGAGACCGTCGCGGCCACGACTGCCGGCGACGAGCCGGTGTGGGTGCACGACTACCAGCTGCAGCTCGTCCCGCGGATGCTGCGGGAACTCACACCGGATCGGCGGATCGGGTTCTTCCTTCACATCCCGTTTCCGCCGTTGGAGATCTTCGGTCGGCTCCCATGGCGTTCGGACGTCATCGCCGGCCTCATGGGGGCGGATGTGCTCGGCTTCCAGACCAGGCAGGATGCTCTCAACTTCGCCCGCGCCGCCCGCGAGTACGGCCGGGCGAGCGGTCCCGCCGAGGCCCTCTCCTACCAGGGGCGCACGGTGGCGGTGGAGTCGGTTCCCATCTCGATCGACACCGCCGACTTCAGGTCGGCGGCTTCGAGCCACGGTGCGGGCGCCGCCGCCCATCGCCTCCGTCAGGACCTCGGCACTCCACGTCGGATCATCCTCGGCGTGGATCGCCTCGACTACACCAAGGGTATCGACCTGCGGCTGCGGGCTTTTCAGACGCTACTGGAACGTCGCCCGGATCTGGTGGGTGACGTCGTGTTCGTTCAGGTTGCGGTGCCTTCACGGGAAGGGGTGGGCGAGTACCAGATCATCCGGGAACGCATCGAGCAGATGGTCGGCCACATCAACGGAGAACACGCCCGTCCGGACTGGGTTCCCGTCCACTACCTCCACCGCAGCCTTCCCCGTGAGGAACTGGTGGCCTACTACCGGGCCGCCGACGTGATGCTGATCACGCCGTTGCGGGATGGGATGAACCTGGTGGCCAAGGAGTACATCGCCTGCCGGGTCGACGGCACCGGAGTGCTGGTGTTGAGCGAATTCGCCGGCGCCGCCGAACAGCTCGACCGGGCGATGCTCGTGAATCCGTACGACGTCGACGGTCTGGCGCTTTCGCTGGAGAGGGCGGTGGAGCTTCCCCCGGACGAACAGCGTGAACGGATGCGCAGCCTCCGCCGTACTGTCACCCGCTGGGACGTGTATACATGGGCGGAGCAGTGCCTCGAGGCGATTCTCCAGTGAGTCTCCGTGATGCGTGTGACCGCCTTCGTGGGCGCGTGCTGGTGGCCTCGGACTTCGACGGCACCCTGGCGGAGCTTGGGATCGACCCGGACGCCACCGTGGCGGTGCCGGGGGCGTTGGCGGCGCTGGAACTGCTGGCCGCCCGACCCGATACCGACGTGGCCGTCGTCTCAGGTCGTTCCATGGCCGATCTTGTCCGGATGGTTCCCGTCGACGGCATCACCCTGGTGGGCGAGCACGGCGCTGCCTGGCGTGGTGAAGATCCCCCCGTCCTCGATTCATTCGACCGGGTCCGCACCGTTCTCGAGCAGGTGGCGGCATCGCATCCCGGCGCTTGGGTCGAGGTGAAGGAGGCATCGCTGGTCGTTCACACCCGGGGGTTGGCCCCGGGGGAGGAGATCGAGGCGGTCGGCTCGGTCGTCGGCGCCCTCCACCACCTCGGTCACGACAACTTCCACACGGGCAAGCACGTCGTCGACGTCGGCTTCGTGAAGGTCTCCAAGGGTGTGGTGGTGGATCGGCTCCGTCAGAGCCATGCGAGTGGACATGTCGTGTTCCTGGGCGATGACACAACGGACGAAACGGTGTTCGAACGGCTGGGGCCGGGGGATGTGGGCGTCAAGGTCGGCCCGGGGCCCACCGCCGCAGTCCATCGCCTCGAGGGCCCCCCCGATGTGGTCGCCGTTCTCGAGTACCTGGCAGGGAGGGACGTTCGGCCGGGCCTGGATACCACACCGGCCGGGTAGCCTTTCGGCATGTCGCTCCGACGCTTTGCCTGGTTCACACTCGGCTGGAACGTGCTCGTCGTACTCGGCGGCGCCCTTGTGCGGTCGACCGGCTCCGGTGCCGGATGCGGACGTTCCTGGCCCACCTGCCAGGGGTCGGTCCTGCCGGAGCTCGAGGGCGCCACCGCCATCGAGTTCGGTCACCGGGCGGTCAGCGGAATCGCGCTCATACTGGTGGCGGTGCTCATCTGGCGTGTCTTCCGCTCCTACGGCAAGGGCCGACCGGCACGCAAGGGCGCCTTCTGGTCGGGTGTGCTCATCATCGTCGAGGCACTGGTGGGAGCCGCCATCGTGTTCTACGAATGGGTGGCGGACGATGCCTCGGTGGCGCGGGTCATCTCGGTGCCGATCCATCTGGTGAACACCTTCCTCCTCCTGGCGGTGCTCACACTCACCGTGTACTGGGTGTCCGGGGGCGGGCGCTTCGTCGATCGGACCCATCGGCGTACCCTCATCGGCTTTGCGGCGGGGATGCTGCTCATCGCCGCCACCGGCGGGGTGACCGCTCTCGCCGACACCCTGTTCCCCAAGGACGGTTTCACGATCGGGGGGATCGTCAGCCTCGAAACCGGCGAGCACTTCCTGACCGAACTGCGGATCATCCATCCCATCGTCTCTGTGATCGTCGGCCTTGCAGCGGCCTGGTGGGCTCACAAGCACACCAGGGGGACGATCGCCGCCCCGGCCGGCCGTATCGTGGTGTTCACGGTGGCCGCTCAAATGGTGGTCGGCACCGTCAATGTGCTGCTCGGCACCCCGGTCTGGATGACACTCATCCACCTTCTGGCAGCCGACGTGCTGTGGATCGCCTGGGTGTGGATCGCTGCTCAGCTGTCGCAGGCGAGAGCATTGGTTGCTCTGCCTGCGTGACAGCGGGTGGCGTCGCCGGGTCTCACGCCATCGGGTGGTCGGTGGACGGGATGACTGCCAGCGGTAGGGGACTGTGACGAATCAGGTAGGACGCCGTCCCACCGACGGCTGCAAGTTGGCTGTCTCCCCGCTTGCCGATGACGATGAGTCCGGCCCCCGTGGCGGCCGCGACCTCGATGATCGTAGGCCTGGGGTCTGCGTTGGTGACCAGCGCCTCATATGACACCCCCCGGGATCTGAACGTTCCGCAGGACTCGTCCATCTCGACCCGAGCCCGGTCGTTGATCTCTTCGAGACGCCCCAGCGGGAGTTCCGCCCCAGGGTCGAGACACCGGATCACCGTGGCGGTGGCGCCGAGGGAGCCACATATCTGTGCGGCCCAATCGATCGCATTCTGTGCGGGCCGGGACCGGTCGATGCCGATGACCACGTGGCCGATCTCACTCGTGAGCGAGCCCGCCGCCTGGGGGATGAGCACCACTGGTCTCACCGTGTGCCACAGGATCTGCCGGCTGAACGAGCCCAGGAGCAGCCCGGGGACGGGGCCGAGGCCTCGCGTGCCAACCACCACCATCGCCACATCGGGATCTGTTTCCGCCTCCAGGAATACCCGCTCCGGCTGCCGGCCTTGCAGAGACGACAACTCGGCCGCACCACAGCCTGCCGAGCGGACGGCATCGGCGATGCGATGGCGGGTGCGTTCGTGCATCTCGGCGATGTGGTCGCCAGCACCCGTGATCGAATTGTCGGGATGGGACCAGGCCATGGCGACCCTCAGGCCGAGACCCAGCCTGGCGGCCATCATGTCCGCCCATCGAAGGGCGGCCAAGGAACTCTCGGATCCGTCGATGCCGACGAGGACACGCCCAGTGGATGTCTGCTGCCCGGCGTCCATGTCGCGCTCCTCGTGGTCTCGGAGTCCCGGGATCCGCCCGGAACGTGGCTCTACCGGCGGCCTCAAGTCATGATGGAGGGACTGGGCCGTGGGGACCAGTGCCGTTGGACTCACCCGATCGGGCCCTGTGGCGTCGCCACCGAGGATCCCGGCGGCTCGTTCGGTCCCTGAATGCTGGGAACACATCGGCTGGCAGAGGTGTTGACCCGATTCCCTAGAATCGGCGGTCACATGCCGTTGAGCTATTCCGAACTCGTGGCCGCAGCCAAACGGGAGATCCGTGAGATCGATCCTGCGCATCTCGCCGAACGCCTCGACTCCGGTGCGGTGGTGCTGGACGTGCGTGAAGCCGACGAGGTTGCGCAGGGCGTCATCGAAGGAGCCAGGTCTATTCCGCGCGGGCTGCTCGAGTCGAACGTGATCGGAGTGGTCCCCGACTCCGGTGCCGAGATCGTGGTCTACTGCGCGGTGGGGGCACGCTCGGCACTGGCGGCCAAGGCGCTCGAGGAGATGGGCTACGAGAACGTATCGTCGCTGTCGGGCGGGTTCGGCCGCTGGAAGGCCGAGGGTCGGCCGTGGGTGATGCCACGGGTCCTCACATCCGACCAGAAGATCCGCTACTCCCGCCACACGTTGCTGCCCGAAGTGGGCGAGGAAGGTCAGTCCCGGCTGCTCGAATCGAAGGTGCTGCTGGTTGGAGCGGGCGGGCTCGGATCGCCGGCTGCCCTTTATCTCGCCGCAGCCGGGGTCGGCACCATCGGCATCGTCGACTTCGACGTGGTCGACTCCTCCAACCTGCAACGCCAGATTCTCCACACCGTCGACCGGATCGGCCGCCCGAAGGTCGAATCGGCCGAAGAGACCATCCGGGCCCTCAACCCCGACGTGAAGGTCATCCCCTATCAGGAGCGGTTGTCCGCGTCGAACGTGCTCGACATCATGAAGGGCTACGACGTGGTGGTGGACGGAGGCGACAACTTCCCCACCCGGTATCTGGTCAACGATGCCTCGCTCCACCTGCGGATTCCGGTGGTGCACGGCGCCATCTTCCGCTTCGAGGGTCAGGCGAGCGTCTTCGCCCCGTACGACGGCCCCTGTTACCGGTGTCTCTTCCCCCAACCCCCGCCTCCCGAATTGGCGCCATCGTGTGCCGAGGCCGGGGTACTGGGCGTGCTGCCGGGCATCATCGGCTCGATCGAGGCGATGGAAGCCATCAAGCTGTTGCTGGGCATCGGCGAGTCGCTGGTCGGCCGGCTGCTCACCTACGACGCCCTCGACCAGGAGTTCCGGTCGCTCAGGCTGCGCCGTGACCCCTGCTGTCGCGCCTGTTCGGACGAGACGATGCCTCCGGTGATCGTGGAGTACGACCAGTTGTGTACGCCGGCCGGGTCCATCGCACGGGTCGTCTGACCCTCCGATCGCTCCGGCCGCACCTTCCGGCACGCACTTCGCTCGCTCTTCAGGAGTCCACACATGTCGCAATCACCCCTCGACGCCGCCCCGGTGGTCGATGTCAACGTTCCCCGGTTCAATCAGGCCATCATCGCGGTCGTCACCGGCCTCGCCTTCCTGTTCCAGTCGTCCGGGATGGTGGTGTTCGGTGCCGTCGTGCTGGCGGTATCGGCGTTCACGCCGCTCCATCCCCTCACGTCGCTCTACGTCGGGCTGATCCGCCCCCGATTCCAGCCCGACGGGCCCACCGAATTCGAGCCGGCCGCCCCGCCCCGCTTCTCGCAGAGAGTGGGGGCGGGTGTTCTGACCGCCGCCTCGCTGGCGCTGCTGGCGGGAGCTCCGACGCTGGGGTGGGTGCTGACACTCCTCGTGACGGCCCTGGCGACACTGGCGGCACTGGCCCGCATCTGCGTCGGATGCATCCTCTACGAGAAGGTGCTGGCCCGATGACCGAGCGCATCGTCATCCTGGTGGGGGTGGTGCTCGTCGCCTTCGTCGCCGTCCGGCTCAGTGAACGTTGGAAGGGCCGTGCCCGCGGTGGTTTGGAGCCGGGGTTGCTGCTCGTCACATCTCCCGGCTGCACGTTGTGCATCCCCGCCCAGCGCGCCCTGGAAGCCGCCGGGCTCGACTACCGGCTGGTCGACGTCTCGGAGGTCCCCGAACTGCTGGTCCGATCGGTCCCGACGCTCTTCCGGATCGACGCGTCGGGTGAGGTGATCGCCCGGCGCAGTGGTCGCGCCGCCGTGGTGGGGGCGCCAGACTTGGCGGTATGGGCATCCTGATCCCCGCCCAGGCACGGGAGGCGATGCTGCGTCACGCCCTCTCGTGCCTGCCCGAGGAAGCCTGCGGACTCATCGCCGGCGAACCCGACGGCGCCATCCGCATGGTCTACCCCCTCACCAACGCCCAGCGCTCGCCCGTCGCCTTCACGATCGAACCGGTCGAACACTTCCGAGCCCTGCAACACGCCGAACGAAACGGCTGGGACCTGATCGGGGTCTTCCACTCCCATCCCATCAGCGAGGCCTACCCGTCGCCCACCGACATCGCCCAGGCAACCGAACCGGACTGGCTCCACATCGTGATCGGACTCCGACCCGAACCCGAGCTGAGAGTGTTCAAGATCCGGGACGGACGGGTCGCCGAGATCCGATGAACGCAGAACGAAGAACGCCGAGCCGAATGTAGAACGTAGAACGTAGAACGTAGAACGTAGAACGTAGAACGTGCTGTTGCGTGCTGTGTCGGACGTCGGACGTGTCCCGCCAGTAGCCAGCAGCCAGCATCCAGCATCCAGCATCCAGCATCCAGCATCCAGCATCCAGCATCCAGCATCCAGCATCCAGCATCCGAATCTCGCTCGTAGCTCGTAGCTCGTAGCTCGTAGCTCATAGCTTCTTCACTCCATGTCCGTCAGCGAGCGCGAGCAGGTCTTCGATCTCCGTGAGCGGGTTGACCACGCAGATCCGGAAGCAGGGCCGGGAGTGCCAGGTGGTGGGAACGACGAGGGCGGTGCCTGCGGCCGAGCGGGTCTGGCTCCACGAGCGGTAGTCGTCGATATCCCAACCGATCCTGCGGAACAACACGACCGACAGGTCCGGCTCGAGCAGCAACTCGAAGTCCGGATGGTCGTCGACGGCGTTGGCGAAGGCGTGGGCGGTGTCGAGGGTCCTGTCCATGGCGGCTGCGTACGCATCGGTGCCGTGGGTGACCAGCGAGAACCACAACGGGAGCCCGCGAGCCCGTCGTGACAGGTGGAAGGCGTAGTCGGAGGGATTCCACTGGGTTCGGTCTACCTCCGCCAGGTACTCACCGGTCTGGGTGTGCGCCGCCGCCGCCAGTCCGGGGTCGCGGTAGACCAGGGCGGCCGAGTCGTAGGGGGCGAACAGCCACTTGTGCGGGTCCACCGAGAAGCTGTCGGATGACTCGATGCCGGCGAACCGCCCACGGGCGCTGGGCGAGCACATGGCGGCGGCGCCGTAGGCACCGTCGACATGCATCCACAATCCGTGCCGCCCGCACACCTCGGCCACTCCGCTCAGGTCGTCGATGGCGCCGGCATTGGTCGTACCCGCACTCGCCACCACCGCGAACACACCTTCCAGACCGGCCCGGTCGAGGGCTGCCTCGAGCGCCCGCCCGGTCATGCGACCGCGCCGGTCGGTGGGCACGTCGATGAGATCGACGTCCATCACCCTTCCCGCCGCCCGGGCGGAGGCGTGAACCTCCTCGGTGGCGGCGAACCGCCACCTTTCCGGCCGCTCCGGAAGACCGAGACGGGTCATCGCCCCGTGGCGCGCCGTGACGAGCGCACTGAGGTTCGCCGCCGAGCCGCCCGAGACGAAACATCCTCCCGCCCCGGTGGGGAGCCCCGCCAGCCCGGCCAACCAGCCCAGCGCCTGGTTCTCGGCGGCGATGGCCCCGGCACCCGCCTCCCAGTTACCCCCGAAGATCGACGATGCGCTCACCACCAGATCGAAGAGCACGGCGGCGTTGGTGGGTGCGGTCGGAACGTAGGCGAGGTTGAGCGGATCGTCCATCGGTCGGCAGGCCGGGACCAGGACGTCGCGGAAGAGCCGGAGAGCCTCGTGTCCGCCGAGCCCGTCGGGTCCGATGGCGGCGGCGAGGGCGTCCATCAACTCGTCGGCCGGCCGGGCGCCCCAGGCGGGGTTCTTGGCGAGTCGGACCCGTTCCACCGCGTAGCCCACCAGCGAATGTGCCAACAGGTCGGCCTGCTCGTTCCACGCGTGCATGAGGGTTGGGTCGGTCATGGCCGGAGATTCCCATCTGGTCGGCTGATCTACGTCGGGGTGAGGTCCCATGTCCATCATGCCAACAGATGCGAACGATGGTCCGCGAGAAGCGAGTGGCGCGGCGATCCCAAGAGACGCACTCGTCCCCGGGAACAGCTTTGTCCCCCACTCGCAAGCTCGAGGGGGACAAAGGTGTTCCCTATCCCCCCGACCTCAATGTGCAAAAGGTGGACCTGGCTTCGGGTGATGGGTTGACCGGTGGTTCTAGAGTCCCGACGTATGGCAGAGCTGCTCGGCGGAATCGAAGCGGGTGGAACGAAGTTCGTGTGCGTGGTGGGCACAGGCCCGGATGACATCCTGGATCGCATTCGGATCGACACCACCACTCCGGACGTCACGATCAGGTCCTGCATCGATTTCTTCGATCGGCACAGACCTGTGTCGGTCGGCATCGCCACTTTCGGCCCGGTCGAATTGCGGCGCGACCATCCCAAGTGGGGTTTCATCACCACGACGCCCAAAGCGGGCTGGCAGGACGCCGACCTGGCAGGTCGTGTCGGTCGGGAGCTGGGTGTGCCGGTGGCCATCGACACCGACGTCACCGGGGCCGCTCTGGGGGAGTGGCGGTGGGGGGCTGGTCGTGGGCTGTCGAACATCGTCTACATCACGGTGGGTACGGGGATCGGCGGTGGTGCACTCATATGGGGCAGGCCGATCCCCGGGTTGGTGCACCCGGAGATGGGTCACGTCGTGGTGGCACGCCAGCCCGACGACGACTTCCCGGGACGGTGCCCGTTCCACGGGGACTGTTTGGAGGGGATGGCCGCCGGACCTGCGATCGAGGAACGCTGGGGCCGGCGTGGCGAGGCTCTCGACGAGCTGCTCGCCCCGGCGGTGGACCTGGAAGCCCGCTACCTGGCGTCGGGAATGCGGAGCATGGTCTACACCCTCGCCCCGGAACGCATCATCCTGGGGGGAGGGGTGTCGGCGCTCCCCGGCCTGATCGAAGCGGTGCGCGACAGGCTGCTGGAGACCATGAACGGGTACGCCCTCCAGCCCGAACACCAGCTGGGTTTCGTGGTGCCTCCTGGCCTCGGTGTGAACTCGGGAGCCGCCGGCGCGTTGGCGCTCGCCGAGATGGCAGCCCACTGACTCGCGGTGCCGACCCCCCGTGGAGCTCAATCCTCGAACTGGATTCCGGCTCGCTCCGTGATGATGTGGCGGACCTCCATGATCACGGGCTGATGATCGGGATGGGCGGCGTAGGCCCGGTACCCGGCCTCGTCCTCGAACCCGGCGATCACGACCATGTCCCAGTTGCCGTCCGAGATTCGGGCATCGCGGCCGACCGTGAACGACTTCACATCGGGCACCAACGCCGGTAGCTCCTCCAGCCGGGCGGTGACCCGTTCGATCTCGGCTTCGTCCACGTCGGGTCGGATGCGAAACATGGCGATGTGCGTGAACACGGCTGCTCCCTGGGGTCGTGCACCGGGACCCTACTCCATGAGGTAGCCCGGATAGGAGAAGCAGCGGAAGCGGCCGACTCGCCGGAAGTGTCAACCGGTCCACGGGTCCACGGGTCAACGGGTCCGGTCAGCCGTCCCCGTCTGCTGCGACTTCATCCACCTACCCGATCTGACCGGCCATCTCATCGGGGTCGGTCATCGGCAGGTTGCAGGTGAATCCCTCGCACACGAACGCCGATGTCTGCTCGCCGGTCCATCGGCCGACCAGCAACGGGATGTCCTCACGCCCGTCTGCGGTGACGGCGAGGACGGCGTGAGGTCGGTAGCGCGACCAGAACGCCTCGACGAAGCGGTCAGGGTCGGGACCCGCCACCGCCACCTCCCGGAGACCGTGGTACATCGAGGCGAGAACGGCGGCAAGGTGGCCGACACCGGCGGGATACCGTTCCATCAGTACCGCCCCGGCGCTCACGGTGGCCCTGGCGGCGTCGGCGGGCGCCGGGTCACCAGTGAACATGCCCAGCCACATGAGGGCCTCGGCCGCCAGGGAGTTGCCCGAGGGGAGGGGGTTGTCCAGCTGGTCCTTGGGACGCTTCACCAACGCCTCGGCGTCGACGGCGGTGGTGAAGAACCCGCCGTCGGGGTCGGCGAACAACTCGGGAATGAGACGGGTGATGCGCGCAGCTGCCTCGAACCACTCGATCTCGCCGGTGGCCTGGTACAGGGTGAACAGTCCGACGGCCATAGAAGCGTGATCCTCGAGGAACCCGACGATGCGCGCCTCTCCCTGCGACCACGAACGCAGGACCCGACCATCGTCGTTGGTCATTCGATCGAGGATGAACCGGGCGCACGAGCGGGCGTCCTCGACGAGGTCGGGGCGATCCATCGTGACCCCGGCCTCGGCGAAGGCCCGGATGGCGATTCCGTTCCACGACGCCACCACCTTGTGGTCGAGTCCGGGGCGCACGCGGTTTCCCCTTGCTGCCAACAGGGCGGCTCGGGCACGATCGAGCGACGCCTTCACGTCATCGGCCGTACGCCCCGTGAGCTCGGCCACTTCCGTGGCCGTCCGGGCGACGTGGAGGACGTTGGTGCCCTCGAAGTTGCCTGCGTCTGTGACACCGAATGCCAGGAGCGCGACCTCGAGGTCGTCGGTTCCCACGACGTCGCTCACCTCCTGAGCCGACCAGACGTAGTACCGGCCTTCCTCGCCTTCGGAATCGGCGTCCTCGGCAGAGAAGAAGCCGCCCTCGGGATGGCGCAGGTCGGTCCGCAGATATTCGAGGGTTTCCTCGGCTATCGCAGCAAACTCCGGACTTCCCAGCTCCCGCCATGCCCACAGATAGATGCGGGCCAGTTGTGCGTTGTCGTACAGCATCTTCTCGAAGTGGGGGACCAGCCATGTCGAGTCCGTGGAATAGCGGGCAAAGCCACCGCCCAACTGGTCGTAGATCCCACCCCGGGCCATGGCCACCAGTGTCGCACCCAGCATCTCGGCGGCACGGGGTGCCCATGATTCGTGGGCGATGCGGAGCAGGAACTCGAGCACGGGTTGTTGGGGAAACTTGGGGGCGGTGCCGAACCCGCTATCCACTGGGTCGAATGCGGCCTCCAGGGCGCGGTACGCCGATTCCAGCACCTCCCGGCCCGGGAAGGTGCCGCCCACGGGTATGCGGCGGCTGATGGTTTCGGTGAGCCGTCCGGCCTGCTCGGCGATCTCGTGGCGCCGGTTCTCCCATGCGTCGGTGATCGCCTCGATGACCGATCCGAAGGTCGGCATCTGCCCTCGGGGGCGGTTGGGGAAGTAGGTGCCGGCGTAGAACGGTTCGCCGTCGGATGTGAGCCACACCGTCATCGGCCAGCCGCCCCGACCGGTCATGGCCTGCACCGCCTCCATGTAGACGGCATCCACGTCGGGACGTTCCTCCCGATCGACCTTCACGTTCACGAACCGACGGTTCATGACCTCGGCGGTGGCCTCGTCCTCGAACGACTCGTGGGCCATCACATGGCACCAATGACACGCCGAGTACCCCACCGACAACAGGATCGGCACATCACGCTCCCGGGCGGCGGCAAAGGCCTCTTCGCCCCACTCGTACCAATCGACGGGGTTGTCCCGGTGTTGGCGGAGGTAGGGCGATGTCGAGGCTGCCAGTCGGTTGACCATGTGATCGAGTCTGGTCGAATCCGGTTCGCTCCGGGGCCGGCGACCGGTTAACTCCGCCGCCGACCGGGGGAGAGCGAGGGCGACCGGGTTCACTCCTCGCGGGCGAGTGTCGGCTGTCCCAGGCCCTGGGTGAGCCTTCTGCGGGTGCGTGTGATCTCCCAGCAGGCGACGGCGGCCGCGGCGGCGACATTGAGCGAGTCGACCCCGCCGGTCATGGGGATCGTGGCGACGATGTCGACCGCGTCGAGGACGTCTTCGGAGAGCCCGTGGAACTCGTTTCCGACCAAGAGTGCCGTCCGGCCGGTTGAGTCGCCGAGGTCGGCCAGATTCACCGAGTCCGCAGCGAGCGCCATGGCCACGGTGGTGTACCCCATGGTCCGGAGCGATCCGATCGTCTCGACGACGGAGGGCACTCGCGCCCACGGGAACGACAGCGAGGCACCCATCGCCACTCGGAGCGCCCGGCGGTAGAGCGGGTCACAGGAACCTTCGTCGAGGAGGAGCCCACCGATACCCAGGCCGGCAGCCGATCGGACCATGACACCGAGGTTGGTGGGGTTGGTCACACGTTCGGCCACCAGCAGCGTATCGGCTGTCGAGGTGACCTCAGAGGCGGCCCGTTCCTGGGGTCGGAGGAAACACGCCAGCGCACCGCGATGGATGTGCATGCCCGTGATCGCCACCGCCACCTTCGGTCCCACTGCGAACACCGGGACGGCATCCGGCAACGAGCTCTCGATACCGCTCGGGTGACCAGCCGAACGCAGCATCGAAACCGGGGTGAGCCCGGCGGCCAAGGCCCCGCCGATCAGGCGTTCGCCTTCGGCGATGAACAGCGGCCGCAGGCGGGGACTCGACCGTTCGCGGTCGATGCGGAGCTGATGGTCCCGGAGCCCGAGGTAGACCGCCACTCTCGGATCGGAGGGGTCATCGATGGAGACGAGGTCTGGCATGGCACCCGGAAGTATGGTGCCGAGTCGGCACACTGGGCGGATCGGCGGAACCGAACGAGGCTTGACAATCCACCGCCTGTGGAAAAGTCTGTGGAATAACCTGGGGAAACGGCTGGTTTCCAACCGCGAACGGGATCGTGAACATACGGGACAACTGGGGGGTTCACAAACGCCCGACCTTCTGTCATAGTGACCCCCCGGGTGACAGACCCGTTCAGCCGTACGGCCGTGAGACCGGTTCCTTCGAGGGTTCACTCGGGGGACTTGGGGGCAAGTTCACGACCTCCGGGTAGCGATATGGAGGATCACACATCGTGACGTCTGCCGAGCCGCGTCGAGATGCCAAAGAGAAGACCACGCGTAAGTCCGTCGTCAGCAAGCTGACGGACGAGCGCGGTCGTCTCACCACGGACCTCGTCTCCCAGTACCTCACCGCCATCGGCGAATATGACCTCCTCACCGCCGAGCAGGAAGTAGAACTCGCTCAGATGATCGAGACCGGCGAACAGGCCGGGATTCGACTGGAGAAGGGCGACTTCAAGGACAAGAAGGCAGAGATCGAGCTGCGCCGCCAGGAGCGCAAAGGCCGTGAGGCCAAGGACGCCTTCCTGACCGCCAACCTGCGTCTCGTCGTCGCCAACGCCCGTCGGTACGCCAACACGTCGGGAATCGACTTCCTCGACCTCATCCAGGAGGGCAACCTGGGTCTCATCCGCGCGGTCGAGAAGTTCGACTGGCGCAAGGGATTCAAGTTCTCCACCTATGCCACGTGGTGGATCCGTCAGGCGATCACCCGTGCCATCGCCGACAAGTCCCGCACGGTCCGGATCCCGGTCCACCTCCACGACACGCTGGCGGCCGTTCGTGCCGCCCAGGCCAGCCTCAAGGCCGAGCTCGGACGCGATCCGCGTCCCGAGGAGATCGCCGAGGAAGCCGGCGTCACCGTCGACAAGGTCGAGCTTGCGCTCGGCGTCGCCGACACCGTGTCGCTCGAGCAGCCCGTCGGTGAGGATGGCGCCCAGCTCGGAGACTTCATCGAGGACGAAGACGCCGCCGACCCGGTGCAGATCACCGAGGAGATGGACGTCGCCGACTCGCTCCGCAAGTCGATCGACCGTCTGCCTCAGCGGGAGGGACGCATCCTGGCCCTCCGCTACGGGTTCTACGACGGCGTACCCCGCACGCTCGAGGAGATCGGCGAGGAGTTCAATCTGACGCGCGAGCGCATCCGCCAGCTCGAGAAGCTGGCGCTGTGCCGTCTGCGTCATCCCTCGTTCGGGATCCGCGAGCAGGACCTGATCTAGGTCTCGTCAGCCCCGTTCGACAGAATGAAGAAGCGGCCGCCCATCGGGGCGGCCGCTTTCGTAGCCGCCATGATCGCTGTCCGGGTGTGGTGACGTTCGTGCGGCACGGAGGGCCGTCCGCCTCTGCTTCTGCGGTGATGGTCCTGTACGGTTCACGTCATGAGGCTCCAAGACCTGGTGGGAGGCACCGCACACGTGTGCGGGCCGGACACGACCATCGAAGATGCGGCAGCGGCGATGAGCGCCAGCGGGCATGGATCGCTCGGGGTGGTGGAAGGAGGCGCTCTCGTGGGGGTCGTGACCGAGCGCGACCTGGTGCGGGCGCTGGGGGCCGGACACGGGGCCGGTGACCTGGTACGCCGATGGATGACGCCCGATCCCGACGTGTTCGACCCAGGGGTCGATGTGTTCGAGGCGGCGCAGTGGCTCCTCGAGTCCGGATACCGGCATCTACCGGTGGTCTCCGATGGTGGCCGTCTCCTCGGGGTGGTGTCTGTCACCGACGTCCTGTCGGGGGTCCTCGACTCCATCGATGAGGATGTCGAGGACGACCCGACTTCGGACCCGGGTGCGACACCCGGGTTGGCACCGGCGTCGGGTTCCTGATCGTCGGCCGGAGGCGCACGATCCGGTCGAAGGTAGCGCCCGAGTGGTCGAATCGTTCGAAGTTGACCGTCCGGTGACACGCCGGCGACGGCCTGGCGGGCATCAGCCGATTCTCAACGCTATCGTCCCCGCCCGTGAGTCAACTGGGAGTCATCGCAGCACGCATCCGGCCGCACGGTCGCATGCGTAGATTGCTCGGAGCGGTGCTTCTGTTCGGATCGTTGGTGGCGTTGGTTCCGTTGCCCGTGTTGGGGCAGGAGGCCGAAACCGGGGTGCGGGTTCGTCTCCAGTATCCGGACGAGGCTTCGGGGGGCAATGTGCCCGCAGTGGGTGTCGGATTCACGGTCGCGGCCGAGGACGGCACGGTCGCCGGCTCCGGCGTCACCGACGGCGAAGGGGTGTTCTTCCTACCGATCGAGGAGCCGGGCACCTACACCATCAGCATCGATCCGACCACCCTGCCGGATGGCGTCGGTCTCACGAACCCCGATAGGGCCACTGCCACGGTCACAGTCGACAACGGGAACGTCGCTTCCGCCCTGTTCGGGCTTCAGGCCGGCGAGGCCACCGGTGAGGTGGACTCCGGCGGAATCACAGGGCGCGCCTTCGCCCAACGCATCCTCGACGGCCTCAAGCTGGGCTTGTTCCTGGCGATGGGCGCCATCGGTCTGTCGCTCATCTTCGGCACCACCGGGCTCACCAACTTCGCCCACGGTGAGCTGATCACGTGGGGCATGCTGGGCGCATTCTTCTTCAATGTGTACGGGCTCGTCGGGGCATTCCCGTTCAACCGGTTCATGGAGGGCTGGCCCGCCCCCTTCGGTCAAGGGGTCGATCTGATCATCGCCAGTGTGTTCGCCATCCTGCTCGGCGTCGGATTCGGCTGGCTCTCGGACGCCGCCGTGTTCGCCCCGCTCCGACGGCGCGGCACCGGTCTCATCGCCCAGATGGTCATCACCATCGGACTCGGACTACTGCTCAGGTACGTGTTCCTGTTCATCTTCGGCGGGAGCAGTCGATTCTTCGTGTCCTACGCCGGGCAGCGGGAAACCATCACCATCCTCGGAGCAACCATCTCGCCCAAGGACCTCATCGCCATGGTGGTGTCGGTCCTGGCGCTCGTCGCGATCGGCCTCGTCCTACAACGCACCCGCTTCGGCCGGGCCATGCGAGCGGTGGCGGACAACCGGGATCTCGCCTCGTCGACCGGTATCGACGTTCAGCGAGTCATTCGTCAGGTGTGGATGGCGGCGGGTGGGCTCTCCGCATTGGGCGGCGTCTTCCTCGGCCAGTCGGACCAGGTGATCTGGGACGGCGGCAACAAGAACCTGCTCCTCATCTTCGCCAGCGTGACGCTCGGAGGGCTGGGGACGGCCTACGGGGCCTTGGTGGGAGCGATCCTGGTTGGGCTCGGGATCCAGCTGTCGACCCTGTTCATCCCGGTCGAGCTGAAGAATGTGGGAGCCTTGTTGCTGATGATTCTGGTGCTTCTGGTACGCCCACAGGGCGTGATGGGCAGGAAGGAGCGGATCGGATGACGCTGGTGCTTGCCGACATCGACTGGGGCATCCTCACCCAGCTCACCGTCTCCGGATTCATCGGGTTCGAGGCGATGGTCTACGCCATGGCCGCCATCGGTCTCAACATCCACTTCGGGTACACGGGTCTCCTGAACTTCGGTCATGTGGGTTTCATGGCCCTGGGTGGGTACGGGGTCGGGATCTCGATCGTCACCTGGCAGTTGAACCCAGCCCTTGCGATTCTCGTTGGTGTGCTGTTCGCCATCGTGCTGGCGCTGTTGCTGGGGGCTCCCACGCTGCGCCTGCGCGCCGACTATCTCGCCATCGTGACGATCGCGGCTTCCGAGGTGGTGCGGATCTTCGCCCGCTCCACCAGCCTGAGATCGATCACTCGGGGAGCGGAAGGACTCAACGAGTTCGCCGGCGCCTACTACGCCCTCAGTCCATTCACGGGCGATCGGTGTGCCTGGGGGCCGTTCTTCTTCACTTGTAACCAGTTGTTCGTGACGATCGTCGGATGGATCGTGAACCTGTTGTTGGTGTTCCTGGTGTGGCAGCTGATGCGGTCGCCCTGGGGGCGGGTGCTCAAGGCGATTCGCGAGGATGAGGACGCCGCCCGTGCACTCGGCAAGAGCGCCTTCTCGTTCAAACTCCAATCGTTGGTCATCGGAGGGGCGATCGGCGGGATGGCCGGCATCTTCCAGGTGATCGGCAAGTCGTCGGTTCAGCCCGACACGTTCGTACCGCCCATCACCTTCATCATCTGGACGGTGCTGATTCTGGGCGGCGCCGGGCGGGTGTGGTCGCCCATCGTCGGGTCGATGATCTTCTGGGGGGTCATCAACTTCATCGAGACGCTGTTGCGCCAGGTGGTCCCATCCACCACCCTCCCCATCGGGCAGCTCCGATTCATGCTCGTCGGTGTCTTCCTCATCCTGCTGATGACCTTCCGGCCACAGGGAATCTTCGGGTCGAGAGAGGAGATGGCGCTCAGTGCCCGGTAGCGACGAGCTCTCGTCGGTCGCGCACGTCCCAGGCGTGGCCAAGCCCGATCCGATCCTGGTGGTGGACGGCATCCGCCGCCAGTTCGGAGGGCTGACCGCAGTCGACGTGAACCATCTCGAGGTCCAGCGGGGTGTGATCACCGCGCTCATCGGTCCAAACGGCGCCGGCAAGACGACCTTCTTCAACCTGTTGACCGGATTCGACCAACCCGACGCCGGATCGAAGAGGTTCAACGGGCAGTCGATCGATGGGGTGGCGCCACATCAGCTCGCTCGGAAGGGCCTGGTCCGCACCTTCCAGCTGACGAAGTCGCTCACGCTGCTCACGGTGATCGACAACATGAAGCTGGGCGCCAAGGGCCAGAAAGGGGAGCGGCTGCTTCCCAGTCTCGTACCAGGCATCTGGCGGGCCGAGGAGAAGGAGATCGAGGCCCGGGCGGACGAGCTGCTGAAACGCTTCAAGCTCGACCACATGCGTGAGCAGTTCGCCGGCACGCTTTCGGGTGGCCAGCGCAAACTGTTGGAGATGGCGCGAGCCCTCATGTCGGCTCCCGATCTCATCTGCCTCGACGAACCGATGGCCGGGGTCAACCCTGCCCTCACCCAATCGCTGCTCGAGCACGTCAAGAGCCTCCGTGAAGAGGGCATCAGCGTCATCTTCGTGGAGCACGACATGGATGTTGTCCGGGACATCTCGGACTGGGTGGTCGTGATGGCGGAAGGGAAAGTGATCGCCGAAGGCACCCACGAGACGATCGGCAAGAACCAGGCCGTGATCGACGCCTACCTCGGTGCTCACCATGATGCACCGCTCACCCTCGAGGAAGAACAGCAGCAGCTGGCCGACGATGCCAAGATATTGGGAGAAGGGTGGCCCGACGCATGAGCGACCTGCAGTCGGTGATCAGCCTCAGGGAAGTAGTCGCCGGGTACATCCCCGAGGTCAACATCCTCAACGGCGTCAACATGGAGGTGGCTCCCGGGGAGTTGATCGCCATCATCGGACCCAACGGCGCCGGCAAATCCACCATGCTCAAGTCGCTGTTCGGGCTCATCCCGGTTCGATCCGGTGAAGTCAACTACAACGGCGAGGACATCACCCGACTCAAGGCGCACGAGCTGGTCCAACGCGGGATCGGTTACGTCCCCCAGAACAACAATGTGTTCCCGAGTCTCAGCATCGCCGAGAACCTCGAAATGGGTGTCTTCCTCGCACCGAAGAAGTACACCGAACGCCTCGCCTTCGTCACCGAGCTGTTCCCCCGACTCGGCGAGCGCCTCAAACAACGCGCCGGTTCGCTGTCGGGTGGCGAACGTCAGATGCTGGCGATGGGCCGGGCCCTCATGATGGACCCGAAGGTCCTCTTGCTCGACGAGCCATCCGCAGGTCTGTCACCCGCCCTCCAGGACCAGGTGTTCATCCGAACCCGCCAGATCAACCGCACCGGCGTCGCCGTGATCATGGTCGAGCAAAACGCCCGCCGCTGTCTCCAGATATGCGATCGCGGCTACGTCCTCGATCAGGGTCGGAACGCCTACACCGACACCGGCGAAGCCCTCCTCAAAGACCCCAAAGTGATCGAGCTATACCTCGGGACGTTGGCGCAAGTGGATTGAGGGGCGAGGAGCGAGGAGCCGGAGCAGACAGTCCGAAGTCCGACGCAACACGCAACACGTGGGAACGTCCGGCGCAGCACGCGGGCCGTGTGCCTCGGCGGCACAGGTGGTCAGGCCAGCTTTCGCTTGAGACTGATGAGCATCGCTCGGACCGCTTCACAGCTATCGGAGAGTGCGCGGTGCTCGGTATCGTCGAGGAAGCCGAGCTCACGTGCGATCGTCAGCTGGAACAACAGCTCACGCACCGAGCCAACGGCGATGTCGACGAAGCGAGCGAACTCCTTGTCGGTGTTTCGCCCGCACCCCTCGGCGATGTTGGAGCCGACAGAGACGGCGCTGCGGCGCATTTGTTGGACCAGTGCCAGTTGTTCCGTGCGGGGGAATCGAGCTGTCGCCCGATACACCCCGACGGCAAGCTCGCGGGCGCGTTCTTCGACTCTGAGGTTCTCCATGCGACATACGTACATGTACGGCGATGTCGTATCAACCACCCTGCGCTCGCACTGTCCTGAACGTTCCCGCAGGTGGCGTATGCGTCGGACGTCGGACGTTCCCGCGTGTTGCGTCGGACGTTCCCGCGTGTTGCGTGTTGCGTCGGTCGTTCCCGCGTGTTGCGTGTTGCGTCGGTCGTTCCCGCGTGTTGCGTGTTGCGTCGGTCGTTCCCGCGTGTTGCGTGTTGCGTCGGTCGTTCCGCGTGTTGCGTGTTGCGTGTTGCGTGTTGCGTGTTGCGTGTTGCGTGTTGCGTGTTGCGTGTTGCGTGTTGCGTGTTGCGTCGCCCGACGAGAAAGCCCCCCGGCGTGAACGCCGGGGGGCTCTCGATTGGCTGACGACTCGGTTCGCTCAGGAAGCGAACACGTACTCGTCGAGCTCGGTGTTGGGGGTTGCCCCGCCGTCGTAGGTGGCGATGCGGTACGAGGCCGCAGCCGGCTCACCGGCGTCGACGAACTCGTAGGGTCCGCCCAGACCGTCGTAGTCTGGGTCGCCGCCGGCGTCGATGATCGCCAGGCAGGAGGCGAAGTCGGTGCACTTCTCTCCGTCCTTGGTGACACCATTGATCTCGGCTGCGATCGCCAGCGGATCGTCGGAGCCTGCGACCACTGCCGCTAGGGCGGTGATGACGATCGAGTCGTAGGTCTCGGCACCGTAGGCGAACACGCCGCCCACGCCGCCTTCGTAGGCGCCGTCGAGACGGGCCGTGAAGTCGGAGATGCTGCTGAGGTCAACCGAAGGCTCGGTGCCCTTCAGTCCGTTCAGGATGGCCGGGTCGGAGACCTGGCCACCGATACCGCCGATGTTGCCGTCAACTCCCCAGACGTTCTTGGCGTCGGGGCCGATCCCCTTGGAGACCATGGTCTCGAGGATCGTCGCCGACTCCTCGAAACCGACCACGAGGATGCCATCGGGGTTGGCCGCCACGAGGGCGTCCACCTCGGCATCGAAGTTGGTGGTGTCGGGGGCGTAGGCGATGAACTCGGGGATGGTGCCGCCGAGGCCTTCGTAGTTTTCCTTGAAGGCGTTTGCCAGACCCTCACCGTACGACTCCTGGCGGTAGATGACCGCAGTGGTCGCATTGCCCTGATCGGCGACCTGCTGTGCCAGCACCCGGCCCTGCAGCAGGTCGGATGGGGCGGTACGGAAGTACAGCCCGTTGTCGTCGTAGGTGGTGAAGTCGGGCGACGTGTTGGCCGGCGAGAACTGAATCACGTTGGCCGCCACGATCTTGTCGATCACCGTCTTGGACACTGCGGACGAAGCCGCACCAACGATAACGTCGGCGCCCTCGGCGAGAAGACGATCGACGGTCTGGTTGGCGGTGTCGGTCTTGGTGTCGCCGGAGTCGCCTTCGACCAGCACCACGTCGCCTCCGAGCACGCCGCCGGCCGCGTTGATGTCCTCAACGGCCAAACGGGCACCGGCGACTTCCGGTGGTCCGAGGAACGCCAGGTCGCCGGTCTCGGGCAGCAGGGTGCCCACGACGAGAGTGCCATCCGCCGAAGCGGATCCGGTTGCGGCCGTGGTGGTGGTCTCGTCGACCATCGCCTCGGTCGTTGTGGTCTCGGCCGGTGCTTCGGTGGTGGCGGTGGTGTCGGCTGGGGCCTCAGTGGTCTCAGTCGATCCCGTATCGTCGCCACCGCCGCAGGCGGCCGCTACCAGCGCAAGCGCTGCCAGCAATGCCAGCAGACGCAGGTTCTTGATGCGCATCGGTTTCCTTCCTCCTATGTCAGCGTGTCACCCACTCGGGGTGACCGGTGAAGGTTAGCCGTTCAGCGCTAGAGGGCGGCGCGGCAGGGCCCCCCGGCGTTTCGGGGCCGTGAACGCTCCGATGCCGCTCCTGCCAGGAGCGTCTAGATCCAGACCAGCATGAGAGGGACTACGTTCACGTCGCTCTTCTCGAGGGGTACGTCGATGGACTCGATGGTCTGGGCTGCTGCATCCCACTTCTCGGCGATCGCCAGGACCTCGGCTTCGAGCTCATCCTCGAGTTCGAGCAGGTCCGCCGCCTTCGCTTGCATGGCGTCGATGGCGGTGTCGAGTCGTTCCTCGGTCCGTTTCGTCTGGGACCGTCGGGAGGCGGCTTTGGAGATCGAAGAGGATCGGCGGCGTCCGCCCAGGATCGCGCCGAGCAGGTCGCCGGCGCCCGAGAGCACTTCGCTCTGACGCCGTGAGGACACGTCGGACTCGAGTTCGGAGACCCGGCGTTCGGCGGTGGAGATCTGATCCCG
Organism: uncultured bacterium; assembly: GCA_963825585.1. Taxonomy (GTDB): domain Bacteria; phylum Actinomycetota; class Acidimicrobiia; order Spongiisociales; family ZC4RG35; genus JAOUGY01. The sequence continues at coordinate 614,976 of CAWGTX010000009.1, forward strand.
TACCCGGTCGATCCGGGCCTCGTAGGTCGTTCGGAGCTTGGCGATGTCGGCATCGGCCCCGTCTTCTGCCGCGGCCCGGCACCGGGCTGCGAAGTCGGCTTCCGACTCGCCGATCCTCGAGTACAGCTTGAGTCCGGGGCAGCGCCACACGCTGACCTGTCGCTCTCTCACCAGATGGTCGGCCAGGGACCGCTCCAGGTCGGTCCAGTAGGTCTTGGTTGCTATCGGAGCGTCGGCGAGCCCGTACGTGGCCCCGGTGGGTGGTTCGGGTCGGAAATCTCGCGGGTCGTGGTCGACCACGTGGAGGTTCGAGGCGTCCACCATCGTTCCGAGCGGGTGGATCACTGCTTCGAACGTCTCCCGGTGGTCGACCCCGGCTTTGGTGTCGTCGTACAGCAGATGGATCGTGGCGACGGCGGCGGCGGCGAGGGTGCCGCCTGCCACCGGGATGGAGGTCCTCCAGGCGGCCGCCGGATCGAGATAGGCAACCGTGACGCCCTCGGCCACCTTGGGCGCCACCGGAGTGGCGTCGCTCCCGGCATCCTGCGAGTCGGGTGCTTCAGCTACTGCGGTGGTCTCGACGGGAGGGGCGATGGGCGAACCCGGAGCGGTCGGAGGGATTTCTGCCGGGGTGGGCGAGGGCGTGGCCGGCGCAGGTCGCGTCTTCCCACCACTCAACCTGGCGACCTCATCTCGGGTGAGCGGTCCGGCGAGATATGACATCGCCCAGCGGGTTGTGAACACGGAAGGCCGGTTCGATTTGGCCGACTGCAACACGAAGTGACGTTTCCCCAGACCTGAGATGAGTGCGTCGAACGAAGCCACGTCGACGGCGCCCGACGCCGATTGCAGCCCCTCGAGGATCCGGGCCTTGTCGCGTTCGGTCTGGAGGCGTCCGATCATCCAGGTGCCGGCGTTGGACATGGCCTTGTAGTCGAGGTCGACCGGATTCTGGGTGGACAGAACCATCCCGACACCGAAGGCCCGGGCCTGTTTGAGGATGGTGAGGATCGGCTTCTTCGAAGGTGGCTCGGCGGTGGGCGGGGCGAATCCGAACACCTCGTCCATGTAGATAAGCGCCTTCAGCTCCGAGGAGCCCGACTGGCTGCGCATCCAGGTGACCACCTTGGAGAGCAGCAGCGTGACCACGAACTGGCGCTCGGCGTCGGACAGGTGGGCGAGATATACCACCGCCACCTGGGGTGTCTCTCCCCGGTGGAGCAGTGCCGCGATGTCGAGCGGTTCGCCTTCCATCCACGATGCGAACGATGGTGATGCTGCCAGGCCGTTGAGCCGCATGGCGAGGACCGTCCGGTCCTTCTCGGGGAAGAAGGTGTCGACTTCGAACACGCCGAGCTTGCGGAACGGAGGATTCATGATCTGTCCTATCAGCCCGGCCAGATCCAGATCCGTGTGTGCCCGCCACGACGATTCGATGATCGTGGCGATGAGGATGTGCTCCGGGCCCGAGACCGGATCGCTCTCGACCCCGGCCAGCATCAACAGCGACGAGACGTACCCTTCGATCTCGTCCCGAAGGGTCTCGGCCTCGGCGTCGAAGTCGACGCGCGGCGCCTGCAACGAGCCGAGGATGTTGAGTCCGATCCCGGCCGACGATCCGGGCGTGTAGATCGTGACGCGCTGGTCGGCGCCGAGTCGTCGCATGTCATCGGGTGAGATGCCCCACGATTCCAGCCCCGTCTTCCAGGTGCCGGCGGTTGTGGTGGCCAGTTCGTCGACGGTGATCCCCGCCTGCTTCGCCTCGCCCGGGTCGACCCAGGGAGCGAAGTCGGCCGAGGCGAAGTCGGGGAAGTTGAGCATCAGGTTGCCCATGTCGCCTTTGGGGTCGATCACCAGGCACGGGATGTTCGAGGCGATCGCCTCCTCGATGAGCCCGATGCCGAGCCCGGTCTTGCCCGACCCGGTCATGCCGACGATGACCCCGTGGGTGGTGAGATCCGCCGAGTCGTACACCACCGGTTCCTCGGTGCGTTCCCCGGTTGCAGGGTCGATGACACCACCGAGATAGAACCGTCCCCTCTCGAACTCCACACTTCACCTCACGATCGGACAGAGAGTGATCGTACCGGGCCGGGCGCGGACCGGCGTCGGGTGGTGCGGCCTGGCTACTGGCTACTGGCTTCTGGCTGCTGGCTCCGAGACGGACTGCGGCGGCGGGCCGGTCGTCCTGTGAGTGCGGTTCCCCTGGATTGCGCTGGGACCAGGCGGCACGGGGCCCTCTAACTCACCAGCAGCGAGCAGCCAGCCCCCAAGAAGCCAGTAGCCAGGAGCCAGCAGCTGCTAGTCCTCACTTGTCTTCACCGCGGCTTCGAGGAACACCGTGTGGGGGACTTCGTAGCCGCTCCCGTCGTCGGCGATGAGTTTCACCGAGGCGAGGTGTACCTCGGTCAGCCGTCCGGAAACGTCTCCCATGTCAATCCGTTGACCGACCCGGAACCGGTCCTCGACGTGGCGTCCGGCTGCGATGTTGCGGGCCAGCGGGAGCGATCCTAGGCCGATCGCCAGACCACCGGCGATGGTGGCGGTGGCGATCACACCGCCCAGCACGAGCATGAGTACATCGGTCTCCATCCCCATCTGTTTGAGGGACAGCAGGATGCCGATCACGATGATCGAGCCGGAGACGAGCCCCTTCATCCGCGTGGCCAGTACCGGGGAGCGTTGTCGCATGCTCTGTTCGACGATGACGCCGGCGAGTCTGGAGAGCACGAACGACACGATGAACACCATGACGCCCACCACCAGCTTGGGCATGAAGGCGATGGTGGCGAGCAGCAGGTCTTGGCGGATGATGGCGCTCCGGCCCGACAGGATCACGACTGCCGAGACGACGGCCACCAGCATGGTCAGGCTCCTGGTGATCGTCCTGCGCGACGCCTCGTCGAGGGTCGCTCCAACTCGACCCTTCCCGAGCAGCGCAGAGATGAGGAATCGCGCCACCACGGTGATGACGACGACCGAGCCGAGTTCGTAGGCGATACGGATCATGCGTCGGGGAGTCTACGGCACGTCCGCCATGGCGATGCTCTCCGTTGAGAAGTCTCTGCCGCGTTCAGGTGGGGTCGTCGTCCCCGTCGGGATCGGTCGTGTCCTCGGGGTCGGGCATCCCGGCCGCCAGGTAGTGAGGGATCGCTTCCGAGAACTTGATGGCGACGTCGATCGCTGCCCCGAATGTGTCTCCGACGAACTTCTGCATCTGCAGCGCCCTGACGATCGGGGTGCGCAGGTCGTGAGGCAACTCCGAAGCCCAGATCTCCTCGACCGCTGCGAGATAGCCGGCGTCGGCGAGGATCACCTCTTCGAGCTCGTCGGCCTCGCCGTAGGCGAAACGGAGTAGGTCGGCCTGCGTGAGTCGATCAGTCATGCGCGGCCTCCCAAGGATTCCTCGAGTGCTTTGCGTGCTCGGTGGATCCTGGTCCGCACGGTGTTGAGGGGGAGGTCGAACTTCTGGGCGATCTCCTCGTAGGAGCAGTCGTGGTACTCGCGCTCGATGAGGACGGACCGGAGGGCGTCCGGGAGGGCCACGATCGCCCTTCGGACGTCGTCGATGGCGGTCGCCCGAAGGAGATGCCACTCAGGAGTCCGATCCGTGGGGATGTCGAGAGACGTCTCCGAAGGGATCTCCCTCCGCCGGGTGACGGCGTTGATGGCGAGGTTGTGGGCGATCCGGTACAGCCATGCTCTGACTGGTCCGTCGGCGCGGTAGTCCGACGCGGTGCGGAATGCGCGGAGGAACGCTTCCTGGGCGATGTCCTCGGCGAGCGAGTGATCGCGGGTGATGCGGAAGGCAGCGCCGAATACGAAAGCCTGATGGCGCGCCACGAGCTCGCCGAAGGCGTACGGATCATCCGATGAACTTCGCAGGAGCTCGACGTCATCGACGTCCTCCAGGTCTCGGTTCGGAGTGCGTGCAGGCACAGATGGCTTTCGTGTTCGGTGGAACCGCGCTGTCCCCCAGATGATGACACGAAAGCCTGCGCTGAGTTTCGGGGAACTTCAGCGGCCCGCTCGTGTCATCTCGACACATGTGTCCAAGCGGGCTGGGGGAGCGGCGACCGATGCCGCGTGCCACGAGGTCGGACCGTTCGGGACCGGGAGGGGCACCCGGTTCCGATGGTCCGGCCGAGCTTCCCGACACCGACTCCCAACATCGATGTGGCGGCAACGCCTACCCGGCATCGAGCTTCGGGCAGGGGTCATAGGGGCTGAGAGATCATCCCCGTTGCCCTGGAGATCGTTTCACCACTCCAGGCCGGCCGAGAACACCAGCAGTTCCCCGGGCTGGAACTCCAAGGTGTACTCCACTCCATTGAGCGACGCGGTTGCGGCGAGCGGGGCGGTGTTGTCGCCGTCGATGTCGAGTCCCAGGTCCTCGAGCACCTGGGCGCGCTGGCGGGGCTCGAGGGCGGGATCAACCGCGACGATGGTCAGACCGAGCGCCGTGACGAGACGCTCCGAGGCGATCACGTCGGCGGTGGGCCGCGCCGTGACGACGATTCTGTCGTCGCTGGTCTCGATCTCGAGATCCTGCGAGACCACGTGCCTTCCCGGCTCGGGCAGGGCCAGCGGCGTGCCCGCTGCGTACCCGTTCCAGCGGGCCGTGAGCAGCTCGGCATCGGAGAGCGCCTCCAGGGCGGAGCCGGCAGGCACGGTCGGCGGCACCTGATCCGGCGTCGCAGCGATCTGGACCGATGTGAACGTGGGGGCCGGGTCGGCTGCTGTGGGTGCCTCCGAGGAGGTGAACGTCATGAAGATGATCGCCGCCCCGATGGCCGCAACGCCGGCGATGCCGAGCGACTGCGGGATCAGCGGTATGCCTTCGGCCCTCACCAGATCGAGTGCCTCCCTGAAACCGATGTCATCGGCGACACGCACGGCGACCGTTTCCCCGTCGGCCGAGAACCGGTAGGAGCTGGCCGACTGGCGTTCGAAGCTGACATCCGACCGTGGCCACCGTCCCAACGAGGTGGTGGCCGAGCGGATCTCGACATCCTCGGAACCCAGTCGAATGATCACGTCGAGGAGGTGGTCGGGTGTCTTGAGTTGTGCTGCGAATGTCTTCATCCGGCCCCCGGTGGTGGTTCCAACCCCGTCGTCCGAACGACGAGCGGATTTAGCCTCTGCAGAAATGTGTGTCAAGGAGTATTTGGAACACGCCGATCAGAACTGATCCCCGCAACTCTGTGTTCGGTGTCCGCCGCCTTGGGGAAGACTCCGCCCACGGGCAAGGGCACCATGAACCCGGCAGTAGGTCGGTACCATCGACGGGAACTTCATGACCAACCAACCACACACCCCCGCTCCCGGCACGGACTTCGGACCGAACGTCTGGCTCGTCGACGAGATGTACCGTCGGTACCTCGACGCCCCGGACACCGTCAGCGAGGCCTGGAAGGAGTTCTTCGAGGACTACACGCCTCACTCGGCCAACGGTGCCGCGGCCGCGGCGTCTCCCGCCCCGGCTGCGGCCGCTCCACCCGCAGGGGAATCGCCGGTAGCCGAACGCCCGCCGGCGCCCGCCGCAGCAACGGCGGCTCCCGTGGACGGTGCCACCCAGATGAAGGGCATCACCGCCACCATCGCCCGGCGGATGGATGAGTCGCTCTCCGTTCCCACCGCTACCTCGGTCCGGGACATCCCCGCCAAACTGCTCGAGGTCAACCGCCTCATCATCAACAATCAGCTCAAGCGGCTGACCCAGGGCGGGAAGGTCAGCTTCACCCACATCATCGGGTACGCCATCGCCCGCGCCCTGGGTGAGATGCCCGACCTGAACGTCAGCTACGCAGAGATCGACGGAAAGCCCCACGTACTCGCCCACGGGGCCGTCAACCTCGGGTTGGCCGTCGATGTGGGGCGGCCGGACGGTTCCCGGGTCCTGTTGGTTCCGAATCTCAAGGGCGCCGAGCAACTCGACTTCAAGGCGTTCTGGCTGGCCTACGAGGAGCTGATCGGCCGGGCGCGCTCCAATCGTCTCGGTCTCGACGACTTCGCCGGGACCACGGCCACCCTCACGAACCCGGGCACGCTCGGTACCGTGCAATCGGTGCCGCGCCTGATGCCCGAGCAGGGTGTGATCGTCGGCGTCGGCGCCATCGGATATCCCCCCGAGTATCAGGCTGCCGATCCCGGCTACCTGGCACGACAGGGCATCGGACGGGTACTGACGATCACCTCGACCTACGACCATCGCGTGATCCAGGGCGCTCAATCGGGCGAGCTGCTGCGACGGATCCACCAACTCCTGCTTGGCGAGGATGGCTTCTACGACGCAATCTTCGACGCTCTCGCCATCCCGTACACGCCGGCCAGGTGGGCGGTGGACGACAACCCGCCGATCGGTTCGCCGCAATGGGCCGAGAAGCAGGCCAACGTGTTCCGGGTGATCAACGCATACCGGGTGCGAGGTCACCTGATCGCCGACCTCGATCCGCTGCGCCAGCAGCGACCACAGATGTACCCGGAACTCGACCCGCTGTACTACGGGCTCACGCTGTGGGACCTGGACCGCCAGTTCGCCTCCGGGGGCATCCGCGGCCAGCAGGTCATGGACCTCGGTCACATCCTCTCGACTCTCCGTGACGCCTACTGCCGGACGGCGGGGATCGAATACATGCACATGCAGGACACCGACCAGAAGAAGTGGGTCCAGGATCGGATCGAAGCACCGCGGGTCGAGATGGAGCGCACCGAACGTCTTCGGATTCTGCGCAAGCTGAATCAGGCCGAGGCGTTCGAGCGTTTCCTCCACACCAAGTACGTGGGCCACAAGCGTTTCGGGCTGGAAGGCGCCGAGAGTCTCATTCCCATGCTCGACGCCGTCATCGGGTCGGCGGTGTCCGAGGGGATGGAAGAGGTCGTCATCGGGATGGCCCACCGCGGCCGACTCAACGTCCTCGCCAACGTGATCGGCAAGAACTACGAGAAGATCTTCCGCGAGTTCGAGGGCGACCTCGACCCCGACACCACCGGCGGCTCAGGTGACGTCAAATACCACCTCGGGGCAACCGGGAAGTACGAAGCGGAGGAGGGTCCGATCGAAGTCGAGGTGGTGGCCAACCCGTCGCATTTGGAGGCGGTCGATCCGGTGCTCGAGGGCGTTGTGCGGGCCAAGCAGGAGAGGCGAGGCAAGGACGGCCACACCAAGGTACTCCCGCTGCTCATCCATGGCGATGCCGCTTTCGCCGGGCAGGGTGTCGTGGTGGAGACCTTCAACCTCTCGCAACTCCGCGGGTACCGCACCGGCGGCACCGTTCACATCGTCATCAACAACCAGGTCGGGTTCACCACGTCGACCCTCGACGCCAGATCCAGCTTCTACGCCACCGACGTCGCCAAGACCGTGCAGGCGCCCATCATCCACGTCAACGGGGACGACCCCGAGGCGGTGGTTCGGGTGGCCCGATTCGCGTTCGCGTTCCGCCAGGCCTTCAACAAGGACGTCGTCATCGACATGATCTGTTACCGACGGCGAGGCCACAACGAGGGTGACGAGCCCTCGTACACCCAGCCGCTCATGTACAAGATCATCGAGGGTCACCGATCGGTCCGAAAGCTCTATCTCGAGCGTCTGGTCAACACCGGAGTGATCACGATGGACGACGGCGAGCAACTGCTCGACGAGTTCCGCCAGCTGATGGAGGTGGCGTTCCAGGAGACGAGGGAATCCGACCCATCCCAGCGGCCGCGACCCTCGGACCCGGTACCCGTCGCCGAGGCACCGACCGCCGTGCCCCGGGCTGAGCTCGAGGAAGTGCTCCGCTACATAACGACGCCACCAGAAGGCTTCTCCATCCATCCCAAGTTGGCGAAGATGCTGAACGATCGTTCCAACTCGCTCATCGACGACGTGGTCGACTGGGGTACCGCCGAGGCCTTGGCGTTCGGGTCGCTCGCCCGCCAGGGTGTACCGATCCGACTGGCCGGTGAAGACTCCCGGCGGGGCACCTTCTCACACCGGCACGCCGAGTTGACCGACTACGAGACAGGCGAGGAGTGGACTCCGCTCCAGACCATCAACGCCGACACCACTCGGCTTCGGATCGTTGATTCCCTTCTGAGTGAGTTCGCGGCGGTGGGATTCGAGTACGGCTACTCGGTGGAGTGGCCGGAAGCGCTGGTGTTGTGGGAGGCCCAGTTCGGGGACTTCGCCAACGGCGCCCAGGTGATCATCGACCAGTTCATCGCCGCCGGCGAGGCCAAGTGGGGTCAGCAGACCGACCTGACCCTGCTGTTACCGCACGGCTACGAAGGCCAGGGGCCGGAGCATTCCAGCGCCCGCATCGAACGGTTCCTCGAGTTGTGTGCCGACGACAACATGCGGGTTGTCGTACCGGCGACATCGGGGCAGTACTTCCACCTCATACGGCGCCAGGGTCTGCTTCGTCCGTCCAAGCCGTTGATCGTCTTCATGCCGAAGTCGCTGCTCCGCACCAAGGAGGCGTTCAGCTCCGGGTCGTCGCTCTCAACGGGTCGCTTCGAGCCGATGGTGGATGATGCGGTGGTGGCGGGCGGTTCCCGACGTGTGGTGTTGTGTGCAGGCAAGGTCTATCACGACATCATCAAGGGGAGAGCGACTCGCGGGATCGATGACGTGGCAGTGGTTCGGGTCGCCCAGCTGTACCCGATTCCCGAGCAACGGCTCTCGGACCTGGCGGCACGTCACCCGCAGGCCACGCTGGTGTGGTGTCAGGAAGAGCCGGAGAACTTCGGAGCCTTCCATTTCCTGTGGCATCCGCTCCGCCGCGTCTTCGGGCGTGAACCCGAGTACGCCGGCAGAGCACCAGCGGCCAGCCCGGCCACCGGCTCGATGCGCGTCCACCTTCAGCAGCAGGAAGCATTGGTCGCCGCCGCCCTGGGTGTCTGAGCCCGGTCCGAAACCCTTCTCCGGCGAGCGTGTAACGCGTGCAGACCGGCGGCGACTCCCTTCACGAAGGGTGAGCCCTTCATCGGCGGAAGCCGGACATTGGGACTCGGGATTCATTGCGCCGGATCGTTGGGAGATCCGGGTGCCAGACGTTGGAGAAGGGTCGACCGCCTGGTCGGCATGCGCCGGAGGTTGGGACTCGGGAGCCATTGCCGTGCCAGGCGGTCGAACTGTGAGTGTAGACATCCGAGCCGTTTGATCGGATGGGCCGCTCGCCTCAATAGCCGCTCCTTCACTCGACTCGGTCGGACCTCAACCCGGCTCGCAAACTGCCGATACCTCGACCATCGTGTCACTCGTCATCGCTGCTCTTCTCATCTTCGCCATGCGCCTCGCCGACGTGAGTCTCGGCACCCTCCGCATCGTCATGCTGGTTCGTGGCAAACGCCGCTGGGCGGGGGTGTTGGGATTCTTCGAATCCCTCATCTGGGTGCTGGCCGCCCGCGAGGTACTCGGCAACCTCGACGAACCAATCAAGATGGTGGCCTACGCCGGGGGCTACGCCGCCGGGACCATGCTGGGGTCCACCATCGAACGGTGGCTCGCCATGGGGAGCGTGCTGGTGCGAATCGTGGCCCCCGTCGAGTCCCCCCACGCCTACGAGGCCCTTCAGGACGCCGGCTACCCGACCACGGTGTTGAACGGGGAGGGACGCAACGGTGCGGTGCGGGTGGCGTTCTCGGTACTGCCACGGCGCGACTCCCGCTCGGCCCTGGATCTGGTGGCCCGGGTCAACCCCGAGGCGTTCGTGACCATCGAAGACGCCAAGCGGCTCGACCTCTCGTCGCGACGCTCGGCGACCTCGCTCAGGAAGTAGACGTCAGTCCAAGCCAGTGGGCTCCCGGTAGACGGCGGCGACGGGCACGCCGTTCTCGATGGTGAGCTCCCAGATCGATCCCTTGCGGCACTCGAACATGCCGGTGGGGCTTCGCAGCTCCACCCCCCGCCGCGCCAGGTGCTCGAGCAGGTTCGGGATGACGTCACCGTGCGAGCACAGTGCAACGTCGAGTCCGGCCAGTCGGGTGATCAGGTCCAGAGAGGCAGACCAGTCGGCGCCCTCGGCGAGGGCATCATGTTCGATCACCTCGCCGGCGGTGGCCTTGGCGAGTGGCCGCACGGTCTGCACGCATCGGACGTACGGACTGGAATAGATGGCGTCGACACCCGCCTTCGAGACGATCGCGGCGATCGCATCCGACTGCTTGCGGCCCTTCTTCGTGATGGGACGAAGCCGGTCGTCGTCATCCCACGCCGTCCGGTCGCCCGCATGGGCATGGCGGATGAGATAGGCCGTCCCCGACTTGGCGGCGGACTGGATCCGGGGGTCGTCGAGGAGGTCACGGTCGTACTCGTAGGTGAGCAGTGCCCGAGCGTCCTCGAGCGTGACCCAACGGATCTCATCCACCTCGCTGTTCTCTTTGAAGTCGTCGCTCCGGGTGGGGCGCATCACGAAGTAGGCAACGGTCTTGGGTCGACCGTTGTTCACCGTGTAGTGCTGGTCGCCGAGTCGCGTGACGATACGCGCCCGATAGCCGGTCTCCTCGTGCAACTCCCGGAGAGCGGCCTGCTCGGCAGTCTCACCCGGATCATCCTTTCCCTTGGGGAGGCTCCAGTCGTCGTAGTGCGGTCGATGGATCACCAGCACCTCCGCCCGACCGTCGGGAGAAGGACGGACCACCACCCCACCGGACGCCTTGATGGTGCCGTTGCTCACGAGGCTCCCGCCCTTCCGGTGTTCGACACACGCGGTGCACGGCGCTGGGAGGGAGCAGTTCCAACCATCTTCATGTGAGGGCAGGTTATCCGCTCGACACCGCGCTACCAGTCGCGGCCGTCCGACCGGTCACACCGTGCCGATCCGGCGCAAGACCGCCCGGTGGATCACGTCGCGTTCGGAGTCGAGCAGGGCGTTGTGGATGGATCGTTCGAGCCACACCAGATCGCATTTCGGACCCAGCGCGTTGGCCAGGAGTCGTGCGCTGCGCGGGTCTACCGATTCGTCTGTTCTCGACTGAATCACCAGCGACGGACGGCGAAGACGCCGCGCCGCCCGGTAGGCGGTGCGCATCACCCGGACCAGTTCGGCGGCGGAGGCGGTGTGGTAGCCGTCATAGGTGAGCCAGTAGTCGGCCACCTCGGGATCGAGCGGTGGCGTCGGCGCCTCCGGCCAGCTCACCTCGGCCACGAAGTGATGAGCCACCGGGGTCAGGTAGAGCCGTTTGTTCTTCACCAGAATCGGGCTGTTGATGGTGGTCACGGTGGAGGCGGCCACGTCCTTGGCGACGATGATCGACAACAGGCCGCCCATCGACAGTCCCGCCAGATGCACCCGGCGGTGATCCGAAACCGCCCCGGCCGCCTGGCGGACAGAGCGGATCCAGTCGGCGGCGCCGGTGCCCGCCATGTCGGTGGGTGAGGTGCCGTGCCCGGCGAGGAGGGGAACGTTGACCGTGTATCCCTCTCCGTGCAGGAACTCGGCCAGCGGCCGGAAATGCGCCGGGACCCCGGTGAACCCATGCGTGAGGACTACGGCCTCACCATTGGAGCCGTCGAGTCGGAACGGGGCGGCGAGAGGCGAGAAGAGGTCGGGAATCACCACGTCAGGCTACCGGCTCGTTGCTCGTTGCTCGTCGCTCGTCGCTTCCCTGGTGATCTTCTTCTCGTCGTAGCCGAGGAAAAGGATGGCGGCTCCCACGCACAGCACCGTTCCGACCAGGCCGGACAGGCGGATGCCGAGGTCATCCCCGACGTCCCGTCCCAGGGTGGCGAGGGCGGCGAAGCTCACCACACCGAAGGTCTGACCGAACTTCTGCATGAGGGTGCGGGCTGCGAAGAACATGCCCTCCCGGCGTTCGCCGGTGACCTGGGCGTCGTGTTCGGCGATGTCGGCCAGGACGGCGCTCGGGAGCACCCCCAGGAATGCGATCGGGACCGTCAACAGGAACACCACCAGATATGCCTGGCCCAGATTCGGCAGGGGGAGGTTCCCGAGGAACGGGATCAACGCCAACACGAACGCCATCCACACGAAGGCGAGCACCATCAACGGCTTCTTCCCGAACTTGCGGGCGGCCACGTTCACGAGCGGATAGAACAGCAGCGACACGACCACCAGGGCGGCGAGCAGCGTTCCCACCAGCGCTTCGTCCTGGCGCAGCAGCACCGTGACGTAGTAGAGCAGCCCGGTCTGGATGATCGTGAAGCCGGTGAAGTAGGCGAAGTCCGAGGCTACGAAGCGTCGGAAGTCGATGTTTGTGAAGGTGGAACGAACGGCGGCGCCGAGCGGGGTGCTGGTGGGCTGGGCATCCGAGTAGCGCTTCTCATCGATCGCCAACACCGGGACGTACATGCAGATCACGGCCAACGCGGCCAGGACTGCCACGGCCGCCTGGAATGCTCGCACCGGCTCGAGGCTCATGGCATCTTCGAGGATGGCCGCAACCACCGGGGTGAGCCCGCCGATGATCACCCCGATCGCATACGTGCCGGAGATCCACGTCGCCAGGTTGAGGCGCTCCCGGGGGGTGTGCCCCAGCTCGGGTAGCAGCGCGAAGTACGGCGTGGCGTAACAGGTGAAGGCCAGATAGAACCCGAGCTGCACCACCACCAGCCACACGATGTTCACAGCCGACGGTTCCGCTGTCGGCGGCGTGAACATCATCACCAGCAGAACACCGGCCGGCAGTGCGCTCCACTTCATGAAAGGGATGCGACGACCGTCGCGGTGTTCCAAGCCGTCGCTCCTGCCCGCTATCCAGGGGTCGGTGATGGCGTCGAACAGCCGGCCCGACGCCGCCACCAGCGTGATGGCATTCAGGATCCCCAGGAACGTTGCAGTGGTGATGAGCGTCGGCAGCCCCGCTGCCTCGGGCGGCAGATAGAAGTAGACGAGCGCGATGTTCACCACCGAGATGAGAATCGACCACCCCAGCTGGCCGATCGAATAGGCGAACTGCCTGGAGAGCGGAAGCGTCTCGACGGTGGGCTGCACGGCGGCAGGCTAGACGAGCTACGAGCTTGTAGGAGCGACGAGCTACGAGCTACGAGCTACGAGCTACGAGCTACGAGCTACGAGCTACGAGCTACGAATCGTTCGCTGCCTTCGAGAGTTCTTGGGGGAGCGTGCCAGGCTATCGCTGAGGTTCCGTTTGAGAGCAGAAAGCATGCGGCTGACTTCCTGCGCTGCCTCATCTGCTGCTCGCCAATCGTGCTCCGGCATGTATCCGAGGTCTCGTGCGAGGCGGAGTTGGTATTCGACTTCGGCGATCGATCCGTGGGCGATGTCGACATGACGGCGGAACTCGGCCTCGCTGGCTCGGGCTCTGCCTTCTACGAGGTTCGAGGGGACGGAAGCTGCGGCGCGGCGCAACTGGATGGTCAGCCCGAATCGTTCACCGTCGGGGAATGACGAGGTCAGACGGTAGATCGTCAGGACGAGGTTGTGGGCCTTTTCGAAGACGGCGAGGTTGGCAGCGGCAGGCATCGCAGAGACTTACCGGACCCGAGCGCGATATGGAAGGCTTTCGTCGCTCGTCGCTCGTCGCTCGTCGCTCGTCGCTCGTCGCTCGTCGCTCGTCGCTGCGCTCGTCGCTCGTCGCTCGTCGCTCGTCGCTCGTCGCTCGTCGCTCGTCGCTCGTCGCTCGTCGCTCGTCGCTCGATGCTCGATGCTCATCCCATCACCGTTCGCACCGCCGCGATCACTCGCTCAGGGTTGACGAGGGCGTGGTCTTCGATGAAGAACTGGGGCCAGGGAACGTCGAATCCGGTGACCCTCACGATCGGGGCCTGCAGCGAGTACATGGCCCGCTCGGCGACGGTGGCGGATACCTCGGCGGCCATACCGCAGGCGCCCTGGGGCTCCTGGACACACACCAGCCGACCTGTCTTCTCGACCGAGGTCAGCACGGCTTGGCGGTCCCAGGGGAACAGGGTGCGGAGGTCGATCACCTCCACCGAGACGCCTTCGGCCTGCAACCGGTCGGCCGCCGCCAGGCTCACCGGCACCATGCCTCCGTACGTGACGATGGTGACGTCGTTTCCTTCCCGTCGCACGGCCGCCGTGCCGATGGGAAGCGTGTAATGCTCGGTCGGGACGTCCTGGCGACCGGCGCGATACAGCACCTTGGGTTCGAGGAAGATGACCGGGTCGTCGCCTTCCAGGGCGGCCGCCAGCAGACCCTTGGCGTCGACGGCGGTCGAGGGGCAGATGACCACCAGTCCAGGGGCGTGGACGAAGTAGGCCTCGGGGGAGTCGCAGTGGTGTTCGTGGGCGCCGATTCCGGCACCGTTGGGGAATCGGACCACCACCGGGAGGGTCACGTTTCCCCTGGTTCGATACCGGAACCGCCCGAGGTGGCTGACGATCTGGTCGAAGGCCGGGTAGACGAAGCCGTCGAACTGGATCTCGGCGACCGGGCGGGCGCCGGCGATGGCCATGCCGATGGCGGTGCCGACGATGCCCGACTCGTTGAGCGGGGTGTCGATCACCCGCTGCTCGCCGTACTTCTCCTGGAGGCCCTCGGTGATGCGGAACACCCCTCCGGTCAGGCCCACGTCCTCGCCGAGCACGATCACGTCCGGATCTGTTGCCATGGCGTGGTCGAGGGCGGCGGTGATCGCCTCCGCCATCGTCCACCGCTCGGTGGGGCCGGTGGGTGCCACGTCGGGGTTGGCCCGCCACACTTCGTCGTCGAAGAACTCGGTTTCGGGCTCGTCGTTGGCGTCCTGGGTGGCGTGGAGTTGGTCGACCACCGCTTCGGGGATCTTCGAGAAGGCGTGTCGGACGGCTTCGTCGCGTCCCGGCGTGGGTCGCGCCTCGATGTCGGTGATGGCGGCCTCGACCAGGTCGGTCACCTCCATCGCCACCTTCTCGCCGATCGCCTCGTCCCATTCGCCGAGGGCCTCGAGATGGGCACGGAGTCGATCGATCGGGTCCTTCCGTTTCCATTCCTCGACCTCCGCCTGGGGGCGGTACCGGGTGGGGTCGTCGGCAGTTGCGTGGGGTCCGTAGCGGTAGGTGACGGCTTCGATCAGGGTGGGCCCGCCACCGGCCCGAGCCCGTTCGACTGCTTCCTCGGTGGCGGTGAACACCGCCAGGGGGTCCATGCCGTCGACGCGGATCCCCGGCATCCCGTATGCGGTCGCCTTCTGGGCGATGGTGGCCGAGGCCGTCTGCTTCCTGTACGGCACCGAGATGGCGTACCCGTTGTTCGAGCAGATGAAGACGGTGGGTGTGTTCCACACCCCGGCGAAGTTCATGCCCGAGTGGAAGTCGACCTCCGAAGTGGCTCCGTCGCCGAAGTAGACGACAGTGACCGAGCCCTCCTCCCGCAGGTCGGTGATGTAGGAGTAGCCGACGGCATGCGGCAGCTGGCTGGCGATGGGGACGGTGGTGATGCCCATTCGGTGCCGACGCACGTCCCAATCGGCGTTGGGCAGGCCGCGCCAGTAGGCGAGTATCACCTCGAGGGGCATGCCCCGGGCGATCTGAACCCCGTGCTCGCGATACGACGGGAAGACGAAGTCGTGAGATGCCAGGGCCATCGCCGAGCCAACCTGGACGGCTTCCTGGCCGAGGAGCGGGGCGAAGGTTCCGATCCGGCCCTGTCGCTGCAGGGCCAGCATGCGGCGGTCCAGTTCGCGTGACAGCACCATCAGTCGGTACATCTCGCGTAACTGCTCGACCGAGAGACCTGGGTCGGGCCCTGTCAGGGCACCGGCGACGTTCAGAATGCTCAGCATCTCTGGTGCTTCCGCCATGGGCCGAGGGTAGTGGGCGGACCGGTGGGGTTGCAGGTGGGTCGTTGCCTGGCTGTAACCGACTGTCGTGGCAGTTGGTACTCAAGTGGCGGCGTTGGCGGTCGACCGGTTCGATGTGGACAACATCTCCGCCGTGATGGCGCGCATCGACTCGATCCGGGCTCAGGCCGGCATTCCTGCCGGCAGGGGCTCGTTCCAGGCGGCCCTCCAAACGCAGATGACCGTCGGCTCGACCCAGATGGTGGCGGCCGGAACGGTGCGGCAGGCATCGGCACCACCGGCCGTTCCCGTCAACGGCATCTTGACGGCCGCCCAGCTCGACACCTACCTCCAGGAGCGCAACGTCGAGGCTCGCAACGGGCGGCTCGACCGGTCGGAGCTGCAGACCATTTCCGGAGGATGGGGCGAGCGTGACTACGCCTTGCTGCCGCCTGCCGCCACCGCCTACGAGCAGATGCGTTCCGCCGCCGCCGCCGACGGCATCGACCTGCAGGTGATCGACGCCTACCGGTCGTGGGAGGTCCAGGCCGCCGCCTACGAGGCGTACCTGTCCGGGCGCAAGAAGGAGCATGTCGTCGCCCCGGGCACCTCCGAGCACGGCAAAGGCATGGCGATCGATGTGACCGACGGCGCCATCATCGGGAGCGACGACGCCGAGTGGCGCTGGCTCCAGGACAACGCCCGCCGTTTCGGCTGGTACCCGATCTCGAACGAGACGTGGCATTGGGAGTTCAGAGGGGTTGGGGCCTGAGTGGCTAGCTTCGATCGGTACAACGTAGAACGTACAACGTAGAACGTAGAACGCACCTGCGGATGTGGCGGTGGCGGCCGGGCGCCAACGAGTCTTCGTGAACATGCCCGGAATCGTCGGGCTTGGTTCGTCGACCTGTCGATTGGTCGACAAACATGCACCGTGTCGAGTCAGGTTCCCTATCCGCTCCTGCTGACTTCTCAGTACGTTGTACGTTGTACGTTCTACCTCGGTCGCCCCTGGCCGGGTTCACAACGATCAGCGGTATTCTCGCGATGTGCCCACCTTCCGTGCCGACGTCCGTGAGATCGCGCCCTACGTGCCCGGGCGGCCGATCGAGGATGTGGCCTTGGAGTACGGGTTCGATCCGGCGGACGTGATCAAGCTCGCCTCGAACGAGAATCCGGTGCCGCCGATCCCTTCGGTTCGGGCGGCGATGGCCCAGATGATCGACAAGGTGCACCGCTATCCCGACAACGAGGCGCGCCTGTTGCGTGAGAAGCTGTCGGAGGTGCTGGGGGTCCGCTACGAGGAGCTGATCATCGGGGCGGGGTCGAGCGAGATCCTGCGGGTGGTGGCGATGGCCTGTGGCGGGCCGGGCACGTCCGCGATCTTCGGGTGGCCGTCGTTCGCGGTGTACCGCCTGGGTTCGATCTTGGCGATGACCGAGCGCATCGAGGTGCCGCTCGATGACAACCGCAAGTTCGACCTCGAGGCGATGCTGTCCGCGATCCGTCCCGACACCACCCTGATCTACCTGTGCAACCCGAACAATCCATCGGGGACGTTTCACCCGGCTTCCGATGTGGCGGCGTTCATCGACGCCATCCCCGAGCGGGTGATGGTCCTGGTTGATGAGGCATATCACGAGTTCGTGACCGACCGATCCCATGCCACCGCGCTTCCCTTCGCGGTCGAACGACCCAACGTGCTGGTGGCTCGGACCTTCTCGAAAGTGCACGGTCTCGCATCACTGCGGGTGGGCTACGGCATCTCCCGGGCCGAGAACATCGTGGAGCTTCGCAAGGCGCAGGCGCCGTTGTCGGTGACTGCTCTCGGGCAGGAGGCGGCGTTGGAGTCGCTCAAGCACCCCGATGAGATCGCCCAACGTATTGCCGACAATGCCGCCGGCCGGGAGTTGCTCGAGGCCGGGCTCGGGGAGTTGGGAGTCCATTACATCCCCAGCCAGGCGAACTTCGTCTACTTCCGGGCTTCGACCGGAACCGAGGCCCTGACCAAGGCGTTCCTGCGACACGGGATCATTCTGCGGCCGTTCGTCGACGGGTGGGTGCGGGTGAGCGTCGGCTCCGAGGAAGAGAATCTGCGGTTCCTCGACTCGTTCCGCGCCGAGCGCGACGCGCTTCAGTAGTTCCGACTTCCTGTCGATTTCTCATGAGTTGGGCGCCGTCCTAGCGTTGAGTTGTTTGCAGCAGCAAGCGCTTCTCCGTTTCGTGACCAAGGTGGGATCGTGAAGTCCGTCATCCGCGGGTT
>CAWGTX010000010.1:0-602351 GCA_963825585.1 uncultured bacterium
AGACCCGGGGCGCCCCGTAGGTGTTCCGTGACCGCTGGTAGATGTCCCGGATCAGTCCGAGCAGCTCGATATCGGCCAGGTCACGGGCCGATGGCTTGTGGTTCACCCAGGCGTAGAACGACGAACGAGGAACATCGAGAAGCTGACACATCCGCTTGACCGTGAACTCGGCTTGGTTGCTGTGACGAAGCGGAAGCGGATCACCTCATCGTCTCTCGGGCGAAATACGCTGCTGCCCTCTTCAAGATCTCGGTGTCGGTTCGCAGCTGCATGTTCTCTTTGCGGAGCCGACGCAGCTCGTCACGTTCGGACTCGCTCAATCCGTTCGGGTCACTGGCACGGACGGTGGCCCTCCGTTCAGCGTTGACCCAGTTCCACAACGTGCCCTCGGCGATCCCCAACGACCGGGCCACCTCGGCGATCGAACGTTCCGACGTCTTCACCAACTCCACAGCGTCACGCCGGAAAGGCTCCGGATACTTGTTTGGACGACCCATGATGGGCTCCTCCCCGTACCGGTCCCCCGCGTAATCAGGTGTCCAAGATCCCGGGTCACGATCAAAAGGCCCCCAACAGCTTTGTCCCCCACGCAGTGGGGGAAGGGGTCCCCACGACGAAGGAGCGGGGTAGGGGGGTTGAAAGCCCGCGAGATGAAGCTCTCCACACGTTCCGGAACCTGGCGTGGTCCCGCGAGAGGGAAAGGCCCCCAACAGCTTTGTCCCCCACGCAGTGGGGGAAGGGTCCGTCCGGCGAGGCGCCGGGGCGACGAAGGAGCGGGGTAGGGGGGTCGAAAGCCCACAGAGATTGAACTGTCGCACGTTGCCGGGACCGCGTGCATCATGCTCGCGAGGGAAACTTGGCCCCGCAACAGCTTTGTCCCCCACGCAGCCTGGATATCCACCGATCGTCTGGTGATTGGGGGTGGTGTTTGACACGGGAAATGCCTCCTGACCTGGGACGATGATGCTGTCGAAAGGCGAGCATCGACCCGGGGACGGGAGGCACTTCCAGTGAGGCGAGTATGGCAGAACGTCGACCGTTTCGACGTGGTTTTCGACGAACCGAATCTGGTGGCGAGCGCGGGGCTGGTGACGGTGGCCACGTTGACGGCCCGGCTGGGGCTGGAGCGGCTGATCGACCGGACGCTGCGTCTGACGGGACGGGTCGGGGGCGCCAATGCGGGCCGAAAGTGTTGACCCTGGTGGACACGCTGGTGGCGGGCGGATCGCATATCGATCATGCGGACATGCTGCGATCCGGTGACACCCGTCGGGTGTTGCCGTTTCGGGTAGCGGCACCCTCGACGTTGGGGACGTTCCTGCGATCGTTCACGTTCGGGCATGTCCGGCAGCTGGACGCCGTGATCGCCGAAACGCTGAGACGGGTGTGGGGGCTGGGAGCGGGACCTGGGGGCGACCGGCTGGTGATCGATGTCGACTCGACGATCTGCGAGGTGTACGGATACAACAAGCCGGGCGCCGCGTACGGCTACACCGGCGAGAAGGGCTACCACCCGTTGGTCGCATTCCGAGCCGATACCGGAGAAGTCCTCCACGTGCGTCTCCGGAAAGGGTCGTCACAGAAGGGCGACACCCGTTTCATCGGAGAGCTGATCGCCCGGGTCCGGAGGGCGGGAGCAACTGGGGAGATCCTCCTAAGGGCCGACGCAGGGTTCTGGTCACGGAAAACGATCGACACCCGCGAACGTCTCGGGGTGTCGTACTCGATCACCGTCAACGCCAACCCGACAATCCGGGCAGCGATCGACGGAATCCCCGAGGCGGCGTGGGTTCGCACCGACGACCCCGACGGCGGAGACGCCGAAGTGGCTTCCATCGCCTACGTCAGCAAAGGCACGGGACAAGCCCGGGATCGGCCCAAGACGGTGCGGCTGGTCGTCCGTCGGACCCGCATCATCGGAAAACAACCAGCTCTCTGGCCCGACTGGCGCCACCACGTCATCGCCACCAACCGCCCCGACGCCGACGTGACACTCGTCGACCAACAACACCGCCACCACGCCGTGGTGGAACTCGCCATCCGGGACCTCAAACCAGGAGCCGGGCTCAACCACCTGCCCTCGGGGAACTTCTCCGCCAACGGCGCCTGGGTCGCCTGCGCCGTGCTGGCCCACAACCTGATCCGCTGGACCGCCATCCTCGGAGACCCCGACACCCGGAACACCCTGGCCGTCGCGGCCACCTTCCGAACCCAACTCGTCGCTCTCCCCGGACGGATCGTCAACCGGGCCGGACGGCTCACCCTGCGGCTCCCCACCCGACTGGCCCTGGGCCGGACGATTCGACCGCATACTCACCCGAATCAGAGCCATCCCCCAACTCGCCTGAACCATCTGCCCAGCCCCAGCGCCCCCCAGCCCTCACAGGCACGGCGCCAGCACGCCCAAACACCCCCAAGTGCCGTCACCCCACCCGACCAGGCCAGCATCACCCCACGCCCACCCGAAACGTCGCCCACCCCCACCACGCCCGACCACCCCGCCGACCACCCCCCCAACGATCAACACGCTGACGACGATCGGTGGATCCAGGCGCAGTGGGGGAAGGGGCCCCCGCGACGAAGGAGCGGGGTAGGGGGGTTGAAAGCCCGCGAGATGAACTCTCCACACGTTCCGGAACGCGTCATCATGCTCGCGAGGGAAAGGCCCCCAACAGCTTTGTCCCCCACGCAGTGGGGGAAGGGTCCGTCCGGCGAGGCGCCGGGGCGACGAAGGAGCGGGGTAGGGGGGTCGAAAGCCCGCGAGATGAACCTCACGCGTTCCGGAACGCGTCATCATGCTCGCGAGGGAAAGGCCCCCAACAGCTTTGTCCCCCACGCAGCCTGGATCCACCGATCGTCTGGTGATTGGGGGTGGTGTTTGACACGGGAAATGCCTCCTGACCTGGGACGATGAGGCTGTCAAAGGCGACCATCGACCCGGGAACGGGAGGCATTTCCAGTGAGGCCAGTTTGCCAGAACATCGACCGTTTCGACGTGGTTTTCGACGAACCGAATCTGGTAGCGAACGCGGGGCTGGTCACGGTGGCCACGTTGACTGCCCGGCTTGGTCTGGAACGGCTGATCGACCGGACGCTGCGTCTGACCGGACGGGTCGGCGGCGCCAATCCCGGTTCGAAAGTGTTGACCCTGGTCCACACGCTGGTGGCGGGTGGATCCCATATCGATCATGCCGACATGCTCCGATCCGGTGACACCCGTCGGGTGTTGCCGTTCCGGGTAGCAGCACCCTCGACGTTGGGGACGTTCCTCCGGTCGTTCACGTTTGGTCATGTCCGCCAGCTCGACGCCGTGATCGCCGAAACATTGAAACGGGTGTGGCAGTTGGGAGTGGGACCCGGCGGTGACCGTCTGGTGATCGATATCGACTCGACCATCTGCGAGGTCCACGGATACAACAAACAGGGCGCCGCGTACGGATACACCGGTGAGAAGGGATACCACCCGTTGATCGCGTCCCGGGCCGACACCGGAGAAGTCCTCCACGTCCGTCTCCGGAAAGGATCGTCTCAGAAGGGCAACACCCGTTTCATCGGAGAGGTCATCGCCCGGGTCCGGAGAGCGGGCGCCACCGGCGAGATCCTCCTCAGGGCCGATTCGGGGTTCTGGTCACGGAAAACACTCGACACCCTCGAACGTCTCGGCGTGTCGTACTCGATCACCATCAGCACCAACCCGACAATCCGTACAGCAATCGACCACATCCCCGACACGGCATGGGTTCAGACCGTCTACCCCGACGGCGGACACGCCGAAGTGGCCTCCTTCGCCTACGTCAGCAAAGGCAAAGGACAAGACCGACATCCGCCCAAAACCGTGCGGATGATCGTGCGTCGGACCCGCCTCACCGGAAAACAAGCCGCTCTCTTCCCCGACTACCAACACCACATTTTCGTCACCAACCGCCCCGACACCGACCTGACACTCATCGACCAACAACACCGCCACCACGCCGTCGTGGAACTCGCCGTCCGCGACCTCAAACAAGGAGCCGGGCTCTCCCACCTCCCCTCCGGGAACTTCTCCGCCAACGGCGCCTGGCTCGCCTGCGCCGCCCTCGCCCACAACCTCATCCGCTGGACCACCCTCCTCGGCGACCCCGCCAGCCGGAACACCCTCACCGTCGCCGCCACCTTCCGAACCCAACTCGTCGCCCTCCCCGGACGCATCGTCAACCGAGCCGGACGCCTCACCCTCCGGCTCCCCACCAACTGGCCCTGGGCCGGCCGACTCCACCAGATACTCACCCGACTCAGAGCCATCCCCCAACTCGCCTAACCATCCGCCCAGCCCCAACACCCCCCAGCCCTCACAGGCACGGCGCCAGCACGCCCCAAACACCCCCAAGTGCCGTCACACCACCCAACCAGCCCAGCATCACCCCACCCCCACCCAAATCTCCCACCCCCCACCCCACGCCCTCCACCCCCCAACCCCCCCAACGATCAAACGCTGAGGCCGATCGGTGGATCCAGGCGCAGTGGGGGAAGGGTCCGTCCGGCGAAGCGCCGGAGCGACGAAGGAGCGGGGTAGGGGGGTTGAAAGCCCGCGAGATGAACTCTCCACACGTTCCGGAACACGTCATCATGCTCGCGAGGGAAAGGCCCCCCCTACCCCGCTCGTTCCTCGCGGGGGCCCCTTCCCCCTCTCGCAAGCTCGAGGGGGACAAAGCGGTACCTCCCCCCCCTCGCAAGCTCGAGGGAGACAAAGCGGTACCTCCCCCCCCTCGCAAGCTCGAGGGAGACAAAGCGGTACCTCCCCCCCTCGCAAGCTCGAGGGGGACAAAGCGGTACCTCCCCCCCTCGCAAGCTCGAGGGAGACAAAGCGGTACCTCCCCCCCCTCGCAAGCTCGAGGGAGACAAAGCGGTACCTCCCCCCCTCGCAAGCTCGAGGGGGACAAAGCGGTACCTCCCCCTCTCGCAAGCTCGAGGGAGACAAGAGACGTTTCTGTCACACCCTCCGGGCAGATTCTCGCCATGACTCGACAGAACTTGTCTTCGACGACTCGGCGGGCGCGTGCGTTCCGACGTTCGATGACGGAAGCAGAGGCGTACTTGTGGTCGGAGCTCCGACGGCGCACGGTGGGGTGCAAGTACCGACGGCAGTATCCGATCGGGCCGTACTTCGCGGACTTCGTGTGTATCCGGCATCGACTGGTGGTCGAATGTGACGGCGGTCAGCATGACGAAAGCGCTCACGATCTCCGCCGCGATGCCTTCCTTCACTCGCAGGGCTGGCAGGTGGTTCGGTTCTGGAACAACCACGTGATCGGTGACATAACCGGGGTCGTGAATACGGTTATCGGGCGGTGCCTGGAAGCCGAGCGATGAAGCCGGCGACCATGGCCAGGAATCCCGGCGCCAGCTGCGATGTCCGGTCGACTCCGTCGGCGGGCTGCCCGGCTTGTCGTGGGTCAGCACCACTGCTCCACAGTCGGCGATCCGCTCGGGCCAGCCGCCCCAGTCGTCGTAGGCGCCGTCGCCGGACCCGTCCACCAGGACGATTCCGGGCAGCGGACCGGCGAGGTCGGGCATCCAGATTCCGGCGCGCACTTCTCCGACTGCTGTCGGGATGGCACATTCTCGGAGGAGGCGCGTCGTCACATGGTCTCGCTTTCGTCGGCCTTCGACTGCTCGTCGAGATCGATTGGGGTGGCTCCGAGCACGACCCGGACGATGCGGGCGTCGACGGGCACCGTGCGGCGGTCTGACAGGCGCTCGACGTACGGGGCAATCACATTGCGGAGTTGTGCTCCCAGCTCGTCGAGCTCGGCGGCGGTCATGGGCAACGACGCTCCTCCGAAGAAGGCGGCTTCGACCCAGGCCGGATCCCGGTGGTGACGGGTGCTGATCCATTCGAGTCGTCGGTCGGCTTCCCGCTGCACCATCACCCGGTCGAGTTGTGCTGTGGCGGGCTCGTCGTCGGGCGCAGACCAGGACTGTTCGAGGTCGACCAGACGCCACGGGCGCGCCCGACCGTCTCCGTCGGACTCGGCCCTCTCCACGAACCCGTATCGTTCGAGCTGTCGGAGATGAAACGAGCAGGTCGCCTGACTGAGGCCGAGTCTCCGCCCGCACTCGGCCGCCGTCGCCGGTTGGATGGCGACCAGCACGCCGAGCAGATCCAGCCGGATCGGATGCGCCAACGCTCGGATCGCTTGCGGATCGGTCACCTTCAGGATGTCAAAGATATCTTTGACATCCGCCAATGTCAACGCTGTGGGATGGGCACCACGGTTGGAGAAAAGAGCTTTGTCCCCCTCGAGCTTGCGAGAGGGGGACAAGAGTGCACACCCGTTCCTGCCGCCTGCAATGATCGGTCCATGTGGATCGTTGTGTGGACCTACCGGGTTGCTCCTGAGAATCGTTCGGAGTTCGAGGTGGCCTACGGACCCGACGGCGACTGGGTCCAGCTGTTCTCTGAGGGGTATGGGTTCGTGGGCACCGAGCTGTTCACCTCGGGCGATGGCGGTGGCCACTATCTGACCATCGACCGCTGGGAGTCTCAGGCGGTGTGGGAGGCGTTCATGCGCAGGCACGGGTCTGCCTACGAGGCGTTGGATACGGGTCTGGAGCACCTGGTCGCTTCTGAGATGATGGTGTTCAGCGGTTCGAGTACCGGAGAGGACGCGTTCCCGTGAGGGTCACTGCTGTCGGCTGATCTCGGCGACCCGCAGGGGGGGCGTTTCCGATCACACGTTCCAGTTCGGTGATCGGTTCGGCTTCGGCTCCCTGGGTGCACGAAACCTCAAGGCTCGGCGAAGGGCCAGTGCCCAGGCGATCCATGCGGCCACCAGCATCATCGAAATCGGGATCTGCAACCAGGCGAATCGATGGGGACCCGCCGCCAGGTACCCGACGAACGCTGCCCCGGTCGCGACCACCGCCGCCGCCATCTTGCCGGCCACGTGCAGCAGCTCCCGGATGCCGCGCCTCTGGGCGGGCGGGGTTCGACGCATGCGCCCCACATACAGGATCAGGCCGATGAACAGCGCCTGGGGCAGAAGGGCCACCGCCCATCCGATCAGCGGGAGCCACGACCGGTAGACGAGTTCGTCCGACGATCCGATGCAGTCCCAGGCCCAGAAGTGCAGCTCCACCGAGTCGGGAGCGCCATACGGTTCTCCGATCCGGGCACCACACTTCTCCGCTTGGTCGCGTCTCTGTCCCCCCACCCCATGGCGCACGATCGCCATCCACAACACCATCGCCCAGGCGCTGGCCCCGGCGGCGGTGAGCCACACCACGGCGGCTGCCACCCGCTTCAGCGCGTCGGCGCTCGAACCGTCTCCCTGTCCCACGATCACATGTTGACCGTCGACTGCCGCCGGTCAACACCATGGTCGCTGGGTTCACAGCCCGCCGAGTCTCACCCAGGCGGGGTCGTGGTCGGAGCCGACTCCCTGGGCGGTGGCTGTCCATCGGGGGCGTCGTTCGATCTGGGCGTGGGCGAGTTTGGGTCCAAGCGACGGGCTCAGCCAGATCTGGTCCAACAGCTCGTAGTGGTCGGGGGCTCCGCTCACTCGGAAACGGTGGGTCCAGCGCACACCCGGGGGGGCGTCGTCGGGGTTGGACGACGAGGGCGGCGGGCGGCTCTCCACCGGGTTGGCGAGGCCGTCGATCATGTCGTCGATCATGGGGGCGAGGGTGTCGGCTTCGGGGCTGTCGTTCATGTCGCCGACGATGACGTAGCGACTGTTGGGCCGGGTGCGGGCGTCCACGACCCGGCGGACGGTTTCTGCTTGACGGAGGCGGCGCTGCTGGTTGGCGGCGTCGGTGGCGGCCGGGTCGGGGTCGTCGAAGCGGATGAACTTCGATTTCAGATGGTTCACGTACACGGTGAGCAGCTTCTTGCGACGCGCCGCGTCGAGGATGTCGACTTCCAGCAGGTCTCGTCCGAAGATCGGCATGGTGGGATCTGCGGGGTGGGTTTCGAAACGGTGGCTGGTGGCGTTGGCGACGGGGAGCCGTGACAGCACGGCCACGTCGATGAAACGGGGGTCGTTTCCTTCCAGGAGCACCTCGTAGCGGTAGGGGTTGGGCAGGTGGGTGCGGTTGAAGGCGCGCAGCGAGTCGAGGTTTTCGACTTCCTGGACGCACAACACGTCGACGTCCATGGCGGTGATACGGGCGGCGATGGCCTGCAGGCCTTGTTCGGATTTCGGTTTGATGAGGGCGCCGTCGGTGTTGCGCTGGATGCGGTAGACGGGTGAGGTCGACTCGGTGGGGTCGAGCTGTGGGGGTGGATCTCCCGGTCCGGCGCCTTCGCCCATGACCACCCACTGGTAGGTGGTGCGGACGCTTCTCGATCGGGCGGGGAGGGCGGCGATCTCGGCCTCGAAATTGAATCGGTCGAAGAGGTTGTTGAGGTTGAACGTTCCGACCGTGAGTTCCATCACATCCCCCTGGTGTTGTGTGTGCCCGATGCGGCCCACCACCAATTGATACCAGCGGCGGGACTCTTCACCGCGTCGGAAACGAGATTTCAGTAGGATCGAATCATGGACCGCGTGCATCGACTCGAGGATCTGACACCTCAGGACCGCGAGACGCTGAAGGCGATCTCGATGCACCACCACGGTTCCAGCCCTGTCCGTCCCGGGGAAGTGGTGGCCGAACTGGCGATGAGTCCGGCGACTGTCACGGCCCGGCTGAAGCGCCTGCACGACATGGGGTTGGTCGATCACATCCCCTACGCCGGCGTGACCTTGACCGAGGTGGGAAGCCGTCTGGCGGTGACGGTGGTGCGCCGCCACCGGATCGCCGAGCGGTTCCTGTGCGACCTGCTCGACTACGACTGGGAGGAGGCCGAACGGCTCGCTCCCGGTTTCGAACATGCCCTTCCCGCCGAGGTGGTGCAGCGGTTGTACGAGCGACTGGGTTCCCCGGATACCTGCCCGCACGGTTTTCCGATTCCTGCTCCCGGCGACGAAACCGTCCCGGTGCTGAAGTGCCTGATCGACCTGGATCCGGGTGACAGCGGCGAGATCGCCATGCCGTCGAACATCGACCCCGAAGCGATCGCCTACCTCCAGGAGATGGGCATCCGTCCCGGTGCCACCGTGGTAGTGGTGGAGAAACTGCCCTTCGATGGCCCGGTACGGGTGCTGGTGGCCGGGAGCGAGCAGACAGTGGGCAACAAGCTGGCCCGGTTCTTGTCGGTGTCTCCGGTCCGTCCAGCGGCGTGATCCGGGCCCGCTCACCGGAAACGTCAAGGGCGGGAGCCTCTCGACTCCCGCCCTGTCAGTTGCAAGCCCAAGTTCACAGGATTTGCCCGTGAACCCACTCCCAATCACGTCCCATCAGCAAGGTACGTGTCCGGTGCCAGAAACTGAATAGGCCCAGCGACCCGTTTGTGCCTCGCGCCGGCGAGCTACCGGTGGGGCATTTCAGCCGGTGGCACGCCGGCAGGTGGCGGCCAGCCACGCCCATCCGACGATGATGGCGCCGCGTTGGGCGAGCCCGGTGAGCGGGTGGTCGCGCTCCCAGGCTGATCGTAGGTGAACGGCATGCGGGCCGATATGGGCGAATGTGTCGCCCGACCCATGGCGGTAACCACACCTATGTCGTTTACTGCTCTCAGGGGTTCCGCAATCGGGAGGACGACCATGTCAGTCACAGCCAGCAGCCCAGCCGTAACGGCCGATGCGTTTCTGATCGAGCCGCCGCTGGGTCCGGTGACCCTCGAGATCTCGTCCGAAACGGTGAACATGCGTTTCCCCGACGGCGACCTGGAGTCGTTTCCCCGTTCTGCCGTGCGAGCGCTCGACCGCGACGACTTTTCGGTGACGGTGCACTGGGCGGGTACGCCCGTGGTCATGTCGTTCGACACGCTGAGCGCTTCCGGCAAGATCTTCAACGAGCTGGGCGGCTTCACCGACGACCGTACGTTCACCTTCCTGGTGGACGAGTCCGACCTGACGGCCCGCAAGCTGGGCCTCGAGCCGAAGGCGGCGTCGGAGGCCGGCAGGACAGGCCGGATGCGGCGTCGCCGCAGCTGACCGACCCGTTTCCAGCCTTACGGGTTCTCCGGTTCCGCGCAGGTCGATCGGTCATCAACCTTTCGAGCGGGTGGACCGCTGGCTGGGTGTGGTGATCGTCGATGTGCTCTCGGCGAATCAGATCGGGTGGGGGTGACCCGGCGCCCTGGCCGTGGACGGAACGTCTCGCTAGATCCGTGTCGAGGACTGTGAGCGCCTCACCCGAACCCGCAGCTGACGTCGTTTCAACACCGTCCTAGCCCAGCAGCAATGCGAATGCGGCCGACCCGGCGAGATACGCTGCCCGATCAAGCGTCGCCCACCTCGGATGGTCAGGGTCTTGGAGCGGAGCGAGCAATCGGAGCCGCTTGCGATCCTTCGAGTCACAGTGTTCCGCGAGTTCGAGCGGAGCGGGAACGACCGATAGCAAGAGAGCGGCGTCCTGCCAGTTCCGCTCGGGGTTCACGCGGCCGACTATGGCGGGGGCGGCAGCCTTGCCAATGAGCGCGCCGAGAAGGTTCGGCCGTCGAACGCTCCCGAACGCTCCTGTCCCTCCAGTGCCAACACCGTGAAGATGCTGGTGCGGTCTCCGAGTCCCTCGGGCGCGAGGATGTCGAAGTTGACGGCGCCTGCCCCGGTAGCTGGTCTGAGGAACCGATGGCCGATGCCCTCGGGCCTGACTCCGTCGAGTTCGAATCCCTGACCCAACAGCCAGTTCGCAAGCCACTCGGTGGCTCCCGGGCGGGACCGCACATCGACAACGACGT
Organism: uncultured bacterium; assembly: GCA_963825585.1. Lineage (GTDB taxonomy): Bacteria > Actinomycetota > Acidimicrobiia > Spongiisociales > ZC4RG35 > JAOUGY01. The sequence goes on from CAWGTX010000010.1 coordinate 10,766, forward strand.
CGACGTCATCGGTCGGACGGACTGCGTGACGAACGTCGAACTCCACTGCGAAGGTCTGCATCATCTGCCCGCCGACCACCATCCAGTGGTCTATGCCGGTCTGACCGAGATCAAACAGGATCTGCCAGCCTCCTGGGCAGCCGGGGTGAGCTCGTCGAGAACGATCAACTGCGACCTGCGGCTTCGAGGCGATTGGCCGCGTCCTCGAGGACGCGAACAGCTGCATGTCGCTGCCTGGCGTCGGGAGATCCGAGAAGGTCGACGAGGGCGGTGATCCACGGCAATTCCAGTCGATCGCCTCCAGGAGCGACGTCGTCGGGAACGCTCATCAGCACCACCGATCCAGCCCTGTCGGGCCGAAGCTGGAAGCGGTGCATCAACGCACGCTTGTCCCGATCGCGGACATAGAGCCGGTCGAGGTCATCTGCCCGAACCGCGACTCCGACGCCGACCAGTCGATTCACATCGGCCAGCGCGATCGCCGGGTCGGCCACGAGCCGCGCCCTGACACCCGGATGCACCCACACCGGTTCCGGGTGGGCGCGCTGGCGAAGCCACTCGTGCCAGGTGGATACGGGGGGACTCTTGCTGAGGAGTGCCTTGAGTCGCCACCGAAGTTGTCTGTCATCGACAGCGCACCAGGGATCCGCGTCGATCCGGCTCTGACAGCACCGACAGCAGGGCCCGATGCCACGCGTGCAGACACCGGTCGACCGGGTGCGTTCTCGCGCCGCCATCGACCTGCCGGAGGAGCGCGACTGCGTGGTTGTGGTCGTCACCGGTGGCGTGCTTGCCCAGTGCGGTACAACAAATCACGTCCGCTGCGGCGATACCGGCGTGAACGCACAGGGTCACGTACGCGTCTGCCAGATCCCCGTCATCCACCAGGGTCTCGATCATGCTCGCCGCCTCGAAGAACTGCCTCGCCTTGTCTGCCCTGCCTTGTCTGGTCGCAGCCTCACACCGTGTCGTGCGCCCCGTGGCCCTTGCCATCGTCACACCCGCCGCAGCGTCGATCGGCCGGCCAGCCAGATGCCGTCCCGGCCGATGTCGGCGAGCACCGGGTCACCGGCTGCGAGACCTGCCTCGATCTCGCTCTCGGAGTATTCGAGGATCCGGAGGTCGTTGCCAGTCCAAGCCGAAGCCCGCTCCTGCAGGGCGTACAGCTGGGCGCGCCAGGTGGCATCGTCGGTGACATCGGCGGGCCTCACGAGGAACACGTCGATGTCGCTGTCGACTCTCATCTCGCGACGGGCAGCGGAGCCGAACAGGACGGCATGGGCCGGAGGCTCGGTCCAGGCCTCGAGGGTCTCCTGGAGGCGGTGGATGAATCGCTGGCGCAGTCCGGCAAGTTCGATGATGGCGTCGGCTGCAAGATGGCGACGGTTCAGCCGGTACAGGAAGGCATTGCCCTTTCGTTCGGCGTCGACGACGCCTGAGTCAACGAGTCGACGGAGCGCTCTCCGGACACCGTCCTCAGACCAGTCCCCGATCAGACGATGAATCTCCGGCGGCGTGAACTCGGCATCCGCCCCGGCGAGCACGGCGAGCACGTCGGCGTCGACGGTGGGCGTCACGACTGACAGTGGGCGTCCGAGATCCATATCGAGAATAGTACAGATATCTCGAGAATTATCTAGGTCGCTGTCGGTCGCTCGACTCGGTCGTTCGGTCACAGCAGCACCTGCAGCACGCTTCGCAGTGACGGTTCGGCGGTGAAGACGTGGCCGGGTAACGCCGAGCAGTCCGGGCGGTGGTCACCGCGTCCGGCGAGGACCGGCGAACGGCCTCGACGCTTGTACCTCGGCCGGCGCACGCCACCCACAGCCTCACCAGACCGACCGTGTGGCCACATCGGACACACTCAGCGCCTCCACGCCGTCGGTCAGGGGGAAGGTGTGCGCACCGGCATGCACCAGATAGCCACGATCGAGCGGGATCGACTCGATGGCCGAGCGAAGCGAGGCCGTCAGTCTCGGCGTGGCCGTGCGCTTGATCTCGAACCCGATCCGCTCCTGTCCCCGCACCAGGAGGAGGTCCAACTCGGCACCGGCGTGCGTCGCCCAGAAGAACAGCTGGTCCGACCGGGCGCCGGTCGCCGCCATCAACTGTTCGACGACGAAACCCTCCCATGAGGCGCCCAGCGCCGGATGGCGCTCGATGGCGGTGCGATCGGGCAGGTCGAGCAATGCGTGCAGAAGCCCGCTGTCGGCGATGAAGACCTTGGGTGACTTGACCTGCCGCTTGCCCACGTTCGCATGCCAGGGCGCCAGCTGCCGAACGACCAGTGCCGAAGACAACAGGTCGAGGTATCGGCGGACGGAGGCGTCGGACACTCCGAACGAAGAGGCGAACCGGGCAGCGTTCCACACCTGGGCGTGAACATGGGCGAGCATGTGCCAGAAACGCGATGTGGTCGCCGGTGACACCTGCGAGCCGAGCGCCGGCAGGTCCCGCTCCACGAACGTCCTGATGAAGTCGAGCCTCCAACGGAAACTGACGTCATCGTCGGGAGCGGCGAACGATCGTGGGAACCCGCCACGAACCCACAGGTCGCCCAGCCGCTCCGGTCCGGTCTCGTCGAGGGTCAGCGGAGGCAGATCGTGATAGGCGATCCGGCCGGCGAGCGTCTCGGACGACTGCTGCAACAGTTCCGGTGCAGCGCTACCGAGAACCAGGAACCGTCTCGACGGACTCGAATCGATGATGCCGCGCAACACTCGGAACAATCCGGGTACTCGCTGAATCTCGTCGAGCACGACGAGACCCTCCAGCCCCTCCAGCGCCAGTTCGGGTTCGGCGAGACGGGCCAGGTCGCTCGGCCGCTCCAGGTCGAAGCGATGGACCGGGCCCTTCCACTGATCCGCCACCAGGCCGGCCAGAGTCGTCTTCCCCACCTGCCGGGCACCCACGATGACTACACACGGGACCGTCTCGAGGAGGCGCCGCACCATGGTGAGATGCCTACCGCGTTCGATCAACATGCCACCAGCCTACCTTGAAAATCCGACAGACGATGTCGGATTTTCAAGGCACATTCCTGTCAGCCAGAGCGTATTCCAGCAGCAGCAACCCCCGTGCGGCGTCGAGCGACTGCCGACCTTCCCGGTGGCTTTGCCAAGCCTCTGCTCAGGTCATATTCCGATGATCTCGCCAGAGCTGACGCCCACTCACCCTGACCCGACCGCTGCGGTCGGCGGACACCTCCCCTCGAGGGGGACGCGACAGGTGGGTAGCGCCTCTCTGTTTCACCCCCGGCCTCAGCCCGACGGCACCAGCAGTTGGTTGAGACGTTGGCTGGCGGGCCAGGCACCTCGGGTCTGGTTGCACAACACCGTGGCGGTGAACCGGCCGTGGCGGTGCCGGGTCGAGAAGAACCCGACCCCGGCGTCACCTCCGATCATCACCGCCGTGTCGGCGGGGACATCGAGCCACACACCCAGCCCGTAGCTCAGCTCCATGTCCGGCACCTCACTCCGAGCCGTGAGCATGGTCGCCACCGTGTCGAGCGAAACGACCCGCCCGGCGAACAACGCGTCCCACAGGGCGTGGACGTCTGAAGCGGTGGTGTAGGCGCCGCCGTCGCCGTTGCCCCGCACGGGCAGGTGGAAGACGTTGGAACGCAGGCCTTCGTCTTCGAGATAGCCGATGGCGGCCCGGCCGGGCAGCTCGTCTGAGCGCAGGTAGGCGGTCGAGGTCATCCCGGCCGGACCACACACCCTCTGTTCGACCAGGTCATGGAACGTCACCCCCGAAGCCCGCTCGGCCAGCAGCGCCAGCACCATGAATCCGCCGTTGCAGTAGCTGAACCGCTCTCCCGGCTCGAACTTCGTCGGGTGCCCGTCCAACACCGCCAGGAACTGTTCGGTGGTGGCCAGTTCGTGGACCGGCACCGTCATCACGTAGCCGTTCATGTCGTCGAGTTCGTCCTCGTCGAGGTAGTCACCGATCCCGGAGCGGTGCGAGAGGAGATGTTCGACGGTCACCCGACTGTCGATGAGCGGCAGGTCGTCGCCCAACAGCGACCGGGCGGTGGTGTCCAACTCCAGCTCACCGCTCTCGACCAGGCTCATCACCGCCAGCGCCGTGAACGTCTTGGACCCGCTGGCGATGGCGAACCGGGTGTCGACGGTGTTGGCGACCCCCAGCCCGCGATGCGCCAGACCGTACGCCCGTTCCACAACCGGAACTCCGTCGACGTCCACCCGCATCACACCGCTGAAGCCGACGTCGGTGGCGATGTCATCGACGTGGGCGCCGAACTGGTCGAGGTGGATGCCGCTCGATCCGGGGCCGGTATGCGAATGAGCCACGGGCAGACCTCCTCTGGTCGCAGCGATGCTCGCAGCCACGGGCGGCACGAGCGGTCCAATTCTTCGCCGTCCCGTTCCACCGCTCGGATCGCGCGCTTCCGCCGGTGCATGGCACAGAGCGACGGGGGAACCTCCAGGACGAGTCGCCTCATGTCCCGTTCGTTCCCGTCACGGTCTCCCGCTCGGTCTGACCGGCCGGAACCCGTGAGCATGGCGGCACGAAACCGGTAGACGATTGCGGTGGCGGTTCTGGACCCGCCTGTCCCGGTGGTGGCCCATACTTCGAAGCGTGGCGAAGTATCAGCCCGATGTTGCCGATGATCCCATCGGTGTCGTCGCCGGTGCGCTCACCAACCCTCGACGACGAGCCATAGTCACCCGTCTCTGCCGGGGACCCGCCACAACCAGCGAACTGGCAGACGAGACCGGTGCGGCACTCCCCACCATGCACCAGCACCTCGAGCGACTACGAGCGGCCGGGCCGATCACATCGGCCAAGCACGGCCGAGTCGTGACCCATCACGTCGACCTGGCGCCACTGGCCGAACTCGAATCGTGGATCACAACCCGCCGTTCTTTCTGGACGACGCAACTCGCATCCCTCTCCGACGCATTGGAGCCCCGCCATGACGACTGATCGTCACGACCAACTCGACGTCGAACGAGTGATCCACGCGCCGATCGAAGGCGTGCGGCGGGCGTGGACAACCGAGGCCGGCCTGGCCACCTGGGCGACGACTGGTCATGCGCACCGCACAAGGTCCGTTCCCGTTGGAGACCACTCACACCTGGGAGCCGACCGGAGCCGACTCGACCCGCATGACCCTCCGTATCCGGGGCGAACCGAGCGGGTTCGGCAGAGCGGCGGCACCGGTGATGGCGGGAGCGATGCGACGGGCCAACGAGAAGTACCTCGCCCGGATCAAACAGATCCTCGAGAGCGTCACCTGATCGATGACTGCAGTGCCCGCCAACCCAGTGAAGCAATGGCCGCCGGAGCGCCGACTCGGTCGTACAGCGCTGTCAGCCGGCGTCGATCTGCAAGGCCCTCAACGCGATCTGAACCATCTCACCGAACGTCGTCTCCCGCTCCTCCGAACTGGTGGCGGCCCCAGTGCGGACATGATCCGACACCGTCATCACCGCCAGCGCCCGAGCGCCGTGCTCGGCGGCCAGCCCGTACAATCCGGCAGCCTCCATCTCGACCGCCAGCACACCCATCTTCTCCATCGTGTCGAACGCCGTCGAAATCGGGTTGTAGAACAGGTCGGCGGTGTGAACATTGCCCACCTTCACCGCGGAACCGGCCTCCTCAGCCGCCTGCACCGCCGCCCGGGTCAGTCCGAAGTCGGCCACGGCCGCATAATCCCAACCCGCGTAGCGGGCCCGGTTCACACCCGAATCGGTGCAGGCGCCCGAGGCCACCACCACGTCGCGCAGCTGCACGGTCGGGGCGATCCCACCACACGAACCCACCCGCACCAGTCGTTTCACGCCGTAGAACATGACCAACTCCGACGCATAGATCGACGCCGACGGCACACCCATCCCCGTGCCCATCACCGACACCGCCATCCCCTGCCACGTCCCCGTGAAACCGAGCATGTTGCGGACGGCGTTCACCTGACGCACATCCTCGAGGAAGTTCTCGGCGATGTACTTCGCCCGCAACGGATCGCCCGGAAGCAGAACCGCCTCTGCGAAATCGCCCGGCTCGGCAGAGATGTGAGGAGTCGCCATGAGAGAACCCTTTCGATACAGAACGGACCACGTGACGGTAGAGGGTTTTTGTGCCCCCCGAGCTTGCGAAAGCAGGAGGGACCAGAACGCTTGTCCCCCTCGAGCTTGCGAGAGGGGGACAAAGCTGCTGGCCCCCTCCCCACTTCGTGGGTGACACGGGCCTCAGTGTTGGTCGTCGGATCGCCTGCCGAGGATGTCCTGGGCGGCGATCACGGCGGCGGCATCGATCTCGATGCCTGCTTCGCTCAGCACTTCGGCACGCTCGTCGTCGAGCTCGGCGAGTTGGGCGAGTGAGGTGACGCCGACCTTCTGGAGCGCCTCGGCGGTGGTCAGGTCGACCACCAGGGTCAGATCGTCGCCGGCGTCCATCCACGGGTACAGGTCGGCGATCGAGATGTCGTCGATGGCAGGCGAGTCGGGCCCGGGCTCGCCGGTGCGGGACCGGTCCGCCAACTCACGGATGCGATCAGCGAGGGCCGCCTGGACTGCCGGTGGCACCTCGGGGCGGGCGGCCACATCGGAACGGCGCTGACGTCGGAGCGCCCACACCACGCCCACCACCAGTGCGACCAGGGCAGCGACGGCCAAGAAGACGAGCAACACCAGGCCGTCCTCCGGTACGTCCTCGCCGCCCACGGGAGGTGGGGACTCCACCACCGCGGTGGTGGCCGTCGTCACCGGTTCGGGTGCAACAGTCGTCGTCGGCGCCACCGACGTCGTGGTGGTCGCCTGGGTGGTGGTTGTCGTGGTCGCCGGGGGGACGGTGATGACCGTCACCGGCGGAGACTGCACACTGGTCATGCCGTTGCCCCCAAAGGTGTCAAGGTGGTCACGACGTTGTCGTCGTAGCTCCGCTCTGTGTGATTGAACGCCCCGCCGCAGGTCACCAGGGTCAAACGAGGGCCACCCTGACGGGAGAAGATGGCCTCCACATCCAGCTCGTCCTTCGGAATCCGAACCGTCTCGAGCACCTCGAAGCGTTGGATGGTCCCATCGGACAGGTGAACCTCGACCTCGTCGCCGGCCACCAGACGGTCCAGATGGAAGAACGCGCCCGGACCCTGCCCCGCCATGTCGACGTGGCCGGCCAGGACGGCGGAACCAGCCTCACCGGGTCGAGGCCCGAAGCGATACCAGCCGACCTGGGCTGCCGTCGCCGGGATTTCCATCTGACCAGACTCCTCGTCGAGGCCCGACGCCACCACCTCGGCGCTCACCTCGATCGACGGGATGTCCACCGAAACCGGAATCGGCCCCGACGACTCGCCCTCCGCCAGCCGTGCCGACGCCCACGGCACCGTCACCACCGTGGTGGTGGTGACCGCCTCCACCACAGGCACGGTCGTGGTCGAAGTCGAAGTTGTCTGCTCCGCGGCCAACGGTGCCGCCTCCCTGGAATCCGCCGGTTCCGGCGCGCCACCCACGGCCAGCAGGAAACCCACCGCCACGTAGGTAACGATCACCACCGAAACCCTCGCCAGCATCAGACCACCCGAGCCCGTTTCGGCCGAACCGCCAGCACGACGGCGGCCACGAACATGATGGGCATGCTCAACCAGACTGCGCTGCCGGCCCGGTCACGGGTACCACCGGTGCCGGTGGGAACCCCCGCCGGCGTCACCTGGGGGGTCGTGACCTGCTGGGTGAGAATCGAAAAGGTCTCATCGGTGGATGACCCCACCGCGTACAACACGAACAGGGCGCCGGCAGGAACGTCGACCTCCTGGTCCACCAGGCCGACCCCGGCGGCGGACGAAATGGACAGTGGGTTGACGCCGGCGGCGACCTCGACCGTCGCTTCGTTGGGAGCTGCAAGCTCCGAAACCACCGGAACGCCGTTCACCACCACGTCGAGCGGACCCTCGGCCGAACTCTGACGGATGGTGAGCCGGGCTTCACCCGCCGGAACCGGAGAAAGGTCGTTCACGTACAGCGCCACGGCGGGAGCCTCGTCGATGATCTGGGCGACCGCCGTGTAGTCGGCCCCTGCGTCGAGCGTGACCGACTCGTCGATGAGCGGCGTATCCGTTGTGGGATCCGACCCGGCCACGAAGATCTGAACCCCAACCTTTCCCGCCGGAACCTCGATGGGGGCGCTCACCGCCTCGAACACCATCGAGTCGAGGACCACCTCGCCGTTCAGATAGATGTCGGCGGGAAAACCACCCTCACCGGGGACGGCGTGAACGACCGTGATCGTCGCCGACCCCGCCTCCTGCGCCAAGGCCGGCGCGGCGAAGACCACGACCGTCATCAACCCAAGAACAAACGCCTGCCCGCGGCGTGCGAACGACATGAAGCCCCTCTCCCAGTTGTGCCCAAGGGCGAGCCTACGGGCCGCCCCTCATCCTGTCGATAGGCTGAGCGACCCGTTACACGCCGTTACGATTCTCCACACGTGCAGCACGCAACACTCGAGCCATTCGCAACAGACCCCGTTCCCGTCGTGCTGCATCCGCAGGTGCACGGCGACGACCGTGGCTTCTTCTACGAGGCGTACAACGACCGCAGCTTCCGGACCGCCACCGGTTCGGCTCCGGGATTCGTGCAGGACAACCATTCGCGATCGGCCCGCGGCGTTCTGCGCGGCCTTCACTATCAAACGGAGCCCCACCCGCAGGGAAAGCTCGTACGGGTGGTTGCCGGTGCCATCTTCGACGTGGCAGTCGACATTCGGCGTTCTTCTCCGACCTTCGGACGATGGGCCGGGATCGAACTGTCCGAGGCCAACCGCACCCAACTGTGGGTGCCGCCCGGATACGCCCACGGTTTCGTCGTCCTCACCGAGAGCGCCGATGTCGTGTACAAAACCACCGACTTCTACGCTCCGGAGTGCGACCGCTCGATCCGCTTCGACGATCCTGCCATCGGCGTGGCGTGGCCACTCGACGCCGCACCCATCGTCTCGGCCAAAGATCGCGACGCCCCTCTGCTGGTGGACGCCGACGTTTTCGACTGACCTGCAGAAACCCGGACCAAAGCGTGTAGGTTGTCGGGCTGTCGGAGGAGGGTTACTTGGGACGACGCTATCTGGTCACCGGCGGAGCCGGTTTCATAGGCTCGAACTTCGTTCGGTACGTATTGGGGGCCGAACCGGACACAACTATCACCAACCTCGACCTGCTCACATACGCCGGGGTACGGGCCACCGTCGACGAACTGGACGCCCTCGGAAGACACACGTTCGTGCACGGGTCGATCGGGGATGCCACCCTCGTCGACCGGCTGATGGCCGACCACGACGTCGTGATCCACTTCGCCGCCGAAAGTCACGTCGACCGGTCCATCGAAGGACCGACCGTGTTTCTCGAAACCAACGTGGTGGGGACCGGAGTCCTCATCGACGCCGCCAGGCGCCACGGCGTGTCGAAGTTCGTGCACGTCTCCACCGACGAGGTGTACGGCTCGATCGCCGACGGCTTCGCCACCGAGGAAGCCGTGCTCGAACCCTCCTCGCCCTACTCGGCGTCAAAGGCGGGCTCCGATCTGCTGGTCCGGTCCTACGGCGTCACCTTCGGCTACCCCGCCATCGTCACCCGCTGCACCAACAACTACGGGCCGTACCAGTTCCCCGAGAAGGTGATTCCCCTGTTCGTCACCAATCTCCTCGACGACAAGAAGGTGCCGCTCTACGGGGACGGGCGAAACGAACGCGACTGGCTCTACGTCGAAGATCACTGCTCGGCGATCCACATGCTCGTCGACGAGGGCACCCCAGGCGACATCTACAACATCGGCGCCAACGCCCAGCTCGCCAACATCGACCTCACCCATCTGATCATCGACGCCCTCGGCAAGGACGACACCTCGATCGAACGGGTCACCGACCGCCTCGGTCACGACCTGCGCTATGCCGTCGACTCAACCAAGATCCGCAAGCTCGGATGGGCACCGGCCCACCCGTTCGATGAGCGTCTCGCCGACACCATCGAGTGGTACCGGGCTCGGGAAGACTGGTGGCGGCCAATCAAGGAAGGAACCCGATGAAGGGCATCGTCCTCGCCGGTGGCGCCGGCAGCCGGCTGTATCCGCTCACCCAGGTCGCCTCCAAACAGCTGCAACCCGTCTACGACAAGCCGATGATCTACTACCCGCTGGCCACCCTCATGCAGGCGGGGATCTCCGAGATATTGCTGATCACGACCCCCCACGACATGCCGCGATTCCAGTCGCTGCTGGGTGACGGCTCCACCTGGGGCATCCAGCTGGACTTCGCCATCCAACCCGAACCAAAAGGCATCGCCCAGGCGTTCCTGGTGGGAGAGGATTTCGTGGGCACCGACCCGGTCACCCTCATCCTCGGGGACAACATCTTCTACGGTCGCACCGGTCTGGAAGAAGTGCTCGACAGCTTCACCGCCGGCGCCGTCGTGTTCGGCTACCCGGTGAGAGACCCGGAGCGCTACGGCGTCGTCGAGTTCGACCCCACCGGCCAGGTGGTGTCGCTCGAGGAGAAGCCGACGGCCCCGAAATCGAAGTACGCCGTCCCCGGGCTGTACGTGTACGGCGGCGACGTGGTGGAGATGGCCAAGGCCGTCACCCCGTCCGCCCGAGGGGAGCTCGAGATCACCGATCTCAACCTCGCCTATCTGCGGGAAGGCCGGCTCTCGGTGCAGCTCTTCGACCGGGGTGTGGCCTGGCTCGATTCAGGCACCCATGACAGCCTCCTCGACGCCGCCAACTTCATCGCCACCATCGAACACCGCCAGTCGATCAAGATCGCCTGCCTGGAGGAGATCGCCTACCGCTCCGGGTTCCTCACCCAGGAACGGCTGGCCGAGGTGGTGGCAGCCATGCCCAACTCCACCTACCGCGACTATCTCGAAGACGTGCTCGGCGAACCATGATCCTGATCATCGGGGCAGGTGGACAGGTCGGTACTGCGCTCATCGCCCGGCCCGGCACGATTGGCATCACCCGCCATGACCTGGACCTGGCAACCGCCGGCGAGACCGACATCGCTGCACTGGTCGACGCCCACACCCCCGACGTGGTCATCAACGCCGCCGCCTACACGGCGGTCGACCGCGCCGAGACCGAGGAAGACCTCGCCACCCGCATCAACGGCGAAGCGGTGGGAACGATGGCGCGGGTGTGCGCCTCACGCCGCATCCCCTTCGTCACCTACTCCACCGATTATGTCTTCGACGGCAACGGCACCCGCCCCTACCTCGAAACCGACCCGGTCGACCCGGTCAACGCCTACGGCCGATCCAAACTCGTCGGCGAACGAGCCGTGCTCGCCGCCGGTGACACCGGTCTCGTCATCCGAACGTCATGGGTGATCTCGGACACCCACCCCAACTTCGTCGCCACCATGCTCCGCCTGACCGGAGAAGGCCGCCGGCTCAATGTGATCGATGACCAGCGCGGCCGCCCCACGATCGCATCAGACCTCGCCGCCGCCACCCTCCAGGCTGTCCGCGTGGGCGCCACCGGCATCCTCCACCTCGCCAACCACGGCGAAGCCAGCTGGTACGAACTCGCCCGCACCGCGGTGGAACTCGGCGGTCGTGACCCCGACCTGATCCAGCCCTGCACCACCGCCGACTACCCCACCCCCGCCAAACGGCCCGCATACTCCACCCTCGACACCACCCGCGCCGAGATGATCGGCGTGCCACCCTTGCCCGACTGGCGGAAGTCGCTGCCCACCGTCGTCGGCGCGCTCGTTGGGTGAGCGGTCCAACCACCGGCGATCGTGGTCCCGGCGTCGGCGACTACCCTCATCTCACCTCGACAGGAGCCACCCATCAGCTTCGGAACTGCCGTCACGCTGGCGACCGAGCGGCTCGTCGATCCGGTCGAGGGCATGCACCGCGCCATTTCCGGGCGCTGGTTCGACGCCCTCGGCCCGGTCGCCCGACCGATCCGCAGGATCCACGACACCATCTGCGACACCACCTATGGCGTGGTTCGTCTCGGCGCCACCGCTCTCGGGGTGGGCCTCGACCTCGGAGTGCACGTCTCGACAGACTCGCGTGACGCCACCCAGGCCGTCGTGAACGGCCTGTGGGGGGACGCCCTCGGACGTCATGAGGCTCGTCTGGCCACGGCGATGGGCATTCGGGGTCGGAACTCCCAACCCGTTGCCGCCGACGACGCCCTGGCGGCATCGTTCCCCTCCGCCACCGGGCGACTGGTGGTGCTGGTGCACGGATGGGCCGAGACCGAACACTGCTGGCGGGGAACCGAGAACGGCACAGGACTACTGGCGGCTCTGGAGATGGATCCCCTTCACACCCCGCTCACCGTCAGATACAACAGCGGGCTGCGCATCTCCCACAACGGCTCCCTCCTGGCCGGACTGCTCGAAGATGTGTGTGCCCACTGGCCGGTGGAGGTCGAGTCGATCTCGCTGGTCGGACACTCGATGGGCGGGCTGGTGATCAGGAGCGCCTGCACCATGGGGGCGGCAGCCGGACATGACTGGGTGGACCGTGTCAGCGACGTGGTCACCCTGGGCACACCGCATGGTGGCGCACCGCTCGAGAAGTTGGTCAACGTGGCGGCCTGGGGGCTGCGGTTCGCCCCCGAATCCCGCCCACTCGCCGACTACCTCGATACCCGCAGCGGAGGCCTCAAGGATCTCCGCTTCGGCGCCATCGCCGAGGAGGACTGGCGGGATCACGACGCCGACGCCCTGCTCCGCAACACCGTCGGCGACCACGATCTGCCCGCAGGTATCGACCATCACTTCGTGTCGGGCGTCGTCACAGCCGACCCGAGGCACCCGGTCGGGGCGCTGGTGGGAGATCTGATCGTGCGAACCAGCAGTGGTTCCGGTGGATCGAAGCTCACCCCCACCGACTCGGTCGTCGTCGGGTCGGTGAACCACTCCCGCCTGGTCGATGACCCGATCGTGATCGATCACATCCTGCGGTGGGTGGTCAGACCGAGTTCGGCCTGACCACCCACCCGTCGAAACCGCCGGAACGTGGCGCAGTCAAGAGCCGATCGAATGCTGCGTACCACCGCGCCGGTCACCAGCGCCGCCGACTCAGCCGCTTCCGGACAGGTCACCGGACAGGCCGAACCATGCGTAGCCCTCGTCGACGACGATCACCGCCCGGGCGCCTCCAGCGGCCTCGGTGATGGCGGAGACGTCGAGGGGCGACACCGTTCGCAGGTCGAGCACCGTCGCCTCGATCCCTCGCCGACTGCGCGCCGCCTCCATGGCCCGGTGGACGCCCACCGCCACCGACACCATCGCCAGGTCGGAACCGGTGCGGCGCACCACGGCCCGGCCGAGAGGGATCGATCCGATGGTGCCGACGGTCGGCACCGTCGCATCGCCCACCGGCGGCCCCGGAGCGAGCGGCCACCCGCCAGGGGAAAGAACAGTCCGTCGAGCCATCCGCCACTACCTGCTCGACCACGGTTGCGGTAGTGGAGGGGTGATGAGATTCGCATCCACGGTCGCGGCGGTGGCGCTGGTGGCCTCGTGCGGCAGCCCCACGCTGCCATACGCACCGATCGGCTCCGCACCGCCGGATGCATCCGGCACCATCCGGCTGCTTCTGGCGGGAGACGTGATGATGGGGAGGCGGGTGGCGCCGGTTGCTGCCGCCGACGGTGCCGAGTTCTTCGAGGGCATCCGGACGATTGTTTCGGGGGCCGACGTGGCCGCCGCCAACCTGGAATCTCCCCTCACCTTGCGCCCGCATGTCTCCGAAGGCCCCAACGCCCTCGAAGCCGATCCGGCGATGTCGGCGCTGATCGCCGGCGCCGGCTTCGACGTGATGGCGGTGGCGAACAACCACATCGGTGATGCCGGCGACGGCGGTGTGCTCGACACCCTGCAGGCGCTGGAAGATGCGGGGATCGAGTCGCTGGGGGGCGCCCGCACCGGAACGGAGTCGGGGCGACCGGTGGTGGTGGTTCGCAACGGTGTGCGAGTCGCCTTCCTGGGCTTCGACGTCACCGGCCTCGGCCCACCCGGGGACGCCATCCGACCGGGCGTGTCGATCTACTCACCGGAGTCGGCCCGGACGGCCGTGGAGGAGGCGACCGCCATCGCCGACCTGGTGGTGGTGTCGATCCACGGAGGCGTCGAGTATCTGCTCGACGACGATCCCATCCTGACCGGAATCGCCACCGATCTGACCGGATGGGGCGCCGACCTGGTGTGGGGCCACGGTCCCCACGTTCCGCAGCCCGTGCACGTGTCCGGAGTGGATGGCCGTCCGGTGATCGTCGCCACCAGCCTCGGCAATCTGGTGTTCGACCAGCGACCCGAGGTGACCCGTACCGGGCTGGTGCTGGAAGTTCTGGCCGGCCCCCGAGGGGTGGAGGCGTACCGAATGGGACGGGTCGAGCGGTCGGGACTGCGTCCCCGTTTCGCCGGGTGGGACACCCCGACAGGCCCGGCGGTGCTGCTCGACCTGGAGTGGTGGTCGCTGGTGCGGCCCACCACCGCCGACCCGGCCCGACCGGTCGACACCACCGGCTTCCCGTGGGGCGACGTGGTCGCCGCCGCCGCGGGCGACATCACCGGCGGCGGCCGCCCGCTGGTGGCGGTGTCGTACCGGCACCCCTTCCGGGAGACCGAGGCAAATCGGCTGTTCCCGGGGAACGACTTCACCGACGCGGCAGGCATGAGCGCCCACCTCGGCGTGTTCGACCCCGACACCTTCCGGCCGGTGTGGGCGGCGGGCACGCTGCTGTCCCCGGTGGCGTCTGTGGCGGCATGCGATGGGGGCCTGGCGGTGGCGTTCGACACCCTCGACGATCGGATGGTGGTGGGCACCGGCGCCTGGACCTGGTGGGACTTCGGCTTCGCCACCGCCCCAACCCTCCCCGGCGCCGGAACGCCCGCCTGTGCCGACGTCGACCGCAACGGCTCATCCGACCCGGTGATCCTGCACCGGTCTCTGTCGCCCCGAAGCGGGTTTCCCCTCTGGCCGGGCTAGATCGATGAGAAGTGACCAGGGCCGAGCCGGGAGCGAACCGACCAGTCGCCGTTCGCCTCTGGAAAACCGCGACGTTCACGACGCACACTGGTGGCGACATGGCGCGGTCCGTCGCCAGGCACCGTCTTCCACGGCGGACGTGCCGAAAGGGGCCAACCATGCGCCGGTTCATCGTGATGACCATCGTCGTGGCGATGCTGGCTGTCTCGTGCAGCACGGAAACCGAACAGACCACCACCACGACCGGGGCGGCACCGACAACCGCCCAGGAAGCGTCCACCACCACGGTGACCACTTCCACCACCGTTCCATCCGAACCCGGGAGGTCCGGCGTCACGCCACGCCTCGTCTCGGCCTTCGGAGCGTTCACCGAGGTCCCCCTGCTGGGAGACACGCCCGCCTACGCGGGGCCCGAAACCCCCGACTCGGTCGAGGGGCTCTTCCTGGCACGGACCTACGACCTCGACGCCGCCGCCGTCGAATCGCTCGAAGCGCAGGGTTTCGTGGTCATCCCCGGCGAGGCACGCTTGCTGCATCCGGTCTATCAGACCGTCCCCTATTCGGTGGGCGAGGTGTACTTCGTCACCACCGACGCCGGATACCACTACCTTCACCTGGCCTTCTCCAAGCTGCTGCGCGAACTCGAGCAGCAGGAACTGCTGCCGGTGCTGGAGTCCCTGCTGACGGGCATGGTGGAGGAGGCGAGGGCACAGCGTGAGTCGCTGTCCGGCTCTGAGCTGTACGACTCCGCCGACCGGGTGGCCCAACTCTTCGAGGCGGCCGCCACCCTGGCCGAGGTCGACGTCGGCGAGATCGGCCCGCTCGCCGAGCAGGAGGTGGCACTGGCCGTCGAAGCCGCCCAGCTCGTTCGCTCGCCCATCACCGGGCTGGGACCCGCCGACCCCCAGGCGTCGATGCAGGGGCTCGTCGACTACTCGCTGTTCCTGCCCCGGGGCCACTACACCCGCAACTCCGACCTGGAGCGGTACTTCCGGGCGATGTCGCTGCTCGGGAACGAGAACTTCGTGGTCGGCCGGGGCGACACGATGTTGCTGGGCGCTCTCGCCACCAGGGCGCTGGTTGGTCGCCCCGACCTGGTCGAGGCGTGGACGCTGCTCTACCAACCAACCGCCTTCCTGGTGGGCATGGCCGACGACTACACCCCGCTCGAGCTGGCCGAAGAGCTCGATCTGCTGGCCGCCGGATGGAGGGACGACCCATCGCTGCTCAACACCCAGGTGGCGGCCACCGCCGGAGAGGCGCTGCAACGGCTGCGCCCGGTGGGGATCGACCCGGAGGCGGCCTCGGTCCGGCTGATGGGGGCCCGCTTCGTGATCGACTCCTACGTCTACGACCAACTTCGATTCCCGTCGGTGGGCGATCCTCCGTTCGGACGCAGGTATGCCACCCCGCTCGACCTGGTCGCCGGCTTCGGATCGGAGCTCGCCTACCGGATCATGGACGAGGAAGGGACGCTCACCGACCCCGCCACCGGTGAGCATTGGACCAACTACGACGACCAGCTCGCGGCCCTCACCACCATGATCTCGGAACGGGGCACCGAGGAGTGGGCCGCCACCGTCTACGACGCCTGGATGTACGCCCTCGAACCGGTGTGGACGCCGCTGGGAGGCGCCTATCCCGACTTCATGCGGAGCGAAGCCTGGGAACGCAAGGACCTCCAGACCGGGCTCGGCTCGTATGTCGAGCTGAAACACGACACGGTGCTGTATGCCAAGCAGTCCTTCGCCGCCGAAGGCGACTTCGATGAAGTGGACTTCCCCGAGCCGCGGCACTGGGTGGAACCCAATCCGGTGGCATTCGGGCGGATGGCAGAAGTGGTCGGGTTGCTGACCGACGGGTTGACGGCTCGTGGCCTGCTGCCCGCCGATTCAGACAACGCCGCCCTGCTCACCGCTCTCGACGACTTCCTGGCCCGGCTCACCCGACTGGCATCCGACGAGCTGGCCGGACGACCCATCTCTGCCGAGGACAACCAGTGGCTGGGGACGATCGGGTCGGTGATGGAAGCATTGTGGATTCGCTCCTCCGACCGGCCGGGCGGCGAAATCGCGCCGATGCCCGACCAGGACCGGAACTCGGCCGTGGTGGTCGACATCATGCGGACCACCTACGAAATCCTCGAGATCGGGACCGGCTGGTTCGACACCGTCTACGTGATGGTTCCCGCCGACGACGGCCGCTTCCAGGTGGCGCGGGGCGGGGTGTACTCCTACCACGAGTTCTGGCGTGGCGCCGACCAGGGTCGGCTCACCGACGAGGAGTGGTGGGAGATGCTGGCGACCCAGCCCCCCGAACGACCTGCCTGGCAGGATCCGCTGTTCCCGGGTGGGGCCGGCTCCGAGACGGGCCTGGCAGCTGAGGAGACGTGCCAGTCACTCGACGGCCGCTCGTACGCCGAGGTGGTGGCCTACTGGGTGGCGGCGGGGATGCCCGACGGGATGGACTCCGACGGCAACGGCCTTCCCTGCGACGAGATCGGAACCCTGTTCGATCCCGCCTTCTTCGAAGGTAGCCCGACCGCCACCGGACTGATGTGCCGTGACCTGGAACCCCGAGGCCTCGACTTCGCCCAGGCGGTCGCCTACTGGCTCACCGAAGGCGCCCCGGATCGGATGGACGCCGACGGCAATGGCATCCCCTGCGAGACGGTGTATCCCGCCACCGAGGTCGAGGCCTTCCTCTCGATGGGAGGCTGACCCCTTCGTCTCGGTCCCGCCGGGACCTACGAGGCGGTACCTCACGGTGGCCCCGTTCTGGCGACACGACCGACGTCGTGCGCGTCGACTCTGACCCCAGAACCGGGGGTCTGACGCATCCCAGCGCCCGGTACTCGATGAGCGACCGACCCATCCTGCCTCGGGGCCACCGTCGGCGATGCCGTCAAGACGGGGTTCGATCCGATCGCCGACGCCGCCGGGGGTGCGGGCGCCGGTTGGTGGGTCCACCGGAGCCGGCAGGTCGAAGTCCTGGCCTGACGTCGGGTCGGCGAGGCATCGGATTTGCGAGCGGGGCGATCTCGCAGAAGTCGGACTCGATTCGGATGCGGTTCCGCCACAACCAGCACGGCGGGATCACGGGTGCCCCCCACGATCTTCACGGACAGCTGCGGTGGCCGACCGAGCGAGGACGTGTAAGGCCAGCAGGGTGATGCTCATGGCGCCATCGTCTCGCACTGCCCACCGGACCGCCAGGGCAGGAGGTCAGGTCACCCGGCGGTGGAGTGGGGCCCACCATCCGAGACGACATGGCCCAGTTCCCAACGGCGTAGGGCACGTATGTCAGTTCGTGTTGACGTCTTCGTTCCTGAGGTCGATCACCACGTCGTCGGGTGACGACTTCTCGATGTTGCCTTCGCCGAGCTCGCGCACCCGTTCGGTGAGTGTGCGCTCCGGCGGAGGGGGCGGCCGGTGGCGAACGCGGGAGGCGAGGAACAGCCACAGCAGGGCCATCACCAAGAGAACGGCGGCTGTCGAGCCGATCGCCTGAGGGGTGACATCGAAGGTCGACAACGTGCTCGACGTGGTCGACGGTACCGACGTCTCGACGACAGCGGGGGTGTCCGCGCTGGGCGCGGTCGATGTCGCGGCCGGAACCGAGCCGGTGGTGGTCGACTCCGCAGGGACGGTGATGACCGTGATCGGCGGCGACGCCAGATCGGGTATCCGGCTCATGCGAAGCGACGACGGGCCAATCCGAGACGGATGAGGACGAAGCCGACGAACATCCCCGGCACCACCAGCCAGCCGGCGGTGGACCCCGAGGCCCGGTTGCCACCGCTTCCGGTGGGGACGCCGACCGGGGGATCCTGGTCGACCACGATCTCCTGGCTGAGCAGCCCGAAACTCCCGTCCGCACCCGAGCCGACCGCGTAGATGATGGTGACCGCCCCCTCGGCGACCACCAGCTCCTGATCGGCGAGTATGGCGCCGTCGGCGGTGGCGACGGCGAACCGGTAGGTGCCGGCGGGGATCTCAGAGGTGGACTCGGATGTCGCCGCCAGCGCGTCGGCGGTCGCCTCTCCATCGAGAGCGAACGTCAGCGCGTCCTCTCCGGAGGTCTGACGAATCGTGAGGCGACCCGTGCCCGCCTGCACCGACGACAGATCGTTGGCGTACAGACTGAGGGCAGGGTCATCGCCGTACATCTGGGCGACCAGGGTGTAGTTGGCGTCCGCCTCGAGCTGGACCGAGTCCGCCAACAACGGCTCGTCGACCGCCGGATCAGAACCCGCTGCGAACACCTCGAGCGTCACTTCACCCGCCGGGACCCGGGTGGGCCCGGCGATGCCCTCGAAAGCCATCGAAGAGATGACGATGTCGCCGGCGAGGCGGATGTCGGCCGGGAAACCGCCGTCACCCGGGACCGCGTGGACCACCGTGATCGTGGCCTCCTCCGCTGCCTGGGCCAACGCCGCCGGCGACAGCGCCACACAGAGAAGCCCACTCACAAGGAGCATCCGCCCCCACCTACCAAGACCCGCCATACGTCACCCTCCGTGTTCCACCCTCTTCAGATCGTATGGAGTGGAGGGGAAGCGTCGAGGAGGAGATTCATCACACAGTGACGCGCTAGTCCCGATTCCCAACCCGGCTGGAACCGATCGGCGGGCGACGCCGGTGTCGGCCGACCTCGTCGATCTGGTCGCCCGCAGCGGGGATGGTGGTTTCGAGCGGAAGATCATCGGTGAGCGAGGACACGCCGGCACCGAATTCGTACGCCCCGTCACCGTTGATGCCGATTCCATGTACCACCACTACCGATCGAACTCCTCGGCGACCTCTTCGAGAGGCCTTGAAGGTCTTGCGCGTAGGTGTGGAAGCCCGTGTGGGTCGCCACGGTGAACCGGGACCGGCGAGTCCGCTGTCGGGACCGGAAGCTCGATGCCAGCTCGCCGTTCTCGATGGCGGAGAGGAATGGGAGGAGACTGCCGGACTGGAGCTGAGATGAGCGATGCAATGATGTGGGTCTCGGAACAGTTGGGCATCTCGGTGGCGGTGCAGGGAAAGCTCCTGGCTTCGCTTGTCGTGGTCGCTGGGTTGACTCTCACTCGTGCGGTCGTGCTGCGGGCTCTACATCAACGGTTCCGGGAGGATTGGGTCGGCTACAGGGCGAGGGAAGTCGCCACCTACACGGCCACCGTGACGGGCGTGATCGTTGTCGCCTGGATCTGGATCGACGCGTTCAACGACCTACCCACCTTCCTCGGCCTGATCTCGGCCGGCATCGCCATCGCCCTCTCCGATGTCCTCAAGAACTTGGCCGGTTGGGCTTTCACCTCAGCCGCAGGCCATTCCGTGTCGGTGACCGCATCGAGGTCGAGCACACGAAGGGCGACGTAGTCGACGTTCGGCTGTTCCGGTTCTCTTTGATGCCCGGGACGAGTGCGTGGAGTTGATGTGGGCACCGGTGATCGTGCCCGATTTGATCTCGAAGGGCTTGGTGACGGTGTTCTACGGCCAGGCGGATACCCGCTGGGCGGGCTGCTTGATGGTTGACCTCCGGCCACGTGGCGTACCCATCTCGGACCCGGGCCAGGAGCGTCGAATCCAGCACAGGTCGCAGGCGATGCCGGCGGGATGCTGCTCATCCACAGCGGAAACCCGTCGATGGCTTCAACGGCGACAGGTCGATCGGCTCAGCCGAGCAGTTCCTCGAGATCGGCGGCCAGTGCGGCGGGGGCCACGTCGGTGGGATAGATGACTCGCACGAATCCTCCGGGGTCGATGGCCACCAGATGGGCGGTGTGGTCCACCACGTACCCGGAGGCGGAGTCACCCTCGTGCTGTACGACGTTGATCCCGTACAGCACCTCGGCCTGGTGGGTTGCCTGCTCGTCGCCGACGGCGCCGAGGAACGCCGGGTCGAAGTGGGTGACGTAGGCACCGAGCGACTCGGTGGTGTCGCGGTCAGGGTCGACGGTCACCATGACGGTGTGGACGCGGGCGGCGTCGTCGGCGCTCATCTGCTCCTTGGCGCGGGCCACGGCAGCCAGCGTGGTCGGACAGACGTCGGGGCAGTTGGCATAGCCGAAGAAGACCATGACCACGTCACCGTCGAAACGCCACAGATCGGCTGGTTCGCCGTTGTGGAACACCATCCCGTCGAGACTGGGGGCCTTGGCGGGCGACTGCATCACGGTGCCGGCGTAGGTGTGGGGGGCGAAGAACACCACTGCGACCGCCACACCCAACACGGCCACGGCGACGTAGGCGGCGAACTCGACGAGCCGACGGCGGGAGCGCCGGGGTGCTGAGGTATCCGGGGTGGTTTCGAGCATGGCTGGCCTTTCGGTCATGGATAACACATGAAGATGTGGGCTGCCTCGTAGGCGACCGATGTCACACCCTTCGAGTTGCGGATCTCCTCCCCCAACAGCCCGATGTGACGGACGATCTTGTCGGCGTCGTCGGCCAGGGTGGAGTAGCGGTACTCACCGCGGATCACACCCCATCCGTCCACCAGCACGTAGCGGGAGTCGAAGGCGAACGAACCGTCGGCGATCTGCTGGTGATACAACTCGAATCCCGACGTGAGCACGGTCCGCAGCAACTCCGGGTCCTCCCCGGTCGCCCACCGCCAGCGTTCACCGTCGGCGCCCCAGGACTCGGCCAGCTCGGGCATGCGGTCGGCATCCGAAGCAGGGTCGATCGACACGGTGACCAGACGGAACTCGGTGTCGCCCAGATCGATCTCAGCCTCGGCACGGGCAGCGATCTCGGCCATCGTGTCCCGCACCGGATCGCACTCCGCCCCACAGTCACCGTAGGCGAACCCGTACAGAACCACGTCGCCGCGAGTGCCGTCACTGGTGAACTGCCCACCATCCTGATCGACGAACGCGAAGCCGGGTGCCAACCGGATCCGGGGCAACACCTGCACCGGTTGGAAGGTGGCGAAGGCAAAGGCGGCCACCAACAGCAACGCCAACACGCCCCCGGCCCAGCGGCCCCAGAGCGGGATCAGCCGCCAGATAGACTCGGTGTCACCATGACCCGCTTCCGCGTACTGTTCGCCGCCGTCCTCACCCTCGCGCTCGCCGCCTGCTCCACCCCCGGATCCCAAGTCTCCCAGGGCGAAGGACTCGACGGAACCTACGTCGTCAACGGCATCGACCCAGTCGGTATCGAGTACTCCGGCACCGTCATCATCGACGAGTCCGACAGCGGAGAAGTCACCATGGAATGGCTCGTGACCGGCGCCATCCTCGAAGGAACCGGCCGCCTGGTGGGTGATCAGTTGGATGTCGAGTGGACCACCGTCGAAGCCCCCCGGGGCGACGCCAGCGGCACCGCCACCTACACCCTCGAGGACGACGGTCGCCTCATCGGAACCCGCACCATCGACGGCGTCGAAGGCGAAGGGACCGAGGAGATCTTTCCGCAGGGCTGAACGCCTCATCGGTGGGCTTTCCCTGAGCGGTCCATCCCGGTAGAACGTAAAACGTAGAACGTAGAACGTGAAGACAATGGCAACGAGGGCAGTCGTGCGGAGCAGACCATCGATACGTTGTACGTTGAACGTTCTACGTTGAACCTCATCTCAGTCCTTCCATGTACTCCACCAGCGCCTCGACCTGGGGATCGGTGAGGCTGAGTACGTAGTCACCGGGCATGACGTCGTCGTCGAAGCCTTCGACGACGTGGGCGTTGGGGTCGACGATGGACTGACGCAGGTACTGCGCGGCGTCGAGGCCTTCCACCCGGGAACCGGCGACGGAGCCGACACCCGCCACGGAGGGGCCGACGAGGTTCACACCGGGCTCCAGCGAGTGACAGGTGATGCACCCGGGCCGGTTGCCGAGCACGGTGGCCGCGAACAGATCGGCGCCGTCGGTGAGGTCGGTGGAACCTCCCACCGCCGGGGAACCGCAGGCCGACACGGCCAACGCCAGCACCGCCACGATCGCCAACGACCACCTTGTCATGAGTCTGCCTCCGTGAGGGTCATCAGATACGCAACAATCGCCTCGAGTTCGCCGGGCGTCAACCGCTCCTCGTAGTCGTTCAGCATCTGGCCCGCCGGGTAGCCGTCGACGGTGAAGGCATCGGGGTCAACCAGCGACTCCAGGATGTAATCCTCGGCGGTCATGCCCGGCACCCGCTCCCTGGCGACCGTGGCGATACCGGCCAACGAAGGGCCCACCAACCGCCTGCCGGGATCGAGCGAATGGCACACCTCACACCCGAGGTTCTCGCCGAAACCTGCGCTCGAGAAGAGGGCGGCACCCAGTTCCGCCCCGGGGGCGGCCGGAACGTCGACCGCCGCCAACAGCTGACGGCGCCCGGGCTCGATGTCGGCAAAACCGCCGATCACCGTAGCGGTGTCGCCTTCGACCAGTCGGATCTCACCACTGGAGCCGGCTGCCACCTCGAAGTCCACCACCCGTTCCACCCGATCACCTGCGTCGGCCAGTGACTCGGAGCCGACGACGCGGCCGTCGACCACCAGTTCCAGCGACATGGGGAACCCACCGGTGGGCTCGGCGGCCACCTCCAGCCGTGAGCCGGGTCTGTGGTCGACCACCACCTGCACCTCGGCTCTGTCGGCGTCGTTGGAGAACGTGAGGCCGGTGGCGGCGCCGATCAGCACCACGGATGTCACCACCACCACTCCGGCGCCCACCAACCGGCTTCTCGATGTCGGTGCGCTGATGATGTCGGCGTGGGTGTGCGATCCCGGATTGGAAACCGCCCTCGCCAGGTCGGAGGGCGCCACGAAGTCCTGAGCGACTCGTTCCGTCCATGACCTGGCCAGCAGCGGGGCACGGCGGCCTTCGAAGCGGTCGGACGTCATCAGGTTGCCGACGCCGTAGGCACAGTCACCCGGGGGGCATCCCACGATGTGCACCGATTCGGCGCCAGAGGAGATGAGCGAACTGACCGTGCGCGGATTGAGGACGCCGGTGCAGTTCACCTCCACCAGCGTTCCCTGGTCGGCCGGCACCTCACCGAGCGACACGAGGCGTGAACACGCCAGCAGCAACGGACCCGTGAACCCGTCGGGCACCGATGGCACGCCGAAACCGTCGATGGCGGCGAACGAACAGGAACCGACACAGATGCCGCACCCGACACAGCGTTCCGAATCGACCACGGCGATGGCGCCGTCGCCCTCGGTGGACATGGTGAGCGCCAGGTAGGGACAGTCGATGACGCACAGCTCACAGCCGGTGCAGCGCTCGGCCACGATCCGGGCGACGGGCGGATCGGAGCGACGCAGGATCCACGGGAGCAGCATCCCCACCATCCCAACCGCCAGCGCCAGGGCCGCCACACCCCACGGCCATGAACCGAGCAGCGGAGGCAGCAGGAACATGATGAAGGGGTCGAGCGGCATCGAACCGGGCACGACACCGGGGTTGGCGGCCGGGAGCATGCCGAGCGGCAGGGCGATGGCGGCAACGAACAGGGCTCCCCCCATGAGCGCCATCCAACGACGGGGCGGTAGCCACCCGTGCCGGGTCCTACGCAGGTGCCGCCACAAGGCGTAGCCGATCACGGCCGTGAGCAGCAGATGGACGGCGAAGATCGCCAGAAGCGGCACCCACCCCGACCCGGTGGGACGGGTGGTAGCGACCTCCCAGGCGCCCGAGATCGATCCCATCATCGACGAGAAGGCCTCGGTGAGGGCCTGGGCGCGGACGTCCCAGATGAGCCAATAGCCGGTGACGCCGGCCAGCCACACCAGCGCCAGCGCCAGCACCCCGGTGAGCCATCTCCACCGACGCGGCCCGGTGAACCGCTGCATCACGAAGGTGCGCCAGGCGTGGACCAGCGTGGTGACCACCAACGCCGCCGAAGAGAACCGGTGCACCCCGCGGATGACCCGCTGAATGGGGTGGGCCTCCATCTTCGACACTGCCCGGTAGGAGTCGGCGAACCCGAACTCGAAGAAGAAGGTCAGGTACACGCCGGTGATGGTGACCACGATCAGCAGGAACACGCTGATGGTTCCGGCATGCGGCAGCGGGTTGAGCCTGCCCGACCCCACCAGCCTGCGCAGCGGCGTCTCGGCGGCGACCGTCGCCCGGTCCAGATGGTGCAACACGCCGGGAAGGCGGACCTGGCGGTCCGCCTTCCCGGGTTCGAGCGGTGGGGCCGACACGAGCCGGCCCGTCAGTCGTCCGTCACGGGGCGATCGTCCCTGTGGCGTTGAGGCTGATATCGGAGATCATCGTGAACAACTGCGGTCCATAGGCGACCACCACCAGCACCACGGCTGCGATCAGCCACGGCTTGAAGCGGTCGAGCCAGGCCGGGGTGAGCTGCGGGTGGCGGATCGACTCGGCGATCGGCACGTCGGGCACGTCCTCGGGGGCGGCCTTGGGTCCGGTGGCCGTCTTCAGCATCACCCAGGCGTACATCAGCACCGACACCAACAGGATGGCGCCACCGATGCTGGTGCGCAGCAGGTGGCCGTTCCAGGCCTCGGGCACGTACGGCGCCTCGCCGAGCGGGGTCCGCCGGGGAGCACCCAACAGTCCCAGCACGTGCATGGCGTTGGAGAAGATGATCATGCCGACGAACCAGGTCCACACCTGCACCAGTGCCCAGGTCGGCTTGTACAGCTTCTTGCCGGTGACATAGGGCACCAGCCAGTACGAGATGCCGATGAACGACAAGGTGACGGCGGTGGCCACCGTCAGGTGGAAGTGCCCCGGCACCCAGGCCGTGTTGTGCACGATCAGATTCAGGTTGTAGCTGGCGTTGGTGAGACCGGAGATGCCACCGAACAGGAACAGGATGCCGGCGAGCAGCTGCGAGGCCACCGACGGATCCTTCCACGGCAACGCCCGGATCCACCCGACCAGCCCGGTGCCGCCGTTCTTGCGGCCGGCGTACTCGAGCGAGGCGATCACGGTGAACGCCGTGAGCATCGACGGGAAGAACACCGAGTAGGTGAGGATCGCATGGATCCACTTCCACGCCTGGGGAATGCCTGGGTCGACGAACTGGTGGTGGAATCCGACCGGGACCGACACGATCAGGAACAGCCAGAACGACAGCCGTGCCAGCGAATCACTGAACAGCTTGCCACCCGCCTGCTTGGGAAGCATGCCGTACCAGGAGATGTACGCCGGCAGCAGCCAGAAGTACACCAACGGGTGTCCGGTGAACCAGAAATAGGTCCTGGCCAGCTGGGGGTCGGTGGCGTCGATGAGACCCAGCGACCACGGGAGCAGCATCGTGAGGATCTCGACAGCGACGCCGAGAGTGGCGATCTGCCACATGGCCATGTTGAGCACGCCGGCAAAGGAGATGAACGGGCTGCGCACACCCATGTTCGCCTTGCGCCACGCCCGGAAGGTCAGGAAGAACCCGTACCCCTCGATCCAGCTTCCCACCACCACCAGCGTCAGACCCAGATAGAACGCCCAGCTCGCCTTGAGCGGCGGGTAGAAGGTGTACAGGACCGTGGCCTGGTTGAGCAGCAACGGCACCGCCGTGGTGAGCAGGCCGACCACCATCGTCCAGAAGCCGATCCAGTTCAGCTTCGGATGCGTGAGCGGCATTCCCAGACCCTTGATCGTCGTCAGGTTCGTGAACCCGACGATGAAGAAGGTGGTCCACACCAGGGCGTTGAGCACGCCGTGGAGCGTGAGGCCCTGGTAGTAGCTCTGGATGATCGGGTCGAGCCACTGGTAGACGTTGAACCCGGAGAACTCGAACGCCTGCAATGGACCGAACAACGAACCGACGAACAGGGCGATGATCGCAACCAGCAGGTGCCAGCCGACGAATCGTTTCTCCTCACGTGTGAGGTCGCGTGTCTCCTTGCCGATGGAGATGGTCATGGTGCGACTCCTTCGAACTCGGTGGGAGGCACGACCTCGACCGTGCCGAACATGGCGGCATGCCCGTCGCCACAGAACTCGTGGCAGATGATCGGATACTCACCGACCCGGTCGAAGGTGTAGGTCAGCTTGGAGACCTGACCCGGAACCACCTGCATGTTGACGTTGGTGTCGGTGATCTTGAACCCGTGCTGTACGTCCGGGGTGGTGATGTAGAGGTCGACGGTGGCGCCGGCCGGGACCGTGATCGTGTTCGGGTCGTAGAGGAACTGGCGCGCCACGATGTAGGCCTCGAACTTGTTCTCGCCGATCTCCCTGAGTCCGGGAGTCGAGAACGGCCCTTCGTTGAGGATCGTGTTGGGATCGACCCGGCCTTCGTCTCCGGGCAGCTGGTACCCGAGGGCGAACCCGGCCACGGTGATCGCCGTAGCGAACACCACCAGCAGGGTTATCGAGAACTTGATCCAGTTCTTCTCGTAGGGGTCGATCCCCATCGACTCCTGAGGCGGTGGGTTCTTGGTCGCCGTCATTGCACCGTCACCCCGCGTGACAGGAGGATCACGTAGACGGATCCCCACAGGAGAATGATGGTGGCGACGAACAACGCCAGCACGAAGATGGTGCCGGTTGGTTTGAAGTGTTCGCTCTCCGTCTCGGTGACGGGTGGATCGGCTCCTACTGTCACGGTCTCCCTCTCCATCTGGGTTCGAACTCCTGGGACAGGAGACCGGGGCGTAGAACCGAGCGTTCGCAGCCCGATCCAAACACGCCAACCCGTCGTCCATGTCCGCTGTGCGCATGCTCCCTTGCGCGAGGGGCGAACGTACAGGACACGAGTCCCCGGTTTGCGGGTCGAAAGTCCCTTTTCGACAGCGGTCGGAAACAGGCAGGATGCGCAGGTCGATCGAGCGGGAGACGAGTCGCGCATGCAGTTGTGGAATCCTGGCCAAACCGGCCGCCTTCGGGCGCCGCTGTTCCTGGTCGCCGTCGTGTTCGCTCTCGCCGCTCCCGCAGGCGCCCAGAGCACCGACACAACGGTGTCAGAGGAAGGCGTCGCCAACGGCGCCCAACTCCAGGCCGGATTCGAGGCCTACAACGCCACGTGTGCCGGCTGCCATCAGGCGGGCGGCGTCGGTCTCGAAGGCACGTTCCCCCCGCTGATCGACAACCCGAACGTGATGGACACCGCCTACCTGGGGGACGTCATCGCCAACGGTCGCCAAGGTGAGATCACGGTGAATGGCGTCACCTACAACGGCGTGATGCCGGCGTTCTCGTCGCTCGGCGAAGCCGAGGTCGAGGCGATCGTCGCCTACGTCCAGGGAGGCTTCGTGGTTCCCGCCGGGGAGGGCGGCGAGACCGGGACCACACTCCCTCTCGTCACCGGAAGTCTTCCCGACCTGAGCGGCATGGCCATCTTCGCCGCCTTCGCCCTGGCCGCAGCTGCCATCGCCTTCGTGATGGCACCGCGCATCATTGATGTCTCAGACCGCCTCACGATGCCATGGCTCGACGCCTGGCTGCGGGTGGCGATCATCGCGGTGTTCTTCATCGTCGCCATCGCCTTCGTGCCCTCGATGATCCTCCAGACCGAAACCGTGGCACGACTGCCCCGAGCCGTTCAGGAGACCATCACACTCGGCCTGTGGGGCGGTGGCCTCGCCGCCGGCCTGTGGGGACTGTGGTACGCGCAACGTGAGGGGCGGATATGAGAGGGTTGCTCGACTCTTCGACGGGCCATCTGCCCAGGCGCTCCGACGGGTACAACGTAGAACGTACAAAGTACAACGCAGGAAATGCGTTCTACGTTCTACGTTCTACGTTCTACCTCCTCGCGTTTGCCGTTGGGCGCCAAGAGGGAACATCGTGACCCTCGAGTTCTACGACACAAACAT
Organism: uncultured bacterium; assembly: GCA_963825585.1. Taxonomy (GTDB): domain Bacteria; phylum Actinomycetota; class Acidimicrobiia; order Spongiisociales; family ZC4RG35; genus JAOUGY01. Next base: position 39,444 of record CAWGTX010000010.1, read on the forward strand.
CCCGTGTCTGGCGGCGTGTCCGGTGCACACGAACGCCGGGATGTACGTGGCGGCGATCGCCGACGGGAACGACGAGCTGGCCTATCTGACGGCCCGGTTGCCCAACCCTTTTGCGTCGGTTTGCGGGCGGGTGTGCGCGGCTCCGTGTGAGGACGCCTGCCGGCGGGGTGAGATCGACCGGCCCATCGCCATCCGGGCGCTGAAGCGGTTCGTCACCGAGCAGTACGGGACCGAGACCGGCAATCAAAGCACGCCGGGAACCGGGAAGGGCAGGACCTGGGAGAAGGTCGCGGCCGCCCCCGAAAAGATCCGACCCCAGAGCGTGGGAATCGTCGGTGGCGGACCGGCCGGGATGGCATGCGCCCACGACCTCCGACGCCACGGGTACTCGGTGACCGTCTACGAGGCCACCGACAAGCTCGGTGGTGCCATGTGGCTCGGCATCCCCGAATACCGCCTCGACCGGTCGGTGCTCCAGGCCGACATCCAGGCGATCCTCGACCTGGGAGTGGACGTCGAGTACGAGACCCGCCTCGGGACCGATGTCACGTTGGAACAGCTCAGGGAGCGCCACGACGCCGTGTTCCTCGGCATCGGCGCCACCCTCGGACGTGGACTCGACATCGAAGGCGGCGACGCCGACGGGGTGTTCAAGGCCATCGAGTTCCTCATCAACATGAACCGTGGTTTCGAAGTCAACGTTGGAGAACGGGTGGTGGTGATCGGAGGCGGCGACGTGGCCATGGACGCCGCCCGCACGGCACTGCGCGCCGCCGAATACGCCACCCAGCGGGGAGCGTCGATCGGCGACATCACCGTGCCGCCCGCCGAGGGTGCCCAGGCGTACGAACGGGAGGACGAGGCACCCACCAAGACGTTGTCGATCGACGCCGCCCGCTCCGCCCACAGGGCGGGCGCCAAACAGATCACCGTGATGTCGTTGGAATCCCGTGAGGAGATGCCCGCCCACGATTTCGAGATCGAAGAGGCCGAGCACGAGGGCATCGACTTCATCCACCGTCGCGGTCCGGCCCGGATCATCGTGAAGGACGGGCGTGTGACCGGCATCGAGACCATCGGCGTGAGATCGGTGTTCGATGCAGACGGACGGTTCTCCCCCGTGTTCGACCAGGAGGACCGGGTGATCACCGGGTGTGACACGGTGATCCTCGCTATCGGTCAGGCCATCGACCTCGAAGCGCTCGGTGCCGGCGGCCCCGAGATCAGTCCCCGGCGCACCATCCAGGTCGACGCCGAGACGGGAGCGACGTCGGTGGCCGGGATCTGGTCGGGTGGCGATGCCGCCAAGGGCCCCCGCACCCTGATCGACGCCATCGCCGACGGACGCCGATCGGCCACCGCCATTCACCGGTCGTTCGGCGGCGAGGTGGCCGAGGACCAGCCCGGCACCATGGTCCAACTCCGCCAGTTCCACCGCCTCGAAGACGTCTACGACCGCAACCAGCGGGTCGACGTCCCCACTCTCGACACCGGTCGGCGGGTTGGCCTGGTCGAGGTGGAACTCGGATTCACTCCCGAGCAGGCCCGCTGCGAAGCCAACCGCTGTCTCCGATGCTTCGCCAACATTCTGCTGGATGTGGAGCGGTGCGTGTTGTGCGCTCTGTGTGCCGACGTCTGCCCGCTCGATCTGATCAGCCTCGTCCCATCACAGGAGGTGGGCGGAGCCCCGGGCGGCACCGCCCTGCTGCTCGACGAGACCAAGTGCATTCGTTGTGCCCTGTGCATCGAACGTTGCCCGCCTGATGCCCTGTCGATGGGAATGTGGACTGGAGTTGGAGTGCCCTCATGGACCTGATGGACCGCAAGAAGCCTGGAATTGTCGACAAGGTGCGCCAGAGCACCGTTGGTCGGTCGATCTTCCGCTCGCCCGCCCGGGTGACGCCACGAGACCGGGCCGCAGGGCACTGGTCGAACTTCTTCCTCCACATCTACCCGGTGAAGATGCGCCGCCACGAGATCGGCATCCGGTACTCGTGGTATCTGGGAGTGATCTCGACGGTGCTGTTCGGATCGTTGGTGGCGTCGGGTATCTACCTCATGTTCTTCTACGTCCCCAGCCCCGGGCAGGCCTACACCAACATCCAGACCATCCAGACCGACGTGGCCTTCGGTCAGTACATCCGCAACGTACATCGCTGGTCGGCTCACCTGATGGTGCTGGCCGTGTCGGCGCACATGGCCCGGGTGTTCTACCGCGGCGCCTACAAACACCCCAAGGAGTTCAACTGGGTGGTGGGTGTGATCCTGCTGGTCCTGACACTCCTGATGTCGTTCACCGGCTACCTGCTCCCCTGGGATCAGCTGGCCTACTGGGCGGTGACGGTGGGTGCCGAGATGGCCGCCTACGTGCCGTTCATGGGAGAGACGGTTCAGTCGATCCTGCTGGGCGGATCGACGGTGAACTCGGCCACGCTGCTGCGGTTCTACGTGCTGCATGTGGCGGTACTGCCGGTGGCCATCGTGATCATCCTGATGATCCACCTGTGGCGCTGGCGCAAGGATTCGATGCTCGACGTGGAGAGGAGCGAGCCCGATGTCTGAGTCGAATCAGGTTCCGGTCGAGCTCACCGGCAAGCCCCAACTCGTGGAGGGCCGGCGGGTGCTCGGGGTGGTCCCGGGCAAGCCGGTGGCCGGGGAACGCAAGGAACTCGACGAGCAGGACGCCGTCATGGTGTGGCCGCATCTGCTGGTCCGCCACGGGGTGGCCGCCCTCGCCACGCTGCTGCTGGTGCTGGTGATCTCGGTGTTCTTCGACGCCCCGCTCAAGGAGGTCGCCAACCCGTCGATCACCCCCAACCCAGAGAAGGCACCGTGGTACTTCGCCGGGCTGCAGGAGCTGCTCGCCCACTTCCACCCGCTGGTGGCCGGTGTGCTGATCCCCACCGGGATCATCGCCGGACTGGTGGCGCTGCCCTACATCGACAGCAGCCCCTATCTCAAGCCCAAGCACAGAAAGGTCGCGGTGGGAACGTTCACCGTATTCCTCGTGATGTGGATCATCCTCACCATCATCGGTTTCGCATTCCGCGGACCGAACTGGGGATGGGTGTGGCCCTGGATCGAATGGCACGGTGAACTATGAGCGAGATCATCAAACGACGCGAGTTCCTGGCCAACGCCTGGAAGGGCGGCGTCGCCCTCATGGGGGTGGCGGGAGCGTGGACCAGCTGGGACCTGCTCCAGCCGCTACCAACCGCCGGCTTCGGTGGGCTGGTGCGGGCGGTGCCACCGGAAGCGGTGCCCGAGACCGGGGTGCTCGAGGTCCCGGCGGCCCGGGCCTACCTGGCTCGCATCGACGGCGAGATCATCGCCATGTCCCAGAAGTGCACCCACCTCGGCTGTCGGGTTCCCTACTGCCCGTCGTCCGGTCAGTTCGAATGCCCGTGTCACGGGTCCAACTTCAACCGTGCCGGCGAATACCGGGCCGGCCCCGCGCCCCGTGGGATGGACCGCTATCCCACCGAGATCGGTGAGGACGGGCTGCTCTACATCGACACATCGAGCGCCATCGACGGGCCGCCACCCGGCGCCGAGACCATCGACGAGCCCGCCACAGGGCCGGCGTGCGCCGCTGGTGGACACGGGGACGCCTGATGCCGTACGGATACACCACCGATCCGGAGATCGAGGAATCCACCAACAAGGTCATGTTGTGGGGCGCGGTGCTGATGCTGGCGATGGTTGCGGTGTTCCCCCTGTACCGGACCTTCGAGCCGGCCGCCCGCGACGAGGCTCGCGCCGAACAGCTCGTGTCGCTGCAGGCCGAAGGCGAGCAGATCTGGAGCGTGAACTGCATCGCCTGCCACGGTCTCAACGGTGAGGGCGGCGTGGGCCCGGCACTCAACTCGAAGCAGTTCCTGCAGGCGGCCACCGACGACCAGGCAACCCTGCTGATCTCGGTCGGAGTGCCGGGAAGCCAGATGAGTGCCTACTCGCAGGACTTCGGCGGACCGCTCACCTCCGAGCAGATCAAGTCGGTGGTGGCGTTCATGCGCTCGTGGGAGCCCACCGCACCGGACAACCCGGACTGGCGGGCGATGATGGGAGGGTGAGAGAACGCCGAGCGGCGTGAACAGCTTTGTCCCCCTCGAGCTTGCGAGTGGGGGACAAAGCCGCTTCAGTGCGTCGGCACTCCCGCTTCCAGCGCGACCACTTCGAACGCTCCCGACGCGGCGTCTCTGAGCTCGTCGGGGGTGCCGGCCAGGATCGGGAAGGTGCCGAAGTGGATCGGGACCACCGTCTCGACGCCGAGCATTCGACCGGCTCTCGCCGCCATGCCTGCGCCCATCGTGTAGTGGCCACCGATGGGGAGCAGGGCGATGTCGGGCGAGAAGATGTCCTCGATCAGGGTCATGTCGCCGAAGACGGTGGTGTCACCGGCGTGGTAGACGGTGGGGCCACCGTCCATGTCGATGATCCAACCGCCCGCCTCGCCGCCCGGGACGATCCCGTCGTCGCCGGATATCCCCGAAGAATGCACCGCATCGGTCAGGAACGCCCGGATCCCGCCCGGGCCCTCCACCATCCCACCCTTGTTGCAGCCCACCACGTTCTCGATGCCCTGTCCCTCGAGCCACACGGCGATCTCGTGGATGGCGAACACCTGACACCCGGTGGACCGAGCAATGTCGAGGGTGTTGCCCATGTGATCGAAATGGCCGTGGGTGAGATAGATGGCGTCGACACGCGGCTGGGTGTGCTCCGACTCCGGGCAGGCGGGGTTACCCGCCAGCCACGGATCCACCAACACGGTGGTGCCATCGCCGAGGCGGAGGCGGGTGGCGGCGTGACCGAGCCAGGTGAGTTCGATGCCGTTCAGATCCATGCTGTCACTCCTCTCATTCCACTGACTCGAGGAACCCGAAGAACCGGGCCGACCACCGTTCGGCGGCGTCGAAGTGCGGTCCGTGTCCCGATCCCTCGAACATCTCCGTCTCCACCCTGCCACCTGCGGCGGAGTAGGCGTCGAGCAGATCGCGAATCTGGCTGACCATGGGATGCGGGGCGTAGGCGTCCTCCCCCGGCCAACCAGGGACCAGGCCCATCTGGCCGAGCGTTCCCATTTCCCAGGCGGACGTGTCGGACACCACGATGTCGGCGGTGCCGTGGGTCCACAACACCGGCGGCTTGGGATCGACCCCCACCAGATCGTCCCAATGGCAGTACTTGCCCGACAGGGCGTTGAGGATGCCCCGGGTGCCGGGCGCGATGCCGGGCCAGTTGTCGCTGGGAGTGAAGTCACCCGGGTAGCCGTCCTCCCCCAGCACCGACAGGAGGACCTCATCGACCAGCATGTCCTCACGGTCGGCAGGCTCACGGTGATCCGCCTTCCAGTACGACGAGTTGATCACGTTCCGAATCGCGAACGGATCCTCCGACCCTCGGTCCTGGCTCGTGAGCGCGGCGACGAAGTCGGGTGCCGCGCCGCCGCCGCCGGTGCCGGCCCAATCGGGCGTGTGTGGGGTGCCATCGCGGCGTGCCCCACCGAACCCGTACGGAGCGACGGGGTCGATGAACGTCAACGAGGCGACGCCGCCGTGATCGACGGCGTAGTTGGCGATGGCCGCACCACCGGTCGACCAGCCCACCAGATGAACGGGCCGATCGATGCCGAGGGCGGCGACCAGTGCCTTGGTGTCATCGGACCAGTCCCGCAGACCACGGGTGGCGTCGATCGGCTTGGGGTCGGAGCGACCGAATGAACGCATGTCGGGTGCGATGAACCGATACCGGTCCGGAGCGCCGGGGAACAGGTGCTCGTAGAACCGCCCGGTCGACAGATTGCCGTGGATCATCACCACCGGCACACCATCGGCAGGACCCGACTCGTACACCTGCATTCGCAGACGGCTGGTCTGGACACTCCGAGCACTCACACCTGGCAACAGTGCCATCACGACCTCCTTGAACGGGACCCTACCGACGAGCCCCGGGGATCTGCCGGTCAGGGCAGCACCAAGTTGAGGAATTCAGCCATGCGGGCCCGGGCCGCCAACCCGTATCCGGTCTCGAAGTAGTCGAAGGCGTGAATACCACCCGGCCAGATCTCCAACGTCCCCTCGTTCCCGGCGGCACGCCAGCGGGCCGCCATGAACAGCGAGTCGTCGAGGAGCGGGTCGGTGTCACCAACCGTGAACAGGGCGGGTGGCAGATCGGCGAGGTCGGCGAACAGCGGCGAGATGTCTGGGCTCTCGAGGTCCTCTCCGCTCACGAACTGCTCGACGAACCACCGGGTGACCGGCGCGTTGAGGATGAGCGGGCGATCACCGAACGCGACCAGACTGGGTGTGCCACGCAGATAGAAACACCCGTACGTGAGCAACGCCGCCCGGAACGGTGTCAGGCCGTGGCGGTCGCGGAGACGGACCATGGTGACGGCTGCCAGATGGGCACCCGCCGACTCGCCGCCGATCGCCAGCACCGGACCACCGAGTTGGGCGGGGCCGTTCTCGATCAGCCACAGAGCGGCGGCTTCGCAATCGTCGGGACCGGCGGGATACGGATGTTCGGGTGCCAGCCGGTAATCCACCGATGCCACCACCAACCCGGTGGCGTCGGCCAGCCGCTCGAGCATCGGATCATGATGGTTGGCGGCACCCAACACCCACCCGCCGCCATGGATGTGCACGAACACCCCCCGAGGCTCGGCCGGTTCGAAGACCCGCACTACCAGCCGACCCCCGGGACCATCGATCTCGATCTCACGGGCGCGCTCCGACACCACCAGCGGTCCAAACACCGACGTACCCTCGTCACGGGACGTACGCGCCAAGACAGGACCCACGTCCCATATCGGCGGCAGCTCCCGCGTGGTTTCCTCGATCATGGCGTTGAACGCCAGCACGTCGGCTGGAGCGGTGGCAGGGATCTCGGGCATTGCCGAAAGATAGAGTGACCGGGCGACGACCGAGTGGCGGCTGGAAGCGTCCGACGTCCGATGCAACACGCAACACGCCGGAACGGGTTCGAGCTGGGAGTTGGCAGCTGGCTGCTGGCTCCAGGTCGCCGAGTCAACAGGCCAGGAGGCTCAGCGGCCCTCGAAGATGGCTCTCACGGTGTCGATCGTGTCGGCGTCTTCAGGGGCCTTGTCGGTGCGGAAGCCACGCACCCGGGCGAAGCGGAGCGACATCCCGCCCGGGTAGCGGGGTGACGGCAGCAGTCCGTCGAAGGCGACTTCCACGATGAGCTCGGGACGCACGAAGACGGTGTTCTTGGTCCGGCGGACCTCGAGTTCCAGCAACCGCTCGGTTTGGAACACGAGCATGGCGTCGGTCAACCCCTTGAAGGTCTTGCCCAGCATGACGAACTCACCGGTGGCGGGGTCACGGGCGCCCAGATGGAGATTGGACAACCAACCGGTGCGTCGCCCATGACCCCACTCGGCTGCGATCACCGCCAGGTCGAGCGTGTGCACCGGTTTCACCTTGAGCCACGACGAGCCCCGCCGCCCAGCCTCGTAGGTCGACGACAGGTCCTTGACCATCACCCCCTCGTGCCGGAGCGCCCTGGCTTCGGCGAGGAAGGCCTCGGCCTCCGCCGGATCCGAGGTCTGCAGCGCCGGCACCAGAGCCGCCGTCGGGACGAGTGTCTCCAGCACCCGTCGCCGATACGACAGGGGTTCGTCCAACAGATCCTCGCCGTCGAGGTGCAGGACGTCGAAGAAGAACGGCATCACCGGCACGTCATCACCGGGGGTGTCGGCGCCGAAACGGCTCATCGTCTCCTGGAACAGGCTCGGCAGACCGGCGGCGTCGATCGACAGGGCCTCGCCGTCGAGCACGACCGAGTCCACAGGCAGTGTCGCCACCACTGCCACCACCTTGGGCAGACGGGCGGTGACGTCGTTCCGGTTGCGCGTGTAGACGGCCACGTCGTGACCGCGCCGGTGCACCTGGATCCGGGCGCCGTCGAGCTTCCATTCCACCGACGACACCTCGAAACGCGCGACCGCCTCCGTGGGACTCGTGGCCGTGGCGGCAAGCATCGGCAGCACCGGACGCATCACGGCGAGACCCACCGACTCGAGCGCCCCGACATCCCCCGCCAGCGCCAACTCGGCCACGGTTCCCAGGTCACCCGACAGCATCGCCGCCCGCCGCACCAGCCGCTCGTCGGTGATTCCGGCCCGGATGACGGCATCCAACACCACCCCGTCGAGGGCGCCATGGCGGACCTCGCCCACCAGCAGCCTCCGAATCAGGTCCGCCTCGGCGGCGGTGGCGCGACCGAGCAGATCGTTGAGCGCCTCGGCCCGTCGGCCGGCCGATCCGGTGCCACCGATCGCCGCCACCGCCGTGAAGCAGGCATCCACGTCGGCCACCGTCAGCGATGCGTGCTCGGCCGAAGGTGTCTGGTTGCCGAACGCCTGGGCGTAGCCCACTCCGATCTTTCCCTGCCGCGGCTCCCCCGAGATGAACCCCACCACCACCGGCACCTGACCCTCGGCGACCTGGAGCAGCTCCGCGATGATCCTGGCCTTCTCGAGGCGGCTGGGCGTTGCGGCCAGCCGGGCCGAAGCCTCCACCACAGTCGCGAATGCCAGGTCCCGAACCATGACCCGAGCCTATCCGGCACGGCGTCGATGCCTGCGGTCGGAGCTGTCCGACATGATCACGGACCGTAGCGCCACCACCCCGACCGCTCCGAGGTAGGCGGAGTGGCCGCTCCCATCGAACGGTTCGACAGGGCGGGCACCGAAGTCGGAGTGCGCAGGGTTGACGCCGTGGATCAACGCATGCTCGTGACCGGCGGCGTCGACCGGATGATTCGACAAGACCACCGCCGCCGCCAGGTCGGCGATCGGATCACCGTCAGCCAGCGACACCCACACACGCCCTCCCGGGCGGAGGACCGCCGAGTCGGCATCGTGTAAAGGAACCCCGGGACTGCCCACCAACAGCAACTCATCCACGGCCAATCCGTCGGCTGCGGCCATCGCTGAAACCACCGAGCCGTAGGAGTGCCCGATCACACTGATGTGTGCGTCGGGTCGGAGCCCGGCCAGCCAGTCGACGAACGCTCGCAACCGGTGCGCGCCATCGGCGGCACGGTCGACACGGAGCGCCGCAGCAGTGAGCGGCCAGGTCCCCAACGGGCCGGAACCCGGCGTGTCGTACCCGAGCCAGGCGACCACGGCCAGGTCTTCCTCTCCTCCCCACAGCCGACGGGTATCCGCGCCGAGACCCGACTCGTAGTCGAACTGGGTGTTGGTGATGCCTGGGACGACCACTGCCAGGTGCTCGGCAGTGAGGAGGTCTCCCACCACCTCGACCACCCGACCATCGCCCACCGGCTCGAAGAGCAGGAACGTGCGGTCGCTTCCGACCCTCTCCAACAGATCCAACCGGTAGTGACGGAGCTCGTCGAGGTGAGGCACGAACGGCGCCGTGCCCCCTGCGGCCGACCACAACAGTTGGACGCGCTCCAGTCGAGCGATACGGGCAGCCAGAGCGCCCTCGGCGAAGGCCGACATGGCGGCTCGGTTGGCGCGATAGCGGTCGTCCAGGCCCACCGCGCCACTCGCACCCATCAGAGCTGGCCGGGTCTCCAGCAGGTGATCCAGGTGACGACGGGGAAGGGACCGCACCCATGCGTCGGCCCGTGAGTCGGTCATCAAAGGGACGGCGAGGACGGCGATCGGCTCCCCCATCGCGACCGCATCGAACCAGACCGCACCCGTCGCTGCCTCCTGCACGGCACGGTCGGCCGCCTCGAGTCGGCCGAGCGCCCCATCCACCGCTCGGGTCGCATCGTCACGAGTCCGCTCCAGCTGTGAGCGGGCCAGGGCGAGCGGCCACATCCCGTCCGCTTCGTCGTGGGCGGCCACGGTCCGGTCGTAGTCGGCCTGGGCAACGGCGACCTTCGCCGCCCACGCCTCGTCGGTAGCGGCCGCGTCACTCATCGCCGCCGCCAGATCGGCGAGCGCCGCAACCAGCAGTGTCACATCGGCCCCGGCACGGGTGATCGACGCGACGACCTCCTGGTGGAGCCGGTCGAACGACTCTGCCCCGGGACCCTTCCACGCCATCCCCCCCGCAGCGGGGAGCAACGAGCGGGACGCCAGGATCTGATCGACCGCAGCTTCGAGGGTTCGGGCACGGGCCCTGACCACGTCCGGGTCACCCACCGCCGTCATGTGTCGCCGCCTTCGAAGGCGAGGTGCAGCGAGGCGACGACGGCCAATTCCACACCCATGTCGTCGAGCAGGCGTGCAGTGCCGTCCAGGAATTGGGCGAAGCGCCGATCGAAGGCGGCAAGGGCCAATGACGAGCCCACCGGTCCCACCAGGCACATCGGACGATGAAAGGATTCGGCGGCGGCGCTCACGGCGGCGGACGCCCGCCGGCATCCACCGGCAGCGGAAGCCAGCTCGAAAGGATCTACGACAATCTCATGCATCGCCGTCGAACGTATCGAAACGTCCGAACGGTCTCAAGTGGCCTGGCCGAGCACCCGCACACCCGCCGCACGAAGCAACCGGGTGGTAAGCGACAACGGCAATCCCACCACGTTCGAGGGACTGCCCTCGACCCGGTCGACGAAGGCGCCCGCTGCCCCCTGGAGGCCGTAGGCGCCGGCCTTGTCCATGGGCTCGCCGGTCTCCACGTAGGCAGCGATCTCCTCACCGGTGAGTTCGACGAACGAGACCACAGTCCGCTCCGTGTCCGAAGCGAGCACAGGACCACCATCCCAGCGGGCAACGGCCACACCGGAGATCACCGTGTGTCGCTCCCCCGAGAGGCGCTCCAGCATCGATCGGGCCTCCGAGGGATGGACCGGTTTGCCCATCACGACTCCCCTGTGGACCACGATGGTGTCGGCGGCCACCACCACAGCATCCGGGCCTGCCACCGCCCTGGCCTTGGCCCGGGCCAGGCGCTCGGCATAGGCCGACGGCGCCTCGTCGGGGTGCCGCGACTCGTCGACATCGGGCGACACCACCTCGAACTCCAACCCCAACGCCGTGAGCATCTCACGCCGCCTGGGGGATCCGGAAGCCAGCACCAGTCGCATCGACCGGAACGCTAGCGGTGTGAGCCACACGAGATCGTTCCATCCTCGGCGGTTCGACCCGAGGTCGCGCGGGCAGGGAAGCTGGCCGGACCTGTCCAGGGATGGTCAACAGTCGACAAGTCGACAAGTCGACTGGCAAGACCCCGGAATCCGGTCCTGTTGACCCGTTGACCTGTTGACCGCTCCTGCCAGACGACTCCGCTGCACCTCTCGAGAAATGCCGACTTCGTGGCCCGGGCGCCGGGCTACATTCGAGGCGATGTCCCAATCTCTCGTCTCTGCCCGTGGCGTGGTGAAACGCTTCGGGGATTTCGTCGCCGTCGACGGCATCGACTTCGAAGTCCACCCCGGTGAGGTCTTCGGCTTCCTCGGTCCGAACGGAGCGGGCAAGAGCTCGACCATGAAGATGATCGGGACCGTGTCCCCGGTCACCGAAGGAGCCCTCTCCGTCCTCGGCATGGACCCCGCCGCCGATGGTCGACGTATTCGGGCACGCCTCGGTGTGGTTCCACAGGAGGACAGCCTCGACATGGAGCTCACCGTCGAGGAGAACCTGATGATCTACGGCCGCTACTTCGACCTTTCCCGGGCCGAGGTGCGGCGCCGCATCGACGAACTGCTCGATTTCGCCCAGCTGACCGACCGGCGTACCAGCAAGGTGGAACCCCTCTCAGGGGGCATGAAGCGCCGCCTCACCATCGCCCGAGGCCTCATCAACCGGCCCGAGATGGTGCTGCTCGACGAACCCACCACCGGACTCGACCCGCAGGCCCGCCATGTCCTCTGGGACCGCCTCTACCGTCTCAAACGCGACGGGGTGACGCTGATCATCACCACCCACTACATGGATGAGGCCGAACAGCTGTGCGACCGCCTCGTCATCATGGACAAGGGCCGGATCGTGGGCGAGGGGTCACCCCGGGAGCTCATCGAACGCCACACGGCCGGGGAGGTCCTCGAGGTTCGTCTCGAAGCGGGGACAGATCCGGGTGTCCTCGCCGGAGTCGGAACCCACCAGGAAGTGCTGGCCGACCGCGTGTTGGTCTCCTCGCCCGACGCCGAGCAGGCGTTGGGCGAGATCCACGCCCGGGGGATCACCCCCGCCATGAGCCTGGTGCGACGCTCCACCCTGGAAGACGTGTTCCTCACCCTCACCGGTCGGACCCTGGTGGATTAGCCGATGACGACCTCATCGCTGCGCGTCATGGAGTCAAACGCCCGCAGGTACCGGCACACCTGGCGGGCGTCGGTCTTCACCAGTTTCGTCAACCCGGTGCTGTTGCTGGCCGCCATGGGCCTCGGTCTCGGCTCTCTGATCGAGGACGGCGCCGGTCCCGGAGGGCTTCCCTACCTGCAGTTCCTGGCGCCGGGGCTGTTGGCCGCCACCGCCATGCAGACCGCAGCCGGCGAGTCCAGCTTCTCGGTCATGGCGGGCATCAAATGGGTGAAGAGCTACGACGCCGCGCTCGCCACACCCGTGTCGGTGGGTGACCTGCTGACCGGGCAGCTTGCGTGGACGATGGTACGTGTCGTGCAGGTGAGCGTGGTGTTCGCCATCGTCGAGATCGCATTCGACGCGGTGAGCTGGACCGGAGGGCTCGCTGGCGTGGTGCCCGCCGTGATCACCGGAGCCGCCTTTGCCACGCTCATCACCTGGTACACGGTGCGGCTCGAGAACGACGCCGGACTCGCCAACCTGTTCCGATTCGGGATCGTGCCCCTGTTCCTGTTCTCGGGCACGTTCTTCCCGATCTCACAGCTCCCCGGTTGGCTCCAACCACTCGCCATCCTGACCCCGTTGTGGCACGGGGTGGAGTGGGCGCGCACGTGGGCGCTGGGTATCGAGTCGCCATGGCCTTGGTGGGGACATGCCGCTTTCCTGATCGCCGTCACCGTGGCGGGTTGGTTCATGGCGCGTCGTTCCCTGGCACGCAGGATGATCCGATGACGGCCCCCACCCTCAACGCCCGGGTCATGCCTCCTGCCCTGTTTGGTGGGCTGAAGGCGCACCGGGTGCTCGAACGGAACCTGATGGTGGGGCGCCGCAACTGGATGCTGCTGCTGTCGGGGTTCTTCGAACCGGTCTTCTACCTGTTCTCGATCGGAGTGGGTGTCGGTCAATTGGTCGGCAGCCTCGTCGTCGACGGGCGAACGGTGTCGTACGCCGCCTTCGTGGCCCCGGCACTGCTCGCCTCGTCGGCCATGAACGGCGCCGTTTTCGAGTCGACCATGAACATCTTCTTCAAGCTCAAGTGGGGCAAGGTCTACGACGCCATGCTGGCCACCCCACTCCGACCGGTCGACATCGCCGCCGGCGAAATCGGATACTCGCTGCTGAGAGGCGGGATCTACGCAGTCGGGTTCATGGTGGTGATGGTCGCATTCGGTCTGGCCGAGTCGTGGTGGGCGATCATGGCTATCCCCGCCGCGCTCCTGATCGGCTTCGCCTTCGCAGCCGTGGGCATGGCCGCCACCACCTTCATGCGGAGCTGGCAGGATTTCGATCTCGTGCAACTGGTGACGCTGCCCCTGTTCCTGTTCTCGGCGACGTTCTATCCGCTCGATGTCTATCCCCCGGCCCTGCAGAACATCGCCCGCATCTCGCCGCTCTATCACGGCGTCGAGCTGATCCGTGCCTTCACCCTCGGCAGCTTCGATTGGAGCTTGCTGGGCCACGCCACTTTCCTCGTGGTGATGGGGGCGATCGGGCTGACGATCGCAGGCCGGCGACTCGAAGGGCTGTTGCTGAAGTAGAGGAAGGCAGAGGGAGGCAGAACGCAGAACGCAGAAGGCAGAACGCCCAGAAAGTACAACGTACAACGTAGAACGTACAACGTACCGAACCGGGTACCCGGCCGCCGCTGACCCTCAACCGTCGGGTTGTGCACGTGGCAACGGCCAACGCAAAGGACCTCCACACCCCCGGCCAAGCACGAACGCACTCCGCCGCCAGCCGCCGGCGGGGGGTCGAAGGGGGGTCGTCCCCCCTGGGCACAGAACGCAGAACGCAGAAGGCAGAACGCCCAGAAACGTGGCAAACGACACGGACCGTACCGCCACACCCCCGGCCAAGCACGAACGCACTCCGCCGCCAGCCCCGGCGGGGGGTCGAAGGGGGGTCGTCCCCCCTGGGGATAGTCGTCCCCCCCTGGGCATGGCAGCAACCCCCTTCCGATGGTCAGGCTCGTGAGTAGCCTTCCTCTCCATGCTCACGCCGCGATTCCGCACCGACATGTATGCATGGATGAGCCTGACGCGGGCCTTCGACGAGACCATGGTGGCGATGTGGAAGTCGGGTCGGGGGCTGGGTGGCACCTTCAGCCAGCGCGGCCACGAGGCGATCTCGGTGGGGGTTGGAATGGCGATGGGCCCCGATGACGTCGGCACCCCGATGCACCGGGATCTCGGCACCTACCTGGTCCGGGGGATGGCGCCGGAGCGGATCTTCGGCAACCTGTTGGGCCGATCGACGGGACCCAGTCAGGGCCGAGACTCCAACCTGCACGGCATGGGCGATCTCTCGCTCGGCATCATCGGCTTCATCAGTCACATCCCCCAGGCGCTACCCACGGCCCTGGGTGTGGCCATGGCGTTCCGCTACCGCTCAGAGCCGCGGGTGGCGGTGACGTTCGTCGGAGACGGCGGCACCACCGCCGGGCCGTTTCACGAAGTCCTCAACATGGCGTCGCTGTGGCATGCGCCCCTGGTGACCATCGTCGAGAACAACCGGTACGCCTATTCGACGCCACTCGACCAGCAGATGGGTTCGGCCGATTTCGTCGCCAAGGCCGAAGCCAACGGCGTGCGCGGTGTGGTGGTCGACGGCAACGACGTGGAGGCCGTGTACGTCACCACCCGGAGCGCCATCGAAGGCGCCCGGTCCGGTGCCGGCCCCACGCTCATCCAGGCCGATACGATGCGGATGCTGGGCCATGCGATTCACGACGGCGCCGAATACGTGCCGGCTGAACTGTTGGCCGAATGGGAGCTGAGGGATCCCCTGACGGCGCACCGGAGTCGGCTCCTGGCCGAAGGAGTCGCCACGCCCGCGGCCCTCGACTCTCTCGACACCGCCGCACGGGCTCGGGTGGCCGAAGCCGTGGCCGCCGCCGAAACCGCTCCGTTCCCCGACCCGGACACGGTCACAGACGGGGTGTACGCATGAGCAACGAGAACTTCGGTTTCTCCGATCAGCCCGCTCCCGAGGGCCGCCTCTTGACGTATCTGGAGGCGATCGCCGAATCCATCGCCCAGGAAATGGACCGCGATCCGGACGTCCTGGTGCTGGGCGAGGACGTGGGGGGCGACTTCGGCGGTGCTTTCAAGGTCACCAAGGGCCTGGCAGCCCGCTTCGGCGACCACCGGGTGCTCAACACGCCCATCGCCGAGTTGAGCTTCACCGGCATGGCCACCGGCATGGCACTCATGGGATTGCGACCGATCATCGAGATGCAGTTCGCCGATTTCATCTCCACCGCCTTCGACTCGATCGTGCAGTTCGCCGCCACAACCCACTACCGCTGGGGCGGCGCCGTGCCATGGGTGGTACGGGCGCCCTCCGACGGTGGTATCCGCTCGGGCCCCTACCACTCCCAGAACCCCGAAGCCTGGTTCGTGCACACACCGGGACTGAAGGTCGTGGCCCCCGCCACACCCGCCGACGCCAAGGGGCTGTTGGCCGCGGCAGTACGCGACGACAACCCGGTCATCTACTTCGAGTCCAAGCCGCTCTACCGGTCGTCCAAGGAGTACGTGCCCGAAGGCGAGCACATGGTCGAACTGGGCAAGGCCGCCTTCCGCCGCCGAGGAGCCGATCTGACGATCATCACCTACGGCGCCATGCTGCGCGAGTGCCTTACCGCCGCCGAGAGTCTCGCCGCCGACGGCATCGAGGCCACCGTCCTGGACCTGCGCACCCTCAAGCCGCTCGACACCACCGCCATCCTCGAATCCGCTGCCGCCACCGGCAAAGTGGTCATTGCCCACGCCGCCAACCGCCTCGCCGGCGTCGGCGCCGAAGTCGCCGCCCTGATCGCCGAGGAAGCATTCGATTCGCTCGACGGCCCCGTCATGCGGGTCGGCGCCCTCGACACCCCCGTGCCATTCAGCCCCCCGCTGGAGGACGCCCACCGCCCCAACGCCACCAAGGTCGAAGCGGCGGCCAGGCGCCTGGCGGCGTACTGAGAACACTCTTGTCCCCCTCGAGCTTGCGAGAGGGGGAAGGAACACTCTTGTCCCCCTCGAGCTTGCGAGAGGGGGAAGGGGCCCCCGTGAGGAACGAGCGGGGTAGGGGGGGCCTATCCCTCGCGAGCATGATGACGCGTTCCGGAACGCGTGTGAGTTCATCTCGCGGGCTCTCAACCCCCCTACCCCGCTCCTTCGTCGCGGGGGCCCCTTCCCCCACTGCGTGGGGGACAAAGCTTCTGCGTTCTGGCTGGCAGCTGGTAGCTGGAAGCTGGGAGCTGCCGGCTGGCCTTCTTCCCCGGTCCAACTACGGTTCGGTGTACACCACAGAAAGTGCGCTTCATGCCTGGCACCGGCGACACCGTCAGCGTTCATTACACCGGCACACTCGATGATGGCACCGAGTTCGACTCGTCGAGGGGGCGCGAGCCGCTCACCTTCGAGATGGGGGCCGGGCAACTCATCTCCGGTTTCGAGGCCGCGGTCACCGGGTTGGAGGTGGGGGAATCCACCACGGTGCGGCTCGACCCGGCGCGGGCGTACGGAGAGCCGATGCCGGAGTTGATGATGGAGGTCCCCTCGGAACACGCCCCCGATGGCCTGACCGTGGGCGACATGGTCATGCTGGGCAACGGCGCCCAGGCGGTCGTGGTTGGTCTCGACACCGACACGGTCACCATCGACGCCAACCACCCGTTGGCGGGACAGGCGTTGACGTTCCACATCGAACTCGTCTCGATCGACTGATCGAACCAACATGTCGCGCATCGCCTACCTGTACTTGCGACTGCGCGGCTGGGAGTTCATCGGGAAACGCCCGACGCAGCGGAAGTTCGTGGCGATCGGCGCACCGCACACCTGCAACTTCGACTTCATCGCCTCCCTGGCGGTGTCACACCGGTTCGCGTTCAAGGCATCGTTCATCGGCAAGCACACGCTCTTCAAGCCACCGTTCGGGGCGCTGATGCGAAAGCTCGGGGGGATACCGGTCCGGCGGGACGCTGGACAGGGCACGGTCGAACAGGTGGTGGCGGCCTATGCGGCCGCCGACGACCTGGTGATCATGATTGCGCCCGAGGGCACTCGCGGCCCCGCCGGCCACTGGCGGAGCGGGTTCCACGCCATCGCCACCGCCGCCGGGCTGCCGATAGCCCCGTGCTTCGTGGACTATCCGAACAAACGGATCGGAGTCGGGCCCGTGCTCCACCCAACCGCCGACCGGGACGCCGACATGACGGTGTTGGCAGCCTTCTACTCCGACAAGAGCGGGGCACACCCGCAGAACCAGGCACCGGTGAAGCTCGGCTGAAGGCCCGTGGCGGTGTCGAGTGACGGCCACCCAGCGCCTACTATCGGCCCATGACCACACCCGACATGCCCGGGGGTTCCTTCCTGGGCGCTGCCGTGAAGCGTGCCGAAGATCCCAGATTCATCCGAGGACAAGGGCAGTACATGGAAGACATCCACCTCGGCGGCGAGGTGTGGATGGTCCCGGTCCGATCCCAGGTGCCACACGGCGTGATCGTGGCGGTGGACACCGACGAGGCACGCACCATGCCGGGGGTGATCGGGGTGTACGGACCCGCCGATCTGCCCGGTACCATGCCGATCGACTTCGCAGGCCAGACCGATGCCACCCGGGTGAAGCTCGTCACGTCCGATCACGTCCGGTACGTGGGTGACATCGTGGCGGTGGTGGTCGCAGAGACCGAGCGACAGGCCGCCGACGCCGCAGCCGTCGTCTGGCTCGACGTGGATCCGCTACCGGTGGTGGCCACCGTGCTCGAAGCGGTTGCGGAAGGCGCTCCCATCCTCTTCCCCGAGCACGGCAGCAACGTCGCCACGTCGGTGGACCTCGACTCGCCCGACGCCCTCGACGGCGCCGACGTGATCGTGAGCGCCACCATCGTCAACCAACGGGTGGCGGCGGTGCCGCTCGAAACCAACAACGCCCTCGCCATCCCCGACGGCGACGGTGTTGACGTGCGTATCGGAGCCCAACAGGTCCATGCCGCCCGCAACTCGATCTCGACCGCCCTCGAGCTGGACCGCTCGAAGGTGCGGGTTCGAGTGCCGGACATGGGTGGCGGCTTCGGCGCCAAGATCTACACCTACCGCGAGCACGCCATCTGCGCCGCTCTGGCGATGATGCTGGCGCGCCCGGTCCGGTGGAACGAGAGCCGCACCGAGAACATGATCGCCATGAACCACGGGCGAGCGCAGCACCACCGGGTCCAGCTGGGTGCCAAGCGCGACGGCACCATCGTCGGCATGAAGCTCGATGTGCTCCAGGACTGCGGGGCCTACCCGTTGTTCGGAGCCATGATGGCCTTCTTCACGAAGCGCATGTCTTCAGGTCCGTACACCATCCCCCGGATCGACTACCACTCGCGCAGCGTCGTCACCAACACCACACCGGTCCACGCCTACCGCGGTGCCGGCCGCCCCGAGGCGACCGTCACGCTGGAACGGATGATGGACATGCTCGCCGCCGAGCTGGGCATGGACCCGGCCGAGGTTCGACGACGCAACCTCCAGACCGCCGACGCCTTTCCGTGGGTGACCGCCACCGGCGAGCGCTACGACACCGGCGACTACCACGCCGCCCTCGAGCTCGCCCTGTCGAAGGCCGGGTACACCGAGCTTCGCAAGGATCAGGCGGAACGCCGCGGCCGTGGCGACCGGGTCCAGCTCGGCATCGGCATCGGCAGCTACGTGGAAGTGACCGCGCCGGGAAACCGGAAGGATTGGGGGGCGGTGGAGGTCCACGACGACGGATCCGCCACCGTGTACAGCGGGGCGGTCTCGCACGGGCACAGCCACGAGACGACCTTCCCGGTGCTGGCCTCACGCATACTGGGGATTCCGGCCGAGCGGATCAGCATGGTTCAGGCCGACACCTCCCTGATCCAGCGGGGAGGCGGAACCATGGGTTCGAGATCGTTGCAGATGGCCGGCTCGGCCATTCACCGCTCGAGCGAAGGGCTGCTCGACAAGGCTCGCCGAATGGTGGCCCACCTCAGCGAGGCATCGGCGGAAGATGTTGTGCTGTTCGAGGACGGCCGACTCGGCGTTGCCGGAGTCCCGGGAAGCGGATACACATGGGCTCAGCTGGCGACGCTCAGCACCGACCCGGCCAACCTCCCCGACGACATGGAACCCGGTCTCCGGGCCGAGCACACCTACGACCAGGAGCACTCCAGCGTGCCGTTCGGGACCCACGTCTCGGTGGCCGAGGTCGATACCGAGACCGGCGAGGTCCGGTTGCTCCGACACGTCGCCGTCGACGATGCCGGCACCGTGGTCAACCTGATGGTGCTCGATGGTCAGATCCACGGCGGCATCGCTC
Source organism: uncultured bacterium (assembly GCA_963825585.1). Classification (GTDB taxonomy): domain Bacteria; phylum Actinomycetota; class Acidimicrobiia; order Spongiisociales; family ZC4RG35; genus JAOUGY01. The sequence goes on from CAWGTX010000010.1 coordinate 59,011, forward strand.
AGGGCATCGGTCAGGCACTCTACGAGGAAGTTCGCTACGACGCCGACGCCAACCCCATCACCACCAACCTGACGGGGTATCTGCTGCCCACGGCGGGCACCCTACCCAACTACGAACTGGCACACACCTGCACACCGTCGACGTCGAACCCGCTCGGTGTCAAGGGTGTGGGCGAAGCGGGCACCGTCGGTTCCACACCGGCGGTGTACGGGGCTGTGCTCGACGCCGTCGCCCACCTGGGGGTCGGACACCTGGACATGCCGCTCACACCGGCCAAGATCTGGTCGGCCCTCCAGGCAGGTTGACGCGGCGACGTCGGGGTAGCCACAATCACGTGACCACCGATGGTCTTCGAACGCGATCTTCCCCTCATCCTCATCCTTGCCTGCGCCTTCGCGCTCTCGGTGTTCGTGGCAGCGGTCGAGACGGCATTCCTGCGAATGCCCGCGGTTCGGGTGGATGCGCTGGCGGCAGATGGCAACAGACGAGCCCAACTTCTCGCCGGGCTGGTGCACCGGTTGTCGGCGGTACTGAACTCGATCCTGCTGGCCGCCCTGCTCAGCCAGATCACGGCGGCGACCGTCGCCGGAATCCTGGCCGACCGCTGGTTCGGTGCGGTGGGTGTCACCATCGCATCGGCCGTACTCACCATCGTGCTGTACATCTACGCCGAGGCCATCCCGAAAACGTACGCCGTCCGCCACGCCGACCGCGTGGCACTCACGCTCGCCTACCCACTCGCCATCATGGAGTTCGTGCTTCGACCCATCACCCGGGTGCTGGTGTGGATCGCCGACCTCCAGATGCCCGGTAAGGGGGTGATCACGTCCCCGACCGTCACCGAGGACGAACTGCGCATGCTGGCCGGACAGGCGGCCACCGAGGGCCAGATCACGGGCGACGACCTGCAGTTCATCGAGCGGGCGTTCCGGGTGGGCGATCGTCAGGCCGACGACATCATGGTCCCCCGTGCCGACATCATCGCCGTGGCGGAGACAGCCAGCGTGGCCCACGCCCTCGACGTGATCCTGGAAGCCGGACACCGCCGACTGCCGGTCTTCGACCGCTCCGTGGAGAACATCACGGGGATGGTGCGTCTGCGCGATCTGGTCCGGGTGCCCGAGGCCAAGCGCTCCGCCCTCGAGGTGGTGCGCCTCGCCGAGGAGCCGCTCGTCGTTCCAGAGTCGAAACGGGTGCTGGATCTGCTGTCGGAGATGCAGGCCTCCGGAACACACTTGGCGATCGTGGTCGACGAGTACGGCGGTACCGCCGGTCTCGTGACGGTGGAGGACATCGCCGAGGAGGTCCTCGGGTCCATCAGCGAGGACCCCACCTCCGACGAGATGGTGAAGCTGGCCGACGGGCACTGGATCATCGCCGGCGGCCTCCCCGTGGAGGACCTCGAGCCCGTGTTCGGCAGCGACCTCGATGATGTCGAATGGAACACGGCGGCCGGCCTGGTCCTCGGCCTCCTCGGCCGCATCCCGGAAGTTGGCGACGAAGTGGCGTACGGCGACCATGTGATGCGGGTGAAGACCATCCGCGGCCGGAGAATCACGCGGCTGGAGGTGCGGAGGAGCGGGACGGACCGTCGGCCCTGAGCGCGGTCGCCGCCTCAGACCTCGAGTTGCTCTCCCGCCCGGTAGGTCTCGGTGCCGTGATCCCGGGAGACGTGAACCGCCCCCCTCCCGTACACGGTCCAGACATCGGGCCCGCCGTACATGGCGGTGTTCTCGTCGATGCCCACAACGGTGACGAGCCGGTCGTGGAGCCGAACCACGGGTTTCATCATCTTGCCGAAACGGTCATAGTGGGGAATCACCGAGATCCGGTCGAGCAGACCGAGGGCTTCGCCGCCGCTGTTTCGGAAATGCGGCAGCGTGGCAGACATGGCCATGGCGCCGGCCGAGCATCCCGCCAGGGCGGCGCCGTCTACCCAGGCCGTGACGATCGCCTCCCACACCGGGGTGGCACGCAGCGACGCAACCAGGTGGCCCGGATTCCCACCCGAGAGGAAGACGCCTCCAGCGCCTGCGATCCGTTCGGCGGCCCCGCTGGTGGCGGTGGTACGGTCGAGAACGTCCAAGGTCTCGACCTCCACACCGAGCGCACCGAAGTGACCGGCGGCGAGGTCGCGCCAGTAGGCGAGACGGTGAGGGCTCTCCAACCCGGCCGCGGTGTGGAGGTGGACCACCCGACGCGGGCGGCCGACGAGCAGCGCTTCATCGAGATCGGCCATCGCGGGGAGGAACTCCCCGCTGCCGAGGAGGGCGAGCGGACCTGGCATCGGGCGGAGCCTATCGGTACCCTCGGCGCATGCAGCGCTTCGACGTCGTCATCATCGGTGGAGGTATCGCCGGGGTGTCGGCCGGTCACTTCCTGACGGGCCGGGGCCGGAGCGTCCTGCTCGTCGAGGCCGAGGCTGCCCTGGCTCACCACACCACCGGCCGCTCTGCTGCGCTCTACTTCGAGAACTACGGCCACATGTCGATCAGGTCGCTGTCCAAGGCATCCCGCCGGTTCTTCGAACATCCTCCTCCCGGCCTGGCCGACGGACCGCTGCTCTCGCCGCGCGGGGCGCTGACCATCGCCCGACCCCAACAGACGGAGCACTTCGAGCAGGTCGTCGCCGACGGAGCCGCCACCGGCACCACCGTTCGCCGCCTCACCCCGGCAGAGGCAGGTGAGATCGTGCCCGCCCTCCGCACCGACCGATTGGTGGGAGCCCTGTGGGAACCGGAAGCAGCCGACATGGATGTCGCCGCCATCCACCAGGCCTTCGTGAGGGGCATGCGACGCAATGACGGCGAGATCCGGACCTCGGCGCCGGTAGAAGCACTGGACCGGGCCGACAGCGGGTGGGTGGTGACGACGCCTGAATTCACCGTTTCCGGCGACGTGGTAGTCGACGCCGCCGGAGCCTGGTGCGACGTGGTGGCAGCCATGGCTGGGATCGCCCCTGTGGGTCTGGTACCCAAGCGTCGCACCGCCTTCATGGTCCCCGGTTCGGAGTCGTGGTCGGGGTGGCCGCTCGTCGTCGACGTCGACCACGAGTTCTACTTCAAACCCGACGGCGTCCAACTGCTGTGCTCGCTGGCCGATGAGACCCCGACGGACCCGTGTGACGCCCGTCCCGAAGAGCTGGACGTCGCCTTGGCCATCGACCGGATCAACGAGGCGACCACGCTCGGGATCCGTACCGTCCGCTCGGCGTGGGCGGGCCTCCGATCCTTCGTGCCCGACGGTTCGATGGTCATCGGCTTCGAGCCGGACGCCCCCGGGTTCTTCTGGCTGGCCGGGCAGGGAGGCACGGGCATCCAGACCGCTCCCGGGGCCGGGATGCTGGCCGCCGGGCTCATCTGCGACGACACCGCCCCCGCCGAACTCGACGACTTCGGCGTGGACGCCGGACCGCTCGCGGTCCGCCGCTGATAACCAGGTCGAAACCCGCCCGACACTCGCGGCCGATACCTTGAGCGCTGGAGGTGACGTGATGCTTGCCAAACGCCCGTTCAAGACCAAGGATGAGGTCGAGGTGACCTTCGAAGTGGACCGACCGTCGGCCGAAACGGCCGAATGGGTGTCGGAAGCCACCAACTGGGAGCCGATCCCGATGAAACGACGGGGAACAGGCTCCTTCAAGCTGAAGGTCCGGCTCCCCAAGGACGCCACCATCCAGTTCCGGTACCGTTTCGACGGTTGGGACTGGGACAACGACGAAGCAGCCGACGCCTACTGGCCCACCGATGTCGGCGTCGACAACTCGGTGGTGTCGACCGCCGTTTGACACACTCTTGTCCCCCTCGAGCTTGCGAGAGGGGGAAGGGACAAAGCTGCTGGCCCCTTCCCCCAGTGCGTGGGGGACAGGACCTTCTCAGCGTTCAGCGGAACTCAGGTGGGCGCTTGGCCAGGAAGGCGGCGACGCCTTCCGTGTGATCGGGGGAGGCGAGCGCCTCGAGTTCGAGAGCTCTGACGAGGGATTCGCCGTCGGGCGCGGCTTGCTCGATCAGTGACACGGCCCGCTTCATCGATCGGATCGAGAGTGGGCTGTTGGCGCCGATCTCCGAGACGAGGCGTTCGACGGCGGCTTCGAACTCGGCGGGGTCGTGCAACTCATCGACGAAACCCATGGTCGCCGCCGCGGTGGCGTCGAAGGTCCGGGCCGAGAACAGCAGCCGTTTCGCCTGCCCGGGGCCGAGCATCCACACCAGCCGACTGAGGGCGGGGAAGGGGTACAACAGGCCGAGCCTGGCAGGGGGGATCGAGAAGGTGGCGCTGGTGTCGGCGATCCGGATGTCACAACACACGGCCAAGCCGACACCTCCGCCGTGGCAGGCGCCACGGATGGCGGCCACGGTGGGGATCGGAAGGTCGATGAGGGCCTGAAACGCCGCCCGGATGTGGCGAAGACCGCGCTCGGCGCCGTCGGCATCCTCGAGACCGCGGCGCAGTTCCACCACGTCGGCGCCGGCCGAGAACACGCGTGCGGTCGACGATGCAACCACGAGCACACGAAGGGAACGATCCGCCTCCACCCCCGCGAGCATCCGAGGTAGCGCCGACCACATCTCGTCGGAGAAGGCGTTGTGGCGATCGGGTCGGTCGATGAGCAGCGTCGCAACCGATCCGGATGTGGCGATCTTCAGATGCATCGATCGGAGTGTGGCACGCCGACCGTCCCGGCCCTCGTTCAGCGGGGAACCAGTTTTGGGGTGAGCACGGGATTGGAGTCGGACCAGTCGGCACGGAACACGCAACGGTCGCCACGGACCACGGTGAGGCGCCACTCGAGCGGGGAGCCGTCGAAGCGGGTCCTGCGGTCGATCTCGAGGGCGGCATCGCCCGGCTCCAGTCCGATCCGAGCGGCCTCCTCAGCGGTGGGTACCACCGGACGGATGCGTTCGGTGCCTTCACGGGGACCGGCACCGCACCGCTGCCGGAGCTGCTCGTAGAGGGACGTGGCCGAGAAGTCGGCGTCGACCAGCGGCCGGGCGATGGCGGCCGGTATCCAGACGATGTCGTGGGCGAGCGGCTCGCCGTCGGCGAGACGGATCCGTTCGAGCACGAAGAGTTCGCAGTCGGGATCGGATTCCAGCACCATTGCGGCGCGGGGGCTGGTGGTGACGCGCTGGTCGAGGACCACCGATCGCTGACGGAGACCGTTGGCCTCGATCGTGTCGAACAGGCTGAAGGCGGTTCCGAGACGCTGCTCGATGCCGTCGGCAGCCAGGAACGACCCACGCCCCCGCTGGCGGACAACCACGCCATCGGCCTGCATCGAACGGACCGCCTCACGGACGGTGTGACGGCTGACCCGGTAGCGGTCGATCAGTTCCCGGTCGGTGGGAAACCGGTCCTCGAACTCGCCGTTGGCGAGTCGGGCCTCGAGGTCGGTGCGCACCTGCAGCCACAGCGGCCCGACCGGCGCCGAGGTCACTACGAGCCCTTCTTCACCGGCAGCCCGTCACGCTCCCAGGCGATCATCCCGCCACGGACGTTGACCGCCCCGATGCCGGCGGCGCTGAGCTGCTTGGTGGCTTGCGCCGATCGGTTCCCCGACCGACAGATGACCATCACCTCGCTGTCGGTGGCCGCCTTGCGCAACCAGTCCATCCGCTGGGGCAACGACTCGAGCGAAACATGCGTGGCTCCCGGCACATGCCCGGAGCGCCATTCGTTCTTGGAGCGAACGTCGATGAGCATCACACCGTCGCCATGGCGCTGATGCGCGGTGGCGACGTCGATTCCAGAACGGCGAAACAGCATGGCGGGAGAATAGTACGGACAATCCTGCAAACGACCAGGCCATCCCGGCCGCCCGGGGACACTCTGCGGATGGGCTCGACGCCCGTTGACGGCACCACACGCTCACTCCTATTGTCCGTACATTCCGATTGCGAGGAGCTGGCCGTGGACGTGACCTCCATCCGCACGTCGAGCCTGGGAGATGCGACCTACATCGTGACCCACGCCGACACCGCCGTGGTGATAGACCCTCAACGCGACATCGAACGGTTCCTCGACGTGGTGGGGTCGCGAACCGTCACCCATGTGCTGGAAACGCACGTTCACAACGACTACCTTTCCGGCGGGCTCGACCTCGCCTCCCGCACCGGGGCCGACCTGGTGCTGCCGGCCGGGGCAGGCGCCGGCTTCGTGTTCGTGCCGGCGTTTCACATGGAGGACATGGAGAGCTCCTCCGGTCTCGCCATCCGTCCCATTCACACCCCCGGTCACACGCCTGAGCACACCAGCTACCTGATCCTGGTCGATGGTCGACCCGAGGCGGTGTTCACGGGCGGCAGCCTGCTCGTGGGAGCCGCCGGTCGCTCGGACCTGTTGGGGATGGAGTACGCCGAACCGTTGTCACGCCTGCAGTACGGATCGCTGCATCGCCTGGCCACGCTCCCCGACGAGACCGGGGTGTTTCCCACCCACGGCGAAGGATCCTTCTGCACGGCGTCGGGGGCGGGGCGCACGACCTCGACGATCGGCCAGGAGAAGGCGGAGAACCCCCTCTACCGGATTCCCAGCATCGAGGCGTTCGTCGCCGACCAACTCTCGGTGCTGGTGCCCTACCCCCGCTACTACCGCCACATGGGCCCGACCAATCGCCGGGGGGTCACACCGATGCCGCCGGTCGAAGTCCCGATCGCCGGTGTCGATGAGATGGCCGACCACCTGGCCGACGGGGGCGCCGTGCTCGACGGACGTTCCCGCCATGCGTTCGCCGCCGGTCACATTCCGGGGTCGATCGGGATCGAGATCGGTGACTCCTTCGCCCCGTGGGCGGGCTGGCTCCTCCCCTTCAACACTCCGATCATGCTCGTCCTCGACGACGACCAGGACCCGACGTGGGCTGCCACCGAACTCGCCCGGATCGGGTTCGAGCAGGTGCGCGGCACGATGACCGGCACCGTCCAGTGGGAGGACGACGGCCGCGAGCTCGCCTCCTACCGGACCGCCACCGTCGGGGACCTGCTCGACGCTCGCGCCGCCGACGCCGACCTGCAGATCCTCGACGTGCGCGACCCCAAGGAGTGGGAGGCTGGACACATGGACGGATCGACCCACCGCTACGTACCCGACCTCGAGGCGCTGGGCCTGCCCGACGACCTCGACAGATCCCGACCCGTGTGGGTCATATGTCGCAGCGGGAACCGAGCCTCGATCGCCGCCGGAATCCTCGAGCGGCTCGGATACACACCGGTGGTGGTGGCAACGGGCGGGGTTCCCGATGCGCTCCGTGAGTTGACGACCAGCTGAGCGGGGTTCCCCGGTCAGTCACGTTCCGAACGAACCACCCACAAGCCGGCGGCGATGGGCAACGTCTGCCCCAGGGCCAGCGCCACGCCGAGGATGAGGACGATCACCCTGGCGGCCGCCGACTGGTCCACGATCTGCGCCTCGATCGAATCGAGCACGGCCACCGCCTCACCGATCCGCTCGGTGTACCCGGTCAGCAACTCGCCGGACCCTGAGAGGTTGTCCCTGATCTCTCCGATGTCCGATGCGATCCCAACGCTGGCGGCTCCGAAGTCGGCGATGCCCTGAGCGGCGTCATCGAATCCGGCGGCCTGGGACCGCAGTTGGTCCGGGATCACCGCCAAGCGCAGATCCAGGTCGACCAGAGAGTCGTCGAGCGGTACGTCGGGGTCGTAGTCCACGCCGACGAACCGGAGGGTGCGCATCACACCGTCCACGACGCCGGCGGTGGCGATCAGCTGTGGCATGGTGTCGCGTAGCGCGTCGAGGCTTTCGGGAATGGTCGTGGTCGCAAGTTCGCCCAAGTCGTCGGCCAGGCGCGACACGTCGCTCAGCGTGCCGGCTCCGTCGATGACCGACTGCTCCAGCGTGCCCAGGCCTTCGGTCACACTGGTGACCGTCTCCTCGACGGTGCCGGCGGTGGCGCCCACCGTGTCCAGGAGGTCTCTGGTGACGTCCAGGGCGTCCACTCCGGCCTGTGTGGTGGAGCCGATGAACGCCACTCCGAACGAGGCGACGGCCACCGACGCGGCCACCCCCACGACACCAGCGACCAGCCACAACCATCCGAGCCATCGGGGAATCATTCGGGCAGGCTAGAGGCGCCTCGCCCGACCAGCACGGGAATCGACCCACGCTTGGCCTCGTCGAGGTGCTCGTCGAGCACGCCGATGGCCGCTCCACACGGGTCAGTGTCCGAATCACCCGGTCCGGGAGGACGATCAGGTCGACGCCAAAGTCGGGAGCGGTGACGGGAATCGCCCCATCCTCGAGCAGTTGCGAAGCGTGCACGGTGGTGGCCATGGTGATCCAACCGCCGATCAGCCCGGCCTCCACCGAGATGGCGAATTCGCGGTCGGAGTACCCGCCGCCCTCCCCGAGACGGGCACCGGCTGCTTCCACCGCTACCGAACCGCAGATGACCAGGTCGATCCGCTCCATCTCGTCGACGCCGACCGGGACCCCATGTCGGGCGGCACCCTTGATCGACGCCGCCTGGTGGGGCGAAACCGTGAGCCCGGCGGGGTCCAGGCGCCAGAACGGTTGAGAATCGGCCAGTTTGGGCACCGCCGTGTACACGATCTTGCCGTCGGCGAGTGCCCGCTTGCGTACCGGGAACTGAGGTGCGTCGGGGTTCGCCTTGATCGACCCGGCCGCCACCCACTCCTCGGTACCCGCCAGCACCTCAGCCGCACACTCGGCTCCCACGAAGTTGGGGATGCGTCCCTCGACGCCCGGGAAGCGGGCGGCACCAGCCGCCTGCAATGCTGCCCATGCTCGCCTGCGAACCTCACTCTCCTCGTCCACCCTGGGATTGTCGTCGATATGGTTCCGGGCATGGAATCGTCAATCTTCAGCCGGGAACTGTTCGCATTTCTCGACGACCTCGCCGCCAACAACGACCGGACGTGGTTCCAGGCGAACAAGCCACGCTACGTCGACCATGTCCAGGAGCCGGCGCTCGAGTTCATCAACGCCTTCGCCCCCAAGCTGGAGAAGATCAGTCCGCACTTCCAGGCGGACTCGCGATTGGCGGGCGGATCGCTGTTCCGGATCCATCGCGATACCCGGTTCTCCAAGGACAAGACGCCGTACAAGACCAACACGGGAATGCACTTCCGTCACGACGCCGGTAAGGACGCCCATGCCCCCGGGTTCTACCTCCATCTCCAGCGGGGCGAGTGTTTCGCCGGTGCCGGACTGTGGCGGCCCGAACCCAAGGTGGCGGCAGTCATCCGGCGGGCCATCGCCGACGATCCCACCGGTTGGAACAAGGCCGCCCACGGCAAGGCCTTCTCGGGGGATTGGACGGCGATGGGCGACTCGTTGGTGAGACCCCCGAAGGGAATCGCCGCCGACCATCCGCTCGTCGAGGATCTCAAGCGCAAGGACTTCGTGGTGAGTCGCCGGTTGACCGAGGCGGAAGTGACCTCCCCGCGGTTCGTGGCGGATTTTGCCGAGATGTGCACGCAGGTCGCCCCGTTCATGCGCTTTCTCTGCAATGCGCTGGGGGTGGCGTTCTGAACCGACGGCCGCGACAGACCACGGGTTTGCACGCGCGCCGAGCGCGGGTACAGGCGACCCGGAGGAGGCCACGGACTGATCAGGTGGTCGCCACGGAGTATGCCTTCGTCTGCACCACCCGCACGAGCACCGCCGCCACCATCAGGCATCCCGCAACCACCACGAATCCGGAACCGAAACCCCAACGCTCGACGACCCCACCCACCACCACGGGGCCGGCGCCGGCGCCCACGAACACGCCGGCCTGCATGATCGAAGACGACTTGGCGGCGGCGCCCCGGTTGGCGTCGACCACCGTGAACGTCATGAGCCCAGGCCACGCCCAACCGGTTGCATAGGCGGCGATCGTCACCAGCGCGAAGACCGCCCCCGCACTCGACGACAAACCGACGAACGCCAACCCACCGAATGCCATCAGGGTGAAGAGCCCCACATACCCCGGAGCCTGGCGGCGATCCACGAACACCCCGACCAGGACTCGCGCCAGGATCGAAACCGCCGACCCGGCGAACTGCAGATACCCGGCCGCCACCTCGGTGAATCCGCCATCAACCGCCGCCGAAACCATGTACGTTCCGAGAGCGGTGGCGGCCAGGCTGGCGAGCCCGGCGGCGGCCGCCAGCAGCCGAATCAGGCCGGCGGCAAGAGGCCGGCCCCGCTGTGGAGCGGAACGGAACGACGCAGACTCCGTCCGATCGGACCTCGGGATGAGGAACCAGACCGCCGCTGCCATCAACGACGACGCCACGAACCCGGCCCGCCACCCGAAGTCCACCACCAACACCGGGATCGCCAGCCCGGCCAACAGCGTGGAACTGGGAATCCCCGCATGTTTCATCCCAAACACCGTGGCGGCCCGGTCGGGATCGGTGTGCAACGCCAACGCCTGATTAGCGGCCGGGTTCGACATCCCGTACACGGCCGCCGACACGATGAGGAATCCACCCAACCACCACACCGAACGGGCGAACAGCGCCGTCGACATCATGAGCGCCGACGACGCCAAGCAGTTGAACCTCATCGCCCGCCGCCAACCGACGCGCTGCACCCACCGACCCAGAATCGGCGAAGAGACCGACGATGCCAGAAAGAACGCAGCCGTCAGGATGCCCAAGCCCAGCGGCCCCAACCCGAACTCTGGCCCGATCTGGAAGAACGCCGCACCGACCAGAAACACCGGCTGCGTGGAAGTCGTGACGATGAGCACGCCAAGCAGCAGCAAGCGGAGTGCGTGGCGGGGAAACACAGCGGGAAGCTACCAGCTTCCCGCTTCCAGCCGCCAGCAGCCAGCAGCCAGCCGGAGTCATTGCCGGGAGTATTGGCAGAGGAGCTGGGAGCGAGGGGCGAGGAGCCGATACGCGTCCGAGGCCACGCGGAGGCGCGCTCTGGGCGGAGCTGGAAGCTCAATCCGGGTCGAGAATGACCCCGGCATGCGGGCCGATGACCGACTCAGCCCACCGACACTCCAAGCGACCCGGCAGCCAGTGCGATACGGCGGTCCATCCGAGCCGGCCATCCCGGCGACAGAACACGGAAGGGACCGGATGCCAGGCCCAGGCCGGCTACCGCCTCCCGCGCCGCGAGCGCCCGCTCGTCGACACCCGATCGATCCAGGTAGGCAACTCGGAAGGCCCGCCGGTGATCTTCCAGGCGGTCGAGGGCTTCGGGGTGAGACTCGCCGAGTGCCACGAGATGAGCCGTGTAGTTGGCGGCGTCCATGGTGGGATCGCCCGTGCCGATGTCGTCGACGTCGAGCACACCCGTCAACGACCCGGCCGAGTCGATCAGCAGCTGGCCCTCGTAGAAGTCACCGTGGACGACGACCAATGGGACCACATGTTCGTCCAGGGAAGCCCGGATCACATCCGCCAGGTCCGACAGAAGCGGCCGACGGTACGGAAGGGCCGCCCTCAACAGGTCCACGGAACGGTCGAGGCGCGCCCGCGGCGTTGACGGCCCTGGAGTGCCCGGGTCGTCCAGCGCCCGCAGATGCTCGAGCACGTCGAGAACCACATCGGGGTGTGGAAGCGCCACCGGGTTCCGACCTGTGAGCGCCTCTCTCATCGAGATCCCCTCACGAGCCGGGTACACCAGGATGTCAGGAGCCGGGCGGTGGGTGGGCAGCACGTAGCTGTCGCCTGCCCCCGCCATCACCGGGACCAACCGCATGATGGTGTCGGCGGCCTCGGCAGGGAGAACCTTCACGTACAGAACCATCGGTGGTCCGTCACTCCGGCCACGGGGCCGCACCTCGAAGCGAACCACCGCACGTTTTGTGGGGCGGTATCGCACGATGGTCGAGCGCACGGAACACGGTCGCCCGAAGATCGGTTCGGCGATGCGACGCGCACCCTCGATCGAGAGCACCTCCGACAAGCCTGCGAGGACCGGATCGAAGGGGAAGACCCAGCTGCGTCGCCGATCGCCCTCCTGCAGCATCGGCAACGGCACGTGGTCTGTCGACGAGGCCGTCACCGAGACACCTCGAGACTTCCGCACCAGCTCTGTGGTCACCGAGAAGCGCCGACTGGTTCCGCCCCTTCGTGCCCACACCGCGTTCCGCACCATGGCGTACCGGCCCGGGCGGTAGAGCAACTGCACGGGTTTGGCGCTCTCGACCGCCCATCGATTGCGGGTCATGATGTCGGTCACCGACGCTCTCGCCATGTCGGCGAAGAGCGCTCCGGACCCCTCGAGGGAGGGGTCCGGAGCGATCATCTCCGTGGTCTGCTGATCAGCTGTCATTCGAGTCGTCACCGTCATCCGAAGCTGCGCTGTCGTCGACCGAGTCCGCCGGTGACTCGTCCGGCGAGTCGGAGGACACGTCCACCGTATCCGGGGAAACGTCCACTGTATCCGGAGACACATCCACCGTATCCGGAGACTCGTCGGGTCGGTCCGGCGAATCGTCAGGGGAGTCATCCACCCGGTCGAGTCCGTCTTCCATGAGCGTGGTGGAGGTGACGACCGACGGATCCGGTGCAGGGGCGTCGACCGTAGTGCTGGTGGTACTGGTGGCATCAGGCAGGCTGATCGGGTCGACCGGGGGCGAAGATGCCTCTGTGTCCAACCCGGCAGCCGGCAGCTGTTCGGCCACGAGTACCGTCGCGGGCGATGGCTGAACTGGCGGCGCCGACAGGAGCGCACTCCGGCGTTCCGATCCTGGCGTCGCTGATGGCGTTCGGGGCAGGACTCATATGGAGTCTCGGCGCGTTGACCACCAGACTGTCCACCGACACCGACGCCTGGCAGTACCTGATGTGGCGCTCGATCGGGATCCTGGTGGTCATGGAGATCCTCACCAGGATCAGAGGGCGACGCTCGGCGCTGCTCGAGGCCTACACGTCGGGCCGGCTCATGATCGTGGCCTGCCTGTCGCTGCTGCTGGCGTCACTCGCCTTCATCTACGCCCTCAAGAACACGTCCGCCGCCAACACCGCCTTCCTCGCCTCGACCACACCCCTCATGGCGGTGGTCCTGGCGCGGATCTTCCTGGGGGAACGACTCAACCGCGTCACCGTCGGCGCAATCCTGCTCGCCCTCGCCGGCCTCTCCATCATGCTCAGCGCCGACCTGGGCGCCGGACGCATGTCCGGAAACATCTCCGCCGTGGTCTCGTCGTTCGGGTTCGCCTCGTACACCGTGTGCATCCGCGCCCGCCCAGCCCAGGACTGGTCCCCCGTCCTCCCCGGTTACGCCTCGATGATGATCGTGATCGGGTCGATCGTCAGCCTGCTCGCAGGCCGACCCCTCGTCCCACCCCCGATCGACATCGCCTACGCCGTGTTCCACGGCGGCGTCCTCATCGTGGTGGGCACCATCCTCTTCAACGTCGCCTCCCGTTCGGTCCCCGCCGTCGCCATGACCGTCCTGGCACAGTCCGAGACCGTCTTCGTCCCCATCTGGGTCTTCCTCGCCTTCAACGAACGCCCCGGACCCACCACGCTCCTCGGCGCCGCGGTCATCCTCACCGCCGTCCTCGGCAAAGCCCTCCTCGACGCCCGCCCCGGCGAACCCGCCAGCCACCGCGAAGTCCCGGGGACGTAGCGCAGCGCGGTGGGTCGTCCGTGGAGGGCAGGCCGTGAGGGTCGAGGAACGGGTCAACAGGTCGACAGGTCGAGCGACTGCCGGTTGCCGATTGGTCGACCCTGGTGCTCTGTCTGGTTGACCTGTCGACTCGTTGACCCGTTGACCGGTTCAGACCCGGTCGAACCAGCGGATGGAGAGGGCCATGGCGGCGATCAGGGCCACCAGGGCGGCGCCGACGAAGCGGTCGGTGACTTGGCGTTCCTCGGGTTCGAAGGCGATCTGCGATTCGAGGGCGTCGAAGACCGAGCGGAGCTGGGATTCGGAGGCGGCTTCGAAGAAGACCCCGCCGGTCATCTCGGCCACCTGTTGGAGGGCGCCGTCGTTGACCGGGACCGGCACGATCTCGCCGTCGAAGACGATCTGTCCGTTGGGCGTGCCGAAGGCGATGGTGTACACGGGGATACCGGCTTCGACCGCTGCTACGGCGGCGTCGGCGTCGGGACGCCCCATGGTGGTCTCTCCGTCGGAGAGCACGACGATGGCGGCGGGGACGCCCTCGGGTGGAGCCGACAAGCGGATCTGGTCGAGGGACGCGAAGACGGCCTCGCCGACGGCCGTTCCCTCACCAAGTCCGAGGCGCTCGATGGCGGCGCTCACCAGGGCGCGGTCGGCCGAGGGCGGGGCCACGGGAAGGGCGTTGCCGGCAAAAGCCACCAACCCCACCCGAAGTGTCTCCGGTGCCAGTTCGAGGAAGCGGCGGGCCGCCTGTTGCGCGGCGGCGAGACGCGTCGGGGCCACGTCGTCGGCCTCCATCGAGAGCGACACGTCCATCGCCAGCACCAGCGTGGCCTGTTCCACGGGGACCTGGACGGCCATCACCGGCCGGGCGAACGCCACCACCATCGTGACCATCCCCACCAGGGCCAGTGCGACGGCGACGTGGCGCTTCCACGAGCTGCGCGACGAGGCGCGACGGGCGGCCTCGAGCGCCGAGAAGCGGATCATGGTCGCCTCGCCCCGCAACCGCCCGAACAGATAGAAGGCACCCAGCAGCAGTGGGGCGAGCAGCGCTGCCAGTCTGACGGGCTCTTCGAACGTCATCCCGACCGTCCCGACGAGGCCATCGCCCGGCGCCGGCCGAGTACGGCCGAAACGACATCGGCCACCCAGTCACGCCCGGTCGACAATCGGATGTGACTGACACCGGCGGACCTGAGTTCCCGGATCAGCTCGGTCTGACGGCGGGCGGCGTCGTCGGCGAACCCGGCCCGTACGGCGCGGTCGCCGGTGTCGATCCAGGCCCGGCGACCGGTCTCGGGGTCGACCATGCGGACCATACCGATGTCGGGCAGCGCCGACTCCCGCGGATCGGTGATCTCGACGGCCACCACGTCGTGGCGGGCGGCGAGGGCTCGCATCGACCTGATCCAGTCGTCCTCCTCGAGGAAGTCTGAGATCACCACCACCAGACCACGCCGGGTCCGCTGGCGGGCCACCCGGTGCAACCCCTGGCCGAGGTCGGCGCGTCCACCGTTCGGTGCCGCGGCCTCGATGGCGGAGAGGATGGCATAGACATGGCTGCGGCCCGGTCGGGCCGGGATCGCTTTCGGAGTCCCGCCGAGGATGAGTGCACCCACCCGATCGCCGGCCCGGTCGGTCAGGAATCCGAACACGGCAGCGGCGGCCACCGCCACTTGCGCCTTGTCGTCGGTGGTGGACCCGAAACCCATCGACCCGGACACGTCGACGACCAGGGTGGTCTCCAGCTCGTGGTCGGCGGTGGTGTCACGCACGTGGGGTCGCCGGGCACGCGCCGTCACGTTCCAGTCGATGCGCCGCACGTCGTCGCCGGGCACGTATGGTCGAGCGTCGCCCGGCTCGCCTCCCGGCCCCGGGAGCAGCCCGCGGTGGTCACCCTGGAGCAGTCCTTCCACCCGCCCGAGCACCGCCAGCTCGATCCCACGAAGACGTGCGGTCAGCTCGGGAGTCACCGGGCCCCCAACCAACCATCCCGGGCCGGGTACCTGGACAGGACCTCGACGAGGATGTCGTCGAGGGTGACCCCGTCGGCCACCGCCTCGAACGACAGGATCAGCCGATGGTTGAGCACGTCGTAGGCAACGTCGTACACGTCCTGAACCTGGACGGAGTCACGGCCACGCAGCAGGGCGAGAGCCCGGGCACACCGGACGAGGGCGATCGACGCCCGGGGGCTGGCCCCGAAGGCGATCATGCCGTCGAGGTGGGTGAGACCGGCGGCAGTGGGGTGACGGGTGGCCTGGACCAAACCGAGTGCGTACTCCCTCACCGCCTCGGGAACCACCACCGACCGGGCGACACGCTGCAGGTCGAGCACCGCCTGGGCACCCAGCACTTCGCTGGCGGCTCCTGCGCCCAGATCCATCCGGTCGACGATCTGACGTTCCTCGTCGAGGGTCGGGTAGTCCACCGGTACCCGCATGAGAAAGCGGTCGCGCTGGGCCTCCGGAAGCGGGTAGACACCCTCCGACTCGATCGGGTTCTGGGTGGCCATCACCAGAAACGGCCTGGGGGCGGGAAAGGTTCGGTCCGAGATTGTCACCTGACGTTCCGCCATGACCTCGAGCATGGCCGACTGCACCTTGGCCGGCGCCCGGTTGATCTCATCGGCGAGCACGAAATTGGCGAGGACCGGGCCCGGTTCCACGTCGAAGGTCTCGGTGGAGGTGCGGTAGAGGCGGGTGCCGACGATGTCCGAGGGCAGCAGGTCGGGTGTGAACTGGATGCGGGAAAACGACCCACCCATCACACGAGCGAGGGTCGACAACGTCAGGGTCTTGCCGAGCCCGGGAACCCCCTCCAACAGGCAGTGCCCGTCGGCGAGGAGCGACACGAGGATCCGATCGAGCATCCGTTCCTGCCCCACGACCACCCGGTGCAGCTCTTCGCGCGCCGTGGCGATCAGTTCGGCGGCCTCTTCGAACTCGGTCATCTCACCTCCAGCGACTCGGCCAGCAGGACCGTCTGGTCGATCCCGAACGATTGCGGCGCGCTGATCGAGATGAGGATGTTGCCCGGCTCGATCCAGGAGAGAACGATCTCGCCGCCTCGTCCTTCCGTGACAACCCCCGGCTGACCGCGGACCTCGATGGTCTCCCCGTCGTCCAACTCCGGCACGTCGGCTGACGCCAACCCGAAGATGACGATCTCGTCGGACCCGTCGGCGAGGACGACCTGCTGTTCGACCCGGTCGGGGTTTGCACGGGACAGGTCGGCCGTCTCGCGGTATCCCGGCGGAGGGGAAGGTACCGAGAACAGACGATCGGTAGCGGGTACGGACGACGGCGTGCTCGAACCATCCTCCGGGAAGGTCGGAGACGGGGGAACGATCAGGTCGGGCAGAGCAGACGTGTCGACTGGCCCGGACCCGTCGCCATCAGACGGGAGTGCCAGGCCCACGACGAAGCCGACGAGCACGATTCCCATGCCGCCGAGCACGAACGGCCACAACCGGGGCCGGCGGCTCGGAGCGGTCTCAACCACCTCGGGCGGCACCGGCGCCGGCACGAAAGAAGTCGGTGGCGTGGGGGGCAGGTCGCGCCATGTCCTGCCGGTGGGGATTCGTCGGCCCGGGGTCATGGGCCCCACGGTAGGGCACTACCGGTAAAGGCGGGATCAAGCTCGAGAGCTGTCAGCTGCGGACGTGGCAGCTATCCAGCTCTCGTGAGGAAGTCCGGGTCCTTCTCAGCCTGCATGTGCATGACCTCGCGCAGGAGATCCATGGCCTGGACGATCTTCACCGACGTGACCGAATAGAAGACCCTCTGACCGTCGCGGCGGGTTTCCACGAGGCCCCGGTCCCGAAGAACGGCAAGATGTTGCGATACATTCGCCTGGGGCAGGGCGAGTTCCTCGACCAAGTCCGATACGGAGCGCTCCCCATCGCGAAGGGCGTTGAGGATCAGCAGTCGCTTCGGATCCGCCAGGCCTTTGCAGATGTGGGCGTGGAGATCGGCGAACTCGCCGGCGAGATCGATCATGCCACCATCCTGGCACATGAGCGGCGGCGCAGCATCGAGCATCCTGCACAATGAGGTTGAGCGGATAGGGGACTGATGGGCGCTGTTGGAGTCATGAGCTTTGTCCCCCACGCAGTGGGGGAAGGGGCCCCCGCGAGGAACGAGCGGGGTAGGGGGGTTGAAAGCCCGCGAGATGAACTGGCAAGCGTTCCGGAACGCGCCATCGGGCCACGCGAGGCATAGGAACGCGTCATCATGCTCGCGAGGGATAGGCCCCCCCTACCCCGCAAGCGGGGACCCCTTCCCCCTCTCGCAAGCTCGAGGGGGACAAAGCTACCCCCTATCCGCGCGACCTCAACGTGCAAAGGCGAGATCGACGCAGCACACGGAAGCACGTTCTGGCTGGCAGCTGGTCGCTGGGAGCTGGCAGCTCGCTCGCTTGAACCGCACTCGCGGCGGCCGACAGGGGATTGGATATCATGTTGTCCAATCCGTGGATTCCCGTAACCAAGCGCTCCTACTCACGCGGTCGTCATCGGACGCCAGGGTGGTCGCACTTGCCGCGGGTGTTGGGTGCGGCGACGTCGGTGTTCTCCCTGATCCTTTCGGCGGTGGTCTCAGTTCCGGCACCTGTCCCGGCTCCGACACCGATCATCACCGCACTCATCGTTCCCGAGACCACGATCCAGATCACCATCCCACCCACGTCGGTGGGTCCGTCGAGCACGACCCGGCCCACCCTCGGCGACGACCCGTTCGACCCGTCAGGGTCCGAGATCCTCGCCTTGGCGGAGCGACCCATCCGGCCCGAGGTGGCACCACAGGTGGCGCAGGCCGAGTTCGTGGAGGCCAGTATCGCAGCGGAGGCTCCGGTCGAGGGGTTCGAATCGATCGAGTTCTCGGCGATCGCCACCATCGACCTCGTGGGATCAGCCGGGCGAGCGGAGGCGAGTGAGCAAGCGCTCGTCGTTCAGCCGATCCCAGACGATCCGTTCGAGTGCCACGATCGTGCCAGTGAGCTACCGCTGCATGACGACAACGGCGTGTACGACCGCAATCTGGTGGCCCAGATGACCCACTCGATCTTCGAGTGCGTCGCCTCCACCGGGGGCCTCAACGATGCCGCAGCCTCCACCAGTGGCTGGAACGCAGCCGCCATCTGGGGGTTCGAGAGCATGAGTCAGCAGATTGCAGCGGAGGCGGTGGTGGTTGCCTACTGCGAGTCGGTGGCGTTCGCTCCCAGCGCCATCGCGGGGAACAACCCGTGGGGGTATGGGGGGGTGTTCCAGATGGGCGACCGCGAAATGCGCATGTACGGATTCCCAGGGGCGAGCAAGTTCGACCCGGTCGACAACGTGTATTCGGCTGCTACCTACTTCATGTCGGGGGTCCGGCGCGGACACGGATGGGGCGGGTGGGGTCCGTGGGCGGTCGTGAACACCGGCTACGACGACGAGGTGAACGACAGGGTCAAGGTGCCGGTGCTCCCCCGATTCACCTCTACCGACCCTGCCTACAAAGGGCGACGTGGTGTGGAGCTACCGGAGTGGGCGGTCGATCCTTGGTCATGGGAGGTCCCGGCTTTCAACGGGTGCCCGACCACCGGTCGAGCGTGGCCTGCATCGCAGCCGTTGGCCTAACCGGCGGCTCACCACAACAGCGCGGCATCCCGGGCGGGGATCGTGGCGCCATCGCCGGCGACCGTGGCCCCACCCCAGCGGGGTTTCACAGCCCGATGAGAACGGAACGAGACGGCACGGGTGCCGCGATTGATCGCCACCAGCGTGCGCTGACGCCCTTCGACCCGTTCGAACACGATCAGTCCTCCGCGACCCTCGATGGGAATCAGCCGACCGGTACGAAGTGAGACCCGGGAGCGGCGCAGCGCAGTGAGCTCACGGACGATGCGGTGCACGGGGTGCGCCGCTGGGTCGGTGTTCCAGGGGAAGGCGCCCCGACAACCCGGATCGTTGCCGCCCGCCATCCCGACCTCGTCCCCGTAGTAGAGACCAGGGGCGCCGGGGAACGTGAGTTGGAGCACTGTCGCCAGTCGCAGCCTCCACAGGTCCCCGCCGGCTTCGGTGAGAAACCGGGGCGTGTCGTGGCTGCCGATGAGGTTCTGATTGGCCAGGGTCACCGCCCATGGATACTGGGCGAGCAGTCGGCCGGACTCGTCGAGCATGCCCGCCCCATCGAGGGTGTCCCTGGCCAGGTACCGGAGTGCGATCGAACGGAACGTGTAATTCATGGTGGCGTCGAAGCTGTCGCCCTGCAGCCAGTTCCCCGTGTCGCCCATGATCTCCGACAGGAGGTAGGCGTCCGGTTTGACGGCCTTGACCACCCGGCGGAAGTCGTTCCAGAAGTCCGGATCCACGTAGCGGGCCACGTCCATACGCCAGCCGTCGACATCGAAGTCCCGAACCCAGCGGGCGGCGACCTCGAGCATGTAGTTGCGGGCTTCGGGATGGGCCAGGTTGACCCGTGGCATGGTGGGCACCGAGTACCAAGCGTCGTAGGTCGGTTCGACCATCCGGCCGTCGCCTTCGACCTCCTCGATCGGCATCCCGAGCTCGTCCGCCCACACCGGGATCGACTTCTTCATCCACGACGACCCCACGCCGGACGGTCGGTATTTGAGCCGCACGGGCCAATCGTGAACCACGAACCAGTCGCGGTAGGCAGAACGCCGGCCTCGTCGGATGAGGTCGTCGAAGGCGAAGAAGCGGGGATGCACGTGGTTGAAGGAGGCATCGAGGATCACCTTGATGTCGTGGCCGTGTGCCTTCTCGACCAGACTGGCCAGGGCCTCGATTCCTCCCAGCGCCGGGTCGACCTGGTGGTAGTCCACCGTGTCGTAGCGATGATTCGACGGTGAGGCGAAGATGGGGTTGAGGTAGATGGCGTCGACGCCAAGGTCGGCCAGGTAGCCGATACGGTCGGCGACACCGATCAGGTCCCCGCCCTGGAACCGGCGTGGTGTTGGATCGCTCCCCCACGGGTCCAGGTCGGGCGGGTCGAGACGGCTGTCGCCGTTGGCGAATCGATCGGGGAAGACCTGATAGATCACCGCCCCCTTGGCCCAGTCCGGGGTCGAGACGTGACCCACCGTCGTCGGGTCGAGCGGCCATCGATCGAGCCGTTCCACACTGGAGGTCACCCCGCTCGGCACGTAGTACACGGGCGCCCCGTCGACGGAGCGCAGCGCGAAGCTGAAGTCGCACCGGCCGGCGATCTCCAACTCGACCGCCCAGAACGAGAACCGCCCGGTCTGCGACCAGGCAACCATCTGGTGGGCGATCACCGTGCTGTCCTCGTGTCGGATCACCACCCACGCCTCGACCAGATCGGGCTCGGCCCACAAGGTGAACCGGATGGTGTCACCGTCGAGCCGCTCGAGGTGCTTGATGTCGGAGGGATCGAACCGGAGATCCCACGGGGAGACGTCGCCGGGAAGCCCGAACACGCCCAGGTCCTCGACATGGCGGACCGACTTCATCGCCGGGTCCCCATGGTCACCTGCTTCACGTCGGAGCGAAGCCGTCCGGAGCCGTCGTCGACCGTGGCGACGATGTCGACCACCGACCCATCCGCCACGTCGGTGTTGTCCCAGTAGACGCGGTACGGCGGATTGTCGTCGGTGCCGATCGCCACCGGCTCGCCGCTATCGACGGAGACCGAGAAGGTCACCTCGGCATAGCGGCGGTCGGCGAGCTCGGCCTCGACCCGGTAGCGGAACGTGGGGATCTCCTGGCCGCTGGGCCGGACCAGCGAAACCCCGGGCTCGGTCTCGGGGATGGGAACCGGGTCGCTGGCCACCAGCACGACGGTGCTCAGCGGTGGGACCTCCACCACCAGCTCCCCGTTCGCATCGGAGGTGACCGACCCGGCCGACTCGGGACGCATTGCGGTGAATGTGGTGTCCGGTGTGAGCGCCCGGAACCGGGCCGGGACCGTCAACGTGGAGTTGTTCGCCACAACCACATGCTCGATGCGGTCGGTGCGGTCGATGCGGGAGAAGCCGAACAGCGGGCCCTCGGCCAAGTGGATGATCTGGGCGCCGGACTGGAAGACGGGGTTGGCGGTCCGGAACGCAGCCAGATCCGAAACCCATTGGAAGAGCGGGTGACCCTGATCGAAGTTGTCGTCGGCGGGGGTGGCGTCGGTGCCGATGTTGTCATCGTCGACGTACTCGGGGGTGACCGATGGAAACATGTCCTGGCGGGCCAGCTGGTCACCGCCGTCGCCCACGAAGCCCTGCTCGTCGCCGTAGTAGACGGTGGGGATGCCACGGGCCGTGAACAACAAGTCGAATCCGAGCTGCATCCTCGCCAACAGCGCCTCCTCGTCGGCGGAGGGGTTGGCGTTGTCGATCTGCAGCCCCATACGTCCCATGTCGTGGTTGCCGAAGAAGGTCACCTGCTGGTAGGCGTTGCCGTCTGTGTCGATGAACCAGTCGTCCTGCTCGAATGCCTGGGCGATGACGGTGGCCGACGACCCCTGGGCGACGTAGCGTTCCAACCCGGCGGCGAGGATGAAGTCGAGCGTGGCCGGGACGCCGAGGTTCACGTAGCCCGACTGGCTGATCGGGTCTTCGCTGAACACCTCGCCGAAGAAGAAGAACTCGGGGCGGCCTGCCTCGGCGGCCGCTTCCAGGATGCGGGGAGCGAAGTACTCCCAGAAGGTGGCGTCCACGTGTTTCATGGTGTCGACCCGGAAGCCATCGATGCCGTACCGGCGGATGATGTCGGCGTGGAGTTCGGTCAAGCCCTCGCGAACCCGGGGATGCTCGGTGAACAGGTCGTCGAGCCCGAAGAAATCGCCGTACAGCTCGCTCTCGCCCTCGAAGGTGGAGTTGCCCCGGTTGTGATAGAGCGTGACGTCGTTGAGCCAGTCGGGTCCCTTCACCGTGGCATCGACGGGGTCGGCGAAGGTCGGCGTGTAGGGGAACGACACCTCCGGGTCGAGCTCGGGGAACAGCTCGTCACCGAGGCTCGAGGGGTCGAACGGTTCGCCGCCGGCGGTGAGGTAGGGGCTGGCCGACTGGCTGAAGTAGACGTAGCTGTCCTCGACGAACCGGATGACGTCGCCGGTGTGGTTCAGGACGACGTCGAAGTAGACATGCATGCCCAGATCGTGGGCGGCTGCGATGAGCGCCAGCATGTCCTCCTCGGTACCCAGGTGCGGGTCGACCCGCGTCCAGTCGATCTGCCAGTAGCCGTGATAGCTCGACGACGACCCCTCGATCGTCCCGTTGCCCTGCACGAAGTTGTTCGTGAACGGTGGCGTGATCCAGATGGCGCCGATGCCCAGGTCGGCGAGGTACGGGAGCTTCCCGATGAGTCCCGCCAGATCCCCTCCGTGATGGAACGCCCGGTTCTCTGGGAGGAAGCCGTGTTCGAGCGGGTCGCCCTCGAGCCCTCCGGTGTCGTTGCCGGGATCGCCGTTGGCGAAGCGGTCGGGCATCAGGAAGTAGATGGGTCGGGTAGCCGCGGGATGTCGAACTGGTTCGGCCACCGGTCCCTGACTCTGGTCGAGAAACTCGGTACTGGTGGTGGTCTCCGGCCCCGTCGTGGTCAACGCCGCAGTGGTGGTGGTTGGCTCGGCAGCGGGCGTGCAGGCGGCGAGTACCAGCGCCAGCGCGACCCCCGGGGCGGCCAACCTCATCCCTTGACGGCGCCCTGGGTGAGCCCACCGATGATCTGCTTCTGCGCCACCAGGAACGTCGTCACGATCGGGAGCGCACCGAGCAACGCCGCCGCCGTGAGCTGGCCCCACTTGGCGGTGTACTCGGACTGCACGAACAGCTGCAGCCCCACTGCGAGCGTGAACTGCTCGGTGCTCGAGAGGAGGAACCGGGCGAGGATGAACTCGGAGTAGAGGTTGACGAAGGTGATGATGAAGATGACGGCCAGGACCGGACGCGCCAGAGGAAGCACGATCCGGAAGAAGATCGCGCTAGGCCCGGCTCCATCGACCCGGGCCGACTCGTCGAGCGACACCGGGATGGTATCCATGAATCCCTTTATGAGGAAGGCGTTGAAGCCTATCGCCCCGCCCATGTAGACCATGATCAGGAACAGGTGGGTGTCGAGGCCGGCGGCGGGGAACACCTGCCCGATCTGCTGGGCCAGCAGGAACAATGCGATGAATCCGAGGAACTGGGGAAACACCTGCACCAGCAACAACGTGAGCAGGCCGGCCCGACGTCCCCTGAACTTGAGGCGGCTGAAGGCGTAGGCGGCGAATGCTGCGAGCAGCACGTTGAACACGGCGGCGATGACGGCCACCTTCCACGTGTTCCACATCCATGTGCCGACCGGCGTCCTCGGCTCCGTGAACAGCGACGTGAAGTTCTCGAGCGTGAAATCGCGCGGGATGATCCTGGCGCCCGAGAGGTTGTCGACGGCGTTGAACGACGCCGAGAGGATCCACACCACGGGGAACAGCGAGAACAGGGCTGCGGCGGTCAACAGGACATGGCGCCACCCGAGCTCGCGCATCCACTTGCCCGGCTTCATCCTCATGGCGCCCGAACGGGTCGCCACCGAGGCCACTCGCGGAGCGGGGCCGGCGTACTGCTCAGTTGCCATAGACCTCTTCCAGACGCTTGGTGTACCTGAAACTGACCGCCGAGATGATCGCCACCACGAGGAAGATCAACACGACGATGGCCGAGGCGAGGGCGAACTGGTTGCCGCGGCCCGAGTTCTGGGCGATGTCGAAGGTGAAGCTGATGAGGATGTCGGTTGCACCGACGGGGACGTCGAACCCGGTGAGGGGAGGCCCGCCGTTGGTGAGCAGGAAGATCAGCACGAAGTTGTTGAAGTTGAATGCGAACGAGCCGATCAGCAACGGAGCCGTCGACACCAGCAGCAGAGGCAGGGTGACGGTACGGAACACCGTCCAAGCACTGGCACCATCCACCCGCGCTGCTTCCTTCAGTTCCATCGGGATGGACGTGAGCGCCCCGGACGTGATGAGGAACATGTAGGGGAAGCCGAGCCAGAGGTTGACTAGCAGCACCGCCGCCTTGGCCCAGGTGGGGTCGCTGAGCCATGGGATGGCGTCGATCCCGAAGTTGTCGAGGACCCGGTTCACCTGGCCGAACTGGTCGTTGAGCAGCCCACGCCAGACCAGAGCGGAGAGGAATGCGGGGATGGCGTAGGGAAGGATGAAGATGGACCGGTACAGGGCGCGACCCTTGAGTCGTTCATCCTGGAGGGCGTTGGCGAGGGCCAGGCCGAGGGCGAACGTTCCGAACACCGACCCCAGCGCGAACAGGACGTTCCAGATGAACACCCCGACAAACGGTTCCCGGATCCGCTCATTGGTGAAGATGGTGCTGTAGTTGTCCGGCCCGATCACCGAGATCCAGCCGGACAGGCTGGCGTCGATGGCCGAAAGCGGCACGTTGTCGCAGACCCCGTCCTCGCACCGGATCTCCGAGCCCGTCTCCTGGATCGACAGCCGGCTCACCTCGTCCTCGGGGACGTCGTCGCAGATGAACGTCCCCACCCCGGCGGTACACGTGCGGTTGGCCTGGGCGTCGAAGATGGTGTCGGTGTCCGGGTCGTAGATGAACCGTCGTCCACTTTCGACCACTCGGACTGTGCCGAAGGTCTCGAGCTCGGCGATGCCTCTCCCCGGGATGTCGAGGACGAGCGTTTCCAACTGACTGGCGATACCGGTGAGTTGAAGTGGGGCCAGCAACTGGAAGTCACCGATCGTCTCCGGCGGGGACTCGGGATCGATCACAACACCGGGGTCGATGCCCGGGTCCTCGACGGGGTCGGTCCCGCTTTGGCGAGCCACACCGAAGAACGGCTCGAACTCGGGGCCGGAAACCAGGAATGCGATCTCACCGGCGCCGTTGCGGTACACCGACAAGTCGAGGATGAGGGTCGCCGATTCCGAAGCGATCTCGCGACGTTCGAGCTGTTCGATCGCGTCGTCCTTGGCGAGGACGTTGCCAGTCGCCCAGTTGGTGAGCGAAACATAGAAGGTGTAGATGACCGGGAACACGACGAACACGGTCATGAAGATGAGGCCCGGTGTCAGCCACTTGGAAGCCTGGGCGCGTGGGCTGAGATACGCCCAGTTGACGAGGATGCCGGCGCCGATGAAGGCGACGAGCAGGACCCAGCTCTCGTTGGCGACGATCACCGGGATGGCGAAGACGATGAAGGCGTCGAAAAGCCCCACCGCCGCCAGCCGCAACCAGAAGGTGCGACCAATCGACAGAGAGGACAGAGCCCCGTTCCGGACTCTGCCCTCTCTGTCACTCATGGTGCGAATCTACCTGTCTGTTCTCGGCGATGTCGCTCAGCCGGCCAGCGCTGCCCGGACGGCCTCGGCGGCGGCACCCATGGCGTCTGCTGCGGCGGCTTCGCCGTTGCGAACCAACAGGATGTTGTCACCCAACGGCCCCCAAACCGATCCCATCTGCGGGATGTTCGGCATCGGATTGCCGTCCGCCGCCGAGGCGGCGAATGTCTGGGCGACTGGGTTGTCCGACAACGTGTCGAAGGTCGGCACGAAGGCGGGGTTGCGGGGGTCGGCCTCGTAGAGTGCCGTCATCGTCTCCTCGGTGGCGACGAAGTCGAGCAGGAACGAGGTTGCGACCAGCTTGTTCTCCGAGAACGCCGACAGGAACATTCCCTGAGCGCCTACGAAGGGCTGGGGCAGCTCGCCGCCAATGGTCGGCAGCTTGGCGACGGACCAGTTCACGGAACTCTGGTCGTTGAGGGTTCCGAGTTCCCAGGGACCGGTGACCCAGAAGGCGGCGTTGCCCTCGAGGAACAGGTTCTTGGCATTGTCGTAGTTGGTGGAAGCCACCACACCCGCCTCGACCTGATCGGCGAGGAACTGCACACCGGCGATAGCCCCTTCGCTATCCAAGCCCACGTCGCTGGGGTCGTATCCCGTGGCAGGGTCGTAGGCGAAGATGTAGCCGCCGAGGGCGGACACGAACGGGTAGTTGTGATAGGCGTCGCCGCCATCACCACCACCGGGGATCACCACGCAGTTGGCGGCGCCGGCCGTCTCGCAGGCGCCACCCAGCTCCTCGAAGGTGGCCGGGGCCTCGGCAACGAGGTCGGTGTTGTAGTACATGGCGACGGCCTCGGTGGCGTAGGGCACCGCGTACAGGTTTCCTTCGAAGTTGAATGCGTCGAGCGCCACTTCGAAGAAGTCGCCACTCTTGGCTCCGAGGTCGATCGGATCGATGGCGCCGTTGGCGGCGAGCTCCCCGGTCCAGTCGTGTGCGCCGACGAAGACGTCGGGGCCTTCACCGGCGGGGCCTGCGACACCGACCTGATCCTTGATCTGGCCGAAGTCGACGATCTCGACTGTGACGCCCACTCCCGTTGCCTCGGTGAAGGCGGGTGCGATGCTCTCGACGACGGCGGCCCGGTTCTCATCGGCCCACACCAGCAATTCGGCGGCAGGGGCCGCTTCGGTGGTGGTCGTCTCTTCCGCCACCGTTGTGGCTGGCTCGGGAGCGACGGTGGTGGCCGTCGTCTCTTCCGTAGCAGTCGTTTCGCTGGCAGTGTCGCCGTCTCCACACGCCGCCACGATCATGGCGAGCGCTACGAGTAGGGCGAACCAGCTCAAGCGCTTGGTTCTCACCGTTTCCTCCTCTGGGGTCTTCAAATGTCCCGGGATCACGTCCACGGAGACTCATGGAGTCAAGCATGGTTCTTGCAAGGGTGTCGCACATCTTGCAGAAAATTTCTGCAATTTCACCGAAAATCTCTGCAAGAGGACTGATACCCTCTGCAGGTGTCACCACGTCCGAAGCTCAACGAGGTCGCCGACCTGGCAGGTGTGTCCCTCGCCACCGTGAGCCGCGTGCTCAACGGCAAACAGGGCGTCGCCAACCCGACGCGCCAAAAAGTCCTCGACGTGCTCTCAGAGCTCGGATACCGGGACGTGCCGGTCCGACTCTCCACGAGCGGGGTGGTGGGAGTCGTCACACCCGAGATGGACAACCCCATCTTTCCGCTGCTCGCCCAGACCATCGAGTCCCGCCTCGCCCGCCAGGGCATGCTCACGATGATCTGTCCCGCCACCACCGACACCGTCAACGAGCAGGAATACGTTCGTCACTTCCTCGAAACCGGTGCGGCCGGATTGGTCATCATCAACGGTCGATACTCGGCCACCGACATCGGCTTCGAGCCGTACGGTGAGCTCATCGACGGAGCCATCCCCACCGTTCTGGTCAACGGCATGGGGACCGAGTCTCCCCTACCGGCCGTGGCGGTCGACATCGCCAGCGGCGCCGCCATGGCGGTCAGCCACCTCGCCAACATGGGCCACAAGCGAATCGCGTGCCTGGTCGGGCCCCGTCGATACTCGAGCACCGACCTCCTCCTGAGCGGCTACCGAAACGCGATGGCCCGGGCTTCGCTCGATACCGACTCGGACCTCGTCTCGGAGACCCTGTTCACCATCGAGGGGGGTCGCGCCGGAATCGTGCAGCTCATCGAAGCCGAAGCCACCGCCATCATCTCAGGCGGCGATCTGATGGCGATCGGCGCCGTGGCCGGGCTCAGATCCTGGGGCTACAACGTTCCGAAGGACGTCTCAGTGGTCGGCTTCGACGGCACCACGCTCGTGGCATACACCGATCCGCCCCTCACCAGCGTCCGACAGCCCGTCGACAGAATGGCCCAGACCGTGGTCTCCCTGCTCTCCGCCCCCCACAACGGCGGACCCAACCTGCACCTGTTCCAACCGGACCTGGTGGTGGGAGGATCCACTGGTAGGCCTCCCGGCTAGACCGCCGCGAGCGCGCCGCTCGGGGGCCTCACGTATCCGCTCGCCTGGCGGCTCGCTGTATGCGCCGGCTCGTTGCACTCGCCGAGCTGTGTTCGGTCGCTCGCCCAGGGGCTCGCTCCCTGTCCAGGCCACCAGCACGCGAGCTGGGATTGTCGACGCCCCACGCAAACCCGCGCGAACAGGCGTTTCACCGGGTCCTCGAGTTGTGTCGCGTAGGGGCGGGCGAGGTACGAGCACGACCAAACGCGCAACGGCCGACCAAGCCAGATGAGATCCGACGCGGCTTCCCACGCGCTCCAGAAGCCTGGTCCCACCCAATCCCAGGGCTGTCCCGCAGGGATCCGGACGTCCTCGCAAAGCCTGGACCGCCCCTACCCAGGAGGCCGCTTCCACGTGGAGTAACGAGCCACCGACGACGTACGCCACCCAGCACGCGCAGAGTTACGTGGGGCTTCGCAAACGTCTGACGGCGTGCGGTGGCCTGTACCCAATACAGCTCGGCTCGCCCTGCGAGCCGGCGCATACAGCGAACGCCAGCGAGCGGATACGGCGAGCCCGCCAGGGCGAGCCCGCTACATCCAGCTCTCGGTGCGGTCGACCAGGTAGAGGCTGATGTCCTTGGCGGCGTCGAGGGCGCCGCACAGCTGCTCGCGGCCCATGATGATGTCGACCAGGCTGACTCTGGTCTTGCCCACGAGCTGAAGACTGCGTTCGGGGGCGTCGGTGACGGCGGCGAAGGAGTCGATGGCGGACACCTCGACCGGCAGATCGGCTCCGGCGACGCCGGCCAGGTCGGTTGCCAGGATGAGGAGGTCGGGGGGCTCGGTCAGCGGCGGCATGCCCCAGTTGAAGAACAGCTGGAGAGCGTAGGTGTCCTCAGGCTCTTCGAAGTCGTCGCCCATCTCTTCCAGGCGGTCCTGGAATCCGAGCAGCACCCGCGGGTCGACATCGAGCGCCACGTGCAGGTCGATGGGGCCGCTGCATGCTTCCTCGGGGTGCAGATCGACCTCCCATGACTGGCGGAGCGAATAGGTCTCCACGAAGTGGCGCTCATCGTGCACGTGGAAGCCGTGCTCGATGGCGTGTTCCTTGAAGTCGGCGACGAAGCCAGGAATATCGACAGACATGACTTGACGAGCCTAGATGGCCGAGCGGCTCAACCGCCGATCGGCCAAAGGCCGCTCCGCACTCCGGCGTTCCTGTCATACTCCGAACGTGGACATGGCAGCACTGGTCGAAGACGAGATCGGGCGGGCCCGGGCCGCCTTCGCGACCGGTCGTACCCGATCGGTCCGTTGGCGCCATCATCAGCTCGACGGATTGATCGCCATGCTCCGCACCGAGGAGTCGGAGCTGCTCGAGGCCATGGCCGCCGACCTCGGCAAACCGCCATTCGAAGGCTGGGCGACGGACGTCGGCGTGCTCATCACCGAGTTCAAGTACATGAGGAAGCACCTCGAACGCCACATCCGGGCGCGGCGGGTGTCCGTACCGCTCTTCATGAAGCCGGGCACGGCGGAGATCCGGCTGGAGCCACTCGGCGTCGTGGCGATTCTGGCGCCGTGGAACTACCCGCTCAATTTGGCGTTGTCGCCGGTGGCGGCGGCGGTGGCGGCTGGCAACGCAGTGATCCTCAAACCCTCCGAGCTGAGCTCGGCGACGTCGGCGGTGATGGCCGACCTCCTCCCCCGCTACGTCGACGACGAGGCGGTGCGGGTGCTGACGGGCGGCCCCGAAGTTGCCGAAGAACTGCTCCGCCACCCGCTCGACCACATCTTCTTCACGGGCAGCCCGATGATCGCCCGCAAGGTCATGGAGGCGGCGGCGGCCCATCTCACCCCCGTGACCCTCGAGCTGGGTGGCAAGAGCCCTGCCATCGTCGATCACTCCGCCGACCTCGCCGTGACCGCCCGCCGGATCGCCCAGGGCAAGATGATCAACGCCGGGCAGACCTGCGTGGCACCTGACTACGTACTGGTTCCAAGGACCCTGCGCGACGAACTGGTGGAGGAGCTCGGCCGGGCGTTCACCTCGATGACGAAGGGAGACGCCCGCCGAAGCAGCTCGTATGGACGCATCATTTCCGAGCGCCATCACGACCGGCTCGTGGGCCTCATCCCGGTCGACAAGGTGGCGTCGGGTGGCGACCACGACCCCTTCGACCGGTTCATCGAGCCCACTGTGGTCGTCGAGCCCGAGCACGATTCACCGATGATGACCGAGGAGATCTTCGGACCGTTGCTGGCGGTGGTGAGCGTCGACGACATCGACGATGCCATCGCATTCGTCAACGCCCGCCCCAAGCCGCTGGTGCTGTACGTGTTCTCGGAGGACGAGGACGTGACCGAGCGCATCCTGGCACGGACCAGCTCAGGGGCGGTGGGAGTGAATCAGACCATGTACCAGGCAGGCATTCCCGGGCTCCCGTTCGGCGGGGTGGGTGAGAGCGGACACGGTCGCTACCGGGGCCTCACCGGAGTCGACCGGTTGTCGAACCCGAAGTCGATCCTGGACCGCCCCATGAAGCCGGACCTTCGACTGGCATATCCGCCGTACGGCCGGATCGCCAGTCGCATCATGCGCAAGCTGATCTGATTGGGTCACAGGCCCTGTTCCACATGATCAGCGCTTCCGGCGCCCCAGCATTCCAAGCGCCAGACCCACGAACAGGGCCGATGCGGTACCGACGTTCACCGGCCTCGCCGGTCCGGTGGCCGCCACCGGCGACTCGACCGGCGCCGGCTTCGCCCGCTCCGATGGGGCCACGATGTCACCGTAGGTCAGGTAGTCGGCGTACGTCTTGGTGACTTCGGCGCCGAGCAAGAAGACGATCCACATCAGGTTGAAGAACACGAGCAGCACCGCCAACCCGCCGAGCGCTCCGAGCGTGCCGGTGGAACCGGCCCGTCCCAGGTACATGCCCACGCCCCAGGCGGCGAGGAGCCCGACGACGGCGGTGGCGGCACCGCCCCGAAGGGCGGCTTTCCAGGGGACTTCGACCACCGTCAGCACCTGGAACGACAGGGCGACCACTCCCATCAACACCAGCAGCGACACAACCGGCACTCCGAACGGCACAAGGGAAACGACCACAGGGATGTCCTGGACGAGGCTTCCGATCCAGCCCACCGCCGCCACCGCGACGATCGGTGTGAAGGCGAGCACCGCCAGGACCAGAGCCGAGCCGAGGGCGACGCCGCGTTTGACGAGCCAGCCGACGGGGCCTTTCCGACGCTCGTCCTTTGGCACCTGGAAGATCTCGGCGAGGACCCCCTGTACCTGCTGGAAGATCCCCGACGCCGACCAGGCGGCCAGCAGGAGACCGATGCCGAGAGCGCCGCCACGCTGATCGGTGACCGTCGCCACCAGCTCCTCGAGGATCTCGGTCACCTGCTCTCCGGCGATGTCACCCACCGACCCCACGAGGTCGTCGACCGTCGCGGGGTCGGCGAACACGAACCCCGCCACCGCCAACAGCAGGAACAAGAGGGGTACGAGCGAGAAGATCGTGTAGTAGCTGAGGGCGGCGCCCATTCGCCCAGCCTGGTCAGATCCGAACTCCTTGGCGGCAGCCCTCAGGATCTCGAACAGCTTCTTGTGGGCGGGCAGATCTGTTCCCTCCATCACCTGAGCCTAGGCGACCACCCCCTGAGGAGACCCTGAGGGTCTCGGGGTTTCCGCAGGGCCTTTCCCAATGGGCGGCGCCGGTCGGATTCGAGATGCTGGGTCCATGGAAGACACGAACACCACCCCCATCGACGGCGACAGCACCGGGGCCGAGGTATCCGACTCGACCGGGACCGAAGCGACCACCGGCACCGATGGTCCCATCGAGACCCCGACCCAATCCACACCATCCGCCGCCGAGCCGATCCAACCGGCCGGTGCCACGGTCGATCCGGCACCGCCGGTCGCACCATCGGTTCGAGGTGATCGCTGGACCAGGCCACGCAACGGGCGCATCCTGGCCGGTGTTGCGGCCGGGGTCGCCCAACGCACGCAGCTCCCGCCCTGGTTCGTCCGTGCCACGTTCGTGGTGACGGCCGTCGCCGGAGGCTTCGGCCTCGCCGCCTATCTGGCCGCCTGGGCGCTCATGCCCCAGGAAGGCGAACGCGAAGCGGCGGCCGACGAGTGGAAGGAACGTTTCGAACAAGCGGACTCCCCCAGCAAGAAGCTGGGTCTCGGCCTCATCGCCCTGGGCGTGGTCATCGCCCTCGGAACCACCGGCATCCTTTCATCGCCACTCGCCCTCGCGGCCCTGCTGGTGGTTGCCGGACTGGCACTCACGCGTCCCAACCCTGATCACCACTGATCACCGAGCATCTGGAGATCGTCATGCGCATCATCAAGCTCTTCTCGGGCCTGGCCGGCCTGCTCGCCGTACTCGTATCCGTCCCTGTGCTCGTGACGGGGGTAGCCCTCTTCACGTGGGCGGCCGGTAGCGCCACAACCACGCTGCCAACTGTTTCACTGGCCACCGGCGACCGGGTCGTGCTGGCGGGCGACATCGACGTCTTCGCCGGTGACCGTCGGATGTTCCTACCTGAGATCGGCGACGCCTCCATCAGGGCGACCGACGACGAAGCGCTCTTCGTGGGCGTGGGGCCCACGAGCGCCGTGACCGGCTATATCGCCTCGGGTGAGGGCGCCCCTGGCGAGCAGACCTTCTGGGTGCATTCCGCCGACGGCACCTCCGCCGTTGTCGACTGGGACATCGAACCCGGCGAATGGACCGCAGTCGTCATGAATGCCGACGGATCGCCGGGAGTCGACGCCACCGTCCAGGCCAGTGTGCCCTCGGCACCCCTCCGGCTGGCGGGCGGAATCCTGGGCGTGATGGGCGTGGGCATCGCGATCATCGGGGCGCTCCTGGTGGGGGCTGCCTGGGGTGGCCGTCGCACCAACCTGCATCCGGGTCAAGGCGCCGCCGCCCCAGCCTGAACCGAACCGTGGGCCGAAACGGACCACGTCGGGCAGGGTGAACCCAGGGCCGAACCCTGGGTTCATCCCTACCGCCACGGTCAGGCTCAGCCCACGGTTCGGGATCACACGGCCGTCCCAGAGTCCGGTTGGACCCTCCTACCCTTCAAGGCACGCAACCAGGAGAAGCCGATGAACTACGCCGGGGACGTGACGCCTGCCGAGACCTTCGAGGTTCTGGCAGGTGACGACCGGGCGGTGCTGGTGGACTGTCGCACCCGGGCCGAATGGTCGTATGTGGGAGCGCCCGACTTGGCCACCATCGGGAAGTCGGTCGTCTCCATCGAATGGTCACGGTTCCCAGACGGAGTCGTCAACGCCGACTTCATCACCCAACTCGAGGAGGCCGGGGTCGACCGATCGACCCCGGTCTTCTTCCTGTGCCGGTCCGGGGTACGTTCGGTCGCAGCTGCGTCGGCGGCCACCGCCGCCGGATGGACAGCCGCCTACAACACCACGGACGGCTTCGAAGGACCACCCGACGAGATGGGTCATCGCGGGACCAGGAGCGGATGGAAGGTTGCCGGCCTTCCTTGGAAGCAACCATGACAGAATGGTCACCGGACACCCTGGCCGTACGAGGAGGGCTCACCCGAACCGGGTTCGACGAGACCTCAGAGGCGATGTTTCTCACGTCCGGTTACGTGTATGCATCGGCGGCCGAAGCAGAAGCCGCCTTCGCCGGTGACATCGACCGCTACGTCTACTCCCGCTACGGCAACCCCACCATCGCCACCTTCGAAGAACGCCTTCGGCTGATCGAAGGGGCGGAGGCGTGTTTCGCCACCGCCACCGGGATGGCGGCGGTGTTCAACGCCCTCTCGGCCACGCTCGAGGCGGGCGACAGGGTGGTGGCTGCCCGTGGACTGTTCGGGTCGTGTTTCGTGATCCTCGACGAGTTGCTCCCCCGCTGGGGCATCGCCACCGACTTCGTGGACGGAACCAACCTGGCCGAGTGGGAGCAGGCGTTGTCGACACCGGCCAAGGCGGTGTTCTTCGAGACGCCGTCGAATCCGATGCTCGAACTGATCGACCTGGCCGCCGTCGCCGAACTGGCGCACGCCGCCGGGGCACTCGTGATCGTCGACAACGTGTTCGCCACCCCGCTCCTGCAGAAACCGCTCGAGCTCGGCGCCGACGTCGTGGTGTATTCGGCCACCAAGCACATCGATGGGCAGGGCCGCACCCTGGGCGGCGCCATCCTCGGAACCAGGGCGTTCATCGACGAAAAGGTCCAGCCGCTCATGCGCCACACCGGTCCGTCGATGAGCCCGTTCACCGCCTGGGTGCTCGCCAAGTCGCTCGAAACGATGAGCCTGCGAGTCGGACGCCAGGTCGAGAGCGCCGTGGCGCTGGCCACAACCCTGGAGGAGCATCCCGGAGTCGGTCGGGTGCTGTACCCGTTCCTCGACTCCCACCCCCAGCACGAACTCGCCCGGCGCCAGATGACAGCCGGCGGCACCGTCGTCACCTTCGAAGTCCCCGGTGGCAAACGCCAGGCGTTCCAGATCCTCGACCGTCTGGAGCTGATCGATATCTCCAACAACCTCGGCGACTCCAGGAGCCTCGTCACCCACCCCGCCTCCACGACCCACCGACGCCTCGGCCCCGACGTCCGCGCCGCCATGGGCATCACTGACGGCATCATCCGCATCTCCGTGGGACTGGAAGCCGCGGAGGACATTCTCGGCGACGTCACACAGGCGCTCGGGTAGACGATTTGTCCCCCGCTGAGGAGTGGGGGAAGGAACAGCTACGCATCGAGCGCTCGCATCCGGTTGTTGCGGGCGTTGTGTTCGACCTCGGCGAGGCCGAGTTCTTCCATGAGAGGGGGGATGTACATGCCGAAGCGGCCGCGCAGGCCCTTCTTGAGTCCGTACCACCCACCCACCGGGTTGGAATCCGATCGCCCCCACGCTTCGACGGTTCCTTCTTTGGCAGGCTTCTGCTCGTCGGCGGAGCCGAGTTCCATCCAATCTCCGTGAGCCTTCAGCATGTCGTGGAGGTCCTTCACACAGCGCGCGTCGTAGAACAGCACGGTTTTGCCGACGGTGCACACCAGGACCTCCTGACCGTCGCGGGTATCGCGGTGCATCAGGTAGTCCGACGTGAGCGGCGGCGTCTTCAGCTGCCATGGACTTTCGGGTGTTCCGTCTCCGGCCATGTCCGTGGACCTCCTTGTCAGCCGGCTGCCCGGCGTTCCGCTTCCGCTTTGAGCCCTCGGGCGAACTGGTCGAACGAGGGCTGAAGGTCGGGGATCGACTTCCAGATCATCGGCAGGAAGAGGCCCGTGTACTCCTCGCGGATCCTGAACGTAGTCGTCGACCCGTCGGGGTGGAGCGAGTACGTGCGCTCACCCTTGAACAGCCCCAACGGCATGCCGCCCGTCCACGTCATCGACCGACCGGGTTGGAAGTCGGTGACCTTCAATGGAAACGCCCGACCCGGCTGCGCCGAGGACGTCACCTTCAGCTTCGCCCCCGGCCCGATCGTCCCCTCGAATCCGATCACACCTGAATCCCACCGCAGGAACCCGGCGCCGTCTGTGAGGATCGACCAGATCACGTCTGGCGTGGCCTCGATCGACGCACTTGTCTCGAAGAACTCCATGTCGCCGTCCTCCATCGTCCGTAACCGACGCGCTACGGTAACACTTCAGTTACCCTTGCGAGTATGACGACCGCCTTCGACGCACTCGCCGACGATCAACGCCGTCAGATCCTCTCGATGCTGGGCACAGGAGACATGTCGGTCCAGGAGATCGCCGATCAGCTGACCATCAGCCGCCCAGCGGTGTCCAGGCACCTGAAGTTGCTGAAGGGCGCCGGTCTGGTGGATGACCGACCCGAGGGGACGCGTCGGGTCTATCGTCTCCGGGCGGAGGGCCTCGGCGCGGTCGAGGCCTACATCCGCCAGGTGTGGGGTGACGCCGCCATCCGATTCACGATCGCCGCAGAGAACACGTCGGAGGACTGATGGAGCCGATCGAGATCGAGTTCACCGTCGGATGTTCCCCCGAGCACGCCTTCGACATGTGGGCCAACCGCACCTCGCTGTGGTGGCCGAAAAGCCATTCCATGTCGGGCGACCCCGACCTCGTCGTCACATTCGAACCCAGGGTCGGCGGCCGCATATTCGAGCGCACACCGACGGGGACCGAACACGATTGGGGCGAGATCGTCGCATGGGAGCCACCCACGCGGCTCGCACACCTCTGGCACATCTCATTCGACCGGTCCGACGCCACCGACGTCGAAATCACGTTCCAGCCGGATCCCGAAGGCACCAGAGTCCGCATCGTCCACTCCGGCTGGGAGCGACTCGGCTCGAAGGCGCAGGAGCGCCGCGACCGCAACCTCGGAGGATGGGCTGGGTTGTTGCCGCACTATCAGGAGGAGGTCGGGGCGAGGAGCTAAGGGCGAGGAGCCGTAGACCGGTCGGAACGAAACCGGCGATCGCCTCGAGGCGGTGTGGGTGACCGAAGTTCTGGCTCCTCGCCCCTCGCCCCTCGCCCCGGACTCAGCTGATCGCGTGGAAGGTGTCTGCCAATGCCGGGTAGAGGCCGCGATACAGGGCGTGGGCCTCGGTGTAGGCGGGGGCGTCGGCGCCGGGGCCGGCCACGGGTCTGACGGTGACGGTGGCGACAACCGCGTCCTCGACCGTAGGGTGCCATCCGGCCCCGACCATGGCGAGCAGGCCGGCTCCGTAAGCGGCGCCTTCTGTCGTGTTCACCGTGGCGATCTCCGCGCCCAGCACATCGGCGAGGATCTGGGTCCACACCGCGCTCTTCAAACCGCCGCCCGAGGCCCGGATCTGATCGGGGGCGGGCATCCCGGCGGCGACCATCAGATCGAGGCCGTCCTTCAACCCGAAGGCGACACCCTCGAGCACGGCGCGGGTGAGGTGGCGCCGGTCGTGGCGGATCGTCAGCCCGACGAAGGCACCCCGCGCCAGTGGGTCGGGGTGTGGAGTGCGTTCGCCTGTCAGGTACGGCAGGAAGAGCAGGCCTTCGCTTCCTGCCGGGATGTCGGCAGCGGGCGGGACGAGGTCGTCGAAGTCGACACCCGGGGCCAACGCGTCCCGGAACCAGCGGAGGCTCCCGGCCGCCGACAGCATGACACCCATGAGATGCCACTTGCCGGGAACCGAGTGACAGAAGGAATGCACCCGGCCGTGCGGTTCGATCACGGGAGTGTCGGTGGCGGCGAACACAACCCCGGAGGTGCCGAGCGACAGCGCCATGACACCGGCCCCGACCGCCCCCACCCCCACCGCGTTGGCCGCCTGGTCCCCACCTCCTGCGATCACCGGGGTGCCCACGGGAACGCCGGTGGCTTCGGCGGCCGCAGAATGCAGCACCCCCGTGACTTCGGGGCCTTCGTGGGTGCTCGGCATCCATGCCGGGTCGATGCCGAGGGCGTCGAGCACCTCGGGCGACCATGTGCGCGCCGAAACATCGAACAGAAGCGTCCCGGCGCCATCGGCCACGTCGGTGGCGAAGCCACCTGTGAGCCGGTACCGGACGTAGTCCTTGGGCAGCAGCACATGCTGCACCAGTTGCCACACGTCGGGCTCGTGGTCGCGGACCCATACGAGCTTCGGAGCGGTGAATCCGGTCAGGGCGTCGTTGCCGGTGATAGGCACCAGCCGCTCGCCCAGCACCGCTCTGATGTGATCACACTCGGCCCCGGTGCGCTGGTCGTTCCACAGCAATGCCGGGCGCAGCACCTCACCGGCTGCGTCGAGCAGCACCGAACCGTGCATCTGACCGGTGAGACCAACCGCCGCCACTTCCGAGCCCGGAACACCGGTCGAGGCCAGCACCGATCGAATGGCCTGGACCGTTCCGTCCCACCACAACTGCGGGTGCTGTTCCGACCACAGCGGCTGCGGTGTGTCGTATCCGTACTCCGACACGCCCACCCCCACCACCGTGCCGTCCCGAGCGATCAGGACGGCCTTGGTGGCGGTGGTGGACGAGTCGATTCCGAGGACGTGGTCGGCCACGATCAGTTGGTGGCCCAGATGACCCGGTTGACGGCATTCTCGAGTTGCTCCTGGCGGCCGGACACCGGCACCGGGTCGATGTCGCCCGACAGGACCTTGGCCTCGAGCGTGTCGAGCGATTCGGACCCTCCGAGGATCGCCGAACCAAGAGTGCCATCCCAACGGGCATAGCGTTCGGCCCGAGCCCCCGACAGGGTCTTCTCCTCGAGCAGCCCGGCACCGACCAGCAGGGCACGGGCCAGGGTGTCGATCCCACCGATGTGACCGTGGAACAGGTCGTTTCGGGCCATCGACTGACGTCGCAACTTCGAGTCGAAGTTGAAGCCGCCGGTGGTGAGACCGCCGCCCCTCAGAATCTCGAACATGGCGAGCGACAACTCGTCGACCGAATTCGGGAACTGGTCGGTGTCCCACCCGTTCTGATAGTCACCGCGGTTGGCGTCGACCGACCCGAAGATGCCGTTGTCGACGGCGTAGGCGACCTCGTGGTGGAACGTGTGACCGGCCAGGGTGGCGTGGTTCACCTCGATGTTGACCCTGTACTCGTCCACCAGGTCGTAGCGCTGCAGGAATGAGTGCACCGACTGGCAGTCGTAGTCGTACTGGTGCTTGGTGGGCTCCTGAGGTTTCGGCTCCAACAGCAACGTCCCGGTGAACCCGATCTTCCGCTTGTGCTCGGCCACAAGGGTCAGGAACCGGCCCAACTGGTCGGCCTCCCGGCGCAGATCGGTGTTGAGCAGCGTCTCGTACCCCTCGCGTCCACCCCACAGCACGTAGTTCTCACCACCGAGACGATGGGTTGCCTCGAGGGCGTGTTTGACCTGGGCGGCGGCGTAGGCGAACACCTCGGGATCGGGGTTGGTGGAGGCTCCGGCGGCGTAGCGGGGGTGGCTGAAGGCATTGGCGGTGCCCCACAGCAATTTCACGCCGGTGGCGGCCATCTTCTCCTCGGCGTAGGCCACCATGGCGTCGAGGTTCGCCGCCGACTCTGCGAAGGTCGCACCCTCTGGTGCGATGTCGACGTCGTGGAAGCAGAAGAACGGTGTGCCGAGTTTGGTGAAGAACTCGAAGGCGGTGTCCATCTTCTGGCGGGCTGCGCCCAACGGGTCGTCGGTGGGCTTCAGCCAGGGGCGGTCGAAGGTGCCAGACCCGAACACGTCGGAGCCGGGCCAGTTGAACGAGTGCCAGTAACACACGGCGATGCGGAGGTGGTCTTCCATCCGCTTGCCCAACACCATCCGGTCGGGGTCGTACACCTTGTACGAGAGCGGGTCGGCGGACTCGAGCCCTCCGAATCCGATCGGGCCGGTCACATCGCCGAAGAATTCCTCAGTCATCAAACGAACTCCTTGTCTCGATCATGCTTCACCACCACCGCGCCACGAGGCGACCGGTGGCTCGACGCCCCGATGACCGATCCCGCGAACTTCGAATGACGCTGCCCCAGACGAATCTCAGGAGCAATCCTTCGTGGAGAGGTACCGACCAAGGCCTCTCCGCCGCCAAGATTACCCCTCCGTACTCACCGCCGGGTCAGCATCCACACCTGTTCCGACGGATGGTCGTTGGACCAGTCGGCGGTGGCGAAGAACTTCACCTCGGGTCCCCGCTCCGGCGCCCGGACCTCGATGAAGTCGTCGATGGCGAAACCGGTGTCCTTGAACAGACGGAACCAGTCCGAGACGGTCAGGTTGAACTCGATCCCGCCCGGTTCGTCCACCGCCTCCCGCCAGTCGAAACGGTGCATCCCGAAGTAGGGACGCTGCAGCGTGTCGCGGCAGGGCAGCGAACCGTCGACCGGCATGCAGGCGTGGGCGAGGCTGGATGTGCTGAGGGTGACGAGGCGTCCCCCAGGACGGAGCAGTCGGTGGGCTTCCGGTACCCACAGGTACGGATCACACCAGAGCACCGCCCCGTACTCACTGACGGCGAAGTCGAAGCTGCCATCGGGACGCGGGACCGCCTCGGCGTTTCCGTGGACCCAGGTGATGTCGAGTTGGTGCTGGACGGCGAGGCGGCGGGCGGTGGCGAGCTGGCCCTCGGAGTTGTCGATACCGGTGACGGTGGCACCACGGCGGGCCATCCACGCCGAGATGTATCCGGTACCACAGCCCAGCTCGACAGCTTCGAGGCCGGACATGTCGTCGGGGAGCAAGGCCAACTCCGCCTGTGGGACACTCCACATTCCCCAGGTCGGTTCGGTCTGGGCCCAGTTCCGTTCGCCGTCGGCCACCCAGTTGGGGGCGTCGGCATCCCACTCCCGCCGGTTCTCGGCGACGTGCTCGGGAAGCGGTTCGGTCACATCCATGGGCCGGAACCTCCCACCCTGGTCGGGGTGATCCGTATGACGTGGCCGGTCGGCGGGTTGTCCATGGGTGGGAACTTCGCCCCGGGACCGATGTAGATCCCGGCCAACCGCTGCAGCAGCTCGGGCGCCCCACCGTCCTCGAGGGTGGCCGTCCCCCTGACGGTCAGGTAGTTCGCCATCCCGATCCCGTTGTCACCTTCGGCCTCGACGGTGAGCACCACCCTCGGATCCCGGGCGATGTTCTGCACCTTGCGCCCACCCATCAGATGTGCGGTGACGATGTCGTCACCGTCCATGCCCACCCACACCGCACTCATCTGAGGCGACCCATCCGGATCGATGGTCACGAGATGAGCGAGGCGACCGGAAGACAGGACAGAACGGGCGGCGGGGTTGAGGAAAGCCATAGCGGCAACGCTACGCGAATGACAGGTTCAAGGTTCAACGTAGAACGTACAACGTACCGAACCGCTGCTGGACCCGGCGCTGAGGCCAGGCGCCTCGCGACAACTTGTGAATCGCCGATTGCTGGCGTTCTACGTTCTACGTTGTACGGTCTACCGGCGACCACGAAGATGCGGGCGCGTCTCGGATGCTCAGTACGCGTCGTCGGCCCTGCGCTGCTTGCTCGGCTGCACCCGGGGGGGCTCGCCGGGCTGTTTGGGGTAGTGCGGCGGCCAGGGGGCGTCGCCCTGGCCGTACTGCTCGTGGTCTCTGACCACCCATTGGAGCAGGGTGTCGATGCGGCATTCGGTGTCGTCGATGCCGGCCGTGAGATCGCCCACCTTCGAATAGCGATCGGCGACGTAGCGGTCGAGCGGGAAGTCCTCGATGTGGACGTCGTCGATCTCGTCCCAGCGGAATGGGGCAGACACGTACCCGGTGGGGCGAATGCCGTAGGCCGACGAGATCGTCTTGTCGGGTGCCATCTGGTTGAAATCGATGAAGATGCCGTGCCGCTCCTCCTTCCACCACTTGGTGGTGACCAGGTCAGGGTGGCGCCGCTCCAGCTCGCGGGCGAAGGCGAGACCTGCTCGACGCACCTGGATGAAGTCCCAGATCGGCTCGATCCGGATGTACACGTGGATGCCCCGGCTTCCCGACGTCTTGGGCCAGGCGACCAGGCCGAGCTCATCGAGCAGCGCTTTGGCCCCTTTGACCGCGGCACGCACGTGCTCGAAGTCGTAGCCAGGGGTGGGGTCGAAGTCGATGCGCCATTCGTCGGGATGGTCGATGTCGTCGGCCCGGGCAGGCCACGGATGGAAGTCCAGACATCCGAGCTGGGACATGCGGATCACATCCGCCCCGGTTCGCGGGACCGCCATCCGGCCTGGACGCTGGGAAGGAAATCGCATGTCGACCGTGTCGAACGGGGACTTGTCGTCGGCCCGCTTCTGGTAGACCGGCGACTCGCCCACACCCTTCATGTAGCGCTTGAGCATGGTGGGGCGGCCGGAGATGCCGCGCAGCGCCCCGTCGACACATCCCAGGAAGTGCTCGACGACC
Organism: uncultured bacterium; assembly: GCA_963825585.1. GTDB lineage: Bacteria > Actinomycetota > Acidimicrobiia > Spongiisociales > ZC4RG35 > JAOUGY01. Next base: position 101,131 of record CAWGTX010000010.1, read on the forward strand.
ATGAGTTTGGTCCAGCCATGCTCGGGGAACACCACCCGCGACGGCGAGCTGATCCGGACGCGCTCACCGCCGACCTCCACGGTCATCTCGTCGGCCATGCTTCGACGGTAGTCAGGTGGGCCCGGCACCGTGGTTAAGTACCCGAATGCGATCGGCCCCCTGGTTTCGGTATGTGCAGCTCATGGTGGGGCTCACCGTGTTCGGCGCTGGGATCGGGGCGATGATCCGTTCGGACCTCGGCCTGCCGCCCTGGGACGTGTTCCACCAGGGGCTCTCGTTCCGAACTCCACTGTCGATCGGCACCGCCACCATCGCCACCAGCATCGTCGTGCTGCTCGGGTGGATCCCGTTGAGGGAACGACCGGGAGTGGGGACCCTCGCCAATGCCGTCGCAATCGGGATCGTGGTCGACGTGTTCCTGGCGTTGGTCGACGAGCCAACCAACGGCTGGGAACGCTGGGGTCTGCTGCTGGGCGGATTGACTGTGGTGGGCATCGGGTCGGGGCTCTACATCGGGGCCAGGCTCGGTCCGGGTCCTCGAGATGGGCTGATGACCGGAATCGCCAAGCGTGGTCCGTCGATCCGCCTGGCACGCACCGGGGTCGAGGCGGTGGTGCTGGCCGCCGGCTGGGCACTCGGGGGCACGGTGGGCGTCGGGACACTCGTGTTCGCCCTGGCGATCGGACCCATCGTCCAGTTCTTCCTGCCCCGCTTCGACCTGGCGGCGCCATGAGGTTCGACTTCAGAGCGGCGGGCCGGTTGGCTGCTGCACTCTCGGCGATCCTGTACCGCCTATCGCTACCGCCTCCGCCGGACTTCCCCGATGACACGCCCCTCCTGGTCGTCGTCAATCACCGGTCGCTCCTCGACTCGGTTGTCGGATTCCACGCCTTCTACCGGTGGGGCATGGACGTTCGCTTCGTGGTCCACGAGCGCTACTTCGCACATCCCCTGCTGAACCGTCTGCTGACTGCCACCGGGTGTGTGCCGGCCGGGCCGCAGGGTTCGTCGCTGACCCTCATGCGCCAGATCCGGGAGCTCTACGACGACCGGCACCCCGTACTGATCATGCCGGAGGGCAAGGTGGTTCGAACCCATGAGCGACCGGAAGGGCTGGGGGCAACCCAGCGGGGCGTTGGCATGATCGTGAAGATGTTCCGACCAGCCGTGCTGGCGGTCGGGATGGTCGGCACCGACGACGTCTGGCATCCCGATCGGCCCCGCCCCAGGCTCCGACTGGGGCGTCGCCGACCTCTGATCAGCATCCGCGTGGGTTTCGTGGAGTTCCCTTCGAGCACCGACCCCGACGATCTGCGCCATGTGATCGAGACCACCATGCGGGCACTCGTCAGCGAGGCCACCAATCCCGAGGTCTGAGCCGAGTCCCGCCCCCGACAGCCGAAACGAGGTGGCAGAGGTCTCTCACTGGAGCGGTCAACAGGTCCACAAGTCCACGGGTCCACAGGACCGGAATCGCGGGCTTGGCCCGTTGACTCGTCGACCTGTCGACTTGTTGACAATCCCTGGACAGGCCCGGTCAGTTTCCCATCCGCTCGACCTCGTTGTGCCCACGCCAGGCGCCGGTAGCCTGGGCCCATGCAGTCGCCCAGCCTCGTCGACACGATTCGCGACTCGGTGATCGGTTCCGATACGGCGGTCGTCACGCCCTACGGTGTGCGAAGGGTCACCTACGCCGACTACACCGCTTCGGGCCGTTCGCTGGCGTTCATCGAGGACTTCATCCGGGGGGAGGTACTCCCTCTCTACGCCAACACCCACACCGAGACATCGGGGACGGGCCGCCAGACCACCCGGTTTCGGGAGGATGCCAGATCGATCATCCGCACCCACGTGGGAGGAACGGTCGACGAGCACGCCGTGATCTTCGCCGGATCGGGATCGACGGGAGCCATCGACAGGCTCATCTCGATCCTCGGCATCCGGGTCCCCGCCCAGCTGGAGGACCGGTACGACCTGTCATCGCTGATCCCGCTCGACGAGCGGCCGGTGGTGTTCGTGGGGCCGTACGAACACCACTCCAACGAGCTGCCCTGGCGTGAGTCGATCGCAACCGTGGTCGAGATCGCCGAGGATGCCGATGGCCACGTCGACCTGGCCGACCTGGAACGACGACTGGTGGAGTACGCCGCCCGACCGCTGCGGATCGGGAGCTTCTCGGCGGCGTCCAACGTGACCGGCATCCTGACCAACACGGCCACAGTGGCATCGCTGCTCCACCGACACGGTGCGCTGTCGTTCTGGGACTTCGCTGCCGCCGCCCCCTACGTGGGAATCGACATGGGCTCGCCGACGTCCGGCGACGACTACATGGACGCCATCTTCATCTCGCCACACAAGTTCATCGGCGGCCCGGGCACCCCGGGCGTCCTGGTGGCCCGCAAGGACCTGCTGCACAATCGGGTGCCGTCGGTGCCCGGCGGCGGAACTGTCGCCTACGTCAACGCCGGTCGGCACCGATACCTGTCCGACCCCGAACATCGCGAGGAAGGCGGCACCCCCGCCATCGTCGAGTCGATACGCGCCGGGCTCGTCTTCAAGCTCAAGGATCAGGTGGGCATCGCCGAGATCCGCCGTCGCGAAGAGGATTTCATCCGGAGAGCGATCGAGGTCTGGTCCACCAACCCTTCGATCAGGATCCTGGGCAATCCGCAGGCCGAGCGGCTCTCGATCGTCTCGTTCGTGGTCCACTCGCCCGGGCATCTCGGTGCCGGCCGCAACCTGCATCACAACTTCGTGGTGGCGCTCCTCAACGACCTGTTCGGGATCCAGGCACGGGGTGGGTGTTCGTGCGCCGGGCCGTACGGGCACCGCCTGCTCGGCATCGACGAGGAAACCGGCCGGCTGATCGACGAGGCGAGCGCCGCCGGCTGCGACCTCATCAAGCCCGGCTGGGTCCGTGTCAACTTCAACTACTTCATCTCCGAAGCGGAGTTCTCCTTCATCATCGACGCCGTCGACCTGATCGCCCGGGAGGGGTGGAAGCTCCTCCCCGACTACGTGTTCGAACCGAGCAGTGCCATGTGGAGACACCGCGACGGCACTCCCGAGCCGCCCATGTCACTGAGCGAGGTGACGTTCTCTTCAGGGGGCGCCGTCTTCGATCACAGCCGGATCCGTCACTCGGCGGACTCGTTCGATCGCTACCTCGCCGAGGCCGAGAGCATCCTGTGTGAACGGCGCCAACCCTGTCAGCCTGACGAGGCCCTTCCGGCAGCCGCCGAGGCGTTGCGATGGTTCCCGATACCAACCGAGGTCTGAGCGACGCGACCGATCGGGGAGGGGTACGGTGATCGGATGATCGAGCCCATTCACGAGCCCTCCGACGAGGAGATCGCCCGGTGGCACCGCACCATGGGACCGCTCCTGTTCCACCGCGCCTGGGAACTGCTCGACCTTGCGGAACGCAGCGACGCCGAGGACGACGAGCTCCTGGCCGCCGCCTTCGGCCAACGTTTCCACTGGTATCAGGTTGGAACCGAGCTCAACAAGGCCATCGCCGACTGGCAGGTCTCCAGGGTGGCGGCCACCCTGGGTGACGCCGAACTGGCCGATCGATTCGGCCGGCACTCGCTGGAGCTGTGCGAACGCCACGACCTACCCCCGTTCTACCGGGGCTACGCCCATGAGGCGATCGCTCGTGCCGCCGATGTCATGGACGATCTCCAAACCCGAGATCAACACGTGCTGGCGGCCAGGGAGCTGCTGCCGCTCATCGATGACGAGACCGCCCGCACCATGCTCGACGCCGACGTCCAGATGATCTGCTGACTCACTCGAGCAGGTCGGCCATCAGTCGCTGTGCCTCGAGAGGCGACATCGTGGCCGACGGCATACCCGGGTCCAACCCGAGCAGCGGAGCCAGCTCCGAGAACCCTCCCTTCACCAGCTGGCGCCACTTGGGATAGTGATGGTCGAGCGTCCGCACGACCCGGGCGGCGACTTCCCGGTCGATCGGGACGATCACCCTGGCGGCGGCCGTCAACGTGAGCGCATCCCACTCGCGGCTGCCGAATGCGATCTGGAGTCGGCATGCCTCGGATGCCAGGCGTCCTGCTTCGACGGACCCGCAGCAGGCGGTTGCGTAGGCGGCGAGAGACGTACATATCTGGGTGTTGAGCCAGTTGCGGTCTCGGCGTAGTGCGGCTGCGGACTCCATGAACCGTTCACTCGCCTGGCGGTACTCCCCATCACGCAGCCTGGGAAGAGCCGTCATGGCCAGTGCCATCGCCTCCACGTCCACCGCCGTGACCTGGCGAGCGTCAACCAGGGCGTCGGACAACAGCCGATCGGCTCCCACGTCGAGACGGAGGAAGGCGTTGACCCCGGCGAACATTCCTGCCAATGCGGCTCCGTGACGGTCACCCTTCTCGGTGAACCGCTCCCGGGCGAGCGACAACAGGTCGAAGCCCCGTTCCAGGGCTTCGCTGTCGATCACGCCGGCGATCACTCCAACCGTGAGGGCGCGACCGGACTGGAATCGTGCCCAGGAGAGCAGCGTCTTGCGACCGGCGGCCTCGAGCGACGCCTGCGCCGTGTCGAGGTACCCCAACGAACGCCCGTAGTCGGCGTTGTAGGCGGCGGCGACACCGGCGGAGAGCGCAACGTGGGGTTCGGTCGATGGATCGACGAGGGCGGCAACCGCATCCGCCCAGCGCTGCGCCTCACTCGAGTGACCCTGCGTGGTCCAGTAGGGCATCAGCACTCCCACCACGGTGGCGGCCATGTCGACATCGGGAGCGATGTCGAGGTCTCGGTCGCCGGCCACGGCGACGGCGAGAGCGGAACGTATGTTGTCGTGGTCCGCCTCGATGGCGGCTGCCGCCGAGGCGGTCGCCAGGTAGATTCGTGTTCCCTCTTCGACCGCCCGACCGGCGAAGTACCCGCGGTGAGCCTCCGCCAGCCGTCCCCGCTCGACAGGGTCGACCAGCTCGAGCGAGGCGAGGCGGACACTCTCGAGCATGCCGAGCCTGACTCCCTGATCCTCGTGCGCCACGAGCAGAAGCGACTTGTCCACCAGCCGGTCGATCAGGTCGTCGAGTGCCCGGCGGTCGATCACCCCGCCGCTGCAGACGTCGAGGGCGGCACGCCGATCGAACCCGCCCCGGAACACGGCCAGCCGCCCCAACGCCGTCCGCTCCGACTCGTCGAGCAGGGCGAGGCTCCAGGAGATGGCGTCATGCCAGCTCCGGTGGTGTTCGATGCCGTCGGCCGTCGCCTGCACCCGGACCCGCTGGTCGGTTTCGAGGAGTTCGACGATCTCGGCCACCGAACGTGACGAGCACAACGTGGCCGCCAACTCGATGGCGAGCGGGATCCCATCGAGTCGGCGACACAACGACGCAACTCCCACCAGCTGGTCGTCGAGTCGTGCCCTGCTCCGTTCGGAGGCACGCTCGAGGAACAACCTCACGGCATCGTTGTCCTGCAGATCGCCGGGCCTGTCGGTGGTCGGCACGGCCAGTGGCCCGAGTTTCCACACCGCCGAACCCGGTATCCGAAGATCGTGCTGAGAGGTGGTGATGACCGTGACCCCCTCCGAGGAAGCCGCCAGCAGCCGGGCCATCTCCGAGGCCGCATCGGACACGTGCTCACAGTTGTCGAGCACGATCAGCAGCGACCGGCCCCGGAGTGCCGTGACGATGGCGTCAAGAACCGGAACGCCCGGACGCTCGACGGCACCGAGGGTGCCGGCCACGGAGTGGGGGACGGTGCCGGGGTCGGAGACGTGGGCGAGGGAAACGAAGGCGGCACCGTCCTGATACCGGGATCCGACCCGGTGGGCCACGCGCAGCGCCAACCGCGACTTCCCCACGCCGCCCGGCCCGGTCACACACACGATGCGCCGGGCGTCGACCAGCTCGGCGAGCGAGTCGACCTCACCACCGCGACCCACGAAGGTGCTGATCTCGGCCGGCAAGCGCAATCGCGAGATCGCGTCCAGACCGGGATCCCGGGAGAGGATGCCGTCCTCGAGTAGGACCAGCGCCTGGGACGGTTCGAGACCGACTTCGGCCAGGTGGTCCGCCGCTTCGCGGAAGACCCGCAATGCGTCGGCCTGACGGCCTTCCCGGTACAGCGCCAGCATCAGGTGTTGCCACCGAACCTCGCGGGTGGGTTCCTCGTCGACCAGACGCCGCAGCCTGCCCACGTCCGCCCGGCCGGAGGCCAGGTGCGCCTCGCTGAGGAGTTCGTCCGCCCGGGCACCGACCTCGCGCAACTCGGACGTCACCGCATCGAAGGGGGCGATGTACCCGAGCCCGACGAATGGCTCGCCCCACAGCTCACATGCCCGTTCGAGCCGCTTGACTGCGGTATCCGTGTCGCCCCGTTTGAGGGCGTCCTCACCCTGCCGCAGGAGCACCGCCAGGAGGGTGGAGTCGAGGCCGTCGATGCCGACCACCAACCGGTATCCGGCGGGGGTGGTCTCGATCGCCTCGGGGTTGCCGCCCCGCGTGCGGATCCAGGCGCGAAGACGGGAGAGTTCCACATGCAGGGTTGCCTTCGGGACACCGCTCTCACCCCACACCGCGTCGATGAGCAGGTCGGCTGTGACCGCACGATTCGGAGTGAGCGCAAGTGCTGCCAGCAGGACGCGGCCGTTACCCCGAGCCTCGGTGAGTGCCCCGTCACTCGACTCGAATCCAACGATGCCCAGAACCCTGAAGCGCACGTTCCCGTCAAACCCCTCGACGAAGGAGCCCGAATCGTAGGCGGCGAAGGAGCAGGCGCGTGAAGACCCGGCCCAAGCGAGCCGAGGGGGTCACGATGCCACGCACCCCACATGGTGGCATCGTGACCCCTCCGCCCCCTTGAGCCATCGGTCGAAACCCCTGCCCCTCACCCGCCGATGCCGGGATCTTCAGGGATTGGTCTTCCGACGAAACCAACTGTGCCAGAGCGGTCTTACACGTGGCTTACACGCGAGACGCAACGCAGAACGCGGAACGCCCGGAGGTACAACGTAGAACGTACAACGTAGAACGTAGAACGTACCGAAACGTGGCTATCGGCCGCCGTTGACCCTCAACCGTTGGTCGTGTACGTGGCAACAGCCAACGCGAGCACTTCCACACCCCCGGCCGAGGCACGCGAAGAGCGCACCACCAGCACCGGCGGGGGGTCGAAGGGGGGTCGTCCCCCGGAACCGTTCACCTTCACCGTTCACCGTCGAACGTGGCAACCGATGTCGGCGACTCGCTTTCACCCCCGGCCAAGCACACGAAGAGCGCACCACCAGCACCGGCGGGGGGCGAAGGGGGTCGTCCCCCTGGGCATCACCGGCGGGGGTCGAAGGGGGTCGTCCCCCCAGAGGACCGTTGACCGTTGACCGTTCACCGTCCGAACGTGGCAACCGATGTCTACGACTGCGTTTCACCCCCGGCCAAGCACCGATCGGTCGTGACGAGCACCGGCGGGGGTCGAAGGGGGTCGTCCCCCTGGGGGTAGTCGTCCCCCCTGGGCAACTACGCTCCCGGCGATGAGCGGCAGGCCGACACGGATCGTGGTGCTGGGGGGCGGGCCGGCGGGGTTGGCGGCGGCGTGGCATCTCGGCAATGCCGATCCGGAGTTGGAGATCACGGTGTTCCAGCAGGGCTGGCGGCTGGGTGGAAAGGGTGCGGCGACGCGGGGGCCGGCCGGGCGGATCGAGGAGCACGGCATCCATCTGTTCGGCAACTTCTATGGCAACGCGCTGCGGATGCTCCGGGACGCCTACCGGGAGACGGGTCGGTCGCTGGACGACGAGTTGTTGCCGAACAACCTGCACCTCTCTCTCGACCACGTGTCGGGGCGCCGGTATTCGTCGCGGGTGGCGGCTGCCGAGGTCGAGTCGACGTCCCGGGGTGATGACAACATCCATCCCGAGCTGCTGGGGCGCAAACTGCTGGAGGCAGGGGTCGAAGCATTGCTGGGTATGACGTCCATCCCGGACGGGCCTCCGGGTCCGCGTGCCCGCGCCAACGCCCGGATACGACGTGTGCTCACCAATCTGTTGACCTCCAACGTGGCGAGCCGCCGGATGGCGAGCCGGCTCGCGGCGATCGCCCCTGTGTCGGGGACACCGTCGCTCGACGCCGCCTCGTACCGCGAGGCGATTCGTTCGGTCCTCCCGCTGCGGATCATCGTGCGCTTCACCCGGCTGTTCATCCGCTTCCCCAGTTGGCGGATCCGTCACGATCAGGCCGATCTGCTGTTCACATCCATCAGAGGCGCCCTGGCGGACGAGGTCTTCTCGAAGGGCATCGATTCCATCGACGGGCTGAATCACCTCGACTGGCTGCGGTCCCACGGCGCCCACCCGAGCACGTTGAGCTCGCAGACTGCGCTCGCCATCCCCAACATCTGCTTCCAGTACCGGCGCGGTGACACTACCCGCCCGCCTGACATGTCGGCGGCGGCGTTTCTCACGTTCCTGCTCCGGCAGCTGGCGGCACCGGGACCCAACTTCTGGTATTTCAAGCGCGGAACCGGCGAGAGTGTGATCCTCCCGCTGTACGAGGCACTGGCTCATCCTCCGGCGGGTGGACGGCGACCGGTGCGGTTCGAGTTCTTCACCCGAGTCCGAGACGTCGTACCCGGAATCGCCGGGGATGGCAGCTCCCACGTCCGCCAGGTGAACATCCGCCGACACGCCCGGCCGATCGGCGACAGCTACGACCCCATCGTCGAGCACAACGGCACCCGGTTCTGGCCGTCGTCACCGATTCTCGACCGGCTGGCCCCGGCCGACGCCGCCGCCATCGAAGGCATCGACCTCGAGGACTGGTACCAGTACCTGGCGGACGAGCCCGGCCACGACGAGATCCTCACCGTGGGAGAGGACTTCGATGCGGTGGTTCTGGCGATGCCGCCACCGACACACAGCTGGAGCTGTCCCAGCCTCTTGGATCACCCCGCATGGGCGGCCATGGCCGGAGGCCTCGAGTGGATCCGGACGCAGGGCGTTCAACTGTGGATGTCACCGGCGGGTATGGATGTCGGCCTCCCGGGATCCCCGTTCCGCGTCGGCACCGAACGATGGTCGACCGGCGAATGGCTCCCACCGAACTCCTGTTGGGTCGACTTCTCGGACCTGATCGACGAGGAACACTGGACCGGTTCCAAGCCAGGGACGCTGGTGTACTTCTGTGGGCCGTTGTTCATGGACGACGAATCCCTACCGGACCCCACCGAGACCACGAACCATGACTACCCGGAGCGTGCCTCGGCGGCGGTGCATGATGAAACCACTTCGATGCTCAGCCGCGTCGGCGGGCTGTTGCCCGGAACCGTCGGGCCCGATGGCGGCTTCCGATACGACCTGCTCGTGTCGCCCGCCGAGGCAGATTCGGATGCTGCTGGGCCGGGCCGGCTCCAAACGCAGTACCTGCGGGCCAACGTCGTCCCCACCGAATTGTACGGGTTGTCCCGGCCCGGCCATCTGGCCCACCGACGCACTCCCTGGCAGTCGGGACATACCAACCTGGTGCTGGCGGGCGACTGGACCTTCACCGGACTCAACATCAACTCGTTCGAGGGTGCGGTCACCTCCGGTGCTCTCGCCTCCTACGCCCTGACGGGTTCACCCGCCAAGGACGACATCATCGGCTACGGGTTCCTCCGTGCCGGTGGTGGCGAGGATCGACCGGGGCCGGCGATGCTCAATCGGCTCAGAGCCAACGACTGAGGAACTCGACGGTTCGTTCCCATGCCAGTGCGGCGTCGTCCGGGCGGAAGGCAGTGCTGTCCTCCTCGAAGAACCAGTGCTTGGCGTCGTCGTACCGGTGGACCTCGACTGGGAGCTCCTCCAGGCTCATGGTGGCTTCCATGAACACGGCGTCGTCCTCGGACACGAGGTGATCCGTTCCGGCCAGATGGACCTGATAGGCGGCGGTGGCGCCGGCGAAGTCGATCGACTGCGTCCCGTAGAACGCCGAGACCGCCGCGAAGGCGGCGGGTAACCGAACCGAGGCCCACAGCGCCAACGACGCACCCATCGAGAAACCCATGGCGCCGATCCGGGGACCGGCTGAGCGCTCGCCGAGGATGGTGGCCGAGTCGAGCACGAGGCGGGCGAGATGATTGGCGTTCGCCTCGGCCAGGTGCCGCTGCGCCGCCTCCTGGTCCTCGAACGTCTCGCCGAGGTTCAGGTCGGGTGCCAGCACGGTGAAACCCCGGTCGGCGAGGCGATCGGCCAGCCGTCGGAAGAAGGGCGTGAGACCCCACCACGAATGGAGCAACAGCACCCCGGGGCCCGGACCGTCGGGAGGCATCACGAAGTAGGCGGAATCACTCACCGCTTCGAGCGTAGTGACCGCTGACACTTCGGTGGCCGGGGACATCCCGGTGGTTCCTATCCTCGCCCGAATGCGTTCCGGGCTCATGTTCGCATTTGCGGCCGCCCTGTTGTTCGGCGTTTCGGGGGTGGTGGCTGTCGACGCCTTCGACACGGTCACACCGATTCAGATGACTCAGTTCCGTTCGGTGATCGCCGGCCTCATCCTGGGATCGCTCGCCTACCAGCGTCGCCAGACCATGACCGGGGGAAACCTGCCCGCGCTCGCTGCACTCGGTGTGCTGCTCTCGGCGGTGACCATCACCTTCTACGAGGCGGTCGACCGGCTGGGGGTGGGGCCCGGTGTGACGTTGCAGTTCATGGGCCCGGCGCTGGTGCTGATCTGGATGCGGTTCGTGCAGAAGCGATCCGTTCCATCGGCCGCCTGGCTGTCCGCCGGTGTGGCCCTGGTGGGCACGGCGCTCATGAATCGGGCATGGAACCTCGACCAGGCCGACCCGATCGGAGTCGCCGCCGGGCTCGGGGCGGCGGTGGCTTTCGCCGGCTACCTGATCCTGGGCGAGCACCTCGGCAAGCGTCTTCCCAGCCTCACGGTCACCGCCTACGGGTTCGCCACCGCCGCCCTCATCTGGGTGATCGTGGTTCCCCCCCGGATACCGCAGATCGATGGGCTGGTGTGGGGCCAGTTGGTGTGGGTGGCGATCGGCGGGACCGCTCTTCCTTTCGTGTTGGAGATGGTGGCCTTGCGGAGGGCAGACCCGGGTGCGGTGGGCGTCGTCGCCACCGCCGAGCCGATCGTGGCCGCCATCACAGCCTGGATCGTGCTGGGTGAACGACTCCAGGCCATCCAAATCGTCGGCGGTCTGCTGGTGGTGGCGGGGATCGCCACCGTCCAGTACGTCACCAACAACGTGGCGCCGGACATCCCCGACCTCACCGTGTGAGCCGAGCCGCCGCCTGACGGGCCGTGCCGGCGCACTGTCGGTGGTCCCCAACCACCTGTCGTCGGCATTGCTGAAACTCGACGCCCGCGATCGCACCGAGGCCTTCGCACGAGCGAGAGACGCCGGCTACCTCTGAGAGCGACGAGCAACACCTTCTTTGTCCCCTTCGAGCTTGCGAGTGGGGGACAAAGGTGTTGCCGTCCATGTCCTGGAGGTGAAGCCGGGTCCGAGTAGCCGCGCTCTTCGGATGGTTGCTTCGACGAACGCAAGGTCGGGGTTGTCCTTCGAGCCGAAGAACGATGCCAGGTCGTAGGCCATGTATCCGGCGTTCCAGATCCGTGCCTTGGCTCCGGGGGTGTCGTACAGTCGCACCGAGCCCCACGCCGCCAGCTCTCCCGGGCCCTCACCGGCGACGGGCCAGTGGAATCCGACCCTCGGGTTCTCCTGCAAGTTCCGGTACTTCTTCGAACCGGGCCGAGTCGCCACCCAGATCGTCCCGGGGGAGAAGCCCGGAGCCACAGCCGCCACGTGCGGGACGCCCGAGCCGTCCGCCGTGCCCATGTACACGACCCATGAGATCGCCTGCGCGGCGCCAACGAACTCATCCCAGTCCATCCACGCAGTGTCGCACACGCCCGGCGGCATTGACGCCACCAAGGGCCTCCCTACACTCGGTCGCTGTGACCGACGCCCTCGCCCCCCTCCGCGTTCCCCGATACCGGGCGCTGTGGGTGGCTTCGGTGTTCTCGAACCTCGGCTCGTTCTTCCAAGCGGTGGCGGCCTCGTGGCTCATGAAGGAACTCACGGACTCGTCGGCCACCTGGATCGGTCTGATGGTCGCCTCGAATATGCTGCCGCTGCTGTTCCTCGCTCTCATCTCGGGCGTGGTGGCCGATACGTTCGACCGGGCCAAGGTGATGCTGGCATCACAGATCGCCATGGGAGCGGGTGCCGCGGCGATGGCGGTGCTCACCGCCCTCGACGTGATCACCCCCGGTGTCCTGCTGACCCTGGGGCTCGTGATGGGCGTCGGGATGGCCTTCAACTTGCCCGCCTGGCAGTCACTCGTTCCGGACCTGGTGCCACGAGGGATGTTGGCGAGTGCCGTGGCTCTCAACTCGGCGGGGTTCAACGTGGCCCGGGCGGTGGGGCCGGCGATCGGTGGGCTGATCCTGGCGACGGCCGGACCCGCCCTCGGCTTCGGGCTCAACGCCGTCAGCTACCTGGGCGTGATCGTGGTGGCCGGTGTGCTGGCCCAACGGCTCGTCACGCCCGAACGCGAGCAGACGTCGATGACCGCCGCTATCTCCCAGTCGATCCGCTTCGCCCGCTTCACTCCGGCATTCCGGCGGCTGCTGGCATTGGTCGCCGTCTTCGCCCTCACCTCGGCATCGCTGCAGTCGGTGCTCCCCAACCGGACAACCGAGTTGGGCGGGAGCGAGACGATGTACGGGCTGCTGCTGGGAGCGATGGGGCTGGGAGCGCTGATCGCCGCTTTCATCCGTCGCAGGGTCTCGGAACGTCTCGGGGCGCGATCGGTGCCGGCCACCATCACCATCTTCGGGTTGGCGGGCATCGGCGTCGGCATAGCGCCCAACGCGATCATCGCCGGCATGGGAATGGTGGTGGCGGGCGCCTGCTGGGTCCTGACCCTCACCACCCTCAACGCCTCCAGCCAGATGATGGCGCCAGAGTGGATCCGCGGTCGCGCCATGAGCTTGTACACGCTGGCGTTCTCCGGGGTCTATCCGATCGGCTCGATCATCTCCGGAGGGCTGGCCGACGTCACCGATGCCGGCACCTCGATCGTGCTTCTGTGCGCCGCGACCACCGGACTGGGCGTGCTGGCACCACGCTTCCATCTCCCGGCCCTCGGCGAGATCGACGTTCCCGAGTTCACCGAGGACCGGCCCGTCTCCGCCCACGTCGACACCGAAGGTGGACCCGTCATGGTCCTCAACACATGGACGGTCGCCCGTGAGGATCTGGAGCGCTTCCTGGACCTGATGGCCGAGATCCGGCTGGTCAGACTCCGGACCGGGTCCTATCGGTGGCGTTTGTACCGGAATGTCGACAACCCGCACCGGATCAGCGAGATGTTCCTGTGCGAGTCATGGGAACAACACCTCGCCCAGCACCGCCGCATCGATGACGCCTCGGCCGCCCTCATTCGCAGAGCCAGAGCCTTCGATCAAACCGGCGAGCCCATGAGTCGCCACTTGGTGGCGATCGACGTCGATCACCCCGAGGACTGGGAACCGTTGATGTTGGCCCACGAGGAGTACCACCGCACCGACGGATCGGTTCGGCTCGAGCCTTCCAATGTCAGTCCCTCAGACCTGGGATCGCCCGCACCAGGAATGCGGCCATCTCACCTCGAGTGACCTCGTCGTTCGGACAGAACCGGTCGTTGTCGGGCGGGTTACAGCCACGTGTGACCCCCGCATGGGCCAGTCTGGCGATGTCTTCCTCGAACACGGATCCGTCGTCGTCGCTGAACTCGCCGTCGCCGGGGTCGGTCAACCCGAGCGCTCGCACCAGGAACGCTGCCATCTGACCGCGTGTCACCGGGTCGTCGGGGCAGAACAGATCGTTGTCGGGCGGGTTGCATCCACGCGTGATCCCGGCATTGGCCAGTCTGGCGATGTCGGCCTCGAAGACCGAATCGTTGTCATCGGCGAAGTCGACGTCACCCGGGTCGGTCAACCCGAGCGCCCGGACCAGAAACGCTGCCATCTGACCCCTCGTGACGGTGTCTGTGGGGCAGAACTCGGTGTTGAGCGGCGGATTGCAGCCAGCCGTGACCCCGGAACCGGCGAGCACATCTATCTCGGTCTCGAACATCGAGTCATCGTCGTCGAGGAACCGACCCCGACCGTCGCCGTTCGTTTTGACCAGGTCGACCGCCTCGCCGTCGTTGGGACGGGTGAGGAAGAAGAACGAACCGTCGATCGCCGAGACGGCCATCGCTTCGAGCGTCTCGCCAGTGATGGTACGTGGTGTCTGGGTGCGGGCCGCCACGTCGACCGCCACCACCTCGAAGCCGCCACCGCGCAAGGAGAAGGCCAACCAGGCCTTCCCGGGGATGCGATAGGCGGACGCTGCGAGCTCCCCCGAGGACGATCGGTCAGGCACCTTGAAACCAACGAACTCCGCCACGGGCACCCCCGACGCCGCCACCAGACCGACGTCGAGAACTCCGTCCCCGTCGGCGCCGGAACCGAAGACGAGCACGGATCCATCGGAGAGTTGTGCGGTAGCGTCGACGTCGAACACACCGGGGATGGCGACGGGCACGCCCGCCACCCCGCGCTCGTTGATCAGCACGGCATTGGCGGATCCGGCATTGGTCCCGTTGTCGGCGATGAGCAGGTAGCCACTCGGAACCGCGTAGATGGCGGCGCCACCGAGAGGATCGGATTGAGTGCCGACGGCGACTGCCGACCCGTTCGTCCCGAACGTGGCATCGAGGCTGCCGTCGGCGACGAAGCGGGTGACGACGGCGTTCGGGCCGCTCGTCGTCACCAACAGCACGGCGTCGTTCTCGCTGAGAACGGCGTTCGGGCCGGCGATCGTTGCACCGGCGAAGGTTGGGGCGTCAAAACCGGGGTCGAGGGCTGCGCCGTCGAGTCTGAAGACGGTGACACCGTCGCCCCCCTCCACCGCACCGGCAGCGACTCCGTTCGGAGCGAAGGATGTGGCGACCACCGCGCCGTCGGTATCACCGAAGTCGACATAGGTCGCCGACCCCGTCGGATCGACCACGGCCAGCAAAGGAGTCGAGTCATCGACGCCGAGTTGTCGTTCCCCACCGACCAGAACGGTGTCGTCTCCGCGGAGCGCAAGCGTGTGTGGCACGAACACATCGTCGCCTGCCTCGATGCGCGCCCTGCCATCCCTTCCCCAGGCCGTGTCACGGTCACGGACCTCGGCGAACGCAGGAGTGGAGGTGACCAGCAAGGCGATCACAGAGCCGGCGACGAGACGACGCTTCACGGGAAACTCCCCTGATCGGAACGGCGACAGGTTACGCCCCTCCGGACCCCGCGTGACGGGTCGATCCGGCGCCACGTTCCGCACGTCCCCCAGAACGTCGTCCCCCGCGCATCGAGAGTCGGCGGAGAGTCCCGCAGGAGAGGTGCCAGAGATGATCTCGTCGGGGAGGGCGAGGAGCCGGGACTCTTCGGCGATGCAATCGAACGTCAGATTGGTGGATGTTCCTACGGTCGGAAGACGAGCCCACCGGCCGGTCCTTCACCAGGCCACGTCGACCCGAGTCGGCTTGCGAAACACGATGCCCTCCACCTCGGCTGGACCGATGAGCCGCACGCCGGGGAACCGGGCAGCCACTGCTTCGATGGCCGACCGCGCCTCCGCCCTCGCCAGGTGGATCCCGATGCAGGCATGGGGTCCCTGGGCGAACGTGAGGTGAGCCCGGGCATTGGGACGGTCCACCAGGAACCGGTCCGGCTCGTCGAACACATCGGGATCCCTGTTGGCGGCGGCGATGGAGAGCACCACGAAGTCGCCCTGGCGAATCGTCACACCGTGCACATCGACGTCGCGGGTGGCGAAGCGATCGACCTGCGCCACCGACGGCTCGAGGCGCAGCGACTCCTCCACGGCATTGGCCACCAGGGCCGGATCGGCGCACACCCTCTTCCACAATGCCGGGTCGGCCAGGAGATGGGCGAACGTGTTGGCGGTGGCACCCTCGCTCGTCTCGATGCCGCCGAACATGATGACAGCGGCGTTGGAGACGACCTCGTCGACGGACAACTCCTGCGCGGCGGCGCTCACCAGCGAACCCTGGTCGGCGATCGCACGCCGCAGGTGTGCGGCGAGCCGTTGAACAGCGGGAGGTTTGGCGTCGACGATCTGCCGGCCGGTCGACGCCTGGCTGACGGCCTCCACGATGTCTTCGTACCAACCCAGCACCTCTTTGACGTCGGTTCCGACCAGACCGAGCGCTTCGGCCACCACCTTCACTGCCAGCGGGCCGGCCAGATCGCGCCGGAGCTCGGCGGCACGGTTCGCGGCCAACGCCTCCAGCAGACGTTCAACCTCGGCGTGGATGAACCCCTCGAACCGACTCCGTACCTCCGGGAGCCTGAAGGCGACACCGAACGGGGCGCGATGTCTGGTGTGCTCGGAGCCGTCGAGTGAAAGCATGCTCGGGCCCACCACCTGGCCGGTGGAGAACCGGGGGTCGTCAACCGTGAACGTGACCGGGTCGCGGATCATCTCGACGACCAGGTCGCGGCGGGTCACGAGCCATCCATTGAGCACCGGTACCCATACGACCGGTTCGCTTGCCCGAAGCCGAGCCAGGACCCCGTGCAGATCCGAGCCGAAGTCCGCCACGGCGAGGGCGTCTGCGCTACCGGTCATCCGGCGGATCGAGGCGAGACGATCTGCCCGCTCATTCGATCGCTCCGAGTGTCGGAGCGACCGTGGATCGAACCGATCCTGCGATGTCAGCGGGTACGTCGTCGGACAGCGGTTCCCCGGCGCCGACGGCGGGACCGGCCCGGAACGGGGTGTAGCGGGCGATGGCGATTGCGCGGGCCGTCAAGCCGGTCGTGTCGATGTTGAACACCACCGCGTCGATGTCGCTGCCCACCGCATCCTCGGCCAGCGGGAACTGCGGAATGAGGGGGGTGGGCGAGCCCGAGTTCTGCAGGGCGCCGAACCACCCGGTCGGCCCGAAGCGCACGTTGTCGGCGGCGCAGTCGTTGCGGGCGTACTGGACCCCGGTGCCGGTGGCGATGACCAGGTTGTTCGAGATGTCGATGTCGCTGTTCTGGGCGAAGCCGCCGTTGTCGGTGTTCCCGCACGACAGCCGGAAGATGGCGAACCCGCTCTGGCCGATGATGGTGTTGTGATGGATCTCCGCCCCCCACACGCCGCGCACCTCGATGGCGGAGTCGTCGAAGTCGGCGACGATGTTGTTGCGGGCCACCTGGCTGACGCCCTCCCAGTCAGGCCACGCCGGGTTGAAGAACCCGAACCCGGTGTTGCCGCCCAGTTGCAGAGCCGCATTCTGGCGGATGCCGCTGATCAGGTTGCCCTCGATCAGGACGCCTTCCGAACCGCCCTTGAAGAAGATGCCGTGGCTGCCCGGCTCGTTGTCGTGAATGAACGAGTCCCTCACCACCACCCGGCTGACGCCCACCCCATCGACAACCGCATTGGCCTTGGCCTGTGACAGATTCGAGTCCTCGATGTAGACCGAGGAAACGCCGGCGGAGAAGGCGTTGTTGCGGTTGAGCTTGATGGCCGCTCCGGGCCCGTCCCTGAGCGCGCCGATCACCACGTCGCGGACCACCACCTGGGAGACGGCTGCCTGCTCGGGAGCGATGTGGAGGTTGTTACCCGACCCGTCGACGATTGCGACGTTCTCGAGCAGCACGTTCGACGCCGAGATTCGGAACTCGCCCAACCCTTCGAGGTCGATCACCGGGCGTGCGCCGGCGGCGCCGCGGATGGCGATCCATTCGGCCACCGTTCCCGGTGTTCGCAGCACCAGGTTTCCGGTGGTGTTGAGATGGGTCCCCGCCGCCAGCTCGATGATGTCACCCGGTTGGGCGTCGGCCAGGGCTTCGTCCAGGGTGGGCGAGGTGCCGGGAGCGACTACAACGGTGCGGCGGCCCAACCCCAGAGGTTCTGGCGTCACGTACCAGTCGGGATCGAAGGGCTGCGGCTGAATAGGGGTGAGGGAGAGCGCCCGCACGAGGAACGTGGCCATCTCGGCCCGGGTCACGGCCTGGTCGGGACAGAACCGGTTGTTGTCGGGAGGATTGCACCCGAGCGTGACCCGGGCCTGGGCGAGCGCCGCGATGTCGTCCTCGAACACCGATCCCACCGTGTCGACGAACGCACCGGGCATCGCCGGCGGGTAACCGAACGCACGGACCAGGAATGCCGCCATCTGGCCGCGCGTCACCGACTCCTGTGGACAGAACCGGTCGTTGTGGGGTGGGTTGCATCCCCGGGTGATCCCACGGGTGGCGAGTCGGTCGATGTCGTCTTCGAACACCGAGGTGTCGTCGTCGATGAACAGATCGTCCCCAGCTCCATCCACCAAACCCTGCGCCCGCACCAGGAATGCCGCCATCTGGCCACGGGTGACCGGCTCGTCGGGACAGAACCGGTTGTTGTCGGGCGGGTTGCAGCCCCTCGTGATCCCGGCGGCGGCCACCGCCTCGATGTTCGCTTCGTGAACAGACTGATCGTCGTCGACGAAGGTGCCGTCCTGGGCGGCGGCTGGTAGAGGGACCCACCCCACCACAGCGGCGAGGGCAACGATGAGACAGACCGAGATTGTGATGTGAAGCGTGGGGCGCATGCGCACCAGATTCCCCCTTGGTGCAGAGCCGAATCGTACCGCAAAGCGATAGGTCAACAGGTCAGGGGGAGGAAGGCGGAGGAGGGCAGAGGGAGGCGGAGGAACCGTTCGCCGTTGACCGTTCACCGTTCAGCGCAAAACGCGGCGACGGGGCCACGACCTGTTCTCCGCACCCCCGGCCAGACACGAACGCACTCCGCCAGCAGCACCGGCGGGGGGTCGAAGGGGGGTCGTCCCCCCTGAGGAAGGTTCACCGTTCACCGTTGACCGTACGTCGTGGTCTCCGGTTCGTCGGCCCTCCTCCAGCTACGGTCGGCAGACTTTGCAGGCTCGGTAGCCGGACGTGGTCGCATCCGTCGCCGATTTGAACTCGACCAGGTGAGTCGTGGTGATCCTTCGTGCGTTGCGGCAGGTGGGATGGCAGAAGATCCCGGTGGTGTCGGATCCCCAGTAGCGGACATGGCGTGAGGCGAGGGCCTCGAGGTCGGCGGGGTCCGCACCTTCCGCGGTGAGCAGGTCGCGCTTGTTGTGAGGCCCGCCCAGCGAGTAGTCGCCGATGTGGCCATCGGTCCGGACCACCCGGTGGCACGGGATGATCAGCGGTACCGGGTTTCGTGCCATGGTCGAGCCGACGGCCCGGACGGCCCCAGGATTGCCCGCTTCCTTGGCCAGCCAGCCGTACGGGCGGACCTCACCCTTGGGGATGGTGGAGGTGATTTCGAGGATCGACTTCTGGAACGCACTCCGGGAACGGAGATCGACCGGGAGGTCACCGGGCGTACCGAGATCGATGGCTCGTTTGATCTTGGTGTCCCATCCCCGGGGTGGGCGAGCGTCGACCACGTCACGGCCGAACCGTTCCCGGAAGCGCTCGACGCCGCCGTCATCGGCGAGATCGACCGACGACACCCCTTCGGTGTTGAAGGTGACGATCACGGCGCCAACCGGAGAGTCGTACTCGGTGTAGCCGTCGACCACCCCGGCGCCGAGGAGGGCACCGGTACGAACGACAGAGGGTGCCCGGTTGGCCAGGGATGCGAGTGTGTCTTCGATGGTCATACTTCCGCCTCCAGAATGGTCTTCAACTTGGCGAGGCCGCGATGGACATCGGCCTTGATGGTGCCCTCGGGTTTGTCGAGTGCGAGTGCCGCCTCGGCAACCGACAGCCCGACGACGTGACGGAGGATCACCGCACGACGCTGAGCCGCCGTGAGTGCTGCCAGCCGCCGGTCCCAGGCCGCCGAGTCCGCCGGTTCCGGGTCATGTGCGGCGTGTCGGTCTTCGAGCTCGACCGGGATCGGGCGTCGAGATCGGTCCCGAGCTGCGTTGCGACCGAGGTTGAGCGCGATCGTCCAGATCCATCCGCGTAGCTGAAGCGAACGCACCCGCTCGGCGTCGTAGGCCTGCAGCGCCCGGTACGCCCGGATGAAGGTTTCCTGGGCGAGGTCCTCTGCATCCGGTCCGTGCAGCCGCCGCAGTCCGGAGTAGAGCGGATCCTGGAGCGCCAGCACCAGATCGGGGAATGCCCGATCCAAGTCGGCGGCCAGTCGGTCACATAGATCGTCCATCACAGAGCAGAACCCCAGCTTGCGATCATCGGTTGCAGCCCCGACATGACCGGAGGCTAGAGAGACGGCGGAGGAAGGCGGAGGAGGGCAGAGGAAGGCGGAGGAAGGCGGAACGCAGGACGCACGGAGGTACAACGTAGAACGTAGAACGTAGAACGTAGAACGTCCCGAAACCTGGCTCTAGACCGCCGTTGACCCTCAACCGTTGGGTCGTGCACGTGGCAGCAGCCAACGCAAGCACCATGACACCCCCGGCCAAGCACGAACGCACTCCACACGAGCACCGGCGGGGGGTCAGGGGGGTCGTCCCCCCTGGAGATCAACGCAGAACGCCCGGAGGTACAACGTAGAACGTAGAACGTAGAACGTCCCGAAACCTGGCTCTAGACCGCCGTTGACCCTCAACCGTTGGGTCGTGCACGTGGCAGCAGCCAACGCAAGCACCATGACACCCCCGGCCAAGCACGAACGCACTCCACACGAGCACCGGCGGGGGGTCGAAGGGGGGTCGTCCCCCCTGGAGATCAACGCAGAACGCCCGGAGGTACAACGTAGAACGTAGAACGTCCCGAAACCTGACTATGACCGCCGTTGACCCTCAACCGTTGGGTCGTGCACGTGGCAACAGCCAACGCGAGCACTTCCACACCCCCGGCCAAGCACGAACGCACTCCACACGAGCACCGGCGGGGGGTCAAGGGGGGTCGTCCCCCCTGGAGATCAACGCAGAACGCCCGGAGGTACAACGTAGAACGTAGAACGTCCCGAAACCTGACTATGACCGCCGTTGACCCTCAACCGTTGGGTCGTGCACGTGGCAACAGCCAACGCGAGCACTTCCACACCCCCGGCCAAGCACGAACGCACTCCACACGAGCACCGGCGGGGGGTCGAAGGGGGGTCGTCCCCCCTGGAGATCAACGCAGAACGCCCGGAGGTACAACGTAGAACGTAGAACGTCCCGAAACCTGGCTCTAGACCGCCGTTGACCCTCAACCGTTGGGTCGTGCACGTGGCAACAGCCAACGCAAGCACCATGACACCCCCGGCCACGCACGAACGCACTCCACACGAGCACCGACGGGGGGTCGAAGGGGGGTCGTCCCCCCTGGGAATCAACGCCTTCGTCGAGCTCGCTTGCCTATCGTCGCTGGATGCGACTTCGTACTTGTTTGATGGTGGTGGTCGGATCCGCGGCGCTGGCGTCGTGTGGAAGCGGCGACTCCGACGCCGTCGAGATCAGGATGCTGGACAACTCGTTTGCCCCGAACGTGTTCGAAGTCGATCCCGGTGACACGGTGCGGTTCACCAACGTGGGCCGCAATCCACACAACGCCATCGCCGCCGACAGTTCGTGGTCGACGTTGTCGGTGTCCGGAGGTGTCAATCAGGAGGCCGGGGAGTCGGCCGAGATCACCTTCGAGGACGCCGGCGTGTTCGAGTTCTACTGCTCGCTGCACGCCACCCAGAACGACGAGGGCGATTGGGAAGGCATGGTCGGTACCGTGGTGGTGGGTGATGCCGCCGAAGCAATCGACGTCGCCGCCAGGGCCGAGGCGCCCGGCGAATGGTCGGGGGGCACCCAGCGGGTCCCCGAGGACTACCCGACCATCCAGTCGGCGGTCGATGCTGCCGAGCCGGGCGATCTGGTATTGGTGGGGCCCGGTGTCTACAAGGAGTCGGTGGCCGTCACCACTCCAGGTCTCGTGCTCCGGGGTACCGACCGCAACCAGGTCATCCTCGACGGAGAGTTCACCCGCGAGAACGGGATCGCCGTGACTGCCGACGGGGTGGCGGTCGAGAACATGACGGCCCGCAACTACACGGTCAACGGCTTCTTCTGGAACGGTGTCACCGGCTACCGAGGCTCGTATCTGACCGCCGTCGACGACTGGGTGTACGGCATCTACGCCTTCGACTCCGTCGACGGCATGTTCGAACACTCGTACGCCTCGGGAGCGTGGGACGCCGGGTTCTACATCGGGCAGTGCGATCCGTGCAACGCCGTGGTCACCGATGTCGTGGCCGAATTCAACGGGCTCGGCTACTCCGGTACCAACAGCTCGGGGAACATCTGGATCGTCAACTCAGAATGGCGGTACAACGTGGCCGGCATCGTGCCGAACACACTCGACTCCGAGCTGTTGCCTCCCGCCAACAACGTGGTGGTGGCCGGCAACTACATCCACCACAACGGCGAGGCCGAGCGGGCACCGAACCGGACGGCCGAGTGGTCGGCGTTCGGCAATGGTGTGGTCCTGGCCGGAGTTCGGGACTCCGAGGTCAGGAACAACCTCATGGTCAACAACGCCTCGTCTGGGGTGCAGGTGGTTTCCATGCTCGACGCCCGGCTGTGGCCGTCGGGCGGCAACGAAGTCCGCGACAACGTGATTCGAGGGTCGGGCCGGGCGGACCTGCTGCTGGGCGGACCCCTCGAACAGGGCTCCTGTTTCGCCGGAAACGACGCCGCCACTTCGGTCCCGTTCACGCTGAACCTGTTCCACGATTGTGACGGGATCAACCTGCCGCTTCCCTACGGACTGGCCACTTCGTCGGACGCACTCGGACGCATCGCCCAGGTCAACGCCGGGCAGAACACCATCCTCGAACACGGCGAGGCCCCCAAACCCGAGCTCTCGTTCGACCAGCTTCCGGGCGGCGCCGAGGCCCCGGTGATCCCGGCCGTGAGCGTGTTCACGTCGAGCGGGTTCGACCCGGCGGCCCTATCGACGCCCGAGCTGACCTCCGGGGTCGACATCGCCGAACGCCGCCCCGTGTTTCTCGGGGTGGCCGTCGACGGCGGGTTCTGGCCGGTGTTCATGGGGGCGATCCTGTGGTGGTTACCGCTGGCCGTGTGGGTGCTGGGCGGCGCCTGGGCGTTGTGGCGGATCTGGCGTGCCGATCGGGGACCGGTCGGCAAGGTGGTGTGGTCGATCGTCGTCGTCGCCGTTCCCATGATCGGAACCCTGGCGTACGTCGCCATCGGCGACCGGGGCCTGAGACGCCGGAATCGGCTCGTCGTCTCGCTCGGTGGCCTGTTCGGATGGCTTGCCGTCGTGGTGACGGCGGCGGTGGTGGGAGGAATCCTCTGAGCGGCGCAGACACGACGCGGGGCCCGGAAGAGCAGGGCATCACCCGACGTGAGGCTCTCAAGCGGCTCGGCTCGGGTGGAGCGACCCTGCTCGGCGCCGGGATGGTGGTGGGAGCGGTCGGCACCCACTCCATTTCTCACGCCTCGCCCGCCGAGGCGTCGGCGACCGATCCGCATGCAACCGGGTACGACGCCGACCTTCGACTGTCGAACGAACTGGTGGTCGGCTCCGACGCCGGACCCTACGGCGGCCCCTACTCGCCGCCCGGGTCGATGGGCCCGGAGGCGCTCGACGCCATCACCTTCCCGCCGCCTCGCTCCACCGGCGTCGTCGAGATCGAGCTGACCGTCGTCGAGAAGTCCATCGAAGTGAGCACGGCGCACACCGTCGACGCCTGGACATACAACGGGACCGCTCCCGGGCCCACCGTTCGAGCCACCGAAGGTGAGCTGATCAGGGTTCGACTGATCAACGCCACCGGTCACGACCACAACCTCCACTTCCACGGGCGGCATTCGCCCGTTCACGACGGCTGGGAACCGGTTCCGCCCGGTGGTGAGGTGGTCTACGAGATCGAAGCCGGACCCGCCGGGGTGCACCCCTACCACTGTCACTCGATGCCCATCGACGTCCACATCTCGAAGGGACTCTACGGAACGCTCATCGTCGACCCTCGAGCGGGAAGGCCGGAGGCCCACGAGGTGGTGCTGGCACTGAGCGGATGGGACGTCGACGACAACGGCCGCAACGAGGTGTACTCGTGGAACGGTGTGGCCGGCTTCTACGAGAAGTTCCCGATCAAGCTCCCGGCCGGTGAGCCGGTACGGGCCTACGTGCTCAACATGACCGAGTACGACCCGATCGCATCGTTCCACCTCCACGCCGAGACCTTCCAGGTGTTCCCCTCCGGAATCGGCACGGCGCCCACCTTCGAGACCGACGTGATCACGCTCGGCCAGATGGAACGGGCCATCATCGAGTTCCGTCTGTCGGAGCGAGGCCGCTACATGTTCCACCCCCACCAGCATCACATCGCCCACAGGGGAGCGATGGGATGGTTGGCGGGGATCTGAACCAAAACGCAGAACGCACAACGCAGAACGCACAACGCCGGACCGGCGCCAGACGGGGCCTGCCGTTCTCGACGGGCCTACAACCGGGGAGTCTATGAAGTGTGCTTCGGCGCAGCAGGCAGACGCAACGAAGCCAGGTGAACCCGATCTGGGCGTTCTGCGTTTTGCGTTCTGCGTGCTGGTCCCGCGGTGCACGCGTGACCTTCCGACGCTACGTTCTGTTCCATGAGTGTGACCCTCCCCGACGGGCTGGTGGCCGTGGTGAAACAGGACTGCCCCACGTGTCATCTGGTGCTGCCGGCGCTCGGGCAGATCCTCGACGGGCCCGGGGTCACGGTCGTCACACAGGACTCCGACTCGTGGCCGGTGGGATTCGGCGCGGTTCACGACGAGAGCCTCGACCTCTCCTGGCATCTCCAGACAGACACCACGCCAACGCTGTACCGGATCGCAGATGGACAGGTGACCGCCTTCGCGGTCGGATGGCACCGGGAGCGATGGGAGGAGGTGTCGGGCGTGGCGGACCTCGCGCCGGACCTCCCGGAACAGCGGCCTGGGTGTGGTTCGAAGATCTTCGAGCCCGGGATCCACGAGCAGCTGGTACGCCGCCACTCGAAGGCGCGACTGGTCTCCCGGACGATCGAGTTGGGCAGCGCCGAGGACGAGTTCGAGGCGATGTACGCCCGGGGGTGGTCCGACGGCCTCCCGTTGGTGCCACCCACACCGGATCGGGTCGAGGCCATGCTCGCCGGGACATCCCGGGCGCCGGACGAAGTCGTGGCGGTGATGCCGCCCGATCTGGTGGACTGCACGGTCGAGAAGGTCGCCATCAACGCCGTGATGGCCGGATGCCGTCCCGAGTATCTCCCGGTGGTGCTGGCGGCGGTGGAAGCAGCGGCCACCGATCGTTTCAACATCCACGGTGTCGCCGCCACCACGTTCCATGTGGGTGCGGTGCTGGTGGTGAACGGTCCGATCCGAACTCGAATCGGGATGAACGCCGGCATCAATGCGCTCGGGCCGGGCAACCGTGCCAACGCCACCATCGGCCGCGCCCTGAACCTGGTGGTGCGCAATGTGGGCGGGTCGCGACCGGGAGGGGTGGACCGCGCCACCCTCGGCAGTCCTGCCAAGCTCTCGTTCTGCTTTCCGGAACTCGAGGAGACATCGCCGTGGGAGTCGTTGGCCGTCGAGCGGGGGTTCGCTCCGGCCCAGGACACCGTCACGCTGTTCGCCGGACACGGCCCCCACGAGGTGGTCGATCAGCTGAGCCGCGAACCGGCGTCACTGGCGCGTTCCTTCGCCGTACAACTGCGCACCGTGTGGAGCCCGAAGCTGGCGCTCCGCAACGACGCCCTGGTGGTGGTCGCTCCCGATCACGCCAGGACCTTCGCCGCAGCCGGCTGGAGCAAGGCCAGGCTGCGAGACGAGATCCAGGAAATGCTCACCGTCCCCGGCGAGGAACTACTGCGGGGAATGGGGGGCATCGCCGAAGGCATGCCCGACTCGTTCGCCGACCGGTCGGTGCCCAAGTTCCGGGAAGGTGGCCTCTGGTTCGTCCATGCCGGTGGCGCCGCCGGCATGTTCTCGGGCATCATCGGTGGCTGGTCGAGCGGGCCCGGCGGCTCGGAGATCACCACCGTCGAGATCAGATCGTGAAACCGTTCGCCGTTCGCCGAGTAACGAGGTTCTGACATGACCGTTCTCCTGGATCCGACCTCCGAACTGGAGCCACCCATCAGGGAGCTCAGCGCCCGAATCGATGGCCTCGCAGGCAGGACCGTCGGACTGCTCGACATCTCCAAACCCCGGGGGAACGTGTTCCTCGACCGTCTCGAAGAGCTCCTGACCGGGCAGGGAGCGATGGTCCGGAGGTACACCAAGCCGGCCTTCTCGAAGACCGCGCCCATCGACCTCCGGGATCTGATCACCACCGAGTGCGAGGCGGTGATCGAAGCCCTCGCCGATTGAGGGAGCTGCACGTCGTGCAGTGTGCACGACATCGCAGAGCTCGAACGTCGTGGAGTTCCGGGTGTGTTCGTCGCCTCGATCGAGTTCACGACTGCGGCGCAAGCCCAGTCCGCAGCCCTCGGGATCGAGCCGGCCCGGGTCTTCGTGCCCCATCCGATCCAGGATCGAACCGACGAGGAGATGCAGGCGCTGGCCGACGGCGCCGTCGAGGCCATCGTCGCCGGCCTCATCACCCCGTTCGGCTAGAGCCCGCTACCGAGCCGCCGAGACGTCAGTTCCGGCGCTGCAGCGACAGGCGGTGCCCTGTGACCGATAGCTGCGCACGCCACGCAGGAGGCGTCTCGCCCGCCAACGTCACCCAGTGCTCCACCCCGGCCTGGATGACATCGTCGGCGACCTCGTAGAAGCCCGCACACAGGAACACCTGGGAGCCGTGGTCGACCCGGACACGGGTCGCGACACGCTCGTGGCCGAACACCTCCAACACGTCGATGCTCCACCCCTCGGGATAGGCGCGTTGGAAGGCCAGATAGGCGTCGCCCACGAAACGTTCCCCCGTGGCGGGCATCTCGACTTCGATGCCTGGAGCAAGCCTCGAGGCCGCTGCATCCCAATCACGAGCCTGCATCGCCTCGAAGAACAGTCGGACCACCTGTGCACCTGTCACGGTTCACCCCCGGATTGCGCCCACGATCCAGAACACCGTCATTCCGGCCGCGAACGTCCAGCCGAAGTTCCGGGTCTTCCATGCCACCGGTACTGCCACCAGTACCGCCATCACTTTCGCAGGATCGGTGAGGAACGCGGCCGCTCCATCGGTCAACAGCAGCGACGTGATCAAGGCGGCGAACACGGCCGGCCCCACGTTGGCCAGCAGGCGTTCCGCCCACTCCGACAGCGTCCGGTCACCCACGATGAGGATGAAGGACGCCCGCAGCAGATAGGTCCCGACACCGATGACCGCAAAGACCATGAAGTCGGTCACTCCGACCTCCGGTCGGCGAGGGCGCCGGCGATCATGCCGGCACTACCGCCGATGAGGATGCCACCCCGATTCGGGACACGGGCGGTGAGGGCGGCCACGGCTACGGCAGTCAACGCCGCCACCAGTGGAGGACGCCGGGTTATGGCCGGGACCATGAGACCGAGGAACAGGATCGGGACCCCGAACTCCAATCCCAGCCCCTCGGGAAGAATGGATCCGAGCAGGATGCCCGCACCCATCGCCACCATCCACATGGACAGGGCGAAGATGCCGACCCCCAGGTAGTAGGAGCGCCACCGCTCAGGTTCGTCATCGCGCACCGAGCACAGGGCGAACACCTGGTCGATGAGCACGAAGGGACCGAGCCAGCGGAACCAGGACGGCTGACTCCGGAATCTCGGCACCATCGCCGCCGAGTACATCAGGTGACGGGCATTCACGACCAGCGCCGCCGACAGCACCGACACCGGGGCGCACCCTCACCCATGAGGGTGAAGGCGACGAGTTGAGCCGAGCCTCCGAAGATCATGAGACCCGACAGGAACCCGGCCCAGTCGGCGATGGAGGACTCGGCCACGGTGACGCCGAGGAACAGCCCGAACGGAAACGCTCCCAGCAGGAGCGGCGTCATGTGACGCATGCCGAGGAGGAACGACTGACGGTGCACCGGCCGCATCGTACGTGTCGAACGCGAGAGCGCCCGCCGAAGGGCGGGCGCTCGTCTGTCATCGGCTGCTCATGCAGCCTTGTCGGGTGGTGATCCCGGTTTTGGTGCGGGGACTTTTCGAATCCCCGGTCGGGAAGCGGGACGCCGCTCGGGGCGACGGACCGGCTTGTGGTAGTCGACCATGGCCTTGACCACGGACTCGTGTACTGCGTGCATGAGAAAACGCTCCTGGTGTTCATGGGATGAACGTGACGACGATCAGGCGATCGACGGAAGCGCCGAGCAGGCGCCACCTGTGATGCCGGTGGAATCGGTCCTGAACATGTGGTCACCTCCTCTCAAACGTGGTGACGCAACCGTAGGCGGAGCCCGTCCCCGGATGTCGGTGAATTATCCGTTCTGGGGACAGAATCGACCTCCCACGCGTCGTTTTCGTCCCCAGTTCGGGGTTTCGGGTGCGGGAGGCGGCGTCAGCTGAACAGCGTGCGGGGTCTCTCGAGCGGTACACCGTCGAGCTCGATGTCGACCTTCTCGTTGTAGAACGAGACCAGACCGGCGATCTTGGCGGACTCGTGCACCGGGAAGGGATAGCTCCAGGCGATGTCCGCGTGTTCTCCGAACGACCAGTACCGGGCGTTGCCCTTGTAGGGGCATTCGGTCACCGTGTCGGTCGGCGCGAGAAGCTCCATCCGGACATCGGTCATCGGAAGGTAGTACCGGGTGGGCAACCCGGTTTCGAACAGCAACACCGGGGTCACACTGTCGGTGAGCACCCTGCCATCGACGCGCACCACCACGTGACGACTGGAACGGAGCGTGTCGATCCGCTTGTAGGGATCTCGGGCATGGACGAACACTTCTTCGTCCTCCTCGAACCAGTGGTCCATCGCCGACCATTCGATCACCACAGCGTCCCGGATCTCGGCGACGGGCGAGTCGACATGCCGGTACGCCCCGACAGGAATCGTGCGTTCCCCCACCACGACGTCGTACACGACGGCCTCCCCACGGCTTGGCGACCGCCGACGATCCGCTGTCTCGAGGAGGACCCCATCGGCCACGTCCGACACGGGGATGTAGTACGTGGGGTAGTACGGCTTCTCCCAGACCAGGAGCGGGGCGGTGGTGTCGGCGACGACCGTTCCGCTCACCATCGCCCTGATCCTTTTGCCGGAAGGCTCCACGCGAACCCTGACCCGCTCGGACATCGCGAACCTCCACAGCGTCGACTCATCACCGGAACATCCTCCTCATCCCCTTCATTCCCTGGTGGACCTGGCACAATCGCCGGATGACACGCGTGATCGCGGTCGCCAATCAGAAGGGTGGGGTGGCCAAGACGACCACCGTCCACGCCCTCGGGGCAGCGCTGACCGAACGAAGCCGACGTGTGCTCATGGTGGATCTCGACCCGCAGGCGTCGTTGTCGTTCGCCACGGGCATCGAGGACGAGCCTGAGCCGTCGATGCACGATGTGATGATGGGGCGCGCAGCGATCGCCGACATCCTCTACGAGTCGAACGGGATCGACGTCGCCCCCTCTTCGATCGACCTGGCCGGCGCCGAGGTGCACCTGCTCACCCGCACCGGGCGCGAGTACGTGCTACAGCGTGCGCTACGCCCACTGTTCGACGGCTATGACTACGTTCTGATCGACTGCCCACCATCGTTGGGCATCCTCACCATCAACGGGTTGACGGCGGCGGGCGAAGTGCTGATCCCGTTGCAGGCAGAGCTGCTGACGAGGCGGGGGCTGGGCCAACTCCTGGACACCGTCGCCGACGTCCGCTCCTTCACCAATCCCGAGCTGAACGTTCTCGGTGCGGTCATCACCATGCACGACAGCAGGACGCGACTGGGTCGCGATGTTCTCGACGAGATCCGAAGCACCCATCAGGTTTCCATCCTCGAACCGTACATTCCGAAGTCGGTGAAGGTCGCCGAAGCGCCGGGACGCGGCCTGTCGGTATTGGATCATGCCCGCACCTCACCCGCCGCCGAGGCCTATCGCCGGATCGCCGCCGACGTGGACGGAGCACCATGAAGGACGACCCAACCGGCAAACGCGCCCTGTTCACCTCCCGCGGAGGCGAGGACCTCGCCGGCGACGGCAAGGAGGCACTCTTCTCGGGCCGCGACCGGCCCCCTGGCAGGGTGGCCATCGAATGTGGCCGCTGTGGGGCGACCTCACACCTGAGCGCCACCGAGACCCTCCGTCGACTGCTGGCGTTGAGCGTGTGGGTTCCGGGCAAGACCTTCTCCCGGCGCATCACGTGCCCGGCTTGCGAGCGCCGCGCCTGGGTTCGGATTCGCCTCGACTGACACCACCAGAGCAGCCCGTCTCGTAGACTCGTCGGATGGACCGCTTTGAGCTGGAGCAGCGGCGCTTCAACCAGGAGGAGATCGGTGAACTGATCGAAACTGCCACGCGTCTCGACCAGCTCCGCCACGACGGTCAGGGCCTGGGCATCGACGAGCTCCGACAGGTCGCCACCGAGCTCGGCATCTCCGACGAGGCCCTGCTCTCGGCCGTCCACCACCGCATGGAAACCGAACGCGGGGCCGCCAGGGTGGCGGCCGAGCAAGAACAGCGAACTGCGGATGAGGCCAACGCCGAACGCGAGCGGAAGCAGGGCCGCCGGGCCAGGCTCAACGAGTGGAAGAGTGACGTCGCCTCGTACGTGGGCGTCATCGCCGGTCTCGCTGCCTTCGACTGGTTCCCCGACCGCAGCTTCGACTGGGTGTTCTGGCCGGCGGCCGGGTGGGGCATATGGATCGTCATCGACACCATCCAGGTGGCACTCGGCGCCGAAGACGAGGAGTGATGCGGCCGACAGCACGTCTGGCCGTGGTCGTCGCTGCCCTGGCGTCGTGCAGTCTGGCCTCGTGCAGCTTGGCCTCGGAGCCTGCGTTCGAGCCGCCCCCCGAGACCACGGCTCCGAGCACATCGACGAGCGCCCCACCACCACCACGACCACCGAGGCGAAAAGGGTGTGCCTACCGTCGCCACCCGATCCGGGGAGGCTCGTACTATCGAGGGAGGCGACGGCCGCCTCGATCGAACTGGCACAGGCGGTCTTCGTCGACTGCGCCGACCACGTCGTAGTGGCGACCGTTGAACCGGCTGCGCTGGCGACCGCTGCGATGAGCGCGGTCGAACTCGATGCACCGCTGCTGGTGGTGGAGTCGACCGATCTCGCCCCCATCTCCCTCGAGATCGAGCGTATGCGGCCGCTCGAGGTTCTGGTGGTCGGCGACATCGACCTGCCGAGACCGCCGGAGACATCCCTCATCCGAATCGACCCCGATCCGAATGCAGTCGTCCCGGCGACCACCGGAGCCCTGTTGTGGTTGGTCGACGCCCGCCGTCCCGATGTGGCCGCCACGGCGGCTGCCGCGGCATCCGCCATCGGCGCCCAGACGGTCGCCGTTCATCCCGCCGACGTCCGACGCGTCGACGACGACATCCGTACCCTGATCCGAGAGCGCCAGACGGCGACGTTGGTGGGTCGATTCCCGGAGCGCTCCGACTGGCAACTCGATGTGGTCCGGGCCGGTGTCGAGCTGCCAGGCGGCGGCCAGGTGATGTTCCCCGGACGTCGACTGATCGCCCTCTACGGCAGTCCTTATGCCTCCAGTCTCGGTGTGTTGGGCGAGCAGGACGTGGAGGCGTCGATCGACCGAGCCCGACAGCTGGCCGCGGAGTACGAGACCGACGACGGGGTGGCCTCGGTGCCGACCTTCAATCTGATCGCAACCGTGGCCTCCGCGGGTGCCGGCGAGGACAACGACTATTCGGCGGAGCTGTCCGTCGACGACATCCGCCCGTGGGTCGAGGCGGCGGGTGAGGCAGGCGTGTACGTGGTTCTCGACCTGCAGCCGGGCAGGACGGACTTCCTCACCCAGGCCGAGCGGTACGAGGAGTTCCTGAGACTGCCTCATGTGGGACTCGCCCTCGATCCGGAGTGGCGGCTCGAACCCGATCAGGTGCACCTCCGACAGATCGGGAGCGTCTCGGCCGCCGAGATCAACGCTGTGTCCGAGTGGCTGGCCGGAATCGTCCGAGACGAGAACCTGCCCCAGAAGCTGCTCATGATCCACCAGTTCAAACTGTCGATGATCACCGAGCGGGATACGCTCGTCACACCGCCCGAACTGGCCGTCCTCATCCAAATGGACGGCCAGGGTCCGCTTGGCTCCAAGTACGGCACATATGCCGCCATCACCGACGGCGCCCTCGACTCGGGCCTCTACTGGGGCTGGAAGAACTTCTACGACGAAGACGAGCCGACCGCCACCCCAGCTCAGACCCTGGCGGTGGAACCGCAGCCGCTGTTCGTGAGTTACCAGTAGCTCGGCGAGACCCTCGAACCGCTCCCGAGACGGTTGATCGGATACCCGATAACATCGGTCCGATGCAGCGGCAGCGGAACGTGGGCAATCGTCGGTTCACCGACGAGGAGGTGGGCGAGATCATCCGCCTGGCCTCGTGGTTGGACGACTCCACGATGGGAGTGGCCGAACCGGGGCTGTCGTACGCCGATGTGCGGCGGATCGCCGGCGAGCTGGGGTTACCCGAGTCGGCGGTGGCCCAGGCGGTCGCTCGCCAGGCCGTCGAGTCGAGGCGTTCCCGCCGTCTCGGTCGGCTTCGCAAGGCATGGTTGGCCACCCTTCAGGTGCACGGGTTCGTCTACGCCACGACCATCGCCGGGATCGGCGCCATCGACCTCGTCAGTGGCGACGGTTTCGACTTCGTGCAGTATCCGATGTTCGGATGGGGCATCATCCTCGCCTGGCACGCCGGCGTCACCTGGCTCCTCGGACGCCAGCGGGCCTAGTCGATCAGACTGGTCAGAACGTTGGGTTGACCGCCGCCAGAACGCGAGTCCCAGTATGTACCCATCCGATCGACGAACCGGCCCGGTGTTTCCGCGTAGACTCGCATCCCCACGGTGAACGCCGCCCGCTGGAGTTCCCGGCGGCGGTGCTGGGCCAGGGCGGCCAGCATGGCCCGCTCGGCTCCGTCGGCCGCCAGGGTCGGGATGTCGGCGAGCAGTTGGAGGAGCACCGCCAGATCGTGCTCGTCGCCCAGTAGTTCGCCGAGTTGGTCGAGGGTGGCGGCATGGGCGGACACCACTTCGGGCCAGAGCGGCTCGAGGATCTCCATCTGGTGACGGAAGTACTTGACCCGTTTGCGCCACTGGTGGAAGTGCTCCTCGACGGGGTGGGATGCCGCCTGATCCATCTCGGCTCGCCCTCGGGCGTACGTGCTCCTCAACCCCGGTTCGATTGCCTCGAACGTGTCCCGGATGCTGCGTTTGCCGACCGGTTCCGACCCGGTCTCGACCGGCCAGGCGGCATAGCGCCGGCGGGCCGCCCGCAACGTGGTCACCACCACGGGGAACAGGTTCTCGTCCTCGAGAGTCCGCTGCCGGCGGCGTTCGTGGCGGTCGGTGAGCGCCGCCTCGATGTGAGCGAAGGCAGTCGGCGCCAGCTGTGAGGAGAACTCGGATCGCAGCCGGGTGACCGCGTCGACCATCACCCAACCATCCCTGATCGGAGCCAACAATCGCGAGGTGTCTCGCAACAACTCGTTCTCGACCCGGTAGACGTTGGTTCCGATCTCGCCACGAACGAGACGCAGCGTGGCCCGGAGGCGTTTGATGGACTTGCGTGTCTCGTGCACCGCTCTGTCGAGTTCCACCCCCGACTCCAGACGATCGATCGACCGGTCGAACTGTTCGAGCGTGATGCGTCGCATCCCGGCGGGGAGTGACTCGGTCTCGCCCAGCGCGAAACCGGTGGGGACTGCTGGCAGGAAGCGGTGCTCTGTGGCTGGTATCACGCCTCAAGCGTATCGTCATGGGATGAAGACAAGTGCCGGCTTGCTGCCTTTTCGGAGACGAAGCGGGCTCGAAGTGATGATCGCCCACCCCGGAGGCCCCTTCTGGGCACGTAGGGACCTCGGAGCGTGGAGCGTCGTCAAGGGTGAGATCGATCCCGGTGAAGAACCGCTGGCGGCTGCGGCCCGTGAGTTCCGCGAAGAGACGGGCTGGCCTGCCCCAACGACGAGCGACTACATCGACCTCGGATCCACGAAACTCAGGAGCGGCAAGTTGATCAGGTGCTGGGCGGTCGAAGCCGACTTCGACCCTGCGACGCTGGTACCGGGCACGTTCCCTGCAGTCATCGGCGGGAGAACGGTCGTGGTGCCCGAGATCGACCGGGTGGCGTGGGTGTCACCGTCGGACGCAGCCGAACGCCTCAACTCCGCGCAGGTCGCGTTCGTGGATCGCCTCGAGACGGCACTTGCCTGACACTGCCGATTGGTACCGCCAGCCCGTACCCTGGGATCCATGAGCGAGACACCCGAAGCCCCCGACATCGACTGGCAAATGAAACTCGACCCGGCCCGGTATCAGGTGCTGCGTCAAGGTGCCACCGAACCCCCGTTCAGCGGCGAGTACGTCAATACCAAACAGAAGGGCCGCTACGTGTGCGCCGGCTGCGGGAACGAACTGTTCTCGTCCGACACCAAGTTCGACTCCGGCTCGGGTTGGCCCAGCTTCTGGGAACCGATGAGCGAAGACCGGGTGGCCACCCACGTGGATACTTCCCACGGCATGGTCCGGACCGAGATCACCTGC
The DNA here is from genome assembly GCA_963825585.1 of uncultured bacterium. GTDB lineage: Bacteria > Actinomycetota > Acidimicrobiia > Spongiisociales > ZC4RG35 > JAOUGY01. Next base: position 135,720 of record CAWGTX010000010.1, read on the forward strand.
TCCAGCTGCGGGGGGCATCTCGGCCACGTCTTCGATGACGGCCCGCGGCCGACCGGGTTGCGGTACTGCGTGAACTCGCTCTCGTTGGAGCTCGAGCCAGAGGACTGAGTTCACACGGTTCGGGCGGCGACTTCTTCCACCAAACCGAGCAGGTCTCCCGACATCCCCACCGGAATCGGGACGGTTTCGACGTCTAGCACGGCGTGGACCACCGGCCCGGATGGGGTTCGGACGGCGTCGAGCCGGTCGAGAAGGGCCAGCATCGCGGTGTTCTCGGCGAGGACGTCGAAGTGCATCCAGCGGATGTCCCTGTGGCGGGCGAGCATCGCGAGCACCTCGATGGTGACCCGTCCGACGCCTCGGCCCTGATAGGCGTCGATGACGGTGAGGGCAACGTCGGCGGCGGTGGGATCTTCGTCGAAGCGCACGAACCGGCCGATCGCCACCGGCTTGTCACCGTCGAGGATCCCGATGGCGACGTGGTGGCGGTGGTCCAACTCCGAGAGGTAGGCGAGCTGCCCACGTGACAGCGATGGCATGGGGCTCAGGAATCGGAAGTACCGGGACCGCTCTGAGAGTTGATCGAACCCGGTGAGGATGAGGCGCTTGTCGTCACCGGTGACTGGGCGAACCGTGAAGATGGACCCGTCGGCGAGCGAGAGGACCGGCCTCTGCCGAATGACTGGCAGGGCGGATGGCGAGGTGTGTGTCATCTGCGGAGTGCTCCTGTGCGGTTCCTTCCCCCCGGGGAACGCTTGCAATTGCAAGCATAGTCCCAGAGGTGCGGAGATTCCACCAACTCCCCTCATCGGAGCCGCCGGAACCCACGCCGAACGCACCCGGCACCTACCGCAGCGGGTTGTACCCGGCCACCTCGTGGTGCGGGGTGTCCAGGTAGACCTTGGCTTCCGGGGCTCCCGAGAAACGACCGTGGCTCCATCGGATCTCGACGTGACCTTCGGTCACGACCCGCTCTCCGGTGCGGCGCGACTCTGTTTCTGCCCTCCACAACACGACGGGTTGACCGGCCGCCTCGGGCAGCACCTCGAAGCTCCGCACCCTGAACCGGTTGCGGTGGTCCCACGGGGTGGCGGTGCGGTACCGCAGCGGGCTACCCCGCTGGTCGGCACCGAGCACGAAGTACGGCGCCGCCTCCAGCCGCAACATTCGCCACATCATCTCGTCGCGCCGATCTCGCCCGAGCAGCGCAGCCTGCCAGCGTTCCGCCGATGCAGCCGCCACGGCCCAGGCGAACGACCGGTACACGGGTTGCACGGAGGCAGGCCAGCTGCGTTTCAGCTCGCGTTTGAGAGCGGCGCGATGATGTGGTTCCAGCGAACCGACCCGATCCGGGAGGTGGGCTGATATCTCGGCCCGGCAGGCGGCGTAGAGCTCCTGGTAGGCCTCAGGGGCGACCGACAGGAACCAGTCACCGCCATCGACCCGGCGCTCTGACAAACACCGGTCGAACACGCCCGCAGGTGACACGTTGTGCAACACGTTGGAGCCGTACTTGCAGCTGATCAGGTAGACATGGTCGACCCTGAGATCGGCGGGGACCTGTTCGTACCCGGGGGGCTTGTGCGGGCCCTTCCACTCCACCCGGTCCGGGACCCGACCCCGAAGCCCGTCGGGCGATTGCAGGAAGCTCCGACCGTTCTCCCAGGCGGTGGCGAACTCGGGTTCGTGGCCACCGTCGGCCCGGGCGTCGTCGAGCCGATCGAACTGCTCGGAACCGACATGGTGCAGCCAGTCGGGGCGGGCCACCAGTGCGCGGTCGAGATCGCCGAACCCAAGCATCGCCAGCCCGGTCACGATCTCGGTGATCTCGGTGCGGATGGCGGGCATGGCTCAGCCCTGGAACAGGGGTGTGAACTGGAGCTGCGCCCCAACCAGGTCGGCGGGGAGATCGGCGGTGTCGTACACGCTGATGTTGGTGTACACGTCGATACCGATACCGGTCGCCTCGATCCAGGCGGCGGCCGCCGCACCCCACCGCTCCTCGAGCAGCGCCAACCGGATGTCGTCGGCTCTGTCGTCCAACAGCCGTGCGTCGGTTCGGGCGATCACCTCGATCGCTATGACCCGTTGCAGCACGTCGATGTCGGCGGCCAGATAGATGGCCGCAGGTTCCGAGTGCACCACGGCGTAGGCGACCGGGCCCACGGTCAGTACCGGTTGTCGATGTCTGATGGACGCCAGAAGCCCACCAAGGGCGGAGCGCCGTCGTCGAATTCCGCATAGCGACGAAGCCTCGCCACCCCTTCGGCATCGTCGAACATCTCGATGGCGTCGAACACACTCGCCGGGCCGGCCGCACGCAGAGCCACCTCGCCTTCGCTCCCCACCTTGGGGAGGTTGGAGGTGATGATGATGACCTCCGCCCGATCGAGCCCGTCATCGACGATCTGTTTGACCACGTGGATCCGCCCCAGCGCCTTCCACAGGGTGTCGGTGCGCATCAGTCCGGGCCGCACCGTGGTGAACGCACCCGAAACATCGACGTACCATCGGCGTCCCTTGGTGGATGCCACCAGGAAGTCGAACTGGACCCCAGCGCCCCTCACCTTGGGTTTGTCCTCGATGATCTCGAAGCCGCAGTTCTCCAGCACCACCCGTGCCAGATCGTGTGCCTTCTTGCCCTCCTGGGTGGCCCGGGCCTGGAAGTGTTCGATGCGGTCCTCGGGACTGTCGGGGATCTCGAGAGGGAGGGGATCCTCGGTGGGATCGTTGACCGCTCGCGGCGCCCACCGCTGTTTCTCGGTTTCGAGTCGGCGACGAGCCACCTCGACGTACTCGGGGTCGAGGTCGTATCCGATGCCGCTGCGCTCGGTGCGGGCCGCCGCCACCACGGTGGTACCGGAACCGAGGAAAGGATCGAGCACGACGTCGCCGCGATAGGTGTACAGATCGATGAGACGACGAGGCAGCTCGATCGGGAAGGGAGCCGGGTGCTGGACCCGGCGGGCACTCTCGGAGTCGATGCGCCACACGTCGAGCGTGGCCTCCATGAAGTCGTCGGCACTCAACGTGCTCTCGTGGGGCAGTCCCTCGGCGGCCCGGGTCTTGGGTTTGGCCCGGTCGAACCGTCCCTTCGAGGCGACGATGACTCGTTCTGTGATGTCCCGCAGCACCGGGTTGGCCGCCGACCGGTACGAACCCCACGCCAGCGACCCGGTTGCGCCATCGGCCTTGTGCCACACGATCTCGCCCCGCAGCAGCAAACCCAGGTCGTCCTGGAGGATCGAAACCACGTCGGCGGAGAGGCTCCGGTACGGCTTGCGACCCAGGTTGGCGACGTTGACAGCGATACGACCACCCGGCTCGAGCACCCGCACGCATTCGGTGAACACGTCCCTCAGGAGTTGCAGGTATTCGAAGTACGACGCAGGCACCCGGCCTGCGGCCGCCAGCGTGTTGGGATCGCCGGTGACGGCCATCTCGTAGTCCTTGCCCACGAAGTACGGCGGTGATGTGACCACGAGGGCAACACTGTTGTCGGGAATGTCGACCATGGACCGGCTGTCACCCACCCGACAAGGTTCGGCCAGCACCTCGGTAGGGATTGTGTTGACGGTGTCGTCGCTGCTCACGATCGGCGGCGTGAAACGGGCATAGAAGGCCGAGGCGTCGTGGTTCTCCCTCCTGCTCACGCCAAACGAAGAGGTCTCGGTACCTCGCCGCGGGGTGTGCAGCTCGTCGGGGCGCTCGGGCATGGGGACATCCTACGAGAAGGCTGAGACAGAAACGGGGAGGTATCGCTGTCGTCGACGGCATCCCGCCGAACCGATGATGAGGGGGCTCCTGGGCCCTGACCACGTTCACAGCGATCCGACCGCCAGACGTCACGCCTGCCCGGGGCCTCGAGTCCGGGAGCGAGGATCGCCATCACGACACAGACGAGGGCGAAGGCCACCAGAGCGGGCCGCAGGGTCCCGGTGGCGTGGAAGACGAGGCCAGTCGCGGGTACCGCAACCGAGGCGGGAAGACCGAACGAGACAAGCGCCCACGACATCACGCGGTTGACCGCCGCCGGCGGAACGGAGGCCAGAGGCCCACCGGATGCAGCCGAACGGATTCTCATCCAACGCCCCGGTCCGGCCTGTAGCGTCGGGTCGATGTCTGATCCCGTCCGTATCCTCGCCGTCTGCCTGGGCAACATCTGCCGTTCCCCCACCGCCGCGGCCGCCATCCGCGAGGCGGCAGCCGCCCGAGGGGTGGAGGTGGAGGTGGACTCGGCAGGAACCGGAAGCTGGCACGTGGGCGAGCCGCCGGATGCCCGCATGCGCCAGGCGGCGACCGGGTTGGGCCTGACCATCGAGGGAACGGCCCGGCAGGTGCGCAGCTCCGACTTCAACGACTTCGACCTGATCGTGGCGATGGATCGACGCAACCTGGAGGACCTGCTCGAGATCGCCCCCGCTCACGCCGTCGACCGGATCAGGCTGTTCCGTTCCTTCGACCCCGAAGCCCCCGACCTCGAGGTGCCGGATCCGTACTACGGAGGCGACCGGGGTTTCGTCGACGTGGTAGCCATGGTGAGGGCCGCCGCCGATGGGCTGGTCGAATCCCTGGACGGCGAGTGAGCTGGTCGTCGATCCGCCGCGGGGTGGTGGACGGCCGACCTGTCCACGTGAAGACGACGACCTACGACGCCCGCCAGGAGGCGGAGGGACTGGCGGCACTGCGATCGGCTGGCGCGCCCGTGCCCGACGTGCTGGAGGCGACGGCCGACCGACTGGTGCTGGAGACGGTTGAGGGCGACGACAACTGGACGTCGCTCGGTCGCTCGCTCGCCCGTGTGCACCGGAGCAGCGCCGACCGGTTTGGATGGGGCTCCGACAACGCCATCGGGTCGCTCCCACAAGCGAACCCGTGGACCGACCATTGGCCCACCTTCTACATCGAGCACCGTCTGCGACCCTGGCTGCCGGCACTCCCGCCGCACCTCCGGCATCGGCTCGAGTCCGCCTGCGAGACGACCCTGCCCGGACTGCTCGACCACGGGGCGGTGCCTTCGCTGGTGCACGGCGACCTGTGGGCGGGGAACGTGGTCGACGGGTCGTGGCTGATCGATCCAGCCGTCTCGTACTCCGACCGCGAGATCGACCTGGCGTTCGCGACCGTGTTCGGCGGCATCCCGGCGCCTTCTTCGCCGGCTACGAGGAGGAATGGCCGCTCGATCAGGGGTGGGAGCGTCGCCGCCCGGCGTTGCAGCTCTATCACCTGCTCGTCCACCTCGAGCTGTTCGGGCGAAGCTACCTCCACATGGTCGAACAACGCATCGAATCGCTCGAAGCATCTTGACTCTCCCCTCGGGGGAGGCCGGATGATGGATGGAGAAAGGAGGGACCGCATGGACAACCTCGTTCCGATCGGCCGGTTCTCGAAGATGACGCGGCTGTCGATCAAGGCGCTGCGTCTGTACGACGAGCTGGGCCTGTTGGCACCGGCGACGGTCGATCCGTCGTCGGGCTACCGGTACTACCACCCGGGGCAGGCCAACCGGGCCGAGGCGATCCGCATCCTGCGGCAGGTCGACATGCCGCTGGAGGAGATCGCCGAGATCCTGGCCGAGCCCGAGCGGTCGCTTGCCGTGAAACGGCTGGCGGTGCACCGGGATCGGCTGGCCGAGCGCCTGGCCCACCAGGAACGGATGCTGCGGTTCCTCGAACGACTCATCGATCGAGAAGGAGGCATCATGCCCTACGACGTGACCATCGTGACCGCCCCCGCCGTGACGGTGGCGGCGGTGCGGAAGCACACCAACCTCGCCCGGGTGGGCGCAACGCTGGCCGAGGCGTTCGGAGAGGCGGCAGGTGCCGTCTCCCGCTCCGGCGCCCAGTTCGCCGGACCGCCATTCGTGATCTACCACGACGTGATCGACGAACAGACCGAAGGCGACATCGAGGCGTGCATCCCCGTCGCCGGCGGTTTCACCGGTTCCGACAGCGTCCGCTGCGAGACCCTCCCCGAGACCAGGGTGGCGGCCACCATGCACCGCGGTCCGTACCCCGAGATCGCCCCCGCCTATCACACCCTCAGCGGGTGGATCCAGGAGCACGGCCACCAGATGGCTGGCGCCCCACGGGAGGTGTATCTCAACGATCCGGAGGCCACAGCCCCCGAAGACCTGCTGACCCAGGTGCAGTGGCCGATCGAGACCGACGAGTGACCGCTACAACCGCTGGCGACCCCACCAAGGCATCGACGACGCCACCCTGGCGGAACGCTACGGCGACACCCCCATCGACCCGGACGCCATCGAGGTTCCAGATCCCTCTGACGTGATGTAGATCGGACTATCCGCCCGACGCGTAGATCCGCACAGCCGGACCCACAGGCAACATCGGATGGCGCCGCAAACTCTTCCACGTCGGGATGCGCTACGCACGAGCACACGTCCCGATCAGAGAAGTCGGCTCGTCCACATCCACCACGGTGATGCCCTCATCCAGGCACTCACCGTCGCAGGACCAACCCGAAGAAGAAGTGTCACGCAAGTCCCAAGGGCAAGGTGTCACGCATCATCCAAATACGAACAGCCGCATCCCGCCCAGAACCTCACCACCGCACCGATCCCGCCCGATTGTCGCAGCCGGATCCAAGGCAGGACGCCACCGACAGTGACCGGTCCGGATCATGCACGTGCAACGAAATGCCGGATCCCGGACGCTGGAAGGTGCTCGATATCGCTCCGGGCGTTTGGTGTTGTGCGTTGCCCGGTCGAGCCAGATGGTGGGTGCGCGATATTGCTCAGCGTTGTCGGTGATGTGCGGACTCAGCGACACCGCCGTCGTCTTGCTGATCGGCCTTGGATCGTCTTACGGGTGCCGGCATCTGCTTTCTCATTGCGTGGATGTCAGGTCAGTCGCAACGACAGCTCTGAGATCAGGCTGTCGTCGAACCCATCAACCGGCTACTCGTGGACCTCGGTTCCCACACCAGGCATCGAGGTCGGCAATGGGTCCGCAAGAGGGAAAGGGTCTCTCGAATGGGTCGATTTGGACATATAGCCATCGGGAAGGAGACCTCGGTGTTCCGCAGGCGTATCGGCGGCAGCCACTGCCACGGAAGGAACCCGTATTCGAGCGGCTCAGCGACGCTTGTTCTGGGGGTCGGACCCCTCCGGAGCCGAGCACCGAGTTGGGAACGCTGTCGTACAAGCCCATTGGTCTGATCCATTCGACAACGGGCGTTCGTGGCAGTTGAGCCCGGCTGCAATTCGCAACCGGTGAGATCCCTACCCAATCCCTATCCAGTCCAGCGCGTCACCGACGAACTTACTTCCCGCTTCTGCGACGTCGCCGACTGCGTCGACCACCATCCCAATGCCGTCTTCGGCGACTTCGCCGAGCTTTGCCCCTCGGTCTTTGGTGATCGACCATGCATCGAATCCGACGGCTGCGGCACCAGGTATGGCGGTTCCACCTAGATAGAGGAGGGAAAGGGTGCCAACGACCTTGCTCAATGTCGGGGGATCGTCGCTCAACCCCTTGAGTGTCGCGATCACGTCATCCGCCACTGCCCCGTAGTAACGCCCCGTCCGCTGGGAGTCCTCGATGAATAGCCTGGCCAAGACGTCCACTAGAAGGCCGACTCCCAGTGGCGTGAAGGCCGCGAGGATCCAGCTGTCGTTGGAACCGAAATCAGCGGTTGACCCGAACGGGACCAGGGCGTTCGGACGGGCCGTCAAGCCACACCACCATTGCGTTGGACGGCGCAATTCGGTTTCCGTCACCCTCGGACGCCTATAGGCGGCTCGGTCCTCCAGGCGCGGTCAGGACCGTGGGGCGGAGTTGTCTCCGTCGATTTCGAATGTTGGAACGCCCCAGCCGTAGTAGATGGATGCTGAACGGATGCCGAAGATGACGACGATCGGGATCCAGAAGACAAGGAGCTTGGAGATCGGCACCTGAAGCAACAAGACGTAAGAGGCTGCACCCAGAAAAGCCGCCGAAGCATAGAAATGGCCCCCGACAAGGACATCCGGAGTGTCGTTGGCCAGCACATCACGGAGGATGCCGCCGCCGACGCCCGAAATCACGCCAACGATTGCCGCGGCGAGATGGTCGGCTCCGGCGGCGAGAGCGACGTTGGTGCCGGTGACGACGAAAAGGGCCATCCCGGCCGCGTCGGAGATCTGGATGAGCCTGAATCTGCGGAGCTGGTCGAGCGTCCCAGTCCTGGTGAGTGGGATCGTGGCGAGACCGGTGAGGGATGCAACGATGAGATAGGTCGGGTCATCGATCCAGAACACCGACACCCCGACAATCAGGTCACGAATCGTGCCACCGCCGACAGCGACGATGCTGCCCAGAATGACGACGCCGACGTAGTCCATCCGCTTTCGGCCAGCGGCGAGGGCTCCTGAGATGGCGAAGGCGATCGTGCCGGCATACTCCATGACGGTCTGGAGAATGCCAAGAGCTTCCTTGACGGTTTGCTCCGCGTCGCTGGCCTGGGCGAGAACTGACAAGACATCCATCATGCGGCGAGGGGCACCAGAATGACCGCGGCGCCGACACCGATGGGTGGTGGCGCGCCAACGGTCACTGCAGAGGTCGCTTGGCGCTCCGCCGCTCGTCGGAATGTTGTCATTACACCCCCGTGTCCGCCTTCACGATCCAGTGCCGCTGCCGCGCACGGGTTTGCCGGGGAATACTCCATCGACCGTCTCGGAGTCTTTCACCATCACGGTGCCGTTGACCAGCACATACGGGATGCCGGTCGAAGGAAGGCCACCATCCTGCATCGTGGCGAGATCCTTCACGGTCGCTGGGTTGAAGATCGTGATGTCCGCATCCTTCCCCACCTGGATACGACCCTTGTTCGCCATCTGCGGAACACCGTTGTCCTCCAGGTAGCTCGCGATCATGTAGGTCATCTTGGAGATGGCGAGCGAGAGCGGGATGTCGACCTTCTTCTCACGCACCAGGGCGAGCATACGAGCATGCGTGCCAGCGCCGCGGGGGTGACCGTTGACCGAGTCGAAGGCTGTATCCCAGTCGATCGCCAGCTTCCCGGTCTCGCGAACGGTGTATGGGAACGCGTCACTGCCCACGACCGACGACGGGTGCGCCAAGCCATCCAGGACATCCGCCTCCTGGGCGTTGTAGAACATGATCGAGGTCATCGGGCTGGTCTTCACCAGTTCGTCGTATCGGTCCTTCGTGAGCGGCGTCAGAGTCGAGGTCTCGATGATCTCCTTGTAGCTCCGGCCCATGTTGGGCCCGTAATTCTCCGGAACCAGGTAGTCAGCGCAGACGACGCTTGCGCCGTAGTCGTACGGGTAGAGCTCGGCCAGGACGTGGATACCCTTCGCCCTTGCGTCATCGAGCAACTCCAGTGCCGTTTTCGTGTCCCGCAATGTTTGGGCCGACATGTGTTGGAACACGATCCCGCCGCCGTACACCTCCTGCGGGGCCATCATCTCGAAGAGCGCAAGGAGCCCGCTGGTCGGTGCCATCTGGCTCGAGAACCGGGCGTGGACGAACGACGATTGGCCGTACTTCCCGGCAAGTCTCTGAACGATCATGGACTCCTGCTGAGAGCAACCGGCCGTCATGTAGCCGACTGCATGCCCGACTCCGATGGAACCCTCCCGGAGGCCCTCTTCGATCAGTCTCTCGAACTGCTCGATTTGCTCCGGGGTCGCATGGTCCTTCGACCACTTCATCGTCGTTCGCGACTCTTTGGGATCGCCGAGAGCGTCGAGGAGCATGTCGCCGTGGAACAACTCGGTGTAATCCGGGTTCAGGATGTTCTCACGGATCGGGATCGAGCCGACAGAAGCTCCGTAGTTGGTGCGCGATTTGCCGTCCAGTGCGTCGTACCAGTCCTTGACTGGATAGACGCCCATCTCGAGCTCCATGGGCGTCGTCACCCCATCCCTCAGGGCCAGCTTCTGACCGAACGGGTACCCCGCATTGTGGTGGTGCATGTCCATGAAGCCCGGGCAGACCACGTGACCCGTGGCGTCAATGGTTTCGGTTCCGTCGATTTCACCATCGGTGACGGCAACGATCTTCTCGCCGATGATGCCCACATTGCGCAGCGCGTCGAGGCCGGTTTCGGGATCGATCACCCTGCCACCGGTGACGACCAGGTCGTACTGTTCAGTTGACATTCCCGTACCTCGCTTGGTTGCCGGGTGTTTGTTTGTCGCGCTTTGCTGAAGCAGGTTCCTGCTACCGCTGTCGTCCTGGTCGGACGTCAGACCGATGTTCGACGTTCGGGCAGTTCCCTGGGTCCATCTCCGTACGAATCTTCGACGAGTTGCGTGCTGGGAATCGTATCGTGGTTGAACTTGGCGATACCGATGAGGACCAGGACGATCGGTGTTATCCAGAGGAGCACGGCGTACTGCGCGTATTCCATGACGGCGATACCGAGGGTGCCCGCGACGAAGGCGCCATGAACGTTCCAGGGGATGAGCGGTGAGAAGATCGATCCGGAACCGGCAATCGAAGCCGATTCGACATACGGTTCGAGCCGGGCCTGCATAAATCGTTCCCGGTAGGTTGCCGAGCTGAGGATGATCGACATGTAGGGGTCGGCCGTCGCTGCGTTCAGACCAATACCGGTGACCGCTGAGGCGGCGATCAACCGTGCCCCACCACGAGCCCAGGAGAGGAGCGGTGTAAGCAGCCTCCCCAGCATGCCGGTGTGGTCCACAAGCGCGCCAAACGCCGCCGCAACGAGAATAAGCCACACCGTCGGGAGCATCGACACCACACCACCACCGGTAAACGTCGCATCCAGCTCCTCGACCCCGCTGGCAAGCCCAAAACCGTTCCCCAGCGACTCGAGCGACAGCATGGCCCAACTACCGAACGCCCCGAGACCTTCGTCGACCATCATGCCGCCAATCAGATCCCCCTGGATGAATGCCGCCAGCACCACCGCAGACACCGCCCCGGCCATCAGGGCCAAAAAGGCCGTAGTTCGCGCCGAAAGCACGAGAACGATGATCAGCGGAACGAACGCGATCACCGAAACCGCGAACTGGGACTCGATCGCTTCGAGGATTGGCCCGCTGTCGTATCCCGCGGTGCTTCCATCGCGCAGTCCCAGCACCACGAACAGGGCAGCGCTTGCGATCCAGCCGGGTGCCAGCACCGACCGCAGCGCTCTGGTATGAGCTTTGGGCTCGACGCCGACGACCGATGCCGTCAAGATGAAGGTATCCGAGATCCGACCCAGGCTGTCGCCGGTGAACGCACCACACACAGCCGCCGCGGCAGTGATGACGGGGGAAACCCCCATTGCCGGCGCCAACGCAACGAAAGGGAGCCCGACGGCGGCGATCGTCGTGAACGAACTCCCAATCGAATACGAGAGAACGCTCGCGGCGATGAAGACGAGGATGTACAGGAGCTGAGGGGTCCCAAGATCCGCTCCGAAGTAGATGACGGTGTCCGGGCCGACAGTGACGTCGGCGGCTCCAACGAAACCTACGCGCCGGAGACGACACGGGTCAAGACCAAGACAGCCAACGTTTTCGCGTACTCGCCGCCGCTCCGCGCATGGAAGTCATCCCGGACCGAGCACAGATCATCAGATCCCGGGCAGAAGCGAGCATTTCGCCGAGTGTCCGGGATCGGCACGTCGAGGATCGGTCGATCAGCTGCCCGCCAGGCCGAAGAAGACGACGATGGCGCGGCCCAGTCTGACCATGTCTTCGTCGGCGAGGCGTCCGACTCGTTCGCCGAGCTTTGAGCGTGGCACGGTGGTGATCTTGTCCACCATCAAGCTGCAGGGCACGCGCAGGCCGTTCTGATCGTCAGGCACTACGGGCAGCCGAATCAGCGGTGCCTCGGTCGGATCGGTGGTGAAGGCGCAAACGGTCACCGAACCGGTCGCATCGAAGCGGTCGTCTTGGATGATCACCACCGGACGCGGCTTGCCGGTGTAGCCGCTGCCTGCGGCAGCCGTCCAGATCTCGGCGCGTCTCACGCCTCGTCGAGGCTCAGTGCGTCGATGAACGCTTGATCGTCGGCGGCGTGGTCGCTGCCGGCAACGGCTGCCGATTGACGGTGTGCTTCTGCGGCGAACCCCGGGCTGCGAACGTCGGCGACCCACATCTGGAGGGGGCGCATGCCTCGGGCGCGCATCCGCTGTCGGTAGCTGCGGACGCGTCGGGTGACGGAGGGATCGTCGTGCGGTGTGGCCATGACCTGATGTTACATGTAACGATGGGTGGTGTGAACCCGATCGACAGATCCCGAGCGATAACACGCCCGCGGCGGAACCACGCCGATCGGCACGTCCAGGATCGGTTCGGTCAGTGGTTGAGCAGGGTCTTGATGACGGCGCTGACCTGGTTGCTGACGTCTGGTCCCACTGCGCCGAGGGGATGGACGAGCCGGTTGCGGTTGACCGACCGGATCAGCTCGCATTGGATGTAGCTGGTGGCGTCGAGACCGGTGTCAGCGCTGGGCTCGACTTCGATATGCAGGGAGAGGCCGCGGCGGGCCGTGGTGAGTGGGACGACGATCACGAACGGAAACCCTGGGCCGAACGTGTCGGGGGGACCAAGGATCAGTGCCGGACGGTGCGCGGCCGGCTCACCGGGATAGGGATCGCCGAAGTCGACAAGCCAGAGGTCATCAACCGATGCCATCGGACACCGACGTGTCATCCGCTTCGGCGAGGTAGGCCTCCCATGCCTGAGGGTCCTCTCGAAGTTCGGCGAGCTCGGCGGCGACCTGCTGGGCGAAGCGTTGCCGTCGGAGCGCCTCGGCGGCGTCGCGTACCGTTTCGATGAGCGACGCTCCGGTCGTTTGGCTCAGGGCGAGGAGGCGGGCGTGGGTGTCGGTGTCCACGCGGATCGTTGTAGTTCCCACAATGGCAGTATACATAATGCAGGCGCTTTGTCTACAGCCTAGGTTGCTCCTCTTTGTGCGCACGCCGATCGCCAAATCTCGGACCAGAACGAGCGCATCGCCAAACCACGCATAGCGGCACCTCGTGCGCTGGTCGACGTGACCACTACCAGTGGCAGTCGCCGGACCAGTTGCCATCGTCGTGAGTTTGCCAACCGGCGGCGGGTGGTCCTGCCGTTGGCGGATTGGCGTCGTCGAAGTACCAGGGTCCTGATGTGGGAGTTCGTCCGATGGCGAAGGTCCAGCCCGATTCTGACTGTCTGCACGCCCACCAGCTGTCCCCGCCGATGTGAACTGTCAGGTCGGTTGCGCCCTGCAGGAGCGTCCGCGCAACCGTATCGGCGACGAGTTCGTTGATCGTCGCGTAGTTGCCATGCAGCCGGAGGTAGGTGGTCTGTGCTAGGTCGAGGTTCTTGAGTGCGAGGCGGGTGTCGGTGAATCCTCGACGATCGAGCCGCCACCCGTTGTCGTCGACGTCGTTCGAACCGGCATGTGCTTGGTAGCGGTCGACCTTGCGGCGATCGGCTTCAGCGGCGAGCTTGCGGTTGGCCCATTCCCACACGGCGAGGAGCAGCACGAAGCACTTGGTGGAGTTGGTGCGCGTGTTGTATGTGAGTTCGCGGCCGTGGAGCACGCCGTGACGGTTCGGGGTTCCGCCGGTGTCGGTGGCGGCGTATTCGGTGGAGAAACACTTCCGCACAACCGGTAGGGCTTCGTTGATGCCCGCCAGTGTCTCGTCGTCCACCACGTCGGCCTGCCGTCGCGCCATGCAGCGAGAAGAACGAACGTCCTTTCTCGTCGTGTGGGCTGGTGGTTACGTCGTGGGTGATGCCGTCGATTTGGGCGAGCACGATGGGGATGGAGGCTTCGTAGCTTCCGTTGGCGTGGTGTGCCCACGCCTTCTCGATGAGACGCGCGCGATGCTGGGCAATCTCACGCAAGTCGTCGTCGGCGGCACCGAGGATGCCGACCCGCGCGGCGAGCCGATCGAGGGTGCCTGATGCTGTCCATCCTGCCTCGAGCAGGGCTTCGACCTCGTCCCAGCTCCCGCCTTGATCGTGGGCGTGGAGTGCCTGGCGGTACACGTCGACGGGCATGGCGAACGAGGCTGCCCAGCCACGTCCCGAGAACTCCCCGATCGCTCGGGCGACAACGGTCACCAGATCGTTCTCATTGGCAAGCAGCTCGGACATTCGGTCTGCGGTGTCACCGGCGAGAGCTCGCAGCGCGAAGCGAGCGATTGGATCGGCGAGCAGAGCCTGCCATTCATCGATGTCTGAGGCGCTCGGACCTTGCCGACGACGCCGCAGCTCGCCGATCACCTGAGCCAGGTCGAAGCCTTCCGACATGGCCCAACAGTATCCGGGGCCTGTGACACGAAACCGCACCGTCGCGTCGAGACGAGTTGTGTTGGAGGTGCTCGTGCAGGCCGGTTCCTCACCCGAACGACGGGAGGAACCACATGACAACTACACAACACACGTTCGTCCCTTCACTGGTGGAGCCGGACTTCGACTCGTTCGCGGTCCGTCAGGCGATCGCGGGTTCCTCGCTGGGTATGGCGACACCACCCGCGCCGCATACAGCCTCGACCTGCGGCAGTGGCTCGGGTGGTGTGCCAGCCACGACCTGAGTGTGTTCGAAGTCAAGCGGGCCCACATCGAGCTGTTCGCCCGCAGTCTCGAACACGATGGCAAGGCACGAGCGACCGTGGCACGGCGGCTGTCGACGATTGCCGGGTTCTACCGCTATTGCGTCGAAGAACTGCTCATCCCAGTGTCACCGGCGGTGCATGTCCGCCGTCCGCGACTGGATTACGAATCGAACGCCACCGGGTTGGATCGCAACGAACTCGGCATGTTCTTGGTCCAAGCAGGACTCGCCGGAGGCCGCGACCACGCACTGGCGTGCCTGTTGGCGTTGAACGGGCTACGAATCTCCGAAGCGCTCAACGCTGACATCGGGCATCTCGGGATGGAACGCGGGCACCGGACACTGACCATCACCCGCAAGGGCGAGAAGATCGTCACCATCCCGCTTGCACCCCGAACCGCCCGAGCCGTCGACCTATGCGTCGGAGAATGCGAAGAAGGGCCGATTTTCCTCAACAGGGACGGCACCCGCCGCCTCGATCGGCACGCCGCCACCAGGATCGTGAAACGCTTGGCACGACACGCCGGGATCGAAAAGACGATCTCGCCGCATTCGCTACGGCACTCGTTCATCACCGCCGCCCTCGACGCCGGCGTCGCTCTTCGTGACGTCCAGGAGGCCGCGTCGCACGCCGACCCGCGCACCACGATGCGCTACGACCGAGCAAGGCGTTCACTCGACCGCCACGCCACCTACATCGTGGCCACATTCGTCGCAGGCGCCAGTCGCTGACCGCGACCGGGAGCCGCCACGCTCGGTGATGGCGGCTCCCGCACGAAACTGCCGGATCGAGGGCGGAGGTGGCTACGCGATATCGCTCGTGGTCAGCGGTGTTCTGTGCGGCCCTCCGTCTACTGCCGAGCGGAGCTCGACCTTCGCGGGCGGCAACGGCCCCTGGGGTCAAATCCGGAGGGTTCCGCCGAGCTATGTCACAGATGGGTTCGCTGTCTCGTCATGGGGGTGAATACAGATCGTTGGAGGTTCTGATGCGAGTGTTGATCACGGGCGGTTCGGGTGAGTTGGGTGTCCGGCTCAGCCGGTTGCTGGTGGAGCGAGGTCATGAGGTGACGGTGGCGTCTCGGTCGGCCGCGTCCGATGCGGGATGTGGCTGCGGTCGAGATGGATTTGGCGACCGGGGCGGGTGTGGAGGCCGTGTCGGGCCATGACACGGTGGTGCATCTGGCCAGCGACCCGTTCGGGGCGCAGCGGGTGGATGTCGAAGGGACGCAGCGGTTGGTAGACGCGGCAGTGGCGGCGGGTGTCGACCATCTGCTGGCGATATCGATCGTCGGCATCGACGACCATCCCCATCCGTACTACCGGGCCAAGGTGGACATGGAACAGATCGTCGAGGGCGCCCGTGTTCCATGGACCATTCTGCGGGCCACTCAATTCCACAGTCTGATCCCACGCTTCTTGGACATGCTGCCAGCGGTCGGGTTCGTTCCCGTGCCTCGGGGGGTGCATCTGCAGCCCATCGACGTTTCCGTTGTGGCTGAGCGGCTGGCGGACCTGGTCGAGGCGGGACCCTCCGGCCGGGTCGCCGACCTGGGTGGACCCGAGGTGGTGCCGCTGTCGAGGATGGTCAAGCACGTGCTGGGCGCCAAGCGCCTCCGCCGTTTGATCGTCCCCCTCCCACTGCCCCGGCGTCTCGGCACCGCACTGCGGGACGGTCGCATGTTGACCACCCCAACCGAACGGGGCGAGAGGTGGGCCGACTATGTGGCGGGTATCAACCCGGCCCGGGATCTGGTGGGGAGGCTTTCGATGCTCACCGGGTTCATCCTGTTGGTTACGGCGGTGTGGATGGCGGTCTCGCCGGCCACGTTTCACAGCACTGTGGCCCCGTTTGGGGAGGCGAACGATCATCTGTTCCGTGACGTGGCTGCCTTCACGTTGCCGTTGGTGATTGGGTTGTGGATCGCGGCGGATCGTCGCTCGTGGCGGGTTCCGGTGTTCGCCATCGTCGCCGTCCAGAATGGCGCTCATGCCCTCAACCATCTGGTCGACATTGCGGCCACCGACCCGGCGTGGATCGGTGTGGCCACGTTCGCCTCGCTGGTGGCCACCGAAGGCCTCCTGGTCTGGATGCTGGTTCGCACCTTGCGTCCAGAACCGACGTCGACACCGACCCCTGTTCGGGTTCCCGCATGACTGACGTATTCGCCAGCCACCGTCCTCGCCTGATCGCGGTCGCCTACGGCATGTTGGGATCGATGGCCGACGCCGAGGACATCGTCCAGGATGCGTGGATCCGGTGGCAGGGCGTCGACCACCACAGTGTCCGATCACCGGTGGCGTACCTGACCACCATGGTCACCCGAATGTCGATCGACCGGCTCCGCTCCGCGCAACACCGGCGCGAGACCTATGTGGGGCCGTGGCTGCCCGAACCGATCGTGGAACGTTCTCCGGACCCGGCGGACATCGTTGCCGAAGCCGAGCATTTCTCGTTGGCGTTCCTTCACGCCATGGAGAACCTGGCTCCCATCGAACGAGCCGTGCTTCTCCTCCGTGAAGCCTTCGACTACGACTACACCGAGATCGCCGACGTCGTCAACAAGAGCCCAGCGAACTGCCGACAGATCGCCGCCCGGGCTCGAGGCCGCGTCCACGAACCCGCCCGCCGTCGCAGTGGTGACCCCGAGCGCGAGCGCAGCGTCGTCCTGGCGGCACTCGAAGCCGTCCGGGCCGCCGACCTCGACGGGCTCATCGACGTTTTGGCTGAGGACATCGTTGCCTGGTCAGATGGCGGACCCAACCGGCGCGCCGCCCGCCACCCTGTCCTGGGTGCGGAACGGGTCGCCCGGTTCCTCCTCGGTATCGCCCGCCGAAGCGTCGGGGCACAACTCACGGCCACACCAGTGACCGTCGGCGGTGATCCCGGCGTGCGCCTCGACATCGGTGACGAAACCTACGGGGTGATGGCATTCCGCGTCGTCGAGGACCGGATCCAAGCGATCCGCAGCGTCGTCAACCCGGACAAGCTCTCGTGGGTGAAGTGATGTCCTCCGGGAATACTGATAGCCGTGTAGCACCAGCCTCCTCAGGTTCGTCCGACGGCAGTGTCTGGCTGTTCTTCGGGTTGGTTGGGCTCTTCTCGATTCCCTTCTGGGCGATCGGATTCGCCGACATCGAGATCTTGCCCGGTCTCCCCGTCAGTGCCCTCATGGTCGCCGCACCGGTGACAGCCGCCGCTGTTCTCATCCGTCGCGATCACGGACCAGCTGGAGTCGCCACCTTGCTGCGGAGAGCCTTCGACTACCGACGGGTCACGACCAGACGCTGGTACATCCCGACCACCTTGCTCCTCCCGCTGGCGACGCTCGCCATGTACGGCGTCATGCGTCTCCTCGATCGGCCGCTCCCCGATCCAACGATCCAATGGCTGGCTGCGCCCGTGCTACTGGTGGTGTTCCTCATCAGCGCCGTCGCCGAAGAACTGGGATGGTCCGGCTACGCCCTCCAACCACTCCAGCAGCGCTGGGGTGCGTCAGGAGCCAGCCTCATCCTGGGAGCAACCTGGTCGGTCTGGCGCTTCATCCCACTGGTGCAGGTCGGACGATCACCGTCATGGATCGCCCGGTGGACCCTCTACGCCATGGCGTCTCGCGTCCTCTACACCTGGACCTACAACAACACCGGCAGAAGCGTGTTCGCCGTGGCCCTCTTCCACGCCATGGCCAACCTCAGCTGGCAACTGTTCCCCAACAACGGATCCCACTTCGACCCCCAGATCGCAGGCCTGGTCGTCACCGCAATAGCGCTCCTCGTCACCACCTTCTGGGGACCCCGGACCCTGACACGACACGCGAGCGCACAGCCCGCATGAACATTCGAGATGGAGCTACCCGACACATGACCTATTCGCAACACATCGCCGCAGTCCTTGGCCCCGCGCTCGTCGTCGTCACCTTGTCCGAGGCGATCCACCTCGACATCTGGGAAGATGTGCATCCCACGGTCGTCTACCTCAACGGACTGCTCTTCCTGATCGGTGGCCTGTTCATCGCCACCACGCACAATATCTGGGTGCTGGACTGGCGTGTCTTGGTGACCCTCTCCGGCTGGCTCCTGGTTCTCGCCGGGGCGTACCGAATGTTCGCCCCCGAAGGTCAACAGCTCGGGTCCAGCCCGATCACCTATGCGACCATCGCCCTTCTCGGATGCCTCGGCCTCGCCCTGGCATGGTTTGCATTCCTCACGGGCGAAACTCCCTCGCAGGGTTCCTAAGGGCAACCGAAGCACGAGCCCCCGGTTCGTACTGCCCGGGACCGCCCAACCCACATCTGCGCAGCCGCTCTGCGGCGGGTCCACGCCGAACACCAAATACGGGGGCATAACGATCATGTCACCGAGTGCTCGGGATCGGCACCCTTATGGGCTCGGTCGGGAGGGGCTTCCTCGAGACCGCCAATCGCACGATGTCTTCAGTTGTCGGCTGCTACATGGCGGAGCCAGGCTGGCTTGGCGACATCGCGATCGAGGTTGTTGAGGCGGCGCTCAGCCTGCCGGGTCTGGATCAAATGCCGCCCTGAGTGCGTCGATCTGGCTGCGGTGGAAGTCCTGCACAACCGGGGCGCTGAGCGCCGCCTCGAAGCCGTGGTAGCCGCCCTCGACCACCTTCAGTTCACAGGGCACGCCAGCCTCCTGCAGGCGTCGGGCGTACTCGACGTCTTCGTCGTGAAACAGGTCGAACGTGCCGACTCCGATCCACGCCGGCGGTAGGCCGGACAGGTCTTCGGCGCGGGATGGTGCAGCGTGTGGGTGCACGTCGTCGCCCGTGGCACCAGCCAGGTATGAGGACCAGCCGAAGCGGTTGCAGGTCTGGTTCCACAGCTTGACCGGCATGTCGTCCAGGTCTGTTCGCTGGGCGGTGCGGTCGTCGATCATCGGGTAGATGAGCATTTGGAAGACGGGTTTGACGTCCATCTCATCTCGAGCTCGTAGAGCTAGTCCTGCGGCCAGGCCGCCACCTGCGCTGGGGCCACCGATGGCGATGCGGCTGGGGTCGACATCGGGTTGATCGGCCAACCACGCCAGCGCTGCGGCACAGTCGTCCATCGCTGCCGGGAACGGGTGTTTGGGGGCAAGGCGGTATTCGACGAAGGCCATCGCCATATCAATGTGGGGGATGTACCGCTTGTGGGTCAGCGAGAACTCCGTGACGGCGGTCCCGACCACCATGCCGCCGCCGTGTATCCACAGCAGCGCCGGGGCGGGCTTGCGTCCTGACGGCGGACCGACGTAGTAGACATCGGCGGTTTCGCTGACCGACACCTTGCGTGCCTTTGGACTGATGAAGCGCTTCTGAAGCGCCTCGATGGCGCGGAAGAAGGGCAGCATTCGGGGAAGGCCGAGGGAGGGCGGATAGAACCGTGCCTTGGTCAGCTCGGGGTGGTAGGTCGCCATCGTGGGATGCTACCGGTCAGTCTTCGGCCAATGTTCGACACGAAGGCCGAGTAGTCGGGGCGACCCCCGGCAAACCGACGAGCCGGCCCTTCCGAATCGAACGGACTGGCAACCATCCACCCCAACGTACTCGCGATCCTTTCTGCCCTCCCGTGGCCCACGCCGAACGCCCGATTCCGGGCGAGAACGCCCGCATGGCTGAACAACGCCGATCGGCACCTCGTGCGCTGGGTGCGGCGCCATGGCTGTAGGCGCCTGCACGCCGGTCGGCGACTGCTGTCCGAAGTACGAGCGTAGAGTCGGGTCGGGTGCGGGTTGGGTGCTCGTCGTGGCGGCGCCCGCCACCGAAGCCAACCCGGGGAGCGACGAATGCGGTGTGAAGATCTGACGATGACATTGTCCGACGGCCGGACCCTGGCCTGGACCGAGTACGGAGTGCCGGACGGCGGGAGTGTCCTGTTGTTTCACGGCGGCAACGACTCCCGTTTCGCAGGACGACTGCTGGCGGGCGCCGCCACCCGAGCGAACATCCGTCTGATCTGTCCCGACCGGCCCGGATACGGGGCGTCGACGTTCTCAGACGACCGCACCTTCCTGGACTGGGCAACCGACGTCGGGAGCCTCGCCGATCACCTCGGGATCGCCGGATACGGGGTGGTGGGCCATTCGGGCGGAGGCCCCCATGCGATCGCATGTGCACACGCCAATCCCGAGCGGGTCCATTCGCTGGTGACCGTGTCGTCGCCGGCACCGCCCGCCGCCCCCAATCGAGGGCTACACCCGGCGTTCCGGCTGATGAACCTCCTCTTCAAATCACCGGTGCTGTACCGGCCGATGGCGAAGAACCAGCTCAAACAGATGACCACCTCTCCGCAACGGTGGCTGTCGGTGTGGGGTCGAATGCAGCCGGCCGACGGTGAACTCTTCCGCCAACAGCCCGAGATCGCCTCCGAGATCGTTGCGGAGATGACCGAAGGCGCCCGACAGGGCGTCTCTGGGATCGTTCACGAAGCGAGCCTCTATCACACGGACTGGGGATTCGACCTACGCGACGTGCCCACGAGCTCTCAGATATGGCATGGTCGCCGCGATCGGCAAGCAGCATTGGGATGGAGCATGTTCCTCGCCGAGGAACTACCCAACGCCAGTCTCCGCATCGACGAACACGGAGGACATTTCTCCACCCTCATCAACAACGCCGACGAAATCCTCACCAGCATCGCCCCCGGTTCCTAGCAGGCGCCAGGCCCGCAACCCCCAGCGCCAACCGGACCACCCCAGTACACACATCATCGGCGTCTCGGCCGCCGGCGAAGACCAGCCGGGGTCAGAAGACTCCTCGGCCACGACTCCCATGATGGCCGCCGACGAACAATCGGCAACCGAGTCATGAACCGTGTGATAGCGCCCGGAGTCGATTCCCGGTCTCCGCTCCGCAGCAACACCACATCACCCCGATATCGGACCACAACGACCACTTCTAGGAGCGCGCTGGATCGGCCAGCGCACGAGTCACGCGTAGACCGAAGACTTTGCAGCAGGTCGGGACCCGGGAGTTCGGATTCCTCGACGAGGAGTCCCACTGGTGGTTCTTGCCAAGTGCGACGGTACGGGAGTCCCGGTAGTCCCACGTCAGGATCGAGGCCTCGCGGATCGAAGCCATCGCCATGACGGTGCCACGTCTCGGGCGGAACGGGCCAGCAACTCGGCAGCGAACCGATAGCGTCTGCCTTCGCCGCGGTTCAGGGCTGACACCAGCGGACCCGTATCACAGATGATCAGCCGGCGAGCCGTGCCAGCACCTCCTCCACGCGCTGGGACAGGTCTTCATCGTCGTCGACCACTCCGGCATTGGGCGACCGGGAGATCCACACCGATGGCACCGAGGCAGCTGGCTCCGAACAGAACGGAGACTGCTTTGGTTCACGCTCGCCGCTGGGCGCGAACGGGTTCACGCTCCGGGCCGCTGGCCATGGTCGCCGACAGTGCGGTGCGGGGCCAGGTCCAGGCGTACCGGAGGATGACGGCGAGGAGGATGAGTTCCAATGCGAGGCCAAGGCCGTAGTAGTACAACCACGACCCTCCCGCCAAGTTGAATGCCGCGAAGGGCACCTGCCACGAAGCCACGATGAGGTTGGTGATGCGGTTCGCCCGGGCGGGCAGCGTCATCGACAACGCGACCATGAAGATTGGGATCGCCATGAACGCCAGGCCAGTGGTCAACACCGACTG
The DNA here is from genome assembly GCA_963825585.1 of uncultured bacterium. Classification (GTDB taxonomy): domain Bacteria; phylum Actinomycetota; class Acidimicrobiia; order Spongiisociales; family ZC4RG35; genus JAOUGY01. Next base: position 157,904 of record CAWGTX010000010.1, read on the forward strand.
GCTGACGTCGAACTCCCACATCTTGCCGGCGAGGATGCCTTCGACAACACCCGGCTTGTAGAAGCCGATGATGTCGACATACACGTAGAGGAACAGGAAACTGGTCCACGCTGCGGCAAGCTTTGCTTTCACCGGGATCGGCTGGTCTTCGAAGGTGGTGATGGGTTGAGTTCTCATGGTGTGCTCCGTTCGTTGTTGTGACGTTCTGTACATCCACCATCGCTGAGCCTGGCTGCGAGTTCATCGGCCCGGAGGCCGGAGTTCGCCTGGCCGATGGCATGGTCTCTCTCTCGTACTTTCGGCGGATACACCGCGCCGTCACCGATCCCTAGGCTGGAACCGTGGTCACTGTCTGGCGCTCCATTTGGCATGAGCCGCGGCCCGCTGACGCCCCTCCCATCGGTCGTTTCGACTGGTTGCTGGTGGGCGTGTTCGCGGCCGCAGCCTTGGTCGAGGGCATCGTTCGGCCGGGCTTGGCCTGGCGACCCCTCGTGACGGTGCTCGCCCTGGCGCTGATGCCTGCCCTGCTCTGGCGGCGGGGCCGCCCCCTGATGGCCGCGCTGGTCGGGTGGGGTGTCGCCGGGCTGCTCTCGATCCTCCAGCTGACGACAGACGCCGGGGATCTCGGCCTCTACTCGATGATGGCCGTCCTGATCCTGCTGTACTCCCTGGTGCGGTGGGGCTCGGGACGGGAGATGGTCGTGGGGACGGCGTTCGTGACGGTCGTCGTCGCGCTCGGGATGTACGCCGCCTCTGCGGGCTGGGCCGACGTGTTCAGCGGGAGCGTCTTCCTGCTGTTGTTCCTCGCCCTGGCGGCGGTGTTCCGCTACCGCGCCGACCTCTGGCATCGCCAACAGCGCGAGATCCGCAATCAGGAGCGGGTAGCGCTGGCGCGAGAACTGCACGACATCGTGGCCCATCACGTCTCGGCCATCGCGGTGCAGGCGCAGGCCGGTGGCGTGGTCGTCGGCATGCAGCCCGAGAAGGCTGCCGAGGTCCTGGCGGCGATCGAGTCCGAAGCGTCGCAAACCCTGGCGGAGATGAGATCGATGGTGCGGGTGCTACGTGACGACGAAGCCGCCACCTACTCACCGCAGCCGGGTGTGGCAGACCTGCCTGCTCTGGCGCGCGCCGACGGAACGCCCACCGTCGAAGTCTCGCTGGATGCTTCGTTGACCCGGCTGGCACGACCCGTGGACGCCGCCCTCTACCGGCTTGCCCAGGAGTCGCTGACCAACGCCGTACGGCACGCCCGAAGCGCGACCCGTGTTGGGATCGACGTGCGGCGGGAGGGCGACGCCGTCAGGCTGCGTGTCAGCGACGATGGACTGACCGCGCCGGGTCCGGCCCCGGAGCCCGGGTTCGGCCTGCTGGGCATGGCCGAACGCGCCCACCTCCTCGGCGGAAGGCTCTCGGCGGGGCCGAGGCCCGAGGGTGGCTGGGTGGTCGAGGCCGTGCTGCCGGTGGAGGCGATGACATGAGCATTCGTGTTGTCGTAGCCGACGACCAGGACCTGGTCCGAACTGGGTTGGTGATGATCCTCGGCGCGCAACCCGACATAGAGGTCGTGGGGGAGGCAGCAGACGGGCTCGCAGCGCTCGACCTGGCGACCCGGCTACGCCCAGATGTCCTGCTCGTCGACATCCGGATGCCCGGGCTCGACGGCGTCGAGGTGACGCGGCGCCTGGCCGGGCCGGACGTGACGGACCCGATGGCGGTCGTCGTGATCACCACCTTCGACCTCGATGAGTACGTCCTCGGCGCCCTACGCGCCGGCGCCCGAGGCTTCCTGCTCAAAGACGCCGGACCGGAACTGCTCGTGCAGGCCATCCACGCCGCCGCCAACGGGGACGCGCTGATCGCCCCCAACGTCACCCGCCGGCTGCTGGCGACTTTCGCCGACCAGGCGCCGGCGGTACCGATCCAGCCCATCGACCCCATCACCGAACGCGAGGAGGAGGTGCTGGCGCTGGTGGCACGGGGCCGGACCAACGCCGAGATCGCCGCCGAGCTCTTCGTCGGCCTGAGCACGGTCAAGACCCACGTCGCATCGTTGATGAACAAGCTCGACGCCCGCAACCGCGTCGAGATCGCCATGTGGGCATACGACACCAGACGCGTGAGAGCCGAGTAACGGGTACAGATCGCCGCGTCGCCTCCCGACCGGTCGCGTGGCGAAGACCCCGATGGAAGGGGCGTACTCGCGGCGACCGTGCCGAGCGGTTGAGAAGTCATGATATCGCGATATCATGACCATATGGGTGACATCAAACAGACCACCGTCCGGCTCCCCGAGGATCTCGCCAACGACGCCGAAACCGTCGCCCGCGTCAAAGGCACCAGCGTCAACGCCCTGATCATCGACGCATTGCAGACGGAGATCGAACGGATCCGCCTGGACGAGGACTTCACGAGCCGAGCCAAACGACTGCTCGAACGCGACCGGGAACTGTTGGAACGCCTGGCACGGTGACCCGCTAGGTCAGCCTGGCCGAATACTTCTGGCTGGCAGAACAAGTGACCGGCGTCGACGCCGACACCCTCGCCAAGGCCGCCCGCTCGGATCTCGCCGACTCGGCGCTGCACGCGCCACAAGCCCGCTTCGACGACACCGAGTTCTACCCGGACCTGTTCGACAAGTCGGCCGTACTGGCATGCCGGCTGGCATGGAACCAATCCCGTCCCCGACGGCAACAAACGGGCCGCATGGGCTGCACTGGTCCTCTTCATCGACCTCAACGACGGGGTGTGGGATCCCGACCCACCCGACATCGACGAAGCCGAGCAGGCCATGCTGGCGATCACCGCCGGCGACGTCGACGAAGCCTGGACCGCGCAATGGCTCCGCGAGCGCGTCCGATTCAAGAGCAACGACTGAACGGCGGCGGAGGGCTAAGCCATCCACTCGGCCGCACCGTAGTTGGCGACGCGTCGTTGGCACTCACGATGCGAGACTGCGTCGCCCCACCGGGGATCCCTCCACCGTCTCGAGGGCGCGATCGCGTTCTCGATCGCTGCGATCATGACAACCAACTCGCTGCCTGCTCGCAGACTCGTTGTAGTTGCCGTTTGAGCGCGTGAGGGGTTGGTTGCCCGCTAGCCACAGTCGCCCCTCACCGTCGCGTGGAAGACTGTACGGATGACTGCTCTCGAACTTCAACTGGACGGCTTGCTCCGCAAGGCGGTGGATCGTGGCCGTGATGTGCGCCATGGTCTCGCCGGGGTGGCGGCCGTGGACGGGTCGTGGTCGTGGATGGGGGCAGTCGGGGTGCTCGATCCTGACGGTACTTCCGCTTCCGTCGACGCCCGTTATCCGATCGCATCGGTCACCAAGCTGTTCACCGCGGTGGTCACCATGAAGCTCATCGAAGCGGGACGGCTGAGTCGGGACGACCGCATGACCGAGATCCTCCCCAACGAGGTCACTGCCGGCCTGCACGTGATGGACGGGACAGACCGGACCGGGGAGATCACGGTGGAGCATCTTCTCGGTCACACCTCTGGCCTCGCCGACTACTACGAGGGAGCACCGCCAGGCGAGCGGAGCGCCCAGGCCCGGCTGCTCGCCGGGGAGGACGCCCCGATGCCTTTCGACGAGGTGTTGCGAACGGTGCGAGCAATGAAACCGCACTTTCCGCCCCAACCGGCCGACTCGGCCAAACGGAAGGCCAAGTACTCGGACACGAACTATCAGCTGCTCGGAGCCGTCCTCGAGAAGGTCTCGGGAGAGCGCCTGCATGAGCTCTTCGACCAGATGATCCTGGCTCCGCTGGGGATGGATGCGACGTCGTCGTACCCGCACCCGCCCCGGGGCGGGCGTTCCCCGGAACCCGACGCCACCGTCTGGGCGAAGGACGTCCCTCTGAACCCGTCGGGTGCGCTCACCTTCCAGAAGGCCGACGGCGGCATCATCTCCACGGTCTCCGACCAGCTGCGATTCATGCAGGCCCTGGCAACGGGTGAAATGTTCGACGACGCCAGCACGTTCGGTCGCATGGGAGAGCACACCAACAGGATCTTCTTCCCGGTCGAATACGGGCTGGGGGTCATGCGGTATGCGCCGGCGCGGTGGATGTCGCCAATGTTCCCCATCCCCCCGCTCGTCGGGCACACCGGCTCGACTGCGACCTGGGCGTTCCACTGCCCCGATCTCGGGATCGTCCTCGCAGGTACGTTCGACGTGGCACAGCCGCCACTGCCGTTCCGCTTCCTTCCTCGAGTGCTCCGGGCCGTGGCAACCGCTTCAGATACGGCTCGAGACCCGGGTCGGGCGGGAGCATGACGACCGTACTCCAGTCACAACTCAGGCGCCCATGAGTAGCGATGCCATGCCGATCGACACACTGGCTGGGATCGACCTCTCATCGTGGGAGCAACCGGACCCAACGTTGGAGCCGCGAGCGTTGTTGGAGTCGTGGTTGCGGTACCAGCGCCACGAGTTCGTCCGGAAGCTGAGGGACCTCTCACCGGGCCAGTTGGTGGCATGGTCAGTCCCGCCCGTCGAACTGTCCGTCCTCGGACTGGTACGACACATGAGCCAGATGGAACATGTCTACCTGTCCTGGGGACTCGGTGGGGGCATCCAAGCCCTCCGCTACGGCGACGACGACTACGCCGGTGGCACCGTCGAAACCGTCGACGACGACCTTCGCCGGTACTTCGAGGAGGTCGCCCTGTCGGAGGCGGCGATAGCCGGAATGGTGTCACTCGACAGCGTTGGTGCAGGACATGGCCGCCCGCTGCGGGCCACCCTGGTGAAGATGATCGACGAGTACGCCATCCATGCAGGCCAAGCCCACATGCTCAGGTTCGCAGCACTGGGCGAGATGATCCGGTAGCCCTGCCCTGCTGTGCCGAATATCAGAGCGAAGCGGTTCCCCGATTGTCCTCGACCGCCACTTCCGGGTGCTCCCGCCCCCTTACGATCCGTTGCCCCGTATCACGAATCGTGATACGTTGAAGGCATGGTGCAAGCGATATCGGTTCGGCTCGACGACGAAGCACTCCGCGCCCTGAGCGAACTCGAGGCGACAGGCATGACCCGCTCCGCCGCCATCCGTGCCGCCCTCGTCGAGGCAGCAAGTCGGCTCAACGACAAACGAGCCCTCGCCGCAGAGGTCGCCGCGCTCGAGGACGATGACGACGACCGGGCAGAGATGATGGCGGTGGCCCAGCTCATGGAGAGCCTCCGTGCGCCGAGGTGACGTCTTCGCTCTCCGACTGCCCAAAGGAATGGGACACGAGCAACACGGTCGCCGCTCCGGTGTGGTCGTGCAGTCCGACGCCTTCCTGCCTCGTTCGGTAGTACTGGTGGCGCCGACATCGACCAGCGCCAAGCCGGCGTCGTTCCGACCCGAGATCGAGATCGCGGGCACCATGACGCGCGTGCTCGTCGAACACGTGGGAGCCGTCGATCTCCAGCGACTCGGGGACCTGGCCGGCCATCTCACTCCGGAAGAACAGTGGCGGGTCGACGCCGCCTTGCTGACCGTCCTCGACCTCAACTGACCCACCCGGTCAGCAGATCCGAGGAGAACCCGGACGATGCTGAGCGCATCGCCGATGGGAGCGACACGCTTGGGCGCGGCCGTCAGATCACTTCGATCGGGCATCTCGTGCCGGGCGCCCGAGAGAGCCTGACGTCGCCGGTGAGGAGGCCACAACCGAGCGCCTCTGCCAATGCGACGTAGCAAGCGTCGTACGCCGTGAGGTTGTCGCGCAACTGCCAGCCGCGGCGCAGGAGCGGTCCCGTGGGATACACGCTCATCGGAAGGTCGAGGAAGTCCGACACTGCGTTCTCGGCCTGGGTGACGTCGATCGTCCCCGTATGGACCTGGCGACGGATCACCGAGAGGATCTCGACGCCAAGCAGATCAGGTGCGGCCAGCTGCTCACCATGCAGACGTTGCCGAAAGCGGACACCGTCCGGCCCGCCATCGGCAACCGCCGGGGCGATGACCGAGGCGTCAACGACCAGCACGCTCGGATGCCAGCGCTGCGATGGCGTCATCGCTGCTCAATCGCCCCTTGCTGCGGCGTTCGATCCGGTCGAGGACTTCCTCGATGCTCGGGGTGGCCGCGATGAGTGCCAGCTTCGCTGCCAGGTACTGCTGCAGCGACTGGCCGGCCAGCTCCGCCTGGCGAACCAGGGCTTCGTGGACTTCTTCGGGCACGTCACGCACCTGCACATTGGGCATGCATGCATACTACATGCAGTCGGCAGTCGCACAAGAAAGGGCTTCGACCCACGCCTATCAGCAGGTTCCGGCCAGAAGCGCCCACATCATCGAGCCGCCGGCCACGCCAGCCTCGAAGAGAACACGACCTGTGGCGAGTCAGGGCCGTGGCAGCTCGGATTCCTCGACGAGGATCCCAGTGGTGGCCCTTGCCGGCCACGACGGTCCGGAGGATCCATCTCATCGAACACCAGCCACGGAATCACGACATCACGAGCCGACCGCGCCATCACCTCCGCCGCGAACCGGTGGCGCCTGCCCTCCGCCCGGTTCAGAACCGACACCAGCGGACCGCTCGACGGTGGCGACGGTGGTCACTCGGCGGGATCGATTGTCGGCGGTGTCGTCACCGGCGACTCGCTGCCGGGTCCAACGCCGGAAGAACCCTGCTCGTTTGGTTCCTGTTGCCGGCTGATCTGTTCGGGGAACTCGGGTATGCCGACCCTGGGCGGGGCAGCCTGCTCGTACACCGGTTCTTCGCCGGCGGCGTTGCCGTCCACGGTGAGGCGCTGGAGGGGGTAAAGATTGGTGACGGGTTGCCCGTAGCGATCGGCCTCGTACCGGAGCGGCCCCCACTGGTCGTAGAACACCTCGACGTCATAGCTCTCGGGTCCGTAGCCGAGAGCGTCGAGGCTGGCCGACACTTCAATGGGGTGGCCATCCTGGTCGTACAGCAGCACATCGACCGGCTCACCGGACCGGTCATAGGCATAGATGTTGGTCCACGACTGCGCAGTTCCATACAGCCCCGAGTCTTCGTCGGGCGACGCGATCCACACCGGGTTCAGCCAGGCAAGGCCGACCAACAGGACCGTGCCGGCAGTGGCGATGCGGTCGACCCGACCCCAGCGTCGGTCGTTGCGGTGTCCTGCGAGCCACAGCGATCCAGCGGTGGCGCCACCGACCAGCGCTACACCGAAGCCCGCGGACACCCCGGGAACACCAAACGTCAACAGTCGCCCCACCCAGTTCCCGTCGAGCCACCAGATGGCGGACAGGAGGATCCATCCTCGGGTCCACACCCACACCGTGCGCAACTCGGCGCGGTGACGGTGGAACGGCGCCGCCACCGGATGCTCGGACAACCGCCTGAGCCAGCGGTGTCCGACGACGACCAACCGTCGGACCCTGCCCGGCACCGAGCGCGGCTCGAGCCCGGCGCTCTGTCGGAACTCGGCGACAAACGCTTCCGGGCTCCCCAGCATCTCTGCGGGATCCTGCCCTGCGAGCTCGCCGAGGTGGGCCTCGAGCTCCCGGAGGATTGCCTCGCGGTCATCCTCGTCGAGATCGGCCAGGCCTGCCTTGACCGCGTCGAGGTACTCGGCAGCGGCCCGCGAGAGAGTGACGTAGACGCTCATGCAACCTCCTCCAACAAGTCGTCCATCACACACGAGAAGTGCTTCCAGGACTTGGCCGACCGATCCAACAGTGCCCGTCCCGACTCGTTGAGGCCGTAGTAGCGACGGGCTGGGCCCTCGTCGGAAGGGACGATCTCGGAGGTGAGGTGCCCGGCGTTGAACAACCGGCGCAACGTGCCGTACACCGATGCCTCGCCCACCTCGTCCAAACCGGCCTCTCGGAGTCGCCGGACCAGGTCATAGCCATAGGTCCGTTCCTCCCGAACGACGGCCAGGACAGCCGTGTCCAGCACTCCCTTCAACAGCTGGGTCGTATCCACACACGTCTCCTCTCTCAAGAGCGGTACCGCTGTCACCACGCTACCACGCACACCGCGGTAGAGTCGGTTGCGACTCGCACAGAAACCCTCAGCTGTCTCCACAGGAGCGGATACCACGAAGACCCGATCTCGCCGATTGAGGCGACAGATCCCGGGGCGCTCACCTGAGCGGGAGGTATGACTCAGCCGGTTCAGGTGTTGATGTCGAATCGCGTCGAGCCAGTTGCACTCGAAGCACCCACACGCATGCTCATGTGTTCGATTCGTCGGCGAGTATCCGGTCGAGAGTCCGCCGGGCCATGCGGTGCATCGGCGGGTTGCCCTCGACGTAGTACCAGATGGCACCCATGGCCTGTTGGAGGGCCCACGCCTTGCCGCGTTGCCACTCGAGGTCATCGCAGCGAAGGTCGACACGGAGGATCTGCCGACGGTCGGTGTCGAGCAGATGCCAGGCTCCAACCAGGTCGAGAGCGGGGTCCCCAGGGCCGAGTCCTCCGACATCGAGGACTCCGGCGAGGCGACCGTCCGCCACGAGCACGTTGCCGGGAATCAGATCCCCATGGGTCATCACGTCCGGAGCGTTCCTCGGCAGGAGGCGAAGCCGAGCCCAGATGAGTCGGAGCCGAGGGACGTCCACGAGGCCGACGCTCTCAGCGAAGCAGGTCTCCATCCAGCCGTCATGGGGCGGGAGATCACCGCCTCGACCCTCACCGCTGAAGGTTCTACCTGCCACATCGATCGATCGAACCTGTTGGATGAACTCGGCGAGATCGTGGGCGAACTGGTCGGATGTGGAGGGGTCCACCTCGCTGGCGGTCGTGCCAGGCACCCACGTCTGAATGGACCATGGCAGGGGATAGCCGGCCCCGGGCTCGCCGATGGCGACCGGTTCGGGCACTGGAACCCGGGTGCGGCCGAGGAGTTCACGGGCGGCGCCGGCTTCGCTCGCCAGCCACTGTCGCGTGGTGTCGGGGTCGTCGGGCTCGAGCGGGAACCGGGCCGCCAGGTGCTCGCCGATGCGGAAGATCGCGTTGACCGTTCCTTCCGACCGAACCGCCTCGATCGGGAGCTTGGAGTACTCGGGAAACTGGCCCGCAACGAGATCCCCGACCATGTCGGCAGTGACGGGCAGCTGACCCTCATGCATCGCCATGGGAACGCATCATGCCGCCTTGCCATGACCGGGGCCCGGGAATATCCCTCTCAGGGGACCGTCGTTCCCCCCTTGAGGGGGAACGACGTCGTCAACGGGTGAACGTGAGGTGGGTGACACCGCTCGGCGTGGAGACCGCCTCCACGGCGTACTGCTCTTCCACAGACTCCAAGCCGTCCCACAGCCGGACACCGCGGCCGAGCACGATTGGGACCACGACCACATGGAGGTGGTCGACGAGACCGGCGGTGAGGAACGATCGCATCATGGTCGGGCCCCCACCGATGCGGATGTCCCGACCGCCGGCGGCCTCCCGCGCCACTTCGAGCGCATCCGCCGGCGCGGCGTCGAGGAAGTGGAACGTCGTGCCGCCCTCCATCTCCAGCGGTGGGCGGGGACGGTGGGTCAGGACGAAGGTCGGCGTGTGAAACGGCGGGTTGTCGCCCCACCACCCCCGCCACTCCGGGTCGTCCTGCCAGCCCGGGGGGCCGAACTTGCCGGCACCCATGATCTCCGCTCCGATCCCCGGTCCGTGCCGATCGGCCAACACGTGGTCGACTCCCTCGGTACCGCCCTGTTGGCCGAACAACTCCTGGCCGAACCGGGTGGCGATCATCCACTCGTGGAGCCGATGACCGGCGTGACCGAACGGAGCCTCGAGGGCCTGCCCCTCGCCGGTGGCGAATCCGTCGAGCGAGATCGAGAAGTTGTGGACACGTACGCGCGACATGGCAGCTCCTTCGGGGTGGCGGTCGGTCAGACCGGTTCGTTACGAGGTTTAGCGGATCGGAGATGTCAGACCCGGCCTTGTGCGGGCCTGGTCAACCAGGCGTGCGACTCGAGTCGACCCCATTGTGGAGATGCCACGTTGCTGGCATAGTCATGCCATGGCACGAGTCAGAGTCAGCACAACGGTGGATGAGTCACTTCTCGAAGAGGCTCGGCGGCTGCGATCCGGGAGCAACGACGCCGCCCTGCTCGATGAGGCGCTGGCGGCCCTCCTGGCGCGACATCGCGCCGCCCAGGTCGACGCCGCCTACTCGGCGTACGACGCCCACCCCATCGACGAGCCTGACGAGTGGGGCGACCTCGAATCGTTCCGCCAGGCCGCCGGGCAGTCGTGACCGACCTGCCTGCACGGGGCGAAGTGTGGTGGTGCGAGCTACCCGAGGTCGCCCGCCGCCCTGTCGTCGTATTGTCCCGCGACGTCGCCATTCCGAGACTCCGACGAGCGGTCATCGCCCCCTGCACGACCACCATCCGGGGGCTGCCGAGCGAAGTCCTGATCGAGCCCTCCGAAGATCCCATCCCCAGAGCTTCAGCAGTGAATCTCGACTCGATCGAGAGCGTCTCGATCGCGACCCTGACACAGCGGCTCGGGCGACTCAGCGATCAGCGGATGCGCCAGATCTGTGCGGCGCTCAACGTCGCCGTTGACTGTGGCGGCTGATCACGGCGACAGCTGCCTGGCCGATCATCGACAACGCCCAAACGCTCAGCTTCCAGAGCGCGGGTACCGGCTCGCGCCGAGCGGTCCGACGGCGCCCTCGGTCATTGCGCTGCGAGCCCGCTCAGGTACGTGTCGATCTGTCGATGTGCGATGGCGCGTTCGTCAGCCGCTGGGAGTCCGACGGCGAGCGGCCTACAGAAGCGGATGACGGCGAACGCAATGTCGGCTGGCGTGGTGCCGCCGCCGAGCACACCGTCGCGGTTTGCGGTTTCGACGACCCGTTCGAGGAGCACTTCGGCCTTGGCGCGCCGGTCTGGCCAATCGGCGCTGTCGAGGAGCGGATGGATGATGTTGAGCGCTCCGAGCCCGATGTCGACCGCCGCGTGCATGTACCGAGACAGAGCGTCGGCGCCATCGACGCCTCCAGTGAGGGCGGCCTCTCCGGTGGCGATGGTGCGGTCGAGCACGTCGAGCGCTACGGCGTGCAGCAGCGCCTGCTGGTCTGGGAAGTGCCGATAGAGGGTGGCGATCCCCACCCCCGCCCGCTGGGCGATGGCGTCACGGGGCGGCTCACCGCCGACTTCGAGGATCAGTTCCACGGCGGCATCGAGCAGCCGACGGCGGTTGCGGCGGGCGTCTGCACGGGTTGGCGGGTCCACTTTCATGGAAACGGAGTATATTCCTCCGTATCCGATCCAGGGGTCGCAATGACGGACGATGAGACAACCTACGTGCCGGTGACGTATGACCGATGCGGCCACATCCAGGGCCCGTTTTACCACGGGACCAGCTACACCTTCGAGGTCGGCGATGAGATCGTCCCGGGCCGCGCCTCCAACTACCAGGGAGGCCGGGTCTCCAACAACGTGTACTTCTCCGCATTGATCGAAACCGCCGTGTGGGGGGCCGAGCTGGCCACCGCCCTCGCCGGCGACGATGCCCGCGGTCACATCTACGTGGTGGAACGCACCGGGCCGTTCGAGGACGACCCCAACGTCACCAACAAGAGGTTCCCCGGCAACATCACCGAGTCGTACCGCACGCGCCATCCGATGCGGGTCGTCGCCGAGCTCGAGTCGTGGGAAGGCCACGCCCCCGACGTGCTGAACGGGATGCTCGACAACCTCGCCCGACTTCGGGAGCAGGGACTCGACGTCATCGAGGACTGACGGGACCGGCTCCCGATCCGCTCCAAAATTCCGCCGGGAATCGACGTTCCAGCTGGGAGAATCCCATCATGCACTTCGCCCCCTCACCCGATCGCGCCCTGGTGGTCGACGCCCGCGGCCTGGTCAAGGTCTTCAAGGGTGTACGGGCCGTCGACGGTATCGACGTCGTCCTCGCCGCCGGTGAACGGGTCGGGCTGCTCGGGCCGAACGGTGCCGGCAAGACCACCACCCTCCTCATGCTGCTCGGCGTGTTGACCCCCGACGACGGCACCATCGACGTGGTGGGCCATCGGCTTCCCCGACGCCGGTCAGAAGCGATGCTGCGGGTGGGATTCGTCGCCGGGTATCTGCCTCTTCCCGAGAACCTGACCGTGCGAGAGGCACTCGAGTTGTTCGCCGGGTTCGCCACCATCCGCAACCCCCGACCGATCGTCGACGAGGCGATCGAGGCGTTCGGTCTCACCGCCCTCGCCGGCAAGCGCAACCAGGAACTCTCTTCGGGGCAACGCACCCTGGTTTCGATCGTGAAATCGGTCCTGCATCGTCCTGCGCTACTCGTCCTCGACGAACCCACCGCCAGCCTCGACCCAGACATCGCCGTCCGCGTCCGCCAGGCCCTGCTCGACATCCATCGCCGGGACGGGACCGCACTGCTCGTCACCAGCCACAACATGCGTGAGGTGGAGATGCTGTGCGAGCGGGTGATCCTCATGTCCCGTGGCCGGGTGGTCGCCAACAACACGCCCGCCGCCATCGCAACCCAGTTCGCCGTCGACGACCTCGAAGGCGCCTTCCTCGCCGTCGCCGCCGACCTGAGAGGACCCCAGACGTGAACCTGCTTCGCATCCGCACCGTCATCAAACGCCACTGGCTGGTGTTGTGGCGCTCGCCGCACCGCTGGTTCGAGATTGCCTTCTGGCCGGTGATGGACGTGGTGCTGTGGGGTTCGCTCGGTGCCTTCGTCGCTCAGGAGAACGACACCAGCCGGGCCGCCACCCCGTACCTGCTGGCCGGCATCGTGCTGTTCTGGACGCTCACCCAGGTGCAGATGACCATGGCCACGGGGGTGATGGAGGAGACCTGGACACGCAATCTGCTCAACATCCTCACGACCTCGGTGACCCCGGCCGAGTACATCACCGGTGTGGCCGTGTTCGGGATGGCCAAGCTGGCCTTGGCGCTGGCCACCCTGACGGCGATGACCGTGAGTCTGTACGCGTTCGATCTGTCTGCGATCGGATGGTCGGTGATACCGATCGTCACGCTGCTGGTGTTGAACGGGTGGGCGGTGGCGTTCCTCGTGATCGGCCTGATCCTGCGTTACGGCCAGAGTGCCGAGATCCTCACCTGGGGCATCAACTATGTGGTCCTGGCCATCTCCGGCGTGTTCTTCCCAGTCGAGGCGCTACCGCGATTCCTGCAGCCGATCGCCGATGTCCTGCCCACCACCCACGCCTTCGGGGCGGCCCGAGACGTGCTCGACGGTGGAGGCGTTCCCTGGGACCGGCTTGCGTTGTCGAGCGCCGGCACGATCGTGTTCGTGGCCGGCAGCCTCACGTTCGCAGCCCACATGCTTCGGGTGTTCCGAGCGAGAGGTTTCGTCACGCGCTATTCGTGACGACCGTCAACAGGTCAACGAGTTCACGAGTCAACCGGCCACCGAGAACGACTGGTCGACCTGTCGACGTGTTGGCTACGTTGGGTTCGGACATGGTGACGAGAACCACGATGGCGAAGGGGGCGTTGGCCGGGGTAGCGGTGCTGGCAGGCGAACTCGCCTACGCGGCCCGCCGACCACTCCCCAGCTTCCAAGGGTTCGACCCCTCGGGCACATTCGGCGACCCTTCGCTTCCGATGCTCCGAATCGCGGTGCTGGGAGACTCCACCATCACCGGACCCGGCCTCGAGACTCCCGACGACACCTTCGTCCGGGTGATCGCTCGCACGCTCAGCGACCGCTTTCGTGTCGAACTCGCCAGCTTCGCCGTCGGCGGTGCGCGCTCGATCGAGGTGCTTCGTAGGCAGGTTCCGGCCGCCATCGAGCTGGACGTCGACATCACCTTCATCTCGGTCGGCGGCAACGACGTGATGCGAGCCGTCCCGGTCCGGGTGTTCGAACGGAACCTCGAAGCAATCGTCGCCGTGATGAAGACCGTGTCGAAGGAAGTCGTGCTGATGGGAGTCGGCGACATCGGCACAGTCCCGCGCTGCCCACAACCGCTCGACCGGGTGGCTACGCTCACCGGACGCGTCGCCGACCGGGTGCACCGGCGCGTGGCCGACCGCCAGGAAGTGGGGAAAGTCGACCACTGGGGATGGTCCGCAGAGGCGTTCCGGGACCGCGCCATGTTCTCGCCCGACCTGTTCCACCCCAGCCCGGCTGGACACCGCGTATGGGCGGAGACGGTGCTGCCACAGGTGGAGGCGGCGATCGAGCGGCTGGGGTGAGCCACGAGCTATGAGCTACGCGCTACCAGACAGTCTCGAGGAAGCGGCGAGCCCCGGCGGGCGAGCGCAATCGCACCAACCGCTTGTCGGCCCACTCCGACGAGGAGAAGGCCTCGTGGTAGCGACGGCGGTACCGACCGTGGGTGGTCCAGGCCCACAGGATGATGTTCTCCTCGGGGTTGGGATCGAGCAGGTTGCGCCAGCGTTCCCGGTTACCGTGCCACAACTCGCGTCTGGTGAAGACTCGACCAAGCGTCCTCCTGATCATGCGGCTCATCACCAGCCACTTCGGATAGTCCAGCCACACGATGGTGTCGGCGGCACCCCACACGATGGAGCGGACGCGCGAATAGTTGCCGTCGATCACCCAGGCCTCACCGGTGACCGCCTCGCCGACCTGGCGCGCCAGCTCAGCGTCGTGCACGTGCGTCCAGTTCGGGCGGTGGTAGAGAGCGTCGATCTCGACGTGGGGCACCGCCAACCGGGACGCGAGTTCCCTGGCGAGCGTGGTCTTGCCCGATCCGGAGGTTCCGACCACCGAGACGCGCCTCATGACAAGCGGCCCAGCAATGACTCCCGGATGGCTGGCCGGGTGCCGAACACGGCGACGAACTGGGCCTGTCGGGCGAGCATCTGGGCGGGGTGGTCGAGACCGATCCCGCGGCTGCCAGTGTGAACGACGAGCCGGGCGGTGGCCCGGAAGGCCACCTCGGATGCGGCAGCGCGCGCCACCGCCATCTCGTCATCGGATGCACCGTCGAGCCGGGCACGCACAGCCTCCAGCTCGGCATCGATCGAGCTCGAGCCCATCAACAGGCACGCCCGCCGGGTCACGCCCAGGGCGAGTGAGCCATTGCCGCGACCGCCGCCATCGTTGCCCGGCGGCGGCGTGTGGGGCTCGACACCCACGACCAGATCGTCGGCGACGAAGTGGCCGGCGAAGGTGAGCGCCACCGTGGCGCTGGCGTCGGCCGCCACCAGCCGGTAGCGCTCGGCCGTCAGCGTCTCCGCCGGGGTGGCGGGGATCAGCGCCCAGACCTCCTCCCGGTCGTCGACCACCGCACCGGTGAGCATCACGTCGATCATCCCCCACCCGGTCACCCACGGCACGGCGCCGTCGAACCGCCACCCTCCGTCGACACGGGCCGCCCGCAGTGACGGCACGGGAGGACGCACCCCGCCGATGGCGATCCCGGCCCGCCACTCACCCGATGTCAGCAAGCCCAGCCACCCCTCCCGGAGTTCCCGGTTCCCGGATGCCAGCAGTGCCCGGACGGCGCCATGGTGTTGGATCCACACAAAGGCGGTTGCCAGACAGCCCGAGGCGAGTACCTCTGAGATCAGCCAGCGATCGGTGGTTTCCATCTCGGCCGTTTCGATCCCGTACAGCCCCGCCGACGCCAACACCGTCAGGTGCGAGGCGGGCACTTCTCCGGCCTCGTCCACTTCTAGGGCTCGGGGGAACAGCACGGTGTCGACCACCTCGAATGCCGCGCAGACAAGAGGATGAGCCATGGGTGACGACCATAGAAGACAGAACACGGTCCAGCCGTCGGCCGGAATCGTCCGCTGGGATACTCGAAGCGAACGCCGATGAGGAGGGCTGATGTCCGATCTCGACCGGTTCCTCGAAACGAGGGACTTCCTGTTGGCCAACCGCAGCGACTACGAGACGGCCTACGGCGGGTTTCGCTGGCCCGAGCTGACCGACTTCAACTGGGCCACCGACTACTTCGACGTCATCGCCCGGAACAACGCCGCCCCCGCCCTCCACATCGTGGAGGAGTCCGGGGAGCAGACCGTCCTCTCGTATGAAGCGTTGTCGACCCGGTCGAGTCAGGTCGCCAACCTGCTGGTCGAGCTGGGGCTTCGGAAGGGCGACCGGGTACTCGTGATGCTGGGCAACGAAGTCGCCCTGTGGGAGACGATGCTCGCCGTCATCAAGTTGGGAGCCGTGGCCATCCCCGCCACCACCCTGCTCGCCGGAGCCGATCTGGCAGACCGGATCCAGCGGGGCCACGCCCGCATGGTGGTCACCAACGATACCGGCGCCCTCCGGTTCTCCGAGCTCGATGCCTCGCTCGTCGACGGAGTCGCCCTGCTCAAGGTCGGCGCCGCCGTCGAGGGATGGCGCTCGTACGGGCAGGCCGACGCCCAGCCTTCGAGCTTCACCGCACCTGAGCCGACATCACCCTCGGATCCGCTGCTCGAGTACTTCACCTCGGGAACCACCGCCAAGCCGAAACTGGTCCAGCACACCCAGGCCAGCTACCCGGTGGGCCACCTGTCGACCATGTACTGGCTGGGGCTGCAGCCCGGTGACGTGCACTGGACGATCAGCTCGCCGGGGTGGGCGAAACACGCCTGGAGTTGCTTGTTCGCACCCTTCAATGCGCAGGCGTGTGTGTTCATGTACAACTACAGCCGCTTCGACGGCCCGGCGGTTCTCGACGTGCTTGTCCGCTACGGGGTCAACACGTTGTGCGCTCCGCCCACCGTGTGGCGGTTCCTCATCCAGGAGGATCTGTCGGCCTACCCGGTGACGTTGCGCGAGCTGATCTCGGCGGGTGAGCCCCTCAACCCGGAGGTGATCGAACGGGTTCGGTCGATGTGGGGCGTCACCATCCGGGACGGCTACGGCCAGACCGAGACCACCGCCCTGGTGGGCAACCCGCCCGGGGCTGAGCTGGTGCCCGGATCGATGGGTCGCCCGCTGCCGGGATATCGGATCGTGCTGCTCGATACGGACGACAACGAGTCAGACGAGGGCGAGATCTCGATCGCCCTCGCCGACGACCGGCCCCTGGGGTTGATGACCGGTTACGCCGACGACGACGTCAAGACTCAGATGGTGATGGAGGGCGGCCACTATCACACCGGCGACATCGGCACTCGCGTCGCCGAGGGCTACATCACCTACGTGGGACGGGCCGACGACGTGTTCAAGGCCTCCGGGTACCGGATCAGCCCCTTCGAGTTGGAGAGCGCCCTCATCGAGCATCCGGCGGTGGCGGAAGCGGCGGTGGTGCCGTCGCCCGACTCGTTGCGGGGGTTCGTGCCCAAGGCGTACGTCATCCTGGCCGCAGGGCACGAGCCAGGTCCGGAGACGGCCCGTTCGATCTTCGAGTTCCTGCGGGGTCGGGTGTCGGGATACAAGATGGTGCGCCGGATCGAGTTCTCCGCTCTCCCCAAAACGATCTCGGGAAAGATCCGCCGGGTGGAACTACGCGGGCTGGAGCACGGACGCCCGAGCGAAGGCACGATCAACGAACGAGAGTATCTGGAAGACGGGAGAAGTAGCTGATCTGGAGCATGCAGGAGGGGCGGGCTGGAGTTTGCTTCTGGCTGCTGGCTGCTGGCTGCTCTAGTAGCTACTGGCTGCTACTAAAGGCCCTCTCAGAGCAGTCGGTTGCGGCTGCGTCGCCGTCCGGTCGGCTTCTTGCGTTCGACTGGAGCGGCTTCGCGTTCGGGCTCGAAGTTCTGGAGGTCGTCGAGGCGGGGGTCGTTGGAGAACATCTTCACGACC
Organism: uncultured bacterium; assembly: GCA_963825585.1. GTDB lineage: Bacteria > Actinomycetota > Acidimicrobiia > Spongiisociales > ZC4RG35 > JAOUGY01. The sequence goes on from CAWGTX010000010.1 coordinate 175,564, forward strand.
GGTTCCCACAGGCCGGCTTCCTTCTGGATGACGCGCACCTGGGTCACCTCGTTCCAGTCGACGAAGGTGACCACGAGGCCGGCTTCGCCGGCGCGTGCGGTGCGGCCGGAGCGGTGCAGGTAGGTCTTGGAGTCTTCCGGCAGGTCGTAGTGGATGACCACGTCGACGCCGTCGATGTGCAACCCGCGGGCGGCGACGTTGGTGGCGACGAGTACCGAGATCTTGCCGTTGATGAAGTCCTCGAGCATCCGCTCCCGCTTGGGCTGGGGAAGGTCGCCGTGGATCGCCCGGGCCTTGACACCCAGCTCCCGCAGTTGGTCGGCGACGTCGTCACAGCGTCGTTTGGTGCGAACGAAGATCATCGAGCGACCCGAGTGCGACGTGATGCGGGCCGCCACCCGGGGTTTGTCCATGTGGTGGACCTCGAGGAAGCGGTGCATGGAGGTCTCGACCGTGACCGACTGGGACTCGACCTCGTAGAAGACGGGGTCTTCCATGTAGCTGCGGACCAGGGCCTGCGCCCGATGGTCGAGGGTGGCGGAGAACAGCAGCGTCTGATAGTCGCCCTCGAGGCGGGCCATGATGTGATGGACCTGGGGCAGGAATCCCATGTCGGCCATCTCGTCGGCCTCGTCGATGACGACGGTCTCGATGTCACTGAAACGGACCGATTTGCGTTCGAGCAGGTCGATCAACCGGCCGGGGGTCGCCACCACCACTTCGACTCCGGACCGGAACGCATCGTTCTGGTCCTGCATCGACGTACCGCCGTAGACGGCCACCAGGTTCATCCCGCGTTGGGCGAGCAGGGGTTGGAGGGCTTCGGCCACCTGCGCCGCCAGCTCCCGGGTGGGCACGAGAACTACGGCGCGGGGCTGTTTCTTCTCGGCCCGGGTCATCCGCTGGATCATGGGGATCCCGAACGCCAGTGTCTTGCCCGACCCGGTCTTGGCCTTTCCGGCGACGTCACGTCCGGCGAGCGCATCGGGAATCGTCATCACCTGGATGGGGAAGGGTCGGTCGATCCCCGCCTCTGCGAGAGCCTCGACCAGCTCGTCGGACACGCCGAGCTCGGCGAAGGACGTGGAAGTGTTCAAATGTTCAACGGTCACGGGCAGTACAGCTCCTGGCTGAGGACGGCTCGATCCGACGGGAGAGCCTGGAGGCAAATCCCATGCTAGCCGCATCCACCTGCTTATCCAGATCGGCCGTTTCGAATCGCATCGATGGCTCGAAATGGGTGTGGCGGCCCATGGACCCCGCCAGAGCGACTGGTCAGACTGACCCCTGTGGTCGGTCACACCGACCCGACGCGAAAGGGCCTGCGAGTGGATGTATTGAGCTGGGACGAGCGATCTGTGCTGTCCGATCGCGGGCTGATTCCTGTCGGGTTGGGAGAGAGCCTCGACCGCTTCGTGTCCGGCGACCCCCTGATCGACCGCTATCGGGGCGCCATGCTCGGGCTTGCCATCGGCGACGCTCTCGGCCGCCCCCTGTCGGGTCTCTCACCCAAAGAGGTCCAGAACGCCTACGGGCTCGTGAACCGCTATCTGAGTGGACCACTTCCCGACTTCCTGCTCCCTGCCGGACAGCTCGGCAGCGACACCCAGATGGCGCTGGCCCTGGCCGGGTCGATCATCTCTGCCGGTCGTTTCGACCCGCGCGAGTATTCGCAGCGTCTGATGGCGTGGCACCCGGTGGCACGTTCTGCGGGCAAATCGGTCACCGACGCCACCCTGGCGCTGCGGAACGGGACGTCGTGGCTGCAGTCGGGCACGCCCTCGGCCGGCAAGGGCGCCACCGCCCGGGCCGTGCCGGTCGGTCTGCTGCACCCTGCCGATCTCGACATGCTGCGGTTCGACGCTGCGCTCCAAGCGATCATCACCCACGCAGATCACACTGCCATTGCCTCCGCCATCGCCATGGCCACGTCGGTGGCCCATCTCACCGGTGTCGCCGCCGGCACGTTCGATGTGGCACTGTTGTACCGGGTCATCGAACGTTCCCTTCAAGGCATCGAGCTTCCCGAGCTCCCGCTCCGGCATGTTCCGGCGAGGTCGACCCTGCTGAACCGGATCTCGGTGGCACTCGACCAAGTGGGGTCGGCACCCGAGGTCGCCTACAGCGCCATCAAGACCGGCGGATTCCTGCTCGAAGCCCTCCCACTCGCCCTGTGGGCATTCGCCAGTGCGCCCGAGAACCCGGTTGGCGCCATCGTCCTCGCCGTCAATGGCGGTGGCGCCGCCAGCAGCGTCGGCGCCATGGCCGGGGCGCTGGCTGGGGCCTACCGGGGAGCTTCCTCACTTCCGCCGGCGTGGGTGGATCACCTCGAGTACGTGGACGGGGTTGCCGGCCACGCCGACAGCCTGGCCGAAACCGCCGGAGTCGCCTTTGCCGACGAACCGATGTTCCAGCCAGACCTGCTCCATCCCGCCTCGTTCTCACCGTTCCAGCTGGGCGGGTCCACCATGCCGACGATCGAGCACGCCATCCGGTCGGCGTCGGCCGCCGATCCTGCCACCGCCGTCAAGATCCGACTCCTTCCGACACCGGCCGACGTACGCCGGTTCGCCACGAGGGTCGAGAACCGAGTCGACTGGCCCACCGGCGCCCGTGGCACCGTGTCGGCGATCCTCAGGCGTCGTTTCGGCGGTCATGATGTCGCCAGCGATCAACTCCGGCGGGTGGCAACCGCTCATCTCTCGCTCATGGGCGCCTTCTACGAACGGGACCCGTTCGACTACGCCGACCTCCTGGGCACCCGTCGAGGCGACCTGATGGGCGTGAACGTCTGACCACCACCGGCGGATTCCGGGTGTCCACCCCGACGCCGGACGTGGCCGCTCGATCGTCGGCCCTCGCGGGTGTCCCTACCCGAGGGCGACGGCGGCATAGAGGGCTGCACCCACCGCCATCGCCTCTTCATCGAAGTCGACCCGGTTGGAGTGGTTCGGCGGCGCCGAAGCTGCCTCCATGTGGGGAGGGCAGGCACCGAGAAACGCCATGACGCCTGGGACCCGCTGGAGGACGTAGCTCCAGTCCTCGGCTCCCATCATCGGATGGGGCAGTTCCTGGACGGAACCCGGTCCGATCAGGCGCCGGGCCATGGCGGTGACGGCGTCGAAGCGGCCGGTGTCGTTCACGGTGACCGGATATCCCATCCGGATGTCCACCTCCACGGACACGTCGTGGGCAGCGGCGATGCCGTGAGCGACCCGAGCCACCAGTTCGTGCGCAGCGGTCCTCGTGTCTTCCGAGAGTGCCCGGATGGTGCCGTTCAGCAGCGCGGTCTCGGGAATCACGTTGTGGGCCGTCCCGGCCACCAGCCGCCCGAACGTGACCACGGCCGGGTCGAATACCGGGATCCGGCGCGTGATGGCCGTCTCGATGGCGAGGATGATCTCGGCAGCCACCGGAACGGGATCGGCGGCGAGGTGCGGCATCGAGGCATGACCACCGCGTCCGGTGACGGTGATGAACACCTCATCCGCCGAGGCCATCAAGGGTCCCGGCCGCAGCCCCACCAACCCCGTGGGGAACACCGAGAACACGTGGATGGCGAAGGCGTGGGCCGGGGTGATACCGGCCGTCGAGAGCAAGCCCTCATCGAGCATCCACTGAGCGCCATGGTCGCCCTCCTCGCCGGGCTGGAACATGAGCAGCACCGGACCCGACAGCCGATCCCGTGACCCGACCAGCAACCTGGCGGCGCCCAGCAGCATCGAGGTGTGCAGGTCGTGGCCGCAGGCGTGCATGGCTCCATTGGTCGACGCAAACGCCAGACCGGTGTCCTCGGGCATGGGAAGCGCATCCATGTCGGCACGCAGCAGCACCGCCGGGCCATCGATGTCCCCGCCTATCACACCGACCAGTCCACTGGTCTTCTCGTGGAGATGCACGGCGACACCCATCGCCTCGAGTTCGTCGACCACGAGCCGGCGAGTCACCGGCAACTGCAACCCCACCTCGGGATGGCCGTGGAGCAGGCGTCGGACACGGATCAGGTCGGGGAGCAGCGCCCGAGCGGAGTCGAGCAGCGAGGAGGTGGTCATGGACGGATCCTACGCCTCGCGCCATCGTCAGGTCGTGGTGGCAGAATGGACTCATGGGCGACCGACACGTGGTCATCGTGGGTGGCGGTTTCGCCGGGATCAACACCGCCCTCGCTCTGCGGCGGGAAGCCGTGGAGATCACGCTGGTGGACCGTCGGAACTTCCATCTGTTTCAGCCGCTGCTGTATCAGGTGGCGACCGCCGCTCTGAACCCGAGCGACATCGCCTACCCGATCCGGTCGATCTTCCGATCCCAGAGCAACGTGGTCGACGTGGTACTCGGGGAGGTGGTCGACGTCGACACGGTCGACAGGGCAGTGGTGCTCGCCGACGAATCCCGGATCGGATACGACACTCTGGTGGTCGCTTCCGGCGCCACCCACTCGTACTTCGGTCACGACCAATGGGCGAGCAACGCACCGGGGTTGAAGACGATCGAGGACGCCCTGGACATCCGGCGCCGCGTGTTGCTCGCCTTCGAACAGGCGGAACGACGCCCCGAGGATGCCTCCCGGCTGCTCACGTTCGTGGTGGTGGGAGCAGGCCCCACCGGGGTGGAGTTGGCCGGCGCACTGATCGAGATCGCCGTCCACGCCCTCGCCCGCGAGTTCCACCACTCCGATCCGAGCGCAGCCCGGGTGGTGCTGGTGGAGGGGACCGGACACGTGCTGCCGGTGTATCCGGAGCGGCTTTCACAGTCGGCTCGACGTCAGCTGGAGGGTCTCGGTGTCGATGTGCGTACCGATTCGATGGTGGCCGACATCGATGGTGCAGGCGTGACGTTGACCAATGGCGAACGGATCGATGCCGCCACCGTGTTGTGGGCGGCCGGAGTGAAGGCGTCGCCGCTGGCTGCGGTGTTGGACGTCGAGCTGGATCGGGTAGGGCGGGCGCTCGTCGACCCGGACCTGTCGATCCCGGGCCACCCGGAGATCTTCGTGATCGGCGACCTGGCTGCACTCGACGGTGTCCCGGGTGTGGCACCGGCCGCCATGCAGCAGGGGCGCCATGTGGCCGCCCAGATCGCCGCCGACCTCGCCGGCCGACCGCGACGACCATTCGTCTACCGGAACAAGGGCTCGCTGGCAACCATCGGCCGAGCCCGGGCGGTGGCCGATATCGGACCATTCGAGTTCTCTGGACTCCCGGCCTGGGCGGCATGGCTCGGAATCCACATCTTCTTCCTCATCGGGTTCAGGAACCGGCTCCTCGTCCTCATCTCGTGGGCGTGGAACTACCTCACCTTCCGACGCGGAGCCCGCATCATCACCAACCAGGGACCGCTGGGGCCGACATCCGACTGATGATCGGGCCACCGCCGGACGCCCACGGTGACGGTGCCGTATGCTCTGACGGATCGGCAGATGAAGGGTCACCACGGATTGCCGATCTCCGAATTCGGTGGCTATGTGCCCGACCGCGTTCTCACCAGCCAAGAATGGGCGTCGACGGTCGACACCTTCGATGAGTGGATCACGACCCGTACCAGCATCCACGAGCGCCTAATCGCAGCCGACGACCAGTCGACGGTCGACCTGGCGGAGGTCGCCGCACCCGGACCCTTGCCGATGCCAGGCCTCACCCCGCGCGACGTCGACGAGATCATCGTCGCCACCGACACCCCCGAGGTCGTGAGACCCGACACGGCCGCCTTGCTGCAACATCGACTCGGGGCCCGGCACGTGCCGGCATACGACCTCGCCGGTAGCGGCTGCGCCGGGTTCCTCCAGGCCCTCGACGTGGCGCGGACGCGAGTGCAGATGTCCCCTCGCCTCATAGTCGTGATCGGGGCGGAACTCATCATGCGGATCATCTCTTGGGAGGATCGGGTACCGCATCGATGATGTCGCACTCGTCATCCCCCATCAGGCGAATCACCGCACCATCGAGCAGTCGGGGCAGAGTTGGCCTGGGCCCGAAACGGGTCTATGTGAATGTCGATCGACTCGGAAACACCGGCTCCGCCTCGTTGCCGCTGGCCCTTTGGGAGGCCCAGGCACAGGGCCGGATCCTCCCGGGACATCTGGTGGTCCTCACCACCCGCGGCCGCCGTCCGTTTCAACTGATCACTTCACGGCGCCTCGGGCAGGGTGACGACGAATGTCGCTCCCCCACCCGGCGTCTCGACCACACCGACGCGCCCACCCATTCCCTCGGCGAGCATCTTCACGATCGACAGACCCAACCCGGTCCCGCCCACCCTGGCGGTCATCGATCCTTCGAGCCGCACGAAACGGTCGAAGACGCGCTCCCGCTCGGATACGGGGATGCCAGGGCCATGATCGGAGACGGTGACGGTCACCTCGTCGTCACTGCCTCGGGCCGCCCTGATCTCCACCGGAGTCCCCTCGCCGTACTTGACGGCGTTCTCGGCCAGGTTGATGAGAATCTGCGAGAGGTGGTCGGCGTCGCCCAGCACGGCGAGATCCGAGGGTGCATGGATCGAGAGTTCACAGCGGGGTAGGAGCTCGGTGACGTCGGCGACGACGTCAGACACGGAGACGACCCCGGACTCGGGAACGACCATGCCGCGGTCGATGCGGGACAAGACCAGGAGATCGTCGATCAAACGACGAAGCCGCCAGGACTGGCGCTGGGCCCCGTGCAACATCTCCTGCACCGCCGGGTTCTCCAGGCTGATGTCGGGACGAGCCAGGGTGTCCAGTGTCCCGATCACCGAGGTGAGGGGGGTCTTGAGCTCATGACTGACCATGGACACGAAGTCCGACTTCATGTCGGCGATCTCCTTGAGCCGGGCAGCCAACTCGAGGGCGGCCTCGTGACGGCCGACCTGGGCGAGCACGAGGGACACGGGAGAGGCGAGGGCGGTGAGCTCTGCAATGCTCGCCTCGTCGAAGGCGCCGTCGATCGGATCGCCCACGATCAGCAGACCGGTCTCCTTCCCCTCCAGTCGCAGCGCCGAGACAAGGCCGAAATCGAGGCCGAGGTCAGCGAGGATGGGACCGAGGTCGATCGCACCGGCTCGATCGAAGCGGACGGCGCGGGTGGTGCGCAGGGCGCGCGTCCCGAACCCGTTGCGTTCGAGGGGGGCGATCACATCCTCGTCGACGGGGATGTGTGAACCGTTGACCCACACCGGGCCCGACAGCGTCAGCGATGAACGGGTGCCGTCCAGGACCGCCACGGCCGCCGACCTGGCGCGGACCGCACCCGCGACCACCCCCAACAAGTCGGGCAGTGCTTCGGCCGTCGTGGTCGAGGCGCCGATGGAGGTTGCCACGTCGTACAGCCGCACCACTGTCGACCGCTCGACGGTGAGTGTCCGGATGGCGCGCTCGGAGCCGGCCTGACGCCACTCGAGACGCCGCACCATCAAGGCGATCCCAACGCCCAGGGCGCCCGTCATGGCAGGCACCGTGGCGTCGGTGCCGGCGCCGGACACAAGGGCGGCGCACTGGAGTCCAACCACAAACGCCACCAGGGCGAGATACCAGCGATGGTCAACGGAGAGGGCGGCGAGCCCCAGCAGCCCGATGTTGAGAACCGCCACCAGCGAGAAGGCCTGAGGATGGGTACCGACCACCCCGAGGGTGATCGCATTGGCGGCGAGCCATCCCACCGCAACCATCGGAGCGACGGGCGTGCCACGGCGAATCAGCACCGCCCCGATCGCGGTGACCGCCAGGGCGGCCATCACCTCGGCAATACCGAGCGGCGCCCCGAGGAAGAGGGCGAGCGCCTCGACGAGCACCAACACCAACGCCCCCACCGGGATCGCCTTGAGGAGAAGGGCGTCGGAGCCCCGGACCGTTCCATCGATCGGGGACGAGAGATCAAGCGTCGTGCTCATGTCCGTGTCATCGGTCACACACGGTCACCCGGAGCAGCACCCAAACGGGCTGACCCGGAAGGACTAGACAGCGAAGAGCTACTGGCTACTGGCTGCTAGAGCCGGACGAAGGGCATCCCTTGGTCGGTAGCGACGAGCGACGAGCCAGAAGCCAGAAGCCAGAAGCCAGAAGCCAGAAGCCAGGAGCCCCCTCCTAGTCCAGCGCTTCCTCCGTATAGGTGGTTGCGGCGTCCCACAGCAGGAAGTCGGGGACTCCCGCGGCGATGCTGGCGTCGATCTGGGCCTTCACCTCGGCGGGGCCGTAGTCGACGCCGAGCGAGAAGTCCTGGAGCCAGGAGACGAGGGTGGCCCCGGTACCGTCGAGGATGCGCACGAAATCGGCCATCGACTCGTAGACGATGTCGTACGGCTGCGAATTGGGGTCGGCGACTCCGTACTCGCCGGGGCCCCAGTGGGACGGGTACACCATGGGAGCGATGTAGTCGACGTGGGGCGCCATCGCCGGGATGTCCTGGGCGACCTCATCGGGACGGGTGGCGGCGATGCCGAACACCGATGCTCCCAAGCGGGCTCCGGCGGTGTGGACGCGGTGCCTGCTCTCCTCGAGGAAGCCGATCACAGCCTGCTCCGGTGTGCCGTCCTGACCGGGGAAGAGCATGTTCTCGATGTAGTCATCCGGCCTGCGAACGTAGTCGTAGAGCACGTCGTCGACGCCGAGACGGGCCGCTTCCTCGGCGAGCAGGATGTTGTACTCCCACACTTCGCGGTTGAAGGGGTTGGTGAACCCGCCGTACTTCCCGTAGGCCGTACCGTCGGGGTTCAGCACGATCAGGTCCATGTCCCCCGACTCGATCGCGTAGTTGGCCAGCTTCGGGTCGCGGAAGTTGACGATCCGTCCGACCACCCGGACATCGAGGGCATGCAACTCCGCGACGACCTCTTCGAGGTCCCACAACTCCGTGACGGCTCCGATCTCGTGGGCGAGTTCCACCGACGTGTCGTACCAGATGTCACCGGCCTCGTCCTTGAGGTCGATCTGCACGGTGTTGATCTTTCCGTCGGCGATCATCTCGAGGATCGGATCCCGCAACTCGGGGGTGGCCCAGGTCCACCCGCTGGCGTGCACGCCGCGGATCGGCTCCTGACCGGGCTCACCGGGTAGAGCGATGGGGATCGTGAGAGCCGCCACGGCGACGTTGCCGGCGGCATCGGTGGCCGTCACTTCGACCGGGGCACGGGGAGCGGTCTCGTAGTCCAGCTGGGCGACGCCGTCGACCAAATCGACATCTTCACCGCCGACGGCGACACGAGCCTGGGGATCGTCGACGCCAACCCGGAGGGTCACGGGTACCGACACCCGGGCAGCCTCGGTGGGACCCAGCATCTCGACGGCCGGAGGAGTGGCATCCACGGAGAACGTCCGGCTCAGCGAGGAGCCGCCCAGCGGGAGGGCGCTGTCGAGGGCGACGGTGACCGTGTGCTCGCCTTCCGGCACCGAACCCATCGCCACCTGAGCGGTGACCCCATCGGCGTCGAAGGTGACGGGGAGTTCGAGGTCACCGAGGCTCGCCCTCACCCGTTCGGGGTCTTCGGCATCGGCGAACACCACCCGCAGCGACACCGCTTCCGCCTGCTCGGCGTTGAGCACGGCACCATCGTCGATTCCCTCCAGGGCGAAGGGTTCACCGCCTCCCGCCGCCAGGCCGATCAGGAGCAACACGATCAGGGGGAAGACCGTGAAGACGATCTTGCCCCGCCGGTTCAGACGGTAGGTCGGCGCGGGGGGTGTCGAGGCCGTGGCCCGCACCGGTCGGGACGAGGAGCGGGAAGCCTGTCGACTCGACGGTCGATGAGCACCTCTCGTCGCCGGATCGCGGGGGCGGGCAGGTGGAGGCGCACCCCAATACGATTCGTCCCCGTCGGATTCGGGCCAGATTTCGTCGTCGTGGGCGTGCGGGACGTACGCGTCGCGTGCGATCTCGGCGTCGAAGGCGTCGTCGTACAGCACGTGGTCGTCATCGGCTTCGGAGCCGTGAGGGGAATGCCCGTCGAGATACCCGCCGCCCAGGAGATCGGAGTCGGTTGTGGTGCCGGTGTGACTCGGCCGATCGCCACCATCCATCGTCCAGCCCTTCGTTGAGCGGAAAGGTACTAGCCACGGGTCACTGAGCCAACAACCACCCGAGGTTCTTGACCCGCTCCCGACCCGGGGTACGGGTACGCTCGATCCTCCTGATGCTGTTCCCGACCGTCGAGTTCGCGCTCTTCTTCGTGGTCGTGCTCACCGCCAACTGGCTGTTGCTGCCTCACCGCGGTCGCTGGAAGCTGTTCATGCTCGCTGCGAGCTACTTCTTCTACGGCGCCTGGGACTGGCGGTTCCTCGGCCTCATCATCGGCTCGACCCTCATCAACCACGTCGTGGCATCGTCGATGGCCCGGACGGGCGACCCCGTCGCCCGCAAACGCTGGGTGACCGGTGGGGTCGTTGTCAACCTCGCCGTCCTCGGCTGGTTCAAGTACTACGGCTTCTTCGCCAGTTCGGCGATCAACCTGTTCGCACGCGTCGGTATCGACCTTCCGCTTCCGCTGCTGCAGATCACCCTTCCCGTGGGAATCTCGTTCTTCACATTCCAGGCGCTGTCGTATGTCATCGACGTGTACCGGGATGAGGAAGAGCCCTCCGGACTGCTCGACTTCGCCGTCTACCTGGCGTTCTTTCCCCAGCTCGTCGCCGGGCCCATCGTCCGGACCTCCGAGTTCCTGCCCCAACTGCACACTCGTCGGGACCCCCGCAACGTCGAGGCACCCGAGGCGTTCGCCCTCATCGCCGCCGGGCTCTTCAAGAAAGTGGTGGTGGCCAACACCCTCGCCACCGGACTGGTCGACCCCGTGTTCGCCAATCCGGCCGGCTTCTCGGCGCTCGAGGTCCTGTTTGCGATCTACGGCTACGCCGTGCAGATCTATTGCGACTTCTCGGGCTATACCGACATCGCCATCGGTGTCGCGCTGCTCATGGGATTCCGTTTCCCGCAGAATTTCGACCACCCCTACCGGGCCGCCAGCCTGCAGGAGTTCTGGCGCCGCTGGCACATGACGCTGTCGCGATGGCTGCGCGACTACCTCTACATCCCGCTGGGCGGAAGCCGCGGTAGCCGCCAAGCCACCTACCGCAACCTGCTGCTGACCATGGTGTTGGGCGGGTTGTGGCACGGCGCCGCCTGGACGTTCGTTGTCTGGGGACTGCTCCACGGGGGCGGTCTCGCCATCGAACGGGTCCTCGATGAACGCAGGACCTCCGCCGGCGTCCAACGTGTGGACACCACCGCCTCGCTCATCGGTCGGCGGATCGCCACCTTCCACCTGGTGTGTCTTGGATGGGTGTTCTTCCGCGCCGAGTCGATCGGCACCGCCTTCAGTCTGCTCGGCAGGCTGTTCGACTTCGGCCCCACACCCACGCTGACCCCGGCGCTGATCGGCCTGGTCGTCGGGGGTATCGCCATCCACCATCTCCCAGCACACGTACGGATGCGGGTGCGCTATTACTTCGTGAAGCTTCGGCCCGTCCCGATGGCACTGGCATTGGGAGCCGTCCTCCTCGTGGTCGACGGGTTCGGTCCCGAAGGCGTTGCCCCCTTCATCTACTTCCAGTTTTGAGCCGGCGAGAGACACCTGATCCCATGGCAACCGACACCGACCTACCAACCCGAGTGATCAGCCGACCCCGATCCCGACCGGGCCGGATGGCTGCCGGTCACGCCATCCTGGTGGTCACGCTCGCCCTGGTGATCGGTCTGCTGCTCAACGCCGGCGACATCCTCGCCACCGCCGAACGACAGGAAGCAGGGTGGCAGCGCAGCGTTGGGGTGGCTCTCATGAAACCGATCGCCACCGTCAGCGACGTTCTGTTCCTGGACACGCCCCGCAACGTCATCGACGCGGCCTTGGGCCGTGTCGAAACCGAACCGGAGTCACCGCCAACCACCGTGACAACCGCCGCCGCACCAGTCGTCACGACCACCACGCTCCCCGGCAGACGCGAAGTGAGCGCCACCGACCCGCTCCGCTTGTTCGTGGGGGGTGACTCGATGGTCGGACAGTTTGGGCCCATGCTCGAGCAGCGGGCCGAACGAGGCGGTTTCGTGGAAGCTGAGGTCCTCTACGAGTTCGAGTCGGGAATCACCCGCCCCGACTTCATCGACTGGCCGGCCCTCCTCCGGGAGGTCCGGACAGGACAGGATCCAGAAGTCCTTGTCCTGTTCTTCGGCGGGAACGATGCCCAGGACATCCGGGTCGACGGCATCTGGGTCCCGTTCGGGACCGACGAGTGGATCGCCGAGTACAGCGCCCGGGTCGGCGGGCTCATGGCCGAACTCGAAGCCGACGGCCGCGAGGTCTACTGGATGGGCATGCCCATCGTCAGCTCCGACACCTTCCGGGAACGGGTGGTGATCCTCAACCAGGTCTACGAAACAGAGGCCGCCGACCACGAGCGCGTCCACTACGTCGAGAGCTGGTCGACGTTCACCGGCCCCGATGGCGAATACTCCGAGTATCTCCCCAACGACGAGGGCGTCGTGCTCGACATGCGCCTCAACGACGGAATCCACCTCACCACCGACGGTGGCATCCGCTTGGCCGAAGTGGTGTACGACGTGATCGCCGAGGACTGGGCGCTGCCGAGCGAGTAGTGGGTTCAACGTAGAACGTAGAACGTCCAATGTCCGGCGACCTGGTCGGGTGAGACCTCCCGGGGCCACCACCGGAGACGCCCGCCAGCCGCCGGCCAGCCCCGACGCGGACCATCACCTTTTGCACAATGAGGTCGCGCGGATAGGGAGTAGCTTTGTCCCCCTCGAGCTTGCGAGAGGGGGAAGGGTCCGCCGGTCGAGGCGACCGGTACGACGGAGGAGCGGGGTAGGGGGGGCCTATCCCTCGCGAGCATGATCACGCGATCCGGACGCATGCGGAGTTCATCTCGCGGGCTTTCAACCCCCCTACCCCGCTCGTTCCTCGCGGGGGCCCCTTCCCCCACTGCGTGGGGGACAAGGCTCCTGGCCCGAAGCCTGGTGCCCATTCGCCTATCCGCTCAACCTCATTGTGCAAAAGGTGGATTCGGAGGCAGGCCGAACCGGTCGTCGGTGGCGGCCCCGAAGAGCTGCCGACAGCACAACGGTGCCGGACCTTCTACGTTGAACGTTCTACGTTCTACGTCTCTTCCAGTTCCCACTCCTCGGCCGTCACCTCGCCGGGCTCTTCCACGACCAGGTCGTCGGCGTTGAGCTCGTCCAGGTATTCGATGCGGGTGATCTCGCCGGGGTCGCCGTCGGTGAACTCGAAGGCCAGGTAGCCAACGGTGAGGTGGCCGCCTCCGCCTGGGTGCCAGACCACTGCGAGGGCGTCGCCGTCGGCGTCGCCGCGGGTGAGCAGCACGAGCGGCTCGCGCAGGAACAGTTCCTCGAGCCCGATGAGTGCGCCAACCGATCCGATCGAGTGAACGAACTCCGCCTCGACATCGGCCGCCAGCATCGACCCGATCGAGTCGAGGTCGCGGGCATTGAAGAACTCGATGAACTCGTCGATCAGGTCGGAGTCATTGGTTCCCGCTACCGGTGGCGGAAGGATGAGTGCGTCGTCTTCGGGTTGTTCGATTCGGTCGAGCCAGTCGACCATCAGATCACCTCCGATGAATCGATCCTACGTCGGCCCCGTTTTCCTGCCAGGGCCAACAGACACAGTAAGTTCGGTCGATTGGAGGTTCAGATCGGGCCTGCGGTCATCCACGCAACCTGGCGCCGGACTCGGCGGCGTCCACAAGGACCCGAGCGGGTTCGAACCTGTTTCCGTGCTTGGACGCCAGCGCGTGGAGACGCGACACGATGGCGGCCGCACCGACGTGGTCGACGTACCAGAACGGGCCACCCCGGAACGGCGGGAACCCTAGGCCCATGACTGCCCCGATGTCGCCGTCGCGGGCCGATCGGAGGATTCCCTCCTGCAGGCAGAGCGCTGCTTCGTTGATCATCATGAGCGACACGCGTTCCTGGATCTCGCCCATCGGCACGTCGCGGCGGGCACCCAGCCCAAGGTCGGCGTAGATCGACTCGTCGGGATCGCCTCGCTTCCCCTTCTCGTCGTAGAGGTAGAAGCCCTTGCCGTTCTTCCGGCCCTTCCGGTCCGAGACGTTGTCGAGGATCGCAGGCCCGGACATCCGCTCGCCGAATGCCTCGATCATGATCTTCGACACCTTCTGGCCGACGTCGAGTCCGACCTCGTCGGCGAGCAGCAGCGGGCCGACGGGGAATCCCCACTTGATCATCGCCTTGTCGATCGCTTCGATCGAGGCGCCTTCCTCCAGCAGGCGGAGCGCCTCGTTGGAATAGGGGGCGATGATGCGGCTGGTGTAGAAGCCGGTGCCATCGTTGACGACGATCACCGTCTTGCCCTGGCGGCGCCCGTACTCGACGGCCGTGACGGTGGCCCAGTCGGCTGTGCGGTCGGTGACGATCACTTCGAGCAGCGGCATCTTCTCGACGGGCGAAAAGTAGTGCATGCCCAGCACGGTCTCGGGCCGTGAAGAAGCGTCGGCGATCGCCGAGATCGGGAGCGTGGAGGTGTTGGACGCGAACACGGTCCGGTCCGAAACGACGGCCTCCACGTCTCGCAGGATGTCCTGCTTGAGCATCAGGTCCTCGAAGACCGCTTCGATCACCAGGTCCACGTTGGCGAACCCGGACCAGTCGGTGGTGCCCGTGACCCGGAGCATCGCCCGCTCGGCATCGAAGTCGCGAAGGCGACGTCGCTGGACCCGTCCATCGAGCACCTTGTGCACGTAGCCGAGTGCCCGTTGCACTCCTGCGTTGTCGGTCTCCTTGATCCGGACCGGGCTCCCGGCGTTGAGGGTCGACACAGCGGCGATACCGCCGCCCATGAGCCCGCCGCCGATCACTCCGACCTTCCCCACCGGTCGTGGCGCCAGGGCGTCATCGGCCACACCATTGTCCTTGGCCACCTCACGGGTGGCGAAGAAGATCGATCGCAGCGCCATGGACTCCGGAGACGTCACGAGCTCACCGAAGAAGCGCGCTTCGGCGCGCAGCCCCGCTTCTGGACCGTCCTGAACGCCGAGCCGAACCGCCTCGAGTGCCCGTTCGGGGGCCGGGTAGTTGCCGTTGGTCTCGGTGAGGAGCTTCTGGCGAGCCTGCTTGAACAAGACGTTCTGTCCGACAGGGTTGGTTTCGAGCGCGAACTTCTGGAGGCGGTCGCCGGTCAGCCCCGACAGGATCGAACCCATCGTCCTCCTGGCGGCCGGCTGTGGGCCGATCGCCGACAGCGCCAGGGCCTTGGCGGCATCCACCAGGTATTCGCGGGGAGCGAGGTCGTCGGCGATACCCAGCTTGCGCGCCTTGGAGGCGCGCACCGGCTTTCCCGTGAGGATCAGGTCGAGTGCTTCCGCCACACCGATGAGCGCCGGCAATCTGACACATCCGCCGCCCGCCGGTATCACGCCGAGCTGTACCTCGGGCTGGCCGACGGTGGTGGACTCCTCGTCGGCCAGCACCCGGTGCGAACAGGCGAGGGCGAGTTCGAGTCCGCCACCCAGGGCCGACCCGTGGATGGCCGCCACGACGGGCTTGCCGGCCGTGCGGTACAGGTCCTCCAACCGTCCGAACAGTCGGTGTCCCGTCTCGATCATCGCCTGGGCCTCGGCGGCGTCGGTCAGTTCGGCGAACCACCGCACGTCGGCGCCGACCAGGAAGTCCTTCTTGGCCGACGTGAGTACGACCGCCCTGATTGCGGCGTCGGATTCGAGACGATCGAGCACCAACTCGAAGTCGTTCATGAGCGCCGGGCCGAGTGTGTTCATCGGTTCGCCCTGGCGGTCCATGACGACGACGGCGACGCCGTCGTCGTCGGTGCTGATGGAGAAGTGGGTGAGGTCGTTGGTGAGGGTCATGTCAGCGCTCCAGGATGACGGTGGCACCGAGGCCTCCGGCGGCACATTGGGTGATCAGGGCGGTACCGGCGTCACGCCGGTGCAGTTCGTTTGCCATGGTGAGGATCTGGCGGGCCCCGGTGGCGCCGAAGGGATGTCCGAGGCTCACCGAGCCACCGTACAGGTTGAGCTTCTCGTCGGGGATGCGACCGATGGCCCGTTCCCGACCGAGCTGCTCCCGGGCGAAGTCGTCGGAGGCGAACGCCGCCTTCACCGCCAGCACCTGGGCCGCGAACGCCTCGTGCACGTCGATCACGTCGATGTCGTCGAGGCTGAGCCCAGCCCGGTCGAGGGCGAGCGGGGTAGCGAAGGCTGGTCCGATCAACAGCTGCCAGTTGGGGTCGACCGCCGAGAACGCCCAGGACCTCAGGAACGCCCTCGGCACGAATCCGAGCCGCTCGGCGGTGCCCTCCTCCATCAACAGGAGCGCCCCCGCCCCGTCGGTGAGCGGGGAGGCGTTGCCGGCGGTGACGGTGCCGTGATTGCGATCGAACACGGGTCGAAGTGATCCGAGCTTCTCGATGGTGGTGTCGGCTCGGGGAATGGTGTCGCGCTCGAGCGTGCTGAGGTATGAGGGCGGGACCGCCAGCGCCATGACTTCGGAGTCGTAGACACCCTTGTCCCACGCCTCGACGGCCTTGCGGTGTGACTCGAAGGCGTAGCGGTCCTGTGCCTCCCGGTCGATCCCCCAGATGCGGGCCATCTTCTCGGCCCCGTCTCCCATGGTGCCGCCGGTGGCCCGCTCACCCACCGCCGGCGGGTTCGGGGCAAGATCCTTGGGCCGCAGCTCGGACAGCGCCTTGAGTCGGCCAGACATGTCCTTGGCCGACTGGGCTGCCTGCATCACCTCGACGAATTCGTCACTGAACAGCACCGGCGGGCGCGACAGCGAGTCGGCACCGCCGGTGATCACGATCTCTGCTTCCCCCATGAGAATCGCCTGGGCGCCGTCCACGAACGTCTGCGTGGAGGTGGCGCAGGCCCGGGTGACGGAATAGGCGTCGGTGTTGTCGGCCAACCGGGTGGACAGCACGATTTCCCGAGCGATGTTGGGAGACCCCACATCCTGCACCACCGACCCGTACACGACCCGGTCGACGGCGGTGGGGTCGACGCCGGAGCGCTCGATGAGTTCGCTCACGACTGCCTGCCCCAATTGCAGCGTCGTGACGTCCTTGAGCGCAGTTCCGGATTTGGCGAACGGAGTCCTCAACCCGTCCACGATTGCAACACGACGTCCGTTGACGATTCCAGGGTGATTGGCGGCGGCCACAGTGCCTCCTCGGCTTTTGATCAGACGCTCAAATTGTTGCACAGATTGGAGAGGAAGGGGGAGGAACCGTTCACCGCGAACCGGCAAAACGCAGAACGCCCAGAGGTAGAACGTAGAACGTAGAACGTAGAACGTACGGAACCCGGCCCTCAGCCGCCGTTGAAGCCTGACGTCGGTTCGTGCACGTGGCAACGGCCAACGCAAGCACCATCACACCCCCGGCCAAGCACGCGACCACCCCGCCACCGGAACCGGCGGGGGGTCGAAGGGGGGTCGCCCCCCTTGGGCATCAAACGCAGAACGCAGAACGCAGAACGCCCGGAACGTGGCAACAGCCAACGCAAGGACATCCACACCCCCGGCCAGGCACGACTCACCCAGCCACCAGCACCGGCGGGGGGTCGAAGGGGGGTCGCCCCCCCTGGGCATCAAACGCAGAACGCAGAACGCAGAAGGCAGAACGCCCGGAACGTGGCAACAACCAACGCAAGCAACTCCACACCCCCGGCCAAGCACGCAACCAGCGCAAGACCAGTACCGGCGGGGGGTCGAAGGGGGGTCGCCCCCCCTGGGCATCAAACGCAGAACGCAGAACGCAGAACGCCCGGAACGTGGCAACAACCAACGCAAGCAACTCCACACCCCCGGCCAAGCACGCAACCAGCGCAAGACCAGTACCGGCGGGGGGTCGAAGGGGGGTCGCCCCCCCTGGGCATCAAACGCAGAACGCAGAACGCAGAACCGGAACGTGGCAACAGCCAACGCAAGGACATCCACACCCCCGGCCAAGCACGCGACCGCGCAAGACCAGTACCGGCGGGGGGTCGAAGGGGGGTCGCCCCCCCTGGGCATCAGAGAGGGTCACCCGGCGGTGATCACCCAGTGGCCTTCGGGAACCAGGGCACCGAGCTCGATGACCTCTCCGTCGAGCGAGACGAGGCTCACGTCCCTGCCTTCGACCAGCGCAATCCAGTTCCCGTTACGAGACCAGGTGGCCATGACGTTCTTGCCGACAGCGGCGAGCGTGGTCGCCGTCCCGTCGGGGGCAACGACGACCAACGACGAGGAGTCCGCGGCATGGTTGGCGAACGCCACCAGGTAGGAGTCGCCCCCCGTTGGGATCGGTGGCGCGGCGAGCGGGATGTCCTGCCAACCAACCGACGCCCACTCGCCCTCTCCGGGCGCGGTCACAGGCACCGACGATCCGAGCGACGGATCGGTCACAACCAGTTCACCGGCCGGTGTCCGGACGACTGCTCCATCCCACCCGACGGAGAGGGCGGTTCCCTCGGTGGTTGCGGCGACGACGCCGGCGACCGTGACCAGCGCCGTCACCGGCGCGGGGGAGTCGCTCGTCACGATCAGCCCATCGATCGTGGTGCCGATCGGGAACCAGGTCCCATCGAGCGTGAACGACCCGAGTCGTGCCACTTCCAGCCCAACCAGGTCCACGACCTCGACCAACGTCGACTCGTCACCGGGAACGGCCGGTTGAACGAGCCACATTCGCTCGCCGTCCGCGTCTCGAACCACCTGCAGGGTGGGTGCGATGCCTTGGATCTCGCGGAGCGGATCGGGACGGTACACCAGCGGTTCCGCCGTCACGCTCCCCGGATATGAGTAGACGTTGCCGTCAGCCCACAGGTTGATGAAACCGCCTCCTCCGCTCCCACCATCCAGCGTGTCCACCGGTAGCTCGATGTCGCCACCGCCGTACATATGCACGGTTGCCCCAAGGAGATCGACAACGGCAAGGGTCCTGGCGTTGCCACTGCCTGCGATCAGCTCGAGCGGGATCGGTTCCGGAACCCGGAATCGCTCCATCAAGGTGCCGGGCAGCGCGAGGCCGACATCGGGCGTCACCGTGATCTCCGAACCGGCGTTGAACACCGCCGCCTCACCCGTCGTCAGGCACTGCTCGGAGAACGGCTCGGTGCCTGCCCATTCGCTCGCCTGCCGGGCATCGATGTACCCGCCGCCGCCTTCGACCAGGTCACCGGCCGCGATCCTCTGACCGTCACGGAGCTCGATCGAGAAAGGGTCGATCGAGCCTGTGGTGCCGGCCGGCCACACGACCGGGCGCCTCGACCCGCTGGGGTCGGTCAGCCAGACACAGCCGTCATCTAGGTCGACCTCGACCACGCCGGAGACGATCGCATCCATCCCGCCTGTGCCGAACCCGCCCGAGTGGGCTCTGATCAGGTCGTCGCCCGATCCGACGGCTCCACCCCTCAGCAACGAGCCCAGTCCGACGAAGGTGACCACGACGACGACGAACGCGGCCGCACCGACGATCGGGCCTCTGCCGAGCCCACGCCTGGCGCGCGCTGTGGGAAGGGGCGGAGGCGGGGGCGAAGCCTGGGCGATGGCATGGACCACACCCCGAATCCGATCGTCACCGTCGTTCATGAGAGCACCTCCCGTAGCTTGGCCCGACCCCGATCCAGTTGTTTGCGAACCGTGCCCTCGCTCACGCCGAGCAACTCAGCGATCCGGCGGACGTCGAGGTCATTCCAGTAGGTGAGGAACACCACCGCCCGCTGTTGTGAGCTGAGCCGGGAAACGGCCGTCGCCACCTCCGGCTGAAGGTCCGGCATCTCATACGCCTCACCACCCGAGGACCTCGTCTCTCGTGCCCGCCGGCGCGCCGCGGAGCGGTGGAACATCTGCGCCTGGCGAAGGACCGCTCGGAACATCAGTGCCCTCGGGTTATCTGCACGTTTCCATGCGGCGGAGGCCAGCAGGCGCACCAGCGCATCGGACACAACGTCGGAGGCATCGGAGGGCCCGACGAGCCCAGTGGCAAAGCGAACCAGCTCATCGGCATGCTGGGCGTAGAGCGATGCGGTCTGATCGTCTGTCACGGCCATCGAGCCTACGTTGCCGCCCGCCGCCCGTCTGACTGACAGCTATCTTCCCGATCATGCCTGAGATCGCATCCACCGGTGGAACGCTGCACTACGAGATGAGCGGGTCTGGCGACCCGGTGATGCTGATATCGGGGCTGTCGGGTAACGGCAGCGGGTGGGGAGGGCAGATCGCCACGTTCGCCGGGACGTTCAGCACCATCGTGCCCGACCATCCGGGCACCGGCGGCTCGAGCGAGCCGTCCAACGGCTACGAGGTCGCCAACCACGCCGCCGATATGGCCGAGCTGATCCGCCAGCTCGACTGCGGACCGACCCACATCGTCGGATCATCGACCGGTGGAGCCATCGCCCAGGTGATGGCGCTCGATCATCCCGACGTCGTACGGTCCATCACCATGGCTTCGTCGTGGGCCCGGTCGGACGACTTCTTCCGCCATCAGTTCGCCGTCCGCAAGCAGACACTGCTGGAACAGGGCATCGCCGCCTACGCCGACCTCACTGCCCTCTTCCTCTACTCCCCCGCCTACATCCGGTCGCATTACGCCGAGGTGCGGGCCTGGTGTGACATGGTGGCGACGCGAGGTGCCCGGGCCGAGATCATGGCGGCCCGGATCGACATGATCATGCGCCACGACCAGTACGACCGCCTGGCGGATGTGGCCGTTCCGAGCCTCGTGCTGGTGGGACGCGACGACATGTGTACGCCGGTCCACCTGTCCGAAGAGGTCGCATCGTTGATCCCCGACGCCGAGCTCGCCGTGCTCGGTGGTGGACACCTGATCTACAAGGAAAGCCCGGCAGCGTTCTTCGACCGGGTCACGGAGTTCTTGTCGAAGGTCCCGTGATCGTTCACAAAACGGTCATGCACGGGACACGGGGAACCGATGGAATTGGTCTCTCCAGCTCGGATGTCACCGTTGACCAATCGACCCGCTCTCCCACCGACCGCTCTCAACCACATGCGTCGTGGTCTGGCCTACGCCGTGACCACGGTGACGGGCGACCGCGCCACCGGCGAGTACGCCGGGATCGAGGTCTCTCACGACGAATGGGCCATCATCCTGCTGGAACCCGGCTCACCCCGCTCGATCCCGATCGTTGCCGTGGCGGGAGTCGATCCTCTGGGGTGACTTGGTCACCGCGGGGAATGACCGTCGAGAACGAGAGGTTCTCGCCTTCGTGAGACCCGGAAACACACCGCTGGTGGAACTGCCCGCCCTCGCCCCGGCTCGAACCCGGTTGTTCGCCAAGCTCGAGTGGTACAACCCGACCGGCTCCATCAAAGACCGGGCCGCCTGGTACATGTTCCACAATGCCGTCGAGAACGGGACGCTCAAACCCGGCCAGCCGCTCATCGAGGCGACATCGGGCAACACCGGGATCGGCCTGGCGCGGCTGGCGCTCATCAACCGCCACCCGATGGTCATCGCCCTCCCCGCCTCGGCCACCGAGGAACGCAAACAGATCCTGCGGGCCTACTGCGTGGATCTCATCGAGGTCAACGGCGGCCCCAACGAGGCGATCGCCCACGCCAAGGGCCTCGTCGAAGCCGGCGAAGGGCTCATGCTCTACCAGTACGGGAACCGGTGGAACACCTACGCCCACTTCTTCGGCACATCCCGGGAGATCGTGCGGGATTGGCCGCTGGTGGAACCACCCACGCACCTGTTCGCAGCCTACGGAACCGGCGGAACCATCACCGGCAACAGCCGCGGGCTGGTCCACGACTGGCCCCACATCGCGGTGCACTCCGTGGAGCCGTATGTCGACGACCCGATCAGTGGGATGCGATCCCAGGACGACCCGTTCCAACCGCCCATCGCCGATCTGTCCCTCGTCACCCACCGCCACCAGATCAACAAGGGCGCGGCCGAGGACATGGTGGCCATCACCATGCGCCAGGAAGGACACTTCGTTGGCACCTCCTCGGGAGCCATCCTCCAGGCCGCAGTGGAGGGCCTCGAAGCCGAGGGCGGCACGGCGGTTGCACTGCTCCCCGACGCCGGCTGGAAGTACCTGAGCGGGGCCCCCTGGCGCTGATGTCACGACCGCCTCCGGGATGGGCTGATCGACCCAGTTTGTTGGGCAGCCGACCGTTCATTCAAGGTCGAGCCGTTCGTGCCGACAGATGCAGCGAGGGTTGAGCGCCGACCCGGGAGCATCCAACAATGAAGATTCTGTTCGTCGATGATGATGCGGATCGTTTGGCAGAGGTCCGCAGCATTCTGCAGGACTCGAAACTGGGGGTCGCCGCCGCGTTCGTCGCCCACGAGGACGAGGCGGCCGCACAACTCGATCGAACCAACTTCGACGTGCTGGTCGCCGGAGTCGACTCGCCCCGCTCGGTAGGGGCGCGGGTCGTCTCCGATGTCGAGGAGGGTTATCCCACCGTTGCCCGCCTGGTCCATTCCAAGACCAAGGCGGCGCGCGATCACATCGGCGCCCACCTGTTCCTGAGCCGACCGTTCACCAGCCAGCAGCTGCGCCAGGCTCTGTACGGGACGGTTCGCTGGCGCGACCGCATGGGCACCGCCGCCATTTCCGAACTGGTGGCGGGTGCCCGTGAGCTGCCCTCGTTGCCCGAGGTGTACCGCCAGATCCAGGCCGAGCTCAACTCCGACGATCCCTCCATGCAACGGGTCGGTGAGATCGTCAGATGCGATCCGGCCACCAGCATCCGCATCCTCCGAGTGGTGAACTCGGCCCTGTTCGGGCTCCGCACCGAAGTGGGCGACGTGGTTCAGGCCACATCGTTACTCGGGATGCAGACCATCAGCTCGCTGGCACTGGCCGCCGGTCTGTTCGCCAACTCCACCCTCGACCGTCGCTTCCTCGAAGGCCTCTGGATCGAGTCGCTCAAGGTCGGCTCGATCGCCCGCCGTATCGCAAGCGATCTCGAGTTGAGCCGCCGCGACATCGAAGAGGCCCAGCTGGCCGGGCTCATGCACGACATCGGCGAATTCGTGATGTTCCAGAACTGGCCCAAGGACTTCCTGGCGGTCGACGAAAGCAACCGACTCGCTTCGGAGCTGGCACTGTTCGGCGCCACCCACGCCGACATCGGCGGCTACCTCACCGCCGTGTGGGAGCTGCCGGTGGGAGTGGTCGACGCCGTCACCAACCACCACACCCCCGACCAGGGCCGCTTCCCGAACCACCCCAGCCCGGTGACAGCCGTCCACGCCGCCAGAGCCCTGCTCGACGCCGAAGGCGACCCGGAACAGGCCGCCCTCGACATGGAACACTTCAAGACGCTGGGCAAACGCTCGTCACTCGCCCGATGGGGTGAGTTCGTGACGACGCTGGCGTGAGACGAGCGACGAGCGACGAGCGACGAGCGACGAGCGACGAGCGACGAGCGAGATTCGGCTACTGGCTGCTCGCTGCTGGCTGCTGGCTGCTGGCTCGGAACGTCCGACGGCCGACGCAACACGCAGGAACGCGCGCTCTAGCTGGCAGCTGGCGCGAGCGACGGGCCTCTGGCTTCTGGCTCTGGCTGGAGACGTCGGACCCACCACGCAAGACACGTCCGACCTCCGACACGCAGGAACTGGCGTTCTGGCTGGCTCGTAGCTCGTAGCTCGTAGCTCGTAGCTCGTAGCTCGAAGCTCGAAGCTCGAAGCTCGAAGCTCGCAGCTCGTAGCTCTCTATCCCGTTATCGACACCTTCCCCACCACTTCGAGGGTCTCGAGGTTGTTCGCTTGGAGATGTCCGATCGAGGTGGTGTAGAGGATGTCGCCGATCACGATGCTGCGGTTGATCTGTTGGCGCCATCCGCTGTCGTCGGGCCAGCAGATCTCGAGGGTGGAGTCGGGGGCGAATCGGGACTCGAGTTCTGACACGTCGTCGGTCGGGACGCCCCAGTAGTCATCGATCTGCGCCAAAGGAATCGGGTCGCAGTAGTAGGAGCCGAAGCCACCGGTGTCACCGGGCTCGCACACCTGAACGCGGCCTCCACTCTCCCCGGTCAGGTAGTACAGCTCGCTGCTCTCGGGCTCGAAGTCGTCGGGCGTGAGTTGTGTGCAGTCCGAGGTGGGGGTGCCGGTGTCGATGACATGGGTCACCTGGCCGATCTCGGTGATGGAGTCCGTACCGACTTCGAGCAGCACGGCGCCGTTCAACGAACCGTCCCAGGTGGCGGCCGGGAGAATGGCGATGCCCTGCTCCGGCAGGTACTGGAAGGCCCGATGGTCGTATTCGGCGGCCGAGTTGGCGTTGGGGACGACCCAGGTGGCAACCTCCAGAGGATTGGCGCGATCGGCAACCGAGAACAGGCTCACCTTGAGACCGGTGACCCCGCCGTCCTCGGTTGCGTCCTGTCCGATTCCGAGTACGCGATCGTCTCCCACCGGGTGCAGGTAGGTCGAGAATCCGGGGATCTTCAGCTCACCCGTGACGGTGGGGTTGGTGGGATCGGACAGATCGAGCACGTAGAACGGATCGATCTGACGGAACGTCACGGCGAAGCCGACGTCGTCGAGCAGACGGGCCGAGTACAACGACTCACCCTTGCCGAGTCCACCCACCTTGCCGACCTCGACCAGGAGTTCCTCCTGCTCCTCGAACACGGTGAGGAAGGACTCGCTCTTCTCGGTGTCGCTCCATGGCGAGCCGTCGGTGGTGATGACCCGCAGGTAGCCATCGTGTTCGTCCATGGAGAACTGGTTGAGCAGGCTGCCCTCGACCTCTCCCGAGGCGAGGTAGGCGGCGGCGGCGCCGGTGTTGTCGAAGGCGTGGATCTGGGTGGTGTAATCCTCGTTGAACTGGACCATCCCGGTCTCGTCGGTGACCTCCTCGCCCACCCACTTGGTGGTGGCAACGTAGAACCGGTCGAGCGACGAGTAGACGGTCTGGCCACCGGCGAGCACGCCGGTGCCGGCACCAGGGGTCAGACCCTCGGCGAGGTCGAAGCTCAGGACGCTGACCACGTCGAATCCGGCGAACTCGGCGGGCCGGTACAGGTTGGGGCACTCGACCATACGGCCGCTCTCGGATTCACCACCGGAGTCGAGCGTGTACTCGGGGATCCAGTCGTCGATGGTCGTCTCTTCGATGAGCTGGCGGTTCGATTCCTCTGCCCGCTCCTCGCCGCTCTGGTTGGCGGGGTACACCCAGGGAAGACTGGTGGGCGCGGTGGTGACGGCCATCCGAACGGTGTTCCCGACCGACCGGGCGCTCAGGTACGAACCTTCGAGACGCAGCGTCGAGGCGACCTGGAGATTCGATGGGTCGGAGAGGTCGATCTCGTAGAGGATGGCGGCCGGGGGCGCCATCTCGGGTATTCCGATCCGCGAGTCCACGGCAACGCTGTCGGAGGCCACGCCATCGCCCTCGATCGGCATCGGGTACCCCCAGAGGCCGCCGTTCGTGATGACGAACGCCCGATTTCCTGCGAAGAACAGCTCGTGGGCCCAACCCTCCTCGAAGCGCAGGTTGTCGGTGATCACCGGTTCACCGCCGGTGACGTCGGTGTACGTGAGGATGTTCTCGGAGATGGTGAGAATGCGGGATCCGTCGGTTTTGACGATGTCGGGTTCGTCGACGTCGGCTTCCTGGGTGTTGGTTCCGGTGAAGTCGCCGTCGGCGCCCTCCGCCGTTGCGACGCCCGGGGCGACGGCGGAACTCTCTGAGACGCGTCCGCCGACGTTGTCGAAGGCTGCCGACTCGGCGGCGGCGGTGGTCATCTCCACGGTGTCATCGGCGAACCGCCAGAACGGTGGCCAGCCGCTGGTGTCGAGCCCGTAGGGACCGACCCGATCGGAGGCCTCGTCCTTGATGTGGGCGAGCAGGGCATCACAGCTGTCGAACGCCTCGAGGCGCCCGGCGACCAGGGCGGCAGGGTCGAGGTCGTCAGGCGACGCCACCGGCACGCCGGGTGTGCAGGCGGCCACGGTCACACCCATCGCCACCGCCAGCCAAAGATTCTTGTTCACAGTTCCTCCGGGTCGTACACAGCGTTGGACGCCGACGATGAGGTATCGGTTCCGAAGTGGAGGGGATTGAGGATGGTCGCCCGTTGGTCCCGGACTCGGGGCGGAGGCGGCCGACCTTCCGTTGCTCCCGGCAGGGGCTCCTGTACCATTCGACAGGAGTGCGGAGGGACCGATGACGATCGCAAGCGAAGACCCCGACGACCGAACCGTCGACCTGTCCGACGACCGGCCACGGCGTCGCTGGTTCGGACGCAAGGACGACGGCGACGCCAATCGCTCCGCCACCCTCGTGGCACTTCGGCCGGCGCCCCGCGAGGTTCCCTCGACCGCCGTCGCCCTCCAGATGGCGTGTGACTGGATGCGGTACTTCGCCTTCACCGACGCGGTCGTGGCGTCGGGGCCACAACCGCTCATCAACTCCTCCCGCGGTCTCGCCCACCTGTTGAGCGATCCACGCGGCGCCTCCAACCGGGATGTGATGGAGGTCCACCGGCTCGCCACGATGGCGGGGAAATACCCGCTCATGTTCGCTCTCGGCGGCTTCACGGCCGGCGCCATCCGGTGGGCCGACAAGAACCCGACCGCGTTGTTCGTGTTCGACTCCCACGGGCAGGTCGAGCCGGTTTCGGAGACAGCCCGCAAGCTGCTGGAGGGCTCGGATCGACGCCACCTCGAGCAGATGAGCCGCGAAGAACTCTGAGCAGAGCGCCCTCCGTCCGCCGCATCGCCCGCAAGCCTGGAGACATCCGTTTGGTCATCGACACCGCAGAGCACCAGCGACTGGCGCAGGCGCGGGCGGGTACACCGTGGCGGATGTGGGGACCCTATCTCGCCGAACGCCAGTGGGGCACGGTGCGGGAGGACTCCAGCGTCGACGGTGACGCCTGGGCCGATTTCACCCACGATCAGAGCCGGTGGCGGGCGTACCGGTGGGGCGAAGACGGCATCGCCGGGATCAGCGACGACCACCAGCGGCTCTGCTTCTCGGTGGCGCTGTGGAATGGTGCCGACCCCATCCTCAAGGAACGACTGTTCGGGCTGACCAACGCCGAGGGCAACCACGGCGAGGATGTCAAGGAGTACTACCACTACCTCGACAACACACCGACGCACACCTATCAGCGCTACCTGTACCGGTACCCGCAGGGGCCGTTTCCCTATGCCGAGCTAGTGGCGGCCAACGCCGCCCGGAGCAGACTGGAGCCCGAATACGAGCTGATCGACACCGGGGTCTTCGATGAGGATCGCTACTTCGACGTCGACGTCGAGTACGCCAAGGCCGGACCCACCGACGTGCTGGTTCGCATCACCTGCCACAACCGGGGTCCTGACGACGCCGAGCTGCACCTGCTGCCGACGCTGTGGTTCCGCAACACCTGGTGGATGGGTGGCGAACGCCCCTCTCTGCGCACTGACGGCGACGGGGTGGTGGCCGAGCACCCCGCCATCGGTTCGTACCGTCTTCTCTCCGAAGGTGAACCCGCCTGGCTGTTCACCGACAACGTCACCAACGACGGCACGGCACGGTACACCAAGGACGCATTCCATCGCTTCGTGGTGCATGGCGACGAGACGGCTGTCAACCCCGACGGCAGCGGAACCAAGGTCGCCGGCCACACCCGTCACCGGATCCCGGCGGGTGGATCGGTGACGAGGCGGCTCAGGTTGTCGACGGGACCTGTCGCCGAACCGTTCGGCCCACGCTTCGACGAGGCGTTCGCAGCCCGAATCAGCGAAGCCGACGAGTTCTATGCCACCGTGACTCCTGGCGGGCTCGATCCGGACGCCACCGCGGTGATGCGCCAGGCCCTGGCCGGGATGTTGTGGTCGAAGCAGTACTACCACTACGACGTGGAGCGATGGCTCGCCGAACGCGGGGCGAGCCCGCTTGCCGGACGCCGGGTGGCCTGGGCCCGAAACCAGCAGTGGTACCACATGGTCAATGCCGACATCATCTCGATGCCCGACACCTGGGAGTACCCGTGGTACGCCGCCTGGGATCTCGCCTTTCACACCGTTGCGCTCGGGATGGTGGACCTGGACTTCGCCAAGAATCAGCTCGACCTGATGATCGGTCAGGGGTATCTGCATCCCAACGGACAGATCCCCGCCTATGAATGGAACTTCTCGGATGTGAACCCGCCGGTCCACGCCTGGGCCACCTACTTCCTGTATGCATCCGAGAAGGCCCGGACCGGGGTGGGCGACACCACTTTCCTGGCGCGGGCGATGGCAAAACTCTCTCTGAACTTCACCTGGTGGGTGAACCGAAAGGACCGTGAAGGCCGGAACGTCTTCGAGGGCGGGTTCCTCGGACTCGACAACATCGGAGTGTTCGATCGCAGCTCTCCCCTCCCCACGGGCGGACATCTGGAGCAGGCCGATGGGACGGCATGGATGGCCTTCTACGCCCAGGTGATGCTGCAGATGGCGCTGGAGCTGGCTACCGAGGACGCCGCGTACGAGGAGATGGCCCTCAAGTACTTCGAGCACTTCCTGTGGATCGGGTCGGCGATGGACCGTGCCGGCGATGTCGCCGACGAGATGTGGGACGAGGACGACGGGTTCTTCTACGACCTGCTGGTGTTCCCAGACGGCCACGCCGAACGGATCAGGATCCGGTCACTGGTGGGGCTGCTGCCCATGTGCGCATCCACGGTGTTCGAGGCCGACACCCTGGAACGGCTGCCGGAACTGGCCCGGCGGCTCCGATGGATCCTCGAGGATCGGCGGGCGCTGGTGGAACGGTCTGGCGCCGCCCGACCGGCCGGGCCACCAGGGCCGGCTGCTGCTTGCGATAACCGACGAGGACAAGCTACGCCGGATCCTGGAAAGGATGCTCGACGAGGACGAGTTCCTCGGCCCGTTCGGCATCCGTTCCCTGTCGAAGTTCCATCTCGACAATCCGTACGTGATCCGCGTCGATGGGACCGAGTACCGGGTGGCGTATCTGCCGGCGGAGTCGGACTCGGGGATGTTCGGTGGCAACTCGAACTGGCGAGGCCCCGTGTGGTTCCCGATGAACGCCCTCATCATCAGGGCGCTGCTGACCTTGTACCGGTACCACGGTGACGGCTTCACGGTCGAGTGCCCCACCGGGTCTGGCAAACACATGACCCTGTTCGAGGTGGCGCGGGAGATCTCGGATCGTCTGGCGCGCACCTTCCTCCGGGACCCCGACGGGCGCCGTCCCGTGTTCGGTCGATCCGAGAAGTTCCAGACCGACCCTCACTGGCGCGATCACCTGCTCTTCTACGAACACTTCAACGGCGACGATGGGGCCGGCATCGGCGCATCCCACCAGACGGGATGGACAGGTCTGGTCGCCGGGTTGATCGAGATGTTCGCGCCCGGCGAGGACCCCGGGGCGTCGGGCGACACATCCCCGCAGTGAGCCTGCGCAGGAAGGGTGACCCGACACCCCATCCTCGACCCGCGAACGGGCGCTTCTCGATCGGACCGAAGTGGGTCTCTGCGTCGACGTTGAGACCCCATGACCACACGATTTCCGGCTCGACGATGAGCACGATCCTCCCTAGGGAATCCTCGCCGACAACGGCAACACCGGTGACCTTGACCCCGCGTGGGGCCCAGGGGTCGATCGATGCCAGATCGTCCACCACCAGCGACGCCCGGGGATTGCCCCGGATGTTGTGGTATTTCCGGGTTCTGGAGTGGTCCATGCCCTGGATCTCGAAGTTCCCATGCCCGTTGAGCGAGAACCCGACCACGGCGACGTCCGGTTCCCCGGTCGACGAGGCCGTCGCCATCCGCGCCAGTCGAGCCTGTTGAAGGAACGCCCGTTCGGCGTCGGTGAACCCGGTCACGAGCGCCGGGCAACCAGCTGGCCGCCGATTGCCGCACCACCGACCACGAAGTGCATAACGGACAGCACGACCTTCGATGCGGTGTCGACCTCGAGGGCGATCGGGCCGGCGATCGAGAAGACGGTGAACACCCCAACCAGGATGGCCCACAGTCGAAATCCGCGCGAGGTCACCTTCTGCAGTGCCCACAGACCCGCTCCGCCCACGATGAGCGGCATCACCGAGGCAATGACCACCACGGCGAGGGGCAGATCCGACGGGGTGGTCTCGCCCATGGCGACGACCTGCGTGGGGTCACCGGCGCTGCCGATGAGGAACACGACAACGTTCGCGACCACCGCGGCGATGATGGCGAACAGGGTCCCGCGAACCACACCTGACCGACTCTTTTCGACGATGTTCTGTGCCACTCTCTCTCCTCGCTCAGTAGTTGGTCCACGCAATAGACGCCGACGCAACAGTTGACTGTCTCAAGCGATAGTATGCCGTAGATAGTTGAGTCAGTCAAGCGCCTGGGTAGTCTGGTCTCATGCAGCACGACATGAAGGAAGAGATCATCGGTCGCCTCCTCGACCTGCTCCGACGAATGCAGGACAACTTCCACTCGACCACCGCCGAGTTCGGCCTCTCGCCGGCCGAGGGCCAGACACTGCATCGGCTCGATGCCCCCCTCCCCATGGGCGCCATGGCGGAAGCCATGCACTGCGACGCCTCCTACATCACCCAGCTCACCGACCGCCTCGAGACCGCCGGGCTGGTGGAGCGTTCGGCGGACCCGACCGACCGGCGGGTTCGCCAACTCGTGCTCACCGATGAAGGACGCCGAATGCGGACGCAGCTCGTGGAACGCGTCCATTCCACCTCACCGGCATTCCGCGGCCTGACCGACGAGGACCAGGCGACCCTGCTCGGTCTGTTGAGGAAGCTCGGCAAGGAATCTCACTGAATCACTGAAGTGCCCGGTGGAGCCGTCGACAGAGACGTTGGGGAGAAGGCCCGACCGCCTTGCTCAAGTTCTGAGCCACGCGCGGCCGATGTCATGAACATGAACATCGTGGACCTGGCCCCGACGAGCCCGCTGATTTTGGCGGAACTCGCTCCGGCGATCACGTATCGGGCAGTCGACCCGACCTCGGTGGACCCCGCGCTGGACTCTGCAGTCACTCCCCCGGAGCCTGCAGTGGCACCAGCACTGGAAGTCCACCTGGGCAACGCAGTCGACACCTATATCTGATCAGGGCATACGCACAATCGAACGTCGCCGACACGGACGCTGGCGGTCGTCAACCGCTCTGTCCTCCGATCTCTGCGACATAGGCCTCGAAGGCGAGATCCGCACCGCGTTGGCGGTGCACGACGATCCGCCGCATGAGGTCGAGGGCCTGCTCTCTGACGTCATCCGGCTCAGATCGCCCGACGAGACCGCCGACGACCTCGAAGACCCGGGCGATCTCGACGTGGTCCTGCTCCAGGAGCGCCACACGATTCGAAACCCTCGGGGCTTCGCTCCTCAGATCGGCCAACAGGCCGTCCTCATGCTCCACTTCGCTCACATGGGCCTCGAAGGCGGTGCGGAGATCGACCAACGAGCGAGCGAGCTCGGCTGTCCAATCCGATGTCCCGGTCGGCCGTGCGAGCATCCGCTCGAAACGGGCGAGGGACTCGCCCAGTTCGACCCGGAGCCGTGATGCCGACTCGAATGAAGGCGGTACACGTACCATGTGCCACGATCGCGCCGACGGGACGGCACCGCAAGGGTCCTCCGACCCGACCCCCGCCGAGGCGTTCCGATCGAACTCGGGTACGCTCGGAGGACCTGAGAGGGGTGAGGCGAGCATGGCGAACACGGTGAACGACACGCTGGACGCATTGCTCCGGTCGTCTGGATCGACGACGGAGAGCGAGGAGATGTATCTCATCACCATCGCCCGCGCCACTGAGGACGGCTACCAGGGGCCTGTACCGGTTCCCCACGTCGCCGATGTGTTGTCGGTGTCACGCGTCTCGGCCAATGAGATGGTCAAGAAGCTGGTCGCCCGTGGCTTCATCGAGTACGAGCCCTATCACGGAGTCAGCCTCACACCCACCGGAGCGGCCATCGCCAATCGCGTGTTGCGCCGCCGACGCCTGTGGTCGTCGTTCCTGGCCGAACATCTGGGGATGTCGCCGTCGTTGGCCGACACGGTTGCGTGCGAGTTCGAGCACATCACGCCTCAGGATGTTGCCGAACGGCTCGCCCAGTTCCTCGGCGATCCCACCGTCGACCCCGAGGGCAAACCCATTCCTGCAGCCGACGACGGGATGGCCGCGCCCATCCACGAGATCCTGCTCGGCGACTTCGCCGCCGGCCGGCCCGGAAGGGTCGTACGGGTGGTGGGCGATCTCGCCACCCGTTCGTTCCTGGCCGATCAGGGAGTCGCCGAAGGAGCGGAGCTGACGCTACTGGCGGTGGGATCCGATCAGGGGTGCCTGGTCGACACCCCCAAGGGCCACACCCATCTGTCGCCGTCGATCGCCGCCGGCGTCGTGGTGACTCCCGTCGTTCACTGACACGCCGCAAGCTCGGGGTCGCCTGACTGGATGTCGACACCGTGCGCGCATACGCTCCGACCCATGAATGGGCAGAGCCGACGCTTCACGAACCCGGTCGTGCGATGGCTGAGTGTGGGCGCCGGAGTGATCGCGTTGGGACTGGGAATGACGGGATTCTTCCTACCCGGTCTCCCAGGCACACCATTCCTACTGGTGGCGGCCTGGCTGTTCTCGCTGTCGAACGAGCGGCTCGATACCTGGATGATGACGAACCGTTGGTTCGGCTCGATGCTCGCCGACTACCGGTCTGGACTGGGCATCCCCCGCCGGATCAAGATCGTGGCGGTGACCATGGTGACCGTGGTCGTGACGTCATCGGTGACCCTCGCCCTCGAAGGTATGCCCGCCGTGGTGGTCGGCGTGCTCGGCGCCATCGGGGTGGTATTCATCCTCACCCGTCCGACCCGCGAAGCCGTCGCATCCGTCTGACCTCGCGCGCGCACTTGTCCCCTCGAGTCCTCCCACGCACCGCAACGGTCGCCGGCGGGGGCCTCGTTCGTGGAGGTGATCGCAGGAGGTGCACAAATCCCCCAGATCGCCCAGTGGGAGGAACACCGGATCCGGGACGTGGTCGGCGACGAGGTGGAACGCATGCTCGGCTGGGCCGGTCCGGTGCTGTTCGCCGGGGTGATCCGCCATCAGGAGGGCATCCCCCAGTACGACACCGGGCACGCGGCGTGGTTGAGTGAACTCGACCGGCTCACCGAACCGCACCTCCACCCCACGGGATGGAGCAAGCGGGGAGTCGCCGTTGCCCACCTGGCGACCGATGCCGTCAAGACCGCCCGCGCCATCATCGAGGCACCATGAACACAACGCCACCCGAACGAAGGACCCCGCCGGGCTTCTGGGCGGCGTGGACGGCCGTCGCCATCGACCTGCTCGGATTCGGGATCATCATCCCGCTACTGCCTTTGTACGCCGAGCGCTTCCAGGCCACCCCCTTCACCATCGGCCTGCTTTTCGCTTCCTACTCACTGGCCCAGTTCGTGTTCTCTCCCATCTGGGGGCGGGTGTCGGATCGGGTCGGGCGACGGCCGGTGATGCTGATCACCATCGCCGGGTCCGCCATCGGGAGCCTGGTGGTTGGGCTGGCCGGATCGCTCGCAGTGCTGTTCGTGGGCCGGATCGTCGACGGTGTGTCCGGCGCCAGTGTGGCAGTGGCACGAGCCACCGTGGCGGATGTCGCCGACCCGACCGAACGGCCGCGACTCATGGGCCTGCTCGGTGCCGCCTTCGGTCTCGGATTCGTGATCGGGCCATCCATCGGAGCGCTCGCCACCCTGTGGGGACCGCAGATGCCGTTCTTCGTGGCCGCCGGACTGTCGCTCGTCAATCTGGCCGTGGCCGTTGTCCGACTCCCCGAGACCCGGCGCGCGGACGCGGTGGCGGCGGCCCACCCCCGGACGGCGACGGGCGCGCAGCCGACGTTCGTGATGCGGCTGGTAGTGCTGACCTTCGTCGCCATCACCGCTTTCAGCGCGTTCGAGACCACCTTCGCCCTGCTCGCCGACGATCGCCTGGCGATCACCGAATCCGGGATCGCCTTGGTGTTCGCCGGACTGGGCGTGCTGCTGGTGGCCGTGCAGGGCGGCATGATCGGACCCGTCACGGAACGGCTGGGTGAGGCCAACGCCATCCGGCTCGGGCTCGTCTTGAACACGGTCGGGTTCGCCGCCATCTCGACCGCCGACGGATGGGGACTGCTCGCGCCGGGATTGGTGGTACTGGCGTTGGGCCAGGGGATCCTCACCCCCACGTTGTCGTCGGCGGTGGCCGGATCCACCAGCCCGGACCGGGCGGGAAGCGCCCTCGGATTCCAGCAGTCGGCCGGCGGTCTGGCCCGGGTGGCGGGCCCACTCATGGGCGGTGGTCTGTTCGCCGTCTCCACTCCAGCTCCCTACCTGGTCGCCGCCGGAATGACACTGGTGGTGCTGCCGCTGGTGCCCTCCCCCGATCCGACCTGACGGACACGCCCGAACGCCCGAGCCGATATCGCATGCCCTCAGGTAGCCTCGAAGCATGCGAATCATGGTCGTCTTCGCCACCGTGGCCCTCGCTGAACTGGGTACGTTCATGGCGGTCCAGGGCTGGATCGGACTCGGACCCACCCTGCTCATCGCCCTCGCTACCGCCATCCTCGGCTCGATGCTCGTGCGCCGGGCCGGGATGTCGGTGTGGTCGGATTTCCAGCGGAAACTCACTTCGGGAGGGCTGCCGACGAAGGAGCTGAGCCACGGAGCCGCCATCCTGGTGGCAGGCGCCTTCCTCATCTCGCCCGGGTTCATCACCGACACGCTCGGGTTCCTGCTGCTGATACCGGCGATCCGCGATCAGGTGCACAGGCTGGCCAGCAGGCGCATGCAGAGCCGGGTCACGGTGATGACATCCGGATTCCGAGCCGGCCCGGGGGCCGGCTTCGGAGCGGGCGGCCCTGTGATCGATGCCGAAGGGTGGGAGGTCACCGACGAGGAGACCGAGAGCGGCCAACTGCCGTGACCGTCCCCCAGTCACTGGCCTCACACTTCCAGTCGTTCGTCGGCCTCTGGCCACCACCGACCCCCGGCCTGACCGTCGTCGAATCCGGCCGGCGCACCCAACCAGGCTGGGACGGTGCCATACGCCCGGTGCGTGGTGTCGTGACGCCGTGGGGGACGATCCTGTCGGTTCCCCCCGGCAACGGCGATCGGGTGCGGTCATTGGGAGATGACCTCGAGACCGTTGGTCCTTTGCTGCCCGACGCTCTCGCCCACCCGACCTGGCGCTACAACCTCGGCATCTTCCGCTGGAGTGACGCGCCGGCCGACCTGAACGACGGGGGCGTGTGGGTACCACCCGATACCGACGGAGTACCCGAATGGCTCGCCCCGTTCAACGGCGACGTCCTGGTCGCCTGCGTCGACGGCGAAGTCGCCGCAGGCGTCGGAAGAAAGCAACACGACCGGTGGGGCCATGAGCTGGCGGTGGTCACCGAAGAGCGCCATCGTGGGCAAGGCTGGGCCTCACGCCTCGTCGCCCAGGCCGCGAAACACGTCATCGCCGGTGGAGCCACCCCGATCTACCTGCACGCACCATCCAACACCGCCTCCGCTCGAACCGCCGACACGGCCGGATTCCCCGATCGAGGGTGGAAGATCGTGGGGATGTTTCCAGGGAGCAGATAGCTTCTGGCTTCTGGCTTCTGGCTTCTGACCAACCGACGATTCCACGGAAGGGCGGGGCAGCCATCGTGCCGTGGAACGCCAGCCGCCAGCCGCCAGCCGCCCGCCGCCCGCCGCCCGCCGCCCGCCGCCCGCCGCCCGCCGCCCGCCGCCAGTAGATTCTCACTTCATGACTCGTCCTCTAGCGGTTGGTGTGCAGCTCCCGGAAGCCGAACGTGTCGTTCATTGGCCCGAGTACCGGGAGATGGCGCGAGCGGTCGAGGAGACGGGGTTCGATTCGATCTGGGTGGGCGATCACCTGCTCTACCGCACCGAGAAGGGGGCCACGGGGCCGTGGGAGGCGTGGTCGCTGCTAGGGGCGATCGCGGCTGTGACAGAGCGAGTTCAGATCGGACCACTGGTGGCGGCGACCAGCTTCCACTCGCCGGCCATGCTGGCCAAGAAAGCGGCCACCGTCGACGAGATCTCCGGCGGCCGGCTCTTCCTCGGGCTCGGGGCTGGTTGGAACCAGCCGGAGTACGAGGCCTTCGGGTTCCCGTTCGACCGTCGGGCGGCCCGCTTCGAAGAGGCGTTCACGGTGGTCCGGACCCTGCTCACCGCCGGTTCGATCGACTTCGAAGGCACGTTCTATTCGATACGCAACTGTGAACTGGCACCACCTCCCAGACCCGGTGGCCCACCCGTCATGATCGGGTCGATAGGACCGCGGGTGCTGAGGGCGACACTGCCCCACGTGTCCGCATGGAATGCGTGGTTCGCCTGGTTCGGGAACAACGCCGCAGGCTTGGCACCGATGCTGGCCGATCTCGATCGGGCCTGTCTGGAGGTCGGACGCGACCCGTCCGAGGTGGAGCGCACCGTTGCCGTCATGGTTCGTATGCCTGATGCGACGGGTCGGTACTACGGGGCCGCCGACGACGTCCCCACCGAGGCGATCGACGCCGATCGGCTGGCGGACCTGCTTCGGTCGTACGCTGTGCTCGGGGTCTCGCATGTGCAACTCGTGATCGATCCCATCACAACGGCATCGGTGAAGGCGCTCGGATCTGTGCTGTCAGACCTCGACGCCGATTGACCCATGATGCGACCTACCAGGATCTTCGCCTCTGCCCTCTGAGTGGCTCTCGTGATGACCGCCGGGCCGGCGGGCCACGGGCAGGGCAGGTTCGAAGACGACGACGGGTCGCTGCACCAGGTCGCTATCGAGACCCTGGTGGGCTCGGGCTCACCAGCCGATGCAACCCGCCTGACAACGATCGGTTCTCCCCCGACGACCCGGTGACACGGGGGCAGATGGCGGCATTCCTCGGGCCTTCGGGTACGCCGGTGGCAGCGGCGATGACCGCTTCGACGATGTCGACAACTCGGTTTTCGAAGACGACATCGACGGGTTGGCCGATGCCGGTGTCACCATCGGATGTAGCCCACCCGGCAGCAACCGGTTCTGCCCCGACGACGATGTCACCCGAGCGGCAATGGCGACCTTTCTCGTACGGGCTCTCGACCTCGAGGTGGCACCGACCGCACTCCCCCTGTTGCAGGCCAAGGACATCACAGATCTCGGAGCATTCGCGCTCCCCCAGGGGGACTTCGGAGGGTCGCGGTTCGGCTACGGCGGAGGAGCGATCGCCGCCCATCACGAAGCGGGCGCCACCACCCTCTTCCTGCGCGGACACGCCCACGCACCCGAACAGATCGCCCAGGTCCGAGGCCCGACCAGCTCGGCTCTGACGCAACACTCCCGTCGCCACCATGGTCCAGCCGTTTGCAGACATCACCGACGGCGCACTGCCCGACGGCAGTCTGGTGTACGGACTGCTACCCCGGCGACACGCTCATTTGGTACCCGCCGTCGGGCCCGCTCGTACCCGAGACCACCCAGAACGATCTCTTCGATCTGGCGACGGTCATCCCTGGCGTGGCCTTCCCGCAAGAGTCCCGGAGCATCCTGTTCATCGGACGCCAGGGCACCACCGCCGACGGCGATGCCACCATCGTGGGCGCCGGCTTCGACCCGATCGACCGCCGCCTCTACGTCACCGAGAGCCATGGCGAAAATCCACACGTGCACGTGTTTCGGATCGGAAGCTAGCTGCTGGCTGCTTGCTGCTGGCTGCTAGTTCTGGTGGAGCCAGGAGCCAGGAGCCAGGAGCCAGAAGCCAGAAGCCAGAAGCCAGAAGCCAGAAGCCAGAAGCTCCGGTAGGGTCGACTGATGACGACCATCCGCCGCCTGGCAGACTCGTGTGTGTTGCTCACCACGGACTCAGGGACCACATTGTTCGACCCGGGGTTCTTCACGTTCGACTCGGGAGCGGTCGACCTCGACAGCATCGGAGAAGTGCAGCGGGTGTTGATCACCCACGAGCACGGAGACCATGTGAAGCCGGAGTTCGTGAGGTGGCTACTGGATCGCGGTAGTGACGTCACGGTGCATTCGAACCAGGCCGTGGCCGACCTACTGGCCACTCACGACATCGCGGTGGCGACCGGAACGATCCCCGGCGTCCGTTTCGAAGACGTGTTCCA
This sequence comes from uncultured bacterium, assembly GCA_963825585.1. Taxonomy (GTDB): domain Bacteria; phylum Actinomycetota; class Acidimicrobiia; order Spongiisociales; family ZC4RG35; genus JAOUGY01. The sequence continues at coordinate 213,602 of CAWGTX010000010.1, forward strand.
CGAGCCCATCCCCTCTGGTGCCACCCCTCCGAATCGCGCCTACACCGTCGACGACGTGCTCACCCACCCAGGCGACAGTCACCAGCCGACATCGACCGCTCCGGTGATGGCACTGCCGCTGATGGCACCGTGGACGTCGCTCACCGCCGCCGTGGCCTTCGCGGCGAGGGTGGGACCGCGTCAGGTGTTCCCCATCCACGATTTCTTCATGAGCGCGTCCGGGCGCGCCCAGATGAGCAGTATTGCTCGATCGGTACTTGCCACCCATGGCATCGAGCTGATCCCGCTCGACTGGGGAGACTCGGTCACCGTCTGACAATTCCCACTCCGGGAACCGGCCTCCGATACTGTGAGCTGATGGAGAACGTGTCCACCAACGGCATCCACGCCGACCGAGCCGAACCGGCGCGCCTGCGGGCGGCCAAACGGTGGTGGCGAGGCGTTTCGCGCACCATGGATCCCACCGCCCCCGTTCTGAGCGCCCACGTCGCCGGCCGGGTCGCCGACCTCTCCGATGCATGGGATCGGAAGTGCAGCGAAACCTCGGCTCTCGTCACCGCGTTCGTGGGCTCGCTCCGCACCGAAGACTTGGGCGACGCGGAGACCGAGAAGCACCGCCGGGTCGCCGAGAAGCTTCGCTGGCGTGAGCTCCGAGCGCTGCTCGTGTCACACATGGCCGCCGAGATCGTGGAGCGCGCCCAAGAGACCGCCCGGCCACTGCTCGACGAACTCGAGCGCATCGCACTGTTCGAGCATCGACCGGCACTGTTGGCGGGCGACCTGGCCGGATTCGACGACACCTGTTCTGGGTCGATGCCGGCGGCGGTCGTCCCCGGCGCCTACAGCGCGCTCGTTCGGGCGATCGACGAGCAGCGGGCGGCTCCGGTCGACAGCTACCTCGACGGCCTTTCGCTTCCTCCCGTGGACGATGAGTTGCGGGTCCTGCTGAGCGGAGATGCCGGTGCCGTCGCCCGCCGTCTGGAACAGGCGCTCACCGTGCGGCCCCGTCTGATCCCGGATCCGGGCCGCCTGGTCGTGGACATCTCTTCGGGCGAACCCTTGGTCGACGTCCCCGCCCTGAAGCGTGCTCCGCTCGACGTCGGCGAGCCTCCCTGGCGGATCACCGACGCGGGTGGCGACTGAACGACACAGCCGGTTACCCGGGCACGGCCACCGTCCGGGGCCGTATCGTCGCCCGGACAAAGGAGTTCGGGCGATGGTCGTCGACGGTTTCGTGGCTCGTGGGTTCGAACGCGTGCAAGCCGAGTTCGAACGCAACTTCTCCGAGCGCAAAGAGATCGGCGCCGCCTGCGCCGTCTCGGTCGGCGGCGAGCTGGTGGTCGACCTGTGGGGCGGGCTACGTGACCCGGCGCGCCGGGAGCCGTGGGAACGCGACACGCTGGTGCTGATGTTCTCGACAACCAAAGGCATGAGCTCCATGGCGGTTGCCCACGCCCACGCCAGGGGCCTGTTCGACTATGACGTGGCCGTGGCCGAGTACTGGCCCGAGTTCTCCGCCAATGGCAAGGGGTCGGTGACGGTGCGCCAGTTGCTGAGCCACCAGGCCGGACTGTGTGCCATCGACGAGCCCCTCGACCTCGACGCTCTCGCCGATCCCGATCGGGTGGCCGCTGCCATCGCCCGGCAGACACCTGCCTGGGAGCCCGGGACGCGCCACGGCTACCACGGCATCAGCCTGGGGTGGTACGAGTCCGAGCTGGTGCGCCGGGTGGATCCGCGCCATCGCACCATCGGCCGGTACTTCGCAGACGAGGTGGCCGCACCGCTCGGGATCGAGTTCTACATCGGTCTTCCGGAAGATGTGCCTGCCGGCCGGATCGCGGTGATCCAAGGCCAGTGGTACCGAACGAAGATGGTCGCCAATCTGGGCAAGCTGCCCCGCCAGTTCGTCAAGGGCTTCCTCGACAAGAAGTCGATCACGGCTCGAACGTTCGCCAACCCGGCCGTGCTGGGAATGCCGATCCGTTACAACGACCAACAGATGCGACGCCTCGAGCTTCCGGCATCGAACGGGATCGGAACCGTGCGGGCGGTGGCCACCGCCTACGGCGAGCTGGCGGTGGGGGGCGGCACACTCGGTATCGACACCGCAACGCTCTCGGCACTGACCGATGCGGCCTCACCACCCAGCGGCGGCAACTTCGACCAGGTGCTCCATACCGACACACGTTTCTCGCTGGGCTACTGCAAGCCCTGGCCGGGGTTCGAGTTCGGGTCCGACCGGGCTTTCGGCACTCCCGGGGCAGGTGGATCGCTCGGGTTCGCCGACCCAGACCTCGAAATGGGATTCGGGTACGCCATGAACCGCATGGACTTCCATCTGTGGAACGACCCACGGGAGGTCGCTCTGCGCACGGCGGCGGCCACCTGCGTCAGGGCGCTTTGACGACCCTCATCCGGTGCCGACCAACTGGGTGACGGCCTCGGCGATCGTCTCCGACTGCCCCATGATCGTCCCGAGCACGCCACCGGGTTGATAGTTGTCGAACCCGACGAAGAAGAGGCCCCGGTGTCGACCACCCGGAGCCACGTGGCGCGGGATGCCGTTGGCGTCGAGAAGGTCCTCATGGTCGGCGATGAGCTCCTCGACCTGGGGTCGGTAGCCGGTTGCCAGGATGATGTCGTCGAAGCGTTCCTCGGTCCCGTCCGAGAACACCACGCCGTCGGCCGTGAGTCGGGCGATGGCTCCCTTCACCCGGATATCGCCCGCCTTGACGCGCTCCACGGTCCCGATGTCCATCACCGGGGTTTGTCCGTGCACGCGAAGTTGGGCGGCCGGTGGTAGCCGTGGGGTTTCGATCCCAACTGCCGTGAGGTCGCCCACCGTGAGCCTGCGCATCAGCACGCCCAGCCTGTCCCCCAGCTTCTCGGGCAGTCGCGCCGTCAGCATCGCCGTCCGCTGGGTGGGCCGGCCCAAGACGTCACGGGGGACGATGTTCACCGGGCCTCGGACCGAGATGGTGGCCTGGACGGCGTGTTCGCACAGATCCAGAGCGATCTCGGCACCGGTGTTGCCCATTCCCACCACCAGCACGCGGTGCCCGAGGAACGGTTCGGGGTTCCGATAGTCGCGACTGTGGATGACCCACCCCTCGAAGTCCTCCTCACCCGGCAGCGACGGTCGACGGGGAACCCGGTTCACGCCGGTCGCAACCACAACCGTCGTGGACCGGAACGAGTCCGGGCCGTCGGTCGTAGTCAGCCACCCGTCACCCGACCGCTCGATGCAGCCGACCCGCACCCCGAACCTGGGTCGGATCCCGAACGACTCGGCGTAGCGGGCGTAGTAGTCGGCCAGCATCCGGCGTGGCACGTACCGGGGATACGACGACGGGAACGGCATGTGTGGGAGATGCGAGAGCTCCTTGACCGTGTGGAGGTGGAGCCGGTCGTAGTGCCCGTGCCACGAAGCCGCCACCTGTTCGGCGGCCTCGACCATCTCGAAATCGACGCCGACCCGTCGGAGTCTCCCAGCCACGGCCAGACCCCCAGGCCCAGCACCGACGATCAACGTTGGGGTCTGGATCACCACGTCAGCGAGCGTACCGCCAACCCTCCGTCCCGGGCGCCGCCGACAACCGATTTCACGTGCAGACCCGAACTGGCGGCCGTCGTGTGCGTGAAAGCCCTCGCCGTAGCCGTACACTCGCCACCAATGCGCCGCCTGCTGTTCCCCATCGCCCTCGTAGGTGCGGGTGCCGGCGCCGCCCGCAAGGCGGCGTCGATGCTCGCCACCCGCCCCGACCGCCACCCGCGTCAGGTACTCGAACGCGAGCCGGTCGGCGAGACGGTGTGGATCGACCGCCCAGACGGGACCCGACTTCGAGCCATCGTTGCCGGAGAGGGCCGAACCGTCGTGCTTGCCCACGGGTACGGGGTATCGCTCATCGAATGGAACGTCGTCGCCGAGCGCCTGCTCGAGCTCGGGTATCGGGTGGTCTGTTTCGATCAGCGGGGACACGAGCTCTCGACGGTCGGCTCGGACGGCATCGGCACGATGCAGATGGCCGGCGACTATCTGGCCGTGCTGGAGCAGTTCGACCTGTACGACGCCATCCTGGTGGGCCATTCGATGGGAGGGTTCCTCGCCATCGCCGCGGTCCTCGACGTCCCGGGCGTCGCCGAGCGTCTGTCAGGTCTGGTCCTGTTCGCCGCGTTCGCCGGTGCCGTCCTCGACGGTGCCCCGCAGAACCGTGTCCAGATTCCGCTCATCGAACACGGGATCCTGCAACGGCTGATCTCCTCGGAGACGGTGGGGATGCTCTTCGGGGCCTCGGTGAGCGGCTCCGAACCGTCACCGTCCGAGATCAGGGTGTTCCTCGACACCTTCCGTCGCCAGGACCACCATCGACTCGTCCCGATCCTGCGAGCGTTCACAGAAGAGGACCGCTACGCGAGGCTGGGCTCCATCGACATCCCCACCATGGTTGTCGCCGGACGTAGGGACCGCACCACCCCGCCACTCCACAGCGAACGCCTCGCCGCAGGCATCCCTGGCGCCGGCGCCATCTGGTCCGACCGAGGCGGCCACATCCTCAATTGGGAGGCCCCCGAGTTGTTGGTGATGGCGATCAGAGAGCTCTGACACGAAGCGAGGAGCCGGCTCTCCTCAGCCGCTCGCCAGCCACACCCCTTCATCGGGGGCCAGCAGTCCGGCCTCTCCGTGGCCGGTCGCGAGCAGGACATCTCCCTCCGGGAGGGCAACCGGTTCGGTCCCGAAGTTGACGACGCAGGTGAGGCCAGACCCACGTCGGAACGCCACCACCTCGGGGCCGAGGTCGATCCACTCCAGCTCTTCATCATCTATCAACTCGCGGCGGATGGTGAGGGCCGAGCGGTACAGCTCGAGGGTCGATCCGGTCTTCCCGGTCTGTGCTTCGGCCGACATCGAGCCCCAACCCGCCGGTTGCGGGAGCCAGGACCCGTTGCTCCCGAATCCGGACGAAGGTCCATCGGTGGTCCACGGGATTGGCACCCGACACCCGTCCCGGCCTTTCTCGCTGTGCCCTGAACGTTCCCAGACGGGGTCGTCGAGCACTGCCGTCGGCAGGTCGTACACCTCGGGCAGGCCGAGCTCCTCACCCTGGTAGATGTAGGCGGATCCGGGCAGCGCAAGCATCAGCAGCGCCGCCGCCCGGGCACGCCGTTCGCCGGCTGCGTCATCGAGCAGCGACCGATCGCCATCGAGCAGCCACTGCTTGGCGACCACATCGCTTGGGAGCCCGTAGCGGGTTCGGTGACGGACGACGTCGTGGTTGGACAATACCCACGTGGGGACCGAGCCCACCGCCGCCGCCCCCTTCAACGAGGTCTCGACGGCGTGGCGTACGGCCGACGGGTCCCAGGGGGAGACGAGAAACTCGAAGTCGAAAGCCTGGTGGTACTCGTCCGGCCGCAAGTAGTCGGCCATCCGATCCCAGTTCTCGACCCATGCCTCGGCCACCATCATCGTTCCCGGATACTCGTCGAGGACAGCTCGCCACTCCCGCACGATCTCATGCAGCTCTGGCCGATCCCAGAAGGGGTGGTCGTGCATGCCGTGAGAGGTGAGCAGGTCCTCGGACTCGTCGCCGACGTCCGGCCAGGTGGTGTCCTTCATGAGACTGTGGGCCACATCGACCCGGAACCCTGCCGCTCCCCGGTCGAGCCAGAACCGAAGGATATCGAGGAACTCGGCACGGACCTCCGGATGACCCCAGTTCAGATCTGGCTGGGTGTGATCGAACAAGTGCAGGTACCACTCACCGTCCGGCACCCGTGTCCAGGCGGGGCCACCGAACACGCTCTTCCAATCGGTGGGGGGACGCTCCCCCTGTTCCCCCTTGCCGGCCAGGAAATGGTAGCGATCGCGGGCGCCGGAACCCGGAGGAGAGGTCAGCGCCTCCTGGAACCAGCGATGCTCGGAGGACGTGTGGTTGGGAACGAGATCGACGAGGACGCGCAGCCCCATGGCGCGGGCCTCCTCGATGAACGAGGTGGCCTCGTCGAGTGTGCCGAACCGAGGGTCGATGTCGCGGTAGTCGGCCACGTCATAGCCACCGTCGTGGAGCGGAGACGGATACCAGGGGTTCACCCAGATCGCATCGACACCCAGCGAAGCCAGGTACGGCAGTCGGGAACGCAACCCGGCCAGATCGCCGGTGCCGTCTCCGTTGCCGTCGGCGAACGATCGGATGTACACCTGATACACGGTGGCGTGACGCCACCACGGAAAGAGAGGGCTCATGTGCCCGAGTATGGCTGAACGGAGACGCAGAACGCACAACGCCCGGAGGTACAACGTAGAACGTACAACGTAGAACGTGCCGGAACGTGGCTATCGGCCGCCGTTGAGCCTCAGCCGTCGAGTTGTGAACGTGGCAACGGCCAACCCACGCCCTCCACACCCCCGGCCAAGCACGAACGCACACCGCCACCAGCACCGGCGGGGGGTCGAAGGGGGGTCGTCCCCCCTGGGCATCACAGTCGGCGGGGGGTGGCGGAGCGGTACAACGTAGAACGTAGAACGTAGAACGTGCCGGAACGTGGCAACGGCCAACGCGAACACCTCCCACCCCCGGCCAAGCACGAACGCACACCGCCACCAGCACCGGCGGGGGGTCAGGGGGGTCGTCCCCCCTGGGCATCACAGTCAGCGGGGGGTCGAGGGGGGTCGTCCCCCTGGGCATCACAGTCGGCGGGGGGTCAGGGGGGTCGTCGCCGCTGGGCATGACCGGCGGGGGGTGGCGGAGCGGTACAACGTAGAACGTAGAACGTAGAACGTGCCGGAACGTGGCAACGGCCAACGCGAACACCTCCCACCCCCGGCCAAGCACGCGATCTGTCCTCACCAGGACCGGCGGGGGGTCGAAGGGGGGTCGTCCCCCCTGGGCATCACAGTCAGCGGGGGGTCAGGGGGGTCGTCCCCCCTGGGCATCACAGTCGGCGGGGGGTCGAAGGGGGGTCGTCGCCCCTGGGCATGACCGGCGGGGGGTGGCGGAGCGGTACAACGTAGAACGTAGAACGTAGAACGTGCCGGAACGTGGCAACGGCCAACGCGAACACCTCCCACCCCCGGCCAAGCACGCGATCTGTCCTCACCAGTACCGGCGGGGGGTCAGGGGGGTCGTCCCCCCTGGATGTAATCGCGGGTCTTCTGCCCCTCACGAGGGGTGGGGCGTTCCCATACGCTGGGGGTGTCTCTCGGAAGGAGATCTTGTCATGCGACGACTTGGATACGGGCTGCTGGCGCTCGGGATGGGTGTTGGCGCCGCTGCGCTGCTCGGTCCGTTGTTCTTCGGGGTGATCGAGTACCACGTCTCCGACGATGTCCTGAACCAGGTGATGGGGGGGGATGCGGTTGCGCTCTTGCTGATCGTTCCTGTGTGTCTGTTCGCCGGGGTGCTGGCGTTGCGCGATCACAGGGCGGCTCCGCTGGTGGGCATCGGCCCGGCCGGGTTCGCCGTCTACACCTATGCCCAGCTGGCGATGGGTGGCGAGTTCGCTACGGAGGCCGGCAACAGCGAGATGTTCTTCCCTTTGTTCCTGGCGTTGTTCGTGCTGGGCGGCGCCGTGATGGTGATGGCGTGGAACGCGGTGGGCGAGCTACCCCGACCGAAGATGCGGACGACGATCACAGTGGTGTTCTTCCTGCTGGGCGGCTTCCTGGCGATGGGTTTGCACCTGCCGGGTTTGGTGGACGTGCTGGGGGGAGCGCCAGATGACATCGGCTACACCCAGAGTCCCACCGTGTTCTGGGTGGTGAAGTTGATGGACCTGGGGATCGTGGTCCCGATCGCGGTGGCCACTGGGCTCGGTCTCCTCCGCGGTGCGTCCTGGGCCGACAAGGCCGCCTACGCCCTGCTCGGGTGGGGGGCGATGCTCGGGTCGGCGGTTGCGGGCATGGCCGTCGTGATGCAGGTCAACGATGATCCGGCGGCGGTGTTCGCCAATGTCGTGATCATGGGGACGTTTGCCCTCGCCTTCCTGGCACTGTTCGTTCGGGTGTTGCAGCCGTTGTTCGATTCGGGCGAGCTGCGGGGCCCGCCGGCCGATCAGACCGGGGACATCGCCCCGCCGACGAGCCATCTCGAGATGGGCCAGGATTCGCACAGCCGGGATCCCGCACTGCGTTGATCCACGGGAAAGTGGTTACGTCTCGCTGAACTGACGTTCGGCCAGGTCGGCGTAGAGTCCCCCGGCCGCCATCAACTGGGTATGGGTGCCTTCTTCGAGGATTCGCCCTTCGTCGAGGACGAGGATCCGGTCGGCATTGCGGACGGTGGACAACCGATGGGCGATGACGAAGGTGGTCCGTCCTTCCATGAGGACGGCGAGGGCGTCCTGGACCACCGATTCCGATTCGGAGTCGAGCGCCGATGTCGCTTCGTCCAGAATCAGGATCCTCGGGTCCTTGAGCAGTGCTCTCGCGATGGCGACGCGTTGGCGCTGGCCGCCCGACAGTTTGACGCCCCGCTCACCGACCACGGTCTGATAGCCGTCGGGGAAGCCGCTGATGAATTCTTCGGCGTTGGCGGCGACGGCGGCAGCCACCACTTCGTCGTCGTCGGCATCGGCCTTTCCCATACGAATGTTCTCGGCGATCGTCCCCGAGAACAGGTGGGTGTCCTGCGGTACCGCAGCCATGTGTGATCTGAGCTGGGCCAGTCGGAGCCGACGGATATCGACTCCGTCGACACAGATGCGGCCCGAGGTGGGGTCGAAGAATCGGGCGACCAGTTGCACCATGGTCGACTTGCCTGCCCCACTGGGCCCGACCAGCGCCACCACCTGACCGGGGGCGGCGTCGACGTGAACATGTCGCAGCACCTCGCCGGCCCGGTCCGAGTAGGCGAAGGACACGTCGTCGAAACTGACGGCGCCGTGCAGTACCGGCAGGTCGATCGGGTCGATCGGTTCGGCGACCTCCGATACTTCGTCGAGCAGTTCGAAGATCCGTCTGGTGGACCCAAGCGCCTCCTGGAGCTGGGAGTACAGCCCGGTGAAGGTGCCGATGGCGCCGGCGACGGTGAACGTGTAGAGCAGGAAGGTGACCAGGTCTCCGCCGGTGATCTGTCCGGCCAGCACGAGCCGACCCCCGAACCACAGCACGAGCGAGATGGTGGCGAACACCGAGAACTGCACTGCCGGCACGAACAACGCCCGGAGCCGTGCCCGACGCAGTGCGAGGCGGTAGGAGTCCGAGATAGAGCCGGAGTAGCGGTCGATGAGTACCCGCTCCGCACCGAACCACTGCACCACCCGGATCCCGGCGATCGCCTCTTCGGCCACCGAGTTGGCTTCGGCGACCTTGTCCTGGAACGCCATCGAGATCTTCTCGAGCCGTTTGCCGAAGAATCGTGCCGCCACGATCAGCAGGGGCAGGATCACCAGCACGGTGGCGGACAGTCGTGCGCTGATGACGAACAACATCACCACTCCACCGAGCAATGTGAGCGTCTGGGATGCCACCGAAGCCACCGACTGGGACACCGTCCCCTGGACTACGCCCACGTCGGACGTGAGTCGCGAGGTGATCTCTCCGGTCTTGCGGGATTCGAAGAACTTCACCGACAGCAACATGAGGTGGGAGTAGAGGCGTGTGCGGAGATCGGCCACGACTCCTTCTCCGACGGCGGCCAGTTGGTACTGCTGGACGTAGTTGAAGACCGCCTGGACGGCGAACACTCCCAACAGGAACAGGGCGATGCGATTGAGCGAGGCGACATCGCCGGCGGCGCTCTCGGCCAAGGCGGTGTCGACGAGTCGGCCGATCACGAGGGGGAACACCAGCCCCATCGCCGAGGCCACGACAACCGCCCCGATCGCCATCGCCAACCGTCGCTTGTACGGCCTCAGGAACGCCAACAGCTTTCGGAGCTGTTTGAGGTCGTCGACCCTGATCGGGACCTCGTGGTCTTCGGGGGCGCCCGCCGGTCCACGCCGCCTCCGCCCGCCCCGCGCTGTCATCGAGTCTCGCCCATGAACGCGGTTGTACCAGGACCAGAAAGATGTGGGAGCGGACGGCTGCCAGCGACCACAGCGCGGGATTGGCTGGCAGCGGAGCTGGTAGCTGGTAGCTGGTAGCTGGTAGCTGGTAGCTGAAGGAAAGCTGGAAGCTCTCCTCCTATCCTCGTCCTCATGCTCGGCCCCGCTCCCCACATCGCCGTACCTCACCCCGGCCCTCGATCGCGGGCGGTGATCGACCGTATCCGTGCCACCGAGGCCGCTGCCGGGCTCACGTTCGGGTTGGCGGACGTGCCACCGGTCTTCGCTCGGGCGGAGGGCTGTGTCATCGAGGACCCGGATGGCAACCGCTTCCTCGACATGGTGGCCGGGTTCGGATCCCTCAACCTGGGCCACTCCCATCCGGCTCTGGTGGAGGCGGTAACACGTCAGGTGGTCGATGGCCAGCAGGCGATGTCGATGGTCTCGACGGTCCGTGCGGAGCTGATCGGGGTGCTGTCTGCGCTGATTCCAGGGCTACCGATGGTGATGCTCGGCGCTTCAGGTTCCGAAGCTGCGGAGACGGCCCTCAAGCTGGCACGGAGGGCGACCGGGAAACCGGGGGTGCTGGCGTTCTCGGGCGGATTCCACGGCCGCACGATGGGTGCACTGGCACTCATGGGACGGGCTGGGCAGCGATCCGGGCTCGGTCAACTCGGGCCGGTGATCCATCTCCCTTATCCCCATGCGTTCCGCTCTCCGTTCGGCTCCGACGCCACCACCGTTTCGGACATCACCCTGGAGTTGATCGACTCCCAGCTGTCGGATCCGGCGGGGGGATGGGACCAGATCGGCCTCGTGATGATGGAGCCGGTGCAGGGCAACGGAGGCATGATCCCGGCCCCAGCCGGTTTCATGGCGGGGCTGCGCCAGATCTGCGACCGCCATCACCTGGTCCTCGTCTCGGATGAGGTGATGAGCGGCTTCCATCGAACCGGCCGCCGCTTCGCCTTCGAACATGATGAGGGCGTCACCCCGGACGTGGTGGTGATGGGCAAGTCACTCTCGGCGGGGTTGCCCCTATCCGGAGTGCTGGTCTCCGAGGAGATCGCCCGGGCGAACCCGGCCGGAACCGAGTCGAGCACCTATGCCGGCAACCTGGTGTCGTGTGCCTCGGCGCTTGCCGCCCACCGTGTGTACGCAGAGCACGACATGTCGGCTGTGGCCGCCGTCCGGGGCGATCACCTGCTCTCCGAGCTCCGCTCCACCCTCGAGGGCAGGCCCCACGTCGGCGAGATTCGCGGCCGGGGATTGATGGTGGCTGTGGACCTCGTCACGACGGGGAACGAGCCGCTCCCCGTCGCACGAGCGGTCAGCCACGCCAGCGTGGCCCGGGGGCTCCTCGTGTATCCCGGCGGCCACCACGGCAACGTGGTCGCGATGCTTCCCCCGATCGTGGCCACCGAGGACCAGCTCTCCACGGCCGTCGAGGTTCTGTCCGGGGTGCTCTCGACCGTGCTGTGAGCTCCCGGATGAGGCGATCGACTCATTCCTGAGCGTGATGGGAACCCTCACCGTGATCAGGGGTCGTGTTCAACGAACGTGGAAGGGACACAGTGGGTACGGTAGTGGATTCGATCGCCGGGATTCTCGAGCGCAGCGAGGTTCTGAGGTCGTTGTGCCCGGATGAGGACCTGGGCGATCACCGGGATATTCGCCGTACGATCGACGCCACCATCGGTGTGGTGATCGGAACCGTCGCCTGCCACATGGAGGAGGCGCTCGGGGGTCGCGCCGTGTGGGATGTGTTGGTGGGCGACCACGGCTGGGTCTTCGACCAGACCGACAACGTCGGGTGGCAGCTGCCGGCCGCGTTCTTCGGCTCGACCCGGACCCTGCTCGAGCGCCGCCTGGTGCATCACACCGGACTCGACCAACGATGCGTCGCCGCCTTCATGTCAAAGGTACTGGCGGTGTATCTCGATCATCTTCGCCGCCGGGTCGTCCAGGAACGACTCGATGCCCAACGGTTCCGACGTGCCGTCCTCGACGAGCACTTGGAGGCCGGGCGCCTGGTGCCGCTGGTCGATCTGTTCGACGCCCTGGACCGTCCCACCGGGGAGTTCCATGATGCGGTCCGTCGGCTGCGCTCCGAGGCGCCCACCAGCGCACCCAGCTGACCTGTCGACTTCAGCAACCGAGGTCACGGCGATCGAATCGGTGGGCGACCCCCAGCATCGCCACGATCCCGACTGCGGGCATCCACAGGAACGCCAACCGCCATCCCCCGCCGATGGGACCTCCGGCGAGCGCTTGATGGAACGGCGAAAGCATGCGCCACGTCTCCGCCCAGTCCACGAACACGCCGGCCACGTAGAGCAGGTACGCCGCAAACGCCAACGCCGAGGCAACCCCAAGCGCAACACCACGCGTCCCGGCGAAGGCCCCGACCGCCAGCGCCACCAGGCCGAACTCGATTCCCATGGCGGCCATGGCCGCCGTTGCCGCCGTCGCTTCGCTCAGGCCAACACCCATGTCGAAGACCGCCGACGTCAACACCGTTGACAGCAGCGTCACGAAGCCGAGCCCGGCCACGGCCACCACCAGTACCGCCGCCTTCTCTGCCAGGATCCGGATGCGGGGGACCGACAGCGATGCCAGCACCTCGAGGGTGCCCGCCTCTTCCTCCCCGGCTATCAGCCGGGCTCCGCGGGCGATGCCGAACACCAGGAAGATGATCGGCAACATGATCGAGAACAGTTCCACGTTGAGAAACCCGGAGCCTGACGTCATGGCGTCGATGTTGAACAGTTCCCGCATCTGCTCGGGATAGGCCTCGAGGAAAGGTTCGATGTGGGCCATGTCGCGCATGGAGGGCCAGAACGCCCCCATGATCCCCACGGTCACGACCACGCCGATCGACCAGGCCGCCAGTCCCCGGACCTGATCACGAAGATCCTTGCCGAAGATACTGCGCCTCATCGGAGTCCCCCATCCTCGCGGCGGCTTGTATCACCGGGCGCCGCCGAGTAGTGACTGACGAAGATGTCCTCGAGGTCGGCTTCGTGGGTACGCACCCGTTCCACGCCGAGCGGGCCGATCTGTCGGAACAGCTCGGATGCACTCCCTTCGATCGTCACGAGGGCGCTCGATCCGGCGGCCGCCACCTGGCGGACTCCCGCGATCGCCGCCAACGACCGGGCATCGATCGGCTCGGCGAAGTCGATCTCGATTCGATGCGTTGCTCGAGCCTTCAACGTGTCCAGTCGTTCGGTGACGACCAATCGACCCGCCCGCAGGATCCCGACCATGTCGGCGACAGCCTCCACCTCGGCGAGGATGTGGCTGGAAAGGAACACGGTGCGACCTGCTTCCCGAACCTCCCGAACCATCGTCAGGAACTCGCGCTGAACGAGCGGATCCAGGCCGGTGGTGGGCTCGTCCAGGATGAGCAGCTCGGGGTCGTGCATGAACGCCTGCACCAGGCCGACCTTCTGGCGGTTGCCGTGGGACAGATCGCCGATCCGGCGATCCAGCGGGAGCTCCAACCGTTCGGCGCACTCGATCATCCGGGCGGGATCGATCCGTCCGCGCAGGTTCGCCAGGTAGTCGAGGTAGTCGCGGGCCGTCAGGTCCGGGTAGGCCACGAAGTCGCCCGGAAGGTAGCCCACCTTGGCCTGGACGGCGACGCGTTGAGTCGACACGTCCATGCCCAGCACGGTGGCGCTCCCCGACGTGGGCCGGAGTAGGCCCATCAGGAGTCGGATCGTGGTGGTCTTTCCGGCGCCATTGGGCCCGAGATACCCGAACACGATTCCGGCGGGGACGTTCAGGTCGAGGGACTCGAGGGCATGGGTGGCGTGAAAACGCTTGGTCAGGCGGCGTGTCGACACGACGCCTGCCCGGCCGATCGACGATCCCCCCGGGGCCAGGGCCAGTTCGGTGTGCATCGGATCTCCTTTCCGAGATCGCACACGTTCAACGCTACGTGGCGCATGCCGCGATCGCCACGGGCGTTGGACCCGCTATCGGCGACTGACGGCCAAGTGCGTCCGAGCCCCGGTGGCGTACTCGAAGAGGATCAGCACCAGAGACGAGAGGTCCTCTTCGGACACCTGCCAACAGAGGGCGCCGGTGACGACCGACCCCGGAGGGGTCTCGACCTGATCAGAGATCGGATCGGGGATGACGCCACACGACCCGGCCAAGCCTTCGTACGCCACCCGGCGAGCAGCGCCGACCGACTTCGTCCCGATCTCGGCGGTGAAGCTGCTGGCGCTGTCCGCCGTTCTTCGGGCCGACATCTCCACCAGCACGTATCGATTGCCCTGACGCGGTGGGTCATTGAACAGGTTCTCGGCGGCGACGGTATCGGCTGCATCATCGTCGAAGCTCACAACCGTGACCTCCCATCCACCCAGCTGGGCCGGCTCACCTACTGCGATCGAGTTCAGCTGGAGCGGCGGCAGGTCGGCGGGCACGGTGGACCCGGCCAGGGGCTCGGTCTCGGGGTCGAGCGAGAACCATGCTCGAGCCTGGAGATCTCCACCCGAGGCCAGTACCTCCATGACAAGGTCGTCGACAATCTCCGAGTCCACCGCCCAGCATGTGGCGCCCGTCACGGTGCCCCCAGGGAACGCTTCACCGGCGAAGTCGACGTCGTCGGGTACCACACCGCACGATGGTTCGAACGACTCGAAGCGTGTCCCGTCCGGTCCGATCGCGGTGAGTGTGAGGTCGAGCCACAGGGTCGCCGAGGCGTCGCCCAGGTAGGTCGCCTCGAGGTCGGCGAGGAAGAACTGCATGCCCTCGGGCGGCGGTTCGTTGAACTGGTTGTGGGCGAGCACCTCCTCGGTGCCGTCGCCGTCGACGGAGGCAACGCGAAGAACCCAGTCACCGACCCTGGCCGACTCACCGAGCATCAGTGTTTCCTGCTCCGGCGCGACGGTGGTCGTGGTGGTGGTGACGGGCACAGCGGCGCCGGCCGCTGTCGGCCGTTCCGCACGGACACCGCCGAGCCCCGGCATCTGGCGGGCCTGCGAAGCACCACACGCGGCCAGCACCACCGCCAGGACGACCACCAACGCCCGCTTCATCTCGACCATGTCTTCACGAACCGCTGCTGGACTTCGGTCTCGGGCGACCTGACTTCTCCACCATCGATCGACGCCCGGAGCCCGGTCAAGGTCACCATCACAGTGTCGGGTGCGGCAAGACCGTGCCGGATCAACCAACAACCGATCACCGTCCCGGTTCTCCCGCGCCCACCCAGACAATGAACGTACACCGTTTGGCCGTCGTCGAGGAGCCGGTCGATCGCATCGAGGATCACCTCGGCCTGGTGTATCGACGGGATGTCGAAGTCGGCGATCGGAAATCGGTCGAGGCCGACCTCGGGAGCTACGTCGGCGAGCGCCAGCTGGTACCCATCCCCCGGAGAGCCCGGCTCGGTCAGGTCGACGAACGCCTGCACACCCGCCCGAATCAGACGGTCGAGACCACCCTCCGACACGACAGGGTGAGCGCCGGCAGCCAGCCGCCCGTCGATCACCCAGTAACCGAACGGCGACGGCCCGTCCGCTCCGGGACGGGCGAGTTCGCCCCATCGAGTGACCGTCTGCGAAGGCGTGGATTCGTCGCTGGGCACCATCGCCAACACTCTTGCAGAGCCT
Organism: uncultured bacterium; assembly: GCA_963825585.1. Taxonomy (GTDB): domain Bacteria; phylum Actinomycetota; class Acidimicrobiia; order Spongiisociales; family ZC4RG35; genus JAOUGY01. Next base: position 229,219 of record CAWGTX010000010.1, read on the forward strand.
CCAGCTTCCAGCTACCAGCCAGAACCAGCATCGAGGCTCGGTAGGTCCGACGTCCGACGCAACACGCAACACGCCGGAACGCGTTCTGGCTGGACGCTGGTAGCTGGAAGCTCGAAACGGCACCGAGCATCGAGAGCAGCCAGCAGCTCCTCTTCTGGCTGGCAGTTGGCAGCTGGCAGCTGGCAGCTGCTCGCCCCGAATACCTCCAGCCTTCGCTCCGACGGCCCGATATCTCAGGCGAATGGACACGCTCGCTCCGAAACAGCTTCGTCGCAGGAATCCTCGACGACGTCGACTCGCCTGGTCGATTCTCGTGATTCTGACGGCCACGGTTGGGGTCGGCTGGATGCTGGCGGCGCCGCCCGGAAACGGGCTCGATCTCGGCTCCTCGTGGGCTCCGACGCCGGTGGAGGTCGACGGGGGGTTGACCGCTATCGCCACCATCGAAGGTGAACGGTTTGCGGTCCACACCGAAGGCGGCGAGCGGACGTTCCTGCCCGGGGTGAACCTGGGTGTGACGGTGCCGGGCCGGTATCCGGGTGAGCTCGCCCTGACAGAAGACGACTACCGCCGGTGGTTTCCGATGATCGCCGACCTGGGGTTTCGGGTCGTTCGGGTCTACACCGTGCATCCTCCCTCCTTCTACACCGAGCTCGAGCGCTTCAACCTCGCCCATCCCGATCACCCTCTGTATCTCATGCACGGGATCTGGCCACCCGAAGAGCTGATGTCAAAGACCGGCGATCTGTGGGATGACGATGTGGTGGCGGCCTTCCACTCCGAGATCGAAGAGGCGGTCGGGGCGGTGCACGGCGATCTGGACTCGTACCACCTGCGACCCGAACAGGGCTCATACCGAGCCGACGTCTCGCCCTGGCTGATCGGGTGGGCGATAGGGGCCGAGTGGGAGCCGTACCTCATCGACGGGTCCGACCTCGAGAACTCCGACCACGAGCCCTACCGGGGAACCCTCGTGTCGGCCGCTCCGCAGGCCAGTCCGACCGAATCGTGGTTGGCGAACATGTTCGACCACCTGGCGGTGCTCCAGGCGGAACGTGGACTGTCGGTCCCCCTCACGTTCGTCAACTGGCCCACCACCGATCCGCTCACCCATCCGGCCGAACCCAACCCGGGTACCGAAGACCTCGTGGGTATCGACGCCAACCACATCGACACTCATCGATGGCCGGGCGGCCAGTTCGCCAGCTACCACGCCTACCCGTACTTTCCCGACTTCCTCCGCCACCAGTACGTCGACACCGATGACCCGTACCAGGCCTACCTCGAAGCGCTCGGAGACCACCACGCCGGCATGCCGGTGATCATCACCGAATACGGGGTGTCTGGTGGCTGGGCGTTCGCGCACGACGAGCCTGGTGGCAGAACGCACGGCATGCATCGGGAACCCGACCAGATGGCCACCAACGCCGAACTGCTCCGCGCGATCGAGCAGGCGGGTTTGTCCGGTGGGCTCGTGTTCTCGTGGACCGACGAGTGGTTCAAGTTCACATGGAACACCCTCGCTTACAAACACCCCGACGACCGACGGGCCATGTGGCACGACGTGTACACGAACGAGACCTACTTCGGTGTGCTGGCGGTCGAGCCTGGCGCCGATGGGCCACCGGTGGTCATCGACGGCGACGACGCCGAGTGGGCCCAGGGGACGGTGCTGGCCGGGGGAGGGGGGATCGAGGAAACCGTCGGCGACCTGTTCGGTGGTGCATTCGCCGGCCTCTTCGACGGTGACGGAGTGACGAAGGTCGAGGTCACCCACGACGCTGCCTACCTCTACCTCCACCTCCGCACCCCCGAGGACTGGGACTCCGCTCCCATCGAGATCCGGTTCGCCACCGAGGATTCCGACGGCTCCTCGACACCCACCACCCGGGTGACACTCGACCCGACGGCCGGAGGAACGCTGGAATGGTGGTGGGAGTTCGACCCCTTCCTCGCCCACCATGGAGCCAAGCCAACCGAGTACGTCCCCGTGGCCGACGACACCACGGGTTGGAACCCGGTTCGGTTCCTCACGGCCCGCGTCCAGACGTCCCCGTGGGGGCAGGTCTTCGACTCCGAACTGCTCGACGTCTCGACCTTCGAACGGGGCAGCTCCGATCCCGACTCCGAAGAGCACAACAGCAGAGCGGGGTGGCAGGCGGACGGGCAGACCGTCGAACTGCGCATCCCCTGGCTTGCGCTCGGCTTCTCCGACCCGTCGAGCCTGCATCGGATCGCCGTCGCCGACGACGGCACGGTGTCGGGCGTTCCCGTCAACGGACTCGACATCACCGTCAGCCACGGCGACGGTGAGACGCACGGCGGGGTGTACCGATGGGAGTCGTGGAACACGGTGGACTGGCACGAACGCATCAAGGCCGACGTCGACACCCTCGTGGCAGCGAATCTCGAGACAGCAGGCGAGTGAGCATCCCGGTCGCTCCCCGTCCGAACCCGCTTCAGCGACGTGTACCGATGCCGATGAATCTGAGACAGCGATCTGACGCCGACGGCGGCTCCCAACCCGAAGAGAATGTGATGTCCAACGAACCCATCGTGAAGGTGCTCGTCGCCGAAGACGACCCCGACATCCGGGACCTGGTCGTGTTCCGCCTGGAACGGTCCGGATGGCAGGTCATCGAGGCGGGCGACGGCCAGCAGGCCATCGATCTGACCCGGGACCACCGCCCCGACGTCCTGGTACTCGACTGGATGATGCCGGTGAAGTCGGGACTCGAGGTGGTGGCCGAGCTGCGAGCCGACCCCGACCTCGCCGGTACGCCCGTGCTCATCCTGAGCGCTCGCGCCCAGGAGCCCGACATCGTCCAGGGTTTCACGGCCGGCGCCAACGACTACCTCACCAAGCCATTCAGCCCTCAGGAGCTCCACCATCGGGTCCAGGCGCTCCTGGCCCGGCCCTGAATCCTCACTGCGACGAAGGAGGGGAGCGATGTGACCGGACTCCTCATCGAGATCTCCATCGCGCTGGCATTCGTGAACCTGGCGGTGGCAGTACTGGTGGTTGGGAACCGGTTCATCATCCGTCGTTCAGAGCTGCGCTACGCCGCTGCCGTCAGCCGCACGCGCCCGATCCTGCTGGACTGGATCGACGGGGAGGACGTTGGCATACCCCAGGTTCGTTCACTGGAGCGGCGCGCCTTCGTGGACCTGCTCTCCAAGTACGGCCGCTCGTTGCGCGGAGATGGACGTCGGCGTGTGGCCGAGATGGCGCTGCACACAGGCCTGGTGACCGAGGTCGCCGAGGGCACATCGGATCGACGTGCCTGGCGCAGGGCGGCCGCCGCCTACCGCCTCGGCGATATCGGAGGCGAACACCACACCCTTCTCATCCCGCTGCTCAACGACCCCGACCGACGGGTCCGCAACGCAGCCGCCCGTTCTCTCGGCAAGCAGGGATCAGTGGAAGGTGTGGCCCCGATCGTCGTGGCGTTGTCGTCCGGCGCCGTTGCCCGGGCGGTGGGCGGGCAGGCCCTCATAGACATCGGCTCCCCCGCTGCTGACGCCCTGTCCCACCTCCTGGAATCACATGTACGCGAAGTCCGATCGACCGCTGCCGAGCTCCTCGGTCGCGTGGGCACGGTCGAACACGCCCGCACCCTGGTGAAACACCTTCGCCATCCCGACCCGGAAGTCCGGGTGGCGGTGGTGCGGGCACTGGGCCGCCTGGGTGGACGGGTGGCCGCCTCGGCTCTTGTCCCCTTGCTCGACGACCCCATCCCGTATGTGCGGGCGGCCGCCGCCACGTCGATCGGACAGCTCGGCCGAGCCGAAGCCATCGACGCCCTCCTGGCGATGGCTGACGCCGACAGCTACCTGCCGGCCCACGCCGCCGCCCATGCCGCCATGGCACTCGACCCCGACAGGGTCTTGGCCACCGCCGAATCGTCTCCGAGCCCGCACCTGGACGAAGTCGCCGATCTGATCCGGATGGCCTGACGTGGTGACCGTGCTCGAAGTGACGGGAGCGCTGATTCTCGTGTACTTCCTGCTGCTCAACGGGACCTATGCCGTGTTCACCCTGGTGGCGTGGCGCTCGCTGGTGAACCATCGGCGCAGCGAGCCATCGCTGACCACCGAGGAAGTCTTCCGCTCGCCGCTCACCCCGCCTGTGTCGGTGCTGCTCCCCGCCTTCAACGAAGAAGCGGGAGTGGTGGAGAGCGTCCGGTCGCTGCTGCTGCTCCGCTACCCCGAACTGGAGATCATCGTCATCGACGACGGCTCGACCGACGCCACCGTCGCCGTCCTGGAGGAGGCCTTCGACCTCCATGTCGTTCGGAAGGCGATCCCACCGGGACTCACCACAAAACCCGTGTCCGACATCAGGGTGTCGCGGCGTCATCCCGGGCTGATGGTGGTGAGCAAGGAGAACGGGGGCAAGGCCGATGCCCTCAACTGTGGCCTCAACTTCGCCCGCTACCCGTACGTGTGCGCCGTCGACGGCGACGCCCTGCTCGAGACCGAGGCCCTCCTGCGGGTGATGACACCGATCATCGACGATCCGAGCGTGGTGGCGGCGGGAGGGATCGTTCGAATCGCCAACGGCTGTGACGTGGCCTCGGGCAAGGTCGTCAACGTTCGGCTGCCGCGGCGACCACTGCCCACGCTGCAGGTAGTCGAATATCTCCGGGCCTTCCTCGTGGGCCGGGTCGGGTGGAGCTCACTCGGTGCCCTGCTCATCATCAGCGGCGCCTTCGGAGTGTTCAAACGCTCGGTCGTGATCGACGTGGGCGGATACGAAACCGACACCGTCGGCGAGGACATGGAGCTGGTGGTGCGTATGCACCGTCGCCTTCGGAGTCGCCAACGCGAGTACCGCATCGCCTTCGTCCCGGATCCGGTGTCCTGGACCGAGGCACCGGAGAACTTGTCGGTTCTGGGCCGCCAACGCAAACGCTGGCAACGGGGACTGGCCGACACGCTGTGGCGCCACCGTGGGATCATGATCGATCGCAATCAGGGCGTGCTCGCCTGGTTCGCAGTTCCGTACTACTTCATCTTCGAGTTCCTCGGACCACTCGTGGAACTCTTCGGCTACCTGGTGATCCCCGTCGCCTGGTCACTCGGCATCCTCTCCACCGAATACATGGCGGCCTTCCTGCTCGTCGCCCTGGTGTGGGGCATCCTCCTGTCGGTGGCGGCCGTGGCACTCGAAGAGCTCACCTTCCGTCGCTACCCCCTTCGACGAGAAGTTCTACGCCTCACCATGTACGGCATCCTCGACAACTTCGGCTACCGCCAATTGACCAACATGTGGCGCATCCAGGGGCTCATCCAGTTCGCCCGCGGCCAGAAGGACTGGGGCGTGATGCCGAGGAAGGGATTCGGACAGAACGCGGACACGGCGCCGGCGACATCGGAGGCGAAAGTGTAGGGAGGCCGCTGGCTGATGGCTCGTCCGACGTTCCGACGCAACACGCAACACGCCCGAGTGCGAGAAAGCGACTCTGACTCTAGTAGCCAGTAGCCAGTAGCCAGTAGCCAGTAGCCAGTAGCCAGTAGCCAGCAGCCAGCAGCCAGCAGCCAGCAGCCGCTACTCCACCAACCTCAGATACGTGTCTTCGAGTGACGGTCGGGTGACTTCGAGACCGTGGAGTTGCACTCCGGTTGCGGCCGACCACGAGAGCATGTCTGAGAGCACGACGGCCAGGCAACGTCGTATGCGTAGCGTCCGAGGAGCACCACCAGCAGCACGAGCACGACCGCTATCACCGTTGCCGATCCGATCAGTCCTGCCATCACCGCCGACGCCGGCACGCACCGGGGTGGCACGGCGGCGTTTGAAGATGCCGCGTTCGCGCCGTTCGCACACGAAGATCACCAGGTTGCCGAAGCAGGCCGAGATCAGCCCGAACGCCGACATCAGGGGGACGAACCGGTCGATGAACCGCCCCGACGCCACCAGCCCGTCGGGTGAGAGCTCGGCGAAGATCAGCAGGAAGAAGAGCGGGAACGCAAACGTGAACACCGCAGCGACCGGGTTCCGCCAGAACATCTTCTGCTCGGCGCGGACATGCGCCAGCACCAGACCAAGGCCGGCTGTTTTGTCCACTCCCCGCCACGCTGCTCCCCCGAGACACCGATGTCGACACGCTACCCGGTGCAAGCGGATCAAACAGGTGGTGGCGTCTCGGGCTGAATCGTGGTGGCCAATCGCTCCAACGCGGCATCGATCCGGGCCCTGGCGGTCTCCATCGACGACGGTTCGTGCTCTCCGGCGAGCAACCCGGCGGCCAGGTCGGTGGCCCGATCGAGCCCCCGGATGGCGTCGCTCAGTTCCCGGATCGTGGCCCTCGTGTCGACGTTGACGGCGTCCGCTTCCAGCCGGTAGAGGTCCTCGACCACCGTCGCCACTCCGGCTCGAAGACCTCTTGGGTCGGCTTCCACCCCGCGCTCGGCGGGGAGCCGCGCATCGAACTGGTCGAGGACCCACCGGCCGCGAATGTAGGCGCCCCGGATCCGGTCGTCCCATTCGGCCTGGCGGGCGGCGGTCTTCGTCGCTTCCTTCCTGGCCCGGTCGAGCGCCCAGGCGGCGATCCCGGCACCGATCACGGCGGCGATTCCCAGCGCCCACCACAGACCCGAGCCTCCCTCGTCCTCCTCGGGCAGGGTGGTGGACCCTGCTGCCTCCACCAGGGTCGATGTGGTCGATGGCCCGGCGCTGCTGGTCGGGGTCTCGGCAACCGTCGTGGGGGGCGCAGTGGTAGCGGGAGGTTGGGTTTGGGGCGGCGTGGTGGGGGAAGTCGTCGCAGGCGGAGTGGTGGTGGGCGGAGGTGCGGCCGTGGTGGTGGGTGCCGTCGTGGTGGTCGTGGCGGGTGGCTGGGTGGTGGTGTCCGCCACCACAGATGTCGTGGTGGTAGGTGCCGTCGTGGTGACCTGGGCGGTCGTCGTCGTCAGCTCGGGCAGCGTGACGTCTGGAAGTGTGAGGTCGGGCAGGGTCACGTCCGGGAGGTCGATGTCAGGAAGCGTGACATCGGGAAGCGTGACATCGGGAAGTGTGACGTCGGGCAGGGTGATGGTGGAGAGGTCGTCCTCGAGATCTTCGATCGGCCCACATCCGACTGCCAGCAGGGACGCGCCGACCAGCGCGAGCATGACCCGTCGGCGTCCAAGCATCGTCCCTCCATCAGAGCGGGTCACGCCACGAAGCTACCAGCACCACGATCTCACATGTGACGGCCGGTCAGCTGCGGCGGGCGCTTCGTCGGGCCTTCCCGACGAGCCCGCTGGCCGGAACCCAGGGCTGATGCCGCTCGGCGCCGCGGCGCACATCGGTGTGTGCCTTGACCTCGCGGGGAGGATGCTTCGCAGTGCGCGGAGACGGTGCGTGCTTGGGATGCTCGCGAGCTTTCATCATCTGGCTCCTCCGTGTGATGCCTCGAAACGCCGCGGACAGCGAGCCAGCACCGCCTCCACTTCCCCATCGGACACGGGATCGAAGTGGTTGTAGAACTGACCGACGGCGGCGAAGTCGATCGGCGTGCGTAGGCACACGAGGTCGTCGCATTCGTGCTCCATGCGTGTCACCGTGTGCGGTGTCGCCACGGGGGCGGCCACCACCACCCGCGCAGCACCCCGGGCACGGGCGATCCGGCAGGCGGCACGCGCCGTGGAGCCTGTGGCGATGCCATCGTCGACGATCAGCGCAGTGCGGCCTTCCAGCGCCACCGGAGGGCGCGTCCCCCGGTACCGCAGGCTGCGACGCTCCATCTCTGCCCGTTCCTTGCGGATGACCCCGGCAACCTCCAGGTCGGTCACCCCGGCGGCTTCGATGGTGGACCAGTCGAGGATCTCGACCCAGTCCTCGCCGATCGCACCCATCGCCAACTCGGGCTGGAACGGCAGGCCCAGCTTCCTCACGATCAGCACGTCGAGTGGGCTCCCGAGCGCCTCCGCCACTTCGGCGGCCACCACCACCCCACCGCGCGGCAGACCGAGCACGACAGGATCGTCGAGTTCCATCGACCGAATCCGCTCCGCCAGTCTTCGTCCGGCGTCGACTCTGTCGTGGAACATGTCACTCTCCTTGTTCGGCCCAACCCCACTCTCCCCGGATCGCCAGCGGGTGACCAGGGGAAAGGGACCCACACCGGCTTCTGGCTACTGGCTACTGGCTTCTGGCGAGGAGCGAGGAGCCGTGGGCTGGTCACCGGGGAGCAGCTTTAGCGCAAACCCAGCAGCCAGCAGCCCCCATTCAAGGCTTGAACCGCAGCGACGCTCCGACCAGGTCGCCATCTATGGCGGTTCCTACGCCATGGACGACCAGTCCTCCGTCGTCGATGACGGCGGTGGCGAGCTCTTCGATGACATCCGGGACCGGCTGGCTGCTGGCTCCGCAGATGATGCAGACGGGACCGTGTAGGCCGAGAGCGCCGCATCCCGTGCAGCACCAACCAGGGGTGGCCTCCACTCCCTCGATCAGCAATTCGGCGACGGCGTGATGGTTGGCGGCAACCAGCGTGCCGGGCAGGCCGATCACCGCCCGGTGGCCGGCGGCCGCCGCGTCGACGATCCGATCGGCGAGCGCAGACTCCCGTCGCTGCTCCCAACCGATTCCCATCTCGACCGCCTTCGCCTGCAGATCGGCGTCGCTCAGGGTGTGGACGTCGACGACGAAGGTTCGCTCGACCAGATCCCGATCGGACGCGTTGACGAATCCGAGGAACTCGTCGACGGTGCGTTGCATGCCGCCCACGAATATCGCCTCGATGCCGACCGTTCGGCGCAGCACGGCCAACCGCTCGGCGGCAACCCGGTACAGGCGGTATCGAGCATGTTCGGCGCCGCGCCGGGACTTGGTTTCCTCCAGCGCGAACCAACCACCGAAGTTGGCCTTGCGGACCTCCTCGCCGGGGATGACCTCGTAGGACTCCATCTCGCCCAGCGCCGTCACCATGATCGACGCCCGCCTGGCATCCACGACGACCGTTGCTGTCGGGCGGGCGGCGTCGAGGACCGCCCGGAGGGGCCGCAGGTAGGGGCGATCGGCCGCGACCGCCCGGTCCCAGACCCGGTGTGACACCACCAGGTGCTCCTCGAGACCGAGGGGCGGGCACACGAAGAGAGCCACACCGTGACCCACCTCGCGTTCCAGGGTGGACGCCTGATCCAGGACCCAGTCGACGGATTCCTTCAGGCACTCGCCTGCACGGTGCCCGATCTCACCGCTGGTGTCCCGGATCGGATAGAGCAGATCCCGCAGCCGGGGTGTCACGGTTCGCATCTCGGTCACGCCTGGCCTCAGGTCGAGGTAGACCGACAGGATTGGGACCTCGCGGCTCTCGATGGTCTCGAGCCGGGAGAGACGCTCGGCGAGGGTCAGCATGGGACAACCTCCTCGGGCCGGCACATCGGCCAGGCCCGAACCAATCGTCCGTCGCGGCGTCCTGCGTTACCAGGGGACAATGGCAACGGGATCGCAGTGGTCGCGCGAGGCCCGGCCCCCCTCCGGCCCTGGCCCGACCGATTGCGGTCGGCGGACACCTCTCTTCCGGGGAGGAACCAGGCGGACGTCTCCCCGCCGTTGTCACCGGCGGCCGGTGAGCGGAGTAGCTTCCCTCCCGAGGAGGTCTCGTGGCTGTTGCGCCAAATGTTCCCGACCGGGCCCGCGTGGTCGTGATCGGGGGAGGAATCATCGGAGCCAGCGTCGCCTACCACCTGGCGGCGATGGGATGGAACGACGTCGTGCTGGTGGAGCGGGACCGGCTCACGTCGGGTACCACCTGGCATGCGGCCGGACTGATGGTCACGTTCGGCTCGACGTCGGAGACGTCGACCGAGATGCGCAGGTACACGGCAGACCTGTACTCGCGTCTCGAAGCCGAGAGCGGGTTGGCGACCGGGTTCAAGCCGGTCGGGTTCGTGGAGCTGGCCACCGATGACGACCGGCTCATCGAGTTCCGACGGGTGGCCGCCTTCAACCGCCACTGCGGCGTCGATGTCCACGAGATCTCCGCCGCCGAGGTGGCCGAGCTGTTTCCCCTGGCGCGGGTCGACGACGTGCGGGCCGGGTTCTACGTCGAGGAGGATGGCCGGGTCAACCCGGTCGACGTCACCATGTCGATGGCGGCGGCCGCACGTATCCGTGGAGTCCGAATCGTGGAAGGCGTGTCGGTGTCGGAAGTGCTCCATCACCGGGGGGCGGTGGCGGGGGTGCGCACGTCTGCCGGCGACATCGAGACCGAGGTGGTGGTGAACTGCGCCGGGATGTGGGCCCGGCAGTTGGGCGAACGCTCCGGTGTGAACATCCCACTGCAGGCCGCCGAGCACTACTACCTCATCACCGAGCAGATGCCCGGGATCTCGGCGGACTGGCCGGTGATCGAGGATCCCGCCTCCTACGGCTACTACCGGGAGGAGGTGGGCGGGCTCATGATTGGACTGTTCGAGCCGGTGTGCGCTCCCTGGAAGGTCGACGGCATCCCCCAGGACAGTTCGTTCACCACGCTCGCCCCCGATTGGGACCGCATGGGGCCCTACGTCGAGAAGGCGATGTCACGCGTGCCGTTGTCCGCCGAGATCGGCGTCCGCACCTTCTTCTGCGGGCCTGAGAGCTTCACCCCCGACCTGGCCCCGGTGGTGGGCGAGGCGCCCGAACTCCGCAACTACTTCGTGGCAGCGGGACTCAACTCGATCGGGATCCTCTCCGGCGGCGGGATGGGACGGGTCCTCGCCCACTGGATCACCACCGGCCGGCCCGACGTCGACGTGACCGGGTTCAACATCGACCGCCTGCACGTGTACCAGTCGAACCCCGAGTACCGACGCACCCGCACGGTGGAGTCGCTGGGGATGGTCTACCAGGCGCACTATCCGGGCCGGTCGATGGAGACGGCCCGCGGAGCCAAGCTGTCGCCGATCCACGGCCGTCTCGCCGAACGGAGAGCGTACTTCCGAGATGTGTCGGGCTGGGAAGGGGCGGACTGGTTCGCCCCCGAGGGAGTCGAGCCTCGGATCGAACGACTGTCGTGGGGTCGCCAGAACTGGTTCCCGTACTGGGAGGCGGAGCACCGGGCGATCAGGGAGACGGCGGGTCTCATGGACATGTCGTTCATGTCGAAGTTCCTGGTGCAGGGACGCGAAGCGGGACCATTGCTCGAGCGACTGTCGGCCAACCGGGTGGCCGAGCACCCCGAGCGCATCACGTACACGCAGTGGCTCAACGAAGGGGGCCGGCTGGAGGCCGACCTCACCGTCACCATGCTCGACGACGAGCGCTTCTGGGTGGTGGCGACCGACACGGCCCACCGCCACGTCGAGACGTGGATGCGTCGCCATGCCGAGGGTCTGCGCGCCTTCGTCACAGACGTCACGTCCGGCTACGCCCAGCTCAACGTGCAGGGACCTCACAGCCGCGAGGTGCTGGCGGCGGTGACGTCGGCAGACATGTCCGACCAGGCCTTCCCGTTCCGGACCGCCAGGGAGATCGACATCGGGTTCGGACGTGCCCTGTGCATCCGCATCACCTATGTCGGGGAGCTGGGCTACGAGCTGTACGTGCCGGCAGACCAGGCGATCCACGTCCACGACCGGATGGTGGCGGCGGGTGCCGAATTCGGCATGCGTCACACCGGTCTCAAGGCGCTGGGCAGCCTGCGGATGGAGAAGGGCTACCGCGACTACGGCCACGACATCGACAACACCGACGACCCGTTCGAGACCGGGCTGGGGTTCGCCGTCGATCTCGACAAGGACTTCATCGGTCGGGATGCTGCGGCAGCCCGGAAGGCGGCCGGTCCGCTCAGCCGCCGACTGCTGCAGGTACTCGTGACCGATCCCGACCCGCTCATGTTCCACGCCGAGGTGGTCCATCGCAACGGCCGGGAGGTCGGCTACGTGCGGGCCGCTTCGTACGGATTCACCCTGGGCGGCGCCGTCGGCCTGGCCATGATCGAGGCCGACGAACCGATCACCCAGCACTGGTGCGACACGGGTTCCTGGGAGGTCGACATAGCCGGTGTCCGCCATCCGGCCCGTGCCTCGATCCGACCGATGTACGACCCGGGCAACGACCGCATCAAAGGGTGATCGCCTGCCCGGGCTTCATCCGCAGCAGCCGTCCATGCAGCGATTCGCCCATGGGTGTCCGGAGGAGTCGGTGTCCCCCTTTGGAGCCGCCTTGCGGCCTCCACACTCCGAGCAGACCCACACGGACGGGATGCGGGTACCTTCCACAACGAGCGATCGATAGCTGTGTCCGCAGTCAGGGCATTCGATCATCAGGACCGCCATCGCCACCTCCTCTCCACATTCGTACTGCCGTTTCGACGATCCTGTTCTCGGCGCCGGCCGATGCGCCCCTCGCCCCAGAGGCCCACTCCGCCGAAACACCGATCCGCTCGACGATGTCTGCGCACAGCGCCTCCACCCTGGAGGGAGCGGAGCCACCGCAAACATCACGACCGAAGGCGAGCGAGGCCGGATCGCTCAACGCCGCCAGGACCCCCTCCAGCATGCCGACGGGTTGACGCATAGGCTCATACGAAAGGAGGTGACGGTGACTGGTGGCACCTACCTGTTGTTGGGCGGGGCGGGCCTGGTGGGATTCCAGGTGGCGTACCGGATCGGGACCGAACTCGACCCCGACCGGATCGTGGTGGCCGCCCTCACCGAACCGCTGGTGACGCAGGCGCTCGACGACCTACGCCGGCTGCTCCCCGACGTCGAGCTTGTGGGCGAGTGGGGCGACGTGTTCGTGCGAGAAGCGTACGCATCGACTGCTCGTGCTCAGCTCCTGGTCGATGCCGAAACCCGTGAGGGTGTGTTCGAGGACATCCTGGGCCCCTTCGACCCGGCCTACGAGCGGGCGATGCTCACCACCCTGGTCCGCCGGTACCGGCCCACGGTGGTGGTCGACTCGATCAACACCGCCACCGCCATCAGCTACCAGGACGTCTACACCGCCTCGGTGGTGGCCAAACATCAGGTTGAAGCTGCCGAGGCGTCGGGAGACCATTCCGGGCTGGCGAGTTCGGTCGAGACCCTCATTCTCTCGCAGGCCACCCCGCAACTCATACGCCATGTCCGGATCCTGCACCGCGCCCTCACCGAGGTCGGCACCAGGCTGTACATCAAGATCGGTACCACCGGGACCGGGGGTATGGGCCTCGACATCCCCTACACGCACTCAGAGGATCGACCTTCCGCCCAGCTCATGACCAAGACGGCCGTCGCCTTCGCCCACACCGGGCTCCTGTTCCTCGCCGCCCGCACCGCCGGAGGACCCCTCATCAAGGAGGTGAAGCCGGCGGCTCTGATCGGCTACGCCGGGGTGGACCACCGGCCGGTGAAGCAGAAGGGTGAGCCAGTGAGTCTGTTCCGGGCGGTGACCGAGCCGCTGGGGTCGGATCTGTTCCTGCGCCGTCACGGGCTGGACCAGATCGGCGAGCTGGTGGTGCCGGTGGTCGACACCGGGGAGAACGGCGTGTTCACACGAGGGGAGTTCGAAGCGATCACCGCCATCGGCCAGATGGAGATGGTGACCCCTGAGGAGATCGCCGCCCTGTGCGTGATCGAAATCAGGGGCGGCGCCACCGGAAACGACGTGATCGGCGCCATCGACTCCGCGGTGCTTCCACCCTCCTACCGGGGCGGCGTGGTCCGCGTGCGGGCCCTCGAGCAGCTGGAGCGACTGGAGATCGAAACCGGGACCCACTCGGTGGCGCTCGGCCAGTTGGGGCCGCCCGAGCTCTCCAAACTCCTGTGGGAAGCCGAACTCATCCGGCTGGCGATCGGAACCGTGACCGGGATGCTCACTTCGGAGCCGGGCGAAATCGCCGAGGCGTGGACGGCGGTACTCGACGCTCGACCCGAGATGGTCGATACCATCACGTCGCTGGGACTGCCGATACTGTCGCTGGACGGAGCGACACTGGTACGTGGCCCGTTCATTCGGATCCCCGAAGTGGCCGACGCCGACCGCGTTGAGCTCGACGACCAGGGGCGCGACCGGTGGGCCGACAAGGGGTGGGTCGACCTGCGGGAGTCGAATGCGCTCCGCTGGCAGGACAGGTTCCGGCAGATGCGCCGCGCCGTGCTCGGTGCCGCCCAACCCGGCTCGGCCGGCGTGACGATCGAGAGCTACCTGCCCGACGAGATCGAGATCGGGACCGTGGCCGCCTGGGTGCTGGCGAACGAAATCGGAGGAACCCGCATCAAGTGAGCGGGTGGGTCGGCTTCCTCGTCACCTGTCGAGGTGACCGAGGATTTCGACGGCGTCGAGTACGGCCGCGTACTTCGTATCGAGGTCGGCGAGGGAGACCAGGTGACTGATCTCCGCTCGACAGGCGACTCGAGGGCAAATAGGATCCAATATCCAGATGGCAGACAACTCGTCCTCCACCCCGCCAAGCGCACCACCGACGCCTCCCGCGCGACGACCCTCACCGGGCTGGCGGTCCAGCGCGTGTGCACCGCGAAACGGGCTCCTGAGCGGACCCCCGTGCCGGCGTCTCCGAAGGTAGCTGTCGCCCACAGATTTCATCCATATCCATTCGGAGGTCGAAGAGATGGTGACGAAGGCATGAGAGAGATTCAGGTCGAGTTCTTCTCAGAAGGAACACGCGTGGCAGGGCTGATGCGCCTGCCGGACACCGAAGGTCCCTGGCCCGGCATCGTGCAAGGTCCCGGATGGCTGGGCCTGAAGGACGCCAAGTTCTACATCCCGTATCACCAGGCTCTCACCGACGCAGGGTTCGCACTGCTGGTCTTCGACTACCGCGGGTTCGGGGACTCCGACGGCGACCGCAACACCCTCTCCCCGAAGATCCAACTCGAGGACCTCATCAACGCGGTGACCTACCTCGAGACCAGAGACGACATCATGCCGCACCGTCTCGGTGTGTTCGGCTCCGGGGGAACAGGCGGCGGAAACGCCGTTCTCCTCGCCGCCCTCGACAAGCGCATCAAGTGCGCCGTGAGCCAGAACCCGGTCTCCGACGGTGAGGACTGGTTGCGCCGGATGCGGCGGGAGTACGAGTGGTACGAGTTCCTCGCCCGCCTCGACGCCGACCGCAAGCAGCGTGTCTGCGGAGGCACCGGAGAGATGGTCCATCCCCGCGAAGAGATCATGGTCCCAACCCCGGAGCGCAAGACGACCACACTGAAGAAGGACGTCGACGGTCGTGTCCCCGACTCGGTGCCGCTCGCCGCCGCCGACGAGATCATCGCCTACAAGCCGATCGACGTCGCACACCGTGCCCGCAATCTCCTGCTCATCGGAGTCGAGGAGGACGCCACCACCCCCACCGACCATTCGTTCGCCCTCTATGAGGCCGCTCCCGAGCCAAAGAAGCTCATCATGCAGCGCATGACGACCCACTACGCCGCCTACGAGCAGCATGGCGATGCCGTTCGCCCGGCGATCGTCGACTGGTTTCGCACCCACCTCTCGGCCGGATCGGTCGAGGCACTCACCCCATCCGGCATAGAAGTGCTGAAGGAGACCCCATGAAACGGATCATCACAGGCGCCGACGTCTTCTCCGAAGGAGACCTCCGGCCCCTCGACATCATCATCGACGGCGAGGTCATCGCCGGTCTGGTCGCTCGGGGGACCGGACCATCCGACGCCGAGGTGATCGACGCCTCCGGTCTGGTGGCGATCCCCGGCGCCGTCGACCCCCACGTCCACACCCGTGACCCCGGCTACACACATAAAGAGGACATCGTCACCTGCACGCAGGCGGCGGCCGCCGGTGGCTACACCACCATCTTCGGTATGCCCAATCTCGACCCGCCCACCATGACGGTGGACGACCTCGAGCAGGTCTTCGCCCTCTACGCCGAGAAGAGCATCGTCGACTACAACCACAACCCGGCCGCCAAGCTGCTCGATCAGCTGGCCCCAATGGCCGAGATGGGCATCGCCGCCTACAAGATCTATATGGTGGTCGACACCGGTCGCACCTACCCCCATCCGTCGGCGATCGGCGTGCACGATCACGGCGAGCTGTACCAGGCAATGAAGATGATCGCCCCCACCGGCGCCCGGCTCATGGTGCACCCCCACGATCAGAGCATCATGGATGTGGTCGAGCAGTCCTACTGGGACAAGGGTGACCGTTCACCCCGGGCGTACGGCGAGACCCTTGCCGTCGACGATGGCATCATCTGGGACACCGCCACCGCCACCCTCCTCCGCCTGGCCGAGGCCACCGGGTGCCCGCTGCACATCGTGCACGTTCAGACCATCCGCCAGATCGAGATGCTGACCGAGGCCCGCGAGCGGGGCGTCGACGTCACCGGTGAGGTCAACCACTGGGCGCTGTTCCTCGGGCGGATGTCCGATATCGAGGAGCAGGGCAGCTACGTTCTCTCGTACTACGTGCCCGACCACCACCGCGAGGCGCTGTGGGAGGCGATGGAGGCGGGAACGGTCGAGATGCTCGCCTCGGACCACGCCCCGCACACCCGCGAAGAGAAGGAACTCGGATGGACCGACGCCTGGGCGGCCCACACCGGTACACCGGGCATCCAATATCAGCTCCCGCTCATGATCGACGCGGTCCACAAGGGCCTCATCTCGTTCGACCGCATGGTGGACCTGGTGTCGACCGCACCGGCAGACGTGTTCGGCCTCACCCAGAAGGGGCGGATCGCCACAGGGTGCGACGCCGACATCGTGTTGCTCGATGTCGATCGGGAATGGGAGATCACCAACGAGTCGGTGCTTTCGAAGATCGGCTGGACGCCCTATCACGGGCGGACCGTGAAGGGGGCGGTGGTCCGCACGCTGGTACGCGGTACCGACGTGTGGGTCGATGGAGAGGTGACCGGCCAGCCCGGGCACGGCAAGCAAGCTATCCCCACAAGGGAAGGATGAACCCATGGCGATGAAATTCGGACTACTTCTCCCGCATTTCGGAGAATTCGCCGACCGTGACCTGATTCTCGACGGAGCCAGGCGGGCGGAGGAGCTCGGATTCGACTCGGTGTGGGTTCGTGATCACCTGCTGTTCGAACCACACGGCGAGTTCGAGTCCGCGGCGAAGGACTTCTTCGAACCGCTCACGGTGCTGACCGCCGTTGGCGCGGTCACCGAGAGCATCACGCTCGGAACCGCAACTCTGATCCCCTACCGGCATCCGCTGGTGACGGCGTTCACCCTGGCCTCGATGACCCACATGTTCGGACCGCGCATCATCGCCGGTTGGGGTGCGGGCACCTTCGACCACGAATTCGACGCCGTCGGCATGAGCGGGATCTTCCGGCCCGACCTGGTGGAGTCGAACGCCAAGATCTCCGAGCTGGTCTGGAACCAGGACAATGCCTCGTACGCCGACGACCACTACACGTTCGAGGACGTGAACCTGTATCCGAAGCCCACCGGAAAGATCCCCTTCTGGTACGGCGGGGCCACCCCGGCCTCGGCACGCCGGGCAGCGGAGTACTGCGATGGTTGGATGCCCGGACGGACCACACTCAAGACCATCGAGAAGCGCGTCGCCGCCATGAAGGGCATCGTCGCCGAGAACGGCCGGCCGATGCCGACCGTGGGCGTCGTGCCCCCCACGACCATCGCCACCACCGAGGACGAGGCCTGGGCCGGTACCAGCGTCGACGGTCTGCTCCGGTGGGCCAACGAGCGCGGCAAGTGGTGGGTGAAGCCGGAGTCGGGCGTCTTCGAGACGGCAGCCGACATCGAGGGCTCCCTCATCGCAGGGACCCCCGATCAGGTGATCACCCAGACGCTCAAGTTCGCCGATGTCGGTGTCGACCACCTCGTGTTCGACACCCGGCTGAGCTACAACCGGTGGCACGAGACCATCGAGCTCCTCGGCAAGGAAGTGATTCCGAACCTGCGCTGATCGAGCGTCTCGTTGCCAGCGGGCACTGGCTGCTGGCTACTGGCTACTGGCTTCTGGCTTCTGGTCGGAGTCGCTGGTCGACGTGGATCGTGGAACGGCTACCAGTTCCGATGCGTGGACCAGCTCGGTCTGCATGATGTCTGGATCGCTCCCGTTCGCCACCAGTAGCCAGCAGCCAGTGGCCCAGGAGCTAGCAGCCAGTAGCTACTGCGAATGTCGCCCTTCTCTCCGCTGTCCGAAGGCGAGCAGGGCGAAGCCCGCCAGCAGGGCGGCCAGTCCGACCGCCAGATACGTCGTCAGGTCGAAGCCTGTGAAGGGCAGCCTCGGGTCGGCTTCGTCGAGACCGAAGTCGGCGGTGAGGATGGTTTCGCCTCCGCCGACCGTGACCGTGGTCTCGAGATCGAGGGCGCTGTCGGGATCGCTCACCTGGACCAGGCCGTCGGGCAGCGAGTCCGGGTCGATTCTGACGGTGTACGTCCCGGGCACGAGATCCTCGAACAGGTAGGCACCGTTGGCGTCGGTGACCATCGAGGCCACGAACTCGCCGTTCTCGTCGTAGAGGGTCACCCACACGCCGGGGACGCCCGGCTCGCCGGGGTCCTGGACGCCGTCACGGTCACGGTCGATCCACACCAGGGAGCCGATGGAGGCGGGCTCGGTGACTCCGTGCTCCACGAAACCGGTGCCGCCGATCGGCACGGTCACCGACACCGTCAGCGGCGTCGAGGACACCAGCCCGTCGGGGACGGTGGAGACGTCGAGGACCGCGGTGTAGTCGCCGGCAGGGATACTCTCGAGGGCCCACCTACCGTCGGGGCCGGTGACGACTTCGATGCTGACGGGGCCTTCCGGGCCGTCCCAGGTGACGACCACGGTGGCGCCGGCGATCGGATCCTCACCGGTCTCCCTGACACCGTCGCCGTCGGGGTCGAACCAGACGATGCCCTCCAGCGTGGCCGTGCCGATCACCGGGTAGTCCACGTCGCGCTGGTCCTCACCGGGGTCGAGGGTGATGGTCGACGTCAGCGGGCTCCCGCCGTCGACGTCGCCCGACGGGCTGAGACCCGCCGGGAGGTCGTCGCGGTCGTAGGCGACCATGGTTTCGCCGGTCGGCAGGCCGACGACGAGGTAGCCGCCGTCGGCGTCGGTGTCGACGGTGATGGTGATGTCGTCGGCGGTGCCGATGACACCGTCGACGCCCGATGAGGTGACGGTGACGGTCACGCCGGGCAGGCCCGGCTCACCGGGATCCTGGACACCGTCGTCGTCGAAGTCGAGCCACACCAGGTCACCGACGGAAGCGGACCCCACGTAGCCGAAGTCCTGGTCGAGGTCGTCGGCGCCGGCGCCGAGCGTGAGCTCGGAGCGGGAGTCGGCTCCGCCGTCGGGGTCGGCGGTGGCGGTCACACCGGCCGGAACACCGAGGATCGACACGTCGTAGAGACCGGCCGGCAGCAGCTCGAACAGATAGACACCCGACCCGTCGGTTGTGTCGTTGTAGGCGATGTCATCCGCGTTGCCGAGGGTGCCGTCGAAGCCCGCCCAGGTGAGCGTCACGCCCACACCGGGGATGCCCGGCTCTCCGGCGTCGAGCGCACTGTCGGCGTCGAGGTCGAGCCACACGGTGTCGCCGATCGAGCCGGAGCCGGTGTAGCCGAAGTCCGCGTCGTGGCGGTCCTGACCGTCGGTGAGCGTGACCTCGGCGACACCGTCGCCGCCGTCGTCGAGGTCATAGGTGTTGACCAGTCCCGGCGGGAGGGTCGATTCCTCGACGGCGACGCGGAACGTACCGGCCGGCAGGCCGTCGAAGAGGTAGAGGCCACCGGCGTCGGTGGTCGTGCTCAGGTCGATGTCGTCGCCGCCACCGGCGGTCCCGTCGGGACCGAACCAGGTGAGGTTCACCGTGACACCGGCCAGTGCCGGCTCCCCGGCATCGTGGGTGCCGTCACCGTCGACGTCGAACCAGAGCCGGTCGCCGATCGATCCGGATCCGACGTAGCCGAAGTCGGCGGTGAGATGGGCTGCGCCTGTCAGTCCGCTCACCAGCGTCACCGCATCCGGCGCCACGATGCCGTCGTCCTCGTCGTAGGTGGTGGTGAATCCGGAGGCGATGCCGTCGGTCACCTCGACCCGGTAGTCGCCGTCGGCGAGACCGGACACCAGATAGTTGCCGGCGCCGTCGGTGACCCGCACGAAGGTGTCGTCGTCGCCGGTCCCGAAAGTGTCGTCGGCGCCGGCGAAGGTAACCGTCACCTCCACGCCACCGAGGCCGGGCTCACCCGGGTCCTGCACCCCGTCGGAGTCGAGATCCCACCACACCCGGTCGCCGAGCGAGGTGGTCCCGAAGTAGCCGAAGTCGGCGGTGAGATGGTCCTCGCCGTCGGACAGGACGACGGGGGTGGCAGAGTCGCCGTCGAGGTCCTCGTCGTAGCTGTTGGCGACACCGTCGGGAAGCCCGCCGGTGACGATCACCTCGTAGGAGCCCGCCGGGAGGAACTCGACCAGATAGCCGCCGTCGCCGTCGGTTTCGACGGTGAACGTTACGTCGTCCCCACCGCCGGGGTTGCCGTCGGGTCCGTGCCACACGACGTCGACGAACACGCCCTGGATGCCGGGCTCACCGGAATCGACGGTGCCGTCCCCGGTGGTGTCGAGCCACACCAGATCGCCGATCGAACCCGAGCCGCGGTAGCCGAAGTCGGCGGCGACGTGGTTCTCGCCGTCGGCGAGCGTGACGGTGGTGGCATCGTCGATCGTGGCGTCGGGATCGGACACCTGGGTGAACCCGGCCGGGAGGTCGGCGGTGTCGACTGTCACCGTGTACTCACCTGCGGGGAGGTTGTCGACCAGGTACATACCGGATGCGTTGGTGGTCGCCGGGTATTCGATGTCGTCGCCGCCGCCCACCAGGCCATCGAAACCGAGCCAGGTGACGGTGAGGTCCACCCCTTCGATTCCCACTTCGGGCCCGTTCACGGTGCCGTCACCGTCGTGGTCGAACCAGATGGTGTCGCCGATAGACCCGTTGCCCGTGTAGGCGAAGTCGACGTCACGCTTGGCTTGGTCCTGTCCGAGGTTGCCGTTCCAGATGCCGTCGGGTCCGACCAGGCCGTCGTCGAGGTCGAAGCTCGGATCGAGGCCGTCAGGGATGTCGGCGCTGTCGACCACCACCCGGTACAACCCACCGGGAAGGTCCTCGATCAGGTACAGGCCCGAGGCGTCGGTGGTGTCTGTGAACACCTCGTCGTCGGCGGTGCCGAAGGTGTTGTCGGCCCCGAGATAGGTGACGGTGACGTCGACACCCGCCAGGTTGGGCTCGCCCACGTCCTGGACTCCGTCGCCGTTGACGTCGAACCACACCCGGTCACCGATCGATGCCAGATCGACCTCGATGGTCACCGTGTCGGGGGTCACATCGTCGTACTCGCGGTAGGGCAGAGCGGGGGCACGGCCGGCAGACGGGACGCCCCAGTAGGAGGGGACATCGGCCGTGTTGGTGAGCTCGGGGCCCACCACTTCGTCAGTCTCGTCGAGGGTGGCGGGAACCACCAGGTCGTAGGTGATCGTGACGCTGCCGGCCGGGGCGATGGGCCCGTCGATGGACCACTCCAGGGTCCCGTCAGCCGGGTTTCCGTCGACCACGCTGTATCCGGCACCGGGGCTCACGTCACCCAACTCCATCCGGGAATCGGGCGTGTCGGTCACCTCCACCTCGTATGCCGGCGACGACCCGGTGTTGGTGATCACCAGGGTGTATGTGAGGCTCTCACCGGGGACGGCACGCCGGGTGTCGGTGTCACCCACCTGGCCCGCCACGTCCTTGTCGATGGTGAGCGTGGGCTCGACCACGTCGAGATCGGCATCGTCAGGAGTGCCGTCGACGTCGAAGTCACCGGCGTCGGGGATGGCGCCGGGCGTGCCCCCCACGAGGTCGGTCTGGTTGCCGTACACGTTGGCGGTGTTGGTGAGCGTCACGCCGTCGACCACTCCGATCGCATCATCGACATACGCCTCGTACTCGATGGTCACCACCCGGTCCTGGACGGCTGCGGTCGACAGGTCGCCGAGGAACCAGGCGACCACGTCACCGTCGCTTCCCAGTTCGGTGACGGTGATGACCGGAGAGCAGGCGGCGCCCCCCTGGTCACATGACATCGACAGCGTGTCGATGAACACCAGTCCGACCGGCAGGTCATCGATGACGGTGGTGTCGTAGAGGATGACGTCGGCGGGAATGGTGACGTCGAGGGTGTAGGTGGCGACCTCTCCCACCGTTGCCTGCCCGGGCGTCACCGACTTGGCGACCCGCATGGTGGGGGCGATCAGGGTGTTGTCGACGGTTGCCTGATAGCCCGAGCCGATCCCCCCGTGAGGGGAGGTGGCGTCACGTTCGCCGGCGACGGTGCCGGCCAGCGACGAACCCTCCACGGAGGCGGTGTTGACCACCTGGCTGGCCCCGACCAAGGGGTCTGCGGTGGTGGCCTGATAGGTCCGCACCACCGAGGCGCCCGGAGCGAGGCTGGACACGGTCCAGGTGATCGTCCGGGTGGGCAGATCCCAGACGCCGCCGTCGGCGATCGGCTCGACGGGAGTCAACACGGCTGGGACCACGTCGGTGATCTCCAGGTCGTGGCCGACCGTGACCCGGGTTCCCGAGGTGTTGGTGGCGGTGACCGTGTAGGTGACGGTCTGGCCGGGGTCGACCACGCCGTCGGCGTCGTCGTCGGACTTGGTGATCGTCAGGTTCGGCTCGACGATCTGGGTGGTCACCGAGTCGTTCACGTTCGACGGGGACCCGGCGGAGTCCTCCCAGGAGAGGGTCGCCGAGTTGGTGATCGACGAGGACGTCCTGGTATTGGCCGCCTCGTCGTCGACGACGGCGGTGAACACGATGACGAGGGTGTCGTCACCCGAGTCGGGTAGGTTCACGTACGGGTCGGGGAAGGTCACCGTGATGCTGCCGGCGAGGTCGCTCACCGTGAAGCCACCGGGCAGGGGAGCACCGTTGAGCG
The DNA here is from genome assembly GCA_963825585.1 of uncultured bacterium. Classification (GTDB taxonomy): domain Bacteria; phylum Actinomycetota; class Acidimicrobiia; order Spongiisociales; family ZC4RG35; genus JAOUGY01. The sequence continues at coordinate 252,055 of CAWGTX010000010.1, forward strand.
TGACCGTGGCCGTTCCTGCGGTGTGAGTCGTGCGGGTCGAGATCGAATCGGTGACGGTGGCGCCCCCATGGAGGGTGCTGCCTTCGGGGACGACGGCGGTCACGGTGTAGGTGATCTCCTCGCCGATCGTCGCCTGGCCGTTGGTGTTGCCGGACTCGGTGACCGGCCGTCGACCGCACCTTGTCGATGGTTGCGTTGACCACGAACACGTCGGACGGATCCTCGATCGGATCCACGTTGGCGGAGGGTTCGAGGGCGGGGTCGATGTTGGACGACGGCACGTAGGTGAAGACGTCGTCGGGGGCGATCCGGTTGGTGTCGGAGCGGTAGCTACGCACGCCGGCGGTGTTGTCGAAGTCCTCGCCGGCGCCTATGTCAGTCGGATAGGTGATGTCGTAGGTGAGGGTCACCGACCCGGCGGAAGCGACGGTGAGCCCGTCCCACTGGATCCAGTTGTTGCCAACCGAGCAAGCGCCGCCGCTGTCGACGTTGGACACTTCGGCGCAGGTGATGCCGGTCGGCAGCACGTCACGAACACTGGTGGCGTCGGCGTCGATCGACCCTCCGTTGGAGACCGAGACCCGGTAGGTCACCACATCCCCGGCCTGGATCTCGACCCCGTCCGCCGGTGCGCCGGGCACGGCGATGCCGTCGACCACGACGACGCCCTTGGTGAGCACCGGTTCGGGCTCGGCCCAGGTGGCGTCAGCCTGGTCACGCAGTTGGAACACGTCGCCGGCCGTGTTCTCGTAGGTGACCTTCAAGAGGTTGGAGAGGATGTCTCCGTCACCGGCGGCGTTGGGATCCGTGATGACCGACGAGACGATGGCCTCGAAGGTCTGGCCTCCGATGTCGACACCCGGGTTGGTCCAGGTGGGGAGCGGAGCCCCGGCGTCGAAAGTGAACCCGGCGGCGTCGTGATTGGCCCCGAACGAGGTGGACTCGAACTCGAATCCGGCCGGGAGGAAGTCGGTGACCTCGATGTCGACGGTGTCCAGAAGGCCGGGAAAGCTCAGGACGAGCCTCCAGCACACACGGTCCCCGGGCCGGTAGTCGCCGGCGGCGTCGGCGTCCCAGGTAACACCCGAGCCGTCTCCACAGGTGAGCGTGCCCACCACCGGCTCCGACACCGACTTCTGGATGGTGATGCCTCCGGCGGACTGGCCGGCCGACGACTCGTCGGGGATGGGGAGTGAGCTGGTGGACCCGTCGCTGTCGGTGATGACGTCCGATGTGGACGTCAGGCCGACGGTGTTGGTCCACGAGTCGCCGGCCGCCACCGGGTCGCCGCTCTGGTAGGCGGCTTCGGCGACCGATCGGAAGGTGATCGTCGAGGTCGAGCTGGGCGCCGGCAGGTCGGCGAGGTTCCAGACGAGCGTCCAGGTGCCGTCACCGTTGGCAATCACCGAGGCGGGCGCAGGGCTGGGCGCAGGGCCGGCACCGGCACAGGGGGTGCCGGCCGCCACCGGGCAGAGACCATCGGGCAGGGTATCGGTGACGACGATGTCGGTGGTGTTGGTGGCATATTCGGAGGTCTCCACCAGCAACGTCCAGGTGCTGACACCCGTCTGCTCGATCGTGCCGGTGTCGACCGTCTTGTGGATCGACACGTCCTCGGCCGAGACGACAGAGGTATCGATGTCGGTGTAGAGGGTGCCCGAGTATGTTCCGGCGGCCTCGGCGAGGTTCTCGAGCGCCTGCTCGTCAGTGGTGAGCGGGCCGGTGTTGTTGTCGAGGTTGGCGGTTTGGATGCCGGTGGTGAGGGTGCCGCCGGGGAACAGCACGTTCTGGCGGAGCGGCACGGCGGCGATGTAGTCGATGGAGAAGGCGCCCGAAGCGGCGAGGTCGGCGGAGCCGAGGGCGGCGGCCAGGTCGGTTGCTGTCCAGACCACATGGGTGTACACGTCGGTGGGGAGCGGGCCTGCTCCGTCTGGATCGGTCGAGACCGTCTCGACAGTCGACGGCGTCGGACAGAGGTTCGACATGGCCGGGGCATTGCCCGGGTTGATCGCCCCCGACCCCGGATACTCCTCGGCGCCACCGGTGGTGTTGTCGACGGTGCCACAGCCCAGGAACTCGAGACCTGCCGGGAGGTAGTCGTGGATCTCGAAGGCGGTGGTGGGGCCGACCAGGTTGTTGGTGACGGTCAGTGTGTAGACGGTCTGGTGGTCGTGGACACCACGCAGCAGCTCGGCTTCGGCGTTGGGCTCGGACTTCTCGATGATGAAGGGCACCAGCTCGGTGGTGGCGGTGTCGGTGGCCGACCCGGTGAAGTCGCCGGTGGCCACGCCGGTGACGGCATCGAAGTCGGGGACGAAACGGGGGTCGGTGTTGACGTAGGCACCGGCCGAGTTGGCGACGGTGTCGCCCACGACGTAGCTGCCCGAGCTCGCCGTGAACTCGTAGGTCACCGAGTAGGTGGTGCCGGCCTGGAGGTCGGCGACGTTCTCCCACACCAGCACCAGATTGCCGTCGCCGTCCGTGAGGGTGGTGGTGGGAGCGGGCGTGGCCGACGTGAGGCTCACGCCCGGCGGCAGCACGTCGTTGAACGACAGGTTGTACCCGTCGGTGCCGGTCGGGTTCGACGCGGTGAGCGTCACCGACGTCGAGTCTCCGTACAACGTCTCGCCCGGCATGGATTTGTCCAGCACGATGTTGGGCGTGCCGTCGGCCGACACCGGTTCGACACCGATGAACGGCACCACCGACACGCCAATGGCGACAGCGGCGAATGCCGCGACGATCCTTCGCTTCACAACACTTCCCCTCGATGCAACTAGGGCTCCGGTCGGCCAGTCGGCCCCGCGAAAAAGGGGGAACGCTTCCAGGAACTGGCCGCTGGAGATCCACGGCGCGCTCGACCTCCACGACCGCTGATACCGGGTCCGTCGCAGATCGACATAAAGTGCATCGAGCTCGACGAGAGGACGAACAGAGATGGCCAGCACAGTTGAAGTGACCGACGCCGCTTTCGGGCGCCTTCGGAGGGCCAATTGGCTGATGGGGGCGCTTCACCTGGTTCAAGGTGTGGCAGTGGTGGCGCTCGCCACCGAATTCACGCTTCCGGTGACCATATCGACCGTCGAGGGACCTCCCGGTACCCCCGCCTCGGACCCCACGGTGGTCTTCGACCTCTCGATCGCCTGGGGGGTGGCGGCGTTCCTGTTCCTCTCGGCGCTGTTCCACTTCCTCATCGCCGGCGTGTTCCCGACCCGCTACCGCGATCAGCTGTCACGCGGCCAGAACCAGTTCCGATGGATCGAATATTCGCTGTCATCGTCGATCATGATCGTGCTGATCGCGGCACTCCCCGGAATCACCGACATCGCCACCATGGTGGCGCTGTTCGGTGTCAACGCGGGAATGATCTTCTTCGGCTCCGTGCAAGAGCGTTACGAGGCACCGGGAGGGTCGTTGTGGCCGTTCTGGATGGGCTGTGTCCTCGGGTTGGTTCCATGGATCGCCATCGGCGTCTACCTGGCCTCACCTGGTAGCGACGCCCAGCCCCCGGGATTCGTGTACGGGATCTTCTTCTCGCTGTTCCTGTTCTTCAACAGCTTCGCCCTCACCCAGTGGCTCCAGTACCGCCAGGTGGGTCGGTGGAAGAACTACCTCACCGGCGAGCGGACCTACATCGTCCTCAGCCTCGCGGCCAAGTCCGCGCTCGCCTGGCAGGTGTTCGCCGGCACCCTCGTGCCGGCGTGAACCGGGGCCGAGCGTATCGCTCAGCTGAAGATGACGTAGACCTTGCGCAGCGTCTCGTGGATGGTCCACGTGCCCGCCCAGCCCTCCGGGAACACAACGGTCGAGCCCGGCGTCACCTCGGTCACCGTGCCGTCGTCCTCGACGCAGGTCATGGAGCCCGAGAGCACATGAATGAACTCGGCGTTGCCGGTGAAGTCCCACCGGCTCTCGCCCGGGTCGCACTGCCAGGTGCCGGTCATGATCCTGCCGTCGACCGCCTCGAAGAGCGAAAGACCGTGAGTGGGCATCGGGTCTCCGAGTGCGGTCGCCAACGGAAGTTCCAGTGGACCCCAGTCCTCCATCTCGGTCGTGGCGAGTTCGCCGGCGCGGATGTGCAGGGTGGCCATGGGATCCTCTCGTGTGTCTGCGATGGGACGATAGGCGGCGGTCACACCAACTGCTTGCGAGCCTCGATCTCACCGTCGACGACGTTGCCGGTCGGTTCGAATCCTCGCTCCAGGTAGAAGCGGTCGGGTGAGCCCTTGCCATCCACCCAGCTCACCAGCAGGGTGGTGTCGCCCATCCCTCTGAGCTCGTCTTCGAGCAGGTCGAGCGCCCACGTGGCGATACCACGCCGCTGGTGCGTTCGGTCGATGAGCAGCCTCCACAGAAACGGTTCGGGATGGTGGTCGGTGGTGATGGCAACCATCATGAATCCGACCGGTTCCCCGTCCGCCTGGATCGCTCTCATCCATGGCACCACCGGCGCGCCGTCCACCAACTCCGGGAACAGGGCGTCGGTGAATGAGTACGGCATCGGCGCCACGAACGCCTCCTGGGTCTTGTGCGTGGTGAGCCGACGCACCGATCGCGCGTTGTCGACGGTCACGGGTACCAGCCGCAGGTCGGAAGGTGGCGTCCGGGGGCGATCCCGCCAGGCCTCGCGGTCCGAGCGGGTCATGCCGTAGATGTGGTCGTCGGAATTCTCGTCCTCGAGCCAGAACGAGAGTCGTGTGTGGCCCTCGAACACGAACCCGACACGCTCCAGCACCATCGCAGAGGCACGGTTGTCCGGGTGGAGCATGCCGAATGCCCGGGTGATCCCCACAACGTCGAAGAGGTGATCCACCAGTCCCTGCAACGCTTCAACGGCATACCCGTTCCCCCAATGAGCCGAAGCGAAGGTATATCCCACTTCTGCGATCCGGCCCTCGGAGCCCAGATGAACGGCAAGGTCGCCGAAGACCTCGCCACTCGAACCGTCGGCGACCACGGCCATCCACCACTCGTCGTTGGTGGGACCGGCCATCGAGACCAGCCCCTCGACCACCGCGTCGGCCTTCTCGAGCGGAAACGGCACCGTCCAGTTCTGATGGCGCGCCACCACCGGATCATTGCGTCGCTGCCACAAACCGGGAGCGTCGCCCGTGGTGAAGGATCTGATGACGAGGCGCTCGGTGCGGATGGGGCTGAACATCATTCGAATGTAGGACCGACACGTAGACGTATGTCGACCACATATCCGGGCAGTTCGCCGGACCGAGTCAGCCGACGGCGACCTTCTGCTCCGCAGGCAGCCAGAAGACCTCATCGCCCGGTTGGAGTCGGTCGATCAGGGGCGTTGGCGCATCGACGGCGGACACGATGAGTTTGCCTTGACGCACCACCATCAGCACGAGAAGCTCATCTCCGTTGTGGCGCAGGAACTCGTTGCGACCGAACTCCTCGGTGAGCGGTGTCCGACGAACCCCCTCGTGGTTCACCAGTTTGGTCAACCGTTCGTAGGTCCATTCGGTTCCGAACAAGGCCCGCCCACCCAGTTCCACCGGATCGACGCCACGTGATGGTCTGGCCGCCGGAAGCTGGTACACACCCGCACCGCCGAAGATGTCCTGGAACCGCCGGGCGGCGAGCGTGTTGACATCGTCATTGGGAGTGAGCGCAAACAGCTTTCCGACACCCGACAGCTCGAGGCGAAGGTCGATATCGAAGGACAGGACGTTGCCGTAGAAGGTCTGAAGACCCGCCGCCCGAGCTGCCCGGGCGTCCCGGGGGTTCACGGTGGCCAGCATCACATACACGCCTGCTTCCGACAGGGCCTCCGCGAAGGCGCGTTCCAGCGAGCCACCCCCCAGCACCAGCACGCCCTCAGCGCTCCTCGGCGCCAGACCGAGAGTGCGAGCGAGCGGACCCGACCCCAATCCGTACACGAGGACGGTGGCGATGATCACGGCGAACACCACCGGTACCAGTTGATCGGCCCCCGGCACACCTGCCTCCTCCATGGAAGCGCCGAACACCGAGGCCACCGACGCAGCCACGATTCCGCGGGGAGCGACGCCCGACAGCAGAACCCGGGCCCGGCGGTCCAGCCCGCTCCCCCACGTCGCCATGGCCACGGACAATGGACGGGCGACGAACACCATCACCGCCACCAGGACGACCGTGCTCCATCCAAGCGAAGCGATCTGGTCCCGGCTGAGGCGGGCGCTCAACAGGATGAACAGGATTCCGATCAGGAGCACCCTCAGGATCTCGGAGAAGCGCGTGAGTGGTTCGGTTCGGAGGTGTTTCGAGTTCGCCAGGGCTACGCCCAGGACGATCGTGGCCAGCAGCCCCGACTCGTGCACCAACGCGTCGGCTCCTGCATAGGCCACCAGAGCGGCCGCCAGCCCGAACAGGCTGATGAGGTGTTCAGGAACCCAGTGGCGCCGAAGCGCCACGATGGCCACCAGCGCAACCAATGCTCCCGCCCCCATCCCCACCACCACGAACACCGACACCCGCCCGGCCACCAGTGCGAACCCGCCCCGGCCGGCACCCTCGATCACGATGTCGAAGGCGATGACGGCCAGCATGGCACCGATCGGATCCACCAGGATCGACTCCCACTTGAGGATCGAGGCCACCCGCCGGTCTGGTCTCACCGCCCGCAGGACAGGACCGATCACGGTCGGACCAGATACGACCAGGATGGCACCGATCACGACCGCCACCCCGAAACTCACGTCGAGCAGCAGGAGCGAAGCGACGGTTCCCACGACCCATGTGGCAGCGGCCCCCACCGTCACGAGCGACCAGATCACACGCTGCGCGCCAGACGTCACCTCCCGTACGCGGAGCGTCAGACCACCCTCGAAGAGGATGACACCAACAGACAAACCGACCAGAGGACCCAGAAGTGGACCCAGCAGGGTGTCGGGGTCGACCAGGCTCAGGCCCGGACCGAGCAACAGCCCGACGGCGAGCAACGGAAGGATCGCCGGAATGCGAACCCGATCGGCGAGCCAGCCGGCGCCCACGGCGAGGACCACCAGGCCTGCGATCTGAACGGTTGGCTCTGAGATCATGGGGGCGGAGTCCTCGCTATCGGGAAGCGGCTCGTGGCCATATTGACCGGGCATACCAGGGTAACGGTGATCGATCTCTCGTCGACTCGACCGCTGGTGTCAGCGTCCGAGGTGTCTCGTTGGCTCGACACGGCCACGGCGTCGGACATCTCGCGGACCGGGCACCCCGCCTGTGGTCATCCCTATCGTGTCGCCCATGTATGTCGGCCTCATCGCCAACCCGGCGTCGTCGAAGGACATCCGTCGTCTCACCGGCCTTGCCCGGGTCGTGGACATCGAGGAGAAAGCGAATCTGGTCGCTCGACTCCTGGTCGGCCTCGGATCGATCGCCAAGATCGAGGTGATCGCCTTCGACGATGCAGCCGGGCTCGTGCGACGGGCCGTCCGACTTGCCGGGTCGGCCGGGGCCGGCCTTCGGTTTCTCGACCTGGTGGCCGAAGGACTCGAGGCCGACACCCGGACCGCCGCACGACTGCTGCAGGCGACCGGCGCGGCTGCCCTCGTCACCGTGGGCGGGGACGGCACCGTGAGGGCTGCCGCCGAGGGATGGCCGGAAGCACCCCTGGTGCCCCTCGCCGCCGGGACCAACAACGCGTTCGCCCTCACCCACGAACCCACCGTGATCGGCTTGGCCACCGCCCGCGCACTGGTGGGTGAGCTCGATGCCTTCGTTCCCACCACTGCCGTCGAAGTGGACACCACCGACGGCAGGGCGCTGGCGGTGATCGACGCCGTGGCGGTGCGTGACCACTGGGTGGGTGCCGGCGCCATCCTCGACCCGGCGTCGCTGGTCGAGGGTTTGGTGACGTCGGCGCGGCGCACCGCCGTAGGCATCGCCTCGATCGCCGCCGCTCTCGGTCCACTCGAGCCGGGCAACGCCCGGTGGATCCGATTCGGAGGCGGGCGAACGGTGTCGGCGGTGTTCGGCCCCGGCGTGGTGCTGGACATCCCGGTGGCCGGACACGATGACCTTCCCCTAGGCCGCCTTCTCCAGATCGACCCCGCCGCCGGACTCGTGGCGCTGGACGGCGAGCGTCGGCTTCCGGCTGCAGGCGGTCAGGCTCGGGTGGTGAAGGGTCCGAGCGTGATCGATCTCGACCGTGCACTTGCGTGAGCACCGTCCGACACCTGGCCCTTCGTGGGGGTAGGTTCCGAATCTGATGACCGTCACCGCCCGGTGCGGCACTGAAGAGAGGAGGGTCGTTCATGGACATCCCCCGTGAACACCTGGTCGACATGTACGCGACGATGGTGAAGATCCGTCGCTTCGAGGAACGGATCCGGGAGCTGTACTTCGCCGACAAGCTCCCCGCCTTCGACATCGCAGCAGGGCTCATCCCCGGCGAGATGCATCTCGCGGCCGGCCAGGAGCCCGTGGCCGTCGGAATGCGCCCGCACCTGATGCCGGGCGACGCCATCACCGCCACCCATCGCCCACACCACGTCGCCATCGCCCAGGGCGTCGACCTCAATCGAATGGCCGCCGAGATCTTCGGCCGCGAGACCGGATTGGGACGGGGCAAGGGCGGGCACATGCACCTGTTCTCCGTGGAGCCGAACTTCGGGTGTTCGGGCATCATTGGAGAAGGCATGCCAGTGGCAGTGGGGGCCGCCATGGCCTTCAAGCACCGCAAGACCGACAACGTGGCGTTGTCGTTCTTCGGCGAAGGAGCCGCCAACCAGGGCGCGTTCCACGAGTCCATCAACCTCGCCGCCCTGTGGACGCTCCCGGTGGTGTTCATCTGCGAGGACAACGCCTACGCCATCTCGGTGCCCAAGTCGGCATCGACCGCCGTGGCCGACAACAGCGATCGTGCCTCGGCCTACGGCATCCCCGGGGTGCTGGTTTCCGAGAACGATCCGGTCGCCGTCTACGAGGTGATGGGTGAAGCCATCGCCAGGGCGCGGCGGGGCGACGGCCCCAGCCTGATCGAGGTGAAGACCGATCGACTGTGGGGGCACTTCGAGGGCGACGCCGATGCCTATCGCTCCGACGCCTTCAAGACCGAGATGAACGACCGCGACCCGCTGCTGGTGTTCGGCCGGCGGCTGTCGGATCAGGGCGTGCTCAACGAGGCGGACATGGCGGACATCCAGGGCCGCATGCATGCCGAGGTCGAAGAAGCGATCAGCTTCGCCATGAACAGCCCCTACCCCGCGCCCGAGTCGACGCTCGAGGACGTGTTCGCCCCCAGGACGGTGAAGTGATGACCGCCATGACCGATCGCAAGCTCACAACCCAGAAGGCCATCGCCGAGGGGATCTCCCAGATGATGGCCGTCGACGACTCCGTGTTCGTGATGGGAGAGGACGTTGGCGTGTACGGCGGGATCTTCGGCGCCACCGAAGGTCTGCTCAACGCCTACGGGCCGGATCGTGTCAAGGACACCCCGATCTCCGAGACCGCCTTCATCGGCGCCGCCGTCGGGGCGGCCGTCAACGGGCTCCGCCCGGTGGTCGAGCTCATGTTCGTCGACTTCTTCGGCGTGTGCATGGACCAGATCTACAACAACATGGCCAAGATCCACTACTTCAGCGGCGGCACCATCAAGGTACCGATGGTGCTCACCACAGCGGTGGGAGGCGGGTACTCCGACGCCGGGCAGCACTCCCAGACCCTGTGGGGCATGTTCGCCCACCTGCCCGGGATGAAAGTTGTGGTGCCTTCCAATCCCTACGACGCCAAGGGACTCATGATCGCCGCCATCCGCGACGACAACCCGGTGGTCTACATGTTCCACAAGGGCGTGTTGGGCCTGGGATGGATGGTGAACAACCCGCGGGCAACCGGGGCGGTCCCCGAGGAGGTCTACGAGGTGGAGATCGGCAAGGCGGCCATCGCCCGGGAGGGCACAGACCTGTCGATCGTCACGGTCGGCCTGTCGGTGCACAAGGCGCTCGACGCCGCCGAGCAACTCTCCAGCGAAGGGATCTCGGCGGAGGTCCTCGACTTGCGCTCGTTGGTCCCGCTCGACCGTGAGGCAATCGTCGCCAGCGTCCAGAAGACCCATCGACTGATGGTTGTCGACGAGGACTACCAGAGCTTCGGGATGACGGGAGAGGTGATCACCACGGTGGTTGAGGGAGCCTTCGACTATCTCGACGCTCCCCCGGTGCGGGTGGCGACCCCCGACACCCCTATCCCCTACAGCCATCCAATGGAGACCTGGGCACTGCCGTCGGTCGACCGGATCGCAGCGGCCGCCACGACACTCGTCTCGGGTTGAACGATGAGCGTGGACGTGACGATGCCGGTCATCACCGGCGAAGGCGAGGACGGTGTCGTCACCGCCTGGTTCGTAGACGAGGCTCAGGCCTGCACCGAGGGACAGCTCATCGCCGAGGTGCAGGCCGAGAAGACGGCCGACGAAGTGCGAGCCCCGGCGACGGGCTTCGTGGTGGACCGGGTCGGGATCAATGAGCCGATCCTGCAGGGTCGACCGATCTGCCGGATCGTCAACGAGGCCACGCCCACGTCTCCCGTTGGGGTGACGGCCCCTCCCTTCGCCGCGGCGCCGGGCGCCCCGCCGGTTGCGGCTTCGCCCGCCGCCAAACGACTGGCCCGGGAGCTGGGAGTGGATATCGCCTCGGTGTCGGGGACCGGCCCGGGAGGTCGCATCACGGAGGCCGACGTCCACACATGGGCGGCTCCTCCCGCCACCGGGGCGATGACGCCGCTCCGCTCGACCATTGCCCGGAACATGCGGCGGAGTCACAGCGAGACCGCCCCCGTCACGCTGTTCACGACCGTGGAGTTGGGTTCTGGCGCACCCTCCAACATCACCGCCAAGGTGGTGTGGGCCGCTGCCCAGGTTCTGTTGGACCACCCCGATCTCAACGGATGTCGCCAGGGTGACGTCTTCACGCCTGCGGCAACCGCCCACGTGGCCGTTGCGATCCAGACCGACGAGGGGCTGGTCGCTCCAGTGCTGAGGAACCCGGCCGCCAAGTCGATTGACGAGGTGGCAGAAGAGATCCGCGACCTGGCACGCCGGGCCAGGGAGAAGTCGCTCGTCAACGCCGACTACGAAGGCGGGACGTTCACGGTCACCAATTTGGGCGGTTATGGCATCGATGGATTCACGCCCATCATCAACCTGCCACAGGTTGCCGTCCTCGGCGTCGGAGCGATCCGAAACGTTCCGGTGGTGACCGCCAACGGGACGGTGGCGGGGGGAGCACAGATGACGTTGTCACTTACGTTCGATCACGCTTTCATCGACGGTGCCCCGGCTGCGGAGTTCCTCCAACAGCTCGCATCGGACCTCCGGCCCTGACCCCGGAACGGATGATGATCGGTTGATCACTCACGGTCGTAGGGTAGGGACGTGTTCATCTCACTCGACTCGCTCCCTCCCGGTCGGCCGGTGTCAGGATGAAGGTCGTGGTCTTCGGTGCCAGCGGGTACGTAGGTGGTCGTCTGATCCCCGTGCTACTCGAACGCGGGCATGCCGTTCGAGCGGTGACACGGCGGCCGGCCTCGCTCGGGTCGTATCCGTGGCGAGCCGAGGTCGACGTGGTGTCGGCCGACATGCTCGACCGGGACTCGCTTACCGAGGCACTCGAGGGGATGGACGCTGCGTACTACCTGGTGCATTCGATGGAACGGTCCGACTTCGAGGACGTCGACCGGCAGGCGGCCACCAACCTCGCCGATGCGGCCGCCACTGCTGGGCTGAGTCGCCTCGTCTACCTCGGGGGGCTTGGGCGGGGTGACTTGTCGCCGCACCTGGCGAGCCGGCAGGAGGTTGGGCGGATTCTCTCGGAGAGCAGCGTGCCGGTCACGGAGTTCCGGGCGGCGGTGATCATCGGGTCGGGGTCGCTTTCGTTCGAGATGACCCGGTACCTCACCGAGGTGTTGCCGGTGATGGTGACACCCAAGTGGGTCACCACCCGTTGCCAGCCGATCGCCATCCGCGACGTGCTGGCCTACCTCGCCGGGGCGCTCGACCACCCGGACACGGCCGGGCGTGTCATCGAGATCGGCGGGCCCGATGTGCTCAGCTATGCCGACATGATGCACCGCTACGCCAAGGTCGCGGGGCTGCGGAGCCGCGTGTTGATCAGGGTGCCGGTGCTCTCGCTGGGCCTGTCCGCCCGGTGGATCGGTTTGGTCACACCGTTGTCGAACGGCGTGGCCGCCCACCTGGTCGACAGCCTCCAGCACGAAGTCGTCGTGACCGACCCGTCCGCCGACCAACTCATCCCTCTCGATCGCATCGGGTACGACGAAGCCGTGAAACTCGCCCTGGAGCGCACCCGCGGTTCGGACATCCCGACCCGATGGGGGCGGGGCTCGTGGCAGCCTTCAGATCCGATGCCATCCGACCCAGAACATGCCTTCGGGACCATCCTGCGTGACCGACGCACTCTCGAGACCTCGGCTTCCCCCGACGACGTGGCCTGGGCGTTCATGCGGGTCGGGGGCGTGAACGGCTACTACGCCGCCGACTGGGCCTGGAGCATTCGCGGCCTCATCGACAAGGTGTTCGGTGGCGTGGGCCTCCGTCGGGGCCGACGCCACCCCGAGCACCTCAACATGGGAGAGCCGTTGGACTTCTGGCGGGTCGTGGGCGTCGAGCCGGGGACCTCGCTCGATCTGAAAGCCGAAATGCTCCTACCCGGTGAAGCCTGGCTCGGCTGGCGGGTGTCGCCCTCGGGCACCGGCAGCAGGTTGGTGCAGACCGCCTGGTTCGTTCCCCGAGGCCTGTTCGGCCGGCTCTACTGGTACGCCCTGGTCCCATTCCACGCGCTCATCTTCCCGAGGATGGCCCGTGGCATCATCGTCGCGGCCGAGGCCCACGGTTCACGAACCTCTGGTTCGGCCCTGGGTTCGGGCTGACCGGCGATGCCGGCGAAGAACATGGTTCGGTCGATGGGGAAGCCTTGGACCAGAAACGCCGCCATCCGACCCCTTGTCGCCTCAGGGGGTCGGTCGGCGCCCTCCGAGTGCGCGAGCGTTTCCGACGACGCGCCGTATCACCCATCGCGGTACAGGCGGTAGCGCACCAACCGTTGGTTCTCCCAGCGGTGGAGCACCACCGCCTCGATCGTGACGCCGTCCGGTCGGTCGATGGTGATCTCCATCACGACCTCAGGACCGGCCTCCACCAGGTGCCGAACGGCGAGTGTGGCACCAACGGCCTCCCAGTCCTTCCGGTAGCGACCCATGACCCGGTCGACGCCTTCCAATGCCACTGGGCCAGGACGGACGTAGCTGAACTCCTCGCCCAGCATGGCCTCCATGGCAACGGCGTCACGACGGTTGTAGGCGTCGAGGAACGCCCGGGACAGCTCGGCGGGTGTCATGAGCCGGGGTACTCCCCCCAAGGGATGTCCTCTCCCGACACCAGGTATCGATGGAGGTCCGCAGCGATCCGCTCGATCTCGGACCGCAACTCCAACTGTTCCAGCCAACGATCGGAGATGGCCGCCATCCCCCAGGTTGCCCCCAGCAGTTGGCCGGAGATCGAGGCGGTGGAGTCGGAGTCGCCGGAATGGTTGGCGGCCAGCAGGATCCCATGGTCGAAGTCTCTGGCCACCAGTGCGGAGTAGACGGCGATGGCCAGTGCCTCCTCCCCCACCCAGCCGCCGCCCAGTGTCTCGACCTTCTCGGCCGTGGGCGAACCCCGTTGCGACAAGGCGATGGCGGCCTCCAGTGCGTCGATGGTCTCGGCGGCGCCGGGCCGACCATCGAGCGAACGGAGCCCGTCGCCGACGGCTTCGTCCAAGGCGTTCCCCTTCACCAGGGATCGCAGCATCACCGCCAGCGTCCCCGACGGGAGATAACCCGACGGATGGCCGTGGGTGATGGCGGCGGCTTCGGCGGCGAGGTCGAACGGGTTGTCGATGACGAGTCCGATCGGGGCGATCCGCATCATGCCTCCGCAGCCCTTCGAGTTGTTGATCGGCGTGCCGATGGTGCCCATCACACCGGACTGCAGAGCCGACAGGCAGGTGTCGCCGGGAGCACGGCGATGACGCATGTCCGGCGTCGAAGCCAGCCAACTGGTGGACCTGTCGCCCTGTGTGCCCTGTGTGTCGAGCCAGCGCAGGTAGGCGCGGTGGATGACCGAAGGAGGGTGGACGATGCCCTTCTCGCCGAACCGCTGGTAGGCCCGGATGAGCCCTTCGGCGGTGAACAACGTCATCTGGGTGTCGTCGGTGATAGCCCCCACCCGGCCGTAGGCGGACACGTAGCCGGTGACGCCGGTTGGTCCATGGTCAGCCCGAATGACATCCAGGGAGGAGAACTCGATGCCGGCGCCGAGGGCGTCACCCACGGCACCGCCGAGCAGAGCGGCCTTGATACGATCGAGACTCATCGGCGGGGCCCTGGAATGTCACTCGATGCCAACATCTCGCCTCCGATGATGCCCCTGTGCTCATGTGCCACGCCAGGGCCGGGGCGGTCGTCTCTGGGACGCGGACTGTACCGGACCTCGGTTGTGTCGCTCGCCACCGGGTGTAGGTTCCGACCATGACACGTCAGGTACTCGCGACCGCATACGGTGGCCCGGAAGTGCTCACGATCGTCGAGGAAACGCTTGCCCCGCCCGAACCGGGCGAGGCCGTGATCGAGGTGAGAGCGGCTGGCGTCAACCCCGCCGACGTGAAGATGTACACGGGTGCATTCGGGACAGACCCATCCAGGCTGCCGCTGCGCCTCGGATTCGAAGCGGCCGGTGTGGTGACCCAGGCGGGTTCGGACTCGGGTGTGTCGGTTGGCGACCACGTGATCGCCTTTCGGGTGTCGGGAGCCTATGCCGACCGCATGGTGGCGGCGGGTTCGGCGCTGGTACCCAAGCCTGACGGGATGAACTGGGGCGAGGCAGCCGGCCTCATGCTCACCGGCGCCACCGCCTTCCACAGCCTCACGGCCACCGACGTGAAGGAGGGTGACACCCTGCTGGTGCACGGAGCGGCCGGAGGCGTGGGGCTGATGGCGGTGCAGCTGGCCGCGGTACGCGGAGCCAGGGTGATCGGGACCGCCAGTCCTCGAAACCACGAACAGCTCCGCGTCCTCGGTGCCGAGCCCGTCACGTACGGCGAGGGGCTCACCGACCGGGTGCGGGAGCTCGCTCCCGCAGGCGTCGACGCCGCCATCGACCTGGTCGGAACCGACGAGGCGGTGGACGTGTCGCTGGCGCTGGTCGGCGATCGCAATCGGATCTCGTCGATCGCTGCCTTCGCCAGAGGCACCGAGGAGGGCATCAAACTGCTGGGAAGCGGGCCCGGGGCCGACCCAGGCACCGAGATCCGCGACTCCGCCCGGTTCGAACTCGTGCGATTGGTGTCAGAAGGCCGGCTCCGGGTGGTCGTGGCGGAGCGGTATCCCCTCGACTCGGTGGCCGAGGCCCACCGCCAGATCCTCACCGGCCATACGACCGGAAAGATCGTGCTCGAGCCCTGACCCAATCCCCACTCTGGGGACAGAATCGACCGATACGTGTCGATTCTGTCCCCAGAACGAGATCTCGATCGGGAGGGGATCGTTCGCCCGTCGAGGATGCCGGTCTCATCGGCCACCGACACCGCCACGCTGAACACGATCAGGACATGCCGGCGAAACCGCTGACCAAGGCCCAGCCAGGTGAGAAGCTCGAAGAATGTATGTGTCACGCCGAGACTGTCGAGCACCCGGCCTCGCCGGCATCGGCTGGGCGGTTGAACGGGCGCCGTCCGTTCGGTTGATCCGAGTCCCGGTCGAGGTCAGCCTGCGGCGGTTTCGAGCGCCGCTATGTCGAGCTTCTTCATGCCGAGCATGGCCTGCATGGCGAGAGGTGGAGCCACCAACTCGGCGATGTTCCTGGGGACGATCTGCCACGAGAGCCCGAAGCGGTCGACCAACCATCCACACATCGACTCGACGCCGCCGTCGGCGGTCAACCCATCCCAGAGCCGATCGATCTCCGCCTGGTCCTCGCATTCGATCACGAGCGAGATGGCTTCGGAGAAACGGAAGTCTGGACCGCCGTTGAGCGCCGAGACCGGTGCACCGTTCAGAGTGAAGGCGACCGTCATCACTTCTCCTGCGCTGCGGCCGGGAACGCCATCCGGGTAGCGCTCGATGTGGGTGACCCGGGAGTCGGGAATCAGGGAGGTGTACAGCTGGGCGGCCTGCTCGGCCTCGGTGTCGAACCACAACATGGGATAGGGAGCATTCATTGGTGTTCCTTTCGTGTGAGAGCGGCGCGAAGCCGCTCGAGTTCACTTTCCCATCCGGCCACGGCCAGATCGGTCCAGTGCTGGTCGTGCATGGCATCGATGGTGAGGGTGAGCCGGGTTCCGCCATCGGTGGGCGTGAGTTCGACTCTGTGACCGACCTCGTAGGCCTCGACCCCAGGGATGAAGTCGGCCATGTGGCGGTAGGCGAGCAGGCGTTGGGGGACGACTTCGGTGAAGACCATCGAGTGGCGGGTGGCGAGCGGCATGCCGGCCTGGTTCAGGTACTCGACCTGGTCAGGGCCGAGCGCCGTCATCGAGTAGTCGAGGACTCCACCAACGGCCACCTCGATCTCGTGGACCTCGACTGCGAAACCGTCGGGACCCCACCATGATTCGATACCCTCGACAGTGGTCCACATCTCCCACACATGGGTCGGCGAGGCCGGATACGTGCGCTCCAACACCACGGTTCGTCTGGTTGTCATGTGTGCTCCGATCTGGTCCCGACACGGCGCTCCAGCTCTACCCCGAGACGGTCGAGCCGCCCCTCCCACAGCTGCCGGTAGTCGTCGAGCCAGCCATCGATCGCCTGGAACGGCTCGGGCTGCAAGGCATAGACACGTCGCTGCCCTTCGGCCCGTACCCGAACGAATCCGGCCTCGGCGAGAATCCGGAGGTGCCGCGAGACCCCACTCTGGGCGATCTCGACGGTGTCGACCAGCTCTCCAACCGCCCGTTCGCCCAGACGCAGCTCTTCGACGATCCGGCGCCTGGTGGGGTCACTCAGAGTCTCGAACACCGTTGAGGACATCATCATGTATATATATAACCGTAGCTAGATCGTTTTGTCCAAACGGGTCCGAATGCAATGAGAGTCGGCGCAGCAGCAGGAACGGACCATCCGTACCTTCCGGCCAGGTCGCTGCCTGCGCGACGATCGCACGGAGGGGTTTGCCGGACCGACCGGCGAAGCTCCCTTCAGGCTGTGGCCGTGATGGTGATGGGGACAGCAGTCGGCATCGGGGTCGGACTGGCGCTGAGAACCAGGTGGAGTCTGCTGCTGGCACCGCTGGTATTCGCAACACCCTTCGAGCTCGCCCACCTCGGGATCGACGGGCCCACCGTCGATGGCATCCATCCAACCTCCATGTACGGGATCATCGCTTTCGTTGCCGGACTGGTCGCCATGGCGATCCTGGTGCTGGCGCCGTTGGTGACGGGCGCGCTCCTGGGTGTGGGTTTGGCAGGCCGCAGACGTTCCGAAATCGGCGCGGCAGGGTCGATACTGGGCACGCCGCTGACGCTGGCGTTGCTGGCGGTCGGTGTTTCATCGTCCGGCCGGCGTCCACCGCACCCATCATCGGCGCACCGGCCGGCGGCATCGCAGAGTTCGTGACGGTGCCGATAGGCGGCGTCGACCAGACCATGTTGATCCGCGGCGTGTCGACGGACGCACCAGTCCTGCTGTTCCTGGCCGGGGGGCCGGGCGGCACCGAGATCGGCGCCATCCGCGAGGACGTGGGTCTCGAGCACGACTTCGTGGTGGCGACGTGGGATCAACGCGGCACGGGAAAGTCGTATGCGGCGATAGACCCCATTGGGGCACCGAGCGACGGTCGACCAGACCGCCTCGCCTTCTTCCAGGTAGCGGTTCCACCACTTCGACGCCGTTGGGCGGGAGATCCCCATGAACCGGGCCACCTGGGTGATGTCATGGCCGGCTTCGATCCGTCGACACATCCGGAGCCGACCCTCAGGGGTGAGCGGGGCGTTGGCGTGCACGATGAGCCTCCGCTGGTTGTTTGATGCGTGCAAACACCGCTCAACCAGGGGAGCTCAGGCCCACACGACACGTGCGGCGCCGACCCACAACCAGGCGAACGTTGCAGCACCCTGCTAGCTGTCATTGCTCGCGAACACGAGCACGTAGAAGATGGCCACCAGAGCCTCGTCGGCGATCGCGTCTGCCGCCACCTCGAGCCGTTTGGGCCGCGTCCCCAACATGTCGTAGTCGAGAGCGGCTGGGCCGATGTGACGGACGCGGCTCCCGGCCATGTCGTAGCGGAGAGCGGCTCCACCGATGCGGATCACCCGCGTACCCGCCAGGTCGTAGTCGATGGTGTGCTCACCCAGACACCTGGCCCGCGTACCGAGACGGTCGTAATCGAGTTCGAACTCGCCGATGCGTCGGAGCCGGGTTCCCAGCAGGTCGTACTCGAGGTCTCTCGCACCGAACCTGATGGGGCGCTGGCCGAGCTGGTCGTATTCGATACCTGTGTCACCGATACGACGGAGCCGGCTCCCCATCAGGTCATAGCCGAAGTCGATGATCACGCCTGTCCTCATGTCGAATCCCGGCCTGGTTGCACCCGGGCGTCACACTCCCCGCTGCGATGCTACGACACCCGGAGCGTTTGCTTCCCTATGGCCCGGTTGTGTCTGGGTTAACGCTGGAGAAGCCTTCAGGAGGGGAGTCCGTGATGGGACCGGCGACGGGTGAGACTGGTGATCACGATCGCCGTTGTGTGGTCGCTGGGGGCACCCCTGGGAACGCCGTCGGCCTCTGCGGCTCTGGACGACGACAACCTGATCACCACATGGACCTACTGCGACCTCGAGACCGATGCCGGTTCCACCTCCCCCACAGTGGGCGCACGCTGGGTTCCCAACCAGGACGCCGGCTCCACCGTCGAGATCGTCGCCGCCGACATCGGAGATCTCGTCGAGTTCGACGGTGCAATGACAGCGGTCGCCTCCCAGCCGGGTCCCGGAATCGTCGTCTCCGATCAGGTGCTCACCGTGCTGGTCGGCGGTGTCGAGCGGACCATGTCGCTTCCGGCCACTTCGGACTGTCGGGGCATGCCCATCGAGATCCCGTCGACCTCCCCGGCCAGGTGGTCACGACGATCTTCTTCGGGACCGCGCTCATCCTCACGGAGTCCGAAGGGCCGGCTCGGACCTACGGGGTGAACACCACGCTCACTGCCGACCTTCACAGCCAACCTCCGGGGATTGCGTTCCAGGAGACCTACGATTTCGGCTTCGACGTGCCATGCGTGGCACAGAACGACCCGCCACCCGACTTCACCGACTACAACCACTCAGCGTTCGAGAAGGACATCGCCTGGCTCGCCTCGACTGGCATCACCCGCGGATGTTCGGACACTGCATTCTGTCCCGACGGTCCGGTCACCTGCGACCAGATGGCAGCCTTCCTCCGCCGCGCACTCGATCGCTGACGACTCCCGCTACCGGCGCGCGTCTCGCGCTTCGGGACGTTCCCACCGGTAGGTACGCAAGCGACTGACGCCACGACCGGTGCTCCGTACGGCGGACGGCCGCCCGTGTGCACCAGAGGGCGCAATGCGCCCGCGTTTGCACACGAATGCGGCATCCAGCGGGGGGTTGTGTGCACCAGAGGGCGGAATGCGGCCGGGTTTGCACACAGACCGCCGATACCGTCCGGCGTCCGTTGATCCGGGCTGGTTTCGAGAGCAGTCATTCGTACCGGTATCGTCTCGTCTAGAGAGACACGTTGCGAACACTGCGGATCCTTCGCGGTTCTGGAGACGCGACTACGGAGCCGTATGCCATCATCGGCCACCCATCCGACCGAGGAGCCCATGCAATTCGGAGCAAAGACCCGCCGCGTCGAAGACGCCGACCTGGTCTCGGGGCGTGGTCGATTCGTCGATGACATCGAACCCGAAGGCACACTCCACGCCGCCTTCGTCCGGGCGCCGATCGCAAACGGGGCGATCACCGGCATCGACCTGTCGGCACTTCCCGACGGGGTGCGCGTCTTCACCCACGCCGACGTGGCACACATCTCGTGGGACCACCTGATCCCCGAGCTGCCGAAGCTGTCGCCGCTCGCCGACCGCCGCGTTCGGCACCAGGGGGAGGCGGTGGCGGCGGTGTTCGCGTCCGATCGTCATCTCGCCGCCGACGCCGCCGGCGACGTCCACGTCGACTACGAGGAGTGGCCTGCAGCCACCGACACGCACCGGGCGATGGCCGAGGACGCGCCGCTCGTCTACGAGGAGATGGGCACCAACGTCGTATACCGGTCCCGCGTGAAACCCGACGGTGACGTCTTCGAAGGCGCCGATGTGGTGGTGGAGCACACGATCAACAACCACCGGATGGCACCGGGCATGCTCGAACCGCGCGCCATCCTGGCCATCCCCGAGGGCGATGGCCTGCTCGTGTACTGCGGTCACCAGATGCCGTTCCGGCTTCGGGACCTGCTCGCCGGCACCCTCGGCCTCGACCCGGCCAAGGTCAGGGTCATCGTGCCGGAGATGGGCGGAGGCTTCGGAGCCAAGGGCGGATTTGTGTATCCGGAGTATCCGCTGATCGCGGCGGCGGCGCTCGAACTGGGCCGCCCCGTCAAGTGGATCGAGACCCGCAGCGAGAACCTGCTCACCACGTGCCACGCCCGAAGCCACAAGACCACCATCTCGATCGGAGCAACCTATGCCGGCGAGCTCGTAGGGCTTTCGATCAGAACCGTCGGGGAGCTCGGGTCCGCCGCAATGAACCAGCGGTTGTGCCTCGCAAGCACCCAACTGATGGCCGCCGGCTGCTACCGGATACCGAGGATCGAGATGGAGGTGTTGGGAGTCCTCACCAACACCCCGGCGCTGGGAGCGTTCCGGGGCGCCGGGCGCCCGGAAGCGGCATACGCAATCGAACGGATCATGGACCATCTCGCCCGCCGTCTCGACATGGACCCAGCCGAACTGCGGCGGCGGAACTTCATTCCCCCCGAAGACTTCCCCCACACCACGAAGGTGGGGGCGATCTACGACTCGGGGCGGTACGCCAACGGTCTCGAGGTCGCACTCGAGCGGGCCGGCTACGACGAGCTCCGCCGGATGCAGGCCGAGTCGCCCGACCGGATCATCGGTATCGGGTTGGCCAGCTACCTCGAGGTGACCGCCCGCGGTGGTGAGTTCGGAGCGGTCGAGATGGATGGCGACGGCAAGGTCACGGTCCGCACCGGCAGCTCGCCTCATGGTCAGGGCCATCGCACCACCTGGGCGCAGATCGTCGCCGACGGTGTGGGGGTGGCGTTCGAAGACGTGACCGTGATCGCCTCCGACACCGGCCTCGTTCCCCGCGGGTGGGGAACGGCCGGGTCGAGATCCGCCCCGCTGGCAGGCAACGCCGCCCATCTGGCGGCCGGACAGGTGGCCGACCGTCTCCGCCAACTGGCTGCCGACCGATTGGAAGCCGCCACAGAGGACATCGTGTTGGAAGCCGGCACCGCCAGAGTGGCCGGAACCGACGTGTCGGTCACGATGGCCGAGCTGGCGTCGGCCGCCGGCGGCCTCGCAGCCGAAGTCGACTTCACCGCCGAAGGTGCGGGAGTGTTCCCGTTCGGGAGCCATCTCTGCATGGTGGAGATACACGCGGAAACCGGAGAGGTCGAGATCCTCAAATATGTGTCGGTGGACGACATCGGTCGGGTCATCAACCCGGTCATCACCGAGGGCCAGATCATCGGCGGCGTGAGCCACGGCATCACCCACGCCCTGTTCGAAGAGGTTCTGTTCGATGAGTCAGGCAACCTGCTGACATCGAACTGGGCCAGCTACCGAATCCCGGCGATCTCCGACGTCGTCGACATCGACGTCGCCCGTACCGAGACCCCGTCGCCGCTCAACCCGTTGGGGTTGAAGGGCGTGGGCGAACCAGGGACCACGGGGTCGACCCCGGCCGTCGCCAACGCCGTGTTCGATGCCCTGTCCCGGTTCGGGATCACCGACGAGGATCTACCGATGCCCTATACACCGCAGAAGGTGTGGGCCGTGCTGGAGGGACACCGATGAACGTTCAGATCACTGTCGACGGCGAATCCCACTCCGCCGATACCGACCCGCGGGTCGTGCTGGCGCAATGGCTCCGATCCGTCGGCAGAACCGGCGTCCACGTGGGATGCGACACCACCGCCTGCGGTGCATGCACCGTGCTGGTGGATGGGGTGGCCGTGAAATCGTGCACGATGCTGACGGTTCAGGCAGACGGCCGCTCGGTGGAGACCATCCACGGTCTCACACCCGACGAGGGGCTCTCACCCATCCAGGAGAGCTTCTCGGCCGAGCATGGCACCCAGTGCGGGTTCTGCACCCCGGGATTCGTCGTGATGGCTACGGCCTTGCTGCGGGAGAACCCGAATCCGTCACGTGAGGAGATCATCGGAGGCCTGGAAGGCAACATCTGCCGTTGCACCGGCTACGTGGGAATCATCCGAGCTGTCGAGCACGCCGCGGCCGCCATGCGGGGCGAGCCCATCCCCACCCGCGCCGGACTGGCGCACGACCAGCCGGTGGAGCGCTGACCGGAGAACCCCCCGGGCATAGCCGGCGGTGGATGGCGGAGTGGTACAACGTAAAACGTAGAACGTACAACGTACCGGAACCGGGTGCTCGGGCCGCCGTTGAGCCATAGCCGTCGGGTCGTGCACGTGGCAACGGCCAACGCAAGCACCTCCACACCCCGGCCAAGCACGCGACCAGCGTAAGACCAAACCGGCGAGGGGTTCGAACGGGAGTCGCCCCCCCTGGGCATCAGACGCAGAACGCAGAACGCCCAGAAACGTGGCAACGTCCAGCGCACGCACCTCCACACCCCCGGCCAAGCACGAACGCACTCCACACGAGCACCGGCGGGGGGTCAGGGGGGTCGTCCCCCTGGGAATAGTCGTCCCCCTGGGCATGACTGGCGGTGGGTGGCGGAGCGGTACAACGTAAAACGTAGAACGTACAACGTACCGGAACCGGGTGCTCGGGCCGCCGTTGAGCCGTAGCCGTCGGGTCGTGCACGTGGCATCAGCCAACGCGAGCACCTCCACACCCCGGCCAAGCACGCGACCAGCGTAAGACCAGTACCGGCGAGGGGTTCGAACGGGAGTCGCCCCCCCTGGGCATCAGACGCAGAACGCAGAACGCCCAGAAACGTGGCAACGTCCAGCGCACGCACCTCCACACCCCCGGCCAAGCACGAACGCACTCCACACGAGCACCGGCGGGGGGTCAGGGGGGTCGTCCCCCCTGGGAATAGTCGTCCCCCCTGGGTATCAGAGTTCAGACGGCGTTGCGTCCGGGGGTGGGGGTGACTGGCGGGTTGAACCTGGAGAGGGGGGTGGGGGCGCCGAGCTGAACCCAGGCGGACGGCATGCTACGAGCGGGAAGCCGGGAGCGGGCGGAGGCCTCGGAGTCGAGGACGTACTGGACGACGGCTGCGATTGCGGCCGCTTCCATGGGACCGGCGCCACCGGTGATGGCGATGGGGCGTTCATCCATGTTGTTCGCTCAGCTCGACGAGTTCGATGAGGGTGCCGGTGAGGTCCTTGGGATGCACGAAGGCTATGCGTGCACCCCGGCCGCCCTTCTTGGCGACAGGGTCGATGAGCCGGGCACCTTGGGAGATGAGCGACTCGAGGGCGGCGTCGATGTCGGCGACCGCGAAGGCGACGTGGTGGAGGCCTTCTCCGTTACGTTCGAGGAATCGGGCGACGGTGGTTTCGGGCGACAGTGGCATCAGCAGCTGGATGAACGATCCACCGATGGGAAGCATGGCCTCCTCGACGCCTTGACCTTCTGACACCTCACGGTGCAGAGGCTCCACCCCATAGCGCTGCTTGTAATCGGCCAGGGCGGCGTCGAGGTCGTGGACGGCGATTCCGACGTGATCGAGGTTGAGGAGTTTCATGTCGATCCAGAGGATAGGTCGGGCTGATGGCGTGCTCGGGGCTACGGAGCCTGTTCGGCCATTCGTTCGAGCAATCGTCGCCAGCCCGGGCGGCCGTGCAGGGAGACGAGGTCGGGGCTGGTGGCAACGTCGGGGGCGTCCGACCATCCGGCCGCAACCGCCGTCTCGAGGGCCCGCATGGCCTGGTCGGCGTCTCCGAGCCGGGCGAACGACCGGGCCAGAACGACCCGAGAGGCGGGGTCCGGTTCGAGGGCGGAGCCGAGGCGGGCGGCGTGGTCGAAGCGACCGATGGAGTGGAGCCGACGCTGGGCGGTCCGGCCGAGGGCCTGGGAAGGGACGGACGTCACGGCGTGCTCGAATCCGGTGACGTCGCCGGTCCGGGCGGCGGCTTCCAGGGCTACGAGCCAGGCTTCGTCGGGCGCGAGCCCGTTCGTGCGGAGGTCGGTTCCCAGAACACCGTGAGCCAACGCCACGTCGAGAGATGGGCTCGCCGGGCACTCCGCGACCTGGCGGGCGAGACGGCGGGCCATGTCGGGGCTGATCGCTTCGAGGTCGGCGATGCGGTGGCTGAGCACCGGGACCGCTTCTGCGGTCAAGACCTCGCCCACGCGATGGTCGAGGTCCTGTGCGATGAGCAGTTCAGCGACCAGCGCCACCGCTTCGGGTACCGGCCCCAGCCGGCGTGCCGTGGATTCGGCCTCGGCGTAGCGACCGTGCGAGGCGAGCGCCCGCGCCCGCATCAGCGGGGGAAGCGCGTGGTCGGGGCCGAGTTGGCGCTCGAGATCCAACAGTTCGTCCACCCGTCCGAGCCGGGCCAACGACGCCCGACGCACGTTGACCATGGCTGCGACGATCTCGTCGGAACCCGCTTCGGCGAGCACCGAGTCGGCGGCATCCAAAGCCGTCTCCAGGTCACCGCGCCGGTAGGCCTCTTCGGCGCCGATGGCGACGTCGAGGAGCGGCTCGTCTCGTCCCCGGCGTATCCGCTCACCCACGTTCACCAGTTCAGGCCCGAAGATGATGAGGAGCCACACGGCGGCGAAGGTGCCTCGCCACAGGTACATGCCGACGATGGCCAGGACGGCGGTGATCGTGGTCACCACGGGGACGATGACGCCGGCCCGGTTGGGACTCACTACCCGGACGGCCGAGTCGAGGATGTGACTTCCGTCCAGCCCCGGCAGGGGGATCAGGTTGAACAGGCCCCACACGCCGGCTGCGATGACGAACCAGCTCATCGCCAACTCCCAGATCGTGGAGGGACTGGTGACTGCGTCGTTGAACACGACGGCGACGGGAATGGCGGCCGCCACCCCGAATCCGGTTCCGGCGACGCTCACCACCGCCTTCCGACCGTTGCTGAGTGGCTTCGGGTAGCTGTGGTGCGTGAGCCCACCGAGCAGCACGAGTTCGATGCGAGCGGTGCCTCCGAACGCACGAGCGGTGACGGCGTGGCCCAGTTCGTGGATGAGTACGGCGGCGCCGATGGCCAGGCCGAGCGCCACGACGACTTCGACCGCTGCCAGCACCGATTCGGCTCGGCCGATGAGCGGGAACCCGAAGAAGGCGGGGATGGCGAGGGCCGACCACTTGTAGAGCACCGGGAACCCGAACAGGCGGAACGAGATCCCGCGACCTGATATGAAGGGTTCCGCCATCGCCACAGGATGCCACGCCGGGGCGACAACCGCCCTTCGGCGGCGCCGGCGAGCGGGGGAACGTATCCCGACACGGCCGTGCTCCATGCAAGTTCCCGTGATGTTGCGGGAGTGTGGGTGCGGTGGCACCCCGCAGGGGCGGATAGGCTGACCGGAATGAAGACTCCCGTGATCGCTTCTCTGGCCCGCACGCCCATTGGGAGATACGGAGGTGGCCTGGCGTCACTGCGTGCCGTGGTTCTCGGCGGAACTGTGATCGCTGCGGCAGTGGAACGGTCGGGGGTCGATCCAGGCGCCGTCGACGAGGTCGTGTTCGGTCAGGTGCTGCAGGCCGGGGAGGGCCAGATCACGGCTCGCCAGGCGGCGGTGGCCGGAGGCCTCCCGATGGCGGTCCCGTCTATCACGATCAACAAGGTGTGTCTGTCCGGCATGGCCGCCATCGGTCTCGCCTCCCGGGCCATCCGGCTGGGCGACTCGGCGTTCGTGATGGCGGGCGGCATGGAGTCGATGTCCAACGCTCCGCACGTGTTGCGCGAACTGCGGTGGGGTGCCCGCATGGGCGATGCCACCCTGGTCGACGTCATGAACCACGACGGGTTGTTCTGCGCCTTCGACCACTGCAGCATGGGTGAGTCCTCGGACGCCAAGAACGCACTGCTGGGGATCTCCCGGCAGCAACAGGACGAGTGGTCCGCCCGGTCACACGAACGGGCGTTGGCCGCCACCGAGTCCGGCGCCTTCGCCGACGAGATCACCCCAGTGTCCGTGCCGCAGCGCAAGGGAGAGCCCGTGGTCGTGTCGGTCGACGAGGGCATGCGACCCGGCACCACCGTCGAATCACTTGGGGTTCTCCGTCCGGCTTTCGTCGGCGACGGCACAATCACGGCCGGAAACGCGTCCCAGATCTCGGACGGAGCGGCGGCGTTGGTCGTGGCCGACCGTGCCGCGGCGGAGGCGGCCGGGATGCCGGTGCTCGCAGAGATCATTTCTTACGGCCAGATCGGCGGTGTCGATCCGACACTGCACGAACGGCCGGCCGAGGCGATCAGAGTGGCGTTGAAGAACGCTGGGTTGGAAGCCGCAGATCTCGATCTGGTCGAGATCAACGAGGCGTTCGCAGCGGTCTCGCTGTGGTCGGCACGGATGCTCGGCATCGGTGAGGACAAGGTGAACGTGAACGGCGGCGGTGTCGCTCTCGGCCATCCGATCGGCGCCAGTGGCGCCCGGGTGGTGGTGACCCTGGTGAACGCCCTCCGCAGACGCGGCGGGGGCATCGGGGCGGCAGCGCTGTGCGGAGGCGGAGGACAGGGCGACGCCCTCATCGTGAAAGTCGAAGGCTGATGACACAACGTGAGATACCCGACCGCAACCTCGGGCTGGACCTGGCCCGAGTGACCGAGACCGCCGCCATGGCGGCGGCCCGATGGCAGGGTCGCGGCGACAAGGAGGCGGCCGACCAGGCAGCCGTCGACGGCATGCGAGCTCACCTCGGCACGCTCGATCTCGATGGCATCGTCGTCATCGGCGAAGGCGAGAAGGACGAGGCCCCCATGCTGCACAACGGTGAGCGGGTTGGTTCGGGTCACGGCCAGCAGGTCGACATCGCCGTCGACCCGGTCGACGGCACCACTCTGACCGCCAACGGAATGGGCGGCGCCCTGGCGGTACTTGCCGTTGCCGAGCGTGGGGCGATGTACTCGCCCGGTTCGCTGGTCTACATGGACAAGATCGCGGTGGGTCCGGTCGCCGCCGGGATGATCGACCTCGACGCCCCGGTCGAGCGCAATCTTCGTCGGGTCGCCAAGGCCAAGGGCGAGGACATCAACGACCTCACCGTGATGATCCTCGACCGGCCCCGCAACGAGGGCTACATCAAGGCTGTCCGTGCCGCCGGAGCCCGCATCCGTCTCATCCGCGACGGCGACGTGTCGGGTGCTATCGCCACCGCCCGACCCCAATCGGGTATCGACATGCTGCTCGGTATCGGCGGCTCACCCGAAGGCGTGCTGGCAGCAGCGGCACTCCGCTGCATGGGGGGTGAGATCCAGGCCCGGCTGTGGGCCCGGGACGAGTCCGAAGTGGTGTACGCCGCCGAGAACGACTTCGACCTGACGCGTATCCTGCTCACCAACGACCTGGTGGGCGGTACCAACGTCTCGTTCGCAGCCACTGGCGTGACCGACGGTGAGTTCCTCCGCGGTGTCGACTTCTTCGGCGATGGCGCCATCACCCATTCGGTGATGATGCGTTCCAAGACCGGATCGGTGCGGTACATGGACGCCTACCACGACCTGAGCCGGCTGCGGAAAGTGTCGAGCGTCGACTACGACTGAGAAGAGGCTTCTGGCTTCTGGCTTCTGGCTTCTGGCTCGGAGCGTCCGACGTCCGACGCAACACGCTTCCTGCTGGCTAGCAACGCGCGACGAGCGACCTTCAGACGCACAGAGCACGACGCCCTGATCCAGCAGCCAGCAGCCAGCAGCTAGCCGCTCACTTCTTCGCGAGCTTGACGATGAAGTCGTAGTGCTTCTTGTCGACCGGCTGGACGGAGAGGCGGGATTTGTTGAGCAGCACCATGCCTTCGAGTTCGGGGCGGGTGCGGAGTTCGTCGAGGCCCACGAACCGAGGGAGTTTCTCGGCGAACTTCACGTCGACCAGCAGCCAGCGGGGGTCATCGGGGTCCGACGTGGGGTCGTGGTACTTCGACTTCGGGTCGAACTGGGTGGGGTCGGGGTAGGCGCCGGAGGCGATGGTGGCCAGCCCGGCGACGCCCGGTGGCTTGGCGTTGGAGTGATAGAAAAGGACCTTGTCGCCGACCTTCATGTCGTCGCGCATGTAGTTGCGGGCCATGTAGTTGCGGATGCCGTCCCAGGGTTCGACGCCCACCCGCTCCAGGTCGTCGATCGAGAACACGTCCGGTTCGCTCTTCATCAGCCAGTAGCGCATGGCCGCATTGGTAGCAGATCGCCGGTTCGGGATGTCAGTCGGGACGGAACCGTTGGATGGCGGCGCCGGCGGCGGCCAGGGCGTCGTCGGCGCTCACCCCGAGTTGGACGACCGTGACGGCGAAAGCCTCGGCGGCGACGGCCAGGGTCGAATCGACCAGGGAGACGGAACGCTCGTCGGGCTCGCGAACGAACGAGCCCCGACGCCCCTCGGTGGCGATGGTCCCGCTGCGTTCCAGCTCTTCGTAGGCC
The DNA here is from genome assembly GCA_963825585.1 of uncultured bacterium. Classification (GTDB taxonomy): domain Bacteria; phylum Actinomycetota; class Acidimicrobiia; order Spongiisociales; family ZC4RG35; genus JAOUGY01. The sequence continues at coordinate 280,831 of CAWGTX010000010.1, forward strand.
TTGGCGACGGTGCCCTTGGCGAGACCGAGGTCGGCCGAGAGCTGGCGAATGGTGGGGAGCCGGGTCCCAACCGGCAGCGTTCCGGCGGCGGCCATGGCCGTCACCTGCGCTCTGATCTGCTCATACGTGGGGGTGGGATCGGAGGCGTCGACGCGAATGATCATGCCGGTTGGGCCCCCATCTCCGGACCGGGTATCCGGCCGACGCTGCGCCAGATCCGGAACGCCGGTACGAGTGATCCGATTCCGAACACCAGCCCGACGAGGATCGAGTCGAGGAAGCCGAGCGCGGCGATGGCGGCCCACCCGAACACGAGCACGGCGATGCCCAAGCCCGAGCGGTCCAGCCGCAGAGCGGCGATGCGGCGAATGGCATCATCGGCGGCCGCCAGCTCGGAGCTGAGTGCCGGCCGCGGGCGTCGCTCGAGATACCGCTGGGCAATCTCCACTGCCAACGCCACCGATCCGATGACGACGAGCAGAGAACCGGCCGAAGGGGTGGTGGCGAGCGCCGCGAGGCTCAGTCCGGCGGCGACGGCGGCGACACTGCGGAACCGGGTTGCTGCCTGGTGCGCACGGTACCGGCCGCTTCGGTCTGTCAGGTCGGCGATGCGGGGGCCCCGGTAGCGGCGCCTGACGTTGTAGGTCTCGGCGACGATCACCCCGGCCAGCGACCCGAGCATCGGCATGGCCAACACGTCGGCGAACAGCGACAGCGTTCCCGTGCTGATCCCGACCTCACCGTAGAACACGATCCCGATCTGGATCGCCATCATCAGCCCCGCCACCGCCCCGAGCCGGCGAAACCAGTTCGACCTGGTCAGGTAGGCGGCGATCAGGTCGGCGGGTCGGCCGGAGGGCGGGACACCGGCGATGACCGCCGCTCCCGGTTGGACCCTGATCGGGACGACCGCCCGGGCGATCACGGCCAACAGGAGCAGGGCGATGGGGAGAACGATCACTGCTTGCATGGTTCCATCATTGTACTATTGTCCTAGGACATAATGCCAATTGCTTCTCCATCCACACCCGACCTGGTTCCCCCGCTCACAGCCCGCAGCAGCTGGAGGGCCGGCATCGCCATGGTGCTGATGGTGGCTGCCGTGCCGGTGCTGGCCTACGGCGGAGTCGTGCGGCCGCACGTCGAAGCCAACGCCCAATCCGGAGGCGAATGGGAGCAGACCACAGGGGTCGGGCACACCGAGCTGCTCGTTGAGAATCATGGATGGCTTCCGGTGACCGTCACCGCCGCCGCCTCGCCCACCGCCCCGCTCGAAGTCACCGAGACCCGCATCCCGGCCGGAGGGGAGGCATGGGTGCGAATCGACTACGTGGCCCCCTGCGCCACGCTCCCGGAAGCGGACGCACCCGGCGTCTTCACCGAAGTGGCAGCCGCCAGCGGCAGCATCCGGGTGGAAGGCATCTGGCCTACGTCCCTCGAATACACCTTGTGGAACGATCCGGTGTTCGCCCGGGCCGACATGTGCTCGCCGGGGCCGTAGACTCGCCGACGCACATGGCTACACCCAAACGCGAACGACAGAAGGCAAACCATGCCGCCAAGGTGGCCGCCCAGCAGGCCGCCGCCCGCAAGCGACGCACCCAACGCATCCTCGTGGGGGTCGGCGCGGCGGTCGTCGCCGTCCTCGCCATCGTTGGGATCATCATGCTGGGAGGTGGCGACGACGAAGCACCCGGCACCACCGTCGCCGACGGAAGCACCGCCACCACGTCCGGGGACGCCACCAGCGAGACCACCACGGCTGCCGCCGGAGATCCCGCCGAGGACTACGCCGGTTACCGGGCTCAGCCGACCGCCTGCGGTGGCGAAGCGCCCAGCGAGCTGGTGGAGATGAGCTTCGACGAACCGGTCGATCAGGGGCTGGTCGGATCGCTCACGGCCATCATCGAAACGTCGTGTGGCCCGGTGGAGGTCGCCCTCGACGCCGACTCCTATCCCGAGACCGTCAACTCATTCGTGTTCCTGGCTCGGGAGGGCTACTTCGACGGGACCGCCTGCCACCGCATCGTCGAGGGTTTCATGACCCAGTGCGGTGATCCGACCGCCACCGGTCTGGGCGGCCCCGGCTACTCCATCCCAGACGAGTTCCCTGCCGAAGGTTTCGTGTACGAACGCGGCGTGGTGGCGATGGCCAACGCCGGACCGGGCAGCACGGGCAGCCAGTTCTTCATCGTCACCGGCGACGCTTCGTTCCTGCCGCCGACATTCTCCGTCCTCGGTACCGTGGTCGGATCCGAGGCGACACTCGACGCACTCGACACCGTGTCGTTGGCACCCCGCGACACCGAGGTCAGCAACCCGCTCGAAACGGTCTACATCGAGTCGGTCACCATCGAAAGCTGACGGCCTCGAGCAGCGATTCGACCACGGGCACCCCGCACCCCTCCAGTTCGTGGCGATGGTGTGCGCCGCTGTCTAGCAAGACACACCGGGCCCCAACGTGGGCGGCGGCGACGGCGTCGTCGGGGGTGTCGCCCACCACCAGCACCTGGCTTGGATCCTCACCGGCGGTGAGCAGACGCAGGTGCGCTTCCAAGTATGCGGCCTTGGTGTCGCCCGGCACACCCCGGAGCCCGTCGATGCGATCGAAATAGGCGTCGAGCCCGAGACGGCTGACCAGCGGGATCAACTCCCCATGCGGGAACATCGACAGCAGAGACTGCCGCACGCCCAGCGACCTGACCAGGTCCAGAGCCGCCACCGCTCCGGCGTTGGGCTGTGCCCGCTCCAACATCCGGCGATACCCGTCGTGGAAGCGGGTCTCGAGACCCACCCACTCCTCCTCGCTGATGTCGCGACCCATGAGCCGGTCGTAGAACAGCTTCACCGGCCGGGTGTAGTGGGTGCGGTACACGTCGAGCGTGATGGGACCGAAACCCAGCGGCATCAAACCCTCGTTCACGGCGTCGATGACGATGTGCAGATCATCGAACAACGTCCCGTTCCAGTCCCACACCACGTGCTGCATACGTGGACTGTAGGAGGGACAACACGCTTGTCCCCCTCGAGCTTGCGAGAGGGGGACAAGACTTTTGTAGCGCCTCGTCGTACTGGGGGGCGACCACGGACCAGTCGAACCTTTGGACGTGTGCGCCGAGCGTCAGGGGCGGCGCGGCGAGCGCTCCTCGCAGGGCGGGTGTGACGTCGCCGTCGTAGAGGACGCGGTCGTGGAACTCGGCGGGGATGAGTTCGGGGTAGGAGAGGCGATTGGGGAGGACGGGTCGGGCGCCGGCGGCGATGGCCTCGACCACGGCGATGCCGAAGAACTCCTGGAGGGCGGTCGACACCACGACATCGGCAGAGCCGAGGATGGCTCGGTAGGTGTCGAGGTCGGCGAACCCGTAGTGGGTGATGCGGTCGCCGAGATCGTGGCGGGCGGCTTCGAATTCGGTGGGGACCTGCCGGAACGACTCTCCGCACAGGGCCAGACGAAAGTCGACACCTTCTGCGGCCAGCCGGCGGATGGCGGCGAAGAACGCCTCTGGGTCCTTGTCGTGTTCCCATCTGTGGTTCCACACCACGAGTGGCGGGCCCTCGTGGACGATCCGCTCGCCCACCCAACTCAGGTCGACGCCAACCGGCAGCACCATGGACTTGGCCCGCACCGGGTCGAGCAGATGTTCGTGCCGGTGATCGGGCATACCGCGGAGCATGCGCCAGGCGGCTTCGAAGAACACGCCACGGTGATGCTCCGAGTTGAAGATCACCGCATCGGCCACCAGCGCCGAGGTCCAGTTGGTGTAGCCGTAGGAGGCGTCGGGCTCCATCTGGGGAGAGTCGGGATAGGTGAACTGGCTCTCGTGGAGATACAGCACCGTCGGAGTCCGTCCCCAGATGCCGTCGAGGAGGATTCGGAGCAGCGCCAGGTCGACCATCGACGAGACCATCACCACGTCAGGCCGGTAGCCGTCGGCGGCGAGGCCGGCGGCCGCTTCGGCGAGGGTCACCGCCCCTCCCCGCATCCGCCACTTCCACCAGCGGGCGGGAAGCGTGAGCAGTGTCACATCATGCGCCGAGGCGTCCCGGTATCCGGTCGCCCAAGCCTCGTGGGAGCCGCCGAAGTAGGGCTCGACCAGCAGGACGTTCACTGGGCTCGTCGACCCATCCACCCGACGCGTCGGCGGCTCACAGCTCCATCCGCCCCACGAGGGCACGCCCGAGGGTGAGCTCGTCGGCATAGTCGAGGTCACCGCCCACCGGCAGGCCGGAGGCGAGTCGAGTCACCTTCACGCCGGCGGGTTTGAACTCGCGAGCCAGGTACATGGCGGTGGCGTCGCCCTCGACGGTGGGGTTGGTGGCAACGATCATTTCGGTGATGCCTTCGGCCGGGATGCGGTTACGCAGCTCCGGGATACGGAGTTGACCGGGTCCGATGCCGTTGATGGGAGACAGCGACCCACCCAGCACGTGGTACCGGCCCCGGAACTCCTGGGTGCGCTCCATCACGATGATGTCCTGCGGGCGTTCCACCACACACAGGATGGTGGTGTCGCGACGGGCGTCACGGCAGATGGAGCACTCCTCGGAGGCGGTCACGTTGAAGCAGCGGGAGCAGTGACGCACCTGGTCGCGCAGGTCCAGGATCGATTGACCGAGCCGACGGGCGTCGGTGTCGTCGATGCTGAGGAGGTGAAACGCGATCCGCTGCGCCGACTTGCGGCCCACGCCCGGGAGGCGGGACAGCTCGTCGATGAGTCGCTGGAGCGGACCTTCGAACATCAGCCGCCCAGCAGTCCGCCGAGGCCACCCACGTCCATTCCGCCCATCGTCTCTCCGGCGGCAGCCGCCACCTGCTTCATGGCGGCGTTGACGGCGGCCACCACCAGGTCTTGGAGCATCTCGGGGTCGGACGGATCGATCACCTCGGAGGCGATCTCCACCGAGAGCAGCTCCTGGCTGCCAGAGACGATGGCTTTGACCACGCCACCGCCGGCGGTGCCTTCGAACTCCTTGGTGGCGAGTTCGGCCTGGGCCGCCATCATCTGCTCCTGCATCTTCTGCGCCTGGCGCATGAGCTGGCGCATGTCGGGTCCGCGATTCATCGAGATCTCCGAGGTCGGGTGTGCTGGCCAGGGTACCGATATCCTGGCCGGATGGTGGACACCCGGGTGCGGCGCCTGACGACCGTCTCCCTCGAGGAGCTGGCCGGTCTGGCCGATGTGCTGGTGGACTGTGTGGCGTCAGGTGCCTCGGTCAGTTTCATGTGGCCGTTCACCGTCGAGCAGGCCGGTGCGTACTGGACGACCGTGGCCCACGAGGTGGAGTCCGGACGGAGAGAGCTGCTGGTGGCCGAGGACTCCGCCGGCGTGGTCGGCACCGTTCAGCTCATTCCGGCCGTGGCCGAAAACCAGCCCCATCGTGCCGATGTCAGCAAGCTGCTCGTTCATCGCCGTGGGCGGCGACGTGGCATCGGCGAAGCGTTGATGCGGATGGTCGAGGACGTGGCGCACGAGTCCGGCAGGACCGTGCTGGTTCTCGACACCGCCGACCCTGGCGCCGAGCGGCTCTATGTGCGGCTGGGCTGGCAGCGGGTGGGTGTGGTGCCCGACTTCGCCATGCTCCCTGATGGCGGCATGTGCGACACGACCTTCATGTGCAAACGGGTCGAGCGCTCAGTCGTCTGAGCTCTCGACCTCGTACTCGTCCACGACCGTGCCGCCGAGCTCTTCGGCGACCAGTCTGAACGGATCGGTCAGAACGGGAGGTGCCTCGATGAGCCGATCCGGTTGGAACTCGATCGACGACAGGTCCTCTTCCATGTCCGTGTCTACGATCGGGGCGGCGCCTCCACCCGATTCGCCGGGACCGCGGAACACGACACGGACGTCGCCTCCGAGCAGGTCACCGGCGCGGGTGGACACGATCATCGCCACGGCGTTGTCGTCTTTGAGCGCCTTGAGATGGAAGTCGTGTTTGACCGCCACGACGAGCGTGGACCCCTCGACCGCTCCCGGTTCGGTCTCGCGGAACAGGGCCCACCGTCGCGAGCCGAGCAGGTCTCGGAGACCGGCGAACAAAGCGGGCCAGATCTGTTCGAACTGTGCCATGGTCGGGGAGACCGTCGACCGGGACGCCGGGGCGACATCCTCGGCCACCAGCGGGGCCGCCGCCTGCGCCACGTCGATGTCGGGTTCGAACGCTGCTTCAGCCGCAGCAGCAGGGGCCGGTGGAGCTGACGGCTGCTGCGCGGCGGGCTGCTGCTCCGGCGGCTCGGAGGGGCTGGGCACCACGCGGTGCGGCGGAGAAGCGTTGGTCTCGTGTTCACCGGACGCCTGGGCAGGCGGAGAGACGGGCGAAGTCGTAGAGGTCGGCATCGGCTGACCGGCGAGACGGCGCTCCATGCGGTCGAGCCTGCTCTGAATGGCGCCGGCATCGAACGACGTCTCGGGACGGGTGAGGCGGATCATCGCCAGCTCCAGCATGAGCCGCTCTTCACGGCCTTCACGGAGCTTGATCAGGGCGTCGCCCAGGATGTCGACCGCCCGCAACACGTCGGCGGACGGGAGTGAGGCCGACGCCATCTTCCAGCTGTTGAGCACCTCGGCGGGCTCGTCGGCGATCTCGGCGAGATTCGGGGCGTAGTGGGCGAGGAACACACCCCGGAAGAACCCGACACACTCGGCCACGAAACGTCGAAGGTCGGCGCCCTCCGACGCCAGCCGCGCCACCAGCTCGAGGGCGGAGCGAGCGTCCTGTGTCTTCACGGCTTCGACCAGGGTGTTGAAGGCGTCGCCGTCGGCCAGACCCAACGCCCTGGACACGCCGATCGGGTCGACCACCCCGTTCCCGAGCGCAGCCACCTGCTCGAGCAGCGAAAGCGAGTCCCGGGCGCTGCCGAGGGCGTGACGGGCGACCGACATGAGGGCGGCCGGATCTGTCTTGAATCCTTCGGTGTCGCTGATGCGCGACAGGTGGGCGGCCAGCGCCTCGATGGAGATGGCGTGGAAGTCGAATCGCTGCGACCGGCTGCGGATGGTGTCGAGGAGTTTGTACGGCTCGGTGGTGGCCAGCACGAAGTGCACGCCCTCGGGTGGCTCCTCCAGGGTCTTGAGGAGGGCGTTGCCGGCCGCCTTCGACAACATGTGCGCCTCGTCGAGGATGAACACCCGCTTGGCTCCGCTGGCCGAGGCCACCGTGGTCACGCTCACCCGCATCTCGCGAATGTCGTCGACCGAGTTGTGGCTGGCGGCGTCGAGTTCCATCACGTCGAGCGAGCTGCCCTCGGTGACGGCGACGCAGCTGCCGCACACGTTGCAGGGCGAGCCGTCGGGCCCGCGATCCTCGCAGTTGAGCGCCTTGGCAAGGATGCGGGCGGTGGTGGTCTTGCCGGTTCCACGCGGCCCGGCGAACAGGTATGCGTGGGCCACATGACCTTCGGCCACCTCCCTAGCCAGCGTCGAGGTGACATGCGATTGCCCGATCACATCCTCGAAGGTTTGCGGTCGGTACTTGCGATACAGCGCCTGATACTCCACGAGGCGATGGTACCGGGCTGGCCGCAGCGGCGGGAGGGGGGTGGAGGGAGGGGTCAGGGGCGCGAGGAGCCAGCAAGCAAGGCGCCACAAGCCAGAAGCAAGAAGGCTCGCTTCCTGCGCTCCCCTTCGGACGGGCCTTCCGGCTCCTCGCCCCTCGCCCCCAGCTCCCAGCTCGTTGCATCGGACGTCGGACGTCCACTCGTCTCTATTTCAGTCCCGTCCCTACCCTGCCGATGCAGACCTTCGTGCCTTCGATGATCGAACCACACATCACCACCTCCACAACCGACACCGGCGACGCGCCTCCAGCGGTGTGGGCGAAAGGGCTGGTCCGGAGGTTCGGCAAGTCGACGGCGGTGGACGGTCTCGACCTTGCGATCGAACCGGGGGAGTTCTACGGCCTGTTGGGTCAGAACGGGGCCGGCAAGACCACCACCATCAAGATGATCGTCGGGCTGCTGCGGCCCACCGAGGGCACCGCCGGGATCGGCATACACGGAACCTGGACCGAGCCGGTCGAGGTGAAACGTCGGATCGGCGTCCTCCCCGAGGAGTTCAACCTCTACGAACGACTGACCGGTGCCGAGCTGCTCGACTTCTCCGCCGGGATGCACGGGCTCACCAAGGAGGAGTCGGTGGCACGGCGCAACGAACTCCTCGACCTGTTGGACCTGACCGGTGATGCCGGCAAGTTGGTGGGCGACTACTCCCGTGGGATGCGTAAGAAGGTCGCCCTCGCCGCCGCCATCATCCACCGTCCGGAGGTGCTGTTCCTCGACGAGCCGTTCGAAGGGGTCGACGCCGTGTCTGCCCGGCTCATCCAGCACCTGCTCCAGCGGTACACCGCCCAGGGAGCCACCATCGTCTTCTCGGCGCACGAGATGCATCTGGTGGAGCGGCTCTGCACCCGTATCGGAATCATGGTCCACGGCAAGCTGGCCATCGAAGACACCCCAACGGGGCTGTGCGAGAAGATGGGTGTCGCCACCGTCGAGGACGCCTTCATCGCCGCCGTGGGCGGCGCAACTCAGACACGAGGACTGGAATGGTTGGACGGCTCGCCTGGCTGAAGGCCCGTCTCCTCTGGAACGGGCTCCGGGCGGACTGGCAACGCCGAATCGGACTGCCGCTCACCATGGGCCTGCTCGGCTGGGGTGCCTGGAAGCTGGCGGCTTGGCACAGTGACGCCATCACCGACCTGAGTCCGGCAGCCGCCGGTGAGTTCTCCGCGTGGGCGGCCGCTGCCTTCTTTCTCATCTGGGTCGCCATGCCGGTTGTGATCTTCCCGATCGACGAGCACCTCGACCCCGCCCAGTTCTCCCTCTCGCCGGTGTCCGGGCCACAGCTCATCGCCGGTCTGGCGGTGGCATCCCTGGTGTCGCCCAGCATGGTGATGCCAGCGGTGGCGCTCGGCGTGAACCTGTACGAATGGCGGGCAGTGGCACCGGTGGCGCTGGTTGCCTCGATCCTGTTCCTGGCGATGCTGGTGATCGCCGGTCAACTGTTCACCACTGCCATCTCCGCGGTGCTCCGAACACGCCGTGGCAGGGACCTGTCGGTACTGATCGTTGCCGGGATCGGCCTCTCGGCCTTCGCCGCTCAGGCACTGGTGAATCAGGCCGTCGACGATCTCGGATTGGAAGGAGCCGTGTTGGCCCACCCGATCACCGATTGGGCGTGGCTGGCACCACCGGTCGCGGTCCAGCGGATCGTCATCGAGGCCGCCAACGGACGCCCAGGGGCGGCACTCGCCTTCACCGCCGTGTCGGTCGCCTGGATCGCGGCGATGTCCTACGCCTGGCATCGTCTGCTGCGCTGGTCGCTGACCACGCCCGAGGCCTCCGCCGGCCCCCGCCGCACCGCCCACACCGACGACGGTCTGGCTCGCCGGGGCGGCTGGAACCCAACCTGGATCATGGCGCGCAAGGAGCTCCGGTTCTATCTCCGCGACCCCCGTCAGCGATTGGTGTGGACGGGCGCAGCGATCTTCGTTGGGCTGGCGTTGGCGTCGATCCTGGTGGGGACATCGACGCTGGCCCGCTACCAGACGCAGGGTTGGCTGCCGCTGATGTCTCCGGTGCTGGTGCTGTTCGTGGGTCTCCCCATCGCCCTCAACCTGTTCGGCTGGGAACGCAACGCCGCCAGCTTCCTGTTCGTCATGCCCACCAGTCCCCGCCGCATGCTGCTCGGAAAGAACCTGGCAGCCGGACTGGCGCTGGCGATCGAGACGGTGGTGATGGCGTTGGTCATGGCGGCGCTCAGCAACAGCTGGGGCATGCTGGCGCTGGTCCCCGTTCTCGGGTTCTGTGCCATCTGCTGCCAGCTGGCGGTGGGCAACCTGGTCTCGGTGATCGCTCCGCTCCGCCTGCCCAGGGAAGGCACCGACGTGTTCGCCCAGGCCACAGAGCAGGGCTGCCTCGCCATCGGCGCCCAGCTGATCTCGTTCATGACGATCGGTCTGCTCCTGGTCCCCCCGGCATCGATGACGGTGCTGGTGGTCGGCTTCGGCAGCGTCATCCCCGCCTGGCAGCTCGTGCTGGCTGCACCGGCCTGGGGGCTGGCCCTCTACGGCATCTCGATGTGGGCCTCAGGCAAGATTCTCGAACGTCGCCTCCCCGAGGTGGCGCAGTGGGTACAGGTCGTCTGAGCACCGCCTCGATTTGGTCCCACCCCTCCGGCACCTCAAACTGACCCCCATGCGACTCGGTATCGATCTCGACGGCGTGGTGGCCGACTTCAACTCGGGATGGATCCGGCGGTACAACCAGGAGTTCGGTGCCGACGTGGCGTTCGACTCGGTGGTGGCGTGGGACGGGATCCCGGCGCTGACCCACTTCCGTCACATGGGCGAGTTCTGGGAATGGGCCAAGGATCACGACGGCCACACGCTGTTCCGCCACCTCGAAACCTACGACGGGGCGCTCGACACGCTCCGGAGGCTGGCGCGAGCCCACCAGATCGTGGTGATCACCACCAAACCAGGTTGGGCTGTGCACGACACCTTCGCCTGGATCTCTGACAGGCAGTTCCCGACCCGCGAGGTGCACATCACCCGCCAGAAGTGGTCGGTCGATTGCGACGTCTACCTCGACGACGCCCCGCACGTCCTCGACGACCTGCTGGCGGCACGGCCCGCCGCAACGGTGTGCAGGTTCGTCCGACCCTGGAACCACCAGGTGAACGGGGCGGTCGACGTTGCGTCGTGGGACGAATTCGAGGCCCTCGTCGACCGTCTCGATCCGCGATAGGGTGCCCCCGTGGGTGAGTTGAGGACACGACGGCGGGAAGAGCGGGAACGACTCGAAGACGAGCTGCTGTCGCCTGCCGCCACCCGTTCGGCGTCGAGCCGGGGGCGTGCCCGTCCCGAGGAACCCGACGACTACCGCACCGCCTTCGAACGCGATCGGGACCGGATCATCCACTCGAAGGCGTTCCGGCGGCTCAAGCACAAGACCCAGGTGTTCCTCAACCCCGAGGGCGATCACTATGTGACTCGCCTCACCCACACCATGCACGTCGCCCAGGTGGGTCGGGCCATGGCGGCCGGGCTGGCGCTCAACGAGCCGCTCACAGAGGCGGTCTGTCTGGCCCACGACGTCGGCCACTCACCGTTCGGGCACACCGGCGAGGACGCCCTCACGCCGTATGTGAATGGCGAGTGGCTCCATTCGGCCCAGGGGGTGCGGGTCCTGTCGGTGCTGGAACCGCTCAACCTGAGCTGGGAGGTGCTCGACGGCGTGCGGGCGCACTCCTGGAAGATCGCCGACCCGCCCGGAACGCCCGAGGGCGACCTGTGCCGGTTCGCCGATCGGATCGCCTACCTCACCCACGACGTCGCCGACGCCATCCGGGCGGGTGTCATAACCTTCGCCGAGCTGCCCGCGTCGGCGATCGAACTCGGTCACAGTGCCCGGGAGTGGATCGACACCATGGTCACGGCCGTGATCGAGACCTCGGCAGAGCGTGGATCGGTGCAGATGGACCGGCCCACCCTCGACGTCATGAACGAGGTCCGTGGCTTCATGTTCCAACGGGTCTACCTGGGACCCGAGATGGAAGATCCCAAGAACAGCGCCATCAAGGTCATCCGAGATCTCGTCGACTACTTCGCCGTTCAACCCGACCAGGTACCCGAGACCTACAAGGTCGACGACGCCGACGACCTGACCCGAGCCATCGACTACGTGGCCGGCATGACCGACCGGTTCGCTCTCAGAACCCACGACTCGCTGTTCCGTCCGCGATTGTTCGACTGACGGGCGAAGGGCCAGGAGCGAGGAGCGAGGAGCGAGGAGCGAGGAGCGAGGAGCCGGTTCTGCTTCCTGCGTCTGCCATCCTGATTCTCATGGACCCGCTCAAGAAGGCTCGCTTTGCCGCCGGTGCCGTGTTGGCGTTCACCACGGCCGTGTTCTTCTCGACCTTCGTCATGGGCGACGCCTCCTGGGTCGGGTATCTGCGGGCGGCATCCGAGGCTGGGATGGTGGGCGGACTGGCCGACTGGTTCGCCGTCACCGCACTCTTCCGACACCCCTTGGGGATCCCCATCCCCCACACGGCCATCATCCCGAAGAGCAAGGATGCCCTCGGCAAGAACCTCGCCGACTTCATCGCCGGCAACTTCCTCGACCCCGAGACGGTGAAGGAACGGATCGCCACCGCAGCTCTCCCCAAGCGTCTTGGAGCCTGGCTCGCCACCGACAGAGGGTCTGTGGAAGCGGCGGGCCATGTGACCACGGTCCTCGGAGCCGTTGCCCAGGGAACGTCCTCCGATCAGGTGTGGGCCGATCTCGAAGGTGTGCTGGTCGACCGGGTGAAACGGATGCCCATCGCCGAGATGATGGGACGTGCCCTCGAACGTGCGGTCCACGACGGCGAGATCGACCCTCTCGTCACCGCCGCCATGCGGGGGATCGACAAGGCACTCGCCGACAATGCCGACTATCTCCGGGACCGCATCAAGAACGAGTCACCGTGGTGGGTGCCCGAGAGCGTGGACGAGGCGGTGTTCACGAAAGCCACCGAGATCGCCCACGCCTTCTTCGCCGAAGTGACGCAGGATCCCCACCACCAGGTTCGCGGCATGGTCGCCACCAGGTTCACCGACCTCGCCGGACGACTCCAAACGGACCCGGCCCTGCAGGCAGAGGTCTCCGACCGCATCGGCGCCCTCACCGAGCGACCCGACTTCCACGAGTGGCTCCGCACCGGATGGACCCAGGCGATGGCCAGTCTCGGCGAGCAGTCGGAGGGGATCGCAGGCACACTCCGCCATCTCGGCAACCGCCTGTCCGAGGACGAGGCCCTGCAACAGCGGATCGACGGCTGGCTGGAAGGCATGTCGGGTCCCGTCGCCGAGGCCGCACAACGCGAGCTGGAAGTCCTGATACCCGCCACCGTCATGCGCTGGGACCCCGAGGAGACGGCGGGCCGGCTGGAGCAGTGGATGGGGCGCGACCTCCAGTTCGTACGCATCAACGGAGTGGTGGTTGGCGCCATGATCGGGCTGGTCCTGCACACCTTCGACCTCTGGCTCGGTTGAGCGCACCACTCACCCGGCGCCTCCTGCAGCAAGCCGACCAGGTTGCCGATTGAACGTTTGGTCAATGTCTCCGGTGACGTGTCATGACCGGCCGAGCGAACGGGCTAGAACACGATGTCGAGGGCGTAACGGAGGGCCTGATCGAGCGCTGCCCTGGTCGCCAGGTCGAGGTGGCCGACCGGCTCCGAATCGAGTGCGGCAGCTGGGATGGTCATCAGGTTGTCACAGGAGATGACGCATCGCTCGGGGAGTCCATGTTCCTGCCCCAACTCCACCTCCGACCGTATGCCGCGGATCGTGCGGGTGATGGGAGCACACGTCACTGCGGTGAGTACCTCGATTGCGGCGTTGCGCGTGAGCACACAAACCGGTCGGCGACCAGCAGGTGGCCCCAGGTCCGCCCACACGATGTCGTTTCTGGTCACCACGCCGGTGTTGTCTCGGCGGCAAGGCGCCGCGCAGCCTCGAGGAGGGCAGGGTCGGGGGGTCGGTTCCGATAGGCGGACTGCAGCTCTCTGTCGGCAGCAGCCAACTGCTCTCCTTCGAGCACTGCACGAGCGCCCCGCCTGAGGAGATCGGATCTGCTGGTCCCAAGGGTCGACGCCAGCGCGTCGAGCTGGTCCACGAGATCGTCATCGAGTTGGACGAGAACTTCACGACGAGCCATGAACATATGGTACTTCATATGCCACCGAAGAGGTGAACTCCAGGCCCGTCGGCAGCGGTAGCGTCCATTCTCGATGAAGTCCCCTCGTGCTGCTCTCGCGCTCGCTCTGTTCGCCGTGGCGTACGGGACCAACGTGTCGACCCCGCTCCTCCTTCTGTACAAGGACGAGCTGGCGCTGTCGACGTGGACGGTCACGGCACTCTTCGCCGTGTACCCACTCGGCTTGGCTCCGGCGCTGGCCTATTCGGGGCCTGCATCCGATGTGCTGGGTCGCAAGCGGGTGATGGTGCCGGGCCTCGCCCTGTCGGGGATCGGGTCGGCGGTGATGATGGCGGGCTCACAATCGGTGGCCTTGCTGTACGTCGGGCGGTTCGTGCTCGGAGCGGTCTCGGGGATCGTGTTCGTGGTCGCCAGCGCCTGGATCCAGGAGATCTCGCCGAACGACGCCATGTGGGCAACCCGTCTCAACAGCCTGGTGGTGTACGCCGGGTTCGGGGCGGGCCCGCTCATCAGCGGTGTGCTGGGCCAATGGGGCCCGGCGCCGCTGTTCGTTCCGTTCACAGTGCACCTCGCCCTGGTGGCGATGGCGTTCTGGGTGGTGCGGCGCGTGCCCGAGACGGTCACGCCCGACCGGTCCCGTCGCATCGCTCCCCGCCTCGGCATCCCTGCGGGCAAAGGGCGCGTGTTCGTCACGCTGGTCGCACCCACCGCCCTCGGTGTGTTCGGGATGACGTCACTCGGGTTCGGGCTGTTCCCGGTGCTGCTGCAACCCGCCATGGCGTCGGTGGCCATCTTCGCCACCGGCCTCATGAACGGGATCTCGTCGGCCGCCATCGTCCCGATGCAGGCGCTGGTGGGCCGGGTCGGTCCGTACCGTTCCGCCCCGCTCGGCGTGGTCGTGGGCACCGTGGGCTGTCTGCTCGGAACCGTCGCCTTCCTCACCGACTTCTGGCAGATACTCTTCCTGGCATCGGCGTGCCTGGGCGCCGGCTCGGGTCTGTGCATGACTTCGGGGCTCCGGTTCGTGGACATCTACACCGACCCGGCCGACCGGGGTGCGCTCACCGGCGCCTTCTACGCCGTCACGTACGCCGGGATGACGATGCCGGTGGTGGTCGCCACCATCTCGGGTCCTTCGGGGTATGCGCTGGCGTTGGGGGGATTGACGGTGATTGCGGCAGCGGGCGCGGTGTGGTTGTTCCGAATGTCGAAGAAGGCGAGGGAGGTGACGGCATGAGCCGCAGATTCGTGACGGCGGACCGGGTGTTCGACTCGGTGAGGGGAACCATGTTGGAAAGCCACACGGTCGTGATCGAGGACGGGGTGGTGGCGGCCGTCATCACCGAGGTGCCTTCGGACGCCGAAGTCGAACGCTTCGACGGCCACACCATCGTCCCCGGGTTGATCGACTGTCACACCCACCTGGCG
Organism: uncultured bacterium; assembly: GCA_963825585.1. Lineage (GTDB taxonomy): Bacteria > Actinomycetota > Acidimicrobiia > Spongiisociales > ZC4RG35 > JAOUGY01. Next base: position 295,961 of record CAWGTX010000010.1, read on the forward strand.
GGTGAGGTCGACAACGGGCAGGGCTACGCCTCGCTGGTGATGCGCAGCGGCGCCCAGGATGCCTTCATCGGCGTGAAGCACGCCGGCGAGACGCTGCGCGCCGGCTTCACCTCGGTGCGCGACGTCGGGTCGTTTCGCGCCTTCACCGACGTGGCGCTGCGCGAGGCCATCGAAGCCGGATGGTTCGCCGGGCCGCGGATGATGTGTGCGGGTGCCTACGTCACCTGCCCGGGCGGCGGCGGTGACCTCACCGGGTTGGCCGTCGACGTCGACTCGGTAGTGCCCCGGGAGCTGCGCTTCGGGGTCACCTCCGGGGTCGACGGCGTGCGCACCACCGTCCGTCAGATCCTGCGCTACGGCGCTGACTTCATCAAGGTGATCGCCACCGGTGCGGTGCTCACCTCCGGCACCACGCCCGGCGCTCCCGAGTTCACCGAGGACGAGCTGAAGGCGGCGGTGCAGACGGCCGGTGAGGCCGGCACCTTCGTGGCCGCCCACGCCCACGGCACCGAGGGAATCGAGCGGGCGGTGCGGGCCGGGGTGCGGTCGATCGAACACGGCTCGGTGCTCGACGACGAGGCGATCGAGCTGATGATCGACCACGGCACCTACCTGGTGGCCGACATGTACGACGGCGACTGGATCGCCGAGCAGGGCCCGGCCATGGGGTACTCGCAGGAGGCGCTCGACAAGAACGACGCCCTCAACGACACTCAGCGGGCAGGATTCCGCAAGGCGGTGGCGGCCGGGGTCAACATCGCCTTCGGCACCGACTCCGGCGTCATCCCCCACGGCACCAACGCCCGCCAGTTTCCTCTCTACGTGGAGTTCGGGCTCACCCCCGCCCAGGCGATCCAGAGCGCCACCCGGTGGGCGGCCGAGATGATGGGCCGCCAGGACAAGGTGGGATCGCTCACCACCGGCGCCTACGCCGACCTGGTGGTGGTTCCGGGCGATCCACTCGAGGACATCATCGCGCTCGAGCACCCTGTGAAGGTGATGAAGAGCGGAGATTGGGTGTGAGTCGTCGACCCAGGACCGCCAGGGTCGGCTCCAACGACTCCAGGTGCTCCGGATTGACCAGCAGTGCGGCAGAGCGTCCTGTTCTGGTCACCACCACGCGTTCCTGATGATCCGCCGGTCACGAGGGGCGAACGACGGCGAACCCCCGATCCTGTGCGGCCGAGGCCATCCGATTGTCGTATGTCACGACGCCGGTGAGGGTGTCCCCGAAGAGGCCAGCTGTGGCCAGATGAATTGCGTCGAGACTCCGCAGGGCATGTGGGCTCATGGACGACGCCGAGTCCAGAACGTCATCCCCGATACGCACGAGGTCGACGCCCGCGAGCACCTCCAAAGCCTGCGAGTCGGAAGCCGGGCCGTACGGCGCAACGGCGCGACGCACCTCTACAACGGCGAGCGCGCTCGACACCGGTGTTGGCGACGAGCCTAGGAATGCCCGCAGCGCACTCGACTCGGCCTCGCGGATCACCAATTTCACGAGCGCTGACGAATCGAGGTAGATGATCCTCTCAGCGCTCATACGAGCGGAGTCGTTCGAGCACTGCTGAGGGGCCTTCGACCGAGTCGGGAAGCTCGATCGGATCGTCGAGGTCGGCGATGTTCTTGGAGGCCGGTTCCACCGCCCCCGTCGCCCGAAGTCGTTCGAGTGGAGACGCTGTCGGAATTGGCGACAGAAGGGCGATCGGGCGTCCCCGATCGGTCACCTCGAAGGTCTCTCCGTTCTCCACGCGGCGGAGGTACTCGCTTGCGTTCTGCCGCAGTTCACGAACACCGATCGAACTCATGTGCTACTTGTAACACATTCGCCACCAGACCTCAAGGCATCTCGAAGCCTGGCTCGGTCAGGTCAACTCGGGGCGGTGGCGGTACAGGTCCAACGCTTCGGGGTTGGCGAGGGCTTCGGTGTTCTTGACGGGGTCGCCGTTGACAACGGCCGTCACCGCCAGTTCTGTGATCTTGCCCGAGCGGGTGCGGGGGATGTCGGTGACGGTGGTGATGATGGCCGGCACGTGGCGGGGGGACTCCTCGGTACGGAGGCGGTGGCGGATCCGCTGTTCGAGGTCCGAAGTGAGCTCTGCACCTTCGGCCATCTTCAGAAACAGCACCACCCTGGTGTCGGACCCCATCCGTTGCCCGATGGCCACCGCCTCGGCAACCTCGTCGAACTGCTCGACGATGCGGTAGATCTCGGCGGTGCCGATGCGGACGCCACCGGAGTTGAGGGTGGCGTCGGAGCGACCGAGGATCACCATCCCGCCCCGCTCGGTCCACATGGCGTAGTCGCCGTGGGTCCAGATGCCGGGGAAGTGGTCGAAATAGGCAGCCCGGTACTTCTCGTCGCCGTCCTCGCCCCAGAACGTGAGCGGCATCGACGGGAAGGGGGCAGTGCACACCAGTTCACCCTGGACACCGACCACCGGGTTCCCGTGGTCATCGAACACCTCGACCGCCATCCCCAACCCGGGCCCCTGGATCTCACCGGCGTACACCGGTTTTGTGGGATCACCTGCAACGAAGCAGCCGCACAGGTCGGTGCCACCCGACACCGACGCCAGATGAACGTCGGGCTTCACGCCGTCGTACACGAAGGCGAACCCCTCCGGTGACAGCGGCGACCCGGTGGATGCGATGACCCGTAGCTCGGACAGCCGGTGCGACGACACCGGCCGGAGCCCGGACTTGAGCACGGCGTCGATGTATTTGGCAGACACACCCATGAGTGTGATGCCGGCGTCGTCGGCGAGGTCGAACAATGCCTCCGGACCGGGATGGAACGGGTTGCCGTCGAACAGCACGATCGCCGCTCCGCTGGCCATCGCCGACACCAGCCAGTTCCACATCATCCAGCCACAGGTGGTGAAGTAGAACACCCGGTCGCCAGGGTGGACATCCACGTGGTGCTGCTGTTCCTGCAGGTGCTTGAGCAGGACACCGCCGGCCCGGTGGACGATGCACTTGGGCCTACCGGTGGTACCGGACGAGTACAGGATGTAGATGGGGTGATCGAACGGGAGACGGTCGTAGCGAGGCTCGGCCGTCTCGGCGATGAAGTCGTCCCAGCGGACCGCCCCCTCCACCCGGGAGAGATCTGGATGTTCGGCGAGCACACTCACCACTACCACCGTCGAAACCGAAGGGAGTTCCGCCCTGATCTCGGCCAACTGATCGAGACGGTCGAACGTCTTCCCGCCGTAGTGATATCCGTCGGCGGCCACGAGCACGGTGGGCTGCGTCTGGCCGAAGCGGTCGACAACGCCGGCGGTGCCGAAGTCCGAAGATGTGGACGTGAACACCGCCCCGATGGACGCCGAACCCAGCATGGCGATCACTGTCTCGGGCACGTGCGGCATCCACGCTGCCACCCGATCCCCCGGGCCGACCCCGGCGCGCTGTAGAGCAGCGGCGAAGGCCGCCGAGCGAGCACGGAGCTCCCCCCGGGTGATCGTCCGCGTCAGCCCGTCCTCTCGCCGGTAGACGATGGCCGCCTCATCATCCGGTCGGCCACCCCCTTCGATGAGGTTCTCGGCGAAGTTCGAGCCGCGCCTCGGAAAAGAACCGAGCCGAGCGCATGTCGGCACCGGGTTGGAACGCCACATCGCCCTTGTCACCGATGACGCCGGTCTCGTCCCACACCAACGACCAGAACGCCCCCGGGTCGGACACCGACCAACGGTGCAGGGCATCGGTGTCGGGGATCTCGAGACCGGCGGCCGCCTCGGCCGCTCGACGGAACGACTCGATGTTGGATGCCGCGATGCGATCTGGCGAAGGTGTCCAGAGCGGGGTGTTCATAGCCGCAACGGTAGATCAGCGACGAGCGACGAACGACCTCCTGCACAATGTGCAAAACGTGAGTGAAACGACTGCCCTCTGCACAATGTGCAAAAGGTGAGCGAAACGACTGCCTTCTGCACATTGTGCAGAAGGTGAGCGAGTGGCATCGCTGGGACCAGGGCCCGCGATTGGTGACACAGGTCCGGTTCAGACGTCGATGGCTCTACACCCAGAATCCGTCCAGGCGGGCGAGGACCTGCAGCATGGTCTCGTCGGAGCCTCCACCGATCGAACCCAGGCGGTTGTCTCGGAGGAACCTCGCCGTCCAGGTCTCCTCCATGTAGCCGATGCCGCCGTGGAACTGGAGGCACCAGTCGGCCACTTCGCGGCCGAGTCGGCCCGACTTGAGCTTGGCGATGGTGGCGAAGCGGGTCGGGTCCTCGCCGCGCATGTGCGCCTCAGCCGTCGTGTAGTTGTAGTGCTTGAGGAGGTCGACCTCGGCGGCCAGCTCGGCCAGGCGGTACTGGAGGTATTGGTTCTTCATCAGTGGTCGACCGAACGCCACCCGCTGCTTCAGGTAGTCGGCGGTCTTCTGGAGGGCGTACTCGTAGGCACCGACCGCCGAGTAGGCCGCCCACATCCGCTCCACCACGAACTGCGACATCTGCTGCTGGAAGCCGGTGCCCTCCATGCCGATGGTGTTCTCGACCGGAACCCGCATGTCGGTGAACGACAGCAGCCCGGTGTCGGACGCTCGCATTCCCAGCTTGTCGAGCTTGCGCGACACCTCGAATCCCGGCGCGTCGGTGGGCACGATGATCTGGCTCATCCCGGCGTACCCACCCTCGTCGGATGTGCGGGCGAGAAGACACAGCCAGTCCGCCTGCAACGAGTTCGTGATGTACATCTTCGAGCCGTTGATGACCCACTCGTCCCCGTCACGAACGGCACGGGTGCGGATCGAGGCGACGTCGGAGCCGGCATCGGGTTCGGTCACCGCAACGGCACACACCATGTCTCCGGCGATGGCAGGAGCTAGGTACTTCTCCTTCAACGCACGGGAACCGAAGCGATGGAGCGACGGCGTGGCCATGTCGGCCTGCACTCCGACCGCCATCCCGATCGAGCCGTGATCGGCCCTCCCGAACTCTTCGGCGAGGATGACGGTGAAGAGATGATCGGCGCCTTGTCCACCGTAGGCGGGGTCGTACTCGAGCCCGAGGAATCCGAGATCGCCCATCTGCTTGAAGACGTCATGGAGAGGCATCATCCCCTCGGCCTCCCAGGTCTCGACCCGGGGATTGATCTGCTGCTCGATGAACTCCCGGACGAGCCGGCGGAAGGCATGGTGCTCGGAGGTGAAGGTGGGCATGCGCCGATCCTACCGAGCGATCGCTCGGTCGGCTGCTCAGTGTCCTTCAGTCTGCGTCGATGACCGCCATCACTGAGAACACGCGACGCGCCATGAGTGGTCCGGTGACCCGGAACGACAACACGTACACCACGGCGGAGAACACCACCGAGAGGATCGCGGCAGCGAGGGCCCACCCGGGGCCCCCGAACCAGGCGGCGGACCCCACGGCACCGATCATCGGAAGCATGAGGATCCCGGCCACCAGCAGCCCCACCATCGAGGCGACGAACGCCGAACCCGACACCCCTCTGGTCCCGAACGGGTTCGATTCGGGTATCTGGATCGGACCGAGAATCGACGTGATGTTGCCGACCGCCGACCACACGACGATCACGGCGACGGCGGACACGATGGCTGCCGGGACGTGGAGCCAGTCCCCGGCGATCGACGCGCCGACGACAGCCGCAAGCGCACACACCGGCGCACCAAACACCAGCGCGGCCAGGTTCTTGCCGCGGAGCACCGTGACCAGGTCCGGAGCGATCGTCAGGTACGCCCAGAACGAGCCACCGTCGTACCCGAACTGGTTGACCACCAACGCGATCACCACGAAGAACGCCATCGGCGCCGCCAGGAAGGGGCCGAACTCGGTCTGCAAGGCCGGGAAACCCACCGCCGCGATCACGACGATGCCGATCAGCGATCCCACCATCTGTCCGCGCAGCCGCGAGTCCCGACGCAGATAGATCAGTTCCTTGGCAGCCACGGCTCCAACGGCGCCGGCCGGGAGCCGAAGCCGGTTCGGCCGGAGCGAACTCCCGGCGCGTACCGAGCGCCCCACCCCGCCCGTACCGACCGTGACCTGAAGCCGATCGATTGCCCTGCCGTACGCCCATGTCGCACCCACCAGCGACACGACGCCGTATCCGACGAGCATGAGTGCCTGCAGCCACTCGCGGTCGGCGAACGAAACCACCGCCCCACCCAGGGCACCGCTGGGGAGCCAGATCACCGCCGAAGCCAACCGCTCGATCGTCGTCTGCAGGCGCAACCCGCCAACGTTCACCAGGACAGACAGAACTCCCGGCAGCGCCATGGTGAGACCAACTACGAGCGCTGCTATCTCGCGTGTGCGCCGCGACCGGAGAAGGTCGGACAGCAGCGTGATGAGCCATCGCGCCGTGACCACTGACAACACCACCGCCAACAGTGCCGTGACGGCGATGGGGGCGATACTCACGATGTCGGCGTATCCACCGATCGAGCCGCCCACGAGGCCGATGGTCGTGGCGACCCCACCCGGGCCCAGGACCCCGGCGGCCGCCAGGCCAACGCCGAGCCGGGTACGCCCGATCGGGAGCGACTCGAACTTGCGCGGGTCGAGGGAGTCCTCGATCGAGGCAGCCACCACCGGCCCGACCACCCATCCGATCGACGTGACCGCCAGCACCAGGACGGCCAGCTCATCCCTGATGGCGGGGAGAAGCCGCGCCCCTGCCGACATGAGAACGGCCGCCACCACCCCAGCGCCGATGGTGGCCACCCACACGAGCACGAAACCGACGAGCGCCAGAACCGAAGAACTGCCCAGGCGGTTCTTCAACATCCGGAGTTTCAGTCGGACGAAGACCCCAACCACAGAAGATCTCCCTCGTCGGTCAGCCGTGCTCCAACCAGTTCCACGAACACGTCCTGCAGCCTCCGGCCGCCGGTGATCTCTGCGGTCGGTCCGCTGAGACGCACCCTGCCGTGGTCGATCAGCATGATGTGGTCGCACAGCCGCTCGACCACGTCCATGGCGTGGTCGCTGAACACCACCGTGCCACCGCTCTCGGTATGGCGCCGGAGTATCCGCTCGAGGGTTTGTCGCGCCACCGGGTCTACTCCGGCGAACGGCTCGTCGAGGAACACCACCTTGGGGTCGTGCAGCAGCGCCACTGCGATCCCGATCTTCTTGGTCATGCCCAGCGAGTAGTCGGCGACCATCGTCGCGCCGGCTTCCTCCAGGTCGAGCAGACGCAACAGTGAGTCCCTTCGCGAGGCCACCGTCTCGCGGTCCATGCCTCGCAGTTCTCCGGTGAACTCAATGAGCTCACGACCGGTGAGCCGGTCGAACAGCTTCGGGTTGTCGGGCACCACCCCGAAGCGGTGCTTCGCCGCTGCGGGGTCGGACCAGACATCGTAACCGGCCACCGACACACGTCCTCGGTCCGGACGGAGCAGACCGGTGGTCATCCGCAGCAGCGTTGTCTTGCCCGCCCCGTTGGGACCGACGATCCCGAAAAAGGACCCGGCGCCGATGTCGAGGCTCACATCGTCGACGGCAACGGTCGAACCGAAGTGCTTGCCCAACCCTTCCCACGCCACTGCGACCGCCATGCCTGGGACGGTAATCGGGGCGAGCAGGCAGGGCGACGGCTCATGTGCCGACCCCGGGCCCGCTCTCGTCTCGCCTCTCGCTGCCGGCCGTTCGAAGGGGCGCTAGCCTGAGAGGGTGAGCGACGACTCGTCCAAACCACGGGAAGCCTGCGGGGTGTTCGGGATCTACGCTCCCGGCACCCAGGTCTCGACCACCGTCTACTTCGGACTCTTCGCCCTCCAGCACCGGGGCCAGGAGTCGGCCGGGATCGCCACCTCCGACGGTCAGACCGTCACCGTCTTCAAGGACAACGGGCTCGTGGCCCAGGTGTTCTCAGAACCCGACTTGGCGTCGCTGGAGGGCCACATCGGGGTGGGCCACGTCCGCTACTCCACCACCGGTTCGAACAGTTGGGCCAACGCCCAGCCGGTACATCGCCAGATCGGGCACACCTCGCTGGCGCTGGGACACAACGGCAACCTCACCAACACCGCCCAGCTGGCCCGGACCATGGGCGTGACCCACGCCACCACCGACTCGGACCTGATGCTCGAGGCGATCGCTCGTCATGTCGACGATGAACGCTCCGACGGACGTGGGCTGGAGTTGGCGCTGCACAAGGTCCTCCCCACGTTCGAAGGCGCCTACTCACTGGTGATCATGGATCAGGGGCGGCTGGTTGGTGTGCGTGATCCCCACGGGTTCCGCCCGTTGTCGCTCGGACGCATCGGTGACGCCTGGGTGTTGAGCTCGGAGACCGCTGCTTTCGACCTGGTGGGCGCCACCTTCGTCCGCGACATCGAACCCGGGGAGATGGTGATCGTCGACTCGGGCGGACTCCGGAGCTTCCACCCGTATCAAACGGTTGCCTCGAAGCTGTGCGTGTTCGAGTTCGTGTATTTCGCCCGACCCGACAGCCGACTGTTCGGCGAGACCGTGTTCTCCGCTCGCCAGGAGATGGGCCGCACCCTCGCCCTGGAGCATCCAGCCGCAGCCGACGTGATCGTTCCCGTGCCCGAATCGGGCATCCCCGCCGCCCAGGGATTCAGCGAATTCTCACACATCCCCTACGCCGACGGCCTGGTCAAGAACCGCTACGTCGGTCGCACGTTCATCGAACCCACCCAGATGCTCCGTGACCGTGGGATCCGTCTCAAGTTGAACCCGATACCGTCGACGTTCGCCGGCAGACGTGTGGTGCTGGTGGACGACTCCATCGTGCGCGGGTCCACCACCCGTCAGTTGGTGCAGATGATCCGCGACGCCGGTGCCGCCGAGATCCACCTGCGGATCAGCTCGCCGCCGTACCGCTGGCCGTGCTTCTACGGGATGGACACCTCGGATCAGACGAAACTCCTGGCGGCGTCGATGAGCGTGGACGGGATTCGGGAATTCCTCGAGGTCGACTCGCTCGGCTACCTTTCCCTACCCGGCCTCATCGCCGCCACCGGCGTGGAGCAGGGCGGCTTCTGCACGGCCTGCCTGTCCGGCGACTATCCGACCGACGTGTCGGAGGCAGGTGGAAAGTTCGTGCTCGAGCCCTCCGTCGGATGACCTCTCCAACCGAGCCTGGGCTCACCTACGCCGACGCCGGGGTCGACCTGGAGGGAGCCGACCGACACGTCGAACGGATCGCGCCCCTCGTCACGGCCACCTGGGGGCCGAACGTGGTGGGAGGCTTCGGGGGCTTCGCCGCCGGGGTCGAACTACCGGAGGGGTATCGGCGCCCGGTGCTGATGATGTCCACCGATGGGGTGGGCACCAAGCTGGAACTGGTGCGACGAACCGGCCGGTGGGAGGGAGTTGGATTCGACCTGGTGGCCATGTGTGTCGACGACCTTGCGGTGGTCGGAGCCCGACCGATCGGGTTCGTGGATTACATGGCGGTGGGGATGCTCGACGGGGCCCGTGATGCTGCCATCGTCGGCTCCATCGCCCGCGCCTGCGCCGCGGTTGGGGCCGCCCTGGTTGGTGGGGAGACCGCTGAGCATCCGGGTGTGATGGAAGCCGATGCCGTCGATCTGGCCGGTGCCGCCCTCGGTGTGGTGGAGCGAGGATCGGAGATCACGGGGGTCGCCATCGAGCCGGGCGACACCGTCGTCGGGGTCCGGTCGCCCAACCTCCGCTCCAACGGGTTCTCATTGGTGCGACGGGTCTTCGACGGAGTCGACCTCGATGGAGACGTCGGTGACGGCCGCACCGTGGGCGAAGCCCTCACCGAGCCCAGCGTGCTGTACGCCCCGATGGCGGTGGAACTGGCCGCCACCGGGTGCATCCACGGGATGGCTCACATCACGGGCGGCGGCATCCCCGGCAACCTGGTGCGCCCCCTACCCGACGGCTGTGCCGCCGTGGTGAACCGGGGGTCGTGGGAGATCCCGTTCGTGTTCACAGAGATCCAGCGGCGTGGCCAGATCAGCGACGAGGCCATGGCCGAGACGTTCAACATGGGCATCGGCTTCTGCGTGATCGTGGAGGAGGCCGATGCCGAGACCGCGATCGAAGCAGCAACCCGCCACGGCCATCAGGCCGGGGTGATAGGAAGGATCGAAGAGGGCGAACGACGAGTGGTGATGGGCTGAGCGACGAGCGACGAGCGGAGCGACGAGCGACGAGCGACGAGCGACGAGCGACGAGCGACGAGCGACGAGCGACGAGCGACGAGCGACGAGCGACGAGCATGATTGGCTGCTGGCTCGACAGCTCCGACGTCCGACGCAACACGCAACACGCCGGAACGCGCTCTGGCTGGCTGCTGGTAGCTGGTAGCTGGCAGCTGGCTGCGCCTTCCGCCACCCTGGCCCGTCGGTTACGCTCATGCTCGTGACGATCAGGATTCCCCGCACCGAGCGGAGCCACCTCTTCGCGGCTCCGTAACCAGGTCCTTCTCCGGCCGCGCCCTCTCACGACCGAAAAGGACCTTCATGACCGATCTGATCTCCCGCCACTCCAATGTCATCGCCCCTGTCATCGCCTTCGACACCGACCTGGTGATCGAGAAGGCCCAGGGACTCTGGGTCCACGACGCCGAGGGCAACAAGTGGGCTGACTTCGCCTGTGGCACTGCCGTCACCAATCTCGGTCACAACCACCCGGCCGTTGTGGCCGCCGCCCATGCTCAGCTCGACAGGGTGATGCACTCTGGTTGCATCTTCCGCTACGACACCGTCGTGGAAGCCGCCGAGCGGCTGCGTGCCATCACCCCGCCCACCATCGAGAAGTTCGGCTTCGCAAACTCGGGTGCCGAGGCAGTGGAGGCGGCCATCAAACTCGCCAAGAAGACCACCGGACGACAGGGCGTGATCGCTTTCCGGGGCGCCTTCCACGGTCGAACCATGGGGTCGGTCAGCTACACCACCTCGAACGCCAAGTACCGCGACGGGTACCACCCGATCCTCGGATCGGTGTTCATCGCCCCGTTCCCGCACTCCTACCGGTGGGGCGTGACCGAGGACGAGGCGAGCTTCCGGGCTCTCGATGAGCTGTGTCTGATGCTCAAGCACGAGGTGAGCCCTCACAACATCGCCGCCATCCTGGTGGAGCCGGTGCAGGGCGAAGGCGGGTACTACCCGGCCCCGGTGAAGTTCCTCCAGGCATTGAGGCAACTGGCGGACGACAACGGGATCATGTTGGTCTTCGACGAGGTCCAAACGGGGTTTGGTCGCACCGGCGAGTGGTTCGGGTCGGATCACTATCCGGTGGATCCCGACATCATCGCCGTCGGGAAGGGCATCGCCAACGGTCTTCCGCTGTCGGCGTGGGGCGCTTCGGCCGAGATCATCGACAACTTCCCGATCGGCAGCCACGGCACCACCTTCGGTGGCAACCCCGTGAGCTGCGCCGCTGCGGTCGCGGTCATGGACACGATGGGCGACCTCCTGCCCCACGCCCGCTCGATCTCGGCACATGCCTTCGAGCGGCTTGCCGGGTTGAAAGAGCGTCACGTCACCATCGGCGACGTACGAGGGACCGGTCTGATGATCGGCATCGAGCTGGTGTCGGATCGTGACACCCGAACCCCCGACAAGGCGGCGTTCCAGTTCCTGCACCGGTACTGCATCGAACGGGGGGCGATCATCATCGAGTGCGGCCCCGACGGCAACGTCATTCGTTTCATCCCACCGCTGGTGACCACGATCGACGAGATCGACTGGGCCATCGACCTGATGGACGCCGCCCTCACCGCCTACGAAGCCGGCGAGGGCCACGACCAGCCGCTGGTCGAGTCGTTCGTGGACGGTTGAGTACCGGACGGTTGGAACCCATCATCGGTGGGGAACGTCCAAGCGGCATGAGACGGACATTCACAACACTGATCGGATTGGCACTGCTGCTCTCGGCCTGTGGAGCCGGAGACGCCGGAAGCGGAACCACCACACCGGGGGGTAGCACGCCTGATACGACCCTGCCTCCTCTCGAGGAGCCCGATACCGAGCCACGCGTGGTGCTCACCATTTCGGACGAAGGGGGGTTCATCCCCGTCGAATGGAACTTCAAGCGAATCCCCCGCTACGTGGTGATGTCGGACGGCACCGTGTACCTCCAGGGACCCACCACCCTCGAGTACCCGGGAGCGGCGTTGCCCAACGTGCAAGCGGTCGAGATCTCCGAGGAGGCCCTGACCGAGATCCTGGCGCTGATCGAATCGTCGGGTTTGGCTGATGTCACCGACGAACGCAACGACGAGGCCATGGTGGTGGTGGCCGATGTCCCGGACACGGTCTTCACCTTCACCGACGAGGATGGGGTCGACCACCGGTTCTCGGTCTACGCGCTCGGGTTCGAGGGCGTCGACTTCACCGACGAGCGGCTCACCGATCTCGAGGACCTGCTGGCCCGGGTCGATCGGGCGGTGGCCGAAGGCGATCCGGTCGATGGTTTCGTCGCCGACCGTGTCGACGTGTTCGCCGGATCCCGCGAGATCCCGGTCGAGGACGAATTCGTCAACACCGTGGCCTGGCCGCTGACGGTTTCGTTCGACGACATGGCCGATGCCGGTGCCGGCTTCCGGTGCGTCCACCTCGATGGCGACGAGGCTGCGGCCATCCTCGACAGCTTCTCCGAGTTCAACGACGCCACCACCTTCGAGACCGAGAGTGGCGATGTCTACACGGTGATCGTGCGACCGCTCCTCCCTGGCCAGAGCTCGACCTGCTGATCTGGACCTTCGCCTTCACGCACGAAGCCCGGCCGCACGGCCGGGTTTTGTGCGTCGCAACCGCACGGGGGTAGCGTCCCCGCCGTGCGACGGAGCGACAAGGCCGACCGGATCGGCGAGATCCTCGACGAGCTCTACCCGGAGCCGCCGATCCCGCTCGACCACGTCGACCCCTACACCCTGCTCGTGGCCGTTGCGCTGTCCGCCCAGACCACCGACAAGAAGGTGAACCAGGTCACGCCCGCCCTGTTCGCCGAGGCCGACACCCCCGAGGAGATGGTGGCACTGGGCGAGGCCCGCATCCTCGAGATCATCCGCGAGATCGGGCTGGCGCCCACCAAGGCGAAGAACCTGTGGAGGGCCGCCAACCAGATTCTCGACGCCGGTGGTGAGGTCGTCGCCGACTGGGACTTCCTCGAGTCACTGGCCGGGGTGGGTCACAAGACGGCGAGCGTCGTGATGGCCCAGGCGTTCGGGGTGCCCGCGTTTCCGGTCGATACCCACATCCATCGACTGGCCGCCCGCTGGGGGCTGTCGAACGGCACCACCGTGGAACGAACCGAGAAGGACCTGAAGGCGGTTTTCACCGAGGAGACGTGGAACCGCCGTCACCTGCAGATCATCTTCTTCGGACGGGAGTACTGCCCGGCGCTGCGCCACGACTTCGACGCCTGCCCGATCTGCTCGTGGGCGACGACGAAAACTCACCGCAGACGGGAGGCGCGGTGAAGTCTCATCGTCGAACCGGCTTGTGGAACGTCCCGTACATCTGGATCACCCGGTAGTCCAGGCTCTCGTAGAGGGCGAAGGCCCCGTTGGGGTTCTCGACGTGCACACCCAGGGCGGCCTCGGTCATGCCCCGCTCGTCTCTGAGCTGGCGGAGGCTCTCACAGATCAGCGCCCGGGCGACCCCTCGCTTGCGCCAGCGGCGGATGGTCGAGATGTTCTCCGTCCAGCCGCGCAGACGACCGAACTCGGCGTTCTCGGTGTCGTTGATGAAGGTGCGGACCTGTCCGACGATCTCATCGTCGTCGAAGGCCACCTTCCACAGCGAGGTGTCCTGATGCGGCTCCTCGACGAACCGTTGCCAGTCGTCCTCGGTCGGTTCGCTGAACCCCCAGTGGTCACGGAACGCCTCCTTGTCGGCTTCCCACACGGCGCGACGATCGTCGGGACCAACCGGGCGGATCTCGAGGCCATGCGGCAGCAGGGCATCAGGGATGTCATCCAGGCTCGGGCGAAGCATCTCGGCGCCGTAGGCCACGGTCCGGTATGCGCTGGATGCGAGTGCCTCGCTCCACGGGCGTGACCCGTCGCCGATCGGCGCCCAGGTCTCCATCTCCTTGGGTCCTTCGGGGTGATGGGCGGCGATCTCGGCGATGCGGGACTCGAGCCACCCGATCATCGGCACCAGCACGGAGCGGTGCTCGGCGCCGGTACGAGCCAACACCAGGTATCGGCGCCCCTCGTCGGTGTCCCACCAGTCGGTACGGCCGTAGGACACCGCCATGCCATGGCGTTCCACCACCACGACGTCGGTGACGGGGTCGCAGTTGTTCAGGTGGTCGTACTGATTCTTGATGTCCTCGGCGGTGAGGACCTCGTCGATGCCGTTGGCCCGCGAATCTGCGTTGCAGATGTCGGCGAACGCCTGGTGGTCTTCGTCTCCCCGGTAACGCCGGGCAACATATCCGGTTGGTAGATCGGCAATCACGCCGCCGACGGTAGGAACGACGCCCAATCCGCGCCGAGGATTTTTCGACGACCGAGAACTCAGGCTCCAACTGCCACGACGATGCCACCGGCGGTGGCGAGCAGCGAGGCGATCACCACCCGGCGGTCCCACTCCGAGCGGTCGAGGAACAGTCGAGCCATGATCACGGCCCACACCGACTGAGTGGCGGCCATGGTCGACACCACCGCCACCCGGCCCTGGGCGAACCCAGCGATCAGGGAGGTGAAGCCGACCGCCATGAAGAGGCCGGGCACCAGGAGCGGGCCGAGATGGTTGCGAACGGCGGCGGCGATCTCGGTTCTGGCACTGGTGGCGTTCACAGCGACGAGAAGGACCGCAGCCGTGATCAGCGACAACGCCGACCCGGCGACGGCGGCCAGCACCACGTCGACGCCGCGAACCACGACATCACGACTGGCGAAACACAGCACCGCGACGAAGGCGAGCAGTGGGCTGGCGCCCACCCGCCCGGAGGAGAACGCCGCCCTCGGGTCGACGATGAGGATGCCGGCCGCCACCACGAACACGCCACCGACCGCCACCAGCCACCCGGGCGCTTCGTCGAGCAGGATCCAGGCCGCCAACACCGCCAGAACGGGGACGAAGCCGAGCACGACCGCGGTGCGGGTGCCGCCGAACGTGTCGATCGATCGGTACATCGCCAGGTGCGACAGCCCGGGCGCGAACAGGCCCGACACCACGTACGGCAGGGCGGTGGACACGGTGATCCCGGCGAACGCGCCGGTGGCGACTGCGATCGTCGTCACGACCAGGGCCGCAGTGGAAACAGAGATGACCGCTGCCTGGGTGGATCCCACACCGGTCTTGGCGTACGCCCATCGCAACGCCACGAACACTGCCCCGAACGACGCCGCTGCCACGAGCCCGAGAATCACTGCCTGCATGTGAAGGCAAGGTAGCGGAGGGAGAGCGGCCGGCAGCCGCGGCTGAGGAGGCGGAGCGCAGAACGCAGTCGGCAGAACGCCCGAACCCGGTATACCAACGCGGCCCGTTGGTACTGCGACTCAGCCGACCCGCAGACCCCGGGACCCGCATCCGGGCGTTCGGCGTTCTGCGTTCTGCGTTGTCTGTCAGTCCTCCTGCGGTGTCGCCGCTGCCATGGCGGCGATGTCGTTGACGATGCCCTCGTTCGCCAGGGTGGTGACGTCGCCGAGCTGGCGGTTCTCGGAGATGTCCTTCAGCAACCGTCGCATGATCTTGCCCGACCGGGTCTTGGGGAGGTCGGGGGTGAAGACGATCGACCTGGGCTTGGCGATGGGGCCCAGCACCGTGGCGACATGGGAGCGCAGCTCCTGCAGCAACTCCTCGTTGCCCACGACGTCACCGCGCAGAGTCACGAAGGCAGCGATCGCCTGCCCCGTCACCTCGTCCTTGCGGCCGACCACGGCCGCCTCGGCCACCTTCGGGTGACTCACCAGAGCCGACTCGACCTCGGTGGTCGAGATGTTGTGGCCCGACACCAGCATGATGTCGTCGACCCGACCCAGCAACCAGAAATAGCCGTCGTGGTCCCGCTTGGCGCCGTCGCCGGCGAAGTACATACCGGGAAAGCGCGTCCAGTAGGTCTCGACGAAGCGGTCGTCGTCGCCCCAGATGGTGCGGGCCATCGACGGCCAGGGCCGGGTGAGCACCAGGAATCCGCCGCCGGGGATGCCGACCGGATTCCCGGCCTCATCCACGATGTCGGCTCCGATCCCGGGGAGCGGTCTGGTGGCGGAACCTGGCTTGGTGGGCACAACACCGGGAAGGGGGGCGATCATGATCGAGCCGGTCTCGGTCTGCCACCACGTGTCGACGATGGGGCACCGTCCGCCGCCGATGTTGGCGTGGTACCAGACCCACGCCTCGGGGTTGATCGGCTCACCCACGGTGCCGATGAGCCGCAGGCTGGAGAGGTCGTGACGAGCCGGATACTCGTCCCCCCACTTCATGAACGTCCGAATGGCGGTGGGAGCGGTGTAGAAGATCGTCACCTTGTGATCGGCGGCGATCCTCCAGAACCGATCCAGGTCCGGATAGTTGGGCGACCCCTCGTACATGACGCTGGTGGCGCCGTTGGCGAGGGGGCCGTAAACGATGTAGCTGTGGCCTGTCACCCATCCGATATCGGCGGTGCACCAGAACACATCGCTGTCCGGCTTGAGGTCGAAGACCATCGAAGTGGTGGTCGCCACACCGGTCAGGTACCCGCCCTGCGTGTGCACGATCCCCTTCGGCTTGCCGGTGGTGCCCGAGGTGTAGAGGATGAACAGCGGATCCTCGGCGTTGAGCCGCTCGGGCTCGCACTCCGTGCTCTGCCCGTCGACCACGTCGTGGTACCAGACGTCGCGACCTTCCACCATGGTGACGTCGTTCTCGGTCCGCTTGACCACCACCACGTGTTCGACGCTGGGGGTTCGGGCCAGCGAGACGTCGGCGTTGGCTTTGAGCGGGACCACACCTCCTGCCCGCCAGGCTCCGTCCTGGGTGAGCACCACTCTGGCGTCGGCGTCGATGATGCGATCGGCCAGCGCGTCAGAACTGAAGCCGCCGAACACCACTGAGTGCACCACGCCCAACCGGGCGCACGCCAGGAGAGCGATGGCCAGTTCGGGGACCATGCCCATGTAGATGGCCGCTCGGTCGCCTCGCTTCACGCCGAGCGACTTGAGACCGTTGGCGAACCGGCCGACCTCGTCATGGAGCTGGCGATACGTGATGTCCCGAGTGTCGCCGGGCTCGCCCACCCAGTGGAACGCCACCTTGTCCCCGGCGGTGTCGAGATGCCGGTCGAGACAGTTGTAGGCGATGTTGAGTTCCCCGTCCGCGAACCACTTGAAGAAGGGCGGGTTGCTGTCGTCGAGCACGACGGTTGGCTCGGCGAACCATGTGATCCGCTCGAGAGCTTGCTGTCGCCAGTAGGACAGCGGGTCGGCTTCGGCATCTTCGTAGATGCCGGGTTGGGCGTTCGCTGCTGCCACGAACGCCTCACTCGGTGGGAACACTCGCTCCTCGCGCAGCAGGTTTTCGAGCGTCTCGCTCATCACTCTCCTCCTCATGGTGCCCGACGGGGGCTTGGTTCGCTTCGCCGATGAAACCATACGTGAGCCGTTCACGTCGGACGAGACGGCATCAGCCCTGTCGAACAGGCCTCAGGTCAGCCGCTTTGTGGCCCGCCGACGGCACCGGCCACCGATAGTGCTGCTCGACGACGGCCAACAGCCGGGACCAGGCCCTTCCCGGCGATGATCGACCAGGCAACTGGTCCACGAGTCAAGGGGCCAAGCCCGGGTCTCCGGTCCTGTTGACCGCTACGCCACCCATTGGCGGTCGGCGAGAGCCGGGAGGGCGAGCTGGAAGACTCCCCACTCGCCGTCGTGGTGGTACACCAGTGAACCACCCATGAGTTCGGCGAGCCTCCTCGACACAGCCAATCCAAGCCCGATGGCAGCCGGAACTGCCCGGTCTCGTCCCGCCGACTCGTAGGCGAGGAACATCCGCTCGGCACGGTCGGAGGGAATCGGCGGACCGTCGTCACGTACTTCGATCATCGACCTGTCACCGTCGCGGAACGTCCGCACCACGATTCGCCCGCCCCCGTACCGGTCGGCGTTGGAGACCAGGTTCCGAACGATCTGACGAACCCGTACCGGATCTGCCCTGGTGGGGCATGGGGCCATGTCGAGGAAGACCGGATGCGACACCCGTGTGTGTATGGCCCGGCACACCGCCTCAACCTCGGCCGAGGGATCCACCGGCTCCTGCACGATGGTCACGATGTCCAGGTCCGCTCGGACGGCGAGGAGCAGGTCTTCGATGATCGAAGCCATCTCGGCAGCCTGATCGGCCACCAACTCGATGAAGTTCCTCTCCTCGCCGGCCAGCGAAGGTGACTCCCGCAGGGCCTCGGCGAAACCCATCACCGCAGTGAGCGGCGTGCGGAGTTCATGACTGATCGAGGCGACGAACCGGTCCTTGGTCGCCACCAGATCCTCGAGGCTGGCCCGGGCCGCTTCGCGGTCTGTCACGTCGAAGCCGGTGAGCGTCGCACCCTGCGTCGCCGTGGTCGCCGTGAACGCGTACCACCGACCGCCGACTTCCACGTCGGCCGAGAGGGGGCTGCCACCAAGCGCGGATTCGACCAGGAACAGGAGCCCGGCGGGAACCGGCCGTCCCGGCTGCCATCCGGGGTCGGGAACGTGCCCGGCCAGCGACGCGATCATGCCGTCGCCGTCGACGGTGGCCACCATCACGGGGGTGCTGTCCAGGATCGTTTCGAGTTCCAACTCCTTGCGCTTCAACGCCAGGTGTTGCCGCCACCATCCCAGAACCACGAGTACCAGCCCGACGACGACCGACAGGACGACGCCGGCCGCCAGTCCGAAGATGGCGCCGGTGCCGACATCGGCCGAGAGAACCGAGATGGCGACGATGGTCAGAACCGATCCGACCGTGATCCCCAGCGCGATCACCGCGACGCTCAGGTCGATCGTGAGGTATATGAGCACACCGATGGCCAGGGCCGTCACCCAACTGAACAGTGGAGATCCCGACGCCGCCCCCACCAACGCCGGTGTCATCACCAGATCGGCGAATGCGGACATGGCCTGAGGGCGCTCACCGCCGCTGCGGATACCGCCGACGGCCACGATGACCAACGCCAATGCCACTATCGCGACCGTCGCCGACCGGACGGCGCTGGCGCCCGTGAGCGGAACGAGAATCGCCGCGGCGAGGTACGAGGTGGCTCGAAGCCACTCGTTGAGGAGGCCGAAGTGGGGCAGGCGAAACTGTCGTCGCTGCTGCGCACCGCGGAGCTCACGACTGATCCAGTCGAACGCGCGCACACACTCCCAGTCGACCGCCTCGAAGGTGGGGCAAGCAGCCGACCGTCAACCCGGCGGATAGCCCATCTTTCCCAGGGCACCCTCGATCTCGCCGAGAATGGCGGGGTCATCGATCGTGGGCGGAACGGTCCAATCCACTCCGTCGGCGATGCGGCGCATGGTGCTTCGTAGGATCTTGCCCGAACGGGTCTTGGGGAGGCGGTCGACCACGGCTACCTGCTTGAAGGCGGCAACCGGGCCGATCCTTTCCCGTACCAGGACCACGAGTTCGGCTTCGACCTGCGCCGGGTCGCGCTCCACACCGGCCTTGAGCACGACCATTCCCACCGGGAGTTGGCCCTTGAGCTGGTCGGCGACTCCGATCACGGCGCACTCCGCCACATCGGGGTGCGAAGCGAGCACCTCCTCCATGCCACCGGTCGAGAGCCGGTGACCAGCAACGTTGATGATGTCGTCGATCCGGCTCATGATCCACAGGTAGCCGTCCTCGTCGACGTAGCCGGCGTCTCCGGTGAGGTACTGGCCCGGGTAGCGGGAGAGATACGACGAGACGTACCCATCGTCGTTCTTCCAGAGAGTCGGGAGGGTTCCAGGCGGAAGCGGCAAACCGATGGTGATGGCGCCGATCTCGCCAGTCGGCCGTTCCGCACCGTCCTCGTCCAACACCCGCACGTCGTAGCCGGGCATGGGACGGGTCGGCGAGCCCGCCTTCACCGGAAGGCGCTCGAGCCCGATCGGGTTGGCACAGATCGGCCACCCGGTCTCGGTCTGCCACCAGTGGTCGATCACCGGAACGTCGAGCGTGTCCTCGGCCCAGTGAAGCGTGTCGGGATCGCAACGTTCGCCGGCCAGGAACAACGCCCGGAACCCGGACATGTCGTAGCCGGCCAGACAACTCCCCGTTGGATCCTCTTTCCTGATCGCCCGGAAGGCGGTGGGTGCCGTGAACAACGTCGACACGCCGTGCTGAGCGATGACCCGCCAGAACGCACCCGGGTCGGGCGTGCCCACCGGCTTTCCCTCGTACAACACCGTCGTGTTCCCGTGGATGAGGGGTGCGTACACGATGTAGGAGTGGCCGACCACCCAGCCGACATCGGAGGCAGCCCAGTACACCTCCCCGGGGTCCACGCCGTACACATTCTTCATCGACCAGTGCAACGCGACCGCATGCCCGCCGTTGTCACGCACCACACCCTTTGGCTTCCCGGTGGTTCCCGAGGTGTAGAGCACATACAGCGGATCGGTGGCAGCTACCTCCACGCATTCGACCGGATCGGCCGCTTCGACGTCATCCCACGGCACGTCGCGGCCCGGAGTGATGGCCGCTTCCATCTCGGGGCGTTGCACCATCACCACGTACTCGACCCGATGCGACGCCTGGTCGAGGGCTGCATCGACCAACGGCTTGTAGTCCACCACCCGTCCGGGCTCGATCCCGCACGAGGCGGTGACCAGCACCTTCGGACCGGCGTCGTCGATGCGGGTCGCCAACTCCTTGGCGGCGAACCCCCCGAACACCACCGAGTGCACCGCTCCGATCCGGGCACAGGCCAGCATCGCCACGACCGCCTCTGGGATCATCGGCATGTAGACGATGACCCGGTCTCCCTCACCGACCCCGAGCCGACGCAGGCCACCGGCGAAGGCGGCAACCCGGCCGAGCAGTTCGGAGTATGTGAAAGCCCGGACGGTTCCGGTCACCGGGCTGTCGTAGATCAGGGCGGCCTGGTCAGCCCGGCCTCCATCGACGTGGCGGTCGAGAGCGTTGCGGCAGGTGTTGAGACGTCCACCCGTGAACCAGCGGTACATGGGAGGGGCCGAGTCGTCGAACACGCGGTCCCACGGCCGGTCCCATACGAGCGCCTCCGCCACCTCACCCCAGAACCCGCTCGGGTCCTCCAACGATCGACGATGCATCTCGGCCAGCGACATGGGCCCTCCTCTCAGGAAGGAACGTAGCCGGAGAGGAAGCGGAGGAGAGCGAAGGAGGCGGAGGAAGGCGGAGGAAGGGGGAGGAAGGGCACGTTCCACGATTATGTCGCGCGAGAGGGAAGGAGCAGAGGTCCGCTCGCCGGAGTGGTCAACAGGTCCACGGTCAACAGGACCGGAATCTCGGGATTGGCCTGTTGACATGTCGACCTGTTGATTTGTTGATCACCCTGGACAAGTCCGGTCAGCTGTCCCTATCCGCTGCGCCACGTTGTATGTTCTCCGTTGTACCGCAGGTCGACCGTCGACCAGCCGGAGAGAGGTGGCGCCGATCATGGATCGCCTCATCGAGATCAGGGTGCATGGCGTGTCGGGCACCCCGCCGGCGGACATGCTGACGGGACCGGTCGAGCGAGTCGAGGGCATCCCTGGCGATGTGTGGAAGCGTTCGGACCGTGACGACGGGGTTCGGGCCGTGCGATGGTCGAACCTGACCTCGGGTTCGCCGGTGTCGGCATTGTGGCTGACGCTGATCCCCTACATGCTGTTGAACCTGGCCGGGTGGGCGTTCCCACCGGCCGGAAAGTGGCGACATCGTGCCGCCTTGGTGACGATCCGAGTCGCCGGACTGGCTCTCACCATGATATTCAGCACCGTCACGGCGGTCGGCTTCATCGGGGTCGGCGGCTACCAGGTGCTCCGGGGGTCGGTCGGCACGGGGTGGTCGTTGGTCCTCGGGGCGGTCGCCTCGCTGGCCGTCGTGTTGGGTCTGTGGCTGGCGTCATCCACCGTCGGTGACGACGCCGCGGCCGACAGGGTGTATCTGCGCTCGCTCCACGTGGCGGTGGCGATGTGGGCGGTGTGGTGGACGCTCGTGGTCGCCGCCCGCGAGGCCTACGTTCGAGCCGGTGACGTGTCGGCTACCGGCGGGATCCGCTCGGCGTGGCCGATTCCGGTGATCGCCGGCGCGGTGATCGTGGTCGTGGGTCTGATCGAAGGGCTCGAGCGCTTCGCCCGGCCGATCGGGATCGGTTTGGCGGTCACCTCGGGCATCCTGCTGCTCGCCGACTCGGTGGCCGTGCTCACGGCGCCAGGCGTCGGCAACCCTCAACCGGACCGGTTGCGCGAGATCGACAACCCACTCACCGCCATGGTCCAGTGGTACGCCGCTCTCGCCTTGACCGCGATGGTGCTGTCGGTGTCCCGCAGGCACCGGGAGGCCGGGCCCACCATCGGCACCTTCATGGCTCTGGCCGGGTCGACCGGAGCCAGCGTCGGTGCCGCCATCATCTGGCTGTCGGCCAAGGCCACCGGAGCGGAGCCACCGGGCGGGATCGCCCCGATAGCAGAGGCCTTCCTCACCGGGACGTCGATGGTGCTGGCAGTGGTCGCCGTGGTGGTGCTGTGGGCGGCTCGACCCGGCGAGCCCGTTCTCCGTGGAATCTACGAGTCGGCGGTCCGGGCACGCAACGGCATCCTGCCGGTGCTCGTCGCAGTGCCCTCGGTCACCGGAGCGGTGCTGGTGATGACCGTCGCAGGTCTCCAACTCGACGGGCGAGCGCCGGCCGTGTTCGGCGACATCGCCACCATCTCCGGCACCGTGTTCGGACTCTCGATCGCAGCAGCGCTGGTGCGGCTCCACCTCCGTGGCCCGGGCGCCGCCGTGGCCGCCGCGGTAGTGGTCGTGTGGGTGGCCGTGACCGCCGGGTTGGTCGACGTCGACTTCACCACCATCTCGGTGCTGCTCACGCTCACGATCCCACTCGCACTGGTCGCCACCCGTGTCGTCGGCGCCCTGCGCGATCGCGACAAGCGCCGGTCGGTGGCGGTGGCGTGGGACATCGGCTCCTACTTCGCCCGGCGCTTCCATCCCTTCGCTCCCCCCACGTACCGCGATCGGGCGATCGCCGACCTGGAGGCGGCGGTCGAGCACTTCCGTGCCGAGGGAAACCGGGTGCTGATCGGAGCGCACAGCCAGGGCACGGTCGTGTGCGCCGCCGCCATCTCCGAGGCCGAGAACACGATGGCGACCGGTTTCCTCACCTACGGGAGCCCGCTCGGCTCGCTGTACGCCAGGTTCTTCCCCCGCTACTTCACCGACGACTACCTCACGGGCATCGGAGTGAAGGTCCCGGGCGGGTGGATCAACCTCTGGCGACCCACCGATCCGATCTCCGGCCCGCTCGCTCCCGGCCCCGACGATCGGGAGATCGAGGACACCAGGGTGCGCGGCCACGCCGGCTATTGGCGGGCAGACGAAGCCGAGTTCTCCAGGGCGATCGACGAACTCGAGGCCCGAATCGAGCACTGACCGCCCCAGATCGGCCAATCGGAGCCAAAATCGACCGTCAGAGTGTCGATTTCGTCCCCAATTGGTGGTTTGGGGTCCTCATGGCACCCACGCCGGTACCGTTCGGCCCCATGAACTACCCGGTGACCTACCGCCGCAAGGTGCGCTTCTCGGACTCGGACTCCCAGGGCATCGTCTTCAACGCCAACTACCTGGTCTACATCGACGACACCATCGCCGATTACTTCGACAACCTGGCTTTCGACTGGAAGGAGATGAACGCCCGCGGCTGTGACCTGGTCCTGGGCCGGGCGGAGCTCGACTACCGCACGCCGGGGCGGATGGGCGAGACCCTGTTGGTAGGAGCCAGGGTGGCGTCGATCGGCACGTCGTCGGTCGTGTTCCAGCTCACCATCTGGGAAGAGGAAACCGAGCGGGTGGTGGTCGAGGCAAAGGAGATCCAGGTGATGGTGGACGCCGTCAGTTTCGAGCCCAAGCCGGTTCCCGAGTGGTTCGTGGCGGCGATCGACGAGCTCCAGGGCGAGGCGGTCGAGTGGAAGGGTCGGCCATGACCCGACCTGAGGTCATCTTCTTCGACGTCAACGAGACACTGCTCGACCTGAGCCCGTTGAAGCCCCGATTCGCCGAGGTGTTCGGTGATGACGCCGTCATCGGCGAGTGGATCGTGCGCATGCTCCACGGCTCGCTCGTCGCAAACCACGTCAACAACCATCGACCGTTCGGGCTGATCGGAGCCGAAGCGCTGATGGTGCTGGCACAGCGACGTGGTATCGCCGTGGAGCCGGAACGTGCGGCCGAAATCGTGGAGTCCATGCGAGGTCTCCCGGCGCATCCCGAGGTGGCGGCTGCACTCGACCGTCTCGTGACGGCAGGGTTCCGACTCGTGGCCCTCACCAACTCTTCGAGCGATGCCGTGGAAGCGCAGCTCACCAGTGCCGGCATCGCAGATCGGTTCGAGCGGGCCATCTCGGTGGACTCGGTGGGGCGGTTCAAGCCATCACCAGACGTCTATCTGCATGCCGCCATGCAGGCGAACGTCGACATCGACCGGGCGATGCTGGTGGCTGCCCACGACTGGGACATCATCGGCGCCCGCAGCGTCGGTATGCCTGGCGCCTTCCTGGCACGCCCGGGGGTCGTGTGGGGCCTGCCCGACAACCCCCCGAACATCGTCTCGGGCGATCTGGAAGGCGCCGCAACCCAGATCCTCTCGCTGGAATGAGCCGGCCCGAGGTAGGGTTTGTTGAGCCATGAGCCGCTTCGATTCGCTCCTGGATGCAGCCGATACCTCCATCGCAGTGGTCGGCGCCACGGATGACCCAAACAAGTACGGCGGTATCGCCTACCGCCAGCTCAAAGCGATGGGATACACAGTGTTCGCCGTGAATCCCGGTCGCTCCACGGTGGACGGCGACCCTGCATTTCCCGATCTGGCAGCTCTCCCGGATGCTCCGGACATCGTCAACTTCGTCGTTCCCGCCCACATCGGTGCCCGGGTAGCCGACGAGGCGATCGCCCTCGGCCTCACGAACCTGTGGTTCCAACCTGGCGCCGAATCGCCATCACTGACCAAGCGCATGGAACTTGCCGGTGCCGATGTCCTCACCGATGCGTGCATCATGGTCAGGGCCCGTTGGGCCCGGAGCTGAGTAGCCGGCTCAACCGAAGCGGTACAGCTCGATCTGCCCATCCAGCGTGGTACGGACGAGGACCGAGTCGTCGACCCACCAGTCCCCGAATGACGGGTTCATGCCCGGGGGGGATTGTCCCGATCGCGGCGCCGTCGGCCGCCGAGACGAACGTGACGATGCCCGCGTCGTAGGAGAAGAAGACCGAGCCTCCTGCGCCGGCCGACCGTGCATCACGTCGCCGTCGATGGCGACAACTGGAGGTGCGCAGTGCACCCGGTTCCGGTTGGCCCGGGTGGGCTGGAACGTCGATCGCGTTGGAGTCCGAGCACTTCGATGATCCTGTTCGACGCCATCAGCCCTCGATCCTGGCTCGGCTGGCTTCGAACACGCTCGGTTCGGGAGTGCCTGGCCGGAGGCCCGACCCGAGCCATACTGTCGTCCGATGACAGGAGACCACCCACCGAACGACGGCGTCCGCAATGGGCAGCCAATACCGGGTCACGCCGATGTCATCCTCGTCCCTCTGGCCAACCCTGACACCGCCGGCGTACTGCTCTCGGTAGCGGCCGCACTGGCAGCAGTGGAACATGGTCGGGTCATCGGCCTGGTGGTGACGATCGGCGAAGCGGTCGCCGAGAAGGACAGGGCACACAACCTCGAGATCGAGCAGATCCTGACAGCGACGGTGGCGTCGACCGGGGTCGAGATGGAGTTCCTCGTGCGGGAGGCGCCCAACGTCGCCCGTGGCATCCTCGATACCGCGCTCGAGGTCGGGGCCGACCTGCTGCTGCTTGGCGCCGCCCGAACCAACCGAGGCCACGTTGTGCTCGGCACCGTGGTCGATTCCGTCCTGGCAACCGCACAGTGCGACGCCGTTGTGCTTCGCACTCCTCGATCCGGGGAGGTGGGTTCAGCAGCAAGGATCGTGGTGCCCGTCGACGGCAGCGAACAGTCACGGGCTGCGGCCCAACTCGGGGTGATTCTGGGCACCGCCTTCTCCGTGCCGGTCGACGTGATGCATGTTCAGGCGAGCGGTCTCCCCCGCGCCTTCGGGCTCGGCGAGGTCGAGCTCTCTCTGGAAGGGGTCGACGGCGGCGACCACGCCATCAGGACGGTCGTGAACGCTGCGACCGCCGCCTCGGGCATCCTGGGGCACACCACCGAATCGGACCTCGTGGTGATGGGAGCGTCGAGCAGGAACCAGGTTGCCCAGTGGCTGTTCGGAAACACCTCGCTCACCGTGCTCGAGGAGGCGCCGGGAGCTGTGCTCGTGGTGTCCAGATCGAACGGCGTCGCCGGGTTGAGCGGACGCCTCCGTCAACGGCTTCGTCGGTTCCGACCGGAGCTCACCGGAATGGAACAGGACACCGTGGTGTGGCAGGCGCAGAGTTCTGCCGGGCTGAGCATCGACTTCCTCGTGCTCATCACAGTGGCGGCGCTCCTCGCATCGTTCGGGTTGCTCCAGAACAGCGCAGCCGTGATCATCGGCGCCATGCTGGTGGCCCCACTCCTCGGCCCCCTCACGGCGTTCTCGGTAGGGATGGTCACGGCTCGCCTGGCGCTGGTCCGTCGATCCCTCGGCACGATCGCCGTCGGCGCCGGGATAGCGGCGATGTGGGGCTTCATCGTCGGCTGGGCCTCTCCGATCGTCACCCCAACCACCGAGCTGCTGGCGAGAACCCGGCCGTCTCTGTTCGATGGAGGTGTCGCCCTCGCCGCCGGGGTCGTGGGTGCCTACGCGGCCGCCCGCAAGGACATCCCCGCCGCTCTCGCCGGGGTTGCGATCGCTGCCGCCCTGGTGCCTCCCATATGCACGGTGGGGCTGGGCATCGCCGCCGGTGACCTCGAGATAGCCCGCGGGGCGTTGCTCCTGTTCGTCACGAACGTCGTCTCGGTAGCGGTGGTGGGTTCGTTGGTGTTCCGGTGGTTCGGGATGCGTCCAACCCACCAGGACCACCGGCAACGATGGCAGTACGTCTCGGCGGTGATGCTGGCCGCCGTTGCGCTTCCGGCGGTGTTCCTCCTGTTGAGAGCCGCCCAGGAGGAGTCCGTGCAGCTGGTCGTGGCGGACGACCTCGAGATGCTGTTCGCCGGAGCGGAGGTGACGGATCTGACGATCGCCGAAGGCGAGATTCTGTCCGTGGCAGCCGTGATCCGCACACCCGAGGACATCACGATCGAGCAGGTGGCCCAGGCCGAGCAGCTTCTCGGGGCAGCGGTCGACCGACCACTCGTGTTGGAGGTGGTGGTGGAACGGGTGCTTCGCGCCACTCCCACGGATTGACCCGGGGCAATCGAGCGTCCTCAGGACCTCTACGGCTCGCGGAAGCGGCGCCACCCATCGGCCATGAGCCAAACGCTGGGCGGGAGGTAGGCGGCCACGAGGACCAGTCGCAACGGTCCGGCGGCGCTCGCGGATCGGGCGATCCACCACATCCCCACCACCAGCTGCGCAAGGGCCAGTACGGCTGTGACCAGCCACCACTCACGACGGGCCTGCACGTCGAGCGATCAGTTCGGGTCGCCAGGTTCCGCAGGCTGGTGGCATCGTCGAACCGTTTACGTGTCACCCTGTCGGTCGATGCGCTTTCCGATCGAGCAGACCGATCAGCGGCCCGATCGTGGCGGCCCTCAGCCCTCGAGCGGGGAACGTTCACCGATCACGCGTGCGAACAGGCTGTTGATGTCGGATCGGTCTCGTCGGCTGAAGCGAAGTTCGTCACGGATCCGGGCCGCGATGTCACCGAGCACAAGGCCGAACCGGGCGGTGGCGGCGGCCATCCCGATCGCGGTTGCTGCTCCGAGTACTTCGACCATGTGACTCCATCGACCACCGATGCCTCGTTCTGAAGATATCCGCGCTCGGGCGCTAGGTGCCGTGTCCTGCAACGTTCGCCTGGTTGTGGGTCGGCGCCGCACGTGTCGTGTGGGCGTGTTCCATATGGTGCTTCGCCGTCTTCGATGTTCCGGCCGACCTGTTGGGCGCCGCTGGGAGGCGGGGCGGGGCGTGAGGGCACGGTCGGCCAGGCTGTGGCCAGAAAACGAACGGATGGACGGTCACGACCTGACCCTCGCAAACGTTTCTGGTCACAGCACTGGTCGCGGCGCCGGCCCGACCGATTTGATACGGTCCAGGTCATGCTCGAACCGTCACCAGAGACCTACCGTTCTGTCCTCGGTCTGCGGACCGTGCGCCGATTCCGCCCCGACCCGCTCTCGGAGGAGGACCTCAGCGCCATCCTCGAGGCGGGTCGCTGGACTGGGAGCGCCAAGAACCATCAGCCGTGGATGTTCCTGGTGATCCGGGACCGGGATCAGCTCGAGCGCCTGTCCGAATGCGGCGACTTCTCCCAGCCGCTCCGGGCGGCGGCGGCTGCGATCGTCCCGATCCGCACCCCGGTGGGCTACGACTGGGATCTCGGTCGGTTGTCGCAGAACATGATGCTGGCGGCCGCCGCCCGCGGCGTCGGGTCCTGCCCGATCACGCTGCACCGAGAGGAGTGCGGGCGTGAAGTACTCGGAGTGCCCGATGATCACGGCTGCAAGTTCGTGGTCGCCCTCGGCTATCCCGACGACGAGAAAGAAGCGGAGGGCCGCGCCAAATCCCCGCTGAGCGGGCGCAAGCCGATGGACGAACTCGTCAGGTACGAGCGGTTCTGAGTCGGAAGCGGTCGACAGGTCTCCCGGTCAACCGGACGGTTGGGAGTGTGCGCCCCGGCTTGGCGGTGCAAACAGGACGACGGTCACGGCCACGCCGGCAGCCACCGCCAGCCACTGCAGCCAGTTGCCGAGCCGGGCGAACAGTGTGGGCCCGGCGGTTCGGAGCTGCACCTCACCAGTGAGGATCTCGCTGGTGGCGAGACCTGTCACCGCCCCGAACTGGCCGGAGTCGGTGATGATCGTGGAGCGGCCCACGACACCGGCGTGCACGACGTCGGTGCCGAGCTCGGCCGACCGCATCCGGGTCATGCCGATGAGCTGGTCGGAGGCAACCGAATACGGGTAACTGCCCTGATTGGTGGCGACCACCAGCAGCTCGGCACCGGCGACCACTTCATCGCGACTGAAGCGGGCGAAGGAGCCCTCCCACGACACCACCGACCCGAGCGTCCCGAAGTGGAGGTCGAAGACGACCGGCCCGTCGCCGGGCACCATGTCGCGCGGTACTGCCGCCAGCGCCGGGATCCAGTCGAAGAACGGCCGGCCGGGTATGTACTCGCCGAAGGGGACGGGGAGACGCTTGCGGTACTCGCCCACGATGTCGCCGGACCGGTCGAACACGACATTGGCATTGAGCCACTCGGCATCATTGATGGGTCGGTCACCCCCAGCGAGCAGGGCGGCGTCGATCCGAGCGGCCTCCGCCCCCATCGCCTCACCCACCTCGGGGATGAGGACCGGGTCGGCGGAGAAACCACCGCTCGAGCCCTCGGCCCACACCACCAGATCGGCCGAGCCCTCAGGCAACGACCGGGTGAGATCCAGGTGTGTTTGCCAGGTACGGAGCCGTTCGTCGACACACTTGGAACCAGGGCAGGGGGTGGAGCCCTGGACGATGGCGACCTGCACGGTGGGTCCGTCGGCCGTAGCCGGCCGCACCGCCCCCGCCGCCATCAGCAGCATCACCACGCCAGACGTGACGGCGAGGATCGTGCTGCGCCGCTCACTCACCGCCACCACCAACCCGGCGGCGAGCAGTGCCACCAGCACCGACCAGCCCGTCGTGCCTATCCACTGGGTGGCATCACGGGTGAGGGCGTACTCGCCCATCGGGTATCCGACGAACCCCCACTCGAACCCGCCGAACGGGAAACGCCCCCGCACCGCCTCGAAGGCCGCCCACCCCCCGACCACACCAAGCGCCCAGCGCAGCGCCGGCAGGTCCCGCACCCGCCACGCCCACCAACCGAACAAACAGGCGTACCCCGACTGCAGGAACCACAACGGCATGAACGCCTCGAGACCCAACTCGGCGAGCCAGGGAAACAGCATCCCGAAGAACGCCAGCCCGAACACCCCGGCCGACCCGATCGCCACCCGGAGGGATGGAGCCGTTCGCAGCACCCACAACAACACCGCCAGGCACGGCACGGTGAGATAGGCCTGCCCGTAGGGCGGGAACGCCGCCACCAGGACGAGCCCGGCCACCCCGGAGACAAGGAGGGAACGCACGGGAGGATTGTCGCAGAGCCACAGCATTCAGGGGCTTGACGGGTCAACAGGCCAACAGGTCGACAGGTCGACAGGTCTCAGACGGGCAGGCCCACTTCGAGGACGACACCGGTGGCAGACGCCTCCGTGGGGAGCGCACAGGCCGGCACGATGGCCGTCTCACCCGCCTCGATTGCGAGGTCACCGATACCGAGCGAGCCGGTCATGACCAGCAGCACCCTCGGCCCGGGGGCGCCGTCGAGGTGGATCCGTCCCTCGGTTCGGTGCTCGCGGATCCAGTAGTGATCGTTGGCACACAACAGTCGAACGCCGCGGCTGGTGGCGGGTGCCACGCTGAAGGCGTCGGAGGGATGGAGGCGGATGCTCTCCATCGACTCGACGGGATGCAACTGGCGGGGAGCCCGGCCGTATTCGACCGCCCAGTCGTAGATGCGGAACGTGGTGTCACTCGGGGTCTGGACTTCCGCCACCATCACCCCGGCGCCGAGGGCGTGAATGAGCCCGGCTGGTACGTGGTGGAAGCTGCCCGGGACCCCAGGCCGACGGTCGAGCAGTGGGACCACCGCCTGGCTCCCGAGCGAATCCGCCACAGCGGAGGCGTCGACGCCGTCGATCACGTCCAGATACAACCCCGCCCCCGCCTCGGTGTCCATCACGTACCAGGACTCGGTCTTCAAACGCGCCTGCGGATGTGCCCGCACGTAGTCGGCGTGCGGATGGACCTGTACCGACAGGTCCTCACGAGCATCGAGCAGCTTGACCAGAAGCGGGAACCGGCCGTCGGCAGTGGGCTGGACCGGGCCCAGTAGATCATCGCTCGATGCGATGAGATCCGAAAGGGCCGCCCCGGCGTGTGGACCGGCGGCAACGCGGGATCGAGGATCGGCGACGGCGGGCGCCACCTCGTCGGGCAGATCGGCGACCTCCCAGCTCTCACCGATCCAGACGCCTTCGGCCAGGGTCTTGCCGTAGCCCGCCAGACGACGCCCACCCCAAGGCCGCTCCACCAGCACCGGATCCAGCTTGAACGGTCGAAGCTCCATCAGTCCTTCAGGCTACATGGGGGCGGCCCCTCGACCAGGCCCGGAACGCCCCGGTCCTGGACTCCGGTCCCCCTCCGCAGACGGAAAGGGGTCATGCCGATCTCGGCGCCCCGAGCATGCGGAACGGCGTGCCGACCGACGCGCCGACGGGACACCATCTTGCAGGACGATCCCCCGATTCGGGTCCGGGTGGGACGGTCGGCACCCCGACCTATCGGCTCGGGCGTCCGACGACCACTGCCGCTCCTCCCCCATCCGAGCGACCTCGTAGTCTCCTCGCATGAGCACCGATCTCGACGTCGCCCTCGAAGCCGCCCGCGCCGGAGCCGAAGTGGTCCGTGCCGCGTTCGGGAAGACCGCCGACCCACGATTCAAGACATCGGCGGTGGACCCCGTCACCGAGACCGACAAAGCATCCGAGACCGCCATCCTCGATGTCATCAGGGGTCGTCGGCCCGACGACGTGACCCTCTCGGAGGAGAGCGGCGGGGCCGGGTGGGACGGGCCACGGGTGTGGATCGCCGATCCGCTCGACGGCACGGTCAACTTCATCCACGGGTTCCCCCACGTGGCGGTTTCGGTGGCCCTGTGGGACAACGGACTGCCGGTCGCCGGCGTCGTGGTCGACGTGGTCCACCGCGAGGAGTTCACCGCCATCGCCGGGGGTGGCGCCTTCCTGAACGGCGAACCGATACGTGTGTCGGATCAGACCGAATTGGTCCGTTCCCTGATCGTGACCGGGTTCCCTTACGACCGTCGCGAGAACGCCGACCGATACACACGAGTGCTGAAGCGTGTGCTCACCGGCATCCAGGGGATCAGACGCACAGGGTCCGCTGCCCTCGACATGTGTTACGTCGCCTGCGGCCGATTCGACGGGTACTGGGAGTACGGCCTCGGCGCATGGGACGCGGCTGCTTCGCTGATTGCCGTGACAGAGGCGGGCGGCGCCTGGACCGGGTTCGAGGGTCGGCCCTACCGGCTCGGCACCGATGGCGTGGTGGTGACCAACGGGCTCATCCACGAAGAGCTGACCTCGACAGTCGGGAACGGGACATGAGCAGGTTGATCACGGCGGCCGGCGTCTTCGGGCGTCCCGATGCGGACTCGGTGGTGGTGAGCGATGGCCGTATCACCGGCATCGGGCGGGCCGCCGACATCGACGAGCCGGGTCTCGAACGCCTCCCCCGCACCCCTGGAGTCATCCTCACCGGGCTGCGCGATGCCCACATTCATCCCAGCGGGTACGCCGCAGCCGTGACCGGACTCACCCTGACGGGCATCCGTGACTTCGGCGATCTGCGCGAGCGGGTGGTGGAGGCCGCCCTCGACCTGCATCCGGGGATCCCTGTGGTGGGCTCACGCCTCGACGAGAACGATCTGGCCGAGCGACGCCTGCCCACCCGCTGGGACCTCGACGGCTTCCTGGAGAACCGACCCATCGTGTTGACCCGGTCGTGCGGGCACGTGGCGGTTGCCAACTCGGCCGCCCTGCAACGCGCCGGCGTTGGCCCCGACACCGTCGACCCGCCCGAAGGTTCGATCGATCGGGACGCCAGGGGACGCCCCACCGGCGTGCTGCGCGAGACCGCGATCGCACTGGTATCGGGAGCGCTGTCCGCCGACAGCCCTTCTCCCGGACCTGAGAGACTGCTGGCGGCCGTGTCGGGGCTAGCCAGTCTCGGCATCACCCGGATCGACGCCATCGTTTCGGCCGGGACCGCGATCTGGTGCGGCACCGGAAGCGAGCTCGACGACATCATCGACATCGCCCCCGACCTCCCGATCGGGCTGTCGGTGTTCGTCACGGCCGCCACCCCGGCCGAACTGGAAGGCTCGGCGGGACGTCTCCGCGACGCCGGAGTCACCTGGGCCGGACTGAAGGCGTTCTCCGATGGCAGCCTAGGAGGCCACACCGCCGCCCTCGATGCACCCTACGCCGATCACCCCTCGACCGGAACCCTCCGGCTGGATCCGCTGCGGGACGAGGCACTCGCCGAGGCCACACTCGACATGGGTGGAACGGTGGCCATCCACGCCATCGGCGACCGCGCCAACGCTGCCGTGCTCGACCTGTTCGCCTCGCTCAAGGGCGGCTGGGCCGATCCCGCCCGATTCCGGGTGGAACACGCCTCGGTGCTATCACCCGAACTGGTGGACCGCTTCGCCGATCTCGGCGTGACCGCTTCGGTACAGCCTGCCTTCATCGCCTCCGAGGTCGACTGGCTGGCACGACGGCTCGGAGCCGAACGCACCCGATGGACCTACCCCCTCCGCGCGCTCCACGAAGCGGGCGTCCCCCTCATCGCCGGATCCGATTCGCCGGTGGAGAACCCCAATCCGTGGCCGGCGATCGCCGCCGCCGCCGACAACCCCATCACGCCCGAGGAATCGCTGGGTGTCGAGCGCTCACTCGCCATCTACGGCGGGCGGCCACCGATGGTGGGTGACGTCGCCGATCTCATCGTCGTCGACCAGGATCCCCGAACGAGCGAGGACCTGGCTGCCACCACCGTGTTGGCGACCTATGTTGCCGGTTGGCGTGTCGACGCCCCAGCATTCCGCTGGCCGAGCTGACCGGAGCCGAAGCGTTCGCCAACCTGCCAGGTGTCCGTCAGTGATCGTGGGAGACGGATGGAGCGACGCCCGATCCGTTCTCGCCCAGACCCCGCAGGATGTCCACACCGGTGGCGGTCTCGATCTGCTCCACGATCCGGATCACCGCCGACGGCATCTGTGACACCAGTGACGGAACACCCTGGCCGTTGCCAGAGTCGATCACCGAGATCTTGTCGATCGAGATACCCTCGACCGTCGACACGATCCGGTCGACGAGTTCCGGGAGCATGTTCAGCATGAAGATGCGCTGGCCCTCCGGACCCGCCTCCTTCACCTGCTCGACGAGACGCCGGTAGATCTCGATCTGGGCGTTCCCGTCTTCGATGATGCTCGCCGCCGACCCCTTGGCCTCGAGCTCGGCCGCCTCCCGGGAAGCCCGGGCCGGTGCCACGACGTCCGCTTCCAACCGTCGCTGCTCGAGCTGGATTCGCTCCTGCTGCAGTTCCTGCTCCGCAACGGCTCGAGCTTTCTCGCCCGCCACCGACGCCTCGGCTTCCCGGGCCACCGCCTCGGCGTCGAGTTCGGCCTGGCGTACTCGCAGCGCGTTCTGGCGTTCGACGATCTTGAGCTGCGCCTCCACGCGGGCCACCTCGGATCGGCGCTGGGACTCCGCCTCGGACTCCTCGGCCTCGGCCTTGCGCTCGGCCTCGGCCACCCTGGCCTCCATCAGTACCGACGCCGTACGACGGCGCCCCACCGAGTCCAGATACCCGACCTCGTCGGTCACGTTCTGGATCTTCAGCACGTCGAGATCGAGCCCGAGCGTGCGCATGTCCTCGTCGGCCTCGTCGATGAGGGTCTGGGCGAACTTGAGACGGTCCTCGTTCACCTCCTCAGGAGTGAGCGTGGCGAGCACGCCGCGCAGGTTCGCCTCGAGCGTCTCCTTGGCGAGCTGCTGGATGTACTCGGTCGGCCGGCCCAGGAACCGTTCGATGGCGTTGCCGAGAATCCCCTCCGTCGAGGAGACCTTGACGTTGCCCACCGCCTGGACATCCAGCGGGATGGATCCCTTCGAGTATGCGTTCTTCACCGACACCTCGATGGCGATGGTGTTGAGATCGATCCAATCGACCTTCTCGAGGAGGGGAATCCGGATGGTCCGTCCACCCTGCAACGGTCGGTAACCGGCGACCGTCCCGTCCGCAGTCTTCCGACCCCTACCGGAGATGACCGCCACCCGGTTCGGCGGGCAGATGATGATGAGGCTCTTCAGCGTCACCACCACCACCAACACCGCGCCAACGACGATCCCTGCAAGTACCAACCACGTCATGATGCTCCTCTCGATCCAAACCTCACAAGACGTCCAACGGGGCGATCTTCGCCACGCCTTCGTGCACTTCGACCACGACCACTTCGGTGCCTACCTCGTACGTCTCCGTGTCCGGACGAAAGGGTTCGGCCACCAGCGCCAGGGTGCGGCCGTCGACCTGAATGCTCACCCGGCCACGTCGACCGGAACCAACCGGAACGGTGACCCTGGCCGGTACCCCGGACACAGACGATTCGGACACGCCGACACCACCGCTGGTCCTGGTCACATACCGCATGATGCGGTCGTTGAGGAAACCGGCGAACGCACCCATTCCGAGGGCGGCGACGAGCGTGGCGACCGGTCCGGTCCCCATCAGCGGCAGGACCAATCCGGTGACGCCGAAGAACGCCATGGAGAAGATGATGGTTCGAGCCGACAGGAGCGACGACAGCAACCCGCCGGCACCGGATGCGGACCCTTCCCCGCCACCGGTCAGCCCATCGGCGTCGAGGTCCGCCGAGAGTTCGACGCCACCATCCGCATCTCCGCCCAGAAGCATCACGGCCGTGAGCACACCGCCGACCACGGCGCAGAATCCGTACAGAGCGATCATTCGGGATAGCCGTTCACCCCGCCAACCGTACCCGCCGGAAACTCCAAGCGGACATACCAGGGGCGCCACCGGGGAAGGCGACCGGGCTGCGCCTAGGGTGGAACCATGACCACGTGGCAGATCACCGTCGACTGTTCAGACCCTTCCCGGCTGGTGGGCTTCTGGGCCGAGGCACTCGGCTACGAACCGCAACCGCCCCCGGACGGGTTCGACAGCTGGAACGCCTGGTACCTCTCGGTTGGTGTGCCAGAGGACGAGCTGGAACTGGACGGAGACGGCTCGGACCGCATCCGGGATCCCCGTGGCGAGGGTCCCAACATCTGGTTCCAACCGGTCCCCGAGCCCAAGTCGGTCAAGAACCGTCTCCACTTCGACATCTACGTCGGTG
Organism: uncultured bacterium; assembly: GCA_963825585.1. Lineage (GTDB taxonomy): Bacteria > Actinomycetota > Acidimicrobiia > Spongiisociales > ZC4RG35 > JAOUGY01. The sequence continues at coordinate 332,176 of CAWGTX010000010.1, forward strand.
GCGGCCGCGGCGTGCCGATCGAGGAGCGGCGCAATCGCGTCGACGCCCGGGTCGCCGAGCTCGTGGCCATCGGCGGGACCATCCGCAACACCTCGGACGAGAACGACCATTACTTCGTGGGCATGCGCGACCCCGAGGGCAACGAGTTCTGCGTCGCCTGACGGGTCCGACGCTCGTAGCCCCGTTGCCGGCCGGAGCCACTACCTTCCCTGTGCCGTGAGTGACCCGATCATCCCCACCCTCCCGTCGATCGCGTTCGGAGGCGACTACAACCCCGAACAGTGGGACGAGTCCGTGTGGCGGGAGGACATCGAACTCATGCAGCGCGCCGGGGTCAACCTGGTATCGGTGGGGGTCTTCAGTTGGTCGTTCCTCGAACCGGAACCGGGCCGGTACGAGCTGGGAGTGCTCGAACAGGTGGTGGACCTGCTTCACGAAGGCGGGATCCGGGTGAACCTGGCCAACGCCACCGCATCACCTCCTGCCTGGATGGCGCTCCGGTACCCCGAGACGCTGCCCGTGGCAGCCGACGGCACCGTGCTCGGATTCGGGTCCCGGCAGCAGTACTGCCCGTCGAGCCCGGCGTTCCGGGAAGCGGCGGCCGCCCTGACCGACCAGATCGGATCCCGGTTCGGCCGACACCCGGCTCTCGCGATGTGGCATGTCAACAACGAGTACGGCTGCCACGTCTCCGAGTGCTTTTGCGCCGTGTCCGAAAGCGACTTCCGGCGGTGGCTGGTCGACCGGTATACGACGATCGATCGACTGAACGAAGCCTGGGGCACAGCGTTCTGGAGCCAGCGGTACCAGGCATTCGACGAGGTCGCTTCCCCGGCGGCGATGCCCACATTCCCCAATCCTTCGCAGCTGCTCGACTGGCGCCGGTTCGGCTCCGACACGCTCATCGAGTTGTTCCGCCTCGAACGCGACATCCTCCGAAGACACGCCCCCGAGGTGCCGGTCACCACCAACTTTCTCGGGATGTACCCGCCGATCGACTACTGGAAGATGGCGGCCGAGGAGGACGTGGTTTCCCAGGACTCATATCCCGATCCATTCGACCAGGCCGGATCGACCACGGGAGCGGCCGCCGTGTGCGACCTGGTTCGCTCGCTCGGGGACGGGCGTCCCTGGATCCTGATGGAACAGGCCGCCTCCAGCGTCCAATGGCGGACACGGAACGGGTTGAAGCGACCCGGGCAGATGCGGGCCCAGAGTCTGCAAGCCGTGGGGCGGGGAGCCGACGGCGTGATGTTCTTCCAATGGCGCCAGTCGGTCCGGGGCGCCGAACGGTTCCACTCGGGCATGGTCCCCCACGCCGGCACCGACACCCGTGTGTGGCGGGAAATCGAAGGTCTCGGCGCCGACCTGGCCCGCCTCCAACCCCTGGTCGGAACCCGGGTGGAAGCCGAAACGGCCATCGTCTTCGACTGGGAGAGCTGGTGGTCACATCGCAACGAGGTCCAGCCCGGGCCAGTCGATTATCCCGCCGTCGTCGGCGACCATCACCGCGCCCTGTGGGAGCGATCGATCACCGCAGATCTTGTACCTCCCATGCGAGCGCTCGACCGGTACCGGTTGGTGGTGGTCCCCGCCCTGTTCCGGATGTCCCCCGACGTGGAGGACTGGCTCACCCGGTTCGTCGAGTCGGGCGGGACAATGCTCGTCACCCGGCAGTCGGGCATCGTCGATGGCGACGACCGGGTTCGCACCGGCGGGTATCTGGCGGGGCTCCCGCTCGGGATGTGGGTCGAGGAGTTCGACGTCCAGCCCAAGGGCCGCACGCTCGAGATCCGGACCGCCGACCGCAGACGATTCACCGCCCGGGAGTGGCGTGACGTCATCAGGCCGACCGGCGCCGAAGTGCTGGCCGAATCACCCACCCCCCACTTCCCCGGCCCGGTGGTCACCCGCAACCGCTTCGGCTCCGGGCATGCCTGGTACCTGGGCACCCGACTCGACCCCGAAGGTCTCGGCTGGCTCACCGACAAGCTCCTGTCGGACTCCGGCCTCACACAGCCCCTTCCCGTTCCCGCCGGTGTCGAATTGGTGACCCGCACCGACGGAGCCAACCGGTTCCACGTCCTCATCAACCACGGTGACGCCGAGGCGAAGATCTCCCTCCCCGCTCCCATGCACGAGCTGCTCACGGGCGCGACCACCAAGGCGATCCGGCTCGCCTCACAGGACGTTGCCGTTCTGAGGACGTAAACACTCTTGTCCCCCGCGAGCTTGCGAGAGGGGGAAGGGGTCCCCGCTTGCGGGGTAGGGGGGGCCTTTCCCTCGCGAGCATGAGTCGCGCGTTCGGGAACGTGTGCGGAGTTCTTCTCGTGGGCTTTCAACCCCCCTACCCCGCTCCTTCGTCGCGGGGGCCCCTTCCCCCACTGCGTGGGGGACAAAGGTGTTGGCCTATCCCTCGCGAGCATGACGTCGCGTTCCGGAACGTGTGAGAAGTTCATCTCGCGGGCTCTCGACCCCCCTACCCCGTTCGTCCCTCACCCCGGCGCTTCGCCGGACGGACCCTTCCCCCACTCCGTGGGAGACGGAAGCGATCGGTATGGTTCACCGGATGCTGTTCGACTACTCCGGCGTCACCGCCGATTCGATCCGTCTGACCGTCGAGAGCGCCATCGCAGAGGCCGAGGCGATCGTGGACCGGGTGGTGGAAGGCGACCACGACACGTTCGACCGGGTCATGGCTCCGCTCGGAGAGGCGGGCAACATCATGGCCCGCACGTACGGCACCACTGCGTTCATGGGATACGTCCACCCCGACGCCACCATTCGCGCCGTTGGAAAAGAAGTCGAGGAGCGCATCTCGAAGTGGGGTGTCGAGCTGGCCTTCCGTGATGATCTTTACGCCGCCGTGAAGGCATACTCGAAAAGTGCAGAAGCCTCAGGTCTCCCGGGTGATCGGGCCAGGCTGCTGCAGTTCACGATGCGTGACTTCCGCAAAGCGGGCCACGAACTCGCCCCTGAAGCCCGGGCCCGGGTGAAGGACCTCACCAACCGCCTGGTCGAGTTGGGTGTCGCCTTCGAACGGAACATCGCCGAGGACACGTCGAAGGTGCTGGTCACACCCGACGACCTGGCGGGGCTGCCGCCCGGATTCGCCGAGTCGCTCGAGCCAGGAGACGAGCCCGGGACTCTGGCGGTGACCATGGCCTACCCCCACGTCATCCCCTTCCTCGACAACGCCGACCGCCGCGACCTGCGCGCCGCAGTCCACTCCGCCTTCAACTCGCGAGCCACCGGGGCGAACCGGCCGATCCTCGAGGAAGCGGTGGCGATTCGCGCCGAGATCGCCTCGCTGTTCGGGCGACCCTCGTGGGCGCATCACCAGCTGGATGAGAAGATGGCGAAGACCCCCGAGCGAGTGGAATCGTTCCTGGCGTCGCTGCGTGGTCCGCTGACCGAGGCGGCCACCGGCGAGATCGCCCGGATGGCGGCGCTGCTCGAGGCCGACACCGGCGACACGGAGCTGCAGATCTATGACTGGCGCTACTACGACACCCAACTTCGACGCACCGAGTACGGCGTGGACCAGGCGGCGGTGTCCGAGTATTTCCCGCTCGACAGTGTGATCGCCGGTCTCCTCGAGTTGACCGGAGAGGTGTTCGGACTGCGCTACATCGAGGTCGACGCCCCCACCTGGCACCCCGACGTGATCACCTACCTGATCTCCGACGCTGCCTCGGGTGACCCCATCGCCCACTTCCACATGGATCTGTTCCCGCGTGAGGGCAAGTTCAGCCACGCCGCCGCCTTCCCGCTGGTCCAGGGTCGCCGCAACCCCGACGGCACCTACCAGATGCCGGTCTCGGCCATCGTCGCAAACTTCACCAAGCCCGTCGGCGGTCGCCCGTCGCTCCTGACCCACCAGGAAGTGGCGACGTTCTTCCACGAATTCGGCCACATCCTCCACCAGACGCTCACCACCGTCGACCTGCTCCGCTTCTCGGGAACGTCGACCGAGCGCGACTTCGTGGAAGCCCCCAGCCAGATCATGGAGCACTGGACCTGGAAGCCCGACGTGCTCGCCCGCTTCGCCCGCCACCACCAGACCGGCGAACCGATCCCTGCGGACATGGTGGACCAACTGGCATCGGCAAAACAGCTCAACGTGGCGATCGCCACACTCCGCCAGATGCAGTTCGCCCTGCTCGACATGCGCCTCCACGACGCCACCCTTCCCAAGGATCTCGACAGCATCGTCGAGGAAGCGACATCGGTAGCACTGCTGCCACCGATCGAAGGAACCTTCTTCCCCGCCAGCTTCGGGCACCTGCTCGGCGGCTACGACGCCGGCTACTACGGCTACCTGTGGTCGGAGGTCTATGGCGACGACATGTTCAGCAGGTTCGAGGAAGAGGGATATACCAGCCCGAGCGTGGGCATGGCCTACAGGCGGACCATTCTCGAACAGGGCGGCACCAAAGACGGGATGGACTTGCTCCGCGAGTTCCTGGGGCGCGAGCCCAACAACGAAGCCTTCCTCCGCAACCTCGGGATCGGGTAGCCGGGAACCGAAAAGCCGGTTCAGGCGTCTCATAGGCATGCCGACGGAGAACCGTGAACAGAACCTTCACCGGTCGTTTACGGGTTCTTTAGAAGGCTCGGCACATAATCATCGAAAGTCGAAATCCAGATCCGGCGTTGCTTCGTATAGATGGTGAGAACTGGGAAGAAACCAGCTCCCACCGACGTTGGTCAGGTGGACGGCCCCAGGCAGAGGAGGCCCTTATGTCAGATACGATGAAAGGCCAATCGATCAAGGGCGTGACCCGCCCATCGAAAGACTTCGGTGAAGGTCGCGTCTGTGCGGAGAAGGACTGTGAGACCAAGCTCAGTCGCTACAACCGCCGCGATCACTGTTACACACACGCACCCGTCAAGTACCCACGCGTCCGTGGGCGGATCCTCCCGGAAGGAACCTGACCCCGAGATGTGATCCAAACTCGAGTACCCGGTGAATCGACTCAGGTTCTCTCCCCTCCCCGAGGGTCGGGTCACCGTAGAGAAGGCTCGGCCGCAAGGCCGAGCCTTCTTGTTTGCGGCTGGACTTCCGCCTACCGGGGCGGACGGGCTCGACCTCCACGACGGGGGCGGAACAGACGCCGGTCCAGCCGGGCTGTCATATTCGGGCGGACTTCCGCCCACGGCGCCGAACGGGCTCTCCCTCCCCTTCGGGGGCGGAACAGACGCCGGTCCGCCCGGACTGTCACATTCGGGCGGACTTCCGCCCACGGCGCCGAACGGGCTCTCCCTCCCCTTCGGGGGCGGAACAGGCGCCGGTCCGCCCGGAATGTCACATCGAACTTCGGCGACCAGCCCGAACCCCGTTCCGGCGTGTTGCGTGTTGCGTCGGACGTAGGACCTCCCCCAGCCAGCAGCCAGCAGCCAGCAGCCAGCCGAAGCTCGTCGCTCGTCGCTCGACGCTCGACGCTTGCCCCCCCCACCCCCCGTGGGGTAGGATCGGGTTGTGAAGGAGATCCACAAGAAGTCGGCGCTCAATCGGCTCAAGACCGTTCGGGGGCATCTCGACGCGGTGATCTCGATGGTGGAAGACGAGCGGTACTGCCCTGAGGTCATGAAACAGGTGTCGGCGTTGCAGGCTTCGCTCGAGAAGGTGAACCGGATCCTTCTCCAGAACCACCTCGAGACCTGCGTGACCCATGCCATCCAGGAGGGTCGCGGACCGGCCATCGTCGACGAGCTGATGGAGACCATGAAGTACACCCAGGCCGTCACCGGACCGTCGGCGGCGGCAGAGCTGAGAGAGTTGGAGCAGCTATGAACACCGTCACACTGTCCGTACCCGACATCTCCTGCGGGCACTGCAAGAACAGCATCGAAGGTGCCGTGTCAGGGCTCGAGGGCATCGCCAACGTCGAAGTGGCGATCGAGGCCAAGACCGTCGACCTCAGCTTCGATCCTGCGGCGGTCAGCCTCGACACGATCATCGAGATGATCGAGGGACAGGGCTACGACGTAGCCCGCTAGGGGCAGGTGCCATCGCAGGCACGCCCCGGAGAGAACTGCCCATGACCACCGAACACGTACGCGGCGCCACCGTCACAGCCCAGCCTGCCATCACCTTCGAGGTGGACGGTATGACGTGTGCTGCCTGTGCCGGCCGGATCGAACGTGTCCTCGGCAAACAGGACGGCGTGGAAGCGGCAGTAGTGAACTTCGCCGGCGCCGAAGCCAAGGTCCGACTGACCGGCGACGTCACCCCGGACGAGCTCCGGGCGGCGGTTCAGAAAATCGGATACGACATCCGGATCGTCGAGGACGATACCGAGCGGCAGAACATGGTCGACAAGTACTCCGAGGAGGAGCGGACCCAGTGGCGTCGCATGTGGGGGTCGGCGGCCTTCTCGATCCCTGTGATGGTGCTGTCGATGTTCGGGCCGATGCACTCCACCTGGTCGTCGGTGGCGCAATGGGCGCTCACGACACCGGTCGTCTACTACTTCGGGTGGCCGTTCCATCGGGTGGCGATCAAACAGCTGCGCTCCTTCGGTGCCTCGATGGACACGCTCATCTCGCTCGGCACCACCGCCGCCTACGGCTATTCGGTGTGGGCGGTGTTCGCCGGAGAGCATGTGTTCTTCGAGACCGCCGCCATCATCGTGACGCTCATCACCCTGGGCAAGGCGTTCGAGGCCCGAGCGAAGGGCCGGGCTTCACATGCCATCACCAAGCTGCTCGAACTCGGTGCCCGTCAGGCGACCCTGCTCCAGAACGGAGTCGAGCGCACCGTGGCCATCGAGAACGTTCTTCCGGGCGACATCATGGTTGTGCGCCCCGGCGAGAAGATCCCCACCGACGGCACAATCTCCGAGGGCCTCACCTCGCTCGACGAGTCGATGCTGACCGGCGAGTCCGTGCCGGTGGACAAAGGCCCCGGCGACGCCGTGTTCGGTGCCACCGTCAACCAGCAGGGGCGGATCCTGGTGGCCGCCACCCGGGTGGGGTCCGACACAGCCCTCAGCCAGATCGTGCGGATGGTCGAGCAGGCGCAGGCGACGAAGGCACCGGTACAGCGCCTGGCCGACCGGGTCTCGGCCGTGTTCGTGCCGATCGTGGTGACCATCGCCGTCGCCACGCTGGTCGTGTGGCTGTCGGTGGGCGAGCCGGTCGAGACGGCGGTGAGGGCCGCGGTGGCCGTACTCATCATCGCCTGCCCCTGTGCGTTGGGGCTGGCGACACCCACCGCCATCATGGTGGGCAGCGCCCGCGGCGCCGAACTGGGCGTGCTGTTCAAAGGCGCCGAGATCTTCGAGCGCTCCAAGGCCGTCGACGTGGTCATGTTCGACAAGACCGGCACGCTCACCACCGGGATGATGGCACTGACCGACGTCGAAACCGATGCCGACGAATTCACCTTCCTGCGCCGGGTCGGGTCGGTGGAAGCCGCCTCCGAGCATCCGATCGGGAGGGCCGTGGCGCTCGGGGTCGAACAACGAGACATCGAACTGGTTGCAGTCACCGACTTCGCCAACGTCAGTGGCGCCGGCGTGGTCGGCCGGGTCGAAGACATCGAAGTGGTTGTGGGCAAGGCCTCGCTGGCCGCCGACCGCGGCCTCGTGGTCGACGTGCGCTGGACGCACGCCCTTGCCCTGCTCGAGGAGCAGGCGAAGACCGCCTTCCTGGCTGGTTGGGACGGGGAGGTACGCGGGGTCATCGCCGTCGCCGACGATATCCGCCCCACCAGCCGCAGCGCCGTGTCCGAGCTTGCCGCGATCGGGGTGTCGTCGGCGATGATCACCGGCGACAACCGCCGCACCGCAGACGCCGTCGCCGACGAGATCGGGATCGACGAGGTGATCGCCGAAGTGCTCCCGGGCGACAAGGCCGCCGAGGTGAGCCGGGTCCAGGCCACCGGACGGAGCGTGGCGTTCGTGGGGGACGGGATCAACGACGCCCCCGCCCTCACCCAGGCCGATCTCGGCATTGCGGTCGGAACGGGCACCGACATCGCAATCGAGGCGGGCGACGTCGTGCTGATGTCGGGAAACCCGGCTCAGGTGGCGGTGGCCATGCAACTGGCACGCCGCACCTTTCGGGGCATCAAGGAGAACCTGTTCTGGGCCTTCTTCTACAACACTGCCATGATCCCTCTGGCCGCCCTCGGCTATCTCGACCCGATGCTGGCCGCCGGCGCGATGGCATTCTCGTCTGTGTCTGTGGTGGCCAACAGCCTCCGCCTGCGGCGCTGGAGACCTTCCCGGGTCTGAGCCAAGAGCGCCGGAGCGAGGAGCCGAGGTCGGTCCGTGGATTCTGAGAATCGGCCGGCCGTCGGCACTCTCCGAGGACTAGCTTCCAGGACATGGACGCAGTGATCGAGATCCACGGATTACACAAGCGATACGGCTCGACCACTGCACTCGACGGTCTGGACCTGGTGGTCGGTCCCGGCGAGGTGCACGGGTTCCTCGGGCCGAACGGGGCCGGAAAGACCACCACCATCAGGATCCTGCTCGGCCTGCTCCGCTCCGACGGAGGAACGATCCGACTGATGGGCGGCGACCCCTGGTCGCAGGCCACCGAGTTGCACCGCCGGCTTGCGTACGTTCCCGGCGACGTGTCGCTGTGGCCCAGCCTCACCGGTGGTGAAGTGATCGATCTGCTCGGACGGATGCGCGGCCACATGGATCAGGCGCGGAAGAGAGAACTGATCGACCGATTCGACCTCGACCCCACCAAGAAAGGGCGCGCCTACTCCAAGGGCAACCGCCAGAAGGTGGCCTTGATCGCGGCGCTGGCTTCGGACGTCGAGCTGCTCATCCTCGACGAGCCCACCTCGGGGCTCGACCCGCTCATGGACGCGGTGTTCCGGGAATCGGTTGGCCGGGAGTTGCACAACGGGCGCACGGTGCTGCTGGCCAGCCACATCCTGTCGGAGGTGGAAGCCCTGTGCGATCGGGTCTCGATCATCAAGGCCGGACGAACCGTCGAAACCGGCACCCTCGACGAGTTGCGGCATCTGGCCCGGACCACCGTCATCGCCGACCTGGCCGGTCCGGCGGACGGGCTGGCGGATCTGAGCGGTGTCCATGGTGTGAAGAGCAACGGCACCCGGGTCGACTTCGAGGTCGACCCGACCGCGCTCGATCGGGTGCTCACGCATCTGGCCGGGATCGGAGTCAGGTCGCTGACCAGTCGTCCCCCGACGCTGGAGGAACTGTTCATCCGTCACTATCAGGACGGAGCATGACCGGGCGGCGACCGATGAGAGACATCGCCGGGTTCGGGATGATGCTGCGGCTGGTGCTGCGGCGCGAGCGGATCGACCTCCCGGTGTGGATCCTCATCATCGCGGCCATCCCCGCCGGCACGGCCAGCGCCTTCGCAGCCCTGTATCCCGACGCCGCCGGGTTGGAACAGGCGGCCACCGCCATCGGCGGCAACCCGGCGTTCGTGGCGTTCCTGGGGCCGGTGCAGGCACCGACCCTGGGCGGACTGACGACCTGGCGGGTGGGAGCGTTCGTCGGTGTGATGATGGGGATCCTGAACGTGCTGACGGTGACTCGTCACACCCGGGCCGAGGAGCAGGCTGGTCGCCGCGAGCTGGTGGGAGCCACCGCCGTCGGACGCCATGCACCGTTGGTGGCGGCGCTCGTGGTGGTGGTCGTCACCGACATCCTCATCGGTGTGGTGGCCGCCGCCGGGATGGTCGCGACAGGACTCGACACGGCTGGTTCGATCGCATTCGGGGCGGGAGCGACGGCGGTGGGACTGGTGTTCGCCGGGATCGCGGCGGTGGCGGCACAGTTGTTCGACACCAGCCGGGCGGCCAACGCCATGGGGATCGGGATGGTGGCGGTGTCGTTTCTCCTTCGGGTGGTGGGAGATGCCGGATCCGCCGCCGGCCTCGAGTTCCTGTCGTGGATATCGCCGATCGGACTCACCCAGCGGATCGCGCCGTTCGCCTCGCCGCGCTGGTGGGTCCTGGCGGTACTGCTCGCGGTGGCGATCGCCGGCATGGTGGGCGCCCAGGCCGTATCCGCCCGCCGTGACGTCGGTGCCGGTGTGTTCGGCACCCGGTCGGGACCCTCCGAGGCGACGGCTTCGCTCTCCGGGCCCCTGGGCCTGGCCGTCCGTCTGCAGCGGGGCGTCGGTGTGGCCTGGCTGGTGGGGTTCGCCGTGTTCGGGCTCCTCATCGGTGCCGCCACCGAAGGATTCACCGAACTGCTCTCGGAGAACCCGCTGTTGCGGAACATGATGGAACTGATCGGCGGGGAGAAGGGCATCACCGACGCCTACCTCGCCACCATGTTCTCGGTGTTCGGAATGGTGGTTTCAGCCCACGCCGTGCAGGCGGTGCTGTGGCTGCAGAGCGAGGAGGCGGCTGCACGCGTCGACCCCATCCTCGCCACCGCGGTCCCGAGGAGCCGGTGGTTGGCAAGCCACACCCTGGTCGGGATCGTCACGGCCGTGCTCGACCTGACCGTCATCGGAGCGGCTACCGGACTCGCCTATGGCCTCACGATCGACGAAGTCGGCGGACAGGTTCCCCGCATGATCGGAGCGGCCCTCATCCAACTCGCCGCCGTCCTGGTGATGGTCGGCTTCACGTTGGCGGTGTTCGCCCTCGCCCCGCGCCTGACCTGGGCTGCCTGGGCCGCCCTCGGGGCGGCGGCTCTCCTCACCCTGCTGGGCCGTTCCCTCCGGCTCAGCGAATGGCTGATCGACCTGTCTCCCTTCAGCCACTTGCCGCAGGTCCCCGGTCCTGAGATAGCGGTTGGGCCGATCGCCACTCTGGTGGGGGTGGCGGCGGTACTGGTCGTGGCTGGATTCGTGGGGTTCCAGCGGCGGGACGTCGGCTGAACCGGCCGCCGGCGCCCGTCACGCCGTGCCGACGCGGATCCCGAGGCGACGCAGTTCTTCCCGGTAGGCGATGGCCAGACGGTCGGACTTCAGGTGCATCTCGGCCGCCAGATCGAGGGGAAGCCTCTCGGGCCGCTGGCTCATGAGGATGCGAACGTCCTGGGCGAAGATCGTGTCCTGGAACTCCACGAATTGGGCGTCGGGGATGTCGAATGCGTAGTTGCGCGACAGCACCGCGAACGCCTGAGTCGCGCAGTCACCCAACGGGGTGGTGTGCAGCATGATGGCGAAGGTGGCGTCGTCGTCACGCTTCCGGAACATCACGGTCAACGGGCCCATGATCTCGTACACGTAGTCGCTCATCACATCCGATCCGCGCCCGTCCGGGTCGGGTTGGTAGATGCGGATGACATCGGTGATGAGCCGGTCACCCTCCCGCCGCACGTGGTAGTCGGGTATGGCGGCGCGTTCCGGAACGCCCAGCAACCCCTCGTGCACCCACATCAGGTGGGCAACGTCGAGGAAGTTCTCGATCACCCTCGGCGCCTCGGCCTCCACGACGTAGGGGCCACAGATCACACTGCGGAACCCGTCGGTCTCGTCCTCGGCGAAGTCGGGTGGAAGCGGCGAATCCGGCGCGCCCACGCACACCCACACCAGCCCGTTTCGTTCCACACACGGGCGACGCACCGCCTGCGCCCGCGACGAGATGGGGGTGTCGGGATGGGCGGGGATGGCGACGCAGCGACCATCGCCGTCGTAGCGCCATCCGTGATAGGGACACACCAGGCATCCCTCCTCCACCTGACCCAACGACAGGGCGGTTCCCCGGTGCACGCACAGGTCGTCGAAGGCTCGCACCTCGCCATCGTGACGCCACAGGACGAGGTGGTGCCCCATGACCGTGGCCCGCATCGGGGCGTCGACCTGCTCGGCCACGGCAACCGCCATCCACGCTCCACTCAGGGCCGGGTCGAAGCTGGTTTCCATCGGCGGGATCGTAGGTCAGCGAACCCGTCTACCCGCCACCCACACGCCGGTGATGTCGGACTCCGACGCCAGTCGGACCACTTTCTCGAACATGCGGGAGTGATCGTCGATGTCGGGCCAGAACCGAAGTGGGGTGTCGGCGGCCTCGGTGTCGACCACGAAGGCGTCGAACGGTCGCCCCGGCTCGAGCAGTCCCGTGGGGGCGCCGGTCAGGCGAGCCCCTCCCACGGTGGCCAGGTGGAATGCCGTCACCGTGTCAATCCGCGCGCCCATAACCCCGCGATCACCCCGGTTCACTCCTGCCTCGAGCATCCGCGACGAGGTCACGGCATGTCCGCACTGGTTGAGCATGCCCGGGTGGGCTCCGCCGGCGATATCGGTGCCCAGCCCCACCGCCACACCCGCCGCCAGCGCCCTACGGAGCGGGAACGCGCCGTCACCGAAGTAGGCGTTGGAGAGCGGGCAGTGGGCGATGCCTGCGCCACGCCCGACGATCAAGCCCAGGTCGTCATCGTCGACGTGGCCGCAATGGGCCAGCACGGTGTGCCGCCCCATCAGCCCGAACCGGTCGAGCATGTGCGTGTCGGAATGCCCGAACCGTTCGAGGACGTAGTGGTGCTCCCATTCGTTCTCCGAACAGTGGGTCTGCAGGGTCACCCCGGAGTCCGCCGCCAGCTCACCCAACCCCGTCAACAGCTCATCGGTACACGCCGGGATGAATCGGGGTGTGATGATCGGCGACACGAGCGGGGAGCCGAGTGCTCTGATGGCCTCGATCGAATCGGTACTGGCAGCGACACCAGCCACGGCGTCGGCATCGCGATACCAGTCCGGTGTCCCGTCCGGGTGATCCATCGCCACTCTGCCCACCAGTGCCCGTTGCCCTCTGGCCGCACAGGTCGCCGCCAACGACGTGGTCGCATCGACGTCCAAGGTCCCGTAGTACACCGCCGACGTGGTCCCGTGAGCGAGCAGCGACGCCACCAGGTCGTCCCACACCGCCGCCGCAAAGCCGGGATCGGCGTACCGGGCCTCGAGTGGGAACGTGTACTCGAAGAGCCATCGCTCCAACGGAAGATCGAGCCCCGTTCCCAGCTGCGGCCACTGTGGAGCATGCACGTGCGTATCGATCAACCCTGGGAGCAGCACCGCACACGACGACAACTCCAGATCCACCGGACCGTCGCCGCCCATCGACACGATCACGCCGTCCTCGCCGACCTCCACCCGGCACCGCTCCAACACCTGCAACTCCGACGGAGACGGCGTCTGCATGACGGTGGCACGGATGGAGAAGGCGGGCACGGACCGGAAGGTACAACGTAGAACGTAGAAAGTAGAACGTACGGAAGTGCCCTGCGTCAGGTCAGAGTGTCCGCTTTCACGACGCGGGCGTCGAACTCAACCAACCCGGCGGCGGGGACTTCTTGTGCTTTCTACGTTCTACGTTGTACGTTCTACCGTCCACGCGAGAGAGCCCCCCGGCATCACACCGGGGGGCTCTCGTTTGACTACGGGCGCCGGACGAAGGTCCAGCTGGGATCTGTGGTCAGACCTTGACCGGATCCTTCAGCGAGGAATCCGAAACCCGCAGAACCTTGTCGCCCTTGGCGGCCCAGGCGAGACCCAGACCAGCGATGATCAACGTGGCACCCAGCCCACCGAACAGACCGGCCAGACCAAGACCCATCTGCAGGGTCGAATGCGTCACCGTGCCAACACCCAACTCGGCGAACAACCCATGAGCCGTTCCCGACCATGCCTGCTCCCGAGCCGGACCCTCCAACGGATGCTGACGATCAAACCCGGTCCAGTACCTGCCATCCACCGCAACGTCATAGGTACCAGCAGCGAAGGTCTCACCCTCGTACTCGACATCCTCGACCAGCGTCACCGTCTGGGTGCCATGCAACACGTGGAACCCAACCGTGGCCATCTGGTACATGTACTCAGACGCCGTGTTCACCAACGGATCAGCCGGATCCAGATCACCCATCACCACCGGATATCCCCAATCCTCGGTGAGCAGAGCAAGGATCTCCTGAGCCTGGGCGGGATCACCACGATCGATGAGCTGGCCGTCGTCGTTGTACGACAGGGTCACGTTCTGGGCCTCAGAGAACGCCTGAAGGGAACCGTACCCCTCCTGGACCTTGCTGAACGCCACCCCACCAGCAACCACGAACACCAGCCCGGCCAACGCAAGTACATAACCGAGAGTTGTCAGACGCTTCGTCATCAGCGACCTCCTCGCTTTGGGATCAATAGAAAACGTCTCCCAGACAATCGGCGATCACCACCCCCAACAACACCCAGCAAACGACCCTGCCACACCACAAACGGCCTATGCACAACATCGCATACAACACGGAACAGCCCGCTCCGGAAGATCCGGGAGCGGGCTGTCCGGGTGAGTCGATCCCCGTCGTGGGCTACTGGACGAAGCGGATCGTGAAGGGGTAGCGGTATCCGGTACCCCGGGAAGCCTTCACCGAGGCGTCGATCACCAACACCAACCAGGCGATGAACAGGGCGGGGAGCAGAATGAACCCGATGAGCAGGATGACCGAGATGGCGGCCACCGCACCGTAGATCAGCATGGAGATGTTGAAGTTCAGCGCCTCCTTCGCCTGCTCGCCCACGTACGGGTCGTCACGCCACGCCAGCCAGGCGACGAGCGGGCCGAACACCGAGGGAATCCCGAGGAACATGACCAGCGCCGACAGATGGCTGATCATCGCCCGGTTGTTGGCATCGGATGTCACGGTCGTCTCCGGTCGAGGGGTGGTGGTCTCACTCGTTGCGGTCGTGGTCTCTTCGGTCACGGTCTTCCTCCTGGTCTTGACTTCTCCCGTCACTATCCGTCCCCGGGTCCCCGATTGCTACCGGGGGTGACCCGCAGACATCCCTGACATCCCTGACATCCCCGAGACGGCTACCGCCCCGGTTCCAGCAGCAGTGTCTGGACAGCCCGGCCCACCGGGCCGTCACGATCGAACAGCTCGGCGTCGGCCAACCCGATGCCATCGGCATTCCAGTGTGATCGGACCCGGGAACACAACCATTCGCCCACCGGATGGCGATGCACTGCGATGGTCAGGTCGGCGTTCACGAACAGCACCCGGTCGAGGTAGTCGTTGTAACTGATGCCGTTGCCCGAATCCGCCAACGGGCACAGCCGCTGGAAGCCCGACGGCTCCTCATCTGCCAGCAGGGGCACGGTTCGCATCCACACCGTGGTCGGCCCTCCCGTGCCCTGGGACTCGGCCGGGTCGTACCGAACCTCCACCGACCCGGGAAACGCCGACAACCCGTGACGCGTCTCTGCGATCGGGAACGGGCCAGGAACCGACGCCTCGAACGACGGGGAGTCGACCGGTGCCGTGTCACAGTCGAGCGCCTCGTCGAGCGTCCGCAGGTGGAGTCCGACCGCCCGGGCATACACACGGTCCTCGTCGAAGATCTCGGACTCGGTCGCCATCACCGACCGTCCCGGCCGTCGCACCTCGGCCTGCACCCTGAAACCCGCCATCGGCACCGGACGGAGCAACTCCACCACCACCCGAGAAAGACGCACATGAGGAACCAGCCCCTCCATCGCCCGCACCATCAAACCGGTGGGCGGTCCGGCATGGCATGACCCAGCGTCCCACGGCCCTCGGCAATGTTCGGTCGGCTCGAACCAGTGGCCATCGGACGTCGAGAAGTAGGCAGCAGTCACCGATGGAGGCTACCGAGGAACGGCCTAGTGTGGAACGGATGTCTGCTCCGCCTCAGGTCACCGAAACGCGCCACTCTGAACGGGTCGAAACCCGTCGTGGGATGGCGCTGATCGTGCGCCAACTGAAGCGGGCGCGGCGGGAGTTCTCGATCGGGGTGGCGGGGACCATGGTGTATGCCATCACCACGGTGGTCTCGTCGTATGTGATCGGTTGGATCACAGACTCGATCCTGCTTCCGGCGGTGGAGGAGGGTGAGGTGACCACTGCTGCGCTGGCGGCGGCCTCGGCGTGCGGTGATAGGGGTGGCAACGCTGCGTGGCGTCGGTATCGCGTTTCGCCGCATCGGGGCATACATGGCCCAGTACCGCCTCCAGGCCCGGGACCGCATCGACCTGACCGACCGGATGCTGGAACTACCAATCGAGTGGCATCGACGGCACCCGACCGGGGAACTGCTGTCCAACGTGAACGCCGATGCCGAGGCGGCATCGTCGATCGCCGCTCCGCTCCCGATGGCGTTCGGGGTCATCGTGATGCTCGTCATCACCGGTGTCCTTCTCGTGCTCACCGACCCGTTCCTAGCAGTGGTGGGGTTCGCGGTCGGCCCTGCGATCGCCTTTTCGAACATCGCCTATCAGCGCCGGATGCGGGTGGTGGTGGCCGAAGCTCAACAGCTCCGGGCGGAAGTGTCCGAGATCGCCCACGAGTCCTTCGACGCCGCCCTCGTGGTGAAGACACTGGGGCGTGAAGACCTGGAGGTGGATCGCTTCGGGGCACGTTCCGAGGATCTGCGTGACCGGATGGTGGAGGTGGGTCGACTCCGTGCCGTGTTCGACCCGATCATGGAGGCGCTGCCCAATCTCGGGATCCTGGCGGTGCTGTACATCGGTGCTCTCCGCGTCCAGGAGGGCCTGCTCACGGCGGGGACGCTCGTGACGTTCGCCTACCTGTTCCGGCTGGTTGCGCTGCCGATGCGGGTGTTCGCCTGGCTGCTGGCCGACCTCCCGCGGGCGGTGGTCGGCTGGGACCGGATCAAGGCCGTGACCGGGGCACCCGAGCAGGTGCCCTACGGAGCCGACCGTCTATCGGCCGCCGGTGGCGCCAGGGCCGACGCCGAGCGGGTGGCCTACCGCTACCCGGACTCCGACGAAGCCGACGCCCGTGGGGTCGAATCGGTAACCCTCGACGTCGAGCCGGGATCCACCGTTGCCCTGGTGGGGCCGACCGGGTCGGGCAAGAGCACGATCGCCCACCTGCTGGTTCGGTTGTTCGACCCCGACACCGGTCAGGTCCGGCTCGACGGTCGGGGACTGGTCGACCTGGACCGGGGCGAGATCGCCCGCACCACCGCCCTGGTGTTCCAGGAACCGTTCATGTTCGACGACACCGTGGAAGCCAACATCACCCTCGGGGAGAGTTTCTCGACCGAGGAGGTCGAAACGGCCGCCCGCCTGGCTCGCGCCAACGGGTTCATCGACGACCTTCCCCATGGCTACGCCACCGCCATCGGTGAGAGGGGAGCGACCCTGTCAGGTGGCCAGCGTCAGCGCATCGCCCTGGCCCGAGCCCTGGTCCGCCACCCGCGATTTCTCGTGTTGGATGACGCCACCTCGGCGGTCGATCCGTCGGTGGAAGGAGAGATCCTCGACGGTCTGGCAACTCTCGACACCACGGTGCTGATCGTGGCGTACCGGCGGTCGTCAATCCTGTTGGCCGACCGGGTGATCTTCGTCGACGACGGTCGCATCGTCGGACGCGGCACCCACGAGGAGTTGTACGAGACCATCCCGGCCTACGCCGCACTGATCGACGCCTACGAGCAGGAACAGGACACGCCATGACGGGGGATCGTTCAGCTCAGCTGTTGCGCCAGTTCGAGCACGCCGCCGCCGACCAGGCCCGACAGGAACGCCACGTAGGCGAGACGCAGCCATCGGTACTTGGACGACTCCAGATAGCTGCCCAGCTGGTGGATGTCCCGTGCCTGGGCGGCAAACAACCGGTCGGGGTCCTTGGACAGTTCGGACAAAGTGGTGATGAACTCATCCTCGGGCATGTGGGCGAACGACCCGAAGAACAGAAGGTTCATGCGGCCGTCCGGGCGCCTGCGGCGACCGAACTTGGGGACGACTGCGAGCACCGCGAAGAACAGCCCGACCAGCACACCTGTCGCCAGCAGCGCCAGGCTCGGTCGGAATCCCTCCGTGGGCGAGAGAGCGACCGTCACCGAGAGCAGGATCGACGCGGCCGTGATGAGGATGTTCGCCTTCATGTCCGCCATGGCGCTCAGGTGCACGTGGTGCTGTTGTGTGGTCCGCAACATGTAGATGGCAGCCGTCATGTCGGCGTCTACGGGTTCGTTCATCACATTCCTCGTCCGAGTTCCGGCACCGTACGTCCGCAGGGTGTCCGGCGGGTGAACGGGAGAGGGCCCGTATGAGTCGGAGACCGGGCGCACTGACCACGATCAGGAAAGGCCTCGCTCTCTCTCCGGAGCTCCGACGTGGCCTGCCCCTGACGCTGGTGCTAGCCCTGGTGGCGACCGCTGGTCGGGTCATCGTGCCCGTGGCGGTCCAACAGGTCATCGACGGCGGACTCACCCAGAACGGCGTGGACATGGGTTTCGTCGGCCGCATGGTGCTGGCCGCCCTGGCAGCCGTTGCCGTGACCGCCGCATGCACGTCGTGGATGCACGTGAGACTCGCCAAGGTTTCGGAGACGGCGCTGTCGGGCTTGCGGGTGCGCGCCTTCCGCCACATCCACGACCTCTCGATGCTGCACCAGGCGTCGGAACAGCGGGGGGCACTGGTGGCCCGGGTCACCTCGGACGTCGACGAGATCAGCCGTTTCATGCAGTGGGCCGGACTGATGCTCATCACCAATGGTGGGCAGGCGCTGCTGTCGCTGGTGGTCATGCTGGTGTACTCGGTCCCGCTGGGGCTCGCAGTCTTGGTGATGCTGCCGGTGATCACGGCCACGATCCGCTGGTTCCAGCGCAGACTCGACGCTGCCTACCTGATCGTGCGTGAGCGGGTCGGGCGCATGCTGGCCGTGCTGGCGGAGGTGGTGGTGGGCGCACCGGTCATCCGGGCATATGGCGCCGAGGCCCGGACCCGGGAGCGACTGGGTGACGCCATCGAGGGCCACCGGGAGGCTGGCGTGAAGGCGGGGGTGTTGTCTTCGGCCTTCTCGGGAACCGGCGAGCTGCTGTCGGCGATCGTGATCGCCGCCGTGCTGGTGGTGGGTACGGTGCTGGCGGTGGACGGCACCGTCACCGTGGGCACCGTGGTTGCGTTCCTGTTCCTGGCGCAGCTCTTCGTGCAGCCGGTCCAGATGCTCGGTGAGGCCGTCAACGAGGCACAGACCGCTGCCGCCGGGTGGCGACGGGTGCTGGACATTCTCGACATCGCGCCGGACGTGTCGGATCCGGGGCCCGATGGCGTCGATCTGCCCCATCACCCACTCGGTGTCAGGTTCGAGGCAGTGAGCTTCGGTTATCCAAGAGCAGGGGAGACGGTTCCGGCTCCGTTCGCCCTGGCGGGCGTCGACGTCGAGATCGAACCACACACGAATGTGGCGGTGGTCGGCGAGACCGGCTCGGGCAAGACGACGTTCGCCAAATTGCTGACCCGGCTGATGGACCCGACCACTGGAACGGTGTCGATCGGCGGGGTCGACCTGCGCACGGTCCGATTCCGATCGCTGCGAGATCGGGTGGTGATGGTCCCCCAGGAGGGCATGTTGTTCCGCGGCAGCATCGCCGACAATGTGAGAATGGGCCGACCCGAGGCCACCGACGCCGAGTTGCTGATCGCCTTCCATGAGCTCGGTTTGGCAGACTGGTTGTCGGAGCTCAGCGTCGGGCTGGCGACCGATGTGGGCGAGCGAGGTGGCGCGCTCTCGGTGGGTGAGCGCCAGCTGGTGACTCTGGTGCGAGCCGCCATCGCCGACCCCGAGGTCCTGGTGCTCGACGAAGCCACCTCCTCGGTGGACCCGGCCACCGAGGTCCGGATCGGACAGGCGCTGGGACGTCTCCGGTCGGGTCGGACGGTCATCACGATCGCACACCGACTGTCGACCGCCGAGGCTGCCGATCGGATCCTCGTCTTCGACCGCGGCCGGCTGGTGGAGGACGGGCGCCACGAGCACCTGATCCGGTCCGGCGGCGTGTATGCCGGGCTCCATGCCTCGTGGCAACGTGGGACCTCGACTCTGGCAGGGTGACGTCTTCAAACGTGCGGATGGCCGATGGGGCCATGGCCAACGCCGGCGCAGGCGGCTACCTTGCGTCACAGCCGGTGAGTCGGACCACCGACGTTTGCCGCCGGCGACGGCGTAGACGGAGGAACCATGGCGAGGGGATCGGCGCGGCTGACCGCCTTTCGTCGCGTCGGCGAGGATCGGGACCTTCGCCGGGCGCTGGCCGGGTTCACCGTCTTTTCGATCTCGGAGTTCGGCACCTGGGTCACCGTGCTCGTGTACGCCTACTCGGTGGGCGACGCCACCACCGTCGGCACGGTGGCCGTGGCACAACTCGTCCCCGCCGCCGTGCTCGCCCCGTTCCTGGCCACCCGACTCGAGCGCATGACCCGGGCGACGGCGGCGATCGTCGCCTACGGTTCGCAAGCGGTGGCACTCGCTGCCACCGCCGTGTCGATGGGTTTGGGAGCCCCCCCGGTCCTGACCTTCGGGTTGGCCATCGTGGCCAACATCACGGTTGCGATGGGACGACCGGCTCACAACAGTCTCGTCCCCGAACTGGTGGACGACCCCGCCCATCTGACCGCCGCCAACGTGGTGACCTCGGCCGCCGAGAACACCGGTGTCTTCATCGGTCCCGCCGTAGCCGGTGCCGTGATGGCCGTCGGCACACCCGCCATGGCGCTGGCGGTCCTGGCCGGCATCCTCGCGGCCGGGACGCTGGCGCTGGTGTCCGTGCCGCGGGTTCGGAGGCAGTCGATGACCGAACCTCGCGATCGTTCGGCAGGCGGAGCCCGGGCGCACCTGCTTCGGCACCGCTCCGCCGTACCGTTCCTCCTGATCGGCGGGGCACAACAGGTCGCCATCGGCGCATTGGACGTCTTGATCGTGCTGCTCGCCGTATCCGAGTTGGGGGTCGGCGACGCCGGGGCGGCCTACCTCAACGCTGCGCTGGGATTGGGCGGCGTGCTCGGAGGGCTGCTGGCGGCCTCGATGGTGGGACGCAGCCGACTCACCCCCACCTTGCTGGTGGGTGTGGCGCTCCGGTCGACATCGCTGATCCTGATCGGTGTGCTCCCCGCTGCCGCCCTGTTCCTGGCCGGTGCCGGCATCGGATACAGCGTCGTGGATGTCGCCAACCGAACCCTGCTGCAACGGACCGTCCCGGTCGATTCGATGGCATCGGTGTTCGGGCTGCTCGAGTCGACGTCGATGGCCGCGCTGGCGATCGGGTCGATCCTCGCTCCGCTGCTCGCCTCGGCGGTGGGAATCACCAATGCCTTCGCCGTCATGGGCGTGATCACCCCCTCGGTCCTCGCCCTCATCTGGCGACCACTGCGACGGGCGGAGGCCGGCGCCACCGTGGCGATCGAAGCGCTCGACACGCTCACGTCGGTCGACATGTTCGCCGCTCTGCAGCCCGCCGTTCAGGAGGCCTTGGCGAGGGAGGCCGGATTCGTGGACGCCGGCGCCGGCGAAGCGGTCGTGACGGAGGGCGAAACCGGCGACCGGATGTTCGTGATCGCTGCCGGCAGCGTGGCGGTGACGCGCCAGGGGACCCGGGTGGCGACGCTTGGGCCCGGCGACCTGTTCGGTGAGATCGCCCTGCTGGCGAACCGCCCCCGGATCGCAACGGTCACACCGCTCGAAACGTGCAGGCTTCTCACCCTGGATCGCCTCGGCTTCTTCAACGCGATGGCGACCGATCCCGTGACCCATGCCGCATTCGAGGAGCTGGCGAGGCTGCGCACCAGGGAGACCTTGGGGGAGTGATCCCGTAACCTGGCCGACGTGAGGAAGCCGTGACCGACTGCGACAACCGTGGTGCCGGTGCCGCCCCAGATGCCCGATTCTGCAGCCGGTGTGGAACTCCCCTACTCGCCGCGACGCCGCAACAGAGTTCGCCGGGCTCCTTCGTCACCGCGGCGAGGCCCTGGCAGCCGACACGCTGATCGAGCGGATCCGGTCATAGACCCTCGAACAGCCCCACTGATCGGTACCAAGGCGACCTCTGACACCGGCAGCGTTGTCGACGCGGCATCGATGGGACCAGATCTGGCTTTGGGCCCTGGTTGTGCGTCGTACTCATCCGTAGGTTGCTGTCATCAGTTCGAGAGGGTCCACATGCAGGGTCGACGTTCCACCGTGGTGCTGGGAGCGGTCATCATCCAGCTGTGCCTGGGAGCGATCTACGCCTGGTCGGTGTTCACCCCCGCGCTGCAGGCAGCCGGCTGGACCAGGACCGAGACGCAGGTGGTGTTCTCTGTTGGCCTGGCGACGTTCGCAACCGTGATGGTGCTGGCCGGTCGACGCCTGACGACGTGGGGGCCGCGACGTTTGGCGGTGGCGGGGGGCCTCACACTCGGAGCCGGATACGCCCTGGCCGGGCTGTCGGGTGGGACGGGGCTGGGGCCGGTCCTCATCGGTGTGGGACTGATCGGCGGAGCCGGGATCGGCCTCGCCTATGTGGTTCCGATCGCAGTGGGGATGCGGTGGTTCCCCGACCACAAGGGCCTCATCACCGGAGCGGCGGTCGCAGGCTTCGGCTTCGGGGCGCTCGGCTGGGTGAAGCTGGCCGGTGAGTGGGGCCATCTGATCGACGACTACGGGCTCGGCACCACCTTCATCGTTTACGGGGCGCTGTTCGCAGTGCTGGTGCTGGCGGGAAGCACAGTGATGCGGATGCCGCCCTCGGGATGGTCGCCGGAGGGTTTCGTGCCGCCGGCCACCACCGCCGGGTCCGGCGGCGAGGAGTTCGAACCGAGAGAGATGCTGCGGACACCGCAGTTCCATCTCATCTCCATCACCTTCGCGGTGAGTGCAGGGGCGGGCCTCATGTCGATCGGGCTCATGAAGCTCTACCCGATCGAGGCCCTCACCTCACAGGGTGTCGACCCAGTGCGGGCCAGTGCCGTCGCCGGGACCGCGATGGCGGTCTTCTTCAGCCTGGCCAACGGAGTCGGCCGGCTGGCGTGGGGTGCACTGAGCGACCGGCTCGGACGCAAGCGCTCCGTGGTGACGATGGCGGCCAGCCAGGCGGTCGTTCTGTTCGCCTTCACCTTCATGGCCGGCAACGAGTATCTGTTGTACCTCGGCGCCACCCTCATCGGGTTCAACTTCGGCGGCAACTTCGCCCTCTTCCCGGCCCTCACCGCCGACGAGTTCGGCAACAGGGCCGTCGGCCTCAACTACCCGTGGGTGTTCCTGTCCTACGGAGCCGGCGGCATCGTGTTCCCCATCCTGGGAGGGTGGCTCGGTGACCTGGGCAACTTCCCGCTGGCGTTCACCATCTGTTCGGTGGCGTGCCTGCTCGGGGCGGTGGCATCCTTCCTGGTGTTCCCTCCGCACCACGACCAGGCGACCCAATCCTTCAGCGTGCACGGGTTCCTGCACAACGCCCATCTGTTCGAGCACACCGACGCCTGAGCGCGTCAGCAGGTCGACGGGCCCCGGGAGGTCCCGACCGGAGTGGCGTCACTCGCCGGAGGGTTCGAGATCCACCACGATGATGCCGACGTTGGGCTGATCTTGCCGCGCGTTGAGGGTCGGCCGTGCCTGCTTGATGTCCACCCAGGCCGCCCGCCGCTCATCGTCCGAAGCCAACCGTGCCGTGGCCTGCCAGGATCGGCGGGGATACCCGATGAGCTTCACGGTGGCGGTGCCTGCCGCGAGCAGTTCCTGCGCCCACACCGGCATCTCCGGATCGGAGACCGAACCAACCGCCAGGAACACCCGCTTGTGGCGCGGTGGCAAGTCGGTGTCCGGGAAGTCGGCATAGACCACGCCCTCCCAGTTCCGCAGCCCATAGGGGGTCTCAACCGACAGGTCCATGGTGACCGGCCGGAACATACCGATGCTCATCGACCCTCCTTCGACTCCGACAGCATACCGGGCAGTGCCGATCACCATGCAGCCCCGGCCACCGCAGACGCACGAGCCGGCGATCCGGGGACTGCGAGACGGCGTCGCCACCACCCCAGCACAATCGTGGCTCCCAGCGGGCCATCCGCCGCCCGATGACGGGGCACGCCGGAAGGGCGTCCTTGAACACAATCGGAGGCGGCCTCGTGCAGGCACGCAGGGGGTATCCGGTCCAGCTCAACGGGGCGGGGCGTTCTCCTCTTGCGCCGGTTCGAATCCGGCGCGACCTTGGAATCGGGATTGGTGAAGCTGGCATGGTTGCAGTGATCGAAGCCCGAGACCTGCGGAGAACCTACGGCGACGTCGTCGCCGTGGATGGAGTCACGTTCGAGGTGGAAGAAGGGGAGGTATTCGGGCTCGTCGGCCCCAACGGTGCGGGAAAAACCACGACCGTCGAGTGCGTGGAGGGTCTGCGTCGGCCGACCTCGGGCGCTGTCCGGTTGTTGGGTATCGACCCCTTCGCAGAGCGGCGGGAGGTTGCCGAGAGGATCGGCGTGCAGTTGCAGGCGAGCGCCCTACCGGCCCGAATCCACGTCGAGGAGGTCCTGGCACTGTTTGGGTCCTTCTATCGACGCTCTGTCGGAGTCGATGATCTCCTGGACCTTCTGGCACTCACGGACAAACGCACAGCTGCATTCGCCAGCCTCTCGGGCGGACAGAAACAGCGCCTACTCATAGCTCTGGCTCTGGTCAACCAACCTGAGGTGGTGTTCTTCGACGAACTGACGACGGGACTCGACCCCCAGGCGAGACGGTCGATGTGGGACTTGGTGCGAACGATCCGTGGTCGCGGCTGCACCGTGGTTCTCACCACCCACTACATGGAGGAAGCCGAACGGCTGTGTGACCGGGTGATGATCGTGGATCGGGGTCGAGTTGTTGCGTTGGACACACCCGAGGCTCTGATCGGCGCGCTCGCGGGCGAGAGACGAATCGTGGTGAACCTCGCGGACGGACAGGACACTGGAGACATGCCGAAGCTGTCAGCCGTCGGCAGGATCGAACGCAGCGACGGATCTCTGATCGTGTACGGCCACGGCGAGCGTTTCGCCAGTTCGGTCGTCGGAGCCTTGGAAGACGAAGGAGTGTCGTTCGTCGATCTCCGAACGGAGCAACCGAACCTCGAGGACGTGTTCCTGTCGTTGACCGGCCAAGGGAAGAGGAAATGACTGATCGCCTTCCGATGGAGGAAACGGCCGAGGTCGATCGTGGCAGTACGGTGGTTCGAGGGTTTGCGTCGCTCCTCCTCGTCAATCTCAAGCTGTATGTTCGAGAGCCGATCGGGGCGTTCTTCACGCTGGCGTTCCCCGTGATGCTCGTTCTCATCTTCGGGGCGATCTACGGGAATGAGCCGCAAGACCTCTTCGAGGGGTACGGCTCCATGGACGTTTCGATGCCCGCATACACAGCCCTCATTCTCGGTTCGGTCGGACTCCTCGGAGTGGCGATCACCACGAGCAGCTACCGCGAGGCGGGCATTCTCAGGCGCTTCCGGATGACCCCCCTACGACCACTCGTCTACATCGCCGCTGACGTGATAGCCAATCTCATCATGACGTTGGTGGGAATGGCAGCGGTGCTGCTGGTGGGATGGCTCTTCTATCGGGTGCGATTCGAGGGTGAGGCCACCAGCGTGGTCCCTGCCGTCATCTTGTCGGGAACCGCCATGTTCTCAGTTGGATACCTGATAGCCGGGATCGCGCCGAACGCCAGGGCCGCCCAGGTGATGGGGATGGTCGTGCTCTACCCGATGTTGTTCCTCTCGGGGGCAGGGATGCCTCTGGAGATACTGCCCGAGTCCGTCAGAACCATCTCGGACTTCCTTCCCCTGACCTACGTGGTGCGCCTGCTCCGAGGGCTGTGGTTTGGTGAATCGTGGGGATCGCTTCTGTTCGAGACCGGCGTTCTGGTCGGGATACTGGTGGTCTGCACCGCCATCGCCGTCCGCCTGTTCCGGTGGGAATGATCGCCTGCGCCGACCGTGAGTCGGCGTCAGCGTCGCAGGTACTCGACGAGGAAGGCGTACACGTCGGCTGACGCCTCGATCAGCTTCGAGGTGGGCTTGCCGAGACCGTGGCCGGCCCGGGTATCGACACGCACCAGAAGCGGGGCTTCGGAGGATCCGCCGGCAGCGTGCTGCACGGCGGCGGCCAGCTTGAGGGCGTGCATGGGTACCACTCGGTCGTCGGACTCCGCCGTCGTGATCAGCAGAGGCGGCAACGCCACCCCGTCTTCGACGTTGTGATAGGGCGAATAGGCCCGCAACCAGGCGAAGGCCTCGGGATCGGTCGGGTCTCCGTACTCGGCGGTCCAGTAGCGGCCGGCAGTGAACAGATGGAACCGCAGCATGTCGGCCACCGGGACCTGAGACACCACCGCCCCGAACAGCTCGGGACGCTGCAGCATGCAGGCGGCGGTGAGCAGGCCTCCGTTGGAGCCTCCATTGATGCCGACCCCTCGCGGCGTGGCCACGCCTTCGGACACCAGGTGTTCGGCGCAGGCGATGAAGTCGTCGAACACCTGCTGCTTGTTCCCGAGCATCCCCTGCCGATGCCATTCCTCACCAAGCTCAGCTCCTCCCCTCAGGTTGGCGACGGCGACCACGCCACCTTCCCGGAGGAAGGCGAGCCGGGCTGGGCTGAACGTGGGTGTGAGGCTGACGTTGAAACCGCCGTACCCGTACAGCTCAACCGGGGCAGGCAGCACCGTGTCGACGCGCCTGACCAGAAACATCCCCACCGAGGCTCCGTCGGTGGATGTCACGTGATGGCGTTCCACCGCCAGCGTGGCTGGGTCCATGGGCGGCGGCGACTGGAAGAACACCTCCGTCACGCCAGCGGTCCAGGACAGCGCTGTCGGCGGGTGGACGAAGGACTGGAATCCGATCCCGATGAGGTCCTCGTGGGGATGGCCGGTGATCTCGGTGACCGAGCCGACATCGGGGAGCTCGATCGAGCCGGCCGGCGTTCCGTCGATCTCGAACAGCTCGATCGTGTGCGACGCCTCGTCCAACCACACCACCACCAGACGTTGGGCGGCCACCATGGCGTTGTCGATGGACGAGCTGCGCTCGGCAACCAGTTCGATCACGGTGTCCGGGTCGTCGAGAGGTATCGCCACCACTCGGCCATTGGGGGCGTCGAGATCGGTGTGGCAGATCGCACGTCCGTCCCGGACGTCGAGCACGGAGTGCATCGCCAACCCCGGTTGCACGAGTCGTTGGAACGGCGCTTCGGGCTGGTCGAGAGGGCGAACGAGCACACCGTTCTGGACGCTGGTCCCGATCCACTCGGTCAGGACCAGATGGGTGTCCGTCACGCTCGGGTGGTATCCCGGAACGGGGTCGTCGACGTTGGCGAAGATGAGCGTGTCGGCGTCCTGCTGATTGCCGATGGCGTGATGGTGTACGGTCATGTCCCACGAGGGTTCGGTGGAGCCCACCGCCTGATCGGGGAAGCGGTTGTAGAAGAACCCGCTGCCATGCCAGGCGATACCCGGGAACTTGACGTGACCGAGCACGTCGCCGAGATCCAGTCCCGTATCGACCTCCCGTATCCGGATCGTCTGCCAGTCGCTGCCGGCCTCGGCGACCGAGTACGCCAAGAGCCGTCCGTCCGGCGAGAGCGAGGCGACGTTCACGGCCACCGCCCCATCCTCGGACATGGTGGACGGGTCCAGAATGGGACGGGGCGGACGCCGGCCGTCATCGACCATGAACGACGGTTGCTCCGAGAGCCCCTGGTTGAACGTCCACAACGTGACGTCTGCCCGACGGATGGGAGCCGAACTGCGGGGGACGTCCCACATCGATCGCATCGCCTCGACCAGACCGGGTCTGGACGGCAGACCATCCAGGTGTGCCCGGGTGAGGAGGTTCTGGGCGGCAACGAACGCCCTGGTGTCCTCCGATGCCGCGTCCTCCAACCACCGGTACGGGTCGGACACCTCCACACCGTGGCACAGGTCGACGACAGGATCCCGACGAGCGGGCGGATAGACGAATGTGGGCATCGCTCATGAGGGTACCCAACCCTTTGGTCGTCGTTAGCGCCCGATTAGGACCGGTGCCCGTACGTTGTGCTGGTCCGTACAAGGGGAGTCAGAAATGCCCACGAATCACACCACCCACGACAACCAGCGCCGATTACGGCGCACACTGGCCGTCGGCCTCGCCGCCGGGCTGATGCTGCCCACGACCATCGCCCTCGCCAAGCCCGGCGAACAGTCCAGTCGGACGGCAACCCGACCTGCCGCATCCGCACAAGTTCCGCCCCGGGGTCCGGTTGCCCGCCCGGCCGCCCAGGTCGACACCGTGTACCGGGGTGCGCTGGACGGGGCGCTCGGCACCCACACGTGGTCCGGGGATCTCTTCGGCACCGGGACGATCACCAGCGTCAGCTACGAGGTGGTTCTCGATGATGCCGGCGTCCCGCTCGTGACCGGTGTCGTGGTCGACGACTCCAGTCTTCCGGCAGGCGCGACCTACGAACTGCGCTCATCGACCAACCGCACGTCGGGTACCGACGATCGACCAAAGGACGACGAACCGAAGCCGGACGAGTCCCCGGAGGAGCCGGTACCGGTAGAGGTGGTCGCAACCGTGGAAGAGGAGACGACCACGACCACGTCGGTCGAGGAGACGACCACCACCACAGTGGTCGAAGACACGACCACCACGGAATCCGCGGAGTCGTCGACGGTCACGTTCGCCTCTCGGGGCGGCGTCAAGTTCTCCATGGACGGACGCTGGGCCGGCCTGCTCCTGCTGGCGCACGGTCGACTCGGTGACGAGCCGGTGATCGCGGTCCGCACCGTGATGGTGTCGCCTGCGGCCGAGCGTCCCGACCCGGTCGACGAAACCACGACAACCACCATCGCCATCCCAACCGAGGACACCACCGAGAAGCCCGACCGCGCAGATGACGAGCGTGACGATTCGGATCGGGACACGAAGGATCGTGATCGGGACCAGGATCGTGATCGGGACCGCAATACGGATCGTGATCGGGATCGGGACCAGCGCGGAGACCGCGGCAACCGTGGCGACGAGCGCGGAGATCGCGGACGAGACAAGCCTCCCACAGGCTCCTGAGCTGCCCTGGTGGGGGGTCCCGACGGGGGATCTCTGGAAACAGGGGGGTCGAGACCTCCCCACCGCTCAGGAGAACGTCGACAGGTCAACAGGTCAACAAGTCAGGCGAGGGGCGGTCGATCGGCCGGTGCCGTCTGGCCGATCGAATCCACTGGCCCTCGACAATGAGAAGAGCCCGGCCGTGAATCGGTCGGGCTCTTCTCATCCCATTCAGTGGCTCAGTCCGCTCACCGACCATCGGGCAGACACACTGAATCCACCGTCGATCACGGGTCCGCACACGCCTCTCGGGGGACCGCTCACTCGGCGAGGGGGATCCGCAGCTCCACCACGGCACCACCGAGACGCTGACCCTTCGAGATGAGCATCGAACCGCCCGCCGACTCGGCGGTTCGACGGGCGATGTCGAGGCCGAGTCCGGTGGAGGAACCACCCGAACGACCGCGCTCGATCACATCCAGGTCGGGAAACCCCGGCCCGGCGTCCTCGATGCGCAGGATGGCGGTGCCGGCCAGACGGGCGAGCGCCACATCGATGGGCACACCATCGTCGGTGTGCGAGAAGACGTTACCGAGAACCGCGTCGAGCATCGCTTCCCCGTCCGGGCGGCCGAACCTGACGGGGAGAGGGAACTCGTGAATCCTGGACGTCACGATGCGTCCCTGGTCCTCGGCCAGCGGTCCCCAGAAGCCGATTCGATCCGCCACGAGGACACTCAAATCGGTGACCGCGGACTGGGCCCGGATGGGTCGGCGTGCCTCCTCGATCACGAACGTGACCATGCGCTCCAACTCCGCCAGGTCGTCGAGCAGCCGCTCCTTCTGTCCCCCATCCTCGAGCGCTTCGATGTCGAGACGGACCGACGTCAATGGAGTGCGCAGCCGGTGCGACAGGTCGGCGGCCTGTTCGCGCTCATGTTGGAGCAGCATGGTGATGCGCTCGGCGAGACGGTTGAACTGGGTTCCCACCTCCCGCAACTCGGCCGGACCCTGCGGGGTCACCCGCACCGACAGGTCACCTTCCCCCAGCCGGGCGGTCGAGGCAGACAGCGACCGGACCGGTCGCACCACCGAGCGGCCGAGACGGTCGGCCACGAAGATGGCGATCACCGTCAGCACAAGTCCCAGCCCTCCGAGTGTGATCCACGACCCGGTCACCCCCTCGGTGAGCAGGTCGTCGCCCACGAACGCCCTCACCACGACACCCGGGCCTTCAGTCCTCGGAACCGGGACATAGACGGCCACACCGCCGGGAACCTCGTCGTTACGGAAGGCTGTACCACCCAGGGCGAGCGTCAGGTCCTCGTCGGCCGACGGAGGCTCGCCGAGGACGGTTCTGTCTCCGACCACGATCGAGATGCCTGCGGTGGAGAACTCATCCTCGAAATCGGCCACGGCGTCGTCGATGCCCACCCGTGGCAGCAGTACCGCCAGCACGCGTGCCACCCCTTCGGCATCCCGCTCGGCCCGATTGACCGCTCGGTCGTAGGCGAGGTCCGAGACCACAACGAACAACGGGACCAGAAAGGCGATGGCCACCATCGACGTAACGGCGGCCGAGAGGACCACCATTCGCCCTCTCATGCTTCGGGTTCCACCAACTTCACGCCGACACCGCGTTTGGTATGGATGAAACGAGGATCGGCGGCGGTCTCACCCAGTTTGCGACGGAGCCACGACAAATGGACGTCGACGGTCTTGTCGGCACCGCCGTACGGCTGCCGCCACACCTCGGCGAGCAGCTCCCTCTTGGAGATCACCTTGCCGGCCCGTTCGGCCAGGTAGGCGAGCAGTTCGAATTCCTTGGCCGTGAGATCGAGCGTCTCGTCACCGAGGGTGGCGTGATGTGCATCGAGGTCGATGGTGAGTTCGCCCACCGTGACAACCCGCACCTCGTCGACTGGCGCTGCCCGGCGCAGAACCGCACGGATGCGCGCCTCCAGGTGATCGGCCGAGTACGGCTTGAACACGTAGTCGTCCGCACCGGCATCCAGCAGTCTGATCACCTCGGCTTCGTCGTCGCGCGCCGTGGCCACAACCACCGGGACCGCGCTGACAGAACGGATCATCTTGAGGGCGTCGGCCCCATCGATGTCCGGCAGGCCCAGATCGAGGACAACGACGTCGAAACGGCCCGACAGGGCGAGCTCGACGCCGGGCATCGCCCGGTCGGCGGTTTCGACGTCGTGCCCGCGCTCGGCGAGCCGTTCGGCGATCGCCGAGCGGATCCTCACATCGTCTTCGATCACGAGAACGGCAACCATGTGCCATGAAGTTACCGTCACCACCACAATGTGGGGCGGATGGCGGTCGGGGTTGACGCGGACTTAGCCACCACTTATCGGTACGACGGGAACAATGATGAATGTGAGTCGACGTCTCGGACTGGCTGCGTGGGTGGGAGCGACCGTGGTATCGGTGGTCGTGTCCACCGCTGCGGTCGAGTCCGTCCGTGCCCAGGTGACCGAGCGACCCGCCGTCGTCTCGCTCGCCACACTACGGCGGGCCACCTCCACCACTACGGTCCCGACGCAAATGCCGCCTCAGGCTCAGCCCGCTCGCTCCCCGTCGACGACCACCTCCACCACCACCGTGGTGGAGACGACCACCACCCGGGCGTCGGTGGGAGCAACCCCGGCCACCACCGTGGAAACCACCGCCCCGCCGGCTACCTCACCCCCGGCGACCACTCCACCCCGTGATGAGAACGAGGCGGTGACCGAGACACGAACCTTCCGTGGTGGAAGCGTCACCATCTCGTTCGACGGTGACTCGCTCAGCCTGGTCGAAGCCGTCCCCGAGGAGGGGTTCGAACTCGCCGTCGAACAACAGCAGGCTCAACGGATCGTCGTTCGCTTCGTCGCCGATGGGCGATCGTCCGGACTCGTGGCCCAGGTCACGCGCCAGGGACTGCAGATACGGGTGTTCGACTAGGCGAGTTGCCAGCTGCCGGCCGATCCCCGTTCCGAACGATCGCTCGAGAGAACTACGCGTTCTGGCTGGAAGCCGGCAGCTGGTCGCTCGCTAACACCCACTCGCCGACTCGGCGATGCAGGTGTCCGATCCGCCACCTCCGTAGGCGGTGTCGAATCCGGCCCCGCCGTTGAGGGTGTCGTCGCCACTTCCTCCGAACAGCACGTCGTCGCCCTTCTCGGCCAGCAGCGTGTCTTCGCCGTCGCCACCGATGAGCGTGTCCTGCCCGCCGCCGCCGTAGACGAGATCGTCGCCTGATCCGGCATCGATGAGGTCGTTGGCGGTGGAACCGAAGACGATGTCAGAGCCGCCTCCTGCGAAGACACGATCGGCGCCCAACCCGCCGGCGATGATGTCGGTCTGCGAACCTCCGATGAGCAAGTCGCCGCTCTGACCTCCGCCGATCACCTTGGATCCGCCCTGGTTTCCCCAGATGGTGTCGAGGCCTTCGTCTCCGTATCCCAGGTCGGTTCCGGTCCCGAGGAAGATGAGATCGTTCCCGATGCCACCGTTGACGATGTCGGATCCGGCGTTCCCGTACAGGGTGTCGGGCTGGGTACCACCGATCATGCGGTCGTTGCCGTTGCCGCCCCACATCACGTCCACCCCGTCCTGGCCGTCGAGGAAGTCGTCACCCTCGATACCGAAGACCAGGTCGGCGCCACCGCCTCCGAGGATGGTGTCGTCGCCTTCGCCTCCGATGAGCACGTCGTCGCCGGAGAGTCCCCGGATGGTGTCGTTTCCTCCCAGACCGCAGATGACGTCCCGGCGGGTGGTCCCGTTGAGAACGTTGTCACCGTCGGTTCCCACGATGCTGCACCATTCGATGCCCACCAGGATGGTCACGACCGCTTCGGCGCAGTTGCCGGCGAGATCGCACACCTCATAGGTGAACACGGCCGATCCCTGCTGCCCGGGCGCCGGGGTGAAGACCACGACGGGACCCTCTGCCTCGACCATCACCTCGGCCGTGCCCTCCGCCGGTTGCGTCAGCACCTCGAGAGTCGAGGGGTCGATGTCGCCGGCGATGTCGGTGTCGTTGTCGAGCACGAACACCGCCGTAGACTTGCCGTCCACCACGTACATCAGGTCGTTGCGGGTGTCGGGTGCCACATCGACGACCTGGACGGTGATGTCCACCGCTGCCGTGTCGCAGGCGCCGGCCAGATCGCACACCTGGTATCCGAACGTGTCGTAGCCACTGAACCCGCCATTGGGCGTGTACTCGACAGCTCCGTCAACCACGACGGCGCTGCCGAACACCGGTTGATCGGTCACCACCAGCGAAGCGGGATCGAGATCGGCGTTGGCGTCGCTGTCGTTGGCCAGAACGTCCACCGTGACCGGTGTGTCCGTCGTGGTGGATGCGGCATCGTCGACGGCCTCGGGAGGAGCCGGTACCGCATTCACCGTGATGGTCACGGTGGCCTGATCACACAGGTCGGTGAAGTCGCACACCTCGTACGTGAACGAGTCGGTGCCGACGAAGTCGGGGGCGGACGTGTACCGGACACCGGCTCCCATCTCGATCGCGGTTCCGTTGGCGGGTGGGTCGATCACTGTGAGCGACGTCGGGTCGAGATCCCCATCCGGATCGGTGTCGTTGCCGAGAACGGCTATGTCCACCGGGACGCCGGTTTGGGCCTGAGCCTCGTCGTCGACCGCGTCGGGCGGTGAGTTGATGCCCACCACCGTCACCGACACAGAGGCGATGTCACACAGGCCGGTTTCGTCGCACACCTGATACGTGAACGAGTCCGCTCCGGCGAACCCGGGGTCGGGTGTGTACCGGATCTGGGTGCCAACCACCTCGGCCGTACCGTTGGTGGCCGGATCGACCACCGTCAGGGTGGTGGGATCGAGGTCGCCGTCGGGATCGCTGTCGTTGTCGAGCACGGGTAGGTCGATCGGAGTCCCGGCATCGGTCTCGGCGCTGTCGTCGACGGCGTCGGGCGGGAACACCGGGTCGGTCGCGGCGGCCTGGTGGGCGCCCTGCTTGGAGGTGCTCACGCCCACCACGCCGTCACCGTTGACGGCCTGAACGATGTAGGGCAGGGGTGGGGTGACTCCCGCACCGATCGGTCCTCCACCGAGCCAGGTCCCCGACACGGCGTCGAAGTCGAGGTCGATCGCCGTCCAGGTGCCCACGCCGTTCTCGACAGAGGACAGGTAGAGCACCACCACCCGGGACACGCCCGACTGGTCGTCGGTGGCCTGCACCCGGAAGATGGCCTGGGTGCCGGCGGCGTCGCCTTCCACCAGATCGATCGAAGGCGGTGTGAAGTCGGTGACGTCGACCTCGTCGACGTCCACGTAGTAGACAACACCCTCCATCTGGTCGAACAGTCGCTGGACGGGGACGTCGCCGTTGTCGATGTACTGACCGGCGATAAGGTTGACTCGCTGCCGCTGGATCGTGGGCGGCCCTTCGTTGGTCGGGTTGACCTGGCCGAACGTGGCGACGTTGGCGAACGTCGTGGGGAAGATCACCCCGTCCGTCTCGACCTCCGGTTGCCGGTCGGCCAGGTCGGAGGCGGAGGGACGGGCGAACACGGCGTTGCCCGCCGGCAGGTCCCGGCTCCTCAACTCGGTGAGCACCGTGCCTGTTGCGACCTGATTCGGTCGGCCGACTTCGAGGCCGGTCAGCGGCTGGATGGGCCGCCAGTGCAGGAACTGGGTTCCCTCATCGGACCGGAAGTAGGTGCCGTCGGCCGTGGTCACGCTCTGGAAGGGCGGCGCGATCTGGAACCGGGCCACATTGCGGCCGGTGTTGGGATCCACCGTGATGGGCCCGGTCTCGTTCTCGGGGATCTCGACGGCGCCCGGGCCGGAGATCTGCCAGAACGGCAGGCCGTAGAGCGTCGCCTCCTCGATCGACTTCAGGTCGTAGATGCCGTAGAGCCCAGCCTTGCCGAACTGCTCCTGCTTGGCGTCGGCGAGTGCCTGGCCGACCGTGTAGCGACCGTCGAGACGAGCGGCGAGGTTGGCCATCACCTGCTCGGACAGTGCCACCGTGGCGGTGTCGCCGTAGCCGTAGCCGGTGTTGCCGATGTAGATGGCACGCAGGCCGCCGTACACCTCGGCCCAGTCCTCCGGCTGTGCAACCAGACCGGCGCTGCCGTCGACGTTGAGACCACCGTGGCACCCCATCGTGAAGATGATGCGGTTTGCGAGGTTGAGACCGTCGACGTCGTCGATGGTGAAGAGATCGGTTTCCGAACCCGTCAGGTTGCCGATGGCGGGTAGCGCCCGGTAGTGGTCGTAATGGGCGTTGGGCGACAACAGGTCGGCGCCGGAGGAGAACTGGGCTGACAGGTCCGCTCTGCTCCACGTCTCATTGATGAGTGCATCGGTGTTGACATCACCCAGGAAGCCCGCCAGGGCAGCGTCGATCTCCTCGGATCCGTCGCTGAGGAAGTCGTAGCCGGCGGTCGCCGCCGTCTGCGGATCGAGCACGCCCTGGTTGGCGATGAACGCCTCGAGGGCCCCGATGATCTGATCCGGCGTCTCGACGAGACGACCGACGGCCAACTCGGGGAGATAGGCGAAGCGGTCGAGCCATGGCACCGGATCGAGATCGCCGTAGGGCGAGTCGGACAGGTAGTGACCGGTGGAGTGCGCTCCGAACAGGGCGTTGTCGTCGAACCCGTCGGTGTAGGTGGACTCGTTCGCCACCACCGACGTGTCGGCTGCACGATGGAAGGGAACCACCTCGTCGGAGCCGACGATGGTGACGTGACGCAGCGACGGGGTCACGTCGGCCACCTGCTGGATCCAACCGGTGATGGCACCCACCACGTCGTTGGCCAGGTTGGGATCGCAGGGGTTCTGGTCCCAGGTGCCGAAGGCGGCCGCCACACCGGGAATGTCTGCGATGTCCACGACGGCACCATCCACGACGACACTGCCCGCCGCGAACCCAGCGACGTCGGCGAGTGCTGCGCCCACCGCCGATGCGTTACCGTGGATGGCGGCCAGCCTGTCGGGATTGGTGAGGAAGATGGTCTGGGTGCCCGGCCGGGATCACGGGTGCTGCGCCGGCCGACGAGCGCCGGATAGGCGCGGGCGTGCACTGGTCGATGGGGGCCTCGGGGTCCACCGCCACCCGCAAGCACGTACGGGCGATCGCTGGGCACCGTTGTAACCGCACACGTCGATCCGGTAGTCGTCGACGTCGTCACGGTCGAGGACCGAGAGGCGCTCCTCGTCGATTGCCACGGTTGGTCGACGAGTCGGCGAGGGTCTCCCCGTCGGCCGAGGAAGTGTCGGCGAGGACCTCAGGTTCCAGGGTTCCGTCGCCGGTGGCGTCGACACCTTCGTCCTCAACCGGCACTCCACCGAGCGGGATCGAGCGCTCGGTGCCGTCGCCGGACACGGGGGCGGTGTCGGGGCGGTAGATGAAGGTGTCGACATCGGCGTCGAGGTTCGACAGGAACACCGAAACTCGATTGCCCGGTCCGGGTCCCGGGATGACTAGCTGTCGATGTCACCCGGCTCCGCCACGTGCGCCACGTACAGGGTGTCGGGGGCCGTGACGACGGAGTCGGGTTCGAAGGCCTGAACCACGGCGACCTCCTCCGAGGACTCCTGCAACCCGTTGACGTCGGATTCGAACGTCACGGCGCCGAGGGTGTAACCGGGTAGAACGGCGAACTCGACGAAGTGCTCGAACGCGTCCAGGTTCCCGAGCGGGAACGTGAGCGTGTCGCCGTCGACCACCGGGTCTGGCAGCGGCGTCACGATGGTGTCATCGTCTGTGAGGGTGTAGAGACGCGCCGAACCAGAAACGTAGAAGAAGTCCCCGGGAATCTGCGAGACCACCGTCACATCGGTGGGGTTCACCACCGTGAAGACGGTGCTGACCACGAGCGACTCCAGCCCGGAGGCGCAGGCGTCATCGACGTAATTGCAGGCGATATCGCGAACTTCGATCTCGTCGATCGGGAATTCCTCCCACGGCAACCCGGTGGCGAGGAGCGTGGCCGTGATGAGCTCACCGAGGGTGAGCCCGTCGAGAGCGTCGACCGTGGCGAGGAACCCGAGGTTTAGGTGGTCGAGCACATCGGCGAGTGTGGCGCCGTCGACGGCAGCCACCGGCAGCCGAGACGAACTGGCCCAACGAGACACGATCGAGGATGGCGCCGATGGCGTAGGCGTCGGCCAGGGTGCCGGTTGCGCAGTTCACCGGCCCGGCACAGTCGACGAGGGCGGTCACGTCGGCGATCGAGCCGAGCGGGATCGACCCGAGCGGGCTGGCGGTCAGGTCGATCGACCCGAGGGGGATCGACCCGAGCGGGGTTCCGGCCACCGAAACGGCGTTCAGATCGATCGACCCGAGGGGGATGGATCCGAGGGGGATCGAACCCAACGGAATCGAACCCAACGGGGTGGCATCGAGGCCGGTTCCCGGTGGGAGTCCGTCGGTCCAGTCGGCCAGGGTGGTGTCGGCGTCGCACGGGTTGGTGTCGGTGGCCGCGCACACCTCGTTCAACGGGATCGCACCGAGCGGAATCGACCCGAGCGGAATCGAACCCAGGGGACTGGCGGCCAGGTCGACCGAGTCCAGGTCGATGGCTCCCAGCGGAACAGCCGACACGTCGATCGAACCCAACGGGATCGAACCGAGCGGAATCGACCCGAGCGGAATCGAACCGAGCGGCGTGGAGGCGAGATCCGACGCCCGCAAGAGGGCGGCGTAGTTCGCCACAGTGGTGGTGAGCGGATCGATGCCGAGGGCGGCGCAGGTCTGGTCCACACCGACGGCGCCGTCGTGGAACGTGCAGAAGTCACCACCCACGTCGATCGCACCGAGCGGGATGGATCCGAGAGGAATCGAACCGAGGGGGATCGAGCCCAAGGGGATCGAGCCGAGCGGGATCGACCCGAGCGGAATCGAACCCAACGGGATCGAGCCGAGCGGAGCGGCGGCGAGGTCGCCGATCGAGCCGAGCGGGATGGCGCCGAGCGGTGCCGCCTTGGTGTCGCCGATCGAGCCGAGCGGAATCGAACCAAGCGGAATCGAACCCAAGGGGATCGAGCCGAGCGGAATCGAACCAAGCGGAATCGAACCCAACGGGATCGAGCCGAGCGGCACCGACGTGATGGATCCACCGCGGGATTCCACGTCGACCACGGTGGTGGTGTTGACGTCACAGCCGGCGACGTCGGCCGGGCAGGTCAAGCCGAGTTCGGCGAGTGTGGCATCTCCCAGCACCAACGATGCGAGCGACAGATCACCGGCGGACGTGTCACCGATACCCAGGTCCTCCAGCGGCACCGCGGCGAGTACGTCGGGCGGGATGGCTGCGATGGCCTCTGCCAGAGTGACAGTCTGCAGAGGTCGCCCCTCCAGCGACGTTCCGACGAGGAGACGCGCCCAACCGCCCTCGATGGTGAGATCTGACAGCACAACGGTTCCCACCGAGTCGGTGGCGATCGAACCGAGCGGAATGGAACCGAGCGGGATCGATCCCAGCGGACTCCCCTCGATCTCGGCCTCGTCGGAGGAGACGCCGGCCACCCGTTCGGCAGCGGCGATGAGCCGATCCGTGGGAACGTTGGCGAGGGGCAGGGCGAACCCGGTCGAGACACTCGGTGTCAGTGTCGAGACCCCGACGCCAACGATGTCGGGACCAGTCGACACCATCCGCCAGTCGAGCAGCTCGAGCTGGTCTCCACTCGGGATCTGGGTGGTGGCCGCAGAGTCGCCTCCTTCGAGACTGATCGACAGCGCGAACTGGATCGTGTCGCCGGGGGACACCGCAATGTCGTCGAAGTCCCCAGAATCGAGTGGGTGAGCGATTTCGATGACTCGCACGTTGCCGTCGACGATGGAGGCGCCCGAACCGTCCTGCTGGGCGTCGGGCACGTAGCTGCCTTCCTCGAAGTGGAGGTCCTCGAGCCCTTCTGCGGAGGTGAACCGAAGGATGTCCGAACCGCCCCCGAGGAACACGTAGACGTCGGCGTTGTCTGCCGGGAAGTCGGATGTGTTGATCCGGATGTAGAGGTTCTCGCTGTCGTTGGCCAACCCGACCAACGCAGTGCCGCTTCCGAGAGCGACGTCGAAGGTGTCATCTGCAGTCCACTCGCCTTCGCCGATGATGCCGTCGATGGTGGGCGAGGCCGTACCCTCGAACAGCGTCTTGCCAGTCACCTGGACCACAGCATCATCTGTGTCCACGCCGTCACTGGCGGTGTACTCACCACCGAAGAACTCGCCGTCACCGGCGTAGGCGATGCAGGTACCGGCCGAGATGTCGAGCTGGCATCCGAAGAAGTCGGTCTCGACTGCGTCCGAGATGACGAGCTCGTCGCCGTCGGCGTCGAAGTCGTTGTCGAGCACGTCGACGCGAACCCAGGTGTCGGCGGCGGCCGTCACGAAGTCGTCCTCGGCGACCGGCGGGGTGTTGTCCCCACCCCCTTGCACGACTTCGACCGAACCGATGTCGTTGCCCGGGCCTTGGGGCCGAAGTGTGCCGAGCTGGTCGACACCCTCCATGGCAGGCGCAGCGTCGATCACAGGGCTCTCGGCCAGCGGCGCCAGCACCGGTGTGAAGTCCGATGAGAACGCTCCGAGGACTGGATCGCCGCCGTCGAGGATGTCGGGCCCTTCGGCGACGGCGATCGGGCAGATCCCGGCATTCTCGAAGAAGTTGTACCCACCGCTCCCGTAGTAATCGGACATGTCCGGGAGGAACCCGGCGCAGGCGGCACCATCGACACCGTTCTGGTACAGAATCGTCTGGGTCAGACTCACGCCGGCGCTGTCGTTGCCGACGTAGAACGCACCTCCATTGGTGGCGTTGTCGTTGCCGACGATGGTGGAGGCGTCCACGCTCACCGAATCGTTCACGTAGAACCCCGCCCCAAAGTTCTCCGCGATGTTCTGGTAGACGGTGGAGGCGGTCGTGGCGAGGAACCCGCCATTCTGGAAGACGGCACCGCCGTCGCCGGCACCGTTGCCGTCGAGCGTGGACCCGAAGATCTCCAGGAAGCCGCTGCTCTGGTAGATGGCGCCACCGTTGTTGACGGCGGAGTTGGCGGTGAATCGGCTGTTGTAGATGCCCCCCTCGAAGGACCCGGTGAGAAAGAGCGCACCGCCATTGAAGCTCGACGAGTTCCCAACGAAGAGTGAGTCGATGATTGTGAGGCCGGCTCCGTTGAAGAAGACGCCGCCGCCGATGGTGGCGGACGAATCGGACACGGTCACGCCGTCGAGTGTGAGGAGGCTGTTGGCGTTGATGGCGCCGCCAGAGATCTCGACACTATCACCGCCGGTGACCTCGACGTCGATCAGGGTGAAGTCGGCGTTGGCGTCGATGATCGGACGGGACAGCCCGGGGTTGCGGATGATGACCCCGGGCGCGGTGCCCTGGATGGTCAGCTCCTCGGCGATGTCGAGGACTTCCTCGTACACACCGGGATCCACCAGGATCGTGTCGGCACCGGGAGCAGCGTTGGCGGCTTCCACGGCGGCCTCGATCGTGAGGTAGTCACAGCCTTCGATACACACCGTGAACGTCGCCGCCGAAGCGGGCGCCGCACCAAACGGCACCATCGCGGCGACCAACGCCAACGTCAGCAAACTCGAAGTCCGGCGCCTCGCGCGCCGTACACCCACTCCCACCATGGCCTCCCTGAATTGTTCCCCGCCGCACAGCGTACAGACCGACAACGGGTCGACAACGGGAGAACCGGGCGAGCCGTCAAATACGGGCCATTCGGACTAGTTACTCAACGAGGCTTTGCGGATAGGGCAGCTGACCGGATCGGTCCAGTGACGGTCAACAAGTCAACAGGTCGACAAGCCAACAGGCCAAGCCCGAGATTCCGATCCTGTTGGGACCTGTGGACCCGTGGACAGCTCCGCCGAGAGGATCCCCGCCGACCCGATCCCCTATCCTCGTCGTCTGTCTCCGCCGACCCTGTGCAGCTTCCGTCCGGCTCCTACCCTGATCGCCGATGGCAAGCCATGATCGGGTGATGGTTGGACGGTCCACGCTCGACGACGCCCGTTTCCTCCTCTACCTGCCGCGCGTCGTCGCCACCTGGGGTGATCACGGAGCAACCCGGTCGGTCGAGGGGACCCTCGTGTTCGCAGACGTGACAGGGTTCACCGCCCTCACTGAGCGCCTGAGCAAGGCGGGCAGCATCGGGTCCGAACGCGTCACCGAGGCCGTGAACGCGGTGTTCACCGAGATCCTCTCGATCGCCCGGCTGGAGGGTGGAGACCTGCTCTCGTTCGGTGGCGACGCCCTCCTCCTCTTGTTCTCGGGTGAGGACCACCGTCGGCGGGCGGTGTCGGCCGCCTGGGAGATGCAGGAGGCGATGGGAGTCGGAGAAGACCTGCGGGCGTCGATCGGAGTGGCCTCGGGTGACATCACCCTGGCCATCGCCGGCAGTCGGCAGCGGCTCGTGTTCGTGCTCGGGTCGGTGGTCGACGAGGTGGTGGCGCTCGAGACGGTGGCCGAGGCCGGGGAGGTCGTTGCATCCTCCGCCACGCTCGCCGGGATCGACGACTGGTGCCGCGGAGTTGCCCGATCATCGGGATTCGTGATCGCCGATGCGCCGGAGCCATCCGACATCGAGATCGAGGACGGCGACAGTGGTCGCGTCACGGCCGACCTGGGTGCGTTGATCCCCGCCGCGTTGCACTCGGAACTCGCTGTCACGGGGGCCGACGGCGAACACCGTCCGGCGGTGGTCGGTTTCATCAAGGTGCGGGGCACCTCGTCCTCTGGGGGACCCGAGGCCATCACCGAGTCTCTTGGTCGCATGGTCGACGCCCTCGTCGACGAAGCCGGTCAGCACCGGGTGTGTGTGCTCGCCTCCGACATCGATGGGGACGGCGTGAAGGTGATCATCACCGCCGGTGTCCCGCACGCCGTACCCGAACCGCACGAGCGTCTGCTGAGGACCGTGCAACGAACGAGCGCACGGTTCCCGGAACTGGACATCAGGGTGGGGGTTGCCGACGGTGCCGTGTTTGCGGGTGACCTCGGAGCCGCCTTCCGCCGCTCGTACACGGTGATGGGCGACCCGGTGAACCTTGCAGCGCGGCTGGCCGCAGCAGCCGAGCCGGGGGAGCTCCTGGTGGCGCCGTCGGTAGCCGCCCACCTCGTCGACCGCTTCGAGCTGACCGAACGCGAGGCCGTGTCCCTCAAGGGGAAAGCGGAGCCCGTGGCCCCGTCAGTGGTGGGGGTACCGCTCGAGCGTCATGCACCCGAGGTCGCGGCAACGCCGTTCGTGGGTCGCCGTGAGGAGTTGTGGGAGATCGCTGCCATCGCCCGCCGGCAGGTCGACGATGTTCGGATGGTGGTGGAGCTGGTCGGCCCCGCCGGCATCGGCAAGTCACGCCTGGTGGCGGCCCTCCCCGACGCCCTTCCCGAGATGGCCCATCTGGCGGTGCGGGCCCAGGAGTATGACCGCTCCACCGCATACCGGGTGGTGGGCACCCTCCTGCGACGGTCGGTCGGCACAGCTCTCGATGCAACCGCCGAGGAAGCCGGCCGCCGCCTCGCCGAGCTCGTCCGCGAGCGCGCCCCGGGGCTGCTGCCGTGGCTGCCTCTCATCGCCAGAGCGGCAGAGGCCAAAGCCGAACCGACGCCCGAGGTCGACGACCTCGACCCCCGGTTTCTGGCTCCCACCACAGCCCGACTGCTTGTGGAACTCGCCCAGGTGGTGCTCGACCGGCCGGCCGTGATCGTGGTGGAAGACCACGAATGGATCGATCCGGCATCGCGAGAGCTGATCGAGCACATGATCGACCGAACCGGCGAGCATCGGTGGCTGTGGGTCATGACCGGTCGGGGCGCCAAGGA
The DNA here is from genome assembly GCA_963825585.1 of uncultured bacterium. GTDB lineage: Bacteria > Actinomycetota > Acidimicrobiia > Spongiisociales > ZC4RG35 > JAOUGY01. The sequence goes on from CAWGTX010000010.1 coordinate 374,729, forward strand.
TTGGCCCGGTGCCTACCGCATGTCGCTGGGACCGCTCGGCCCGACCGACATAGAAGCCGTCATCTCATCGGTGGCGCCCGCCACGCCCCCACGACTGGTGGCCACGTTGGTCGAACGCGCCGACGGCAACCCGTTGTTCGCCGTCGAACTCGCCTCGCTGGGTCAGGCGGAGGCCATCCCCGACACCATCGAACGCCTCATCGCCACGAGAATCGACCGGCTCGAAGCGCGGGAGCGACGGCTGCTCCGCTACGCATCGGTACTCGGTGCCGAGTTCGACCTCGACCTGCTCGCCGAAGCCCTGGCACCGATGGCGGGCGGATTCGACGACTCCGGGACGTGGTCGGCGCTGGCCGAGTTCATCACCGTTTCGCCGCTTGGCAAGGTCCGCTTTACGCAGGGGCTCGTGAGGGAAGTCGCCTACGCCGGCCTGTCATACCGGCGACGACAGGAGATCCATGGCATGGTGGCCGACACCATCGAACGACGAGCCCGCCATCGGGCCCGGCGTTTCGCCGCCGTACTGTCGGTGCACTTCGAGGCGGCAGGCATGCACGAGAAGACCTGGGAGTACGCCGTGATGGCGGCGGAGCGGGCTGCGGCCGCCTGGGCCACCCATGAAGCGGTTGACCTCTACCGACGGGCGATCGAAGCGGCACGCCGACTCGGGGAAACCGTCGACCGGGCTGCCGCCTTCGACGCTGCGCTTGCTCTGGCCGAGGCGGCCGACCTCACCGGTGAGTTCGACGTCGTCGAGGAAGCCCTTGCCTACGCCTCGAACCTCCGACTCGATGGCGAGTCCCGAGTCCTGGCGGTGGCGCAGGCCCGGCTGTTCGAGAAGCGGGGAGAGCTCGACGCCGCCGCCGAAGCACTCGACCAGGCGATCGAGGGGGTCGTGGACGACACCACCGACATGCAGGCGGTGATGATGCTGGCCGGCATCCGCCACCGACAGGGTCGCTTCCAGGAGTCGGCTGATCATTGTCGGTCGGTGATCGAGGCACCGAATGTGGACGAGCATCCGGCTCGGCTGGCCCACGCGCTCAACCTGTTGTCGCTCAACGCCACGCATCTGGGTGAGGGCGGTCGTGTCCACGCCGAGCGCGGCTGAGCCTGTTGGAGAACCTGGGTGACTGGGCGGCCACCGGTCGCGTGTTCAACAACCTGGCGATCGACTCGTACTACGCCGGCCGCTGGGACGAGGCGGCCGATCTGTACCGCCGGGGCCGCGAGGCCTCCGATCGTGCGGGCGACGTCGTGACGGTCGCCACCTTCGACAACAACATCGCCGAGATCCTGTCCGACCAGGGACGCCTGGACGAAGCGGCCGAGTTGTTCCGGCGAGCCGAGTCGGTGTGGCGAGCCTCGGGCTACCCGGTGGGCGAAGCACTGGTGGCGTCGAACATCGGGCGTCTCGCCATGAGACAGGGCGACCACGCAACTGCGTCGTCACGCCTCGCCGACGCCGTCGGCCGCTTCGAGGAGATGGGGGCGGCCGCGCTCGCCGCCGAGACGAGGCTCCGAGTCGTCGAGTGCCTCATCTGCCAGGCACGAACCGACGAGGCACTCGAGCTTCTCGACGAGCTGGCTGGACAGTCACCCGACCGGGCGCCGATGCTCGCCTGGCTCCGCGCCCACGCCCTGGCGGTTGCCGGCGACGACTCGGCCGTCGCATCGATGACCGAGGCCGTGGAACTCCTCGCCGGCGTCGGCCAGCCCTACGAGTTCGCCCTCGCCCGCATTGCCCTCGCCCGTCTCACCGGCGCCGACGACGCTGCAGCCCGCGCCGATCTGGCGGAACTGGGAGCGGACGGGGCGTTCGTGTTGGCGGTGGACAGGTAGGCAGGTCAACAGGTCAACAGGTCAACAGGTCAACAGGTCAACAGGTCAACAGGTCAACAGGTCGACAGGTGACGATCAGAGCACCTCGACGGTGCAGGTGACGCCCGGTGCGTTGGCGAGACGGATGTCGGTCGTGAGGAGCGAGGTCGCATCGGCCATCTCGGCGAGGGCGACGTAGGTGGCGTCGTAGGCGCTGAGGTTGTGCCGGAGCTCCCACATTCGTGGTCGGAGCCAGTCGGCGGGGAATCGGGTGAGGACCAGGCGGGTGAACCCGCTCAGCGCCGTAGTTGCCTGCTCGTCGGTCAGGCTCCCGTTGACGACGAGGCGGCGAAGGACGTTGGTGACTTCGCTGTCGATGAGGTGGGGAACTGCGAGTTCCTCCTCGCCGAGCAGGTCGGGGTCCAGATCGTTGGCCACGAGTTCGACGATGACGCCCGCATCGATGACCTTCAATCGCCGCGACCTTCGTGGAGCGCGGCCAGGATCGCCTCGCGACCGACGTGGCCTCGGACCTCGGACTGTGTCTCGCGGATCACTGCTGCGTTGGCTCTGACCGCTTGGGACCGGTTGGCCAGGTGCTCAGCTCGCGGCAACATGTATCGAGTCAAGGAGAGGCCTTGGGACTCGGCGGCCTCGGTCAAGGCGTCGTGCACTTCGTCCGGCACATCTCGGATCTGGATCACCTTGGGCATGCCCTCATCGTAGTCGCATTGGGTGCAACATGCACCCATTCGATTCCACTGGTAGCGGCAGTCGCCGTCTCCTGGCTCTTCGCTCCTCGCCCTTCGCTGGTCCCGTCAGTCGGTCCCCACAGCGGCTGATCGATGGTGAACGGTAGTGGCTCGCCCCACCGGTCGGCGTACGCCGACCTGATGGGCGGGTGCACGTTCGGCGACGCCCCACTTGCCCAGTGGGTAGCCGCAGGACACGGCGGCGTTCATCGTCCAGCCCTTGTCGGCGGGGACGCCGAGCAGCTCGAAGGTGGCCTCGGCCTGGAAGATGCCGAGGATGGTGGTGAGGCAGGTGCCGATGCCATGGCCACGGGCGGCGAGCATGGCACTCCACACCGCCGGGTAGATGGAGGCGCCGGTGGGATCGTTGCGGGAGAACGCCATGAACCACATGGGGACCTGTTCGAAGTTCTCGGCTAGCCAGGCGCTGGAGCGCATCACCCGCAGGGCCGCTTCGTCGCCGGACGCCTCGGCAGCTTCCCGACGGCCGGCGTAGATGGTGTTCTGGAGCTGGTCGAAGGCGGTCCGGTACAGCGGCGCCAGCCCGGCCCGGATCTCGGCATCGGTGACGATGAGGAACCGCCAGTTCTGGCTGTTGCCTCCCGACGGTGCCCGCACGGCGGCGTCGAGGATGGCGGCCTGCACGTCCTCGGGCACCGGGTCCGGCTTGACCCGTCGCATGGCCCGGGTGGTGTAGAGCGCTTCGCTGAGTTCCATGCCGGGAGCGTACCGGTGTGGGGTTGGCGGTGACGGGTGCCAGCATGTCGGGTCATGCGAGTTGTTGTGATCGGTGCAGGGATGAGCGGGCTCACCGCCGCCAAGGTGTTGTCGGCCCGGGGCCACCAGGTGACGGTGGCTCGACAAGGGTCGGGCGGTGGGAGGGCGGATGGCGTCGAAGCGGATCGGCGATGCCCGCTTCGACCACGGCGCCCAGCACTTCAGCGCCCGCAGCCCGGAGTTCGCCGAGACGGTCGATCGACTGATCGCCGGCGGGGCGGCGAAGGTCTGGTTCGAGTCGCACAGCATCACCGAACCGGACCGGGGCGTGGAGCCGAGACACGTTGGATCCCCGTCGATGCGTTCGGTGTGCGAGCACCTGGCGCAGGGACTGGACGTCCGGGTCGGGGTGACGGTCACCGGTGTTCGTCGCCAGAACGGCGACGTGATGGTCGACACCGCCGACGGGCCGCTCATCGCCGATGCCTGCGTGGTCACCGCCCCCCTCCCCCAGACCCTCACCCTGGTTGGCGAGCTGGCGGGCGATCATCGCTCACGACTCGAGTCGATCACCTACGACCCCTGCCTGGCGGCGATGCTGATCCTCGACGGCCCGTCCGGTCTGCCGGACGGTCACCTCGCCCTGGCCGAGGGCCCGATCGCCTGGATGGCCGACAATCAGCACAAAGGTGTGTCCCCGGTCCCGGCCGTCACCGTGCACGCCTCCCCCGACTTCTCCCGGGAGCATCTCGAACAGGAGCCATCGGAGTGGTTGCCGCTCGTGGTGGCTGCGGCCGCCGGACATCTCGGAGCCAAGGTGGTCGAAGCCCACGGTCACCGCTGGCGCTACTCCATCCCCACCAATCCCGGAACCGAAGCCGCCATCGAAGTCGCACCCGGCATCGTGGTCGCCGGCGAGGCGCTGGCAGGTGCCCGGGTGGAGGGAGCATTTCTCTCGGGCCTCGCTGCGGCGGCAGTCCTCGGGTGAGGGCTGAGACAGAGCAGGTAAAACGTAGAACGTTCAACGTAGAACGTACCGACCCCCGGATTGCCCCTCGGACACAATGGGCACGTCAATCGGTCTTCCCTCTTGGCAGCAAGCTCGACGACCGCCCTCGACGTGCTGCAGGACTACTTCGACGATGCCACAGGGCAGCGGCCGCCCCGAGGCCATCGATGGCTCGTAGCCGGTGGGCGCCGGCCCCGATGCCCCGATCGGTCTGAAAGCCACCGGCGTCGGCACATCGCGTGGACGAGTCCGATCCCGACACCATCAGTTCGGATGTCGTCGACTCGGTGAACTGAACGTCTGGATCTGGCCCCATCCCAGATTCTGCAGAACCTTCTGCAGAATCTCCTGGTCAGGCCACGCGGCGGCAAACGAACGCATGTAGTGAAGGTTTCTGACGGAAGATCCCCGCTGGCCCGGGAACCGGGCACGAAGGTCGGTGGACAGACGCTCGATGACCGACGATCCGTACCTCTCGACATGCTGACGTTCCACGATGTGGCGGCCGATGTTCCAATACGTGGCCACAACCAGGGCGTTGGACTGGGAAACCGCCGCGCGCTGCGCCGCTCGGACCGTCTCGACGACGTCGGCAACCAGTGCCGCGTAGGTCTCCTGCGGGACATCGCTCACCGGTTCAACGTATCGGGTGGATGACCTCGATAGAAGGTGTCCGCGATCTCACCCAACTCAACGTCAAGCGGACGCACAGCCAAGGGCCAAACCGGTCTTCACCGGCTGCGTCATGCGTGAGCCGAGCGCAAGGCGTGGAGGGGCCTGGTGACCAGCGCCGAGCGTCGCCTTCGACGATACGATCAGGGACGTGAACAGATCCCGAACCCGGCTGACGGTAGGCATGCTCGCTCTTGCACTCCTGGTGTCGTCCTGTAGCGGTTGGAGGGAGACATCGCACGATTGGGCGCTGACCGGCATCGACGGATCGACACTGTCGCTCGTGGTGGCGGTCGGATCCGGGAGCTGCAATCGGTTCGAGCGTGTCATCGTCGAGGAAACGCCGCAGGACGTGCGGCTCACGGCCGTTGTCGGTGACAAGATCGCCGGACCGTTCGGGGGCGGCTGCGACGCCGATCTGAACGTCGAGTTCGTCGACGCGGTCCTCCAGGAATCACTCGGCGATCGGGAACTCCTCGGCTGTGCGCCCGGGCCTGACGGGCTGGGTGACTACTTCGGTCAGATCGACGGTGGGCGCCAGGGCAACGACTGCGCCGAAGTCATCGACGGCTGGTGACCTCGCCTCCCCCAGGTCGCCCGCAGGTTCCGGCCCCTCGCCCCTCGCTCCGTGCTCCTGGCGTACGCTCCCGCTCATGACCTGGCGCGAGCGCTTCACAGCACCGACGATCCGTCAGATCACCTGGGCCGAGCATGCTCCGCACCGGGTGGGGCTGGTTTCCACCGAGAGCGGGAGCGTGGCTGCGTGGTGGTGGGATCTCGAGACCGGCGAGCGTGGTGTGGCCTCGGGAGGTGGAGCGGGAGCCGAGGAAGTCCACGTGCTTCCCGACGGCTCGGGGGTGGTGTGGTGGCTCGACCCTACCGGTGACGAGCGGGGCCGGTGGATGATGACGCCGTTCGGCGGCGAGGCTCGCCCGTTGTTCCCGATGCTGGCGGACGGTTGGATGATGGGGATCTCGCTGGGCACGGTGCGGTCGGCGGTGGGACTGGCCGACGACACCGGCTATTCGATCTTCGTGGTCGAGGGCGAGCAGGCCAGCGAGGTGTACCGGAGCGCCGGCGCCGCCGGGGTGGGGCGCGAGTGGCCCCAGGGCGAAGGTGGTCTCTCGGGTGACGGGACCCTGCTGTGTATCCGTCACACCGAGACCGGGGACATGGTGCACTCGGCGCTGAGGGTCCTTCGAGCAAAGGATGGGACGAGGGTCGCCGACCAGGCCGATCCGGGATGTGCGGTGGTCCCGGTGGCATGGAACGGCCACCGCCTGGCGGTCATCCGTGAGATCTCGGGGTTCGAGCGGCCGTGGGTGTGGGACCTCGACACTGGGAGCCTCACCGAATGGGAGACCGACCTGACCGGGGCGGTGCGGCCGCTCGGCTGGGTGGGCGACCGACTGCTCCTGTTGCACGACCACGAGGCCACCCATCGGGTGCTGCTCAACGGTGCGGTGCTGTGGGAGGGAGGCACCGTGGAGTCGGCGGCGCCCCGACCCGACGGGTCGGTGTGGATGCTCGTCCACGACGGGGTGCATCCGCCCAGGGTGATCGACCAGACCGGCACCGAGGTACTCACACTGCCGACTCCTCCCCCACCGCCCGGGCGTCCGGCCGAGCCGTTCTGGTTCACCAACCCGTCGGGCGACCGGATCCAAGGATGGCTCACCCGGCCCGACGGCGAGGCACCCCATCGGGCGATCGTCTCGGTGCACGGCGGTCCCGAGTACCACGACACCGACGGCTACGACCCCCGCCGCCTCGCCTACGTCGACGCCGGCTACGCCGTGGTGACCGTGAACTACCGCGGCTCCACCGGGTACGGCCGGGATCATCGGGACGTGCTGCGTGGCAACGTCGGGTTCCCCGAGTCCGAGGACGTCTGCGCCGCGGTCGACCATCTGGTGGCCGACGGCACCGTCGACCCCGCCCACGTGGTGCTGGAGGGGTGGTCGTGGGGTGGCTACCTGGCCACCCTCAACGCCGGGCTCAACCCGGATCGGTGGCGGGCGGTGGTGGCGGGTATCCCGGTGGGCGACTCGGTGGCCGCCCACTACGAATGCGCCCCGGCCATCCGTCAGTGGGAGGTGGAGATCATGGGCGGCGACCCGATGCAGGTGCCCGACCTCTATCACGAACGCAACCCGATGACCTACGTCGAAGCCGTCACCGCCCCGATGCTGTTGATCGCCGGCGAGCATGACTCACGCTGTCCGCTCGGGCAGGTGATGGTCTACGCCCACGCCCTCCGGCGCCTCGGCCGGGACGTCACCGTTCACCTGTACCAGGGCGGCCACCACGCCACCGACGTCGGCGAGCAGGTTGAAATCACGGAACGGATCCTCGACTTCCTGGGTGGCAGGTAGGTCGCCATGAGGCTGAAGACCCGGTGTCACCACCAGGAGGAACGCTGCCGGACCTGGCAGCGCCGACTCATGGCGAAACGAGCGAGGAGGCAGGCAAGGAACCGGGCAGATCTGCCGAACGTCCTATCAGCATGAGAGCTGCTGTCCCGCTCGTGGTGATCTTGTCGCTGGTAGCGGCGTGCGGGACTCCCGGCTCGGAACCCACCGAGCCGCCGGGGCCGTCGGCCGTGCCACCGCAACCTGCAGGAGCGGCGGTGCCGGTGAGCGCCGGAGTGCAGCGAGCCGCGGTCGAGACCGACGCTCCGGTCCGTGAACTCGCCGCCGGATGGAACGATGCCGGCTTCGAGCTGCTCCGTCGGCTCCCGGCCGGCGACAACGTGGTGTTCAGCCCGGCATCGATCGGACATGCGTTGTTGATGGCGGCGGCCGCCGGGGACGAAACCACCCGTTCGGCGATCGAGTCGGCGTTCGGCCTGCCCGCTGGGTCGCATGAAGCCTGGAACAGCCTCGACGATGCCATCGCCGCCGGCCAGTCCGAACAGGTGACGGTGACGATCGCGGATCGAATCTGGCCTCGCATCGGGGTCGAACCCGATCAGCAGTGGGTCGACCTGCTGGCGGCCCAACACGGCGCAGAGGTCGTTTCACTCGACTACGGGAACGAGCCCGAGCAGAGCCGCGACATCATCAACGACTGGGTGAGCGACCGTACCGAGGGGCTGATCCCCGAACTCCTCCCCGACGGCTTCATCGACCCGGCACGGACCCAGCTGGTGCTGACCGATACGGTCTACTTCGCCGCCGACTGGGCAAGACCGTTCGGTAAGTACGGCCCTGTCGACGGCACCTTCACCGCCCTCGACGGCACCGAGGTGAACGTATCGTTCATGCAGGAACTCGAACTCGATGATCGCCGAGGCACCGGTGACGGGTTCGTCGGGGCCGAGATCCCCTACGCCGGCAACGAGTACTCGATGTTGATCCTGGTCCCGGAGGCGGGCCGCTACGACGAGCTCATCGGCCGACTCGACCAGGAACTGCTCGACGAGATCGACGCCACCTTCACGACCGGCCCCTACGAGCTCCTCATCCCCAAGTGGGACGACACCTACCAGATCGACCTGCTCGAATGGCTCGGTGAGATCGGAGCCGCCCCCGGCTCCTACCCGAAGATCACACCGGAGGCGGTCCTCGGCGCCGCGGTCCACGCCGCCGACATCACCGTCGACGAACAGGGCACCGTCGCCGCCGCAGCCACCGCGCTCGGTTTCGATGAGTCCGGCCCGGGCGAACCCAAGCTCACCGTCGCCGCCGACCGGCCGTTCATTTATCTGATCCGACACCGTCAGTCCGGGCTGGTCCTGTTCGCCGGCCACGTCACCAACCCATCCTGAGCCCGGCACAGGCGTGGGCAGGATGCACGGGCGAGGATCAGCCCGATTGCCCTTCCCGACCCTTCCACACGACGATCTCCTCTCCCTCCGCCTTCCACTCCGCGATGGCGTCGAGCCTGCCCTTCTTGGCCTGCCGGTACGGCTCGGGGTGGCGGCGTTTGGTGAGACGGCGTCCGTGGAGCCCCGAGTCGTCGCACCCGTAGACGAGCACATGCGGTTTGTGGACCCGGGGGCTGCCGACCAGGTGCATGGTGCCGGCGGGCAGCGCCGGCACGGGACGGCGATCCATCACCAAGAAGCTGAGGGGGGTGCTGTGGAGGTCGATACCCATCTCGGCCGAGAAGCGGGCCCAGCCGGGGTCGGCGAACACCTCCCAGGGTGCCCGGGCGAAGTGATGGCACCAGTCGCGTGTCTCGCCCTCGACCGCCATCGGACAGGCGTTCTGATGTGTGCACGGCGCCACCACGTTCAGATCGCCGATGAGGCGTTCGCGTGCCGCGATGAGGGCACGACTGGAGGCGTGGTCTCCCGGTTCCACCCACACCACGGCGGTGGCGCGGCGGGCGAGGTCGACCAGCCTGGTCAGCTCGACGTCGGGGAGCTCACCGATGACGTGGCTGATCAGCAGCGTGGCCGGATCCCCGTCGACCGCGCCCAGCACCAGATCCTCTGCCCGGGCCTTGGCTCTGGCGAAGGTGACCGCCTTGGTGGATCGATCCCAGCTGTCGAGGGCACCGCCGAAACGGGCCACGAACCGACGGCCGGCGATGCCGCTCCCACATGCCCAGTCGAGCACGATCCCCTCAGGAGGACGCCAGCCCCGCAGCTCCAGCTCGTCGAGCACGTGGTCCCACTTCCATCCGATTCGCTCACCGAACGTGCGGTCGTAGCTCTCCAGATCGGACTCCGACGTCCAGTACGAACCGGAACCGGCGGTGCCGTCGAGGAATCCGGCCCGGATGCTGCGGAGGGCGTCCCAGTCGATGCCGTTGAGGTCGAGCGCCGTCATTCGGCGCCGACGAGCAGGTCGCGGGCTCCGGCGAACACGAACACCGCTTCCAGCTCGTCGATCAATCCTCCGGCGTCGAGCACCGACCCGTTCATGACGAACACACGACCGTCAGGGGCGACGGTGAGCCATGCAACCGCCAACAGGCCCGGCTCGGAACCGCCCTTGAACGCCACCTCGTCCCACACGCCGGGGGCTGGGGCCACACCGGGGTTGGAGGTGAGGATCTCCCGGACGGTGTCGTCGCCATCGGCCCAGATGCCCGCGAACACGGTGCACATGTCGGCCGGCGAGGCGAACCACTCCAACGTGTCGGGTCTGATCGGCTCATCGAGATCCTGGATGGGCAGGTCGGCGACGGTGATGTCGGAGATCTGCTCGAGGATGGCACGGCGGGCGTCGACATCACCCACCACGTACTGCTCACCCAGCCCAGCCGACGGGCCGACCTTGAGCGCCGTCAGTTCGCGGGTGGTGAGGAACGGCACGTTCAGTTCGGGCTCGGTGAGTCCGAGCTCGGGGAGGTGGGCCTCGATCCGCTCTCGCCCCAGCAGATCGATGATGTGGTCGGTGGCGGTGTTGTCGGAGATGGAGATCATGAGTTCGGCCACCTCCCGCACCGTCTTGACGGTCCCGTCGGCCTCATCCTGCAGGATTCCGGACGGAATCGACTTGAGCTCGTCACGGATCACGATCTCGTCATCCCAGGAGATGTCTCCAGCCGCGATCGCATCGGCCAGGGTCCCGAGCACGAACAGTTTGAACACCGACCCGAGTGGCATCGCCTCGTCGGCTGCAACCTCGGTGACGGGCACACATCGGCCGTCGACCACCTCGGCACCCAGCATGCGCAACGTGCCCAGGTCTTCCAACCGGGTGATGGCGTTCTCGAACGAGTCAGGGGTGGATGGCAGGTCTGCCGGTTGCACCAGCAACGTCTCGATGAGATATGGCTCGTCGGGCTGAACCGAAAGCGACACCTGCATGCGCTCGTCTCCGGCGGCGAGGATGCCCACCCCGCTCCCGGGCCCAGTCTCGGCGTAGCTCACAACGATCCAGTCGCCGGGCACCGCCTCGAGCTGATCGACGATCGGCTCGAACTGCGCCTCGAACGGCACCTGCAGGCGGAACACCTCGGCGAAGCGTTCGGCGTACACATCCGCCGACAGCGGACCCCCGTTGATGGTCCTCAGAAACCACTGGAGCTGGGCCTCCACCGGATCGTCCGAAACGGTCGGTGCGGAGGTGGTCGCCGGCACGGTGGTGGGCGCAGACGACGACCCGGTGGTTGCAGACGACCCGTCTCCACCCGTGCACGCCGCCGCGACCAGCGCCACCACAACGATCAGCGAGCATTTGTTCACACGATCAGTGTTGTGCACGTCGGATTGCTAAACCAATCGAAGGTCTCACCTCTCGCCCGTTGCATCTTCGGGTGGTGGCCTCAACCATCGACTCGCCATGAACGGACCCTGTTCTGTTTCGAGCTTTCCGAGAAACGTCGATGTTGGTCCTGTTCCCAAGCCTCCCGGGTTTCCAGCCTCGACTCCGGTTGGCTGTCTCGCTCTGATGATCCGACGGAACAGATTGGAGATATGCCGGGCGATTCGCGTCGATCTCGTTCGAGACTCTGTCCATCTGGGATACGCGTCTAGCAGGGTGCTGAAAATCGCCTGCTCTGTCGGTTTCGCAGCTGGTGGGAGTGGAGACGCGCTGGTTTGTGGTGTTGGGACGTTCCCCGGCGTCGGGTGGTAGCCGATGGCGTTGCCTTGCTGGCCCGTGATCGGGTGTCTTGTGGCTGTCGATCGGCGGGGTGATGGCGCCGGCTTGGGGTGTTCAGGCGGTTGCGGCGTCGAGAGCGGCGATCCTGATGAGGTTGTAGACGCCTGCGGTCATCTTGAACCAGGCCCGGTTGCGGTCGGTGCCGATGTAGCGGAGTTTGTGGCCGCCGGCGATGGTCTTGATCCATCCGAACGGTTCCTCGACCCGGGCTCTGATCCGTTGCGACACCTGGTAGCCGGGATGGCGGGTGGTCCGGTTGTCGATAGCCGAACGCCGGTTGGACGTGTTCTGAGCCACGTGCGGGGTGAATCCCAGGTTGCGGGCGTCGGTCACAAACCCTTTCGTGTCGTAGTTCTTGTCCCCGGCCACGGTCCGGCGTCGTTTCGACGGTCCCAACCGTTCGAGCATGTCGAGGGCGGTGGTTCGTTCGGCGTAGCCGTCGGCGATGCCCAGTTCGGCGTCGACGATCAACGCCGACCGGTTCTCGATCAACAGGTGCCCCGAGTAGCACAGTTCGGCGGCGGTGTTGAAACTCTTGCGATACAACCTGGCGTCAGGATCGGTCGTGGAGGCGTGGGTCTGGTTGGACCGTTTCTTACCCTTCCAGTCCTTCTCGATGTTGCGGCCTCGACGGCGCCCACCACCACCACCACCACCAGTTCCGGCGTCGGTGTCGCTGCTGGGGTTGTCGTCGGATCCGTCTTTGGGTTTGAAACTCTTGTGCGACGCCCACGCTTCCAACAAGGTGCCGTCCACCGAGAAATGCTCCGACGAGACGTAGCGGCGGAGCTGGGCCTGGGCCACCACTGCCTGCAAGAACCGGTCGGCGATGTCATGGTCCAGCAGGCGTTGCCGGTTCTTGGTGAACGTCGTTGGGTCGAAGGCGCGGGCGTCGATTGGCATGTCCAGGAACCATTTGAACAACAGGTCGTAGTTCAACCGTTCACAGAACGCCCGTTCGGACCGGATCGAGTACAGGGCCATCAACACGGTCGCTTTCAACAGGGTCTCGGGCGGGACCGAACGCCGGCCCGTCGTCGCATACATGGCGTCGAAGCTGCCGTCGAGATCGGCCAGCACGACATCGACCAGACGTCGGATCCGGCGGATCGGATGATCAGCCGGGATCAACTCGTCAGGGCTCAACGACACCAACATCGCCATCTGAGGATCAACAGGGCCACGCATCCGCGCAGTCTGCCGCGCCCACACCCCGAACGCGAGCACTCAACCCGAGTTTTTCAGCACCCTGCTAGTCGCTCAGGGGAGGATGGCGTCGAGGATGCGTTCCGCGTACACCTCGCCGAACACGGCCACCACGAACATTATGGTGGGGACGATCAGCCCCACCGAGGCGCGGATGAGGGTGTGGGTGGCGGTGGGGGTGGTTGGGGCGTCCCGCATCATGTTGTGGAGGTCGATGAGACCTCGAACGAGCTCTGACTCCTGAAGCGACAGGTCGGCGTGGCGCGGTTCGAAGGTTTCGATACGGTGTCGCAGCCCCTCGAGTCGCTGGTTGCGGGCCCGCTGGACGATCTTCTCGATGCTGGCACGGTGGCCGAGCGTCGACCCGATGGCGGTGAGGTAGCCGAGGATGATGAACCCCACCGCCACAGGTAGCACCAGCAGCGACTCCCACGACACGAGGACCAACGCCAACACCAGATAGACGGTCATCCAGATGCCGGTTGCGAACCCGAGTAGGTTCGTCATCCGCACCGCCTTCTGGACTTCGGGCGAGTCGATCGGACTCGGCCAGAACAGGTGGTGGTCGTACCTGGCTTCGCGAGCCATGACCACCCAGCCGATGGGGTTGACGGCTACCGCTCCGAAGTCGTAGAGCAGGAGCGCCAACAGGACGATGCTTCCGGCCGGCAGCTCGCTGATGGCGGTTGGAGCGATCAGCCAGCAGGCCCCCAGCATGATGGCAGCCACCGCCACCCCCACGCCCGCCGCCACCGGCAACCGAACCCAGCGTCGGGTGAAATGGGCCAGGTCCCGCAGGTCGGACTCCCGCACGATGGTCGGGAGCAGCGCACACCAGTCCTCCGTCATCCGCCGAATACTCGGTCCCGGTGGGACGTCGAGCGGCGGCGTCCTCAGCGGTTGCGTGGCGTCCCACAAGCCCCAGAACACGAGGACCGGCGTCCAGCGGCCCCAAGGAATCTCAGCCCAATCCCCAGCCAGGGCGGTGGCGAGAAGCGCAACAGCCAGCCTGATGCCGACCCCCGTCAGCCCCGCCAGCACTCCGGCTGCCGCACTCAGCGGTGCCAGCCCGAGTCGCCGCCGCATCTGATCTTCCAGGCGTGGAAACAGAAATATCAGGTCCGAACCCAATCGTCTGCGGACCTCCTCCACATGACCGTCGAACTCTGTGCTCCGCCCGGTGGGCTTTTCGTGTTGAGCCTCGATCGGCGGCACGGGCTGGCCCGGCTCCAGGAGCGTGCCTGCACTCATCACGGTGCTCCCCAATACTCCGACCTGGAGTGTGTCATCCGCGTCCCTGGGAAAGCTGCAGCATCGTTGTCACGAGGTACCTCTGAGCCACTCCCGAGCCATCTCACATGGAGTGTCTGACGCAGCGCGCAGCCAAAGCGTCGGTTCAATTCGCTCTATCCGACCAGAGGAACAGGACCCAAATCCCCGGCGCTCGACATAGCCTCCCATCGCCTGCTGGCACCCACCGACGCTTCAGACGGGCAGACGTGGAAGCACACCGGGTCGGCTCGATCCGCATCACCCGGGACCACCGCCGCAGCCTGTGGCTCGCACGTGCGGTCACCGTCACCGACCGCGACACCCATCTCGCCACCGCCCGAGACAACCTCACCGCCCTCCGATCAACGGCGCGTGGCCGCGCCGTCACCTGGGTCAACGAATGGGACCGCCTCCTGGGGTGGCCGCTCCACGGACTGCTCGACGCTCTCACCACCTGGTCGACGTGGCCGTCCTCACCGAGCGTCCCCAGACATGCGAGGTCCCTCCCGCCCAGACACGCCGCATGCTCCGATCTCTCCAGCGATGAAGCGCCCCGACGGCACCGGACGCGTCCAACTCGCAGGGCCGCAATTCGCCCGCCGCTGTTCGCTCATCCTCCCGGCTGCACCACTCCGTGCTCGTAGGCGAACACCACTGCCTGCACGCGATCACGCAGATCCAGCTTGGTGAGGACGTTCGACACGTGGGTCTTCACGGTGGCCTCGCCCACGAACAGCACCTCGGCGATCTCGGCGTTGGTGTGGCCGCGGGCCAGCAGCCCGAGGACCTCGACCTCTCGTTCGGTGAGCCGTTCCAGCTCGCGGGATGAGGCGGCCACGGCCGGGCGCCGGGCGAACTCCTCGACGATGCGGCGGGTCACCGATGGGGCGAGCAGGGACTCTCCGGCCGCGACCACGCGGACCGCTTCGAGCAGCCGCTCCGGTGGGGCGTTCTTGAGGAGGAACCCGCTGGCGCCGTTGCGGAGCGCCGAGAACACGTAGTCGTCGCGCTCGAAGGTGGTGAGCATCAGCACCCGGGGAACCGGCGGCGGAAGGGCGGTGATGGTGGCGGTGGCCTCCAGCCCGTCCATGCCGGGCATCTGGATGTCCATCAGCACCAGGTCGGGGCGCTCGTGTTTGACCATGCGCACGGCCTCGGTGCCGTCAGCGGCTTCACCCACCACGGTGATGTCGGCTTCGGCGTCGACGATCATGCGGAATCCGCTGCGGACCAGTTGTTGGTCGTCGACCAGGAGCACCCGGATCATGCGGTGGCCTCGTCGTAGGCGGTCCCGGTGGGCAGCGATGCGGCCACCCGGTAGCCGCCGTCGCCTGTGGTGCCGGATCGGAAGGTTCCGCCCACCATGGCCACCCGTTCCCGCATGCCCATCAGGCCGCGACCGCCGCCAGGGGTCGACGCCACCGTGCCGCGCCGGTTCACCACCTCCACGTCGAGGGTACCGGTGGTGTAGGTGAGGACGACGGTGGTGGGCACCGACCCGGCGTGTTTCAGCGTGTTGGTGAGCGCCTCTTGGATGATGCGGTACGCCGACAGCGCCACCGAGGCGGGAACGGGGCGCTCTCTGCCGATCACACGTTTCTCGACCGGGATCCCGGCGGCCCGGGTCTGGTCGAGCAAGCGGTCGAGCTCGTCGAGGGTGGGTTGGGGTCCGTGCAGGTCGCTGTCGTCGCCTGAGCGGAGGAAGCCGACCAGCTTCTGGAGTTCGCCCACCGCCTGGCGACCGGACTCCTCGATCGAGGTGAGGGCTCCCAGGGCACGGTCGGGATCGGTGGCGAGGATGCGCCGGGCCGCTCCGGCCTGGAGCCCCATCACCGACACGTGGTGGGCGACCACGTCGTGCAGCTCACGTGCTATCCGAACCCGCTCGTCGACCACAGCCCGTTTGGCGCGTTCCTCGCGTTCGACGGCCAACTGGTCTGCACGACGTTGCAGCTCGGCTTCGTTCTCCTGACGCAGACGCGCCAGATCGCCCATCCTCCATGCCGCCGCGAAGAACGCCACATTGATGACCACCGAGAACGTGGTCGCCAGCACGGCGTCGACGTTGACGTAGTCGGTCTGCCCGAGAATGCTCCACACCAGGAGCCCGATCGAAGCGATGATGGCGACCACCCGTGACCATTGACGGGCGGTCGAGTCGGCCACCCAGGCCCCCACCGAGTAGATCGCCACGAACAGGGCCAACGACGTCATCGTGCCTTCCGGAACCTCGAGGACCCGAGCCACTGCGAACAGCACCGTCACAACGAGAAGCACGGCAACGGGGCGGACCCGCCGAAGCGCCAGCGGGGCCAGTAGGGCGATCATGAGGACCACGGAGGCGGAGAGGGTGGGGACTTCGTCGAGCCCGTCATCGGCTTCGATGAAGTCGTAGGCCACAACCAGCCCGAGCAGTGCCAGCACGATCATTCCCGCCGCCACCGTGGCGTCGCGCATCATGTTGTTTCGGGTCAGAGCAGTGGGCATGGACGGGATCCTATTGATCGGGGAGGTCAACAGCCTCCCTCCTCAGGGGGAAGCAACGATCCCTCGGTAGGCGGACGCCACCGTCGGTCGCTGCCCATAGGTTGGTGGCAACGAACCATCCAGGAGGACACACATGCTTGCGATCAACGAGCTCTCCAAAACCTACGGCGATGTGGTCGCCCTCGAGGGGTGCAGCTTCACCGTGGAACCGGGGCGGATGCTCGGCTTTCTCGGCCCGAACGGCGCCGGCAAGACGACCACCATGCGGGCGATCTTCGGCCTTCTCCGGCCCGACGCAGGTCACGTCACATGGAACGGCCAACCGATCTCTCCCGAGACACGACTCAGGTTCGGGTACATGCCCGAGCAGCGGGGCCTCTACCCGAAGATGAAGGTGGTCGAACAACTCGTGTATTTCGGGCGCCTCCACGCCATGTCGGAGCCCGAGGCCAGGGCAGCGGCCGAAGAACTGCTCGAAGAGTTGGGCCTGACGGACCGGGCCAAGGATCCCCTCGATGCCCTCTCGCACGGCAACCAGCAACGGATCCAGTTGGCGGCCGCCCTGGTCCACTCGCCCGAGGTTCTGGTGCTCGACGAGCCGTTCAACGGGCTCGATCCGATCGGCGCCGAGACGATGGCGAACGTACTGCGGCAACGGGTGGCGGCAGGCGCCACCGTGGTGTTCTCCTCCCACCAACTCGACCTGGTGGAGGACCTGTGCCAGGACGTGGCGATCATCCACAAGGGTCGGATCGTCGTGGCCGGCGAGGTGCGCGCACTGCAGGATCGCTCACCGCACCGCATCCTCGAGATCGAGGTGGCCGAGGAGGGCGCCGACGTCCTGGCGATGTTGAACGGTGTCGTGTCCTCGTCGTTCGACGGCTTCCGGCACCGGCTGGTGGTCGCCGCCGACGAAGACGTGACGTCGTTGATCGCCGACCCACGTGTGGGCAGATCGGTCCGGCATTTCAGCTATTCGACCCCGACCCTTTCCGACCTGTTCAAGGAGGCAGTGGCATGAGCACCTGGGAGACACTCAAACTGGTCGTCAAACGGGAACTGATCGAACGCGGCAAGAGCAAGGCGTTCCTCATCTCGACACTGTTCACGATCCTGCTGCTCACGGCCGCCATCGCCCTGCCGGTTTTCCTCGGCCAGCGGACGCAGAGTTACGACGTGGGACTGGTCGGAGAAGGGAACCAGGCGATCATCGACGCCGCCCTCTCGCTCGGCAACGCCGACGAGGACGATGGCGGGGTGGAGATCACCACCGTCGACCTCGATTCGGTGGCGGCGCTCGAGTCGGCGCTCGACGACGAAACCGTCGAGATCGGTCTGGTGGAGGGCTCAGAACTGGTGACCCCGGCAGGAACCGGCGCCGATGGCAGCCTCGAACGCCTGCTTCAGGAGGCGGCTGCCGCGGTGGCGCTCGACGAACTGTCCGGCGAGGCAGCCCGAGCGGCGGCGATCCTGAGTGAGGACACACTCGATGTCCGCTCGCTGAGCGACCTCGACAGCGCCGATAGCGACGCCCGTGTCCTGGTGGCACTCGGGGGCCTGTTCCTCATGTACATGGCGATCCTGTCGTACGGGAGCTGGACCCTGGCCGGTGTCACCGAGGAAAAGACCAGCCGCGTGGTGGAGGTGCTGTTGGCAACGGTGAAGCCCTGGCAGTTGCTGGCCGGCAAGATCATCGGAATCGGCATCCTGGGCCTCACCCAGTTCATCGCCACCATCGCCATCGCCATCGTCGCCGTTCGAGTGACGGGGGCTTTCGAGCTCCCGGCGATCCCGGTGGCGTCTCTGCCACTCCTGGTGCTGTGGTTCGTGCTCGGCTACGCGCTGTACGCGACGGGGATGGGTGCCGCCGGTGCCCTGGTCAGCAGGATGGAGGACGCCCAGAGCGTCGCCACGCCGTTCACGATCATGTCGGTCATCGGGTTCTTCGTGAGCTTCCAGGTGCTCGACGATCCGTCCAGCACTCTGGCACGCGTCACGTCGCTGTTCCCGCCAACCGCACCGTTCGCAGCTCCCGTCCGGGCCGCCTTCGGGGCAATCCCCTGGTGGGAGATGACGCTGTCGGTGGTGCTGATGATGATCAGCATCGTCGTGCTGGTCCGTTTCGCCGGCCGGGCGTACTCCGGCGGCCTCCTTCGCTTTGGGAACAAGGTGAGCTGGAAGGAAGCTGTCAGGTCGGCGGAGCTGTAGAAGGCAGAACGACCGACGCAACACGCAACACGCAACACGCTTGACGGAACGAGGAACGAGGAACGAGGCGGAATCTGCGTTCCGAGCCAGCAGCGAGCCAGAAGCCAGAAGCCAGAAGCCAGAAGCCAGAAGCCAGAAGCCAGAAGCCAGAAGCCAGAAGCCAGAAGCCTCCAAACTGTGCCCGCCCCCATCGTTGGAGGCGGGCACAGTCATCTCGTCTCTCGAGTCAGTTCCCCTGGTCGTGGGGAACAGTGACTTCTGTGGTGAACACCGTCTCGTTGCCGCAGGCATCGACGGCCGAGTAGGTGATCGTGTAGATCCGCCCGTCTCCGCTTCCCAGCCGGCTGGCACGGAGTTGGAAGGTGGTGTCGTCCACGATCACGATGTCGGGGCCACGCCGCGGATTCCAGTCGGGCTCGTTCTTCGTGACCGACACCAACTCCACGTCGGCGCCGGAGGCATCGAACACGTCGAGGGTGACCGTGACGTCCACCATCTGGTTGTTCGGCGGCCACAGCTGCGACGGGCTGGCGGTGGCCGATGCCGTCGGCGCCACCGCATCACAGAGGCCGAGGATCACCGGATCGTGGTCCGACGTCCGGAACTCGTTCGGTGCGAACAGGGACGTGACCTGGCCGAGCGACTTGAAATCGGTGTTGTAGTCCAGCACCGGGATCTCGTCGGCGTTGATGTGGTACGACCCCGCCCCGGTGACCCGGGCGGCGACGCTGGGCGACGCCAGCGCATAGTCCAGGTAACCCCACTGTCCGTCGAACACGTAGGTGTAATGGTCGTCACCTTCGAAGGCACGGCCAAGGTCGAGGTAACCGGCGTCGACGAAGACGTCGATGGGGTCTTCCTTGGCGTACGAGTTGAGGTCGCCGATCACGAAGACGTCGGGGTCGCCCGAACCGGTGGGGTCGGTACCCAGCCAATCCACCAGGGCCTCGGCAGCCGCCGTCCGGGCCGGGTTCCAACATCCCTGCCCGTCGCCCTGGTCGGCCTCGGCGCCGACGGCGTCACCGCAGCCCTTCGACTTGAGGTGGTTCACCACCACGGTGAACACCTCGCCGTCGTCGGAGGTGAAGCTCTGCGCCAGCGCCGGCCGGTTGAGGTCGTCGTCGAAGGTGGGATCCACCGAAGAATCGAGGATGGCGTGATCACCCAGCGGCGTCACCGCCCCGGTCTGGTAGATCAGACCCACCTTGATGGCGTCGGTGCCGATGGTCCCGGTCTCGATGTAGTCGTACTCGGGGCCGTCCGGGATGACGTTGAGCCCGGCGACGATGTCGGCCATCGCCTCGACCCCGGTTGTGTTTTCCAACTCCACCAGGCCAACCACTTCGGCGTCGAGTCGGTCGAGTGCCTCCAGCAGCTTGACCCGCTGGCGTTCCAACTCCAGTGCGCTGTCGGCGCCTCGGCAGTCCTGGTCGAGGCCAGGGCCACACACGTCAGGCCCGGCGTCGATCGTCACGTAGTAGTTGAGGACGTTGAACGCAGCCACGGTGGCCGTTCCGCCGACCTCGAGCGTCCCGGAGGGACGTGGATTCCGGGACTCGAAGTCCCATTCGGCCCCCAGGGCATTCACCGGACGCAACCGGTAGGCGTTGGGAGAGGCGGCGTTCCCCGCCCAGGTGTAGGTCATCACACCCACCGCCCCGGTGATGGTGTCCCCGCCCCGGAAGGCGTTCGACTCGCTGAGCGCAGCGCCGTCGAGGCTGAAGATGATCGGATCGGGGTTCTGGACGTTGGTGGCGTCGTCGATCTTCAACCGGTTCAGGTTGTTGGCGGCCTGCACCGCGATGGCCGGAGCGCCCGGCTCGGCGATGTCTGTGGGCTGACCCAGCCGGTCGCCAGAGGACACCACCACCTCGCCGAAGCGTCCGAGCTGGAAGTACTCCGTGACGTACAGCGTCTGAGGCAATTCCACCAGCATGCCCTCGTACCGCTCGAGATGCTCGGCCGACGGGAACGGAAGCTCCACCTGGACCGGTTCCAATGTTGCCGTCCCGCAGTCCACCACGGAGGACGCCGAGATCTGGGTCTGATCCTGGAACTCCGCAGCCGTTCCCGTCACCCGCACCACGTCGCCCAGCCCGACGGAGTCGTTGTTGCCGTTGAACACGAAGATGCCGTCCGAGGTGGTCGGATCGCCGTCACCCACCGGGTCCTGCAGATAGAAGCCACGCAATGTCGGCGATGGGCCTTCGTAGTCACCCACCACCACCCCCTGGGTGGTGACGGTGCCGGTGATGGCGGCAGTGAGGCCGCTCCCCTGAATGGAGGGGATGGGAGTGAACACGGCGGCGCAGGCGTTCTGGACGCCGAAGGTCACCACCACGTCGCCCGCCATGGCGTCCGGCGGGTCATTGCCATCCAGGTCGGTGACGGAGGCGGCGCTCACGGTGAGCGTGCAGTTCTCACCGGCCACCAGATCCGTCGCCGGATCGAGGGTGTACGAGGTGGTGCCGCCGGACACGGTCACGTCGATCGGGTCGGTGCACACGAGCGTGAAGCCACCGGGAGCGACCGCCACCGGCTCGGTGAAGGTGACCACCAGGTTCTCGGTGGGCGAGATGTCGCCACCGTCGGCCGGTGTGGTCGAGGCGACAGCCGGGGCGGCGTCCTCCACCGGTCCGTCACAGGAGGCGGTGTGGGTACCGAGGCCGGTGAAGGTGTCGGTGGCGAAACCGGTCCACTCGACGGCCGGGTCGAAGGCGTTCGACCCGTCGGGGTCGCCGGCGCACACAGTCTCGAGCCGCGCCAACGTGTTGTCGGCGGTGCTGGTGAGCCCGCTCCCCCACTCGCTCCCGGGGTCGAGGCCGATCTGACCGATCACGTCGAGGGTTTCGGTTCCCTGGCGCAGCACCACAGCGTCGTCACCGTTGAACCATCCGGCGCCATTGGTCTGATCCGCCTGGGCGAGGACGGTGGCGTTGGCCGACGCTTGAGCGACCACGTGCACGTCACCGTCGGCGACCGTCCCGGTCAGGTTGATGGTCAACCCGGCGGTGGTGCTGCCATTGAAGAACATCTGAACGCTGTAGCCACCCGCTGCAAGGTCGACGGCGGCACCGGTGCCGTTGTAGATCTCGAGGGCCTTGTTGAAGCTGGTTCCCTCGATGTACTCGGAGAAGAACAATCCATCGGTGGCGGCCGCCGCCGGGCCTGCGCCCAGCGGTATCGAGGCGACCAACAGTGCCAGGGTCGATGCCCAGGCGGCGAGACGTGTCCGTGATCCCAACTTCACTCCCTTCGAACGTCCCCAACGAACCTACACGTCGAGATTGACTCATGTGCGTCCCTCCGGTGTCCGGGTGGGGTCCGCTCCTATGCTCGGGCCATGGAATATGAGCACCTGGAGATCGAGGTCCGTGACCACGTCGGCTGGCTCTGGCTGAACCGCCCCGGCAAGCACAACGCCCTCTCGGCCGACATGTGGGCGGATATCCCGTCGGCCGTCGCCGAACTGGCCGACGACCCCGAGGTTCGGGTGCTGGCGGTGGCCGGCCGGGGGCCGGCGTTCACGGTGGGCATCGACCTGGGCATGCTGATGACAGTGAGCCAGACGGATGAGCCGTCGGAGGCGACCCGCAAGATGGCGTTCTACCGGAAGGTCAAACAGCTCCAGGGCACGATGAGCGCCTTCGAGCAATGTCCCAAGCCGGTGATCGCCGCCGTCCACGGCTGGTGCATCGGGGCGGGTGTCGATCTGATCACAGCATGTGACATCCGGCTGGCATCGGCCGATGCCGCTTTCGGGGTGCGGGAGACAAAGATCGCCCTCGTCGCCGACGTCGGCACCCTGCAGCGACTCCCCAAGGTGATCGCACCCGGGCACGTTGCCGAACTCGCCTACACCGGCAAGGACATCGACGCCGCCGAAGCGGAGCGAATCGGCCTGGTGAACCGGGTGTACCGCGACCACGATGCCCTCATCGAAGCCGCCACCTCAATGGCCGCCGAGATCGCCGCCAACAGCCCGTTCGTGGTGCAGGGCATCAAGGCAGTGCTCCAGGCCGAGGAGGGCATGTCCACCGCCGCCGCCCTCGAGCACGTGGCGCTGTGGAACACGTCGTTCCTCATGACCGACGATCTGGTGGAGGCGATGAACGCCTTCGTAGAGAAGCGCCCACCCGAGTTCAAGGGGACGTGACTCGACGGTGAACCGTCGGGCAGCAGCTTGGGGCACGGAGCGAGGAGCGAGGAGCCGGAAGCCGCTGACGGTGAAATCGGCATTGACTGAGTGCGGTCATGGCCTTTCCGGTTCTGGCTCCTCGCCCCTCGCGCCAGGCTCCTTGCCTGTCCCCCGCAACGGACCTCTCTCTACTCGTTCACTGTTGGCGCGACCTGAACAGCAGGTCGACACCTTCTCCACTGAGCTCGAGCCACCCCTCTGCGCCGACGGCCTCGGTGACGCCCATCAGCGCCGTGGCGACGACCGTCGGGGCGGTCGACGCGGTCTGTTCGGTGTTCTGGGTATCGGCGGTCTCACACGCCACGAGGAGAACGAGAGCCGCCGCCGCGACCATCACCCGATGCGCTCGGTGCCTCATACTTCTATGACGTTGTGGGACTGGCCCAAGGTTCCATGTTCGGGGCCCCCGGCGACCTTGTCGCAAGGCGAACTCTGGCTCGATCGCTCCGATGCGGGCTGCCTCCGACAGCGGTCCAACGTCACCCGATCGGGTTCCCGGTGACTACACACTGCCCGCTGAGGATTCCGCTCTCTGGCTCCTCGCCCTCGCTCCGGGCTGTGTCGATTCCGCCCCCCTGGGCTTTCACTACCGTGCGGCTTCGACGAACGGGGAGCGTGCGATGAAGATCTGCGTGTTGGGAACGGGTGCGATCGGCGCCAGCCTGGCGGCCGACCTGATCGATGCCGGCGAGGACGTCATGATCGTCGACCAGTGGCCCGACCACGTCGAGATCATGCGCCGCTACGGGCTGCGGGTGAAGATGCCCGACCGGGAGGTGCACGTCCCGGTGGACGCACTCCACATCTCCGACCTGGCGTCACGGCGGCCCATGTTCGACGTTGTGGTCGTGGCGGTGAAGTCCTATGACACCCGCTGGATCGTCAACCTGATCGAACCGTTCCTGAAGCCCGACGGGGTGCTGATCGGCACCCAGAACTCGATGAACGACGACACCCACGCCGCCATCGTCGGCCGGGCCCGCACCATGGGCTGTGCCATCGAGCTGTCGGCCGACATCTACACCCCCGGCGTCGTCACCCGCAACACCTCACGCACCGGCACCTGGCTGACGGTGGGCGAACTGGACGGGACCATGACCCGCCGCGCCGAGATGATGGCCAAGCTGCTCGGGAACTGCGCCCAGACGGTGGTGACCACCAACATCTACGGAGCCAAGTGGACCAAGCTCGTCGCCAATACCATGGCGATGGGCCCCAACGGCCTGTTCGGACTCCCCAGCCGTGAGGGCGCCGCCCTGCCCGGGATGCGTGACATCGCCGTTCGGCTCGGACGCGAGGCCGCCGAGGTGGGCAAGGCACTCGGGTACGAACTGGAGCCGGTGTTCGGTCTGACCGCCGAGGAGTTCTCAGGCGCCGGTGACGAGGTGCTGCTCAAGGCCCTCGACACCCTCTACGAACACATCGGCCCGCGGGCGGTCACGGCCATCGTGCAGGACACCTGGAAGGGCCGGCGCAGCGAATACAACTTCATCACGGGGCTGATCGTGCGCAAGGGCGCCGAGGTGGGGATCGAGACCCCGGCCAACTCGGCGGTGCTCGAGGTGTACGAACTGATCGACCAGGGTCACATCGAGATGAGCCCCAACAACCTCGACCGCCTCAAGGGCATCCTCGCCGAGAACTGACCGTCACCCGCCCTCCCACCCGGTTGGTCGACGAGATTTGGGCAAGCGCGACACGACCAGGTGATAGGACTCGTCGATGGCGTCGAGCACGTCCTCGTCGGGGATGTCCCCGTCGAAGGCCAGGCTGTTCCATCCCTGGGCACCGAGATACGGCATCTTGGTGGCGTCGCCCGGGAATCGCTCCAGCCACTCGTCGGCGTCCAGACGGTTGGCGCCGCACTTGACACCAACGGTCGACGCTCCGAAGAAGGCAAAGATCTTCTGGTCGACCTTGGTCACGATCGTCTCGTCCCACGGCTCGTCACGCCAGGCGCCCGGTTTGGCCAGGCAGTAGTCGAGCAGGTCGTCGAATGACATCCCCGGATTCTGCCTCAGCCGATCAACGCGTGAGGCCGGTGACGGGGTCGACTTCGGCCACCAGTCGGTCGGCGGCTTCGTCGGTGAGTTCGAGGAACCGGGTCAGCGCAGGCGGGAGGACACGGCCGCGCAGCGTCGCAGCCACCACCATCCGGCTGGGGATTCCCGGCTCGAGACGACGCACCAGCACGTCGGGATCGGCTGGATCGACAGCCAGCGACGGCATCACGGCGTGGCCCAACCCCGCCCGCACCATGGCCTGAACGGCGGCGTTGTCGGAGCTGCGGAACACCACGTTCGGGTCGACCCCCGCTCGCCGGATGGCGCCGTCGACCAGCCGGATGTGGGAGGCGTCGAACTGGCTGATGAGCGGCACACCGCTGAGCAGGGACACGGGCACCGAAACCCGGTTGCGGGTGGCGAGATCGTGGCTCACCGGGCTCAGCAGCACGAACGGATCCTCGAAGACCTGCACGACGTCGAAAGCCTGCCGGGAGACCGGCTCCACCAGGAAGGCGGCGTCGAGCGTGCGATCCTGAAGCGCCGCCAACAGCGCGTCCTGCTCGTCGAGCTCCCTCAGCCGGATCTCGAGATCGGGCCGCTCCGCCGCCAACGCCTGGAACACCTGGGGCAGCAGCCTCACCGACACACTCTGGAAGGTGCCGATGGTGATGGAGCCCATCCGCCCCGCCCGCAGCAGCTGGATCTCGGCAGCGGCCACGTCGAGGCGATTGAGAATGGCGGTGGCGTGATCGAGCAGCAGCGAACCGAGCGGGGTGATCTCGACCGGCTTGGGCCCGCCGGGCCGCTCGAACACCGGACCTCCGAGGGTGCGCTCGAGCGATGCGATCTGCTGGCTCACCGCCGACTGGGTGTAACCAAGGCGTTCGGCAGCCCGCCCGAAGGAGCGTTCCGCCGCCACCGCCTGCAACGCCATCAAATGTCGGAGTTCCACAGGACCCAGATCGATCATCAGCACAGCTTATCGAAACGAGCACGGATCATCGTTGGACGTGATGGGATGCCGCACCTACCGTGGCGTGAGACGAAAGGAAGCCACCAATGATCGATTTCCACACCCTCGCCCAGAACGTCGACACTCGCGGCCTCGCCGCCGTGGAAGGTGACGTCCGCGAGATCACCGTGGCAGCCCGCACCGCCGGGGTGTCCCCCGTGCTCGTCGCCGTTCTCGCCGACCCCCGCGAACCCGAAGTGGCCCGCATCCGCGCCCTCGCCAAGATCCGTATGGCCCTCGAGGCCCGCCGCCCCGGAGCCATCGCCGCTTGAACGCTCTTGTCCCCCTCGAGCTTGCGAGAGGGGGAAGGGTCCGTCCGGCGAAGCGCCGGGACGACGAAGGAGCGGGGTAGGGGGGGCCTATCCCTCGCGGGTATGAATGCGCGTTCCGGAGCGCGTCGAAGTTCTTCTCGCGGGCTCTCAACCCCCCTACCCCGCAAGCGGGGACCCCTTCCCCCACTCCGTGGGGGACAAGACTCAAGCCGCCACGTTCCAGCCGGGTTGGAGTCTGTAGAGGTGCGTGTCGGCCAGGTGGTTGAGCACCCGGCGGGCGGCGCGGAATCGGTTGGCCACGTCGGCGACAACGGGTGGGGTTCCACCTTCGGCGACGGCGGCCGAATACCAGCGGGCGCCGAGCGCGTCGAGGGCGTCGAGTCCAGGTGAGATCCTCACCGGGTCGCACAGTGACAGGACTTCTTCGGCGGTCATCTGGACGGTGCGGCCGAGGCGTTCGGCGTCGACCGGGCGCATCGGCTTGGAACCGGTTCGGTCGGGGAAGACGCCGGCGGAGAAGAGTGCCAGGTCTCCCAGGCGCCGCAACAGCACGGTCCGGTCGGCAGGAAGGACCTGGTCGAGCCACATGGCCAAACCGGACAGGTCGAACGGGTTGCCTGGGAAGGGTGGCGGGTCGGGAAGGGCGAACGAGGTGAGCAATCCGGCCAGGAACGAGGTGCGGCCAGCGTCTTCGACGAACTCCTGGAGGGGAGCGACGTCGAACACGGGGAGCCGGCTGCGGGGACCCGACCAGTCGTTCACGTAGGTCGCCTCGCGCAGTTCGCCGGCGACCCGGTGAACGAGTACGGCGAACAGCAGGAATGGTGAGACGACGTTGGCAGGGTGGGCGTGGCGATCCATCACGACATCGAACACGTCATCGCTGGAAAGCAGGTCGTGGATCGCCCAGGGGCGGCGTCTGAGATCGGCCGACAACTCGGCCGGGTCCGATCCCACCACGTCGGCGAGGGTGGCGAGGTCCCGTTCGTTGAGACTGTCGAGATACGACGGCATACACGTCTCCCTTGGGCGACACCATACCCGTCGACCGGAACCAGCAACCAGTAAGCGGTGTGAAAAGCGCGTTACCGGCCGTCGGGCCGGCGGTCGGCGAGGCCGTGGGCACGCTCGATCATCTCGGCCAGGGACTCGACCTCCTCCAACGATCGAACAGCCACCTCGTAGGTGAGCGCACCCTCGTCGATGTGCTCGTGGTCGGGTGCCCCCGCCATCGCCTCCAACCGCAACCGGGCCAGCAGCCCGTCGTCGACCGGCCAGGCCGCCACGAACACCCGACCGGTGGCGCTCCGGGCCAGGATGGCAGGCGGGTCGTCGCTCAGGTCGATCGAGACGTCTGCGGCGGCGCGTTCGAGTGCGGAGACGAAGATCGTCACCAGTTCACTCGGCTCACCCGACATCCACGGAGGCGGCGGCTCCACACACGAGATTGTCGGCGACGGCCCGATCGGTTCTCGGCGGGATAGGGTTGGCGCCATGGACCGCCACATGTCAGCCGACGAATTCCGTCGCCACGGCAAGGAACTCATCGACTGGATCGCCGACTACTGGGAGGATGTCGAAACTCGGCCCATCCTTCCGTCGGTTGAGCCGGGAGACATCAGGGCGATGCTCCCGGAACGGGCCCCCGAGCGGCCCGAGGACTTCCGTGAGGTCCTCGCCGATCTCGACCGGGTGGTCATGCCCGGCCTCACCCATTGGCAGTCGCCGGGCTGGTTCGCCTTCTTTCCCGCCAATGCATCGTTCCCCGCCATCCTCGGCGAGTTGGCAGCAGCCGGGCTCGCCCAACAGGGCATGCTGTGGGCGACCAGCCCGGCCACCACCGAGATCGAGTCGGCCGTGCTCGACTGGCTGGTCGACCTGATGGCACTGCCCGAGTCGTGGAAGACCACCCGTCAGGGGGGCGGCGTCATGCAGATGAGCGCTTCGGACGGCACCCACACGGCCCTGGTGGTTGCCCGCCGTCTGGCCCGACAACGTGCGCCGATCGAGCGGCTCGTTGTCTACACCTCGGCCCAGGCGCACTCGTCGATCGAAAAGGGAGCGAGGGTGGCGGGGTTCGAACACATCCGGCTCATCGACGTCGACGATCGCTTCGCCATGTCGGTCGACGCTCTGGAGGCGGCGGTTGCGGTCGACGCCGCCACGGGGTTGGTTCCCGCCTTCGTGTGTTCTGCCGTCGGCACCACCGGCACGACCGCAGTCGACCCGGTACGCCGCATAGGCGAGGTGTCCCGCCGTCACGGGATGTGGCACCACGTCGATGCCGCCTACGCCGGCAGCGCCATGATCTGCGAAGAGTTCCGCCACCACCAGGACGGTCTGGAACTGGTGGACTCCTACGTCTTCAACCCGCACAAGTGGCTGTTCACCAACTTCGACGCCTCCGTCTTCTACGTGGCGGATCGGACCCCGCTCATCGAGACGTTGTCGATCCTCCCGCCCTACCTGCAGAATCGGGCGACGGAGTCGGGCGCCGTCATCGACTACCGCGACTGGCACGTGCCGCTGGGTCGGCGTTTTCGGGCGCTCAAGCTGTGGTTCGTTCTCCGCCAGTACGGCGCCGAGGGACTGCGACACCACATCAGAGCCCACGTAGAGATGGCACGTCGGCTCGAGTCCTGCATAGAGACGCATCCCCGGCTGGAAATGGTGGCGCCCACGACTTTCGCCCTGGTCAGCTTCGCCCACGTGGACGGGGACGAAGCAACGGCGCACATCGCAGAGGTCGTGAACGCCTCCGGCCACTCGTATGTGACTGCCTCACGCATCGCCGATCGAACGTTCGTCAGAGTGTCGATCGGCCAGACCCACACCACCCAGGAGCACGTCGACCGATTGTGGAGTGTTGATCGACGGCGCCGCCTGAGACCGGGGCATCACCACCCGCCGAGCATGCGCCGTGCCCCGACCAGCATCATGACGGCACCCCCGCCGGTGAGCACGGCGGGCTCCCAGCCCAGGGTCGGCATGAGCGCCATGCCGATGAGTGCCAGGATCAGCCCGAGTGTGAAGAACACGTCGGGATGGACCACGTAGGGGCGACGGCGGGCGGATGCCACCACGCCTATCGCACTTCCAACGACGACCACACCGATCGTGACGATCAACCAGAGCGGCATTCGAGCTCCCTCTGTCGTATCGACAACCTATCGAGCGGGTGGCGCCCCTGGAAGGGTCCGGCGTCCCTTGCGGGCCCGAGATCGGCAGCCGGTATCCTTCGCTCCCGAACGATCAGGAGGCAGCGGTGGAGGATCGCAGATTCGACATCGGTGGTGTGTCGGTGTCGGGGGAGCACTTCATCGGCGGACGCAGGGTGTCGTCACCGCGGACCTTCGAGAACCGCACGCCGTTGGACTGGTCGGTGGAGATCGGTGAGATAGCCCGCGGCGATGCCGGCGCCGCCGACCTGGCGGTTTCCGCAGCGCTCGAGGCTGCGCCGGAGTGGGCGGCGCTCACGGCCACCGAACGCGCCGCCCTTCTGCATCGGCTGGCCGACGTCATCGACACCCGCACCGAGGACCTGGCGACGGTCGAATGCCTCGACATGGCGATGCTGCTCGAGTCGCTCCGCGTCCGGGTGATCCACCGGGGGGCCGAGAACTTTCGCAACTACGCCGATCTGGCTGCCGGTCACCAGGAGCGTCGCTGGTCGTCGAAAGGGACTGCCAACGTGGTTCAGCGGATGCCCGCCGGCCCGGCCGTCATCATCACCCCGTGGAACGCTCCCTGGCTGCTGTCGACATGGAAGCTGGCGCCGGCGCTGGCGGCGGGAAACCCCGTCATCCTGAAGCCGGCCGAGTGGTCGCCTCTCTCGGCATCGCTGCTGGCCGACATCTCGGTCGAAGCGGGACTACCGCCTGGTGTGCTCAACGTCGTCCAGGGGTTCGGCGAGGAGGTTGGGGCGGCCCTGGTGGCGGACCCCCGGGTGCGGCGGATCTCGTTCACGGGGTCGCCTGAGGCGGCCGTCCACATCGGGACCGCCGCTGCCGCCAACCTCGTTCCGTTCACCGCCGAACTGGGAGGCAAAGGGCCGTTCCTGGTCTTCGACGACGCCGACCTCGACGCCGCCGCCGAGAAGGCCGCCGGCCAGTACGACGACTCCGGGCAGGTGTGTCTCGCCGGGACGCGGCTGCTGGTGCAGGACTCGATCAGGGACGAGTTCCTCGATCGGTTCCACGGCTACGTCGACAGCCACGTACTGGGCGACAGCCGAGACCCGGAAACCACCATCTCCCCGATGATCCACCCCGACCACCTGGCCCGGGTCTCGGGGTTCGTGAACCGTGCCCGGACCACTGGTGACCGGGTGGTGCGCGGTGGCAAGGTGTGGAGCGACGGCGGCCTGTGGTACGAACCCACCCTGATCGAGCCTGTCTCCAACGACTCGGAGGTGGTGCAACGTGAGGTCTTCGGGCCTGTGCTCACCCTTCAGACGTTCACCGACGAGGCCGAGGCTATCCGGCTCGCCAACTCCACCCGCTACGGGCTCTCGGGGATCATCTACACCTCATCGGTCGAACGGGCCGAACGGGTGGGCCGCCAGATCCGGGCCGGCGTGGTGTGGACCAACTGTTTCCTGATCCGCGACCTGACCGCCCCCTTTGGTGGTGTCGGCATCTCGGGTATCGGTCGGGAGGGCGGCGACTACGCCCTCGAGTTCCACTCCGATCTCAAGACCCTCCAGATCCTCGACGGATCGGTGAACTGAGCCCTCGGACCCCGGTTCTACCCTGCGGGCCATGACCCGTCGCTTCCTCATCGACACCGACACCGCCTCCGACGACGCCGTGGCTCTGGTGTTGGCGTTTCGTGAACCCTCGGTCTCGGTGGAGGCGGTGACGGTGGTGGCCGGGAACGTCCCACTCGACCAAGCGGTCCAGAACGCCCTTTACACCCGCGAGCTGTGCGGTTCGACCGTGCCCGTGTACGCCGGGAGAGCGGCACCGCTCATGCGGCCGCTCGAAACCGCCCAGTTCGTCCACGGGCAGGACGGGATGGGCGACATCGGTCTGCCGGTGTCGGGTCGTGTCGCCGACGTGGGCCACGCGGTCGACGTCATCATCGAGCGGGTGACGGGGTCTCCGGGTGCGATCACACTGGTGACCCTCGGGCCGCTCTCGAACGTCGCCACCGCCCTGCTGCGGGAACCGGGCATCGCCGGAGCGGTCGAGCACTGCTTCGTGATGGGCGGGGCATGCGCCGGTCCCGGTAACGTGACCCCGCTGGCAGAGTTCAACTTCTGGGCCGATCCGGAGGCCGCCCGAGTGGTGGCCCGTTCGGGGATGCCGCTCACGCTGATCGGGTGGGACATGTCAGTCCGTCACGCCACCTTCGGCCCCAACGAGTCCGCCGAGCTCCGCGACCTGGGACCTCTCGGTGCGTTCTGCATGGACATCCAGGCGGTGGTCGATGTCTATGCGCGGGAGGAGTCACACCTGGTGGGGTTCGACCTGCCCGACCCGATCGCCATGGCGGTGGCGATCGATCCCTCGATCGCCGGCTTCGAGACCCACAACCTCGATGTGATCATCGGCGACGGCGAGGGTCGGGGAAAGGACGTGATCGACTGGCTCGACTCGACCGACGCCAGCCGGGACGCCCGCATCACCACCCACGTCGATCGTGAGGCGTTCGTGACCAAGCTCCGATCGGCGTTGACCTGACGGCGTCCGGGGGTACGGGCTGTCAGGAGGCGATGGAGGTGCGGGCGCAATGCCGCAGACGGATCTCGCCGCGGGCGGTCTCGAAGACGACCTGCTCGTCTCCGGTGCCCTCGTGGTGGACCCAGATGGCGGTAGGAGAGTCGACGATCACCTGGAGGAACCCCTCGTCGTCCTCGAAGACCAGCTCCACCACATCATCGAGCGGGGTGTAGTCGGCGGCCCGGAACCGGCAGGTCCCGGATGGCCGGGGCAGGGCATCCTGGGACTCCAGATGGACCGGGCCGATGATGCAGAGTGCGTCGAGCCACTCCACCCATTCAGACGTGTGTATCCGCTCCAGCCGTGCGCTCCTTCGCCTCAGGGCTCAACTTAGCGGCTCGAGCCACTCGGCGCGGAACCAGGTCGACAATCGATTGCGAGCAGGGCTTCGATTCCGGCTGCGATCTCGAGCAGACGACGCTCGCCACGATGCGGTGCCACCAGTTGAATGCCGACCGGCAGGCCCGTCGGAGTGGTCCCGGCCGGCAGCGAGAGCGCCGGGCACGACGTCACG
Source organism: uncultured bacterium (assembly GCA_963825585.1). Taxonomy (GTDB): domain Bacteria; phylum Actinomycetota; class Acidimicrobiia; order Spongiisociales; family ZC4RG35; genus JAOUGY01. The sequence continues at coordinate 407,158 of CAWGTX010000010.1, forward strand.
GTGATGCGGGAACACGACCGCATCCACTCGATGTAGGACGACATCGACGACCCGGCGACCTCGACCGGATACTCCCACTCGATGGGGAAGGGTGGGACCTGGCTCACCACCGTCACCAGCACGTCGAAGTCTTCGAAGAACTCGGCCATGGCAGCGAATACCGCCCCGCGGGCGACTTCGGCCGCTCCCACCTCGGCACCGCTCAACGACCGCCCCCGCTCGATGTTCCAACGAACGGTCGCCTTCATTCGGTCACCGGCCCGGTCGTAGAGATCGCCCCGGCCGGCCTCCATCGACCAGGCGCGAAGCGTCTCGAACGCCCGGTCGGCACCGGCCAGCGGCGGATCGACCTCGGTGACGATGGCTCCGGAGTCGGCGATGCGGTCGACCGCCCGTCTGGTCACGGCCGCCACCGCACCATCGACCGGCAGGCCACCGAGGTTGGGACTGAAGGCGAGGCGCAGGCCACCGGGTCGACGCGGCCTCCAGCGGTGGCCCGAACACCTCCCCCGCATCGTCGAGGGAGATCGGAACCCGGCGGTCCGGGCCGGCCAGCGCCGCCAGGAGGAGGGCAACGTCGGCGACGCTGCGACCCATCGGACCCTCCACGCTCATCGACTGCCACGGCATCGGGGTCGGCCAACTCGGGACGCGACCCGGGCTGGGTCGCAGGCCGACCACTCCGCAGAAGCTCGCCGGATTCCGCAGCGATCCACCCAGGTCGGAGCCGTCGGCCAGCGGCACCATCCCCGACGCCAGGGCGGCAGCGGCTCCACCCGACGAGCCGCCGGCGCTCATGTCCGGAGCATGGGGGTTCCGGGTCACGCCGAACACCGGGTTGAAGGTGTGCGAGCCTGCACCGAATTCGGGCGTGTTGGTCTTGCCGATCGTGATGGCTCCGGCCGCCCGTGCCCGGCTGACGATGAGACCGTCGACCTCGGGTACGTGGTCGGCGAACAGCGGTGATCCATAGGTGGTGCGGATGCCGGCCGTGTCGATGAGATCCTTGTGCGCCACCGGGATGCCGTGGAGTGGACCGAGCGTCGATCCGGCGGCGTGGGCCTCGTCGGCTCTGGAGGCCGCTTCGAGCGCCGGCTCGGCCACCAGCGTCACGATGGCGTTGATCGACCCGTTCACTTCGTCGATGCGGGACAGATGGCTCTTCACGACCTCGCGAACGGAGATCTCACCGCTCCGGATCCGGGAAGCGAGCTCGACCGCGCCGAACGACCAGAGACTCATCGGGCGGCAGCAGCTACGAGAGAGCGGAACAGGCGGTCGTCGCCGGCATCGTTGCGTTCGGGGTGCCACTGCACGCCCACGCACCACCATCCGGGGTCGGTGGACACCACGGCCTCGACGATCCCGTCGGGAGCGGTGGCCTCGACCGCGAGCCCCTCACCGAGCACCTCTATCGCCTGGTGGTGGATCGTGTTGACCCGGAGCGTTTCGGCCCCATAGATGTCCCGGAGCCTTCCACCTTCTCCCAGGGAGACCGGGTGGCGGGCGGCGAGGATCTCGGCACCCGACCTACCCGAGAGCGGTTCATGGATGGTTCCCGTCGCAAGGACCTCCTGGTGGAGTGTTCCCCCGTGAGCGACGTTGAGGATCTGGATGCCCCGACAGATACACAGCGTCGGCATCCGCCGTCGACGGGCCTCGGTGAGCAACGCCAGTTCCCACCGATCCACCGAGGGGTCGGTGTCGTACGACGCCTCGTTGTCGGCCCCGTACGAGGCGGGGTCCACGTCGCCGCCACCGGAGAGGACGAGCCCGTCGATGCGGTCGAGGAAGACGGAAGCCTCTTCGACCGGTCGGGCGTTGGGGATCAGCAGTGGGATCGCCTCGGCGTCGGCGAATGCAGCGACGTAGGCGTCGGAGAGGGCGTGGAGCAATTCCGGGTCACCCAGCGGCGTCCTCAGGCCCCTCCTCCACACCACGATTCCGATCACCGGTTTCCGCATCCGGTGAGGCTACCGCCACCACCCGGACAGATCCCTTTCGGTCGAGCAGTCAACAGCTCCACGGGTCGACAGGTCAACAGGACCGGAACCGCGGGCTTGGCCTGTTGACCTGTCGACTTGTGGACCATCCCCGGACAGGTCCGGTCAGCCGTCCCTGTCCGCTCGACCTCGTTCAGCTGGGGTCGCCGTCGCCGGCCTGGAACAGGCCGAGGGCACCGCGACCCGGGAAGTTGAAGGCATGCGTGACCATGGGGTAGAGGCCGTCCTCCATCGCCTTCATCTCGATGATGGCACCCTGGGCGGGTGCCAGGTCGACGGCCTGTGATCCGTAGTTGCCGGGGTTTCCCCGTTCCAGGCCGACGCCTTCCCGGATGACGGTGTCGAAGATGGTGCCCACCACATGGAATGCCGAGTCGATGGAAGGCCCGGCGTTGAGGACGAAGATACGAACCTCTTCGCCCGTGGGGATCTCGATCGGGGTGTCACGGTATTGGAACGCGACCCCGTTGAACAGGATCAGGTCGGGAGATGGCGCTCCCTGATCCGCCTTGAGGAGGTCGCTGGGCTCGCCCTGCGGGCCGAGGTACCACTCCGACTGGAGGATGGCGAACTCGTTCTCGATCGGGGGAAGTCCGCCCTCGGGTTCGACGATGACCATCCCGTACATACCGTTCGAGATGTGGTGCAGCACCGGCGGGGTTCCGCAGTGGTACATCCACACACCGGCGTAGTCGGTGGTGAACTCGTAGATCAGATCGCCACCCGGATCGATGGACCTCATCTCGTCGTTCCACGCCACCTGCGAAGCATGGAAGTCGACGGAGTGCGGCAGAGCGGAGGTGTCGGGGTTCACGAGATGCACCCGAACCGTGTCGCCCACATGGGTGCGGATGACGGGTCCCGGGAGCGTTCCTCCGAAGGTCCACACCTCCTGACTGAACCCTTCGGCGATCGTCATCACCTTCTCTTCGACCACCATCTCCACCTCGATGAGGTCGCCGCCGTCGGCTGCCCCGCCCTCGATCAGGGTGATGCCGGGCCCTTCGCCGCGCTGTGGGGCCCGCGGGTCGAACGGTTCGTACGGTGGCGTCGCCGGATCGGGCTCCACCGAGGGAGCAACGGCCGATGAGCCATGATCCATCTCGTCGGCCGCGGCCACCGGTTCGGCACCGGCCACGGTGATCGCCCCGGTCATGCCCGACTCGACGTGACCTGGAATCGAGCAGATCACTTCGACACCCTCCGGCGGTACCTCCACGATCCCCGTTGCGCTCGCTCCGGCCTCGGCCACGATGACCGTGCCGCCGGCGGTGAGGTCGTGGATGATGTCGCCGTCGTTGCGAAGGCTGATCTCGTAGCGTCCCGGCGCATCGACCTCGATCCGGCTCGGCTCGAAGGCGAATTCCGAGGCCACGACTTCGATGGTCCCGAGTACCTGATCGCTGGTGGTGACCGTGGTCTCCGCAGCTGCCTCCGCAGTTCCGCCGTCGGGCTGGAACTCCCCGGTTGCGCCGGTGGTGCCGAGCATGGCGCCGAGGGCGACGACGAGCGCCAGCGCCGCCACTCCCCACGTGATGAGGTCGGCCGGCCGAAACGCTCGGCGTCGCGTCTGTTGATCGGCCGGTTGTTCCATGAGTTCTTCAGTCATGGACTCATAGATACCCCGTGCATGGATTGGCGCTCAGGGTCTTTTGTCACTGATGGGGTTCGTCGGCCCTGCGACGGGCGCGTCGCCTACCCCGTCCAACCACCATCGGGGCGATCGAACCACACGTGAACCTGCCCGGTACCGGTGGCGTTCTCGTAGTCGGAGTACTGCACCCCTGGGGCGATGCAGGCCCGCCCGCCGACCGCGCCCACCATCATGAGATAGTGCCCGAAGCCCGCCTCCGGCAGATGCTGGTGGTAATCGTCCATCGAGTCGATGATGGCGGCGTGATCGCCTGCCTTCATCCATTCGATCCGTTGCAGGTCTGCCCCCCGGGCTTCAGGGGTGATGATGTGGACCGGATCGGACGCTTCGTGTTTGGCGATCTCCTTCAGCCGCCAGAAGCGATGGCTCATCCCCCCGGAGGCGAGCAGCACGACACGACGATCGCCGACCCGACGGACCGCCTCCCCCACGGCCTCCCCCACAGTCAGGAAGTCGTCGGACTCACCGGTCTGAGCGATGCTGACCGAGAGGAACGCCTCGTCCTTCTGCAGGAAGTGCACCACGTTGGTGGTGGCGTAATACACCGGCAGGTACGGGTCGTCGGAGTCGTGCATCGGCGTGCCGAGCCGGCGCCCGCACTCCACTATCTGCCGGCCCAACTCCGGGTCGCCCCGGTAGTCGTACGGGAGCTGTGCCATGCCGCGTGGCAGCTCCGACGACGTGAAGATGCCGTGTCGGCGTTCGTGGGTGGAGACCACGTGCTCGACGGTCGTGAACCAGTGAGAGTCGAAGATGACGACGGTGTCGGCCTGCAAGCGGTCGAACACCTCGGACCGGAGCCGGCCATACCCTGGGACGAAGCTGATCTCGTTACCCTCGTTCAGCTCCCGTCGGAGCTCCTCGGAGAACATGATGGTTGGGACGTGGGACACGAGCCCGACGCCGACGATCTCACCCACAGGTCACCTCCGGAAGACTCGTTCGGTTCCGAACGATACCGATACCCCAGCCGAACGGCAATGGGTGACGCCGATAGGGAAGGAGCCAAAAAGGGTCCTCGCGCCGGCGCGATCAACGGGTCCACAGCTCGGGGCGGGAAATGCCAGGCTCGACCGGTTGACTTGTCGACCGGCTGACTTGTCGACGATCTTGGACAGGTCCGGTCAGCCGTCCCATCCGCCAAACCCCAATGGCCGGAACGCTTCTCAGTGACTCGCCCTGGCGATCACCGAGCGCAGCATCGCCGCCATCTGCCGGGACTCAACCTCGGTGAGGTCCGCCGTCAGCTCGACCTCGCCGGCATGGAACTCCGGGTAGATGGCCTCGATGAGGGCGGTCCCGTCATCCGTGATCGACACCTCGACCCTCCGGCGGTCGGCGAGCCGTCGCCGCTCCACCAGGCCCCGTTTCTCCAGTGTCGCCACCACACCGGTGAGCGTGCCTTTCGCGAGGCCACACTCCTCGGCGAGCCGGTGCGACTCGTGCGGCCCCCACACCCACAACACGAACAACGCCGTGAAACCGCCCCAGCTCAGCCCGTGCTCGGTGAGCAGATGACGTTCCATGTAGTTGCGAACGGCGGTGGCTGCCCGGTAGATGTTCGAGATCGCCTGGAGCGAGGCGAAGTCGAAGCGGGCGTCGACCGCCAGCTTCGACTGGATGTCCCGCTCGGCCTCCAGCAACTCCGCCCCATCGATGTCGTCGAGCCGTACCGGCATGATGCGACCCTAGGAGATCGGGAGAGTGGAGTCGAACGGCGCCGAACGATCGGCAACGTGCGGCAGGGTCGACACGAAGCAGACACCACCCTCCACCCCGAGACTGCCACCGACCGACTCGATCACAGCTGCGGCCGCCGTCATCCCGAATCCAACCAGGCCAACCTCGGCGGGCCAATCGGGTTGGATATCCAGGGCGGTTGCACCGTCCGAACGCATCGTCCCAGAACGCCATCGGTGAGGTGACGAAGGACGTGATCGACGAGCAGCCAGGTGGCCTCCACCAGCGCCTCCCGGTCGCCCGCGATCAACGACAGCGAAGGCACCGAGGCGGAGAAGTCCAACCCGCCGAACTCGAAATGCGTCAGGGCTGCAGCGTGGTTCCCTGCTTCCATGACACACCAACCCGGTGGTAGTAGCCGCCGATGATCTCGGTTGGCTCGAGACGGGAGATCTCCTCCGTGGGCGTATCGAAGAGGGCCACGTCCGCTTCGGCGGCCCACACGTCGGCGATCTCGCCGTCGTAGCCTCGCATCGTGACGATCTCGGAGAGGCTGTCGGTCCCGTCCGACTCGATCGCCGGCATCCACCGGTGATGGAGCATGGGATGGCCGTTGACGAATCCGGGCGAGGCGGCCGGCTCGGTGAGGGCGAACCTGGCCTCCGCCACCCGGTGGCCGTAGGCCGATACCGTGGCGCCGAAGCGGCCCCCGGGGTCGAGACGAGGACCGGCCCGGCCCACCGTGATCGGGCGGGTCATCCAGATGTCGCCCATCTTCTTCGGATAACCCTGGTGATAGCCACGCAGGATGGCGAAGTCCTTGTCGACCCATATGTACGCACAGCGCGACCAGGTTTGGTCACGCCAGGAGCAGCGGATGACCAGGAACGCCTCCTTGTACTGGGCACGAACCGGGTCGAGGATCTCGTCGAAGGAGTCCGAGCAGCTCTGCCAGTCGGCCCAGATCAGCGCCACCGCTCCGGGGTCCTCGGCGGCCGGCTCGAGACCTTCTGGGAGCAGTTCGGCGACCCGGGCAGGGTCGGTGCGCCACTCCACGGTCAACATCTCGCCGGAGTAGTGCCACGGGGGTGCCGGAACCAGCGACGAGCGACCGGTGCCGGTTCGGGGGACCATGAAGCCTTTGACCATTCCGAAACGATAACGTTCGCTACCGAACATCCCGCGGCTGGAGAGGTGACATGTCGGAGTTCCGGAGGATTCTGCTCGACGGATACCCCACCCAAGTCGAACGACACGGCGACGAGCTGATAGCCGCCGATGGCCGGAGCGTGGCTGTTGGTGCCGCCGTCCACCTGCCGCCGACCGAACCCACCAAGATCATCGCCGTCCACCTGAACTACCACAGCCGGGTCGACGAGTTCATGACGAAGCTGCCGTCGGCGCCGACCTACTTCCAGAAGCCGGTCACGGCGCTGAACTCGCACAAGGGCGACGTGGTGCGCCCAGAGCGGTGCAACTGGCTCAACTACGAAGGTGAGATCGCCATCGTGATCGGCCGCACCTGCCGCAACGTGTCCCCGACCGAGGCGGGCGACTACATCGCCGGGTACACGATCGGCAACGACTACGGGCTCCACGACTTCCGCGACACCGACGCCGGGTCGATGCTCCGGGTCAAGGGTTCGGACACGTTGTGCCCGCTCGGGCCGGGCCTCGTCACAGGGTGGGACTTCCACCACAAGGCGATTCGGACACTCGTGAACGGTCGGGTGGTCCAGGACGGCTCCACTGCCGACATGGAATGGGACATGCACTACCTGGTGGCCGACATCGCCCGCACCATCACGCTGGTACCCGGCGACGTGCTGTTGTCGGGCACGCCAGCGGGGTCACGGCCCGTGCAGCCCGGTGATGTGGTCAGCGTCGAGGTGGAAGGCCTGGGAACACTCGAGAACACGATCGTGTCGGGACCGACCCCGATTCGCGTCGACGTCGGTGCCCAGCCCACCGAGACCGAAGAGGTGATTTCGACCGCGATGGGCGGCGACTGGGAGTTCCGTGGGATCCGAGCCCCTCGCGGCCCCGGCGCCCAGCACTACGAGAGCGCCGTCGAGGAGTAGAGCCTGCGGTGTTGTGTGCATGAGCGGGCGCTTTGCGCCCGCTCATGCACACAGAACCCCCGCTTGCGACTCGACAGGCGGTCAGGCGTTAGCGTCGGGGCGTGACCGGACTCGACAGCCTCCCCACCCCGACGCTCGTCCTCGACCACCGCCGGCTCGAACGCAACATCCAATCGATGCGGACCCGGATGGACACCCTCGGGGTTGCGCTCCGACCGCACATGAAGACCGCCAAATCGATCGATGTGGCCAAATTGGTGCTGGACCGACCCGACCAGGGTGTCACCGTGTCGACACTGGCCGAGGCCGAGGCGTTCGCCGCCGCCGGTATCACCGACATCCTCTACGCGGTGGGGATCGCACCCGACAAGTTCGACCGTGCCGGCGCCTGCGGCGCCCAGGTGGTGGTGGACTCGGTGGAGATGGCGAGCCGGGTGGTCTACCACGGCGAGCACCGGGTGTGGATCGAAGTCGACTGCGACGGGCGCCGATCGGGTGTCGACCCCCTCGGACAGCACCTCTTGGAGATCGGCGCGGTTCTCGGCACGATGCTGGCGGGTGTCATGACCCACGCCGGCGGGTCGTACACCGCCCGGTCGCACGACGAGCTCACGGTGTTCTCCGCCCGCGAGCGGTCGGCGGTGGTGACGGCTGCCGAACGGCTCCGTCAGGAAGGGCTCGACTGCCCCGGTGTCAGCGTCGGATCGACGCCCACCATGGCCTCGGTGAACGATCTCGCCGAGGTCACCGAGGCCCGACCCGGCGTCTACATGTTCATGGACCTCTTCCAGGCCGGTCTCGGGGTGTGCACCATCGACGACATCGCCATCTCGGTGCTCGCCACCGTGATCGGCCACCGATCCGACGGCGCCATCATCGACGCCGGTGCACTGGCCCTCTCACTCGATCGGACCACGTCGTTACAGGAGATCGATCGTGGGTTCGGTCTCGTCTGCGATCTGGACTGTGTCCCGCTGGAAGACCTCGTCGTGGACCGGGTCACGCAGGAGCATGGGGTGATCGCGGGCGCCCGTCACCTTCCGCTCGGCTCGAAAGTTCGCATCCTCCCCAATCACGCATGCATCACCGCCGCCGCACACGACCACTATCAGGTGGTTGAAGCGAGCGAGGTCGTCGATCGTTGGAACCGCATCACCGGCTGGTGAAAGCGAAGCGGAGCGGTTGGCGTGCGATCTGCACAATGAGGCCTAGCGGATAGGTGTCGGGGCCCAGCTAGGAGCTCAGGGCGAGAAGCGAGGCGCCGGAACCGGAGCTGCCGAGAGTGAAGTGGGCGTTGACGTTGTGCGGTCATGCCCTTCAACCTTCCGGCTCCTCGCCCCTCGCACCAGGCGCCTTTCTTGCCCCTGCAGACGAACTCCTCCTCGACTCGTTCCCTATCCGCGCAACCTCAATGTGCACAAGGTGGTGAAGCGAAGCTCGGTTCCTGCGACCACAATGGCGTCATGCGTGCTGCTCTCTACCGGTCCCTGGGCGATGCCCACGACGTGTTCGAGATCACCGAGATCGAGACCCCCACCCCCGGGCCCGGTGAGGTTCGTGTGGACGTCGTGTACTCGGCGGTCAACCCAACCGACTGGAAGGCGCGCCGGGGGTCACGCGGACCCGAAATGCCCTTCCCGTACGTGGTGCCCAACCAGGATGGTTCGGGCGTCATCGACATGGTGGGCCCTGGCGTGGACGAGGGCCGGGTCGGCGAGCGGGTGTGGATGTGGTTCGCTGCCGCCGGACGCCAGCATGGGACCGCGGCCGAGTACGTGTGCCTGCCGCAGCACCAAGCGGTACCCCTGCCCGATAGCGCCTCACTCGAGCTGGGCGCTTGTCTGGGCGTCCCCGCCATGACCGCCCACCGCTGTCTGTTCTGGGACGGGCCGATCGACGGCCGGACGATCCTGGTGGCGGGTGGCGCCGGTGCCGTTGGTCACTACACCATCGAGTTGGCGAAGCGGGCAGGGGCCAAGGTCGTGACCACCGTCAGCTCCGACGCCAAAGCGGCCATGGCGTTGGCAGCCGGCGCCGACGCGGTGATCGACTACACCACGGGAGACCCGGTGGCCGGCATCCGCGCAGCGGCTCCCGGCGGGGTCGATCGGATCGTCGAGCTGGCGTTGACCACCAACCTGGATCTCGACCTGGCGGTGGCGGCACCGGGCGCGACCATCGTCACCTACACCACCGAGTCGGAGCTCCCCACACTGCCGGTCTTCCGGTTGATGGCGGCCAACCTGACCCTGCGTTTCATCCTGCTGTACGGCGTTCCCACCGAGGCTCTCATGCTGGCTGTCGACGACGTGACGGCAGCCGTCGAGGACGGTGCATTGACCGAGCTGTCCTTGCACCGGTTCCCGCTCGAGCGTATGGCCGATGCCCACGCCGCAGTCGAGGCCAAGACAGTGGGGAAAGTCGTTGTCGAGTTCCCCTGACCCCAAATTGCGTGCCTCACCCCCGCAGGTGGCGGTGCGGTACGCAATTTCGGGGGTTGGGCTCAGTCGCCGAGAGCCCGACGCAGGAACGCCGCCATCTGTCCTCGGGTCACCGGCTGTGTGGGACAGAACGCGGTGTCGGTGCACCCACGGGTGACGCCGGTGGCCGCCAGCCACTCGATGTCGGCGGCAAAGGTCGAGCCGCCGATGTCGGTGAAGTTCGGCACCGCACCCGAGTCGTCCAGATCAGGCAAGGCCCGACGCAGGAACGCTGCCATCTGACCGCGTGTCACCGAGTCGCCCGGACAGAACCGTGTCGACGCACACCCTCGAGTGATTCCGGTGGCGGCCAGCCACTCGATGTCGGCGGCAAAGGTGGAGCCGGCGATGTCGGTGAAGTTCGGCACCGCACCCGAGTCGTCCAGATCAGGCAGTGCCCTGCGCAGGAACGCCGCCATCTGACCGCGTGTCACCTCGTCGTCGGGACAGAACCGGGTGTTGGACGGCGGGTTGCATCCGCGGGTGATGCCAGAGGCGGCGAGCCACTCGATGTCGCCCTGGAACACCGAATCGTCATCGTCGCTGAACGACCCGTCGTAGCCACCCAGATCCTCGCCCTGGTCGGCCCCGGGGCCGAACTCCACATCGAAGCTGGTCCCCGACCCGGACACGGTCACCTCGACACCCCCGACGGTGCGGGTCTGCCCACTCCGGATGACGTGTGCCGGCGCCCTGGTATAGGAGTCGATGTCGCTCCAGTCGAACGGCGTGGCCGGCTCGGGGGTGATCCGTCGGAAGCCCGGGGTGCACTCACTCGACTCGCACAACTCCACCTTGTACACCTCGACCCCTGCCCAGTTGGCTGCGATCGGATCCCAGGTGGTGGGGGCCCGGGCGGCCAGCGTGTAGAACGTGTCGCCGTCCCAGATCACCGCCATCTGGTTGCCCGAGTTGGTGGCCGAGAGGGTGGCACTCTCGCCACCCGGATCCACCACCACCACGTCGACCGGATCGATCCACCCGGCGGCGTACTTGTTGATGGCGGCTGTCTCGTAGGGCAGGTCGTAGGAGCCGTAGGAGCTGCCATCGGTGCCGTAGTTGCCAGACATCAGGTCCATGGCGTTGTCGTACTCGTCGGGCCCGTTGCCGGTGTAGGAGTGGGGCCACTGGATGAGATGGCCGATCTCGTGGGCGGCGGTCGTGCTGAAGTAGATGTCTCCGACGACGGTGATGCGACTGTTGTCGGGGAACGATTGGTATCCGGCACACGGATCGAGACCGCAGATGAAGTTGCGGGCGTAGCCACCGGCGCCCGGCACGATGACCATGGCCGCCTCGGCATTGGAGGAGGCCTGCGAGGATGCGGTCTGCTCGCACGCTGCCGTGGTGGAGCCGGCGCTGCCCCGCACCGTGAACACCGGGCGGTAGGCCCCGCCAGAGTGATGCTCGAAGTAGTCGCCGACCTCGTCGTCGAGGACGGCCTTGAACTGCGATGCGGTCTGGGAGACGCCGCCACAGGTCCACAGGTCGATGGCGTCGTCGCTGAGGGTGTAGGCCTGGGTGAGGTTCACACCCAGCACCAACCCGAGCGGGTCGGTGGCCTGGACCGCCAGTTCGGCGGTCGGGGCACCCCAGTCGATGATCACGTCGGAGGCGTACTCCGCACGGGCGAAGACCGGTTCGTCTTCGGCGCTCCCGGCAAGGGGTGCCGACACGACCGTGGCCAGCATTGCGATGACGGCCACATGACGTCGCCCGATGGACCTACCACCCATGGTCTCCCCCATGATCGTTGGGAAGGTCCCGTTCCCTCCAGGACCCTCGGCCGCTCCCTACGGCCGCAGGTCAAGCTACCACCGGGATGTCAGTACAGGCCCAACAATCTGCCGGAAAACGCCAGCACCGCGATGATCATGATGGGGCGGATCACCTTCTCGCCGCCCTTGACCGAAACCGCCGCACCCAGCGTTCCGCCGAGGGCGAAGCCGATCCCGAGGATCACGGCGGGGATGAGTTCGAAGAACCCCTGGGCGATGAACACCGGCAACGCCACCAGCGAGACGGACAGGTTGACGAGCACCTTCACCGAGTTGGCCGTGACCAGGTCGAGGCCGCTCCGGGCGAGCGCGACGATGAGCAGCAGCCCTATCCCGGCCTGGAACGCCCCGCCGTACACGCCGATCAGGAAGAACACGAGCAGGTTCAGCCACCGGGGCCACACGGTGCCATCGGCCTTGGGCTTGGGCTTGCGGATCGAGAGGATGAGGATCGGCACCATGATGAAGCCGAAGGCCCGTTCGAACTGCTCTGTGGTGAGCTGGCTGATGAGCAGCGACCCCACGACAGAGCCGATGATGACCGGCGCCAGCACCGACCCGACCTTGCGGAAGTCGTGCACGCCCCGTCTCCAGAACTCGTAGGCGGCGGTGGCCGACGAGGTGATGACGCCGAGGCGGTTGCTGCCGTTGGCGGCGTTGCCGGGAACGCCGGTCAACACCAGGAGCGGCACCGTGAGCAACGACGCCCCTCCGGCGATGGCGTTGATGGCACCGGCCAGCAGACCCCCCAGGCTCAACACCACCATCTGCCAGACTTCCACCGCGTGCCCTTCCGCAATCGATTCCAGCGAGGCATGGTACGCCACTGCAACTCACCCCGAGCCCACCTGTCAGAGGAGCTTCGTAGGATGCCGGGATGAACGACCCGCAACCGGAGACCCCGGTCGACATCGTCCGCAGCGTCCGCCGCACCAGGACGGTGCAGGCCGCCATGGTCGACGGCCGCCTACGGTTGATGATCCCGGCGGGCATGACCGACGCCGAGGCGGACCGATGGGCCGAACAGATGAAGCAGCGCATTGCCCGCAAGCGCACCTCGGCTGCCATCGACCTGGTCGACAGAGCGGCCCGACTGTCCCGTCGCCACGGCCTCCCGGTTCCGGCCTCGATCGGCTGGTCGGATCGCCAGCTTCAGCGGTGGGGATCGTGCACGCCGGCCACCGGGACGATTCGGATCTCCAATCGGGTCGCTTCGATGCCGCCGTGGGTCCTCGACTACGTGATCGTCCACGAACTCGCCCACCTGGCCGAGCCGGGTCACGGCCCGGCGTTTCACCGCCTCGTCGACCGCTACGAGCTGGCCGAGCGGGCGCGCGGCTACCTGATGGCCAAGTCCGAGTAGCGGGCCGTCAATCCACCCACTCCTTGGGAGCGGCAGGGTCGGCGGGCTCGTCGAGGTGGGCGACCAGTGCGGCGCCGAGGAACCGGAACGTCCATTCCTCCGCCAGCGGACGGGTGTCGCAGAACACGATCGGCACGGTCGGATACCGGATCTGAAGCCGCGCCAGCAGATCGGCCATCACGCCACCGGACATGTGCTGGTGTTTGAAGACCGCCGAATACCGGTCTTCCACCACCACCGCCGCCCGAGGGTGACCTGAGAGTTCGGTCATCTGGAACGACAGCCCCCCGTCGTTGAGCCCCTTGGCCAGGTCGGCGAGGCTCTTGCGTTCGACCAGGGCGATCGGGACGCCGTCGACCAACACGCCGTAGTCACCCACCGGGAGCGCCGCCCGGACCGTCTCGGTTTGCTGGGCGGCGAATCGATACGGGTACCGCTCCCGGGTGTCGATCGTGATGGTCAGATCCCGTAACGAAGAAGCTCGCCGCCCGGGGATGCGGACACCCGGCCGCGAGGCCTTGGCGGTTCGAGCGCTCTGCCAGAAGATCGCCTCGCGGCCGTCCTTCAAACGGGTGAACACGAACTGGCTCCTGTTGTGCTGGCGACGGTCCAGCACCAGATCGATCGCAACGCCCCGGCGCCGGCATGTGTGCACCGCCACGTCGTCGACGATCTCCAGCCCGGGATGCCACTCGTCGTCACCGGCCCGATAGCAGAACACTCTGGTGGTTCTCGGCCAGCTGTCCTTCGCCCGCAGCACCAGCCCTTCGGTCGAAACCGGAAGCCAGAGCAGGAACGGCAATGTCGATCCGGGATCCGGGTTGTGGGCCACGACGAACCTGCGCTCCATGACTCCACGCTACCGATCTCCAGCCGAACTCTGCCCCAGCAACGGGCCCGCGTGTAGCGTGCCCTCAAACGGGGTGTTCTGATGCGCTGGTCGATGGTTCGCCGAGTCCGGGAGCGGACGGCCGAGGCGGTGCTGGCCGTCGCCTGGAACACCGAGATCGACGCCATGCGAGGGCGGAAGACGTCGCCTGACCCTGGCCTGATCCCCTACCATCACTGGGGCGCCGAGTCTGCCTGGCATGTGGATCGCTGCGTGAGCTGTGGCGCCACCTACGACGAACACGCGCAACGGTTCCGAGCCCGCGTGTACGAAGCTCTCACCATCGGTGACTGATCGGTATCGTTGGAGCGTGCCGAATCTCGCCATCAGCCCGCGCATCCGAACCTCGCCGTTCTATCAGGCGACGCTCGCCGCAGGTGTCACCGACTTCTCCGTCTACAACAAGATGCTGTTGCCGCTGTCGTTCGGTGATCTCGCCGGCGAGTACCGCAGGCTCATGGAGGCGGTGGCGATATGGGACGTCGCCAGCGAACGCCAGGTGGAGGTTTCCGGGCCCGACGCGGACCGACTCGTCCAGTACCTTTCGGCCCGCGACCTCACCAACGCCAGGGTCGGTCAAGGCAAGTATGTGGCGATGTGCGACCACGACGGCACCTTGCTCAACGACCCGGTGCTCCTGCGTTTGGAGGATCGGTGGTGGTTCTCCCTGGCGGACTCCGACATGCTGTTGTGGGTGCGGGCTGTCGCCGCCGAGGGTGGCTTCGACGTGGAAGTCTGTGAGCCCGACGTGTCACCGCTGGCGATCCAGGGACCGAAGGCAACCGACCTGGCGGTCGACCTGTTCGGTGACCACGTACGCGACATCCGCTACTTCTGGTTCGTCGACACCGACCTGGACGGGATCCCGCTCGTGTTGTGCCGCTCCGGCTGGAGCAAACAGGGTGGGTTCGAGCTGTTCCTCCGGGACGGCAGCCGCGGCACCGAACTGTGGGACAAGGTGATGGCGGCCGGCGAGCGCTACGGGATCGGACCCGGAGCGCCCAATCACATCGAGCGGGTCGAGAGCGGCCTGTTGTCGTGGGGCGGCGACACCACCCCCGGCTCCAACCCGTTCGAGGCGAACATGGGCGACTACGTCGACGTCGACACACCCGTCGCCTACATCGGTAAGGCGGCGCTCGCCGAAGTCGCCCGCACAGGGCCTGCCCGCTTGATGGTGGGCCTCATGCTCGAAGGCAACGCCGCCGAAGCCTGGCCACTACCCGAACGTTCGCCAGTGATGGCGGGCGACCGGCAGGTCGGCACGATGTCCGCCGTCGTGTACTCGCCGCGACTGGAACGGACCATCGGAATCGCCCAGATCGAGACCACCGCCGTCGATGCCCAGGCGCCCGTCGAGGTGCAGGCACCGACCGGGCGGTTCACCGCACAGATCCGTTCGCTTCCCTTCATCTGACAGATGCCCCGTCACGAGCGCCCCGGCGTGTCGATCGAGTACCGGCAGTCGGGGGCAGGACCCGACTTGGTGTGGGTGTCGGGTGGCGGTGGTCGAGGAGACGACTGGCGTCGGTATCAGACGCCGGCGTTTGACGACGCCTTTCGGAGTCTCACGTTCGACAACCGGGGAGTCGGCGCCACCACCTGCCACGATTCGATGCCGTGGCCGATCGAGGCGTTCGCCGACGACGTGGCCGATCTGGTCAGGAGCGTCTGCTCGACTCCGGTGGCCATGGTCGGGTCGTCATTCGGGTCGGCGATCGTCCAACAGGTGTGCATCGACCATCCGGAGATCGTGCGGGAGGCCCTGGTCATGGGGACCGGCGCCTGGTCGACCGGCTGGGGATGGGACTTCCAGGAGGCAGAGATCGAATTCCGACGCGCCGGGGGACGCCTCGACGGGATGATCGGTGTCACCCACTACGCCGCCATGCTCTACCCGGCCCGGGTGCTGGGCGACCGGGAGCTGTGGCCGAGGCTACGGGACGGACTCCTGGAGTGGATGGAGTCGGGGGACAACGAGGAGTCGCTCATCCCCCAGTGGGAGGCGTCACTCCGTTTCGACCAGCGCTCCTCGCTTCCCAACGTGCGTGTCCCGATGCACGTGATCGCTTTCTCCGAAGATGTCCAGGCTCCGCCTCAGGACGGCCGCGAACTCGCCGACCTCGTCCCCACCGCCACGTTCCATCTCCTCGAGGGTATGGGCCATGGCTCCTGGTACGGCCACGGCCACGAGGAGATCAATCTGCTGATTCGCCGTCTCGTCACGGCGTCCGCCCCCGGTTGAGGGTCCGGTCGCCGGCGACATCCGCGCGATGACCTCGACGTCCGACCTCCGACCGGCGCTGCCAATCCCTCATGCCGGTCTGGTAGCTGCATCCGCTGGACGTCAGTCGTACCGGAATTCGAACACGACGCCGTCCGGCTCGCCCCGGTCTCCGCGATTCACGAGGTAGAGACTGCGGCGGAACGCCGAGTCCGAAGATGTTCCTAGTTCGATGCCCGCCAGATCGACTCCAGTCGTGGAAACCCCGAACTCCTCCACGAGCGCGCCATCCGGTGACAGCTCGAACACCACCCCGGGCGTATCGCGGTCGACAACGAGCAGGGTTCGCGATTGCGTGTCGAACGTGGCGCCCTCTGGGTCGGTGATGCCGAGAGGTACGACATCGATCTCCACCACGGTGTCGTCCCCGTCGGGCGCAACCCCATCGATCACATCGTTGGCTCCGGGTGAAACCCGGTAGATCATCGGCGAGAAGCTGTCCTTGCCGACGATGACAAACAGGTCGCCGGTCGCCGGATCGAATGCCAGGCCTTCAGGGTCTCTGGCACCGAACCGGCCCGAGTCGAACGAACGGACGACAGCGTCATCGCCGGAGCCGAGTATTCCGTCGGGCCCGGGATCGACGACGGACACGACCCTGATGTCGTCGTCCGCCACGTAGAGCTCGTCGCGAAGCGGGTCCCAAGCCGCACCGGCCGGCTCTGACGTGAACGGGAGCGTGCTCCAGTCGTAGATCACGTTGCCCAGTCGATCGAGGACGAAGGCGTTGATGCCGGAGAACCCGGGCTGTTCCTCCGCCGCAGAGTCGAGCAGGACGAGTCGGGCCGTCTCCTCCCAGAAGACCAGCGCCGTTGGATCGAACGACGGATACGCGGTCGTGGAGATCGCCCGCACCAGGGTGAGGCGGCCGTCGACACCGAGTTCCAAACCCCTGCGGATGAACGCTGCCATCTGACCGCGCGTAACGAGATCGTCCGGACAGAACCGATCGTTGACCGGTGGATTGCACCCTCGGGTTACGCCGGACTCCGCAAGCCTTCGGATGTCGTCGACGAACACGGAACCGTCCACGTCGACGAACCCGCCGTCGGGAGCCGGCGCCAACTCCAGAGCCCGGACCAGGAACGCGGCCATCTGTCCCCGCGTGATCGGATCGTCCGGGCAGAACATGTCGTTGGTCGGAGGGTTGCATCCACGGGCGATACCGCTCGACGCCAGCTTGTCGATGTCGCCTTCGAACACCGAAGCGTCGTCGTCGGCGAACGCGTCCGGGTTCGCCTGCTCGAGACCGAGCGCCCTCACCAGGAACGCGGCCATCTGTCCACGGGTAACCGGATCATCAGGGCAGTACCGGTCCCCATCAGGCGGGTTACAGCCCCGAGTGATCTGGGCGTCCACCAACCACTGGATGTCCCCACGAAAGACGTTCGTCGAGTCCACGTCGACGAAGTCCGCCGAAGCCGCGAACGCCGGCACGAGTCCGCCGCTCATCGTCACCATCATGAGTGCCATCATGCCGAGGCGCAACACTGTTCTGTTCTTCATGCTCATCGCTCTCACACAGTACCGAGGCCGTTTCGCCGCGCTCACCCCCCTTCGGCGAAGCGACAACAGCAAGGAAACTGGTTCACCGGAGCGGTACCCGACCGGGAGGATCGATCACGTCCAGTCTTCGAAACCGCGACCGGTGGGAGATCACGCCTTCGAGCGTCGGTACCCCGAGATCCGGACCGACCGAGCCCGTGCTCATCCTCGAGAGTCGGCCAAAGCCGCTGCTGACGTAGGGGCTCCAACGGCACGCCCGGAGGGACTTGAAACCCCCACCCTCCTGATCCGTAGATCTCCAAGCGGCGTCCACATGTGTCGACAGCCGTCCACACACGTCGGTATGACGGGCTTTCGAGTCAGCCGGCGTCCACCACGGTCCCGTCGAGTCCATGGCGAATGGCTCCCGACTTGGCCAGCGAAGGGGGGCGGATGGGTCCGCCTCCGATCGTTATCATTCTGACGCGCCGACCAACCGGGCCGACGTTCCGAGAGGGAGGTGTTCATGGCGAGCTCGACCAGGGCTTTTGTCGTGCAGGATGGGGAGGGTCAGGTCATCCCGGGTCCGGCCGGTGGTCCGACGACGATCAAAGCCCGCACGGAGACAACCAACGGCAGCTTCACGATGCTCGAGGTGACCATCGGCCCGAAACAGGGCCCACCTGCCCACGTCCACCATCGCGAGGACGAGATGTGGTATTTGCTCGACGGTCGGTTCAGGTTCATCGCTGATGACAAGCTGCTCGAAGCGGCACCCGGCTCCTTTGTGTTCGTGCCTCGGGGAGTCGCCCACTGTTTTCAGAACCTCGAAGATCGCCCATCGCGGATCCTGGTCATGTTCACACCGTCGGGTATGGAACGCTTCTTCGAGGAACATGCCCTCCTGCCACCCGGTCCGGTCGATCCTGGGCGCTACCGGGATGTCGCCGAGCGGTCGTGGATGGAAGTCGCCGGACCACCTCTCGCCGAGTCTCATCCGCTTTGACGCCCAACCGTTACCAAGCCCCCGGATTGGCGTACCCAACGGCCGACCCATGCTGCGCGCGCCAGATGCCGAGGTGATCGATCGGATCGACGTGGTGGACCAGGGCGAATGGCTCCCGACCGTCAGAAAGGTCGACGAGACCGCGCCGGCGAAATCCCCTGCTACAAGGGGTTCGGTCAGCACGCCCGGAGGGACGTGAACCCCCAACCTCCTGATCCGTAGTCAGTGCGGGAGAGTTCTGTGACCTCGGCGTTTACGCCAGAATCGTGCGTTGACCTGGCGTTTTCCCACCGGTTGGTTCGCGTTACCACCGGTCAGTAACGATCGTCCCGCAGCCCAGCCGCGGCCCAGGTGTCTACCTCTCAGGACTTCCATAGCCTCGTCTCGAACTCGGCCGGCGAGATCACCGCTGGATCCTGCTCCTTCCATTCGAGAAGGTCGGCGTCGCCGCTCACGATGACCTCGGCGTTTTGAGCCCGGGCGAGGTGGATCACGTGGTCATCGTCGGGGTCTCGGGTCAGCGTCGGACCCGGAGCCGGATCGGGCCGCACGTCAGCCATCGTGGCCAACGTGTCGACGTACAGTCCTGCGGCCTCGATCGACATCCACTTCCTCATGCGCGGCCCGCTCGGTCAACACGCTCCGCACCTCGCCCAGCAACCGATCGCAAACCACCAACTCGAACGTCTCGTCACGATGCCAGCCCTGCACGATCCGATGCGACGGACCGTCGCTGATCGCCGCCGAAACCAGGACGTTGGCATCGAGCACCACCCGCATTCGAATCGGTCAGGGGCTCGAGGTTCGGCGTCGCCGCCGCACTCGGCTGACCTCCTCGGTGGCGATCCGCATCGCCTCGTCCTCGTCGATATCCAAGCCGGCTGCGGTCTCCTCGAGCACACGCCGCGCCTCGCGGGTGTAGTACTCCCATGCCGACTGGCGCGACATCCCCAGGCTCTCACCAATCTGGTCCCAGGTGGAGCCTTGACGGCGCGCCACCCCTACCCGCTCGCGCCGCAGCTCTTCGAGCTCCGCATCAGCCCGAGAAAGCTCTTGCAGCGCTTCGAGCGGATCCGTAGGCAGCGACTCGACATCAATCACCTTCACGCCTGTCAGGACAACCTGACAGACACGATTTCCGCTAGACCAATCCTGGAAGTGCCGATCCCGGACACTCGGCGAGAAGTGCGATATGGCGCCCGATTTGGTAGCCAAGGACGCTTGGGGCTCTTCGAGGTCGGCACCGAGACGGTGTATCTGGTCGCTGAGGACGTCCGGGGCTTCCCCTCCCCGGTCTGGGTGCGCTAGGTCTCGCTCGCTACCACCGGATCAGGGCTGCGCTCAGCCGGGTCCGTCCGCCAGGTCCAGGCAAGACCGATGATCGCCAGCAGGGCGAGGATCTCGACGACGAAGAACCAGATGTCGTCGAGGTCGCCCGGTGGATTGGCCACCATAGACGCGATGGCCACGACGGAAACAGTGACGTTGGCCCAGCGGGCTGCGCCCGAAGGCAACACTCGGTTCAACACGATCATCGAAATGAACAGGCTCAGCACGATCCCGGCTCCGAGCAGGAGGCCTTCGGCAACTTCCATCGCCATGAACTCTTCGATAGCGCCTGGACGCGCGAACTCGTGGATGTCACGAAAGAGCATGTTGAACAAGACGAAGATCCAGAGCGAGGACAGCACTCCCCGACGGTCTGCGTTGATTCGGTTGCTGACGGTTGACTCCACGAGCGGCTCCTCTGGTTTCCAGACTTACACTGTAAGGCGAGAATATAGCATACGGCGCAAGTAGTTGTCGAAGGCTCGCGAGGAGACGCCTCTTGGATGGTCCTCCCGACGCGGGATTACCCAACAGAGATATCTCGGAATCAGAAGCGCTCCAGTATCCAGTCGGCGATCGTCTTGGGAACCACCGGCGCCATCGTCTCCTCGATGAGCCCATATTCTGAAACGGCGCCCGTCGTCGCGTTCTGGAACAGGTGATTGAGTCCGGCGAGTTCCGGCAATTCTGAACCGCACCTCGAAGTGCCGATCCCGGACACTTGGTTGAATGCTCGTTTCTGCTCGGGATCTGTTGATCGGTGTGCAGAGTGTCCTACGGGAGAAGCTCGAACGAATCGGTGTGGTTGGGTCGAACGATGGAGAAGTGTCTGCGGTCGAGTGTTGCGATTCTCGTTATCCGGAGGCGTTCTGCGGTCGCTACGACTGAGCTGTCGACCGTCCCGAGAGGCAGGTCGCGATATCGGCTCACCAGTTCAGCGATACGGAGCCAATCCCCTGCCATGACCGGCTCGATTGCGAAGTCTCCGCCAGCTAGGTCACCGAGGAAGCGAACCTCGGCATCTGATCCGAGCCGGCTCCCAATGAGGTAGGCGACTTCGGTGATGACCAACACGGGTACTACCAGCGGGCCGGGGTGATGAAGTAGCAGGTCTAGCGATGCGGCATGTTGGCGGTCGTCGGCGTCGACGTAGGCATACAACGGTCCCGCGTCGACGAGGACAGCTATCGCCCCACCTCGGCAGCGAGGATCTCCTCGATACGTTCAGAGATGTCGTCACGCCCACTGTGGCCCGCACCGGCGGCGCGCAGGCGTCGCTGCTGGCCACCGAGGTGGCCCTCGATCGCTTCGCGGGTGAGGTCAGAGACTGTGATCCCGCGCCTCTCCGCTTCGTGGCGAAGCTTGGCGTCCAGTTCGTCGGGTAGCTTCACTGTGGTTCGCTTCATGGTATGCCAGCATATCCGATGGATGGACCAGGTTGAAGAGATCCAATCCTGAGCCGATCGTGCCCCGATTCAGAGGGTTCACTACCCCGGGTGGCCTCCTGCCCGCACGCATCAGTGCCGATCTGCTCGCTGCGAGTACCACGCAGGTTGGGGGCGATATGGGCGCCCGGATCGGCACCTCGAGAGTGTGGCTCGGGCAGGGGTCTGCTTGAGGGTCAGGGGCAGGGTCGACCGAACCGACCTGGTCAACGGGCGGGTTCGAGGATGACCACTGGGATCTGACGGGTCGTGCTCGCCTCGTAGCCGGCGAATCCCGGATAGCGTTGCTTCTGCGTCTCCCAGATGGTGTCGCGCTCGACGTCGTCCGCGATCCGCGCCCGCACCGGGACGGTGCGAGTTCCGACTTCGATGGTGGCGTCGGGAGTGCCGACCAGGTTGTGGTACCAGTCCGGGTTGGAAGGAGCCCCGCCCTTTGAGGCGAACACCGCGTACGCGTCGCCGACCGCCTGGTACATCATGGGATTGACCCGCTCCTTGCCGGAGCGGGCTCCGATGCTGTGGAGCAGCAAGAGGGGCGCACCTTCGAATTGTCCACCGACTCGGCCCTCGTTGGCTCGGAACTCCTCGATGATCTTCGCATTCCAGTCGTTGGGCTCGGTCATCTTCTTCGTCTCCTCACTCACCTTCGGCCGGTACTCGGGCAGCCTGGTTCATCTAGTCTGCTCGCCTCTCGGACCGGAGCCGTAGGGTCGGGTGATGATCTCCCACCCGACGTTGGTGTGAGGATCGCCGAAGTAGACACCGCGTCCTCCGTCGTGCTGGTTGATCTGGTCCGGTTCGCTCCGGCGAGGGTCTGCCCAGTACGGCATTGCGCGTTCGGTGATCCTGTCGAAGATCTCGTCGAACTGGCGCTCGGTCACCAAGAACGCAAGGTGCATGCCGTTGGGTTCTGCGTTTGTGTCGGCGAAGTCGATCATGACGCCGTTGCCGGCCTCGACCTGTGTGAAGTGGCCGTAGTCGGTCGGCGGCCCCATACCCATGACGTCCGCAAAGGTCTCTGCTGCGGCCCGGCGGTCCGTCGACCAGACGATCAGGTGGTTCAGTTGCGGCTTCACGCATCGGGTCCGATCGCGCGGTGGATTTCTTTGACTGACGCACACAATAACTTGTCAAAGTTGACTGCGTCAAGCACATACAGTTGGATTGGGGTATGACTATTCGCTTCCGGGTCACCGAGGCCACTGAGACCTATGGTCTGCTGCGCTCGACCTTCATGCAGATTCACGAGCTGCTCGCCCGTGAGATGGAGGACGAGACTGGATTGCCGTTCGATCGGTACGGCCTCCTGCTGATGCTGGCGCAGGCCAACAGAGAAGGGCTCCGCCCGTCTGATCTCGCCGACGTTCTCCCGATCACACCCAGCGGCGTCACCCGACTCGTAGATCGGCTGGAACGCGACGGAGTCGTCGAGCGCAGAGCATGCTCGGCCGATGGCCGCGGGACGATCGTGGCGCTCACCGAGCGCGGTGAGGAAGTGTTCCGCCAGGCCGGCCGCGTCCACCTACGCGGCATCAACCAGCACATCGGGGCCATCCTGACCGCTGAGGAGATGTCCGAGCTCCGCCGGATCATGACCAAAGTCGCGGCCGGCATCGACGCCGCGCCGACCGCCACGTAACAGCGATCGGCACGGACGCCGCGAGAACGCTCCGCACCGAGCGCGACGACGGACAGGACCAGCGATGAGCCGCTCGCACCGGCCTCCAAGCAGGGGGGGTCCGTTGACGCCCGAAGGCCGAAGTCAACCCACGCTGCCGATCCGACGAGACCAACACGAGTGCGCGCTACCGTCGCAGCTCGACCGTGCGATCAGAAGATCTCGGGCCGATCGGACAGCCGTCTTACGCAGATCCGGCAGGATGCTCGGCCACGACGCACGCATCACGTCCGCTCCGTAATCGGCGCCGGTGGAAACGCGTCGCATCGCGGCCCAAGCCGGTCACCCGATAGTCCCGCTTCGGAGGGGTGGAGAGGGTCGGGCGGGTTGCTGTCAGGGCAGGACGACGAGTTTGCCGGTGGCGCGCCCGGCTTCCATGTCGGCGTGTGCTTCGGCGATGTCGTCGAGGCGGTAGGTGCGATGGATGGGGACGATGGCGTCGCCGGCCGCGACTGCTTCGAGGAATTCTTGGAGGACTTGAGTGGGGAGGTCGGTGGCGTCTCCGCCGTAGGCGGTGAGGCGGACCCCGCGTGGTAGGTACTCGATCGGGTAGAAGTCGCGCACGGTCCATTGGTTCGAGAGCATCCCGGTGAAGCACACGACCCCGTGAACCCGGGTTGCGCGCAGTGTGTCGGGCAGGGTCGGAGTGCCGACGAGTTCGAGCGCAGTGTCGACGCCGCCGGGGACGATCATGCGGGCCTGGTCGGCGATGTTGCCGTCGTCGATGAAGACGTGGTCAACACCGATGTGGCGGAGCTTGTCGGCCCGGTCGGGGTTGCGGGTGGTGGACAGCACGGTCATGCCGAGTCGTTTGGCGAGCACTGCGGTGGCCATCCCGATCGCTGAGGTGCCGCCACGTATGAGGATCGACTGGCCGGGTTGGGCGTCGAGTCCGATCGTGAGTGAGCCGTGTGAGGTCTGGAGCATCTCGGGCACCGCGCCGAGCGCCGCCCAGTCGAGGCTGCTCGTGAACGGCACAACCTGCCGGGCGGGAACACAGGTGTATTCGGCGTATCCGCCGTTGTAGGTGCGTCCCATGCCACCCATCAACGCAGCGACCTGTCGACCGACCGTGTACTCGCCTCCGGGGCACGCGGCGACGGTGCCGGTGGCTTCGATGCCGAGGACGCGAGGAAACGTGACGCCGTCGGCGAGACCGAGGCGGGTGTGGAGTTCGGACCGGTTGAGTCCGAACGCCTCGACCTTGATCAACACCTGGCCGGGCTCGGGGACCGGTACGGGGACATCGCGAATCTGTAGCGCCTCGGGTGGCCCTGGCGCGTCCAGCACGACCGCACGCATCGAGGTCGGGATCTCGGTCATCAGCTGCTCCCTTTTTGGTCGGCGATGTGCCGTCGCACTTCTTGCACGGTCGACGCGAGCGATTCGAGCCGCTCAGGTGTGAGCGCGGCTCCGAGCCGGACCTCGAGTTCGTCTTCGAACGAGCCTTGGGCGGCATCGAGACGGCGGCGTCCGGTGGGGGTGAGGGCGAGGACCGACGATCGAGCGTCGTCGGGGTTGGGGGCACGGCGACACAAGCCGGACCGCTCGATACGGTCGACCAGCTTGCTCGTGCCACCAACTGTGATCCTCAACATCTCGGCGATGTCGGCCACTCGGCAGTTCGGAACCCGATCGATGACCTGCAGCGGCTCGAACCACGACAGCGGCAGGTCGTGATCGCGACGAAGTCGGCGGTCGATCAGCTCCCACAATTCGGTCTCCAACCTCACCAGGTCACTGAACAATGTGGCCGGCTGGACCCCTGAAGATGTTGCGGAAGGAAGTTTGGCTTCCATGGAATATATACTAGCCACCAGTGTTGGATTCCATGGAATCTACTTTGAGAGGGCATCGCCATGTCCATCAACGAGAACCAGATCCGGGACCTCCTCGCCACGTACGAGCGGTCCCTCAACACCGGCGACGCCGACCTCGCCGCATCCTGCCACGCAGCGGACGGTGTCTTCATGCCCACCACCCTGCCAACCGTCACCGGCGCCGACATGGCCGACGGATACCGCCGCATCTTCGGTGCGATCCGCTTGGACGTCACGTTCACCATCAACGAGCTCGTCGTCACGTCCGACGAGACGGCCCACGCCTTGACCCGCAGCAACGGAACGCAGACCCTTCTGTCAACCGGAGACGAGTCGGCCGAATCCAACCGAGAGATCTTCCTGTTCCAGCGAACCAACACTGACGGCTGGAAGATCTCTCGCTACATGTTCAACAAACCCGAATAGCACGCCAGTGCCGCCGACGCTGTGCGACATCGCGGGATCGGCCCGACAAGAGCAGCCATCATCTTGGGCTCGGTGGGCGACAGCACCCGGTTTCCCAGCGGCACCGCTCCCATCGAGGCGTCCTCAGGGGACAAGAAGAGGCATCGGCTCAACCCGAGAGGGAACCGCAAACTCAACCACGTCCTCCATACCCGCCGCCGTCACCCAGCTCCGCTACCCCGGTGAGGGCCGGGACTACCACCAGAAGAAACTCGGCGAGGGCAAGACCACCAATGAAGCGATCCGTGCGCTGAACGGTCCATCTCAGACGGCGTCTACCGGCGTCTCCTCGCCGATTCCCGCCGCACCAGCACATAACCGACTTGTGGGTCCGGGAGGACACCCAGGGACGACTCTGACTCCAGCGTGGCCGGCTCGAACCCTGATACACCGGCGCTTCGGATGAGTCACTTCCCGGACCCGACACCCAGACTACGCCCGATCCTGCTCCACAGCTTGGCCGACTCGGCGGGCCCATCCACAGCCCCCAACCATCACCTGACACGAAGAGGCTTCGATACCGGACACTCTCGGGAATGCTCGTTGGTATACCCGATTTGGTGATCGGGTTGGCAGCCGACATCTGAAGGTGCTGTTGGTACGTCGGCGGCTCGAGGCCCTCGTCGCTAGCCCGCAGGACATCGCCACCACCCTGGCCGCGGCCGAGCCAGCGG
The DNA here is from genome assembly GCA_963825585.1 of uncultured bacterium. Taxonomy (GTDB): domain Bacteria; phylum Actinomycetota; class Acidimicrobiia; order Spongiisociales; family ZC4RG35; genus JAOUGY01. The sequence continues at coordinate 433,272 of CAWGTX010000010.1, forward strand.
ACGAGGCCAAGGTCTACGCCGAGATGGGGATCGCATCACCTACCACCAGAACGGCCGGTCGTCGTCGAATCCCTGGTCGACCTGCGCCAGTCGAATATGTCGATCGCGATAACGATGAGTGCCAGGCCCCACAGGGCGACGTAGGCTGGCACCTGGGAAACAGCAGGCGTCGCGGCTAGAGCGATGGCACCGGCGGTCAGGCGTACAGCACTCTGGCTTCGCAACCCGCTTCGCCAAGCCGCTCCGGCGACACCGCCGAGGAACATGGCTGCACCGAGGGTCATGGCGAGGGCCGCTTCGAGGCTGAGCATGTCGTCGGGGTGGGCCACTGCTTCTTCGAATGCCACTGCAACGCCTACCACACCTGCCACAACCGACGCATGCCACAAGGAATAGACGTCACGCGCAAAGTTGCCACGGTCGACGACCGCCTGGTCGGCGAGCCGTCGTTCGAGCATGGGTTGTAGTGTTCCGAAGTAGGTCCACCATAGGGCGCAGGTACCCACCACCGCTCCAGCGGTCGTCACTGCGAAAGTGGTGCTCCTGGCGACCTCACGGCCGGCAACCCCGGCAGCGATGAGCGACTCGCCTAGCGCGATGATCACGATGAGACCGTGGCGCTCGGCGAAGTGGCCGGCGGCGATAGGCCACATGTCCCGCCGGCCACCGACGGCAGCGGCAACCAGGTCGAAGGCGAGTGCTGCGAGCCAGAACCAGACCCTGACGTCGGCGTCGACGAAGCCTCCACTCAGAACAAGGGCAAGTCCCGGCAGCGAGGCAATGATCCAGTTCGTGGGGCTGCCCCGGTCCTCGGCGAGTACCCGTGACTGAAGCAGGAGACCCAGGCCTCTGACCACCACATAGCTGATGGCAAACCACGCCCCGGCTGACCCGTAGGCATCCGGTATCGCTTGAGCGAGGAAAAACGCGGTGGCCGTCGCCCCGAGCGTTATCAACCTGACGGTCGGATGCTCGGTGTCGGCTGGATTGAGGGTCCATGTGAACTGGGTCCAAGCCCACCAAACCAACCAAAACAACAAAGCAGCGCGACCGACCCCAGACCAAGTCAGACCGTGGATCACGAAAGCCGTGAGCTGGGTGACGGCATAAACGAAGACCAGATCGAAGAACAGCTCGACGAATGTCGCGCTCTGCCCTTCCTGGGCCCTGAGGCTGGTCATGTGGGAGTTGAGCCTCCGTCGATGACGTCGAACATCGACGCGATCTCAGTCTCTCCTTCGGCTTCGGTGCCGCCCGAAGTGTGATTGGCGGCAAGGATCTTGGTTGTGATGGCGGCCAGGTGGCCGATGTCCCGTTCGGTCAACGCAGAGAAGAGGTGTTGATTCAGGTCTCGCAGGTGTTGGTCCTGGGCGGACTGGTACTTCTCGAGGCCTTGCTGGGTGAGCGTGACTGTGACTGCTCGTTTGTCAGTCGGGTCGGTGGTTCGTCGCACGAGCCCATCGTCTTCGAGGCCGCTCACGACCCGAGACACCCGGCTCTGGCTGAGCGGTGTCCGGCGGCGGAGTTCGGTCATCATCATGGTGTGGTCGGTGGAGAAGACGGCAAGAAACAGCAACACCTCGTATTCGTGGAGGGAGATGCCGTGCTCGGTCTGGAGCGAACGATCGAGGGCCCGGAACACTGAGTCACCAGCGCGGATGAGTCCAAGGAACGCCTTGGCATACTCGGGACGCAGGTACTTGGTTCCGTCGCGGTCGACGGTCACCCCGACCTGGGAAGGCTCAAGGCTTCTGGCTTGCGGGGCCGGATGGTTCATGGGGTGAGACTACTCCAACTTGCATGCGTCCGCATAGATAGTGTATGCTTCTGCATATACATGGTCCCGCTGAGCACTCGGCGTGTGGCTGGATCCGTCCAGAGAGGAAGACAGCGCTCATGAACTCAGCCATAGCGAAACAGGGAGGAATCGGACTCATCGTGGCCCTGCATGTGGTCGCCATCACCTACGTCGCAGCCGACGCCGCAAGCGGACCGTTGCTCGTCACCCAACCAGGCGGCGATGCCCCGGAGGCGATACCCATGGGCTTCGCACTCGGGTTCACGGTGCTCGGTGGCGCAGTCGGGATCGGACTTGCCTTCCTCGCCAACCGAACTGGTCGACCGAGGATCACATTGGTGGTCGCCGCCGCGGTGGCGCTGGTCCTCTACGGCATCGTGCCATTCGTGGCCGCCGAAGAGACATCCACGGCGATCTGGCTGAATGCCATGCACCTTGCCGCCGCAGTACCGATCGTCGGCCTCCTCGCCCGCTCCCTCCCCGACCGCCGAGCGTCCGTGGCGGCCGAATCACTGGCGATCGCACAATGACCATCGAGAAGCAACAGGCGGCCGCCATCAACCAGCAGGTCATCGAAGACTTCCGGGCCAACGGTGGCGCCGTTGATGTCGCAATGGGCGGGTTCTTCGTGGGCAAACCCGTCCTGATCCTGCACACCAAGGGCGCCAAGACCGGCAACCAGCGGCTCAACCCGCTCGTGTACGCAACCCACGACGAGAGCTATGTAGTCGGCGCAACCAAGGGCGGGGCACCCAACCACCCGGACTGGTTCTTCAATGTGCGGGCGAATCCCGAGGTGACCGTCGAAGTGGGTGCCGACACATTTCCTGCCAAAGCGATCATCGTCGAAGATGGACCCGACCGCGACGAGCTGTACGGAAAGCTCGTGGCGATCATGGACCAGTTCGCCGAGTACGAGACCAAGACCGATCGACGTATTCCCGTGGTCATTCTGGAACGAGCGGACTGAGTGCGCGTACCGGTCGATCGAGTTGAAGCCGGTCCCGCCCCCGCGAGGGCAAGCCGGCTCCCCGGCACTCCCATTGTCGCGACTGGGCGGAGGAGAACCAGTTGACAGCGCAGTTGCGAAAGGGCACGGCGGCGCCACTGGCAGTCGGACGGGTCCAGGATCACATCAGCTGCGAACCCATCGCCGCCCCGCTTCGTCGACCCCGCCAGGCGGCTTGCGGTCGACAGTCGCCGCCACGGAGCCGGGGGTCCCGAAGCCATCTGAGATCACGTCACGGACGCAACCGAAACGAAAGGGGCGGCCATGCGAGCGATAGTCGCATCACGACCAGGCGGGCCCGAGGTTCTCGAGATCATCGAGACCGCCGAACCTGAGGTACGACGCGGAGAAGTGAAGATCAGAGTCCGAGCGTTTGGCCTCAACAAAGCCGAGAGCTACTACCGCAGCGGCAACTACGGCATCTTCCGGTCAGATCTGGCGTTGGGATACGAAGCAGTCGGCGAGGTCGTCGAGGACTCGAACGGCGTCCTGGCGGTAGGCCAGAGAGTGGCGACAGCGATGGGCGGCATGATGACCGCTCGTCACGGAGGGTATGCGGACTACATCTCCGTCGATGCGAATAACGTGGTTCCGATCGATAGCCGGTTGGCATTCGAAGAACTGGCCGCGCTGCCAGAAGCGTACTTGACGGTCTGGGGCGCGCTCGAGAAGAGTCTGCGGATCGGTCAAGGTCAGACGCTCTTGGTGCGTGGTGCCACATCCAGCGTCGGCATGGCAGCCGTTACCTACGCCAAGATGCGGGGCCTGACCGTCCTCGCCACAACGCGCCAGTCTCAGGCCACCGAGAAACTGATCTCCATCGGGGCGGATCATGTTGTCATCGACGACGGAGAGATTCGCGATCGCGTCCGTTCGATCAACCAGCGAGCAGTTGACCATGCCATTGAGGTCGTCGGTGCGGCAACGCTCCTGGATACGGCAAGCTGCATAAGGCCTTGGGGAGAGGTAGTGGTGGTCGGGTTGCTGGCAGGGCCCCCGGTTCTGAACAACTTGAACCTCATGATGGACATACCGAACACGGTGAAACTGAGCTTCTTCAACAGTCAGCTACTCGGTACGGAAGCGCTACCCCTCACCGATTCCCCGCTAGATCTGATCGCCGAAAAGCTAGCAAGTGGTCACATTCCAAGCGCTTTGGCCAAGGTCTACCCATTTGAGGACATCCAAGAAGCGCATCGTCTGCTGGACAGCGGAAACGCCGGGGGCAAGATCGTAGTGAGATCATGAATCCCGCTCCAATGTCAACGCCGGATCAATTCTGCGCGGTGTGCGCCGGTCGAATTCCGCGGCGGCCAAGATGGTTGTCGTGGCGGCGGTCACCTCCTGCTGCTTGCCTCTGAGCCGGTAACTGTCGCCTTTGAGGACGGAGACGTGGCCGTCGTGGCCGTTCCAGTGCTGGTGTGGTGGGCTGAGAGCGGCTCGGACTGCGCTACGACTTCCCGCTGACGGGCTCGACAATGTCCTGTCGAGACATGTGATGCTCGCCATGGACGACGTTCGAGTGCTGTAGACGCACCTGCCGAACCAGGATCGCCGACCACGATCGCGGCAGCGATCTGATCAACCTGCCAGAACGTGAACTACCACTTGAGGGCGGTGAAGGCCCGTGGCCTCGTCGAGGCGGCGTCCGAACGCAAGTGGGGAGTCATCACCGAGCGGTTCATCCGCGGTGCCGCACGCCACTTCGTTGTCGCGCCCGACGTGTTGCACAGCGAAGCCATCCATCCGGAGGAGCAGGCCGACCGTCTCAGCCGAGTATCTGACCGCGCTCCAGGTCGACCACTTGGCCGCCGTCACGGGCACCCGCACCATCCGATAGGTTTCGTCCTGCCCGAGACCGGCCAACAGCTTGCGGTCAATCCTTGACAGCACGCCACGGTCGAGATCCATCATGACCTCCGGTGTCTACATGTAGACACCGAGCAACTTGTTGCACGTGCGTGTGGGACTGACAGGGTGCGGTGCGCGATTCGCGTGTGGACCCGGATTCGGGTACGACGTGGTTCGGTCCCTGAGCCGACGGCGCGGTTCTTCTCAGTGTCATGCTGTTCGTGCATCTGAACTTCCCGTCTGATCGGAGTGTTGGCAGTCGTCGTCCATCGTCGAGGTCATGCCATCTCCTCGTTGGCCGCCTGATGAGCTCGGCGAGTGCCGACTCTTGTGTGCGAGACGCCATCGCAGCAGCTGACCGGGCTGTCGATGTCGGGTGCGTCCCCAGGTCAGGGCCGCCGGCCGCGCCCTGTCGAAATCCGGTGGCTAGTACTCCATAGGCGCCAGCAGACTCCTGAACCCCGTCAGCAGAGTGTCGAGCACCCTGTCAACGCGAATCCCCTCGCCGCACACCCGCCACCTGAAAGCGCTCACGAATTGGGCCTCTGACCAGGCGAAACAGGGTCAATGGCATCGGAATGACATTCGGATGACAGGGTGCCATCGCATCGTCGGAAGTAACCGCACCGAGTCACCTACCGGACGATGGATCAAGCGTATGGCCCACATCGAGAAACGACCCGACCGCCGCAAACCCTGGCGAGTCCGCTACCGGGACCCGCTCGGTCGGGAACGATCGAGGAGCTTCACACGCAAAACCGACGCCGACCGGTTCATGGCCACCGTCCAGGCCGACCTCATCCGCGGCGACTGGACCGACCCCCGCCTCTCGCAGATCACCGTCGACGAATGGGCCGAACGGTGGCTCCACACCAAATCGCATCTCAAACCGAAGACCCTCGCCGGCTATCGATCGAACCTGCCGCGCCCACGTCATGACGGCCTTCGGTCGCTACCAGCTGCGCCACATCGACCGAATGGCGGTCGAAGAGTGGATCGCCGATCTCCAGGCGACAGGCCTCGGACCGTCCGGGATCCGTCAGGCCCGCCAGGTGCTCAACAGCATGCTCACCCTCGCCGTCGACGCCGGCTACCTGGCCACCAACCCGGTCGAAGCAGTCCGCACCCCTCGACTACCCGAACCACAGATGCTGTTCCTCGACGCCGATCAGGTGGAGCGGCTTGCCAACACGATCCAGGAACCCTACGGCACCCTCGTCTACCTCCTCGCCTACGGAGGGCTCCGGTGGGGAGAAGCCGCCGCCCTCCGACGAGGACGATGCGACCTCATCCGGTCCCGAATCCGTGTTGCCGAGTCGGTGTCCGAAGCCGGAGGCGAACTCCACTTCGGCCCCACCAAAAACCACCGCAGCCGAATCGTCGGCACCCCCGGATTCCTTCGCGACCTCCTCGACAAACACCTCGACCAACACGTGCCCGACGACCCCGACGCACTGGTGTTCACCTCACCGCAAGGTGCGCCACTTCGCAACAGCAACTTCCGACGCCAGGTCTGGTACACCGCAGTCGAGCAAGCCGGACTCCCCGAAGGTCTTAGGATCCACGACCTCCGCCACACCTGCGCCAGCCTGCTGATAGCCGCCGGCGCCAACCCGAAAGCGGTCCAGGCCCACCTCGGTCACTCGTCGATCTCGGTGACGATGGACCGCTACACCCACCTCTTCCCATCCGATGTCGACGACCTCATCAAACGGCTCACTGACATCCGGGCTCGAAGTCTCGCGGCCCAGCCGCGGCCCAGAGACCGGTCACGCGGGAATCGAACTCGGTGGAAGATGACAGAGAACCCCCGCTCACGCAGGGGTTTCGCTCAGCACGCCCGGAGGGACTTGAACCCCCAACCTCCTGATCCGTAGTCAGACGCTCTATCCAATTGAGCTACGGGCGCTCGGGCGACACACACGCCGAGGCGAAGTCGTGTCGAGGCCAAGGCTAGCTGTCGAGTGGCGTGTGGAAAACCCGAATGCGTGACTAGTGCCCCGGCGTATGTTTCGGATGTGCCTGCGTGGCGAGACGTGCTGGGACCGATGCAGTTGAGGTACTACCCAATGGAATGAGCAGATGAGAGTCCACCCTTCCCGAATCGCCCTGCCGATGCTGGCAGCGTTCGCCGCCGTCTTCACGTCGGCGATGCCGGCCACCGCTGAGACGAGTGCCGGCGGATCGGTCACGTACGCTACGACCGGAGCAGTCCTGACGACGGCCTCCGAGGTGTGGGGCGACGACTTCGCGTTCATCGAAGCCGAGGCGGGCTGGGACGACGCCGACCTGCTCCCCGAGGTCGACACCCGCAAGTTCTTCGGCTCGCTCCTTGCTGTGCATGAGCAGATCGGCATGACCGGTGTCCACGCCTCTGGACGCGGCATCGACATCGCCATGATCGACACCGGCGTGGTTCCCGTCGACGGCCTCGACACCCACGGTCGGGTGATCAACGGACCGGACCTCTCCTTCGAGTCCCAAGACGCCGACCTTCGGTATCTCGACACCTTCGGCCACGGCACGCACATGGCGGGGATCATGGTGTCGGACGCTCGTGACGTTCCCGGCATCGCCCCCGGCGCCCGTCTCGTCAACGTGAAAGTGGCTCCGTACAACGGTGCCGTCGACGTCACCCAGATCCTGGCCGCCATCGACTGGGTGGTCCAGAACCGCAACGCCAACGGGCTCAACATCCGGGTGCTCAACCTGTCCTACGGCACCGACTCGCTCAGCAGGGCGAACGAGGACCTGATTGCCTACGCCGTGGAACAGGCATGGCGGTCCGGCATCGTGGTGGTGGTCGCCGGAGGCAACGACGGGAACCACCGTCGGCTGACCAGCCCCGCCTACAACCCCTACGTGATCGCCGTCGGTGCGGTCGACGGATCTCTCATCGACACCGATCTGAATCCGATCCCCGAGTTCTCCAACTGCGGTACCTCCCGTCGCCCGGTAGATCTGGTGGCGCCCGGCCGCTCCATCATGAGCCTGCGGGACCCCGGCTCGTTCGCCGACGTCAATCATCCGGAAGCCCGCTCGGAAGACGGGCGCCGATTCGTGGGTAGCGGCAGCTCCCAGGCAGCCGCCGTGGTGTCGGGCGCAGTCGCCGTCCTGCTCGAGTCACGACCAAAGCTCACCCCCGATCAGGTGAAGAACGTGCTCACACGTTCCGCCACTCCGCTGCCGGCAGCGCTATCCAACTGCGACGGCGCCGGTCTCCTCGACGTGGGCGCAGCAGTCGCAACTTCTCCCCGGCGCGCCGGCCAGTGGCACCACGCAGCTACCGCGGCGGGCACCCTCGATGCCTCCCGCGGGTCACACCGGCTGTCGCTGGGCGGACGCGAGCTCTCCGGGGAGATCGACATCTTCGGCAACCCGTTCGACGCCACCGTCTGGGCCGGGAGCTCCGCAACCGGCACCGCATGGAACGACGGATGGTGGAATGGCACCCAGATCACCGGCACGGGGTTCACACAGGCCTCGTGGGCCGGTCCCGCCTGGTCGGGAGTGTCGTGGAGCGGCGTCTCGTGGAGCGGCGTCTCCTGGTCGGGAGTGTCGTGGAGCGGCGTCTCGTGGAGCGGCGTGTCCTGGTCGGGAGGAACCTGGAGCGGCGTGTCGTGGAGCGGCGTCTCGTGGAGCGACGCAGCGTGGAACTGAAAGAGCTGCCAGCTGCCAGCTGCCAGCTTCCAGCTATCAGCCGGAGCTGGCAGCTGGCAGCTTCTCTTGCGGAGAGAGAGGGATTTGAACCCTCGAGGAGGCCTATAACCCCCTACTCGCTTAGCAGGCGAGCGCCTTTGACCACTCGGCCATCTCTCCAGATGGTTCCCCACCTCGGGTGGGGACATCACAGTACCCGATGCGGTCACTCCGGTGCCAAGAGGATCCCACCGACCACCAGCCCGATACCGGCGAGCTCGGACCAGCTGGGGCGCTGCGCCAGCGCCAGCAGACCCACCACCGTGGCCACCGCAGGCATCATCGACTGCAGCAGTGCGAAGCGAGACCGGGGAATCCGCGCCAGCACCACCTGATCGATGCCGTACGGGATGGCGCTCGAGAAGAGACCGGTGAGCATGGCCACCACGATCAACCACGGCGTGTCGAACACCGCCGAGAGGCCGGGCAGACCGGCCGGGGCGATCACGAATGCCCCCACCGCCATCCCCAGCCCGAGCCCGTCGACTCCAGTTCCCGACATCGCCACCCGTTGCCCGAGAACGATGTAGCCCGCCCACAGGCCAGCGGCCAGCAGGGCGAATCCCACACCGACGAGCGAGCCTGCGGGTGTGACGCCGGCCAACACCACCACCCCGGCCCCACCCAGGAGAACGGCGAGCGCTCCCCGCATCGTCACCGTTCCGATGGCGGCGACCACGATCGGCCCCAGGAACTCGATCGCCACGGCGTTGCCCAACGGGAGCCGCTCGATCGCCAGGTAGAACGTGAGGTTCATCAGCGCCAGGACCGTTCCGAACAGCGCCGCCTTACGAACGGTGTCCCGGGTCCAGGCACGCTTCCACGAGCGCCGCACACCCACGACGATGACGGCGGCGCCCACCACCCGCAGCAACGCCACCGACCGGGCCGGCATCGAAGCGAACAGGACCACCGCGATGGCGGCCCCGACGTACTGGCTGGTGGCGCCCACCGCGAACAGCAGCTCGGGACGCACTCGACTGGGGGTTCTGATCAAGGCGTTCTGCGTTCTGCACTCTGGAGCGGAGGGAGTGGGATTTGAACCCACGGGACCCCGATGGGGCCCAACGGTTTTCAAGACCGTCACTTTCGACCGCTCAGTCATCCCTCCGGGATGTCGGCTGTGCCGACGAAGGGACAGTACCCACTTCGGGGCGACGGCGGAACACCCGATCCGTGACCGTACGCTGCAGCGGATGTCACGCCCGCCGCCGACCGCTCTGATCTTCACGATCTCGCTGACCGGCATCCTCAACAACACGCTGATCACACCTGCCGTGCCCGACATCCTCGCCGAGTTCGGCGCTTCTCCGGATCGAGCGGGGATCCTGGTGTCGTCAGGGGCGGTGGCGGGGATCGTGCTGGCGCCCATCATCGGGCTGCTGGCCGACCGGTTCGGGCGTCGGGTCGTGCTGGTGGCGTGTCTGGCTGCGTTCGCTGCCTTCGGGGGTCTCGCTTCGTTGGCGCCGACGTTCGGCATCCTGCTGGTGGCGAGACTGATGCAGGGCTTCGGCTCGGCCGGGCTCATCAACCTCGCCATCGTGCTGATCGGCGACTACTGGTCGGGTGCGGACAGGACCCGGCTGGTGGGCAGGAACTCGGCGGTCCTCACCGTGGGCCTGGCATCACTCCCACTGCTCTCGGGTGTCATCACCGAGGCGTTCGGATGGCGGATCACCTTCCTCGTCTACACGGTTGCCTTCGCCACCGCCGGATGGGCCTGGCTGGTCCTCGACTCGCACCGGCCCCCCAACCCGCCGGCCATCGGCCGGCAGATGAGGACTGCGCTCGCATCCGCCCGTCACCCCGTGCCCGCCACCACGATGGGCCTCGCCTTCCTGGTGTTCGTCTCGATCTTCGGTGGGTTGCTGACGGTGCTCCCGGTGCACCTCGCCGACGAGTTCGGACTCGACGCAGCCGCCCGCGGCTTCTTCCTGTCGGTACCGGCGGTCACGTCGACGGTCGCAGCACTCGGTGTGTCCCGGATCCGGGCCCGGTTCCCCCCAGCCGCCATCGTCGGAGTCACTGCCTCGATCTGGATGGCCGCCTTCGTGACGCTGGGACTGGCACCGTCGCTGGTGGTGGTCGCCATCGGCGCACTGCTGTTCGGGTTGGGCGAAGGATCGCTCATTCCGACGCTGCAGGACGTGAACGTGGAGAGCGCCCCTGACGACCAGCGTGGCGCCCAGGTTGCGATATGGGTGGGATTCGCCCGGCTCGGACAGACGGTCGGCCCGCTGCTGGGAGGTGTGGGGATCGCACTCGTGGGTACCGGTTCGACGATGGTGGCGATGGCGGCCGTGGCCGCAGTGATCGCGATCGCAGGTTGGCGGGGACCACTCAGGGGCATCGGTCGACAGTCGTCGGACGAGGCCTGATCCCACGGAACCCGAGAGACTCGGGTTGCTGGCGGAGGGGGAGGGATTCGAACCCTCGAGGAGCGTGAGCCCCTACGGCATTTCGAGTGCCGCGCACTAGACCGGACTATGCGACCCCTCCGGGGTCCTGTCGACACGGAGCCGACGTGTGCGGGTACTTTGTACTCGCTACGGTCGCCGTGGCAAACACGGACGACTTGCGGAGGGAGGGGGATTTGAACCCCCGAGGGGCGCGAACCCCAACGGCATTTCCAGTGCCGCGCACTAGACCGGACTATGCGATCCCTCCGTGCGGTTGCCCCGACGGCTGTCGCGGCTTGCACAGAGTACCGACAACACACCCATGAGACCAGACGGTTGGAGAAGCGTGAACGAAACAGCCTGGCAATCCCCCATGCAAGCGGCCCTCGTCGAGGCCGGCCTCGCCCCGGGACATGGTGACGTCCCGATCGGGGCGGTGCTGGTCGACGCTGCGGGACGGGTGGTCGCATCCGACCACAACCGTCGCGAAGAGTTGAGCGATCCCACCGCCCACGCCGAGATGCTGGTGCTCTCGACCGCGGCTCGCCAGACCGGCAGCTGGCGACTCACCGGTCACACGCTGGTGGTGACCCTCGAGCCATGCGTCATGTGTGCCGGTGCCGCCGTCCAGGCCAGAGTGGACCGGATCGTGTACGGAGCCGCCGACCTGAAGGCCGGTGCCGCCTGGAGCCTCTTCAACATCCCCCAGGACGCCCGACTCAACCACCACTGCGAACTCGTGGCGGGGGTGAACGAGCGGGAGTGCTCCGACCTCCTCACGGGATTCTTCGCAGATCGACGCTGACCCGACCCGCCCTACACTGGTGATCTCGTTGCAGTGTGGGTGCGGCCCCCGGGTCCTGCGCGGCGGGGCCCCGTGAATTTGGTCAGGTCCGGAAGGAAGCAGCCATAAGCGGTAGGTCCTGGGCGCCGCAGACCAGCCTGGTGGCCGCACCGACACTGTGACCGGCCGTCCGATCGCTCCCGCCGGGTCCGGTCCTGTCGACCTGTTGACCCGTGGACCGCTCCGGCGAGAGAACCGCTATCGCTCGATTCCCAGCAGTGCGGTCGCTCTTGCACCGACTAGAACTTGCGGAGCACCACTCCGTACACGAAGCCGAGTGTGCCCATCCGCCAGGAGCGTTCGAACACCAGCGGCCCGTCGGCGTAGAGCTGTTCGGGGGGCGGCAGCTTGTCGAGCGAGCGGTGCAGGTACCAATAGTCCTTGGGGGCACGGGCAACCAGACCTGCCAGCGGCAGGAACACGGCCGATCCGATCCGGTGCAGCGTTGCGAACACCCGGTTCCGGGGGCGGCCCAGATCGATGATCACCGCCACCCCGCCGGTGCGCAGGACCCGCTTGATCTCGAGCAGGGTGTCGGGGATCGACGTGAGGTTGCGGAACACGTAGGCCGAGAACACCCCGTCGAAGGACTCGTCGGCGAACGGCATCTTCTCGCCGATGGCGGCCACCCGGGCCTCGATCGGAGACAGCTGCAGCATCTGCGGGACCGGATCGAGAGCCACCACCTCGAACTCGCCGAGCACCGGGGCGGCGGCACCGGTCCCGCTCCCCAGATCGAGGATGCGGCCCTCTGGGAGGAATGCCACACCCCGGCGTCGCCAGTTCTGTTCCTGTCCGAACGACAGGATGCGATTGATGAGGTCGTAGCGGGCGGCGATCCGGGCGAAGATCGGATCGGATTCCTTGCTCACGGTGTCAGGACGCCGGTTCGATGACGTCGAAGCCGGTGTACGGCCTGAGGGCTTCGGGGATCCGCACCGAGCCATCGGCCTGTTGATGGTTTTCGAGGATCGTCAGAATGGTGCGACCGACAGCCACCGCGGTGCCGTTGAGCGTGTGCACGATCCGGTTGCCCGAGTCGGTCCGTTGGCGCACCTTGAGCCGACGGGCCTGGAAGTCGGTGGTGTTCGAACACGAGGTGACCTCACGAAAGGCCTGTTGGCCCGGGAACCACGCCTCGATGTCGTATTTCTTGGCGGCCGAGGCCCCCAGGTCGCCGGCCGCAACGTTCACCACCCGGTAGGGCACCTCCAATGCGGAGACCAACGACTCCTCCAGAGCCAACAGACGATCGTGTTCGGCCAGGGAGTCCTCGGGGTTGGTGAACACGAACATCTCCACCTTGTCGAACTGGTGGACCCGGAAGATTCCGGCGGTGTCCTTGCCGTAGGTGCCGGCTTCCCGGCGGAAGCAGGTGGAGAACCCCACGTACCGTCGGGGCAGGTCCCCGGCGTCGAAGATCTCGTCCATGTGATAGGCGGCCAGCGGGACCTCGGCCGTGCCCACCAGGAACAGACCGTCCTCGGGGACCGAATACACCTGTTCACGGGCGTCCGGAAAGAAACCGGTACCGAACAGGGCCTCTTCCTTCACCAGCACCGGGGGCACCATGGGGGTGAAGCCCGCCTCCGACAGCCGCTCGAGGGCGAACCGCACCAGGGCGAACTCGAGGAGCACCGCCTTGCCCTTGAGGTAGCCGAATCGGCTCCCCGAAACCTTGGCGGCACGGTCGGTGTCGATCACGTCGAGCGAAGAGCCGAGGGCGGCGTAGTCCTGAATCGGGTAACCGGGACCGTCGATCGAGCCGACCCGCTTGATCTCGACGTTGTCGGCATCGGTCACGCCGTCCGCTGCGGTGGGGTCCACCAGGTTTGGCACGGTGATCCACACCTCGTCGAACCGTGTTTGCAGCTCGGATGCCTCGGCGTCGAGGTTCTTGAACCGCTCGGCCAGTTCGGACGCCGAGGCGATGGCGTCCTGCTTCTCGTCGCCCTGCAGCGTGGCGATGGCCTTGCCGGCGTCGCGTTGGGCGGCTCTCGTCTCTTCGGCTGCCTGGCGGGCCCGCCGCACCGACTCGTCGAGTGCGATCAGTTCGTCGACATCGATGTCGACGCCACGGCGGAGGAGCGACGAACGAATCTGGTCGGGCTGGGTTCGGAGAAGGGTGACATCGATCATGGGACCGCCGTCAGGATACTCACCTGCTCAACCGGCAACCGTGGTCGAGGTGGTCTCCTCGTTCACCAGGAAGTCCCACAGCACCTGATTGTCCTCGCTGGCTTCCTCGGCCGCCACCAACGGCAGGCTGATGACCATCTGATAGGCCACCCCGGGTGAGACGGCGAGGTCGACGAACTCGACCGTGGTCTGACCGGCAGCGGCGATCGCCGCGACCTCTGCGGTCTGCTCGAGGGACGAGTCGTCGATGCCGATCATCGACAGCGTCACCTCGACCGGCTCGGAGGCGGTGTTGCCGGCGTTGAGTATGACGACCTGCACTGTCAGGGCCGACGTCGCCGTCACCACCCGCTGGTCGCTGGTGTTGACACTCATCTCGGGGTTGGTCACCACCTGTTCGATGGCGAGCTCGGCCCGCAACGCCAACTCGTTGCCAGGGGCCTGCGCCACCGCCACGATCTGAGCGGGGCCGGTGGAGAAGGGGTAGGAGTCGGCGACGAACGCCACCACCGGGTAGGGAAGAACAGGGGCGGGAGTCTCGGCGGCGTCGATCGAGCGGACGAACGACGAGAAGAGGCGATCACCGGCCCGGAGGTCGATGAGCGCGTCGGTCAGCTCGATCTCGATGGCGCTCGCCACCGGGTTGTCGGCCGCCTCGAACACCAACTCCCGGAACACCGACACTCCCGACTCCCACGATGTGAGTGCTTCCCGCAGGATCGCCAGCGGCCCGGTGAGCTCTGGGTCGTTGTCGGGAGCTTCCTCCATCACGACCCTGGCAGCCGCCAGCGACGCCAGCACGTCATCGACGGTGGCGTCCAGCTGGATGCGATCAACCGAATTGATGGTCAGCATCATCTGGTTGAACGCCGTCGCCTTCAGGGCGACATCCTCGGTCGCCTCGCGCAGATCCTCTGCGAACAGCGGAGGTGCCTCTTCGTCGTCGATCACCAGTCCGAACGCGACGATGAGGCCTATGAGGATGGTGAGTACGACCGGCACGATCCATCGTCGACGACGTCGGCGCCGAGGCGGTCGGAAGTGATCTCCGATCAAGTGGGCGAGGGGGGACTTGAACCCCCACGAGGTTGCCCTCACTGGCACCTGAAGCCAGCGCGTCTGCCATTCCGCCACTCGCCCGAGAAGCAGGACGGGGATGGTAGCCGACTCGGGGACCGAGGGGAATCGAGCGAACCCGGCCGGTACAACGTAGAACGTAACGTTCAACGTATGAACCACGCGACACCGGTGAACACGGACGCTTGCGGCTATCCGGGTTCGGCCGTCCCCCGTGGGCCCGACACCGCCGAGGTACGACAGGGAGGTTCCCGGCGGCCAAGAGCTCGTGAACCCGGGGGTCCCCGATCGGACGACCCCTCCCGCGTGCCTTCTACGTTCTACGTTCTACGTTCTACGTTGTACCGCCCCCGACCCCGCCCACGCGGCCCACTCCTTGCCACCGCTTCCGGGTACCGTGATCGCTGCCATGAACATGATCCGGCGTCTGGAGCGCAGGCTCGAGTCGATGCTCGACGGTGTCGTCGGGACGGTGTTCCGCGGGCAGTTGCATCCGAGCGAGCTGGCGGGCCGGATCATTCGGGAGGCCGACCTCGCCGGCGTCCAGACCGCCGACGGGACCGTGGTCCCCAACCGCTACGTGCTGGTGGTCAATCCCGACGACCTGGAAGGGCACAGTCCCCCACCGGAGCTCCGCCACGAGCTGTCGGTGCTGGTCGAGGAGTTGGCGATGGAACGGGGCTGGCGGCTGGAAGGACCGGCAGAGGTGGTGGTGATCACCGATCGGGAGGTGACCCATGGCAGTCCCCGCTGCGACGGCCAGTTCGTGGAAGGGCCTCGGCCGGCGTGGGCGCGACTGGTGGGCGACACGACCATCGCCGTCACCGTCAACCGGGCGGTGGTTGGTCGAGGTTCGGAAGCGGACGTCACCATCCCCAGCCAGCACGTGAGCCGTCGGCACGCACTCCTCTGGAAACAGGACGGGCGTCTGCTGGTGCAGGATCTGGGGTCGTCCAACGGCACCCGGGTCGACGGCGTCGCTGTCGACCACCGACCCACCGAGGTCCCCACCGCAGCTGTGCTCACCTTCGGGGACGCTTCCTACCGGTTCGTCGAGGCCATCTGACATGCCCGACCTGCTGCTCACGCTTCTTCGGCTCATCTTTCTGGCGCTCGTGTACCTATTTGTCTGGCAGGTGGCCCGGGCCATCGGCGCCCACCTCGGGCTGGCGCCCATCCGGCGCAAACGCAAGCCCGGTACCAGGGTCGTCATGCTCAGGTCGGATCACCAATCCGGCATGGACTTCCAGGTGAGCGACGCAGTGGTCCTGGGACGGAGCCCCGAGGCCGACATCGCCCTCGACGATCCCTACGCTTCCGAGTTCCACCTCAGGCTGAACAACCGGGATGGAAAGCTGGTGCTCACAGACCTCGGCAGCACCAACGGTACATACGTGAATGGCCGACGGGTGACCACTCCGGTGGACTTGAACCGGGGTGATGCGGTGCAGGTGGGCAAGACCGTGATGGAGGTTCGGTGAGGTACCAGTGGGCGACGGCGACGCACAAAGGGCGAGTGCGGGCCAACAATCAGGATTCGGTTCACCCGACCGCGGCAGGAAGCAGCGATGACCGGGCGCTGCTGATCGTGGCCGACGGGATGGGTGGTCACGTCGCCGGTGAGGTGGCGTCGCGTATCGCCATCGACGCCGCCCTCGAATTCGACGGCGAGGTGGGCCACCGGGTCGCCGCTGCCAACGCCGCCATCCTGGCCGAGGTGGCCCGCCGACCGGAGCTGGCGGGAATGGGCACCACCATCACCATGGTCGAGCTTCAAGCCGACGGCAGCGGCACCTTCGCCCACGTCGGCGACAGCCGCGCCTATCTCCTGCGGGACGGGGATCTTCGGCAGCTGACCGAGGATCACACCATCGTCAACGAGTACCTCCGCACCGGGAGGATCACAGAGGACCAGGCAGCAGAGCACCCCCAACGCCACATGATCACCCGTGCTCTCGGGCTGATCCCCGATGTGGCAGTCGACGTGTTCCGTATCGATCTCGCCCCCGGAGACCGACTGCTGCTGTGCTCCGACGGCGTGAACGGGATGATCGACGATGCGTCCATTCGCGACGCCCTCACCTCGCCCACCGCCGAAGAATCGGTGTGGGATCTGGTTGAACGCGCCAACGGCGCCGGTGGACACGACAACGTGACCGCGGTGGTGATCGATGTTGCGTAGCGTGCCGACACCCACCGGCCGGACCACGGCGTGGCCCACGTGGAGTCGCCTCGTGGGCGCCGCAGACCAGCGGGGTCCGGATTGACCCGCTTCGTCGAGGCCACGCTCCTGTTGGGAGCGGCGGTACTGATGGCGCTCGGTGTCACGATGGTGAACCTGTCGGGGGCGGGTGGCGTCGACGCCCAGGTCGCCATCAGCTTCCTCACCGCCGCCATTGCCTTCGGATCGGTGCACGTGGCGATCCGGGTGTTCGCCCCCGAAGCGACGCCCGTGCTCCTTCCCCCGGTGGCGCTCGTCACGGTGTTCGGAATGGTCGAGATCTACCGTCTGGAACCGGAACGGGCTGCGCTGCAGCGGTGGTGGCTGGTGCTGGGTGCGGTGGTGGCGATCGTGGTCCTGGCCTGGCTCAACCGGGTGGGCCTCACCGCCCTGCGTCGCTACCGCAACGTCATGTTCCTGGTTGGCGTATCGGTGTTGCTCCTGCCGCTGCTCCCCACCGACGGCCCGCTCCCGATCCGAGGGTTCGAGGCGAACGGGTCCCGCCTGTGGATCGTGCTGGACCTCGGTTTCATCCAGCTCAACTTCCAGCCTGGGGAGGTGGCCAAGGTCATGTTCGTCGGGTTCCTGGCGGCCTACCTGGCGGACCGGGGACCCGCCCTCTCCGGAGCCCGCCGAAAGATCGGCCCCCTGGCCATCCCGGAGCCCCGGCAACTGGCGCCACTCGTGATCGTGTGGGCTGGGAGTTTGGCAGTGCTGGTGTTCCAACGTGACCTGGGTGCGTCACTGCTGTTGTTCTCGGTGTTCGTTGCGCTGCTCTACGCCGCCACCGGATCCGGCGGATACCTCACCGGTGGCCTGGCGCTCACGATGATGGGTGCGTTCGCATCGTGGCGGCTGTTCGATCACGTCGACCGTCGGGTGACCGCATGGCTACGACCGTTCACGGACTACGACGATGCCGGCTACCAGATCGCCCAAGGGGTCTTCGCCCTCGGCACCGGGAGCCTGTCGGGATCGGGCCCCGGGCTGGGACGTCCCGACCTCATCCCCTTCGCCAGCACCGACTTCATATTCGCCGCCGTAGGTGAGGAGTTCGGCTTCGCCGGGTCGGTGGCGGTCTTGTGTGCCTACGCACTCATCGTGGCCGCCGGGTTCGGGATCGCACTCCGTGCCCGCGACCCTTTCCGCAAACTGCTGGCAGTGGGTCTGGCGTTCGCCTTCGGCATCCAGGTGTTCCTCATAATCGGTGGCGTGCTCCGCGTCGTTCCGCTCACGGGTATCACGCTGCCGTTCATGTCCTATGGAGGCTCCTCACTGCTGGGCAACTTCGTGGTGCTCGCTCTGCTCGCCCGGGTCTCACACGAGGAGGCCGGATGAACGGGCCCACCCGTCGCCTCGCCACCGTGCTGTTCATGGGGTTTCTCGCCCTGCTCGGGTCGGTGACCTGGATCCAGGTGATTGCCGCCGACCGCTACCGCGACGACCCGCGCAACATCCGGACCTCCATCAGCGAGAGCGGCAAGGAGCGCGGAGTGATCGTCACCGGCGATGGCACCGTGCTGGCACGATCAGAACCGTCCACCGACGACCCCCAGTCGTTCGTCCGCATCTACCCCGAGGGACCCGCCTACGCCCCCGTGGTCGGCTACACCAGCCGGCTGGCGGGCAGCGCCGGCATCGAGTCGGCGTTCGCAGACGAACTCAGAAGCCGCCGCGACCTCACGCCCTCCGACATGATCTCGGCGCTCTTCGGACGCGACCTGAGGCCCCGCAGCGTCCAGGTGGCAATCATCCCCGAGCTGCAGCAGCGCGCCTTCGAGGCGTTGGGTGACAACCGTGGATCGGTGGTTGCGCTCGACCCCCGCACTGGCGACGTGCTGGCCTATGTCACCACCCCGACGTATGACCCACAGGCTCTGGCCGGACCCGACGGGCTCGAGAACCGGGAGGCCCTCCTCGCCGAGCCTGATGGGCCGCTGCGCGATCGGGCCGGCAACGAGCTGCTCCGCCCCGGCTCGACGTTCAAGGTGATCGTGGCGGCCGCGGCCTTCGAGTCCGGGGAGTTCTCCCCCGAAACCCAGTTCGACGACCCGGCCTCGTTCCAGCTGCCCGGCTCCACCGCCACCATCTCCAACTTCGGTGACGGGTTGTGCAACGACGGCGGCCAGGTGAGTCTCGAGGTCGGCTTCATCAGGTCCTGCAACACCGTCTTCGCCGACCTCGCCATCCAGGTCGGGGCCGAGCAGATCGGCCGGACCGCCGAAGCCCTCGGGTTCTCGGAGCCGATCGAGATGCCGTGGGACACCACGGCGTCGCTGTTCCCCACCGCCGAACTCGAAGAGGACGCAGCCGCACTCGGCCAGAGCGGGATCGGCGAGCGCGACGTCCGCGCCACCCCGCTCCAGATGGCACTGGTGACCGCCGCCATCGCAAATGGGGGAGAGATGATGGCACCCCGGGTTGTGACCCAACTGTTCGACGCCGATGGAGAGACCGTCGAGGCATTCGAGCCGAGGTCGCTGGGCTCGCCACTCTCGGTGGCCACCGCCGACGTGCTCACCGAGATGATGGAGCGGGTGGTGACAGAGGGGACGGGGAGACAGGCCGCCATCCGTGGGGTGCGGGTGGCCGGCAAAACGGGCACCGCCCAAGGCGTCGATGCCGCCCCCGACGTGTGGTTCATCGGCTTCGCCCCGGTCGAAGATCCGGCCATCGCCATCGCCGTGATGGTGGAGGACGGGGGCGAATCCGGGGGCAGCGCCACCGGCGGAGGGGTGGCGGCGCCCATCGCTGCAGCCGTGATGGACCGCTGGCTGAGCATTCGACCGTAGAATCCGAGGACTCCATGGAAGTGCCCACCAACCTCACCGACCGCTACGAGCTCAACGCGCACCTGGCGCGGGGCGGGATGGCCGACGTCTATCAGGGACGTGACTCCCTGCTGGGCCGCAAGATCGCGGTCAAGGTGCTGCACTCCCAACTGTCGGCCGACGAGGCCTTCGTCAAGCGGTTCCGTCGCGAGGCCCAGGCGGCCGCCAACCTGACCCACCCCAACATCGTCGGTATCTACGACTGGGGTCAACTCGACTCCACCTACTTCATCGTGATGGAGCTGGTCGAGGGCCGCAGCCTGCGCGACGTGCTCAAATCCGAGGGGGCGCTGCTCCCGCGCCGGGCGATCGAGATCGCCGCCGAGGTGTCGGCCGCCCTCAGCGTCGCCCACCGGGCCGGGCTGGTGCACCGCGACATCAAGCCGGGCAACATCCTGCTCGCCGCCGACGGAACCGTGAAGGTCACCGACTTCGGCATCGCCCGCGCCTGGGACGACTCCCAGGAACTCACCCGCACCGGGGCGGTGATGGGAACTGCCACCTACTTCAGCCCCGAGCAGGCCCAGGGTGCTCCCGCCGACGAGCGCTCCGACGTCTACTCGCTGGGCGTGGTGCTGTACGAGATGCTCACCGGCCAGCCCCCGTTCCGGGGTGACAGCCCGGTAGCCGTCGCCTATCAGCACGTGTCCTCGGACGTACCGTCGCCGTCGGTCCTCAACGGCGACGTCACGCCGGCCCTCGACCACATCGTGCTCAAGGCGATGCACAAAGATCCGGCACTTCGCTATCAGACCGCAGAGGAGCTTCGCAACGACCTGTGGCGGGTGCTCAAGGGTGACAAGCTCGAGACCACTCCCACGCCGCCCCCTGTCACTCCGACATCGATGGTGGACGACGGCGCCACCCGCATGATGACCACCTCGGCGCCGCCGGCCACCGTGCCGCCCGCGGAGGGATACCGCCAGCTCGAGGAGCCTCCGCCCAGCAACAACGTGGCGTTCGTGGTGGGTGCTTTCGCCCTGCTGGCGACCCTGGGATTGCTGTTGTTCCTCGTGCTGCGGCTCCTGAACCCCTCCGACGAGGTGGATGTCGTTGCCATCCCCAATCTGGCAGGAATGACCCGAACCCAGGCACTAGAAGAACTCAGGGCGCTCGACCTGTTCGGCTTCCCCGAAGAAGAGGTCAACGCCGAGGTCGAACCAGGCCTCGTCATCCGAACCGAGCCTTCCGCCGGTCAGGAGGTGGAACCGGGTTCACAGGTGACGGTGTTCATCTCGGCGGGCGCCGAGCTGCGGGAGGTGCCCACCGTGGAGGGTCTCACCCAGGAGCAGGCGCGGGTGCGTCTCGAAGCGGATGGGTTCACCCTGGGCACCGTCACCACCGAAAACAACCCCGACGTGGAGCTCGGCCTGGTCATATCCCAGGATCCGGCGCCGGGTGACGAAGCGCCGGTCGGGTCGCCGGTCAACCTCTTGATCTCAGTCGGACCGAACGCCATCCCCGTGCCCAACGTCGAGAACCTGCCCGAGGACGAAGCCACCGCCCGCCTCGCCGACGCCGACTTGACCTGGGAGATAGACACCGAACCGAGCGACACCATCGCCGAGGGACGCGTCATCCGCACCGAACCGGGTGCGGGCGAGGAAGTCGAGCCGGGATCGGTGATCCTGGTGGTCGTGTCGGAAGGGCCCGAGCCGGTGGTGGTGCCAAGCCTGTTCGGACTCACCCCCGATCAGGCCGAGGAAGTGCTCGCCGAACTCGGTTTGGAGCTGTCGGTGAGTTCCCAGACCCAGATCGTCGATGACGTGGGCCTGGTCGGAAAGGTTGCCGCCCAGAATCCCGACGAGGGAGCCGAGCTGGAACCGGGCGAGTCCGTCACGGTGGCCTTGGGTGAGCTGCGCCAGATCCCCGTGCCCGACCTGTCGGGAATGACCGAGCAGGAAGCCAGAGACGCTCTCGAGGATCTCGGGCTGGTGATGTCGATCGACCCCGACCGGATCGGAGTCGATGATCCGGGCCTGGATTCGCGGGTGGTGGATCAGGATCCCGATCGCAACACCGAGGTGAATCCGGGTTCGACCGTCGTGGTGGTGCTTGGTACCTACGTGCCGCCCGAAACCACTCCCACCACCGTCACTTCGTGATCAACCAAGCACTGACTGCCTGGTACCACCACACCAACCGGCCGGTCCCCTGGCGGACCCTCACCGACCCCTGGCCGATCCTCGTCTCGGAGGTCATGGCCCAGCAGACCCAACTATCCAGGGTCATCCCCGCATGGGAACGATTCATGGCGCGGTTCCCCGACCCGGCGAAACTGGCCGACGCCGAGGTGGCCGAACTCATCGAGCTGTGGGCGGGGTTGGGATACCAGAGACGGGCACTCAACCTGCGACGGGCCGCCACCGAGATCGCCGCCCAGGGTTGGCCGACCACGGCAGCCGGACTCGTATCGCTGCCCGGCATCGGCCCATACACCGCCGCCGCTGTGGCCTGCTTCGCCTTCGGTGAACCGGTCCCGGCGATCGACACCAACCTCCGGCGTGTGCTGTCCCGCTGGGAGGGCCGACCCCTCACCGGCGCAGCACTCACCGAGGCCGCCTGGCGCAATCTCGACCGGAACCGACCCGCCACCTGGAACCAGGCGGTCATGGACCTGGGGGCGACCGTGTGCCGCCCCGCCGAGCCCCGCTGTGACGTGTGCCCGGTGCACGAGTGGTGTGCCGACCCGTCCGTCTACGTTCCACCCCCACGACAGTCCCGCTACGAGGGCTCGGTACGGCAAGCCCGGGCAGCCGTCATGAAGGCCCTCGCCGGAGGCCCCGCCCATCTGCAGACCCTGGCAGACCGTCTCGACGTCGAGCCGAACCGACTGAACCGGGCCGTGGCAACGCTCGAATCCGAAGGAGCCATCAGCCGGGTGGGCGCCACGTTGCAGCTCGCGCCGTAGCCGGCAACGAGGTCGGCGGACTCCTACGCGTTCCGAACGCGTCACCATGCTCGCGAGGGAAAGGCCAACACCTTTGTCCCCCACGCAGCGCAGTGGGGGAAGGGTCCGTCCGGCGAAGCGCCGGGGCGACGAAGGAGCGGGGTAGGGGGGTTGAAAGCCCACGAGAAGAACTCCGACGCGTTCCGGAACGCGCGCTCATGCTCGCAAGGGAAAGGCCCCCAGTAGCTTTGTCCCCCACGGAGCGGAGTGGGGGAAGGGCGGGGCTCCCCGCGACGAAGGAGCGTGGTAGGGGGGTTGAAAGCCCACGAGAAGACTCAGAACGCGACATCATGCTCGCGAGGGAAAGGCCCCCCCTACCCCGCAAGCGTCCGGTCGCCTCGACCGGCGGACCCTTCCCCCTCTCGCAAGCTCGAGGGGGACAAACGCGCCGGGGTTGAGAGCCACGAGAAGAGCTCCCCACGCGCTCCGGAACGCGACATCATGCTCGCGAGGGAAAGGCCCCCCCTACCCCGCAAGCGGGGGCCCCTTCCCCCTCTCGCAAGCTCGAGGGGGACAGACATGTCTACCCGAGTCTTCGGTCGGCGGCGAGAACCAGGAGCTTGTCGCCGAAGAGCACGGGGGTCGATCCGATGCCGTCGGGGGTTTCGATCCGCCAGGTCTCGGTGCCGGTGGTGGGGTCGAAGGCGATCAGGGCACCCTGGCTCTCGCTGGTGATGTCGTCGACGGCGCGATCGAGGGTGACCAGCAGCCGGCCGGCGAGGGTGGTCAGGGCGAGCCGGTGCGCGGGGCCCAGGTCGGCGGTCCAGGTGCCGTCGAGCGGGCGGAGACGCCAGGAGCCTTCAATCTGGTCCGCCACAACTCCCCGCCCGGGAAATGCCGCGCCGGGCGTTCCCGAGCCTTCCAGGCTGTGTGAGACCGAACCGGTGACGGGGTCGACCAGGTCGATCGTGGAACCGTGGTGGATGAGTACCTCGTCCTCGTGGACGGTGACCACCTGATCGGTGAGCGGGATCCGCCACAACTCCTCTCCGTCGACCGGCGCGAGCGCTGCCACGGCGTCACCCGTGACGGCCACCACCACCCCGCCCGAGAGTGTCAGGGTGTCGAGCACTGAGGGCCCGAGAACCGTGCTCCAGCTGACGTCGCCCGAGTCGGGGTCCAGGCCCACCACCCGGTCGGGGAACACCCGCTGCACGATGACACCTCCCACCAGGATCGGTGGGGTGACGGCCCGGTCGGTGGAAGCCCTCCACACGGTGTTGCCGGTGATGGCGTCGAGCGCACCTACATCACCACCGTCGATGAGGTAGAGCCGCTGTCCGTCGGAGACCACCTGTGAGCTCATCTCGGCGTCGGGGACGAACGACCACGTGGGCCGTCCCGTGGCAGGGTCGATGCGGGTCACCAACCCGGCGATGCCGCCAATCGTCACCGTGAGATAGACGCCGTCGGCGGTCTGGATCAGCCGGTTGCCGGGCAGGTCGCCGATCTGCCAGCGGGGCGCGCCCGAGGCGGCATCGACTGCAACCACATCGCTGCCGCCGCCCAGCAGGGCGAGCCCGTCTGCCAGGCGGACGTCTGGGTCGGCGGTCCACGGGACGTCCCGGCTCCATTCGACGTCGCCGCTGTCCGGATCGACCGAGAAGAGCTCGGCGTGGAGGTCCTGGGTGGGATCGGATGAGGAGCCGGAGCTCATCACCTCGAACGGCCGTCCGTCGAGAGCCACCGGGTCGATGTCGGCGAGACGGGATTCGGGAGTGGTGGCGCAGCCCGACATCACCAAAGCGGTGGCCACGATCGCGGCCACGGCGGTGGGCGTTCTCACCGGAGGAAGTTGGCGAGCAGTGCTTTGCCCTCGGTGGTCATGATCGACTCCGGATGGAACTGGACACCGGTGATGGGCAGTTCGCGGTGGCGCAGCCCCTGGATCACGTCGTCCTCGATGCTCCAGGCGCACTCCTCCAGGTCGTCGGGCATGTCCACGGCCGCCAACGAGTGGTAGCGGGTGGCGGTGAACGGATTCTCGAGATCGTGGAACAGCCCGAGACCGTCGTGCCGGATGGTCGACGTCTTGCCGTGCTTGGGTTCGGGTGCCAGATCGACCTTCCCGCCGAATGCCACGACGATCGCCTGATGCCCCAGGCACACACCGAGTGTGGGGATCTCGGTACCGAACGTGCGGATGTAGTCCACCGAATAGCCGGCCTCCTCGGGCCGACCGGGGCCGGGGGAGATCAACAGCCGATCGGGTGAGAGGTTGCGGCCCTCTTCCGGCGCGAGCACGTCGTTGCGCACCACCACCGGCTCAGCGCCCAACTCACCCAGGTACTGCACCAGGTTGAAGGTGAACGAGTCGTAGTTGTCGATGACCAAAACGCGGAGAGACATGTGGCTCAGAGGTTACCGGCCTCAGAATCCGGGCTAGCCTGAGTCCCAGTCCACATCGACCAGACGAACCCGATCCAGAGATGCCCGAGTCAAAACGCCGTAAGCCCCGCTACACAGGTCCCACGCAGAGCCGGGACCATTCCGGTCAGGTCGTGTCGAAGTCGGCGCCCCCGTCGCCCACCTGGTACGTCGTGCTGATGACGGTTCTGATGGCGGCCGGTGTGATCCTGGTCATCACTCGGTTCGTGTTCAGCTGGGATCAGTGGGTCACCCTCACCGGTCTCGGCCTGATCGCGATCGGGTTCCTGATGACGACGAACTACCGGTAGCTGCTGGCTGCTGGCTGCTGGCTGCTGGCTGCTCGCACCCCGCTCACGGCTCACCGCTGATCTCCCTCCGTACACCTCGCTGAGTTCTCGCTTGCACTCCTCCGCTATTCAGCGTTACTATGTACTGGTACTCAGTAACGCTCGAGTAGTTGGGAGGCGATCGGTGGGGAAGCAGATGACGGAGATGCTCAAGGGCACCCTGGAGGGGATCGTCCTCGCCATCCTGGGGGTGCGGCCGGCCTACGGCTACGAGATCACGGCACGGTTGCGCGAGCAGGGCTTCGTCGACATCGCCGAGGGGACCATCTACGCGCTGCTGGTCAGGATCGAACAGCGTGGCCTCGTGGACGTCGAGAAGGTGGCGTCCGAGAAGGGGCCACCCCGCAAGGTGTACTCGCTCAACGACCGCGGGCAGGGGTACCTCGAGGAGTTCTGGAAGACCTGGAGCTTCCTCGCCGAACGACTCGACCAGCTCCACCAGGGAGGAAGATGACCATGGATATCGCGAAGCTCACGACGAAGGTGGTCGGCGACAAACGTCGCTGGCGCGCATACAAGGCCCGGACCCGTCAACTCCCCGACGACTACCGGGAGGTGGTCGAGGCGATCGAGCGCTACCTGATGTACTTCGGTGGTGTCACAGACGGCAGCACCGCTGCCTCGATGTTCGAGGACCTCGCCGACCTGTTCGAACAGGCAGCAGCGGACGGGACACCGATCCGGGCCATCGTCGGAAGCGACCCCGTCGAGTTCGTCGAAGCGTTCATCCAGAACTACGCCGGGGGCGGATGGGTCGGCCGGGAACGGCAGCGGCTCACCGACAGCATCTCCCGTGTGGACGGCAAGGAACCCGGCAACGACGAGGGGAGCGCCTCATGACAGACGCGACCCGCCATCCGCGTACAGGGTCTCGAGAAGGCCTTCGAGGACCTCACGGTGTTGCGTGGCGTCGACTTCGACGTCGCTCCGGGCACCATCTTCGCTCTGCTCGGCTCGAACGGGGCCGGCAAGACAACGGTGGTGAAGATCCTCTCGACCCTGCTCCGGTCCGATTCCGGGACCGCTGTCGTGAACGGCTTCGACATCGACACCCAATCAGCACACGTGAGGGAGTCGATCAGCCTCACCGGACAGTTCGCGGCCGTCGACGAGATCCTCAGCGGGCGGGAGAACCTGGTGCTGATCGCCCGACTGCGTCACCTCGACAACCCGGAAACGATCGCCGCCGATCTGCTCTCCCGTTTCGAACTCTCAGAGGCAGCCGAGCGGGGGGTGTCGACCTACTCGGGCGGCATGCGCCGGAGGCTGGACATCGCCATGAGCCTGATCGGAAATCCGGACGTGGTCTTCCTCGACGAGCCGACCACCGGACTCGACCCGCAGGGCCGGCTCGAGGTGTGGCAGGCCGTCAGAGAACTCGCTGCGTCCGGCACCTCGGTGCTGCTCACCACCCAGTACCTCGACGAGGCCGAACAGCTCGCCGACCGGATCGCCATCCTCCACGAAGGCCGCATCATCGTGAACGGAACCCTCGCCGAGCTCAAGCAGTTGCTCCCACCCCCCGAGTCGAATACATCGAGAAGCAACCCACCCTCGAGGACGTGTTCCTCGCCGTCGTCGGTGGCGACCGGGACACCACCGCCAGCACGGTCCGAAACCCCGCAGAGAACGAGGCCGAACGATGACGACACACTTCTTCGACGACACCGCCGTCCTGACAGGTCGATCCCTCCGCCACATCACGCGAAGTGTGGACACCATCATCACAACGGCCATCACCCCGATCGCGATCATGCTGCTGTTCGTCTACGTGTTCGGAGGCGCCATCGACACCGGCTCGGCCTCATACGTCGAGTACATGCTTCCGGGGATCCTCTTGATCACGATCGCATCGGGCGTCGCCTATACGGCGATCCGCCTGTTCAACGACATGAACGGCGGGATCTTCGAGCGCTTCCACACCCTGCCGATCGCTCGATCTGCCGTGTTGTGGGCTCATGTCCTGACCTCATTGACAGCCAACCTGGTCTCGGTTGTAGTCGTGGTGCTCGTGGCGCTCCTGATGGGTTTCCGGTCAGCGGCGGGGGTGCAGGCATGGCTGGCGGTGGCGGGCATCCTCGTCCTGGTGACCCTGGCGTTGACGTGGATCGCCGTGATCCCCGGTCTCTCGGCCAAGTCCGCTGACGGCGCCGCGGGCTTCTCCTACCCACTGATATTCCTGCCGTTCATCAGTTCGGCCTTCGTGCCGACCGACACGATGCCCGGTCCGGTCCGAGCCTTCGCCGACCACCAACCGGTGACGTCGATCGTCAACGCCATTCGCAGCCTGTTCACCCAGCAGCCCGTTGGCGGCGACCTATGGAACGCGCTGGCCTGGTGCGTGGGCCTGCTCGTGGTCGCATTCCTCGTTGCGATGAGCAGATACCGAACGATCGTCCACTAGCCAAGCTGCCAGCCGAGCTCAGCTTCCAGCTACCGGCCGAGCACACACCCAGCGTGTTGCGTGTTGCGTCGGACGTCGGACTTGTCCGAGCCAGCAGCCAGCAGCCAGCAGCCAGCAACTAATGACACCCTTGTAGTTCTCCACGCCTTCTTCCACAGGTGTGGGTAATCACACGCGTGTGATTACCTACCCGGTGGTGGTGGCGAACCACTGGCGGAGCCGCTCGAAGCCCTCGTCGAGGGTGACGGCGGGACGCCAGTCGAGGAGCTCCCGGGTGCGTGACTGGTCGAACCAGTGGGCCGTGGAGAGCTGCTCGGCGAGGAAACTGGTCATGGGGGGGTCGTCCTGGCGACCGGTCCGTTCCCACACCTTCTCGATGAGCAGGCCGGCGGTGAAGGCGAGTCTGGTGGGGACCTTGAGCCCGGGCATCGGGAGGCCGGCGGCGGCAACGATGCGTTCCAGCACCTCCGCAATCGGGCGGGGTTCGCCGTTGGAGACCACCAGCGCTTCCCCTGAGGCCGAGGGGGCGTTGTCCACTGCGGCCACCAGGGCGTCGGCGGCGTTGTCGATGTAGGTGGTGTCGATGAGGGCGGCCCCCGAGCCGATCGTGGCGAGCCGACCCTGGCGGGCACGTTCGACGATGCGACCGACCAGTTGGGTGTCGCCCGGACCCCACACCAGGTGCGGACGGATCGCCACGATCGCAAAGTCGGGGGTGGCCCGGGCGAGAGCGTGACGTTCGGCGATGGCCTTGCTGGTGGAGTAGTGACCGCGGGTGGCTTCTGGATCGGCAGGCCCGGCCCCCACCCCCACCAGCGGCTCTCCCCCGTGCGCCACCGACGGTGACGACACGTGCACGAACCGCTCCACCCCGGCCGCCCGGGCGGCGGCGACGACCGTCTCGGTCCCGACCACGTTGACGTGTTCGTACTCGGCCCACGTCCCGGTGACTCCGACCTTGGCGGCCAGGTGGACCACGGCGTCGTGTCCGGCGACGGCATCGGCGACCAGGCCGGGGTCGGTGATGTCGCCGAGCACCTCCCGGCTACGGCCGGCGCTACGACGTTGCAGCACGGTGACGATGTCACCGCGGGCCTCGAGCCGATCGACCACGGCGGCTCCGATCAGCGAGGTTGCTCCGGTCACCAGCACCCTCACAAACCACCCACCCGGTTCCCCGCCAGGGCGGCAGACGCCCATTCGGCAACGGTGGCCCGGTCGATCTTCGAGTTGTGACGGCGGTCCACCGGTAGAGCGTCGGTCTGGAGAACGGCTGCGATGTCGAGCGGCGACATGCGCGCCACCTCGGCCCGCACCGAGGCAGCGATGCGGGCCTCTGCCAGCACCCGACGCGACGAACCAGCCGCCTCGATCACGATCACCATCACCTGCGACCCGACCGGGCCGATGCCCACCGCCGCCGCCCTCGCCACCCCGGGGACCCTCTCGGAAGCCAGTTCGAAGGCAACGGGCGTGACCGGACCGGTGGCGGTGGTGATGACGTGGGCGAGTCGTCCACCGATCCACAGGTAGCCGTCACCGTCGATCCAACCCACGTCGCCGCTGCGGTGCCACCCGGGCGGATTCGACGACGATCGGTGTTCGGTGTGCCACAGCCGCACGTAGTGATCCTTGCGGTGGGCGGCGGCGATGACGACCTCTCCCACCGTGTCGGGCTCGGCGCTGAGCGGGCCGACCGGGCGCCCCAGTTGGTCGAGCGCGCTGATGCGAACCGTGACGCCCGCCCGCGGGCGTCCGACGCACACGCCGTCGCCGTCACCCTTGGCGGTCAGTTCGGTGAGGGAGATGTCGGCCACGGGAAGCACCTCGGTCATGCCGTACGGGGTGTGGGCCTCGGCAGCCGGCATCAGTGCCTGGGCTGCGGCGAGGAGACCCGGGTTGACGGGTGCACCGGCCGACATCAAAAGCCGGACGCCCTCCAATGCACCCCGATGGGCGGAGGTGAGCTGGGCGGAGGTGTCGGCCACGTTGCGGAGGGCGGCGGGTGACGCGAACACCATGGTGGCGTCGATTGCGGCCACCGCCTCGCCTAGAGCCGCCGCAGACAGCGTCCCCGGGCTGGTCACGTCCATGTCGGGTACCACCGAGGTGATGCCCAACGCCGGGCCGTACAGGGCGAAGGGTGCGAAGGCGGCCACCAGCCGGTCATCACCGGTGATCGAATACAGCTCGGTGAGCAGATCCCGTTGCGCCTGTACCTGATGGTGGCGGTAGGCGACGCCCTTGGAAGGCCCGGTGGAGCCCGAGGTGAACACGATCGCAGCCAGGGCGTCGTCGCCGGGAACGCGGGGCAGCGGCCGACCCACGCCCGACTCTTCCAGTTCGGCCACCGTGGTGGCCACCCCGAGGGCGCGTCGGCGAGCCTGGGACATGTCTCCGACCACGATGCGCCTCCCCGGCCACCGCAGCACCTTTCCGGCCGCCATGGCCCGACCGATCCCAATGAGATGGTCCGGTGCCGCCGAGGCGAGCGCCCGACCCATGTTGCGGGGGCCGAGACCGGAGTCGACCAACACGATCACCGCCCCCATCCGCCAGCAGGCGTAGAGCACAACGGTGAGGTCGATGCCGGGCGGGATCATGAGCGCGACCCGGTCACCGGGTCTGATGCCCGCCCCGACGAGGCCCGCCGCCAGGGCACCGATCCGTCGATGGAGGTCCGAGAAGGTGATCGATGACGTGCCACCCTCCGTGATCTCGACCACGGCCGGTCGGGCGACGTCGGCCATCTGATCGAGACGGTCCCACAGCGGGGGACGCGTTTCCAACACGGGCGCCTGGCCCGGCGGCCGGTCGAGTGTGGTGAGCCAGTCGTAGACGACGGCGGCGACGTTGGATTCCTCCTGGACGAAGTGGCTGGCCCCGACGACACGGTGCACCTGCGCATGCGGAAGACGGGCCTCCAGATCGTGCAGGTAGAGATCCGAGAACACCTGATCGGAAGGCCCCCACACCAGGAGGGCCGGCACCGCGGCAAAGTCCTCGAGCCCGGCAGCCACCCCGGCGAGGGTGGCGTGCGACGGATGGGTCGGGTCGAGCGGGATGTCCTCGACGAAATCCGCGATCGCCTGGCGGCGGTCGGCGGTTCGGTAGGGCGCCATGAAGCCGTCCCGCACCTCCGGGGCCAGCCGGGGCCGGGACATCTCGAAGGCGCCTCGGAGGAACGTGGAACTGGTGACGGTGACCGGTTTCAGCACCCCCCTGGTGCGGGCTGCCCGGATCAGGGTGGGCGCCGGTGAGCCCTCGGGCTGGTGGACGGCGGTGTTCATGAGCACCACCCCCTTCACCCGGTCGGCATCGCGGCGGCGTTCGGCCTGGGCCCACCCGAGCGAGATCGGGCCGCCCCAGTCGTGGGCCACGGTGACCACCGGCCCGGTGATTTCGAGGTGGTCGGTGAGGGCCGTGAGGTCGGCGATGCGATCGGCCAGCCGGCGGACCAGCCCGGTCCGCTCCGAGAATCCCATGTCCAGCTGGTCGACGGCGACCACACGAACACCCGCCGGGGCCTCGGCGAGGAGGCTGCGCCACAGGAACGACCACGACGGGTTGCCGTGCACGCACACGAGGGTCAGGTGGGCGTCGGCCACCTGGTTGTCGAGGAGATGCCAGGTGCGCCATTCCCCGTGGTGATCGGGGGCGGTGACCAGACGCGACCACGAAGACTCGAGACCGACGATTCCCGGCGGTGGGAGCTGAGCGGGGGCGATCGAACCGCTCGTCACCAGAGCAGTTCGACGACCGAGGCGTTGAGCCCCGACCCGATCCCCATGCACAACACCCTGTCTCCGGCCGACAGGCTGTCTGCGACCGAGGCGAGCGTGAAGGGGATGGCGGCCGGTCCGATGTTGCCGAACGAGGGGAAGGTCATCGGAACCCGGTCCGCATCGAGGCCGAGCACATCGATCATCGCCGATGTATGGACCCGGGAGACCTGGTGGAGGATGTAGCGGTCCATGCTCAGCCAGTCCGACTTGTCGGCGTCGTCCCAGGCGATCTTGGCGAGATCGGTGCCGGCGTCGAGCAGCGCCTTGGTGTCGGTCCGCATCTGCTGGAGCGATCCGATGCACAGCTCGTGGTGCTCGGTTGCCGCCCGGAAGAACCCGCGCACCACCTGGTGGCTGCCGGGGTTCTCGGAGTGGCGACCCAACACCATGGCGGCCGAGCCGGACCCCAGCGTGAGCGAGGCGAAGTTCTCGAACATGTCCTGCAGTGTTGCGGCGGGATCGTCGAGACGGGCGATGGTGTTCTCGTGGATCTCGCGGGTGCCTTCACCGTCGACCACGATGGCGTAGTCGATCTGACCGGTGCTGAGCATGACACCCGCCAGGTGCATGCCGTTGAGGAACCCGAGACACGCGTTGGACAGGTCGAAGTTCATGCAGGTGGTGGGCAACCCCAGGAGGTTGTGCACCGTGACGGCGCTCGAGGGCTCGAGGCGTTCGCGCGACACCGAGGTGTCGACCAACAGGCCGATGCGGCTCCGGTCGATCCCGGCGGCGGCGATCGCCTTCTCACCTGCCGCTGCAGCCGCCTGCATGAAGGTGAACCCTTCGGGCCATTGGCGGCGTTCCTCGACACCGGCCAAACCCTGCAGCAAGCCGGGCCGAGCCCCGGTGCGTTCGTAGAAACCAGCCAAGCGCTGGTCGATCTGAACCGAGGTGACAACCTCCGGCGCCTGAATGGCGGTCACAGAAACCACAGCTACGTCGTCGAATCTGAAACTGGCGTTTCCTGACATGAGGCCCCTATCGAATGGCAGGTGAGTATCGCAGACACCCGGCGATATCGGACTATCGGGATCAAGCGCCCGGTCTTGAGGCGCTCTCGCCGGGTCGGCGAGACTCCAGCATGACACGTTGCCCCGTCACGGCGTCGGCGAAACGGCTGTCATGACTCACGAGCACGATCGCTCCGGGATAGTCGGCGAGCGCCGATTCGAGGCGCTCGACCGCCGGAAGATCGAGATGATTGGTTGGCTCGTCGAGCAGGAGGCACCACGCCTCCCGGACGAGCCCCATCGCCATCGCGAGTTTCCGGGTCTCCCCGGGCGAGGGATGCTCCGATGCCAACACCACGTCTGGGTCGGTGCCGAGCCGGCCAACCACCTGCAGCACCCGGCCACGCTCGGGCCTGGGAAGCGACATGAGGGTGTCGACCACCTGTCGTCTGCCGTCCTCGTCATATTCCTGGGGCAGATGGAGCAGGCGCTGCGGGTCGAGATCCCACGCCGACGCCAAGGCAGCCAGCAGGGTCGACTTGCCGGCTCCGTTGGGCCCGGCCACGTGCAGTCGCGTGGTTCGCTCGACCGCGAGCTGGAGGTGGTCCACCAACACGACGTCGCCGGCGACGAGCGGGCCCGAACAGCGGATCAGGGTTGGACGGGGTGCCGGCCCGCCCGAGAAGCTGATCGAACCGCCCAGCCGGGATGCCGGCTCGAATCCGGACGCCGACTCGGCGAGCCGATCCCGATCGGCCGCCAGCCGGCCGATCGAACGCCCGGCGGCCGACTGTCCCGACTGTGCCTTCACCTTGCGGGCGGTGCTGTGCAGGTCGTGGTCCTTGGCCTTCGCCTGTTGCATGGTGCGGGTGAACCGGGCCGAACGTTGGTCGAGATCACGTCGTTGGTCGGCGAGCCGTTTGTCGGCTGCGGCCACCTTTCGTTTCGCCTCGGCATGGGCCTCGGCCAGTTCCTGGTCGCGCGCCGCCCATTCGGCGGCGGCCAGGGTGTAGGGGGCGTCGATGTGGTCGGCATGTCCTGCGCGGACGCGCACGGTGCCGGTGGTGAGACCGTCGAGCAGCTCCCGGTCGTGCGACACCACGAGTCCAACGCCCGCAAAGCGCGAGAGGGCACCCAGAAGCCGCTGGCGTGCGTTCACATCGAGGTGATTGGTGGGCTCGTCGAGCAACAACACATCGGGTTCGGCGAACAAGGCGCCGCCGATCTGCCAGCGGCGGCGCTCCCCCGGTGACAGTGTGTCCCACCGGTCGAGCATCTCCAGGTCGAGCCCGAGCCGCCCACGCAACGCGAACGCGTTCGGCTCGAACGATTCGGCCAGGATGAGCACGTGCGGTTCGGGCCGGTCGACGTTCTGTCCGCACAGCACGACCTCACCGGCGTCGACCGTCACCGCTCCGGTGGTGGGAGCCAGATCACCGCTGAGCAACGCCAGCAGCGTCGACTTGCCCTCGCCGTTGGCGCCCACCACCCCGGTCCATCCAGGACCGATATGCAGGTCGACATCGACGAGCACGTCGACGGCAGAGGTGTATGAGAACGAAACGGCATCGAGGTGAAGGGACGGCATGGGACTCCGAACGGGTCGACAGGTCGACAAGTGAACAGGTCAACGGGAACAGACGGTCGACCTGCTGAGTGATCTGGTGCGTCCTGCCGGGTTGCCTCGGCGGACGGTGTTCAGATGGTTGCCCTCATGCATGCTCCGGGATCGATCCTCCAACCGTACCCGGCGACGCCGGCAATCGGTCGGGCAATATCGAACACCTTCCTCCCCTATCGGCGGCCTCGATGAGGTTCAGCTGACAGGGGTGTCAGGGCTCCAGCAAGGGGCGGGGAGCGAGGAGCGAGGAGCCGGAGGTGCCAAGGGCGAGTCGGCGTTGACGTTGTGCGGTGATGGCCTTCCGCGTTCTGGCTCCTCGCTCCTCGCACCAAGCGCCCTTCTCGTCCCCGCACACGGACTCCTCTGCGGCTCATCCCCTTACGCGCGGCCGCGTCGACGTGTCGACCTGTCGACGTGTGATGATGTCGTTGGGGCCGGGTCCGACTACAAATGGCGTCGTCATGGGAGCACTGAACGTCCTGATCGCCATCGTCATCGGTGTGATCATCTGGCGCGTCAGCATGTACTTCATTCGTCTGCTCGCCACCCCGCCCCCCGAGGTCGACCCCGAGGACGTGGTCCCCACCCGTCAGGACTTCAAGTGCAGCATCTGCGGCACCGAGGTCACCATGACGGTGCAGAACGTGATGACCGAGGAGAATGCCCCCCGTCACTGCCGCGAGGACATGGTTCCGGTCTGGCGCCCGTGACCAGGATCTGACGGGGTCAGCCGAGGCGTTCGAGGATCGTCCCGTTGGCCATCCCGCCGCCTTCGCACATGGTCTGGAATCCGAACCGGCCGCCGGATCTCACGAGTTCGTGAACGAGGGTGGTCATGAGACGGGCCCCGGAGGCACCCAAGGGATGGCCGAGGGCGATGGCGCCTCCGTTGACGTTGGTCCGCTCCCACAAGGCCATCGGGTCCGTCCCGCCGTGTTCGGCTCGCCAGGCGGCCGTCACGGTGGCGAACGCCTCGTTCACCTCGAACAGGTCGATCTCGTCGATCGACATGCCCGCCTTGTCGAGCGCCTTGGATGTGGCGGGGATCGGACCGGTGAGCATCATCACGGGGTCCACGCCGGCCAGCGAGAACGTGTGGAACCGGGCGAGGGGGGTCAGACCGAGTTCACGAGCCTTGTCCTCGCTCATGATGAGCATGGCAGCGGCACCGTCGGAGATCTGCGAGGAGTTGCCGGCGGTGACCACACCGTCGGCCTTGAACGCCGGCTGCAGGCCGGCGAGTTTCTCGAGCGAGGTGTCGGGGCGGATCCCCTCGTCGCGGGTGACGGTGTGGGTGGTGCCGTCGACCTTCACCTCGACCGGCACGATCTGGGTGTCGAAGCGGCCCTCCTCGGTGGCACGAGCGGCCCGCTGATGCGAGCCGAGCGACAGTTCGTCGAGCTCAGCCCGCTGCAGTCCCCACTTCTCGGCCATCATCTCGGCGGAGATTCCCTGCGGAACCAGGCCGTGGGCGTAGCGCTCCGACATGAGCGGACCGAACGGCTTGCCGGGGCCCTGCTGTCCGGTGACTCCCATGGGGATACGTGTCATGGACTCGACCCCGGCGGCGATCACCACGTCATAGGCGCCGGCCATCACTCCCTGGGCGGCGAAGTGGGCCGACTGCTGGGAGGAGCCGCACTGACGGTCGATGGTGGTGCCCACCACGTCCTCGGGGAACCCGGCAGCGAGAGCGGCGTTGCGTCCCACGTTGTAGGCCTGCTCACCGGTCTGCATGACACAGCCCATGATCACGTCCTCGACGAGGGCCGGATCGAGGCTGCTCCGCTCCATCAACGCCCGTAACGGAATGGCGGCCAGGTCGACGGGGTGGATGTCCTCGAACACTCCGTTGCGACGCCCACTCGGCGTCCGGACCGCATCGACGATGACTGCGTTGCGCATGGATGGCTCCTCGGCTCGATCGCCCAATCGTACACAGCCAACTAACAAACCGACCGGTCGGGTTGTTCCTCGCAATGCGGTCCACACGAACAGAAACTCCGCCGGCGGATGCCGGCGGAGTTTCAGCTCACGCCATCGAGCAGCCGCTCAGCGGGATGCTGATCCGACTGGAATGCGCTCTGCAACGTCCTTCATGCCGAGGCCGATCAGGATGAAGATCACACCCATGCCGGCGGCCATCGCCGCCACGCCGAACGCCACCACCGAGGTGAACAGCGAGGCCCGCAGGAACGAGGCGTTCATCGCCGTCGCCCGTCGGGGATCCTCTCGGTCCAACTCGGCGTAGGTGAGGTTATCGGTGGCCTCGAGAGCATGCTTGTCGATGACCTGCGCTTCGCAGTAGGCGGTGAACGGACCGTCCACTTCACTGTTGGGCAAACAGGCGTCTTCCGAGGTCACGATCTTCTGATCGGCCAATGTGCCGCTCACCGTGAACCAGGTGAATGCACCGCCGATCACCAGGATCGCACCCAGGATCATCGACCCGAGTGATGCAGCCTTCCTCATACCGTCTCCCTTTGCTAGATCTCAGGAACCTACGGCACAGTCTGGCACTTGTCGCACCACATTGGACCCTGATCTAGGGACCGAGTACCCGGATGGCAACCGGTGCTCGAGACCGGATCCACAACCCGACCCAGCACGCACACGCCGCAAGCCGAGGGCTGGTGGGGGCTGCGGGGGGTTCGGCCCCCGCAAACATCACAGTGGAGCTGAGGGGATTTGAACCCCTGACCCCCTGGTTGCAAACCAGGTGCTCTGCCAGCTGAGCTACAGCCCCGTACCTGGCGACAGTGTACCGGCCTTCCCCCGGATGCCGACCCGCTCGCTCTCGAAATCACGGGAGAGCCTCAGCGAGATGGGTGGAGCTGCGTCGCCTCCGCCGGGAGAGGACCGATCAACGTCGATGCGGCGTCGAGACTGCGGATCGGTTTCTGCACCAGCGTCAGGCGCTGATCCCGCACCACCACCTCCCGGTATCATCCTCGCCGGACTCGCTCGGAGAATGCGGCCAGTGCATGAGGGAGGCCGAAGCCGGCATCGTTCATCACGCCGGCGCAGCATTCGATCGCGTCCATCGCCTCGATTCGGCGACCCGCCTTCCACAGTGCTTCCACCAGCAGCTCCCACGATCGATCACGGTATGGGAGACGTGAGACCAGCTCGCGGGCTGCGAGGATCGCCCGTTCATCCATTCCCGACGCCAGGGCGCCGGCCGCCACCGTCTCGACCGCAGCGTCCCGCAGCTCTGTCAACCTGATCGCCTCGAGCCTGAACGGATCGTCTCCGGCGAGGTCTCCGTATGGCGTTCCCCGCCACCCGTCCAAGGCATGGGCCGCTTCGGCCACCGCCGTGCCAGGGTCGGTAGCGAGCCTCTCCCTTGCGTTCAGCACCTCCCTCTCGAAGCGGATCGCGTCGACCAACTGGGATGGCGTGGCGAGCGTATAGGAGTGGTCCTCCCGTCGGAGGCAATCTTCGCCCACCAGGGATCTGGCCCGGGTGACCGTCGAGTGCAGCCGCGCTGCGTGCTCGAGGTGGCGAACCATTCCATACGACGTCCAGGATACGATCGACGGAGACCGCCCTTCCGAGTTCGATCACCAGAAGACCGAGCAAGCGACAGACCCGAAGCCCTCGAACGGGGCGACGCCCGTCGAGGCCGCCGACCTCCAGCGGTCCGAGCACTGAGATTTCGGCGCACTCGGCCATGGCATCTCCGGTCCAGATCACCGTACTGCCCTGGACTCCTGAGAGCCAGGGGCGAAAGCCCGGCGTGAGCCGCCCGTGTTCGCGATGGGCGTGCTCCGTCACGGTTCTGCTCCATGATGAAGGTGGAAGCAGGCGGAAGCAGATCCATGATACGAACCTCTGTTCGGCTCCGCAGATTCGCTGAACGCACACGCCGACCCCCTCGCGAAGGCCGCCTGCCGACCTCTGTGATCGTGGTGATGCTGATCGTCCTCGTCGGTTCCCTCGGCTTGCCGCCGTCGTGGCAACCATCCGCGAAGGGCCAGAGGTCGCTGCGATTCGTCGAGTCGGCCGAGCATCCGCTTGCGTCTTGGGCTCGAGACCGATTCCGGTCGATCGGTGAATCGCTACCCGAGATCACATTCGCCATTCACGGTGAGAAGGAGCCTTGCGATGGGAACTCGGGCCTCGCCCGACTCGGGCGGCCCGCGCGGGTGGATCTCTGCCTGGAACCCGATGATCCCGAGATCGCCTTTCGGCGCGTCGTGCTCCACGAGTTTGCGCACGTCTGGGCAGAAGACTCTCTTGATGAGGGAGACAGGGCTGCTTTCGTCGAGCTGCGCCGCTCCGAGTCCTGGAGTGACGGAAGCTACGAGAACCAGGCGCGGGAACAGGCCGCCGACATCATCGCCTGGGGGCTGATCGATCGACCGCTACGCCTGATCATCCAGGGGCCATGCGAACCAGCCGACCTCGTGGCGGCGTTCCGCATGCTCACCGGCCACGACCCGATCTCGCCGACGCCGACCTCTCCCAAGAGCCCGGGCGACGGCGTGACCGATCCGAGCGCCGCGGTATTCGATCTGGCGAGATCTGGACGGTCGCTCTAGACTCCGGCCGTCGCCGCTGTCGGTGGTCGACGGGCCCATAGCTCAGCCCGGTTAGAGCGCTGCCCTGATAAGGCAGAGGCCCCTGGTTCAAGTCCAGGTGGGCCCACGATTGCTTCCGCCGGGGGGACGACCCCCCAGCACCCCCCGCCGTGACCCCTCGTGGCCTGGACGGCTTCATCGGTTCCAGGATTGTCCACTCAGGGCCACAACGTTGTAATTACAACAACGTCATTGGTCGGCGGTTGGGCCGGTGATGTCAGCAATGGTGATCTCGACATCCACCGGTGGTGGCGACTCGATGTTGACCGCCGCTTCTCGATCGGCCCACGACGGTCGAGACGGCCGCAGCGTTCCTGATTCAACGGGTCAGAGCTGTCGGCGACTGAAAAGTCTCGTTGTCGTCATGGCGACAGCAGCATCATCAAGTGCCGGGGACCCAGCCTTTCGTGGTGCGATCATCCAAGCTACCGGCGAACTCGACGAAGTTGTCCTCGGTCACCTCGCTCAACAGGGCGCGCTCTTCGTCTGTCAGAGCGTATCCCTCCAGGGCTTCTTGTGGGTTACTGAGCAGGAGATGGCGAAAAGCTTCGTCGTTGACGGCGCGTGCGACGATTTCAACAAAGGTGTCGGACATGTCGTTCGTGTCGTTCCTTCCCTCGTGGTGTCGGGTCGAGGCGGTGAGCTGCGAGGTCACTTCGATGTGCTCCGAGCTGATGGTGGCAGGTTGAGGCGGAGCAGGATGACCAGACCGGGCAGGTTGTGGGCCTTGATGAATCTGTTGTGGCCCGCGTCAGGACTCGGGCGGTACCTCCGCGGAACTGCACCGTGCTCGGTGAGGCTGCGTCGTAGTGTGGTCGAACGCGCTCGAGCAGGCGGATTGCGTCCCGCCGCGCGATGTCGAACGCCATGCCCCGATCGCGTTCTTCGGAATCGACTCGTGCACGGCTACCGGTCGATCGATCACCAAGTGACGGCCGCAGGAATGGACGTACCTCCGCTGTTCGAGCGCCTCATCGGCCCGGAAGCACAGCCCCCAAAGGCGCACACTCTCAGTCGTGTCTCAGTTCGCCGGTGCCCCCGCAAGCTCCGAGTCAGGGGTTCAGAGATTGTGCACTGGGGCCACTGGTACATCTGCGGGGGGACGACCCCCAGCACCCCCCGCCGTGACCCCTCGTGGCCTGGACGGCTTCATCGGTTCCAGGATTGTCCACTCAGGGCCACCAAAACAGTCTTGCTTGAACCACGACCGTGAAAACGGTCGTGGTTCTTCGTCTCCCAGGGCATCAGTCCGTGGGGTCGCTCCCGTCGGCTTGGTGTCCCTGCTCGCTGGTACGGGTGTTGTCGGGTGCCGGCTAGCTCCGCCGCCTCGGCAATGAGGCGTTCCTCTAGGTCGTCTGCGATGAGATCGCTGATCGGTTCAGCGATGTCGCCGCCGATGACGTAGTCGTCGAAGACCCAGATCCGATCGAAGATGGCCTGGTTGAGCAGACGTCGC
Source organism: uncultured bacterium (assembly GCA_963825585.1). Taxonomy (GTDB): domain Bacteria; phylum Actinomycetota; class Acidimicrobiia; order Spongiisociales; family ZC4RG35; genus JAOUGY01. The sequence continues at coordinate 473,609 of CAWGTX010000010.1, forward strand.
TGGTGTTCTCCCGATGCCATATACGTGGCCTGTGCGTCTGTGATCCTGCCGAGTGCGTCCTCGATGGCCTTGGCGATCTCATCGAACCGCAGGGAGTGCGCTCCCAGCACCGCCTCGGCCTGGGCGATTTCGCGGCTGATCCGGGTCTGCTCCTCTTTGAATAGGTGCATCGGCACGGCCTCGGCGTAGTGGGCCTCGAGCAGCATGCGCCTGGCCGCCGTCGCCAAGGAGACCGGGATGCTGATCATGGCCCGCGACAACTGTGCGCTGGAGCGCAACCTGGCCAAGGGGACTCCACGCTGGTGTGACCCGGCGACCGGTCAGGGTCGCAGTGAGGCCGCCGAGTGCGAGCTGGTCGACATGATCGATAGGGCCACCGTCGGATGCTTCCCCGATCTGTACACGGCGCTGTCTTCCAACATGCCCGATCAGGTGATCAGCCTCTAGCTCACACCGCGGCCAGGTCGTTCCCACCGCGGAATGCCTGGCGCCAGCTCACGCGGCGCGTGGCCTGGGTGATCCCACCCAGGTACACCCGGGCTCCGATGCGAACGATCGTCCAGGTGGCGGCGACCATCAACGTCGTCGCCAAGACCAACTCCCATGTCTCCACCGTTCCGGAGGCGATTCTTCCCGGCATGAGCATCGGTGTCCAGAACGGGACCAGCGACATGATGCGTGACACCACTTCGGCACCGGACGAGAACGCAATCACACCGACCATGTAGCCGAGGCCCGGAAGGATGTTGAGCGGCGTGATGACGCTGCCCGCCTCCTGGGAATCGGCAGCGAGTGAACCGGCTGCCGCGTACAGGCTTCCATAGAACGCGAAGCCGAGCACGAACCAGAAAGCCGACCATCCCCACGCCGACGCTGCGACCGCCGGGACCTCGAGTTGGTCGAGCACGGAAGCCGTGCCCAACCCGGCACCCGCCACGACGGTCAACTGGACGAGCCCCAGACCACCGAGCGCGACCATCTTCGCCGTGAGCAGTTGGGTGGGGGTGACCGCCCCGAGAATCAGCTCGGCCACGCGGTTGGCCTTCTCCTCGACGACCCCGTACGCTATCCACTGCCCGTATGCGAGGATCGCGATGAACATCACGATCACCGTGATCACGGACACCAAAATCACGCCCTCGTCCTCGGGCTCGTAATCGATGGACTCACCCACGATCGGAGCTTGGAGCGCGGCGATGCCGGCTGCGTCCAGGCCAAGTTCTTCCGCGGCAGCTCGGAGATTCACGCTGCTCATGGCTGATGTCACCGTGTCGACGATCCACCGCGGTGTCGAAGGCGCCCAGAAGACGTTGTGAGCATCGACCACCAGCGCATCCATCTGTCCGGACCGCAGGAGCTCCATGCCCGCTTCCCGCCCGAAGCTCTCGACGCTCACCATCACGTCGCCATACACATACTCGGGGATCTCGGCCTCCATGGCTTCGGTTGCGGCTGGGTCGACCATCCCGACGGCGATCGCCGGCGGCCCGTCGTCAGAGGCGGTGACAGAAGCAGCAGTCAGGCCGCCAACGACCAGCGTCACGGCAATCGCAGTCGTGACGAGGAACGCCTTCCTGCGCGAATACACCTCCCTCCACGCGACCAATCCAACCAACCCGAGACCGGTCATGAGGTGGCCGCCTCTCTGAACACTTCAGACAGCGGGGGAGGCTCGTACACGAACTGGGTCACCCCCGCTCCCGCGAGCGCGCCGGCGACCGAATCGAGGCTGCTGCCCGGGCCGAGGCGGACTCGCGCCCTGCCCGCCGATCGATGGACGACATCCGCTCCGGGGAGCTCCTCAACCCAGGCCGTGCTGTCGCCGGTCGCCTCGACGTAGCGCGTGTCCGATGCCGCGCGCAGTTCGTCGATCGCCCCTTCGAGGACAACCCGACCGTGGTGCATGATCACCACCTCTCGGCAGAGATCCTCGACCACGTCCAGCTGGTGACTCGAGAACAGGATCGCCGTGCCCCGGGATGCCAGATCGGCGAGGACTCCCGCCATGAACTCGCCGGCGATGGGGTCGAGTCCGGCGAAGGGCTCGTCGAGGATCACCAGCTCGGGGTCGTGGATCAGTGCTGCGATCAGCTGTACCCGCTGCTGGTTTCCGTGGGACAGTTCGTTGACTCGTGATGTGGTGCGATCAGACAGCGCGAACTCCTCGAGCCATCGGTCGGCAGCCGTGCCAGCCTCGCGTTCGCTCATGCCGTGGAGTCGCCCCAGGTACGTGAGCTGCCAACGCACCTCGAGTTTCGGATACAGCCCTCGCTCCTCGGGCATGTAGCCGAACCGACGCCGGGTGGTGGCGTCGATGGGCGATCCGTCCCATGTGATCTCGCCACGATCCGGTCTGATCAGACCGAACACCGCGCGCATCATCGTGGTCTTCCCGGCTCCGTTGGGGCCGAGCAACCCGAGCATCTGCCCGCTCTTCACCTCGAGGGTGCAGCGGTCGAGGGCGGTCACCTCGCCGAAGGACTTCTCCAGACGGTCGACCGCGAGCATCGCTCCGAGTTCCCTTCGACGATGCTTCGATCGTCTGGCCAGACGGCTTCGCGGTTCCAGGGCTGAAGGTCACGATCGGGAGGGCGCCCGATCGCCCCGGTGTGCGGGCGGGACCAACGCCCCTTCAAGGGCAATCGGCCCGGCCATATGGTCGAAGCGATGTGAATGCGCCGACCGGACAACTCGATTCAGGTGTCTTGGCAGCTTCGGACCACGTCGCCTATGGGACCGTCGAATCCGTGAGGGGTAGCGTCATCGACGTCCGCTTCCCGGACCGGCTGCCGGATATCTGCGACCTCGTGTGGCTCGACGGCCGCATCGCCGCGTAGGTGTCGGCGCACGTCGACCCGTCGACCGTTCGATGCCTCGCCATGAACCGGACCCAAGGTCTCAGCGGACAGCTCATGATCCGTCACTGATCATGCCTGTTAACAGGTTGGCGGTTCGCGGAGTGTCCACTCAGGGCCACGATTACTTCCGCGGGGGGACGACCCCCCAGCACCCCCCGCCGTGACCCCTCGTGGCCTGGACGGCTTCATCGGTTCCAGGATTGTCCACTCAGGGCCACCCGTCGATTCGCCCCACATCACGGGGTCTCGCCGGATGTGGGGTGGATGTCGATCATCGTGGGACGCCCGCTTGGGCCATGTGTCGGTCACGTCCGGATGTGGGCTCGATCGCTTCGGCGTGGGCGGCAAGCTGTGCGACCTCCCGGGCGGTGAGGAACAGCTGAGAGTGAGGCCGTACGGTGGGCGCCTCGACGGGTTGGCTTGGAGGAACGACCGCAGCTCGGCGTTGGTTCCTTCCAAGAAGTGGGAGGCTCCGACGCGCCAGGCCTGCACAGTGATGAGGCCCACCTCGATCGTGGACGACACGCCGAGTGTCGAGACGATCTCCTACCAATAGCGAGCGCACAGACCCCCCCGTTCTGTGTCGAGCCGCCGGAGGGGCGCCGCCGACGGCCATGACCAGCACGTAGGCGGCAGCGAGGGCGGGGAGGTCTTCGGCGTCGGCGGTAGCTCTCCGGGTGGTTGACGACAACAACCCAGCACGTGCTCTCTACCGCTCACCCGGGGCCACATACGTCGTCGGTCCCGGACACGATGGTCGGAAACGCCCGGAACAGTCCTCGTCTCGCCATCAGGCGCCTATTGGTGGCCCCGCTGCAGATCGGGTGGGCATTCGAGTGCCAGACACCGGTGGGCCATTTCGACGGCCTACGAGGCGAGGCGCCACATTGGGGTTGGGAGTTTCCGGACTGGGCCGTCACCTGGTTTCTGAGGTGTGCGCCAAGACGGTGCTGACTGTCCGGCCAGGCGTGGGTGCGTTGGGTTTCAGGAGTTGGAACTGTCCACTGAGCGGATAGTCTGATGGGTGCGATGCTCGCCAGCGGATCCAACATCGTTCGTGTCTATTCGACCGCGCCCGAATCGTCGAGGTACTCGACCGGTTCCGATGTGCTGAAAGCGATCGACGAGTTCGGGTCCTGGTGTGACGCCGTCGGCGTGACCGGAGCGCTGGTCTACACCGACAACCGGCTGGTGGACCCTTGGCTCGTGGCGCAGCGGTTGATCGTCGAGTCGGGGCTGCACCCATTGGTGGCGGTGCAGCCGGTGTACATGCATCCCTATTCGGTGGCGAAGATGGTGGCTTCGCTCACCGCGCTCCACGGGCGCCGGGTCGACCTGAACTTCGTGGCCGGGGGATTCCGGGGTGACCTGTTGTCGCTCGGTGATGAGACTCCGCATGACGACCGCTATGTCCGTCTCGCCGAGTACGCCGAGATCGTGCTGGGACTGCTGGCCGGCGACGCCGTCACCCTCGGTGGGCAGTACTACCGGGCGATGAACCTCCGCCTCCGGATCATGGTTCCCGAGGCGATGCGGCCCCGACTGACGTTGTCGGGATCGTCGGCGGCGGGCCTCGCCGCCGCCGGGCGGCTCGGCGCCACGCCGGTGGAGTATCCCTCCCCCGACTACGACCCGGGCGCTCTCGCCGGTTCGCACGGAGTGAGGGTCGGCGTCATCACCGGCGCCACCGCAGCCGCGGCCTGGGAGGACGCACACCGGCGTTTCCCGGACGACCCGGAAGGAGCCCGACTCCACGCCATGGCGATGAAGATGTCGGATAGCGAGTGGCACAGGGCGATCTCGCAGTCGACCGGCGGTGTCGGTTCCTACTGGTACGGGCCGTTCCAACGGCATCAAACCTTCTGTCCCTACCTCGTCGGGTCGGTCGAAGGCGTCGCCGCAGAACTGCGGCGACTCGTCCAGGGTGGCGTCGATACCTTCATCCTCGACATCCCCGAGTCGGGATCGGATCTCCGCGCTGCGATGGAGTGCTTCGCGGTTGCCGGGCTGGAGGTCGTGGCATGAGCATCGTCGCTCCGTTTCTCGCCAACGCCGCCGCCGCACCCGAGAGTATCGCCCTCGAGGTCGGGAAAGAATCCTGGTCCTACGGCGAGTTGCTGGCGGCGGCGTCCGGTGCAGCGGCGTCGATCCCTCCCGACGTGCCTGCGGGCTCTCCGGCAGCCGTCCTTGGGGCGCGATCCGGCGGCTCGTTCGTGGCGGTGCTGGCGGCGCTGGTGTCGGGCCGACCCTATGTGCCGTTGAATCCGACGTTCCCGGTGGCACGGCTTGCCGAGATGCTCGATCGAGCCGGGGCCGGCGTTCTCCTGGTCGACTCCGATCGGATGCTGCTGGCGAAGGAGCTCACGGCGCTGCTGTCGACAGACATCCCGATCGTCGAGGTGGAGGATCGGGCGAGCGGACCGATGTCGAACTCGTCCGAGCCGTCACCGGCCCGGGACGATCTCGCATACGTGCTGTTCACGTCCGGTACCACCGGGCGCCCCAAGGCCGTGGGCGTGACCCACGCCAACGTGTCGGCGTTCGTCGACCACATCCTGGAGAACTGGGACTTCGGGCCTGGCGACAGGTTCTCCCAGACCTTCGACTTCACCTTCGACCTGTCGGTGTTCGACATGTTCGTGTGCTGGGGTGCAGGAGCGACGCTGGTGTGTCCCACCGCCAAGACCCTGCTCAGCCCTGTCCGTTGGATCCAGGACTCCGGGTTGACGGTGTGGTTCTCGGTCCCCTCGATGGTGACGTTCATGAGACGGCTCGGAGGGCTGACCGATGGCCGGTTCCCGGCACTCCGCCGGAGCCTGTTCTGTGGGGAGGCCCTGCCCATAGCCGCCGCCGAGGCCTGGGCGGCGGCGGCCCCGGCGAGCACGATCGACAACCTCTACGGGCCGACCGAGCTCACGATCGCCTGCGCCTCGCACCGGTGGGAGCCGGGGGATCCCTCTACCGTATCGGGCACCGTGCCCATCGGGAGACCGTTCCCGAGCATGCGCGCTCTCGTCGTCGACGACGTCCTGGCGGAGGCCGACGACGTCGGTGAGCTCATCATGACCGGACCGCAGCTGACGCCCGGGTACCTCGACGATCCCGAGAGAACCGCTGATTCGTTCGTGGTCCCGCCCGGACACAGCGACGTCCACTATCGGACCGGCGACCGGGTCCGGGTGCTGGCCGACGGGACGATGGAGTATGTCGGGCGGGTCGACCATCAGATCAAGGTCAACGGCTACCGGGTCGAGTTGGGAGAGGTGGAAGCCGCCGCCCGGGAGGTCTTGGGAGGGGTCGGATTGGTGGCGGTCGGGCATCCACCGACCCCGTCCGGGTACGGCGGGATCGCCCTGGTGGTCGAGGACGAAGAGGTCGATGGTGCGGCGATCCGCACAGAGCTGCAGGCGATGCTTCCCGCCTACATGGTCCCGCGACTCGTCACCACCCAGATTCCTCTGCCGCTCAACTCCAACGGGAAGGTGGATCGCGCCTCAATCCAGCGCGCCCTGGGCGGTGGGCAGTGATGGGGCGCGACGTCTACCGGACGTTCATCCTCGAGCACGTCGGGCCCCAGCTGAGCGTGCTCGGGATGGACCCGTCGACCGCGCCGGACGACCTCGACCTTCTCGAAACCGGTCTCATCGACTCGTTGGGCGTGCTCGAGCTGGTGGCGGCGATCCACTCGGAGTTCGGCATCGAGGTCGACGTCTACGAGATGGATCCCGACGACCTGACTGTGGTCGGCCGGCTGTCGGACTTCCTGGCCAACGCTCGAGCCTGACCGGCCGGTCACCGGTTTCGGCCCAGCACCGTTCCGATCCGCAGCACCTCACCTGCCCGGCCGCCAAGACCGTCGACTCGTACGCGGTCGATCTCGAGGGTGCCCTGTCCGGTCGCCACCAGCGCCACCGGACCGGTGGCGGCCACGACCGTGCCGGGCGGTCGGCCGGCCGCGCCGTCGCGAGCACGGGCCGTGAGCACCTCGACGGTGCCGCCCTCAAAGAACGTGTGGGCCCGCCCCCAGGGCGAGCTGAAGGGTCCGTAGTCGCAGGCCCTGACTACGGCGGCGATCCTCGACGCCGGACCCTCCCAGTCGATGGTGACGGCATCCGGGACTCCGGCCCCGAACCAGCGGCGCCTCTCGAGGTGCTGTGCGACGGTCTCGATCTCCTCACCGGCGATCGCCCTGTCGAAGAGGTCCCGGACCAGCCCCAGGCCCTCCCGAATGCACCGTCCGTACACGCCGATGGCGGTGTCGTCGGCTTTCAGTCCGAAGTCGGTTCGGGCGAAGACGGGTCCGGCGTCGACGGTCGGTGTCATCCGGTGCAGCGTCACCCCGTAGGTCTCGGCTTCTTCGAGGATCGCCCAGCTCACGGTGTTGAGACCCGCCCACTCCGGAAGCGGCCCCGGATGCAGATTCCAGGCGCCGAGGCGCGGTCGGTCGATCAGTTCTCGGGGAAGCACGTGGAGGCTGTGGACGTTCACGAGGAGGTCGGCGGGCGGCGGCGACCATCCCGAGGCGAGCCGCTCTGGAGCCACGTTGTTGACCCCGAGGGCGGCTCCCACCCGAGCCACTGCGCTTCCGTCGGTGGTAACGAGGGCGGCAAACCGTAGCCGATCCTCGTCGCCGATCATCCGCGCCACCTGGGCGCCGGCAGACTCCTCGGCGACGAGAACGACACTGATCTCACCCGTCATGAGCGGACGGTACCCTATGGCCATGGCGCGAACTGTCAGGGACGTCCCGCGAGTCGTCTGGGTGCGAGGTCTGGCGGTGGCAGCCCGGTTGTTGCCGATGGCGCTGCGCGTCCCGATCCACCGGTTGCGAGGTGTCACCATCGGTGAGCGAGTGCGTATCGCCACCGAGGTGATCCTCGAGACCGCACGCCCGGAGTGGATCTCGATCGGCAACGATGTGCAGATCGGCGTGCGGACAACGGTGCTGGCGCACATCCACGCCCTCCCTCCGGAGTTCGGCTCCGAGAAGGAGCGGAACGATTATGTCTCCGTACGAATCGAAGATGATGTGAACATCGGGCCCGGATGCATCGTGCTGCCCAATGTCACCATCGGTCGGGGGTCGGTGGTGACGGCCGGGAGCGTGGTCACACGAGCTGTGCCACCGATGATGATGGTGCGAGGCAACCCGGCCGAACCCGTAGCCCGCCTCGGCATCCCGCTCTCCGGTGACACCGGGATGAAGGAATTCATGCGGGCGATGAAACCGGTGTGAGCGATGTTGGCGATGTGAGGTCGCCCCGATTCATTGGCCGGGTTCGGTTCGTCGGTCGGGGATCCCGGCGTCCTCCTCGGCAGGCGGTCTGTCCCCGACGCGTTCGAGCTGCGCCGGTTCTCGTCGACGAGATCGAAGGCCCGGAGGGGGATCGGCTCCACATGGAGGCATTGCTGTGGAACTTCACCGTGCTCGGTGAAGCCTCGTCGCAGGTGTCCGATGCGCTCAAGCAGGAAGCCCGTGGGATCGAATGGCAGCATCCGATCCGCCTCAGGAACCGGAGCGTTCATGGATACTGGTCGATCGACGACCAAGTACTCCTGTCCGGGCGGCGAGGACGGACGTACCCGACTTGCTGGAACGTCTCGTCGATCTCGAACGTGAGGTTCGAAGCTGACCTGTGGCTCACGCCACGGTTCGCGCGGTGTCTTCTCACGGGCCACTGTGATGTCTGTGGGGACGACCCCTCTCCACCCCCGCCCGTGGCCCCTGCGGGGGGACGACCCCCCAGCACCCCCGCCGTGACCCTTCGTGGAGCACGCTGGTCACCGGTTCACGGATCGTCTACTCAGCGCCACTGTTACATCCGCGGGGGAGAACCCCCAGCACCCCCCGCCAGTGACCCTTCGTGGAGTGGGCCGGCCCTGAGTTCTTGTTCGTCGAACAGGGTTACGACGCTGCAATTGCAGTGAGCTTCAGACATGGGCGGCGTCGAAGCACGCGTCCCGAGACGCAGGCCCGAGGATCGGGGTCGCTGGGGCTCCATCACTCAACCCGGGGTGAGCACATCCACCACAGTGTTCACCACCAGGTCTGGACGATCCCATATGACCATGTGCATACCGGTTCCTTCGGCGACGACCCGTGTGCCCTTGGTCGAGAGGCGGGAGTAAGAATCGAGTCCTGTCTGCCACGCGTCATTGATCGCACGAGCACTGGTTTCTCCGAAGCCCTCCCGTGCGCGCTCGCTGAGGAACACCGACTGTGGGTCCTGCCCGATCACTGTCAGCGGCAGGTCGCCGAGACCCTCGACCGCGGCCGACTGCTGGGGTGATAGATCGGCCCATGTGGGGTGTCCACCTTCACCCAAGGTGGCATCGAGGAAGGTCTGGAAGCCGACCGGCATAGGGTCGACCAGGACCACTCCCGCGATGTCGTTGGATCCTTCGGCGAAGAGTCGGAGGGTGTGGACGCCGTCCCCATTGGCAACGAGGACGTACGGTCCGGGTATCCCGTAGGCGCTGAGGGCTTCCTCCAGGTCGGCCGCCCGCTCCTCCGGTGATGCCTCACCCTCCATATACCCGTTGGCGCACACGAGGTACCCATGCTGGTTGAGTTGCGCCTGGACCACCGACCACGACCCGTAGTCGATCCAGTCGTACGGCTCGAGGATCACCGTCGGGCCTCCGGCGCGTTCGGGGCCGGAGCAAAGCAGGCGATGGGGGTAGCGGTTCCAGTCGTCGGCCACGATTGGGCCCGCCTCCACGAGCGCAGCGGGGTCGACACGCACGAGCGCGCCCGGATGGTAGAGGCTCACCCACAGAGCCCCGTCTGCCACAACCAGTCCGCCGGCTTTTCCCGGCAGCGGGTAGCGCTCGGCCAGACCTGTGCTCGGGTCGACTCTCATGAGCAGGTGGTCGGTGTGCGAGGTCACCCAGAGCGCGCCGTCGAACCAGGTCATGTCCAGCAGACCGAACGTGAGGCTGCCGAATGACCGAAACTCCCCGGTGGCCGGCTCGAAGACGCTCAGATTCGTTCCATACGGGTACCGGCCATCCATCAGGAAGAGAGAACCGCCCGCCTCGACCACCTGGCGGACTCCCCAGCCATCAGCCGTCTCCGCTCCCGCCACGGTGGGAACCTCGAACTCCCCCCGCACCCCGTCGACCGACAGGCTCGAGATCAGGCCAGTGGCTGGGTCGTTCACCCAGAGGTAGCCGAATCCCTGACCTTTCAGCTCCCCCGAGGTCGTCGTCACGATCTCCCCAGAGGGTGAGACCTGCATGAGTTGGCCCTTGTCGTTGCTGACCCAAAGACTGTCGTCGAACCAGGCGGCTCCGTGTCGGGGCTCACCCCCTATCGGGATGCGCTTGTCGACCCCACCCGAAGCGGGATCGAAACGAAGCACCTCACCACCGTTGTCGTAGCTCAGCAGCCACAGATGGTCACCGCCCACCACCACCCCCTCCACATACGCGTCGATCGGGTATGTCGCCTCGATGACTCCCTGCTCGGCGTCGACACGGTCGAGCGTTCGTTGCAGCGCCTCCATCACCCAGATCGTGTCGCCCTCGACGGCCATGGTCTTCACACCGCCCATCTCCAACCTCGTCACAGTGTCGATCCCGGGGAGTTCGCCGAGGTTCCCGAAGCCGGGCGTCATCAGCGTCAGGGCATCGGCCGGAGGACTCGGTTGCAACGCCACGAGGCCCAGGCCCGCCGCCACGATCGAGGCGAGCGCGGCGACCAGCCGACGAGGCCAGACGGTGGAGGGCATGCGAAGCGTGCCATGAACGCGCTCGTCGACCATGCTGCGCAGGCGTTCCTTGTCGATGACGACGCCGGCTGCGGGATCGGCCTGCTCGAACCGCTCGATCATGTCGATGTCTCCTTTGTGCCCGCTGCGGACTCAGCCGCAACGAGCCGTTCGAGCCGGTCTCTCATACGGGCGCGGGCCCGGAAAAGCCTCTGGTCGACGGCGTTGACGTTGATTCCCATCACCTCGGCGATCTCAGAGCGGGTCAGACCATCCCAGGAACTCAGTCGGAGGAGCTCGCGGTCCCTTGGCCGAAGAGCTTGGAGTGCGAGGTGGAGCAGCCGGAAGTCGTGTTCCAGCTCCGACTCGGCCGGCTCCACCCTGGAACGGTCTGACTCGAGACGACCGACGAGGCGTGCCTTGCGCCGACGTCCCCTGAAGTGATTACCCACCACCCTGAATGCGACACCGAAGAGCCAGGCCCGCTCGGCTTCAGGTGCCGGCAGCTGGTCGATTCGGCGCCAGACAACGGCGAAGACCTCCGCAGTGGCGTCCTCGGCGTCGGCGCGGCCCAGGCGCCGAACGCAGTAGCGGTAGACCGAGTCATAGTGAGCCTCGAAGAGGGCATCGAACGAGTGCTGCCTCTTGAATCCCTCGGTGTCCATGTCGAAGTGTACGTGTCCGACTGACTGTGCCCGCTTACGGCGTTCCACCGTCGGTGCGACGGCACCAACGATGACCGCACCCGTACGCTCGCGGGACCCTGCGCGGCGCGACCAGAGAGAGGCGGGCCGGTTCAGGCTTCTCAGTCGTCGCTGCGTCCCAAATTCGTCCGTCAGTCGGTTCGAATCCCTAGGGGCCGGTCGAAGAGCGCGGAGATGAAACCCGTCCGAGCGACTGTCGTTGGCAACGTATCGCTTCGTGAGAGCCGCATCGGTTCGTGGATCGTCCACTCGGGCCACGATGACTTCTGCGGGGGGACGACCCCTCAGCACCCCCCGCCGTGCGGGCACGGCGCGGCTACGTAGGCAGATCGGTGCTGTCGTGGCATCGGTGGATGGCTCAGGTCCAGCGCCGCAATACCGACGATGTCCCCGACGAGGTCGCTGAGAGGCTTCGGAAGCTGTGCCTTGCGCTCCCCGATGCGTACGAGGAGCGGGCTTGGGTCGGGACCCGATGGATGGTGCGCAAGAAGACCTTCGCCCACGTGCTCGGCGTCGAAACCGACGAATCGGCGTGGGTCGTTCTCACCTTCCGCTCCCAAGGCGAGGAACTCGAGACGCTCCGCCACGTCGGTTACCCCTACTACGTGCTCGAGTGGGGTCGCCACGCCATGGGGATGGTCATCGACCACGACACCGATTGGGAGGAGGTCCGCGAGATCGTGACCGAGAGCTTCTGTCTGATGGCCCCGAAGAAGCTCGTCATCCTCGTCGACCGTCCAGACGACCCCTGAGGTTGCCTCCCTCAGCAAAGCCGGTGGGCAATGGTCAACACCGAGGTCCGACACGAGCGAGGGTCTCGACCTTTTCACGCGTTCAGGTGTTCAACGTCCCAGAAGGTCAGCCCGCACTCACCGGCAATCATCCACAACGCTCGATCGTGAAACAATCGAGGTATCGCGCGGCATCGGTCTGACCTGTCGACGACACTTGGCCAACGTCGAAGCCACGGAGCGGCCCCACGCGGCCGTGGAGCGCACACGAACGGTGGAGGGAGATGGGCGATGAGGACGTTTTGGATCGCAGCGTTCCTTCCCGTGATCGCAGCGGCGTGTTCTCAGGGGTACTCGTCGGTTGAACTCCTCGATCTCACGCTGACTCCGGTGGCGGATGCCGCCGATCCGGCGGATCGGGGTGGAGCGGCCTCCCAGCACGTCGACTGCGATGTCGGTATCGCCCAAGCGGCGTGGTCCGGGGACGCCGGCCCGGCCGGCCCTCCCCGAGAGGCGCCGGAAGACGCCATCAGCGATTTCGCCGAGTTCTGGTCGATTCCCGTGCCATCCGACGATTTCGATGTCGTGGGCCGTGACCAAGGCCGTCTCCTGTTCGTCCACCGAAATGGTGCTGGGGCGAAGGTGGCTGTGGTGCTCCTCGACGTCGATGGTGGCGACGATGGTCCGTGGACGATGGACGTGTTCGCCGCCTGTGACCCTTCCGAGCTCGACGGCAGCTACGACGAACCGCTGCGGGTCTGGACGGACTCCGCTGGAGTACGTGTGTTGACATCGGTGGTCACCACCTTCCGGGGAGCGGAGCACTGTGGCTGGGAAGACGTCATCTACCTTCGGTTCGACGACCGTATCTACCTCGGTGGGGATGTGCCACGTGATCTGTGGTCGAGCCTCGTCGAAGCGCCCAGTAGGGATGTCGCGTTGTCTCCAGACGCCGTGGACACGGGGCTCAGCAGCGGTGAGGTGGCGCTGTGGATGTCCCCGGACGATTCAATTGCGTACCTGGTGGCGCCGTCCCAGGTGGACAGCTTTGCGCTCGCCACCGAGCCGGTCTGGTGCGCGTGAGACTCAGGGGACAGGCCATCGGGTCTACGCTCGCCCGGTGACCAAGCATGTCAGCGGTGGTTGCTGGCGGAGTCCTCCTCTCTCGAACGGTCGGTGGTCGAACCACGACGAATCGAGGAGGTTCTACTGTCGACTTGTCGAGCTGTTCATCTGTCGAGTGTCCCGCAAGGTCAGTTCCCACTCCTCGGCGATCACGAACGAAGTAGGCTGCGGTGCATGTCCTGGGTACTCGTCGCCGTCGGTTCTGTCGGGTTCGCTGTGATCGCCGGGAGCTGGTTGCTGAGCCGGATCGCCGAGTCCGGTGGGACGGTAGAGGGTGACGCCGCCGTGGCGGCTGGTCAGGTCATCGCCCAGATCGAGGCTTTCGGTGGCGGATCCACCAGAGAGCCCTGGGACGGAAGTCTGCGCCTCGTAGGTCTGGAACGGGCCGAACCGGGACTGTGAGTTCCCGATCAGGGCTCCCCGGTACGTCGTGGTGACCGCTCCACCAACCGGATCTGTGGTCGCCGGTAGACTCCGAGTCGCTCAGGAGGGCGCAGCCGGGTTCGCGGGCAGGACCGAGTCCACCTCCACTTGGCTCGAACCCACACCGACGTCTCCCCTCGCCGGGCACGCGAACCGCCGGCACGCAAAGGAGATCGTCATGCCGTCACTTCCTCCACGCCCGGACCTCGATCAGCTGCGGCGTCAAGCCAAGGAGAGAGTGCGACTCGCCCACGAGCCGACCTTGCACGCCGCTCATCTCCGGATCGCCCGCGACCACGGGTTCTCCAGTTGGCCCAAGCTGGTCGCCGAGATCCACCGACGCACTGCTCTCGACGACGGACCGGACGCGCTGCGCCGACTCGTCGAACGGCATCCCGAGCTGGCCACCACGGAGATGCTGAACTGGCTCGACCACCCGTTCGGAGCCACGCCGCTCGGATACGTGGCCATGCTCCGCTACGACACGGCGGCAGGATTGTGGCGCGACGTGCCCGGAACGGCGGAGGCGGCGCGGATTCTGATCGGAGCCGGCGCGCCCATCGAAGGTCTTCCCTCCGATCGGGAGACGCCGCTCATCACCGCCGCCAGCTACGGCGATGCCGCTTTCGCCGCCGTTCTCGTGGAGATGGGCGCCGACCTCGAGGCCACGGCCCGGCCGGACTCAGGTGGGATCCCAGGAGCGACCGCACTCGTCCACGCCGCGGTCTTCGGCATGACCGAGGTGGTGGACCTGCTGGTCGAAGTTGGAGCCCGGGTTGGATCGATCGAGATCGCAGCCGCCGCCGGTGACCTGAGCGGCTGGATGCGCGACTCCACCACCCTCCAGGAACAGGTCAGGTCACTCGTGATGGCCGCCGACCACGAGCGGCTCGGCGTCATCGACCGTTTGGTGGACGCAGGCACGCCAATCGACGCCATCGACGAAACCTTCGGTCGTCACCCACTCCGGATCTCGGCCGGCAACGGGCGGGTGGCTTCGGTGAAGCGGCTCCTGAAACTCGGCGCCGACCCCAACCTGGCCGACCCGACCTCGGGACTCACGCCCCTCCGGGCCTGTCGGGAAGGGCGGATGAGGGTGATGGTCACGGCACGCCACGACGAGGTGGAACGCTTGCTCGTGGCGTCGGGCTCGATTCGGTGAGGTTGAGCGGATAGGGACAGCTGACCTCTGCCGCTCCTCCCTATCGCCGCGCTCAGCGATCCGTCAACGACGGCGCAGCTGCTCGGTGACCTCGGCGTAGGAACCAATCCCGAAACGGGCACCCATCGACTCGGCCCAGTTGGTATCCATCTTCTCGAGCAGCTCGGGCGACAGAACGTATCGAGACGGGTCGACTTCGGGTTTGCCCACCTTCGAAGAACCGGCGCCGGGAGGCAACGCGCCCACCGCGTCCGACCGTTCCCGATGCATGCGGTCGTCGAAGCGGTCGGCGTGCTGCACCATGAACTCGTGGGTCGACTGCCTGGTGACCAGGTCGATCAGGGCGGCGTCGGCTGCGATCTGCAGGAACTCGGCCACCCGCACCACCGTGGCCCGGAGATCCTCGCGCATCAACTCGTAGGAGAGCAACAGCGTGTCCGGGCTGTCTCGCTGCGCCCACCACGACTCGATGTGGGTCCAGTAGTCCTTGCCCCGATCCCGCTGGAGGTGCGGGGCCAGATACTCCTCCAGGCTGACCGTGCCGGGTTCGAACAGCCAGCCTTCGTAGAACCGGTAGTACGACACGTGCACCACTCGAGGCTCACGAAACGCAACGATGTAGCGGCAGCCCTTCGGCACGGCATTGTGCGAGTAATGGCTCTTGAACGCCCGGGGCTCCCACCCCTGATCGGCATCCAGGTCGACGCCGAGAGCATCGGCCACCTCGATCCACGGGCTCACCCGCGAGATATCGTCGAAGCTCATATCGCCGCCCGACCGCAACCCGTGCACGATCTGCTGCAGCCATGTGGTGCCGGCCTTGCTCCACGGCGTGATGATCACGTCGCTCGGACGGGGCCGGAACGCTTTGCCCTTCTCGAAGGTGCTGGGAGGGAAGATCAGATTCTTCGCCTCGATCATCTCGTCGAACGACCGGGGGTAGTGCGCAGTGGACATGTGCGTCGAGCATACGACCCCGGGTCGTGGTCCGGCCGCCCAACGGACGTCCTCACGATGCAGTAGGTGGCACGGCGGGCTTGGCGCGGCTCTGTAAGCGAACCGTAGGGGGCCGCGTGCACAGTGATCACTATCCGAAGGGGGCTCGTGGTCAAGGACAAAAATTTCGCGATCTGGCGACGGAAATCACTTCCTATGGCCTCTGGTCATGCCGATGACTGGAGAAGAGGATGCCAAGTGGAGGTGGGGCGATGACCGCCACGGATACGAGAACGACCGACAACCGGCTCTCGGCCGTCGTGGGATCGGCCACCTCATTTCGAAGGAGGCAGATCGTGAGAAGGACTCTCGCATCGGTCGTGGCGGCCTTCGCATTCGTGTTGCTGGCCCTGCCGGCCGTCGCCATCGACGACATCACAATTCCCCTCACCACCGTCGTGCGGGGAGCCGAGGGGGAGAGCTTCCTCCTCGCCGAAGTGCCCACCGGCGGTGAAGCCGGCTGCGAGGCAGTGGTTTCGGCCACCGCCCACAACAACGAATCCGTTCACCTCGGCAACGACCTGATCGTCGCGTCGGGCGGCAACCAGGTGGTGCTGGTCGACGTCGAGTCCGCCACCGGCAAGGTCACGACCGCCGACGGAACCCTGGTGCTGGGTGACACCATCACCGTGACGCTGGTACTCGGACAAGCCGACGAAGGCCGGCCGCGCTCGGTGTTCAGCGGTGGCGCGACCGTGACCGTTTCGTGCATCCCCGAGGAGACCACGACGACACGGTCCCCGAAACGACCACGACAACCGAAGCCACCACCACAACAACCGAGGCCACCACCACGACCACGCTTCCCGAGACGACCACCACCACGGTGCCGCCGTTCACTTCGAGCAGCGTACTCGGAACCACCACCACGACACTGCCCGTCACCACGAGCAGCGTGTTGGGAACATCGACCACCACCATCCCGCCCGTGACCGGGTCGACCCTGCCCTTCACCGGGCCGGAAGATGTCGCCGGTCTCGCCATGGCGGGGGCAACCCTGCTGGTGTTGGGCGGCGCCATCGTGCTCGCCACCCGGGAACAGGGCGCCTGAGGCCACCCGTGCCACCCGATGCGGTTCGCCGTGTCGGGTGGCAATTTGTGCTGCAGGGTCCACGCTGGTTCAGCTGGACCTGACGCCCCCTCCGGCCCTGGCCCGACCGCTTGCGGTCGGCGGACACCTCCCCCTCCGCGGAAGGAAACGTGCCCGGCCGGTTGCGGTTGATGACGACACATCTAGGTTGGTCCGATGCGACCCACCGTGATCACGGCCGACCGGATGAACCGGGCGGTGTTGGTGCGCCAGCGGCTGGTGGAGCGGTCACGGGCACCGATCGCAAAGGTGCTCGAATCGGTGGGTGGCCTGCAAACGCAGTACGCCCCGTCGGGGTATGTCGGGTTGTGGTCGCGCCTGGAACTGGCCGACCGGCAGAAGCTCACCGATGCGTTGCGCGACGGGCGGGTCATTCAGGCGACACTCATGCGCTCCACCATCCACATGGTGTCGAGGGCCGACTATCCCCTGATGGCGGCGGGGATTCGCGCGGCCCGGCGTGACTGGTGGCGGCGGCTGGCCACGAGCAGGAAGCTGCCAGACGAGCACGAGGCGGTGGCGGCGCTGGTTCGGGACCGTCTGGCTGACGGTCCCGCCCAACGGGTGGAGCTGGTGGCGACACTCACATCTGCCGGCTACCCGAAGGAGGTCTGGGAAGGGGTGGGCCTGTGGGTGGACATGGTGCGGGTGCCGCCGTCGGGGACGTGGGACCGACGACGTGCCGACCTGTACGGCTTGGCTGAACACCACGTGAGAGGGATGACCGAGCGCGACGAAACGGAGGGCATGGCGCTCCTCCTGAGGCGATACCTCGGCGCCTTCGGGCCGGCGCCGCTGTCGGATGCCGCCAACTGGGCGGGTGTGGCCAACACCGCCATGAAGGCGGCGGCCGAGAACATGCGTCTTCGCCAACTCGTCGACGAACAGGGCGGCATCCTGTACGACCTTCCCGGCGCTCCGCTGCCGAACGCCGCCCTCGAGGTCCCGGTTCGGTTTCTGCCCACCTGGGATGCGGTATTGCTGGTGCACGCCCGACGTTCCGGGGTGCTACCCGAGCAGTACCGACCGCTCGTGTTCCACACGAAGAACCCGCAGTCGGTTGCCACGTTCCTGGTGAACGGCCGGGTGGCGGGAACGTGGCGCCACCAGGCCGGTCGGGTGGAGGTGTCCCCTTACGAACCGCTCCCCCCGGCCACCCTGACCGACGTCCAGGCAGAGGCCGATCGGTTGGCGGAGTTCCACCGCAACTGACAGCACGGGGGCGCGCCAATACACTGCGCTCGTGAGCAACCCCGTGATCGCCGTCCGAGTCAGAGACGACGCCCACGCCCGGATAGCCTGGGCGGTGGGCTCCCACCCTCGGATCGGCAAGGTGGCGAT
Source organism: uncultured bacterium (assembly GCA_963825585.1). Lineage (GTDB taxonomy): Bacteria > Actinomycetota > Acidimicrobiia > Spongiisociales > ZC4RG35 > JAOUGY01. Next base: position 491,751 of record CAWGTX010000010.1, read on the forward strand.
GCTGGGCCGCAAGCCACCCGCCTCGTGGAGCGACCTGGTGGTGGCCCCGGGGGGTCTGGGGACACCCGACATCGTGGTGGACCCCGATCCCGACGACGTGGGGATCGTGGTCACGGCCGGAGACTCCACCCGCCCCGGCGTGACCCACGCATCGTTGGAAGGCTTGGCCAGGGCGTTGAAGGTTCGTATCGGCCAGCCAGATGCCGAGGTGGTCTGGACCGGCCGCGGAAAACCGCTCCGGGAGGGACCGGTTCACCACTTCCCTCCCCCGCTGGGTGCGGTCCGCGGCATGGACGGCGAGGCGCCGGTGGAAGGAGATCTGGCAGGAGTGGGAGCTTTCGGCACCACCAGCCTGGTCGTGCTCGACGACCGCCGCTTCCTCGAGACGATCTGCATCGCGGCCGGGGCCGTTGTCGCCGACATCGCCATCGAGGCACCTACGCCGGTGTGGGAGCGCGCCGAGGCCTATCTGGCGGCGTGTGAAGAGCTCGGCGTGGTGATCGCCGAAGCGGTCACTTCCTGACGGAGGTGACGGGCGTCTCCTGGGTCGGCATGTCGATCGACGTCGACCCGTTGGGGACCGCCGCTGCCGGAACCTGGGGTGCCCGGGCGACAGGGGCCGAAAGCACCTCTTCCAACACCACGAACTCGATCCCGCCGACGATGTCGGAGATGAGGTTGTACATGACGGCGGCCAGCGTCGTGAGCCCGGTCGCCACCACCGACAGGGTGATCGAGCCGAACACCGCGATGCGGAGGAAGCGCTCGGAGTCGGCGAACGGGTCGGTGCCCTGTTCGAACAGACCGATGCTGGTGAGGGTCTCGACCAGTTGATCCGGGATGCCCGATGCGTCGACGACCGACCAGAACATGACGAAGCCCAGGATCAGAGCGAGACCGGCGACGAGCCAGAAGATGGCGGACACCTTGAACACGGTCCAAGAGTCGACTTTTCGGATGATGCGCCGGACCCGGCGAACCTGAGACAAGAGGGCCTCCAGATGGCTCTATCTCGAGCTGCCTGACGGGCGGACTCGACTGGTGCTGTTCAGTGTACCGGGGTACACCGATATCAACGAGTACCGGGGCGCGACGGTTCCCGTCGCGCCCCGGTACTCCCGTCAGGCTTCGTCTTCTCCCTGGACGATGGCGAAGGCCGTCAGCGAACCCTTGCCCACATCCATCACCTTCACCCCGGTGGCGTCGCGCTGCTGGCGGGAGATCTTCCCGACCGGCGTGCGGATGCCGATACCGGTGGAGGAGATGAGGAACACCTCGTCCTCCTTGGCGACCGCCATCGCACCCACCAGCTGCCCACGCACCCTGGTCAGTTTGATCGCCTTCACGCCGATGCCACCCCGGCCCTGCCGGGGGAACTGGTCCATGACCGTACGTTTGCCGTAGCCGGCCGATGTCATCAGGAGCACTTCCTCGCCGTCGACGTTGGAGGCAGCCCCCACCACACGATCGCCCTCACGCAACTTGATGCCGCGCACGCCCTGGGTGGCTCGGCCCATCGGGCGCAGGTCGGACTCCGAGAACCGGATGCCCATCCCGTTGGCGGTGAACAGCAGCATGTCGTTCTCGCCGTTGGTTGTGCGTACCTCGACCAACTCGTCGTCGTCGGCCAGGTTGATGGCCACCAGGGTCGAGTTGCGGGAGTCGTACTCCTTGAACTCGGTCTTCTTGGTCTGACCCAGCTTGGTGACCATCACCAGGTAACGCTTGGTCTCGTAGTCCCTGGTGTCGATGACCGCCTCGATCCGTTCCTCGGGTTCGAGCGGGAGCACTGCCTGGGCGAGCACACCGCGCGAGGTTCGCTGCTGGCGGGGGATCTGGTGGGCTTTGGCCCGATGGACCCGGCCGGTGTTGGTGAAGAAGAGCAGGTAGGCGTGGGCGGTGGTGTGTACCAGATGGGCCACCACGTCGTCCTCGGCCATCTCCTGTGCCTTCACCCCCCTGCCGCCGCGGGCCTGGGTCTTGTAGGTATCGGCGGTGACCGACTTCAGGTAACCCGACTGGCTGACCGTGACGATGATCTCCTCGTCGGCGATCAGATCTTCCAGCGACAGGTCGCCTTCGTCGGGGATGATGATCGAACGACGGTTCTCGCCGAAGACGTCACGTACCTCGCCCAGCTCTTCTTTGATCATCGACCAGCGGAGGGACTCGTCGGCGAGGATCCCCTCCAGTTCGGCGATGAGGGCGCGTAGACCTTCCAGCTCGTCGCGCAGCTCGTTGATGGAGAGGGCGGTGAGCTGGCGCAAGCGCATCTCGAGGATGGCGTTCGACTGGATCTCGCTCAACTCGAACCGTGCGATGAGCGAGGCGCGTGCGGTGGCGGTGTCGGCCGACGAACGGATGATCTCGATGACCTCGTCGAGGTTGTCGACGGCGATCATGAGGCCTTCCAGGATGTGGGCCCGGGCCAACGCCTTGTCGAGGCGATGCTGGGTGCGCCGCTCGATGACCTCCATCTGATGTGCCAGGTAGTACCGGATGATCTGGTGGATGCCGAGGGTGCGGGGCACGCCGTCGACCAGCGCCACCACGTTGTACCCGAAGGAGTCCTGCAGAGGCGTGTTTTTGAACAGCTGGTTCAGCACCACCTGGGGAACGGCGTCGCGCTTGAGCTCCACCACCAGCCGAATGCCCACCCGGGCCGACGACTCGTTGCGGACGTCGGAGATGCCGGTGATGCGCTTGTCGTCGACCAGGGTCTTGATCTTGTTGATGACCCGCTCGATCGAGACCTGATACGGCAGCTGGGTGACCACGATCCCGGTGCGACCCTTGCGGATCTCCTGGACATCGGCCACCGCCCGCATCTTCACCGAGCCGCGCCCGGTGGCGAGCGCCTCCTTGATACCGGCGGTACCGACCAGGAACCCGCCGGTGGGGAAGTCGGGGCCCTTGATGAATTGCATGAGGGCTTCGGCGTCGGCGCCTGGGTTGTCGATGGCGTAGAGGCAGGCGTCGACCACCTCGCCCAGGTTGTGGGGCGGGATGTTGGTGGCCATCCCCACGGCGATGCCCTGCGAGCCGTTGACCAGCAGGTTGGGGAACCGGGCCGGAAGAACCGTGGGTTCCTCGAGCTCGCCCGAATAGTTCTCGGAGAAGTCGACGGTGGACTCGTCGATGCCTTCCAGCATCCGCATCGACAGCCGGGTGAGCCGGCACTCGGTGTACCGGGGGGCGGCGGGCGGATCGTCGATGGTGCCGAAGTTGCCCTGTGGGTCGATGAGCTGGTGGCGCATCGAGAAGCTCTGCCCCATCCGCACCAGTGTGTCGTAGATCGCCTGATCGCCGTGGGGGTGGTAGTTCCCCATGACGTCGCCGACCACCTTGGCGCACTTGCGGTGGGCGGTGGTGGGGCCGATGTTGTTCTCCGACATCGACCAGATGATGCGGCGCTGGACCGGCTTCAGGCCGTCGCGCACGTCGGGCAGGGCCCGCGAGACGATGACCGACATGGCGTAGTCGATGAACGACTGTTCCATCTCGTCGTTGATGTCGATGTCGGCGTAGCCACGCCCCATGGCATGCTCGAGCGGCTCGCCCACTTCGTCGTTCTGTTCGTCGTCACTCATGCTCTACCTCCGTGTGCCAAATCCGGCAACCGGTTTCGTCCTTCACCTGTTCTTCACCCTGCGGCAGCCACCAGCCGGACCGGCGCCTGTTCCGCCCCCGTCCCCGAGGCCAAACCAACCCGACGCCCGCAGGCGGAAGTCCGGCTGCAACGTCACAGCCCGGCCGGACCGGCGTCTGTTCCGCCCCCGTCCCCGAGGCCAAACCAACCCGACCGCCCACAGGCGGAAGTCCGGCCCCAACATCAGAGCCGGACCGGCGTCTGTTCCGCCCCCGTCCCCGAGGCCAAACCACCCCGACCGCCCACAGGCGGAAGTCCGGCCGCTAAATATCGAGGAACCTGACGTCGTTGGCGTTCTGCTGGATGAACGCCTTGCGCTCGGCGACGTCGTCGCCCATCAACGTCGAGAACACCTGCTCGGCCCGGGCGGCATCCTCGAGTTCGACCCGCAGCAGCGTGCGGGTCTCGGGGTTCATGGTGGTGTCCCACAGCTCGTTGGCGTTCATCTCACCCAGACCCTTGAACCTGCTGGGCTTGACCTTCGGGTGTTCCGTGCGGAACGAATCGAGGGCCGCCTCGTCCTTGAGATAGTGGACCTTGGCACCCACCTTCACCCGGTACAGGGGCGGCTGGGCGATGTAGACGAACCCAGCCTCGACCAGCCCGCGCAGGTGCCGGAACAGCAACGTGAGCAGCAGGGTGCGGATGTGGGCACCATCGACGTCTGCGTCCGCCAGGAGGACGATCTTGTGATAGCGCGCCTTTTCGAGGTCGAACTCCTCGCCGATTCCGGTGCCCATCGCGGTGATGATGTCCTGCACCTCGGTGTTCTGAAGCGCCTTGGCCAGCCGGGCCTTCTCGACGTTGAGGATCTTGCCTCGAATCGGGAGGATGGCCTGGTGTTCGGAGTCGCGGGCCTCCTTGGCGGGACCGGCTGCCGAGTTGCCCTCGACGATGAACAGCTCGCACAGGTCGGGCTCACGCGACGAACAGTCGGCCAGCTTGTCGGGAAGGCCACCGGACTCCAACCCCGACTTGCGGCGGGTCAGGTCGCGCGCCTTGCGGGCCGCCTCCCGCGCCCTGGCGGCGGTGAGCGACTTCTCGACGATCCGTCGCGCTTCGCCCGAGTACCGCTCGAGCCATTCGGGGAGTTTCTGATTGAGCGTCTTCTCGACGTAGGAGCGGATCTCGGTGTTGCCGAGCTTCGTCTTGGTCTGCCCTTCGAACTGGGGCTGGCGGACCTTGACCGAGATGACAGCGGTGAGGCCCTCGCGGATGTCCTCGCCGGTGAGGTTGGGATCCTTCTCCTTCAACAGGTTCTTCGAGCGGGCGAAGGAGTTGACGGCGTTGGTCAGCGCCTTGCGGAAGCCTTCCTCGTGGGTGCCGCCCTCGTGGGTGTTGATGTTGTTGGCGAAACTCAACACCGAATCGGTGTAGGCGGTCGTCCACTGCAGCGCCAGTTCCATCTCGGCCTCGGGCGAGGAGTCGGTGAGTTCGATCACGTGGGCGTGGAGAGGCTCGCGGCTGGCGTTGAGGTGCTTGACGAAATCGACCAGTCCGCCCTTGTAGAGGAAGGTCTCGGTCTTGGGTTCGTCTCCTCGCTCGTCGGTCAGGATGAACTCGACGCCGCGGTTGAGAAAGCCCATCTCGCGAAGGCGACCAGCGATGATGTCGTACTCGAAGTCGACGGTTTCGGTGAAGATGGTCTCATCGGGCCAGAAACTGACCGTGGTGCCGGTGTCACGCTTCCACGGTTTGCCCTTCTCGACCTTGGCGAGCGGATGGCCCTTCTCGAAGGTCTGGTTCCACAGGAAGCCGTCCTTGCGCACTTCCACGTCGAGTCGCCTGGAGAGGGCGTTCACAACCGAGACGCCCACACCGTGAAGACCGCCGGACACCTGATAGGCGCCCGATTCGAACTTGCCACCGGCGTGGAGTTTGGTGAGCACCGTGGTGAGCGCCGACTCCTTGGTCTCGGGATGCAGGTCGACGGGGATGCCGCGACCGTTGTCGACGACCTTGACTCCCCCGTCGGCGAGGATCGTGACGAGGATCCTGTCGCAGAACCCGGCCATCGCCTCGTCGACAGCGTTGTCGACGACCTCCCAGACCAGGTGGTGAAGACCACGGGGCCCGGTCGATCCGATGTACATACCTGGGCGCTTGCGAACCGGCTCGAGGTCTTTCAGAACCGTGATCTTCGATGCGCCGTAATCGCTCGAGCCTCTCGTGCTCACGCGCGCTCCTCGGGATGGGAAATCGATGTGTGAAGGGCGTCACCCTGTGCCGGACCGGGTTCGCTCGCAGCCGCGACGGCACAAACGATCCAGACACGGGAAGGGAAAAACACCAGTGTCATTCTAGTCGGATTCGGACCACATCCCAAGCTCATCGGGGTCCGAAAACCCTTGTGGCACACGAAGTTCGCAGCCGAAGCCCGCTCTCTCACTGCTGACGCCGGGCCGTCGGGGAACGAAGCTTCACCTCGCGAACGACACCCTGCCCGTAGCGTTCCGTCATCCGCTGCTCCAACCCCGATACGCCGTAGCGTAGGATGCCGACCGCCGCCGGCGAGACCGCCTCCACCACCAGCACGCCGTCGCTCAGTGCCACCGGACGCGACTGACGGTCCCACGGGCTCGGCACCACCTCGACCCACTCGTCCTGGATCTTCTGCCACTGATTCAGGTCGCCCACGCCGAGACGTTCGAGGATACCTTTGAGGACATCCCCCAACGGAAGCGGGTCTCGGCGGCGGCTCGTCATGTCAGGTCTCCTCCGGACACCGACCACACCCGGCCGCCGATGGGGACGTCACCGCGGTCGGCTGTCGTGATCAGGGTCTGCGTGTCGGGAAGCGATGCCGCCAGCGCCTCGGCCCGCTTCGGGTCGAGTTCCGAGAACACGTCGTCCAACAACAACAGCGGTGGCACTCCCACCCGCTCGGAAACGGCGCGGTGGGTGGCGAGTCGCATCGAGAGGGCGGTGGTGCGTTGCTCACCCTGGCTGCCGTGGTGACGGAGGTCATGCCCGTCGAGCAGGATCACCGGCTCGTCCCGATGGGGGCCGACCGTGGTGACACCCCGCTCACGATCGGCCCGCCGCGAGGTGCCCAGCGCCTCCACCAAACGCTCGGTGAACGTGGCAGCGGGCACGGTCGGGTCGAGGGCGCCACCCCAGCTCGACTGGTAGCCGATCACCACCTCGGGAGCCTCCCCGGCGATCGATCGGTAGGCGGCGGCGAACGGCTGCGCCAGCTCCGATGCCGCCCTGGCTCGACGGGCCATCACCTTGCCGCCCGCCTGGGCGAGACGCTCGTCCCACACCGACAGGGTGGGTTCGTCGTCGACCCGCTGCTTCAGGAAGGCATTGCGCTGGCGCAGTGCCCGATCGAACTCGGCCTGGTCGAGATGAGCGGTGGGAGCCAACTGCACCGCCACGTCATCGAGGAACTGCCGACGTTGGTCGGGACCCCGCTTCACGATGTCGAGGTCCTCGGGAAGGAACGTCACCGCCCGAACGTGTCCGAGGAGATCGGCCGTGCGTGCCAGACGACCCTTGTTCACCATTGCTCTCCGACCGCCGCGACGCCGGATCTCTACCTCGATGAGCGAACCCACATCGTCGGAGAAGATCTCTCCACGTACGTAGGCGGCGTCGAGGTCATAGCTCACGAGCGCCTCGTCCGGCGAGCCGCGGAACGATTTGAGTGTGGCCAGGTATCCGATGGACTCCATCAGATTCGACTTGCCGGCGCCGTTGCGCCCCACCAGCAGGTTCACCCCGGCTTCCGGTCTCCAGTCGAGCTGGGGATAGGACCGGAACCCGGCCAACGACAACCAGTCGAGTCTCAACCGGGCACCGGAGACAACGACAGAAGACCGCCTGCGGCCCAACGCATCAGATACGGACGGGCATCAACAGGTAGATGAAGTCGGGGTCCTCGGGGGCGTCGATCACGCTCGGTTTGAGGCCGTCGATCACCCGCATCCGCACCTTGTCGCCGACCACGGCTCCGACGCCGTCGGCGAGGTAGCGGGGATTGAATGCGATCAGCACATCCTCGGCCTCGCCGGCGTACTCACCGGGCAGGTGCTCGGTTTCGGCACCCACGTCCTGGCGGGTGACGGCGATCTCGATGCCTCCGTCGCGGAGCGTGAGGCGAACCGGGATGTGATCCTCGGCCACCAGCGCCACACGACCCAGCGCCTCTAGCAGGGCATCCTTCTCCACGATGATCTGGTTCGGGTAGCTGTCGGGAAGCAGCGAGCGGTACTTGGGGAAGGTGCCCTCGATCATGCGAAGACGCAGCGATCCGCGGTCCGAGGAGAACACGCCTTCCCGGCTGTCGAGTCCCACCTTCACCTTGCTGGCACCGACGGTGCGGGGAAGCTCGCGCAGTCCCCGGGCCGGGATCAGTCCCGCTCCTCCCAGACCGACACCGGGGAGGTCTCGCACGGCCAAGCGGTAGGAATCGGTTGCGACGAGCCGGACGCCGTCGTCGGTGGCCTCGAACAGGACGCCGGTGAGGATCGGCCGGGCGGCGTCACCGCTGGCGGCCACCGTCACCTGCGAGATCGCACCGGCCAGGGAATCGCCGTCGACGTCGGTTCCTTCGATCTCGCTGTCGTCGAGGGTCGGGTAGTCATCGATCGACAGCGGCCTGACGCTGAACCGGGGACCCTTGCCGAGGATTTCGGCGTCGTTGTCGGAAGCCGAGATCGTCACCGGGCCGCTCGGCATGCGGCGAACGGCATTCTCGAGGAGCTTGCCGGGCAGCAGGACCCGGCCTTCCTCCATCACCTCGACGTCCGCCTGGGTGCGGACCGTCATCTCCAGATCGGTCCCGGTGACTCGAAGGGTCGACCCGGCGACCTCGCACAGAAGACCCTGGAGCACGGGCAACGCCGATCGGGCTCCAACGGCCCGGTTGGCACGGGCGAACACGTCACCCAGATCGTCACGCTCGGCTCGGATACGCACAGGTCCTGGTCCCTTCTCTGTTTCCTCTGTTCTTGTTCTTTATCAGAGTATCTGTAGTTGTAGGTGCTGTGGATTGTGGACGGTCTTGCGAATCCGCCGAAATCTCGGCGTTTCCGACCCATTCGCCCTGTGGACGAAATCGGGTGATGTCCACAGGGGTTCCGGTCAGTCCCGAGACCCTGTGGACAGGCTTCGTCTTGTCCCCAGCGTCATACCGTGGTTCTCCGCAGGCCCTGGGTGAGCTCGGACACCCGATCGAAGACCTCGCGATCGGTCCGCATCACCCGCCGAACCTTCTCGATGGCGTGCAGCACGGTGGTGTGATCACGTCCTCCGAACATGGCGCCGATCTTGGGAAGTGACAGGTCGGTGAGCTCCCGGCACAGGTACATCGCGACCTGACGGGACATGACGAGGGGCTGGCGACGGCTGGCACCGGTGAGTTCGTCCACGCTGAATCCGAATGCCTGAGCGGTGGCGCGGATGATCTCGGGCGGGTGGATGGCCTTCGACTCGTGACCCGGCAGGAGATCCTGCAGGACCCGTTCGGCCATGGGAAGGTCGATCGTCTGGTTGGTGAGGGAGGCGAAGGCCGTGACCCGTGTGAGGGACCCCTCGAGCTCGCGGATGTTGTCCGACACGAGGGTGGCGATGAAGTGCAGCACATCTCCGGGCACCATCCGCGGCGAGAACTCGGCGTTCCGCTTCAGGATGGCGAGGCGGGTCTCGACGTCGGGCGGCTGGATGTCGGTGAGGAGGCCCCACTCGAACCGGCTCCGGAGTCGATCCTCCAGGGTCGAGAGGTTGCGGGGATGGCGATCAGAGGAGATCACCATCTGCTTGCCAGACTCGTAGAGGGTGTTGAAGGTGTGGAAGAACTCCTCGAGGATCTGTTCCTTGCCCTCGAAGAACTGCACGTCGTCGAGCAGCAGGATGTCGGTGGTCCGGTAGCGATGTTTGAACTCGTCGGTCCGTTTGCGCCGGATGCCGTCGATGAACTCGGTGAGGAATGTCTCAGATGAGACATATCGCACCACCAATCCCGGATACAACTCCAGTGCGTGATGACCGATGGCGTTGAGCAGGTGTGTCTTGCCCAAGCCGGCTCCGCCGTAGATGAAGAGTGGGTTGTAGTGGGAGCCCGGTTGCTCGGCCACCGCCTGGGCGGCGGCATAGGCGAAGCGGTTGGATGGGCCCACCACGAAACTCTCGAAGCGGTACTTCGACACCAGACGAGCCGTCGACTCCACGACCGCCGCGGTGGCGGCTGGGGAGACCGCTCCGTTGCCGGCCCCGTCGTTGTAATCGAACAGAGACTCGGCCGGCGGTGACTCGTTGCTCGACGTGAAGGAGAGTTCGAATTCGGGGCCATAGGCCACCATGAAGGCGTGTTCGATGGCGGACTCGTGCTTCTCGAGCACCCACCGGAGATGGAAGTCGTTTGGCGCCACGAGCGTGACGGTCTGGTCGCCGGTCTCGGCCCTCAATCGGCTGAGCCATGCCTGCCAATTGGTAGGACTCACCGTTGTTCTCAGGGTGTCCTGGAACTGGGACCAGCGATCTTCGGACCACTGTGTCTGAACCACGGGTGGCTCCCTCCTCCCAACGCGAAGACGCGTTTGACGGGCGACGCCGCCGACACTCTCCATTGGTGCCCCGTATTGTCCACATGTCCATCCACAGGTGTGGAGAACGGACAACGCCCCACGGCGGGGGCGAACGTCGCTTACTCAAATTGTGCGCGAAGCAACTCGGGCTCTCCGTCAGGGGAAGTGACGCCGATGTGCTTCGGTGAGTGCACTGTATGGACGGCCGGGGCACGCGTGCAAGAGCGCGAGAATCGGTCCTTAGGCAGACACGTTGGGGTTTCGCGAACTCAAAAGGCCACGTCATGCACGGTTTTCCGTACGGCCACCGAACGTTTGCCATCGGGAGATCAGCGAGAGGGGCTGAGCGGGATTTTTCGCGAGGGCTGCTGAGAAATCGCGAACCCGTGCGGCTTTGACACCTGGGATACCCGGCCGTAGCCTGCTTCGGACTATCTCGAAACCGTAGAGAAATCGTGAAACGGACATATCAACCAAAAGTACGACGCCGGAACAAGAAGCATGGCTTCCGTCACCGGATGCAGACCCGGGCGGGCCGCGCAGTCCTGAAGTCCCGCCGTGACAAGGGTCGTAAACGCCTCGCCGCCTGAACGGGCGGACGTCTCGTCGCTTCGGCACCGGTCCGACTTCGACCGTGTGTTCAAGACTGGGCGCCGGCACAGGACCGGCGCCATCGTGGTGATCGTTGCCCCCGGGCTTCCCAACACGTTCCGATTCGGCCTCGTGGTCGGTCGGAAGGTGGGGGGAGCGGTGGTACGCAACCGTGTGAAGCGACGAATACGGGAGGCCCTCCTCAAGGCCGATCCCCCACTCGGAATCGACGTGGTGGTGATCGGCTCGAGAGAGGTGGCCAACGCACCGTTCGATCGGCTGGTGCAGTGGTTGCAGAAACCGCTGGCGGCAGGCATTCCTGCCACGGAACAGGAGGACCCGTCAGGTGACGGCTGAGCGAAGCGACCGACGATGGAGTGCCGTCCCCTTGGTCGCGCTCATTCGGATCTACCAGAAACTGGTAAGCCCAGGGCTGGGGAAGACGTGCCGCTTCTCCCCCACCTGTTCGACATACGCCATCCAGGCGCTCGAGATCCACGGTGTTGTGAAGGGATCCTGGCTGGCGGTGCGCCGGATCGGGCGCTGTCAACCGTTGTTCGAGGGCGGCTACGACCCCGTGCCGAATCGTGAGGAGCCGCTTCCGTGCTGAGAGCCATCGAAACCGTCCTCGGGACCGCCTTGTCGTTCTTTTACGATCTGGTACCGAGCTTTGGGTTGTCCATCATCTTCCTGACCATCACGATCAACCTGATCCTCTTTCCGTTGACCCTCAAACAGACCCGCTCCACCAGGGCCTTCCAGACCATCCAGCCTGAGATCAAGCGGATCCAGAAGGAGTTCAAAGAGGAACCGGAGACCATGCAAAAGGAGCTGATGCGGGTCCAGCGTGAGGCCGGTGCAACGCCTGGCGGCTGTCTCCTTCCCCTGATCGTCCAGATGCCCATTTGGTTCGCCCTGTTCCGCCTCCTCACCGACGTGTCGACGGTCGCCAACGGCGGTTCGCCCGAACGCGGCATTCCGCTCCCCGCCGAGGGTGCCCTCCTGGGTTCGGTGCGGGCTGGAGAGACCCAGTTTCTGGGAATGGACCTGGCAAACCTCATCAAGGACGGCATCACCGGCGGTACGGTGGTGCAAGCCATCCCATACGCGCTTCTGATCGTTGTGATGGTTGCCTCGCAGTACTTCCAGCAATGGCACGCCCAGCGCGGCAACACACCTAACACCGCTGAGATGACCGCCCAGCAGAAGCAGCAGCAGCAGACCCAACAGGTGTTGACCCGGGTCATGCCGTTCTTCATCGGCTTCATCTCCTGGAACTTCCCGGCCGGCCTCGGTCTCTACTGGGCCACCGGCAACGTGTTCCGTCTTGGTCAACAGTTTGCGATCTTCGCCATCGATGGTCGGCCGACTCCCCCATCCGCTGGGGGCGTCGACAAGGGAGAAGCGCCTTCCTCGAAAGGTCCCAACGGACCGAACGGGAGCGCCCCTGCCGACGATGGTGTTGCCAGACCGAGCCGACCGCATCCGGTCTCGGACAAGAAGCGTCGCCGTAGGAGGAAATGAACCGTGGAGTTCGTCGAGGTTCGAGGAAAGTCGGTCGAAGTGGCCGTGCAGGCAGCGATGCAGGAGCTGCAGATCACCGATCGCGATCGCGTCGATGTCGAGGTCGTTCAGGAGCCGGAGAAGGCGGTTTTTGGCCTGTTCGGGGGCAAGGACGCTGTTGTGAAGGTGACGGTGAAGGTCGATGACCCGCGCAAGCGGCGCCGGCGTCGCCGTAAGGGCGGTCGCGATGACGAGGACGGCGCTCCCCATGGTGATGACCGTCCGGAACGGTCCCAGGGCGGTCGTGGTCAGGGCGGCCAGGGCCGTCAGCAGCGTCCTCCGGGTGAGAGTGGTGGTGGACGCCAGCGTCAGGGACAGGGCGCGGGCGGTCAGGGAGGCGGCCAGGGCCGTGGGCAGGGTGGACAACGTTCCGATCGGGGGCAGGGTCGGAGCGATGCCAATCGGGGAGATGGGCGGAGTCAACGTGAAGAACGGTCGCGCGCTCAAGCGACCCCCGAGCGAGAGGAGCGCACCGTGTCGATCGATGAACAGGTGCCGGTTGTCGATGGGTTCCTGACGGGATTGGTCGGCGCGTTCGGCCTGGAGGGTACGGTTGAGGTCCGTGCCGACGACGACGTGATCGTCGCAGACATCAAGGGCCAACAGACCGAGGCAATGGTTGGGCCGCGCGGGTCGGTCATCGAAGCGATCCACGAGCTCACGAAGACGGTTTTGCATCGTCAGACCCAGTCTTCGGCCCGCCTGCGGCTCGATATCGCCGGATATGGTGATCGGCGCCGGCAGGCGTTGGCGATATATGCCGGTCAGCTGATCGAACAGGTACTCGCCGATGGCGGTGAAGTCATGCTCGAACCCATGAGTGCCGCAGATCGCAAGGTGATCCACGACGCCGTTGGTGAGCGCGACGGAGTCCGGTCGTACTCCGAGGGCGAATCACCACAGCGCTATGTGGTGATCGCGAGCGACGGCGATCCTCAGGCTGCATCCGAAGAGGAGTAGTTCCGGCCCGGCGATTCAACAAAGAGCGGGGGAGCACACGCTCCCCCGCTCTTTGTTGCCCGATCGGGTCAGCTCCTCAGAGAGCGATTCGGTACCGTTCGCACATGTCGAGGAACCTTCCGGCCACATGGTTGTCCAGCAGGTCCAGATTCCTGTGAACCAGTGGCGCCACTTCGGTTCTGAGGTAGGCCCCCCGGGCCATCCACTGGAAGTACGTCCGGTCGGAGTGGGAATACGGGCCGTAGAGCTTCCCACCGGGGATCTGGCGCTCCAGCCAGCGAAAGAGACCTTCGTGCCGAACGTGCATCCGCACCGTGATCTGAGGCTGACGGCCGTCGCCGCCAAAGCTGCCTTCGCCGGCCAGGATTCCGAGGAAGTACCCGGTATCCCGATCCGAAAGCAAGAGTTCCGCCATGGTCCTCCTCCTGCGCGTTGGCGAGGGTGTTTCACCGTAAGGTACCACGTGAAACCCCGAAACCGCAACGACAGGGTGTTTCACCGTAAGGATTCACGTGAAACACCACACGTTGGGTGCGAGTTGGTAGATTCGGGCCGTGCCGGGACACATACTCGAAGCTGTTGCCGATTGGGCCGGGATACTCCTGGTGCCCGACATGTCTGCAAAGCTGCGGGCACTGGGGGGCTGGCTGGCGACGGAAGGTGTCGAACTCGGCGGACTCGGGCCCAACGAAGCCCCCGACATCACGGCGCGCCACCTGGCTGACTCGTTGGCGTTCGCCCGTGGATGGGCAGCCCGCGTTGCACCGGACGAGATCGTCGATCTCGGATCGGGGGTCGGGCTGCCGGCGCTCCCCTTGGCGATCTGTCATCCCGAGTCGACCGTGTGGGCCATCGACCGATCTGGACGCCGGTGCCAGATGATACGCAGAGCGGCGAGGGTGATCGGCGTGGAGAACCTCGAGGTCGAGGTAGCAGACATCACCCGGTTCGCTCGGCCGGCCCTGGCCGTGGTCAGCAGGGCGGCGATTCCGCCAGATCTCCTGTTGCCGCACCTCAAGCGGCTGACACGCCCGGGAGGCGTCGCCGTGGTGGGCGGCTCGCACCGGGTACGACCCGAGGTTCCGGGCTATGAAACGATCGAGATTCCTGCGGAGGTCCTTGACCACAGCGCCTGGCTCCTTATGATGGCAGCGCCGTGAGGAGGCCTTGCGATTGAAACCTGTCATCGTTGCGCTCGCCAATCAGAAGGGTGGTGTCGGGAAATCCACCACGGCCATCAACCTCGCGGCGAGCTTGTCATTGGCCGGTCGCCGCATCCTGCTGATTGACCTCGATCCACAGGGGAACGCAACATCCGGCGTTGGCATAGACCGCAACGCCATCGCCCATTCGATTTATGACGTTCTTTTGAAGGATGTACCGATAGAGGACGCCGTAGAACCGACGTCGGTCCGGGACCTGTTCGTTGTGCCCGCGACCATCGATCTGGCGGGCGCCGAAATCGAGCTCGTATCTGTCTTCTCCCGCGAACAGCGGCTCAAGACAGCGATCGCCACCGTGGCGATGGACTACGACGCCGTGCTGGTCGACTGCCCGCCTTCGCTGGGCTTGCTCACGGTGAACGCCCTAGCGGCCGCCACCGAGGTGATCATTCCGATTCAGTGCGAGTACTACGCATTGGAAGGCCTGTCGCAGCTCCTTCGGAACATCGAGTTGGTGCGGTCGAACCTCAACCCGGAGCTGCTGATCGGGGGGGCCATCCTCACGATGTACGACGCCCGGACGAGGCTCGCCAAGGAAGTGGCCGACCAGGTCCGCGCCTACTTCAAGGAGCGGACGTTCCGCACGATCGTCCCTCGATCCGTGCGCCTGTCCGAGGCCCCGTCGTTCGGCGAGCCGATCGAGGTGTTCGACCCGATGTCCCGGGGTGCAATCGCATACCGGAACCTCGCGCGGGAGTTCGTTGACCGACACAATTGGGAGGACGTGAGATGACCACACGGAGAGGCGGGCTCGGTCGGGGATTGGAGGCATTGATCCCCACCGGAACGGATACGCCTACCGGGTACGCCGTCATTCCGATCGAACAGGTGGCGGCCAACCCGAACCAGCCCCGCATCCGTTTTGATGAGGAGGCATTGTCGGGCCTGGCCGACTCCATTCGTGAGGTGGGCGTGCTGCAGCCGATCTCCGTGACGCAGGTGGACAGCGGCGCCTACCGGCTGATCGCGGGGGAGCGACGGCTCCGAGCAGCCAAGCGGGCGGGGCTGACCGAGATACCGGCTGTGATCCGCACGGTCGACGACCAGACTTCGCTCACCGAGGCCCTGATCGAGAACATCCAACGCGAGGATCTCTCGCCGCTGGAGGAGGCAGCCGCCTACAACCAACTCCTGGAAGAATTTGGGTTGACCCACGAAGAAGTCGGTGTGCGCGTCGGACGCAGCCGGGTGGCCGTCACCAACAGTCTTCGGCTGCTCACGCTGTCTGCCGCCGTCCAGGGAATGCTCGAGCGGGGGGAACTCACCGCCGGACATGCTCGGGCACTCCTCGGCCTCGAGGACCGGAAGTACGCCGAGCACATCGCCGAACGTGCCGTGTCCGAGGGCTGGAGCGTTCGCCAGGTGGAAGAGGCGGCCCGGGCTCGGCGCGAGATCGACGAACCCGAGCAATCAGAACGTCGGCCGTTGGTGCGCGAGGTTCGGCCGGTCGAGATCGTGGAGCTCGAGCACAGGTTGACGGACCAGCTCGGCACGAAGGTGAAGATCGAATATCGGAACAAGAAAGGCAAGATCGAGATCGGGTTCGGTTCACTCGACGATCTCGAGCGGTTGTACCGGCACTTCTTCAGCTAGGAGCCCTTGGGGCGCGGCTCGCCTCGACTCAAGACCGTTGCCCAACGCCCGCCGCCCGGATGAGGTCGACACCTCGGGCCGCGCTGTCAGACCGAGGTCGGATCGTCCGGAACCCGGCCCGGATAGCGACCGTGCTCGTCGAAGAAGCGCTCGATCCCCTCGACGACGAGTCGCCCCACCTCGGCGTCGAGCGACGCCAGACTGACGACGATCGCCGGCGAGCGCGTCTCGCGAAGGATGGCGGTGGCCCTGCCCCCCTTGGCTGTTCCCAGCACCCGCGACACGTGTCCGGCGAGGCGCGCCCCGGCTTCGCTGCGGCTCTTGGCCGTCTCGAACGAGAACACGCCCTGCTCGTCGTCCTCAGCCAGTTGGAACGAGACGATGACGTCGGCACCCTGCCGGTTCGCCCGATGGGCCCGGACCCGTTCGGGCATGTGTGTGTCCATCGATCTGGAAATAACTGGAAGGCCACCCCGTTCCTGGAGAGCGATCGAGGCTGCGGTGGCGGCGTCCCAGGCGGCGGCCGCCTCTTCGATGGTGCGGGAGGCGGGATCGAAGAACACCCTCGTCCCGACCACCGTGGGCCGAAGACTGCGCAGCCACTCGCGCTCGCGCACTGTCTCGCGGCCGGTCTCGAGTTGACCCCGGCTCACCAGTCGCAGTTCGGTGAGGACCTCAGGCCCGGCCACGCCGTCCTCTGGCAGCCCACGGTTGTGCTGGAACTCGATGAGGGCACGTTGGGTGTCGGCACCGAAGATCCCGTCCGGTTTGCCGGCATCGAATCCGAGATTGTTCAGGCGGTTCTGGAGCTCGCCGACGTCGTCGCCCCGCAGCATCGGGCGCCGCAGTACCAGCAGTCGGTCTCCGAGCCGGTAGCCGGCCTCGTAGAGGGCTCTCCAGGTGTCCGGGCCGACGATGCCGTCGACGTTCAGCCCACGCTCGCCCTGAAACGACCGCACGGCGTCGGCGGTGGCCTTGCCGTACTCACCACGCGGATCGGGGTCGCTCGGGTGACCCAGCGCTGCCAGCCGGTCCTGGATGTCTCGGACCGGTTCACCTGAGTCCTCGAGGCGGTAGAGGCGCATCGGGCATGCTCCCACATGGACGACCCAACAACAGTCAACCAGACCCGCAGAACGGGTCTGGTCGATGTGTGTGTCTAGACGCCGGAAGGGACGTATTCGGGGGTTTGTGACAGGTTCGGCCTCAGGACAGGTACTCCGCGAGCTCGGCTACCAGCTGATGCTTGGGCCGGGCACCGACGATGCGCTTCTTCTCGACACCGTCCTGGAACAGGATCATGGTGGGGATGCTCATCACGTCGAAGCTGGCTGGGGCCTGGGGGTTCTCGTCGATGTTGAGCTTGCCGACGGTGATCTTGTCACCGTGTTCGCCGGCGATCTCGTCGAGGACCGGGGCGACCATCCGGCACGGACCGCACCACTCGGCCCAGAAGTCCACCAGCACGGGACGGTTGCCCGAGATGGTCTCGGTGAAGGTCGAGTCGGTCAGTGTGACGGTGTTGTCAGCCATTGCTTCTCCTTGAGGTCTATCGCCGATTCGTCAACGTTCGGCAGCGTCGTGTCATTCCGCAGCGGCGAGGTAATGCTCGGCGTCGATGGCAGCCTGACAACCACTCCCGGCGGCGGTGATCGCCTGTCGGTACACGGTATCGGCTACATCGCCGGCCGCCAGCACTCCCGGCACCGAAGTTCGGGTTCCCGGTCCTGTCAGCTGCACGTACCCCTTGGGATCGAGCTCGAGCTGGCCCTGGAACATCGAGGTATTGGGTCGGTGGCCGATCGCCACGAAGACACCGTCGATACTCACCTGGCGCGTCTCGCCGGTGACGGTATCTCGCACGGTGGCGCCGGTCACCTCGTCCTCCCCGAGAATCTCGGTGAGTTCGGCGTTCCAGATGACCTCGATCTTGGGATTGGCGAGCGCGCGCGCGACCATGATCTTCGAGGCACGGAACTCGTCGCGGCGGTGAACGATGGTCACTTTCGAAGCGAACTTCGTGAGGAAGTTGGCCTCCTCCATCGCCGAGTCGCCGCCACCCACCACGATCACTTCCTTGCTGCGGAAGAAGAATCCGTCGCAGGTCGCACAGGCGGAGACGCCCCGTCCCGTGAGGCGCTGTTCACCAGGGATGTCGAGCCACATGGCGCTGGCGCCGGTGGCGACGATCACGGCCTTCGCCTTGTACTCATCGGCCCCCACCCGAACGGTCAGGGGGTGGCTGGAGAAGTCGACCTCGCTGACGTCGGTGGTCATGAGGCGGGCACCAAAGCGCTCGGCCTGCTTGCGGAACTTCTCCATGAGCTCGGGACCCATGATCCCGTCGGGGAATCCCGGGAAGTTCTCGACGTCGGTGGTGATCATCAACTGCCCACCTGACTGGCTTCCCTCGAAGACGAGTGGGTTGAGGTCGGCTCGGGCGGCGTACAAGGCGGCGGTGTATCCCGCCGGGCCGCTTCCGATGATGATGAGATCTTCGACAGTGCTCACGGTTCTTCCTTCGAGATTCGCTTCGTCCAGATCAACGCGCCACCCACACCGAATAGTCCCGCCTCGATGGCGTAGGCGATCCATTGACCGACCAGGATCGCCAGGGCGGCGTGAAGCGTCATGAACAGGAACACCACTGCGAACACTCCGAGCACAAGAGCCGGAATGGCGAGTGATGCGATGGTGATTCCGCGTCTGGCCCGGTCGACGGTGAGGGAGCGAATCTTGGCTGCACTCGACTCGAGCAGGTCGGCGAAGCGAGGAGCGAGTTGTTCCATGGGCACAAGACTAGAGGACCGGCGCCAATCCTGCCTGCAAACGATTGCAGCATTCGGGCGCTGACCTGCCGAAGAAGAGATCGCTCACTCGAAGGGAGTGCAGCCGTCCACCGTCAGGATGTCGGAGCTGTACTCGGTGGTGGTGGCATCGAAGACCACGAACGCCTGAACATCGGTGCCGTCGATGGTGGCGTTGATCACCCCGAACACAGGAAGCACCTCGGAGGCGAGACACGAAGGGGCGGGGATCTCCCGGTTGTTGAACCACGGGGTGTCGAGCTGCTCGGCAACGGTCTGGTTGGAAAGCAGGTCGATGAGAGCCTCGAGTTGGCCATCCAATTCGGCGCGGGTGACAGGTCCGGCATCGGTGAGAACGCCCACCCCGAGGGCGTCGCCGTCGGAACCTCCCAGCGGCGGGCCGAAGGAGGAGGCGGTGGTCGTGGTCTGGGAATCCTCAGCGGCCGAGCGCTCCTCCGGGGCGAGTTCGGTGCTCGCCGCGGCGGTGGTCTCCGCGGCGGATTCGAGGGCCAACGCATCGGCGCCAGCGGTCTCCTCGGTCGCCGCGCTCTCGCCGGCGGCGTCAAAACCGGCGTCGTCCCCACCCTGCTGTGTGAGAACCCCCGCCACGCCGACCGTCACGAACACCGCCGCCGCCACGGAACCGAGCCTGAGCCATCGGCTCTGACGGCGGGCGGCGAGGGGGACGACGGGGGCGACGTGGTCGATACGCGGATGAACGCCGGCACGCATGGCGGCGCGCTCGTCGTCGGTCATCGGGGTCGGGACCGCTCCGGCCAGTAGGGCTCGCATCTCCTGGTGCAGCGCCAGCTCGGCCCGGCAGTCGGCGCACGAGTCGAGGAGCCACTCGGCGGCCGGGTCGCGGCTGCCGTCGGCGTAATCGGCGATGAGATCGAGGTCGTGGCTGTCGTGCATGGTCTCTACGGTGTTTGACGTGTCATGTGTCGTTGATGTTCCCGAGAATCTCGGCCAACAGCCGCCGACCCCGGAACACCCTGGATTTCACGGTGCCGGCGGGGATCTCGAGAGCGTCGGATATCTCGGCGATGCCCAATCCGTGGATGTCGGAGAGGACCACCGCCGCCCGGTAGTCGATCGGAATGGACATGAGCGCCGCTTCGATCGAGGGCTTCAGCTCCACCGAGGTGAACGAGTCCACCGTGGAGACGTCGACCGGGTCGTGGTACTCGGGGATCGGCTCGGTGCGGCGGCGTTTCGCCTTGCGGAGCAGGTCGAAGCAGGTGTTGGTCGCCACCCGATACAGCCAGGTGGTGAAGGCCGCCTCGGCCCGGTACCGGTCCGCCTTGCGGAACACGGTGAGGAAGGTCTCCTGGGCTGCGTCGAGCGCGGCCTCCCGCGACCCCATCAGACGCAGGCAGACAGCGAACACGAGATCCTCGTGTCGACGCATCAGCTCGTCCAGCGCCGCGGCCTGACCGTTGGCGACGAGACCGATCAGCTCGACGTCACGGTCGCCGGTCATCGGGTGAATCGTACTTCGGACAGCTCCGCCAGGTGGCCGCCGTCGGGGGAGGGGGGAAGATCGGTGAGCCACACCGCCCACCATCCGGCAGGGCGTGCGGGCAACTGCAGCGCCAGCCCCCCGCCGACATTGTGCCCCCGCACCACCAGCTCCCATGCGGACGGATCCGCGGGCGCCGTCTCAGACCACCCGATCTCGTAGTCGACGCCTTCGGTGAGACCGACCAGCTCGATGGAGGTGGCGGTTTCGCCGACCTCCATGGCCAAGCCGACACCCGGCTTGAGGGCGGGGAGCGGGTCGTCGTACCGCTCGGTGCGCCAGGCGGTGGACTCGTCGTCATCGATCAGGCTTTCGAGTCGTTCGTCGTTCTCCTCGCCTTCCCCGAAGGGGTCGACCGATCTGACCGCCGTCACCGCCACCGGCTGAACCGGGATGGTGGTCGAGGGAGCGACCACCACCACCAGCGTGCTGGACGGAAGCACCGGGGCCCGGCCCGGAGTCTGGGTCTCAGGCACGAGGATCGGGGTGCCGGCGTCGGCCAGCAACAGCCGCCCCACGAAAACGAGGGATGTGGCGGCGACCACCAGCGTCACCGCCGCCATCAGCAGCCGTCGAGCGAAGCGTGGGGACTCGGGTGGGGGCGGCGCGGGCGTGGGGGCGGCGCTCAGCTCGTCGGCCAGCTGGCGGGCGGTGAGCAGCCCCAGCCGGGCCCGGGACAGAACCCCGTCCACCACAGGGCTGAGTCCATCGATCATCTCCGAGGGTGGCGGTCCACCGGGCATGCGTCCGGTCAGGCCTTCCTCCATCGCCGCCGCCAACGCCCGGACGTCGTCGCGTGCGGTCGTGCCGACCGGTACGCGACCCACACCACCGAGCTTGGCCGAGTGCGAAACCGCATGGAACAGACAGGAGGTGTCGATGGCACCGTGGACGATCCCCTCACCGTGAAGAGCAGCCAGGGCGTCGGCGAGACCGGCGGCGTTGGCGAGGAAGTCCTCCACCGGGATGGTCTCGCCCGCTGCGAGCCGGTCGGCCACCGAGATGGCCCCGGTCCACTCCGACACGGCATAGACGCCACCCGGTACCTCACCGGCGGTGTAGACCCAGGTGAAGTGGGGGTGGCTGACGGTGGCGGCTCCCTGAACCGACCGCAGGAACGCCGCCCGTCTGGTCTGATCGGCGTCGGGGCCCAGCACCCGGATCTCCACCGGCCGGTCGAGGGACACGTCGGTCGCCAGCCACTGTTCGATGTCGCCATCGCGTCCGAGGCGGACCTCCAAGCGAAAACGATCGGGGAGAGGTGGCGGCATGTCAGCGGGTTCGGTAGGCGATACCGATGATGCCCGGTCCGGAATGGGTGCCGACCACCGGGCCGATCTCGGCGACCACGACGTCGAGGTCACCCACCACCTGGCGTACGCTCGCCACGAAGGATTCGGTGTCGGCAGCGCCCCCGTGGATGACGGCGATGGCATCCAGGTCAGGCGCCAGCTCCCGGACCCGGGCGGAGAGGGCGGCGAGAGCCTTGGAACGGGTGCGGACCCGGCCGGCCGCCGACACCACGCCGTTGGCGAACCCGATGATCGGCTTCAGGTCGAGGATGCCGCCGATGAATGCCTGGGCGCCACCCACCCGGCCGCCACGTTTCAGGAACTCGAGCGTGTCGAGGGCGGCCATGATGTCGGTACGTCCGACCGCCGAGAGGCAGGCGTCGGTCACCGCGGTCAGGTCTCCACCGTCCTCGGCCACGGCCGCGCCCGCCAGTACCTGGAACCCCAAGGCCATCGACACCATCCTGGAGTCGACCACCTTGACGGGTATGCCGGCCTGCTCGGCGGCGATCACGGCCGATTGATAGGTGGCAGATATCTCCGACGAGAGACACACCGCCACCACGCCGGTGGCGCCCTGCGCCGCCAGGCCATCGAACGCTTCGAGGAACGCTCCGGCGCTGGGAGCGGCGGTCTCCGGGAGGGCGGCGGCAGTACGGAGCTTCATCCAGAACTCCTGCGAGGTGAGATCGCGCCGATCGACATACTCGTCGGTCCCGAAACGGATGGTGAGCGGAACCACGGTGATGCGGTGGCGATCGACCAGCTCCGTCGGCAGGTCGCATGAGCTGTCGGTAACCAGCCTGATCATCGGATCCTCCCGGTACGCGGGTTCACGGAGCTTCGTCGGTTGTCCCGGACTCCGCCCGGAGCACCGTCAGCCGTTCGGCCAGCATCTCGAAGCCTTCCGATCGGTAGAGGGTGGTGGCCCGGTCGTTGTCGGGTTGGGTGTTCAGGAGCATGCTACGTGCTCCCGCCCCGCGGGCCCATCGCATCGACTCCCGCAGCAGCCGCCTCCCCAGCCCCCGGCCCTGGGCGGTGGGTGCCACCGCCAGCCGTTGCAGATAGGAGGTGGCGCCGGTGACGCCGACGATGGCGAAGCAGCCGTCGTCGTCGCTCGGCACGATCAGCCGACTGCGGACGGTGGCGGACAGTGCGTCCTCCAGCCCGAGGCGCCCGATCTGCCAGTCGGACTCGAAGGCGGCCCGGTCGATGTCCACCACCCACTCCACCACCCCGGTCTCGGTGGCGAGGGGAGGATCGGCCTCGGCCGGTTGACGTGCCAGACTGCGTTCCATGAGCACGAGTTGGCGATCGGGGACGAACCCGGCCCGCTCCCAGACCCCCATGCCGCTGCGATGAACCGGCGCCGAGTACACCCGGGGTGCACCGAGCCCGAACAGCGTCTCGGTACAGGCCCGGACGAACTCCGCCGAGCCCCGTTCGAAACGGAGGCCGGCGGCCGGCTCGACGTCGTTCCACGGTCGGGCGATCGCCTTGGCCCATCCCGACCGCAGCACCAACGCCCCTGGCCAGGTCCCTTTCACCGAAACACCGGCGATCCGGCTCATCTGCACTGCCTCACCCTGGCAAAGTAGCTGCTCGTGGACGTCATCTATCTCAGCCATCCGGTTTTCGCTCTTCACGACACGGGTTCGTGGCATCCCGAACGCCCTGCCCGCCTCGAGGCCGCCTCCCGTGGGGCGGCGACCTCGGCCCTCAACGTCCGCCGGGTCGAGGCCCCCGAGATAGAGCGACCGCTGCTGCACCTGGTTCACCGGCCCGACTACGTCGACGCCATCGAGCGCTTCTGCCGCGCCGGAGGAGGGTCGCTCGACCCCGACACGGTGGCCGTTCTCGACAGTTGGGAGGCAGCGCTGCGAGCTGCCGGGGCCGGCCCCGAGGCGGTACGGCTGCTCGAGGGGTCTCCGGACGCCACCGCTTTCCTGGCGGTCCGCCCACCCGGCCATCACGCCCTGGTCAACCGGGCCATGGGGTTCTGCCTGTTCAACAATGCCGCCATCACGGCGGCCGTCCTGCGCGACGAGGGCCAACGGGTGGCGATCGTGGACTGGGACGTCCACCACGGCAACGGCACCCAGGACAGTTTCGATTCGGACCCCGACATCCTCTACATCAGCGTCCACCAGTACCCGTTCTACCCGGGCGGGGGAGCGGTCGACGAGACCGGCACCGGTGCCGGGCAAGGCCGTATCGTCAATGTCCCGGTTCCGGCCGGTACCGGCGGTGACGTGTACCGGCATCTGTTCGATCGGCTCATCGGCCCCGTCCTGGCTCAGTTCGCCCCCGACTGGATCCTGGTGAGTGCCGGCTACGACGCCCACGAGGAGGATCCACTCGCCGAGCTCCGCCTGCTCGCCCACGACTACGGGTTCATGGCGTCGCAGCTGACCGCACATGTGCCGGCGAATCGCATCATCACCTTCCTGGAGGGCGGCTACCACCTGCCTGCCATCACCACCTCGGTGGCGGCCACGTTGCAGGGCTACGCCGGGGTGGCCGAGGACCGGGAACCGCGGCGTTCGCCGATGGTGTCGTGGGACGCGGTCGAGCAGGCGGTGACGGTGGCGAGGCGGGCGTGGGACGTGGCCTGAGCGATGGCGGAACGCACCACGGGATATCCCACCTCCGGCAACGGGGCATCGTCGTTCCACCTGTGGTGGGATCCGGCTCCCGTGTCCAGTGCGGTGGAGGTGACCCTGACGGTCGAATGGGAGCCACCGGTGGACCGGCTGTGCTTCTGGGCCTTGCAGGCGTCGTTCTCCGACGGGAGCCGTCGCACCGGTGGCGCCCATCTCGGGCTCCAATGGAATCCCCGCTATCCGGGGTGGACCGCCGTGAACTGGGGCGGCTACTCGACGACCGGGTCGATTCTCGGCGGAACGGTATCGCCATTGCCGTCGGCGCCGGACGATCGCAACACCCGCAACTACCCGTGGGAGCCCGGCGCCGCCTACCGGCTGCGGATCGAACCGGCCGAGCCCGGCAGGTGGGCGGGCGTCATCACCGACCCCGACGGCAACCGGACCGAGGTCAGGCGACTGGTCGGCGGTGGCGATCGGCTCGAGGCACCGGTGGTGTGGTCGGAGGTGTTCGCCCGCTGTGACGACGCCTCGGTGGCGGTCACCTGGTCGGACCCGGTGATCGAGGTCGGCGCCATGCGGGGCCGTCCCGAGCGCTACCGGGTGAACTACCAGGCGGTCGAGAAGGGCGGTTGTTCCAACACCACCGTGCTAGCGGTCGATGGTGGGGTGATGCAGATCTCGTCTACGGAACGGTTGGTGGACCAGGACGCCACCGTGCCGGTGGGGTAGGTTCGAACGGCCCAGTCGGGGCGTTCAAGTTTTCGGGTGCCCGGTGCCGATCCTGAGGGTGTCACCTTTTCAGGAGAACTTGTCCGATGGCCATGACCCTCGATGAACTGTTGCGCTGCGCCGTCGAGGCGCGGGCATCCGACATCCACCTCAAGGTGGGTTCGCCGCCTGTCATCCGTATCGACGGAGAGCTGCGTCGCATGGAAGACCTGCCCGCCCTCCGTCCCGCCGACACAGAGGCCATCGCTCAGAGTATCTTCACGCCCCGCGCCGGCGACCGCTTCAACGAGACCAACGAGGTGGACTTCGCCATCGGTCGTCAGGATCTGGGACGGTTCCGGGTGAACGCCTACCGTCAGCGCGGTTCTGTGAGCCTGGTGATGCGTCGGGTGGTGCCCGGCGTCCCTACGCTCGACAAGCTCGGATTGCCCCCGATCATTCGCAAGCTCTCGTCGGAGTCGAAGGGTCTGGTGTTGGTGACCGGACCGTCCGGTTCGGGTCGTACCACCACCCTGGCGGCGATCATCGAGCACATCAACGCCTCCCGACCGGTGGCGATCGTCACGATCGAGGATCCCATCGAGATCCTGTTCCCCGACAAGGTGGCAGTGGTCACCCAGCGCGAGGTGGGGGTCGACACGGCCTCCTACGCCGAGGCGATCCGCCGGGCGATGCGTCAGGACGCCGACGTGATCATGCTGTCGGAGATCAGCGACACCGAGACGGCCGCTGCCGCCATCGCCGCCGCCGAGACCGGGCACCTGGTGGTGGCCGCCATGCACACCGCCGATCCCACCGACACGATCCAGCGATACATCAACTTCTTCCCGACCACGTTGCAGACCACCGTGCGGTCCCAGCTCGGGTCGTACCTGAAAGGGATCGTGTCCCAGCGACTCATCGACGGCGCCAAGGGTGGTCGGGTGCTGGCAGCCGAGGTCCTCACGGGCAATGCCCGCATCGCCGAACTGCTCAACAACGAGGCGAGGGCCGACGCCTTCCTCGAGATGATGAGGGAGAGCGAGTTCTTCGGAATGCAGACCTTCGACCAGGCGGTGCTGACGCTGGTCAAGGAGCAGCGGGTGGCGGTCCCCACCGCGCTCCCGTTCGTGCGCAACTCCCACGAGTTCCGGGCCAAGGCGATGGAAGCCGGCATCGAGGTGTGACGTCTCCGGTTGACCGGGCGACCGGTCGACTGGTTGACTGTGTGAATGATCCCCGACCGCCTTCGATGGTTGGTCGAGCCGGGGAGCGCACCGGTCGAACTCGGTCAACGATTCGCCGACGAGGGAAAGCAGCTCTTCCTCGTCGGTGGTTCGGTGCGCGACGCCTTCCTCGGTCGTACCAGTCCCGATCTCGATTTCACCACCGACGCCCGCCCCGACCAGATCAAGCGACTGGTCTCGGACTGGGCCGATGCCGTGTTCACCCTCGGTGAGGCGTTCGGCACCATCGGGGCCCGCAAGGACGAGATCAGCTTCGAGATCACCACGTTCCGCTCAGAGGTGTACCGGGAGGAGTCGCGCAAGCCGCACGTGTCCTACTCCGATCACATCGAAGAGGATCTGTCGCGCCGTGACTTCGCCGTCAACGCCATGGCGCTGCGCATCCCCGACGCCGAATTGATCGACCCCTACGGCGGGATGGTCGACCTCGCCAAGGGGCTGCTGCGGACCCCGCTCGACCCGCACATCTCGTTCTCGGATGACCCGTTGCGGATGCTGCGGCTGTTCCGGTTCCAGGCCACCCTCGGCTTCGAACCCGACCCGGCGGCGGTGGCGGCGGTGACCGAGATGGCCGACCGGCTCGACATCGTCTCGGCCGAGCGGATCCGCGATGAGTTCTCGAAGTTGCTGGAGGCGCCCGATCCGGGCCCGGCGCTGTGGGGTCTGGTGCGTTCGGGTCTGGCCGACCGTTTCCTCCCCGAGTTGTCGCTGCTCGAGATGGAGATCGACCCGGTGCACCGGCACAAGGACGTGCTCGCCCACACCATCGCCGTCACCCAGAAGGCCTCACCCCGGCTGCGGCTGCGGCTGGCGGCGCTGCTCCACGACGTTGGCAAACCCGAGACCCGTCGGTTCGTGAAGTCGGGCGTCACATTCCATCACCACGAGGTGGTGGGGGCGCGCATGGCCCGCGAGCGCATGCGGGCGCTGCGGTATCCCAAGGAGCTCGTCGACGACGTGTCCCAGTTGGTGTTCCTGCACCTGCGCCCCCACACCCTGAAGATGGGGTGGACCGATTCGGCGGTGCGCCGCTACGTCCGCGACGCCGGCCCGGTGCTGGAGGACCTCAACGAGCTGGTGCGTTGTGATGTCACCACCGGAAACGAGAAGCGGGCGAGAACGATCCAGAACCGCATCGACGAGCTGGAGGACCGCATCGAGGAGCTCAAGGCCCAGGAGGAGATCGAGAAGCTCCGCGCCCCCATCAACGGCAACGACGTGATCACCTATCTCGGCATCAAACCCGGCCCCCTGGTCGGAGAGATCATGGACATCCTGCTGGAGAAGCGCATCGACGACGGGGCCTACTCCGAAGAGGAGGCCTACCGGATCGTCCGGGAGTGGGCCGCCTCCAAAGGCCTGGACGTGCCCTGACGCAAACCCAGGGTTGTAGACCACATCTCGTGTAGTCCTCGGCCCACAGAATGGGGTACAGGCGAGTGGCAGCCGTCGCCGACGTGATGCTCTGGTTAGACCGGGAAGTGGCGCCACTGGCCTTCGGAGATGACCTCCACGGTGCCGTCCACGACCTGGATGGCCGTCTGTTCGTCGATGGCGTAGCTCGGGATGCCGAGGTCGGCGGCCCAACGCTGGGCGTGGGGCCATCGTGTTGGTTGGGAATACCTCCAGATGCGGGAAGATCGAGAAGTCGATCACCCCGAGTGTGCGGTCGTCAGGTGCCGACGCCCACTCCACGAAGTAGCCGCCGATCCGCGGCGTCATGACCATGCTGCCGGCGCTGTCATCGACACATGCCTTCTCGGGGAACGACGCGAGCACGTCGCGAGCCCGGACTGGCGCATCCAGTGGCACAGGTAGGTGGCGTCCCCACCGTCGACCAGGAGCACGTCGGCATCGTTGACTCACGGGACCCATTGGTCCTCGCCGATGGTCGGCAGTGCCGTGAGCTCGAGGACGCCGAGCGATGCCCACCCGAGACCGGAGAAGTGTTGCCATGCCGGCTCGGCGGCGATCAACCCGCGCACCGATTTCGGACTGCACATCGGGTGTCCCCACTGTGCAGTAGGGACGTTGAGCGCGTGAGCCTCCCCGACCGGCTTTCCGAGCATCTGCACGAGCGCCGTCCGGATGGTGTGGTTGGTCACGCCGGAGGTCAGCAGGAGTTTCACGCTATGTCACCTGGCGGAAGGTCGAAAGAGGTTCTTCCAGTGCACGGATCTGGCAGGACTGAGCCACGCCTTCAGCTCGAAGGTAGCGAGGCCGGGCCGAATCGTCATCAGGTCGCCGAGACTTCGCGACCCGCGTGGGGGTGTCCGAGGACACCGCCGAATGGCGATCACAGCCCGCGGAGAGAGCGCAATCGACCGACGGAACCGGGGTGGGTTGTGCGACGCTCCTGCTGATGGACCCAATCGGTGGAGGAGATCAGCGGGCGGACCCCGTGTCCGTGTACCGAAACTGCGTCTCCGACGTGTACGGCTATCTGGAATACCGTCTGGCGAGCCGCCGCCAGGAAGCCGAGGATCTGCCCAGGAGGTCTTCATGGCCTATGTGCACAGCATCGGGCAGGGAAGGTGATCGACGACCCGCGCTCCTGGCTCATCACCGTCGCCCGCAACAAGCTGGTCGATCATCTGCGTCGGGCCACCCACCCCTCACCGGCTCTCCATATCGTCGTCGACGACACCATGGCCGTCGTCGATGGCGGCGTCGATGTGGCTCGCCTGCTGGAGCTGCTGCCGTCCCGGCTTCGCCTCAATGGTCCGGGCCGGCGCCGCCTGACGGAGCCGGCGGGCCTATCGCATTCTGTGGGCTGAGGACTACACGGGGTGTGGTCTACAACCCTGGGTTTACGCTATGCGCATATGCGTATACTGGTGGTTTCCCCAGGAGGACGGTTTGGGTCATTCGGTGGCCGTGCTCGGTGCATCCGGGTACGCAGGTGGTGAAGTGGTCAGGTTCGTCGACGCCCACGACGGGCTCGACCTGGTGTATCTCGGCGCCCACAGCAAGGCGGGGGGAGTGCTGGGCGACGTCCACCCCCAGCTGGCCAACCCGCATCGCCCGCTCGGCACCCACGATCTCGACGCCATCCCCGCGGTCGACCTGGCGTTCCTGGCCCTCCCGCACGGGGCCTCCTGGGAGCTGGGGCATGCCCTGGCCGAACGGGGCACCAAGGTGGTCGACCTCGGATCCGATTACCGGCTCGACACGAACGACCGCTACGCCGCCGCCTACGGAGGCGATCATCCGCTGCCCGACCAGCTCGGCGTGTGGCGCTACGGGCTGCCCGAACTGTTCGACCTCACCGGCGCCGACCGGGTCGCCTCACCGGGGTGTTATCCCACTGCGGTGCTGCTCTCGATCGTCCCGCTCATCCGGGCCGGGTTGGTCGACCGGGGAACCATCGTCGCCGACTGCCTCTCCGGGGTGTCGGGCGCCGGCCGCTCACTCAAGGACGACCTGCTTTTCGGCAACGTCGCCGAAGGGGTCCGCGCCTACGGAATCACCACCCACCGGCACCGGCCCGAGATCGAGATGGCGATCGAACAGGCCACCGGTGATCGCTACCCGGTGGTGTTCACTCCTCACCTCATCCCCATGCAGCGCGGTGAGTTGGCCACCGTCACCGCCAGCGCCGTCGACGGCGTCACCCAGGAAGACCTGCGCACCGTGCTGCACGAGACCTACGAAGACGCCCCGTTCGTCGACGTCATCGACAGCCCACCCCAGACTCGTTGGGTGGTGGGCTCGAACCGGGCGCTCGTCACGGCCTTCCTCGACCGGTCCACCGGGATGGTCATCGCTCAGGGTGCCATCGACAACCTGGTGAAGGGTGCGGCGGGGCAAGCGGTCCAGGCCGCCAACATCATGCTCGAACTTCCCGAGACCGCCGGGCTGCCGCTGTCGGGTTGGATGCCGTGACCGCCATCGACCAATCTGACGACGTGAGCTCCCTATCCACTGGTGTGACCGCCGCCGCCGGGTTCCGAGCCAGCGGTACCGCCGCCGGCATCAAGCCCAGCGGCGAACCAGACATGGCGCTGCTGGTCGCCGACACATCCGTTCCCACCGTCGCCGTCTTCACCCGCTCCCGGGCGGCCGCCCCCCCGGTCGAGCTCGACCGTCGA
The DNA here is from genome assembly GCA_963825585.1 of uncultured bacterium. Lineage (GTDB taxonomy): Bacteria > Actinomycetota > Acidimicrobiia > Spongiisociales > ZC4RG35 > JAOUGY01. The sequence continues at coordinate 522,133 of CAWGTX010000010.1, forward strand.
CGACTCACATCGGGGACCGCCCGTGCCGTGATCGTCAACTCGGGCTGTGCCAACGCCGCCACCGGCGCCGCCGGCATGGCCGACGCCGAGGCCACGACCGCCGCCGTCGCCGAAGCGCTCGGCTGTGAGGTCGACGAGGTGCTGGTGTGCTCCACCGGGGTGATCGGAACCAGGCTTCCCATGGACGTCATCCTCGCCGCGATACCCGGGTTGGTGGATGACCTCGACACCGACCCCGCCGCCGGCGAGGCCGCCGCCCAGGGGATCATGACCACCGACAGCGTGCCCAAGCAGGCGCTGGCCGAGGGTGACGGCTGGGTCATCGGCGGCATGTCCAAGGGTGCGGGGATGATCCGGCCCGACATGGCCACCATGCTCGCCTTCCTCACAACCGACGCCGCGCTCGACGCCACCGCCATGCAGCCGATGCTGACCGAGGCGGTCACCACCACCTTCAACTGCCTCAACATCGACGGGTGCCAGTCCACCAACGACACGGTGATCCTGATGGCGTCCGGAGCCTCGGGTGTCACCCCCGACCCAGAGTTGTTCGCCGAAGCACTCACCGCGGTGTGTGCCGACCTGGCCATGCAGATGGCCATCGACGCCGAGGGCGCCTCCAAGGTGGTGACCATCGAGGTGAGCGGTGCCGCCACCCGTGATGACGCCCGCCGCCTCGGCATGCAGGTGGCCGACTCGTCGCTGGTGCGATCCGCCTTCCACGGCTCCGATCCCAACTGGGGCCGCATCCTCGGCGCCCTCGGTGTGGCGGGAGTGCCACTCGACCAGGCCGCCGTCGAGATCCGAATCGCTGGAACCACCGTCTGTTCGTCCGGGGTGGCTGCCTCCTTCGACGACGACACGGTCAGCCGTGCGATGGCGGAGACCTTCGAGGTGGAAGTCGTGGTGGGCGACGGGCCCGGAGCCGCCACCGTGGTGACCACCGACCTCACCCCCGACTACGTCCGCTTCAACGCGGATCGCTCATGACCACCGGACACACCTCACCCAACCCGGCCAAGGCACGCATCGCCAACTCGATGGGCAAGGCCTCGATCCTGATGGAGGCGATGCCCTACATCCAACGATTCCGAGGCGAAGTCGTCGTGATCAAGTACGGCGGTTCCACCATGGAGGACCCTGCGCTGCAGCACACCTTCGCCGGTGACATCACCCTGTTGCACACGGTGGGCATCCTGCCGGTGATCGTCCACGGTGGCGGTCCGCAGATCTCCGAGGCGATGACCAGGGAAGGCATCGAGCCGACCTGGGTCGACGGGCTGCGGGTCACCGACGAGGCCACCATCCGCGTTGTTCAGAAGGTGCTGATCGGCGAGGTCAACGCCGACATCGTGAACCTGTTGGGCCGTCACGGCGCCGGTGCCATCGGCATCTCCGGGTTCGACGCCGGTCTGTTCACCGCCGAAGCCCGCGACCCCCGCCTTGGCTACGTGGGGGAGATCACCCGGGTGAACACCGACCTGATGAACCGGCTGCTCGAAGACGGCCTGGTGCCGGTGGTGGCCCCGCTCGCCCGTGGCGTGGACGGCAAGGTGTACAACTGCAACGCCGACACCGCTGCCGCCGCCCTGGCCGACGCTCTCGACGCCAGGAAGCTGGTCTACCTCACCGACGTCGAGGGTGTGTACCGCGATCGCCATGATCCGTCGACGCTCATCACCCGAATGGACCTGGCAGAGCTGCGCCAACTGCTCACCACCATGGAGGGCGGAATGCTGCCCAAGCTGAACTCGGTGGCCGACGCCATCGACGGCGGCGTCCGGCGTGCCCACATCCTCGACGGACGCGTCCAGCACGCCGTGCTGCTCGAGATGTTCACCAGGGAAGGGATCGGGACGATGATCACCCAGGTCGGAGACGAACGCGAATGACCACGATCGAACGTGAATCACATGTGGTGATGCAGACCTACGGACGTCTCCCGGTGACGTTCGTGTCGGGCTCGGGCTCGTGGCTCACCGACGACACCGGCAAGGAGTACCTCGACTGTCTCACCGGTCTGGCGGTGGTGTCGGTCGGCCACGCCAACCCGCGGGTGGCCGCTGCGGTCTCCGAGCAGATGAGCCGGCTCGTGCACGTCTCGAACCTGTACTACACCGAGCCGATGGTCGCCCTGGCGGAACGGCTCAGCGCCGTGTCGGGCATGGACCGGGTGTTCTTCGCCAACTGTGGCGCCACCGCCAACGAGGCCGCCATCAAGCTGGCCCGGCGGTGGGGACAGACCAACCGGGGCGAGCACTGCTACCAAGTGATCTCGCTGCTCGACTCGTTCCATGGCCGCTCGCTCGCCACGTTGGCCGCCACCGGCCAGCCCGCCAAACAGGCCACCTTCGAGCCGCTCCCCACCGGTTTCACCCAGGTGGCGCCCGGCGACATCGCCGCCCTCGAGCGCGCCATGTCCGACGCCACCGCGGCGCTGATGCTGGAGACCACCCAGGGCGAGGGCGGCGTCAACCCGCTGACCGTGGAGTACCTGCAGGCGGTGCGGGCGTTGTGCACCGACCACAACGCGTTGCTGATCGTCGACGACGTCCAGGCCGGGATGGGTCGCACCGGGACGTGGTTCTCGTGGCAGCAACTCGGGTTCGAACCCGACATCGCCACCACCGCCAAGGCGCTCGCCAACGGGCTGCCGATCGGGGTGTGCATGGCCACCGACACCGTCGCCAAGGCGTTCCACAAGGGCGACCACGCCACCACCTTCGGGGGTGGGCCGGTGGTGAGCGCGGCGGCACTGGCGGTGATGGACGAGATCGAGGAGAAGGATCTGCTCGCCAACTGCATCGCCCGGAGTGACCAGTTCAAGGAACTGCTGGGTGGACTACCCGGTGTGGCCATGGTGCGCGGACGGGGGCTGCTGCTGGCAGCGGTGCTCGACGGCGACCGGGCCGGAGAGGTGGCGGCCGCTGCGATGGAGAACGGGCTGATCGTGAACGCGGTCCGTCCCAACGCAGTTCGGTTCGCCCCGCCCCTTTCGATCAGTGCCGAGGAAGCGACCGAAGCCGTCCGCCGGTTCGCCGCCTCGCTGTAGGGACGCTCTTGTGTGCACAGCCGGGCGCTTTGCACACAACATCGCGTCGGCCTGCGCGATACGCTCGGAACGATGAGCGGGTCGAACCACTTCCTCGTCAGCCGGACTGCGCCCGACGTGGTGCGATTCCTCGAAGCCGACCTCCCGATCGCCGACGACGGCGAGATCGTGGTGGGGATCGACCACTTCGCTCTCACCGCCAACAACATCACCTACGTGATGTTCGGTGACCGCCTCCGGTACTGGGAGTTCTTCCCGGCACCGGAGGGGTGGGGCCGGATGCCGGTGTGGGGATTCGCCGACGTCATCGAGTCGCGTCATCCCGACGTCGCGGTTGGCGAGCGGATCTTCGGGTTCTTCCCGCCCTCTACCCATCTTTCGCTGACACCCGACCGGGTCTCGGTCGGCATGTTCACCGACGCCGCCGTTCACCGGGCCAACCTGCCGCCGGTGTACAACAGCTACACCCGGGTGGCGGCCGACCCCACCTACGACGCCGACGACGAGGGACGCATCGCCGTGTTCCGGCCCCTCTTCATGACGTCGTTCGCGCTCGACGACTTCCTGGCCGAGCGTGAGTTCTTCGGAGCCAAACACGTGATGGTCTCGTCGGCGTCGTCCAAGACCGCTGTGGCCCTCGCCCAGCGGCTCAGACCGCGCGACGTCGAGGTGGTCGGTGTCACCTCTGAGTCGAACCTGGCGTTCGTGACCGCGCTCGGCCTCTACGACCGGGCGGTTTCCTACGACCGCATCGGGGACGTGGCCGATGACGAGCCGTGGGCGTACGTCGACTTCGCCGGGAGCGCCCCGATCCGGGACACCGTCCACCACGCGTTCGGCGACTCACTCGTGTACGACTGTGCGGTGGGTGGCGCCCACTGGGCCGACCTGGGCGGAGCCGGGGACCTCCCCGGCCCCCGGCCCGAGCTGTTCTTCGCTCCCGACCAGGTCCGTCACCGGATGCAGGAGCTGGGACCGGCGGAGTTCATGGAACGCTACGCAGCCGCCTGGCGGGCGTTCCTGGCCGGGCACGGCGGTGCGCTGGCCGTGGTCGAGAGCTCAGGGCCCGAAGCTCTGGAGTCGATCTACCGGCGGATGCTCGACGGCGCCATCCCGCCCTCCGAAGGCCACGTTGTTTCGCTGCTCCGCTCGGCGGGGCGTACCGTCGAGACATGACTGCAACCTTGACCGTGATCCAGGAGGGTTCTGCTCGTCCGTTGGTGCGATCGACCGTGTCCGTCGTCGTGGACGGCGACCAACTGATCGTGATCGACCCGGGGATGGCCCCGTCGCAGACAGCGATCGTGGCGCCGCTCGGCGAGATGGGGTTCGCCCCGAGCGACGTGACCGACGTGATCATCTCGCACCACCATCCCGATCACACCATCAACGTGGGGCTCTTCGGCGAGGCGCGTGTGCACGACCACTGGGCCGTCTATCACCACGACACCTGGACATCGCGGCCGGCGGAGGGGTTCAGGGTGTCACCGTCGGTGGAGCTGTGGGAGACGCCGGGACACACGCCGCAGGACATCACCACCATCGTGACGACCGCCGCCGCCACCATCGCCTGCACCCACCTCTGGTGGTTCGCCGACGGTCCTGCCGACGACCCGCTCGCTTCGGACAGCGGCCGCCATTCACCGTCACCGCCCGCGGGTCCTGGAGGTCGCGACCATCATCGTGCCGGGCCACGGGCCCGCCTTCGCGCCTTCGCCCGACACCCCGCGCTGACCGTTCCTGTAACGATCCGGCCGCCCCGATGACTAGCCCTTGTACAAAGGTCTGGTTGGGGACATTCCGGGGCGATGGGGAGGTTGGGACATGAAACGACTGCTCGTGATGGTGACGGTGGCGATGACCGCGTTGGGTTTGGGCGTCATCCCGGCACTGGCCGATGGGGACCAGACGCTGGGAACACCGAGCACTGCGATTGCATCGGGGACAGGGGTCGCCACAGGCGGGACGGGGCTGGCGGACACCGGCTCGGGTGTCATCGCAGTGGATGTCCCGGCGGGAGCTGCCGTCCAGCAGGTGCTGTTGTACTGGGAAGGTCAGTACCGGACACAAACCGCCGGATCCCTTCCGGACGACACGATCGAGGTCGACGGGACCGAGGTGACCGGGGCGCTGATCGGGACCAGTGCCTTCTTCCAGGACGTGATCTCGAAGACCTACCGGGCCGACATCACCGACCTGGTGTCGTTCGGCCCCGGCGCCAACTCCATCACGGTGTCCGGGTTGTCGTTCGGCTACATCAGCAACGGTGCCGGTGTCATCGTGATCTTCGACGAGGGCGGTGACCCGGCAACCATCGACGTCCGCGATGGAAACGATGGTGCCTTCTTCGGGTTCCCGGAACCGCGCAAGTCGACCGTTCCGCAGACCTTCACCTTCCCGGCCTCGACCCTGCCGCGCACCGCCAGCCTGGCGATGCTGGTTTCGAGCGTGAACGACGAGGAGGCCGACAGCAGCACCCGGCCGAATCTGGTGGTGGTGAGCGGTGATGTCACCACGACCTTCTTCGACCCCTTCGCCAGCCTGTCGGGGAATCACTGGGACAGTCAGGTCCTCACGGTGCTGGTCCCGGCCGGTGCCACCACCCTCACCATCGAGGTGAAGTCCCCCGAGCGGGTGCCCGGTGGGGATCTCCCGGCGTCGCTGTTCTGGAACGCCGCCGGTCTGTCGATCGCACCGCCACCGCCGGCCGACCCCGGGTGCACCCGGACCGTCGGGTACTGGCAGACCCACTCCGAGCTCGGCCCAGCCTCCTACGACTCCACCTGGGATGCCAGAGCCGGTGGTGCCGCCGCCTTCTTCGGAACCGGGATGACGTACATCGAGACGCTCCAGGCCAGTTCGGCGGGTGGCAACGCCTACCTGATCCTGGCCCAGCAGTACATCGCCGCCCAGCTCAACACACTGGCCGGGGCGGCGGTCCCGACCGAGGTTGGGTCGGCGATGGCCGACGCAACGGCGCTGCTCGTCGCGTACGAGGGCAACGCCACCATCCCCAAGCGCACGGCCGACCGGTCTGCGGCCATCGCACTCGCCGGCATCCTCGACGCCTACAACAACGGCCTCACCGGCCCGGGTCACTGCGGCTGAGCAAGCCCAGCCCCGAACACCGACTCCGCTCCCTGGGCAGGAGCGGAGCCGGTGTCGGGTTGGCGGCGCGCACCGGCGGAAGTCCCGGCGGTCATGGGACCCCCGGCTCTAGGACTGGCGGCCCGATCGGGTCACAGTGACTGGGACCGATGTCCAGATGAAGGTGTGCAGTGTCCGACAAGTGGGTCTATGCGTTCGATCAGGTCGAGCTCGCCGAGGCGTTCGTAGGGGGTGAATGGGACGACGTCCGAGCCCTCCTGGGAGGCAAGGGCGCAAACCTGGGTGACATGACCCGGATCGGGATTCCGGTGCCTCCCGGGTTCACCATCACCACCGAGGCCTGCAACGCCTACCTGGCAGAGGGTGAACGATTTCCGACCGGCATGCTCGACGAGGTGGAGGCGATGCTCGCCCGCATCGAAGCCGCCACTGCCAAACGGTTCGGTGACGCCGCCAATCCGCTGCTGGTGTCGTGCCGTTCCGGGGCAAAGTTCTCGATGCCCGGCATGATGGACACGGTCCTCAACATCGGGCTCAACGACGACGTCGTCAAAGGGCTGATACCGCTCACCGGCGACGAGCACTTCGTGTTCGACTCCTACCGCCGGCTGGTGCAGATGTTCGGGTCGGTGGTGTTGGGCGTGCGTGACGAGCCGTTCGAGCACGTGCTCGAGAAGTATCGCACCGAACGCGGCGTCGAATCGGACTCCGATCTCACCGCCGGTGACTTCGAGGCGATCACCGCCGAGTTCAAGACCATCGTCGAGCGCTACGCCGGACGTCCGTTCCCCGATGACCCGCGTGAGCAGCTGCGGTTGGCGATCGAGGCGGTGTTCCGTTCGTGGAACGGCAAGCGGGCCTTCGACTACCGCAACGCCGCCGGCATCGCCCACGACCTGGGAACCGCCGTGAACATCCAGACGATGGTGTTCGGAAACATGGGCAACGACTCTGCCACCGGTGTGGCCATGTCGCGTAACGCCACCACCGGTGAGCCCCACATCGAGGGCGACTACCTCACCAACGCCCAGGGCGAGGACGTGGTCGCAGGGATCCGGGTCACCAAGCGGATGGCGGAGCTGTCCGAGGAGATGCCCGCCCTGTACGAAGAGTTCGCCGCCATCTCGCGGCGGCTCGAGGGTCACTACCGAAACATGCAGGACATGGAATTCACCATCGAGCGCGGCAAGCTGTGGCTCCTGCAGACCCGTGACGGCAAACGCACCGCCCAGGCCGCCGTTCGGATCGCCGTCGACATGGTGGAGGAGGGCCTCATCGACAAGAAGGTGGCGATCGGCCGGGTCACCCCCGGGCAGGTCGACTTCTTCCTGCATCCGTCGTTCGTCCCGGCGGGCAAGGCAGCCGCCGTCGAGGAGGGTCGCCTCCTGGCGACAGGTCTCAACGTCTCACCCGGCGCCGCCGTCGGCGTGGTGGCCTTCGACGCCGATCTGGCCGAGCGCTGGGCCAAGGACGAACACCGTGAGGTGATCATGGTGCGACCCGAGACCAAACCCGACGACGTGCACGGGATGCTGGCGGCCAACGGCATCCTCACCAGCCGTGGCGGACGCACCAGCCATGCCGCCCTGGTGGCACGCCAGTTCGGCAAGCCGGCCGTGGTCGGCGCCGAGGAGATCCAGATCGACCTGGGTGACCGGGTGCTACGGGTAGGTGATCGGGTGGTGTCCGAAGGCGAGTGGATCTCGATCGACGGCACCACCGGGGAGGTGTTCGAGGGAAGGCTCGATACCCAGACCCCCGACCTCGAGAACATGTGGCTGGCCAGGCTGTTGGGCTGGGCCGACGAGGTGCGCGACATCGGGGTGTGGACCAACGCCGACTATCCCGACGACGCCCGTCTGGCCCGCTCGTACGGGGCCGAGGGCATCGGCCTCACCCGGACCGAGCACATGTTCTTCGACCAGGAGCGACTGCCGATCGTCCAGAAGATGATCACGGCCACCGTTCCCGCCGAACGTGCCGCCGCGCTCGAGCAGCTGTTGCCCTTCCAGCGGGCGGACTTCGCCGGGTTGTTCCGGGCGATGGACGGCCTGCCGGTGACCATCCGGCTCATCGACCCGCCGTTGCACGAGTTCCTGCCCAGTTTCGAGGAGTTGCTGCTCGATCTGACCGATCTGAAGATCCGGGTGTTGTCGGCGACGTCGCTCAAGGAGATCAACGACGTCCTCGCCCAAATCCATTCGGCGGAGGAGATGCTCGGCAGGGTCGAGAGCCTGCGTGAGGCCAACCCGATGCTGGGCCTGCGCGGCGTGCGGCTTGGCATCATGCTGCCCGGGCTCACCCGGATGCAGGTGAGGGCCATTTTCGAGGCGGCCTGCGAGGTGGCCAGGGACGGCGTCGAGGTTCACCCGAAGGTGATGATCCCGCTGGTGTCCCACGTCAACGAGTTGGCGCGTCAGCGGGCCGAGTTGGAAGAGGAGGCAAAGGCGGTGATGGCCGAGCAAGGCATCACCATCGACTACGCCTTCGGGACCATGATCGAGGTTCCCCGGGCGGCGCTCACCGCCGACGAGATCGTCGAGTACGCCGAGTTCGTCTCGTTCGGCACCAACGATCTCACCCAGATGACCTTCGGGGTGAGCCGTGACGATGCCGAGAAGGCGTTCCTCGTCCAGTATCTGGAGGAGGGCATCCTCGAGCGCAACCCGTTCGCCACCATCGACGCCGCCGGCGTGGGTGAGTTGATCCGGATCGCCATCGAGAAGGGTCGGGCGGTCCGGCCCGACCTCAACGCCGGCATCTGCGGTGAGCATGGCGGCGACCCCGAGTCGATCGCCCTGTGTCGTCGTCTCGGACTCGACTACGTCAGCTGCTCCCCGCCGCGGGTACCGGTTGCCCGACTGGCCGCCGCCCAGGCCGTCATCGCCGAGCCCAGGGGCTGAGGCCCCGCAAGCAGGTGGGTCGAGCATGGAGGGTTGGCGGCCGGTGTGTCCGGCCGGTCGCCGACCTTCCATAGCGAGTGGGGTGCTCCTACTCTCGCCCCATGAGCCCGTACGACCGGCCCGACGATCAGGTGATCGTGCTGGGCGGAGACCCCGGACCGTTACCAGGAGAGCCGCCCGATCGCCCGGCCCGCTCGCCGTTTCTGGTGCTGGCCGCCGTCGCCGCCCTCTTCGTTGGGCTCATCGCCTTCGTCCTGACCCCCCAGGACGAGGCCCCCACCGTGGTCGATCCGGGGGACTTGTCGGCGCCCGAGGAGCCGGCGACAGCCCCTCCGCCCACCTCGACCCCGCAGGCCGTGTTCGAGTCCGAGCCGATCCCACAGGCAGCCTTCGGTTGGCAGGCGGTCGATCTGATCGGGGCGTCCTGGCAGATCACCGACATAGCCCACGGACCCGACGGATGGCTGGCGGTCGCAGAGGGCGCCAACGGTCTGGTGGTCCACACCTCGCCCGATGCGGTGTCGTGGACAGGGCGTTCACTCCCGCATGTCGGTGGATATGCGGCATTGGCTGCGGTGGGAGACGGGCTGATGGTGGTCGCCGCCTCGGGTTGTCCGGACGACGATGGCGCCCCGGTGGCGACCGTATCGGAGGACGGAGGCACCACCTGGACCCCGGCCCCCATCGATGTTCCGGGTGGCTGTGTGGTCATCACCGAACTCGAGGATGTGGGCGGTGTGATGTACGCCACCGGAGCGGTGGGGGACAACGCCTTCGGAGCCGGTCCGACCCGGCCCGGGTTGTGGCGGCTCGACGGTTCCTTGTGGGTGGGTCTCGACTCCGACACCGGCCCGGACAGCCAGTTCAATGATGTGGCGGCGGGGCCAGATGGGGAGGCGTGGGTTCTCGGCTACGACGCGAGTGGGCCGGCGGTGTGGCGGGTCGACGACGGCAGGGTGGTCGAGGTGACGGTGATGCTTCCCGAGGGCCTCGAGGGCCGGGTGTTCATCGACGTGGTGGACCTGGGGTACCGGTATCTGGGGTTGATGGGCGCCCGCGGCCCCAACACCTCCGGTCGTCACATCGTTTCCTCCGAGAACCTGGTCGACTGGGAGTTGGTGCTCGACACCAACAGCGATCTGGTTGCGATCGAGGCGCCGGGTGACGGATCTCTCCTGGGTCGACGGTCCGAAGGAGGCCGGTTGTGGGCATTCGCGGCCGGTGGAGAGGTGGTCCTCCCGGGCTTCTACCGGGCACCGCTGTCCGAGCGCGTGAGTCTCCCCTACATCGGTTCCGTCGCCGTTGCCCGGAGTGTGGTGGTGGTCGGCGGGAGTACCGAGTCGACTGCCACCCTGTTGGTGCGGGGCGTGGTCGGCGAACCTGCATCGCGGGCGGCAATGGCGCCGGACGGAGTCTGGGAGACGGTCGCCGCCATCGACATGGTGGACGCCCGGGCGGAGGGCTGGCCGTTTCTGGTGTTGTCCGACGATGACGACACCTACCTGGTGACACCGGGCCAGGTACTGGCGGTCGAGGGCCTCGACTCGGGTGAGGTGGGTCTGGAGCCGGCGCTCCCGGACCCCACCTGGGCCGGGGTCGGTCCCGACGGGATCTGGGTGGTCTCCGCCGTTCCCGGCGGCAGCCGGCTGTACCGGTACTCGAGCGACGGGGTGTGGGCGTCGGAGCGGATCCCTCTCGCTTCGGTCGAGACGATCGGGCGGGTGGCGGGGCGTCCGATCGCCTTCGGATGGGATGCGACCGGCTTCACGGCGCTCCGCCAGGAGGAGGGGGGCGAGTGGGTGACGCACAGCGACGACCTACCGGGCCTCTACGGCGTGGTGGCGGTGGAGAACGGATTCCTGGCGTGGACGGAACAGGGCGGGGTGGTGGCTTCCGCCGACGGCATGGTGTGGGAGTCGGTCGACGGGGATTTGGTGGGTGGCTGGGGAGTGACGGTTCCCTATCTGACCGGTGACCGGCCGGGCACCATCACCCTGGTGGACGGGTGGCCGGTGTTGGAGGAAGTCGAGGTGCCGTTGACTGATCCGCTGTGGGTGGTCCGCTCGGGAGAGGACCTGTGGGTCGCCGATCGCCTGCGCATGGTGGTCGGCAACCCAACCGACGGCTGGACCGAGATCCCCCTCGGCGTCGAGTACGGGATCCGTGGCGCAGTGGTGCCCATCCCGGCCGGCGTTCCCACGCTGGCGATGATTGTCGAGGGCGAGGTGAGCGTGCTCCGGTGGAGTGACAACGGCGGCTCGTAGCCGGGCCGCATCCGGCCGTCCCGACGGGTCCAGCCGCCCTACGCTTCCTCCATGGACTCCGACGATCACGTCATCGTCCTCGGTGGAGACGACGTCGCTCCCTCCGATACCTCCGGGTCTCGCCGGTCGCCGTTGCCGATCCTGCTGGTGGTTGGTGCGCTGTTCGTGGGGCTGATCGCCTTCGTCCTCGCTCCCGACGATGAGGGCCCCACCGCAGTCGAACCGGCCGGGTTGGAGGCACCACCGGAGCCGCCCCGGGCGTTCGTCGAGGCCACCCCGGCAACCGCTCCCGCCGACGTGCCCGAACTCGCCGTCGGGTGGAAGCCGGCGTCGATGGTGGGGGCGGGGTGGTACGTCTCCGACGTCGCCCACGGTCCATCCGGATGGCTGGCAGCGAGCGCCGGCACCCCCGTGATCGTGCACACCTCTGACAACGCCGTGCTGTGGGAGGCGGCCTCGCTGGTCGACACGGACGGCACCGTTCCACAAGTGGCGGTCGGCGACGGTGTGATGGCGGTGACGACGATGGGCCGCAACGGCGCCGTGCTCGCTGCCGTTTCCCTCGACGGTGGCGAAACCTGGGCGGAGACGGTGGTCGACCCGAGGCCGGCCGTCGTACACGGGGTGGAGGCGATCGGATCAGCGGCCTACGTCTTCGGTGAGGTGTTGAAACCAACCGACCCGACATGGGGTGAGGGGACACCCGTGGTGTGGCGACACGACGACCAGGGGTGGGCTGCGATCGAGGATCTGGCAGCCGGCGGTGGTGCCGTCACAGGTGTCCTCCAGACGAGCGATGGCTCGGTGCGGGCGTTCGGCCAGCGCGGCGAGATAGCGGCTTCGTGGGGGGTCGGGGACGCGCTCGAACCGGTGGCGGTGGAGGTCCCACCGGCGCTCGGGTGGTTCGTCGAGGTCGGTGCCGACGGTGGTGACGGATACTTCGCGGTGGCGGGCAGCAGCCTGTCGGGAACCGGAAACTCGGTGTGGTGGTCCGAGGATCTGCTGTCGTGGGAAACGCCCGGATCCGGGAGCCCGCTGCGTGAGGCCATCGTCGTCGACGGGCAGGTGGTCGGCGTCCGCGACGACCAGGTGGGTCTCGTGTCGGAAGGTTCGGATGGTCGGTCCTTCGTCTCGAATCGGTATCAGGATGTCGCCACCGGCTGGGAGCAGTTCGTCTACGTCGCCGCCCTCGCCACCGACGGCGAGACAGTGGTGATGGGCGGGCTCGACGACGCCGACCGTCCGGCGATCGCAGTGCGGGGCACAACCGTCCAACCGACGTCGTTGCCGGTGGTGACCGAAGCGGCCTGGTCGGTGGTGGCCGGTTCCGCTTGGGCCGTGGAGCCGGGAGCGGACGAAGTGTCTCTGGATCCGTTCAATCGTCCGGTCGTGGTGACCAGTGGTGGTGACCGAACGTTCGTCCTGGCGTCCGGCGGGGTGTGGGAGGTCGCCGTGATGGACCCGGCAGGCCCGCCGATCGAACCGGTACTGATCGACGGTGAGCCCATTCGGGCAGGCGGGCTCGGGCGAGTGGGCGATGTCGTGTGGGCATTCGAAGGCGACTTCAGCCGACTACTGACTCTCGGTGCTGACGGCACGTGGACGGCGTCGCCGATGCCGCTGAGCTGGGTTGAGCTCGTGTTCGACGACGGCAGCGGGCTCGTGGCTGTCGGGCGCCGCGGAGGTGGTCCCGCGCTGGCGCGACGTGGACCCGACGGCGAGTGGGTGGTCGAGGATGCCGCCGGGGAGGCGGTGTGGCCGGCCGCCGTTGTCGATGGCGGCATCTTCGGTGTGGTAGAGGATGCCGGCGGTGCGGTCTCGACCGTCGTGTCGACCGACGGAGTGGAGTGGGAGCCGGTGGACCTCGACGGCTCGTCGGACTGGCAGGTCGGTGGCATCGGTGGGGTACCGTTCCTGAGCGACGCCACCGACCCGTCCACGGTGTGGCTGCTCGACCGCTGGCCCGCGGTCGAGCGGGTCGTTCTCCCGACCCACTCGCCCCGGACGATCCAGCGCTTCGAGGACGAGCTGTGGGTGCTCAGCCCGGGTGCCTTGTGGATCCGCGGTGCCGACGCGAGCTGGGAAGAGTTGCCGACCGGCGTTCAGCACGGAGTCATGGCCACCCCCGGTGTGATCCCCGGGGAGACGCCGACGCTGGTCGTCCCGTTCGGGGAGAGCGTTCAGTTGGTGCGACTCTCCGAGTGATTGGGTCGGACGTCAGGGTCGAGCGGCCGGCGGGATGGATCGCAGGTGCGGTGATTCCCCTCTCCGCGTGGGTGCACGACCGGTCAAGAGACCGATGCTTCGATGCGACCTCCTGTGGTGGACCGGCTGGTCATCGAGCCTGAGCCCGCCCACCGGGCCCATCAACGGGTGTCGCGTCGTCCCAGCGCAGGCTCCCGTGCTCCCGGGACGCTCCTCCGCTGACACCGGCTGGAAGGTACGGGGATGTGCCTTTCAAACCACGCCGGGTCCGGTGTCGGCAGCGACGGCGGCTGCGGCGGCGGCCAACTCTGCCTGTTGCTCCATGGTTGCCAGCCGCTCGTAGTAGTCGGCGTACTCCCGAAGGTGGGCCAAGGCGATCTTGGCTGTGATCACGGGATCGTCTCCGGTGACGTCGAGATCGGTGAATCGGCTTCCGTGCTCCAGTTCGACGTTCATTCCGGTGACCAGGTCATCGAGGGCGATCCCCTCCGATTCGAGGTCGACCCCGAGAACATGGATCGCTTCCAGGGCCTGGTGAGTTGTGAAGTGCATCGATACCTCCTGCTTCGACTATCGAGCAAGAGGCTCACCCCCACCAGAGCCGAAGTGCACGTCGGCGTGGTGGTGGAGCCGGAAAGACGATTGCGCGAGCCGAGCCAGACGTCGTCGACCTGAACTGAGGGCCGGGACTTACCACGGCGGTCGGTTCGAACCCGGGGTTGGACCCTGGGTTCATCCCAACCTCAGTCTATTCGCATATGCGTATACTGACCGGCCCATGTCCACCACTGCCGCCCGCCGACGCCTCGTGCGCTCGCTCATCGCCGATCACGTGATCGGAAGCCAGCAGGCGCTGGTCGAACTGCTCGCCGGGCATGGACACGACATCACCCAGGCCACCGCCAGCCGTGACCTGCAGGCAGTGGGTGCGGTCAAGCACGGCGACGGCTACGTCATCACCGACGAACGACACGTGCACGCCACCGCCCTGGCCCACGCCCTCGACGAGTTCGCCGAGTCGATCGTGGTGTCGGGCAACCTCGTCGTGGTTCGCACCCCTCCCGGTGGCGCCCACCTGCTGGCGGCCGCCCTCGACGCCGCCGCGCTCGATGGGGTGCTGGGAACGGTGGCGGGCGACGACACCATCCTCGTGGTCGCCGCAGAGGACGTCGGGGGGACCGAGATCGCAAACCAACTCGAACGGATCGGAGAAACGAGATGAAGGTGGTGCTCGCCTACTCGGGCGGCCTCGACACGTCGGTCATCCTGGCGTGGCTCATGGAGGAGTACGGAGCCGACGTGTACTGCTACACCGGCGACGTCGGCCAGGGGGAAGAAGTGGAGGAGGCGGTCACCAAGGCGATCGCCACCGGCGCGGTCGACGCCCGCGCCGAAGACCTCACCCTCGAGTTCGTTCGGGATGCGGTGTTTCCCGCCATCCGCGCCAACGCCGTGTACGAGAACTACTACCTGCTCGGGACCTCGCTGGCCCGGCCCATCATCACCCGCGGACTCATGCGGTACGCCAAGGAGGTGGGCGCCGACGCCATCGCCCACGGCGCTACCGGCAAGGGCAACGACCAGGTCCGCTTCGAGCTGTCGGCCTACGCCATGGATCCCGACATCAAGGTGATCGCACCCTGGCGGGAGTGGAGTCTCCGGGGACGGGCCGACTGCGTGGAGTACGCCCGCCAGCGCGGTATCCCCACTCCGGTAACCGCCGAGAAGCCCTACTCGATGGACGCCAACCTGCTCCACATCTCGTATGAGGGCGGCGTGCTCGAAGATCCATGGGAGGCTCCCCCCAAGGGCATGTTCAAGATGACCACCGATCCCGAACTGGCCGAGGACGCCCCGCAGTGGGTGACGGTCACCTTCGCCGAGGGCACCCCGGTGGCGATCGACGGCGACGAGCTCGGCCCCGTCGAGCTTCTCACCAGGGCCAACCGGATCGCCGGCCGCCACGGCATCGGACGTATCGACATCGTCGAGAACCGGTTCGTGGGCATGAAGAGCCGCGGCGTCTACGAGACCCCGGGCGGCACCATCCTCCATCACGCCCACCGGGCGGTGGAGTCCATCACCCTCGACCGCGAAGTGGCCCACCTCCGCGACGAGTTGGTGCCGCGTTACGCCGAGATGGTCTACAACGGCTTCTGGTACTCGCCCGAACGCAAAGCCCTCCAGGCGTTCATGGACGAGATCCAAAAGCGCGTCAACGGCGAGGCCCGCCTCAAGCTCTACAAGGGTGCCACCACCATCGAAGGTCGGCGCTCCGACCACCACGACCTCTACGACCAGGCCACAGTCACCTTCGAGGAGGACGACGTGTACAACCAGGCCGACGCCGCCGGCTTCATCCGGCTCAACGCGTTGCGCTTGAGGCGCCTGGCAGAGGATCGGCTGGGGGAGGGGGAATGAAAACGCAGAACGCACAGCAGATGCAGAACGCAGAACGCCGAATGCAGAACGCTCAGAACCCCGGTACCAATGGCAACCGCGAGGTTGTATGAGCGTCAAGCCAGACATGACTCCTGGAGATCCTCACAAGCCAACGCTTCCCTCGGGAACAGGCACCGAAGTTCGCCCACCGGCTGGCTCAGCCGACCGGCTAGCCCGCCCGAGGTGCAGAAGGCGTTCTGCGTTCTGCGTTCTGCGTTCTGCAGGGCGCTTTCCGGCCGCACTTCTCCACACCACGCAGGTGGTCCGATGACCCTCTGGTCTGGCCGCTTCTCCGACGGGCCTTCGGAGTTGTTGTGGACCTACACGGTGAGCCACGCAGACCGCCGGTTGCTGGAGTTCGACGTGGAGGGCTCGATCGCCCACGTGGCGATGCTGCGTGACGTGCGGCTCATCACCCCCGACGAGCACGAGACCATCCATCGGGGCCTCTTGTCGATTCTGGCCGACGCCCGCGACGGGACCTTCGAGTTCACCGAAGGTGACGAGGACGTCCACTCGGCGGTGGAGAGGCGTCTGGTCGAGCTGGTGGGCGAGGTGGGCGGCAAGCTCCACACGGGCAGGTCGCGCAACGACCAGATCTCGCTCGACATCCGGCTCTACCTGCGAAGGGCCTGCGAGCTGCAGGCGGAGAGGCTGGCCGCTTTCGGCACGGCACTGATGGAACAGGCCGGACGCCACGCCAACACGGTGGTCGCCTCGTACACACATCTGCAGCAGGCTCAGGCGGTGCCCTTCGGTCATCACCTGCTGGCGTACGCCTGGATGGCGGTCCGTGACCGGCAACGGTTCCTCCAACTGCAGGAGCGGCTGTCGGTATCACCGCTGGGTGCGGGCGCCTCGGGCGGTTCCAGCCTGCCGATCGATCCGATCGCCTCGGCCCGGCGGCTCGGGTTCGACGTCGTGTTCGCCAACTCGATGGACGCGGTCGGCTCGCGTGATCTCGCCGCCGAATACACGTGGTGCTGCGCCCAGACCATGGTCGACCTGTCGCGGCTGTCCGAAGAGTTGATCATCTGGAGCACCACCGAGTTCGGGTGGGCGGGATACTCCGACGCCTTCACCACCGGCAGCTCGGCGCTCCCGCAGAAGAAGAACCCCGACATCGCCGAGCTCGCCCGCGGGAAGACCGCCGGCGCCATCGGCGATCTGATGGCGATGCTCACCCTGCAGAAGGGACTTCCGCTCACCTACAACCGTGACCTGCAGGAGGACAAGGAGCACGTGTTCCGCTCAGACGACACGTTGGCCGGGACCCTAGAGGCTCTGACCGGGATGATCGCCGACGCCGACTTCCACCCTCCCGCTCCGTCGTCGTGGGTCACCGCCCTCGACCTGGCGGAAGCGCTGGTGGTGCGGGGAGTGCCGTTCCGGGAGGCGCACCATGCGGTCGGACGGTTGGTGTCGGCCCTCGTGGCCGGGGGGCGGGAGCTGGCCGACGCCACCGTCGAAGATCTGGACACCGCCGATCCGAGGTTCGTGGGCGACGACCTGACGCTGATCGATCCCTCAGTGTCGGTGGACCGTCGGGTGACGATGGGCGGCGGCTCGGTGGAGTCGGTGCACCGCCAGATCGAAGCCCTCCGTTACGCCTTCACGGTGAGGTAGAGCGGATAGCGAGGTCAGACCTGTGCGTCGCCTCGGCCATGGATCCAGCTCGTCGACGTCAGGCGACCCGGGCGGTTTCCTGCGGATGCGGTTCCAGCTCGACGTCCTGGATGGTGGCTCCGTTGACGGCGGAGGGCCTCGCCGGAAGCGTGAGACGGAACACGGCCTCGCCGTCGTGGGCGTACGCGAGGTCGCCGCCCATGAGTCGGGCGAGCTGGCGAGACACGGCCAGTCCCAGTCCCATGGCAGCGGTGATCCCCGGTCGCTCGTGGGCCCGCTCGTACGGCTGGAACACTCGGTCCCGATCGGCCGGTGACAGAGCAGGTCCCGAGTCGCGGACCTCTACCACCACCGCATCCGAGGTCGCCTCGACCACGACCCTGCGGGTGGCACCGCCGTAGCGGATGGAGTTCGACACCAGGTTCCGGAGGATTTGGCGCACCCTGAGCGGATCGGCCACCGCCTCGATCGATTGCTCCGAGGGTTCGAAGTCGATGGGGTTCTCGACCTGTCCGATCACGGCCTTCACCGCCTCCGCCACGTCGATGAGCTCCGGCTGGACGGTGACGGTGCCGATGTCGGCGCGGGCGCCCACCAGCAAGTCTTCCACCAGATGCGCCACCTCGGCTGACTGGTTGGCCACCAGTCCGAGCAGCTCGGCTCGCTCGGACTCCGAGTGCACCCGCCCGGACCGCAGCTCCTCGGTGAACCCGAGGACGGCCGTCAGCGGTGTCCGCAGTTCGTGGCTGATGGTGGCGATGAACTGGTCCTTCGCCTTCACCAGATCCTCCAGTGACTTGCTCGCCAGGCGCGCCTCGGTCACGTCCTTGAAGGCGATGAGGACGCTGCGGCCCGCCTCTGCCACCAGGATCTCCCCCTCCAGCACGATCGGCTTGCGGGCAAACGTGTTCATGCTGATCTCGAAACTGGCCGAGGTACTGCCGCTGTGGAGAGCAACGATCTGGTCGATCCAACCCGACCTCGACTCCGGCGAAAGCCGGGTGTTCGAGACCTTCCCGATGAGCCTGGACGATTCCACGCCCAGGATGGCTCCAGCGGTGCGGTTCGCCCGCAGGCTGACCACGTGCGACACGATCTCGTCGACCAGATCGGGGGCGTGTTGCAGCACGGAGCGGACATCCGCCCCTTGCGGGATTCGCCGGTCGAGCAGTCGGAGGGCTTCCGTCCAGTCCTGCTCGATGAGTCCGACCGGGGCCGAGTCGAACAGGTCGCGGAAGCGGTCGTCGCTGCGGGCGGCGTTCTTCATCACCATCGACACCGTCGCCACCCCCACCGAGAACGACGCCGCCATGATGATGGCGGTGGTGAGAGCGTCGGCATCCCCCAGGTTGTGCCGCCAGAAGAACGGGGTGGCGAACAGGACGATCGAGCCGCCCGCGATGTACGGGACGACGCGTTTCTTGACGAACGCCGAGCCGACCATGCCGATGTAGACGAGAGCGATGGAGGATCCGACGGCGGTGTCCGGTCGGCCGGCGAAGGCGAAGGATCCGATCACGCTGGCGGCACCCACCACCATCGCCGAGAAGGCGTTGGGGCGGCCCAGTGCCAGCTGGATGGCGAAGAAGGTGCCGGCGGCACCCGGCCCGATCATGTGGGCCAGGTAGGCGGCGTCGCCGGTGACGAGCCAGGCGACGGCGAAGCAGGCGACCGCGAAGGCCGCTACGACGGTGGAGTTGCCGATCACCAGTCGATGGAGCCGGTCAGGGTCGGCCGGAGCCCCGAACACGCGCGCTCGATTCATGCACTGTGCATCGGCACATCGGGGCGTGAAACCTGAGGGTCAGGTAGGGATTCTCTGATCGCCGTCGGTGTCGTCGACGCTCACCTCGACGGCGGCCGAGTCCTGGCGAAGGTCGATGGTGATCTGCGGTTCTTCGACGAGAGCCGGTTGGGCGATTCCGAACGGCAGCGGACGCCACATCCGGGCGATCATCAGAGCCGGCAGCAGCAGATAGGGCGTGTTGGCGGCGAGATAGAAGGCTGTATTGGGCTCGACGCATCCCGCGCACAACGCCGGATCGGCCCACCCACTCGTCGCCATCCGCCCGAACACACCCTCCGCCATGTAGGTGATCATTCCGTGCGTGAGGGCTCCTCCGTACACCAGTCCGAGTGGGCGGATTCCGTTCCAGCCCTTGAGGAACCCGAGCACGAAGATCACGTAGGTGGGGAGCCACACGAACGCCGAGATCCAGGCGGACACTCGTACCTGGGGTGGGTTGAGGATGAGGAGCGGGTCGGCCACGCTGGCGTAGGTGTCGTAGATGAAGCGTTCGACCGGGTAGCCGCTCGTGGGATCGAGGCTTCCGTTGAGGCCGTTCACCGAATCGGTCACGATCGATGTGACGATGAAGGCGCCGAACGCCACCACGAAGAACCAGTCGCGTGGTCTCGCCGCGATCGGTGTTCCTCTCACCTTCTCCGTCACCGTTGCGTTGCGCATGGCGGCACAGTAGAGGATCGCGGGTGTCGCCGGCCGTCCAGGAGGCAGATCCGGATCAGGCGGCGCTAGATCAGCGTGATCAGGATCGGGTAGGTGAGCAGCAGTACCACGCCTTCGGAACGGGCCAACCGGTCGCGACCGGCCGTCGCCAACACGCCTGTGAGGATCGTCACCGCCAGCATGGCGAGCAGGGGGCGGGTGAACGACTCGTCGAAGGCACCGTTTCCCACCACGCCGGCGACACCTCCCACCGCCAGGGCGTTGAACAAGTTCGAGCCGAGCACGTTGCCGAGCACGATGTCGTTCTCGTTGCGGCGCGCAGCCGCCACCGCGGTGGCCAGTTCGGGGAGCGACGTTCCCACCGCCACCAAGGTGATGCCGATCATCGCTTCCGAGACGCCGAGGTCGGTGGCGATCTGCTGGGCACCGGTCACGAGCAGTTGTGCTCCCAGCAGGGTCACGGCCAGTGAACCCAGCCCGAAGCCGATCTCCCGCCCGGGTCGCATCACACCTTCGATCAACTCGTCGATCTCGGCGGCCACCGTCGGGTCGGTGTCTCTCGACCAGCGCACCAGGAGTGTCAGTGCCACCGGGAGCGATACGAGGAGTGCGGCCCCCTCCCACCGTGACAGGCTGGCGTCCCATGCAAAGGCGCTGACCAGCACGGAGGCGACCAGCACCAGCGCTCCTTCCCGTTTCAGGACGGGACGGAGGTCGACGATGGGCGTGAGCACGACACTCAACCCCAACACCAGCGCCAGGTTGGCGACGTTGGAACCGACGATGTTGCCCATCGCCAGGTCGAGCCCACCCGGTCGGCCGGCGGCCAGTCCCGACACCAGCATCTCGGGCAGTGAGGTGCCGAGACCCACCACCACGGCGCCGATCAGGATGGGCGAGAGACCGGAGACGCGAGCGAGCCGTGCCGCCGCCAGAACGAGCCGGTCGGCGGCGACGGTCAGCAGTACCAGGCCTGCGACAACGGTCACACCGTCGACGAACACGGCCCGGACCCTACTGCCCATGCGCCCCATTGCCTCATCGGGCGGGTAGCGTCATCGCCGTGGGACTCCTGCGTTCAGATCCGTGGCCGGCGAAGAAACACGTCGAGATCCTGGGCGCCCGGATGGCGTACGCCGAGTCCGGGCAGGGTCGGCCCATCGTGTTCTTCCACGGCAACCCGACCTCGTCGATCATGTGGCGGTCGGTGCTACCCGAGGTGTTTCGCCGCGGCCGCTGCATCGCCGTCGACCTCATCGGAATGGGGGATTCCTCGAAAGTGGGGAGTGGTGCCACGGCCTACCGTTTCCTCGATCACCGGACCTACGTCGATGCGTTCATGTCGGTGCTCGGCATCGAATCCGACGTGATCCTCGTAGGTCACGAGTGGGGTGCCGCTCTCATGTTCGACTGGGCGGCCCGGCACCCCAACGCCGTGGCGGGACTCGTGTACATGGAGGCGCTGGTCATGCCACTGGAGTGGGACGACTGGCCTGAAGGGTCCCGCTCGATCCACGGCGCCCTGCGTTCGGAGGCGGGAGACGAGCTGGTTCTCGCCAAGAACCTGGTGGTGGAGCGTCTCCTTCCGGCCACCGTCATAGAGCCGATCCCTGACCCGGTGATGGAGGAGTACCGGCGACCGTACGCATCCGTCGGCGAGGATCGTCGGCCGACGCTCACCCTGGCGCGGGAAGTGCCTATCGGAGGCGAACCGAGGGCGGTGGCAACGGTCGTGTCGGGATACCAGAAGTGGCTCGAGCGGGCTGCGGTCCCCAAGCTGTTCATCAACGGGGCACCCGGCTATCTCCTGGTCGGTCGTCAACGCGAGGTGTGTCGCCGGTTCCCGAACCAGACCGAGGTGACCGTCCCGGGGCTGCACCACCTGCCCGAGGATTCCGGCCCGGCGATCGGCCGGGCGATCGCCAAATGGCTCGACCGGTTGTGACCCCATGTTCGTGATAGCAGTGGCCGGCCTGGCGCTGGCGGTGGCCTCGATCGCCGCCTTCTTCGGTGAGTTCTGGTGGCCACTCGACCTGTTGGCCAACTTCCGACCCCAGTTCGGTGTCGCCCTCGCCGCGGCCGCCGCCCTCTTGGGGTTGGGTCGCTGGCGGCGGAGCGCCGGCATCGTTGCGGTTGCGGCGGTGATCAACCTCGGCCTGGTCGGGTGGTTGTGGATCCCGCCATCGGTGGAAGCGCCGGCCTCCGCCGACCCGCTGCGGGTGTTGTCGTTCAACGTGCTCGCCGCCAACGAGAACTACGACGAGGTGATGGCCCATATCGCAGAGGTCGATGCCGACATCGTGTTCCTCCACGAGTCGAGCCTGCCCTGGGAGGAGGCCGCCGACGGTGCCGACATGGGGTACCGGGTGGTCAAGACACGCAACGACGACCACATCTTCGGGACGTTGGTGTTGGTGAAGGGCGAAGCCCGGGTCGAGAGCTTCGGATTCACCACCCGCGAGCCGCGTTCGGTCGAAGTCATCTACACCCTCGACTCGGGGAAGGAGGTGGCGGTGCTCGGGTTGCATCCGGTGGCCCCGGTGAGCGAACGGGATTCCGGGCTGCGCGATGCCCAGATGGCGTTCGCCGCCAACTGGGCATCCGACCAGTCCCTACCCACCGTCGTCGCCGGCGACTTCAACGCCTCACCGTGGTCGCACGCCTTTCGGTCGTTGCTGACCCGCGGCGATTTGCGTGACTCTCAGCGTGGATTCGGTCTGCAGCAGTCGTTCCCGGTGTCGTCCAACCTCGTGTTCCGGATCGTCATCGACCACGTCGTCGTGTCGGATGACATAGAAGTGGTGGAGCGGCGTCTCGACGACCCGATCGGTTCGGACCACTTCCCGGTGGTGGTGGACCTGCTGGTTGGATGAGGCCATACGGCCGTCAACGGAGATCGGGTTCCTGCGATACGCTCCGGGGATGACTGATCGCTTTCGAGAGCACCGGGACAACCTCGCTCGAGTCGTCGGATCCGGCGGCATCGCCGTGGTGCCCGCATCCGCCGAGTCGGTTCGCAACCACGACGTCCACCACCAGTTCCGGCAGGACTCCGACTTCGCCTACCTCACCGGATTCAACGAGCCGGACGCGGTGGCGGTGATCGTTCCCGGCCACCCCGACGGGGAGTACCACCTGTTCGTGCGGCCCCGCGACCGCGAGATGGAGATCTGGAACGGCTACCGGGCAGGTGTGGAGGGCGCCCGGGACCGGTTCGGCGCCGACGCCGCCCACCCGTTGTCGGATCTCGACTCGCTGCTTCCCCGCCTCATGTTGGGACGGGACACCCTCTTCTACCGGATCGGAAACACCCGTCACGACGACCGGATCACCTCACTGCTCCAGACGGCCCGCTCCTACCGTGAGCGGTACGGGGGCGCCGCCCCGGCGGCGGTGCACGATGTGGGGTCTGTGTTGGCGGAGCTTCGCCTCATCAAGAACCCCCCCGAGCTCGACAGCCTGCGAGCGGCCTGCGTCCTCAGCGCCGAAGGTCACCGCGAAGCGATGCGGTTCACCCGACCCGGCCTCTACGAGTATCAGATCCAGGCCGCGATGGAGTTCATCTGGCGTGAGGGCGGGTCGCCCGACAACGGGTATCCGTCGATCGTCGCCTCTGGTCCCAACGCCATCGTGCTCCACTACACCGAGAACGACCGAGAGGTCGAGGAGGGCGATCTGATCCTGATCGACGCCGCCTGCGAGATCGACTCGTACTCCTCCGACATCACCCGTACCTTCCCGGCCAACGGCGTGTTCACGTCGGCGCAGCGAAGCGTGTACGAGGCGGTGCTCGATGCCCACCATCAGGCGGTTCGCGGTGTGAAGCCTGGTGGCACCATCCGGGACAGCCACGACACCGCCCGGCGGGTGCTGACCGATCACATGGTGGCGTTGGGGCTGCTGCCCACCGACGCCGACCAGGCGATGGAGATGCACCTGTACCGGGAGTTCTTCATGCACGGCACCAGCCACTGGCTCGGCCTGGACGTGCACGATGCAGGCGCCTACCGAACCGCCGACGGTCATCGCCGTCTCGAGCCCGGCATGGTCTTCACCGTCGAGCCCGGCATCTACATCGCCGCCGACCGCCCCGAAGTGGCATTCACCCTGCTCGCCCACGATCTCGATGCCTGGACGGAGCGTCGCGTGGTCGAGGGCACAGCCGCCGCCCGCGCCGCCGAGGAGGAGGCGAAGGCCGCCGCCGAGAAGATCACCCACCGCATCCCCGAGGAACTCCTCGGGATCGGCGTTCGGATCGAGGATGACATCCTGGTCACGATCGAAGGCCACGAGAACCTGACATCGATGGTCCCCTCGGACCCCGCCAAGGTCGAGCACCTCTGCGCCGAGGAGAGCTGGCTCCATCGGGAGTAGACAGGTCGACAGGGCGACAGGTCGACGGATAGACACAGAAGCGCCCGGAGCTCACACTCCGGGCGTTCTGCGTTCTGCGTCTGATGCCCAGGGGGGACGACCCCCCTTCGACCCCCCGCCGGTGATGCCCAGGGGGGACGACCCCCCTTCGACCCCCCGCCGGTGATGCCCAGGGGGGACGACCCCCCTTCGACCCCCCGCCGGTGATGCCCAGGGGGGACGACCCCCCTTCGACCCCCCGCCGGTGCTCGTGTGGAGTGCACTCGTGCTTGGCCGGGGTGCGGAGGTGCTTGCGTTGGGCGTTGGCGCGTTCTGCGTTCTGCGTTCTGCGTCTGATGCCCAGGGGGGACGACCCCCCTTCGACCCCCCGCCGGTGATGCCCAGGGGGGACGACCCCCCTTCGACCCCCCGCCGGTGCTCGTGTGGAGTGCATTCGTGCTTGGCCGGGGTGCGGAGGTGCTTGCGTTGGGCGTTGGCGCTCGTTCTGCGTTCTGCGTTCTGCGTTGTCTCAGTCCTCCGTGGTGCCCCACAGCTTCCTGAGTTTGCTGACCGCGTCCATCACGGCGTCGGGGTCCTCGCTGTCGGCCTCGGCGGGTGCCGGGTTGGACTTGGCGACCGGACCGGGCAGACCTTCGGAGTCGACCCGGGTCTCGGACCCATCCTCGGTACGGCGACCGAAGATGGAGCCGGTGTCGGCATCGGCACGAACGGTTGGTTCCCCAGCCGGTGCGATTGCCGCCGATGTGTCGACTTCCACCGGCGTCTCGAGTCGGGTCTGAAGCCCGTCGAGCGTGGCCTTGAGGTCGGCGAGGTCGGCCGGTTCGCCGGCTGACCGCTCGGACAGCACCCCGGTGTCCCACCCGGTCTCGATGGAAGACGGCTTCCATTCGGGCTGCTCGGGCTCGGAAGCGGTTGGTTCCGCATCGACACCGAAGGAGTACCCCGAAGGAGCAGGGGAATCCTCGAGGATCGGTGCAGGATCGGCTGCGGGCTCGAGGATCGGCTCGATCACGGGCCGTTCCGCCACCGGCTCGACGACCGGCTCGACAGCCCGCTCGACGATGGGCTCGGCGACCTCGGCCGGAGCGCTCTCGACGAGACGCAACTCGGGTCGGCTCTCGGCCAGCTTCGCCTGGGTGGCACGCTTGGCCTCGAACTCGGCACGGGCTGCGGTCAGCTCGAGGCGATCCCGCTCGAGGAGGGCACGGGCCGACTCGATGATCGCCTTCTGGGCGTTCGCATCGGCAGCGACCTTCTCGAGCTGCGCCCGCTCCGCCACCACCTTGGCGAGGGCGTGTTCGGCTTCCGCACGGGCGGTAGCCGCCTCCCGCAGTGCCAACTCGGCGTCGGTCTGCGAGGCGCTCGCCGGCGCCGGCTTGCTCATCGTATCGGTCGAGTCGCCGAGTGCGGCCTGGTTGCCGGCGCCTTCGACGATCTGGCGGGCCTCGGACCAGGCACGCTCCAGGATGGCGTCGGCTTCGGCGCGTGCCTTGTCCAGCACCTTGGCGGATGCCTCCTGGACCTTGCGGCGCTCTGCCTCGATCTGCGATCGCTGGCCGGCGAGTTTCGAACGGTCCTGTTCGACCTCGACCCGGGCGGACTCGAGACCCGTCCGTTCCTTGTCGAGCTGAGCACGCAGCGACTCCAGCTGGGCACGCCAGCGTTCGAGGCTTTCGCGCTCGGTGGCGACGTCCTTGCGGCGTTCCGCCAGCGCCGCCTGTTCCTCGGCGACATGGGTCCTCGACTCCTCCAGCATGCTGGTGGCTTCGACCTGCGTGGACCGCAGCAGGTCGTCGGCGGCCGCACGGGCCTCTTCTGCCTGGGCTTGCAGCGACAGGGCTTCCTGACGGGCGGACTCGGCTTCGGCCCGAGCCTGCTCGACTTCTGTCCGAACCTGGGCGAGTCGGGTCGACTCGTCGTGGGCGGCCTTCTGGGCGGCGGCCGACTTGGCGGTCGCCTGGGCGATGAGGCGCTCGGCTTCGGCTCGGGCGGCGTCGATGACCCCGGCGGCGTCCGCCCGATCGGCCTTGGCCGCACGACGGTCCGCTTCGGCCTCTTCGAGCATACGGCGGGCATCGCTCCGGGCGAGCTCGGCCTCTCCGACGGCTGCTGCCTTGACCTGGGCCGCTGCCTCGCCCGCCTGACGGCGGACTGACACGGCCTGTGCCCTGGCGTCCTCGAGTGTCTTGTCCGCCTCGGCGACTGTGATCTCGCCGCGCTTTTCGGCCTCGGCGAGCAGTCCCGCCGCCTGGGCCTCGGCTTCGGCCATCCGCTTGGCGAATCGCGCGTCCATCTGGGCCCGGGCGTCCGCCCAGTCCTTGTCGATGGCGCCGCGAATCTCGGTGGCATGCTCCTCGGCCGCACGCACGACCGACCGGCCCTGTTCCTCGGCGTTGGCGAGCACGGCACCCGCCTGCGCCTCCAACTCGGCAGCACGGTGCCGTGCAGTCTCCAACGTGGATGCCGCTTCGGCGTGTGCCTGCTCGGTTGCTGCCTTCAGTGTGGCGACGGCCTCCTCGGCCTCGACCACGGCGGCGGTGCGGGCAGCGTGCTCCTGCTGGTGACGATCGACTTCCTCGGCCAGGTCGGAGCGAATGTGAGCGGCCTGCTCCTCGGCGGCGGCGACGATGCCACCCGCCTGGGATTCCGCTTCCACCAGGGCGGCCGTTGCCAGCTCCTCGGCC
This sequence comes from uncultured bacterium, assembly GCA_963825585.1. GTDB lineage: Bacteria > Actinomycetota > Acidimicrobiia > Spongiisociales > ZC4RG35 > JAOUGY01. The sequence goes on from CAWGTX010000010.1 coordinate 549,258, forward strand.
CGGCGGGCTTTGGCGAGACGCTCGTTGGCCCCGACCAGGGCCTTGTCGGCCTTGTCCGTGGCGGCCGCTGCCTCCTTCTCGGCCCGTTCGCGGATGGCGGCGGCCTCGGCTGCTGCGGCCGCACGGGTCTCGGTGGCGGCGGCGTCGGCGAAGCTGCGGGTGATGGCAGCCGACTCCTCGGCCTGGCGGGCGAGCAAATCGGCCTCGGCCCGCGCCTCCGTCAGGGCCTGGGTGGCTTCAGTCCGGGCCGTTTCGGCATCCTGGCGGAACCGGTCCGCCTCGACCCGGATCGAGGCGACATCCTTCTCGGCCTGGCGGCGGAGCTTGGCGGCCTCATCGGTGGCGATGGACTTCATGCGCCCGGCAGCGGTCTCGGCCTCAGACCGGATGCGGGAGGCGTAGGCCTCGGCGGCCTTCGACAGCTGATCACTACGGGCATCGGCCTCAGCAACCACTGCGACGGCCTGCTCGCGGGCGGTGGTCTCGGTCATGCGGGCCAGGCGCTGCAGCTCCTCGGCCTCGGCATGCAGCGTGGTGGCTTCCTTGCGGGCAGCTGCCAGCTCGCCACGTGCCCGAGCGGCCATCGTGGCGGCCTCGGCTCGCGAACGTGCCGCCTCGTTGGCGGTGTCGGCAGCCTTGGCCTCTGCCGATGCCAGGACCGACTCGGCGCTGGCTTCGGCTGCGGTGATGATGGCTGCTGCCAGCTCGTCGAGGGGATCGAGCCCACTCCGCAACCCTTCGGTGCGAAGCTGGGTCGCCTCGGCGATGAGCTGGGCGGCCTGCTGCTCGGCACGGGCGACGATGGCGGCGGACTCGGCTCTGGCCAGTGCCAGCTCGTGTCCGGCGTCGCCGGCGACTGCGTCAGAGGGCTTGGAGTCGATCTGGGTCTCGGCCTCGGTGATGATCCGGCGCGCCTTCTCTCGCGCTTCGTCTTCGATGCGGCGGGCGCGATCGCGGGCCCGGTCGAGGATCCGATCCTTGGTTTCCAGCACGGTGGCGATACCGGGGTCGCTCTCGGGGTTCGTGGAGGCGACGGGAGCCACGAAGGCTGCTGCGGCCGCGGCATGCTCGGCCGATGCCTGTTCGACGGCCGCCATCTGGGCGGCGGCGTCGGCGGCGGCCCGCTGGGCTGCCTGCTTGGCGGCGACCATCTCGTCGCGCACCTGATCCATGTCGGCCCGGAGGCGGTCCATCTCCGTGCGGAGTGAACCGTTCTCCAATTCGAGGCGGGTCTTCTCCCGCTCGAGGGTGTCGAGACGTCCGGAGTCGTCGAAGGCGGAGAAGCGCTTCTCGAGGTCGGCGTTTGCCTCTTCGAGACGCTTGAGGGTTTCCTTCACCTGCCCGACGTACGACTCGACTTCATCTTTGTCGTAGCCGCGACGCGCCGTCGAGAAGGTGATGTCGTCCGAAGACGGGAGGGGCGTTGCTGGCACTGTCACAGGATCCATGTCGGCCCGGACTGAGGGGTGCTTGAGGGAATCGTCACTCAGCGGGACATCGACTCACGGAGAGTAAACACGTTTGTCCCCCTCGAGATTGCGAGAGAACAGCTTTGTCCCCCTCGAGCGTGCGAGAGGGGGAAGGGACGGCTTTGTCCCCCTCGAGCTTGCGAGAGGGGGAAGGGGCCCCCGTGAGGAACGAGCGGGGTAGGGGGGGCCTTTCCCTCGCGAGCAAGAGTTCGCGTTCCGGAACGCGGACGGGAGTCATCTCACGGGCTTTCAACCCCCCTACCCCGCTCCTTCGTCGCTCCGGCGTCCCCGGCGCCCTTCCCCCACTCCGCTCCGTGGGGGACAAAGCTGCTGGCTCCCTCTCCCACTCCGTTCCGTGGGGGACAAGGTGTGGCCCCTTCCCCCACTTCGCTCCGTGGGGGACAAAACGTTCTACGCCGCGGCGGGGAGCACGCGGGTGAGGATGGTGTAGAAGTGCACGCTGCTGGCGGCTACCACGAAGATGTGGAACACCTCGTGGGCCGAGAAGATCCTCGGGAACAGCCGGGGGCGTTTGGTGAGCATGACCACCATCCCGATCGTGTAGAGCGCTCCGCCGACGCCGAGGAGCACCACCGTGTCGACGCCGAGGTGTTTTCCGATCTGCCACATGGGGATGACGGCCGCCCACCCCATGAGGTTCTGGATGGTGACCGACACGCCCAGGCGAACGGTCCGTTCGAAGAGTTTGATGCCAATTCCCACGGCGGCCCCGGTCCACACTGCCGAGAGGATGGCCACCTCCCAGACGCCGTCGAGGGCGACCACGGCCACCGGGGTGATGGTGCCTGCCACCACCAGGAAGATGGCGGAGTGATCGATGCGTCTCATCCGCTGCTTCCAGGTGCTGCCCCAGGGGATCGAGTGATACAGGCTCGACGCCGAGAACATGATCACCAGGCTGCCGGCGTAGGCGGCGAGGGACAGGGTCACACCCAAACCGCCCGGGTTGAGCGCCAACAGAACGATGAGTCCCGCCACCGATGCGAGAGCGGCCGCACCGTGGAGGAATCCCCGGACTGGGTTCTGCATGCGGCCGAGCGTGATGCGATCCATACGACGACTGTACGGGCTGGCGTGGATTAGCGGTCGACCCGTCTCGCCACCGAGCGATCGCTCGGTATTCTCGTGGCATGAACGAGGACGTCCTCCGCATTGCCAACTGCTCCGGGTTCTATGGAGACCGGATGTCGGCGGCGATCGAGATGGTGGAGGGCGGTCCCATCGACGTGCTCACCGGGGACTACCTGGCGGAGCTGACGATGGCGCTGTTGTGGCGGGCCCGGATGAAAGACCCCGCCACCGGCTACGCATCCACCTTCCTCCGCCAGATGGAACAGGTGATGGGCACCTGTCTCGATCGGGGTATCAAGGTGGTCTCCAACGCCGGGGGTCTCAACCCTGCGGGCATGGCCGACCAACTCGGTGCGCTGGCCGAACGGCTCGGTCTTTCGCCGGTCGTGGCCCATGTGGAGGGCGACGACCTACTGGGTCGCCTCGGAGAGATGCAGCAGTCCGGGTTGGAGCTTCGCAACCTCGACACCGGCCAACCACTGGCGGAGGCATCGGTGATGCCGGTCACCGCCAACGCCTACCTGGGAGGCTGGGGGATCGCCGCCGCGCTTGGCGCCGGCGCCGACATCGTGGTGACGGGTCGCGTCACCGACGCCGCCGTAGTGATCGGGCCGGCCGCATGGCGGTTCGGGTGGGCGAATGATGATCTTGATGCACTCGCCGGGGCACTCGTCGCTGGGCACATCATCGAATGCGGGGCCCAGGCGACCGGGGGCAACTACAGCTTCTTCCGGGAGGTGCCCGGCCTGGACCACGTCGGATTCCCGCTGGTCGAGATGCACCAGGACGGCAGCTTCGTGGTCACCAAGCACCCGGGCACAGGCGGTCTCGTGTCGACGGGGACGGTGACGGCTCAACTCCTCTACGAGATCGGCGGACCCCGCTACCTGAACCCCGATGTCACCGCCCGCTTCGACACCATCCGACTCACCCAGCAAGGCGCCGACCGGGTGCTGGTCGACGGCGTGAAGGGTGAACCCGGTCCGGACACCACGAAGGTGGCGATCAACCAACTCGGGGGATTCCGCAACAGCACGACCTTCGTGTTGACCGGCCTCGACACCGAGGACAAGGCCATCCAAGTCGAGCAGGCCCTGTGGAAGGCGGTCGGAGGCCGGGAGCAGTTCGCCGCGGTCGACGTGAATCTGATCCGCACCGATCGGCCCGACCCCGACACCAACGAGGACGCCTCGGCGTTCCTTCGGATCACCGTCAAGGATCCGGATCAGGCGAAGGTCGGACGGGCCTTCTCGCGGGCCGGTGTCGAACTTGCCCTGGCCAGCTATCCCGGATTCCACCTGACCGCCCCACCCGGCGACGCCACCCCCTACGCCGTCTACTGGCCGACCCTCGTACCCAACGAGCTCGTCCAACAGACGGTCGTGGTCGGTGATCACCGAATCGTGGTCGCCCCGGTGCACCCCTCTCGCCGGAGCGACCCGCCGGCGGGCCTACCCCAGGCCCGCCACCCCGAGCAAGAGCCGCCCCCACCACCAGGCGACCCCACCGAGCTTGCCCCGCTCGGCGCCGTGGTGGGGGCCCGCTCGGGGGACAAGGGCGGAAACGCCAACCTCGGTTTGTGGACGCGTACCGACGAGGCCTTCGCCTGGATGGAATCCACCATCACCGTCGACCGTCTCAAACAGCTGCTTCCCGAGACCGCCTCGTTGACGGTGGAGCGTTTCGAGTTCCCCAATCTGCGGTCACTCAACTTCGTCATCCACGGCCTTCTCGGCGAAGGGGTGTCGTCGTCGACCCGGTCCGACCCCCAGGCCAAGTCACTGGGTGAATGGCTGAGAGCCAGACTCATCGAGATCCCGAAATCTCTTGTCCCCCACGGAGTGGGGGAAGGGGTCCCCGTGAGGAACGAGCGGGGTAGGGGGGTTGAGAGCCAGCAAGATGATCTCGGCCCGCGTTCCGGGACGCGTCTTCATGCTCGCGGGGGATAGGCCCCCTACCCGGCAAGCGGCCGGTCGCCTCGACCGGCGGACCCTTCCCCCACTGCTGCGTGGGGGACAACGCTGTTGGCCCCGCCCCCACTGAGCTGAGTGGGGGACAAAGCTCTTCTCTCCGTGCGGGTATATCCTGACGAACGGAGGGTATGTGGCCGGCGCGACCAACATTCTGTATCGGCTCTACGAGGAGCGGCTGACCGCCTCGCTCGACCGGTCGCGCTTCCCGCACCATGTGGGCATCATCCTCGACGGACACCGGCGGTACGCCCGTTCCGAGGGTCTCCCCAGCTACACCGACAGCTACCGCGCGGGTATGGCCCGCTTTCAGGACTTCATCGGCTGGGCAGAGGAGTTGGGGATTCCGGCCATCACCGGGTGGGTGTTGTCCCGTGAGAACCTCGACCGCCCCGACGAGGAGCTGGGCCCCTACTTCGATGTGCTCATCGAGTTGTTCGGGCGGCTGCCTGAGGTGTGCGCACGTCACGACATGAAGCTGCGGTTCGTAGGCAGCCTCGACCTGTTGCCCGACAACGTGGTGGCGGCGGCCAAGGCAGCGGAGGAGGCACGCCCCACCGGCTCACGTCGGCTGACCATCGCCATGGGCTATGGCGGTAGACAGGAGATCGTCGACGCCGTTCGCGACCTGGTGGCCAACCTCGCCCGCCAGGACATTTCAGCCGCCGACCTGGCCGCCCACATCGACGCCGAGGGGATCGGGCGGCATCTGTATTCCTCCGACCTCCCGGACCCGGACCTGCTGATCCGCACCAGCGGTGAATCGCGATTGTCGGGCTTCATGCTGTGGCAGTCCGCCTATTCCGAGTTCGCGTTCGTCGACGTGTTCTGGCCGGCATTCCGCCGGGTCGACTTCCTGCGAGCGCTGCGCGATTACACGCGTCGTGAGCGCCGGTTCGGCAAGTAGAGAACGGTGTAGCTAGGTGCGAGGAGCGAGGAGCGAGGAGCCAGACAGCGGAAGGCCCATGACCCGCACTACCTCGACGCATACTTCACCGTTGGCTGCTTCCGGCTCCTCGCTCCTCGCTCCTCGCTCCAGCTAGGGGCGAGAGGATCTCCGCTGCCCGATCCCCTACTCGCGCGACCCAAACGTGCAAACAGCCCTGTGCGGCGCTCGCCGGCCGCGAGACGATGCTCCTGTAGAGGAGGTCGAGGTGTCGAGACGAGCAGTACTGGTCCGTGATCCAGAGAGCACCCGCACGGACGATGCGCGCCGTGCCTTGCGGTTGGCGTGGGCTGCGGTGGCGTTCATCCCTGTGGCGTTCGTCGCGGCGATGGTGTTGGGAGACTGGTTGATCTCGGTTCAGGGATACCAGTCGGGGACCACCGAGTCTCTCCCGCTGAAAGTGGTGGCCACGGCGGGGATCCCAGCGCTCCTGGTGCTCATTGCCCCAACGCTCCCGGCGCTCCTGTTCGGGAGGAAGGCGGAACACCTCGGCATGGTAGAGGGCCGGGTCCCCGCCATCATCGGTGGCGTGGTGGGCGTGGTGATGATCCTCTTGAACCTGGTGAGTGTGGTCGCGGGGGCGTTCGCCTGACCTGCGGCTACCGCGTGACCATGTCAGGGTCGAGGTGAGTGACGTCGCCGAAGCCCATCATCCCGAAGGCGGCCGCATGGGCGATGGGTCGGGTGGTGAGGGTGGCAACCGATGTGTGGGCCGAGTCGAAACGGTCCCACTCCCATGGGGTCGGGTCCACCCCGAGCAGATGGCCGATCGCGACGGCGTTGGTTCCACCGTGGGCCACCAGCACCACGGTCACATCGGGGCCTTCGGTCCACAGGCCGCTGTCGTCGTCGACCTTGCTGATCCCCACGTCGGCGAGGGCGGCCTCGAGCCCGGTGGTGACCCGCAGGTGGAAATCCCGGAACGACTCGGCCCCCGGCATGCCCTGCCACAGGTCGTCGATGGCACGGCGGTTGATGTCGGCGAACATTTCCTCCAGCTCGTCGATCGGGCTTCCGTCCCACGCTTCCGCCGGCCCGATCTCCGCCATCCACGGATGAACCTCGGCTTCGATCCCGAGGTGTTGTTCGATCGGGATGGCCGTCTGCCGAGCACGCGTCAACGTCGACACCCAGAGGTGGTCGACGTGGCCCCACCGCCGATCCGCCAACCGCTCCGCCTGCGCCACGCCGAGCTCGGTGAGGACCGGGTCGTTGCTGACGAGGCCTCCCGGCGACCAGTCGGGTTGACCATGACGGACGAGGATGATGCGCATTGCCCGCAACCTACCCCGTCGATCGAGAGATGCATGGTCGACGTCTCGGTACAGTCGGCCGGCCGGTGACTCCCAGGGGGGACGACCCCCCTTCGACCCCCCGCCGTGATGCCCAGGGGGGACGACCCCCCTTCGACCCCCCGCCGGTGCTGGTGAGCGCTGGTCGCGTGCTTGGCCGGGGGTGTGGACGGTTCGCGTGTTCTGCTGCCAGGTTCTGGGCGTTCTGCGTTCTGCGTTCGGCTTGATGCCCAGGGGGGGCGACCCCCCTTCGACCCCCCGCCGTGATGCCCAGGGGGGGCGACCCCCCTTCGACCCCCCGCCGGTGCTGGTGGTGCGCTCTTCGCGTGCTTGGCCGGGGGTGTGGAGGTTCTCGCGTCGGCCGTTGCCACGTTCCGGGCGTTCTGCGTTCTGCGTTTGATGCCCAGGGGGGACGACCCCCCTTCGACCCCCCGCCGGTACTTGTGAAGACAGATCGCGTGTTTGGCCGGGGGTGCTGAAACGGTCGCGTGTTCTGCTGCCAGGTTCTGGGCGTTCTGCGTTCTGCGTTCGCGTTCTGCGTTCTGCGTTCTGCGTGGCCGCTCTGCGTTCTGCGTCCGTGCCGCCTTCCCGTGCTCCCCGGTTTCTGCCATCCTCCCACCCCGATGACTCCTGAAACCGCACGACTGGTCGAACACCTGAAGGCGCATGCGGTCCGCACCGACGGCGGCCCCTACACACTTCGCTCGGGCGAGGTCTCGTCGTGGTACATCGACGCCCGTCAGACCACGTTCGACGGCGAGGGGGCGATGGCGGTGGGTGCGGCGATGCTGCAGCTCATCGAGGCGGACGTGGTGGCGGTGGGTGGCATGACGATCGGTGCCGACCCGATTGCGGTGGCGATCGCCATCGGCGCTGCTTCGGCGGGTCGCCCTCTCCGGGCATTCTCGATCCGCAAGGAGTCCAAGGGCCACGGCCTGGGAGGTCGACTGGTCGGCCCGGTTTCGTCGGGTGACCGGGTGGTGATGCTCGAGGACACCACCACCACCGGAGGTGCCCTGCTCGAAGCTCTCGAGGTCGCAGAGGCCGAGGGCCTGATCATCGCCCAGGTAATCTCGATGGTCGACCGCAGCTCCGGCCGGGTGGCGGCGCTGGTCGAGGAGCGCGGTCTCACATATCGTGCGCTGGTGACGCCACAGATGCTGGGGGTGGAGTGATGGAGCCTTTCGTGGTGCGACGGTCCGCCTGGAGGATGTGGGGTGTTTCGCTGCTGGGTGTGCCGATGGTGGTCGTCGGTCTCGATCTGCTGACCCAGCGCAGACTCACCACGATTCTGCGCGACCTGGTGTTCCGTCCGGAGGACACTCAGCTTCCCGAGCCGCGGGAAACGGTGTGGGCGATCGCTCTCGTCGTCGTGGGCATCGCCGTGGTCGCCTGGGGTCTGAAGGAGTTGCTGGCCCCCACCAAGATGGTGGTGGCCGACGTCGCTGGGCTCTCGCTGAAAGTCACAGGCCCCTTCTCCCGGCCTTTCACCCTGGCGTGGGATCAGATCGAAGACATCGGCAGTGCCACCGTCGACGACGATGGCGACCACCTCCCGGTGGTGTGGATCCGCACCACCGAGCCGGGTGTGCTCCCGGCTGACGGGTGGGGGGCACGACCCATGGACGACCGCACGATTGCCGTGATGACCGCCGACTGGGAGATCTCGCACGTTGCTACGGCCGATGGGATCAGCGCCTGGGTGCTCGCCGCCCGCGCGGTCGCCCCGCCGGTCGACGAGGCCGTGTTCGACCCGGGCATCCTGCCCGATGATCCGACGTGATCGCCCTCGGCGCCCACACCCCGGCGGCGGATCCCATCGCCGAAGCGGTGGAACGGGGAGCCGATGTGGTGCAGGTCTTCCTGTCGAATCCGCAATCGTGGAAGAAGCCCGCAGAGCGGGCCGATGCAGCCGTGTTGCGCTCGTCGCCGGTTCCGATCTACGTGCACGCCCCGTACCTCATCAACCCGGTGGCCGACAACAACCGGGTCCGCATTCCCAGCCGCAAGATCCTGCAGGAGACCTGTGACGCCGCCGTCGACGTCGGCGCGGCCGGTGTCGTGGTGCATGGCGGTCACGTCACCGGTGACGGCCCCATGGACGAGGCGTTCCCGCGCTGGCGAAAGGCGCTCGTCCAACTCGACACCACCGTCCCGGTTCTGATCGAGAACACCGCCGGTGGCGACAACGCCGTCGTCCGCAGGGTGGAGACGATCGCCCGGTTGTGGGACGAGATCGGCGACCTCGGAGTCGGGTTCGTGCTCGACACCTGTCACGCCTGGGCAGGCGGAGAGCCCCTCGTCGAAATCGTGGAGCGCATCAAACAGGCCATCGGCCGGATCGATCTGATCCACTGCAACGACTCCCGTGACCCTTTCGACTCCCGTCGCGACCGTCACGCCAACCTGGGCCAGGGTGAGATCCCCGGCGAACAGATCGTCGAGGTCGTCCGTACCGCCAACGCCCCCGTCGTGATCGAAACCCCCGGCGACGTCGAAGAACACCGCGCCGATCTCGAGTGGCTTCGTTCCGCACTCGTCTAGAGCGGCGGTCGGTCCTCTCAGTAGCCAGTAGCCAGCAGCCAGCAGCTGGTGCTGTTCTGACTTGTGAAACCCGCTCCGAGTCCCTTACATCCCTCCTCATGAACATTCTCGTCGAAGCCCACTCCGGAATCCGTTGGCTCGTGCTGTTGGCTCTGCTCGCCTCGATCGTGATGGCCGTCCGCAACCTCAAGGGCTCGTGGGGTGAAGGGTCGGACAAGGTGTTCAAGATCACGGCGATCCTGTTCGACATCCAAGTGACGCTCGGGTTCGTCACGTACGTCGTCGCCAAGACCTGGGAGTCCGACGACAACTTCATCGCCCGGGTTCACCCGCTGGTCATGCTGATCGCGCTCGGGGTGTTGCACATGTCCCTCGGCAAGGCACGCAAGCAGGCGTCCACCGGTTCGTACCGGACTCTGCTGATCGGTACGGTCCTATCGCTCGCCCTGGTGTTGGCGGGCATTCCCTGGGCGGCGTGACCACACGCCAGTGCTGAGGTCCCGGGGACCACTTCTCATCCTGGTGGCTTCGGCGCTGTTCGGCACCACCGGTACCTCCCAGGAATTGGGCCCGGCCGACACCGACCCAGTGGCCGTGGGCCTGGCCCGGCTGATGCTGGGCGGGTTCGGTCTGGTCGTGGTCGCAGCCGTGCTCGGCCGTCTCGGACCCCTCCGCCAGGCGTCCCGCTCCGCTGCGCTGATCGGTGGCGTCTCGGTGCTCTGCTATCAGCTGGCGTTCTTCGCAGGGGTCCGTCAGTCGGGTGTGGCCCTGGGAACGGTCGTCACCATCGGCAGCGGCCCGGTGCTGGCCGGCCTCATCGCCTGGCTCGTCCTCGGCGAACGACCCCAGCGACGGTGGTGGGTGTCGACGACGGTTGCCATCGTCGGCATCACCCTCATCGCCGGCCCGTCCGGTTCGGCGCCGGTGGCGGGCATCTTCCTGAACCTGGCCGCCGGACTGTCGTACGCGGTCTTCGCGACCACGTCGAAGAGGTTGCTCGAGACTCTGCCGGCGATCGGGACCATGGCCGTGACCTTCGGGCTGGGCGCCGCCATGGCCGCCCCGATGCTGGTGGTGGTGGACCGCACCGGTCTGGCCTCGGGCCCAGGTGTGGCTCTCGTGCTGTGGCTGGGTCTGGCCGCCACCACCGCCGCCTACATCTTCTACGGCTACGGATTGCGGACCACCCCGGTGGGTTCGGCCGCCACCCTCACCCTGTTCGAGCCGGTGGTGGCGACGATCCTCGGCGTGCTGGTCCTCTCCGAGCGACCGAGTCCCATCGGTTGGATGGGCGTGGTGTTGGTGGGCGTCGCCCTGATGGCGTTGATCCCGCGGGGGGACGACTATTCCCAGGGGGGACGACCCCCCTTCGACCCCCCGCCGGTACTGAGCAGGACCGATCGCGTGCTTGGCCGGGGGTGCAGATCCCAGCCGGTATTCAGTCGCCACGTTCGACGGTGAACGGTGAACGGTGAACGGTGAACGGTCCTCCGGGGGGACGACCCCCCGCCGGTGATGCCCAGGGGGGACGACCCCCCTTCGACCCCCCGCCGGTGCTGGTCGTGGAGTGCGTTCGTGCTTGGCGGGGGTGTGGAGGTGCTTGCGTTCGCCGGTGCCACGTTTCTGGGCGTTCTGCTTTCTGCGTTCTGCGTTCTGCGTTTGATTCCCAGGGGGGGACGACCCCCCTTCGACCCCCCGCCGGTGATGCCCAGGGGGGACGACCCCCCTTCGACCCCCCGCCGGTGCTGGTCGTGGAGTGCGTTCGTGCTTGGCCGGGGGTGTGGAGGTGCTTGCGTTCGCCGGTGCCACGTTTCTGGGCGTTCTGCTTTCTGCGTTCTGCGTTCTGCGTTTGATTCCCAGGGGGGGACGACCCCCCTTCGACCCCCCGCCGGAGCTCGTCACGACGGATCGCGGGTTTGGCCGGGGGTGCAGATCCCAACCGGTATCCGGTCGCCACGTTCGACGGTGAACGGTCAACAGTGAACGGTGAACGGTCCCGGGGGACGACCCCCCTTCGACCCCCCGCCGGTACTGGTGGCTGGGGTGAGTCGTGTTGGCCGGGGGCGCGGTGCTCGCGCTGTGCCGGTCGCCACGTTTCTGGGCGTTCGGCGTTCTGCGTTCTGCTTGTGCCTTCCTCCGCCGAGCCCGACGACCCCCCTGTCGACCCCCGGCCAGAGCTCGTCACGACGGATCGCGGGTTGGGCCGGGTGCGGAGGTGCTCGCGTCGGCCGTTGCCACGTTCCTTCGGCGTTCTGCGTTCTGCGTTCTGCTTGTGCCTTCCTCTGCCCTCCTCCGCCTTCCTCGATTTCAGTACCCCCCGCCCAGCTTGGAGTGGTCCCAACTGATCACCTTCACCGGTTCGACCCGGATGACGGTGTTCTTGGTGGCAAAGCGTCCGTAGAGGGCTTCGACGGCATCTGGTGACAAGTCTTCTAGGCCCTGCATCTTCCGGGCTACTTGGGCGTAGGTGTTCATCACGTCGGTCGGATCGGTGGTCAGGCGCGCCACACCCTGGATCATCACACCGCGGAGTTCCTCGTAGTCGGTCCCGGTCTCGGCCAGCACCGTGAGTTTCGGGTCCCGGAGCAGGTTGACGACCCGCTGGCTCTTGGTGAACGAGCGGAACGTGACCAACCCGTCGTCGACGTAGAACCACAGGGTGGTCACGTGGGGGAAGCCGCTCGGCCCGTTGGTGGCGACCTGGAGATTCCTCGCCGCGGCGAGCATCGCCGCCACCTCGGCGTCCGACATCGATATGTCTTTGCGTGCCATGCCGAGAAGCTACTCGGGGAATGCAAACCCCGGGTTCGAAGTTATCCTCTGTGCTGCCGACTTCGAGCACGGGCGACCCTCCGGGCGGCCGAGGTTCATCAACCCGGCATGGAACCTAGAGATGCGACATCCCCCAACCCGACGTGGTGGGGAGAGAGGAGCTCGACATGGGCGAAGTCCATGCAAAGGTCACCGTTCCCGGTGTCCGTGCCCGCAAGGGTGGTGCCAAGCTGACGATGGTCACCGCCTACGACCATCCCACCGCTTCGATCGTCTCGGAGGCGGGGATCGACATGATCCTGGTGGGTGACTCGGTCGCCAATGCCGTCCACGGGTTCGACACCACCCTGCAGATGACCACCGATCTGATGATCGTCCACGGTGCTGCGGTGAAGCGGGCCAAGCCACACAGCCTGGTGGTGGTGGACATGCCGTGGATGAGCTATCACACCGGCTCCCGTGACGCCGTGATCAACGCCGGTCGGCTCGTCCGGGAAGGCGGTGCCGAGGCGGTCAAGCTGGAGGGTGGTGCCAACCGGGTCAAGGCCATCAGCCGTATCGTCGACGCCGAGATCCCGGTGATGGGTCACCTGGGTCTCACCCCGCAATCGTTCCACGCCATGGGTGGCTACCGGGTGCAGGGCAAGAACGTCGATGCCGCCCGCAAGCTGATCGAGGACGCCCACGCCATCGTCGACGCCGGCGTGTTCGCCATCGTGCTGGAGGGCATCCCGTCAGTGCTTGCCGACATCGTCACCCGCGAGGTTCCCGTCCCCACCATCGGCATCGGCGCCGGCAACGCCTGCGACGGACAGGTGCTGGTGTTCCACGACGTGCTGGGTATGGGGGGTGGCGACTATCCGAAGTTCGTGCGTTCCTACGCCGACCTGCGGGTGGCGTCGGTCGAGGCGCTTCGCAACTACGCCGCCGATGTCGAGAACGGCGCCTTCCCGGCCGAAGCCGAGACCTATCACATGGCCGACGACATCGCCGACGCCCTGCTTGGAGAGGTGAAGGCATCAGAGCCCTCGCGCTCGTGTTCCTGATCGCAGGATGTTCCCTGGCTGGCCCGGTGGACACCACCGGGCCGGTCGTCACGTATGCGGTCGCCCCCACCACCACCCACTCAACCCCCACAACCACCATTTCAACCCCCACCACCATCGGCAGGTCGGCCCCGGCCACCGGTGACGTCACCGGGTTCGCCATCGGTGAGGTCGAGCTGGACGGCGAGACGCTGCTGGTGGCCGTGGCCGACCGGGGCGAGCTGCGTCGGCGCGGCCTGATGGAGGTCGCCGACCTCGGTGACCTGGACGGAATGCTGTTCGTGATGGACGAGACGGTGAACTCGGCCTTCACCATGCGCAACACGCTCATCCCGCTCCATATCGCCTTCTTCGCCGACTCCGGTGAGCTGGTGGATGTCCTCGAGATGACACCGTGTCCCGAGGAGCCGTGCCCCACCTACCGGCCCGGCGGCTTCTACCGCTACGCCGTGGAGGTACCGCGGGGAGCGTTCGACGGGCTCGACCCGGCGGCTCGAATCTCGATCGAGGATCTCGGTCAAGGCGTGGGCTGAACCAGCCGATGACGTCGGTTGGAGGCTCCCCCCAAAACACATGACTGCCCAGGCGACACCGTTCAGAACCATTTCGAGCTCACAGCCGCAAAGCCGCACACGGCCGGCCGTCGCCACGCGCCTCGCGGCGATGCTGGTCATCGGATCCGCCGCGGCGGTGGTGGCGTCGACGCTGGTCGACAGTCCGATCCCCCGACGGTGGCTCGGGCTGGTGCTGGCGTCGTCGTTGCTCATCGCGGGCGCGTCGATGGTGCGTTCCGCCGGTCAGCTGGCGGGCAGTGAAGGAGCGGCATGGCGGCCCATCTCCTACGGCGTGATGGCGGCTGCCACCGGCCAGATCGTGTGGTCGACACTCGGTGGCGGGGCCTCGCTCGGGCCGGGAGCGCCTGCCGCCACCGACGTTTTCCACATCGCCTTCTACGCCCTCGTGAGCCTCGGGCTCTTGCGGATGCCGTTCGTGCGCTCGTCCCGAATGGGCACGTTCCGGATGGCCATGGACGTCCTGGTGGGCATGGTCGCCGGCGCCACCGTGTTGTGGGAACTCCAGGACGGTGTCTTCGCCGATGGCCTCGCTGCACCGTTGCTCCACATCGTGATGCTGGGTGCGATGCTGATCTCGTTCCTCCGCCGCAGCCCGTACCTCTTCGATGCCCGACTCACGGTGCTGCTGGCGGGGTTGGTCGCTCCGATCCTGGTTCCCGAGCTGAGTCCGGCCGGTTCGGGTTCGTCGAGTCTCGCCCTGTGGGGTTTCACCGCCATGGCACTCGGGGTGCTGTCGATCCAGCTGCGCAAGCCCCAGGTTCTTCAGAGCACGATCCTGGCCCGCTCCGGTCGCAAACGGCTGCTCCTCCCGTACACACCGGTGCTGGTGGTGGGGATTCTGTTCGCCGTCCGGGTGATCAACGGCGACGACCTGGCGAACGGGGTGCTCCCGTGGGGGATGCTGGTGGTGCTGGCGGGCATCGTGGCTCGCTCGTGGGCGGCGGTGCGAGAGAACCGTCAGTTGTTCGGGCTCGAGCGCGATCAACTGCTGGCGTCGATCTCCCATGACATCCGAACGCCGTTGACGGTCGTGGCCGGCTTCTCCGAGGTGTTGGCGACATCGTGGGATACCCTGTCGGAAGCCGAACGCCGCGAGATGGTGCAGCTGGTCAGGACTGGTTCGACCTCGCTCGTGGACATCGTCGGAGACATGGAGTCGTTGGCCCGTTCCGAGCTCGATGCCGTACCACTCGATCTGGAGCGTCTTGCCGGCAAGACGGTGATCGCCGACGCCATCAGACTGGTCTTCTCCATCGACGGCCCGCTCCCGATCCGCGCCGAGGTGGAGCCCTACCTCGAGCTGGTCGGCGACCACCGTCGGTTGGTGCAGCTGTTGAGGGCGCTGTTCGAGAACGCCGTTCGATTCGGCGACGGCAAGATCCTGGTGGTCGCCAAACGCGACAAGGTGGGGCGGGTCATCGAGGTCCACGACAACGGGAGCGGGGTGGCGGCACGCCACGAGAAGATCATCTGGGAGCGCTTTGAACGCGGGCAGCACGAGCTGAACGCCAACGTCCCCGGTTCCGGTCTCGGCCTCGCCGTGGTGCGTTCGATCGCCCGGGCTCATGGGGGCGACGCCTGGTACCGCCCGTCGGAACGTCTCGGCGGTGCGTGTTTCGTGGTCGAACTCCCCTACGATTCCTCGCTGGTCGTCCCCCGGGGGGAGTGAGCCCTGCTTCGGTCGATTTCCCACCAGGGAGTCGGCCACTACACTTGCCACATCCCCGGTCGGCCCGATTCCGGCGCCGACCCCCACCACCTGCTCCAGACATCGAGCTGGGGCCTTCCGCGTGAGCGGTTGTCCAGAGGAGGAACAATGCGAACGTACGAGCTGATGACGATTCATCGGCCCGGACTGGAAGAGGACGATGTCCGCGCTCGGGTCACCGAAGTGCAGTCATTCCTCGAAGGTGCCGGTGCCACGGTGGCGTCCACCGATCTGTGGGGCAAACGCCGCCTCGCCTACGAGATCGAGAAGGTGACCGAGGGCTACTACTCGGTCGTTGCATTCGATGCAGACGCCGAGGCCGTCGCCGGACTCGACCGGATGCTCTCGCTCTCCGACGAGGTCCTTCGACACAAGATTTTCCGTCCCGGCGACTGATCCGAATCCGTCACACCCATCTGTCATGGTGGACGTGGGAGGGTCCAGGAAGGAGACAACATGTCGAACAACGTCACTCTGATCGGGAACCTGGTCGAAGACCCCGAGTTGCGGTTCACCCCGTCGGGCGTTCCGATGGCCAAGTTGCGCTTCGCCGTCAACCGTCGCTGGCGCGACAACAACGGCGACTGGCAGGAGGACACGAGCTTCTTCGGAGGCACCGTGTGGCGTGAGCAGGCCGAGACCGTCGCCGAATCGCTGCAGAAGGGCGCCCGCGTCATCGTGACCGGTCGCCTCGAGCAGCGGTCCTGGGAAACCCAGGAGGGCGAGAAGCGGTCGATCGTCGAGATCGCCATCGACGAGGTCGGTCCCAGCCTCCGCTATGCCACGGCAACCGTCACCAAGACCGCCCGCTCCGGCGGCGGCGACTTCGGTGGTTCTTCCACTCCGCCTCCTCCCGGCCCTGTCGCCCGCAGCGACTACGGCCCGGACGAGGCCCCGTTCTAACCAGTCCAGGAGATACATCACATGGCACGTGCACCCATGGCCAACAATCAGAAGAAGCGGCGTCGCCGCCCCGACGCCCCGAACCGCCGGATGAAGAAGAAGGTTTGCCTCTTCTGCACCGAGCGCATCGAGTTCGTCGATTACAAGGACGTGGCGATCCTTCGCAAGTACATGTCCGATCGCGCCAAGATCCGCGCTCGTCGCGTCACCGGCAACTGCCCGCGTCATCAGCGTGAGGTGGCCGTCGCCATCAAGAACGCCCGTGAGATGGCGCTGCTGCCCTACCTCGGTACCGGCCGATGAAGCTGATCCTTCTCTCCGACGTCGTCGATCTCGGCAAGAAGGGTGACCTGGTCGATGTCGCCGATGGCTACGCCCGCAACTTCTTGCTTCCCAGGAAGCGGGCGATGAAGGCAACCGCCGGGGCGTTGGCTCAGGCCGATTCGCTCAAGGCCGCTCGTGAGGCCGCCGATCGTGAGGCCCGCGACAAGGCCGAAAAGGTCGCCTCCCAACTGGCCGGCACCCGTGTGGTTCTAGCCGCTCAGGCCGGCGACGAAGGCAAGCTCTACGGTTCGATCGGCGCTGCCGACGTGGTGGAGGGCATCAAGCGCTTCACCGGTATCGATGTCGAGCGTCGCAACGTCGAGATCCGCACGCCCATCAAGGCGATCGGCCTGCATGAGGTGTGGCTGAAGCTGCACTCCGAGGTCGAGTTCCCGGTCACGCTGGACATCATCCCCGCCTGACCGAGCGATCACACGAAGTGAGGAGAAGCGTCCCGACGAGGGCGCTTTTCCTCGTTTGGGCAGGTCTTCGTGGATGCCACCCGCAGCCGTTCGTCGCACCCGGGTACGGCGTTGCGACCACTAGCGTGCGTTGGTTGGGTGGACACGAGGGAGGAGCGCAACGATGGCAGGCGGTTTGGTCGGGTTGCTCGACGACATCGCCGCGCTGGCCAAGTTGGCTGCCGCCTCGATCGACGACGTGGGTGCCGCCGCCGGTAAGGCGAGTGTGAAAGCGGCGGGTGTGGTGGTCGATGACGCCGCCGTCACCCCCACCTATGTGCGAGGGTTGGCCGCCGAGCGGGAACTGCCGATCATCAAACGCATCGCCGTCGGCTCGTTGCGCAACAAACTCCTCATCATCCTCCCGGTGGCGCTCCTGCTCAGCGCGGTCGCTCCGATCCTGGTCGAAATCATCCTCATGCTCGGCGGCTCGTACCTGGCCTACGAGGGTGCCCACAAGATCATCCACGCGCTTCGACACAGGGGCTCACACGCCGAGGTCGATGTCCCGGTCACCGAGCTGGGTGCGGAGGCCGAGGAGAAGACCATCGCCGGTGCCATTCGCACCGACTTCATCCTCTCCGCCGAGATCATGGTGATCGCCCTCAAAGAGGTCATCGAGGAGCCGGTGGTATCGCGGGGGATCATCCTGGCGGTGGTCGGAGTGCTCATCACCATCGCCGTCTACGGCGTGGTCGCTCTCATCGTGAAGATGGACGACGTGGGTCTCCGTCTGGTCGAACGACCCTCCAAGGGCTCCCAGCGGCTCGGTCGCGCCCTCGTGACCGGTATGCCGAAGGTGCTCGCCGTCCTTTCCACGATTGGCATCGCCGCCATGCTGTGGGTGGGCGGCCACATCCTGTTGGTGGGCACTGACGAGCTCGGCTGGACCGGTCCGTATCACCTGGTCCACGAGCTCGAGGAACTCGTCCACGGGGTCGCCGGAGTGGGTGGTGCGCTGTCATGGGTGGTGAACACGGCAGCCTCCGCCCTCGTAGGCCTGGCGGTGGGTGTGGTCATCGCCACCGTGCTCGAGAGGCTGCCGTGGGGCAAGGCAAGAGCAGCTGCCGCTCCGGGGTCGGCGTCGCCAACGGGTTCCCACTGAACGACACCCGGGCCGTCATACGTCTCGTATACTGGTTCGTATGACACGCCCTGTCGCTATACGGTTCACCGACGACGAGTTGGCCATGATCGACGAACTCGTCCGTGATGGGCTCGGAGAGAATCGATCGGCCGTCGTTCGGCGCGGAGTTCTCCACCTGGCCGACTCGGTGCGACGGGCTCGGGCGGGTGCGGCCATCGCCGCGTCGTATCGAGATCTTCCGCAGACCGGTGAGGACGACGAGCTGGCGCTGGCGAGCGCCATCGCATTGACCGAGGCCGAGCCGTGGTAGCGCAGGGTGATCTCTGGTTGATGGAGACGCCCAATCTGAAACGTCGCCCGGTGCTGATCGTCTCACGCGACGATGTGATCCCGGTGTTGAACAACGTCGTCGTGGCACCGGTCACGAGCACGATTCGCACCATCCCCACCTGCGTCCCGGTCGGTCCGGAACAGGGGATCGATCACGAGAGTGTCGCCACGTTCGACAACCTGGCGGCTGTGCCGAAAGCGGTGCTCACGCAGCGGCTCGGCCGCCTGGGCCCCGGGGGCCATCGCCGGATCTGCGAGGCGTTGGACGCCCTGGCCAACTGCTGAACCCCTCTCCTGGTTGGCCGACCCCGGGTGCACCGGGGCGAGGGTCCGTCGTCGGTCATCAACCGGTCTTCGCGAAATTCGCCTGGCTCCTGGGTTTCCGCGCTCTGGGTTGGGTGGGCTAGCTTGGCCTCACTCCCCGGCGGCCACGACCGGGGCGTTTTTTTGTCACACCCTTTGTGTACATGGGCTGGGAGCCCTCAGGGCATTTCGAAAAGGAGAGCTGTGTGACGTCCATCCAGGACCGCCGTGACGAATGGTCGACCAGTCGTGTTCCCCCGCATTCGCGGGAGTCCGAGGAGTCGGTCATCGGCGCCATCCTCATGTCGGCCGACGCCGCCAACGAGGTGATGGACAAGCTCGATCCCGAGGACTTCTACTTCCCGGCCCACCAGTCGATGTTCCGGGCCATCCGCAACCTGTTCAACAACAACCAGGCGATCGACGCCATCACCGTCTCCGAGGAGCTGCGTCGGGCCGGCGAACTGGAGCGGGTGGGCGGTGTCCCCGCCATCACCCGACTGCTCGACATCGTGCCGTCGGCCTCCAACATCGAGTACTACTCCAACGTGGTCGAAGAGAACGCCCAGCGGCGGGCTCTCATCAAGGCCGGTTCCACCATCACCGACCTGGCGCTGCGCCTCGACGACGAGATCCACACCGTGCTCGACCGGGCCGAACAGACCGTCATGGGCGTGGCGGGTCGCAAGGTGGGCGACTCGATGCAGGCCATCGGACCGCTCTTCTTCACCACCCTCGAAGAGTTGGAGATCCTCGAACAACGCGGATCCGAGGTCACCGGCCTGTCCACGGAGTTCCGGGATCTCGACAAGAAGCTCACCGGCCTCCACCCCGCCAACCTGGTCATCATCGCTGCGAGACCGGCGATGGGTAAAAGCGCTTTGACGATGAATATCGCCACCAATGTGGCGCTGCGGGGGATGCCGGTTGCGATCTTCTCGCTCGAGATGTCGAAGGAGGAGGTGGCTCAGCGCATGCTGTGCTCGGTCGCCCGTATCGACTCGATGAAGGTCCGTACCGGTCAGATCGGCGAGGCCTCGTGGCCGCGACTCACCGATGCGGCCGGCAAGCTCTACAACGCCCCGGTCTTCGTCGACGACTCACCGGTCGTCACCGTCACCGACATTCGCGCCAAGTGCCGCCGTCTCAAACGGATCCACGGTCTCGAGATGGTGGTGGTCGACTACATCCAGCTCATGCAGGGCGGGTCCAAGGAGAACCGCCAGCAGGAGATCGCCGAGATCTCGCGGTCGCTCAAGAACCTGGCCCGGGAACTCGAGATCCCGATCCTGGCCGTCTCCCAGCTCAACCGAAACCTCGAACAGCGGGAAGACAAACGTCCCCGCCTCGGTGACCTGCGTGAGTCGGGGTCGCTCGAACAGGACGCCGACATCGTCATGTTCATCTACCGCGACGAGTACTACAACGAGCACTCCGACCGTAAGGGAGTGGCCGAGGTGATCGTGGCCAAACACCGTGCCGGTTCCACAGGGACCGTCGACATGACGTTCATGCCCGAGTACACCCGCTTCTCCGACCTGGGCCGGGATTAGCCCAAGGCGTCTTCGGTTGTCTGTTCCGCAGATGTGCATGCATTGCTAGCATTGACAGCAATGTTGGCCTGATCGGGAGGTGATGACATGGCGACGCTCACCATCCGAGATCTCGACGATGCGGTTCGGGACGAACTCAGAGTGAGAGCGGCGAGGCACGGACGGTCCATGGAGGCCGAAGTCCGCGCCATCCTGAAGGCGGCGGTCACCACCCCGCCCGAGCCAGGCGGTGTTGGCAGTCGGATCCATCAGCGATTCACCGAATTCGGTGGCCTCGACGCGGAGACGGTCGAGCGCGTGGATGCCCCACGGGCGCCGGAGCTCGACGAGTGATCGTGCTCGACACCAACGTCATCTCGGAGCTGATGCGAAAGGAACCGTATCCTCCCGTGGTGCGGTGGGTCGATTCCCAAATCGGTGGCGAGTTGTTCACGACGGCAGTGACACTCGCCGAATTGCTCCACGGCATCGCGCGTCTCCCCGTGAGCCACCGTCGAGCGACCCTGTCCCGAGCGTTCCACGACATGGTCGCCAGTGAGTTCGCCGGCCGGGTCCTGGCTTTCGACGACGTGGCAGCGGAGCACTACGCCGACATCGTGGTGACTCGTGAGCAGAGAGGGCGTCCGATCAGCATGGCTGACGCTCAGATCGCCGCCATCTGCCGCAGTCACGGGGCCGTGCTCGCCACACGCAACACGGCCGACTTCGTCGACCTCGACGTCGATCTCGGCGACCCATGGCGGGGGTAGCCGAGTATGCGTGTTGCAGGTGGTTTGATCCCGAGCACCGGTAGCCTGAACTCATGGACCCCACTGACGACATCGTCGCGCGCCTGGGTGCCCGCAGACTCGAACTCACCGCCGAACTGGATCGCCTCACCGAACCCCCCGAGGAGGGCGCCAGCGTGTCATTCGGGAAACGGATCGGCGACGGAACCTCCGAGGCGGTGGAACGGCTGGCCACCACCGCCACCGCCCGTTCGATCTTCGCTTCGATCGAGGACATCGACCGCGCCCTCGCCAAGTTGGCCGACGGGAGCTACGGGACCTGTGATCGATGCGGCGGTGCCATCGCTCAGGAACGGCTCGAGTACCGCCCTGCCACCAGCGTGTGCGTGGCCTGCGCCTGAAACGCGAACGAGCGGCCCGAAGGCCGCTCGTTCTTGTGTTCCACCTACCGGGCGGGGAGAGAGAGGTTCGGAGGAAGGGGGGACTCCGAGAGAGGTGGTAGGCGGTTCACGTTTTTGGTTGTACCTCTCTTATCGGCATTCCCCGTCGAGAGTTGAGAGGTCGGAGAAAAAAGCGGCCGCCCGTGGATCCGCTCAGCGGGTGAAATCGACGTGGGAGCGGCTGGGCGTGGGCCCCCGCTGACCCTGGTACTTCGACCCGGCCACGCCCGAGCCGTACGGATGGTCCGCCTCCGTCGTCATCTGATAGAAGCTGATCTGACCGATTTTCATCCCGGGATAGATGGCGATGGGGAGGTTGGCGACGTTGGAGAGTTCCAGCGTGAGGTAGCCGTCGAAGCCAGGGTCGACGAAGCCGGCGGTGGAATGGATGAGCAATCCGAGACGGCCCAGGCTGGACTTGCCTTCCAGCCTCGCCACCACATCGATGCCCAGCCGCACCCGTTCGAAGGTGGACCCGAGCACGAACTCGCCCGGGTGGAGGATGAACGGCTCACCCTCGGCGACCTCGATCAGTTTGGTGAGGTCTTCCTGCGGTTCTCTGGGGTCGATGTGGGGATATTTGTGGTTCTCGAACACCCGGAACGAGGAGTCGACGCGGAGATCGACACTCGATGGCTGGATGAAGGACTCCTCGAGGGGGTCGATCTCGATGCGCCCGTTGTCGAGGGCCTCTCTGATGCTTCGGTCCGAGAAGATCACACCTGCTCCGCTGGTCGAACCGGGGGCATGGTACCGACCGGTCGCAGGGGTTGTGCACATGGCGTCCGCCCGCCATCCTGTCGCCCCATGAGCGACCGACCAGCACCGGGGTGGTATCCGGCCGAAGGGGATCCGCCCGGCACTGTGAGGTTCTGGAACGGAGTCGAGTGGGTGGGCGAGCCGCGGCTCACCAACGCCGAACGACCGTTGGTGCACGGACGTCGCATTGCCGATCCGGGCAAGCGGATCGGTGCCGCCATCATCGACGGCATCATCCTGGCGTTGTTCGCCATTCCTGGGTTGATCGCCGGTCTGCGCGATGTCGACTGGGATGCGGTGGCGGCCGGGGTGGCGGTGCCGGAGTTCGCCCCGACCGGGGGATGGGTGCTGGTCATGGCCGGCTTCACGTTCCTGTACAACGTCGGGGCGGTTGCCCTGTGGGGTGCAACCCCCGGCAAGCAGCTCATGAAGATCGAGATCATTCGTCAGAGTGACGGAGGGTCCCCGCCTGGGTGGATGACGGCCTTCGTCCGCTACCTGCCCGCCCTGACCGTGGCGTTGTTGAGCCAGGTCATGCTGCTCATCAATCTCACCATGGCCAGTCTCGTCAGCAACCTCTCGATCGTGGTCCAGGTGGCGTCGCTCGTGTTCATCTTCAGCGACCGCACGCGGCGATCCGTCTACGACTTGGTCGCCAAGACCAACGTGGTCGATCGGCTTGGATGATGAGCCGCGCATGGCGATGGGCGGGCTCGAGCGGGCGTGAGCACCGTTGATGAGGGCATGTCATCGGCGTTTGGTACGGACGCCGAGCCTCGGCCGTCCTCGCCCGGCACCCTGGACGGTCCTTGGGAGGACGCTAGGTGACTGGTGTGAAACGTGATGCTGGTGTGGGCAGCATCGGCTGGCGGGCGGTCACGGTTGGGTGTCTTGTTGGTGGGCTGGGGGTGGAGGAGAGCGTCGCGTGTCGGTGGAGAATTGGCGGGTGTCGGGATCTACCTTGGGAGCTGTTGCATCGAGCCCCGGGGGTGCCTCGGTGGTGCGCTACTCATGTCGTTGTGGCCCATCCGCTGGCGCTGTTGAAGCGCAGGCCGAGGGTGGCCAGGCACGCGACGTGATCGAGCGGGTGAAGGGAATCGAACCCTCGTATCGAGCATGGGAAGCTCGTGTTCTGCCATTGAACTACACCCGCGGGTTGTCAACGAGGTGAAGGATAACGCGTCCTGTGAGGCGGTCGCATCTGAGGGGAATGCCCACAGAGTCGTGGTCGGGACACCGGCCGGCCCTCTCCGACGTTGGTTGGTCCATCGGTGGCGGAATCGTTCCCCGCGGATTCTGTCTTGTCTCGCAGGGGAGCAGTCTGGGTCATCGTGGTCGGAGTCTGCCCAACACAACTCGCCCCAGTCACGCTCGACTAGGCCTCGACGGCCAGCTGCACGTGGCCCAGCAGGCGTTTCGCCCACCCGACCATGCGGCTGGCTTCGCCCGCAGAGACGAACGCCAAGCCGTATTGCGATGCGTCCTTGCGGTTCAGGAGGCGCTGGAGGTCGTTCGCCATGTCGGCACCATGGGGCTCGACCGTGCCGAGGAGTTCGACAGCCTCGGTGTGGGATTGGCCTCGAGTGCGGACACCCAGTCGTGAGCAGCAGGCCGCGTCGGAAGCTGCGATGCCGGCGAGCACTGCGAGCGATGCCGCAACGCTGGGTGTCGTATCGTCGCTGTGGTCGTCGACGATCAGCTCGGCGGCGAGGAGGAATGCCTCGGCTTGGGAGAGACGGGTGAGCGCGTCGCTACGGTCACACGACTGTGTTCGCGCCTTGGATCGAGCCATCACGTCACCTTCCGGATCGCGGCGCGGTCGCCGACGATGACGACGAGATCCCGGGTCCACTCGGCGAGGATCGGCTCCTTGGCGCGCCTGAGTCGAGCGATCTCCTTCGATGTCCGGCCGACGACCTGCGCCCTGTTTCCTGTCCATCGCCGGATGTGGGCAGCCAATTCGTCGAGGCGCTCTTCGAGAGCGGGGTCGTCGGACACCACGAGCAGATCGATGTCGCTGTTGGCGTCACCGTCACGTCGGGCGGCCGAACCGAACATGCCGACCAGCGCAGGTTGCGTGGGCCAATCCTCGACCGCTGCACGGATGCGACCGGTCAGTTCGCCGTGGAGTGTGGCGAGCATGGCCACTGCCGGCGCAGCGACGTGGTCCCGGTTGAGCGTGAATCCGCCAGGAACTTCCTGCACGAGGCCCACCTCGATCAATCTCAGCAGCACCGACCGGACCCCGGACTTCGATCCTCGTCCGGCGCGTGTGTGAACGTCGGCGAGGCCCATCGGTGACCTGGTCGATGCGAGAGCAGCCAGGACAGGTCCGTCGAGACTCGGGACGACTGTTGTGATCGGCATCGAGACATCCATGACTGCTCCCGGATCGAGCGTGCGTTTCATCGCACACCGTGCAGAATATCGTACTGCGTGCGAAAAATCGAACTCAGAGCCCATCGCCGTCGGACGACTTGGGAAGCGCCTCGACTACGGCCGTGATGATGTCGTCGATGTTCATGCTGGGCCGTCCTGCCAGCTGGACCCACGCGAGTTCGAGTGTGATCGAGATCTC
This sequence comes from uncultured bacterium, assembly GCA_963825585.1. Classification (GTDB taxonomy): domain Bacteria; phylum Actinomycetota; class Acidimicrobiia; order Spongiisociales; family ZC4RG35; genus JAOUGY01. The sequence continues at coordinate 574,138 of CAWGTX010000010.1, forward strand.
TGGTGCCTGGAAGTAGAGGCTCTGGATTCTGCTCAGATGAGGCCGTTGGCGGGTGACTCGTACCAGCTTCGATACCGCGATCGACGTACCTGTTCGGTGGCAGGTGATCGTGTCGGCGTCGATTGACAACACGGCTGACTCAGCCGTGTGTTTGCGCCGCTTGTTCGCTTCGGCGATCGCCAACGGTGCCGTCAGGAGCGCAAGCGCCAACACGATCGCAGCGGGGTCGCCATCGATCCACAGTCCGGCCGCCAGGAGGAGCAAGCCCGGGGGGACAGCCAGGTACAAGGCAATCTCCCGGTCCAAGCGTCTCACATTCGGAAGCAACCTCAGAGTGCCGCCAGCCGCCCCCCGGACGCCTGTTCCGACCCTTCGCTCCCACACAGTGCCTCGGGGGACCGCCATATCGCCCCCGTGCCTGAGCGCGAAGATGCGGGCAGCGCAAGAATCAAACCCAGCAGGCGGAGAGCCCGGCCCAGTTCCATGGGCCTGCGGTGTAGCTCTCGTGGGACAGCAGGTCAAGCACCCGATCGGTGACCTTCGCGCTCCGAAGTACAGCCGAGCCGGCGTGGGCACCGGGGTGTGGGCCGGGTCCACGGTCCCCGTCTCGACCCATTCGCTCTTCCCTCGCTCCATCACACCCTCGGAGTCGATCACGTGAACCGAGGAGGCGGTCGAGCATGCTTGGTGTGCAGAGAGTCGGGATCACTCCACGCACGTTCGATGCGGCTTGACCGTTCGTTGACACGTGTCGCGTACGTTCGTCCCGCCGGGCGACGAAGGAGGTGCCGGCATGGGTACACGAGTGGAGTGGAGCGGACGGCGGCGGCCAACCCGGATCGGAGTCGCTGTTGTGGTCATGGCGATGATGTTGCCGGGGACGGCAACCGCATCCTCCGATCACGACGTCCTCGTCTCGAGCCTGGGCAGCGCCTCGGGCTCGACGATCGGTCCCGACGGAGCGCTGTACGTGGCGCAGCCGTTCGAGGGCACGATCACACGGGTCGACCGAAAGACGGGAGCGACGAAGTTGATCGGCTCTGGGCTTCCTTTGCCGCTCATCGGTGTCGGCGGGGTGATGGACGTCGAGTTCGTGAAGGGCACGCTGTACGCCCTGGTCACCCTCGTCGGCCCAGACGTGGGCGGATCCGACACGGTCGGCATCTACCAGATCGACGGGCCGAGTTCGTCGACGCCGGTGGTCGACCTGGGAACGTGGTCGACGGATCACCCGCCGAGCTCGCCGTACTTCGTGCCATCCGGCGTCCAGTACGCCATGCAACGGCACGGCAAGGACCTGATCGTCACCGACGGCCATCACAACCGCGTGCTGCGGGTGTCCCTCGATGGCGACGTCACCGAGATCATCGCCTTCGGCAACGATGTGCCGACGGGCTTGGACCTGCGCGGTGGCCGAATCGTGCTGGCGAAGGCCGGACCGGTCCCACACCTGCCCGAGGACGGTCGGATCGTCTCGTTCGGCTCGAAGGGGCAGCGGCTCACCGACTTGGCGAGCGGCGCTCCGCTGATGGTCGACGTCGAGTTCGGGAAGGGTGGCCTGTATGGGCTCGCCCAGGGCATCCACACCAGCGGTATCGAGGGGACACCGGCCGACGCCGATACCGGCATGTTGGTCCGGCGGACTGGCTCCACCCTGACGCCGATCGCCGAAGCCGTCGACCGACCGACCTCGATGGAGATCATCGGCGACACCGCCTACGTGGTCACCATCGATGGCGAGGTATGGGTCTACCGCAACCTGTCGAAGCGTCGTTGACCCGATGGTGCCCGGCTCGAGGAGCCGGGCACCATCTCCCTGCGGCAACCGTTCTTCCGCGTCGGGTCGTTTCGCCCGGGCCGACGGACCTCGGCCGGCATCACGCGCCTCGGCTGCGATCCGCCAACGCCAGGAGATCGCGCCTGGGAACCCCGTCGCGCGGTCTGGGGACACTCGGCGTGGCTGGCCCGTTGGGCGCGGGTTCGAAGCGGCCGCGTCAGGCGCATCCGCACCATCGATCGGCACCCGTGAGCGCCGGGTGCTTCCGTTGGCGCCCTACCGGGTCGATGCGAGCGCCCGTGCCACGAGACTCCGCCCTCCGTTCGGGATACCGACACACTGCGCTGCTTCCTGGGCGGATCGACAAGCCGGCTCGCATCAGCGCCCGGATCGGAAAGGCATGGAGGGATGCGGAAGGAACCGGGCCATGGGGAGGGCCTCGTTCGCTCGGCTTGACACGAGCGCATCATCGACAGTGGAGCCGGCAGGGTCCCCGAGTTGCGCCGGGGAAGACTTCGGGCCTCGCGGTGACTTGACCGGGGCCGAGCGCTGCCGACGGGAGTGCTCGGAAGGAACCGAACATGGCAGAACACCCCACCATCACCGAACACAAGATCACCTACGCAGAGGCGGTATCGCTCGCCTGGATGCTGGATCTGGTGGCATCACGTTCACGGGAGATGGGCTGTCCAGACGCAGCCGGCGGATTCGAGGCCTGCGCCACCACGTTCCGTCAGTCGGTCGCCTTCTCGCTCGACTCGATCGTCGAGATGACCGAATCGACCATTCGCAACCTGGCGGCCACCGTCACCACCGTCGGGGACCGTCTCGCCGAAGAGGACGATCAGCAGGCCGGCCGCACGGCGGCGTGGGCGCTCATCGCAGACGAACTGTTCTACCGCGACGAGCAAGGCTCCCGCCTGTCGGGATTCTTCGCCGAATGCCCCACACCCGAGCTGCTGCCCCGCTTCGTGCAGGCCACGGTGGCCGGGTTCCGGGCCAAGCTCGACGGTGAGATCGAAGGCCTCTTCGGCTGAGGCCGGCCCCAGACTCAGGGCCTCCGGCTCAGACCGGTTCACCGAAGATCGACAACGCACCCCAGGTGGCCATCACCACGCCCACCAGGCTCAGGAACACCACCCGGCCGGTACGGAACTCGCCGTCGGCACCTTCGGGGCGTTCGCCCTTGCGGTGCTTCCACCAGGCGAACAGATTGCCGCCCACCAGGGCAAGACCGAGACCGAGCGTCATTTCTGCGAACAGGGCATCGAGGCCGAGGATCTCGAACACGGCAGGAACGGTAGCGTTCCCGCATGCGTCACTGTTACGTGCTGAGGGTCTTCACCCGGGAAGACGCAGGGGGCAACCACCTGGGGGTGGTGACCGACGTCTCCGGGTTGACCGATCGGGTCATGGCAGAGGTGGCAGCCGACCTCGGATTCTCCGAGACCGTCTTCGTCGATTGGCGTGACGGTGGCGTACCTCGCACCCGGATCTTCACCCCCGCCGCCGAGCTGCCCTTCGCCGGCCACCCGCTGGTCGGCGCCGCCTGGGTGCTCAACATGCTCGGTCCCGGCGGGGTCGACGCCATCGACTGCACGGTCGGTCGCTGCGCCATCACCGTCACCGGCGACCGCGTCGCCATCACCGCCCCCCGGGCCGAACGCACGGTTCGCACCTGCACCCTCGACCTCGGCGGATGGGTCGACCCCGAGGATGCGGTGACCGTGTCGATGCCGATCGACTACCACGTCATAGAAGCCGCCGGCCCGGAGGTCGTCGCCGGTGTGCAGCCCCCAAATCTTCCGGGCGAGGTGTACCTGTGGTCCCGCCGGGGCAACACCGTCAAGGCCCGGTTCTTCGCCCCCGAGATGGGCGTAGTCGAAGACCCGGCCACCGGGAGCGCCGCCGTGGCGCTTGCCACCGTCCTCGCCGCCAGGGGCGAGATGCACGGGTCGGTTCGCATCGACCAGGGCGACGAAATCGGCGCACCCTCCTCGATCCACCTCGACTGGTCACCGGCTGGGATCACCATCGGTGGCACCGTGACCCGCGACGAGACCCGTGAACTCGGCGTCTGAGACGACCGGCGGTCAGCGGCCGTCCTTCCCGTAGACTGCCGCCCCATGTGTTCGTGTACCTGTCCGGTGGGCGGCTGACATGGCCCACGCCTCCGCCCCCGCCTCGTCGGCGAACCTGGGCCCCGCCTTCGATGCCATGGCGGTGGCGGTCGAACTGAGGTGCAGGGTGGATGCGGTCACCGCCGAGGGCTGGTCGGTGGAGCACCTGGGTAGTGACGCTCCCGGTCCGGGCGCCGACGACGCGGTGCTCATCGCCGCCCGCTGCGCCGTCGGAGCGGACAGGCCGCTCTCGTTGAAGGTCGACAACCAGATCCCGCTCGGTCGTGGCCTCGGATCGTCGTCGGCCGCATTCGCCGCCGGGGCGTTGGCCGCGTGGCGCGCCGTGGGCGAGGAACATGCGGTGGAGCGGCTCTTCGAGTTGGTGGCCGAACTCGAAGGCCATCCCGACAACGCTGCCGCCGCCGTCTACGGCGGGCTCGTGTTGGCTGCCGGACCTGCCGTCCATCGACTGCCGTGGAATCCGATGCTGCGACTGGTGGTGGCGGTCCCATCCCGACCGTTCGCCACCAAGGAAGCGCGACAGGCACTGCCCAGCGCCTATCCGATGGACATGGTGGTTCGGTCCATCGCCCGCACCGCCGCACTGGTGGCCGGCATCATGACCGGCGACGGCGAAGTGCTGCGGGCCGCCGGTGGCGACGAACTCCACGAAGCACCCAGAGGCCAGCTCCGCCCCGACAGCGCCGGGCTCATCTCGGCCGCCCTCTCCGCCGGTGCCTTCCACTCGTGCTGGTCGGGAGCGGGCCCCTCGGTGCTGGCGATGTGCCCTGCCGACCACGTCCCGGCGGTCGCCGCCGCCATGGACGAGCGCCTCGCCGGCGACGGATATGTGCTCACCCCCGAGGTCGCCACAACCGGCGCAGTTTGACCCCCAACCGGATACCGGCCATCCTGTGTCTCTCTCCGGATCGATCATTGAGGTATTCGTATGGGGTCGCTGATCAAGAAGCGTCGCAAGAAGATGTCGAAGCACAAGTACCGCAAGCGCCTCAAGGCCAACCGCCACAAGCGCAAGTGATTCAACGATTGAGGCCCCCGCCACGGCGGGGGCCTCAATCCTTTTGGCTGCTGGCTGCTGGCTGCTGGCTGCTGGCTGCTGGCTGCTGGCTCGGAACGCCCGACGCAGCACGACACGCGTTCTGGCCAGTAGCCAGAAGCTGGAAACCAGCGGCTTTCCTCTCAGATCGCTACTGCGGCCGCCACGATTCCCAGGCTGGTCACGAGGATGAGGGCTTGCAGGATGCCTCGCATCTTCGGGGTCTGGTTCTTGGCGGCGAACTGGTGCCAACCGGCTAGACCGGCTGCGAGGGCTACCAGGCCCATCTTCACGGCCAGTGCGGGGCGGTCGATGAAATCGATGGCCATCCAGCCGCCGCTGAGCACCGCCACGCCCATCGCCGTCCAGGACAGGCGGCCGAACTGGCGGGCAACGGCCTGAAGGACGGAACGTTCCACGCCTTGCGACCGCAAGGCCGCCACCACCGCACCCAGGGTGATCAGGCCTCCAACCCACACCGCCGCTGCGATCAGGTGGACCCATTTCGCGACCAACATGAGACCTCGACTGGTGGACAACTCGAATCGGAGTGGCATGCTACCGGGAGGACTGCAACGGCGTTCCGAAGGGGTGCGACCGAGGGGTGAGAGGGTGTTGCCCTATCCTCGTTCGGTGAGGGAGGACTGGTGACGGTTCGATACGACATCATGGATCGGGTGGCGGTGATCACCATCGATCGCCCTGCGCGGCGCAACGCCGTCGATCTGGCCACGGCCGAGGCGTTGCTGGAGGCGTGGCGCCGGTTCGACGCCGATGCCGAAGCCGACGTCGCCGTGCTCTTCGGGGCAGGAGGCACCTTTTCGGCCGGGGCCGACCTGAGGTCCTTCGATCTCGTCGACCGCCCCGAGGGGTACCTGGGGTTCACCCGGCTCGAAGTCTCCAAGCCAACCATCGCCGCCGTCGAGGGTTTCTGCGTGGCCGGCGGGCTCGAGATGGCCCTGTGGTGTGATATCCGCGTCAGTGGCCGGTCCGCCATCTTCGGATGCCTCGAACGCCGCTTCGGTGTTCCGCTGGTGGACGGTGGCACGCAGCGTCTGCCGCGTATCGTCGGGCACGGGGTCGCCATGGAAATGATCCTCACAGGACGCCCCGTCGACGCCGAAGAGGCCTACGCCATCGGTCTCACCAATCTGGTCGTCGCCGACGGCAACGCCCTCGAGGCGTCCATGCGCATCGCCCGCACCATCGTCGGGTTCCCCCAGGAGACCGTCCGATCCGATCGACGGGCTGTCCTGGAAGGAGCCGACCTTCCAATCGAGCAAGGCCTCGCCGTCGAGCGACGCTACGGCTCCCGGGTCATGGACACCGCCAAACAGGGCGCTGACCGTTTCGCGGCAGGGGAGGGCCGTGCCGGGCGACGGCTCCGCCCCGCCCCCGAACACCCCACCGCCCGCCCGAACTGGTCGAACATCGCCGCGCCGGTGGTGGGCGGCCCTCTCGAACTCAGGGTCGACGACCGCACCGTGCCCATGCACGTGGCCCGCCCCGACACCCCGGGCCGCACCGTTCTGGTCATCCATGACAGGTGGGGACTCGACGATCACGCCCGATCAGCCGCCGACCGACTCGCCGAAGCCGGGTTCGTCGCAGTGGCGATCGGTCTCGTCGAACCCACCAGCCACGGCAACATCTTCGAAGCCGACAAGAAGATCGACGCCCTCGAAGAGGACGAGACCGCCCGCATCATCGCCGGGGCCGTCCAGATGTTGCGCGCCCTCCCCGGCAGCTCGGGCCGGGTTGGCGTCGTCGGATTCGGCGTCGGCGGAGGCCTCGCCATGTGGGTCGCCGCATCCGAGCCGTCCCTCCGGGCCTGCGTCGCCTACGGACCCACCAGCCCCTGGGCCGGTGTGACCCCCGACTTCACCGCCCCCCACACCGCATTCCTCGGCCACTACGGCGCATTCGACGATCGCGCCTCCCCCCACACCGCCTACCAACTCGAAATGCGCCTCCGCGAAGCCGGCATCGACGCAACCTTCGAAACCTACCGCCGTGCCGGATCCGAGTTCTACCGCAGCGACGATCCCACCCGTTTCGACGAGCAAGCCACCGAACTGGCGTGGAGCCGAACCGTCGGATTCCTCAACCGGGCATTGTGAAGCCCAGGGGGGACGACCCCCCTTCGACCCCCCGCCGGTGATGCCCAGGGGGGACGACCCCCCTTCGACCCCCCGCCGGTGCTGGTGGTGCGTTCTTCGCGTGCTTGGCCGGGGGTGTGGAGTTGCCTTCGCGTGGGCCGTTGCCACGTTTCTGGGCGTTCTGTGTTCTGTGTCTGATGCCCAGGGGGGACGACCCCCCTTCAACCCCCCGCCGGTCATGCCCAGGGGGGACGACCCCCCTTCGACCCCCCGCCGGTGCTGGTGGTGCGTTCTTCGCGTGCTTGGCCGGGGGTGTGGAGTTGCCTTCGCGTGGGCCGTTGCCACGTTTCTGGGCGTTCTGTGTTCTGTGTCTGATGCCCAGGGGGGACGACCCCCCTTCAACCCCCCGCCGGTCATGCCCAGGGGGGACGACCCCCCTTCGACCCCCCGCCGGTGCTGGTGGTGCGTTCTTCGCGTGCTTGGCCGGGGGTGTGGAGTTGCCTTCGCGTGGGCCGTTGCCACGTTTCTGGGCGTTCTGTGTTCGAAGCTCGAAGCTCGAAGCTCGGAGCATCCAGTAGCCAGCAGCCAGTAGCCAGTAGCCAGTAGCCAGTAGCCAGCAGCCTCTCCCTAGAGCCTTCCTTCCCATCGGTTGTAGCCTGTCGTACATGGAGTCCGTGATCTGGGAAGAGCGGCCGGTGTTGCGGAACCCGGTGGCGCTGGTGGCATTCGAGGGTTGGGGTGACGCCGGGGGTGCGTCGTCGATGGCTGTCGACCACCTGGTGGATCTGTTGGCGGGGTTCCGGTTCGCTCGGATCGATGCCGACGAGTTCTTCGACTTCCAGGTGCGGCGCCCCAACGTGGAGATCGGCGACGGTGGGGCGCGCGAGATCGATTGGCCGGACATCTCGTTGTACGCGTTGACGGTGCCGGGTGCCGACCGGGACATCGTGGTGCTGACCGGCGACGAGCCGAGTGCCCGTTGGAAGCGCTTCTGCGGCGAGGTCGGGCGGGTGTTCGCATCGGTGGGTGTCTCCGAGGTCGTCACCATGGGTGCCTTCATCGGCCAGGTGCCGCACACGCTGCCGGTGCCGCTCATCGGCGTGGCGTCCGAGCCCGATCTGTTGGAGGAACACCAGCTGTTCCCGTCGGACTACGAGGGCCCCACCGGCATCATCGGCGTGCTCAACCAAGCGCTGTCCGAGCAGGGTTTTTCGGTGGTCAGCGTGTGGGCGGCGGTGCCTCACTACCTGTCGAATCAGGAGTACCCGCCCGGTGGTCTGGCTCTGCTCGACAAGGCTTTGGAGATCTGCGAGATCACCCTCGATACCTCCGACCTGATGGTGGACGCAGTGGACTTCCGGGATCAGGTCGATCAGGCGGTCCAGGATTCCGACCTGAAGGAGTACATCGACGGGTTGGAGGCCGAGTCGCTCACCGGTGAGGAGGACGTCGATCCTGCGGAACGTCTCGTCGAAGAGATAGAGCGCTTCCTCAACGACGGCTAGACCGGGTTGGCGAGTGCCCCAGGTGTCGTACGCTGGGTGGGTGCCCGACCACACGAACCCAGAGGGCCCGGCCGATCACGCCGATCACGACGATCACGACCATGCCTCCGGTGGCGGTCTGCTTCGTTTCTTGAAGGGTGGCCACAGCCATGATCACGTCGTGGTTGCCGACACCAGCGCCGCCGGCATCAGGGCCACCAAGATCTCGTTGCTCGGTCTGGGCGCCACCGCCGCCATCCAGGCGGTCATCGTCGTCTACACGGGTTCGGTGGCCCTGCTCTCGGACACCCTCCACAATCTGACCGATGCCCTGACAGCCGTGCCGTTGTGGATTGCGTTCGCGCTGGGTCGGCGGGCGCCCACCACCCGTTTCACTCACGGCTACCACCGGGCGGAGGATCTGGCCGGGGTGGTGATCGTGCTGGCGATCGCCGGGTCCGCAGGGGCGGTGGCGTGGGAGTCGCTGCAACGGCTGGTGGATCCACGAACGATCACGTTCGCTCCGTGGGTGATCGGGGCCGGGCTGGTGGGAGCGGTGGGAAACGAGGCGGTGGCCCGCTACCGGATGACCGTGGGGGAGCGGATCGGATCAGAGGCGCTGGTGGCCGATGGCTACCACGCCCGGTCTGATGCATTCACGTCGCTGGCGGTGGTCGCCGCCGGAATCGGTTCGCTGGCAGGCTGGGACTGGGTCGATCCGCTGGCGGGGATGGTGGTGGCGGTCATGATCCTGGTGATCCTGCGCCGGACTGCCATGAAGATGTTCGGCAGGCTTCTCGACGCCGTCGATCCCGAGCTCGTGGGACGAGCCACCACCATCGTCTCCGGCGTGGATGGTGTGATCGATGTCTCGACCATTCGGCTTCGATTCTCCGGACATCGGCTCCTGGCCAGCGTCTCGGTGGGCGTCGACCCGGCCATCTCCGTCGCTGCAGGTCACGAGATCTCGGAGCGGGTCGCCCACGAACTGGCTCACCAGCTGCCCTACGCGCTCGACGCCTTCGTGCACGTCGACCCGTCCGGACTGGCCGACTGCCACGACCTCACAGATCACCACCGTGTCCGTATGGAAGGTCTCGACCCTTCTCAGCATTGATCGCGCAGGGCGGTCGGCCCAGCCGGCCGGCCTGTTACCGCTCGAGACCGTTGCGCAGCATGACCCCCTGTACCACGTGGCACTGGTCCGGAGATATCGGCGCTGGGTTGCGAAGCTGTGGTGTATCTCCGCAAGGCGTTGCCCCTTCCCCCACTCCGCGGGGACAATGCTGATACTCCTTCCCCCACTGCGCTGCGTGGGGGACGAAGCTCTCGCTGCTTCCCCAACTTCGCTTGCTGGGGGACAACCGTTTCACTCCGCGCGCCATCCGGTGACGGTGCGATGGGTGATGAGGATCCACGGTCCTGCGGGTGGATGCTCGGCGTACTGGGAGTAGCGATCGGTGAGTGCGTGCTGGATGGCGGGGGCGGGATCGTGGACGACCTCGGCGGTCCCGTCGATTCGCACCCACCAGAGTTGGGTCCAGTCGTCGGCGTAGTGGTGACACAGCAGGGTGACACGGGGGTCGGCGGCGATGTCGTCGAGCCGTCGGAGGGCGCGAGTGGACTTCGGTTTGTGATCGACCGCGGTCACGAGCCGCCGGTCATTGGTGATCCCGAACACCACCGGAACAGATCGGGGACCGCCGTCGACCCGGGCGGTCGACAACACGCCCACCGGCGATTCGGATATCAGTCGCCAGCACGCCTCTGGTTCCATCCGTCGAGACTAGAGGCACATCCGTTCGATGAGCCGTCGGTAGAACCTGACGGCGGGCTCGGCGTCGGTGAGCCGGATCCGTTCGTCGCCACCGTGGAAGCCGGCGAGTTCGGCTTCGTTCATGCGGAACGGGAGGAATCGCAGGACGGTGTCGGACACCGTCGAGTAGTACCTGGCGTCGGTGGCACCGATCACGATCCACGGCGCCACGACCACGTCGGGGAACACTTCGGCGATGGTGTCCTCGAGTGTCCGGTAGCCGGTGGAGGTCACGTCCGAGACCGGCGCGGCATCCCAGCCCAGGTGCGGGGTCACGTCGACGCCCTCTCCCACCACCGAACGGACGTGGTCGACCACTGAGCTGGTCGTGTCTCCCGGCAGGATCCGGAAGTTCACGAGGGCTCGCGCCGACGACGGGAGGACGTTGGCCTTGATGCCTCCTTCGATCATGGTGGGAGCGGTGGTCGTCCGGATGAGGGCATCGGTGCTGGGGCGTTTCGCCAGCAGCCGTTCCGCCAGTCGGCCGAGACGGGGGAGTCCGGCGATGATCTGGCGCACCGGCGGGCGTGCGGCGCGTGCCGCCGCAGCGAAGAAGGCGGCCTGGCGATCGATGTGGGCGGGGAGCGGATGGGACTGAAGCGCGGCCACGGCCGCCGCCACGGCGCCCACTGCTGTCACCCGGGGCGGAGCTGACGAGTGCCCGGGGACGGCGGTGCCGCTCAACTCCACATCGAGATACCCCTTCTCGGAGATGCCGACCAGCGCAACCGGACGACGGGTGGCCGGGACCACACGTTCGGTGATGAACCCGCCCTCGTCGAGTACCAGGTCGGCTCGGACGCCCCGTCGGGCGAGGGCGGACGACATCGCCGCAGCACCATCGGCCCCCATCCGTTCCTCGTCGTGGCCCAGCGCCAGTATCAGGGTTCGGCGGAGGCCGGCTCCGCTCTCCACGAGCGCCTCCACCGCTTCCAGGATGGCGATGAGCGATCCCTTGTCGTCGATGGCTCCCCGCCCGATCAGGTGGGTGGCAGTGCGGCCGGCCTCGAAGGGCGGCACCGACCATTGCGAGGCATCCTCGACGGGGACGACATCCTGGTGTGCCATCAGCACCATCGCGGGCAGGGCGGGTTCGGTGCCGTGCCAGGTGAGAAGACGCCCATGGGCGGCGAACGTCTCCACCTCGAGTCGGGAGAACGTGGCCGGGTAGGTCTGTTCCAGAAAGGCCCGGAACCGGTCGAAGGCGACCGGGTCGACCGCAGCCGGGTCGTCGTGAGAGACGGTGGGTATGCGCATTGCTGCCGAGAGGTGGTCGAGGAAGCGTTCACCGACTGTCACGTGCTCGAGCCTACCGGCCGTGAGGGCGGGATCCGGTCCCGGTTTGCTTCAGGAACCAGGGGCGGGTGCCGAGGAACGGTTCACGTCCGACGGGCGATATGTGAACGTAAACTCATCCACAGTGGTTGAAAAGTCTGGGGAATTCTCCCAACAATCGTAGAAACTCGTCGAATCCAGTCGCGGCGGCGCGTTCGAAGAGGGTGATAACGAGCATGGCGGCGAAGGCGCCCAGGGCCAGTGCCGGCAGCATGGTTGAGCGGATGGTCTCGGTGGCCGTCCCGAACGACACGGCCAGGCGCTCGAGTGGTCCGATGGTCAGTCTCACGGAGGGCTGGAGCGGAGTGAACGCCACGTCGCCGTCGCTGGTGACGACGAACCCTCCCCGGTCGATGTCGACAGGCCCTCCTGTCCCACCAAGCGGCGGTTCCTCTCCTGCCGCCGTGGTGGATGGCTGGTCGCCGGGGTTGGTGCTGGTGGTCGTGTCTCCGTCCCCAGGGCCTTCGGTGGTGACGCTTCCGGGAGGTGTGGTGGTTGTCGTGGCGGCGTCGTCGGGGTCACCGGTCGTGGTGGATGCATCCGGTGGGGCGGACGTGGTGGTTCGGGGGGAGGTGGTCGTGGTGGATCCGACCGGACCGGTCGTGCTGCTGGTGGTGGCGGTGGTCGTGGTCGTCGACTCGGGCACGGTCGTGGTTGTCGTCGTGGTGGTTGCGGTCGTGGTGGTGGTCGTGGGTTCGGGGGGCGACCCAAGATCGACCGTGAGCGAACTGGGCGTCGACACCGAGTCGTAGGCGATCCACATGTCCACGTCGGCAGCGGCGCCGGCAACGATGCGGACCTTCAACATCCGGTCCCCGTCGAAGGTGTGATCGACCGATGGGAACGAGATGGTGCGTTCGCTCCACTCGTCGGCCGCGTTCCACGAGTCGTCCGCCACAGAGCCGGTCGCCAGCAGCGAACAGCTGCCCCCCCACGAGCTGCAGTCGAGCAGATAGGCCTCGAGAGCGCCCGTCGAATCGGGAGCGAAGTCGGCGACGGCGCTCCACACCGTCAGCGAGCTGCTTCCGCTCAGATGCACGCCATCCGCCACCAAGAAGAACTCCTGATATCTCGTCGAGGAGCTGGTGCTCCAGTTGCCGCCGGGCCGCAGCGTCACGCCGGGGTCGTCGTTGCGGAGCCAGTCGAAGTTGCGGACGCTCGACGACGTGGGTTGTGAACCACTCAGGACGCTTATGGGAATGCCGCCGCCCCGAAGGTAGAGGCGTTGCGAGCTGGCCCCGACCATGCCGGCCGGCACCAGCAGCATGACGACCATCAGCGCGGCCGCCAACCGTCGACTGCTCATGTGAGCGCCATCTCACCGGCCACCGGGGTCGGGGCCAACGGAATCTCGATGTCGAACATGGTGATGTCGTCGATTCGTTTGTAGGTGATCTGGCCGCCCATTCGTTCGGCCAGATCGCGGGCAACCGCCAACCCCAGCCCGACACTTCCTGCCAGCAGAGCACCCCGGCCACCGTTCACGAAACGGTCGAACAGTCGCGTGATGATGCCCTCCGACACGCCGGGCCCGTCGTCGGCGACCGTGATCCTCGCCATCCCGTTGGCCTGGTCGACGATGACTGCGATGTTGTCGCCTCCGTGTTTGGCGGCGTTGGAGATCAGATTGCGGAGAATCTGGCGGAGCCGGAGCGGGTCGGCGGCCACCCACACGGTCGGACAGCTCGCCGCCACGTTGCGCCCCTGTCGCAGAACCGGTTGCAGAACCGAGTCGATGGCGACGGACAGTTCGGTGGGTTCCACCGCCACGCCGAGCTCGCCGGCGTCGATGCGGGCGGCGGTCAGCAGGTCGTCGATCATCCGTGAGAGTTCGCCCGACTCGGAGTGGATGATCGACACCAGGTCCATCGCCATTTCCTGATCGGCCAGGCCCTGGGTCATGAGGATCTCGGAGAAGCCGTGGATTCCTGTCAGCGGTGTGCGCAGTTCGTGGGAGATGCCCGCGATCAGTTCGTCTTTGGCGGCGCTGACCGCTCGCTCGGCCTCGAGACTGGATCGCATGTCGACTTCCTGCTCGCGGAGGCGACGGCGGACGATGAACCAGTACGCCAGCATGGCGGCAGCGGGGATGGCGAGGACGATGAACACCTGGGTCACCCGCGCCGTCCGTCCAGCCGATGTCTGAGTGTCGAGGATGGCCTGTTCTGCGGTGTGCTGCCGGTCGGTGAGGTCGGCGACGAGAGCGCTGTACGCCGGTTCGAGGCGTTCGTCTCGAATCGAGAGCGCCAAACGCACGTCCCCCGCCTCCAGCTCGTCGAGGATCTCCTGCACAGCCGCCGAGAATGCACCCGTTTCCACGGTGGCGATGTCGATGGCTCTTTCGAACGACTGCAGTGCGCCCCGGGCTTCGGCGATGCTCACGTCGACGTCGGCCTCGGTGGCCACGTTCACCTGGCGGTCGGCTTCGAAGACCAGGGCGAGCGCGACCGCCGCCCGGGTGATTCCGGCCGCCCCGGCGGTGGCGTTGGCAGCGTGCAGGTCGCGGGCGTTCCCCGTGACACGATCGAGGGTGGTGGCGTTCGACCACAGACCGGCCATCGCTGCCATCAGCGCCACGAACACGGCGGCGAGTACGGCCACCCCTATCCGTGCGGCCGCCGGGTGCAGCGCCACCCCATCGGCGACCTTCGATCTCAGCGTGGCGGCCGGTGTCGGTTTCACAGTTGGTCCGCCTCGTGCCGATCCCGCCAGAGAACCACCCCAACGAGTCCGAGCAGGGCCAATGTCCACGGCCACGTTCTGAGGAGGGTCGACCGGGCCAAGCCGATCAGCGAAGTCGCCGAAATCAGCGGGTTGCCACGCGTCTCGGGCGAGCTGGCGCCGTACGAGAGGTCGAAGACCAGCGGGTCGAGCGCCACTGCCGCCCGCCCCCCGGACGTGACCGTGGCGGCAGGAGCCGTTGTAGCGGTGGTACCAGATCCGGAACCCGGGCCCACCTGATCGGTTGCGGGCGGGCCCTGACTCGTGGTCGGGGAGGTCTCATCGGTGGTGACCGAACTGGTGGCCGGGTCGGTGGCAGGGTTGGTGGACGGGGTGACCGTTGGGGTGGTGGTGACGCGTGTGGTGGGCGGCACGGTGGGTTGGGTCGTGGTGGGGGTCACAGTGGTGCTTGTCACGGTGGTCGTCGGTGTCGAGTAGCTCTCGATGGTCAGGGAGCTGGGTGTCTCCAAGGCGTCGTAGGCCACCCACAGGGGGGAGCCGTCGGATGTCTCGGTGGTGATACGCAACTTCAGCACCCTGTCGGCCGGGAAGGTGTGGCTGTCAAGCGAAATCGCCACCGTGACGGGAACGAATCCGATCGGCTCGGTCCAGGCCACCGATGCCGATCCCGATGCCAGCTCTTCGCATCCGAACCCGAACCCGTTGCAGTCGGCCACCAGCGCTCGCAGGTCGGATGTGGGTCCCGCCGTCAGCCCGGCCGGGGCGATCCAGAGGGTGAGAGTGACGGTGCCGGCGATCGTGGCTCCACCCACTTCGGTGAGGAAATCCTGGTACCGGGCGTCGTCGAACTCGCGGCGTCCGACACCTCCCGACTCGAGCGTGAGGCCGGGGTCGTCGTTGCGGGGGCGGTCGAGGTTCTTGATCGTCTCGGACAGCGGCGGCTCTGAAGAGAGCAGTGAGGTCGGATAGGCAGCGCCCCGCAGGTAGAGGAACCGCTCCTGGGTCTGGGCCCCGGCCGAGAGGAACGGTCCCAGAGCCAAGCTCCCCACCAGGGTGATGGCGGTGGCCACGCGCTGCAACGCCGTCACCGTGGACGTCCGCCGGCGACCGGAAGTGCGATCGTGAACACCGCCGTGGTCTCCACCTGGCGGTGGGTGAGGGTGCCCGACATGTCCGCCACGAGGCGACGGACCACAGCCAGCGCCAGCGCCCCCGCCCGTTGCGGCCGGGCATCGTTCTGAAGAACCCGCAGGACCTCGCTCGGGATGGTGCACCCCTCGCCCACGACACAGATGGTGCCCCGACCCTTGTCCCGCCCCACCACCAGTCCGACGTTCAACGCACCATGTCCGGCGACGATGCCGACCAGGTTCTCTAGGCACTGGTGGAGGCGCACCGCATCGGCGAGAACCTCCACCCCGTCGGCGACCACCTCGATGGAGGTGCCGGTCTCGAGTGCACCGATCCGGATCCGTTCGACCAGCTCGCCCAGGTCGGTGGGTTCGCCCGAGACCAAGACGTCGCCCGCTTCCAGGCGGTCGAAGGCGATCAGGTTCCGGGTCACTCTCAGCAGACCACCGGCTTCGGACAGAAGGCTCCGGTACGGGGCGGCGTCGTGGTCATGAGGCCGGGTCCACGCCACGATCCGAGCGTGGTCGACGATCGCCATCGCCCTCTCCTCCAACTCCCTGGTCAGGCGGGAGGGCATGGCCGGTGACATCGTGACCATGACTTCGGCCTGCGCCTCAGCCCGTGTGCGCGCCAGGCGGCTGAACACGAATATGGCGGCCGACGGCAGCACCAGGATCACCAGCGCCGTGGCCGTCACCGCCGCCCCGCTCCCCCCGACCGACGTGGCCAAGGCCGAGCGCGTGAGGATGCGACGGTCGTTGATGGCATCGATCAGGTTCCGGTGGGCCAGCTCGAGGGCAACCGGTCTCGGCTGCTCGGACTCCGCTTCCGGCCCCATCGCGGCCAGATCGAGGAGACCGGCGGCCGCTGCCACGTACTGTTCGGTTGCCGACACCAGGGCGGTGTCGTCGGGGTCGATGGCCTCGACGTACGGCGACATCGCCTCGAGGGTGGCGCGGGCCTCGACAACGGCCAGCCGGAGGGCGCGTTTCTCGTCGGGCGGCGTGGTGGCGAGTACCAGCACTGCCTGGTTGGTGGCGGCGTGGAGTCGGGTGGTCGACTCGGCGAGCCCGGCGAGTGCATCGAGAGATGTGGCGTCATCGACGGCGTTCTGCGCCACCTGGACGCCGGCGACCAGGGCGGCTCCCATGCCCATCAGCAATCCCACGACCACCAGCGTGAGTCCCAGCGTCAGGTGCCTGGTCGGAGATCTCATCATGGGACACGCCGATCGGATCGAAGGTCGTTGGGTCCGGGCGCACGTTCGGCAATGATGGGTCCCACGTCGTCCCGGAGACCTCGACCATGGCGCGCAGACAAACTCGATCGATGCGGGCGTCCGCCACACCCATGTTGTGGGTGGGTGGTGTCGCCGCCGCCGCCCTCATCATCCACGTAGCGGCGCTGCGCTTCGTGGGAGGCTCCACTCCCGGTGCCTATGGGTTCGGCCAGATCTTCGGAACCCATCTGGCGGCATTCCTCATCACCGCCCTGATCGCCTCCCTGACACGCATCGGCTCGATCGGGGCGATGATCGCGGTGTACCTGCTGTCGTTCGGTGTGCTGCAACTGCTGCTGGCGCTGACCGATCTCACCTGACTCGCAGTCGTCGACGGCGTGGGTAATGATCACGTCGCCACCCCCGCGCCGTGCTGGGTCTGCGGTGCGAGCGGGAGTCGGAACCTGAACGCAGTGAGCTCGGATTCGCGTTGATGGGTGAGGGTTCCGCCCATGAGGTGGGCGAGCTCGCGTGAGATCGGCAGTCCCAGCCCCATGTCGGACGCCAGTCGATCCAACGTTGCGATGGTGTTCCCGAGGTGCGTCAGAGCACGATCTGAATGCTCGTGGGCGCGGGCGACGGCTGCTTCGATGAGCGGGCTGGGTGGCTCGTGATCCGGAGATCCATCGAGCACCCTCCCGGATGGAGCAACCGAGGAGTGCACCTTGTGCCTGTCGGCCGGTAGCGCCGCAGATTCAACGGCTCGGGCGGCGATCCTCGGGGACGTCGGGGGACGACGGGCGCCGTCGGCGGATTGCGAGGAAGGGCCCGTCACGGGAGGTGCACGGCACCCGCACCCGTCGGGGAAGACATGACCCAGAGGTCACGTGCCCCTCCGCCCCGACGGGTGCCGGATCCGCGGCTCGCAGCTCTCCTGTGGCCGCGCCCACCGGGACTGTATCGCTGGAAGCGTTTACAGACGAGTTGGAGACGGCGAGTTCGTCGCGTAGCGTCGCGTCGTCCGAGGAGGGAACGTTGCCGGAGGGGTCGTTCGGGTCGTATCTGAGCGGACTGTTGAGTGGGGTGTCTGCCTACCGGGCCAAGTGGGATCTGCCCGAGCGAGCTCGACGGATCCAGTCCGCCCCCGTCAGCCAATCGGCGATTGCACGCACGATCGCCGAGCACATGGACGCCACCGGGGGACCGATCCGCAGCCTGAGCGCCTGGAAGACTCTGGTGTGGAAGGCGCTCGGCGATCACGCCTGCACGATCGAGATGCTGACTGTGTTCATAGAGGTGTTCGCCATCGACGAGAACCCCGTCCACGAATACCGCTTGCGGTCACTGCACTCCCAGCAGTTCTGTCGGAGTGAGCCGCCGGGGCCGCTTCCCTCCGAGCGGTGGGTGCCCGAGGAGGTGGTGACGAGGATCGGGAGTGGGCGCCGGCACCGGACGGTCAGCGTTCACGAATCCCACGTCGTGGGGCCTGACCGGTTGGCTATCAGTCATCGCAGCGAGCAGGTGATCGAAGCGATTCGTAGCGGGTGTGACCGCTATTTCTTCAACTACGACGCCCGGGCGGTGGATCTGGAGATCGTGTCCGGGGGCACGGTCGTCGGCGTGTTCGACATCGAAGGTGGCCTCCGCTGCAACGAGGTGGCGTTCGGGCGCACCATCCCGGTGGGCGAGACCCATCGATTCGAGATCGTCGCCACATTCCGACAGCCCACCGACATGCCCCCGCAGGTACGGCGGGCTTCGGCGGACCGGCTCCGTCGGGTCTCGATGCACGTACGGTTCGACCCGGCCAATCTGCCCGCCGAGGTCCGGTGGGCCGAGTGGGACACGATCGGCGAGGAGGAACCCACCTTCTCGGAGAACGTCGTGCTCTGCGCCGCCGGAACGGCGCACCGCTACGTCGAGCAAGCGACCCGGTCGGTGGTCGGGTTCACGTGGAAGTGGTGAACGAGTCGCAGCCGACCGCCCACCCCGGGTGACACCGCTACTTCGTGTGCGTCTCGGCGAGGTTGGCGGACCGGTTCACTTCTTCGGGGCCCCGCACGAGCTCGATGGTGTACAGCGACACGCCGCGCCACCGCGACCAGCGGACCTCGGCGTGCATCCCGGCCAGCAGCTGACGGGCGACGGTGAGCTGGTGTTCGACCTCGGGTGGCGTGTCCGAGCTGGGGCCGTCCCTGGGCTCCTTGGCGAGCAGGTTGCCGTCGTGGCCCACGTTCACCTCGACTCTGTCGCCAACGATCTCGGCCACCAGCCCGATGTGTTCGGCCTGGTGCGATGTGGCGCTGAGGAGGAGGTTCGACAGCAGACGCCGCATCCTGAGCGGGTCCACCAACACCCGAACCTCGGGACATTGGATGGCGACCTCCCACCCGGCGTTCGTCACCGTCGCTAGGGCGGCCTCGATGATGCCTTCCAACTCGACGGTGCGGAGCCCACCCTTGACCGAGTGAACTGCCTCGGGATTGCGGACCGGCCCGGTCGGCTCCGGGGGTCGGCTGGGCTGTGAGCCGATCGGGGGCAGATCTGAGCTGAGGCTGCTGATCGGGTCGTCGGGAAACGGCGACGAGGGGAACGACGAGTTCTCTTCGGGACGGCGTGCCGCCGGCGCAGGAGGCTCATCGCCGGTCCCGCCCGGACGCATCCTCGAGAGAGCCAGCGCGGCAACGCCGGCGATGATCACGGCCACCACGACGACTCGCGTGATCCCACTCGATGATGGAGGCCCACCCAGGGCGTCGAGTCGGGTGCGAAGACCGCTCGTCAACGTGGCGTATTTCACTTCGACCTGAGTGGCGGTCACCTCGACGGCAACGTCGATGTTGCCTTCATCGAGCAAGCCGAGCACCAGATTGGCGGACTGGGCGTACCCCTCGGCTGCCTGCCCGAGGGTGGCATCACCGGTGAACTCATCGGTGGCCTCGTTGAAGGCGACGAGACCTCCGGCCGCAGCCGTGATGAAACCGCGGGCTTCTGGCGACATGGTCTGACCCGACGACGCCGCCACGGTCACGGCCCGTGTCAGGTTGGCGTGGGTGTCATCGAGAGCCGCGATCATGGAGTCGACGGTCTCTGCCTCGCCGGGGCCGGCGAGCGCACCACACGAGCTGAGGAGGACAGCCAGCAGTGTGATCCTGCCGAGGATCGACCGGCTGCCGTTGTGGCCTGCACGTGTGGTCATGTTCTGCCTTGTTCGTCTGCGGAGCTGCGTGACGATCGTTCGCCATGGGAAGAGCGGTCACCCTGCCCACGGTCTCCCTATCGGCCGCCTCCAGCATGATATTTAGGGAGACGTAGCCGGCCGCCCAACGTCGCGTCCGGTTCACCCACCGGGCTCACATCGGGCTGGGGGGACGTTCAGACACCTGGGATCAGCCCGCCGAAGGCAGCGCCGGCCCAGGCAATGGCAACCCCGAAGCCGGTGAGCAGGTGGCGAGCGGGCCACGGCGAACGCAGCCGTGCCTGCCAGAAGGCTCTGGCGGTGAGTCCGAACGCGAACAGCGCGATGACGGCCGTTGCCCACGGCAGCAGGAAGACGGGCCAGGTGGTGGCAGGCTGTGCCACCAGGCGCGCCGGTTCGTCTGCGGTGGCCAGGACCACACCGGCTGCCAGCAGGAACAGCAGCGTCCCGGCCGCCGATACGGCCCACGCCACCCGGGCCGCCACAGGAGGACCCGCCAGTGACCAGAGGCCGAACGCCATCGCCACCAGCGTGCCCACCACCATGGCGGCAACGGGTCCGGCCTCGTCGGCGACACTGTGGAACGTGGCCCCGGCGATGGGCACCGGCCGAACGGCGAAGTCGAGATCGTCGCTCGCACACGCCACCTCCGGAGTTGCACCCGGGTCGGCGATGAAGGCTTCCACCAGAGCACCTTCGCACTTCTCAACGCCAGGATTGCGCCCCAGGGTCGGCAGTTCGATCACCTGGGACCGCTCGATGCCCGCCGCCACCGTGTCCGCCCACACGCGGGCGGAACCCGGATCGGTCGGAGAGGTGACGACGAGGGTGTGCGCCCTGAGCGGGTTCTCGAGGATGGGCGGGATCGCCATCGGGACGTTCCACACGGCACACGCCTCACCCGGAGGGAGCGGTGCCACCAATTCCGGGGCGGTGGCGACGATGTCGGTGAGGAGGCCCGGATCCATCCGGGCAACCTGCTCGCTGCACGCCAGCGTCCAGAACACCGGCTGTGACACCGGCTCATCGCGCACGGTGGCGGCTCTCATGGCGGCCATCGTGTCACGGCCCGACAGCGACATCCCGAACTCGCTGGCGGCGTCGTCGATCCGGTCGGCCGCCCACGGGATGAGCGGCGCCAGGTCCGGCTCTCGCAGGGCGCGCCACATGGTGGTCCGGGCCAACGATCCGTCGAACGACACCACATCGCCCCGGTCGGTACCGTCGAGTCGGGGTATCTCCAGCGGCTCGGCCGAGGTCTCGAGCCGGCTGGCGATCCGGTTCACGGCGGCGGTGGTGTTGCCCAGCCGACTGCATCCCCGGTCCTGTTCGCACGAGGCGGTGATGGCGTCGAGCGCCGGAGCGAACGACCTGGCTCGAGCCGTCAGGGAGGGCTCGGCCGGAGGGATCACCGAGATGAGGGTCAGCGAGTCCACCGCCGCTGGATGGGTCTGGGCGAGCCGCTGGGCGACCTGGGATCCGTAGCCCGAACCCACGACATGCCACGCCCGCCATGGTCGACCCTGCCGGAGCGCGTCCCGGACCGCTTCCAGATCCTCGACCGTGGTGTCGGTCCCGACCGAGATGAGATCGGCGTCGGCATCCACCAGATCCTCGCGGCAGCGCTCCAGCAGCTCGAGTGACGCCGGGTTGGCCTGGAGGTCGGGGCAGTCGAGGGTCGGCGTCGAGCGGCCTCCACCACGAGGGTCCACCAGCACGAGGTCGTAGTTGTCGGCCAACGGCGATGCCGCGTACTCGGCGACATCGGCGATGGGGGTCTCGCCGGGAAGTGACGGCAGTATCAGCACAGGTGTGGCGGCGAGGGCCTCATCCGAGTCGTGGATCACCGCCACCGCCAGCGTGTTGCCACCGACCGGAACCTCGAAACAGGTAACCTGCCGGCCGGACCCCTCCACACCCTCGCAGTCGACCGGATCGATCGGCGTGCCACCGTCGAAGTCGCCCGTCAGCACGATGAGAGCACCGACGCCGAGGGCGACAGCCAGCCCGATGTTCTTCCTGTTCGCCACCGGGAGGACGGTACCGTCCTACCAGCGAACCAGCATCGATCCCCAGGTGAAGCCGCTCCCGAAGGCGGCGCCGGCCACCAGCATGCCCTCGGTGAGTCGGCCTGTCGTGACGGCTTCGTCGAGGCAGATGGGCAGAGTGGCGGCGGTGGTGTTGGCCGTCCGGTGGATGGTGTTGACCATCTTCTCGGCTGGGACCCCCAGGCGGTGAGCGGCGGCCTCGATGATGCGGAGGTTGGCCTGATGGAACACGAACAGGTCGACGGCCTCGGCGGTGAGCCCGGTTGCGGCGAGCGCCTCTTCGACGGCGGCCGGCATGTTGGTGACGGCGTTGACGAACACGGTCCGCCCGTCCATCTGCGGATAGTGGAGGCCTTCGTCGACCAGACCGGCGTGCATGAACGAGTCGTAGGCCATTCCGGGGGCAGGCAGCCACAGCGACTCGGCGAACGAGCCATCGGCGTGGAGGTGGGTGGTGAGGATGTGCGAGTCGGTCGCCGGGTCGGTGACGTCGGTTGCCTGGACGACGACCGCTCCGGCGCCGTCGCCGAACAACACCGACACGTCGCGCCCCGCCGTCGAGATGTCGAGGCCCTTCGAGTGGATCTCTGCTCCAACCAGCAGCACCGTGGACGCATTGCCGGCACGGACCATGGCATCTGCGATGGACACGCCGTAGACGAACCCGGAGCACTGCTGACGGACGTCGATCGCAGGGATCCCGGGAAGGCCCATCTTTGCCTGCAGGAAGCAGGCGGTCCCAGGAAACTCGTGGTCGGGGCTGAGGGTGGCGACCAGGATCATGTCCACCTGGCTCGCCTCGATGCCGGCCGACTCGAGCGCCCGGTTGGCCGCCTCTTGCGCCAGGTCCGACGTGGTGGTCCCGGGGTCGACCCATCGGCGTTCCCGGATACCGGAGCGGCTGGCGATCCATTCGTCGGAGGTGTCCATCAGTTCGGACAACTCGTCGTTGGTGACGACCCGTGGAGGCAGGTACGACCCGACCCCGGTGATACGGGAACGGAGCATGCTGCTCACCGCTTCTTCAGTCTGGCCAGCACCTCTTTGCAGGTGGGGCACACGGGGTACTTCTTGGGGTCCCGGTCGGGGATCCACACCTTGCCGCACAGGGCTTCGATCGGCATCCCCTCCACCGCCGATCGAACGATGTCGCCCTTCTTCACATAGTGGGCGAACCGCTCATGATCTCCATCGTTGGTCGAAGGGATGATGCGGGTGTCGTGTTCGGTGGTGGTCACGCCCGTATCTTGCCAGATCGGCGTGCGGTCCACCCCGAGATGTCAGGGACACGCGCGGAGTGGGGACGACTCCGCTTCCGCTGAACCTCCACGTGTGGAATGTCAGCTGTCGAATCCGAGACCCATCCGGTCCAGCATCTTCAGCCACAGGTTGCGTTTGCCGGTGCGGTCCTCCATGTCGAGCGACCAGCGGGTCGCCTGGATCCCTATGAACCGGAACGGTTCAGGGGGGAAGGGGAGCGGCTTGCTCTTCACGAACTCGAGCTCGGTCGCCTCGGATCGTCGACCGTCCAGCATGTCGAGCATCACCTCCGCTCCGAAGCGGGTGGAGGCAACACCCAGACCGGTGTAGCCCACCGAATAGGCGACCCTGCCTTGCATGGCGTTGCCCCAGAACACACAGAACCGGGTGGAGGTGTCGATGGCGCCTCCCCAGGCGTGGGTGAACTTGAGGCCTTCGAGCTGGGGGAAGGTCTCGAAGAAGTGTTGGGACAGCAGCGCCCACGTCTCGGGTCGGGACTCGAGATCGGGGTTCACCTTCCCCCGCCAGTAGTAGATGGCGTCGTAGCCGCCCCACAGGATCCGGTTGTCGGCGGTGAGTCGGTAGTAGTGGAACTGGTTGGAGATGTCGCTCAGGCCCTGGCGCGCCTGCCATCCGATCGAGTCGAGCTGGGCCTGGGTGAGCGGCTCGGTCACCATGCAGTAGTCGTAGACCGGGGCGATGTAGTGGCCCATGCGTCTCAGCAGTGGCGGAAAGGCGTTGGTGCCCAGCGCCACCCGCCCGGCGCGGATCTTGCCGAGTG
The DNA here is from genome assembly GCA_963825585.1 of uncultured bacterium. Classification (GTDB taxonomy): domain Bacteria; phylum Actinomycetota; class Acidimicrobiia; order Spongiisociales; family ZC4RG35; genus JAOUGY01. Next base: position 598,146 of record CAWGTX010000010.1, read on the forward strand.
GCGTCGTGACGAGGACCCCGACGCCGTCGCGTTCGAGGCCGGTGGCTTTGGTGTCCTCGAAGATGCGAACCCCGAGCGATTCGGCCGCCGCCTTCAGACCCCAGGCGAGCCGGGCCGGGTCGACCAGCGCCGCCCGATCCTTGCGCCACAGACCCCCGATGTAGGTGGGGGAGTGGACCTGTTCCTGCATCGCTTCGCGATCGAGCAGTTCGACCCGCTGACCCAGGTGGCGGAGTTGGGCGTGGTCTTCGCGCAGCTCGTCGAAGTACGAGGGGGAGTGACTGGTGGTGGCGATGTCGATGACGCCGGTACGTTCGTAGTCGCAGTCGATGCCGTAACGGGCGATGGCCGCCTCGATCTGATTCAGGTTCTCGAGTCCGAGGCGTTCGAGTGCTGCGAGTTCGTCGGGAAACCGTTCCTGGCCGTTGGCGACCCCATGCGTGAGGCTCGCCTCCATGAACCCACCGTTGCGTCCGCTGGCTGCCGACCCCACCTCCCGGGCATCGATCAGCACGACATCGCGGGAGGGGTCGCGCTCCTTGGCGAGAATGGCGGTCCAGAGTCCGGTGTATCCGCCGCCAACCACGCACAGATCGCAGGAGATGCCCCGCACCAGGGTCGGGTTGGAGTCGGGCTCGTCGGCGTCCTCGTACCAGTACGGGTAGGGATCGGCGTCGGCGATGGCGTCCAGGTAGGCGTCGTTGTGGGATTCGCTCATGAGCTCGGGCCAACATACCCGAGCTGGCGGCGGGCGGCCTCAACGATCTCGGGTCCCCGCGGACAGCCGCGTATCCGGCCGGCGGCGATCGATGTTGCGCTGGAGGATCATGCGACCGATTCGGTCGGCGACCGGGGTGAACGTCTCGACACTGGTATCCGGTCGGGTGGCTCCGCTCAGCAGTTCGCCGCCCCCGCACGAACGGGTCCCAGCGGTAGCGCACTTCCTGCTGGCTCTGCTCCACCCCGAACGCATCCTCTCCGGGGACATGGACCGCGAACGTGGACTCGATGCGTGGCACGATCGAATCGGGTGTTGAGAGTGGAAGTCAGCGGCGGGCGATCATCTCGATCTCGACCCTCGCCCCGAGCGGGAGCGCCACCACGCCGATGGTGGTCCGGGCCGGGTAGGGCTCCGCGAAATGCTCCGCGTAGGCGGTGTTCATCGCCGGGAAGTCGGCCATGTCCGTCAGGTACACGTTGCACTTCACGACATCGTCGAAACCGAGGCCCCCGGCGGCGAGTACCGCAGCCAGATTGGCGAGGCACTGTCGGGTCTGGACATCCACCGTGCCGTCGACCAGTGCGCCGGTGCCCGAATCGATCGGCGTCTGCCCCGACAGGAACACGTATCCGTCGCTCAGGACGCCGTGGGAGTAGGGCCCGACGGCCACGGCGTCGGGTCCGGAGATGGCGATTCGGGTCATGGGGTCTCCAGGGTGAGTCAGGGATGGACGAGCTGCCTCGGGTCGACGGTCGAGCCTATCTGCTGGATCGATGGTCACGCTGGATGAGCTCGCCCGGTTGGCGCTCGAGCTACCCGGGGTGGCGGAAGTTGATCGGCGGTCATGGGCCGGCGGACCCGTGGTCGTTTTGGTGACCGACGGGCTCGACGACAAACAGGCGCTGCTCGCCGCCCAACCGGGTCACCTGTTCACCATCCCGCATTTCGACGGGTATCCCGCCCTCCCGGTGGACCTCGAGAAGGCGTCAGTGATCGAGGTGACCGAATCCCTACTGGACGCATGGCTCGTGCGTGTACTGGCCGAACTGGCGGAGCGCCATCTGGGAGGGCGGTAGCGCCGATTCAGTCGAGGCTGGCGCTCGAGCGGTGATACCGGAGGACCACCTCGGGATCAGGCTGTAGTTTCGTTCCCGCCTCGGTCTTGCCTGCATACGGAAGCTGGCTCAGCACGTAGCGCATGCTCTCGAGCCGAGCCTTCTTCTTGTCGTTGGCCCGCACGATGATCCATGGGCTGTATGAGGTGTGGGTCTTGGAGAACATCTCCTCTTTGTACCTCGTGTAGACGTCCCACCGGTCCTGGGCCTGGGCGTCGACCGGACTCAGCTTCCACTGCTTGAGCGGGTCGTGGCGGCGTGACTCGAACCGCTCCGCCTGGACGGCCTTGGAGATCGAGAACCAGAACTTGATGAGTTCGATGCCGTCTTCATAGAGCATGTGCTCGAACTCCGGCACCTGTTGCATGAACAGGTCGTGCTGTGCGGGAGTGCAGAAGCCCATCACCGGCTCCACCACCGCCCGGTTGTACCAACTGCGATCGAAGAACACGATCTCGCCGGGGTTGGGCAGGTGAGTCTGGTACCGCTGGAAGTACCACTGTCCCTTCTCCACCTGATTGGGAGCGGCCAAGGCGGCGACCTTGGCGGTACGGGGATTGAGGTGTTCTGCGAAGCGGCGGATCGTACCGCCCTTCCCGGCGGCGTCCCGGCCTTCGAACAGGATCGCCACCCGCCTCCCGTTGATCTGGATGTCGCGCTGGAGCTGTACCAGCTCGATCTGGAGCCGCTGCAGTTCCTGTTCGTAGCGCAACTTGACGAGCGCCTTGCGTACGTCGACGTTCTTGGTCGTCAGCAGCGAGACCAACCCATCCCGGGAGTTGATGGTCGCCAGCTCGGTGTCGGTGAGCGTGACCGCCGATTTGAGCGTCTTGCCCACGACCTTCTCGTCGTCGGTCAACTGGGTGGGTCCATTGAGGCTGGTCTTTGTGTCGGCGCCGGTAGACATCGGGCCATGAGACCACCCCAACCGACAGCTGGCAAGGGCCAAACAGCCTTTGTCCCCCTCGAGCTTGCGAGAGGGGGAAGGGGCCCAAGACGAGCGGCGTGAATAGCTTCGTCCCCCTCGAGCTTGCGAGAGGGGGAAGGGGCCCAAGACGAGCGGCGTGAATAGCTTTGTCCCCCTCGAGCTTGCGAGAGGGGGAAGGGGCCCCCACGACGAAGGAGCGGGGTAGGGGGGGGCCTTTCCCTCGCGAGCATGATGACGCGTTCCGGATCGCGTGCGAGTTCGTCTCGCGGGCTTTCGACCCCGGCACTCTTGTCCCCCTCTCGCAAGCTCGAGGGGGACAAAGCTGCTGGCCCCTTCTCCCACTGCGCTTCGGTGGGGGACAAGAGTCTATCGAAGGGCTCCCAACACGTCGTCCAGGGGCGCGTGGTCGCCTGCGAAGTCTTCGAAGTACGCGTACACGAGCACGTCGCCGGGGCCGATGACGAGCGTCGCACCCAGTTGCAGTGGTCGTTTGCCGGTGTTGGCCTGACGATTGCCGGCGGCGAACGACTTCACGGCACTGGTGTAGGCCTTGGGTTTGAGCAAGGTGGTGACACCCATGGTGTTGGTGCCGGCGATGCCGGCCGCCTCGCCTTCCTCGTCGAGCAGCACCGGGAACGGCACCGACTCGTCGGCGATGAACGCTTGGGCGTAGCGCCTGCCACCCGTTCCGATGGCGGTCACTCCCGCACCGGTGGCCAGGAACTCCTGGTACCTGTCACGGACCTGACCGGCCCGTTCTCTGCAGGTGAGTCAGCCGAAGTGGCGGAGGAACAACAACACATGGGGCGATGAAGCCCACAGGTCGCCGAGCCGGTGTCGTGCACCGGCTGGGTCGACCAGCGTGGTTTCGCCGAGTGCGGCAACCTCGAAGCTTGGCATCCTGCCAACCCTACAGGGTTCAGACCAGCAGGTCCCGGCGCTCGAACCAGCGCAGACCGAACAGGCCGGAGATGGCAGGCACCAGCAGCAGCAGAAGCAACCCGAAGACGTCGACACCGGTTTGGAGCGGCCGTTCGCCCAGGTACCAGGAGAAGGGCGAGATCGCCGACATCCACTCGACGTCGATGGTGGGTCCGATGGCGTCGAGCATGAACGAGGTCACCGCCAGCCCGGCCCCGGCCCCCAGGCCGATAGCCCGTCGTCCGGTGGCCGCTCCGGCTGCCAGCGCGACGGTGCCGAACCCGAGGGTGAGCAGCCACAGTCCGACGCTTGCCCCGGCCAGGTTGCCCAGCGATAGGTCGAGGTCGAGCGCGACCGACAGTAATGCCGTCGCCGCCGCCACCACCAGGGTGAGCACGCTCACGTTCGCCCACAGCGCCAGCATCCGTTCGATGTATACCTGACGACGGCCGACCGGGGCGGTGTACTCCAATTCGAGCGACCCGTTCTCTTCGTCGCCACCGATGAGCCGGGCGCCGGTC